>NZ_CM180082.1:0-2640973 GCF_058996045.1 Dermatophilus sp. B7861-1 | reverse complement strand
GTTGTGCCCTCCTGCTGAGTATGTAATGCGGTGATAAGTCCTAGGACACGTTAGGTGTCCACTGCGCGAGCATCTTGTGGGAAACCCTGTGTGTACCTGCCCGCGCAGGGCATCAATTTTCTCGAGAAGTTTTATTGAAACATGCAGGCTACAGTGCTGCCCAGGCTGTTTCCACAGCTGTGGAAACAGCCTGGGGGTACAGGATACGGGATATCCACAGGCTACTAGTGCTCGACCATTGACAAAGTCAATTAAGGTCATGAAACCTGCTGCTCAGGTGGGTATTTGACGAAGTATTAAGGGCAGTGTTTGCATGTGGATGCCCTGTGGGAATCTCTCTCGCTTAGGTTTTCGGGTCACTTGGCCGTTGGAAAATAGACAGCGAGTCGTGCTGGCTAGTCGTAAGCAGAATCTGTCAATCGGGTCGGTGGATAGGTTTGCGTTCAAATGCACGAACTCATCGGCCGCTGGGTGAACTGCCAGATGAGGTAGCTGTATTCGCTGTGGTTCGAGTAAGTTAGCCCAGCAAGTTTGACCTCTATTTCCTATTTCACGTAACGTGGTGTGTCAGTCGGTTTCGACGGGCGGTTTCGTGTGCCCGTCTCCAAGCTGTGGTAGTCAAGACGTAACGTGCGCAGAAGTCATGAGTTTCTCTCGCGCGCGTAGTGACTAGAATGAGAGTGGAGACGGACCTTCGATCCCGACCGTCGGCGGCGAGGCTTTCTCAATCGTTCGAGATTTGCGTCGCGTCATGGTCGAGCCGACTTAACCGACTCGTCGACGAGACCCAACGGAGTTCAACGTGAGCAAGCGCACTTTTCAGCCCAACAACCGTCGTCGCGCTAAAAAGCACGGCTTCCGCAGTCGTATGGCCACTCGTGCTGGCCGCGCTATTCTTGCCTGCCGTCGCCGTAAAGGCCGCGCCAGCATTTCCGCCTGAATCTCCCGGGCAGGATCGTGCTCTCCGCATGTAACCGGCTATGTGAACCTACAGATTTTCACGTAGCGGTAAAAGGCAAGAGAGCAGGTGGAAAACTGCTTGTTATTCATGTTGCTCAGCCTGAGGGCAGACGAAGCCGACCCCCGCGGGTCGGCTTCGTTGTGTCGAAAGCGGTGGGCATTGCTGTTGTGCGAAACAGAGTAAAGCGCCGTCTACGCCATTCTTTGCGTGCACGTATTCCTTCTCTCCCCCAAGGTGTCGACCTCGTCGTTCGAGCTAACCCTGCGTCCGCGCAAGTAGACTTTCTACGCCTTGAGACTGAGCTAGAACGTCTTCTCACTAGGGTGATGAAAGACTTGAATGAAGTTTCAGTGGGTCACAAAAAATCAGTGATGGGTCGATCTGTGTGAGCCCCCTACTAGTCGATCGCTTACGTGGCCTGCTAGCTAGGCCGTTTTTATGGGCGATTCGGGGGTATCAGCTATTTATTTCTCCCCTGATACCCCCTAGATGCCGTTTCTATCCCAGTTGTTCCACGTACATGCTTGTGTCTATTCAGCGTTTTGGTGTGGTCAGGGGGCTTGGGCTGGGGGTCAGACGTTTGGGGCGTTGTCATCCTTGGAATCCAGGTGGTGTTGATCATGTACCTGCGCGAGACGCTAAAAGACGCTCGGTGCGTCAGAATGGAACTATCTCAGACACCACCGACAGGTGATGAAACTTTGACAATAAACTTCGGTCATATCTGGTCTGTAGAGATACCCGAAGATGGAACGAAGAGACCGTAGAGGAAAATATGGAGAGGTCCTTTTTCGAGACGCTGATGCTTCCACTTGAATGGTTTGTCGAGTGGGTGCTGGTTGCTTTCCACAGTCTCTTCTCGTGGGTTGGAATGCCTGCAGAGTCAGGGTGGACGTGGGCGCTATCCATTGGTGGATTGGTTATTGTCATCCGCGTCCTGTTGATGCCCTTGTTCTTTAAACAAATCCAGTCGTCACGTCGTCTGCAGCTCATTCAGCCTGAGATGCAGAAGATTCAAGCAAAATACAAGGGAAAAACTGATCCAGAATCTCGGCAGCGAATGTCTGAAGAAACAATGGATCTGTATCGTCGAACAGGGACCAACCCTTTTGCATCTTGTCTGCCGATTCTTGTTCAGATGCCTTTCTTCTTTGCGTTGTTTAGCGTTTTGAACAACCTTGGTCGAGTTGCTTATGGACAGCGTTTGTCTGCAGGGCCATTGAATCCACAGCTAGCAGGTCAGGCAGATGCATCGACTCTTTTCGGAGCCCCGCTGTCAGCCACATTTATGACCTCTCATTCCATTGAGGCAAAAATTCTTACAATTGTGCTGATTCTGTTGATGTCAGCCACTACGTTTATCACGCAGCATCAGCTGACGATGAAAAATATGCCTGCTTCGGCACTTGACAATCCGATGGCTCGGCAACAAAAAGTAATGTTGTATGTTTTCCCCTTGATTTTTGCGGTTACAGGTGTCAATTTTCCTGTAGGTGTTCTTATCTACTGGTTCACCACGAACGTCTGGTCAATGGGGCAGCAGTTTTGGGTGATTCGCCGGATGCCAACTCCTGGATCGGAAGCAGAAAAAGCATTCCAAGAAAGACGCCGTCGTCAAGGAAAACTGCCGGCAGAAAATCGCATGGATGCAGTAGAAAAAAATATTGCATCAGAGAAAAAACGTTCGTGGTTCAAAAACAACACAGATGTCTCAAACATTGCAGGTGAGTATCGCGATAGCCCTGTAGCGGACAAGCTTCGACAAGGTGGTCAGCGTCAGCAGCCTCGCAGGACCAGCCGTTCGCGGCGAAAATAACTTGTATTCCCGCGCTTTGCGCGGCCAGGCCACACATAATCGATCTGGCAGCGGATAGAACTGCCTATTCATTGGAGGGACAGCATGAGCGAGGGAATTAGTGCTAGCCGCACAGAGGAGCTAGAGCGTGAAGGTGAAATTGCGGCAGACTTCCTCGAGCGTTTACTTGATATTGCCGACTTGGACGGTGACATTGATGTAGATATCGATGGCGACCGGGCTTCAGTTGCCATCGTAGATTCAGAAGATGGTCGAGTACCACGTCGTTTAGTCGGGCAAGATGGCAAAGTTCTCGAAGCATTACAAGAATTAACTCGTATGGCAGTACAGGCTGAAACTGGTGAGCGTAGCCGGGTAATGCTTGATGTAGCTGGCCACCGTGCTGAGAGGCGCGAAGCAGTTATATCTACTGCACGAAAAGTGATCGCTGAGGTAAAAAAATACGGCGAGGCTCGATCGCTCGAACCTATGTCTGCATTTGAACGTAAAGTAGTTCACGACGAGGTGCTTCGCGCAGGACTCGAATCAGAATCCGAAGGCAGTGAGCCTCACCGTTTCGTTGTTGTACTTCCCCTGGTTTAAATCACACCTTCTCTGATGGCAGTGGCAGCTAGGCGCGGCCACTGCCATCATTCGCCTTCTTAACGATGGATCAACCAACCGTGGACAATTCGTTTTCCTCTGAACTTTCCCTTCCTCCCAGGATTGCTCATCTGATCTATAAAGATCGCCTAGATATAGCTGTTAAGTTTTCAGAATTATTAGCTACAACGGGAGTGACTCACGGACTAATAGGTCCTCGCGAAGTTCCACGATTGTGGAGTAGGCACATTCTAAATTGTGCAATTGTGCAAGGTGTACTGGAACCTGGTGTCGCCGTGGCAGATATTGGCTCTGGTGCTGGGCTGCCAGGATTAGCTTTAGCTATTGCACGGCCTGACCTGCAACTACATCTGATTGAGCCACTTGCGCGACGCACAACATGGCTTTCATCTGCTGTTGAGGAATTGGGACTTACAAATGTGGTAATTCATCATGCGCGCGCCGAAGCTTTAGCCGGCCAGCTCGCTGTTCCTGTTGTAACTGCACGAGCAGTCGCTCGTCTTGCAAAACTGGCAATGTGGGCTGCCCCCCTATTGAGCCCGGGAGGCGAACTGGTTGCTCTCAAAGGCGCATCTGCTTATCGTGAACTGGAAGAGGACCGTCAGCAAATAGCTGTCTCTGGTGGCTGTGATAGCAAAGTTGAGCTTCTTGGAGAAGGAACTTTAGAAGATCCTACGACGCTTGTACGTATTCGTTTTATCTCAGCCCAGAAGGGAAATGTTCGAGTGAAAACTTCTGGCAAGAAAAAGTCACGCCATAGTCGCAGAACTCAAAATCAGTAAGGTCTCAGTTAACCTCTCGGCCCACCTAGGTGAGTCGAGAGGTTTTTGATATCCCGAATCTCTCTGTTCCGTAATTGTCATGTCGTCATGTCACCAGAGCTAGCTCTGAGGGTACCGTAGGTCCTTGAAGGCATCGTTCTACGCATGTTTCACGTGAAACTTCTTGTCGGAGGTCTGTTTCTCGTGAAACGCGTTGACGTTAGAGACAAGGAGGAGCTGTGCCCCAGGAGTCACCAGTACTGGCAGTAAAAGATCCTGCTGACCCCTTAGACGAAAAGGAACCAGATGAATCAGCGCCGAACAGGGTCGTTTCCCAGCCGAAGCGGCGTTTGATTCGACCTAAAGGATCTCCCTGGAAGAAACCTGCGCATACCAGGATCATCACTATCGCAAATCAAAAAGGAGGCGTTGGGAAAACAACTACAGCAGTCAATCTTGCAACAGCTCTGGCACTTGGAGGGCAACGAGTATTACTTATAGATTCGGACCCACAGGGCAATGCAAGCACCGCACTAGGAATCGAGCATTCCTCAGAGGTCGACAGTATTTATGATGTTCTGATTGAAGATGCTTCGCTGATTGATGTTGAGCAACCTTCTGCGTTAACCCAAGGACTAACGTGCGTACCTGCCACGATTGAGTTAGCTGGTGCTGAGATAGAACTAGTTTCATTCGTTGCACGTGAAACACGACTGCAAAGAGCAATTGAGTCTTATCTGCTGCAAAAAAATAAAGACAAAGATCCAGTTGATTATGTGATTATCGACTGTCCCCCAAGCTTAGGACTTCTCACGCTTAATGCTTTTGTGGCTGCTCGCGAAGTGCTCATTCCGATTCAGTGTGAATACTACGCTCTGGAAGGTTTGTCGATGTTGATCCGCAATATCGACATGATCCGGCGACACCTCAACCCTGTGCTTCACATTTCGACGATCTTGCTCACGATGTATGACGGGCGCACCAAGCTTTCATCGCAGGTAGCAGAAGAAGTTCGCTCAGTTTTCCCAGATCAGGTACTCAATGCGATGGTGCCGCGATCTGTTCGGATATCTGAAGCTCCAAGCCACGGCGAAACCGTTTTGACTTACGATCCGATGAGTACGGGATCCTTAGCGTATCTAGGTGCTGCTCGAGAGTTTGTTGAACGCGATCCAAGTTTTCAATCGTAAGTAATGTTTCACGGGAAACATATATAGCAGCGAGTTTAGTGAAACGGCTATTAGCTGGTAGTGGGCATGAGGAGGAGGAAGAACGTATGAGTAGTGATCGGCAGCGTGGTTTAGGGCGGGGGTTGGGGGCTTTGATTCCCACTGATGTCCCGCGAGAATCACTTGCAGCTAAACCACGAAGTACAAGGCCCTTGACTGAGTCAGTTCCTGCAGTGCAAACCAGGCCAGCAGATTTATTCTTTGAAAGCGACGTTACTCGGCGCACACGAGAATCTGCTTCTTCATCAGCAGCTGCATCTGGACGAAAAAATAAGTCGAGTGCTCCTACAGATAGTCAGGGACGTCGTGCTGCTTTAGATAAAGCTTTCGAGAGTGTAGGACGCGCAGGGGCTGATGTCAGTTCTTCAGAATCTGATGTAGTTCAAAGTAGTTCTGATGTTTCACGGGAAACCAAAGAACTAAGTAAAATTCATCTCGAATCTGAAGGAGAAATAGCCATAACTTCTACAGAGCCCCGAGAGGGAGTCGTGGTGAAGGATGACTTGTCTCCTGTTCCAGGGATTGAGCTTGCTCAGATTGATATTGATGCAATTCACCCGAATGCGAAGCAACCTCGAACAGTTTTTGATGAGCAAGAGCTAGATGAACTTGTTGCCAGCATCAAAGAAATTGGAATACTCCAACCAATTGTTGTTCGGCATAGTCAAGAAATTGAATCTGGCTATGAGTTAATTATGGGTGAGAGGCGTTGGCGCGCTTCCCGAATAGCGGGGCTGCAATCAGTGCCTGCAATCATCAAAAGCACACCTGATGACGCAATGCTGCGTGATGCGCTTTTGGAAAACTTGCATCGAGTTCAGCTCAATCCTTTGGAAGAAGCCGCTGCCTATCAGCAACTCCTTGATGATTTTGGTTGCACCCACGAAGAACTCGCAGATCGTGTAGCTCGATCACGCCCTCAGATTAGTAATACATTGCGACTTCTGAGGCTTCCGCCTCTTGTTGCGCGGCGTGTAGCAGCTGGTGTTTTAACTGCAGGCCATGCTCGTGCCTTGTTGGGTCTTTCAGATGCAGCAGCGATAGAGCGTCTAGCTCAGCGAATAGTGGCAGAAGGCCTATCTGTGCGAACAGTAGAAGAAATTGTTGCCGTTTCGTCAAATAATGCTAGTAGTAAACCTCGTCGTCCGCGCAGTTCTCAACATAATCAGGGATATGAAGATTTGGCAGCAAGACTTACAGATCGCCTTGATACTCATGTGACCATAAATATGGGGAGAAAAAAAGGGAAACTAACGGTTGAGTTTGCTGGTCGAGAGGACTTAGACCGAATCTTGAAGGCAATTGACTCGACCTGTTTAGCTGAAGAGAGCGAATCTATCCAGGAAACTTAAAATTAACAAGGGTTGGGGTGTTGTTTCACATGAAACAACACCCCAACCCTTGTTATCAGACAATGAAGTCTGCGATTTCGCGGAGCAACTTTGGCTTAGGGTGGGCTCCGACAATTGTTTTCACAATTTCCCCGCCCTGGAAGACGTTCATCGTAGGAATACTTACGATTCCGTACTTAGCTGCAGTTTTCGGGTTCTCATCAGTGTTGAGTTTGATAATTTCGATCGAACCAGCATTCTCGGCTGCGATTTCTTCGAGGATTGGAGCTACAGCACGGCAAGGACCGCACCATGGTGCCCAAAAATCGACAAGAACGGTTTTTTCATTCTTGAGAACGTCAGCTTCGAAATCAGCATCACTGGTCTCTTTAATAGCTGCCATGAAATCTCCTGGTTGATTAACTGACTGAAAGTCAGACTAAAGTGTTATCACTTACCCACGACTGATAGGTCTCATGTATGAGATTAGATAGTTTCCAGATAACGTTCTGCGTCGAGTGCAGCTGCGCATCCGCTACCTGCTGCTGTAATTGCCTGTCGATAAGTGTGGTCTACAAGGTCACCACAGGCGAAAACGCCAGGAATATTAGTGACACTGCTCCGACCTTGCGTTAACACATATCCTCCCTCATCGATCTCAACAGCGTCACAGACGAGTTCATTGCGAGGATCGTGACCAATAGCTACAAAAACAGCACGAGTTTCCATCTCGCGGGTCACCCCAGTTATTGTATCTTTGAGGGTAATAGATTCGACTTTATCGACTCCGTTAATTGATGTAACCGCAGAGTTCCAAAGGAATTCAATTTTCGGGTTATTCATGGCTCTTTGTGCCATGATGGCACTTCCCCTGAGCTGATCACGCCGGTGTATCACTTTGACTGACTTGGCAAATTTTGTAAGAAAAGTTGCTTCTTCAAGTGCTGAGTCACCGCCACCGACTACCACGATGTCTTGATCACGGAAGAAGAAACCGTCACAGGTGGCACACCAAGAAACACCTTTTCCTGAGAGTTCTTTTTCACCAGGAACATGGAGCTCGCGGTAAGCAGAACCCATGGCAAGAATCACAGCTCGAGCACGGTATGAGTTACCGCTTCCATCTGTAGCTGTTTTTATGTCGCCGGATAGATCAAGAGAAACTACATCATCGATGATGAGTTCTGCTCCGAAATGTTCTGCTTGTTTCTGCATTTTTTCCATGAGGTCAGGCCCCAGTATTCCATCGGGAAAACCTGGAAAATTCTCCACCTCAGTGGTATTCATTAGAGCGCCGCCGGCTGCAACTGATCCTGTGATTACGACAGGAGAAAGATTGGCACGCGCTGCGTATATGGCTGCGGTGTAGCCTGCAGGTCCGGAACCAACAATCAAGACGTTGTGGATATCCTCGCTCATGGAAGTCCTCTCAAATAGAAGTATAGCTAGTCAGCGTTTGAACTGTCGAATACTTACAACGCGCTGTAAAAGTTATTTACCCGCTCAACGATTATGAGGGTAGACCTATTCCAGGCGTCTGTTAGATGCGGTGTTCTTACTGTTGGAGACAGGATCTGCTGTTGTTTCCTCTTCCAAAAGGACAGGGCTTCTGAAAACAGGGCATGCTGGATCGATCACGCGCAGGCGTCGTTGCCCTTGGGTGTTTGTGGTGACAAAAGCAGCTGTGATGCCGTTGTACGGTGCGATCTCTACCTGCTCAACTTCATTAACGTCAATACGAAGATGTCTGAGGCAATTAAGTATTTGTCTCGAAAGGATTTGACTATCTTTTGTTGGGGTTGATTGAGAAGTCTCGACAGGTGGAGAGTTATGAGGTGCAGATAGCGCAGCCACAGCTTTGGAAGGTTCCGGGATGGGGGCAGAGCGCTCGGTGAGTGGAATGCCTTCTTGCGCGAGCGTTGTCGTCATGCGACTTTGAGTATCTAACTGAGTCATCCCCGCAGTGACAAGCAGAGTTGTTCCGATAGCTGCAAGTAGTAGTGAAAAGCTCACCAGGAGAGGGACCGGTAACCTAGATCTGCCGTGCAAACGGTTAGGAATAGGTGGTGGTGGGATTTTTCGATTTTGTGAGGATAACTGTTCCTGTGAAACAGCTTTTTTTAGACGTTGGGTGAGGCCTGCGGGCGTTTGAGGCGTGTGTGCTGACGCCAGAAGTCGGCGGATTTCCTCGTCTTCGGGGTAATTGTGCCTCATTCCGTCCTCCTCCCGGTGGTGGTAAGTTTGGGGATTTTCCCCGATCGGTTTCACATGAAGGACGTACAGGCTCTATTCCGGGTTCCCCGAGAAGTGTGCGTGTTAGTAGACCGTGATTTCTGAGATGCTGCCGCGGTATCGGCCGTCTTCTCCTTGGGGCAACTTAGTGAGGAGCACAATCAGGTATTGGGCAGGTTCAGTGCTGCTAGCACGAATATCGCTTTCACCTTTTGGTGCATTTTCTACTTTCCCGATTTCCGTGGCTCCTTCGAGGGAGCTTGAGTTATTCGATAATACAGTGATTGATTGCCCCTGGCGGCCGTTGATTTTTACGCCTTTAATTGATCTCTGATCTTGTAATTTAAGTACAAGTCCTACTCCACGTTTGTTTCCACCAATAATGTCAGGAGAGTCATATCCTTCGGTATGCCACTCAGATGACGTATTTTGATCAGTTGCTCGATGTGTTTGATTTTCGTTCTCTGCCCCGTCGCCTTGGGGATCAAAAGATCTTACATGTGATATAGCGATAGGAGTTGAGTTATCGGTATGAGTAGCTGAAGCATTAGGGGTTGCAGGTTTCGCTGGTGCAGGTGTCGTTGGTGTTGCACTAGTAGTGGATTCCGGAATCGTGTTAATAAGTACGGGTATAGCTGCGGCAGTAGCAAGGAGTATTCCTGCTAAAACTACCGCGACGATAGGGCGCGCATATTTTCCGTCTTTGTATGAGGGCGCAGCAAAACCTGGAGCGATGGCATTTTCGTTGTCGGTGCCAGTGCCGACCGCGAGTGCTTCGCGGATGTTTAGATATGAAGGGTCAGATCGTCGTTCTTCAAGGTCACGTCGTTCTGCAGCAATACGTTCATTTTTTCGGTCTTTTAGGCGAGTGGTGATTGAGGAAGCGCTCTTGTTAGATGGCGTTGCGTCTGGTGTGGTTTCGGTTGTTTTTTCCGTGTTTTTGGAATGAGAAGCTTTAGTGACGCGAACGCTGGACCAAGGACGTAATTGTGCTGCGACTTCAGCAGGAGTTACAGGGCCAGAATTGTGGTTGAGAGTACTTCGGCAGACCGCATCGATTTCAGGAGGCACCGCGCTTACTAGTTCGGAGGGCACTGCGATCGCTGTTCCGACGCGGGGAGCTGTGTCAAGTCCTCGTACAGGACTGGGAAGAGGCCACCGTGCAGTGATGGCTGCATACATGAGGGCAACGATGGCGCAAGCATCAGTGCGTTGTGCATCTTCGGTGTTGAAGTTTTCGTTTCCGCCAGCGATAGCGTCAGCGACTGCAAGTCCCACAATTTTTACGAGTCCGCTGTCTGTGATGCGAATAGCGTGAGGGGTGAGGTGGAGATGGTGAACATTGCGGCGTGCGGCTGTGGTGAGTGCGGTAGCGATTTCACCGGCAATGCGACGTCCCTCTTCGGGGGGAAGAGGACCAGTTTCTAGAAGCTGGGCGAGGGTACGCATGTCTGCGAGAGATTCTTCGACGACCCAACTCATGCGGATATCGGAACCAACATCAAGTACGCGCACAAGTCGGTGATCGGCAATTGCGGCTGAATTGCGTGCGGCTTTGACGATTTCTTGGGCTTGAGGATGCGAGGTTGGAAGAACAGTGACTTCGACTTCTCGTCCTAGGGTGTCATCAGTGGCGGCCCATACATCTATGTCGCCGATTCGGGCTCGACGGTTGTTGAGCCGATACCGTCCTGCAACGACTTGTCCTGCTCCTACGCCCTGCACGGCACCTGCCTTGTCCTAGGTCGATTTCTTCACGGTGCCGCGTCTTGCGGCGGTGTCTTTTTCGACCGCATTGTGGCGGTGGGCCGGAATGGGCGGTCGCGTCCCCTTGCTGGGCTTGTGGGACAGTCTAGGCCTGGCCGTGTGTTGGCTTGCGTTTTGGTAGGCGAGTCGTGATCAGCTGAGTGATTTGTTTTACTTCGTCGATGCGCATCCGGTGTGCCCCGATGAGGTATATCGGGATAAAGATCGCGGAACCCAGGGCGACTTTCAAGGTGGATTCGAGGGCCCGGATGGGGATGATGTTTTCGATAGCCAAGAAAGCAGCGTAACTAGCGAGCGTTGCGGGTATACACGCGACTATGACGCGTACCCATGTGCGGGTAATGCGGTACATGCGGAGACGGCCCATGCGTTGTTGGACCCACATGGTCGCGATGATTGCGCTAATGATGTTGGCAATTGCTTGGGCTCCAGCTGCTGCTACTCCGCGCCATTCATCAGTGAGGAGTAGAGCGGCGATAGTGAGCACTGTTCCGATGCTGGTGTTGAGAACTTGCATACGAAAAGGAGTTCGGGCATCGCTGTGTGCAAGGAAAGCTCGTTGGCAAAGGTAGTAGACGCCGTAAGCGGGCAGGCCGAGCATCATGGCCATGGTGAGGTATCCGATTGCGTCAGTGGCTTCTCGTGAATTTCCGAGGAAGATCAGTCCGGTGAGTGCAGTTCCGATAGCAAGGGTGCCGAACGCGATGGGGATCGTTGTTACGCCGATGAGGTTGGCACCTCGCCGGAGGTCACTTCGGATTGTGTCTCTGTCGTCGATGGCTACGGCTTTGGCCATAGAGGTGAAAAGCGCGGTGGCTAAGGAGACAGTGATGAGTCCGTGGGGAGTCATGAAGAGGAGAAATGCCTGGTCGTAGGCAATTTTTCCTGGATAGTACTGGGCGACTGAAGTGAGGACTCGTGTTTGAATGATGAGGCCAAGTTGGGCGACGGCCAAGGAGGCAAATGTCCATCCGGCGACGCGTCCGACTGCTCCGAGGCCGACTCCTCTGAAACCAAAGCGGGGGCGGTAGCGGAATCCACTTCGGTGGAGAGGCCATATGAGGACGATTGCTTGGAGCGCGACACCGAGTGTGAGGGAGCCTCCCAGAAGGGCGATCATGGCGGGAGTGAAGGTGGTGGGGTCACCGTTTCCGCGCCCGTAGGCGTTGATGAACCATCCCAGGGCGACGATCCAGACAATGTTGCAAAGCACTGGTGACCACATGAACCACCCGAATTTTTCTCGGGCGTTGAGGACTTGACCGAGGATGGCGTAGAGGCCGTAAAAAAAGATGGCTGGCATACAGATGTAGCTGAATGCCACGGAGAGGCCGTAGGTGGGTTCGTCCCAGTTAGCGCTGGAGAGGAGGTTAACGAGGAAGGGAATGAGGGGTATGCAGATGGCGGTTACGCCGAGAAGTACGAGGATAGACAGAGTGATGAGTTTATCGAGGTATTCCTGTCCACCGTCGGGGTTTTTTTGTGCTGCTGCGATTTGTGGAACGAGGACAGCGTTGATAACGCCGCCAGCTAAGAGTGTGTAGATGGTGTTGGGCAGCATGTTGGCGACGGCCCAGGAGTCTCCGGCGAGGGTGAGCCCAAAGACTGCGAGGATCATGGATTGACGAGCGAGTCCGAGTACGCGGGAGACGAGGCTTCCTGATGCCATGAGGGCGCTGGCGCGTGCGAGGCTGCCGTTGGAGCTGCTCATTCCAGGTCGACCCCTTTGATGTCGGCGTCGGTGACGCGTGTGCGGCCTCGGCGGATGGTTCGTGCGAGGCCGAAGGTAAATATGAGCGCAACGAGTATGGCGCCGATAGTGATAGTGATGCCGCCGCTGGGTTGGACTCGTACTTTGACGGTGGCGTCGGTGCCGAGCCTAGTTCCGGCTGCGGTTTGTAAGTGGGTGGAGATGGGGACGAGTCCTGCTGCTATTGCTTCGACGGGTACTTTGACGGTGGTGCGGCTTTTGGGAGAGATAGACAGGGGAGTTGGTTGGGTTATGTGGAGTCTGGGTGTTCGTTGGTCAGGTTCGAGGATGAGTCGTACGTCGTGAACAGCTACGTCGAGGTTGTTGACTATGGTGACTTGGAGTACGCCGGAGTCTGCAAGGAAGTTGACGGTACTTGGTAGGACGTTGACGCCGGTGGTAAGGGTGTGGATGCGGTCGGTGGTTGTGGTGAGTGCGGTGTCGTGTTGTGTGGGGTGTCCTCGCCAGCGGGCTGAGGCGAGGGCGTGTGTGGTGGTCGTGGTGGGAATGAGGGTGGATTTGTTGGTTGGGGTGAGGACGGTTTCGAGGCCGTTGAGGTGGCGCTTGGCGTCGAGAATGTCCTCGATGGTGTTTGGAGTGATGGGGCTGTTGTTGTTGGGGGTGTGGTTGGGGGGTTCTGTGGTTGGTGTTTGGGGCTCGTTGGTGCGGTGAAGGAAGTCGTTGGTGTTGGTGAGGGTGATCCAGGGGGTGTTGGATATGTCGGTTAGGAGGGTGTGGAGGGTGTTGGGGTTTGGGTTGAACCCTCGGGGGGCTGTGACGAGGACGTCGCGGGGTTTGCTTGGGTTTTGGGAGAGGAGGGTGAGTGTTTCGGCGAGGAATTGTTGGGTGATTTCGCCGGTGTGTGTGGGGTTGGTGGCGCGGTTGAAAAGGTTGTTGAGGCCGCTGTCTGATACGAGGAGGGGGTTTCCCTTGGGGGTGCGGCGGGAGGCTGGGCCTGTGCGGTCTGGGTCGGGGTCTATGTGTGTGTTGTCGGTGATGTAGGTGGTGGGATTCTGTTTGTTGCGGGGGTGTAGCGCGTTATTGATGGTGGTTCGCTGTTGAGTGGTGAGGGCGTTGTCGATAGGCCAGGCAAGTAGGGGGGCGGTGTCTGCTGCGCGTGCTTGTTCGGGGGGTGCGCCAGTTTCGGTGAGGAGTTTGCCGAGTTGGGGGTTGGTTTTTCCGATCGCTTTGAGGAGGTTGGGGTTTGCGTCGGTTGTGGTGAGTGGGTCGATGTCTGGGTCGGTGGGGGGGAGTTGCCAGATGGTTGAGGTTGGGGTGGTGATGTTTTTGGTGATGTTTTTGGTGAGTTGTGTTGGTGTGTCGGGGGTGTCTGTGTTTTTTGTGGCTGGTGGGGTGGTGTTTGGGGCTAGGAGGGTGGGGTCGAGTGCGTAGGTGGTGGTGTGTCCTTTGGTGCCGTTGAGGATGTTATCGATACGGCTTCCTGGGCCTGCGAATTCCGTCCAGGCTTTGTCGAGTTCTTCTCCTGTTGCGGTGACGAGGTGGGGGTCTGGGTCGGTGGTGAGTGGTATGAGGAATCCGAGTTGGAGAGGTTGGTATTCCTTGCGGGTGTGGGTGGGCAGGAATGAGCGTGTGGTTGTGGTTGTGGTGGGGTTGGCGGCTTCGAGGATGAGGGGACGTATGTCGTAGGCGTTGGTGGTGGTGATGTTGTTGCCGTCGATGGTGAGGGTGGCGGTTTGGGTTTTGCCAGGTGGGAGGGTGATGGGGGTTTTGCTTGTGGCTACGTGGGTGGTGTCGAGGGGTTTGTTGCTTGTGGTGTAGGTATTGATTTCGCTGCGTGTGGTGAGTTTCTGGTTGCCGAGGAGTGCGCGTATTTGGATGTTGGGTAGTGGTTTGTTTCCGCGGTTTGTCAGTGTTGCGCGGATAGTAATGGGTTCTCCGGGGGTGGCGATGGTGGGAGTGACTCGTGTGAGGGCGAGTTCGAGGGGGTTTTGGGTGCTGTTGCGTTCGTTGGGTGTGGCCGCTGGTGTGGAAATGCTGGTGAAGATGGTGGCCAGGATGAGTGCGGTGAGTGCGCGGTGTGTGTGTTTGCTCATGGGGTTCCGGCGAGTCGTTCCCAGGCGAGTTGGGCGATTCGGCGTTCGTTGGGGAACGTGAGTTGTTCTTGTACGCGGTGGAGGGGGAACCATGCGACGGCGAATGCTTCGTGGTCTGGGTCGTTTTCGACGGTGAGTCCGCCTCCTGTGGCTTCGAGGAGGTAGTGGTGGACTACTTTGTGTACGCGGCGGTCATGGGTGGAGAACCAGTAGTCAATGGTGCCCAAGGTTGTTAGGACGCGTCCTTGGATTCCTGTTTCTTCAGCAACTTCGCGCTCCGCTGTTTGTTCTAGTGTTTCGTCACCTTCTTGGTGCCCTTTGGGAAGGCACCATTCGACGCGTCCTGCGCGGTTGCGGCGTGCGATAACGGCGATATGGGCTTGGCCTTGTTGGACGTCGACGACTATGCCTCCGGCGGAGCGTTCGAGCACTGCGGGGACGCGCCGCACGGGGCGGCTCGGTCGCGGTGCGGTGGTCATCTTTTGATTCTAACGAGGTATTTGGCAACCGCACTCATACGGGCTCTTTGGTGATGAGTTAGTGGCGTATTGGTTGTTGACCTGCTGTTTTGTGGTGGCGTGTGACGCGGTGATTGTGTGTGTTTGTGTATTGAGGCTGTTGAACGGGGCTGGAGTCTGGCTTTGTTGAGGATGTGCTGAGGGGCGGGGGTGGTGTGGCTGCGGCTATCCTTGCGTGCCGTGTCGGTCCACCATATTGATCCTGCTTTGCGCGAGGCCATTTCTCGGCTGACGCCGCATTTGCCTGTTCTTCTCGACCTCGGTGGGAGGTTTGCGGCTGAGGGGTTCGAGTTAGCACTGGTTGGGGGGCCGGTGCGGGATGCTTTTTTGGGGCGTGATGCTCCTGATTTGGATTTGACGACTTCGGCGCGTCCTGATGATTCGGAAAGAATTCTTCGTGCGTGGGGTGATGGTACGTGGGATTTGGGGCGTGAATTCGGCACTATTGCTGCGCGTTTGGGTGATGTGACGGTTGAGGTGACGACGTATCGGGCTGATGCGTATGACCATGAGTCGCGTAAGCCGGTGGTGTGTTTTGGTGACAGTTTGGTGGAGGATTTGGTTCGTCGTGATTTCACGGTGAACGCGATGGCTTTGCGGTTGCCTGGGCTGGAGTTTGTTGATCCGCACGGTGGGTTGGATGACTTACTGGCAAAGCGTTTACGGACGCCATCAGCACCGGAGGTGTCTTTTGCGGATGATCCATTGCGGATGATGCGTGGGGCTCGTTTTGTTGCGCAGTTGGGTTTTGAGCTGGATGAGGGTGTTCGTTCGGCGATGGTGGAGGCTGCTGATTCTTTGGAGATTGTCTCTGCTGAGAGAATTCGTGATGAGTTCTGCAAGTTGGTATTGGCAGAGCATCCGGTTGCGGGGTTGCGGGTTTTAGTTGAGACAGGTTTGGCAGACCGCATGCTTCCGGAGTTTTCGGTTTTGCGGTCGACGGTGGATGAGCATCGGCGTCATAAGGATGTGTATGAGCACACGTTGATGGTGTTGCAGCAGGCGGTGGATTTGGAGCAGGAACCTGGGGAGGGGTCTGTGGTTCCTCGTCCGGATTTGGTTTTGCGGTTGGCAGCGATTTTTCACGATATTGGTAAGCCGCCAACGAGGAAATTTGAGGAGGGTGGGGGCGTTAGCTTCCACCATCATGAAATTGTCGGGGCGAAAATGACGCGTAAACGTATGCGTGCATTGAGGTTCGATAAGGAGACGATTAAGGCAGTTGCTCGGTTGGTGGAGTTGCATTTGCGGTTCCATGGATATGCCGACGGTGAGTGGACCGACTCTGCTGTACGGCGCTATGTGACGGATGCGGGCTCTCTGTTGCAAAGGTTGCATCGGTTGACTCGGGCTGATTGCACTACGCGTAATCGTCGTAAGGCGGCGCGTTTGCGGCAGGCTTATGACGCTCTTGAGTCTCGTATTGAAAAGTTGATGGCCGAGGAGGAATTGAAGGCTGTTCGGCCGGAGCTGAATGGTAATGAGATTGCTGAGTTGTTGGGAATTGAGCCGGGCCCGTTGCTGGGCAGGGCGTATAAGCAGGCTTTGGAGATTCGGCTGGAGGAAGGGCTGATTGGCCGCGAGGCTGTGTCTGAGCGGCTTCGTTTGTGGTGGGCAGATCAGCCAGAGAACCGTGATTGATTTGTGTGAAGTGTGGTGATTATTACTCAAGGATGGCGATGACGTCGCCTTCTTGGATGACGTCTCCTGCTATGACCTTGACTGCGGTGATAGTTCCGTTGTGTTCTGCGATGACGGGGATCTCCATCTTCATGGATTCTAGGAGTGCGATTTCTTGTCCTGCAGTTACCTTGTCGCCTTCATGGATGTTGATGTGAAGGACGTGGGCAACGAGGTCAGAAGAGATTACGAATGTCATGTGATGGAGTCTTCCGTGAGAGGGAGTTACCGCCAAGTATGTGCTGGAGGGCTCCTTTGAGAATGTGGGTTTTCTTGTGTGACGTGTTGTTGGCTGAGTTGCTTTGGGAGGAAGAAGAATAAACGTGGGCGTGCGTTGTCATGATTCGCCGGTCATACTGGGGCGGTTAAGGTAGTTGATCCCTACCTGGGGGTCCGGAGGGGAGTGACGTGAGATCTCGCGTCGTCGTCGGTAGAGGCGGCAAGGTCCGCAAGGGTCGTTTCCGTGCCCTTAAGGTGTTTTCTGCTCTTGTTCTGAGCCTGATTGTTCTTGCAATTGCAGGAGTGGTTTTCGCCTTCGTGGCTATTAAGGTGCCTAATGCCAACGAAGTTGCTAAGCAGGAAACGTCGATTTTCTACTATTCGGATGGTAAGACTGAGATTGGTCGTACCAGTAGCGTAAACCGTGTCTCGGTTACGCAGGACCAGATGCCAAAGCTTCTGCAGAAAGCTGTCTTGGCTGCTGAGGATCGTAGTTTTTATGAAAACCCAGGTGTCTCTTTTATTGGCCTTGGTCGCGCAGTAGTGGCGATGGTTACAGGTGGGCCGACCCAGGGTGGATCTACTATTACCCAGCAGTATGTCAAAAATTATTTCTTGACGCACGATCAGACTTTTGCTCGTAAGGGTAAGGAGCTGGTTATTGCATTAAAGCTTGAGCAGGAGATGTCCAAAGATCAGATCCTGACTGACTATCTAAACACTATTTATTTTGGTCGACTTTCTTACGGTGTTCAGGCTGCATCGCAGGCGTACTTCAACAAAGATGTCAAGAATTTGTCTACTTCTGAAGCGATCTTCTTGGCTTCGATTATTCAGTCTCCGGGAAACTTTGATCCTTCAAATGGGGAGAAGACTGTTGGGCGCCTGAAGAGCCGTATGAAGTATGTGGTTGATGGAATGCTTGAAGAGGGGTGGATATCGGCTGAGGAGGCGCGGAATGTGTCTGTTCCTCAGACAGTTGCCCCTAAGCGCAAGGTTTCTTTGGGTGGCCCGGGTGGGTACCTGGTTGCGTTGGCCCGTGATGAGCTGGTGAGTAAGGCTGGTATTGGAGAGGCAGAGCTGGAGCGTGGTGGCCTTCGTGTAGTGACCACTATCGATAAGAAGGCTCAGGACAATGCTATTCAATCGGTGGAGAATAATAAGCCAGGTGAGGCTCGTATTCGCACGGGTCTGGTGAGCATTAAGCCTGGTGACGGTGCAATTCAAGCTTTGTATGGCGGTTCGAACTTCTCGAAGAACCCATACTCTGCTGCGCATCAGGCGCAGTTGCAGGCTGGATCTACATTCAAGGTTTTTGCTGTCGCTGCGGCTTTGGAGCAGGAAATCAGTACGCGGACAGTGCTTCATGGAGACAGTCCGCATACTTTTGGCTCGGAAATCACGGGCGCGGAGCCGTGGGATGTTCGGAACTATGCAAATGTCAGTTATGGAAATGTTTCTGTTCGGCAGGCCTTGGCTCACTCTGTGAATACAGCGTTTGCTGAATTGAACTTTAAGGTTGGTCCACAAAAGACAAAAGACATGATGGTAAAGCTCGGGATCCCTGAGAATTCTCCAGACTTGGTTGCTTCAGGTTCGAATGTCTTTGGAACAGCTTCCATCCGTGTTATTGACCTGGCGAACGCATATGCAACTATTGCTGCGAAAGGCATGAAGGCGGAGCCGTACATTGTAAAGTCGGTTAACGACAATGTTGGAGTCATGAAAGAGTATGTGGCTTCACCTTCGCCGACTCGGGTGATTAGTGAAGCTGTGGCTGCAGACACGATCGAAGCTATGCGGCGGGTTTTGTCTGACGAAGGTACGGCTAAGAAAGCATCTGGCCTTTGGTTCCCGGCTGCTGGGAAAACAGGAACCACGGATAATTCGAAGGCAGTTTGGTTCGGTGGATTTACTCCACAGGCATCTACAGCTGTGGCTCTGTATATGCCTGATGAGAAGGGTATTCCGCAGCCGATGCATGGAATCGGCGGCAAGGCCGAGCTAACGGGTGGAACTTATCCAGTGAGTATCTGGATGGGCTATATGCGCCGTTTCATGGAAGGGAAACATGTCATTGCTTTCCCTGAACGTGTAGGAATTGGTGACTCTCAGGTGCCGTCTTGGTCGGAGAGCACTCCGCCTGCCACTCCGACAGGGACCGCGACTACTGCTACGACTAAGCCGGGTGAAAGCCCGACAACGGACGACAGCAACGGGAAAGAGCCCAAGCCGACGGGTGTTCCTACAGGAACGCATTCTCCAGCACCGACACGTGGCGGTAGCAGCTCTGACCGCGGTCGAGGTAAAGACAGACCTAGTCGTCCGGACCCGGGTGATTCTGATGGCGAACAGTCACCGCGTGAGCCGGGAGGCTATATCAGCGGTGGGGCCTCCCATTTGGAGGAGTAGTGCTTTGGCTCCGGTCGAGATATCTCGACCGGAGCCAAAGCACTACTGGGGGCTTCTTTGTTAGCAAGTAGGGTTCTTCTATGAGCTCTCAGGGTGATGCGAGCGCCTCGGCGCCTGAGCAGTTGTCATCGGTGCAGGGTTCTCGTGATGAGAACTCGGTGTTAGGTGGTCCACTTGGTCGCTATGCCAGATTGCCTGTTGTTGAAGTGAAGAAGGGGCGATGGTCTGGGCGTTTAGTCCCAGCATGGCAGCCAGTAGCTGCGGTGTTGAGCTTTGTGGCTGCGGTGATGGTGGCTCTGGGAGTGTTGCAGAAGGCGCATTGCTTTACTCATGGCTGGGCTGGGTCGTCGGTTTTTTGGCGTGCGTGCTATTCGGATTTGCCGACGATGTTTGTGACTAGTGGTTTGTCTTCGGCGGCTTTTCCTTATGAAGGTGAGCTGTCGCTGTCAGAACCTTTGGGAACGGGGGTGCTGTTGTGGCTGCTGTCCTTTTTTGCGGTTTCTAGTGGCAGATCGGTGGATTTTGTCGCGGCTTGGTCTGTTGTGGCATCGACCTTGGCGATGGGGTTGGTGGTTGTCACTGTGCTGACAGCGCGGCGCGACCCATGGCGGGTATGGATGGTTGCGTTTAGTCCTTTGCTGATCACTGTGGTTCTTGTTGGGCCGGAGTTGGTCGGGGTGTTTTTGGTTTCGGTTGCTTTGTTTTTTTGGAGTCGTGAGAGAGTTGTCCTCTCGGGGGCAGTGTTTGCTCTTGCAATTTGTTCGCGTAGTTATGCCTTGATTGTGTTGGCGGCGGTGGTGTTCTCTGCTGTGCGGGCGGGAGCTTACGCTGCTGCTCGACGCTTAAGTTTTGTGGCTGTCGTGGGTGCAGCGGCTGGTCTGGGTGTTTTCGCTGTGTGTGGTTTCAGGGTTTTCGGTCCCTATGAGTGGTGGCTTGGTGCTGAGGCAGAGTTTGGTTCATTGCAGTATCTCTTCACTCTTCTTCATGTGCCTTTGTCGCCAGTAGTCGCGTCGGTGGTGGCGATTACAGGATGGGTATGCGCGCTTACGGTAGGGGCTTTCATGATGTTGTCGCTGCCACGGCGTCCCATGATCGCTGAGGTTGCTGCGGTAATGATGGTCGTGGTGGCGTTGTTTTCTAAGGCGCTTTCTCCTCAATGGGCTTTGCTGTTGTTGCCATTGGTTGCTTTGGCGCGTTTGCCCTGGAAGGTCTTTGCGGCGTGGTCTTTGTCTGAGTGCGTGTATTTCGTCATGGTATGGATGCACTTACCATTGCAAACTGAGCCATCGCGGGCTTTGCCTGAGGGGTGGTATGCCTTGTTTTTAGTGGTTCGCGTGGCAGTTCTTCTTCTGGTTGGTTGGTCATGTTTTTCGCGGGCTATCACGCGTCGTTCAGTGCGCCAGGCTCCTGCGAACGATGCTTTGGTGACGGAGCCAGATGATGTTGCTGGTGTGGCAGCGGGGCGTTCAGACAGGCTCGTGATTACTTTTTGAGCCAACGAGGAAATGAGGAGTAGTCAGTTCCCTTGTGGGGTTGTGTGTTTTTCACATGGGGGTGCCGGATTCGTCCGTGGCTGTCTAAGCCAGGTATTCTGGTGATGTTCACTCGTCTCCCTGCCCTTAGGGCCCGGTTGCTTACTCTTCGAATAGGTTGCGCGTGTCGGTAGTCGGAGGTGGCGGCCTCTTCAGTTTTTCTGGTGGGGCTCGGTGCTGATGCTTGTTGGTGCGTCGGTACAGGTGAACAACGCACTCAACCCTCCTGTCACGGATCGACCGTGACCGAACAAGACCAAAGGAGGTGGGTTAACGAGCATGCGTAAGTACGAAATCATGATCATCGTGGACCCCGAGATCGACGAGCGTTCGATCACCGCTTCGCTAGAGCGTTACATCAACGTGATTAAGGCTGGTGGCACCGTCGATAACGTCGATGTGTGGGGCCGTCGTCGTCTTGCCTACGACATTAAGAAGCACTCTGAGGGTGTCTACGTCGTCATCGACTTCACGTCGGAGTCGGCTGTTGCGCAGGAGCTTGACCGTCAGCTCGGCTTGTCTGAGTCGATTCTGCGTACCAAGTTGCTGCGTCGCGACGCAGCCTGAATCGATTCGAAAGGAACCCGCCCATGGCCGGCGAAACAGTAATCACGCTCATCGGCAACCTAACGGCCGACCCCGAGCTGCGTTTCACTCCGTCCGGGGCCGCGGTCGCCAGTTTTACCGTTGCATCTACTCCTCGCACGTTTGATCGCAACAACAATGAATGGCGTGATGGTGAAACGTTGTTCATGCGTTGTTCGGTTTGGCGCGACGCTGCTGAGAACGTTGCCGAATCCTTGGAGAAGGGGCATCGGGTGATTGTTACTGGTCGCCTGCAGTCTCGCTCTTGGGATGACAAAGAAACCGGTGCACGTCGCACTGCACTAGAGCTGCAGGTAGATGAGGTCGCTCCCTCTCTTCGTTATGCTACGGCTAAGGTCACGAAGACCAGCCGCGGTGGCGGTGGCGGTTTTAATAACGGTGGTGGTTTTCAAGGTGGTCACAATGGTGGTGGCGGATTTTCGCAGCCTAGCCGTGGCCCTGTAGACAACGACCCTTGGGCGACGGGTGGTCAGGGTTCTGGTGGGGGTCAGCAGGCTCCTTCCGGTGGCAACCGTGGTGGCTGGAGTAATGGTCCGGCTTACGACGAGCCACCGTTCTGATCGACACTCAATTATTCGTAGTATCCATCCCGGACTGCTATGTCCGGGCTCACCCAGAAGGGAGAGCACCACGATGGCTAAGCCCGTAGTGCGTAAGCCGAAGCGCAAGGCAAATCCGCTTAAGGCGGCGAAGGTCGAGAACATCGACTACAAGGACACAGCGCTTCTTCGTAAGTTCATCTCGGACCGCGGCAAGATCCGTGCTCGTCGCGTCACAGGTGTGAGCGTGCAGGAACAGCGCCTCATCGCGAAAGCAGTGAAGAATGCTCGCGAAATGGCTCTTCTGCCCTACACGAGCTCGGCTCGCTGAGCGAGAGTAAGGGAGGAATAGCTATGAAGCTCATTTTGACGCACGAGGTTTCTGGTCTCGGCGCTGCTGGTGACATTGTCACTGTCAAGGACGGCTATGGCCGTAACTACCTGCTTCCTCGTGGTCTGGCTACGCCGTGGACCAAGGGTGGCGCTAAAGAAGTTGAGCAGCTTCGCGCTGGCCGTGAGGCCCGTGCGATTAAAGATCTTGACCAGGCAAAGAGTGTGAAGGGGCAGCTTGAGGCAACTCCGCTGAACCTGATTGCGCAATCGACAAAGTCTGGTCGTCTTTTCGGTTCTATCACGCAGGCTGATGTTGCTGAGGCGGCTAAGGCACAGCGTGGTATTTCGATTGACAAGCGCAAGGTTGAGTTCGCTACGCCTGTTAAGTCTGTTGGCATGCACACAGCTACAGTGTCGCTGCATCCGGAAGTTAAGGCGACTGTGAAGCTGAACGTTAAAGCTTGATTTATTGCAGCGAGGGGCGTGTCTCTGTCAGCAGGGACACGCCCCTCGTTATGCGGTTTAAGCTCCAGTGATCATCCATGTGTCGGAGTGTGCTCGTGCGTGGAGTGTAGCCGCGCGAGCGGCCATAAAAATCGAGTAGATAACCCACAGTGCTGCGAGTGAAACAGGTGGGCCTGCAGCCTGTAGACCATTTCGGAAAGCAATGAGCAGAAAGATCAGGGGTAGGTAACTAATGAGAAGCAGTATTTGTGTGCGAGCAAGCCATGGGGTGTCTCCTGCTCCGATAAGTATTCCGTCAAGTAAGTAGGCATATGCGGCGATTGGCTGCAGGGCGGCTATAACTAGTAATCCTGCTTGTGCGGCTGTATGAATGTTGTAGTCGGGTGTGAAAAGTGTGGGGACAAATGGTGCGGCGATAAAAGTAAGCACGCTGAAGGTGAGTCCAAGGCGCAGTGCTGCTCGAGTGAGAAGACTAACGGTGTGACGCGCTTTTCGCGTTTCGCTAGCTCCGAGATCTTGGCTGACAAGTGTTTGTCCTGCGATGGCCAAGGAGTCAAGGGCGAACATTAGGAATGTCCATATGGATGTTATGAGTTGGTGAGCGGCTAAGGTGGTGTCACCGAGTTGTGCTGCACTCCAGGTGGTTGCGAGAAGAACTCCCCTCAGTGCGAGTGTTCGAACAAGTAGGGGTGTTCCAGCGAGAGCAGCCTTCAATACGCGTCCAAGGTGGGGTTTTAATGAGATTTTTTCGCCGCTGGTTGTTTTGAAAGATGCATAGACGAGTCCGATTGCCATACCAGTCTGGGATATAACGGTTCCGCAAGCTGCGCCTGCGATGCCCATTTTTAGGCCGTGGACGAAAGTGATATTGAGGATGATGTTGGCGGTGAAAGCGACGGTTGAAGCCACTAGCGGTGTTTGGGTGTCTTTAAAACCTCGAAGTAGGCCTGTTACTGCCAGTATGACGAGCATGCTAGGTAAGCCCCAGGCGGATATCTGCAGATAGATGCTGCTTTGATCTGTGGCAGCGGGAGAAGCGCCAAAAGCGCCACTGATGGGTGCTGCGAAGATGTTGAGAAAGAGACCTGTAGCTATACCAAGTAACAGTGCGAGCCAGATGCCGTCGACACCGCTGTGAAGTGCTTGGTTTATTTTCCCAGCTCCGATGTTTCTCGCCACGACAGATGTAGTTGCATATGCCAAGAAAACAAAAGTTCCTACGGCTGTTGATAGGACAGTAGTGGCAACAGCTAAGCCTGCCAGTGGAGTAGTTCCCAGATGTCCGATGATCGCGGAATCTGCGAGAAGAAAGAGCGGTTCGGCTACGAGGGTGAGAAAGGCTGGGAAAGAGAGTCGCCAAATATCGCGTTTGAGTGCGGCGTCGGAAAGAGGTGGCACGATCCCAGGTTATGTGTGCTTGGCCCGGAGCAGCTGGGTGGATCAGTCAGCGTTGTAGGTAAAGGACGGGTCCTGGGGTAGGAGGCTGTTGATGCCCTGTGGATAAGATGCAATGCTTGTGGGGCTTCAAGGCAGGTATAGAGAAAGACACGCCAGCATCGAAGTTCAGTCTTAAATTCTTGTATTTATGTTTCCCACAAGCTTTTGGGGACATTTATGCACTTGAATGCGTTGTTACTTCGTCTAAGTCAGATGTTTGTCCCACAGACATCCACACTATGTGCACCGAAAGCTGCCGTTACTCCACATGGTATCCACAGCCTTTTCCACAACTGTGGGTGGTTTGTGATGTTGCGTGCTTGAACGGGTGTGGATTGTGCGCCTAAGTTGACGGGGGCGGTTGTTCCCCGCCGTGGTTTGGAGGGTGGTTGTGTCGTTGTCCAAGGTGGGCGAGTCTGCTTTTGATACCGCATCGACAGGTGATGCGGATCGTTTGCCTCCTCAAGACGTGCATGCAGAGTCGAGCGTGCTTGGCAGCATGATGCTTAGCAAGGATGCTATTGCTGACTGCATTGAGGTGGTCAAAGGGGCTGATTTCTATCGGCCCAGCCATGAGATTGTTTATGACGCGATCATTGACCTGTATGGTCGAGGAGAACCTGCAGACGCTATTACCGTCGCGGACGAACTTGGGAAGCGTAATGACTTGGCGCGTATTGGTGGCCAGTCATATCTACATGAGTTGATTTCGTCTGTACCGACCGCTGCTAATGCCTCGTACTATGCCGAGATTGTCGCTGAGCGTGCTGTTCTTCGTCGGCTTGTGAATGCCGGAACTAAGATCGTTCAACTTGGTTATGGACAAGAGGGTGGGGATGTCGAGGAGATCGTCAACGCTGCTCAAGCCGAGGTATATGCCGTAGCAGATAAGCGTGGCGGCGAAGATTATGTAGTTCTTGGTGATTTGCTTGAGGCTGCAGCGGATGAAATCGATAACAATTCAGGGCGGAGTGGTGAGCTTGTCGGCGTTCCTACGGGATTCACTGATTTAGATGAATTGACGAATGGTCTGCATCCCGGACAGATGATCGTTATCGCTGCCCGGCCTGCGATGGGTAAATCTACATTGGCCTTGGATATTGCTCGGGCTGCGGCTATTCATAATGGATTGGCTGCTGTGGTTTTCTCGTTGGAGATGAGTCGCAACGAGATCACAATGCGACTTTTGTCTGCGGAGGCTGGGATTCAGCTTCAGCACATGCGTAAGGGCACGATGCGTGATGAGGATTGGGTAAAGCTGACTCGGACGATGGGAGAGGTCTCCGAGGCACCTCTGTTTATCGATGACTCTCCCAACATGTCGTTGATGGAAATTCGTGCAAAGTGCCGACGGTTGAAGCAGAGGCACAACCTCAAGTTGGTGATTATTGACTATTTGCAGTTGATGAGCTCTGGCAAGCGGGTGGAATCGCGTCAGCAGGAGGTATCGGAGTTTTCGCGTGCATTGAAGTTGTTGGCGAAAGAAATTGAGGTTCCTGTTATTGCGTTGTCACAGTTGAACCGTGGCCCGGAGCAACGTCAGGACAAGAAGCCTCAGGTAAGTGATCTGCGCGAATCAGGTTGTTTAACTGCTGATACGAGAGTGCTTCGTGCTGATACTGGTGCTGAAGTCACACTGGGGTATTTATTTGCTTCGGGTGCGAAAGATGTGCCGGTATGGGCGTTAGATGACAAGTGTCGTTATGTGGTACGGCCGATGACACATGTCTTTTCCACGGGAATTAAGCCTGTGTATCGGTTAACGACATCGAGCGGTAAGACGATTCGTGCTACGGAAAATCACCCGTTTTTGACATACTCAGGTTGGTCATCGTTGGGGCAGTTGGTGTCGGGTGAGCGGATTGCGGTACCGCGGCATGTTCCTGCGCCAGAAGTGGTGGATGCCTCTTGGCAGGACGCTGAGGTAGTTGATCTAGCTGTGGTTGTTTCTGGTCATGTGGATGCTTTGGTGCCTGCTGCGGTTTTTTCGTTGCCTAAGCGTCAGATTGCGCTATTCTGCCGATCCTTTTTTTCCTGTTCGGGTGGAGTCACTTTGTCCGATACGAATCCAGGGGGTGAGATTTTTGCGTTTGCAGATGAGCGTTCGTCGTTGGATTCGGTGTCGCGGCTGTTGTTGCGTTTCGGGATTGAGACTGTGATTTCTGGCGATGAGTCTGGGTGGGTATTAGACGTGGTGGGTGTGGATTCGCAGCGGCGTTTTTTGCAGGAAGTAGGTATTGAGGGGCCGGCAGCTGATGACGCTGGGCGGTTGCTAGAGATTGTGCGTGATGTTTCTGGTGCGAGGGATCCTGGCCCAGGGCAGTTGCCGTTGTGGGGTGAGGTAGCTGAGGTCTTGAAAGGCGAAGATCCTGTTGTTTCGACGAAGGTGGGGGTGAGTGCACCTCTTGGGCGAGTTGTATCAGTGCTTGATGCGGTCGATATGGATCTTGAGGCAGTAAATGATGTGGCTTGGGAAATAGTCACGGGCATTGAGCTGTGTGGGGAAGAAGAGGTTTTTGATGCCACGGTAGTGGGAGCCCACAATTTTGTTGCTGATGGGATAGCAGTTCATAACTCGATTGAGCAGGATGCTGACATGGTGATGCTGTTGCATCGAGAGTCCGTGTATGAGCCAGACTCTCCGCGTGAAGGTGAGGCTGACATCATTGTGGCAAAGCATCGTAATGGTCCTACTGCCACGATTACGGTGGCTTTCCAGGGGCATTTCAGCCGCTTCACCAATATGGCGACAAATTTCTGATCGGTCTTGGGGTCCTCTAGTTATTAGGCGAGGGGCGGGCATATTTGCGCAGGTCGTGGTGTGTGTCAATGAGTCTTTCGGGTGCGATGTGTGCCTGGCGGTGGATTAGACGACGTGCAGCCCGGTTTGTGCGGGGTTGTTGACGGATATGGCGCCTGTGAGAATCCCATTGGTTGCGGCGAAGACAGTGAAGGGTGGTCCGCCGAATGTGTCTCGTGTGATGTGTGCGGTGGATGGATTATGAGGGTGTAGATCGCCTGTGATCTCTATGTGGTAGCCGTCTCGGTCTGTCCCGGACCAGGGTCTTTGTTCTTGTGGTGGTGGTATTCCTGTGATGTCAGCTGCTGCTTGTATTGCGTCGTGTATGGCGCTTTCCCAGTGTTCGTTTGGATGTAACAAGGTTCCGTTGGGGGCGGAGAGTCGGGTGCAGCCGCCGATGGCCCAGATGTTGGGGCAGCTAGTGCGTTGATTGGGGGTGACGATAATGCCGTTATTGGTGGCTATTCCTGCTTTTTCTGCGAGTGTTGTTTCAGGTGTGAACCCTATGCAGGTGATTGCGATGTCGGTGGTGATGGAATAAGTGGTGTTGTCGTTTGCGTGGATGTCAGCGGTGATGTGGGTGTCTGAAGTGGTTATGTGGGTTACGCGCCCGTGGATGAGGTGAGCACCGGCTTGGGCGTGTTGTTTATGTAGCCAGGTTGAAATGGTGGTTCCCAGAAGATTTTCGAGAGGGAGGGTGGGGTCTACAAGCGTGACTTGAGTTCCAGTTGCGCTTGCTGGGGAAGCGGCCTCAGAACCGATCAGACCTGCGCCAATAATGGGATATGTGTCGGTCTTTGCCGAGATATGGTTGCAGCCGCCGGGCGTCTTCGAGTGTGCGGAGAGAGTGGAAAAAGGTGAGTGTGTGTTGAGACTGTGAAGCGGGGTGGGCTGTCCCGCCAGTGGCGAGGACGGTGATGTCACAAGCGAGGTGTGTTCCGTCTGCGAGCCTGACGTGATTTTTTCTAGCGCAGTGACGTGAGTTTGGGTGAGTAAACGGATTTTGTTTGTAGCGAACCACTCTTTTGGTCGCAGCGCTAGCTGCGTTTCTGGTACGTGGCCTAGTAGATATTCCTTTGACAAGGGTGGCCGGTCGTAGAGAAGTTTCCCGGTTTCGATGATGACGATGGGGCCTGAATATTTACGTCTGCGCAGTTCTTACGTCTGCGCAGTTCTTCTGCAAGGGTCACTCCCGCGATGCCCCCGCCGATGATGATGACGTTGCTGTCTCTGTTCATGCAGGCATCTTGCTGACCTTTTTGGGGTGGGTAGCTGTGGAAGCTGGTGAAACGTGAGTGGCTGGGGTAGGGGTGCTGGTGGGAAGTGATCGATGGCCATGCAGTAGTGATCGCTGTAGGTAGGCAGGATTCACGAGTTAGCTATCGAGATCGCTCCAGGTCGTGTGCATCTTGGGATAGAACGACGCACAGGGTGCTGGCATGCTCTGTGCCACCGCGTCGTTAAAAAAGTCGCATCTTGCGATTTGGTGTTCACCGCTAGGTCACTCTAGAGTAGTGATCGTTCGCCCGGCAGGGAGGAACGGAAACGGCTTCTCGGCTGTGGTTAGTCTCGCTTCGAAGTTACCTTCGAGAAAAGCGGGAAGTTGCACCGAGCTGAGTGGCCTGGTAAGATTGCTTCTCGGCTCAAGCGCTTAAGTAGCGCTGGTCGAAGATAGTCGATCGCCTCTGATGGGGAAATTCTTGTACTAGAGTTTCTTAGTCGTGTGCGTCCGATGCTTGAGAACTCAACAGCGTGCCATGAATAATCGATGCCAATTGTTTGTTGGTTGAAGTCAATTCGGACAATAGTCGCTATAAGGAATGTAGTGACATTAATTGTCAGTGTTGTTTCGGCCAGGATTTTCCTGCGTTCGTGGTAACTAGTTTTCTAGTTACGTGTACGTGGGTGTGATTTCTTTTTGGAGAGTTTGATCCTGGCTCAGGACGAACGCTGGCGGCGTGCTTAACACATGCAAGTCGAACGATGAAGCCCAGCTTGCTGGGTGGATTAGTGGCGAACGGGTGAGTAACACGTGAGTAATCTGCCCCTCACTTTGGGATAAGCCCCGGAAACGGGGTCTAATACTGAATATGACCTTTCCTCGCATGAGGTTTGGTGGAAAGTTTTTTCGGTGGGGGATGTGCTCGCGGCCTATCAGCTTGTTGGTGAGGTAACGGCTCACCAAGGCGACGACGGGTAGCCGGCCTGAGAGGGTGAACGGCCACACTGGGACTGAGACACGGCCCAGACTCCTACGGGAGGCAGCAGTGGGGAATATTGCACAATGGGCGAAAGCCTGATGCAGCGACGCCGCGTGAGGGATGAAGGCCTTCGGGTTGTAAACCTCTTTCAGCAGGGGAGAAGCGAAAGTGACGGTACCTGCAGAAGAAGCACCGGCTAACTACGTGCCAGCAGCCGCGGTAATACGTAGGGTG
Organism: Dermatophilus sp. B7861-1; assembly: GCF_058996045.1. Taxonomy (NCBI): domain Bacteria; kingdom Bacillati; phylum Actinomycetota; class Actinomycetes; order Micrococcales; family Dermatophilaceae; genus Dermatophilus; species Dermatophilus sp. B7861-1. The sequence goes on along the minus strand of NZ_CM180082.1, from coordinate 2,611,493 downwards.
CGAGCGTTGTCCGGAATTATTGGGCGTAAAGAGCTTGTAGGCGGTTTGTCGCGTCTGCTGTGAAAATCCAGGGCTTAACCCTGGACGTGCAGTGGGTACGGGCAGGCTAGAGTGTGGTAGGGGAGACTGGAATTCCTGGTGTAGCGGTGAAATGCGCAGATATCAGGAGGAACACCGATGGCGAAGGCAGGTCTCTGGGCCATTACTGACGCTGAGAAGCGAAAGCATGGGTAGCGAACAGGATTAGATACCCTGGTAGTCCATGCCGTAAACGTTGGGCGCTGGGTGTGGGGTCCATTCCACGGATTCTGCGCCGTAGCTAACGCATTAAGCGCCCCGCCTGGGGAGTACGGCCGCAAGGCTAAAACTCAAAGGAATTGACGGGGGCCCGCACAAGCGGCGGAGCATGCGGATTAATTCGATGCAACGCGAAGAACCTTACCAAGGCTTGACATACACCGGAAAAGTGCAGAGATGTACTCCCCTTTTTGGTCGGTGTACAGGTGGTGCATGGTTGTCGTCAGCTCGTGTCGTGAGATGTTGGGTTAAGTCCCGCAACGAGCGCAACCCTCGTTGCATGTTGCCAGCACGTAATGGTGGGGACTCATGTGAGACTGCCGGGGTCAACTCGGAGGAAGGTGGGGATGACGTCAAATCATCATGCCCCTTATGTCTTGGGCTTCACGCATGCTACAATGGCCGGTACAGAGTGCTGCGATACCGTGAGGTGGAGCGAATCACTTAAAGCCGGTCTCAGTTCGGATTGGGGTCTGCAACTCGACCCCATGAAGTCGGAGTCGCTAGTAATCGCAGATCAGCAACGCTGCGGTGAATACGTTCCCGGGCCTTGTACACACCGCCCGTCAAGTCACGAAAGTTGGTAACACCCGAAGCCGGTGGCCTAACCCTTGTGGGGGGAGCCGTCGAAGGTGGGACTGGCGATTGGGACTAAGTCGTAACAAGGTAGCCGTACCGGAAGGTGCGGCTGGATCACCTCCTTTCTAAGGAGCCCCTCTTAATAGAGGCACCCTTTATGTTCGTCGAGTGTACGAACTGGGGTGTTGCTCATGGGTGGAACATCGATTATGTGGCTTACCTGTTTTTGGTTTTGGAGTACTGCTTCTGTTTCTTTATTGAGACGTATGAGCGTGGAAACAAAGACAGTTTCGGTTAGGTCACGTTTGGCGCGTTGTTGGGTTTTGAGGTATCGGCCGTATAGCTGGTAACTCTACGAATGTGCCTCTCTCGAAAACGGGTAGGTTTTCTACTTGGATTCGGGTGTGGGCTGGTGTTTTGAGAACTGCACAGTGGACGCGAGCATCTGATTCTTTGTGTGTCAAGTTTTTAAGGGCGCACGGTGGATGCCTTGGTACCAGGAACCGATGAAGGACGTAGTAATCTGCGATAAGCCTCGGGTAGTCGATAAACAGGCTGTGATCCGAGGATTTCCGAATGGGGAAACCCGGCTGGAGTCATGTCCAGTCACCTACACCTGAACACATAGGGTGTGTGGAGGGAACGCGGGGAAGTGAAACATCTCAGTACCTGCAGGAAGAGAAAACAATAGTGATTCCGTGAGTAGTGGCGAGCGAAAGCGGATGAGGCTAAACCGATTGCATGTGATAGCTGTCAGGCGTTGTGTGATCGGGGTTGTGGGATCGTGCGTGCACCACTGACATGGTGCGGCGGAGTGATAAATACGTGTCATAGTCGAAACGTCTTGAATGGCGTGGCGTAGAGGGTGCGACCCCCGTAGACGAAATGGCGTGTACTCCGTGTGCGTTTCCCGAGTAGCACGGGGCCCGTGAAATCCTGTGTGAATCTGTCGGGACCACCCGATAAGCCTAAATATTACCTGGTGACCGATAGCGGACTAGTACCGTGAGGGAAAGGTGAAAAGTACCCCGGGAGGGGAGTGAAATAGTACCTGAAACCGTGTGCCTACAATCCGTTGGAGCCTCTTTGTGGGGTGACAGCGTGCCTTTTGAAGAATGAGCCTGCGAGTTAGTGCTTCGTGGCGAGGTTAACCCGTGTGGGGTAGCCGTAGCGAAAGCGAGTCTGAATAGGGCGTTTGAGTCGCGGGGTCTAGACCCGAAGCGGAGTGATCTACCCATGGCCAGGTTGAAGCGACGGTAAGACGTCGTGGAGGACCGAACCCACTTAGGTTGAAAACTGAGGGGATGAGCTGTGGGTAGGGGTGAAAGGCCAATCAAACTCCGTGATAGCTGGTTCTCCCCGAAATGCATTTAGGTGCAGCGTCACGTGTTTCTTGCCGGAGGTAGAGCTACTGGATAGCTGATGGGCCTTACCAGGTTACTGACGTTAGCCAAACTCCGAATGCCGGTAAGTGAAGCGTGGCAGTGAGACTGCGGGGGATAAGCTTCGTAGTCGAGAGGGAAACAGCCCAGATCATCAGCTAAGGTCCCTAAGCGTGTGCTAAGTGGAAAAGGATGTGGAGTTGCAGTGACAACCAGGAGGTTGGCTTAGAAGCAGCCATCCTTGAAAGAGTGCGTAATAGCTCACTGGTCAAGTGATTCCGCGCCGACAATGTAGCGGGGCTCAAGTACACCACCGAAGCTGTGGCAACGAAAGTTGGGTAGGGGAGCGTCGTGTAGCGTGTGAAGCTGCGGAGTGATCCAGTGGTGGATGCTACACGAGTGAGAATGCAGGCATGAGTAGCGAATGACGGGTGAGAAACCCGTCCGCCGAATAACCAAGGGTTCCAGGGTCAAGCTAATCTGCCCTGGGTAAGTCGGGGCCTAAGGCGAGGCCGACAGGCGTAGTCGATGGATAACGGGTTGATATTCCCGTACCGGCGAAACACCGCCAATACTGAGGCCTTTGATGCTAAGCGTGTGATGCTTGCTTATGGCCCTTCGGGGTTGTTTGCGGGTTGAGTGCGTGATCCGATTTGGTAGTAGGTAAGCGATGGAGTGACGCAGGAAGGTAGCCTCCGCGTGGCGATGGTTGTCCACGTTCAAGCATGTGAGGTGCCGGGTAGGTAAATCCGCCCGGTGTGTCCTGAGGTGTGATGATGACCCCTTTTGGGGGAAGTAGGGTGATCCTATGCTGCCTAGAAAAACTTCTAGCGAGGTGTGAGCCGCCCGTACCCTAAACCGACTCAGGTGGTTTGGTAGAGTATACCGAGGCGATCGAGTGAATCATGGTTAAGGAATTCGGCAAAATGCCCCCGTAACTTTGGGAGAAGGGGGGCCGGAGCCCTGAAGACTTTTCTGTCTAGGGGTGATGGCCGCAGAGACCAGGGAGAAGCGACTGTTTACTAAAAACACAGGTCCGTGCGAACATGTAAGTGGATGTATACGGACTGACGCCTGCCCGGTGCTGGAACGTTAAGGGGACCGGTTAGCCCTTCGGGGTGAAGCTGAGAACTTAAGCGCCAGTAAACGGCGGTGGTAACTATAACCATCCTAAGGTAGCGAAATTCCTTGTCGGGTAAGTTCCGACCTGCACGAATGGCGTAACGACTTCTCTACTGTCTCGACCATGAGCTCGGCGAAATTGCAATACGAGTAAAGATGCTCGTTTCGCGCAGAAGGACGGAAAGACCCCGGGACCTTTACTATAGCTTGGTATTGGTGTTCGGTGCGGCTTGTGTAGGATAGGTGGGAGACTGTGAAGCATGCACGCTAGTGTGTGTGGAGTCGTTGTTGAAATACCACTCTGGTCGTATTGGATGTCTAACTTCGAACCATGATCTGGTTCAGGGACAGTGCCTGGTGGGTAGTTTAACTGGGGCGGTTGCCTCCTAAAAGGTAACGGAGGCGCCCAAAGGTTCCCTCAGCCTGGTTGGTAATCAGGTGTTGAGTGTAAGTGCACAAGGGAGCTTGACTGTGAGACGGACGTGTCGAGCAGGGACGAAAGTCGGGACTAGTGATCCGGCCGTGGTTAGTGGATACGCGGTCGCTCAACGGATAAAAGGTACCCCGGGGATAACAGGCTGATCTTGCCCAAGAGTCCATATCGACGGCATGGTTTGGCACCTCGATGTCGGCTCGTCGCATCCTGGGGCTGGAGTTGGTCCCAAGGGTTGGGCTGTTCGCCCATTAAAGCGGTACGCGAGCTGGGTTTAGAACGTCGTGAGACAGTTCGGTCCCTATCCTCTGCGCGCGTGTGAGATTTGAGAAGGGCTGTCCCTAGTACGAGAGGACCGGGATGGACGAACCTCTGGTGTGTCAGTTGTCCTGCCAAGGGCATGGCTGATTGGCTACGTTCGGGAGCGATAACCGCTGAAAGCATCTAAGCGGGAAGCGTGCTTCAAGATGAGATCTCGATGCCTCCTTGCGAGGTGTGAGGCTCCCACTAGACGAGTGGGTTGATAGGCCAGGTGTGGAAGCGCAGTGATGTGTGGAGCTGACTGGTACTAATTGGCCGATGGCTTGATACACACTTTTAAGAGTTTTGTTCGCGTCGACTGTGCGGTTCTTGGGGCATCAGCCCTACGGGATCATGAAGGATGTTTTTCTGATTGGTTCTGTTGGTTTTTCGGTGGTTATAGCGTTGGGGAAACGCCCGGTTACATTCCGAACCCGGTAGCTAAGCCCTTCAGCGCCGATGGTACTGCACTGGGGACGGTGTGGGAGAGTAGGTCACCGCCGGAATATATGTGATGGAAAGGGTCTGGAACATTGTTCCAGGCCCTTTCCCCATACCCAAAAACACTAGTTAAGGGGGTGAGGGGTAAAGCATCTGATGCTTTACCCCTCACCCCCTTAACTCTTCTTCTATTCTGCGTGAGTCGCCTCATCGTAGTGAGTCTTCAAAATATTCACACTCTGTTCGAAAGCGGCGCGCTCTTCCTCATCCAAGTCCAACTCCACAATGTGTTTCACCCCACCACGAGACAAAATGGCAGGCACACCAACAGCCACGCCTTCCTGCCCATACTCACCATCAAGAATTGCGCTCACAGGCATCGTCGCTTTTTCATTCTTCAAAATCGCACGCGTCACCCGAGCCAACGACATGCCAATTCCGTAGCTAGTCGAACCCTTCGCATCAATAATCTCGTAAGCAGACTTCCGCGTCCGCTCAAAAATTTCATCCAAGTCCGACTTCAACTGTGGATCATTCTTAAACTGACGACTCAAAGAACGACCTGCAACCGAAGCTGAACTCCACACAGGCAACTCAGAATCGCCGTGCTCACCAATGATCGTCGCATGTACATTCGCGGTCGACACCTCAAAGTGACGTCCCAAGTGGAACCGCAAACGAGCAGTATCCAACGTAGTACCCGACCCCAAAACCTGCTCACGAGGCAGGCCACTAAAACGATACGTAGCAAAAGTTAAAATATCGACAGGGTTCGTAGCCACCAAGAAAATACCGTCAAACCCAGAAGCCATTACCTGAGAAACAACACTCGAATAAATCTTCAAATTAGTGTCAATCAAATCAAGACGCGTCTGACCAGGCTTCTGCGCCGCACCAGCACAAATAACTACCATGGCTGCGTCTTTACATGCACTGTAATCACCAAAAGTCACATGTACCGGCGCCGGGGCCCACGCCTCGCCATGGTTCAAATCCAACACATCGGCACGCGACTTAGTCTCATTCAAATCAATCAAAACAAGATCTTCACAGATCCCCTGATTTACCACTGCATACGCATACGCCATTCCCACAGCGCCCGTACCAATAAGCACAACCCGATTCGGCACATACTTCACTGCCAAAACCTCCATAACGAAGACACAAATACGATCACCAGCATCCCCCACCCCCCATCATCAAAGCCACCCAGACCACCACCCCACCCACGCCAAATACGCCACATCCCACCCCAGCGCACCCCCGCACTCCCAACAAACAACCACATAAAATGCGGCATTCTGGAACCGGAAGCGCCACGCCAATGAAGGGAACACCCATGACGCTCACCGAGATGCTCGCCAACACCATCGCGACACACGGTGATTGCCCAGCCCTCAGCGACAACACCACCACCCTCACCTACACCCAACTAGGCGAACGCGCCGACACCATCGCACAACACCTCATCAACGCCGGCATCAAACCCGACGACCGCATCGTCCTATCAATCCCAAACACCGTCGAATTCGCAGACTGGTACTACGGAACCCTCCGCGCAGGAGCCATCGCAGTTCCACTCAACCCCGCCCTACACACAACCGAAATCGAAGCACAACTACGCCACGTAACCCCCGCCCTCCTCATCACCCACCCCGACACCCCCAACAGCCACCAAGCCGCCCACAACACACAAACCCCCACCATCACCATCACCCCCGGCCAACCACCCACCACCTACCTCAACACCACCAAACCCGTCACCACCTACCCCCACCGCAGCACAAACGACCTCGCAGTCCTACTCTTCACATCCGGCACCACATCCACACCCAAAGCCGCGATGCTCACCCACAACAACCTCGTCACCAACGCCACCATCTGTGCCGACATCATCAAACTCACCCCCAACGACACCATGCTCGGCTCCTTGCCCCTATTTCACGCCTTCGGCCAAACCGTCTGCCTCAACGTCGTCCTCGCCACCGGCGCACACACCATCCTCCAACCCCAATTCAACCCCCGCCAAGCCCTCAACCTCATCACCAAACACGCCATCACCTGCATCACCGCAGTCCCATCCATGTACAACGCCCTCGCTTTCGTCCACAACCACCCCAACCACACCTACAACCTCAACACCATCAAATGGGGAATCAGCGGCGGCGCACCCCTAGCCCCCGAACTCCACGACCGCCTCACTCACACCCTCGGATTCCCCATCATCGAAGGCTACGGACTCTCCGAAACCTCACCCGTCGTCCTACTCAACCAAGGCACACACAACCGCCCCGGAAGCGTCGGAACCCCACTACCCGGAATCACCATCAACATCATCAACCCCGAAACCGGCGAAACACTACCCATCGGCCACGCCGGCGAACTCACAGTCCACGGGCATGCAGTCATGCGCGGCTACTGGAACGACCCACAAGCCACCAACGAAACCCTCCACAACGGCACCCTCCGCACCGGAGACATCGCCCGCATCAACCACGATGGATACGTCGAAATAGTCGACCGCCGCAAAGACCTCATCATCGTCGGCGGCGAAAACGTCTATCCCCGCGAAATCGAAGACACCCTCTACACCCACCCCGCCGTTGCCGAATGCGCCGTCCTAGGCATCCCCGACCCCACACGCGGCGAAGCAATCATCGCCGCCATCACCACCCACGACAACATCACCACCAACGAACAAGAACTCCGCGACCACGTACGCAAACACCTAGCCCCCTTCAAAGTCCCTCGCCACATCTGGTTCACCACAGAAATCCCCAAAGGAAGCACCGGAAAAATCCTCAAACGCGCTATCGCCATCCCCAAAGAAATACACCCCAACAACTAAAACCCCACACCACCAACCAGAAATAAAAAAACATGAACAACAAAGAACTCCAACAACACATCATCAACGAACTCCACGTAACCAACCCAGCAACATTTGACCCCGCCGAACAAGCCGAAAAACGCATCACATTCCTCACCAACTACCTTCAACACACCCAAGCACGCGGATACGTCCTAGGAATCAGCGGCGGAATCGACTCCACCCTCGCCGGACGCCTATGCCAACTCGCCGTCGAACGCACCCGCAACACCGGCACAGACGCCACCTTCATCGCCATGCGACTGCCCTACAACACCCAAGCCGACGAACCAGACGCCCAAGATGCCCTCACCTTCATCAACCCCGACCAAACCCTCACCGTCGACATCGCCCCCGCCACCGACGCCATGTGGAACACCTGCACCCACGCCGGAATGACCCAACTCACCAACCCCCACTTCATCCGCGGCAACATCAAAGCCCGCCAACGCATGATCGCCCAATACACCATCGCCGCAGCCCACAACATGCTCGTCATCGGCACCGACCACGCCGCCGAAGCACTCGTCGGCTTCTACACCAAACACGGCGACGGAGCCTGCGACCTCACCCCCCTCGCCGGCCTACCCAAACGCCGCGTCCGACAAATCGCCCACCACCTCGGCGCACCCGAACACATCATCAACAAAATCCCCACCGCCGACCTCGAAACAGACAAACCCCTCAACCCAGACGAAACCGCACTCGGCGTCACCTACGACCACATCGACGACTACCTCGAAGGCCACACCATCCCCCCCCACGCCGAAACCACTATCACCAACTGGTACACCCGCACCGCACACAAACGTGCCCTGCCCCTCACCCCAACCAACACCCACTAACCCCACCCCCACCCAAAAACCATCCCCACCACACCCCAACCCTCCCCCCAAAACGCCGCCACTGGGAGTAGACAAGAAACATGACAAACCCCACCCCCACCAAAAACCTCCGAGCCGGCAACACCACCATCCTCATGCCCCAACTCGGCTACGGCACCTGGGAAGTCCCCAACCAAGACGCCACAGACTGCGTCCTGCACGCCCTCAACACCGGCTACCGCAGCATCGACACTGCCGCCATCTATGGCAACGAAGAAGCAGTCGGGCGCGCACTACGCCAAACCCCCATACCCCGCGACCAAATCTTCCTCACCACCAAAGTCTGGAACGACGCCCAAGGCACCCACACCACCAAAAAAGCCCTCGAAGAATCCCTCCGCAAACTCGACACCGACTACGTCGACCTCTACCTCATCCACTGGCCCACCCCCGCCAAAGACGCCTACGTCGACACCTGGAAAACCCTCATCGAACTACGCGACAGCGGAAAAACCCGCGCCATCGGCGTATGCAACTTCAAAGAACACCACCTCCAACGCCTCGCCGAGGAAACCGGAGAACTACCCGCCATCAACCAAATCGAACTCCACCCCTACCTCACGCAAAACCCCATGCGCGCCTACCACGACGCCCACGACATCATCACCGAAGACTGGTCCCCCCTAGGCGCACGCCTCAACATCATCGACGACCCCACTATCACCTCCATCGCCCAAGCACACAACGTCACCCCCGGCCAAATCATCCTGCGCTGGCACCTCCAAATCGGATCCATCGTCATCCCCCGATCCGTCAAAACCACCCGCATCGAAACCAACTTCGACCTCTTCAGCTTCGAACTCAACAACGAACAAATGAACGCCATCAACGCCCTCGACCAAGGAAAACGCTCCGGCCCAGACCCCGACGACATGAACATCGGCGCCTAAAAACCACCCAACCAGGCGGGCCGCCCCCACCCCACCCCACAGCCGCGGCCCGCCTGGCCCATGTCCCCAAACATCAACCCACCACCCCAGCACAAGTACAGTGAACTCCCGAATCGCAGACCCAAAAGACAACCCGTCACAAACCAGGACAGCGATACGTAACAAGCAGCAACAGGCCACACACCAGGAAGGCCACCCACGTGACCACCCACACACCAACAACAGGCCCCACGGCCAAAGAGCTCACCCTCCGCGGCATCATCATCGGTGGCATCATCACCCTCGTCTTCACCGCCGCCAACGTCTACCTCGGACTCAAAGTCGGCCTCACCTTCGCCACCTCAATCCCCGCCGCAGTCATCTCCATGGCGATCCTGCGCTACTTCGCTGACCACACCGTCACCGAAAACAACATCGTCCAGACCATCGCCTCCGCCGCAGGAACCCTCTCCGCCATCATCTTCGTCCTACCCGGCCTCGTCATGCTCGGTTACTGGTCCGGCTTCCCCTACTGGACAACCGCCGCAGTCTGCTTCTTCGGCGGAGTACTCGGCGTCATGTACTCCATCCCCCTACGACGCGCCCTCGTCACAGGCTCCGACCTGCCCTACCCCGAAGGCGTCGCAGCAGCAGAAGTGCTCCGCGTCGGCGACACCGCCTCCGGAGCCCAAGAAAACCAACGCGGACTCACCGTCATCAGCGCCGGTGCACTCTCCGCCATGGGGTACATCCTCCTCGGCAAACTCCGCCTCGTCTCCGAATCCATCTCCCGCACCATCCGCATCGGATCAGGCGGCACCATCATCGGAAGCAGCCTCTCCCTGGCCCTCATCGGCGTCGGCCACCTCGTCGGCATCACCGTCGGCATCGCCATGATCATCGGGCTCATCACCTCCCACGGCATCCTCCTACCAATTCTGAGCCCCGAAGCCATCGCCAACGCAGGCAACGAGCCCCTCGCCGACACCCTTCAACACGTCTTCAAAAACGACGTCCGCATGATTGGCGCCGGCGCCATGGCCGTCGCCGCCCTATGGACCCTCCTGAAAATCATCGGCCCCATCATCAAAGGAATCACAGGAGCCCTCGCAGCCAGCAACGCCCGCGCACTCGGCGAAGAACTACCCCTGACCGAACGCGACATCCCCATCAAACTCGTCGCCACCGTCACCATGGCCTCCATGCTCCCCATCGGCGCGATCCTGTGGCTCTTCACCCGCGGCACCCCCCTCCAAGACAACGCAACCGGCCTGATCATCACCTCCATCCTCTTCATCCTCATCATCGGACTCTTCGTCGCCTCCGTCTGCGGCTACATGGCCGGCCTCATCGGCGCATCCAACTCACCCATCTCCGGCGTAGGCATCATCGTCGCCATCGCCATCGCCTTACTCATCAAAACCGTCCACGGCGCAGGCACCGGAGACACCACCGCAGCCCTCGTCGGCTACACCCTCTTCACCACTGCCATCGTCTTCGGCGTCGCCACCATCTCCAACGACAACCTCCAAGACCTCAAAACAGGACAACTCGTTGGAGCCACCCCCTGGAAACAACAAGTCGCCCTCATCATCGGCGTCGCCTTCGGCTCCCTAGTCATCCCGCCCATCCTCCACATCATGAACACCAGCTTCGGATTCGTCGGAGCCCCCGGAGCCGGACCAGACGCCCTAGCCGCCCCCCAAGCCTCCCTCATCTCCACCCTCGCCAAAGGCGTCCTCGGTGGAGACCTCAACTGGGGACACATCGGACTGGGAGCCGCGCTAGGCGTTGCAGTCGTCATCATTGACGAAACACTCCGCGCTACCAGCAAAAACCGTCTCTCACTACCGCCACTTGCCACAGGCATGGGCATGTACCTACCCATCAGCCTCACCCTCATGATCCCCATCGGTGCACTCCTGGGAATGATCTACGACCGCTGGGCCGAACGCCGAGGAAACCCCGAAAGCGCCAAACGACTCGGCGTCCTCATGGCAACCGGCCTCATCGTCGGAGAATCCCTCTTCGGAGTTCTCTTCGCCGGAATCGTCGCCACCACCAACAATGAAGATGCACTAGCCATCCTTCCCAAGAGCTTCGAACCCGTCGCAGACATCATCGGCGTCGCCCTCTTCGCCATCATCATCGTCGCCGCCTACACCTGGATTCGCTCCGTAGCACTCAAAAACGACGTCCCTACCCCCACCACAAACAACACCCCCACATAACCACCCCCCAAACACCAGCGGCCCGCCACAACAACGTGGCGGGCCGCTGACACATCACCCCAAACTCAGCCGTCAGCCTCTTCCTTCGTGGCATGCCCACCAAACTGTTTACGCATAGCCGCAACCATCTTCATCGCCGGACTATCCTTCTGCTGCGACACAAACCGCGCAAACAACGCCGCCGAAATAGTCGGAACCGGAACACCCAAATCCACCGCAGCATTCACCGTCCAACGCCCCTCACCCGAATCCGCCGCATACCCCTCAATCTTGTCCAAATGCGGATCCGCATCCATAGCGTTATCCATCAAATCAAGCAACCACGAACGAATAACCGTTCCCTCACGCCAACTCTTGAAAACCTCAGGAACATTCACCACCTGCGGAGCCTTCTCCAGCAACTCCCAACCCTCGGCATACGCCTGCATCAACCCATACTCAATGCCGTTATGCACCATCTTCGCGAAATGCCCTGCACCATGCCCACCAGCATGCACAAACCCAAACTCACCCTGCGGGCGCAACGCATCAAAAATCGGCTGAGCCAACGCCACCGCCTCATCCGGCCCACCCACCATCAACGCATAACCGTTCTGCAAACCCCACACACCACCCGAAACACCACAATCCACAAAATGCGCACCCTTCTGCGCCAACAACGCCGCATGCGCCTCATCGTTGTACCAAGGTGAATTACCCCCATCAATCACCAGATCACCCGAGGACAAAAACCCCGCAACCTCCTCAATAACCTGACCCGTCACAGCATCAGGAACCATCACCCACACCACCCGAGGAGACGGAAGCTCAGCAATCATCTCCTCCACCGACGACACATCAGCGATCTGCGGATTTGTGTCAAAACCGACTACCTCATGGCCAGCACGGCGAAGACGCTCCCGCATATTGCCACCCATTTTTCCCAACCCGATCAAACCCAGCTTCATCGCAATCTCCTGTCCGCCTGGCCAAGCACACGAACCACAACCCGCGACACCGCAGTGAACGAGCCCGACCCGTACAACCCACCAACGGCATTGTCGGCAAAATCACATGTGGCAGGATGCGCCACATCCTCCATAAATGATAAAGGGGCCTTGTCAAAGACAGCTCATCCGGACGTTCATAACCGTCCCCGACATCCAAACGAAACACCCCGCGCCGTAACCCAACAGCACCCCAAACAGCACCAATACTGGAACCGTGCCCCCCGCAACACCCACCCCCCGCCACCGCAGTCAACTACTACGCACTGAAGCCGTCCTAGCAACCCGCTTCCTCGTCACCGCCGCCGCGCTCCTGCTCATCATCTGGATCGCCGTTCACATCTACATCGTCACCATCGCAGCATTCCTCGCCTTCGTCCTGGCCTCCCTCCTCTGGCCCATCACCAAGCCCCTCAGCCGCCCCCTCAGCCGCCCCGTCGCTGCCATTCTCGTCGTTCTCACCACAGGACTGCTCGTTGCCGGACTCCTCTGGGCCACCATCATCCAACTCATCAACGCCGCCCCCACCATCTCCACCGCCGCCGTCGGCAGCGTCGAAGCCACCAACAAATGGCTCATCAAACAAGGCTGGGTCCTACCCCAACACACAGTCGACAACCTCCAAAACCAAGTCGCCTCCCGAACAGACCAACTCATCACCAGCCTCAGCGGAGCCGCAATCACCAGCCTCAACATCGCCACCGCCACAGCATCCATCACCGCCCTCGCCCTGGCCGCCACCGTCTTTACCCTCATCGGCGCCGAACAACTCACCAACGCCATCACCCACATCGCCCCACCCCGCTACCAAAACGCAGCCCGCAACGCCCTCCACGAAGCCACCATCACCGCCCGCTGGTGGACATTCGCCTCCACCCTCACCGGACTCGTCAACGGCATTCTCATCGGCATCGGTCTCGAATGGCTGGGAGTCCCTCTCGCAATCCCCCTCGGACTTGTCACCTTCATCCTTGGCTACGTCCCCATGATCGGATCAACCATCGCCGGCGCCATCTGCATTGCCATATCCCTCTTCTTTGGCGGTATCAACCTCGGCCTCGAAACACTCATCCTGGTCACCATCGTCATCGCCACCGAAAGCAACCTCCTCTCCCCACTCCTTATGTCACGCGCCGTCCGCTTCCCACCCGTCATCACCCTCTTCCTCTCCACCGCCGGCGCCGCCGCCCTCGGAATGATCGGACTCTTCCTCTCTATCCCCGTCGTCGGCATCACCGTCGCCGCATACAAAGGCTTCCACCACACAGTGCACACCGCCGCCGACACCATGCCCATCGCCATCCCAGCCATCGAAACCCACCCCCAACCACCACACACCCCCTAAAACGACCTCGCCGCCTCCACAAACGCAAATACCTTCTCCGGATCCTTCACACCCGGACGAACCTCCGCACCACTGGCCACATCCACCCCCCACGGCGAAACCACCCGCACCGCCTCAGCCACATTCCCCGGATGCAGACCACCCGCCAACATCCACTCACCTACCGGGCACTGCGACCCCAACACCGACCAATCCCACGCCAGCCCCTCACCTGGCCGCGGCGCATCCAACACCAACACCTCCGCCCCCCAAGCCCGTGCGTCCAACACCCCCGCCTGCGAAAAAGACGTCGCCCGCCACACCCGCGGAAAAACCTCCGCAGCTGCCACGAAATCCTCAAAACCATATGCACTGCCATGCAACTGCAAAACCGAAAACCCCAATCTCTGCGCAACATCAACAGCCACACGCACAGGCAAATCATTTGTCACCAACACCGTCGACACACGCCCACCCACCGTCTCCACCACCTGACCAGCCACCTCCATACTCACCCCACGCACGCTTGTCCCACTCATCACCACACCCACCGCATCAGCCCCCGCCTCCACCACCACACAGGCATCAACCACCGACGTAATCCCACAAATCTTCACGAACACGACTGCAACGCCTTCTCCAACGCAGGCTTATCCGCCCGATCAAGCTTCAAACCGTACGCCTTAGTCACCTTGATGAACTTCACCGCATAAGCACAATGAAACCCCTTATTCGGCGGCATCCAATCACCCGGCGTCTTATCACCCTTCGACCCATTCGCCGGACCATCAGCCGCCAACAAATTCAACACCGGATCATTCGCGAACTTCGCCCGCTTCGCCGCAGACCACGACGACGCTCCCAAGTCATAGCTGGCAGACAACGGAAAAACATGGTCGATCTGCACCGCCGAAGCCTTCTGCTTAGAGAACCGAATCGTCTTACCCGTATACGGATCATCCAAAACACCCGTCAACACAGTGCAGCCTCGCGCATCCTCCTTAAACGTCACATCACGCAACTGCTGCGCCAACACGTCATTACGCGTATCACAACTGTTGTGCCCCAACTCAGCATCCGTGTTATCACTCCACGCAGGCCCAAATACCTCCCGCGAATACCCCTCCACCCGCCGCCGCGTCACCACAGGCAACTGCTCCAACGCACCCTTAGCCTCCGCCACCTCCGCAGCAGAAACCTTCGCCTGCGCACCCCCCGCCGAACCCACCCCACCCGGAAGCCAATCCTCAATCCCAGGCACCACCACAACTGCCACCCGCCGAAACGCAGCAAACGCCGCAGCTACCCGCGGATTATGCGAAAACAACGACAACCCAATCCCAACCACCACAACCGCCACCACAATGACACTCCACGCCCGCTTACCCACCAAACGCTGCACATACGTCACTTCAGGACACCGGCCCCATCACAAAACCAACACCAAACATGGCCGTGATCTTTTCACCTTCCCGCCATGTGGGCCCTCCAACGTGGGAGTCAAACCCCAATCACCACAACGCCTCCCACACGCGCACACCCCCAACACAACAGCCAACGAATGTGCTTGCCTGTGCAAATGACTTCTCTAATCAACAACCCCGCAGACGTGGTTCCCGAACTGTTGGAAGGAGTCGCGCTCACCCAGCCAGGACTAGCCCTGCTCAAAGACCGCACCATCGCCGTACACGCCGCCACCGCCCACGCCATCGCCCAAGGACGCCGCGACCAAGTACCTGTCGCCATCATCTCCGGCGGCGGCGCCGGCCACGAACCCGCCCACGCTGGATACGTCGCCGACGGAATGCTCACCGCCGCCATCGCCGGAGGAATCTTCGCTTCCCCCAGCGTTGACGCCATCCTCGATGGCATCCGCGCCGTCACCGGCGAGGCAGGCGCACTCCTTGTCGTCAAGAACTACACCGGCGACCGCCTCAACTTCGGTATGGCCGCCGAAGTCGCCCGAAGCGAAGGCCTCAAAATCGAAGTCGTCACCGTCGCCGATGACGTCGCCCTCGCCACCTCCGCAGACAACGCAGGCCGCCGCGGCCTGGCCGGCACCGTGCTTGTCCACAAAATCGCAGGAGCCCTCGCCGCCGCAGGCGCACCCCTCAACGAGGTTGCCGCCACCGCGCGACGCGTCGCCGAATCTGTAGGAACCATGGGCGTCGCCCTCACCGGCGCCACCGTCCCCGGCGCCACCGACGCCGGATTCGACCTGCCCACCGGCGAAGTTGAACTCGGACTAGGAATCCACGGAGAACCCGGCGTCAGTCGCGAGAAACTCACCAACGCAGACGAACTCGTTAAAACCCTCGTTACGCGCATCGCCGCTGATCGCGGCTACGCTCCCGGGCAAAAAGTCGTAGCCCTCATCGGCTCAGCAGGCGCCACATCCGCCCTCGAACTCGACATCGCTACCCGTGCCGCCGCCAAAGCCATCAACAACCTCGACCTCGACCTCACCCGCATCTGGGCCGGACCCGTCATGACAAGCATCAACATGATCGGCATCTCCGTCACCCTCCTAGCCATCGACGAGGAACTCCTCCCCCACCTCGACGCCCCCACAACCTCCATCGCCTGGCCAGGAGCCGGACCCCACAACGCCCGCATTACCTGGATCGAAGCACCCGAAGACCCCACCAGCGACCACTGCGAAAACAACACCGACGAACGAATCCACAACGCCATCGACACCGCTTGCGCGATGCTCCTGGACAACCGCGAAAAACTCGACCACGCCGACCGCAACGTAGGAGACGGAGACCTCGGCTCCACCCTCGCCCGCGGAGCCGCCGCCTGGCAAAAAAACCCAGGAAAAGGCAGCGGAGCAGACCAACTCCGCCGCCTTTGCCACATAGCCCGACGTGACGTCGGCGGAACCTCCGGACCGCTCTACGCCATCATGTTCCTACGCGCAGCCGAAGCCCTCGACCAAGGAACCCCCTGGCCTGAAGCATTCTCCGCAGGCGTACACGCCATGTGTGAACTGGGAGGAGCCAAACTCGGCGACGGAACCATGGTTGACGCCCTCCTGCCCGCAGCCACCGCTGCATGCGAAAAACGCACCTGGAACGATGTCGTCACCGCAGCTGAAGAAGGCGCTGCCTCCACAGAAGAAGGCGTCTCCCGCAAAGGGCGGGCCAGCTACGTCGGTGAACGAGGACGCGGCTACACCGACCCCGGCGCTGTTGCCGTTGCCATGTGGCTCGCCTCGCTACGCGACAGCCTCTCCTAACAAACATGTCCGCGTGGCAAGACCACAACGTCATGCCAACAGCCTTGCCACGCGGACGCACTCACTGATGCGGGGGAGTGGACCCATCATCGAAAACACTCACCGGCCTCACCGACCGCACAATCTGATCCGCGAACGCCGTCACTTCCGGATCAGAAACCTCAATACCCAACACAGACAAGCGCGAGCGCAGCTCTTTTTCCGCTGCATCCGTGGAGGTGAAACCAGCGGCGGTCAGCTCGGTGAGCGTACTTCGAAGCTGCTCAGCTTTCTCGACCCCCACCTCGTCAATAAACGCCTGGTTGAGCTCAAATTGGGTGGCGATGTTTGCGTCGTGGCGCTCGCCCTCGTCACACAGGTCAGGTTTATCCGGCACGGCTAGCTCCTTGCAGTTTGGGGGCAGCGGCAAAACTCCACGACGGGACACCCGCCGCAGAGACGCAGTACATCTCCGACCATCCCATGCCGCAGGGCACCTAGCCGTGATGACGTGGCCGAATGGCACCAGGCATACACATACAAAAAACCAATCTCGGACAAACTTGTGTCAAATAATAAGACGACACTGCTCAGTGAGCTATGAAAACGCATACATGCGTACCGTGTAAGCAAGCGGCACCGTAGCCGCGATACCTAACGACGCAAACTGAGGACGGTCGACAACGTGGTTGATGTAGTTGCAGCGATGGACAAGGCCGGATTGACGAACGCGTCCGTGCGCGAATTCGTCAGTCACTGGGCAGAAATTACCGGAGCGAAAAACGTCGAAGTGGTCAGCGCATCCGACGATGCCCGCCTCATCCAAGAAGCACTCGACGCCGGCGAACTTCAACCCGCAGGCCAAGGGCGTTACTACTCACGCAGCTACTCCAAAGACACCGCCCGATCAGAATCACGCACCATCGTCGCCACTGCCGATGAAAAAGATAAAGGCGTCTACAACAACTGGCGTCACTCCAGTGAGATGAAGCCACTGCTCGAAAACCTCATGCGCGGTGCGAGCGAAGGCAAAACCATGTACGTGATCCCCTACCTCATGGCACAGCCCGGATCACCCCTGGAAAAATACGCCGCCGGAGTCGAACTCACCGACAACCGTGCAGTCGTACTCCACATGATCCGCATGGCCCGTGTCGGCGTTGACCTCATCAACAACCTCGAAGACCCCGACACCTTCGTCCGCGCCGTTCATGTCACCGGCGACCTGGAAAACCTCGGCCAAGGAACCCCAGAAGACAAGCGATACTTCGTCACCGTCGCCGATGAACGACTCATCCTGCACTTCGGATCCTCCTATGGCGGCAACGCCCTCCTGGGAAAAATCGCCCACGGCCTACGCCAAGCCGCCTACGACGGCTGGGCCAGCAAAAAATTCCTTGGCGAGCAGTATCTCCTCCTAGGAATTGAAGACAAAGAAACCGGCAAGAAGTACCACATCACCGGTGGATTCCCCAGCGCATCTGGCAAAACCAACCTCGCCATGACATTGCCGCCAGATGCACTCGGCGACCGCTACAGCGTCAAGTTCTACGGCGACGACATCGCCTGGCTCTGGGTTGACGAAAAGAGCGGAAAACTCATGGGCCTCAACCCCGAAAACGGTGTCTTCGGTGTCGCAAAAGACACCAACGAAAAAACCAACCCCACCGCCATCGCAGCCGTCCAAGAAGGCAGCGGCGCGATCTTCACAAACATTGCCTACAACACCAAAACTCACGAAGTCTGGTGGGAAGGCCGCACCCCAACCCCACCAGCCGACCTCGACGGCTGGTACGACTGGAAAGGCCAGGCCATCGCCGAACGCAGCGAGGCCGAAAAAGACGAACCCTGGGCCCACCCAAACAGCCGCTTCACCAGCACCCTAGCCAACGTTCCCAACGTTGCGCCTGACTACAACGACCCCGTCGGCGTTGAAATCGACGCCATCATCTTCGGCGGCCGTACCCGTGACCGCGAACCCCTCATTCGCGCCATCACCGATCTGGCCGAAGGCGTCTACGACGGCCTCACCCTCGGAGCCGAAGCCACCTTCGCCGCCGAAGGTGTCGACGGGCAACTGCGCTACGACCCCATGTCCAACCGACCCTTCATGTCTTACTCCGAAGGTGACTACGCCCGCCACTACCTCGACGTCATCGGTCGAGCCACAGACAAACCGCTATTCGCCCACGTCAACTGGTTTGCCCGTGACCCTGAAGACGGCCACTACCTTTGGCCCGGATTCCGCGAAAACCTGCGCGCACTGTTGTGGCTAATGGACCTCAAAGCAGGTAAAGCCAAAGGCTGTAAGACCGCCGTCGGGGTCCTCCCCACCCAAGATGAGCTCAACCTGGAAGGACTTGACATTCCCCAGGAAGACCTCGACCGCATCCTTTCCATCGACGTGCCTCGCTGGAAGCAAGAGATGGGCTTCCGTGCCGAGCACCTCGAACAATTCCCCAACCTGCCCGAAGAAATTTGGGAAGCCCACCGCCGCGTCGAAGCAGACCTCAATAAAGAGGACTAAGTAGGCACGCGCGGTACTGGTTCACCTCGTAACTGGAGGTGCGAGGTGAACCATGCGGTGGTCTGCACGGTGCGTTCGAGGAGCCGTGTCGTGCAGACCACCAACTCACTAAGCACCCAAACCCAGAAAGACAGATGCTCGACTCCCGTCACGACACCATCTGGCGAGCCCGACACAGTGTATGGATGCTGCCCATCCTGCTCGGCGCAGGCCTCATCGCCTGGTCAGGGTTCGCCTGGATCGCATTCCGTGCTCGTCGGAAAAGCTGGTGGATCATCGCCGCCGCATACCTGCTAGGCGCGGCCGCGGTTCTGCTTTGGCCTGCAACAGCACGTGGAAAACAAAGCACAGCGCTCCTAGCTCTGTGGGCTTCAGCCATCGTCGTCGCAGCCATTCTGCGCAACCCCTACCTTGAATGCGCCTATAAGCGCCAGGTCAGCTGCGTCTACCACACCTACATATAACAATCTGGCAAGCGCTCTACATGACGAGACCGTCGGCGACACATGTCGCCGACGGTCAGTTCTCCCTCATGCGGGAGGCGTTACTTCTCAGTGATAGTGACCTTCTCTACCTTGTGCACCTTGCTCGGTACACCAGCCTGGTCGCCAGCCTCACCGCCGTCTGCCTCGATTTTCTTCACGACATCCATTCCCTTAGTGACCTGACCAAACAGGGAGTAATTCGGAGGCAGACCCACACCTGCCTCACCAGTCACCACAAAGAACTGGCTCCCGCCAGAGTTGGGCTCGCCTGTATTCGCCATCGCAATCGAGCCAACTTTGTACTCGCCTTGCTGCGGGAACTCATCTTCAATTCGATACCCCGGGCCACCTCGACCAGTTCCTTCATGGTCACCACCTTGGATCATGAAGTCTTTGATTACGCGGTGGAAAGGTGTGGTGTCGTAGTACTTGTTCCGTGCGAGGAACACGAAGTTATTCACCGTTTTTGGTGCTTTCTTCTGATCCAGCAGTACATCGAACTCACCTACGTCAGTTTTCACCGTCGC
This sequence comes from Dermatophilus sp. B7861-1, assembly GCF_058996045.1. Taxonomy (NCBI): domain Bacteria; kingdom Bacillati; phylum Actinomycetota; class Actinomycetes; order Micrococcales; family Dermatophilaceae; genus Dermatophilus; species Dermatophilus sp. B7861-1. Next base: position 2,591,017 of record NZ_CM180082.1, on the reverse strand, counting down.
GGTATACGTCTTTTTGTCATCGATGCATTGCGGCGCTGGCCCAGGGAACTGGGTAGTCCGCTTCTCTGCGCCATCGGCAGGAGGACATTCCACCTTTCCCGTAGGGGCAGCACTGGCTGGTTGCGACGCTGAGGCGCTCTGGGAGGACGAATCTGCTCCGGCATTGTTAGACGACGAGCCGCACGCCGTGAGGGTCAATGCGGCCAAGGACACGACAAGGGCTGTAGTCGAGATACGCACAAAACAAAGGTAGTTGCTGGCAGCGGCCCACGCCGTATAAGCCAGCTACGACGCGCCTGATCTGTTCAGCTAAGAGAAGACTCTCTTGTATTTCATACACGATGAAATACAAGAGACACCTCCCGGCAGAAAACTTGTCCATACACGGTGAGAAAAACTCGATTACCTCAACAAAAAGACCCACGATCTTCGAAAATGAGCGCCCTCAATGCGGTGAAAATAGAGGGTTTGACCTGCGTGTTCACCGGATAAAACAGTTCGTCCACAATGTGGAGAAGGTATGTGGATAGAACAGACTTACGGGATCATTCCGCATCCAGCACAGTTGCCCTGAAAAACCGTCCTGGTCGACTGTCTGTAGCGGCCCAACGCGTGACGCTCACAAATATGCACCCATCGCAGCTAAAGCTTCATTCCCGTATGAACCCCCAAACATGATGGTGTGTACCAACAAAGGAGGAAGCTGATACCACCGCACGCGCGACTTCCAACCGTCCGCTAATGGCGCAACTTCTTCATAAGCAGCAAAAGCCCGCGAACCAAACCCACCAAACAACATCATCATCGCCACGTCGTACTCTCGGTGCCCCCAAAAAACAGCCGGATCCACCAACCAATTCCTGCCATTCACATCAACAAGACGATTCCCCGCCCATAAATCCCCATGCAATAAAGCAGGCGGCTCCACAGCCCCACATAATTCATCTGCCCTTTGTGCCAACCGCTCCACCAAGCCCCGCGCACGTGGATCTAACCTGCCTACCGCTACTGCCTGCTCCGTCAAAGGCACCAGCCTGCGTTCTGCAAAAAACTCCGACCACCGGTCACAGGGGCGCTCATCCAGGCCGACCGTCCCTAAAACCCCCCGAGTATCGTCACTGACCCCACCAAAAAACTCATTCGATGAACCATGCAGCCCCGCCAATCCTCGACCAAACTCCTCCTCAATCGCTGCCGACCCGCGCTCACCTTCATTAACCCACTCCAACACCAACCCCCGCCGCGATGAAGACAGCACCCGCGGCACATTCAAAGATGCCGGAACATGCTCCCGCAATGCCTGTAGTCCCAATGCTTCATGCTCAAACATCCCCGGCACCGGATCTGGCAATACCTTGATAAACACAGCACCATCGGGAGTCTGAGCCCGAAAAGACCTCGCCACATCTCCGCCGCGCACCGCAGTCACATCGAAAAGACGAAATCCTTCCCACACATCCCTGAAATCCCGCAAGCCATCAGGGATAACCCCAATACTCATTCGACTTCCTACCTCGTCTAAGCCGATCAACGCCCACAGCGAGCAACCCTCCGCCCCGCTATGCTGTCCCGATACGCTAAACCGATGGCGGAGAACAGCACAGTACGGATTGACGTGTGGCTATGGGCTGTCCGCGTCTATAAAACACGTTCACTCGCAGCCAGCGCCTGCAAAAACGGGCGAGTCACCATTGATGGAAACAAAGCCAAACCATCCTCCAACGTCAAAATCGGCAGCAAAGTCGAAGTTCGTAAGATTGAAGGCACGCGCATTCTGCAAGCCGTGCAGCTGCTCAATAAACGCGTCGGTGCGCCAGCAGCTGCCGAAGCGGTCATTGATACTTCCCCGCCCGCGCCCCCACGCCAATTCCGCCCCGCTGCAGTAGCCGTCCGGGAACCCGGCGCGGGACGTCCCACCAAACGCGAACGCCGCGAACTTGATCGCCTCCGTGGTCGCACTGGCAACCGCATCCGATAGAGCCCCAATTTCACTGTGCCTGGCGCTTCTTTGCTGCCAACAGGGTGCCGATTGTTTTCCTAAAGCACCCCACCTCAATAGTTGCAGTTTCAACTAAAATGAGATGGAATCCACCCCAACCACCAAGGACACCCCATGGAAAACACCAACCAAGGAAGCTACGTCACCGCAGGAAAACCCTACGAGCGCGACACCCGATACATCACCACCCGCATCACCCGCGACGGCCGCGACGGATACCCCGTCGAACCACACCGCTACCGCCTCATCGTCTCCAGAGCCTGCCCCTGGGCCAACCGCACCATGATCGCCCGACGCATCTACGGACTCGAAAACGTCCTTAGCATGGGGATCGCCGGCCCCACCCACGACAAACACAGCTGGACCTTCGACCTCGACCCCGAAGGCAAAGACCCCATCCTGGGCATCCACCACCTCAAAGACGCCTACGAAAAACGCCACCCCAACTACCCACGCGGAATCACCGTCCCCGCCATCGTCGACACCCACAACGGCGCCGTCGTCACCAACGACTACAACCAAATCACCCTCGACCTCGGCGAAGAATGGCGCCACCTCCACCGCGAAGGCTCACCCAACCTCTACCCCCACCACCAACAACACGAACTCGACCAACTCATCAAATACATCTACACAGAAATCAACAACGGCGTATACCGCGCCGGATTTGCAGGCAGCCAAGAACAATACGAAGCCGCCTACAACCGACTCTGGACAGCCCTAGACACCCTCGAAGAACGCCTCGCCACCACCCGCTACCTCATGGGCCCCCAGCTGACCGAAGCCGACCTACGCCTCTACCCCACCCTCATCCGATTCGACCTGGCCTACCACGGCCACTTCAAATGCAACCGCCAACCCCTCTCCACCATGCACAACCTCTGGAACTACCTCAAAGACCTATTCCAAACCCCCGGATTTGGCGACACCAACGACCTCCTGCACATCAAACAGCACTACTACGGCGTCCACACCGACATCAACCCCACCCAAATCATCCCCAGCGGACCCGACATGAGCGCTCTCCTAGACCCCCACGACCGAGACCGCTTCGACACCAACACCTGGGGAGACCACGGCACCCCACCACCCCCACCACCTGCCACCGAAATCGTTGACCCCACCCATACACCACTCCACATCACAAAAAGATGAAACCTCAAACTTCCACGCAGCCACATGCTGAATACTTACTCAACGTGACCGCCCCGAACCCCGGACCCAACCGCACAGCCGCACGCGAACGAGCCCGGCTCCTCGGAATCAACATCGGAGTTCTACTCCTCGTCGCCGCGATCGTGCTCATCGTCGCCCAACTCCTCCCAGCCCTACCCGCACCCATCTACCCAACCGTCTTCACCGCCGTTGCCGCCATCCTCATCACAACAGGAATCCGCAATGCCCGCCGCGGCAACACCGAAATCGCCCACACCCTCGGCGGCTGGGCCGGCATCCTCACCCTCCTGCTCACCCTCACCTGGTCATCACTCCTAGGCTGGGGCGGCGCACTCACCTCAACCCTGCTCATCGCCATCACCCTCAACCTAGCCATCGCCGCCACCCTCCGCTCACCCATCCACCTAGCCATCACCATCCTCACCGCCCTGCCCTGGGCCGCCATCGCCCACCTCTACGAAATCCCACCCATCCCCGCACTCATCCTCAGCGCCATCGGACTCTTCTGGCTCACCAACATCCAGTACTCCCACATCCTGGCCATCACCACCACACTCACCTTGCCCGTCAGCCTCACTCTCCTCCTACACCCCTGGACCCACGACACCATCGCCATCGACGGCGCCGACATCGCAACCATGGCCGGACTCATCCTCCTGTGCTCCACCCTGGCCGGACTCACCACCAAAAAAACCCCCGACGAGCGCCTCTGGCCCACCACACGCACCACCATCCTCACCGCCCTCATCATCCAAACCCTCGCCGGGGCCGTGCCCGCCATCTCCAGCCATCTCACCCCCACCCACCCCTGGCCAGGCCTACTCCTCGGCGCCGCCTGCGCCCTCGCCGCCTGCGCCCTCGCAGTTCACCACGGCACCCGAACCGGCTGGTGGACCCTCACCGCCCACGCCGCCCTCCTATGGGGATCAGTCCTGACCACCCTGACCACCCCCACCCCCTGGACCACCCTCATCATCGCCATGGCCTACGGAACCCTCCTCATCCGCATCACCCGCCACGCTGGCGCAGACACCCGCACCGGAATTGCCGCCCTCGCCGCCCTCGCCGCCCTCGCCACCGCAACAACCCTCATCACCCAACCTGCCCCCTACACCGCCGCACTCATCCTCGCCCTCATCGGCGCCCTCATCATCACCACAGCCCTAAGCCGCGGCCCCGTACCACCCACCGGCCGCACCGACGGACGAGAGGTCACCCCATGATGATCCCCCGCCGAAACCTCCTCACAGCAGGACTCACCGCCGGAGCGACCCTCGCCGCAGCCAGCGCCGCAGCCCTACGCCACGACTGGGTCCCCACCCCCAACGCCGGCCCCCGACGCCCCACCATCGACAGCTCCGCCACCGACAACCGCACCGAATACGACTACATCATCATCGGCTCCGGAGCAGGCGGCGGCCCCCTCGCCGTCCGACTCGCCGAAGCAGGACACACCGTCCTCGTCGTCGACGCAGGCCCCGCCACCTCATCCCGCGACGTCTACGACGTCCCAGCCTTCCACCTCTTCGCCTCCTCCGACCCAGAAATCAGCTGGGACTTCTGGGTCAAGCACTACACCGACCCAACCAAACACGGCAGCGCATACATCCCCCAACACGGCGGAGTCCTCTACCCCCGAGCCTCCACCCTCGGCGGATGTACCACCCACCACGCCCTGCTCATGCTCGCCCCCGAACTCGAAGACTGGAACTACATCGCACGCCACACCGGCGACCCGTCCTGGAACGCCGCCATCATGAACAAATACCTCCAACGCGTCCGCGAATGGCTCCCCATCGAAACCAGCCCCGCAGCCCTGCTCGCCCGCGACACCACCCTCGCCCGCATCGTCACCGCAACCATCACCCAACACCCAACCCACAACCTCACCCCCGCAGACATCGACCTCAACAACCTCACTGCCAAAGGCACCCTCTTCGACCCCAACGACCCCGCCGCCGTCGAAGCAACACGAACCGGTGCATGCCTCGTACCCCAATCCAGCCGCAACGGACACAGATACGGCACCCGAGACCGTCTCCTCGACGCCGCCCCACGCCTCACCAGACACCTCTTCTTCCAAACCGACGCCCTCGTCGAACGCATCACCTTCGACCGCGGCCGCACCAACCGCCCCCGCGCCACCGGCATCGACCTGGTCATCTCACCCCGCGCCTACGGCGCCAGCCCCATCCAACACCGCATCAACACCGACCAACGCAACAAAAATCGCCGACACATCACCGCCCGCCGCGAAGTCATTGTCGCCGCCGGCGCATTCAACACCCCACAACTGCTCATGCTCTCCGGCATTGGCGACCCCAAACAACTGCAACGCCACGGCATCCAAACCATCATCGCCTTACCCGGCGTTGGCGAAAACCTCCAAGACCGATACGAAATGACCGTCGTCACAGAATTCGACCGCCGATTCGCCCTCCTACGCGACGCAGCCTTCGGCGCCCCCGGCGACCTCGAACTCCAACGCTGGCGCTCCGGCGACCCCAACGCCCTCTATCGTTCCAACGGCCTACTCATCGGACTCAAAGAAAAATTCGACGGCGGCTCCGACCACCCAGAACTCTTCATCTTCGGTGCACCCTCCCACTTCACCGGTTACCGACCCAACTTCGCCGAAGACGGAGTCCGCAGCCGCCGCCACTTCAACTGGGCCATCATCCGCGGATACCAACAAAGCATGTCCGGATACGTCCGCCTCCGCTCCGCTGACCCCACCACCACACCCGACATCAACTTCCGCTACTTCGACGACGGAACCAACACCCCCGGCGCACAAGCCGACCTCGCAGCCATGCGACAAGGCTTCCGCCACGCCCGCTCCGTCAACGACCTCGCCCGCAAACTCCGCTTTACAGACGCCGCCCGCGACCACGAAATCTACCCAGGACCCACCATCAACGGACCCGACCTCGACAACCTCATCCGCCGCGACGCCTGGGGCCACCACGCCTCATGCACCGCACCCATGGGCCCAGACAACAACCCCAAAGCAGTCCTAGACTCCCGCTTCCGTGTCCGCGGCGCCGAAAACCTCCGCGTCGTCGACGCATCCGCCTTTCCTAAAATCCCCGCACTCTTCCCACTCATGGCCATCTACGCCGCCAGCGAACGCGCCGCCGATGTCATCCTCAACGACGCCCGAACTACCCACATCGCATAACCATGACCACAACACCAACAACACCCAACACACACACCACCGGCCCCCACCCCACCTGGCCACGACTCGAAACCGAACACCTCCCCACCGACGCCGACACCGTCATCATCGGCTCCGGATTCGGTGGCTCCGTCGCCGCCGCACGCCTAGCCCAAGCAGGAAAAGACATCCTTCTACTCGAACGTGGCCGCGAATGGATACCCGGCGAATTCCCCGACGACTTCGCCAGCGTCCGCCGCAACATCCGCACCCGCCACAACCCCATGGGCCTATTCGACCTCGCCCTAGGCCTAGACGTAGACCGCCTCATCGCCAACGGTCTCGGCGGCGGATCCCTCATCTACGCCAACGTCATGCTCCCCCCAGAACCAGAAGTCTTCAACGACCCCCACTGGCCCGAAGGCATCAACCTACGCACCCTCACCCCCTACATCGGGCGAGTCCGAGCCATGCTCCGCCCCGAACACGTCCAACGAGCCCCCAAACACGTCGAACCCCTCACCGGCCTAGCCCACCACCACAAACTCCCCGTCAAACCCGTCCCCGTAGCCGTCAACCTCACCCGCCCCAACGAACCCAACCCCCACGGAATCCAACAAAACACCTGCACACACTGCGGAAACTGCGTCACCGGATGCAACGTTGGCGCAAAAACCACCATGCGAGCCAGCTACCTACCCCTAGCCCACAGCGCAGGCGCCCGCATCGTCACCCGCACCGAAGTCCGCACCATCGAACCCTCACCCAACCCCCACCATCGCTGGCGCCTACGCGGATGGCGCCTCAACTACGTCGGCGCCCACTACGAACGCACACCCTTCACCCTCGACTGCACCACCGTCATCCTCTCCGCCGGAGCACTAGGAACCACCGCCCTGCTCCTACGCAGCTCCGCCGCTGGCCTCGCCCTCTCACCCAACCTCGGACACCGATTCTCCGGCAATGCCGACTCCCTCGCCCTCTCCTACAACGCAGGTATCACCCGCCAAGCAGGAATCGGTGCCCGCGACCAATTCGCCCCTGACAGCGAATACGGCCCCACTATCGCCCGCATGATCGACCGCCGAAACGGTGCCCACGGCCACCTCATCCAAGACGCAGTCATCCCATACCCCATCGCAACCATGTTGCGCCGCCTCCTCGCTGGACGCTTTGCCCTCAGCGGAGACGAACGCATCTACTGCGACCTACGCCCTGGCGGATGCCCACCCGGCTGCAGCGCCATCGAACACTCTCAACTCTGGCTAGCAATGGGAACAGACGAAGCCAACGGCACCGTCCGACTCGGACCCCGCGGCGAACCCACCGTCCACTGGCCCGACGCCCACCGCCAAAACATCTACCGCCAACAACAAGACGACTTCGCCCACCTAAGCGAAACCGGAGAATCCATCCACATCTCCAACCCTCGACACCTCGTCCGACGCAGCGGAATCCCCGCACAATCCCCCGTCACAGTCCACGCCCTTGGCGGAGCAGCCATGGGGCCCAACGTCGATACAGGCGTCATCGACCGCGACCACCGCGTCTACACAGGACACGGCAACACCACAGGTACCGCCGTTCACCCCGGCCTCTACGTCATCGACGGTGCAGCCAGCCCAACATCCCTGGGCGCCAACCCCGCACTCACTATCGCTGCACTCGCAGAACGCGCAGCCGAACGCCTCCTCCACCACGAGAACGAGACCCCATGAACACCTTCCTCAACGCCATACGCAACTGCCTACGCGGCAGCTTCCTCGTCCTCGCCCTCATCATCTCCATCATCGCCACAATCCTTCTCGACGCCCGCGACCTGCGCAGCCCAGCCAACGCAAAAACCGACATGCCACCGGCATCAGTCGCCCCCTGGCACGACCCCTCTTGGACACCTTCTACCACCGTCCCCGGATTACACACCCGCCAACTCGACATAGGCGACCTTGCTGGCGGCGGAACCACCCGCGTCGGTGTCCTCGAACCCACCATTCCAGCCGTCGCCGATGTTCTCTTCATCCACGGCCACGCCGACCGACTCGACAACCACCGCGCACTCTTCACCAGCCTCGCGCAACGCGGCATGCGCGTCATCTCCTACGACCTGCCCTCCCACGGCAAATCCCGCCTAGCTCCCATTGACCGCTGGAGCATCGACGACCTCACCGAACTCACAGCCCGAGTCGAACACGCCACCCACACCAAACACCCACTCATCCTCTCCGGATGGTCCTTCGGCGGACTCATCGCCACCCGCATCGCACAAGAACCAACCCGCCTACATCGATTCTCCCGCCCCATTCGCGCACTTATCCTCGAAACCCCCGCCGTCGCCCCTCTGCCCTTCGTCGGAGGCGACGGCATCGCTCGAGCACGCACCCTCACCCACGACACAGACGCTCCCGTAGCCGCCCCACCCACACCCGCATCACCCTTCTATAACCCTCTCTTCGCCACCCGACTTCTCACCGAAGCCACCATTGCTGCAGCACACCCCCTTCCGGTCGGGCTACCTACGCTCATCATCGGATCCGACCCCGAACACGACCGCTATATCGACGCTAAAAAAGTTGCCACGTGGGCTACAGGTGTAGCTAAAAAGACCGGTGCCAACATCACCTTCCGAACCTGCCACGGTGCTCGCCATGGCGTTGACATCGAAGCCTGGCCAATCGGACCAGCCGCCAATCACCACATCACCAACTTCATCGCCAAAACTCTCACCCTCGCTACTGCTGCTACCCGCACCAGCAACTCAACCCCCACACCCACGGAAGTGACCACAGCATGTCGGTGACCACCTTCACAGAAACCATGCGCGGACAAGGGTTCGACCTCTGCCACTTGCGCGTTCGCCTCAACCACCCCGAAAACCATGACCAAGGGTTCACCGGAATCATTGAAAGTGGGAAAGCAACTGGCCCAGGTTTCTCCGGTCCCATCACCGGAGGAGATGTCACCATCCTCGCCCGCGAAGGCAACGCCCGTGTAATGCGTTATCGACTCGACGTAGCCGACCTAAACGGGCCAGTCGAACTTCACGGTGTCAAAACGCTACGAGCTACCCGCCGGCTCCTGCCTAACCCCCTGCGTGTGTGGAAATCCACGACCACCATCACTCTTGAAGCCACACAGAACGGGACCAGAATTTCTACCGGGACCGCACGCGTTCACGTCAGCGACCTTCTGCCCCAACTTTGTTCACTTCACGGTGCAGTACCGAGATTCATTCTCGGATTTCTCACCCGCGTCATTCGCTGACAGTATTTTCAACCCGAAAAATTTGTCACCACGCGAGCCTGTTTGTAGTAGCGTCATACACGAACTATCGCTCGTTATCAGGCTTGTAACTTTCGGCAAAACCTGAGGCGCGCAATCGAGCCGTGCTGCCCGATTAACGTCGTCAACGTCGCCGAGGAAACATGTCCCCCGTACTGCTCCGCCACTCTGCAGGTGTCACCACCCCTGACTGCGATCCCGCCCAGGCAATAGGCACATCCCTGGGATGAGCAGAAGCAGGCGTTTCACCCCCTCATCGCGCATGGCAACGCCCCACCTCGCGGGAGTCGATGCCCCCTTCACAACACCTCACACAGTGCGTTCATATCGCGCCTGATTTTTAAGCCCCAGAGCTGGCTCTTACGCCGCGGCTTCAAGGACCAACAATGTGCACCCATCTCCACACGAGCGATCACATCCCTGAGCGCTTTATCTCGCCCCGAAAATCTGTTTATCGCATTCATCGATCATGAGCAGCTCATGTTGCTCTGTGTCGACGCCGTATGTGAGGACGTGGCCAAGGAACACATCAGCTACGCCGTAATCCCGAAAGCGCTAAAGCATTCACGAATGCGCTCAGTTTCGATGACTGAGCCTGAGAAAGGACAGACAAATGTTGGACCTGCTGCGTAAATGGAAACGACAGATCGTCGGAGAGACGCACATGGAGCCGCACGTTGCGCATGAAGCTTTATATCGGCCGGTACAAGGCCGAGCTGTTGATATCACGGAGGTGCCGGACCCCGTATTCGCTCAAAAAATTATGGGAGATGGCTTCGCAGTTCTTCCGGATGAGGGTGTGTTCCGTGCTCCGGTGGCAGGTGAGCTTGTGCTGGTAGCTGAGACCATGCACGCGTTTGCGATTCGCACGGACGCTGGTGCAGAAGTATTGGTTCACATCGGTATCGACACAGTGGGTCTTAAAGGTGAGGGATTTACGGCGCATGCTCAGGCTGGGCGGTGGGTGCAAGCTGGGGAACCGATCATCTCCTGTGACCTTAGGTCACAGGAGGCAAAGGTTCCATCGATGATTACGCCCGTAGTTGTGACAAACGGTGACCGTTTCACAATGACAGGACGCAATTTGAGCGCTGCGAACGATGGTGCTGTTGCAGTCATCGTGTCGAACTGAGGCGTTCTCTACCGATGGGGTCACAGGTAACAGTTCGGCGGGTTTACAACAACAATGTCGTCCTCGGCGTTGAGGATGGCGCGGAGGTTGTTCTTCTCGGTAAAGGCATTGGATTTGGGCGTAAGCCAGGCGATGAGGTTGACACCGAGGGGGTACAGCGTTTCGTTGAGGAGCTGCCATATAAGGCGGCGCGTGTTGCCGATGTGCTCAGCGGGGCGACGATGGAAGAGACAGAGGTTGCGCGTGCCATCGTCGCCATCGGTAGAGATGCGTTGGGGCTTTCGGTAGGGCAGGCGCTGTTGTTGCCAGTGCTGGACCACCTGTCGGTTGCGGTGAAGCGAGTGAAGATGGGTATCACGGTCGACTTCCCGTTGCGGTGGGAGGTTGGGCATGTGTTTCCGGAGGAGAGCGCGGCAGGCCGTGAGGCGATGCATTTGGCGAATGCGCGCCTGGGGGTGGTGTTACAGGAAGACGAGTGGGTGGCGTTTGCTTTGCACTTTGTGAATCATCGGTGGGCTGGTGGTGATTTGAGTCGGACGTTGAGCATGACTGAAACGATTCGGCGGTCGTTCTCGCTATTGGAGGAGTCGTGGGGGAGGGCAATTGACGAGAACTCGATGAATGCTGCTCGGTTTGTGACGCATATGCGTTATTTATTTGTGCGGGCTTTGGAGAGCCGGCAGTTAGATGATGTGGGTGTGGATTTGTTGGCGCCGGTGCGGGCGCGTTCGCCGGAGGCGGTGCGGGCTGCGTTGGGGTTACGTGAGTTGGTAGAGGAGGCGTTGGGGGTGTCTCTGACTGAGGGAGAGGTGGGTTATTTGGTGTTGCATACGGTGCGTTTGTATGCGGAGTTAGGGATGGAACGTCCAGGTTCTGGTGGGTGAGTTGGGCGTGGTTGGGGTGGTTTTTTCGTGTGTGAGAAGCCATTTTTTGGCTTCGGTGCCGCCTCGGTACTGTCCGGGGTTGCCGTTGGCGCGGATGATGCGGTGACAGGGCAGGAGGAGAGGTAGCGGGTTGGTAGCGCATGCGGTGGCTGCGGCGCGGATAGCTGTGGGGTGTCCTGCTTGGGTGGCGAGTTGGGTGTAGGTGAGGGTGGTTCCGTAGGGGATGGTGGTGAGGTGAGTTTGGATGGTGCGTCGGAAGGGCGTGCTCATGCGGTGGTCTAGGGGGAGGGTGAAGTGGTGGCGTGTGCCGGTGAAGTATTCGGTGAGTTGGGTTCTGGCGGTGTGGAGGATGGGTGTTTCGTGATGTGTGCCGGGGCCGGTGGTGTCGGTAATGCGGGTGAGGGCGGTGGTGTGGTTTTCGCTGCCGAAGGCGATGTAGATGATGCGTTCTTGGGCTTGTGCGATGAGTAGTTCGCCGATGGGGGTGTTGATGGTTATGTAGGTGAAGTGGTGAGTGGTCATGGTGTCAGTGTGCTGGTGGGGTCGGGGTGGTTGGTAGGGGCGGGCGAAGTGGCATGCTAGTCCGGGTAGCCTGGGTGTGTCGGTCATCACCGCACCCGAGAAAGGCCGCAGCATGTCTTCGCCGTCTGTTCCTTCCGCATCATTGTTGAGCGCTGGCTCTGCGTTGGAGGGAAGTTCTGATCCTGTGTATGAAGTTACTTTTATTCCTGGTGGGTCGGCGCTTTCTGATTTTCGGGCAGCTGCGCTGCTTCGCCGTTTGCGTAATGTTGATGAGCGCATTGTTGGTGTTGATGCGCAGTTTGTGCATGTGGTGGCTTCTGATTTGCCGTTGGATGAGGCGGGTTGTGAGCGGTTGGCGTCGATTCTTGAGTACGGGGATGCGTATTCAGGGCCATCAGTGGGTGAGGGCCGGGTTGGTGTGGTTGTGGCGCCGCGGTTTGGAACTATTTCGCCGTGGGCGAGTAAGGCCACGGATATCGTGCACAACTGCGGGATTGCTATTCACCGTGTGGAGCGGGTGACTCAGTTTGTTTTGACGTTGAGTGGGGTGGGTGCAGAGGCTGGTTTGGCTGATGAGCAGTGGGTTGATGCTGCTGGGGTGTTGCATGACCGTATGACGGAGACGGTTTTGCGGGGGGTGGATGAGGCGAGGTTGGTGTTTGCTGAGCGTGAGCCTGCCGATTTGGGGCGGGTTGATGTGTTGGGTCTGGGGCGTGATTCGTTGGTGGAGGCGAACACGGCGCTGGGGTTGGCGCTTTCTGATGATGAGATTGATTACTTGGTGGACGCGTTTGTGGGGTTGGGGCGTAATCCGAGTGATGTTGAGTTGATGATGTTCGCGCAGGCGAATTCGGAGCATTGCCGTCACAAGATTTTTAATGCTGATTTTGTGATTGATGGGCAGCGTCAGGATTTGTCGCTGTTCGGGATGATTCGGCACACCGAGAAGATGAATGGCCAGAACACGATTGTGGCGTATAAGGATAATGCCGCGATTATGGCTGGTGGGGAGGTTACTCGGTGGTTGCCTGCGGTTACTGATGCTCAGGGTGAGGCACATAAGTATTCGGGCCGTATGGGTGATGTGCATGTGTTGATGAAGGTGGAGACGCATAATCACCCGACGGCGATTTCACCGTTCCCGGGTGCTGCTACGGGTGCTGGTGGTGAGATTCGTGATGAGGGTGCTACGGGTCGGGGTTCGGCGCCGAAGGCGGGGCTGACTGGGTTTGTGGTGTCGAATCTGCATCTTCCGGGTACGAATGAGCCATGGGAGGTGGGTGATTGTGATGAGCAGGGGCGCCGTCGTTTCCCGGCGCATGTGGCTTCTCCGTTGGACATCATGATTGAGGCGCCGATTGGTGCGGCTGCGTTCAACAATGAGTTTGGACGCCCAGGTTTGGGTGGCTTTTTCCGTGTGTATGAGCAGACGGTGGATGGGGTGCGCCGTGGCTATCACAAGCCGATCATGTCTGCTGGTGGTTTGGGCTCTATTGATGCTGGTCAGACGGAGAAGGTTCCGTTTGAGGCTGGTTCGCTTTTGGTTCAGCTGGGTGGGCCGGGTATGCGTATTGGTATGGGTGGTGGCGCTGCCAGTTCGATGGCTGCGGGGACGAATGCTGCTGATTTGGACTTTGATTCTGTTCAGCGTGGTAACCCGGAGATGGAGCGTCGTGCGCAGGAAGTGATTAACGCGTGTTGGTCGTTGGGGTCGGGGAACCCGATTTTGGCGATTCACGATGTTGGTGCCGGTGGTTTGTCTAATGCTTTTCCTGAGCTGGTTAGTGATGCCGGTCGAGGGGCGCGGTTCGATATTCGTGCGGTTCCGGTAGAGGAAAGTGGTCTGACGCCGGCGGAGATTTGGTGTAACGAGTCGCAGGAACGGTACGTGTTGGCGATTGCGCCGGAGTCGTTGCCTATGTTCCGTGAAATTGCTGAGCGTGAGCGGTGTCCGTTCGCTGTTGTTGGTGCGGCTACTGATGATGGCCGGTTGGTGTTGGAAGCTGCGGATGTGCTCTGTGCTGAGGCTGGGGGTGACGGCGCGGTTGAGAGCGGTGCGGATGCGCCGATTGATATGCCTCTTGAGGTGTTGTTGGGTAAGGCACCGAAGATGACACGTGATGTGGCTCGGGTGAGGCGGAGTACGCCTCGTTTGGATGTGGCTGCGTTCCACGGGTCGAAGAAGGGTGCTGGGGCTCTTCGGGATGCTGCGTATGCGGTGTTGCGGCATCCGTCGGTGGCCAGTAAGCGTTTCTTGATCACTATTGGTGACCGCACGGTGGGTGGTTTTTCGCATCGTGACCAGATGGTTGGGCCTCACCAGGTTCCTGTTGCTGATGTTGCGGTGACGTTGTCTGATCATTTCTCTTTCGCGGGTCAGGCGATGAGTTCGGGGGAGCGGATGCCGGTTGCGGCGGTGAATGCTCCTGCTTCTGGTCGTTTGGCTGTGGGTGAGGCCATCACGAATTTGCTGGCTGCTCCGGTTGAGTCACTTGAGAGTGTGAAGATTTCGGCTAACTGGATGGCTGCTGCTGGTGAGGAGGGTGAAGACGCAGCGCTGTATGACACGGTTCGTGCTGTGGCGATGGATTTGCTTCCTGAGCTGGGGATTGGTGTGCCGGTTGGCAAGGATTCGTTGTCTATGCGTACGCAGTGGACTGATGAGGTTACGGGGGAGACGTGCAAGGTTACGTCCCCGGTCTCTTTGGTTATTTCTGCGTTTGCGTCGTTGTCGGATGTGCGTGGCACGCTTACTCCGGCTTTGCCGAAGAATCGTGAGACGACGCTTTTGCTTGTTGATTTGGGTGAGGGCGAGCGTCGTTTGGGTGGTTCGATGTTTGCTCAGGTCAATGGTGTTTTCGGGGGGGCTACGCCTGATGTGGTGAGGCCGTCTCATCTTGTTGCCCTGACGCGGGCGATGACTGCGTTGCGGGAAGCGGGAGTGATTGTGGCTTACCACGACCGTTCTGATGGTGGTTTGTGGGCTGCCACGGTTGAGATGGGTTTTGCTGGCAGCACGGGGTTGACTCTCGATGTGCCGGATGTGGCGACGCTTTTCACTGAAGAGCTTGGGGTTGTGCTTGGCATTCCTTCTGAACGGGCAGGTAAGGCTGAGGCTATTCTGGCTGCTCACGGGCTGGGTGAGATCACGCATCGTATTGGTACTACGCGTGGTGACCGGCGTGTTCAGGTTGTTATTGATGGTGCGAAGGTCATGGATGAGGCTTTGGCTGATCTGGGTGCGGCCTGGGATGAGACGTCTGTTCGGATTAGTCAGCTGCGCGATAACCCTGAGTGTGCGCGTCAGGAGCATGAGGCTTTTACGGCGGCGTTGGCTGGTAAACGTGAGGGTGTTACTGAGCTTTCGGTTGCTCCGACGTTTGATCCCAATGATGATGTTGCTGCGCCGTTCTATAACGCTGGGGCGCGTCCACGTCTTGCTGTGTTGCGTGAGCAGGGCGTGAACTCTCATGTGGAGACGGCGTGGGCGTTTGATCAGGCCGGTTTTGACACGTTTGACGTGCACATGACTGATCTGCAGACGGGGCGGATTGACCTGTCGAGCATGGTTGGTTTGGTTGCTGCAGGTGGATTCTCTTATGGAGACACGCTGGGTGCTGGTGAGGGCTGGGCGCGTTCGGTGCTGTACAACCCTCATTTGCTTGAGATTTTCACTGACTTCTTTGCTCGTCCGGACACTTTTGGTTTGGGTATTTGCAACGGATGTCAGATGTTTGCGGCGTTGGCTGACCTTATTCCGGGTGCGCAGGCGTGGCCGCGTTTTTCTCGGAATCTTTCTGAGCAGTATGAGGCGCGTCTTGCTCAAATCGAGGTGTTGGATTCGCCATCGATTTTCTTTGCGGGCATGGCTGGTTCGAGTTTGCCGATTGTGGTGGCTCATGGTGAGGGGCGTGCTGATTTCTCGGTGCGTGGTGATGCTGCCGAGGTGGTGCGTGTGATGCGGTACACGGATGCTAGTGGTGCACCGGCTGTTTCTTATCCCGCTAACCCGAATGGCTCAGTGGAGGGTCTGACTGCGGTGACTACCCCTGATGGGCGTTTCACTGCGATGATGCCTCACCCGGAGCGGGTAGCTCGGAATGTGCAGTTCTCGTGGACGGATCAGCCTGTTGAGGGCACGAGTCCGTGGATGAGGTTGTTCCGGAATGCGCGGGCTCACATCGGGTGATTCGTCGCGTTTGTTTTGGTGAAAGGGCGGTGCAGGGCTCCTTGGTGGTGGTCCTGCACGGCCTTTTCTTTTCGTTGGTGTGGGCTGTTGTTTTTGCGCTGATCGGGTGGGGTGTTCTTCGTTTTGAGGCTGTGGGCGATTCGTTTGCGGCCAAGGTTGCGCGCGGTGTTGATGAGGGGTTTGTTAGGGCGGGGACAGATGCGGTTCGTTCGCATGCTGTTATGCGTGAGTTTTTTGTGGCGTGGCAGTGGCTGAGTGAGCCGTGGCGTGTTTATGCGTGTGGGTTGGTGGTTTTGGGGGTGTTGTGGTGGTGGTGGCGTCGGGCTGGGGTTGTTGGGGTGGGGCATCGTGTTGGGTGTGGCGTTGTGGGAATGATGTGGGCGTGGTTATTGGCTGTGGTTGTGAAGTGGGTGGTGGCTAGGCCGCGGCCGGTGGTGGAGCCGCCGGTGTGGTGTGCGGAGGGCTTTTCTTTTCCTAGTGGCCATGCAGCGAATGCGACTGCTGTGGTGTGTGGTTTTGTGTTTGTGTTGTGGCCGTTTTTGGGCTGGATGGGGCGTGTTGGTGTGTTGGTCGGTGGGGTGATTTTTGTGGTGGTGACAGTGGTGGATCGGGTGATGCTGGGGGTGCATTTCCCGATGGATGTATGTGCTGGGGTAGTTTTTGGTGGTGTTGCGACGTGGATTTTTTACTCGACGGTTAGTGCTCGTCGGTAGGTAGAAAAATCTTGGGGTGGAGTGGGATCTGTGTGGAAGGGGTGGCTTATCTGTCGTTTGTGGGTGGTGGTTGAGGTTGTTAATCGTGTGGCGGGAGTTGGTTTAAGAGGGGTGGTGTGGGCTTGTTGGTGGGGTGTTCGGAGTTTTGGGGTTGGGCGGTTCGGTGGTGGGGATGACGGGAATGATTCCGGTGTAGGTGAATTCGCAGGCGGGTAGGGCGCCGGTTTCGGGTTCTAGGTCATCGAGGATGCTACCGATGGCGGCTTGTGCCTCTTCAGCGTATTTTTCGTCGGCTTCACGGACGAGGCGGCGTGCATCTTCTAGTGAGGTGCCAAGGATCATGTAGTAGTCAACGATGATTGAGCGGACTTGGGCGCGCATGACTTCGGCAGACAGGGGGGCTTCGGCTACGGGGCGTGCGGTGCGGCGCGAGAGGTCCCACATGGTGGATTGGACGTTTTCGCGGGAGCCGCCTTTACCGAAGCAGAGAGCGAGGTCGTCGGAGATGCGGGCTAGTTCAATCATGAGTTGGACGTATTCTTCGGGAATTTCTTCGCCCATTTGGACCGAGATAGTGCCGCGGCGTACGAGGACGCGGGCGTTGCGGACGGCGCGATCCATGGGTTCGAGTGCGTCAGCGATGGTTTTCATTTCTTCGTGTCGGGAGCGGTACCAGGGCAGGATTGTGGTGATTTCGAGGGAGTCGGCGGCGAATCCGCGTAGCGTGGTGAGGTCTTTTTCCATGGCACGGGCTTCTTCGAGGACGTCTTCGGCTGCGTTTCGATCGGCGGTGCGGATGGTTTTGACGCTGCTAAGTAGGAGGCTGCCGAGGCGTTCGAGCAGAAGTGATGCGTGGGAGTTGGGTCTGCGGAACACGGAGCTGGGGACGATGCCTGCGAAGAGCAGACCGATGGATGCGCCGATGAGGGCTTCGCTCCAGCGTCCGGCTGGGGTGGTTGAGCCGGCGAGCATGGCGATGATGAGCCCTTGGATTCCTGCCTGGTTGATCATGAGGGTGGATGCGCCGAAGGCAGAGGCGAGCACCATGGCAATGGCAACGATGGCGCAGACTTGCCAGGCTCCCATTCCGACGGTCATGAAGAAAAGTTCACCGACGAGGGTGCCGATGGCTACGCCAATGGTGACTTCGGCGGCGCGGCTGAATCGTTTGCCGTAGCTCATGCCGAGGGTGAGGATCGCGGCTACGGGGGCGTAGAGGGGTACGGCGACGTTAAAGACGTGTTTAGCAATGAGGTAGGTGGCGCCAGCGGCGATGGAGCATTGCGCGATAAATGAGATTTTGGCGCGTACTTCGCGGGCTCGCTGTTTAGCTTGTCGGCGTGAAAGTTCGGCTGAGTGGTCGATCCAGCGACCACTGCTGCGTATGACGTTGCGTGGTGCGAATCGGAGCATGAGAAGTATTTTCGCGCGTGCTGGGTGTGTGTTCCATCTGGGGTGTGTGGATCCTCTGTGGAGGGACTCGGATTGTATGGCCAAGTGGTGGTGGTTGACCTGCGGTGATGGTGCGGTGTGAAACACATCTGTGTTTTGTTTCCAGGCAGCGTTCAGCAATGGCAGTCTGGTTGCAATTGTCAGACCATTTGCTCCTAGGGGCGCAGAACGGGGGAACTTATGGGCACTAGCCAGTCCGAAAATGCCGGGGTGCTTGCTCCTGAAACTGGTCCACCTCCAGTGGAAGTGGATCCGGCGGCGCGTGAGGCACATGAGCGTGCGTGGCCGGTTAAAAAGATCGCGACGTGGGCGATGATTTCGCTGCTTGGTGGCGTGGCGTGGGTGATGCTCGCGTTTGTGCGTGGCGAGACGGTGAACGCGATTTGGTTCGTGTTTGCTTCGCTGTGTACTTACGCAATCGCGTATCGGTTTTATGCAAAGTACATCGAAGACAAGCTGTTGCGTCCGGATGATTCTCGAGCCACTCCGGCTGAATATGCCGCTGATGGTAAGGATTTTGTCCGCACGGACCGTCGAGTGCTGTTCGGGCACCACTTTGCGGCTATCGCAGGTGCTGGTCCGCTGGTAGGGCCGATTTTGGCTGCGCAGATGGGGTACCTGCCTAGCACGATCTGGATCATCGTTGGTGTGATCTTGGCTGGAGCGGTTCAGGACTACCTCGTGTTGTTCTTCTCGATGCGTCGTGGCGGCCGTTCCATTGGCCAGATGGCTAAGGATGAGCTGGGGCCAATTGGTGGTGCAGCTGCTCTGCTGGCCACGTTGGCGATCATGCTCATCATCATCGCGATCCTCGCGCTGGTGGTTGTGAACTCTCTGGGCGATTCACCGTGGGGTGTTTTCAGTGTGGGGATGACCATCCCGATTGCGCTGTTTATGGGCGTGTACATGCGCTACTTGCGTCCCGGCAAGGTGGGTGAAGTGTCCCTTATTGGCGTGGTGTTGCTGTTGGCCTCGATCATCGCTGGTGGCTGGATCAACGCCAACCCAGGTCTGGCTGAGATTTTCCACATTTCTCGGGGCACGTTGGCGTGGGCGGTCATCATCTACGGATTTGTGGCTGCCGTTTTGCCGGTTTGGATTCTGTTGACTCCGCGAGACTACCTCTCCACGTTCATGAAGATCGGCACGATTGCGTTGCTGGCCATTGGCATTGTCGTGGTGCGTCCTGAGATCGCCACGCCTGCTTTTAGTGAGCTCGCGTTCCGCGATAACGGCCCGGTGTTCTCCGGTTCGCTGTTCCCGTTCTTGTTTGTCACGATTGCTTGTGGTGCGTTGTCAGGTTTCCACGCCACGATCGCCTCGGGAACAACACCAAAGCTGTTGGAGAAGGAACGCCAGGCGCGCATGGTGGGTTACGGCGGCATGCTGGCCGAGTCGTTTGTTGCGATCATGGCGCTTGTCTGTGCGGTTTCGATTGATCGCGGTCTGTACTTTGCTATGAACTCTTCACCGGCTGTCACCCAGGGAACAGTTGAAGGCGCGGCTGCATTTGTTAACTCTTTGGGCCTGATGGGTGTTTCCACCAGTGCTGATGCTCTTGCCGCGACGGCTCAGGCTGTTGGTGAGCCTTCGGTTGTTTCTCGTACTGGTGGCGCTCCAACGATGGCTATCGGGTTGGCGCAGATCATGCACCAGTTCCTTGGCGGGTCGAACATGATGGGGTTCTGGTACCACTTTGCGATCATGTTCGAGGCGCTATTCATTTTGACCAGTGTTGACGCAGGCACCCGTGTGGCACGGTTCATGCTGCAGGACACTCTGGGTAATGTGTGGCCGCGTTTCAAAGATCTTGACTGGTCTTTCGGGAAATGGTTCTGCACAGCAGCGATGGTTGCTGGTTGGGGATCGATTCTTCTTTTGGGGGTTCACGATCCTCTGGGTGGTATCAACACGTTCTTCCCGCTGTTCGGTATCGCGAACCAGTTGCTCGCGGCGATGGCGTTGGCTGTATGCCTGGCGATCGGTGCTCACATGGGCCGCAAGCGGCATTTGTGGATCATTGCTATTCCGCTTGCTTTTGCTGCGGCTGTGACGATCACTGGTTCGATCTACAAGATTTTCAGCCCCGTGCCCTCTATCGGTTACTGGGCACAGCACAATGCTTTCGCTTCTGCGCTGGCGGCAGGTAAGACTCAGTTAGGCACAGCTAAGTCTGTGGAGGCGATGGAAGCGGTTGTGCGGAACACGTTCGTGCAGGGTTCGTTGTCGATCTTGTTCGTAGTGTTGGCTGTGATTGTCATCGTGATGGCGGTGTGGCGGACTGTGCAGGCTATTCGCGGCAAGTCAGTGCTTAATACGGAGGATCCTGTAGTTGCTTCCGAAGTGTTTGCGCCGTCGGGGTTTGTTGCGACTCCGCTGGAGAAAGAGCTGGAGAAGCAGTGGCAGGGGTATTTCGAAAAACACCCTGATATTGCTGCGGCCCACCAGGCGGGTCATTGATGGTTGGTCTTTGTGTTGGAGGTTCTGTCGTGCGTGATGTGTGTGGCAGGGTGCGTGTGGCAGGACGTCTGGCGTGGAAGTCGTGGAAGTCGATTCTTGGCGCAGATAAGTACGAGCATTACCTAGCGCATCACCGCCGATTGCATCCGGGTTGTGAGCCGATGAGTGAGCGGGAATTTTGGGATCGTTACTACCGCGATTGTGAGCGCAACCCTGGTGCTCGGTGCTGTTGAGGCAGCGTGCTCAGTGTTACTCAAGAGTGGGTGGGCAAACACCAACTGGTGTTTGCCCACCCACTCTTGAGTTAGCTGTTGAGCTGTCGCTGGATGTCTCCTCGTTCGCCAGCGGCGAGGCTGTAAGCCATGACGAGGGAGAACAGCAACGGGATCAAGGGGGCGAATGTGCCCCCTGCAGCCCACATGAGGGCGGCAAGCGCCAGTCCGATGATGAGTAGGGCTGGCGCGTTTTTGCGAGAAGTAAGGAGATTCATGATGGGTCACCCTTTCTCGTATGGGAGGGGGCCGGTGAGAGAGCCTCTCCCGTTCTTTAATGAACAGATGTGGTGCGGCTGTGCCGCAGTGTTGGTGTTGCCTCTGGGCGCTGGGGGCGGTGTTTGTCGTTAGGTGGTGCCTGAGTGCGTGGGGCAGGGGTGCCCTGAGGCTGCGGGCATGGTGATGCGGTGATGCTTGTGCCGGAGGGGAAAGGATGCGCCGGTTCGGCGTGGGTGGTGAGGGGTGTGCCTCATGGCGAACGGGCTCCTTTCGGTGGGGCCCGTGAGCGGGCTGAGCCGGAGTGAACGGTTTTGTACTGCTCCGGAGGGGTAGTGTGCCGCGGCGCCACGCAGTAAGGGGGCGCTAGATAATCCCCCTATGTTACGTGATGATTCAGGCAAATGGAAGTGTTTTGGTGGATAACAGTGTTGGGTAGTTCATCTGGGCAGTCTTGAGAGAGTTCCATCCGCACTCAGTGCTACCCCAGCGGTGCGTCGACCTACCTGAAACGTGTAGATCGTTGTAGTTCCGCTGGTGGTGACGCTCATGCTCACGCGGTCGTTGCTTCCTGAGGAGACAAAGGCTGTAGCAATGCGTGCGCTGCGTCCAGACAAGGTCCGAGAGATAACTGGCGCTGCCGATCGGCTGAAGTGGTTTTTCCACATCCAGCCCTGAATCGGTCGAGTTTTCCCTGCAACGATCGTGTTTTTCGTGCTGGAAGCACCAGGAGCGGGCAGGGTGAGCATGGTGGTCTTGCCAGCCACGTTGGGGGTGATTGCGGTTGCTGTGTTCCCTCGTAGTGACACTTTTTGACCGGCAGGGAAGTGCCACATCTGTGCGAATGATGTTGCCTTCGGTGCGGTGGCAGTGTCCACGGTGATGACGATGTCGGGGTCGGACAAGAAGATCACGTCACGTTGTCGTTTCACGCCGTTGAGGGGAGCATCGTTCAGGCGGTAATAGTCAGCCCCAGTGGTGATGGAAGTTTTCCTCAACTGTGTGATCGGTGCGGTTTTCATGTTTGTGACGACGAGCTGATTGTGTGCTGCTGGTCCGGTGTAGAAGTCACGCCAGGCGTCGTCTTCGTAGCGTCCGGTTCCTGGGTCTCCTAGGATTTCTCGGCCGTTGCTGTTCCAGGTGAATGAAGTGTGGTCGTTGTGGCCGTGACCAGCTCTTCTGGGGCCGAACCGCAGGGCGTACATGGCTTCCTGGGCAGGGCGACGTCCTGGGGATCCTGCGGGTGTTCCCCACCCGGAGCGGCCAAAGGCATAGCCTGCGCTGTAGACCTTGACCCGTTGGGGTAGGGGAGCGCCTTGGGTGCCGTTGGAGGCGATCCACGCCTGAGCGGGTGTGCCTGTTGCGGCGGTTTCACGTTTAGTGTCTCCCAATTGAGTCAGGTAGCCGTCTGGTTTGGTGGCGTGGTCGAGGAAAGTCGCCAGTGCTGCTCGTCTGTTTTGGATGGTTCGGGTTGCGGATGTGTTGATGTCGCATTCGGTGATCGCGGCGTCAACATCTCCCCAGATATCCCAGTTCCAGCGCGCATAACCGGTGGATTGTTCGTTGTTGGCGCCTTGGGCGTCGATAACGCGGGAGATTTCTGATGCGAGTTTTGATGCTGCGTAGCTGGTGTAGTCGTGGCGGCGCAGCATGCAGCCCACTCCCATCACGGCCAGGGTCTGCTCGGTGCCCACGTTGTGGTCGGGCCAGGTGTTTTTCTTCAGCCATTCGGCGTGCTGTGCCAGTGAGGCATCTAGCCATGCGGGGATGGGCTTATTGAGTTGGATGAGTCCTGCGCGTAGGCAAGCTATAGCGTCGACGCGAGTGTGAGTTGCGTTACCTGCTCCAGGTCCGGTGGGCCATGGTGAGGGATTGTCTTTCACCCAGTCCTGGGTGATGGCAAGTGCTTTGTCGATACCGGATGGGTCTCGGAATCGGGCTGGGCCGCGCGTGGATGCTTCTACCAGGGAGCCGATCCACATGAGTGAGTGGAACCAGGTGCGCCAGCTTTTGTCTTTATATGGGTCAGCTTTCCAGTTGATGTTCTGCCCGGTACCGACTTTGGCTTTGCGTGTCTCTGGCCAGGAGAAATAGCCGGCTTCTACGCTCTTTTTTGGGTTGTGAGAGGGCAGAGAACCGAACGAGCGGCATACGTAGTGTTGGGACTTTCCTGCCTGGTCATAGTTCATTGCTGCCGAGACATATTGCGAAGTCAGGTGTGTTTGGGTAGCTGATGCCAGGGGCGCAGGGCCTAAGAAAGGTGCTGTTGCTGCTGAGGTGATGATGGCCACAGTGAGGGCAGCTGGCAGTGAACGCTTGCGGACGTGGCGTGGCAAGCGAAAAAGTGTGGTCATGAGGTGCCTTCCGTGGCTGTAAGATCCTGATTCTTAACGCCTTATCGCCCACACAACTTTGCACCTGAGCGCACCAATACAAACGTTTAAGACAGCACAACTTTTCAGCTCACACGATGCGAGTTTCGCCTGTTTACCGGCGTCGTAATCGCACCGTGACGCGATGGTGTCCACAGTGGTACCGACGCACCCTAGCCCACACTCTCCGTGCCGCATACGGTTGGTGTTGTGAGGGCGACTTCCCCCCATCACAGCGGTACTGGAAACGGTGTCGCACTGCACATCCCACCTCACTACGCACCGATCAGGGTCAGCCATGCATCTCCGTTACATCGCGGCAACCGCCGCCGTCGCATTCACCGCTGCAGGTATCGTGGCGCCCGTCGCCACCCCGGCAGCATCCGCCGCACCCGCAGCAGCGACCACTGTCAAAGCCGACCGTCGGGTACCTACCGGTGCGCTTATTTCCGGAACCCCGCTTTCACGCCAGGCAACCAAACCCGGTAGCGGGCGGTCAGCAGGATACGAATGCACCATGGGGCTGCCAGCGCGTAAAGGTAACCAGCACTATCTGATCGTTTCTGGTCACTGTGGTGAATACGGCGAAACGCTGTACACCGCATGGAACAACGGCCGCCGTACCCCCATCGGCAAAATCACCGGTGTTTCCTCGAAATACGACATTGCCGCCGTTCGGACCACCCGTGCCATTGCAGCGAGCGTGTGGTCTAGCCGCGGTGGGTCCAGCTCGGTGAAACGACTCACCGGTGTTGCCGACGCAGTGGCAGGAAGCAAGGTTTGCCAGCACGGTTACCGCTCTGGAACTGTCTGTGGCATCACTGTGCAGCCCATCACCCGTAAGCAGATCGACGCAGGCCTGGTGTTCGGTAAAGCAAGCGCAGGCACAGTAGGTTCACGCCCGGGTGACTCCGGAGGCCTCGTGGTGGACTCCCGCGGCCGAGCTATCGGCATCGTTGCTGAATCGACCGAAGATGGTCAGTGGATCGGTTGGGTCCCCGCTAAGCTCGCCCTTCGCACATGGGGAATGTCCGCTCTGTAATCCCCAATTCCCCGAACGCTGTTGCGGCCCGGCGCCCCTCGCCCAGAGGGAGCCGGGCCGCAACAGCGTTGTCAGGGTTTGTCTACAGGCTCCTCACTAGCCTGCTCGATCAGCTCGTACACCTTCTCCGAAGCAGCCTCTACCTGCGGGACTTCACCGAAAAACTGATCCATGTCTAACGCTGGGAACGCAGAGGGAGGGAAGGAGACCGGCCTAGCCGGGACACCTGCCACCGTTGTATGCGGCGCGACCTCCTGCAAAACCACCGACCCCGCTCCGATTTTCGCGCCCTCACCTACCCGAATATTGCCCAATACCTTTGCGCCCGCTCCGATCATCACGCCTCGACCGATCTTCGGGTGCCGGTCGCCGCCTTCCTTACCTGTTCCGCCCAGCGTCACCTCGTGCAGCATCGAGAAGTCGTCTTCCACTACAGCCGTCTCACCGATGACCACACTTGTCGCGTGGTCAAACATCACGCCTTTACCGATGCGTGCGCCTGGGTGAATATCCACCGCAAACACTTCAGAAATCCGGTTCTGTAAGTACAGGGCGAATGCAGTTCTACCCTCCACCCAATAAAAATGCGCCACCCGATACGCCTGCACCGCATGAAAACCTTTGAAATACAAAAGCGGAGCTGAATACCCCCGAGCTGCCGGATCTCGCGACATCACCGCCTGCAAATCCGCAAGCACTGCCTCCACCAACCCTGGCCCTTGCGCTAACGCCGCCGAAATCAAATCCCGCAACACTAGCGCCGTCATCGCTGTGTTCTCCAACTTCGTCGCTAACAAATGGGTCAGCGCAGCCTCCAAAGAGTCATGCCGCAACACGCAATTGTGCAGAAAACCCGCTAGCGCAGGCTCAGCCGTCGCATCCGCAGCCGCCTCTGCCCTAATCCGCTCCCACACCAGCTCATCAGCCACCAACTTCATACAGCACCAACCCTTTCGCACAAGCCCTCACGAGAGGCACATCACACGAACTACGCCCCAACCACAAGCAAAAGCCATAACGTGGAAAACCGGGCGGAACTTCCCACCCCCGCCCCAAGGCCAGCCAACCCCTCAACCCTAGGAAGGCCCCGATGCGCGGCGGCTAGCAACGGGAAAACAACCACACCACCGACTACCACGGTAACGACCGCATCCTCACCGGAATTATTTGCGGCGTTCTCACCTACTGGCTCTTCGCCCAAACCACCTACAACGTCGCCCCATCGATGCAATCCGACCTACAACTAAGCAGCAACACCCTCAGCATCGCCATCTCTTTGACCGCGCTCGTATGCGGCATCACCATCGTCATCATTGGCCGGTTCGCCGACCGACACGGACGTGTGCGTATCGCCCTGGCCGGTAACGCCTTGGGCTTAGCCGGGTCGCTCATGCTTGCACTAGCTCCCAACAGCCACCCGCTCACCTTGCCTCTGCTCTTGACTGCCCGCACTCTTCAAGGGCTATCCGCCGCCTGCATCATGCCCGCGACTCTGGCCCTTGTGAAACAGTACTGGCACGGCCCCGCCCGCCAACGCGCCGTCTCTCTTTGGTCTATCGGTTCTTGGGGAGGAGCCTCAGTAGCCTCTTTCCTGGCTGGCCTCATGGAACAAACCCCCATCTTGGGGTGGAGAGCAATTTTCCTGACCTCCGCTGTTTTCTCCACAGTTTCTTATTTCGTCATCCGTCGCTGCCCTGAAACCCGTGCCGCCGACCCCAGACACACCTCACCTGACCGCGCTGGCCTACTCGTCTTCACCATCGCAATGATCGCCCTGCAAATATGGATGACTAAAGGTGAAGACATAGGCTGGTCCAGCAGTACAGCTCTCACCCTCCTCGTCATCGCAGTACTGTCCACCACCGCATTCGTCTACATCGAAACCCTCCCCGACAATACCCACCCGTTCATCGACTTCCAGCTCTTCACCAACCGCACCTTCACCGGTTGCCTCATTTCCAACATGCTCCTCAACGGCACAGCAGCTGGCATGGTTCTCGTCGTTTCCCTCGTTCTCCAAACTGCAGGCACCCTCACCGCCCTCCAAGTAGGAAACCTGACCATTGGTTACGCAATCGGCCTCATTCTTTTCATCCGCCTTGGCGAAAAACTTCTCCAACGTTGTGGGCCACGCACAGCGATGATCAGCGATGATCATCGGCTGTGTCATCGCTGCTGTCGGTGTCGCCATGATGCTGCCGACTAACACCCTGCAAAGCACCTATATATGGCTCACCATTGCCGGTTTCTCCCTCTACGGGATAGGCGTCGGCATTTATGCCACTCCTTCTACCGATACCGCGCTAGCCACCCTGCCTGATGCAATGGGCGCAGCCGGGTCAGGCCTATACAAAATGTCTTCCACCATCGGTGGTGCCTTCGGGCTCGCCCTGACCAGCGCTATCTATTTGAACATTCGTGATCGAGGAGAAGGCGCCGACTGGATCACTCATCTCCTTGATTTTGCCGGTAGACAGGACAACCTCGCCAACCGAGAAGGCGCCATGCTTGCCTTACTGCTAAACGTGGTAGCCCTGCTAATAGCAGTCATTTCCGTAGCCTGGGCAGTCCCGAAAGAGCAGAAAACCCTTACCTGATTTCTTTAGGGATGCATCAGCTCCACTGAAAAGCATGAAAAACTCACCCTTGCGCAGGCAAGCTGAATTCATGAACGCGCGCCGCTTCAGCGAATTGGACTGGCCTCGACGTACCCAACGCTTAACCATTCGACCTGCCACCATGGCTGATGCAGACACCAGTTTTGCCCAGCGATCCATACCGCAGGTTGGGCGCTGGATGACCTCCCAGCCTGATAACCGCCAAGCCTTCCAGCAGGCGTTTCGTCTTGGTCTTGAGAACACGCTCATCCTTGAGAGTGACTCTGGGGCTGGCTCGCGTGTCATTGGCGAAATGAGATGTCAGGTCAAAGATGCGTGGGGGCAACGAGAAATTGTCGAACAAGCCCGTCAAAGCCGTGCTGAGCTGGGCTGGTTCATCATTCCGCAAGAGCACGGAAAAGGCTACGGATTAGAGGCAGTTACTGAACTGCTCGCAATCGCTTTCGATGGAGTGGGTGTACGTCGAGTAGAAGCAGGATGCTTCGCGGAGAACGAAGCATCCTGGCGTCTCATGGAGCGGCTAGGTATGCGGCGTGAGGGCCACTACATTGCTGAAAGTTTGCACCGTGACGGTACCTGGCGGGACACGATGATGTACGCGTTATTGGCCAAGGAATGGCGTGACCGGCACAAACACCAGCAGCAATAACCTCAATCGAGGGTGCCTACCTTTGAGCGTGGAACTTTCAGGACTGGCTACCTCCTGAAGAGACAGAGCGATATGTCTGTGCTGATGCTGCGTTCTGCTCGCCGTCGCGGCGCTTTTCAATGATGAGGCGACGGCCCCAGTAATCTTTCTCAGCGATTTCGATACGGGGACGTTGCCCCAGGCGAGCACGCTGGGCGACAACGCGCTCTTCGAGTTTGATGACCTGTGAAACGAGGGAGGCTCGTTTTTCTGCGCTCATTGGTTCGGCCGGGATGGCAGTGCCATCTGGGCGAGAGTCGTAAGGCATTCGGGCAGTTCCGGTGGCTGCCTCGCCACGTAGATTGACGCCAGGGTTGAGGTCAGGGTCGACGTCGATCTGACCGGTGGCTTTCTGGTACCGCCATTCCAAAGTGCGGGGGACGGAAAGAGTGACGTGGTTGGGATGCTCGTGGTAGTGGACTTCTTCAGGAGTTTCCGGCAGCACCGGGTTAGGTGGGTTGGCGGTGAAAGCCGCGACCATAAGCAGCACACGCGCAAGCAGGTTCACAAAAAGCAGCAGCGTGGCGATGGATGCCGCGGATGCCAAGAGTGGGTTTTTACCGACGGAAGATACAAGGGAGGTGCCCAGGGTTACGACGATCTGGACAACGATCCCACCGATGATGGACCCCATCCAGAGATCTTTGCGGGTGGCGTGAACATGCGCGGTGACGATAAACAGGCAAGCGAACGTGCATGCTGCCACTGCCGAAGCGACGAGTAAACCACCTAAACGGGCGGCAGTAGCGATGAGGGGTACACCATCGAGGCCGATGAGAGCAGCGAAAGTCTTGCCCATCGTGCCCGCGGCGGTGCCCAGGAGCGCAGAGAGCACGATCCCAAAAGACATGCCAATGAACCCGAAGAGGTCTCGGGCTTTTTGCAGGGCAATGTTTTCGGCGGGAGTGGCGATACCGAACATGGCCTGCACACAGGTGCGGATGCAGGTCATGATGTTGACTGCTGACCACAGCAAGACCACCGCAGCAATGATCGAGGTGGGATTAAGAGCGCTGTCCATGATCAGCGAGTCTGGATCGATGAGCCCTGCGCCGGAGCCATCTTTGAGGATGTTGGGAAGTACTTGGTTGACGGCACGGATTACTTGGCGGCGTAGGTCAGCATCGTTGCCCAGGGTGGCCATGAAAAAGGTCCAGGCGATGGTGAGGGCTGAGACAATGGAAAACAGGGCGGAGTAGGCGATTCCACCGGCGAGCATCGCGCCTTTTGCTGCGTTGTACCGGTTCATGGACCGCATGGCCCGTGAGTCCATGACGAAGTCGATGAGTTTTTTTATCGGGGAGGGTTTTTCAGGGGTTTGGGGGAGTGATGTGGCGGATTCGTCCACATCTGTGCTCTTCGCTGCGGCCATGGTGTTCACGGTATGTCAGCAAGTCGTGGGAGACCTGTCAGGGCGGGGTGTGTGTGGCGTTCTTTCGTGGGGCATCCACGCTGTGAGCGCGGATAAGGTCAAGATCCTTGGCCCTTGCGTTAGCAGGGGTGTTTTGGATGTTTCTGTACAGAAACATCCCCGTTCCGAAAGGGTGTTTTGATGGCTGCACTTTCCGACGTGCTTTGTGACTCGTCTCGACGTGACCAGGTCGTGGCTGAGGTGGTTTCCACGATTGAGCAGGAAGTGACGGGTAAGTCCGGTATCTCCGGTATGGCGTTTAAGACGGCTTTCAAGGCTGTGCAGAAGATGAGCCCGGATCTGGTGCGTACGGCTGTAGACAGGATGTTGCCGGATGCTGCAGAGAAGTTGGACCCGTTGTGGCAGGAGAAAGGCGCTGTTCCCTTTGGCGACTACTTGTTGTCGCGTTCGGGTGAAGCTGCCGATGCTCTGCTCTCCGTGACGGATGAGAGGGCTGCTCGTCCGAATAACGCTGCGGTGGCCAAGATCTACAACACGGTGCGGCCCAAGGCCAAGTCTCATGTTGTTGAAGCTCTGCCTGCTATCGGGCGTGTGATTGAAAAGCATGCCGCCTGAATTAACTGGTGAATAAGGTGGACGGCTGAGTTCTGCTATGGCAGGGCTCAGTCGTTTGCTGTGTCCAGTGGATTATTGGGTCAGGGCGTGGCCGTAGGGCAGTGAGTCAAGAAAATGGCAGATGGCTTGGGTTAGTGGGGTGGCACGCAGGTCATTGCCGTTGGACCCGCCTTGAATGACGCGAGCTTGCCAGGTGGGTCGTTTGTTTTCGATGCTGCGGAAATGGGTGTAGCCGTTGTAGAAACGGCCGGTGTGAGGGTGTAGCAGCCAGATAGGGATTGTTAGGGCGTCCATACCGATGGCGCTGATGTCTTCGCCTCTGCAGGCGCAATGGCTGTAGGTGTAGAGGGTTTCGAGGGTGGGGGTGCGGAACCACAGGCTTTCTGGGCCAGAACGGATGCTGTGTCGTACTTGGGTGAGTGCTTCTTCACGCAGATCAGTGGGGGACATCCAGTCTTTTTGGAGTGCGGTAGCTGCTGCGTTGACGAACTGGTTGAGGGAGGCTGTGCCGTGCCCGTAGATGTCTAGTCGCAGCCGTTGTGCGATGGAAGACAACACGAAAGGGTCATTGATGAAGGCGAGTAGTTCGGCGTAAGGGGCGGGAGGTAGTGAGATCGGGGCGTCGATGAGACAGGCGGCGCTGACTATCTCAGGTGCGAGCCGAGCGGACCATAAGGCGATATCGCCGCCCCATAGGTGCCCTACGAGTACGAAAGATGTGGTTCCGGTGGCGTTGGCGATGCTGTGCAGGTCCGTTGCGAACTCTGCGGTTTCTCGTAAAGGGGCAGTGCTTTGTCCGTGTCCGCGTAGGTCTAGGGCTAGGACACGTCCGTAGCTGGTGAGTGCCGGAGCGATGTGATCCCATGCCCGCGCGTTGTCGCAGACATTGTGGATAAGAAGGATCGTTGGTTGGTCTATGCCACGATCGCCTCCGAAGTCGCGCACGGCTATGTGGCCAGAAGTGACGCGAATTAACTTGTGTAACGGAAGCATCCTGTCCTCAAGCAGTCGGTTGGTGATGCCTGGACTTTTTCACGGAAGGCAGCAGCGTTCTTTTCCAGATGTGACCGCACTCACGGTAACGGACGGGTAACAATTTTGAAGGCGCTATGGCTGTGCTTTTCTTCCAGCGAATCAAGAATCTTCCTAGAGACCTGTGAAACCCGCTCAGTGATGGACTCTTGCAACTGCGGCAAAGCTTGATTTTTTAATCGCATACCTGGCCGTGAACATGCAGAAACTGTGTCGTTCACTCCAACGAATACAGCTACTGATTCTGAGCATCAGCGCAAAACTCCCAAACGGTACATGTTCGCAAACGGCGAAGCCGCCTCCCATAGCGTGAGATCCCTCAATTTGTAAGCAAACTCGCCTCGTCAATGCCACCTGTAAATACCCACGTAAAAGCACATATCTATCTGCATCCAATACCACACACAGACACGTCTACCCGTTAAATCCAGAAGCTCACCAAAACAACCCCAACCCTGGCTAAGACCACAGATGCCATCCACCGCCACAACCACCGGCCACAATGGATCGAGGCGCTTCACAAGATGCTCACGATTCGGCGAGATGTAAGGCTAAACCCACAAGTTATGTCGCAGACTGCCGATCTACCATGAATACTCGTTGCAACGCGATCTGCGGGGCCATCAGCAAGGAGAGTCCATGAACTCGCTCATGAATGTGTCGCTCGTCAGCGACACCGCGGTCTGGGTAATCCGGATCATCGCGATAGTCGCATTCATCGCCTTGATCGTTAAATGGGGGGCCCTGGCACGCAACACCATCGTTCGCGTCATTCTTCGAGTTATCTCTCTTGTTGTCGTGACCGTCCTGGCTGCGCTCGCCCTCGCTGCACCTATCAACGCTGAATATGGCTGGTACTCCACCATCGCTGACTTCTTTCCAGGCAGCGCCACCTCCAACAGCAGCTCCACCGGCGCCTCAGCCACCCAAGCCCTAGGAAACAACCACTCCTCCAGCCCCCTCATCACCGGAGCTCGCAACAGGCCAGCAGTGAACCTTTCTCCTCGGCCCACCAAAACTAACTCCGGCGCAGGATTCCAAGACTTCACCGTTGCAGGACAACGCAGCGGAGTGACCAGCAAGGTCACAGTCTGGTTCCCCAAGGAATACTTCGAAGACCCCAACGCGACCTTTCCCGTCATTGAAGCCTTCCACGGCATCAAACCCGCACCGTACGCCTACTTCAACGTAGTCCAGATCGACAAAATCATCACCGACCTGGTTGCACAAGGAAAAATGAAACCCTCCATTGTGTTGGTCCCGCACTGGGCCGTCGGTGGTAAAGACAACGAATGCGTCAACTCCGCTGCCGGTGGCAACGTCGAAACCTGGATCAGCGAAGACATCCCAGCATGGGCATACAACACCTTCCGCGTCACCCCCGGCCGGGACTCCTTCTCCGCTTACGGCCTCTCTGCTGGCGGATACTGCGCCAGCATGGTCTCGATGCTTCACCCCGATGTCTTCGCTACCGGCATCTCCCTAGGTGGCTACTGGGCACCCCTGTTCGACCAGCCTTTCGTACCCTTCAAACCCGGCAGCGAACAATGGAAGCGCTACGACCTCATCAACGTCGAGAAAAAGAGCGCACCCCCCGTTGCCCTATGGACGCTCTACGGCGCAGGTGACAACCTCGCCCTCGCCGGCACCGCCGAATTCGCCAAAGCTGTTCGGCCTCCCTCGTCTTTCACCGAAACCAAGCTCTCCCAAGGCGGCCACAACACCTCGGTGTGGACACCCCACGTGCCTGCATCTCTGGAATGGCTCGCTGAGCACTCCCCGGCATTCAAGAAATGACCGATTCCATGAGCACCACCCGCACAACCCCGACCACGGAATCCCAAGCGTCCCCGGCAGACAACACTGCTGACCAGCTAACACCCGAAGAAACACAAAAACACAACAATCGACGCCGCCTACGAGCCCAGGCCACCCCCGCGCAAGAAAACGCTGCCCGCGTCCTCATCGCGGTATTTGCCACCACCTTGGCCCTCACAGTGGTGTTCTACTTCGTCGGAGGGCGACTTAGCGGATTTGCCCTGCGCATCGTCTACGGCACCATCAACATCCCTGCAACCACAAGCCTCGTATCTATCCTGGTGCTTGCTCTGCTTGTCGGTGCTCTTCTCCGGCGTAAACGCATGGCTTTGTACATCGTTGCGTCTTTCCAGATCCTTGGATTCCTCTGGTCAGCTCAACGGCTTGCTTCTGTCCTCGTCGGAACTTTCTCCCCACCCACTGAGGCGATTCGGGTATCACCAGAGCGCCTCATCCTCGTGGACAGCCTTGCGATCATTTTCGGTCTGACCGTCCCTGTGATTCTGTGGTGGGTCCGTCCAGCATTCCCGGCTCGTGTTCAACGCGGATCCTTCATCCGTGCCTCACTCATCGCCATCTGCGGTTCGCTTATTTCTGTCGGCATCGCTTTCGCCATCATGGAAGCCACCGCAGAGGAACGCTCCGTTCTCCGCGCCTTCGGTGCTGTTGTGCGTAACTCTCTGGGCGTTGCCGGAGTCGCTGACCGGCACGTGCTCCACACCGTCGGCCACGGCGTACCCGTTCTTCTCGAGATCTGCCTATCAGCTACTTTCGTTCTGGCTATCTGGGCCTTCTTGCGCTCCTCTGGTTCACCCCAGAACTGGACTGGCATGAGTGAGGTCGCGGTCCGTGAACTCCTTGCCCAACACGGCCAAGCTGACTCCCTGGGCTACTTCGCCACCCGCCGCGACCGCTCCTACTCCTTCTCCGATGATCAGAAAGCCGTCTTGGCTTACCGCGTCGTCGGATCTGTTGCACTGGCCTCTGGTGACCCCATCGGTGAACACACATCGTGGAAGTCTGCCGTTGACAACTGGCTCGAATCCTGCCGTGAATACGGCTGGATTCCCGCTGTCACTAGCGTTGGAGCCGAAGCAGGTCGCTTCTTCGCTGCCCGAGGGTTCGGCATTGTCCCGCTCGGTGACGAAGCCATCCTTCACCCTGACCGCTTCACTCTCGACTCCACCTCCATGACCTCCGTACGGCAGGCCGTTACTCGCGCTCGCCGAGCCGGACTGACCGTCACCATCCGCCGCCACAGCGATCTCACTGAGGCTGAGATGGCCGAAATGATCCATCTCGCCGACTCCTGGCGCATCGGTGGGCCTGAACGTGGCTTCTCTATGGCTCTAGAACGCCTCGGAGATCCTGCCGATGGACGCTGTGTCCTTGTCATGGCTCACACCAAAGACGGCAAACCCGTCGGCATGCTTTCCCT
The DNA here is from genome assembly GCF_058996045.1 of Dermatophilus sp. B7861-1. Classification (NCBI taxonomy): domain Bacteria; kingdom Bacillati; phylum Actinomycetota; class Actinomycetes; order Micrococcales; family Dermatophilaceae; genus Dermatophilus; species Dermatophilus sp. B7861-1. The sequence continues at coordinate 2,556,568 of NZ_CM180082.1, read as the reverse complement.
AGTCCCATGGGGACGAACCGGACTGTCACTGGACGTCATGCGTCGTTCGCCTGAGGCGCCCAACGGCGTTACCGAACTCATGGTCGCCGAACTCATGGACCGCGCCGAATCCCTCGGCCTTATTCACGTTTCTTTGAACTTCGCTGTCGCCCGGTCAGTTTTCGCGGACGCAGACGAGCTCGGTGCCTCCCCGTTTACTCGGGCAGGATCTGGGCTGCTGGGCCTTGTTGACCGCTTCACCCAGATCGAAAGCCTCTACCGCAACAACGACCGGTACCGGCCTGAATGGGTGCCTAGGTATGTCTGTTTCGAAGGTGCCGCAGCACTACCCGCCGTGGCTCTGGCCATCGGCGCCGCCGAAGGATTCCTGCCGCTGCCAGGTCGCAACACCAGCGTCGGCAACCAGCTCACCCCCTTCGAACTCGAACGAGCCAGCGAAGCTGAACGGATCACCTTCGAGGTCGCAGCTGTTGAACCACGGCGCAGCAACTCCACCCGTCACCGCATGCGTCATCTCGACGCGCTCTGCGCCGCAGGACGTAACCCTTACACGGTTGGTCGCCCCGGCGGAGAAGCCTTGGCCACACTGAGCGCGCAGACTCCTGCTACCGGTACTGAGGTGCACGTGCACGCGCGTGTACGCAGCGTTCGACGCCACGGAGGAGTCATCTTCGTGACCCTCATCGATAACGGAGTCCAGGCTCAAGCCATCCTCGAACGCGACACTCTCGGTGCTGACCAGATCGAACTGTTTGGTCGCAACATCGATACTGGAGACCTGCTCTCCTTCCAAGGTCACATGGGAACCTCCCGCAACGGCACCTCCTCGATCATCGTCAGCTCTTGGGACATCGCTGCCAAGGCGCTACACCCTGTCCCTTACGGCGGTTTGACAGATCCTGGTCAGCGAGCCCGTGCGCGAACCATGGACCTGCTTGTTCACCCCCAAGCCGCAGCTAAATTGTGTGCCCGCTCGCGGGCCATCGGAGCAGTTCGCTCCGTCCTGCTCGAAGAGGGATACCTGGAAGTCGAGACGCCCATGCTGCAAAGCACAAATGGTGGCGCTACTGCTCGACCGTTCCGGACGTTCTCCAACGCCTATGGAACTGACCTAGTCATGCGTATCGCCCCAGAGCTTGCACTCAAGCGTCTTCTTGCAGGCGATATGGGGCCCGTGTTCGAAATTGGCCGTAACTTCCGTAATGAAGGCGCCGATTTAACGCACAACCCAGAATTCACCGTTTTGGAGGCCTACCGTCCTTTCTCGGACTACAACGGAATGCGGTTGCTCACTCAACGAGTGATCCAAGCTGCTGCGCGTGCTGTGCATGGGGCCGAAGTCATTCCACTGCCGATGGGTCCTGAAGATGAAAACGGCAACCGCACCGTTATCCCGGTTGATATTTCCGGGGACTGGCCAGTTATTTCTGTTGCCGATGCTGTTTCCGAAAAGGTTGGTCAGCGCGTCTCGCACACTACCGACCTAGAAACTTTGCTTGCACTGGCGCGTAAGCATGAGGTCGCTGTAGCCAATGACATGGGGCCTGGGGCAGTTCTTGAGGAGTTGTACGCAGAGCTGGTCGAGGGTGAAACGGTATATCCCACGTTCTATGTGGACTTCCCTGTTGAAACCTCTCCGCTGACTGGTCCGCACCGGTCGATTCCGGGCCTGGTTGAGCGTTGGGACCTTGTCATCCGGGGCGCTGAACTTGGAACGGCCTACTCCGAACTCAATGACCCAATCGAACAGCGTCGCCGTCTTACTGAACAGTCCTTGAAAGCGGCTGCCGGCAACGTGGAGGCCATGGAGGTTGACGAAGACTTCCTAGCAGCTCTCGAGGTGGGAATGCCCCCAGCAGGTGGTCTCGGTATTGGACTGGACCGGCTGGTCATGATGCTCACCGAATCCAACATTCGCGAGGTACTCAGTTTCCCGTTTGTGCGTCCGCGTCAGAAATAGCAGACACAGAATGTAGTTCTGTCTGTGAGGTAATCCATCACACCGCAACGCCCTGTGTGGCGTTGCGGTGTGATAACGGGAAAGTATGCAGCGGGCAAAACCACTTATTAAGGACGACAACACACCGATGCAACGAAGGAGCGTCAATTCGCGCTGCCCCTCCCGCCCTGGAGTGTCAATGTCTTCGTCCACTCGCCAACGTCCGAATGCTCCTGGCCCTGCCGCTGCTGACACGCTAACCGGCGGTACGCGTCGTCGGTCAGTGGCTTCTCAGGCCTCACGCGCACAAAAAAACAGAAACAGACTGCCGAGGAGGTTGCTTCTGCTGTTCGGGCTGAGGCTGCACGGAGGGCGGCATTGTCGCCGTGGTACTTGCGTAAGCGTTATGTTGCTCCGCTTTTTGCTGGTGGTCTGGCTGCGGTGGCTGCTATTTCTTTGATGAGTTCGATTCCGGGGCCAGCTTCCCCGCCGCCGGTAAAAGTAACACCAACGATTGCTACTGCTTCTATTGGCAAACCATTCAAAGACGGCGATATGACTTTCAGGATCCGGTCTATTGCTCTTCCTGGTTCAACAATTGGGGAGACCGTCGCTGCTGAGAAAGCCCATGGAACGTGGGTGCTTGTGACTGTTGACATCACGAATAAAGGCACAGATTCCAATACTATCGACGTTGCTGGACAACGTCTGACAACAGCTAACAATGCTGTTCATGAGGCATCCGTGGTGCCTTCTTTGAGTGGGTGGGATGACGCGTACATCTCCGGTATTGCGCCTAACAGCACTACTACTGCGCAGATTGCGTTTGATATTCCTGCAGGTTCAACTCCTGCAGTTCTTACGTTGCGGGGTGGCCATTCAGGAGTGGGTGCCAAAGTTCCGCTGAGATAAAAGCGGGGTTATGCGGATGGTGTGGGCTGCTGCCTAGGACAGATTTCGTTGTGTTCTGAGTTCGAGTCGTCAGTTCTGTCGTTTGTTGTCTTCGGCCATGAATGCTCGCAAGATGTTGCCGATTCCTTCTGCTGTGACGGCAACGTCTTTATTTGCGTTTGCGATGGCTGTTTCAATGTCGTGGGTTTTTTCTGAGGTAGTGCCAGGCGTGGTGGGGTTGGGGTGTGGGCGCGATTGGTTGTGACTGTGCTGCATGGGGCCTCCTTAGGTTGGTGTTGTTCTTATCGGTCTTTGAGGTGCAGGTTCGAGCGGGTATGTGGGATGGCAAAAAGTAAATTCTGTAATAGATGGCCAAAACAGCTGTGCCTTAACGGGTTTAAGTCCTACGCCTGTGTTCACTGATGTGTGTATGTATTCAAGACGGTGGTCCAGGCGGCTGTCCGTCTATGAGCGGAAGGACGAACCTCCATGTCTGGTAGAAAACTCCGCAGTATTTCTGCTGCGTCTGGTGCGGCATTACTGCTGTTCAGCGGTGGCATGTCAGCGGCGCCGGTACCTGCGCGAGCGTTGGAAACAACGAAGCCGTCAACGGAAACGCTCGCGGGTGATGCCGGGAAAATTGCGTGGAAGCGCTGTAACAAAGGTATGCAGTGTGGTGAGCTAACGGTTCCCCTTGACTATAAAGATGAGAAAAAAGGCACTATTGATCTAGCGATTAGTCGTCGACCTGCTGACGATCAAAAAAACAAACTGGGTGTTTTGTTTGTGAACCCTGGCGGTCCGGGAGGTTCTGCTGTCTCGGCGGTAGGAATGTTTTCCTCCAAGATGGGGCGAGACATCCGTAAAAACTTCGACATCGTGGGAGTGGATCCCCGAGGAATCGGTGGTTCAGATCTTGCTTTATGCAAGATGAAAGCGAATGATATCGCTGAAGAAGGAGAGCCGTATCCGATTTCTCCAGAACAAATCGCAAAAAGAAAAGCGCAGGATGAAAAGAAGCGGAAGGCATGCGAAGATAGTAAGACTCGCATTCTCCCCTACATGACTACTGCCGATGTAGCTCGGGATATGGATCGAGTTCGGGAAGCCTTGGGGCAGAAAGTTATCAACTACTACGGCATCTCGTATGGGACCCAGCTAGGGAACACGTATGCCGCGATGTTCCCAAACCGTGTTCGAACTATGGTGATCGACGGAGTTCTGGACCCAGTGCAGTGGTCAACGGGCGGTTCTGAAGTTGGTTCAAAGGTGCCGTCGACTACCAGGATTCGTAGTGGTGTAGGCGCTCATCAGGCGATGAAGTCGGCTATCTCTGAGTGTGAGCGAGTTGGTTCTGACTGCGAGCAGAGCGACACGATTCGTAATGACTGGAATTACCTGACGTCACGGCTTCGTGGAAAGTCAGTGGTTCTTGAAGGCCCCTTCGGTTCAAAGACTTTCACTTATCAAGATTTGTTCGCCGCAAGTACTTCAATGTTGTATGGGACAGAATCCATCCCTGATCTTTTGGCTTTTATCTCCTCGCTGCGAGCTGATGTGGAGAAAGTGAAAGAATCCTCCTCGCAATCGGCAGGTAAAACTGCTCAGAAAGCTTCAGAAAAGTCAGTTAAGTACTACGGGAAGCTACTGGACCATGAGCGTCGAATGAAGCGCGACTTAATCTCTTATGATCCGCCTGCTCCGATTTCGGACTCGGATAAAGAGGAGGGTCTAGACGTGCCTTTTGGTTTCGAGGGCGTACTATGCTCAGAGACTAATAACCCTTCTACCTTTGAATCATGGCCAGCAGCAGCGAAAATCGCAGAACAGGTTGCGCCAGGATTCGGGCCGCTGTGGACATGGAATTCTTCGATCTGCTCCGGCTGGAAGTTTAAGGGAGCTAACGCCTACAAAGGCCCATACACGAGTTCTCCCGCCGGTGGAATTCTGGTAATGAGCACGTTGGAGGATCCAGCTACCCCATACTCAGGTGCCAAAGCAGTGCGTTCGCTGGTGAAAAACAGTCGTTTGATCACAGTGCCGACATGGGGGCACGGAGTAGTTGATGTAAGTGAATGTGCGGAGAAAGCACGTAATAAATATCTCATGAGTGGAAAGTTGCCGGAGAAAGACATGACATGCCGCCCAGATCAGCGTTTGTTCACACCATTGGATTGATGGTGTTATTTCGCGTTATGCGTTGTATCCGCATTTTTTGCTTTTCGGGATAACACTCTTGAATACAGCGAATGGTGGCGAGATCGGTATATTGACCGATCTCGCCACCATGTAGTTAGGGGCGGGGAGTGTGCCTCGAAACGGAATTAGAAGCAGGTATAAAAACCTGTTTCTGAGCTACGTGTGAGTGGAGTCAGATTCTGGTGTCGGCGTGGTCTTTGCGGTGTTCTCGGGTGCGGTTTCAGCTGTAGCTGCGATGGCAGAACGGGGTTCGGGCTCTGACTGTGTAGTGGCGGAAAGTCCTTCTCGGTCGAAAAAGCGGCGGAGCAGGAAGGTCCCTAGGGCGAGTAGGGCGAGCGCGTAGAAGGTTGACCAGAAACTGACCTGGGTTTCTGCTGTGATCTGTCCTTTTCCTACAGTGTTGGTGAAAATGGAGATCAGGATGAGGGAGAGGTTGTTGGCTACGTGGATGGCGATAGCGGCTTCGATACCGCCGGTGTGCCATACGAGGTAAAGCGCCATGATGGACATGCCAACGAGGTTGGCGACAACCCAGGGGTGTGATGAGCCGTGGAGAGCGGTGAAGACAAAAGTAGATATGGCCCCCGCTATGCAGAAACCCACTTTTGCGTTACTGAAGTAGCTGGAAATTGTCGTGACGAGCAGACCTCGGACGATGTATTCCTCACCGGCAGCTTGCAGGGGGGTGAGGATGAGGGTGAGGGCTACTTGCAGGGCCCACGCTTTCGCGGGGGAGAAGGTGCTTTCACCGGTGACGACGGTTTCGGCAAGATTTCCCACAAGCCAGATAGGGACGGTGGTGGCTAGGCCGGTTGCTAGCCATTTCCAGCGCATTCGGCCGCTGATGGAGTGCAGGTATCCGCCGCTGATGCGGTACACGGCGGCAACAGCGCCGATGGAGATGGGGATGAAAGAAGCCAGAGCGAGGTTGAGGGCTGCTGCTGCGGCTGGGGTTGGTGTTCCGTTGGGTTCGGCTGTGGTGAGAGCGGGTAGGGAGAAGCGTACGGCGGCGACGGCCAGTATGGCGCCGCCGAAGGTGGTTGCTATTGCTGCTGGTCCTTTCCACCAGTGGGTGGTGGCGCGCCGCAGGATGTGTGGGTAACGGATTCCAGTGGTGGTGTGGTTTTGCGGTGGTTGGGTTTGTGGTTCGCGCGGTGAGAGGCGCGAAGAGAGAAAGGAGATGAGAGACATGGCATCAGTGTGGCTGAGTGGAACGCCTGGTGGCATGGCTCTTTCGGTGTAGGCGTAAAGGCTAGGGATGTGATTGTGCTCTCAGTGGCGTCCCATGACATTGCTGCTGAGTTGAGTGATGACTCGATGGTGATGGCTCACGTCGTAGCTAGGTTTTGAATCCTTCGGGCTGTGAAGTATTGGGGCGACCCTTGAGCCTTTTGCCGTCGATAAGGTGTGCGATATGCGCATTTGGAGTCTGCATCCCTCGCTGCTGGATAGAGCCGCTTTGGTAGCGCTGTGGCGGGAGACGTTATTGGCGCAGAAAGTATTGCAGGGGGAGACCAAGAGATACCGCAATCATCCTCAATTGGAGCGGTTTAAAGCATTGGTTGACCCGGTGGCTAGTGTGGCTGTGTATTTGCATGGTGTAGCCGACGAGGCCGATGCGCGCGGGTATCGGTTTGACCGGTCACGGATTGGTGAGGTTGGGGTAGCGCGATTGTCGGTGGCACGTTCTGCAAAGTTTGCGGTGACGGAAGGGCAACTTGTCTATGAGTTTGCGCATCTGCGTGCCAAGGTTGCTGTCCGTGATCTGCAGTGGCTCCCGCGGTTGGATTTGATTACTGGTGTTCCTCCAGCTCACGCGAGTTTGACTATTGTTCCTGGGGGTGTTGAGCCGTGGGAGGTTATCTGATCTCCACTGATTGGATACCTCACGTGGCCCGAACACGACTTTGTATTCCGGCCACGCGGGGCGTCTAGGGGTTAAGGAGTGGCATGTACTGCTGAGGCAATACGGCGCACAGTTTGGGTGGCGCGAGCTTCAGCTCGTTCACGGCTTTCGTTGAAACGGGCACGTAGGCGGTGGCCATCGCGCACTACTGCGGCAGCGAAAGCGAGGCCAGCAGCGATTCCGAACAATGTTGCCAGCACAATAAGTAGTAGTGCAGGGATAGCTCCCAGACCGGTGATGGTGAAACCAGTCCAGCCACCTACTGCGATGAGAAGTAGACCGATAACGAGCGGGATACTGCCGGTGGGTTTAAGGTTGCCGTCACGTGTGGTCAGCGCCCCAATAACGAGGAGTGCGATACCGGGGCATAGCAGAGCAATGAGAGCGGCGATAGTGAATTGCAGGCCGTTGTCTTCGCCGGTCCATGTGGTTTGGCGGGTGGATACCAATACGACTGCGCCTAGAGAAGTGGTTGCTGCGCCTGCGAATGTGGCGGCTAGCGATCGCATGTCTGATCGGTGCCAAAGAAAGTCGATATCGCGAGTGAGCGCGTAAATGGTTGCGGTGGTGGTAACTAGACCGGCGATAAGGAAAGCAGGTGGGAAGGCTGGTGAAGTGAAGCCGGCAGCGATTTGGGTAGTGATGTCGAACAGGCCATGGGGAGTGGACAGTGCTGCGCTGATTCCGGCAGCGGTGATGATTGTTGTAGCTGCCAGGAGCATGTAAGTACGGATTAAGGCGGTGAAGTTCGCAGCGATGAGGGTGAGCCAACCGATCACAGCTGTGGCGATGCCGGTGGTGTTGGACCAGCTGGCCGCGTGGGCGCCTAGAGCGGTCGCCCAGGTGAGGGCGAGTCCGGTGGCGGTGACTGCGGTGGTTGTGGCGCTGTGGACTCTAGGGGAGATGGTCCAGGTGTTGTGGGGCAAACGGGTAATGGCCAGTGTGATGAGGATTGCGGTGGGGGTGAGAGAAAGGGGGCTGTCGCCGAGGCTGCTGGATAGGGCGGTGGCGAGTCCGATGATGGCGAAACCGATGATGAGATGGGCGCCGAGTTGTCGGGTGAGATTGGGTGAAGACGTGGTGTGGTGTTGTGTGTTTACTGATGTCGTGGTCGAACCGTCGCGCATCGGTTGAGGTACCCCCTGCCGTATCGGCTGCGTTGTTTGCTGTGGTGCGTGTGCCGTCCCTACTTATTCTGTCGCGTAGTGGGGGATGGTGTGCAGTTGGCTCGGCGTAGTTTGAGTTGCCATTCGGCAACAGTTTCTTCCGTGATTCTTCAATTGGACGGGTGGTTAGGTTGTTTCGCTTGCGAGTGTTGATTTTTCGGGGGTTTTTCTGATGATGCGGTGGGTACGTGGATGTGGCTGGGGGATTGTTGGTATAGGGGTGCTGGTGGCATGTGTGTCATTGGTGGATGGCGAGCAGTGGAGTTTTGTGCCCTTGTTGCAAGCGTTGGCGCCTGCGTTGGCGTTGGCGGCTGTGCCGGTGGCGTTGGGGTTGTGGTGGATATCGCGGCGACAGGCGCTAGTGATGGCTGTGGTGGGGGTGGTGTTGTTCGCGCCGGTGTTAGGGGATGTGGTTGATCGGCAGCCGTCGGTGCCAGTGACGGTGGGGCAACGTCCGTCAGACATGTTGACGGTCTTGTCTGTGAATACGTATTTCGGGATTGAGGTTCCGGCAACGACCGTTGAGCAAGTGAGGCAGCTGCGGCCGGATGTGTTGGTGTTGGTGGAGGAGTCACCTACGAATTGGCAGGGGTTGTTGAAGGCGGGGTTAAAAGAGTATTTGCCGTATGCGACGGGCACGGTAGGTGGCTCTTCGGCGACAGTGGTGGCGACGCGTGAGCCGATGTCGTGTGTGGATATTGGTGCTCGAGCGCGATGTAACGAGGTGGTGGATGTGGGTTCTGGTGAGGTGGAGCAGTTCGATATGCCAGCAGTGCGGTTGGCTGATGGGACGTTGTTTCGGGGAGTGCATCCGTGGTCACCACGACTTGACCCAGTGAACCGGTGGTATCGGGATCAGGTGGGATTGGTGGACTGGGTGCAGCAGCGTAGTAGTGAGCAGCGGTTGGTGATGGCGGGGGATTTCAACGCTTCGCGCTCGCATCCGGTGTTCAGGAGGTTGTTGAACGGGATGGTGGAGGCTCCATCGGGTGGGGTTCCTTGGACTCGGACGTGGCCGATGGGATGGTTTTTCCCGCCGTTCGTGCAAATTGATCATGTGGTGGCGCGGGGGTTCCAGGTTGCTGCTGCTGGAGTGTTGCCTTCGAAGGTGAGTGATCATGCGGCGGTGTGGGCGCAGTTGGTGCGGAAGTGAGCCGGGATCCAGGCGCGTTCTTATAAGACAGAAGTAGTGAATTTTGTGTTGATAACAAGAGAGTGAGCTATTCATTTCAAGCGATATTTGCGCTTCGTGGTGCGATTTTGAATCGCTGTGTATTCGTGAGCTTTTGGGAAATTTATTATTGAGCTTTTCGGATCCATGTTTTTCTGAATGCATAGTGCGTAGCGAGGGGTGGTCGGCGCAGGATGGGGCAATGAGTTTTGTGTGCGGTGAGGGTTCTGGTCTGCAAGCGTGGAAGGGCCAGGTTGAAGGTGCATATGGGGTGCTATTAGGTGGGTATGTGTGGCGCCCGCGCGGGCAGGTGCGTGGTGTGGTGTATCTGGTGCACGGGATGGCTGAGCATGCGGGGCGGTATGCAGGTGTGGCGGAGTTTTTGGTGGGGTTGGGGTGGGCGGTGTGTGCGCATGATCAGCGAGGGCATGGCCGTTCGGTGGGCGGCTCTGGTCATTTAGGGCATGTGGAGGGTGGCTGGGATGCGTTGGTGGGTGATGTGCAGACGCGGTTGAGGGCGGTTGCAGAAGAATTCCCGGGGGTTCCGTTGGTGGTAGTAGGGCACAGCATGGGTTCTTTCGTTGTGCGTGAGGTAGCTATGCGTCACGCGGTGGCAGATGTGCGGGTTGATGGGTTCGTGTTTGTGGGTTCTGGAGGGCCGCTTGCGGTGCCGGTGCTGTTGACGGATGTTTTGTTGGGCGGGTTGGCCTCGATATGGGGGTGGGCGCGGCCGTGTGGCTTGATGGATCGGTTGGTGTTCGGTGGGTATAACGCTCAGTGTGGGCGCACGCGAACAGGCAATGACTGGTTGAGCGTGCGGTCGCAGGTGGTGGATGCCTATGAGGCGGATCCGTTGGCTGGGCATGCTTCGTCGTTGGGTTTGTGGCGTGATCTGGTCAGGGCTGTTGGTCGAGTGAATCGGCGTGATGGGCGGTATCTGCAGGTGCCGGTGTTGTTTTTGTCTGGGGTAGATGATCCGGTGGGAGGTATGGGTGTGGGGGTGCGTCAGGCTGCTGCGCGGGTGCGGGGCGGGCTGGGTGCGCAGGTGGAGTGTGTGGTGTTGCCTGGTGAGCGTCATGAAGTGCTCAATGGCGGGCCTGGTTGTGCTGCTTGGGTGGTGCTTGAGCGTTGGTTGGGGGCGCATTGGCCTGTCGGGAATGTCGGTGGGGGATAGTGATGCTCAGGTGAGGTGGTGGGAGGATTAGGTGCATGACTTCTTTGAAAGAGCAGTTGCACTCTGATTTGAACGCGGCGATGAAGGCTCGTGATGAGGTGGTCACGGCGACGCTGCGGATGGTGATGACGGCGATTTCGAATGCCGAAGTTGCTGGTAAGGAAGCGCGTTCGTTGAGTGACGACGAGGTGCTCAAGGTGCTGGCGAAGGAGGCGAAGTCGCGTAAGGAGTCGGTGGTTGCGTACTCCGAGGCTGGTCGTCCGGAGTTGGCTGATCGGGAAAGTGCCGAGCTGGCGGTGTTGGAGAAGTATTTGCCAGCACAGTTGGAGGATGCCGAATTGGCGCAGATTGTGGATGAGGCAGTGGCGCAGGTCGGAGCGACTGGCATGAAGCAAATGGGTCAAGTGATGAAGGTGGCGACCGCGGCGGTTGCTGGGCGTGCTGATGGTGGTCGGGTCTCGGCTTTGGTTAAGGCGCGTTTGATGGGTTGATGGTTTTCTTCGGTGTGGGCGGCGTGAGGTGGTGGGCGCCGCTCTCATCGGCTGGTTGACCGGTTGTGTTTGCGTGGGTGACTGGGGCAGAGCGTTTTTGGTGGGTCCGGGTTGCGTGCGTCGAGTTCGTGCATGGTGCTGTATCCGCATAGGGTTCCTCCGACCTGTCTATGTCTCTGTACGTGGCCGATAGGTGGTTCACGTACATGCTTGAGCGCAGTGGAGGAGCCACTTCATGTCGGAGCAGTGCGATGAAACGAGTTCTGTGGGTGGCGGTATCGCGGTAGAGGCGTTTGAGGCGTGTGCGCCGCAGACGTGGGCGCAGGCGTCGTGGCCGTTAGGGGCTCATGAGGCGGGACGGCTGGTGGTGACTGCTGAGGAGATCTTGTCCGGATCGGTGCCGCCGGTGCGGGTGGAGCGTGGGCATCGCGGGTTCTGTGAGGATGTCCCGGCCGAGGAACGGGTGGGGTGCACGTTCGCTGTGTATGCGCCGCGTGCGCAGCGGGTGTTGCTGGAGTTTTACGCTGAGGCTGTTGGGGTGGATGCGGCAGCTGAGTTTGACATGGCTCGAGGTGAAGACGGTGTGTGGCGTGCGCGGGTGCAAGGCCCAGGGCACGGCACGTTGTATGGGTTCCGTTGTTGGGGCCCAAACTGGGTAGTTGATCCGCAGTGGTGTCGAGGTGGTTCAGCGGCGGGGTTTGTGGCGGATGTTGATGAGGTGGGGGACCGTTTCAATCCGAACAAGGTGCTCTTTGATCCTTATGCCCGAGAAATTACGCACAATCTGGCATCGGGTTTGATTAGTGAGCACGGTGGATGCGCGGATGTGTTTGCAACTGGTGGGGTGGAAGTGGATGGGCGTGCACGTCGGGAGCTTGATTCGGGCAGGTGGGCGCCCAAAGGCGTGATTGTTCTCGATGGCACGTCTACGGGGGCGCGGCCATTCACGCATATTTCGGACGCGATTATTTATGAGACGCATCTACAGGGATTTACGGCGCATCCAAGTTCGGTGCGGTTACCGGAGTTGTTGGCTGATGTGGCTGGTTTTGGTGAGGTTGTTGGAGTGCCTGATGAGCTACGGGGCACGTATGCCGGTGCTGCGTATATGGCTCCGTATTTGCGGGCGCTGGGTGTAACGACGATCGAGTTTTTGCCGGTGCAGGAGTCTACGTCTCGTAACGCGCCGGTGGGGCCAGAAGATCCCCGCGAGAATTATTGGGGATACACAACTTTGGCTTATTTCGCGCCGAATCGGGCGTACGCCCATGACCGTTCGTTGGGTGGGCCGACGCGAGAGTTTAAAGAGATGGTGGCTGCGTTCCACGACGCCGGTATCGAGGTGTACGTGGATGTGGTTTACAACCACTCTGGTGAAGGAGGGCACTGGGAAGGGGATCTGGATACGGTCTCGTTCACGTCCTTAGGTGGCTTCTCCACCTCGGAGTATTACGTGTTGACGGCGGAAAACCGGTTGGTTGATGGGGCCACAGGTGTATCAAACCAGATGAATTTCTCCAGCTCATGTACAGCGGCGGTGACATTAGATTCGTTGGCGTACTGGCTACATGACATGGGCGTGGATGGGTTCCGCTTTGATCTAGCGCCGGTGTTGGGGCGTAAACCAGATGAGGCAGAGCGCGACGATTGGGAAGAGCAACGACGATTCTTTGATCAGCATCCGGTGTTGATCGGTATTGCCAGGCTGGGGGAACTGGCTGGAGCGGAAGTTATCGCCGAAGCATGGGATCTGTGGGGTTACGAGGTCGGTAACTTCCCACCGGGGTGGTCTGAATGGAATGGCCGTTTCCGTGATGCGGTGCGACGTTTCACAAAGGGTGATGCGAACACGGATTCGTTCATCGACATGATGAATGGCGATTACGAGCATTTCTACAACGAGAAAGATCCGGGAAAGTCGATCAATTTCGTTACTGCTCATGACGGCTTCACGATGATGGATCTGGTCTCGTACAACGGAAAAACAAATGAGGCCTTGACGTGGCCGTTCGGGCCTTCTGACGGTGGTAGTGATGACAACGAGTCGTGGGATTCCGGTGGTGATCAGGCACTGCGGCGTACCCGGTTGCGAAACTTCCTCGCAATCCTGATGTTTTCTCGCGGGGTTCCCATGATTGTGGGTGGAGACGAGTATGGGCGGGGTCAGAACGGAAATAACAACCCGTGGAACCTGAATTCGGTCGGCATGTGGAACAACTGGGCGCAGGCTGGTTCGAATGCGCCGATGCAGCTTCCGGTTGATCCAGATGACCCGGAAAACGGTGGCATGTACTACGACGTGTTTGGGGTGGCGGATTGTCGAGAAACTGTCAATCCCATTCTCGTTTTCACGCGAGCTCTCACGTGGATTCGGCATACCTCTCCGGAGCTGCGCCAACGGTATTGGGGAGCTTATGCCGGTGAAGAAGAGGTGCAGTATCTGTTCCGTGATCCTTCGGGTCGTCGATGGACGCAGCCTGGTGATCGCGCGTTGCAGGTGCGGTTGGGGACAGCGCAAAGTCCCGACGGTGATTTTGTCTTGTTGATCAACATGGAGGATCACGAGGTCGAGTTCACCTTCCCGAGTCTGGAAGAGCCCTGCGCTGAGGAGACAGAGCTGGTTGAGGAGGAGGCGGCAGGTCCTGGTGATCGGTGGGAGCGCCTCATCGATACGGCACCGTGGGCAGAACGGTTTTACAACGTGTTCGGTTCACTGGCGACTGCGATCCGTGGGCAGGCATATGCCGATCAGGTGCGTGAGGCGATCGCTGAGGCTGAAGCCCAGGGAATGGATGTTCACGAGGCGATTGATTCAGCAGCGGGGGTGGATGCTGATCGGGTGCCGCGTGACTATCTCGATGGTGACCGTTATCGGATGGCTCCGTGGTCGATTGCGGTGGCTCGTCAAACACCTCCTGAGCCTGCGGACGAGGCTGAGGCTGCTGAAGGGCAGCTTGCTGAAGAGTCTGAATTGGTAGAGCAGCAGGAGTAGAAGAAGTCACCGCTCTTTGCGGTTCATATCCGTCTAGGTGGTTGCTGCGTTGCACTATTTGTGGTGATTTTTGTGACATAGCAGGGCTGTTGGTGCAGGCTGGGCTGCGTCCGGCCTGCGCCAACAGCCCGGGTGGGTGTTACCTTCGCTGCGTGTACATCGACATCGACCTGCAGACCGCCACTGTTGTGGTGGTCGGCCCAGAACGCGAAGCGAACTGGGCGGTAAAGCGTTTCGCACTGCTGGCGGCAGAGACGATCGTTGTTGACGATCCTGCTGCCGTTCCTGCTGGCGGCAGCGTCCTCGTTGACGTCACTGGTGGCGCAGCCAAATGGGCTGAGACAGTTGCCGCGTTGCGTGTTGGGCGGGTCACGGTGTGTCTTGATGTTCCGGATAGCGGCGGTCAGATCGTTCTTGTCGGTGCAGGTCCGGGGCATCATGATCAGCAGAGCGTTGCTGTGCGTCGTGAACTGTTTAACGCGGATGTTGTTTTCACTGACAGGCTTGCCACCTATGACGATCACGTCACGATCGCTCGTTTAGCTCCGGCAGCTCGCATTGTTGATGTCGGTAAGCTTCCTGGCGCCCACCGGGTTCCCCAGCGTGAGATTGAGGACCGCATGCTTCAGGCTGCGCAGGCAGGTGACTACGTGGTGCGGCTCAAAGGCGGAGATCCATTTGTGTTCGGCAGGGGTGGTGAAGAGGTCGCTGCGGCGGTGGAGGCGGGTATTGAAGTGCGGGTGTTGCCGGGGATTACTTCGGCGGTGGCGGTGCCAGAGTCGGTGGGCATTCCGGTGACGCATCGGGGTGTTGCGCGTGCGTTCACGGTGGTCAGTGGGCATGAACCTCTCACTGAGGAGCAGAGTCGTGGATTGGTGCAGGCGGGAGGGACGATTGTGGTGTTGATGGGGGTGGCGACGATGGTTCGTTCGATGGGTGCTTTGGTTGCTGCGGGGATGGACCCGGATACTCCGTTTGCGGTGGTGGAGCGGGGGTTCACTGATGAGGAACGTGTGGTGCGGGGTGTGGTGGGGCAAGTGGAGGCGTTTGTTGAGCGGGAGTCTCCGGCTGCTCCGGCAGTCATTGTTATTGGTGGTGTTGCGGATGTGAGCCTGTTGCAGGGTGGGGTTGGTGAGGTTGTGTCATGAATGGGCGGGGTGCCTCACAAATGTGAGGCACCCCGCCCATTCATGTGGAGCTGGTTAGTTACCGGCTGAGGGTGGAGTGTTGCCGGTGTTTTTGTCGTCGTCGGAGCGTTGTGAAGTTTCATTGTTTGTTTCGACGCGTTGCCCGTATCGGGGCTCTTCGGTGGGAGATTGCTGGCCGTATCGCTGGGGTGTTTCAGCCGCAGGTTCAGGTGTAGTGGCCCCGTAGCGTTGGCCTTGTGGCTGGCCCCACTGGTTTGTTTCGGCTTGCCAGGGAGCGTCGATGACGTGCGCTGTGGGGGCGGGGTCTTCTTCGTTGCGGCGGCGGCGTTCATCCAAGTAGAGGATCGACATGAAGCACGCCATGAGCGGTGCAAAAAGGATGTTGAGCAGTGTGCTCAAAATATTTGCGGTGACTGCGCCACCTGAGGTTGCGGGATTGTTCCCGAAGGTTTCTTCCATGGGGGCGCCGAATGCCATGCCTAGCGCGGCTGTCACGATGAACCAGACGATTCCTACAGCGATGTTGAACAGGATCAGACGTCCAAAGACGCGCCAGAAAGCACCTTTAGTTAGGTGCCAAGAACGTCGCAGCGGGTTGAGCCCCTTGCCGGTTTCTAGGGTCAGGGTTGCTAGGTAGAAGCACCAGCGGATAGCAACGTAGGTCACGATGACGGATATCGCTATGAGGGTGATGAGGAGAGCAATCCCGGCGGTGGGGCCTTCTAGGCCGCTTACGCCGATGCCGAACAAGACGGCGGTAAAGAGCACGATTGAGAGCACAATCGCCGCAGTCATAAACGCGATGGTGGGCAGAGCGCGTCGGAAGAGCCCTTTGGTGCTGCGGGAAAGGTCGCGGTATGTGGGGCGGCGGGTGGCTTCAGTTTCGATGGCCAGCACGTACAGCATGCCGTTGATCTTCACAGTGACGGCTAGGTAGAGGAACGCCGAGATGAGGAGAACGACCGCAGCTGCTAGGCCTCCCGCGGCTAGCTTCCCGGAGGAGATGGATACTTTTCCGAGGCTGTCGAAGCTTCCTGCTGCGGTAATCAGGGCGATGAAAGCGACCGCGAGGACGGTGACTGCGCCGATGATCAAGAGCACAGCGTTCGATAGCAGCGAGATACCGATGAACAACCCGGGGCGTTTGCCGAAGAGGGCGAAAGCTTTCGTGAAGGCTGTGGTGGCCTTGATCGGGGAGGGCGGTAGTAGGCGGGTTGGTGGTGGTGTGAGGGGTTCCATGGCTCCACCGTAGGCGACTGGGGGGAGATTGAGATGTGGGGGAGAAGAGGAGTCTGTGGGGCAAAGTGAGCGTGGGTGGGAGTTTCTTTATCCCCCAAAGGTTTCGAGGTGAACCTCCAGTTATTACATATGTAAGTGCGTGGGAGTCCCCACATGTGGTCGGTCGTTTACAAAGCGTGCGCAAGGATGAGGCAGGCTCGCCGGGCCACCCACCTTCGGGATGTGTCAGATGTCGAGGGAGGGGCGAGCTTTTGTGCTTTGTGCCGGGTCAATGACCTGCAAAGCCCTCGCTGAGGGGCGTGAAGTCTAGGCGATCCTGTCTCGTAGTAGATGGCTTACTGCGGGAGGGGGTGGGTGGTCACCTGAACGGTGCCTCCGGCGTGTTGAGGTCATGGCGGTAATGTTCCGGGGTTGCTGACCGTTAAGCATGTCGATCAGTGACGCGCTACACCCCATTGAACGTGGAAGAAAGTGAATCCGGGGGGAACGTGAGTTCGTTTCCGGTCGAAGGGAGGTGCCGGAGTGACAAGAACCCGGCTAGAAGAGCAGGTCCGGTCTGAAGAACAGCCCGTGGAAAGGACTGTTGACGACGCGTTGATTCGCATTCTTCGCGCCATGTCCAGGGAGAGCACGCGGCGTAGCCGCTGCGCGGGCATGCGGCCTGCTTTGTCAAACACGGATGTGTGGCTGCTGGGATTCATCCATGAGCATGAGAATGTGCGGCCCACGGATCTTGCCAGCTGGCAGGACGTGGATAAGTCAACAATCACAATGCAGTTGAAGCGGCTTGTTGCGGCGGGTTTGGTCAAGCGGGTTGCTTCACCGCGGGACCGCCGTTCGATCAACGTCACTTTGACGGTGAAAGGTAAGGCCGCTTTGGCCAATGTGCATGAGCAGGGGATTGGCTTCCTAGCCGATTTGCTGTCCACCTGGAGCGTGGAGGATCGAGGAGAGTTGGCGCGCTCGATCTCCCGGCTGGCAGATGTGATGGAAGCTCGTGTAGCGCCAGTGCGTGATGGCTGTGACGCTGCCTAACTAGTGTTCAGTTGAGTCGTCGTTGTCGTCACGGGTCGGGGCGGCTCTCTCCAAGAGATGGAGAACTGTGACGACGTCGTCGACGGCGAGCTGACCGGGAGCAGAGGACGCGGCCACCCGTGCGAAGGTGGCCGCGCTCCCGAACGCTGCGCCAACAAGTCGGCTGGCGGCGCCGAGGGAGCCCATGGCGATCGTGATCAGGGGGATTTGGGCTTTTTGGTGGCGCAGGCTGGTAGCAGTGAAAAGATGCGCCAGATCCAGCGAGGTGGTGGCTGTGACAGCAAGTTTGGCGATATCGGCGCCAGCATTTTCCATATCGGCAAGTAGAGACACCATGGCGCTCACTTCGGGAGTGGCAGTGAAGTCGTGTGCGGATGCGATGACGAGGGCGCCTTCGGCCTGCGCGACGTGGATAGCGGTGTGTCCTACCGGGTGTCGGTATTCGATATCGATGAAGTCAGCGCCAGCACCTGCAATGGTTTCGATGAGGTGGAGGTAGTCGGTTTCGGTGGCTGACCCGTTTCCTCCTTCTCTCACGGTGCGGTAGGTGAAGCAACAGGGCAGGTCCCGGCCAGTTGAGGCGATGTGCTCGGTGAGCTGGCCGAGGGTGTCTGCGTATTCCTTGACGGAGTGCGCGTGGCGGAACTGGTCGGCGCGCCATTCGAGCATGTCGGTTTCGGTTGCTGCGGCACGGGTGATTTCTTCACGGAGCGTGTCGATGTCAGAGCCAACTAGGGGGGTGATGATGGTGGTGCGACCGGCGCCAATCGCTCCGGCAGCGCGGATGGTGGGCAAAGGTGTGGTGTCCATGATTGGCTCCTGCCAGGTGCGAGGGTCCGTTACCGACATGTGCATGTTTTTCATGCTGAATTCTGTGACGGCTCATACGATGCCAGGCATGACCATGTCTTCTAGCAATGATCACGTACTCATCACTGGCAACGTTAAGCGCCAAGGTCGTCACCGTTCTCGTGCGGCGGCGGAGCAGAGAAAAACTGTCTTACGTGATCCAGAGTCGGTGAATACGGCATTGGTGACTGCTTGCGGACTGGTCGGGGGATTTGCCGCAGCCCAGCAGACGGGCATACGACCCTTGGGAGGTGTGGTTTTAGCAGCGGCTGGACTATATGCCGGGCGTAGCTGGGTAAAGGTGGCTGGTCCGGGTGTTGCCGGTGCGCTGGGCGCGGTGTACATGGGCGCTTTTGGTTTGTCGCATCCGTTGGCGAAGAAGATCGGGGCGTGGCCGTCTGTGTTCGCGGTGACTGCGGTCGCTGCGGGAGCAGCGTGTGCACTATCCGACAGTCGCGCTGAGCGCTGCTGCGTGAAACATCACCGTTCGTGAAATTTTTAAAGTCCTGAAAATCCCTCAGTATTAGGTGTTTTCATCCTTGAGGGTGGAGTGGGTTGTTGATTAGCTCACCTAGTGACCACATAGATACTTCCGTGGTGGCCGTTTCCGCTGTGGCTGTGAGTTACCAAAAATGGTTCTGACTGTCCCTTCAACGTGCCCGGTTGCCGCGGGCGTTTCTGATTTCAGAACCGCACGAAAGGTGAACTGATGCTTGCGCTTGGATGGATCGGCTGGATTGTTATTGGCGGCCTCGCTGGGTGGATTGGCAGCAAAATCATGGGTACAGATGCGCAGATGGGACTGGTTGCCAACATTGTGGTTGGCATTATCGGTGGTCTTATCGGCGGATTTGTTTTGAATCTGGTTGGTGTCAATGTAGCTGGCGGTGGGCTTATTTTTAGCTTCCTGACAGCTCTGCTTGGCGCTGTCATTCTCTTGTGGATCGTGAAGATGGTTACGGGGCGCCGCTGAAAAACCTCTACCTAAACCCGTGTAGGTGTTTGCCTTTTCGAAAAACATCGAGAAGGCAAGCACTTACACGGGTTTATAAAATCCAAAAAGATTCGGAGATTCACTCTGAGTGGAATCCACATCCCTGCCCACCAGCGTGAATACTGTCTCGCTTAGGCCTAGGGTTCCCATGTGACCAAGGGCAAGTTTCAGTCCTTCAACGGAAACGTCTATCAGTTTCCGCGCGGGGGTCGTGACGGCCAGGCCAATCGGCTTGACACCACTAACTCGAGTGAGCAGACCTCGAGCTCTACCGAGCTGCCCGAAGTCGTGACAGCAAACATCACCGCACCCACACAGGATCGACTGGCGTGGAGCGTGCCCCGCATCACGCGCATGACACTGCACGTGCAGCTAGAAAACTCCTACCCCTCTACATGGCGCCGAATCGAGATAGACGCCTCCATACACCTGGATCAGCTACACGAAGTCCTCTGCGCAGCAATGGGATGGGACGGCACGCACCAACACCAGTTCACCTTCCCCCACGCTCCAGATCCTCAACAAGCCACACTCATCCCTCTTACAGAGCTGGAACAGCTGACCCACACACGAACCATCCAGCCACCCCAGCAGAACAGCCACCGCGACAACGACGAGGAATCCCACACCCAGGTGGCAGACGTCTTGCCCGCATCAGGAGCAGTCCTGCAATACAGCTACGGGCTGGCGCACAGACAGCAACACACCATCACTGTCGAAACAATCCAACGAGGCTTTCCCGGCCAACCCCGCGCCCGCCTCATCGACGGAAACCCCGACCGGTTCGAAAAAGAAAAAGCAGCACGGCGAGTCCAAAACGTAGACCTACTGGAACAACCTCCGCCAACACCAATGCTGGAATGCCTCGATCCTGCCGTAACCGACATCGCAGGCATCGTCGACAGCCACGGATGGCAAGCCTTACGTCACCTCATTGGAGCATCACGGTTAGATACCTCATCCCTGATCCACGAGTATGTCCTGACCGCCCAAACAGATGTGACTGACATCTCACATATATGGACAGTGGACAGTAATCCCACCGAACTACCTACCTACCTCGATGAGCAGACCTGTGCCCTCATGGTTGAGCCATTTGCTCAACTCTTACGTCAATGCGGCGACCCCCACGGGTGGGCCCTGGGGGCCGACACAACTCACCGCGGCCCCTCCATTACCGGCCTCGACGCCGAACTGCTTGACGCCGCAGTTGGACTACGCCTCATACACATCGTGGACGATCACGCCTACATCCACCCAGAACTTCCCTACCTAGACACTCCCCGCGACCTAGCAGAAATCATCGCCCGCAGACTGCCCCTAGGCGGATCCGAACATGCCTGCGCAGCAGGTGTTTTGGCACTACTTACCGCAGCATCAGGAGTGGTTAGTCCCGCCCTGCTAGCCGACCCCACCGCCCAAGACCCCTACACCCACCACGCAGCCCGCATCGCGCGGCTATGTCTGGATGTTGTGCACGGCCTCGGGTGGGACCCACGCGAAGGGGACCTCCATGACCCCACCGTTGCGTTCTGGGGTGCCCAGACATGGTCCGTCATCGCGATCCTGTCCGGAGGAAACGGCATAGCTGGACGAATGCCAGAAGCATTCCCCGGCACATTCCCCGCCTCCGATCTTGCCGAAAGCGTTTCCCTGCTAGCGCGCTCAGCATTACGCATGTGGTGACAAGGCATAGTTCGCGCGTTCCACACACCCACCCACGGTGAACGGTCACATACTGTCGAGGTGCATGTCCTGTAAAAGTAAGACGGGGCGAGCATGGTCTGTGAGGAGTGAGTTGCATGCCCGGAAGGCTCTTCATCAACGCCAAGGTGTTCACGGGCCGTGGTGAGGATGATTTCGCTAGCGCCTTCCGTATTGACGGAGGACGCTTCTCATGGGTGGGAGGCCCGTACCGCGAATACACCGAACCGGCAGACATCCCCGAGGCAGTACGGGACGTTCCCACCGTCGACCTCCAAGGCGCCACCGTCGTCCCTGGATTCCTCGACGTGCACCAGCATCCGGTACTCGTCGCCACCCTCGCCGCAGGCCCCTCACTGATGCCGCCCTTGGTGCGCACCATCCCGGACATCATCAAACGCCTGCGCTATCACGCAGACCTAGCCCCAGAAAACGAATGGATCCTCGGCTGGGGCTACGACGAAATGTACCTAACAGAGCGTCGCCAACTCACCCGCAAAGACCTCGATCTCGTTAGCCGCGACCGGCCAGTATTCGTTCGACGCTCAGACCTACACACCGCCTCCTGTAACTCCGTAGCACTACGAATGGCAGGCATCACCCGAGACACCCCCGACCCCGAAGGCGCCCGCTTCGAACGACACAGCAACGGCGAACCCAACGGCATCCTGACCGAATTCCGTGCCGTAGAAGCCGTAGCCTCAGCCATCCCACCCATGGGACGTGACCACCTCATCCGCGAACTGCTCGCCGTAGGAGACCACCTCACCCGTCACGGCATCGTCGGCGTGGGTGATGACCTGGCTGCCGTCGCAGCTACCGACATACTCGACATTCTCCGCGAAGCGCAACAAGCCGGATTCGCCCAGCACGTCAACATCTACCTGCCATGGACCGTCCTGTCCGATGAAATCGCCGCCGGCAAAACCCGCGTCCTCACCGACGACGACAGATTCGGCCGCATCAAAATAGCTGGTACCAAAGTCTTTATTGACGGAGCCATCTCCAACGCAACCGCCTGGATGGCCCGCCCCTACCGCGGCACCTTCGACCAATTCGGCCGCCGCACAATCAACGCAAAAGAACTCCGCGCCGCCGCCGAATGGGCCCGCGACAACCGCGTCCAACTCGCCGCACACGCCATGGGCGATGCCGCACTCGAATTCCTCATCGACGTCGTCGGCGACATGGATCCCTGGATGACCGACGTACCCAGCGTCCAAGTGGAACACGCCAGCATCCTGCCCGAACCACTACAACAGCTCATGCTCCGCTCCCGCATGAACTTTGGCATCGTCACCCACTCCATCTTCGACTTCGCCGAAATGGACGTCTACAGCGCCAACCTCAGCACCCGCGCCCTCGTCGACGCCTACCCCCTGCAACGCATATACCGCTCCTTCCACGCCTCATGCCTGTCCTCAGACAGCCCCGCCACCACCTGGATGGACGCAGACAACGTCTTCACCTCCATCCAAGCCGCCGTGGACCGCACCGCCAGCAACGGCACCACTCTCGGATTCGCCAACGCCCTCACCATCCCTCAAGCCATCCTCATGTACACCTCACGAGCAGTGCGCGTGGCACCCCATACCGGCCTAGGACGCATCGCTCAAGGCGCCTTCGCCAACTTCGTCATCCTCGACCGCGACGTCTTCACCACCCCAGCCAAAGAACTCGGCCAAGTGCGCGTCGCCTCCACCTGGATCGACGGCGAACGCGTCTACCGCCGCGACACCTAAAACACAGACCACCACCAGTCGATGCATACACCCCACCTGCCAGCCCCACCCCAGCAACCATGAATATCAGCCGCACTATTCAGCCGCGCCACCGACAAACCGATTGGGCACCAGGGAACCCCGATGAGGTGCACACACCTCACCTATGAACACAACCCAGGGAAGGTGCCATGCCTCAGTCCGCCACACCACACCGAAGCATCCATGAAGCAGGCACCGACAGCGTCCTGACCCCCAGCGACGCCCAACGCCTCTCCTCCGAAGGCCCCCGAAGCCCCCGCGTCAATCTGCTCATCCTCGGAGCCTCCGGCGATCTCACCCGGCGCCTCCTCCTACCTGGACTGGGCACTCTCCTCCTAGCCGATCCCGAACGACGGGTCCGCATCCTCGGCGCCGCCGCCGATGACCTCTCCGACGAAGAATGGCGCTTACGCGTCCTGCAAGCTCTTGCCGAAGGAGGCTGCGGACAACGCGGTGCCTCCCGCCTGGCCGAACGATCTAGCTACACCAAAGTTGACCTACTCAGCTCCGCCGCAGTCCGCGACCTCATCGCCGAACTAGGCGACGAGCCCGCCATCATCTACTTCGCGCTGCCCCCACGCATCACCCGCAAAGTTCTTGAAGTGCTCGCCACCATAGGCATCGGCCCCAACATTCGCCTCGGCCTAGAAAAACCCTTCGGCAACGACCTGCAAACCGCACGCGAACTCAACGAACTCCTACACAGCTTCGCCGACGAATCCCAGATCTACCGAGTAGACCACTTCCTTGGCCGATCCGGAGTACTCAACCTTCTCGGATTCCGATTCGCCAACCGCGTCTTCGAACCCCTCTGGAACTGCACACACATCGAATCCGTCGACATCATCTTCGACGAATCCCTCGCCCTCGAAGGCCGCGCCGCCTACTACGACCACGCCGGCGCCCTCATCGACATGATCCAATCCCACCTCCTGCTCATGCTGGCCCTGACTGCCATGGAAGACCTCTCCCGACTCGAAGAACTCGAACTACGCGACCTACAAACCCACCTCCTACGCTGCGTATCTCTCTGGGACGAAGACCCCGCCCAATCCTCCCGCCGTGCCCGCTACTCCGCCGGCGTTGTCGAAGGCAAGAAAGTACCCGCCTACGTCGAGGAAAAAGGCGTCAACCCCGACAACATGACCGAAACCCTCGCCGAGGTCACCGTCCGCATCAACAACGAACGCTGGGCAGGAGTGCCCTTCCGCCTGCGCAGCGGCAAAGCCCTAGGAAAAAACGACCGCCGAATCGTCCTGCACTTCAAACCCGTCGGACACCTACCCACCGGATTCGGCCCCGCCCCCGGCGCCAACACCCTCACCATCTCCCTGTCACCAGAAGAACTCCAACTCGACATCGCCACCAACGGCTCCGGCGACAAATTCAAACTCGAACGCAGCCGCATGACCGCAGTCCTTGGAGAAAGTGCCATTCGCCCCTACGGCGAAATCCTCGGCCACATCATGGACGGTGACCAACTCCTATCCGTCCGCGGTGACACCGCTGAAGAGATGTGGCGCATCCTCACCCCCGTCGTCGAAGCCTGGCGCAACAACGAAGTACCCATGCACGAATACTCCGCAGGCACCCACGGACCCGACGAATGGGACACCTTCGTCTAACACCACCACGAGGGCCGACGAGCCTTAACCCGCCGTCGGCCCTCGTCATTTAGCCTTCCACCATGGCTCGTTATCTCGACATCCACCCCATCGACCCCCAACCGCGCCTCATCGCCCAAGCAGTCACCATCCTGCGCGAGGGCGGAATCATCGCCTACCCCACCGAGTCCGGATACGCACTCGGCTCAGCCATCGGAAACGCCACCGGGAAACAACGCATCAGCGACATCCGCAAACTCGGCAAAGAACACCAGTACTCACTCATGTGCAGCGACTTCGCTCAACTAGGGCAACTGGTCATGCTCTCCAATAGTCAATTCCGTCTCGTCAAAGCAGCCACTCCCGGCCCCTATACCTTCATCCTCAAAGGAACTTCCGAGGTGCCACGCAAACTTCTAGACCCCAAACGCAAAACCGTCGGTGTACGCATCAGCGACCACAAAGTCGTCCAGGCACTACTCACCGAACTGGGCGAACCTATGCTTACCAGCACACTCATCCTCCCCGACGAAACCACCCCCATGATCAACGGTTGGATGGTCAAAGAAGAACTTGACCACCTCGTCGACGCCGTTATCGACGCCGACGACGCTGGCATCGATCCCACCACTGTTATTGATCTCACCAGCGATATTCCCGAAATCCTGCGCCGCGGAGCCGGAGACACCGCCCTTTTCGACGCATGAGCAAACCCTCAGCCGCAATAGCCACCACGACAGGCCTAGACTTGCTCCATGAGTACGCCCCTGGATGTCATCACCCCTAAAGTCTCCGCCGCGATCGCAGCTGCCCTCGGCGACGAATACGCAGGCGCAGACCCCGTACTCCGACCAAGCCAATACGCCGACATCCAAATCAACGCACCCCTCGCACTGGCCAAAAAAGCAGGCAAGAAGCCTCGCGACGTCGCCGAAGCCATCGTCGCCAATCTCGACCTGGCTAACGAAACAAGCAACATCGAAGTAAGCGGCCCCGGATTCATCAACCTGACCTTCTCCGACGAATGGCTCGCCACCCTCGTCACCGACCTCGCCCAAGATGAGCGCCTGGGTATTCCCGCCCAAGAACCCACCAACATCCCGATCGACTACTCCGCCCCCAACGTCGCTAAAGAAATGCACGTCGGGCACCTACGCACCACCGTCGTCGGTGACTGCCTTGCCCGCACCCTCGAAAAACTTGGGCACAACGTCATTCGCCAAAACCACATCGGCGACTGGGGAACCCCCTTCGGCATGCTCATTGAGCACCTCCTGGAAGTCGGCCTCGAATCCGAAGAAGCAGCACTGCTCAAGAACAACCCCAACGCCTTCTACCAAGCTGCCCGCGCCAAGTTCGACGGCAACGCTGAATTCGCCACCCGCTCCCGCAGCCGCGTAGTCAAACTGCAAGCCGGAGACCCCCAGACCCTTGAACTGTGGGGAACCCTCATCGAACTATCCAAGGCCTACTTCAACCGCATCTACACCGCCCTGGATGTCACCCTCACCGACGATGACCTCGCCGGTGAATCCACCTACAACGACGAACTTCCCGACGTCTGCCACCAACTCGAAACCAGCGGCATCGCAGTCGTCGATGACGGTGCCCTGTGCGTCTTCCTCGAAGAATTCACTGGCCGTGAAGGCAAACCCGTACCACTGATCATCCGCAAATCTGACGGCGGATACGGCTACGCAACCACCGACCTAGCCACCATTCGCCACCGCGTCCGTAACCTCAAAGCCAGCAGAATTCTCTACGTTATCGGCGCACCTCAGGCACTCCACCTCAACATGATGTTCGCCACCGCTGCCAAAGCTGGCTGGCTGCCCGAAGACGTCGAAGCCACTCACATCAAGATCGGTAACGTGCTCGGCGAAGACCGTAAGATCCTGCGCACCCGCTCGGGGGCTCCCCTGCGCCTCATGGACCTTCTCAACGAATCCGTTGCCAAAGCTAAACGTCACATCGATTCTGCCCGTCCCGAGCTTGCCGAAGAAGAACGCGCAGAAATCGCCCGGCAAATCGGCATCGGCGCCGTCAAATACGCAGACCTCTCCGTCGCTCACGACTCCGAGTACGTATTCGACCTAGACCGCATGCTCAACCTCACCGGCAACACCGGCCCCTACCTGCAATACGCCGCTACCCGTCTACGCTCCATCTTCCGCTCCGCCGACGAAGCTGGAATCGCCGTGGCAGACACCATCTGCCTACAGCAACCCCACGAACGCGCCCTAGCACTACACCTGCTCGAATTCGGTAGCACCGTCGCCGCAGTCGGGGCTCTATGCGAACCCCACCGCCTCGCGGCATACCTGTTCGACCTGGCCCAACTCTTCAGCGCCTTCTACGAAAACTGCCCCGTCCTGGGCGCCGAGGACGAAGATATCCGCGCATCCCGCCTAGCCCTGTGCAAAGTAACCCTCGAGGTACTCATTACCGGCCTAGACCTCCTGGGCATCCGCGCACCCGAACGCATGTGACCCCCAGGGGCGGGCGACGGCTCCCTGGCCCGCCCGCCCCTGGCAATAACCCCATCCACCGGGACAACAAAACCCGGCGAAATGTGCGTCATATCCCACCGACCTCAGAACCCTAGAGACAGCGCACCGCCCCCACATACCCTGCAGTATGGCGACGGTGACCCAAACTATGCGTCAGCTGCAAAATCCGCAGCTCACAAGCACTCTGAGGGATTTATGCATACAGCATGAAATCGCCCTACTCATGCTCCACGGCACCTGTGTGACCAGCACCACTGACGCTCCCCGACTCGACCTGGCCTACCTACCCACCCACCAAAACATCGACCACCTCCGCGTCGTCACAGCCTTCCTCGCCATCCTTCCCACCGAACGGCTGGACGTCATCGCGCTCAACTGGGATGACCCCATCGCCGCCCACACCGCGTTCGAAAATGGACGCCCCCTCTACGAAAACGAGCCCAACCTCTTCACCACACTGCGCCATCAAGCCGCCATCGACTACGCCCACTCACACTGGCTCCACGATTTCACCCTCCCCAACCGCACCCCCTACTGGGAAGCGTGACCTACCACCAAAAATCGCCTGTTAGCCTGGACACGAATCCATCACGACCGGCTGAGGGACTGGACCGATGATGCCGGGGCAACCACGCCAAACCCCTGCGCGCACGGTGCCACATCCTGCGGCCTTCACCCGAAAGCCGACAGATGGACTCAACCGCGCACGAATGCGGACATGGATGTGGCCTCCTACGCACAGAACACATCCATGAGAGGCCGCACGCACATGCACGACATCTCACCGATCACCCGCGCCATCCGCACCGGCATCGCCGAAGACCCCAACCACGGCGCCGTTATCCCACCGCTATACCTCAGCACCACATACACATTCGAAGGCTTCAACACCAAACGCATCCACGACTACAGCCGCGACACCAACCCCACCCGAGACATCCTCACCCGCGCCCTCGCCACCCTTGAAGAAGGTGTAGGCGGTGTCACCACTTCTTCGGGAATGGGCGCCATCACCACCCTCTTATTCATGCTGACCAACAGCGAAGACCACATTCTCGTCCCCGCCGACTGTTACGGCGGAACCTGGCGACTCTTCGAATCTCTCGCCGAACGCGGACACTTCACGTGTACCACCGCCGACTTCACTGACATCAACGCAGTACGCGCTGCCCTCCAGGCCCACCCAACTGCACTTGTGTGGATCGAAACCCCCTCCAACCCCACCATGCGCATCACAGATATCGCTGCCGTCGCCGCCGCGGCCCATGAAGCAGATGCTGTCGTCGTCGCCGACAACACCTTCCTGACCCCACTGCAACAGCGACCCCTGAGCCTTGGTGCTGACTACGTCATGCACTCCACCACCAAGTACATCAACGGACACAGCGACGTTATCGGCGGAGCCATCATCGCCTCCACCCAACAAGGCGCAGACAACCTACGCTTCTGGGCCAATAACCTCGGAACCGCCGGCAGTGCCTACGACAGCCACATGATCATGCGCGGACTACGCAGCATCGGTCCCCGTATTGCTGCACACCGCACAAACGCCCAAGCAATCGCCGAAGCACTCCAAGCTCACCCCGCAGTAGAACGTGTCTACTACCCAGGCTTGCTCGACCACCCTGGACACGATTTGGCATCCCGCCAACAAGACGGTTTCGGCGCCATCGTCAGCTTTGATTTGTGCGGTGGCCTCACTGCAGTCAAAGCCTTCTTAGACGGCCTCCAACTGTTCACTTTCGCCGAATCGCTTGGCGGCACCGAGTCCCTCATAGAACACCCCACCACCATGAGTCACGCGACCATGACCGAACAGGCACGCCAAGCCGCAGGAATCACCGAAGCAATGCTGCGCCTAGCTGTGGGGATCGAGGACATCCAGGACCTGCTGACAGATCTCACCATGGCACTCGATCGTGCCCATCGGTCCTGAGGACAGCAATGCACCAACTCACGTGGCGGCACAGGAACACCGAACGCACCTTGCCGTCACGTGAGTGGCAAATTCACCTTCGAAATCACTATAAAAATTCCCGCCGTGGCGATAGAGCAGCAGGTAAGGCGGCTGTCGCTGCTGTTGCTGACCCCGGTGCGTGGTACGTAAGTTGTGGCATCCAGGCCATGTAGGCCCCTTGTGCCTCGGGGTTAATAGAGAGAGCACATTTGCAGTAGTCGTCGGGCTCTTCGAAGTATGTATCGAAAGCCATGATGTCGCGATTGGCGTACATCCACCCATATGCGTAATGAATGTATTGAGGGTTATCTCCGCCGGATTCCTCTGATCCCCGTATGACACCCCACTCGGGAAGAGCGAACTTTTTGCCGTGCGTGCGGGCAAACGTGCCCCAGTAGTCCCAGCCTTGCGGACGTGTCCTGTGTTCTTTCCACCCTTTCTGGTCGTACGGCGGGGACCAGTCGTAGGCGTCGATACCGACAATGTCTACGACGTCGTCTCCAGGCCAGGCAGTCGTTGCATCAGGCAGCGAATTTCCGCGACCCTCATTGGGGTTCCAGACAATCCGAAGGTCGGGACCGCCGGATTTAAGCGAGGTTGATGCCTGCCGAAAAGCTGTTTTAAAGGTGCCGACATTGGACGGTGTTGCTTTCCAAGGCCAATTCACGATGTTGAATTCCCACCCAGGGCGGACATACGCATTGGGGTACTTCGTGGCGATCAAAGCGCCTAGTCGTTTGAAATCTTCGTTGTATGCGCCTTGGGCGGCTTTCTCTAACGTCCCGTCTTTAGGGAAGAGCTGCACAGAGATGTTGAGTGTTCCGGAGAAACCGGCAGGAATGGTTTTCTCGGTGAGCCACCAGTCGCTGAGGTGTTCCTCCCAGCTTCCGCGGGTAGGGGACACGCCCAAGACATCTAGTTTGTGTCCTCGCATTTTTTCAAACGCGCCAGTGATTTTCGGATCATGTCCAAATACGCCGCTGTCCCAGAGAAGTCCGCTGGGTCTGGGAGTGTATCGATAGTTCTTATTGGGTGATCTGTCGATATCGTCAGGAATTCCAGAAGAAGAACAAGAAGAGACTGCAATTAACGTTGCGAGAAGCGTTGCGATAGTAGCTGTTACGCGTACCCAGCGGCCGCGGTATTTAACGACGCATGATGTAGCTGTCATGAGACCCCCGGGTGTGTGCCGTGACGTAGTGGAGCCCCCCGCTCCGACCCTTGTCCTTTTCGACGATACCGGGGGAATCTGGATATATACAGAACACAGATATGACTTCTGTTGGGATACGGGCAAGCGCGAGGCATCTCTGCTGGGTCAAGGGCTCTACGATGAGTTGTCATGGACATATCCCGACAATCAAAGGGTCGCCTCGCGAACAGCCCGGCGACCCTACGTCCGGTCGTTCTTCTTTCACCGATAACAACCGTGGGGGTTCACCACGGTGAGGGTGGCCGATGACCTCTGCATGGTTCCTCCTCGGTATTTTGATTTTGTTGATTGCTGCGAATGCATTGTTCGTTGCGGTGGAGTTTTCATATATCACCGTTGACCGATCTCGAGTGCAAAAAGCTGCGGCTGAAGGAGATCCGACGGCGCAACAAGTCGAGCGCGGTCTGGGTAAGTTGTCCGAACAGTTGTCGGGAGCTCAGTTAGGTATCACAGCCTGCAGCCTGATTACTGGATATGTGGCTGAGCCTTCTGTAGGTCAGCTTCTGGCTGCTGCCCTGAATGCAACAGCCCTTCCGGCCTCGGTGTCGATGGCTGTATCCGTATCCGGAGCCTTCATTATTGCCACTTTTACTCAGATGGCTTTCGGGGAACTAGTTCCTAAAAGTTGGGCGATTGCTGAACCAAACCGCGTAGCCCGTTTGGTTGCTTATCCGCAGGCTTGGTACATGCGTTTGTTTGGTTGGTTGGTTCGTTTTTTTGATCGAGCCGCCGAACGAGTGGTGCGCGCGTTAGGTATGGAACCCGCAAGCGAATTAGATCAAGCTCGTAGCCCCGCAGAATTGACTGCACTGGTGCAGTACTCAGGCGAAGAAGGCACACTCGATAAAGCCACAGCAGAGCTGGTGGCGCGGTCAATTGAATTCGGTGACCGCACAGCCGCTGAAGTGATGGTTCCGCGCCCACGTGTGAACTTCGTAGAACGAGAAACCACAGTGGAAGAGCTGATCGCCCTTGTTATCGAATCAGGACACTCCAGATTCCCCGTCCAAGGTGATGACGTCGATGACATTGTGGGCATCGTTCACTACAAAGCCACATTGGGAGTACCCATCCAGATGCGCGCGCAGCGTCGTGTCGAAGAGTTCATGGTTGCGCCGTACGTAGTCGCCGAAACGATGACGCTGGATCCGCTCATGCGTGAATTGCGTGAGCCTGGGCTGCAAGCAGCAATCGTGATTGATGAATATGGCGGTACCGCAGGTCTGGTGACTTTGGAAGATCTCGTTGAAGAAATCGTTGGTGAGATTCGAGACGAACACGACCAATATGTGCGCAGATATCGGCGCACCAATGACGGCGGATGGATGATTTCTGGTTTGCTCAGGCCAGATGAAGCCTCAGCAATTATTGGCCTAGAAATCCCCGAGGGTGAAGACACCGACACGATGGCCGGTCTCGTAGTGGAGCAGCTGGATCGGATCCCAGAGCCAGGAGACCAGACCGTTCTTGAAGTGAAAGACCCACAACGTCTTGATGACAAAGAACGAGCCGTGCCTGCGTGGATCAGATTGACGGTGGTGAGCCTGGATGGCCATCGCGTGGATCGGATGATCGTGCACCGCTTCGACGAAGATCCGCGCGTATCTGAGCTTGGTCATGGCGACTCGTCTGTGGAGTCCGAGAACACGGCTAACGACGTTGAGGGTGGTGCACGATGAACGAAGGTGCCGCGCTGGCGATCATGCTGGTGTTTCTCGTGTTTAACGCGATCTTTGTGGCTGCAGAGTTTGCACTGGTTTCAGTTCGCCGCGACCAGCTAGAGCCACTAGTCCACGAAGGTAAATGGTCGGCGCGAATCACCATGAAGGTGGTTAAAGACGTCAACGTCGCGATTGCCGGCACCCAGCTGGGTATTACAGCCTCGTCGTTGGCAATTGGTGCAGTAGGTGAACCTGCACTGCATCACCTCATGGCGGCTCCGTTTGCATTCATGGGGGCGCCAGCGTGGCTGGTAGGACCGGCAGCGTTGGTGTTGTCTTTGGTCATCGTTATCTACCTGCACATGGTGTTGGCAGAGATGGTCCCCAAGAACATTGCATTGGCGGGGCCTTTGAGGGCTTCGTTGGTGCTGGGACCTTTCATGTACTTTTTTGACTTCCTCGCTCGACCGTTTTTGTGGTTGATGAATGCGACGGCGAATGTGGCGCTGAAACTAGTGCGGGTAGAGCCTAAGAATGAGGTGACGGCGGCCTTCGATCGGGATCAGGTGCGGTCTTTCATTGAAGAGTCAGGGCGCGAAGGCGTTCTGGATGAAGATGAGACGGCGCTGCTGGCGCATGCCCTTGACTTCGAAACGGGTGTGGCCTCGGACGTGGCATTGCCTGCTGACTCGTTGAGGACAGTCCCGGATTCAGTGTCGATTTTAGAGCTGGAACAGTTGGCTGCCCAGACAGGATTCAGTCGCTTCCCGGTGGTGGGGGGCAAGGGCATGTACATCGGTTACGTGCACGTCAAAGATGTATTGGGGGCCCCGGATGCCTCGCAGCCAGCAGTGCCGCGGTACTTGAGCCCGTTGCCCTCGATTCCAGCGGACATGGGTTTGCGCGAGGTAGTCAGGCGTATGCAGCGTAGCCAAGTGCATTTGGCAGTGCTGACCGGGGAGGAGGGGGTTCCGGCGGGCTCTCAGGGCGCGGTAATTGCGTTGGAGGACGTGCTGGAAGAGCTGGTCGGTGATGTGCGAGAGGCGATTGCGGTGCCTGATGCTGCATCGGCGGGGCGTGGGCTGCAACAGAATGTGTAAATAGTTTTACGACAAACAATGTCAGGGGCTTGGCCATAACAAATGATGCGTTATGACCAAGCCCCTGACGTTGTTGCTTGGGGTAACCAGCTCCGGATTAGCCGTGCTTGGCGTGGAGGGCATGTGCCTCGGCGAGGTGTTTTTCGAGTTCTTTGTGTTCTTCTACCAGGTGTTTGAAGCGGTCATCGATGCTGCGCAGGCTGCGCTCTTCGACGAGCATTTTCTGGTAGGTCTCTTCGCGGTATTCGGCGTCGACATCGCTGTCCAGGTCGATGTAGGTCATGGCGTGGCGGTTGGTGTTGTTGATCAAGGAGACCGCTTTGCCCTTGGGGGACAAAAGGGAAGCGATGACCGTGATCGCTAGAACGCCGATGATGACGCTTAGAGATAGGCCGATGCCTACCTCAGGTACATGGATGGGTTCGCCGTTGTTGAGCCAGGGCAGGTTGTTCTCGTGCATGGCGTGCAAAATCAGCTTGACCCCGATGAAGAACAGGATCGTGGAAAGGCCCCAGCTGAGGTAGATGAGTCGGTCCAGGAGCCCATCGATGAGGAAGTAAAGCTGGCGCAGCCCCATGAGGGAGAAGGCGGTTGCCGTGAAAACGTTGAAGACGTTTTGGGTTAGGCCGAAGATCGCCGGGATTGAGTCCAAAGCAAAGAGTAGGTCCGTGCCACCGATAGCGACCATGACCAGCAGCATGGGAGTGAGGTGGCGTTTTCCGTCCACCATCGTGGTCATGCGGTCGCCGTCGTAGTAGTCGGTGGTGTGGAAGATCTTACGTGCGATGCGGACGATGATGTTGTCGGCTTCTTCGGCAGGGTCTTCTTCTTCACCGCTGAGTTCGCTTTTAACCATGCCGAATGCGGTCCAGATGAGGATGGCGCCGAAGATGTAGAACACGGCAGCGAAGGCGTTGATGGCTGCGGCGCCGACGAAGATGAATGCGCTGCGGGCCAAGAGCGCGAAGACGATGCCGAAGAGCAGAACTTTTTGTTGGTCTGCCCTGGGCACTTTGAAGCTGCTCATGATGATGAGGAAGACGAAGAGGTTGTCGACGCTCAACGCTTTCTCGGTGATGTATCCGGCGAACCATTCCCCGCCCATTTCGGCGCCGCCGATTACCCATACCGCTGCTCCGAATGCGACGGCGATGCCCACATAGAGAGCCGACCAGATCGCGGCTTCTTTGAGTGTTGGTATGTGTGCCTTCCGGATGTGGAAGAAGAAGTCATACGCCAGGAGCGCGACGATCAGAGCGATCGTTCCCTCCCACACGATGGCGGGGATATCCACTTGCTGCCCTCTCTCGAGTCTGGGTCGGTAAGCCACGAAGGAAGCACACGGGGGGCGATCTGTAGGGTGTTGTCGTGGAACACCCTCGCCGAAGCAGCAGGGGACGGAGCTGGTCCGGCCTCTGGGCCTGTGGCCCCCGTAGCGCTGCCGACACCGGGACGAGCGAGAACGTCGTCGCATGTCGGTGATCCGTGTGGCGATTCCGCGGACCCGGTCCACGCAAACACCAGAGCTCGTTACGTGCCGGTACCCCGGGCAGGGTGTCGGTCGTTCTCGAACTCGTCTTCGCGAACAGGGATGTGACTTGAGCCTACACGGGAGTTTGTGCGGCGTTGAAGATGGTGCAAGCCAACCTTTAGCGCGGGTCGTCTCCAGAGAGCTGGTGGTGCAGGCAGGTCAGTAGGTGCTGGCTGCTTGTGCGGGGTTTATCGGGGCGTTCCTTCGAGGCGGTTTCGTGCTTCTTGCACGATGCGTGCTGCGGCGGCCAGGGCACGGCTTTCGGCGTCGTCTCGGGCTTGTGCTGCGAGCATGTCGGCGCGTAGGCCGCGTAGCAGGGTTGGGAGTGCGTGGCGTACGTCGAGGTCGTCGGTGGCGACGATTTCGCAGGTTGCGAGGTGGTGGACGAGTGCGGTGAGGCTGGTGCGTGCCACTGCGGTGCCGATGTATTTGTCGATGCTTGGTTGGGTTCCTGACTCGAGGCTGTCGAAGAGTGCCCCTCCGGCGATGGATAGGGGGCCGCGGTTTTCGTGGGAGCGCATGAGGGCTATGGCGGCGATGAGCCCGGATTCGTAGCGCACGCACATGGCGTTGGACATTGCTTCGGCGAGAGCTTCGTGGGGGTCGCCTTGGGCGCGGGGGGTTGCCTCGATTCCGCTGTGTCGGGTGGTTTGCCACAGGGTGCGTTGGATATTTCGGTGGGAGCGGACGAGGCGGGTCAGGTCGGTGCTGGAGATGTTGAGGTCCAGTAGTCCGGCTATGTCTGAGATGAGTAGTTCGCTTCGGCGGGCCCAGTGGTGGTGTTGGGGGACGTCGATGGAGAAGAGGAGGTCAAGCAGTACGCGGCGGCAGATTGTGGCCGACTCGTGTTCAGCGAGGACGTTCAAGGCGGTGCGTAGCCGTTCTGCGAGCTGCACACCTGTGGTTCCGGGGAGTGCGGTGCTGCTTGTGGGGCCGGTGGGGGGCCGTTCGGTTCCTGTGGTGGGGCAGTGGTTGTCGTATCGGTTGCTGCGTTCGAGTTTGGTGAGAGTGCTGACGGCGTCGAGGCGTAGTGCGTCCAGGCCTTCGAGCTTCAGCTGGGTGATGGTGGGGTCGGAGCGGTAGGCGTCTCGCATCAGGACGTGCAGGCGCGCGAGTCTGATGAGGCATTCGGCGTCGGCAGTCGCGATGAGAGGATTGCGTATACGCACGATGACCTCGCGGGGCAGCAGCGGACATGGGCAGGGTGGGCTTCGCTGGAACGTCACGCCCGTGTGAACCGGTCCCCTATTCCGGTGTTGCTACCGCTGCGGCCCGTTGTCTGGACCTCGAGCACTTCGACGATGGGCGAAGCTAACAGCAATCTCGTTAGACCAGTGGTTTGCTCGCGACCTGGGTTGGGTCGCGGCCGCTGGAACGATAGTTGCGGTCACTCTGTGAGTGAGCCTACTCGTCGTGTGTCCCACGGGGCTGAGGCGTGGCTTTCTTGGTGGTCAAGATCGGGTAAATGAGTTGTCTGTTATGGGTTGGTTTTTTGGGTGTCAGAAAGCTTCTTTCCTGGTGAGGAACGGGGCATGATGGGGGTGTGGGCGTGGCTATGGCCTCGCATGGATTGTGTTCTGGCTGAAGGAGTCTGCTGTGCAAAGTGTGCGTAGGTCGCTATACAAGATGGGTTTGGTCCGCGACACGGACCGTGGCTGGCTGGGTGGAGTGTGTGCTGGCCTGGCAGGCAAGTTTGGTATGGACGTGAAATTGATGCGGGTGTTGGTGTTTGCGGGCATGGTGGTGGTGCCAGGAAGCCCAGCGGTGCTGTATCCGATTATGTGGGTATGTATGCCACGCCAGGACTGGCGTCCTGGCGTGGTGGGTGGGCATTCGATGCCGGTTATTGGCCATAGTCCCCAGGACTACGTGCCACCTCGCCGTTGACCTGTGCGCTGGGTGGGGGTAGGGGCGTTGGTTTTTAGCAGCGGCGTAGTACTGACACGAGGAAGTTTCCGTTTTCGTACGGTTGGAGATCCCAGCTGGCCAGGTTCAGGGATGGGGTCAGCCCTGCTTGGGCTGCGTCGTGGAAGAATTCGTCGAACTCGTATCCGCGTCCTGCGCCGAATCCGATGACCGCTCGTCCAGCGGGTGTCAGGTGTGCGGCCAAGCGGGTGAGTACGCGCTGGCGAGTGCTGGGGGCTAGGAAGGTCATGACGTTGCCAGCGCACACGATCATGTCGAATGGGTCAGTGATCTCATGCGCGGGCAGGTCGAGGGCTGCGAGGTTTTCGGTGATCCAGGTGGCTTGGGGGTAATCCTGGCGTGCTGCCTCGATGAGGACAGGGTCGCCGTCGACGCCAACTATGGTGTGCCCGTGTTGGGCCAGGTAGCCGCCGACGCGTCCGCTGCCACATCCGGCGTCCAGGATGCGGCAGCCTCGGGTAGCCATGGCGTCGATGAGTCGGGCTTCGCCGAAGATGTCTTCACCGTTGGCGCTCATGGTGCGCCAACGGTCGCGGTACCAGATGGAGTGGTTGGGGTTCTGGGCAATGATGTTGTCCCAGGCGCTGGGTTCGTAGTCGTTGGCGGGCGCGGTCATGGAGGCCTCTTTTCGTAGGGGTAATGATTGGTTGCTGCGTTGCACCCTACGTGGATGTGTTGGGTGGTTAGCGGCGGTGTATCTGTCCCACGGTGAGGTCGCTCAGGGTGCGGGTGGCGGCTTTGATTCCGGCGAAGAGCTCACGGATTTCGCCTTCGGCCCATTCAGGTGAGGTGTTGGTGGTGTCGTCAGCGATGCCGATGGCGTCAATGCCGGCGGCGCGGGCTAGGGCCACAGCGCGAGGTAGGTGGAAGCGTTGTGAGACGACGTACATCTGGGTGATTCCAGCCTCAGCGGCGTTACGCATGGAGGCGTAGGTGTTGATGCCGATGGGGTCGTGGTCGATTTTGTCTGCAGGGATTCCGTGTTCGCGTAAGTAGTTGGCCATGGTGGTGGTTTCGCCCAGTCCCCCGGAGTTGCCGTCGCCGGTGACGAGGATGCGTTCGGCGAGGTTGGCGTTCCACAGTTGTAGAGCAACATCCAGGCGGGCAGCCAGGAACGGGCTGGGGCGCCCTTCGGGATATGCCTGGGCGCCGAGAACCATGACGGTGGCTGGGTGTAGGCCCTCGCTGGTGGTGCGGTCGGTTGTGATGCCGAGTTGGTGGGCGGAGAAAACACGCCATTGGGAGGCTCGATAGATCCACAAGCTGGATCCGGCCATCGCGAGGCTGATGCCTCCAAGCGTGACGCCAGTGGTGAGCAGGGTGTAGATGAGGGGTTTTGGCAGTGCGGTGTTTTTCATGGCAGGTGCGTTCCGGCAGGAACGGTTCTAGCTCCGTCGTGTTCAGTGGCGGTCAGGGTGGTTGTTCCGGTGATGACGATGTCGTTTTCGAATGTCCAGTCACCTTCAATGGTGAGGGATTCTGCCTGGCATAGGGAAGGCGGTCCGGCGGGGAACCGTGCTTCGAAATCAGCGATTTTCTTGTAGTGGTTGGGGTCCAGGGTGATGGTGGGGGCGGTATCGGCGGTCATGACCAGGTGTCCGTGTGCGTCTCGGTGGTAGACGTCGGAACGGATGAGCAGGAGCTCGTTGGTGGTTTTGACTGGAAGGAAACGGGACCGGGGGACTTCGATGGCGGTGGCGTCGTCAAAGATTTCGATGGCTGCGCCCATGGCAGATTCGATTTGGATCACGGGGGTGGTGGTGGCGTCTTTGGGGTCGACCGTTTTTCGGTTGGCGATCATAGGTAGGCCGATGGCGCCGTTTTTGTGTTGGAGGGTGCGCAGAAGTGCAGGTAGGTGGAGCCAGAGGGTGTTGGTGTTGAAGTAGGCGTGCTTGGTGATGTCTTGGAAGTCATCGAGGTCTTCGGGCAGGGTTTGAGCGACTTCGCGTAGGACGAGCCGGTTGTCGCTGAGGCGTTGGGCGAGGTGGCCGCCTTTGCGGTCCATTTGGGTGCGTTTGCACACTTCCATGGCGAAGGCTGAGCCGGTGGAGGCGAACCAGCCTGCTAGTTGGGCGTTGGGTGCGGCCCCGAGGTTGTCTGCGTTGGAGACGTTGGCGTATTCGTATCCGGCTTCGATGAGTTGTTCGAGGATACCGGTGTCTAGTAGTGAGGGGTAGAGGTCACCGTGGCCAGGTGGGCACCATTCGAGGGCGGGGTCGGTGGGCCAGCTGACTGGTTCAAGGGTGTTGGCGTGGAGTTTGGGTTCTTGGGACTGCAGGAAGTCAATAGGTAGGTTCTCGACGGCCAGGTGAGGATATTTTTTCAGGGCCTGGAGGGTATCGGTTTGGGTGTTGAAGCTGTTCATGAACAGCAGGGGGAGAGGTGCTGCGTAGGTTGCGCGGGCTTTGGTGACTTGGTCGACGATGATGTCGAGGAAGTTCATACCCTCACGCACAGGCAGCAATGTTTTGGCTTTGTCTAACCCCATGGAGGTGCCTAGACCGCCGTTGAGTTTGATGATGACGGTTTTTTTCAGGGCGGCAGCGTCGGCTTCGGGGTCGGTGCTCCTCTCGGCGAGGGTGGGCAGTTCCCGGATAGGGGTGATGCTTTCTTCGGGGATGAGTCCGGTGCTGCCGGAAGCGAGTTGATGGTAGTAGGACTCGAATGTGGCGATCGCTGCGGGGCTGGCTCCGGCGTCCTGCATTTTTTGGCGTGCGTGCTGTAGTCCGGGAGGCGTGATCGCTGTCATGGCCCGATCTTAGGTGTGGATTGGTGGTTTGGGCGGGGGTCTGCTGGTAGGTCAGGGTGTGTTGCGTGGGGAAGCGGTGCGCTGCATCCAGCGCAGCACAAGAATGGGCAGGATGAGAGGTAGGAGTAGGTATCCGATGCCGTAGTAAGACCAAACGGTGGCGCGAGGAAAGAGCTGGGGTTGGAGGATGCTCAGGGTGCCGATAATGAGCACGCCCGCTAGCTCGATGAGGCATATGGTGCGCAGCGCGGCGCGGGAGCCGGGGTGCCCCCAGCGCAGGAGAAGCACCAGCGCGATGACGTAGATGGTGGCCGACAGTGCCGAGAGAGTGTAGGCCAATGGTGCTTGGGCGGCGTTAGTAGCTAGTTGGTAGACGGCGCGTGAGGTGGCGCCAACGGCAAAGACGCCATAGATGAGGGTGAAGAGGCGTCCGGGGCCGGAGGTGGTTTCGGTGGTGTTCATCAGTGACTCACGTTGAGATAGCCGAATGGGATTCCGAGGGTTTGAACTTGGCGGATGAGCATGAAGGTGGCGATGAGGGTAGCGACGCCGATGATCACCAGTCCCCAGCGGTCGAGTTTTTTGTAGGTGAGGGCGAAGCCAGCGGGAACGATCAAAGGGGTGCTGATGAGATAGCTGATGTGCGTTGCGATGCTGGGGATGTGGTGAGCTTCGCCGGTGATGAGGGCGATGATGTCGACGATGACACCAGCAAAGACCACGAGGGTGCAGATAGCGGTTATTGCCAGGCCGATAGGGCGGGGAATGGCAGGTGGAATAGCCAGCAGGAGGGTCAGGCCAGCCAGGCAGGCGGTGATGATGGAGATGATTTCGAGGGCTGCGATCATTGCGGCGCGGCTCCTGCGTGTGGATGGGCGGGGTAGTCCCCACTGTACGTCCGAAAATTAGTGAAATTTTTTCTTGGACGGGTGTAACACTTCGACGGCAGTGCCGATGTAGAGAGTGTCAGCGCGGGCGCGGCTACGGGGAAGCGAAGTCGTTCGTGTTGATGTGAGTCAGTGACGTAAGGGGGATCGCGCCACTGGTTCTACTGGGAGGGGAACGTGACGGCCCGGCTTAGCTCGGTGGGGGAACCGAGTTAGCCGGGCCTCACACGTATTGATGGGGTGATTAGACGCCATCAGGTCGTGCTGTCAGCACGATCGGGCCTTCTTCTGTGATGGCGATGGTGTGTTCAGAATGGGCACCGCGGGAGCCGTCTTTGCTTCGCAAAGTCCAGGTGTCTTCTGGGTCGGTGTAGATCTCGTGGGTTGTGGCCATTAGCCACGGTTCAATCGCGATGACCAGACCGGGGCGCAATTTCAATCCGCGGCCGGGGCGGCCATCGTTGGGCACGTGCGGTTCTCCGTGCATGGTTCGGCCTACCCCATGTCCTCCGAACTGGGTGTTCACGCTGTACCCCTGCGAGCGGGAGTACTCCCCGATAGCTGCGGAGATGTCACCGAGTTTGTTGCCCACACGTGCTTTGTCAATCGCGCGGCAGAGAGCTTCTTCGGTGGTGGCGATGAGTCGTTGGTCTTCTTCGCGGGGGGTTCCCACAATGATCGAGCGTGCCGAGTCAGCCACCCAGCCATCGACAGATACCGCGAAGTCCAGGCTCAACAAATCTCCGTCTTGAAGTACCTGGTTCCGGGGGCGCCCATGCAGGACAGCGTCGTTGACCGACAGACAGATCACGTGACCGAACTTCGAACCACCGAAGCTGGGGTGATAGTCCAAGTAACAGCTCTGCGCGCCCCGCTCTTTAACCAGTTCGTGTGCACGTGCATCAATGTCGAGCAGGTTGTCTCCCACTCGCACTTCGGCGGCTAGCGTCGCCAATGTCGCGGCAACGAACTCACCAGCTGGACGCATCGCCTCGATCTCGGCAGCAGTGCGGTACTCGAGCATCCACATTCCCTTTCTTATGGTTCATCACGCCCCACCTAGCCGCTCGCGGCCAGCCCAACTTTGTGCGCGGTTGCTGTGGCAGACAATTCCGGCGCATTCAGGCCCCCATATCTTTATGTGGGTGCATCGGGGATAGACCACTGCCCGGCGGCCTCACTAGACTCCAATACGCTGCTCACGAGATGCGAGCAGCTAGCCGCCCGAACATGATCCTTGTGTCTTACGGCGGTATGAATGGGGTCGTTATCACCAGGCTACGCGGGGGGAGCGCGCTGGTGAAGACCCACTCACCAGCGGGGGAATGGACGGTATAGGTGCGCAAACTAGCAACGCGTGCAAGCTGGAATCTGATTGACCAGGGGATCTACTCACTGGCCAACATGTTCCTGAGCATCGTGGTGGCGCGCCACGTCGGTGACGAATCTTTTGGTGCCTTCGCCATCGGTTTCCTTATCTACGGCATCGGAGTAGCAGTAGCGAAGTCTGCCTCCGGGCAACCCCTGCAAATTCATCACAGCGCAGACAGCATCGAACAGTTCCGAGAAGCAACCGCCCGCGCCAACGGAGCCACTCTCGCGATGGGGCTGCTCGGCTCAGCTATCTGCCTGCTGGCCGGGCTCGGCATCGGAGGGGCAGTCGGTCACGTACTCCTCGCACTGGCGCCATGCTTACCCGCCCTTATGGTGCAGGACAACTTCAGGATGGCGTTCTTCGCCAACGGGCAACCCCACTTGGCTGCCCTCATCGACGTCATCAAAGCGGTCCTGCAGTTCGGATTCCTCTTCGCTCTCGTTGCCCTGGGCTGGACCGAAGTTGGCATCCTCACCCTCAGCTGGGGAGTAGCTGGAGTTCTGTCAGCCATCGTCGGCGCGTTGCTTCTGCGTAGCTGGCCTCGACTCAGCGCCACCGGCGACTGGTTCCGCGACAAACGTGACCTGGTCAAGTACCTCTTCGGCATGTATGTCCTCGGACTCGGCGCAGCACAGCTAGGGCAGCTACTCATCCCCGTTTTAGGCAGCACCCGTGACTCCGGCTCAATCCGTGGTGTAGACACCCTGCGCGGCCCACTCAATGTTCTGGGCCAGGCTGCGCTCGCATTTGCTGTGCCGGAGATTTCTCGTCGCGCAGAGATGGGACCCAAAGCCCGCATGCGCGGAATGTGGGCGCTGTCCATCGGGACAGGGCTTCTTTCAGCGTTCTACGTGACTGTTTTGCTGCTTATCCCGCACGATGTGGGCTTAGCCCTCTTGAACGAAACCTGGGATGGCACCCGCGAAGTGATCCTGCCTATGGGTGTCCTTTCTGTTGTAGCGAGCTTTACTTCCGGGGCAGGTGCGCTGCTGCTGGGTATGGGGCTAGCCCGCCGCACCTTCCGCATCAATGTGTTTAAAGCCCCGCTTTTGCTGGCGATGCTCATTCCGGGAACATACTTTTGGGGGGCGTTCGGTGCGGCCTGGTCGATGGCGCTAGCAGAGATCATCATCATGCCGTTCTGGTATTGGGCTGCCATCCGGGGTGCTTACGGGCACTATGACCATGAGATTGAGCGTGACCACGTCTCTGAGGCTTCTGCTGAAAAAGCGAAGGAAGACAACGCCTCCTGAGCGAAGGGCTCGGCGCGTCGATAGCGGCGCTACGGCATCCGCTAACGTTGCATGCATACCCTTCCCGTGTATAGACGATGACACGGGAACAGGTGATTCACGATGGAGACCCCCCTCAACGACACGCCTACGCTCACCCGCCGCGCAGTGATCAGCGGAGCCTTAGGACTAACTGGTCTGGCATGCCTAAGCGCCTGCGGAGCAAACAACAAAACCGCAGACCAAGGCACAAAAGGCCACAACGACTCCTCTTCTACACAAAACCCAACAAACACCCCCGGTACACCTGCCCAAATGGCAGCCCGAACCATCGTTCCCGTCCTGTGCTACCACCAGGTCCGTGACTGGACCAGCGAAGACACCGAGTACACACGCAGCATCCTCGTGCTTCCCCCAGACAGGTTCTCCGCACAACTAGACGCCATCAAAAACGCTGGCTACACCACCATTTCTGGCGACCAATACCACCAACACATCACGACAGGTGCCCCGCTACCACCCAAACCAGTGATGCTCACTTTTGATGACGGCAAAGACAACCAACACGCACACGCCTTCCGCATCCTCAAAGAAAAAGGCATGACCGGCACCTTCTTCATCATGACCGTCGTTATCGGCAACAACGGATGGGTCACCAAAGCCAACATCAAAGAAATGGCCGACGCCGGAATGACCATCGGCGCCCACACCTGGGACCACCACCGCGTCGACCAATTCACCCAAGCCCAGCTGCAACAACAACTTCTCGGCCCCAGACAAACACTGGAAAAAATCACCGGGAAACCTGTTCTCGACCTCGCCTACCCCTATGGAGTCTGGGACGCTGACGGCGCCGACCTAGTGAAAAAAGCCGGATATCGGGCGGCTTATCAACTTCAAGACAAACCCGTTGACCCAACCCGGCCGCTCTACACCATCCGCCGCCAGCTCGCTGGCGCCACAATCACTGCCGAAAACATGCCAAAAACCCTGCAAGGATTCGCCACCGCCGGGAAAGACTCTCGCTACAGCGGCTAGGGCATGAGCGCAGTTCTGCCGGATCAACATCGAAACCTGCGGGCTCGGCCCCCAGCACAACGACCTTCGCTCCGAGATCGAATCAGCCATAGACGAAGAATGCGCCAGGCGTCGGTAACCCAGATTCCAGAGCTAGCCCAGTCGAGGGCCACTTTTAACCTGAACTGACCGACTGCGGC
This sequence comes from Dermatophilus sp. B7861-1, assembly GCF_058996045.1. NCBI lineage: Bacteria > Bacillati > Actinomycetota > Actinomycetes > Micrococcales > Dermatophilaceae > Dermatophilus > Dermatophilus sp. B7861-1. The sequence continues at coordinate 2,512,945 of NZ_CM180082.1, read as the reverse complement.
AGAAGAAGACGGCGGCGGTCAAGAATCGGCCGTCCGAGGCGAACACAGAACCACGACAGCACAGTGCCCCTTCTCGACCACGCGGGCATTTGGCAGACACCCCTAGCCCCCATCAAGGAAAAGAAATGACAGGCCGCCTCAGCTTCCCGTAGCGGCCCACCACGATCAAGCAGTAGCAGGCGGGTTAGCGGACTGCACTTCAGGACCCGTCGACTTGCCCAGATCCTCAGCGTTTTCGTCCCACTCCTGCCACGTCTCGTGACGTTTCTCATCACTTTCGGCCAGAGCACCCTGCAACGCATCTTCATCCAAGTGATCGACATACAAAATGCCGTTCAAATGGTCGATCTCATGCTGCAGGCAGCGAGCAAACAGCCCCACACCCTCCAGATGAATCGGGTTACCCCGAATATCGAAACCATCTGCACGCACCCGCGTAGGACGCGTCAACTCAGCAAACGCACCCGGAACAGACAAACAACCCTCTTTGTCTGTCACCGTCTCGTCCTCATCCAGCACCGTGTAAGTCGGGTTGCACATGTGACCCACATGCCGCACCTCATACGCGTCCGGGCAGTCATACACAAACAGCCGCAACCCCACACCAACCTGCGTGGCAGCCAACCCCACCCCGTTAGCGCACTCCATCGTCGCGAACATGTCATTGACCAGTTCGCGCAACTCCTTAGACCCAAAATCAGTGACGTCAGCAGCAGGCTCGTGCAGCACGCTCTCCCCACGCACCGTGATCCGCAACCGCTTACCTCGCCGCACCTCCACCAGAGGATCCGGCAGCTTATTCACAGGCTCACCCATGAACCGAGGCCGAGAATCCCGACCTCCCACCAGCGACGATGAACGCGACTGGTCACGGCTGAACGATCCAAAAGAGGAAAAGCTGGGGCACATGTAAACCATTGTCCCCGATCCGTGCCCCACGGGAAGACCAGCACGAGCGCCGCGCCGACAACACCTCTAACCAACTCGCCCAAGCCCGGCCAATCCCCTAGAAGTTCGCAAGATCTACATGCCACTGGGCGTATGGCACACATTCCGCAACGGACGCCCCTGACGCAGCGCCATCACGTTCTGCACAATCAACTCATCCGCGCCCAACGGCCGCCCACCAGCAGCATGCGGCGTAATAAACACATTCGGCGCACTCCACAGCGGTGAATGCGATGGCAACGGCTCCACCGAAGCAACATCCAACGCCGCACCCCCCAAACGCCCCTGACGCAACGCCGCCACCAACGCATCCTCATCCACCGTCGACCCACGCCCCACATTCACCACCAACGCCGTATCAGGCAACAAATCAATCACCCCCGCATCCAACGCCTTCACTGTCGAAGCAGAATGCGGCAACACCATCACCAGCACATCAGTACGCGGCAATACCGACGCGAACTCATCCGAGGTCACCACCGGAAAACCCGCACGCTCACCAGCAGAACGCGCAACCCCCGTCACCTCTGCACCCAACGCCCGCAACACCGGCGCCAACGTCTGACCAATGCTGCCAAACCCCCACACCGTCACCCGCGCACCAATCAGCGTGGTTGCCCGACCGTCTTCACGACGCATCGTCTGCACGCCACCAATGTCGTCATTCCACTCACAACGCTCCTGGCTCACCCACGCTTGCGGCAACTGCCGCAGCAACGCCAAAACCAGCGCAAGAGCATGCTCGGCCACCGGACGATCATGCAGACCAACCCCGGTGCAAACCGTCACCTCCTCCCCAAATCCCGCAGCCAACACCGCATCCGGACCAGCCGCTAACGCTTGCACCAACTGAAGATCGGTCATGGTGGCCGCAGCATCTGCCAACAGCTGTGCCCCCTGACCCCACACCACCAACACCTGCGCATCACGATGCTGCGGCGGCACCCCACCAGATCCGGAATATCGCACCACCTCCACCCCAGAACCAGCTGGGAAAATCGGCGCGGGACCGGTGTATTCCACAGGAAGCAAAACCTTCATCAGTGAACTCCTCACTCAGCAACGTTGCATCAACCACGTTCGCCCCCCACCCCACACCGCACGCAATAGACACGCCCACAAACACGACTGCACACCACGCACAGCGTGGCCACCGCAGTACGCCCGGAGGTCGGTAGGCTGAGCGGCGTGCTGACGATGCAAGACGCCCTCATCAAGCTCAACGAATACTGGACCGAGAAAGGCTGCCTTACATGGCAGCCAAATAACACCGAGGTCGGTGCCGGAACCATGAATGCCGCCACCGTTCTACGTGTACTTGGCCCCGAACCCTGGGACGTCGCATACGTCGAACCGTCAGTGCGCCCCGACGACTCCCGCTACGGCGAAAACCCCAACCGTCTCCAAACCCACACCCAATATCAAGTCATCCTCAAACCCGAACCAGGCGACCCCCAAGAGCTCTACCTCGGCAGCCTCGAAGCTATCGGCATCGACCTGGACGCCCACGACGTGCGCTTCGTCGAAGACAACTGGGCCCAACCTGCCATCGGAGCCTGGGGACTTGGGTGGGAAGTCTGGCTCGACGGAATGGAAATCACACAATTCACCTACTTTCAGCAAGTAGGTGGCCAAACCCTGGACCCCATCCCTGTCGAACTCACCTACGGGATGGAACGCATCATCATGGCCCAACAAGGCGTCACCGACTTCAAAGACATCGTCTACGCCATCAAACCCAACGGCGAACACATCACCTACGCGGACGTATTCCTCCAACAGGAATACGAAATGAGCCGCTACTACATCGACGAAGCAGACGTTGAGGCTAACCACGCCCTCTATGAGCATTACGTCGCCGAAGCCCAGCGCATGATCGACGTGCGCCTTCCCGTCCCGGCACACCAGTACGTGCTCAAATCCAGCCACGCCTTCAATATCCAAGACTCTCGCGGAGCAATCTCCACCACCGAACGAGCCAAAGCCTTCGGCACCATGCGTCGTCTTATGCGCGACACCGCGGCCCTATGGATCGAACGCCGTGAAGAACTCGGCCTACCGCTCATGCGTGAAACCCCACGCAGCGAATTCACCCGCGAACCCCTCGACACCACCAGCCTGCCATCCACGCCTCAAACCCTCGCTGTGGAAATCGGTGTCGAAGAACTACCCCCGCATGTTCTTCCCCAAACCATCGACGCGGTCCGTGAAGCTCTCACCACAAAACTCGCCGCCACTCGCCTGAGCCACGGCGACATCACCGTTGAAGGCACCCCTCGCCGCATCGTTGCCATCATCAACGACCTCGCCGCCGTTGAACCCGACGCCGAACAACTACGCAAAGGCCCCAAGTGGAGTGCTGCGTTCGACGCCGAGGCAAACCCCACCCGCGCACTGCAAGGCTTTATGCGCGGTCAAGGAGTCACTGAAGAACAGATCATCAAAGCCAGCATCGGCGGCAACGACCACGCCGCCGTCGCTGTGAAAATCGCTGGCCGGGGTGTACTTGAGGTCGCCAGCGAAATCATCACCGAAACCATCGAATCCCTCCGCGCTGAAAAGAACATGCGCTGGAACGACCCCAACCTGTCGTTCTCCCGCGCCATCCGCTGGCTTGTAGCGCTCTGGGGATCGAGCGTCGTACCCGTCGACGTCTCCAACGTGCACTCCGGACGGCGCACCTACCTGCAACGCACCACCGCAAGCACCGCCGTCACCGGCCGCCGCGCAGACGGAGCTGCCGTCGGATGGGTCGACATCCCCGACGCGAACGCACTTACCAGCACCATCTGCGCCGGGCACATCGAGCTATCCACCCAAGCGCGCCGCGACGCCATCATCGAACAAGCCACCGCCCTTGCCGCCGAAGTCGGCGGAACCATCGACTTCGATACCTACGCCGAACTCGTCGACGAAATCACCAACCTTGTCGAAGACCCCCACGGCGTCCTCGGGCACTTTGACGAGCGCTATCTAGACCTACCCGAGAAGGTACTCGTCACCGTCATGCGCAAACACCAGCGCTACCTGCCTGTCTACGGACCCGACGGCACCCTCAAACCCCACTTCGTCACCATCGCCAACGGTTTATGCGATGACAATGTCGTCCGCGCCGGAAACGAATCCGTCATCCGTGCCCGCTACGAGGACGCCCTATTCTTCTGGAACAGCGATCTAGCCGAAGACACTCTCGAATCATTCATCCCCGGCCTAGAAAAACTCACCTTCGAGAACCGCCTCGGCTCGGTAGGTATGCGCGCCCGCCGCATCGCCGATGTGGCCACCGCGCTGAGCACACGTTTGGAACTCGCTGACACTGAACGAGACACCCTCACCCGCGCAGGAACACTTGCCAAATTCGACCTCGCCAGCAAAATGGTTGTCGAAATGAGCTCACTAGCTGGGTTCGTTGCCCGCGAATATGCCCGCATTAAAGGTGAAACCGAGGCTGTAGCGACTGCCCTGGCTGAAATGGAAGAGCCGCACACCTCCGCGGACCCAGTACCGGCTACCCTGCCCGGAAGCCTGCTGGCCCTGGGGGATAGGTTTGATCTGCTGGCAGCCATGTTTGCCGTCGGAGCCAAGCCCACCGGTTCCTCAGACCCCTATGGACTACGCCGCGCCGCACTCGGCGTGGTTCGCATTCTGCGCGAGGCAGCAGGTACCCCGCTTGCCGGAATCACCATTGCCGACGGCCTGGCAGCTGCGCTGGAACGGCTACGCGAACAAGGAATCGAACCTGTTGACGGTGCCGCCCAAGCCGCGCTGGACTTCACAATCGGCCGTTACGCCCAGCTGCTCCGCGATGAAGGTATCCCCGCGGAGGTCATCACCGCGATCCTGCCCGCCGCGAATGCACCCGGACGAGCCGCTGAACTCCTCAACCAGATCACCGAGCTCATGAACTCCGATAGCACCAGTCACGAGTTCGCTGACGTGGTCGCAACCATGGTGCGCATCGTGCGTATCATCCCCGCCGGAACCAACACCGGGATTGACCACGACCACCTGAACGAACCCGCTGAAAAAGCCCTCGCTAACGAGGTCCAATCCCTCCAGAGCGCCGGACACTGCCCCGCCAGCTCCTCGCTCACGGATTTCGTGCACTCCGCAGGAACACTCGTCACAACAGCGGCAACATTCTTCGACGACATCCTCGTCATGGCCCAGGATCCAGCAGTGAAAGCAGCCCGCCTAGGACTGCTCGCTAGCGTTCTTGACCTCGCTCCCGAAGGCATCGACTGGAAAGCCGTAGACATCGCTCTCACTCAACGCGGATAACCAGCCCAAAAAAAGGGGGGGATCCATGGATTCCATGGATCCCCCCCCTTGGGCCCAGAAAAACTTCTTCAACAAGCCCCCGAGCACCACCGGCCTTAAATACAACCCACCACCCACACAGCTCGCGCTATGAAACTGCATTTGCCCACGCCAACCACATAGAGCCGCCACAGACACGACATCCTGAAAAGACACCCCGCAATTTATATGCGAGTTGGATACGACAATACGGGACTCAAACGCCCTCACCCCGTTGAATGGTGAAAACCACCAGGGACAAGTCGTGAGGGGCTGACACAGCTGATGTTGGGCGGATTCGCACGTAACCGAAAAAACCACGAGGACCGTGCCGCGGACGCACATCACGCGAAAACCACCAGCGATCACAACCTCAACGAAACCAGCACCCCAGCCACACCCAACACCAAAATCATCAAACTCACCCGCGGGCACATCAGCGGAGTAGTAGCAGGGCTCGCCGCAGCGGGCATCGTCACCACTGGCGTGCTCAGCGTCGGAGCAGCCACCACCACTCCACCGCCAGCCACATCCCCGGCCACCTCTACCTCACCGGCCACCACCCCCAGCGGGCATCCCCTCACCCCCGTAGAAGCAGCACAACTCATCCAAGCTGCGATGAAGACCGCCTCCGCCGCAGCCGTGCCCCCAGCAAGCAAAGTCACCGCTGCCCCCGTGAACGGCACCATCCCCGCACGCATGGTCCTGGCCTACAAACGGGGCGAATACCTCGCTGCTAAACGCGCACCTTCCTGCAAAATGCCCTGGTGGCTCCTCGCCGGAATCGGCCGTGTCGAATCCGGACACGCATCCAACGGCGACGTCGACGCCAACGGAGTCACCCGAACCCGAATTCTCGGCCCACGCTTAGACGGCCAAACCCCAGGAATCGCCCGCATCAACGACACCGACCACGGTGCCCTCGACGGCGACACACTCTTCGACCGAGCAGTTGGCCCCATGCAATTCATCCCCGGCACCTGGAACGCAGGTGCCGGCACAGACGGCAACGCAGACGGAACCGCAAACCCCTCCCAAGTTGACGACGCTGCTGCCAGCGCCGCCCTATATCTATGCGGCGGCGGCGGAAAAATGACTAACAGCACCGACCTCGCTAAAGCCATTCTGCGCTACAACAACTCAAGCCAATACGTTCAAGACGTCATCGCCGGAGCCATGGCCTACCGAGATGGCCGCGTCCCAGTCACGCCACCGCGTGAAGTCCACGCAGTACCAAGCAAAACCACAGACACCACCGCTTCGGAAACTCACCCCGCCCCCACAGCCACAGCTTCTCCCACGAGCACCAAACCCACTGCCACCAGCAAACCCAGCACACCTACCAAGAATCCCACCACACCTATCACCACACCCACCACGCCGCGCCCGCCAGCCACAACACGGCCCAAGCCAACACCTACCACGCCCACACCCACCACGGCGAGGCCTACCCAACCAGCTCCCACTTTCACCACACCAACTAGCCCCAACCCCACCTCCACCACTACGCCCAGCACCCCCACCACGCCCATGCCAACTTGCCGTCCCAACCCCACTGCCAGCCCGACGTGGACCCCTGGTCCAGGGGAACCCACCATCGACTGGACAGAACCTGACCACGCGAAACTGCCTGTCTGTGAGAAGGATCAACTTCCCTTCCCAGCTCCCACAGCTTCCGCCTCCTCAAGGTGACCTGAATAGGCTCAGGGATGTCTCAGAAACGCTTGTAGCAGCGACGCTACCTCCACCGCGTATTCCAATATCCGAGAAGATACGCCGTCAATCTCGATATTGACTTGCCCAGCGCACAGGCGAACTGGGACCAGGGTTCCGTCAAACCGCCACCTGCGGGTAGGTTGGCCCCGAAAAACTTCCATGCACCGGATGTGACTGCTCGATTCCCCCGGTGCCCGCTTTGTGCTGTCTCATCGCCCTTCCCTCACAGGTGGTCGACGAACCAACTCAGGCGGAATCGAGCCAGGAGAAGAAATGCAAGAGTCTGACGAAGTCACCAGGCTAGGGGAGAGCGACACCTCCAACAGGCGCGGGGGTCGACGCAAAGCCCTCGCGATCGGGGCCAGCGCTATCGCAGTTGTCGTGACAGGAGGCCTGGTCGCCGCCGCATTCGCGGATCGAACCGAAACCCCCCGATCCATGCCCCGCGCCAGTAGCACCCCCCACTACGTCGCTCTATCTTCATATGGCCATCCTCTGTCCATCACCGACAGCAAAGTCAAACAAACCCTCAAAGACGCCCAAGGCGCACTAGCCGGAAATATCACCGCACCACAAAACGCCAACAACTCTGGCCCCATCCCACCCCGAGCCTTGGCCGCCTACCGCCGCGCAGAAGCAGCAGCAAACACCGAATTCCCCCGCTGCCACGCCGCCTGGTGGATGCTCGCAGGCATCGGAAAAATCGCCAGTGACCACGGCGCAGGAACCACCTACGACGCCGCAGGCACCACCGTCGCCCAAATCCGTGGCGTACGCCTGGATGGCCGCAGCATCGGCACCGCCCTGGTTCTTGACACCGATTCCGGAAAACTCGACGGAGACGGCAACTACGACCGACCCATGGGGCCACTGCAATTCCTACCAGGCAGCTGGTACCTCGACGCCCACGATGGCAACGCCGACGGCACCGCCAACCCCGACAACATCGACGACGCTGCATTCACCGCCGCCGCCGCGATTTGTCGAGGCGGAGACGACCTCAACAACGCTGAAGGACTCGCCCGCGGCCTCTACCACTACACCAACGACCCAGCCACCGTAGGAGCCATCCTCTCCTGGGGAAACCACTACAAGAACACCCTGCACCCCGACCCAGCCACCTCCGTGCCCTCCACCGGCACCCGGGCACCCAACGTGAGCACCAGCCCTCGCCCCAGCGACAACGACAACACCTCCTCGGGTAAAGAAACGAATAAACCCAAAGGAAAACGTCCCGACATCATCGCCCCGAACGAGCCGCCGGTACCCGGACGCCCCACTCGTCGCCCCACTCCGCCGCGCCCTGAAGGTTCACGGCCCAAACCACCTTCCTCGCCCCAGACCCCCAGGCCGCCACGCGACAAAACTCCCGACGACCGCTGGACGCCCCCGCCGCCACGGGACAATGTTCCGCCACCGCCACCCCCGCCGCCGGCGGAAGACGACCCGCCTTACAACCCGCCGGAAGCCTCCCCGCCCCGCTCCAAAACCCCTGTAGTACCAGCAAACTCGCAATCTCCAGGGAATCTGAGCGGACAGATTTAAAAAAACCGAAAACTCACTCCGGTCATGCGGTCAACCACTCGTACAGTTGACCGCATGACCGACGCCACCAACCACCGCCTGCGCACCCGACCCGCCCTCGAGGGAGTCGTTTCCTACAAACCCGGCCGCCCCCCTCAGCAGGCAGATGGTGTCGACGCATTCAAAATGAGCAGCAACGAAAACCCTTACCCCCCGCTGCCATCTGTCATCAACGTCATTAACCACGCCGTGGCACACCTCAACCGATACCCCGGCATGGACATGCACGACCTACGCACCGCCCTAGCCACCCGCTGGGACGTCAGCCCCGACCACATCATTCCCGGTGCCGGCAGCTCTGGAGTACTCCAACAACTCGTCACCGCCACCGTAGAAACCGGAAAAGAAGTCATCTACGCCTGGCGCTCCTTCGAGATGTACCCCATCCTCATCGCCCTCGCCGGAGGACGCTCCGTCCAAATACCCCTCCTAGCTGACGGACGCCACGACCTAGAAGCCATGGCCGCTGCCATCACCCCCGAAACCAGCCTGATCCTGCTCTGCACCCCCAACAACCCCACCGGCCCCATCATCACTCACCGCGAAGCCATCGACTTCCTCGAACGCGTCCCCTCCGATGTGCTCGTCGCCATCGACGAGGCCTATATCGAATTCAACCGAGACCCCGCCGCCATCGACAGCAGCGCCCTCCTACGCAAATACCCCAACGTCATCATCCTGCGTACCTTCAGCAAGGCCTACGGACTTGCTGGCCTACGTATCGGCTACGCAGTCGTCTCACCCGCATCCGCAGACACTCTCACCAAAACGCGCCTGCCATTCGTCGTCACCGATATCGCCCACGACGCTGCAGTCGCCTCTCTAGCCGCCGACGAAGAACTCACCGAACGTGTCGATACCATCGTCGCCGAACGCGAACGCGTAGAAGCAGCCCTGATTGACATGGGCTGGAAATTCCCCCACTCCGAAGCCAACTTCGTCTGGCTTCCCCTCGGCAACGCCACCGAAGCATTCGTCGCCGCCTGCGAAGCAGCCCATCTCACCGTCCGACCCTTCGCCGGTGAAGGCGTGCGCGTCTCCATCGATATCCCCCAAGCCAACGACACATTCCTCACCGTCGCCCGACAATTCGCCGACCAAGGTCTGCTACCCACCGACGCAAGCACACCCATCACCCGCACCAACTAAAACTCAGGTGGGTAGCCTCGGTTCGTGGCCGAGGCCACCCACCTTGAACCAGGTACCGCTACGCCTCACCAACCTCACCCACAACGTCCTCATCCACGATCGGCGCCGACTCCAATACCCGCCGCATCCAACTGACCATGAACCCGGTGAAACACACCGCCAAAAACACCAACAACACCGCATCTGACACGGCACTCCACCCGGCCACATGCAACACCCCGCCACGCTCCACCACCGACAACTCATTCCCCTGCTGCGGAGCAAACAAACCCGGATCGTGAATCACCCGTATCTGACCACCAGGCCACTGCGCCCGACACACCCCATCCACACACCCCACTGACCGTGCTGTCACAACATCATTGGCCGACAGCCACGACACCGCCGACCACGACACCACCACCGCGCGCATCCACAACAGCGCCGTCAATAACGACACCACGAACAACATCACCACCGGCAATGCTCGAGACACACGAGCACCCAAAGACCTGCGAGCAAGACGCAGACGGGACACAGACATACGCCCCTATCGGCTCAGCCACCCACGCCGTCAAGACGAACAACAGACCTGCGGCCTGCTCAGACTTAGGGTGGGAACATGCCTATCCCGCCCCACAGCAAAGACAAAGCCACCACCCGCCCCGGGGCGCAACACCACCCAGGCACTCCCTTTGCCACTATCACCACCGCCAGCCTGATCACCTGGCCTGTCGCCGTGTTGGCCACCATCCTCGCCGGATGGCTCGGCGGAGCCCTCGCCGGTGTCCCCGGCTTCGCCGACGGTGGACCCACTGCTGTGTGGGGCGTACCGATCGCCAAAACCATTCACGACATCAGCGCTGCTATCACCATTGGCCTACTCCTGATGGCTGGAACCATCATCCCAGAACGGGCCACTACCCAACGCCGTCGCACCGCCTGCCGTATCGCTGTCACTACTGGCATCGTGTGGACCCTTTCTGGCGGCATTCATATGCTTCTTCTGCTCTCTAACGTTTCTGGTGTTCAGCTCTCCTCTCCTCTTTTTGCTGGACAGCTGCCCTTCCTGTGGGAGATCGACCTTTTCCGCGTCTACTTGTTCTCCTGGGGATTCGCCATCGGCGCGACCGCCCTAGCCACATGCGCACGCACCGTGAACTCCATTACCTGGGCAGCTGCCCTAGGGGTTATTGCCCTGGCTATTCTTTCTTTGGCCGGGCACGCCGCAGGCGCCGCTGCTCATGACACGGCCGTTAACTCTCTAGCAGTTCACATCATTGGTGCCTCTGTATGGTTCGGCGGTCTGGTGGCTCTAGGCATACTGCGGCCACTGCTCAACCGTGATTTCGGCACGTCGGTACGCCGCTATTCCGCTTTGGCGGGTTGGGCTTATTTTGGTGTGCTCGTCTCGGGAATTTTGGCGGCATCTTTGCGGCTGAACGGAATCGGTGACCTGAGCAGTCAGTATGGGCTTATTCTCCTGGCCAAGTTGGTTTTGGTGGTGGTGCTTGGCATTGCTGGCTGGATGATGCGCAAGCGCATCATCGCTGAAGTTCATGACGGTGACTCTTCAGCAAAAGCCTTCGTGCGTTTGGCCATGACCGAAATTGTGCTCATGTCAGTTGCGATGGGTTTGGGGTCGGCGCTTAGCCGTACAGCTCCTCCTGTTGCTCAAGCAGAATCTCCTGACCCAGCTGTTTCCATTACTGGGTATCCACTTCCTGCCTCGCCCCTTACCGGATCGACATGGTTTACCGCTATCCGGATTGATTGGCTTTTCCTTACGGTGGTTGTTCTCGCCGTGGGGTTGTATTACGCCGCTGTAGCGCGGTTGCACCGTCGGGGGGATCGGTGGCCAGTTGGTCGCACGATCTGGTGGACCCTTGGATGGTTGTTTTTCTTCTGGGTGACCAGTGGTGCACCGGCCATATACGGGCGGATTATGTTTTCTGCGCACATGCTGCAGCACATGACTTTGACGATGGGGATTCCGTTGTTCTTAGTGCTGGGTGCGCCGTTGACGTTGGCGTCTCGGGCATTGAAAGCGCGGCGGGATAAAACGCTTGGGCCCCGCGAGTTTTTGTTGTCGACGGCGCATTCGCGCTGGATGGGATTTTGGACCAACCCGATTGTGGGTGCGGTGAACTTTGTTGGTTCGATCTATGTGTTCTATTTCACCGACTTGTATGAGTTGGCGTTGACCACTCACGTGGGGCATATCGCCATGGTTGTGCACTTCATGGCCGCTGGGTATGTGTTTGCTTGGTCGTTGATTGGTATTGATCCGGGCCCGAATCGGTGGGCTCCGAGTCTTCGTTTGGTGTTGTTGTTTGCCACGATGGCGTTTCACGCATTTTTTGGGGTGGCAATTATGACGGCGGCGAATGTGATTGCCGGGGATACTTTCCGGGCATTAAAGGTGCCGTATGTGACTGACCTGATTGCCGATCAGCGTGTAGGTGGTGGGATCACCTGGGCTATTGGTGAGATTCCGATGCTGATTTTGGCGTTGGCGGTGGCAGTGGTGTGGATGCGAGCTGATGAGGGGGAGGCGCGCCGTAAGGATCGTCAAGCGGATCGGGATGGCGATGCGGAGTTGCGTGCCTATAACGAAAAGCTTGCGGCGTTGCGTGGCCGTGGTGGTCAGGGGTGAGGCAGGTGTGAGGGGTTCCTTGTTTATGGGGTGCTGTTGTCGGTGGTGTCGGTGTGTGGTTGTTGTGTTTTCTGGGGGCCGATGAGGGCTCCTAGCAGGGGAGTCCAAAAGATTTGCCCAGACCATAGCAGCCATAGGCACATACCAATTAGTGGTTGGAAGGGGGAACTGTTGCTAGTGGTGGCTAGCAGAGGGATGGTTTCGAGGATGCCGACGGCCAGGGCGCAGGCGAGTAGGACGGCGGCGTTGGTGGTGGCGAATTGTCGTCGGCTGGCGCGCCACCAGTGGGGGTGTTTGCGTGAGCGGAACCACCACGCGATTAGGACTGGTCCGGTGATGATGGGGGATACGGGCCAGGTGCTTAATAGCAGGCTGGTCATGAGGTTGGTGGTGATGAAGCTTGGGTTGGGGCTGGCGAGCAGGGCGGTTCCGATGGCTAGGAGCCATGCTCCGGTGAGGGTGAGGATGGCGCGGGCGAGGTCGGGTATGCCGGTGGTGGTGCGCGGTGTGGTCCCCACGTGGTGTGTCTCCGCTCGGGATGTGGTTGAAAGGTTGGTCGTGTGTAGGACCGGTTGAGGTGGGGGTGGTGTTCCCGGTTAGTAGCGGGGTTTGTGGGGTTCGATGTGTTCGATCCAGGCGAGGATGCCTCCTTGGAGGTGCCAAACGTCGTCGCGGCCGGTGTTGAGGAGGGTGGTGAGTGTTTCGCTGGAGCGGGTGCCGGATTTGCAGAAGAGGATGGCGGGTTGGTGGGTTGGGACGGTGGTGGGGTTGGTGATGATGTCGTTTTTGGGGATGAGGGTGGCGCCGTCGATGGTGACGAGTTCGTGTTCGGTTGGTTCGCGGACGTCGATGAGGGTGAATTCGATAGTGCCGTTGGTGCGGTCGCGTAGGAGGGTGTGTAGTTCGGTGGGGGTGATGGTGTGTTCGGAGATGAGTGGTTGTGGGGGTTGGGTGCAGGTGGTGGGGTAGGTGGTGAGTGTGGTTGTGGTGGTGCGGTTGGGGTCGGGGTGGATGGTCAGTTCTTTCCAAGTTCCGGTGAGGGCGTTGTGGATCATGAGGCGGCCGATGAGTGGGGTGCCGATTCCGGTGATGAGTCGGATGACTTCCATGGCCATGGCTGATCCGATGGAGGCGCAGAGGGCTCCGAGTACTCCGGCTTGGGCGCAGGAGGGGATGCTGTTGGGGTCGGGGGGGTCGGGGAAGAGGTCGCGGTAGACGGGGCCTTTACCGGGCCAGAAGGTGGATAGTTGGCCGTCGAATCGCAGAATGGCGCCCCATACGCAGGGGGTGTTGAGGATTTCGGTGGCGTCTGCGATGAGGTAGCGGGTGGCGAAGTTGTCGGTTCCGTCGACGATGATGTCCCAGCCGGTGAGGATGTCGAGGGCGTTTTCGGGGGTGAGTCGTTGGTTGTAGGTGGTGATGTTGATGGTGGGGTTGATGTTGGTGATGGCGGTGCGGGCGGAGTCGACTTTGGTGGTGCCGATGTTGTTGGTGGTGTGGATGATTTGTCGTTGGAGGTTGGATAGGTCGACGGTGTCGTCGTCGATGATGCCTAGGTGTCCGATGCCAGCGGCGGCGAGGTAGAGGAGGATGGGTGATCCTAGGCCGCCGGCGCCGATGACGAGGACTTTTGCGTTGAGTAGTCGTCGTTGGCCGAGGGTGCCGAGTTCGGGGAGGATGGCGTGGCGTGCGTAGCGTTGGGCTTGGTGGGTGGTGAGTTCGGGGGCGGGGTCGACTAGTGGCGGGTAGGTGTTCATGGTGTAACCATGCCTGTGGTGGGTGAGGACGCGTGGGCGTGGATGCGTTGGGGGATGCGTCCGGCGTGGCGGGCGAGGTAGCCAGCTTCGACGGCGTGGGCGAAGGCGCTGGCCATGTGGGTGGGGTGTTGGGCGCGGGTGACTGCGGTGGCAAGAAGGACGGCATCGCAGCCTAGTTCCATGGCGCGGGTGGCGTCGGAGGCGGTTCCGATTCCGGCGTCGAGGATGACGGGCACGTGTAGGCGGTGGGTGATGAGTTCGATGTTGTGGGGGTTGAGGATTCCCAGGCCGGTTCCGATGGGGGCGCCTAGGGGCATGACGGCGGTGCAGCCGAGGTCGGCGAGGCGTTGGGCGGTGATGGGGTCGTCGTTGGTGTAGGCGAAGACTTTGAAGCCGCGGTTGACGAGTTGTTCTGTGGCGTCGATGAGTTCGATGGGGTCGGGGAGGAGGGTTTGGTCGTCGGCGATGATTTCGAGTTTGATCCAGTCGGTTTCGAGTGCTTCGCGGGCGAGTTCTGCGGTCAGGAGTGCTTCATGTGCGGTGCGGCATCCGGCGGTGTTGGGCAGGATGCGGATGTTGAGGGAGCGTAGGAGGTCGAAGAGGGATCCGGTTTGGGTGGGTGTGTAGCGGCGGATGGCGACGGTGGTGAGGTTGGTGTGAGAGGCGATGAGCGCTTCGCGGAGGATGTCGAGGTTGGGTGCGCCTCCGGTTCCGGTGATGAGTCGGGAGGCCAGGGGGGTGTTGTCGATGGTCAGTGGGGGGATGGTGGGGGTCATGGTTTTACCCTCCTTGGACGGCGGTGACGATTTCGATGCGGGCGTTGGGGCCGGGGATGGTGGTGGCCCAGTTGTTGCGGGGGATGATTTCGTTGTTGAGGGCTATGGCGATGCCGAGGCTGGTGCCGGTGGGTGTGCGGCCTTCGGGGGTGATGGTGTGGCCGGTGATGTGGGTGATGATGTCGCGCAGGGTGGTTTTGGTGGGCAGGGTGTGAGGTTCGCCGTTGATGGTGATGGTGGTGTTCATGGGGTCCTTTGGTGGTGGGTGGTTAGGGGTTGGTGGTGAAGCGGTGGGGTGTGAAGGCGGTGATGTCGGGTAGTGGGTGGGTGGTTGGTGGTGTGGTGATGGTGGCGGTGATGGCGGCGCCGATGGCGGGGGCTAGGAGGATGCCGTTACGGCCTAGTCCGGTGGCTAGGGTGATGGTGGTGCTGATGGGGCCTAGGAGTGGGGCGTTGTCTTTGGTGACGGGGCGGGGTCTGGCGATGGTTTCGGTGATGGTGAATTCTTCGATGCAGGGGAGGAGGTGGATGCCGTCTCGTAGGAGTGTGTGGATGCCGCCGGCTTGGACGTGGGGGGTTTCGTTTTCTCGGGTGGTGGCGCCGAGGATGAGGTTTCCGTTGGTGCGGGGGACGATGTATATGGGGTTGCCGTTGACATGTCCGCGGATGATGTGGGTGAGGTTGTGGCGGAGGTTGGGTGGGGGTGTGAGGCGGATGACTTCGCCGTAGGCGTTGCGGATGAGGCTGGTGAGGTTCAGGGGTAGGCCGCTCAGGTTGGTGGCGTTGGTGGCGTTGGCGATGATGGCGTGGTCGGTGGGGATGGTGTGGCCGTTGGTGAGGGTGATGCCGGTGACGGGGCTGGTGGGGTCGCTGTTGTCGGTGTGGGTGATGCCGGTTGCTGGGGTGGGGTGGATGGGGATGTTTGCGTTGGTCAGGGCGGTTAGGAGTGCGTGGGCGAGGAGGCGGGGGTCGACTTGGTGGTCGTGGGGGGCGTGCAGGGCGCTGGAGATGGTGGGGGTGAGGAGGGGTTCGAGTTTGCGGGCTTGGCGGGTGGTGAGGGGGGTGAGGGTGAGGCCGAGGCTGTGTGCGTAGGTGGCGAGGTTATGGAGGGTTTCTCGGTCGGCTGTGTCGGTGCCGATGTGGAGGGTGGGGGTGTTTTGGTGTCCGGTGGGTAGGTTTGTGGTGGTGGTGAGGCGGTGGATGAAGTGGGGGTAGAGGGCGGCGGAGGCGAGCATGAGGGGGGTGAGGTGGTGTTCGTTGTAGGTAGTTTCGCTGGTGGCTGCGAGCATGCCGGCGGCTGCGTGGGTGGCGCCGTTGGCTGGGGTTGGGTCGATGAGTTCGACGTGTGTGCCTGCTTCGTGCAGGTGCCATGCGATGGATAGTCCGATGATGCCGGCGCCGATGATGGCGATGCGCACAGCTTCCTCCCTTCGCCGGTGTTAACCGGACAGGTTCGAGCGGTCGGTGGGCGCTTTGGTTGCGTGCCACCCTCTCAGCCCGTTTGTGGGGCTCCCGCGGATGCTGCGGTTTACCGTACCTGCATGGCTTCTTGTGAGGGTGTCGGGTTGGAGAATTCGGGTGTGGATGTTGTTCGTCGGCTCGGGCGGGCGCGGTTGTATTTGTGTACGGATGCGCGAGATTCGGCGGGGGAGTTGCGGGATTTTGTGCGGCGGGTTTTTGCCGGTGGGGTGGATGTTGTTCAGGTGCGGGATCGGTCGATTTCGACGGCTGATGAGGTGGAGGCGTTGCGGATCGTGCGTCAGGAGGCGCGTGCGGCGGGGGCGTTGTGTGCGGCGAATGATCGTGCTGATGTGGGGTTGGTGGCTGGGGTGGATGTGGTGCATGTGGGGCAGGAGGATTTGTCGCCGGTGCATGTGAAGTCGGTGTGTCCGGGGGCTTTGGTGGGGGTGTCGACGCATTCGCGGGAGCAGTTTGTTGCGGCGATGGCGGCGCCGGAGGTGGATTATTTCTGTGTGGGGCCGGTGTGGGCGACGCCGACGAAGCCGGGTCGTGCTGCGGTGGGGTTGGGTTTGGTGGCTGAGGCTGCGCGGGCGGGGGTGGGTAAGCCGTGGTTTGCGATTGGGGGTGTTGATGTCTCGTCGGTGGGGCGGGTTGTGGATGCTGGTGCTGAGCGGGTGGTGGTGGTTCGGGCGTTGACGCAGGCTGATGACCCTGAGGGTGCTGCGCGGGCGTTGCGTGCGTGTTTGCCTGGGGGGTGAGTGTGGGTGGTGGCGGCTGGTTATTGCGGCGGACTTCTAGCAGTTATTTGCGTTGTGACGCAATGAATTTGCCAAAGATTAAGAAGATCGTCCGATAGGGGTGGTCAACTGACCGACTCGCAACTAAAGTTAGGCTTACCTTAATGAGGAGGCGATACATGGCCGTCAACCCAACACCGAGCATCTGCTCCAACGCGCGAGCAACGTCCCTGGCACGACGTCTCGTGGGTGGCGAGGGTGCGGCAACGCTGATGCGCTATCGGATCGACCCCGAGTCCTGCCTCGAGGTCGCAGCGCATGGTTTGGATTCAAAGGGCCGGATCCTGCTCGCCTTCTCGCGTCATTCCGGCATGGGTGCCCCATCGACAGACGTGCTCGAGGAGGTCCGAGTCGACATCAGACTCGAATCCCCTGACCCGCGCGTACGAATCCTCGCGGCAACACTGCACTACCTGGGGGTGTTGCAGTGGATCCCCGAGGATGAACGCGACGGGTGGGCCAATAGTCCTGGGATTCCGGAAGACGTGGCCGCGGTAATCGAGGCCGGCGGCGCGCTCGCAGTCGTGAACATCAATCGGGTGCTAGTTCATGACAGCGCGGGAGTGGCGCCGGTCTCGGCCATCGCGATGAAAAACTACCCGGTTTCACCATTGTGCGGATCGGGGGTGATGGGCAGCCTCGAGGCTCACGATGCTGTTTTATCGTTCCCTAACCATGAACTTCGAGCCGTCATTACTGCTGTGGTGGAAGGTCTTGCTGATGGTGATGTGCTTGATGAACGCCCATCTCATGGGGGCTGTGAGCACACCCAGGATCGCGTCTATTGCGTAGATGTTGATTCCACCGGCATTACGCTCATGCACATTGGTCCGCTTGGGGGAATGAGCCGGATCGTTCACGTCGAACTTCCCACTGCTGCCACGGTTGATGATGTCCAATCCACGTTGGCAGCAGCGGTTTCTCAAACTCGATCTCATCGCGTCCATCCGCGCATGTGATTGAGATCAAAAGTGTGTGGCCTCCCACGCTGGTGGGGGCCACACGCTTTTAGGCACCTGTTTTTATGACGCCAGTAATTTCGGCTGTGAGGGCTCAGGCGTTGCTGTAGTGCTCGCAGGTCGCGGTGTCACCGCCGACGCTGATGGCTTCGGCGGTGCACATCAGGTCAGTGTTGTGGGTGCATTCCAGACGCTGGCATGCCCCGACGCGGCCGTTGGCGTCAGTGAGTCCGCCACGGGCGTCGAGGGCAATGAAAGTGCCGCAGGAGGCGGTGCCGTTTGTGCCACCAACGGTGATTGCGCCAGCGGTACAGCCGGAGTCGTTGAAGGAGCAAGAAGTGGTGGTGCAGGAGGAAATGATTGGAAGCGTGGACATGGTGCCTACTTTCTGAGAAAGGATTGTGCTGTCCGCAGGTCTGTTGTTTTCAGGTTAGGGAACCGTTTTCGCAGCGATAGTGAGGTGAGGCTGCCCTCAATGCTGCTGGCGGGCGGTGTGATGGGGTTCGTAAGTCTCTGAGCTGGGTGCATATTCGGGCAGTGGGGTGGCTAATTTTCCGTAAAGTGAGCTAGATCACAGATGCATCCATCGATGTATAGACGTGGGGCGGTGTTGCCACAATACCCGCGACAACACCGCCCCACGTAGCACTTACAGGCAGATCAGGATTCCCTTGGGGTCTCGTCCTCAAGCGAAGGCTGCTGGCGACCATGCTGGGGAACCAAGGTGAAATACGCGATCGTGAGTAGGGCAACCCAGATCAACCCCACCCACAAAGCCACCCGCGTATCAGGGAACCAACCAATCACGCCCACTACGAACACAAGAAACGCGAATGTTGCCCATGTTCCGACAGGGTGGAATGGCACCGGATACTCGGACTCCTGTAAACCCCGCTGCTTGATCTCCCGGCGCATTGCCAAGTTAGACAACAAGATCATCAGCCACACAAGCACCGTCGCGAACGTTGCAATCGAGGCGATTATTTTGAATACGTTCTCGGGAATAACCGCATTAAGTACAGCTGCTACCGCTAATGCTGCACACATGACCACTACGGTCATCCATGGGACACCATTCTTTGATACTTGAGCAAACACTTTCGGTGCCTGTCCCTGCTTAGCCAATCCGTATAGCATGCGGCCAGCACCGAAAGTATCTGAATTAATTGCAGAAACTGCAGCCGTAATAATGATCACGTTAAGAATCGAAGGCGCAGCGGGGACTCCAAGCGTAGAGAAAATCTGCACAAATGGACTCGAGTCACCCGTAATTCGATTCCATGGAACTAGTGACATGATGACAACCATGGTGAGTACGTAAAAAATCAAAATACGTACCGGAACAGAGCCCACTGCCCGCGGAATTGCTCGCTTAGGATCAGATGCTTCACCTGCAGTGATGCCAACATTCTCTACTCCGCCGAAGGCGAAAACCACAATCGACAAAGATGCGATAATCCCAGCCATTCCTGTAGGGCTGAAGCCGCCGTGGTCAAAAAGATTGTGCGGTCCCACGGCTACGCCGGGTTCGAAGGTGATTCCTTTAAACATGAGGAATGATCCACCAATAATCATCGCGACAATCGCACTGACCTTCACGATCGTCAACCAAAACTCGAGCTCACCAAAAACTTTGACGTGCCGAGTGTTCACAGCTCCGATAAAACAGATCACAGCTGTGACCCAAATCCAGCGAGGCGTCTGCGGCCACCAAAAAGCCATATAAACAGAAAAAGCAGTCACATCTGCGACCGCAACGACAAGCATCTCGAAGGCATACGTCCACCCGGTTAAAAACCCAGCAAACGGCCCCATGTAGCGAGCTGCGTACTGCCCAAAAGATCCCGAGACAGGGTGCCGGACAGCCATCTCACCCAAAGCACGCATCACCATATACACGGCAGCGCCTGAGGCGAGATACGCCAAAATTACCGCAGGGCCAGCAGCCTGAATAGCCGCGGCTGAACCGTAAAACAGGCCTGTTCCGATAGCCGAACCGAGCGCGATGAAAGTGATGTGTCGCAGGGTGAGGCCGCGCGTAAGTTCGCCATGCTCATGCACCGTCGTGGCTGTGGTCGTGGCGTGTGTTTGTCCACCGTTGGGGTTGTTCGGTTTGGACATGTGGGCCCCCTCTCCAATGAATTGACACGATGCGATCGTTCGACAATTTCTACCGCTCCCAGCAAATACACACTGAGATCGACCAATTCTGTGCCGTGAACTCGTTATCGTGCGGATGATGTCGCACCAGAACACGGTCGGCAACATGAAAACAACGTAGGGAGTTCGTGTGGCTCAAGTTCCCGCCGCGATGAGTGCTCTTAGGATTCTGCGCTATTTAGGGACGAGGCGGGGACCTGTTTCAGCTGCGTCAATCGCAACAGCACTTTCTTTGCCTCGATCCAGTGTCTACCACCTGCTTGCCGCACTCATCGAAACCGGTTTCGTTGTCCACCTCGAAACCGAACATCTCTACGGAATAGGACCAGCTGCAGCTGAACTTGGAACCGCCTACTCCCGGCAAGTACCCATCGCCCGTATCGCCACCCCGGCTCTCGATGCCCTCGTTGAACGCATAGGAGAAAGCGCTCACTTATCGGTCCTTCTAGGCCAAAACGTTGTCTACGTATCCGAAGTACGTGCCCCCCGACGTCCCATGCTCGTCTCAGAAACAGGTGTACGCCTACCCGCGCACCTGACCGCCAGCGGCCGGGCAATCCTTGCTGCACTACCTGCCAAACAAATCCGCGCTCTCTATCCCGATGCCGCAGCCTTTCCGCATAGCAGCGCTGACAAAACCAGTTGGTCTCCAGGGCGTCTGCGTACCACCCTCCAAAAGGTCCGCGCCCGCGGCTGGGCCGTTGAACGAGGTGAAATCACCGCTGGCATGAGTAGCGTCGCGGTTGCCATACATGACCACCTTGGATGGCCTTGCGCAGCACTGGCTTTCACTGTCGAAGATGAACGCCTTCCTACAGAGCGCGAGCCCGTTCTCATTAATGCCCTACGTGCCGTCGCGAACAAACTTGAAAACACTCTCTGCGCAGAAAACTCACCCAGGGCCCACCCCAGTGCTTAAGGCAAGTCTGAAATACGAGACAGCAAAACAGTGTTGATCCACCATCAGTGTCCCAACCAATGGTGGGATACGGTCAGCCGCGGTCTGCCAACGTCGGGAGACTGAATGCCGGGTAGCCCGCGACCACAGCGTGTATACACCACGAAAG
The DNA here is from genome assembly GCF_058996045.1 of Dermatophilus sp. B7861-1. Classification (NCBI taxonomy): domain Bacteria; kingdom Bacillati; phylum Actinomycetota; class Actinomycetes; order Micrococcales; family Dermatophilaceae; genus Dermatophilus; species Dermatophilus sp. B7861-1. Next base: position 2,491,637 of record NZ_CM180082.1, on the reverse strand, counting down.
GGACGTCATGGGCAAAGACCAGGCTCTGCGCGCAAGTCACCTCGAAGCAGCCGCCGCCACCATCGCAGCCGCAGCACACGTAGGAGACCGCAGCGGCGTTGAGACCATGACCACCTACCTCGAACGCTTCTACCACCACGTCGCTACCGAGGAACTCCTCACCCATACCCCCGAAGAACTCGCCGGCGCCGCAGCATCCATGCTCGCCACCGCCCATCAACTCACTACCACCACCCGCGAACGCGTCCGCGTCTTCACCCCCACCGTTGAACGTGACGGTTGGGCAAGCGGCCACACCGTCGTCCACGTCGCCACCGACGACGCCTCCTTTCTCGTTGACTCCCTACTGGAACACCTCGAACACACCAAAACCCGCGTCCACTTCATTGCTCACCCCCAGATCTACGTACGCCGCGACGACGAGGGCACCCTCACCGACGTCGTCGATGTTGCCTCTGGGGCACAAACAGACCCCACCCCTACCGACGCCCTGCGCGAATCTTGGATCCATATTGAAATCGACCGGCTCAACGACCACGCAACCGAAGAAAATCTCGCCGCTGAACTCCTCAACGTCGTCCGCGACGTCCACGCCGCCGTCGACGACTTCGATGCTCTCCAAGCCCGCGCCATAGAAATCCGCGACAACCTCACCGAAAACATTCCCAACGTTGACCCCGACACCGTCCACCGCGCCCGATCTCTCCTGGACTGGGTCGCCGGAGGGCAATTCATTTTCATCGGCGCCGCCGACTACACCGTCGAACGGAAGCAAGACGGCCACGGTCGCGACACCGTCGAACTACGTCGCATACCCGAAAGCGGTCTAGGCATCCTCTCGCCCCGACGCTCACCCGAAACCACCATCGACCACGCCAAGAGCCTTACTGGCGTTGCTGCACAACTTGCACTCAAACCCGTCGCCTACGTCTTCACAAAAGCCAATGCCACCTCCACCGTCCACCGGCGCGTGCGCCTCGAATACATCGGCATCAAACAATTTGACACTGCCGGAAACGTCACCGGCGAACGTCGCATCATCGGCCTATTCACCGCCCCCGCCTACGTCTGGTCCGTCACCTCCCTGCCTTACGTCCGCGACAAAGTCCAAGCTGTCATCCACGAAGCCGGCTACGTCCCTGACAGCCACCTCAGCAAGGATCTCCTCGCGGTCCTAGAGTCCTACCCCCGCGACGACCTCTTCCACGACACTGTCGAACACATCACCGCAGTCGCCACCGCCGTCGTCCACCTGAGAGAACGACGACGAACCCGACTCTTCCTGCGCCATGACCCCTTCGGCCGCTATGTCACCGCCCTCATCTACCTACCCCGCGACCGCTACAACACAGACGTACGCATCCGCATCCAAGACATCCTCATGTCCGCCTTCAATGGCGACGAAATCGAATACCGAACCCGAGTCAGCGACGCCTCCCTTGCACAGATTTACGCCATCGTCCACGGCGTCGACGCATCCGATGCGCGCCAAATCGACCTCAACGAACTCGAAGCCCGCATCGTTGAAGCCACTCGAAACTGGGACGAAGGCTTCGCCGAAGCCGCCACCGCCCGCTTCGGCGAAGGACCCGCTGCCGCCATCATCGCCCGCTACGGGCGAGGGTTCGATCAGGTCTACAAAGCCGATGTGGCTCCCCGCGTCGCTGTGGCTGATGTCGTGGCCCTCGAAGCCTTCGAACACGAACCCGAACGTTCTATCCGCCCCGTTGTCCACCAAACCCCCGGCGCACCTAATAACCAGCGCCGCATGAAAATCTACGCTCGTCAAGAAGTCTCTCTATCCGACCTTGTTCCTATCCTCCGTGACACCGGCGTACGCGTCACCGACGAACGTCCCTACCGCCTTCACCGCGCCGATGGAACCTCTTTCTACGTTTACGACATCGGCCTATCTATTCCCGACAACGTCATCTGGCGCCGTGGCACCGGACGCGTCACCGCCAGCCGTGAAACCTCCACCCTGGCCTTCGAAGACCTCGTCGCTGATGTGTGGGCAGGCCGAGCCGAATCAGACGCACTCAACGCCCTCGTCCTACGAGCAGGCCTAACTGGCGACGAGATCGCCGTGCTGCGTGCCATCACCTCCTACATCGCCCAAGCTGGATCGACCTTCAGTCGCCAATACGTCGAACAAGTTGTCCTCGACAACCCCGAGCTCGCTGCCACTTTGTTGCGCTACTTCGAGGCCCGTTTCGACCCAGAGGCCTTCCCAGGCGGCACCGACAACCCGGGGCGTATCGACGCCGTTGCCGCTATCGAGAGCGAACTCATTGACAACATCGCTCACGTAACCTCCCTTGATGAAGACACCATCTGGCGTCGCCTGCACTCCGTCGTTGCATCCACCGTCCGCACCAACCGATATGCTCACCGCCGCGTCGACACCCTCGCCTTCAAACTTCACCCGGCAGGCATTCTCGGCATTCCTGAACCCATTCCTGCCGTAGAAATCTGGGTCTACAGTCCTCGCGTTGAAGGAACTCACTTGCGCTTTGGTCCCGTTGCCCGCGGTGGGCTGCGCTGGTCAGACCGCCGAGAAGATTTCCGCACCGAAATTCTGGGCTTGGTCAAAGCCCAAATGGTCAAAAATGCCCTCATCGTCCCCACCGGCTCCAAAGGCGGTTTCTACGCTAAGCGCTTACCAGCTGCGACAGACCGTGATGCCTGGATGAATGAAGGAATCGCTGCTTACAAGCTCTTCGTTTCCTCCCTTCTAGATGTCACAGACAACCGCACTGACGAGGGAATTCACACTCCTGCAGGTGTGCTCCGCTATGACGAAGAAGACCCCTACCTCGTTGTCGCAGCGGATAAAGGCACAGCCCGCTTTTCTGATATCGCCAACGACATCGCCGTTGACTATGGATTCTGGCTTCAAGACGCCTTCGCTTCTGGTGGGTCAGCTGGATACGACCACAAAGGAATGGGCATCACCGCACGCGGCGCCTGGGTCTCTGTGCAACGTCACTTCCGTGAACTAGGCATTAACGTTCAAACCCAAGATTTCACTGTTGTTGGTATCGGTGACATGAGCGGTGACGTCTTCGGTAACGGCATGCTGCTGTCTGAACACATCCACCTCGTCGCTGCATTCGACCACCGCCACATTTTCTTGGACCCCACTCCCGATGCAGCGGCCACATACGCTGAACGGCGGCGCATCTTTGATCTCTCTCGCTCTTCCTGGGATGACTTCGATCGCAGCCTGCTCTCTGAGGGAGGGGGGATCTACCCTCGTACCGCTAAGCACATCGACATTAGTGAACAAGCAGCCGCAACTCTCGGACTGGAAAACACGAGCTCACTGACGCCCTCCGAGCTCGTCGCGGCTATCTTGCGCGCACCCGTTGACCTCCTGTGGAACGGCGGTATCGGTACCTACGTCAAAGCCACTACCCAAACCAACGCCGAAATCGGTGATCGCGCTAACGATGCAGTTCGTATTAATGGCAACGAACTACGAGCACGTGTTGTCGGAGAAGGTGGAAACCTCGGCTTGAGCCAGCTTGGCCGCATCGAAGCAGCCCGCAACGGTGTTCTTCTCAACACCGACGCTATCGACAACGCTGCTGGTGTCAACACATCTGACCACGAGGTCAACATCAAGATTCTGCTGGGTGATATCGAACGCACCGGAGATCTCACCCGAAAACAGCGCAACGAACTCCTTGAGTCCATGACTGAGGAAGTCGCCGCAGCCGTCTTGCACGATAACTACGAACAAAATGTTCTCTTAGGCAACGCGCGTATGCAGGCTCCGGCTATGGCAGGAGCACACGCTCGTCTCATGGACGCTTTGGAGAAAACCGGACAACTTGACCGTAACCTCGAATTCCTTCCATCGCACGAAGAATTCGCTGCTCGGCTCAGCCGTGGTGAGGACCTTACTTCACCTGAGATGAGTGTCCTTGTCGGGTACGCCAAAATCTCCCTCAAGAACGCGCTCGGCAACTCCCGTTTGCCGGATGACCCGTGGCTTGATCGCTATGTAGAGAAGTACTTCCCTAAAGCACTACGAGAACGATACGGAGATCGTTTTTCTGAGCATCCGCTTCGCCGCGACATCATCATCAATGTTCTTGTTAATGGCCTGGTTAACCGCGGTGGCGTTACGTTCGTGCACCGGTGCCAGGAAGAAACTGACGCGACAGTTGAACGTATCGGCGCGGCCTATGTGATCGCCTCTGAAGTTTTTGGGCAGCGTGCTTTCGCTGAACGTGTCCAGGCGCTAGACAATGAGCTTGCTTCCACTGCTCAGACCACACTTCACCTAGAGTTCCGGCGTCTCATTGATCGAGCGGTTCGGTGGATTGTCACTAACCGGCCGCCGCATTTGAACATCGGTGACGAGATCGAGGCATTTGCCCCCGTCGTGGAGTCACTGCGTGATCGGGTACCGGATCTTCTTACTGGGCCTCAAATCGATGAGTTCCGCGAAGACGTCTACGCCCGCATCGATAGTGGTCTTCCTGAGGATCTTGCCCGTGATGCTTCAGCCTTGATCTTTGTTTTCTCGTTGCTCGATATTGCCGAGATTGCTGTGAATACAGGTGTTGATCCAGCTGAGGTGGCCTCGATCTACTACGCGGCGCTTGGCCAGATCCGTGTTGGTGAACTGCTTGTTCGGGTAGGAGCCCTCGATCGTGATAACAGGTGGGACTCCCTGGCCCGCCAAGCTCTGCGCGATGATCTTTATGACGTGCTTCGCAGCATCACCACAGTTGTTCTGGAGTCTGAAGCTAGCGAGGGTGGTGCAGCTGATGCTCATGAACGTGTGCGTACTTGGGCTCAGGTCCACGCTGATGTTCTTTCTCGTCTAGATGGGATCATGGATGCTATTGACACGATGCCCGAGGCTGGTCTTGCACCTGTTTCGGTGGCTGTCAGAAGTCTGCGTGGGGTGATTCGCACTACATCTGCGCGGTGAAAGCTCTGCAAATGTAAAAGGAGATCCGCACCACTGGTGCGGATCTCCTTTTAATCGAGCGAGTGACGGGAATCGAACCCGCGTATTCAGCTTGGGAAGCTGATGTTCTACCATTGAACTACACTCGCATGCCTGTTCGATTCCAAAACTTTACCAGTCTATCTAGTGGATTGTCTTGGTCTCGAAGGTTTTTCTTCAGCACAGATGTGGCGATCGCTGAGTGCTCCACACCGTTTAAAGCTAGGCGCCAGTCTACAGCTAGCTCACTGGTGGTACATCCACGCCAGAAAAAGGCGGCGATACTTTGTCACCTCACTCATCCGCGCATCAGCGCCACGCCATGAGGTAGTAGAGGACCGGTGACATGACTGCCATCAGTATTCGATACGTTAAACAACGCGCCCGTAAATGTGCTGGACGCATTTTGCGCTGCGTTCAAGGAGCTAGCCGTCGCAATCCCTCGTACGAACAGAAACCACTTGTTCCGGCCCCTCGAACTGTTGGAACCAGCATTCTTTATCTTCATCACAGCACTGGTGAGAACGTGTGGAAGGGGGGCGTGCCTGAACTTCTTGCCGCGCACAACAGCGAGCACGGTACTGCGTACAGCATCACCAAAGCTGCATACCCGCACTGGCCACACTCGTGGACTAATGATCCTTTCGATTACTGGCGTGCCTGGGTGAAGCATCGCGGGAAGCGGCGCTTTTTCCGTCAGGAAACCCTCGATGAGTTGTGTGCCTCGTACGACGTTATTGTCTGGAAGCACTGTTTCACTGCTGCTCAGATTGCTGCGGCGGATGCCCCCGGAGCCAAAAGTGAAGGGGATGTGCGTTCTGCGTTGAAAACATTGCCGAACTTTAAAGCGCAGTACATGGCGCTTCGTGAGGTAATGCGGGCGCATCCTGACACCACTTTTGTGGTCTGGACAGTGCCGCCACGAGCCGTGGAAGACACAACTGCAGAGGAAGCGGCGCGTGCTGAAGAGTTCGCGCGCTGGGTACGGCAGGAATGGGATGAGCCGGGGGACAACATCCACGTGTTCGATTACTACGGGTTGGCTGCCCCTGGTGGGGTGTTGCGTTCGGACTATGCGGTGGCACCGAATGATTCGCATCCGAGTGAGGAGTTTTCACGGCAGGCCGCTGCCGCGCTGGTGGCTCGACTCACTGCGGTGTTGGAGGGACGTCAAGGGTGAGGTGTTGCGGCCGTGCAGTGTTGCGCTGCCCGGCCGCGTATCAGTGGTCTAAGCGGTGCGAGCGGAATCCCGGCGGACGGTCAGGCCGGTAAGCAGCATGGTTGCTCCCAGGATGGCGCCGACTCCTTCACCTGCTCGGATGCGAGCGTCGATGAGGGCTTCGAGGCCAAGTTCTTGAAGTACTGCTTGGTGGGAGAATTCGCGGCTTACTTGTCCTGCTACGAGGTAGGCAGCTACGCCGGGTTCTTCGCGGGCGGCTAGTAGTGCAGGGATGGAGGTAGCTAGACCGTCGAGGACGACGATTCCGGACTTCTCGGCGGTGCCGAGTATCAGGCCGTAGAGGTAGGCGAATTCTCCTCCGCCGAGGTGGGTGAGTAGCTCGGCGGAGGTAGTAGATGCGGGGGCCTTTTTTCCTTCGGGTAGGCCGATTCGTTCGAGGGCGGCGCGAACTACGTGGGTTTTGCGTTCGAGCATGGCGGTGTCAGAGGCGGTTCCTAGACCGACGGCTTTGTGTGCGGGGAGGCCGACTGTCGCTGCGGTCAAGGCGGCGGCGATGGTGGTGTTGCCTAGGCCAACTTCGCCGAGGAGGACTAGACCTTGGTCTGCGAGGGTGTTTCCACGTGTGCGGCCAGCTGTGATGAGCATGTCGACGTCGCGGGGGGTCAGGGCGTCGGTGTGCATGATGTCGCCGCGGGGCCCGGTGGGGCGGTGGGTATGGTCGGCGGCGGTGATGGGGGAGGAGTCGCTGCTGGTGCCTACTCCGCAGTCGATGATGATGGAGTTAAACCCGTTGGCGGCGGCCATGGTTGTGCCTACTGCTTTTCCGGCGATGCCTGCTTCGGCGACGACGCGAGTGATGGAGTTGGGGAAGGCAGTAACGCCTAAGTCGTGCACGGGGTGGTCGGCGCATGCTGTGACGAGGGTTGCGGTGGTGAAGTTGATTCGTCCAGCGGTGATGATTTTGTTGATGGCTATGTCGAGTTTGCCTAGAGACCCGGGGGCGGTGAGGAGAAGATCGGCTTCGTCGTAGGTGGCTACGTGTGCGTTTTGGTCGGGGGCGTGTAGGTGTGAGGTGGGTGCGGGGGTGGTGTTGTTCCACCGTTCTCGCATGATGAGGGGTTCGAGGGGGAGGCGTTTGGACCAGGCGCGGCGTTCGAGGCCTGGGCTGGGGGGAAGTTCGTCAGGCCAGCCGATGCATAGCCAGCCGAGTGGTTCTACGTTCTGGGGTAGGTCGACGAGTTGGGCGAGTTCGTCGGGTTCAAAGAGAGTTACCCATCCCATGCCTAAACCTGCGGCGCGGGCGGTGAGCCACATGTTTTGCATGGCGGCGGCGCAGGACCATAGGTCGGCGTCGGGGAAGGTTGCTCGGCCGAGGACTCCGGGGGCTGGGGTGCGGCGGTCGCAGGCGACGATGATGCCGATGGGGGCTTCGCGGATGCCTTCGACTTTGAGGTCGAGGAGTTGGGAGCCGCGTTCGGTGGTCATGGTTTGTGCTTGGGCGATTTTTGCGCGTTCGGCCATGAGGGCGGCGTGGTCGCGGGTGCTGGGGTCGGTGACGATGATGAAGCGCCAGGGTTGGCTGTGTCCGACGGAGGGGCCAAGGTGGGCTGATTCGAGGATGTAATGGATGAGGTCTTCGGGGATGGGGTCTGGGCGGAAGCGGCGTACATCGCGTCGGGAGGTGATGATGTCGCGTAGGGCTCCTTGGGCGCTGGTGGGGTAGGCCCAGCCGTTGAGGGTTTCGGCGCGTTGAGCAGCCGAGGAGGTGTCGCCGATGTTGGGGACTGGACGTTCCCAGAGGTGTTGGGTGGTGCTTGTCTGTGGCGGCGTGTTCCTCGGCTGCGTCATGTGTTCCACGCTAGTGGTGTGTTTGCTGTGTTCTTTGTCGTGGCTGGGGTGAGGTGGTGAACGCCTCAGTGATTGGGGTTACTTGCAACCGACGAGGGTGGTGGCGGCTTGGTCGATGGCGATTCGGGTTGCTCCGATGTTCGTGACGTTGTTGACAAGGAAGGCAAAGGCGTAAGTGCGGCCACTGCGTGCTTTGGCGATTCCGGCGAGCGAGACGACGTCGCCGAGGGTGCCAGTTTTTGCGATGACGGCGTTGCGGGCGCAGCGTTGGCTGGGGATGGTGAAGCGGTTGGCGAGGGTTCCGGTGCTGCCTGCGCGGGGCATGGCGCTGATGTCGAATGCGACGGTGTTCATGCTGGGGGTTCTGTGCAGTGTACGGATTGTTCCGGTGAGGGTGGCGACGGGCATGCGGGTGCCGCGAGAGAGACCGGAGCCGTCTTTGATAGTTAGGCCGGTGGTGTTAATGCGGTATTTGGTGAGGGATTTGTGGGCGTTTGCGGTGGCGGCGTCCCAGGTGGGCACCATTCCGCGGGTCGCTGCTGCGTGGCGTAGGAGGTATTCGGCGTAGGTGTTGTTACTGGTGCGCAGCATGGTGGCGACCATGGTTGAGGTGGAGGCTGACCAGGATGCTGAGAGTTGTTGGCTAGCTGCGGGGGCAGTTGCTCGGGAGAGGGTTTTGACGGTGATGCCGTTGGCGGTGAGGGCTTTGCTCAGGGCGCGTCCGGCGGCGAGGTCGTTGTCGGCGCCTTTGTATCCGTAGAGGGTGAGGCCGCGGACGGGTTGTACCTCGGCGGGGACGTAGCTGGTTTTCCAGCCGGAGGCATTGGTGGGGGCTGGGAATGCGGAGGAGTCGACGTAGAGGTTGATGCTGGTGTGTTTTTTGTTTTTGAGGGCGGTTGCTGTGCGTTGGGCAAGGGTGGTGAGTCGTTCGGAGGTCAGGGTGGGGTCGCCTGCGCCTTTGAGGTAGATGTTGGTGGGTTTGGCGGTGCTTTGTGTGGTGGTGGTGATGAGTTGGGTGCCGTTGGGGATGGCGTCGAGGACGGTCAGGGCGGTGATGAGTTTTTGGGTTGATGCGGGCAGGCGTTTGGTGGCGGCGTTGTGGTTCCAGATGCGGGTGTTGGTGGAGATGTCGGTGACGTATCCGGAGAGTTTGCCTCGGAGGTACTGGCTGCTGGCTGCGCCGTTGAGGGCTTTGGCCAGGGCGGGGTTGGGGGCTGCTGTGCGGATGATGGGGGTGGCGCTGTTGGTGTGGCTGGCGGCTTCGGTGGAGGTGGCTCCCAGGGAGGTGACAGCGGTGAGGCTGAGCGCGGTGGCCAGAGCGAGTGTGGTGCGGGAAGGCATGCAGTTCCAATCGGTGGCGCGGGCAGGACTCGGGGGTGTCCTGGCGGCGCGGTGCGCGCGCACTTTCTCCCATCGACTGGTTGATGCTTTTGTTGAGTGGGGTTGAGTAGCAATGTTTGTCGCGTTTTGGGTGGTTGTTTTTTCTGGGAGTGGGTGTGGGGGTGACCTAGCCTTGTGTTGTGTTGCTCTCAGACGGTGATATTCGTGCTCAGTTGGAGTCGGGTCGGGTTCAGATCGATCCGTTGGATGTGGGGATGGTGCAGCCGTCGAGTATTGATGTGCGGCTGGACCGTTTTTTTAGGTTGTTTGATAATCACAAGTACCCGTTCATTGATCCGGGGGCGGATCAGCCTGAGTTGACGCGGTTGGTGGAGGTGGAGGAGGGGGAGCCATTTGTGCTGCACCCTGGTGAGTTTGTTTTGGGGTCAACTTTTGAATCGGTGACGTTGCCTGATGATGTGGCTGCGCGCGTGGAGGGTAAATCGTCGTTGGGGCGTTTGGGGTTGTTGACGCATGCGACGGCAGGGTTTGTTGATCCTGGATTCATGGGGCACATCACGCTGGAGTTGAGCAATGTTGCGACGTTGCCGATCAAGTTGTGGCCGGGCATGAAGATTGGTCAGTTGTGTTTCTTCCAGCTGACTTCTCCTGCACAGAACCCGTATGGGTCGGCGGCTACGGGTTCGCACTATCAGGGGCAGCGTGGGCCGACGCCGAGTCGTTCTTTTGAGAGGTTTGTGCGTTTCTGAGGCGTGTTGGTTGGGGTGGGCTGGGTGAGAAGGTTTCAGTGTGTGAGGCCTGTTCCGATGGGGTGTGGGTGGTCTGTGTTTGTCGTGCGTCATTTTTTGGGCGATAGCCGGAACTATTTATAAGCCAGTGTTTGTTGTGTCATAACGTAAACAGTTGTTTGGTGGCGGTTGTCGCTTGTGTCGCTGCCAGACGCAGGGGAGTGAGGCTGTGAGTCTCGTTTAAAGGAGGGGTTGGCATGGCTGTCTATAACGACGTCACGGAACTGGTTGGTCGTACGCCTTTGGTGCGAGTCAATCGCATTTTTGATGCCAAGGCTGCGGGCGTGACTGTGGCTGCGAAGTTGGAGTTCTATAACCCGGCGAATTCGGTGAAAGACCGTATCGGTGTGGCAATCATTGATGCGGCGGAAAAGTCGGGGGAGTTGAAGCCGGGAGGCACGATTGTTGAGGCGACGTCGGGTAATACCGGTATCGCGTTGGCGATGGTGGGGGCAGCGCGCGGGTATGACGTTGTGCTGACGATGCCAGAGACGATGTCTAAAGAGCGTCGGGCGCTGTTGCGTGCGTATGGTGCTGAGCTCGTGTTGACCCCTGGTTCGGGCGGCATGAAGGCAGCGGTGGAGAAGGCCAATGAGATTGCAGACCAGCGTGGTGGGGTTCTAGCTCGTCAGTTCGCGAATGCGGCGAATCCGGCTATTCACGCGGCGACGACGGCTGAGGAGGTGTGGAGTGACACTGATGGTGAGGTGGATATTTTTATTGCGGGTATCGGGACTGGGGGGACGATTTCGGGTGTCGGCTCTGTGCTGAAGCAGCGTAAGCCTGGGGTCCAGGTGATTGGGGTTGAGCCTGCAGAGTCACCGATTCTTAATGGTGGCGAGGCTGGGCCGCACAAGATTCAGGGTCTGGGGGCCAATTTTGTGCCTGAGACGTTGGATCGTGGCGTGTATGACGAGATCATCGACGTTGATGCTCAGACGTCGGTGCAGTGGGCGCGTAAGGCGGCCACAGATGAGGGGCTGTTGGTGGGTATTTCTTCTGGTGCGGCGCTTGCTGCAGCGAATGAGGTTGCGTCGCGCCCAGAGAATGCGGGTAAGTTGATTGTTGTAGTGATTCCTAGTTTTGGTGAGCGCTACCTGTCGACGGTGTTGTTCGAAGATATTTTGGACTGACTCTGTGGACGGCAAGGTCGTGGTGTACTGCCTTTTGAGTTATTTGCGGGTTCGAGGGTTGGCTCTTGGCTGTGTTCAGGTAACGTTAGGTTTGTACGCCGCGACTGTTCGTTTCGGTGTTGGAGGGCTCGCATAGTGGCCTAGTGCGACGGTCTTGAAAACCGTTAGGGGTGCAAGCTCCTCGTGGGTTCGAATCCCACGCCCTCCGCGTAGTTCCGCACGTGTTTCGTGTGAGCAAGGTGTGAGTGCAAGAGAGCGTCAGTTTCCTGTGAGAGGGGGCTGGCGCTCTCTTTCCTGAGGGCCCGCTGTGGGGGAATGCGTGGTGCTGTGCCCTGCGGGGCTGTGGATGCTCACAGGAGTGGCACAAAAGCAAAAAATTGCGCAACCATATGTGCATGGGTTCCGTGACGATGACAACTGTGGCCCGCGAGGCGGGCGTGTCGGTCAGCACCGTATCTCACGTCGTTAACGGTACTCGACCTGTAGCGCCGGAGACTAAGCGGCTGGTGCTGGAGGCAATGGAAAAGGTGGGGTTTACCCATCGTCCGGTGGCCCGGTCTCTGGCCGCAGGGTCTACGACAACAATCGGTGTGGCTATGTCGTTTCTGGCAAGCATTTATGGCCAGGAACTTGTCGCCGGTATTGAGGAAGAGGCGTTGCGTCACGGGATGCAACTGCTGTTTGCCGATACCCGTGATGATGCTGAGCGTGAAGGGCGTGTGATTGCGAACCTGCTTGCTCATCACGTGGCCGGAATGATCATCATGCCCAGCCCGTCATGGACGGGGACTGCGTTGCGTTTGTTGAATGAGCACGACACGCCGTTTGTTGTGGTTGATCGCCATCAGGATCTTGATGTTGATCAGGTGTGTGTGGAGAACGAGCAAGCCTCAGCAGCGATCGTCGACCACCTGTTGCAGATTGGGCATACGCGGGTCGGTTTTATTGACGGTATGGCTGGGTTGGCGACGTCGGCGGAGCGTAGGGATGGGTATTTGCTAGCCCACAAGCGTCGCGGTGTTCCGGTGGATGAGTCGCTGATGGTCAATGGTGGTTCGACTGAGCATGATGGTCGTAAAGCGATGCAGCAGCTGCTGGCGATGCCTGCCGGGACTGCTCCGACTGCTGTTTTTGTCTCGAATGACGCGATGAGTATTGGTGCGGTGCGGGCGCTGCGCCAGGCGGGTATGCGGATTCCTGATGACATGGCCTTGGTGTGTTTCGATGAATTTCCGTGGGGGGACTTGTTGACTCCGCACCTGACGACGATTGCGCAGCCGTGCTATGCCCTAGGGGCTCGTGCCGTGCAGTTGTTGTTGCGTCGTTTGCAGCAGCCGGAAGTGCCTGGGCGCACGATCCGGCTTGCAGGTGAAATTAGCCACGGGACCTCATGTGGTTGCCGGGGTATTTCTGGGGGGATTGTTTCGCCGCATGCCAAAGCTGAGGCGGCTTCTCGCTGAGGGGGAGTGGGGTGGGTGTGTCGCGGCGTGTTCAGCGTGTTCTTGGTTGTTTGGCGCCACGAAGAACATCTATAGATCGAAGATCTACTGTTGTCAGACTGGTGCGTGCTAGGCTGAAACTGGTTGCAAGAGCAGTTCCAAGCAATGTTCCAAGCAGTTTTGCACGGTGACATCGACTCCCCGGTTCCGGGTAAGTCTGGATTCTGGTTTTCGGTGTTTGTTTTGCACGCAGGGCTAGTGGCCCTTCGTGGGATGGTTCGGCAGCCTCGACCTCGCGCAGTGCGAGGTCTTCCGGCCACCAGTAAATGAGGTTTTTCCCATGGCACAGGGTACCGTCAAGTGGTTCAACGCTGAAAAGGGCTTCGGCTTTATCGCCCAGGACGGCGGCGGCCCCGACGTCTTCGTGCACTACTCGGCTATTCAGACGAACGGTTTCCGCTCCCTCGAAGAGGCGCAGCGTGTGGAGTTCGAAGTCACTGAGGGCCCCAAGGGTCCCCAGGCCGACAACGTTCAGCCGCTCTGATCTGACTGATCTTTCTCGTTCGTGCCGTTTGTGACGGCGCGTTCGTAGACAATGCCCGGTGGCTGCGCTTTGCGCAGCTGACCGGGCATTGTCGTGTGTGGGGCATCCGTATGAGTGGGGGCGCCTGTGAGGGAGGCAGGTTATGCGGGTGAGGTTTCGTTATGAGGGGAACTCGGGATGGGCAGCAGCATTATGTGGGATTTCGCTGTCGGTAGTGGCTGTTTACCAGGTGGTGTCGTTGCTGGCCAGGCCGGTGCTGTTGGCATTGTCGCCTGCAGTATTGGCGATGTTGACTGGTTCGCGTACTGCGCTGGTTGCCTTGGGGGTGCTTGCAGCTGGTCGGGGTGAACCGTGGTTACTGGCACTGGTGGTGAGCATCGCCTCGATCATGAAGTTTCACTGGGTGTATTGGTGGGCTGGTGCACTGTGGGGTGAGAAAGTGATGATCGCCCTGGCGGGAGGCTCACCGCGGGCAGTCAAACGAGTGGAACAGGCTGAGGCGGTGGTGCGTCGGTATCGCGTTCTGGCAGTTGCGCTTGCGTATGTCCCGTTGCCGCTTCCGCGTGAGCTGATTTATGCATTGCTGGGGCAGTCGCGAGTGCGATTATGGATATTTGTTGCGGTGGATGTCGTGGCAGCGGTGGTGACGCAAGTGAGCTTTTTTGCTGCCGGTGTTGCGTTGGGAGAGGCAGCGCTGCCGTTGATTACTTTTTATGCCAAGTGGGTTGGTGTTTTTGCCGTGGCAGTGATGGCGTTGGCTGGGCTGCGTTGGTGGTGGGGTAGAAGCGATAAGAAGGTGGTTTAGCAGGCTGCTGCTGCGTCAGTGTCTGTAGCGTCCTCAATGGGAGTGGCTGGGGCAGGTGTGGTGGTGGATGAGGTGCTGGTGCTGTTTTCTGGGGTGGGGGAGGGGGTTGGGCGGCTACGGAAGGCTGGTGGAACGGCGCGGCCGTCAGTGTAGGTGGGGGTGGGGAGAGGCTGCCCGAACATGGATGCCTGGATCATTTCGCGGATGTGTTGGTAGTCCGGATTTGCCACATTTGTGTTTGATGCGTTGAGGCCGAAGCTGCGAATTTTCCCTTTTTGCATTTTTTCGACGAGATCTGCCCAGGCGGGTAGATGGTCTTGGGGTACATCGGTGTGGATGTGTTCGTTGATGACCGCTGCAACTTGGGGGAAACGGTCGATCATCGTCCATGGGTCGACTTGTTTAACGAGGGCGTTGACCATGCAGCGTTGGCGTGCGGTGCGGTTGTAGTCGTCGGTGGTGGCGCGGCCACGGGCATACCACATGGCGTGATAGCCGTCGAGGTGTTGTACGCCGGGTTCTATCCAGCCTTTGATGGACCCGGGGACGATATTGCCGTTAGTGACTTCTCCGCCAATGGGGATGCGGTGTTTGACGTTGATGTCGACACCACCCATGGCGTTGACGAGTGCTTGGAAGCTTTTCATGTCGATGACGACGGAGTAGTCGGGAGTGAGCCCAGTGATTTCGGAGATGGACTCTTTGAGGGCTGTCAGGCCAGGGCGTGGGTCGCCGGGGTAGAGGTGTGCGTGTTCTTCGCCTTCTGTCCATACCTCGTTGAGTAGGCATTCTTCTTTGCAGCGGAAGCCGTTGGGGTGAATTTTGGCTAGAGGGCTGCTGCTCGGGAAGGGTGCGTTTTCGAGGTTGCGGGGAATGGAGACCAGCAGGGTGTCTCCGGTTTGGGTGTCGATGCTGGCCATCATCATTGAGTCGGTGCGTACACCAGGGCGGTCTTTTTGCGCGTCGGAGCCGACGAGGAGCACGTTGACGTGGGGGATCCCGGCCCAGGGGTCTTTGCCGATGCCTACTTCTTTTCCTTTAGGAGCTGACGCGGAAAAGACGTTACCGACGAGGTTTGAGGTGATGAAGACGTATTGCATGGCTCGTGCGGTGGGGGCGATGAGGGCCGCGATGAGAAGGAACGCAGTCAGTCCTGCGAGGATTTTTTTGGTGCGTCCTGCTGGTGAGGGCCAGTTGAGGTCAGCGGTCCAGATGAGGCTCGCGATGAGCAGGAGGATGAAGAATCCTGCCGCGATGGCTAGAGGAATCAGGAGGGTGGGGTTGGTGGCTACGAGAATTGCGGCTTTGGTGGGGCCGATAGCGATGGCTGTTAGGGCGCTTGCGACGATGCCCAGGACGAAAAGGCTGAGGAATAGGCCACCGGCGAGGGTGCGGCCGCTGAGCATGAGTCCGGCACCGGGAAGGATGGTTCCTGCCAGGATTCGTGTCATGAAGGTGCGTAGGCGGCGGGGCTGTGCCGCAGGGCGGGGAATTACCGTCTGACGCACGTTCGGGGTTTCCGTCATCGTTTCCTGTCTTGCCGGTTTGAGGAGAGCTTGGTGGTGAATTCGTCTATTCTGCCGTCCGCTGTCTTCTGCAACGTGTAACTGTACGTGTGGAATTCCGGCGTCAGGGTGGATGAATGTATACGAATGCTGGAAAGGAAGCTGGTTGGTGTGCCCAGTGGTGAGAGGTTTTGGGTGAGTGTGTGCCTCGTTTTGAGTTTGGGGTGTCTTGGCGGGTAGTGTGGTGGTGCTGTGATGCAGACGCAGGTAAGAGTTTTCTTGCCTTGTAAGTGTCATATGCGTGGAGGTGTCGCCTAGTCCGGTCTATGGCGCCCGCCTGCTAAGCGGGTTTGGGGGTTAAACCCCATCGAGGGTTCAAATCCCTCCACCTCCGCCACATTGAAGGCCCGAAACTTTTTGCGCATTAAAAAGTTTCGGGCCTTTGTGTTTTGGAGCTTCGGGGTAGGGGGCAGGAATAAGGCCTTCAGTCAGGTGGGTTGTTGCGGCATGGGTGAGAGGTGAGTATGCCGCTGTTGATGGAAGTGCTGGCGGTCATGCGGGTCGGTCTCTGGGTTTTTCTTTGTGTTGTTTTTGCTGGCGGCAGGCGTGTAGGTGCAGATTCAGGGTTTGCTGGTCACTCGATTTGGTCTTTTCTGCTCAACTCGAGTAATGTCTTCCTTGTTGCGAGCGAGCGACAAGCACCCGTAGCTCAACGGATAGAGCATCTGACTACGGATCAGAAGGTTTGGGGTTCGAATCCCTACGGGTGCGCCACAGTAAATCGGAACCGATCATCGGTTCCGATTTTTTGTTTTGTGCTCCTGCCTGCCAATCGTTGTGTAGCGACAAGTCGAGAAAATACAGGCGCGCATTGAGGGGGATGGGCCGTATCAACGGCCCATCCCCCTCAAAATAATTACTCGCTAGCTTATTCCTGGCGCGGATTAGCGCGGGGAGTAGAAGAAGACCTCAGCATTCGGGTCGTGACGCATGATTGCGTTGAGCGGCTGGTTCAGCTTGTCAGCAGAGTGGTAGGTCACCAACAACCCGAAGGCAGTAACACCGGTCACCACAGCGCTGTGGCTAATGCGGTTGTTCTTCGACCACTTGAACTGCACGATGTCGCCAACCTTGGCGTTTGCCGGATCACGGAACATCACAGCCCGATCCGGGTTAGCGCGCATGAAGTCACCCAACTTCGAGGCGTTAATCCAGCTCAAGCTTGTCTTCACCGACTGGGGGCTTGGGTTCTGAGTGCCACCCTTGAAGTACCAGGCCTTATCGCTGTTAAACGCACCCGGAATGTTCGACCATCCACCGGCATTCAAAACCTGCGATACAAAGTTGGTGCAGTCAACGTTGCGCCACGTCGGGTACTGCTTCTTGTTGTGGAAGTACACGTGCTTCCAGGCATACGCGACCGCTTTCTTACGGTCGTAGACACTGCTCGTCTCACCAGGCTTGTCTCCAGGTTTTTCGCCTGGTTTTTCACCTGGCTTTTGGCCATCGTTGCCAGGCTTGCCCGGCTTATTTCCTGGGGTTTTATCTGCCCGACCCGGAATCTTAGCTAGCTTGGCAACAATCTCAGGAGAGTCAGGCTTGCCTTTGAACTTCTTCGCAGTGCCAGCGGGCTTAGAAGGAAGCTGCCCCAGCACATCGGCTGCTGCAGGGCCAGCCATCTGGCGCTGCTCTGGGGTCATGTTGTCAATTTCTTTTGACCCCTCCAGCTGCCATGTGCCGTTCACTCGCTTAAACGTGTAGCAACGCTGACGAGATTCCGATGCGTAATCACCCACACCCTGGTTGGGGTTACGCAGCTTCAAACGCGTGGTGTCTGTGGTGTTCACGGTGGCTGTGTCACCGTTGGTCTTGATTTCATCGACCTTCACGTCCACCGTGCTGCGGTCGAACATCTTGTCGCTGTCAGTGTTCTGCTTCAGCTGACCAATTTCGTTCTTATCTTGGTTGAGGCTCTTCAAAGCCTCCTGCGAGTACCGGTTCGTCGGTAGAGCCTGCTGTGATTTCTGTTCCGCGGTGGCGGTAGCCGTTCGGTTTTCCTGATAATTCTTAATCACAGATACGGCGAGCTCAGCGGTGAGGTTTTCACCCTGATTAGTTGACGCATGCCCGGCTGATGCCGGCAAGGCGGCGAGAAGAAGTGCTCCGGCTGCTGTCGCTGCAATGGTTCGACGCACATGTACTCCTACGAGGATATGTGAGGTGTATGCCCTCCCCGATCGGGTGGCATGAGGGTCCCAGGCGGTCTTCAACATCCCCCCAACTCCCTTTCAAGCCGGAACATTACGCCGCAGCACAGGAAAGCCCAGGGCCCCACATGTGGGTGCTTTTCTCAAGCGTTTCAACCAAACACAAAACCCGGCATCTGAGTTGTTATTGCAGTTGAGAAGCTGTTTGCAGCCTCAAATAAGGTCTTGGCAAACTGCGTATATTCGTAATCCGGTACTGAGATCACCCATATATGTGGGTTACGTGGTACCCACCCGGTGATATGTCACTCAGGTAGCACTCATGAAAAGTGCAGATTTCAGGCGTTACTCATTCACCGAAAACCCGACTACCTGAATCAGTGCAAAGTGCTTTCCATCCCAAGGAAAAAGCACAGCAGTAACAAACCGCCCCTCACACATCCGCCTCTGGCCGAAAACCCAGGTCTCCAGCCAAGCTAACCGCGCAACCGGCTTAAACTAGTTTCTCTGGGAAAAGCTGCAGCACAAGCAGATTCATGCATATACCCATCGCCTTGACTGCTTCCCACCAACCCAACTTTTACGCCTGAGGTGGGGCCACGCCAACCCGGTGGCCCCACCTCAGGCGTACCTCCTTCACACCGCCGGACTCCTTGCCTTACTCAACGCTCACATCACAGAGGAACACCATGAGCTACAAACGACACATCACCCGACGCACCCTCATCGCCGGAGCCGTGACCCTCGGAGCCAGCCTCACCGGAATAAGCACCGCCACAGCCAACCCACCCAAACCCAGCACCCCAACAAGCCCCCCTCCCACCGCACAAATCGGCCCAGAGTGGACACTCATCCCCGCCCTGAGCGATAACTTCGCAAACTCCTCCAGCTCCAGCCGCTGGAAACGCGGCCTGTGGTACCCCACCTCCAAAGCCGGCACCTTCAACGACAACAACGTCACCTTCGCCAACGGCGCCCTACAGCTGAGCGCTAAACGCGAAGGAAACAGCTACTCCTTCGGCGCCGTTGAATCCACCTTCGACCTACCCGGCATATGCACACTCGTTGAATTCCGGGCCCGCGCACTCGACCGCCGCGCCAACGTCCTATCCGCAATCTGGCTCCAATCCTCCAACCACGACCACGTCGACCGCCTCCTCACCGGCGCCGACCCCCATCCCGAAATCGACATCATGGAGACCTTCTCCTTCTCCCAAATGAACATGGCCACCCATACGTGGGCATCCACCGGACACATCGCCCACGGAGGAAAAAACTACGAAACAGGCCTGCCCGACATCAGCGCCGCTTACCACACCTACGGCCTCGAACGCCGCGACGGCAAACTCCGGTTCTACTTCGACCGCAAACTCGCCTGGGAAACCCCAGCCCCCCACCCCTCCATGGCACGCATGTCCCGCCACGCCGTGCTCAGCCTCGAAGGGCACCTTGGCGCCCCCAACCCCCAATTCCTCCCCGCAGCCTTCCACATCGACTACCTGCGCACCTACTACCACACCGCCACCACCCGACCTGACCCAGGAAAATACCGAATCATCAACGCATCCAACGGCAACGGCCTGACCGTCAAAAACGGCGACCTCACCGACGAAGCAGGCGCAAAAGACACCTTCACCATCGAACGGCTAGAAGACTTCACCTACCACATCCGCCACACCGACAGCGCAACTATGCTCACCCTCCACGACGGTCGAGGACAGATCGGTGTGCCCGTAGACGCCAGCACATACGCCCCCACCACCGTCGACTCCGCTGGAAGCCGGCGCCGCTGGCACATCCACTCCACACCCGGGGGGACCTACAGCATCTGCTCCCGATTCAGCGGACTCGCCCTGGCCAACACAAACGGACGCCTCACCCAACAAGAACCAGCCAACGAAAAAAACCAGCACTGGAAACTCGAACGCGCCTGATTACCCCTTATTGCGGCGCCGATCCTGCCTCATCACGATCGGCGCCCCCACAAGCAATCCGACGCGCCCTGTCGGCAACACAACAATGCGTTACGCCCTGCGCGCCCTACCCTGAATACATGAGCGACCTCACCGGCATGACCATCGCCATCAACGCAGGCGATACAAGCGAGGTACTCGACTTCTACACGCGCGTATTCGGACGTGGCCCCGACACCGCCCCCATGGATGACTTCCTCGAATGGCAAATCAGCCCTGGAACCTGGCTACAACTCTCCACCGGCCACGACCGCCCCGGAGCCAACAACGCCCGCGTCCGCCTCGAAGTAGCCGACGTTGAAGCAGCAGCCGAACGCATGCGTACCGCCGAAGTGCCCATCGGTGATGTCGTCACCGTGCCCGACGTCGTCGCATTCGCAAACTTCTCCGACTACTGGGGAAACGCCCTCGGCTTCTACCAACTCCTCACCCCCAGAAGAATCCTCACCCCCGAAGAACGCGCGGAACAAGAACGCGAACACGAACAACGCCTCGCCGCCCGCAACGCCGAAGAAGAAACCCCACCCAACCTCAACACAGACGAACGCCTCCCCAGCGTTCCTGACGATGGTTCAGTCATCGGCAAAACAGGACCCACCCCCGGGCGCCTCGAATAACCACACCAAACCTCAACGTTTCCGCCGCCGCCCGTACTTCTTCAAAAGCGGTCCTTCACCCGGCTCAATCTGCTCAAAAACACCAGATCCGCCCTCACCAGCGATAATCGGATCCGACACAACCGGAACATCCGGATGAGCGCGCCGCGACTCCGCAGGAACATCGTCCTCACGTGGCACACGCCGCCACTGCGAAGGAACTTCAAACGGCTCAGTGATCGGCTGAGTCGGCGGAATAATCGGATGCATCGGAGTCACATCCTCATACCCGATCTCAAAAGCAGGGCCATCATCGCCACCCCCCTCAGCGGAGGGAACGCTCTCACTCGAATCTCGACTTTTCTTACCAGAGCCATCACCCATCGACTGCCTGATAATTTTCCGATACAAATCATCAGGCTGAGGCAACGGATGCACATGATCAAATGCCTGATCCTGCCCCGGCGTCTCAAACCGAAAATCACCAAATCCCAGCAACCTACCTAGCACCGAACGGTTGTACTTAATATCGGTAACCTTGCCCAACGGCATCATGGCCACGCTACGTACCCAAATACCGGTGATAAGTAACAACCGCTGATCAGTGCAGATAAACCACTGTCTCCGCCACTCAAACCACCGCCACGCCCACCGGGTCAACACAGCAAACCACGCCCACCACAGCAGATCACCCGCCGAGGAACTGTTAGTGGCGTTAAACCACACACAGAGCACCAACGACAGCACCACCGTGGCAACAGGCTCAGCAATATTCACCCAGTGCATATTCGTGGCAAGAACCACTTCTTCATCATCGAGAAGAAAAGCCGAAGCATGACGAAGGCCTCGTTCTCGCTGAAGAACTTGCTCCTCAGAGCCCATAACCCAGCCGCGCTATCAGCGACGCATCACACCCTGTAAAAACTCACTCAATGCCCGGAAACCGTTGATGATGATGTCGAAAAGTGCCCGCACAACTTCGGCGGACTGATTCGGTGAAGTAAAGATCGAATACACAATGAAAATGATGAACAGCCACCAAAGGACTTTTTTCCAGTCGATGTGCACAGTCGGTCCTTGACTCTCGAGAGGGGAGGTGGAGAGACACTCAACAGCACCGGCTCAAATACGTAAAAAGCCGGGCCGAAAATCTTTTCGATATATGCAAACACATAGAAACCTGACAAGACGGGGCGACTCGCCTCACGACAAGGCGCCACCGACATATCAGTGAAATGTCTCTCTCTGCGGGTCACGGGGTGTTAAAAACAGCGCAAA
Source organism: Dermatophilus sp. B7861-1 (assembly GCF_058996045.1). Lineage (NCBI taxonomy): Bacteria > Bacillati > Actinomycetota > Actinomycetes > Micrococcales > Dermatophilaceae > Dermatophilus > Dermatophilus sp. B7861-1. The sequence goes on along the minus strand of NZ_CM180082.1, from coordinate 2,470,034 downwards.
GAACGCAAAGAATATGTGGAAAACCGGTCAGCTACCGTGATGAACCACCCCGTAAAGACGATCACCAGCATCACCGAGACCAGGAACGATGTAGCCGTTCTCATCCAACTTCTCATCGATCGCACCCAACACGATCTTGATATCTGCCTCGCCCTCTGCCTGAGCGCCATACTCCTTCAACAGCTCCAATCCCTCAGGAGAGCCGATAAGACAGACACACGTAATGTCTTTGGCGCCACGAGCACGCAGGAAGTCCATCGACATCACCAGTGTGTGTCCCGTCGCCAGCATCGGGTCCACGACAAAAACCTGACGACCCTCAAGGTTTTCAGGCAAACGGTTCGCGTAAGCACTCACATCGAGCGTTTCCTCATCGCGCACCATCCCAAGAAACCCAACCTCAGCTGTCGGCAGAATGCGAACCATGCCTTCAAGCATCCCCAAACCAGCCCGCAAAATCGGGACCAGAACAGGCTTAGGATCTGCCAAACGCACACCGATAGTGCTGGTCACAGGGGTATTGATTTCCATCGGAGCTGTCCGGATATGCCGCGTCGCCTCATAGGCCAGCAGCGTCACCAGCTCCTCAGCGAGGCGACGGAACGTAGGGGAATCAGTGCGTCGATCCCTCAAGTAAGTGAGCTTGTGCTTGATGAGCGGATGGTCGGCCACGTGTACCTGCATGGTCGAAACTGTACGGGGAGTCGACGGTCGGGTGTGAGCTCGGCACGAGAGAGGAAGCCATGAAACCCGAAGAAACCCCACAACCCGTAGGGGAAGAACCCACCGGTTTCACAGCCGCACTTGCTGACCGCGCCGCCATGCACACAGCCCTAGAACTTGCCCGCAAAGCTGCTGCACACGGCGATATTCCGGTCGGCGCTCTCGTCCTGGATCAAAACCAAAAAATCCTCGGACACGGCAGAAACACAAGAGAACTTGAGAAAACTCCGACGGGGCACGCCGAAATCGTTGCGCTCACCGCAGCGGCAAAAACAATCAACTCCGGCCGCCTAGACGGATGCACACTCGTGGTCACCCTCGAACCATGCGTCATGTGTGCGGGAGCAGCAATGTCAGCCAGAATCGCCCGCATCGTCTTCGGAGCATGGGACGACAAGGCCGGCGCCTGCGGCTCTGTATGGGACCTACCCCGAGACCCACGCGCACTACACCGCATCGAAACCATCGGTGGCCTTTACGCCCACGAATGCGCCCGCCTCCTCACCACCTTCTTCGAAGCGCGACGATGATCCACCTCACCCAACACTGGAGGAACCTGAACGCAACGGATTTCGCCGAACGGGGCTCTCTCGTTTAACGTAGTTCGCGGTGGCGTGTCCGAGCGGCCGAAGGAGCGCGCCTCGAAAGCGCGTGAGGGGGCAACTCCTCCGTGGGTTCAAATCCCACCGCCACCGCCATAAAAAAGGTGAGCCGGTTCCCACAGGAACCGGCTCACCTTTTTGTTCCCCTACAAACATCCCCCCGCCCCCCAACTAGCTGCCAAACAACCACGTCGTAGCCTGGAAGTAACAGCCACCACCTCCACACCTCAATGAACGGCGGCATGAATGAACAACCAGTCTGAGCAAGCACAGACAACAAGCCCCAACACCCAACCCTGGGCACAAGGACGCCGCACAGTCCACGACGTTCCCGCCCACCTCGTACCCGCTCTAGTCGTTGCAGACATGGACGGCTCACTCCTAGACAGCAACGGCAACATCCCCGACACCTTCTGGGACGTCCTCACCCGTATGCGCGAACGCGGCATCGCTTTCGCCCCCGCCTCCGGACGACAACTCGCGACTCTCCGCAAACTTTTCGCCCCCGCCGGCGACAACCTCTACACCATCGCCGAAAACGGCGCCTACGTCGTCCACGGCGATGAAGAAATCTCCTCAGTCACCCTTGACCACAACACCGTCACCACCGCCATCAACATCGTGCGAAACACCCACGAAAAAGGCCACCGCCTCGGCGCCGTCGTCTGCGGAAAACGCTCCGCCTACGTCGAATGGAACCACCAACCATTCCTCGACCAATGCCGCGTCTACTACGCCGCCCTCGAACTCGTCGAAGACCTCCACACCATCGACGACGACATCCTCAAAGTAGCCATCTTCGACTTCGGCCCAGCCGAAGAGATCGCCCACCACTTCAACCCCCTACGCCACACACACCAAGTCGTCATCTCTGGCCCCAACTGGATCGACGTCATGTCCCACGGAGTACACAAAGGACTCGCAGTCCAAGAACTCCAAAAAACACTCGGAATTGACCGAAAACACACACTCGTATTCGGCGACTACTTCAACGACGCCCACATGCTCGACACCGCCGAGCTCTCCTTCGCCATGGCCAACGGCCACCCAGAAATCATCCAACGCGCCAACTACATCGCACCCCCCAACACCGAACACGGCACCATCACCGTCCTAGAAACCCTCCTCAACCGCTAAAACCACCACAACTCACACCGGATCAACCGGATCAACCCTCCCCACACCACCACGCCGCGGACACGCCGAAGCCCAATGCCCCACCTGCAAACACCGACCACACCGCGGCCCCCGCTCCACCGGCAACGCAGGCAACGGCTTACGCACCGGCCGAGCAAACGAACCCGACCCCGGCACAGGCGCCACCGGAGCAGGCGGCGGAATCAAATCATCAAAATACGTCGGCACCCCCACCGACACCGCCAACGCCCTCAAATGACGCACATGCCCCGACCTCAACACCTCCACATTCGCAAACGCCGCCTGCCTCACCAACTCCAAAAACCGCTCCAACGTCCCCCGAATCGCCTCCGCCGAAAACCCCGAACGCACCGCCGAACGATTCAACAACCGCACCTCATCTGCAACAACACGCCCCCGCGACAACAACGTCACCAACGCATCCGTATACGCCGCAGCCCGCGCATCATGTAGCTCAACAACCCCCACCGACATCGAACGCAACACCTGCGTCAACCAGCCATCCACCACCGGTGCAGGCGGCAACGCCGACCGCGGCCTACCCACACCCGCCACCGCCTCCCGCGAAACCTCAGGCAACACCGGCACCGGAAACACCACCCGCCCCATCTGCCCCGGCAACAACACACTCGCCACCTCACACACCGCAGCGGCCTCCGCCACAGCAGACCCATCCGGCCGATGCCGCGTACCCAACCGCGCCGCCACTGTCCCCAACCGATGATTCGGCGTATCCACCATCAACTGAGACAACCGCCCCAACGACACCGCAGGCACACTCGGCGCCAACAACCCCGCCCGCAAAAACTCCGCCCGCAACACCTCCTCCACAAACTCCGCGTTATGCGCCACCACCACCGCCCCACCCAACATCGCCACCAAAGCCCCCGCCACATCCACAAAACCCGGCGCACCCGCCACCTCCCGGGCCCCCAACCCATGCAACGACGAACCACCCACCTCCACCCCTGGATCCACCACACTCGACCACGCAGACACCTGCCCACCTGGCCCCCCAAAACGCACCACCGCCACCTCCACAACGCGATCCTCATGCGAATTCAACCCCGTCGTCGCCACCGCAACCGCTGCGAAAGGCCCACCCAACACAAACCCTCCACTGGCCACTCCCACCGCCCGCACCCCATATCCAAAAAACGCAGTACCACCCGAAGAACGCCCCCCACCCCCCAACGCCACCGGACGCTCAACCCGAACACTGCCACCCACCCCACGCGAACGGCCACCCACACCCAAAAACACCCCCACCAACACCACAGCAGCCACCAACACCACCAACACCACCAAACACACCCCCAAACAACTCCACAACAAACACTCACCTATCGATCGACCAGCCACACCACCGACTGAGACCCACCACCACCGCAAAAACCAACCCAACCCCACCCAACACGGCATCCTGGAACACGCACGCCAAAAGAAAGGCTAAACACGTGGGAACCACACCCGACTACACCGACCGCGCAGCAGGAACCCTCTCAGGAACCCATCTGGGACTCGTCCTAGGCGCCATCACCCACGGCCTCACCCGCACCCAAGCCACCACCACACTCAACGACGCCTTCCCCGACTTCACCACTGCCCACCCCACCACCATCGACATCGAAAACCTCGCGACCGCCTACGCAACCCACTCACCTCCCCCCACCCCCGCCTCCCACCCACTCCCAACCTGGATACCCATTGCCCTAGCCACAGGACTCACCCACCCCTGCGACCCCATCGCAACCCTGGCAAACCACGTCGGCAACCACCTCCCACCCGAACACCGCGGACGCCTCACCTACGCAGCAGCAGCAGCCACCGCCACCCTCATCTCCGCAGCCCTCGAAGGAGTCCCCTGGACACAAGCCTTCGCCCTCAGCCTCTCCGCCGCCGACACCATCGAAAACGCCACCCCCACGCCCACACCCCACCACCAAGCAGGCCCCAGCATCAGCGCCCGACTCACCTGGGCACACGCACTAGCCACCAAAGCCCCAGAAGCCCCCGCAGACATCATCACCCTCCTCATCGGCACCTCCAACGCACCCCAAGAAACCCTCCCCGCGGCATGCGCAATCATTGGCATGCTCACCCACAACGACACCCCACCCAACCCAGTCCAAGCCGTCCGCGCCACAGCCCAACTTGGCGGCGACAGCACCCACACCACCACTCTCGTCGGAGCCATCACCGGCGCCCTCAACGGACAAAACGCCATCCCCACCCACCTGCACCACCCCAACCCCAACCTCAACACCCTCAACCACATCACCACCACCCGCACCCACCACCCCTGACGCATACGAACCTCCACCCTAAAAAACCACCACTACCTACGATTAACCACACCCCAAAAAACAGGGCGACACCGTAAATACACCGCCTGTATCGCCGGCACCACCCCGAGGACAGGACACACCATGACCAACCCCAACACCCCCATCAATGGACACATCCTCCACACCACCAACACCCCCACCCCCCACCCCACACCCGACCTACTCATCATCGACCTTGGTCGCCGAGGCCTGCGCGCCCACCGCACCGGCACTAACCCCACCGCTGCCCTCAACATCCCCGACCTAGCCCACACCACCCTCGACACCGACACCCTCATTACTACCTGTCAACCCCTCCTCGCCACCGGCTCCACCCCACCCCAGCACGTCATCGCCGCCATCGACCCCACCACCCACCCGCTAGACCTGGGACACCTTCACACCCGCCTCACCCATGAAACCAACGCCCCCACCCTCGTCGTCGACTCTCTGCTCACCACTCTCTTCGGCGCACTCGAAAACGTCCACGCAGGTGTCATTGTCGACCTCGGCGCCACCGCAGCCGGACTAGCAACCAACCTCAAAGACACCTGGCAACGACTCGACGGATGGGGCAACCTCCTCGGCGGACGAGGCTCCGCCGCATGGATCGGCAAAGAAGGACTCTGCGCAGCCTTACGCGCCCGCGACGGCGTACCCAATGGCTCTGAGACACTCCTGGACCTGGCGCGCAACGCCTTCGGCACCGAAAACGCATGGCCACAACTATTCAGCACCCCAAGAACACACGACCTCCTCGCTGACTTCGCTCCCCTCGTAGCGCGTGCCTGCGTCGACGGCGACCCAATCGCACAATTCATCATCCGCGCAGCCGGAGAACATATCGCCGACACCCTCACCGCTGGAACATCCCTCGTCCCCGACAGTGCAATAACCGTCACCGGTGAACTGCTCATGATCGAAGCAGTAAAAATAGCCATCGCATCAGCTCTCGGAAAAAGACGCCTCTTCCTCGTCCCCGCCCTGCACGACTCCCGCTACGGAGCAGAAAAACTCGGTGAATGGCTCTGCGAAGGAAACCAACTCCCCCACAAACCACCGTTCGTGCATCGGGGTGACCACCGCGCACTGTCAGCCACATGAGCTCCACAGGCGCCCGCACGCACAAAAAAAGGAGAGGCACCCAAACGAGCACCTCTCCTATGGCGGAGGATAGGGGATTTGAACCCCTGAGGGTGGTTAACCCAACACGATTTCCAATCGTGCGCACTAGGCCGCTATGCGAATCCTCCAACGACAACGTTACCCGACAAAGGCGGCCCAACCGAAATCCTTAGCTCAACAGCTGTTCACCGCCTGCTCGCACCCCTGCTCCCATAACCCCAAAACCTTCACAAACCCAGCAAAAACAGCATTGTTGGCATCCCCAGGGGCAGCTGCGCTAGCCTTAAGGCAGACCCCTCGTGTGGTGGTACCTCACTGAACTCCCCCAGGGCAGGAATGCAGCAAGGGTAGGTGTGCTCTTCCAGGTGCGCGAGGGGTCCCTTCATGCCCTGGACACACACCACACGTGTGAATCCCCTCCACATATCAAGAACCAAAAACCCGATACGCGCCGGTCAAAGCCCCCAACAAAAACAACGTACCCACCCCAACGGTGCGGGCAAGAAAACCATCCGGCCACGGGCAGCTAACCTCAGGTACGTGACACAAGCCCTGTACCGCCGCTACCGACCCGAAACGTTCTCAGACGTCATCGGACAGGAGCACGTGACCGAACCGCTCATGAACGCGTTGAAGTCCGGCAGGGTCGGGCACGCCTACCTGTTCAGCGGTCCACGCGGCTGCGGTAAAACTACGAGCGCTCGCATCCTCGCCCGATGCCTCAACTGTGAAAAAGGCCCCACCCCTATTCCATGCGGCGAATGTTCCTCTTGTAAAGCTTTGGCCCGCGGCGGAGCAGGAAACGTAGACGTCATCGAAATTGATGCTGCAAGTCACGGTGGCGTTGATGATGCCCGAGAACTACGAGAAAAAGCGTCCTATGGGCCAGCAAACTCCCGTTACCGCGTTTACATCATTGACGAAGCGCACATGGTTACCCCCCAGGGATTCAACGCACTACTGAAGATCGTTGAAGAACCACCCGAACACGTGAAGTTCATTTTCGCCACCACCGAACCGGAGAAAGTGATCGGGACTATCCGATCCAGGACACATCACTACCCATTCCGTTTGGTCCCGCCCATGGCCCTGCAGACATACCTGGAACAGGTATGCACCCAGGAACAGATCGAAGTGGAGCAAGGAGTGCTCTCCTTCGTAGTTCGTGCAGGAGGTGGCTCAGTACGTGACTCCATGTCAGTTCTCGATCAGTTAATGGCTGGATCAGGCGGTCGAATCACTTACGCAGGTGCCGCCGCACTACTGGGATTCACCGAAGGAGAGTTGCTCGACGCCACTGTTGATGCGATTGCGGCTCAAGACGGTGGAGCAGTTTTCAGGCAGATCGACAGGGTGATCGAGACCGGACAAGATCCTCGTCGATTCGTTGAGGACCTCTTAGAACGCTTCCGCGATTTGATCGTTATTGCGGCGCTCAATTCCACAGAGTCTGCTTCGCAAGAGACCCTCTCAGCTGTGTTGCGCGGTATGCCGGTGGACCAGATTGCCCGTCTACGGGAGCAGGCAACCGCATTCGGCACAGGTGAGTTGTCTTATGCAGCAGATGTCGTTAACGAGGGTTTGAGTGCTATGACCGGGGCTACGGCACCTCGGCTGCAGCTGGAGTTGCTGTGTGCACGGCTATTGTTGCCTCGCTCAGCTGGTGAGGATGGTGTTATTGCTCGTGTGGGGCGCCTAGAGCGTCGGCTTGAGCTCGGGGGCGCACCTGCTTCAGCTAGGAGCGAAACATCCAGTGCTACAGCTCGTCCCTCAGGTGGTTCTGACGATGCCCAAGATGTGGGCGCTTTGCGTTCACATGCACAAGAAATCAACACTCCTCATAGTGCTGATGGGCCTGCTTCAGCTGCTGTTGGTGATGTAGTGCCCACACGACCAGAGCCAAAGATGTCAGTCCGTCAGCGAGGCGCTGGTCAAACAGGGAAGGCGAGCTTGCCCCAACAGGCGGCGCCGACCAGCAAAAACGAGGAGTCACCACAGCAAGGTGCGCTCGCAGGGGTGGATACGGATGCGATTCGTCGGGCATGGCCAGATGTGTTGGCCGTTATTTTTGGGATGAGACGAGCGACATGGACCTTTTTGTCGCAGCACTCACAGGTGCTTGATTTTGATGGTCAGCGTTTGCTTCTTGGTATTAATTCGCGGGGGCTTGCTCGTACGTTCGTGCAGGGCAGCCATGCTGAGGTGGTGCGTCAGGCGCTTATCGAGGCCCGGGGAGTGGATGTCAGGGTTGAGGGCGTTGCCATGGAAGACCGTGGTGAGGTGACTGCGGCAGGATCAGTGCGTTCTCGTGGTGTAGGCAGGGCTAGACGAACTGCACAGGCAGCGAACAAGCGCGCGCCGGTTAATGCGCGCGGTGGCGGCGCACAAGAGACGGTCAGCAGAGACGCGGCAACTGTTGCTGCAGCTCGTGCTGTGGATGCGCGGCCAGATGTCTCGGTGATAGGAGATTCGCGCCTTGAGGTGCGATCGAGTGCTGCGGTAGAAGCGGCGCAGCCATCGAAGTACCCGGATGATTTGCCACCAGAACCGGTGGAATATGACGAAGGTCCGGGAGATCCTTTTGCTTCAGGTGCGCATGAATGGGGTTCTGCAGCTCCTGTTTCTTCACAGCGACGGGATGAGCGTTTCCAGTTTCGCTCTGCAGAGTGCAAACCGCAGGTAGATGAGACTGTTCATCAGGTTGAATCGGTGGAGCCTAATGAGCAGACAGAGCCTCATGAGACGTCTGTGATAGGGCCAACGTCCGTTGTGGAAGAGGTTGCAGAAGAGACGGTGCCTGTTCCATCGGGTGCGGGGTCGTTGTCGGCAAGTACATCTGCACCTGCTGTGTCTGGAGATGGGGCGACGCGACCACACTCAGGGCACGAGGCTTTTCGTGCGGCGATGGCAGCTAGAAAGGCGAAAACAGCTGGGACAGGAGTGGGTTCTTTTGGCGCTTCCGAGGTTTCTTTAGAGGATGAAGATTCGTTTGAATCTGGTGCCAGTGCTGATGATGAAGATATTTCGGATTTGTCTCAGGTGGGGCAGCCTGTAATTGCCGAAATACTTGGTGGTGTGGTTATTGCCGAGCTGGATGAATGAGTTTTGTAGCGGTTTGCCTCCACGGCTGTTTGGTGAATTGCAAGTGAGAGTATGCGCTGTTAGTGAAGTTTTTAATGGAGGGGGGAAGTTAGGTGTGGTATGAGCTGGGGCGTAAGACGGTTGGCCCTGTGGGCCGTGCACTTTTGCGGCCGACTGTGCTGGGTAAGGAGAATATTCCTTTGCGCGGTCCGGTGATTTTGGCGAGCAATCATTTGTCTTTTTTAGATAGTTTCATTATTCCGATGACAACGCCTCGTGAGATCGCTTTTTTAGCTAAGAAAGAGTATTACACGGGGTCGGGGATTTCCGGTTTTGTTAGCCGGACTTTCTTTACCAGTATTGGTGCGATCCCAGTTGATCGGGATGATCCGCGTGCAGCTCAGAAGTCCTTGGAACTGCAGTTAGAGGTACTGGCGCGCGGTGGTGCAGTGGGTATTTATCCAGAAGGGACGCGTTCGCGGGATGGGCGTTTGTATCGGGGGCGTACAGGGGTTGCTGAGCTGGTGATGAAGTCGGGGGCAGTGGTGGTGCCGACCGCTTTGCAAGGAACGGAGAATTTACAGCCGGTGGGATCGCGGTTTATACATCCTGCGAAGGTGTGTGTGCAGTACGGAAAGCCGATGAATTTTGCGGATAGGTTCGTTGGCGTGCCTAAGGGGGTGGTGCGTAGAAGTATTACGGACGAGATTATGGGGGCGATTCAGGCGATGAGTGGTCAGGAGTTGGCGGGTGCGTATAACGAGAGACCTGGGGTGGCATCTGCCGGATGAGAGCTCTCGGAGTTAGGGGGTGTCGGGGGCTAGGCTGATGGTGTGTATGAAGGCGCGGTTCAGGATCTAATTGACGAGCTGGGGCGGTTGCCCGGGGTCGGCCCGAAGAGTGCTCAGCGGATCGCGTTTTTCCTGCTTAGCGCTGATGAGGCGGATGTGCAGCGGTTGGCTGAGGCGATGCTGCATGTGAAGGAGACTGTTCGGTTCTGTGAGGTATGCGGCAATGTCGCGCAGGAGCAGAAGTGCCGGATTTGTGGGGATCCGCGGCGTGATGCCTCGAAGATTTGTGTGGTGGAGGAACCTAAAGACGTGATTGCGATTGAGCGCACGCGTGAGTTCCGGGGGCTGTATCACGTCTTGGGTGGGGCGATTAATCCAATGGAGGGCATTGGCCCGGGGGACTTGTCTGTAGCGCAGTTGTTTTCGCGTCTTGCTGATGGGGTTGTGCAGGAGGTGATCATCGCGACTGATCCGAATTTGGAGGGTGAGGCTACGGCTACGTATTTGGCTCGGTCGATGGGGTCGATGGGTGTTTCAGTGTCACGTTTGGCTTCTGGCTTGCCAGTCGGGGGCGATCTTGAGTACGCGGACGAGATCACGCTCGGCCGCGCCTTCGAAGGGAGGCGGATGATTCATGTCTGAGTCGGTGCAAGGTGCTGGTAGTTCTGGTGGGCAGGTGCCTGATGATTTGGTGGTTCTTGCTGAGGAGACGGCGTTGGAGGCGCGCACATTCTTGGCGGCTGCTCGTGGTGTGGCTGGTGGTGCTTCGCCGGAAACGGCGATTCCGTTGCTGTTACTTGCGGTGTCGCAGGTTTTGGTGACGGGTGCGCGGTTGGGCGCGATTATGGATGTTGTGCCGTTTGAGCGCTTTGAGCCTGATTTGGGTAGTCAGGAGGATGTTGATGACATCCGGGATGGGCTGGCGGCGTTGTTGCGGGGAATTGATGAGTATGTGGATGTGGTGGATCCACTGCTGCGTGGGGACGTAGTGAGTGGAAGTTTGAGTGGCGATATCGCCGACGTGGCCTCGGGTTTGATGCATGGGTTGCGCCATCACGCTGAAGGGGCGGTATCGGAGGCGTTGTGGTGGTGGCAGTTCAGTTATTTGGCGACGTGGGGGTCGCGGGCGGCGAGTGCGTTGCGAGTGTTGCAGTCGTTGTTGGCGCATATTCGGTTGGATGCCGATGAAGACGCGATTGCGCAGGCGCAGTTTGAGGCTTTGCATGCTGATGAACAGCAGGGTTGAGTCTAGTTCGGCCCGGTTCCGCGGTGGCGGTGCCGGGCTTTTTGCTGCCGGGGGTCAGGTGTTGGTGGGGGCGTGGTGGATGGTGTGTTCGCCGTATGCGGCTGGGCCGGGGATTTTGAGTCGTCGGGTGGTGTAGGCAGTGGCGGTGGCGCCTATGAGAGTCCAGATTGCCAGAGAGATGGGCCAGTGTGGTGTGAGTTTTTCTGCTTGTTGTGTGGTGGTGCGGTGTTGTTCAGTGATGGTTGCGCGGATTTTTTCAGTGGGGGTGGGATGTGTGTTTTGTGTGTGTTCGGTGGGGCGGCTGGGCAGGGGGCATTCGTCGATGGTGGGTGGGGTGGGTGGGGTGGCGCGAGTGGTGCGGATTGCGGTGCGTAGGGCGGTGAGGGGCTCGAAGGCGAGGGTGCGGGGGATGTGGGGGGCGGCGTCGGCGAGGGTGATGAAGGGTTGGGGGAGTAGGAGCCACCAGATGTGGTCGGGGCGGTTGCGGTGTCGGGTGGTGTTGGTGACTGTGCAGGTGATGAATTGTTCGGGGTGGTGTCCGTTGGTGGTGTGCAGGGGGGTGCTGGTTGCGACGTGGGCGTTGGTGGCTTCGTTGGTCAGGGGTAGGAGTGCGGAGAAGAGGAGTACGGGGGTGAGTATGAGTGCGCCGGTGATGGTGATGGCGGTGAAAGAGGCGAGGGCGCGGTGGGCGATGAGGGTGGCCGTTGCTGAGCCGAGGCAGGTGAGGGTCCATCCGGTGATGGCGAGGGTGAGCAGGGTTCCGGTGAGGTCGAGTGGGTTGGCGTTGCCTAGGAGGGTGCCGATAGCTAGGGCGGGGGTAGCGATGAGGAGTAGGAGTGTGTATTGGGTGGTGGTGGCGAGGGTGGTGCCCCAGGAGATGGTGCGAGGGGTGAATCCGGTGAGGCGGAACATGTCGAGTAGGCCGGTGGCGCGGGTACGGGCCAGGGGGGTGACGCCGAGGATGGGGGCGAGGATGAGGGTGGTGATGAGGGTGGTCGTTGCGGTGATGCTGTGTAGGAGGGTGGGGGCGTTGGTGCCGGTGGTGGCGAGTGCGAGCAGGAGGAATCCGTAGATGAGTGCGGTCCAGGTGGCGGTGATGGTCCAGGTGAGGCGGGTTCGGGCGGTGGTGCGTAGTTCGAGTGCGGCGATGTGTGTGATGGCGGTGAGGGTGTGTCGCCGGGCTGGGGTGTTTAGGGGTGGGGGGATGGGGGTGCGGGGTAGGGCGTCGGTGAGGCGGGCGATGCCGGTGTGAGGGGTTCGGTTGTCGCTGCGGGTGGTGGCGGGTTTGGGAGTGTGTTGGGTTTTGCGTTGGGTTTTTTCTGCTTTGCGGCGGTCGGTGGTCCAGCGCCATTCGCGGGTGCGTTTGGTGCGTTTGGGTAGGCGTAGTTTCACGGGGTGGCCTCGTGGCCGTGGATGGTGGGGGTTTCGTTGAGTGGGGTGTGGGTGGTGTTGCTGGGGCCGAATCCGTAGACGGGTACGCCTGATCGGGTGAGGGCGTTGAGTAGGGCGGTGGCTTCGCGTTCGTGGGTCATGGCGACGTCGACGGCGGCGCGGTGGGTGAGGCGGCCATCGGGGGTGGGCACGTCTTCGTAGTCGACTCCGTTGGCGTTGAGGGTGGTGCGGAGGATGTCGCCGTCGAGGCTGACGATGCGCCAGCGGTGACCGTTGGTGGTGTGGAGTTCGTGTGATCCGGTGATGCGGCCGTGGTCGATGGTGACGCAGCGGTGTGCGACTTCGTCGAGGAGCCAGGAGTCGGGGGCGGTGGCAAGGATTGCTGTTCCGCGGTGGGCTTCGGCGCGTAGGTGGTCGGCGATGTGTGCGCGGTCGTCGCTGTCGAGTCCGGTGAGTGGTTCGTCTAGGAGGAGGACGGCGGGGTTGTGGATGGTGGCGCAGGCAAGCATGAGGAGGGTTTGGGTTGCCAGGGGCAGGGTGCTGGCGTGTGTGTCTGCGACGTGGGTGAGGTTCATTCGTTCGATGAGTTCGTTGGTGCGTAGGCGTCCGGTGCGTTCGGGTAGGCGGTGTCCGATGGTGAAGGTGCGTAGGAGTTCGCGGGGGGTGACTGGGCCGAGGTTGGTGCGGGTGGCTGGGAGCCAGCCGGTGTGTGCGCGGGCTTGTTGGGGGTGTGTGGTGGGGTCGATGCCGGCGATGCGGATGGTGCCGGAGGTGGGGCGTAGGATTCCTGCGGCTACGCGCATGAGGGTTGTTTTTCCGGATCCGGCTGGTCCGGTTAATGCTGTGATGGTGCCGGGGAGAACGCCTAGGCGGGTGTGGTCGAGGATGGTGCGTTTTCGGTGGGTGAGCACGATGTTGGTGAGTTGCAGGCCGGGTTCGTCGGTGTTTCCGCTGGTGTGGGTGCGGGGTTCTTTCTCGGCGACGTTGTTCATGCGACCTTCTGAGGCGTGAGGGTCTCCCCTGACCGGGTTTGTGGTTCATGTGTTTATCGGCGGGGTGTTGTTGTGTGTGAGGGTTTTTGGTGGGTTTTTTGGATGGGGGTGGGTGGGGTTGGTTGGATGGTCAGGCGGTGGTGTGAATTGTGTGGAGCTTTAGACTTGGCGCGAATTGTCGCGTTGTCTGCGTTGGAGAGGCGTGTAGTCCATGAGTTTGGTGGTGCAGAAGTACGGCGGTTCGTCGGTGGCGGATGCTGAGAGTGTTAAGCGTGTTGCGCGGCGGATTGTGGAGACTAAGCGCGCAGGCAACGATGTGTGTGTTGTCGTCTCGGCGATGGGGGACACGACGGATGATTTGATGGATCTTGCGCAGGAGGTGACTCCGCTTCCTCCGGCGCGTGAGCTGGATATGTTGCTGACTGCGGGTGAGCGCATTTCGATGGCTGTGTTGGCGATGGCTATTGAGGCGTTGGGGCATTCGGCGCAGTCGTTTACGGGATCGCAGGCTGGTGTGATCACGGATGAGGTGCATGGTCGGGCGAGCATTATTGATGTGACCCCTGGCCGGATTCAGTCGGCGTTGGCTGAGGGCCATATCGCGATTGTGGCTGGTTTCCAGGGAGTTTCGCAGACGACGAAGAACATCACGACGTTGGGTCGGGGTGGTTCGGATACGACGGCGGTGGCTTTGGCTGCGGCGTTGGGTGCGGATGTGTGCGAGATCTATTCGGATGTTGATGGTGTTTTCACGGCTGATCCGCGGATTGTGCCGAAGGCGCGTCGTCTCGAGCGTGTCTCCACAGAGGAGATGATGGAGATGGCGGCTTCTGGCGCGAAGATTCTCATGTTGCGTTGTGTGGAGTACGCGCGTCGTTTCAATGTTCCGATTCACGTTCGCTCGTCGTTCTCGCATAAGACGGGCACCATCATCACTGACGAGCCTCGAGGAGGAGACGCTGTGGAGGAGCCGTTGATTACGGGGGTGGCGCATGATCGTGGCCAGGCAAAGGTCACGATTACTGCGGTGCCGGATATTCCTGGGAAGGCTGCGAGTATTTTCCAGGTGGTTTCGGAGGCGCAGGGCAACATCGACATGATTGTGCAGAATGTGTCTACGTCGAAGGCTGGTACGACGGATATTTCGTTCACGTTGCCGATGGCTGATGGTGACCGGACTGTTCAGGCTTTGGATCAAGTGCGTGAGCAGATCGGCTTTGAGAACATTTTTTACGACGACCAGATTGGTAAGTTGTCGCTGGTGGGTGAGGGTATGCGTTCTCACCCGGGTGTTTCTGCAACCTTGTTTGCTGCGTTGGCTTCGGCTGGGATCAACATTGAGATGATTTCGACCTCGGAGATCCGTGTTTCGGTGGTGACACGGGATGATCAGTTGGATGAGGCTGTGCGTGCTGTGCATTCAGCGTTTGGTCTCGATGATGAGCAGGTTCAGGCGGTCGTGTACGGCGGTACTGGTCGCTGATTTGGTAGTAGCTGTGTGAGGCAGCGGTGTCGCGATAGTTCGTGGCGCCGCTGCTTCGTTGTGTGGTGGCGGGCTATAGGTACATGGATCCGCCAAGGATCGCGGTGCGATGGGGTGGTAGGTGGAAGGCTTCAGCGCGGCTGCCTGCGTTGCGGTTGAGAAAGATGAACAGGCCGCGGCGGATGCGGGTGAGTTTGTTGTAGTTGTGGTTGGGGTGAATGTGCAGTACGGAGAGGAAGTAGCGGGCTTCGTCGGCGTCGTAGGTGAAGTGGGGGTCTTTGCCTGCGCTCCAGGCGAGGTTGTGGGGCACATCGCGGGAGTCGTTGAAGCCTAGGCGGATGCGTATGGTCACGATGCCATCGTCTTCGGTGCCGATGTCGGTCACGGTGACCCGGTCGTTGTGGCGTACGTGAGGGATGTTGGTGGTTTCGACGGTGACGATGGCGATGTTTTCGTGAAGGACGTGGTTGAAGCGGAGGTTTTCTTTGAGGGCTAGGGGAACGGTTTCGAGGTTGTGGTGTAGGTAGATCGCTTGTCCTGGGACGCGGGGGATGCCTTTGTCGGAGATTTTTTCCAGCCAGGTCAGGAGATTGGTTTCGAGGCTGGCTCTGCGCTTGTTGGCCAGGTGGGCGCCGCGCATCCAGGTGGTCATGATGATGAGGATGATGGTGGCGATGACGATGGGTAGCCAGCCGCCGTGGATGACTTTGGTGAGGTTGGCGGCGAAGTAGAGCAGTTCCAGGCTGCCGATGAGTGTCGTGATGGGGGCGATGACCCAGGCGGGCCAGTTCCAGCAGCGGTGGGCGAGCATGGTGAATAGGACGGTGGTGAGGATAAGGGTTCCGGTGACGGCTAGGCCGTAGGCGTTGGCGAGGGCTGCGGAGCTGCGGAAGCTGAGGATGAGGATGGCTACGCCGATGGCCAGGGTGGTGTTGATGATGGGTACGTAGATTTGTCCGCCTTCTTCTCGGGAGGTGTGGCGGATGGCGAAGTGGGGTAGGAGGCCGAGGTTGAGGGCTTGTTGTGATACGGAGAAGGCTCCGGAGATGACGGCTTGGGATGCGATGACGGTGGCTGCGGTGGCGAGGATGACTACGGGGATGAGCAGTGGGGTGGGGACAAGGTGGAAGAAGGGGGAGTCGATGGCGGCGGGGTTAGTGAGGATGAGGGCGCATTGGCCAAGGTAGTTGAGTAGGAGGCAGGGAAAGACGATGAAGAACCAGGCTTTGCGGATTGGGGGTGCGCCGAAGTGGCCCATGTCGGCGTAGAGGGCTTCGGCGCCGGTGATGGTGAGGACTGCTGCGCCGAGGGCGATGAAGGCGACGGCGGGGCGGTCGAGGGCGAAGTGGATTGCCCAGGTGGGGGAGAGGCCTTGTAGGACGGCTGGGTGGGTGAAGATGTGGGGGATTCCGAGGGCGGCGATGGTGAGGAACCAGAGCATCATGACTGGTCCGAAGGCTTTGCCGACGGCGTGGGTGCCTTTGTGCTGTAAGGCGAAGAGGATGGTGAGGATGATCAGGGACAGGGGCACTACGAGGGTTTCGGCGGTGGGGTCGATGACGGCGAGTCCTTCGACGGCGCTCATGACGGAGATGGCGGGTGTGATGAGGGAGTCGCCGTAGAAGAGTGCGGCGCCGAGGATGCCTAGCAGGGTGGCGGTGTAGATGTGTCGGGGGTTGCGGTAGATCCTGCGTAGGAGCGCGGTGAGGGTGAGGATGCCGCCTTCGCCGTTGTTGTCGGCGCGCATGACTAGTGCGATGTATTTGATGGACACCACGATGGTGATGGACCACACTACGAGGGAAAGCACTCCGTAAACGTCTTCGGTGGTGGCTGCGACAGCGTTGTGGTCTGTGGAGAAGACTGTTTGGAGGGCATAGAGGGGGCTGGTGCCGATGTCGCCGAAGACGACGCCGAGAGCGCTCAGGAGAACGGTTACGCCGTGTTTGTGAGGCGTGGTGTCCTCGTTCTCTGTGGTGTTCACTGCTGCATGGTGTCACTGAGTGCGATTAGTTGCTGCTCATGTTGGGTGTGCTTGTGTGCAACGGTGCGGTGGCTGGGGGAGCGAGTCTGCGCAGAAGGTGTTTTTATCTGCGGCACGATTAGCAATTGTGTTTACTCACACTGTTATTCCTGTTGTTGAGCGGGTTGCTCCGGTTGTCGCTTTCCTTGTGACGGTCACTGTCTTGGCTGATGTGGCTCAGCGTGTGGGTGTTTTTGATGTTGCTGCTCGCTGGATTGCGGGGTGGGGGCAGGGTCGTACGTTTCTTTTGTGGTGGTTGTTTTCTGTTTTTGCTGTCGTTACTACTGTTTTTCTTTCTCTTGATACGACGGCTGTGTTGTTGACGCCGGTGGCGCTTGCGCTGGCTAGGCAGGTGGGTGTGCCGGTGCGGCCGTTTGTGGTGACGACGTTATGGGTTGCCAATACGGGGTCGTTGTTGTTACCGGTGTCGAATTTGACGAATCTTATGGCGGTGGATCGTTTTGCCCGGTGGGGGTTGGGGCATGGGGATTATGTGGCGTTGGCGTTATGGCCCGGGTGTGTGGCGATTGTGGTGACGTTGGTGTGTGTGGTTGTGATGTATCCGGCGCTGGTGTCGGGCAGGTATGGGGTGGTGCCTGCTGGTGAGGGGTGTGATCGGGTTTTGTTGCTGGTGGGGTTTGTGGTGTGTGGGGCAGTGGGGCCTGCGTTTGCGGTGGGGGTGGAGCCGTGGTTGGTCTCGTCGGTGGGCGTTGTGGTGTTGGTGGGTGCGGTGTTGGTGCGGGATGCGGGGTTGTTGCGTGGGGTGGGGGTGCCGTGGGGGATGGCGTTGGGGTTTGTGGTGTTGTCGGTGCTGGTTGGTTGGGTTGAGGGTGTGGGTGGTTTGGGTTGGTTGGGTGGGGTGTTGGGGTCTGCAGAGGGTGTGGGTGGGTTGTTGCGGGTGGCTGGTGTGACGGCGTTGTTGGCGAATGTGGTGAACAATTTGCCTGCGTATTTGGCGGTGGAGGGGGTGGTTCCGGGTGATGCGGTGGGGTTGATGGCGGTATTGGTGGGGGCGAATGTGGGGCCGTTGGTGACGCCATGGGGGTCGTTGGCGACGTTGTTGTGGCTGCAGCGGTGTTCGGCTGCGGGAGTGAAGTGGAATGTGTGGCGGTTGGGGGGTGCTGGGGTGGTGTGTGCGGGGTGCGCGGTTGTTGCGGCGACGGTGGTGTTGGGTGTGGTGGGGTGAGGGGGTTATTTGGGTTGGTTGGGTGTGGTGGTGCAGGCGGCCCAGAGGCCGCGTTGTGCTTTTTGGGCTTCTTTTTGGGCTGCGGTGTAGGCGGGTTGGTAGCGGTATGGGGGTTTGGTGGTGGTGGCGTGGACGTATCCGTCGTTGATGAGGTTTTGGGCGACGTTGGTTCCGTCTGAGGTGAATATGTGGCGTAATAGGTGGCCTTGGGGGTCGCGGTTGCTGTAGGTGGGGTCTGCCTCGAGGCGTACGGCGGTGGCTTCGATGAATCGGCGTATGCGGTTGGTGGCTTCTTGGGTGTAGCAGCTAGTGCCTGGGGGAGTGCTGATTCCGATGAGACGGATGTGTTCGGTGGTGCCGTCGAGGTCAACTTTGATGATGTTGCCGTCGGTGATGCCGGTGACGTGGGCGAGGTGGTCGGTGCTGGATGCGGCTGAGGCGATGGGGTTGATTTTGCAGGCGCTGAGGAAGGCGAGGCTTAGGAGCGCGGTGGTAGTGCAGAGGAGATGTGTGTTGTTCGCCTTCACTCTTTAACTCCATCACATCGCGTGTGCGGGGTAACCGGTGTGGTTCGGGTGTGGGATGGGTTGGGCATCAGGATGCTGAAAGGGCCCCTCACCTAGGTGAGGGGCCCTTTCAGAGTTGGTCGGGGTGACAGGATTTGAACCTGCGACCTCTTCGTCCCGAACGAAGCGCGCTACCAAGCTGCGCCACACCCCGAGGATGCTGTGGACTTAGTCCCAGCGACTCCCAACGTTAACGCACGTGGGTGCTTTTCTCCCAATCGGTCTGCTTTGGCAGCAGATGACGCTGTTCAGTGCTCTCGTGGGGTAAGAGTCAACAGTGATGCTTCGGGACGTGCCGCGATACGGATTGGAACGAACGGGGAGGTACCCAATCCGCCGGAGACATGAAGCCAGGCTGCTTCGGCTGGTGCGTGGGAAGAATCGATTCCGTTCGCTCCCTCCCACCAACGCGACAATCCTTTAACCCGGCGCGTATCCAAGTCACAGTTAGTGACGATGGCGCCGTAGCCCGGAATTGCTAACTGCCCGCCGTGGGTGTGGCCAGCGAACATCAGGTCCACTCCTTCGGCGGTCATCGCCTCGAGCACACGTGTGTAAGGGGCGTGAAGTAGACCTAGTTTTAGATCTGGGGTCGGATGTTCTGGTGCGGCCGGAATCTGGTGGAACATGTCGTACTTCAGGTGGGGGTCATCGACACCGACCAGCGCGATTTCTACGCCTTTGACGGTGAGGTGGCCGCGAGCGTTCGATAGGTCACGCCATCCCATCTCACCTAGCCCAAGAACAAGTGCCTCCGTAGGTAGACGTTTCGAACTTGGTGTTGGCTCAGACTTCAGCAGATATTTCATTGGATTGCGCGCAGCAGGGGCGAAATAGTCGTTCGACCCCAACACGAACGCACCAGGCAGGCGCAGTAATGGCTCTAGCAAATCCAGCACCACAGGGACTGAGTCAGGGTGAGAGATGTGATCACCGGTGTCAATGACCAGATCAGGTTCCAGGTCAACGAGACCGGCGATCCATTCCTGCTTGCGCAGCTGCCAAGGCATCATGTGGATGTCAGACAGATGGAGAACTCGGATCTGTGGTGCCCCGGGTGGAAGAACAGGCACCGTGAAACGACGGAGCGTGAAATTGTTGCGTTCTACAAAAGCTCCGTAGGCGGCAGTTCCAACGGCTGCGGCCGCCAAAGCAGCGGCTCCTCGCATGAGTGTGTTCATCGTTAACCATCTTGACAGATGTAGTGATGGGGGCGCCTACACCGATAGGTGCCAGCGCCCCCAAACTGCATCTACACGTTATCTACACGTTATCTACACGTTTTTTCTTTTGCGGGTTACTCATCAGCTCCGCTGGAGAGCGTGATGGTGACTGTGCTTCCGCGGCTAGCTTGTGAGCCTGCCATTGGTGTGATCTGAGCTACGCGGCCGTAGTCAATGTTGTCCGAGGGCATTTTCTCGGAGTTGATCTTGACCTTGAAGCCTTCGCTTTCGAGTTGCTTCTTAGCCGAGTTCAGGGTCCGCCCCACCACGTCTGGGACCTCGGCGGTCTCGGAAGCAGGAGTGCCTTGTCCTGGTTTGTTGGGGTTTTGCTGGAAGTCGAGCTTGGGCATGCCTTTGGAGGCTTCGTTCATCACTGCGGTCCAGATCGGACCAGCGAAGGTAGACCCGTATACGTGTGGTTGAGGCAGCTGCGCGTTGGGGCGTCCGACCCACGCGGCAGTGGCCAGCTGAGGAGTGAACCCGGCGAACCAGGTGTGCACACTCGCGTCGGCGGTTCCTGTTTTACCTGCCGCGACTCGGCCATCTGCCAGGGCCATCTGTTCACCGGTAGCTCCGGGAGAGATGACGGATTCAAGGATGCGGGTGGTGTCGTAGGCGACTTTTTGGCTGATTGCTTGACGACAGTTCGCGCCTCGAATGGGGAAAACTTTGCCGTGGAAGTCACTGACTTTCGTTACGGGGACTGGCTCGCAGTATTTGCCGCCGGCTGCCAAGGTGGCGTAGGCCGAGGCCAGGGTTAGGGGAGAAGCGTTGTCTGCGCCGAGGATGACGTTGGGGACGAATTTGGTTCCGTACTTCTGCCCGTATCCGGTGTGTAGGCCCATCCTTCCCATGACATCGACGATGTTGCAGACCCCTACCTGGGAGGCCAGTTCCACGAAGGCAGTGTTCACGGATTTTTGGGTGGCTTTTTTCAAGCTCATGGGGCCGAACTCGTTGCCCTCGTGGTTCTTGGGCTGGAAGGGACGGCCAATGAAGCCACACTTGTTTCCACCAAGTTGGGAGACCGAGTATGGCGTGTGGTTAGGAGGCACTTGAAGGACAGTGTCCGGGGACATGCCTTTCTCTAGAGCAGCGACTAGGTTGAAAGGCTTGGCAGTTGAACCGATCTGGAAACCGCCGGAAGCCCCGTATTTGGCGTCTACGCTCCAGTTCACGGTGGTCTCTACGCCAGCTTCGCCAGAGCCTTGCCCGTAGTTGGTGTTTTGGGCGGTGGCAATAACTTTTCCAGTTCCGGGTTGTACAACAGCAACGGCAGCCCCGCGGCTCTTGCTGTCTTCTACGGGGGCGCGTTTGATGAGTTCTTCTCGGGCGAAGGCAGCGAGTTTGGGGTCAAAAGGTGTCTCGATTTTCAGCCCTTTGCGGTAGAGGGCATTGCGGCGGCTCTTGCGGTCTTTGCCCAAGGAGGGCTGGTCCAGAAGCCAGTTGACGACGTATTCGCAGAAGTACGGGGACCCCGAGGCATTACAGGACTGTTTTGGCAGACTTGGTTTAAGTCCTAGGGGTGTGTTGATTGCTTCGTCGTGTTCTTCTGCGGTGATGACGTGAGAAGAAAGCATTCGGTCTAGTACGGCGTTGCGGCGTTTGAGTGTTTCTTCGGGGCGTTCGAATGGGTTGGTGTAGCTGGGGCGCTGCACTTGGCCTGCGATCATTGCGGCTTCGGGCAGGGTGAGTTTGGAAGCGCGTTTGCTGAAGTAGCGTTGCGCTGCAGCTTCGACGCCGTATGCTCCTGCACCGTAATAGACGAGGTTGAGGTAACCCTCGAGAACTTGTTCTTTGCTGAGGTTGTCTTCCAGGGCGATGGCGTATTTCATTTCCTGGAGTTTGCGGACGATGCCAGCAACGCCGCCGCGTTCTAGGGCTGCTGCGACGCCAGCCTCGTTGTCGGATTTCAGGGCAGTGGTGACCAAGGTTTGGCGGACGTATTGCTGTGTGATGGTGGATGCGCCCTGGGTGTCGCCGCGCAGTGTGGCGAATAGGGCTCGGGCTACGCCTCGGGGATCAACGCCACTGTGCTCGTAAAAACGTTCATCTTCGATCGCGATCTGTGCTTTACGCATGATCGGGGCGATTTCATCTAGGGAGACCACTTGACGGTTGTCTTCGGCCAGGGTGGCGATGGTGGAGCCGTCTGCGGCCAGGATGCGTGTTTGTTGTGAGGCGGGGGAGGCCGTGAATTCTGCGGGCATGGCGTCGAACGAAGCCACGATGGATTTAGTAGCTAGACCGCCTGCTCCAACAACAGGCATGAAGATTCCTGCGACGAGGACTCCTAGAACAGTTGATCCGGCGACAACTCCACCCAGTAGACGGAACGCGGAATGAAGCCCCTCGCGTTGCTCCGGCGCCGCATTCTGCTCGTGGTCAGACGCGGGGACGGTGGGGTCATTCGTCATGTAGTAAAGGTTACGTCCCGTCGGAGGTGGCGTCCCTTTTGGATGATGTCGTGTTGCGCCGCGGCAGTGGAGTAATAAGCCGAAATAGGCCATGCCTAGGCATCATTTATACCCCTATAAAGCGTTAACTGTGATCTAGATCACATTAACTCTAAGAGATGCTGGGGCACTCTCTCACAGTTCTATCGCCTATGGGGACTTTCAGGGCAACCTGTATTGCAAATCCCTCCCAGTCTGTGTCTAAGATCGATTTCACAGCGCGAAGCGTCAACGCGGCCGCCAGCGTATTGAAGGGTTGAGTTGTGATTACTGAAACGCCCGAAACAACGTTCGAAGAGTCTATCGAGCATTGGTCAGCAAGGGCTTGGTGCAGGACCGTTGGTCCGGATGAGCTTTTTGTGGAAGGAAAAGCTCAACAACGCGCTAAGAGGATCTGCCGCAATTGCGAAGTAGTCGTCGATTGCCTCGCAGAAGCCCTGGATGAGCGCATTGAATTCGGCGTTTGGGGAGGTATGACCGAACGTGAACGGCGCAAGATGCTGCGCCTACACCCAGAGGTCACTGACTGGAAACGTGTCTTCGAAGATACCAATAGCACCGCCAAAGTGGCTGGCTGAATATAACGATCACGCGAGTTACTGAATCCCAGATGTGCGATTAGCAGCGCTCGTTCTGTTCTGCGGAAATCGATAGGCTTGCTTCATGAAAAAATGGGAATATGCGACCGCGCCGATCATTCCGCACGCGACGCAGCAAATTTTGAACAACTGGGGTATTGATGGTTGGGAACTAGTCCAGGTCGTCACTACCGATACCGGAAATCTCGTGGCTTATTTCAAACGTCCTCTAGAGGAGGACTGAACATGAGTTCCGTTGAACAACGATTGCAAGAGATCGGCTTAGCCTTACCTGAAGTAGCACTTCCCGTAGGTTCATACGTTCCCGCCAAAGCCGACGGACGACGTATCCACACCTCCGGCCAACTTCCTCTCGTCAATGGGGCCCTTCCCATCACAGGAAAAGTAGGTGCCGAGGTATCCGTTGAACAAGCACAAGAGCTAGCGCGAACCTGCGTGCTCAACGCCATCGCCGCAGTCAAATCAGTAGTGGGCGACCTCGACCAGGTCCAGAGCGTTGTCAAAGTTGTTGGCTTCGTCGCCAGCGACCCAACATTCACCCAACAGCCCGCCGTCATCAACGGCGCCTCCGACCTGCTCGCACAGGCCTTCGGAGACATCGGCGTGCATGCACGCAGCGCTGTTGGAGTGGCAGTCCTACCCATGGATGCCCCCGTCGAAGTCGAAATCGTCGTAGCACTACGCGAGGAATGACCCTGCTCGAACAGTCACAAAGCCCCGGAAACGGAGCACCATCACCGTTTGTGACGGTGCTGCGTGCCCCGAACCCGGGGCCCATGACACTCGAAGGAACCAACACCTACATCCTTCGCGCCCCAGGTAAAAAACACAGCATCATCATCGACCCCGGCCCCGCCGACCCCACCCACATCGCCACCATTCTCACCACCGCTACCAGCGACGAAGCCGAAATCTCTCACCTACTGCTCACACACCATCACGCAGACCACGCAGCCGCGATCCCCCTGATCGAAAAAGCCACCGGCCTACAAGCCTTATCCATCGGCACCTCCACTCTCACCGACGGGCAAACACTGCACGCCGAGGGGCTCACCCTGCACGTCATCGCCACCCCTGGCCACACAGCAGACTCCACAACCTTCCGACTTCACGAAGCACCCCTGCTATTCACCGGTGACACCATCCTGGGCCGCGGCACCACATGGCTGGACTACCCCGACGGAACCCTCACCGACTACCTACGTACACTCCATCTACTCAGCGACCTCCTGCGAGACAAAGGCGAGCACACACTCCTGCCCGGGCACGGCCCCACGCACTCCTACACCGCCCCCATCCTGGACGCTTACATCCAGCACCGCACCGCCCGCCTGCGCCAAATCCGCGCTGCACGCGATAGCGGAGCTGGCACTGACATCGAAGCCATCACCAACATCGTCTACCGCGACCAACCCGAAAGCGTCCTAGCCGCAGCACGCATCTGCGTAGCAGCTCAGCTCGACCATCTCCGCCACCATGACACCCTGTGACCTATACCCTCTGTGAGCAGCAACAAATACGACTCCGCAGCCACCAAAACCACTGCTACGCTGAGAAAGCCAGTCGCCCACGGGGCCAGGGAATCCGGTGCAAAACCGGAACTGACGCGCAGCGGTAAGGGAGACGGGCGGGGCACACACGCCACTGGAACACTCTGGGAAGGCGCCCCGCACCGAGGGACCCCAAGTCCGAATACCTGCTGGTGATCGCCCCGTCACCTGCGGGCGCGGATCGAGAATCAGGCCTCGCGACCCAGGCCCACCGGTCCCAGGAGCCACACCGTGCGCCCACACCCCCACCACATCACCGTAGCCGCCTGCATCCTCCTGCTTACCGCCTGCGCTGGCGCCCCCACCACACCCACCAACACCAGCAGCAATACCGCACCCATCACCTTGACTAACTGCGGCGAAAAAATCACCGTCACCACCCCACCACGCAGACTCGTCA
The DNA here is from genome assembly GCF_058996045.1 of Dermatophilus sp. B7861-1. Taxonomy (NCBI): domain Bacteria; kingdom Bacillati; phylum Actinomycetota; class Actinomycetes; order Micrococcales; family Dermatophilaceae; genus Dermatophilus; species Dermatophilus sp. B7861-1. The sequence goes on along the minus strand of NZ_CM180082.1, from coordinate 2,445,111 downwards.
CCCTCAACCAAGGCGCCACCGAAACAGCACTCGCCCTTGGCCTGGCCCCCCGCATGGCAGGCACTGCCTACCTCGACGACACCATCGCCCCCACCTACAAAACCGCCTACGCAACCGTCCCCGTCCTCGCCAAGGAATACCCCAGCAAAGAACAATTCCTCGCAGCCAAACCCGATTTCGCCTACTCCGCCTACGCCAGCGCCTTCACCGACAAAGCCGTCGGCACCCGAAACGAACTCACCTCCGAAGGCATCAACACCTACACCAGCCCCTTCGGATGTCCCAAAGGCACCCCCACCGCCGAGGCCACCTTCGAAAACGGCTGGAACGAAATCGCTGAAATCGCCAAAATATTTGCCGTCACCCCCACCGCCGACGCCCTCATCACCACCCAGAAAAAACACCTCGACGAAATTCGCACCAAAGCCACCGGCAAAAACCACACCATCTTCTGGTAAGACTCCGGCGACAAAACCCCCACCGTCGGCGCCGGAGCAGGCGGCCCACACCTAATCATGAACGCCGTCGGCGCCACCAACATCTTCGACAACCTTCCCGGAGGCTGGAGCGAAGGCTCATGGGAAAAAGTCGTCGCCGCCAACCCCGACGTCATCGTCCTGGCTGACGCCAGCTGGAACACCGCCGAAAAAAAGAAAAATTACCTCACCAACGACCCGGTCCTATCCCAACTCGACGCCGTAAAAAACAACCGATTCATCACAATCCCCTTCAGCGAAAGCACACCCGGAGTCCGCCTCGTCGACGGCGCCCGCTCCATCAGCAACCAACTCGCCCAACTCGACCAGTGACCCGCTTCATCTACACCGCAGCCACCCTCACCCTCCTCCTGGCTGCCAGCAGCATCATCGTCCTAGGAATCGGATCCGTCCCCATCCCACCCACCGACGTCATCGACGTGATTGCCCGCCGCGTCCACCTCATTCACGGCGACCACGTCACCATCTTCACCGACCGAATCATCTGGGAACTACGCCTACCCCGCATCATGGCCACCATCGCCGTCGGCGCCGCCCTAGCCCAATGCGGATGCATCCTCCAAGCACTCACCGGCAACGACCTGGCCGACCCCTACCTCCTGGGCATCTCCAGCGGAGCAGCCGTCGGCGCCGTCGCTGCAATCATCCTCGGCTGGACCATCCCCGGACTACCCCCAGCAGTAGCCACCACCGTCACCGCCTTCACCGGCGCAATCGCAGCTCTAGCCCTGGTTCTGGGTCTTGCCACCGGCCGCTCCGGCGCACTCCCACCCGGACGAACCATTCTCGCCGGAATAGCCATCAGCCAACTCGCTGGCGCATTCACCTCCTTCGTCGTCATGATCTTCGGCGGCTACTCCGGAGCCCGTGAAGTCATGACCTGGATGCTTGGCTCCTTCAGCGGAATCCGCGCACCACATGCTTGGCTCATCACCATCACCACCCTGCTCGCCACCACAGCGCTCATCACCTCCGCCCCCGCCCTCGACGCCTTCGCCTTCGGAGAAACCTCCGCTCGCTCCCTAGGAATCCGCGTCGAACACACCCGCTGGGCACTCTTCACCGGATGCGCCCTACTGACCGCAACCACCGTCGCCACCGTCGGCCCCATCGGCTTCGTCGGACTGACCATCCCACACATCATGCGCCTGATCATCGGACCAACCCACCGCCGCCTGCTCCCCGCATCCGCCCTCGCAGGCGCACTCCTGCTCCTGTGGTCTGACACCGCAGCCCGCGCGCTCAACCCCGGCCAAGAAATCCCCATCGGAGTCATCACCGCCGCTATCGGAGCCCCTGTCCTCGTCGCCCTCCTGAGAAACCACGCCCGCCACTCATGAACATCACCACACGCAACCTCAGCTGGAACACTCACGGACGCGACATCGTCGCCCATCTCGACTTCACCATCCCAGCCGCCACAACCACCGCCATTGTCGGCCCTAACGGATGCGGAAAAACCACCACCCTTCACCTCCTCGCTGGCATACGCCGCCCCACCACCGGAAGCATCCACTTCAACGACGACGACGTCACCCACATGCCACCACGCCACCGCGCCCGCCTCTGCGCACTCCTGGAACAACACCCCCACACTCCTCTAGACCTCACCGTCCGACACATCGTCGAACTCGGACGCACACCACATCGCGGACGATGGCACAACCCCCACGACACCGACGCCGTCACCACCGCCATGCACACCGCAGGCATCACCCACCTCGCCGACCGAACCTGGCCCACCCTCTCCGGCGGAGAACGTCAACGCGTACAGCTGGCCCGTGCTCTGGCCCAAGAACCTCGCATCCTCCTGCTCGACGAACCCACCAACCACCTCGACCTACGCCACCAAATCAGCCTCCTTCACACCGTCTGCGCATTGAACCTCACCGTCGTTGCTGTCCTGCATGACCTCGACCTCGCCGCCGCCTTCTGCGAACACATCATTGTCATGAACCACGGACGCATCATCGCCACAGGACCCACCCGCACCACCCTCACCACTGAACTCATCGCCGACGTCTTCGGCATCAACACCCGCATCCACCACGACGAACGCACTCACATCGCCTGGACAGGACTTACCGGAAAACAACCATGACCACACTCGTCCTTGTCACCATCGACCTCACCAGCCCCCACCCCGAGGCCACCATCAGCCACGTCGCCACTCACCTACACGCTCAGGTCGCCGCCCTCCAAGGCAACGACCACACCTCACTCACCCACACCCTGGACACCCTCGAAGCGCAAAACACCCAACAGGTGCTGCTCATCCCTATCACTTTCGACGCTGCCCCCACCGGACCCTCATGGGTACGCCGCGTGGCCGGACACTGGAAACGCACCCGCAACTCCAGCATGGACATCGACGTCATCACTAAGCCCGTACACGACCTAACCACATACAACCTCGACGAGCAGCCACGACGAGCTGTCACCGGACAAGAAGCCCCACTACACAACCCCACCTGGGAACAACCACCACCCCACACCCATCACGTTTTGCTCTGCCGCGGGCCACGCTGTAACGCCCAAGGAGCCGACGCCATCGCCACCCGAATACGCGACGAACTACGCCACCGCGACCTGCTCGACAACGGCGTACTCCTGACCCAAACCGGCTGCCTCTACCCCTGCAACCGTGCCCCAGTCATCGTCACCCACCCCGACGGAACATGGCATGGACCAGTCGACGAGGACGACATCCCCGTCCTCGTCGACCAGAACCTCACCGAAGCAACACAACCGCCTCAGTGAGCTCGACGGGTCAAACGCTCCACGTCGAGAAGTACCACCGCACGGGTCTCCAAACGGATCCACCCACGCGTCGCGAAATCAGCAAGCGCCTTGTTCACCGTCTCGCGAGAAGCACCCACCAACTGAGCCAACTCTTCCTGCGTGAGATCGTGCGGAACCAGAAGACCATCGTCGATCTCTTGACCGAAACGGTGCGACAAATCAATGAGAGCCTTCGCCACCCGGCCCGGGACATCTGTGAAAACAAGATCAGCAAGAGAATCGTTCGTACGACGCAAACGACGCGCCAATGAAGCCAATAGCGCTGAAGCCACCTGCGGGTGATCAGGCAGGAACGCAGCCAGCTGCTCGTGCGTAAGACCAATCAGTTCCGTGTTGGCAATCGCTGTGGCCGTCGCGTTACGGTCACCCGGATCAAACACCGTCAACTCGCCCAAAAGCTCACCCGGGCCGAGCACAGCGACGAGGTTCTCGCGCCCATCGATGCTCGCGCGTCCGAGCTTGATCTTCCCGGAGACGATGACGTACAGACGGTCGCCGCGGTCGCCCTCACGGAAGAGGACTGAACCGCGCGCCACATGCGTCGAGGTCATCATCGACTGAAGTGCATGGACATCGGTGTCGCTCAGCGCCGAGAAAAGAGGCGCCTGCCTGACAAGATCGTTGAGAGCCACGAGGTAAGTGTGCCAGACCAGCGGTGTTCGTGAGCATGACGTGCATCGACACGAAAGCTCCCGAAAGCCCTGGCAGACAGCAAAAACTGAGGCGTTAACCACAAACACGCCATAACGACGAGGGAGAATGTGATGAACGGAACGGTCGCGTGGGCGCCGTGGGGCCTGGTGGTCGATGCCGTCGTCCTTCTCATCCTCTGGACCTCAGTAACGAGCGGATGGCGACGAGGATTCATCGGAAGTCTTTTCGGTGCAGCAGGATTCGCCGCCGGAGGCATTCTTGGTGTTGCTGTTTTGCCCGGAGCGCTCGCCAATAAGCTCCCTGCACAGTGGGCTGCCTCTGAGGCGGCCATTCTGGTCATGCTCATCCTGGTCCTGGCAGCGATCACTCAAGGCATCCTCGAGCGTATAGCGATGCCGCTCATCAGCTGCATTCGAGCTTCCTGGGCGCGCTACACCGATGCATTCGGCGGCGCGGCTGTGCAATTCACCGTCGCCGCCGTGGCGCTCTGGGTAGCCACTGGACTGCTCGCACTCTCGCCTATCCCAGCGCTCAAAGATGGAATCTCTGCCTCCCGGTCATTGCACGTGGTGGACAACGTCATTCCCGCCACTCGAGACGCTGTACTGGAGCAAGCACTTGTCGCTCTCGATGCTTACCAATTCCCCAGAGTCTTCACCGACCAAGAACCACCTGACGTTCGTAGCGTCCAACCCCCAGACAAAGCCATCGCATCCAATGAGGCACTCCGAGCTGCCAGTGAATCCATCTATCGAATCGATGCGCTTGCGCTGCGATGCAACCGCTCTCAAGAAGGCACAGGATGGGCACTGACCTCCGACACCATCGTCACGAACGCCCACGTCGTTGCTGGAGCTGACCGCATCAGCGTCCGAGTGAAAAACGAACGCCATTCGGCTCATCTCGTCGCTTTCGACCCAGCCCGTGACCTAGCACTGCTCAAAGTTGAAGACTTGCAAGCCCAACCGTTACCAAGAGCAGAGCGAGTTTCCCGCAAAGAAGCACTCTTTATGGCCGGATATCCACTCGGAGGCCCTTACTCCACCCAGCCAGGGCGTATCGCTACCCGCATGAATGCCCGTGGCGCCGACATCTACGGCCAAGGTCAAGCGATACGCCAGATCTACGTTGTGCGTGGTGATGTACGTCCTGGAAACTCCGGCGGCCCGGCGCTGACCGTGGACGGTCGTGTTGCCGGAGTCGTTTTCGCTCGTTCAACGACAGAGAACGAAACCGCCTATGTTCTTACTCTCAAAGAACTCGACGAATTCCTTACCGAACGTCCTGCTCCGCCAGCTCAGACGCTTTGCGCTGCGTAAAAGACTCAACACGCCGGAGAGCGGTGCATTCGCGCGCGTGCACCCATGCCCCTACAATCACTTGTGCTGGATCGCCGGATCAGCCCCCACATCTTGGGGTTGAGAACGCGGTACCGTGAAGAGCCCCAAAAACAATTCAGGGCCTTCCCACAGCGGCCAGAGGGAACGACAGGCGAAACAAAGCACCAGCCCACCAGCTAGGAGCAACGCCCAGTAGACGAACGCACCACGCGATCGCCCCCCAACCGCGAACACCCACCAGCACCCCGGGTCCGCCCGGTTATCGGCCAACGGTCGCGCAGGAAACCGGGCGCGTTATTGCGCACGCCCTCCCTCGTGACCCCGCTTTGAGGAGAGAGCATGTCGACCATCGAAACCGCAGAATCACTCACCGTGTACAGCAAGCCCTCCTGTGTCCAGTGCAACGCAACCTACCGCGCCCTTGACAAGGCAGGACTTCCCTACGAAGTGGTCGACCTTACCGCCGATGAGAACGCTCTCACCCACGTCATGTCCCTAGGCCACACCCAGGCCCCGGTAGTCATCCACGGCGACGAACACTGGTCCGGCTACCGACCCGACCTCATCAAAGCCGCCGCAGCCCGCGCAAACGCAGCCTGAACCCATGGACGCGCCCGCACCGGGCGCGGACACCCCGGCGACCCACCTGGTCTATTTCTCCTCGACCTCGGAGAACACACACCGATTCGTGCAGAAACTCGGATGCACAGCACAACGCATCCCCCTACGACCCGGTGAACCTCACCTTCAGGTGACACAGCCGTACGTTCTAGTACTGCCCACCTACGGAGGCGGCCGTCACGGCGGTGCCGTGCCCAAACAAGTCATCAAATTCCTCAACGACCCCCACAACCGACACCTCATCCGAGGGGTGATCGCCGGAGGCAACACCAACTTCGGTGCCGCCTACGGCCTCGCCGGTGACATCGTGGCCGCCAAATGCCACATCCCACTCCTGTACAGATTCGAACTCATGGGCACACCCGACGACGTCGAGAAAGTCCGCGAAAGGCTGCGCGCACAATGACCTCCACCCTCCTCACCGACACCGGCTCCGAGTCCGTCTCATCTACCGCCGCCGACTACCATGCCCTCAACGCCATGCTCAACCTCTACGACGAGCACGGCAACATCCAGTTCGACGCTGACAAACAAGCAGCCCGCCAGTACTTCCTCCAGCACGTCAACCAAAACACCGTTTTCTTCCACTCACTCCAGGAAAAACTCGACTACCTCGTCGAAAACGGCTACTACGAAGCCGGCGTCCTCGAGCAATACGACTTCGAGTTCATCAAATCCCTCTTCAGACGCGCCTACGACGCCAAATTCCGGTTCCCCACCTTCATGGGCGCATTCAAGTACTACACGTCCTACACACTCAAAACCTTCGACGGCACCCGCTACCTCGAACGCTACGAAGACCGCGTCTGCATGGTCGCCCTCACCCTCGCCGACGGAAACCGTGAGCTCGCACCCCGCATCGTCGATGAAATCCTCACCGGCCGTTTCCAACCCGCAACCCCAACCTTCCTCAACGCTGGAAAAGCCCAGCGAGGAGAGCTTGTCTCCTGCTTCCTCCTGCGCGTCGAAGACAACATGGAGTCAATCGCCCGCGCCATCAACTCCTCACTACAGCTATCCAAACGCGGTGGAGGTGTTGCCCTAAGCCTGACCAACCTCCGCGAATCCGGCGCACCGATCAAACGCGTCGAAAACCAGTCCTCCGGTGTCGTTCCCGTCATGAAACTCCTCGAGGACTCCTTCTCCTACGCCAACCAACTCGGCGCACGCCAAGGTGCCGGCGCCGTATACCTCAACGCCCACCACCCCGACATCCTCACCTTCCTAGACACCAAGCGCGAGAACGCTGACGAGAAAATCCGCATCAAAACCCTCTCCCTGGGTGTCGTCATCCCCGACATCACCTTCGAACTGGCCCGCAACAACGAAGACATGTACCTCTTCAGCCCCTACGACGTAGAACGCGTCTACGGGAAAGCCTTCAGCGAGATCAGCGTCACCGAGAAATACCGCGAAATGGTGAACGACTCCCGCATCAGCAAACGCAAAATCAGCGCCCGCCGCTTCTTCCAGGTACTCGCAGAAATCCAGTTCGAATCCGGATACCCCTACATCCTCTTCGAAGACACCGTCAACGCAGCCAACCCCATCGACGGCCGCGTCACCATGTCCAACCTCTGCTCCGAAATCCTCCAGGTCTCCACACCCTCCACCTACAACGAAGACCTCAGCTACCAGGAAATCGGCAAAGACATCTCCTGCAACCTCGGGTCCCTAAACATCGCAAAAACCATGGACTCCCCTGACTTCGCAGGCACCATCGACACCGCCGTCCGTGCCCTCACCGCAGTCAGCGACCACTCCAACATCGCCTGCGCACCCAGCATCGAAAAAGGCAACGCCCAAAGCCACGCCATCGGCCTAGGCCAAATGAACCTGCACGGATACCTGGCCCGCGAGCGAATCCACTACGGCTCAGAAGAAGGCCTGGACTTCACCAACATGTACTTCTACACGGTGACTTTCCACGCCATCGCCGCCTCCTGCCGCATCGCCCAAGAACGCAACATCACATTCGAAGGATTCGAACGCTCCGCCTACGCCAGCGGCGAATACTTCCGCAAATACATCGACAAAGAATGGACGCCCCGCACCCCACGCGTCGCCCAGCTCTTCGCCGACTCCGGAATCCACATCCCCACACCCCAAGACTGGAAAGAACTCGCCGAACTAGTCGCCAAACACGGCCTCTACAACCAAAACCTCCAAGCCGTTCCACCCACCGGGTCGATCAGCTACATCAACCACTCCACCAGCTCGATTCACCCCATCGTCGCCAAAGTGGAAATCCGCAAAGAAGGCAAAATCGGTCGCGTCTACTACCCCGCGCCCTACATGACCAACGACAACCTCGAGTTCTACGCCGACGCCTACGAAATCGGCCCCGAAAAAATCATCGACACCTACGCTGAAGCCACCCAGCACGTTGACCAGGGCCTATCCCTCACCCTGTTCTTCCCCGACACCGTCACCACCCGTGACATCAACAAAGCGCAGATCTACGCCTGGCGTAAAGGCATCAAAACCCTCTACTACATCCGTCTGCGTCAGCTCGCCCTCCAAGGAACCGAAGTTGACGGCTGCGTCAGCTGCATGCTCTGACCCGCCGCCTGCAACCGATTGGAACCGCACATGACACGCAAACTCACCCTCGACCGCGGCATCCATGCCATCAACTGGAACCGCATCGAAGACCAACTCGACCAAGAAGTCTGGGACCGCGTCACCGGTAACTTCTGGCTCCCAGAGAAGGTGCCGCTCAGCAACGACATCCCCTCCTGGCGCACCCTTACCCCCCAAGAACAGGTCATGACCACCCGCGTCTTTACCGGGCTCACCCTGCTCGACACCATTCAGGGCACCGTTGGCGCCGTAGCCATGATCCCCGACTCCCGCACCCCCCATGAAGAAGCAGTTTTCACCAACTTCGCCTTCATGGAATCCGTGCATGCCAAGAGCTACAGCTCGATCTTCTCCACCTTGATCTCCACCGAAGAGATTGACCAGGCCTTCCGCTGGAGCGAAGAGAACGAACACCTCCAACGCAAAGCCCAGATCATCCTCGACTACTACTACGGAGACGACGCCGAAAAACGCAAAGTCTGCTCCGTCATGCTGGAATCGTTCCTTTTCTACTCCGGGTTCTACACCCCCATGTACTGGAGTAGCCGCGCCAAGCTGACAAACACCGCAGACCTCATCCGCCTCATCATCCGTGATGAAGCCGTCCACGGTTTCTACATCGGGTACAAGTGCCAGCAGGCACTAAAAGAGGCCGACCAGGCACGACGTGATGAAATCAAGGAATACACGTTCGACCTGCTCAACGAGCTCTACGACAACGAAGAGTCCTACGCTGAATCCATGTACGACGAAATCGGATTCACCGAAGACGTCAAAATGTTCATGCGCTACAACGCCAACAAAGCACTCATGAACCTTGGCTATGAGGCACTGTTCCCGCCGAGCGCGACCGCTGTCTCACCGTCAATCCTGGCCGCGCTTTCCCCCAACGCTGACGAAAACCACGACTTCTTCTCTGGATCGGGATCGTCCTACGTCATGGGTAAAGCTGTCGACACCACCGACGACGACTGGGACTTCTGAGTTGCCCTCCCATGCTGTTGCCTAACAATCGCTAGAAGGCTTGGTTCTGCAGAAAATCTGCAGAACCAAGCCTTCTACATGTATGCACGAACTATCTATTCGTCCACAAGCACAGCCAGGCCTAAACCCCGCGCGCCTGAGCAGACAGAAAAACTCACTAGAGTCAGCGCCCCCAACAACGCCCACGGCCCGCCAACCATAAGGTTGACGGGCCGTGTCACAACGGATCAGACAGCTCGGTCACGATCCTGAACGCACTGCGGAATAACTCCCATTCAGTGGCGGATCTCAGGCGAGGAAGAAGCGTTCTCCAATCGCGCAGTGAAAGAAGAAGTCGCACCCGAAGCAAACGCATCCTGACGACGCACCGCAGCAGTGGCCTCACCAGACTTCGAACGCTTCAACGAGTCCAGCGTGTCCTTCGTTGTCGCCACCGCACGCTTAGGCGTCGGGTTCACCTCAGAAACCTTCGACTTACCGATGAATGCCACTCCAGCGGCCGCGCCAAACAGCAACAACGTGACGATCAGGTAGCCCAGCCACGGAGCCAGCCCCAACGCAACCAAAGCCAGCGCAAGAGTGTGCAGCAAAAACACCAACCCGAACACAGCAAACACGGCCGCGACGATGAACATCGCCGCCCCGACAACAGCCTTCTTCAAATCTTTCGTGATCTCGAGCTTGGCCAACTCGATCTCACTACGCACCAGGCTGGATACATCCTCCAGCGCGGAATTAATGAGACGCCCCAGCGACGGGTCCGCTGGACGCGACGCCTCAGGCTTCTCAGTGGGGGGAATATTAGTGGGCATATAGTGTCTCCTCGTTTGTGAGCCAATCGGTGCAGTTCCATCGATCCGTAGGAGCCCGGGCGCACAACTCTGCGAGGGACGTCAAGCGGACGAACCGAAGCGTCTGCATACAAGTCTGATCAATACTGACAATAACGAGTCAAACCACCTCCGGCGAGTACATGGACCCGCCATCCCATACACAGTGCCCCTCCTCAGACACAACAAGACTCGCCCCAACACCCAAACCCCAACACCTCGCGCGCCTCCACTGCACGAATACTCGTCTAACTCCACCTGCACAAGCGAACATAGAAACCAGAGAACACCCGGTCCACGCCGCAGCGGAACGAGATAGCAGTGAACATAGACCAACACGACCCCCACACCGACGCTCCTTGCCGCATCGCCATCCTTACCAGCGGGGGAGACGCCCAAGGCATGAACGCTGCCGTCCGAGCTGTAGTCCGCACCGCCATCCACGCCGGCGCTGAGGTCTACGCCATTTGGGAGGGATACCAAGGCGCAGTCGAAGGTACCATCACCCCCATCCAATGGGATGACGTCGGCGGTATCCTCGCCAAAGGCGGCACTATCATCGGCACTGCGCGCTCAGCCGACTTCCGCACCCGAGAAGGCATGCGCCGCGCTGCCAAGAACCTCCTACAACTTGGCATCGACCGCATCGTCGCCATCGGAGGCGACGGATCACTGGCCGGAACACACGCCTTCCGCCACCACTGGCCCGAACTACTCGAAGAACTCGTCGCTGCCGGAGAAATCGACCAAACCACCGCAGATGCACACCCTGCACTCATGGTCGCTGGCCTAGTCGGCTCTATCGACAATGACCTCATCGGCAGCGATATGACCATCGGTGCCGACTCCGCCATGCACCGCATCCTCGAAGCCATCGATGCGATAGCGTCCACCGCCGCCAGCCACCAACGCACTTTCGTCATCGAAGTCATGGGACGCCACTGCGGCTACCTTCCCCTTTTCGCTGCCATCGCTGGTGGCTGCGACTACGTTTTCGTCCCTGAAGCACCACCTGAACCCGGATGGGAAAACGACCTCGCCACAAAAATTCGTGACGGCCGCGCCGCAGGACGACGCGACAGTCTTATCCTTGTCGCAGAAGGAGCCCAAGAACGCGACGGCACCCCCATCACCTGCGAGCGCGTCCAAGCCGCAATCCACGACACAACAGGTGAAGACGCAAAAATCACCATCCTTGGACACGTTCAACGAGGCGGAACTCCCAGCGCCTACGACCGATGGATGTCCACCCTGCTTGGTTACGCCGCTGCGCAAGAAGTCCTCGAAGCAACCCCTGACCAACCTGCCCACATCATCGGAGTCCGATCAGGGCGCATTGCCCGCATCGACCTTGTCGAAGCCGTCACCGCTACCGGCAACATCGCAGCCACCGTTGCCGCAGGCAACTACAGCGACGCCGTTCGTGCCCGCGGAACCGAATTTCTCGAAGGTGTCGAACTGTTCCGTCGTCTCTCACGCCCTGAAGACGGCCCTCGTGAAGACCGGCCCGGGTACGGAAAACGCCTAGCCATCATGCACATTGGTGGCCTCGCCCCAGGCATGAACGCTGCCGCCCGAGCCGCTGTCCGGTTAGGTATGCAGCGCGGGCTGACCGTTCTAGGAATTACCGGCGGGGTGCCTGGTCTGCTCGACGATGACATCCACGAAATTTCCTGGGCTGACGTCGATTCATGGGTTGGCCTTGGAGGGGCTGAACTTGGCGTCCGACGCATGGTGCCTGACCTTGAACACCTCTACGCCATCTCCCGCACCCTGGAAAAGAATGACGTCGATGCCCTCATGCTTATCGGTGGATACAACGCCTATCTCACCGCTCACCGCATGCTCACCGAATCCGAACGCTACCCAGCACTTGCCATCCCAATCATGTGCGTGCCAGCCAGCATCGATAACAATCTGCCTTTCTCTGAACTCTCAATTGGTTCAGACTCTGCCCTAAACCGCGCTATTTGGGCACTCGATGCCATCAAAGAATCCGGCACTGCCTCGCAGCGTTGTTTCGTCACCGAAACCATGGGGCGTAAATGCGGCTATCTGGCTCTCATGGCAGGCATTGCTACGGGTGCTGAGCGTGTCTATCTTCACGAAGAAGGAGTCACTCTCGATGACCTCACCCGCGACGTCAAACACATGATTGCCGCTTTCAAAGACGGACGACGTCTCTTCCTAGCAATCCGCAACGAACGTGCTAACGAACGCTACACGGCTGACTTCATGGCTCGTTTGTTCGAGCAAGAAGCACACGGTCTCTATGACGTTCGCACTGCGGTCCTTGGTCACATTCAGCAAGGCGGCAGTCCCTCTAGCAATGACCGTATTCTTGCTGCCCGGCTCGTTGAGGGAGCAATCCGCGACATTGTTGAGCAGCTTTCAGCAGGTCGTCACGAAGGCCGTTGCGTCGGGTTGCTTGAAGGTGAAGTTCGTCTTAACCGTCTCGACCGCATCATGGAACATCTCGACGTCGTCAATCGCAGGCCCAAAGAACAATGGTGGATGGGGCTGCGTCCAGTCATCACTGCACTCTCTGATCCTGATGCGGTGTGGAGCGGAGAACACATCCCGGTGCTGCGTGAACGGCCAATCAATTCGTGAAGCATTCCGTTACAGAAGGAGTGGGCAGGCATAAGTGTTGTTCATGCAAAACTCCCTCCTTCTGTAACAGTGCTTCTCAGCGTGCGCTTACTGTGATCGTGAGCGCATGTTGGTGCTGATGAACTCCATCACGGAGGAATCTGCCAGAGTGGTGACGTCACTGACTTCGCGGTTTTCTGCCACATCGCGTAGCTCTTCAACGAGACTCTTTTCCTCTGGTCCATCTACCCTTGCGCGCAAGATCACGAATGTGGCGACAGCCTGACCAGTCATCTCGTTTGTGGCTCCGAATACGGCAGTTTTTGAGCTCACTGCGTCATGGCTGACTAAAGCTGACTCAATCTCAGAAGTGGAGAGTCGGTGTCCGGAGACGTTCATGACGTCGTCGACGCGGCCAAGAATCCAGATGTTTGCGTTGGTGTTTTTCTTAGCTCCATCTGCGGCGAAGTACATGCCTTCAAGACGTGACCGGTAGGTATCGATACAGCGTTGTGTATCTCCCCAGACTTCACGGGGCCATGGATGGTCATGTTTGGTGATGATGAGGAATTCTTGGGTTCTGTCTTCAACGGGTTGGGCAATGTTGTTGAGGATCTCTACGTCTATGCCGGGAATGGGGTGTTGGGCGCCACCTGGCTTCAAGGTGGTGATACCGGGTAGGGAGAGGTCATGATGGCGCCGGTTTCTGTTTGCCGCCATGTGTTGGCGGCCCTGCAGACTTTGTTTTTGAGGTCAGGGTAGGTGATGTTGCGGGTGTCGCCGGGTTCACTGTCGATGAACCATTGGACAAGTGGCGAGTTGCTCCAGTCGAGGACGTTTTCGAAATCTTTGTGCCAGGTGATGGAGGTTCGGGCTTGTTGTGCCCAAATGCCTCAAAGTCGTTTTTGCTTGTCAGTAGGGGTCTGCGTGGGTGTTGGGTGCCTCGGCTGCCGCTGGGGCTCCTGTGTCCGTGAGGTGACCGGGGTGTTGTGTGGGGCCGGTGTGTCTCGATGAGGTCGGATGACACAACGCAGGCACGCCGGATAGGCATCGTGTGCAGCACAGTGTGTTTCGTCTTGCATGTGGCACTTTTCACGCGCCTCGCTGCATGTGAGAGCGTGAATGGCCCGCCGAACCACGGCGTTAGGGTCTAAACGTGTCGCAGATCCCCCTACTTGTTGCAGAGGCAGCTTCGCTGCCTGAGTTGCGCTCCCAGGTGGCCCAGGCAGCTGGTGCGTGTTCGCGGCTTCGGTTCCATGAAGGTTTGCGTCGACATTTACCGGAGATCATGTTTGAGTCGCGTGTTCGCGGTGCGCATGGGTCGGCTGCGCTTTCTGAAGGTCGTGCTTCCGTGGATCGGGTTCGGCAGTTGTCGGTGCCGGGGGCGTTGTGGCCTCCTACTACCGACCCGTCGAATCGGGTTACTCGGGCGGCGATTGCTTTGACGGCTGAGGTTGACCGTTTGGATAGCAAATTTGAGGATGCGCCACGTCAGGCAGTGGCGCGGTTGCATGCGGTGGCGGGTAATGCGCTTGCGGTGGGGCAGGTTGGTCGTACGCGGGTGGCGGGGGAGGGGTGTAGTGAGTTGCTTAGTGCGTTAGGTCGTGAGCCGGAGGCTGATGATGCGCGCGCTAGTTTATTTGCGCTGCTTAATGAGTTTCGGCAAGGGGTTACGTCGCCGGTGTTGTTGGCGGCGCTTGTGCATGGTGAGGTGTTGCGCTCTAGGCCATTTCCGTGTGCGAATGGGCTTCTTGGGCGGGCGTTGGAGCGATTGTTGTTGCGTTCGCGTCATGTGGATTCCACGCGTGCAGTGGTGCCTGAGGCTGGGCATTTCGCGATGGGGGTGGATGACTATTTCACGGCTGCTGCGGCGTATGCGCGCTCTAGAGATAGGGGTGACATGGATGGTGTTGTGGTTTGGGTGCAGCACTGTTGTCACGCTATTGCTCACGGTGCTGCTGAGGGAGGGCGGGTTGCTGATGCTGCGCGGGCTGCTGCTGTAACTCGTCCTGGACAACGGTGACATTATTTGCGCAAAAATAAATGCGTGTTGATGTTGAATCATCAGATTCACGTGTTTTGGCGATAGATATCCGTCACTAAAGAACAAGAAAAAAAGGGAAAACGCCCAGATCACAACGGTATTCTCGGCAGTAGTAGAGAAGAAGAAATGACAGGGTCAGGTAGCTGCCAAGGCGTTACAGGTTCATGCAAACTTTTTTCCGCGCCCCGTTGCATACCGTCGCCAAGCTCGACACAATAAATGCAGCGCTCCCTTCGGGTCGTAGCGCGGCGCACCAGCTCCTCCCCCCGGGGCTAGGCGCGTTCCTTGGTGAGTCCCCGCTGTCCCCCCAGCGGGGACTCACCCATTTACCGGGAAAATCACCGCAAAACCGCCGCCTATCCACAACACCCCACCTACCCGCCCCACAATCCACAAACCCCATCCAGCCAACGCCACTGACCACCCTCATGCCGACACGATGACGACATGAGCGGAAAAGCACCCACCATCGCCTTCACCGGCGCCTCCGGCGGCCTCGGCACCTCATGCCTCCTCGCCGCCACCGCCGTCGCCGCTTCCGCCGCCGGATACCGCGTCGCCTGCATCGACCGCGACACAGCAGGAGGCGGTCTAGACACCATCTTCGGGCTCGACCACCTCCCCGGTGCACGCTGGCCCGACCTGCTTGGTGCACATGGCCACCTACCCGCCGACCTCCTCATGCGCGAACTGCCCAACGAAAAAAACATCTGGGTGCTCTCCCACTCCAACAACCTCATCACCGACATCCCAGAGGAAGCCGACCACACCACCCTCGAAGCACTCACCACCGGAACCGACCTCGTCCTCATCGACGCTGGTCGCCCCCGCCCAGCACCCCCTGCCGACGACACCACCCCCCACGCCACCACCCTTGACCCCCGCCCCTGGCACGGAGCCGACCACATCGTCCTCCTCGTCGGCCACAGCCCTCAATCCCTCGCCGCAGCAACAGCCATCACCAACACTGCCCCCGAAACCGGCCCCACCTGGTGGCTAGCCCAACGCACCCCCAAAGGGGCCACCCACCTACCCGAAACCATCCAATCCACCCTCGGCCTGGCCCTAGCTGCCCGCGTCACCGACGACCCCCGCTGCCACCGCGACCTCCTCCACGGCGAACCACCAGGACAACGCGGACACCTCGCCAAAGCAGCAAACCAACTCCTGAGCACCCTTCTCACCCAAGGACACCCAGCCGCATGAGCGCCCCCACCACATCCACCAGCATCTGGAACCACATCCGTGCCGGCCGAGGGCCCACGGCCGCACGCGTCGACGCCGTCGCCCACGACGAAAGCCGCCTGCTAGGAGAACAAGGCGCTGCCCACGCCCGAGACGCTCTACGGGCCGCCACCCTCGGACTTGGTCCCCTCGAGCCCCTCCTGACCACCCCCGGCGTCACCGACATCCTCGTCAACGGCACCGACACCGTATGGATTGACCGAGGAAACGGCCTCGAAACCACCGAGATAGAGATCGGCGACCCTGACGCAGTCCGCCGACTGGCAGTGCGCCTTGCTGGACTAGCCGACCGCCGCCTCGACGAAGCCAGCCCATACGTCGACGGCCTCCTGCCCGGCGGAATCCGACTCCACGCCGTCCTACCTCCCCTCGTCGACTCCGCCGCACACATCAGCCTGCGCATCCCCCGCGCCGACGTCGTCTCTCTTGAACGCCTCGTAACCCTCGGATCTATGCCGCCTGAATGGGCCGACATCCTGCGCGCCATCGTTGCTGCCCGCTGCTCCTTCGTCGTTTCCGGCGGCACCGGCACCGGAAAAACAACCATCCTCGCCTCACTCCTGGCCCAAGCCCGGCCCGACGAACGCATCCTCGTCGTCGAAGACGTCCGTGAACTAGCCGTCCATCACCCCCACGTCGTACGCATGCAAGCCCGCCCAGCCAACGTCGAAGGTGCCGGCGCCGTCGACATGGTCGCCCTCGTCCGTCAATCCCTGCGCATGCGCCCCGACCGCCTCGTCGTCGGTGAAGTTCGCGGCGCCGAAGTCCGTGAAATGCTCACCGCACTCAATACTGGGCACGAAGGAGGCAGTGGCACCATCCACGCCAACAGCGCCCACGACGTCATCACCCGCTTCGAAGCACTCGGCGCACTTGCCGGAATGACCCCAGCTGCCGTCCGCGCCCAACTCGGATCAGCCCTGTCCGTTGTCATTCACCTACGCCGCACACCTACCCACCGCATTGTTGAAAGCATCGGCCTCCTCCACGCCGAAAATGACGAACTCCACGTCCGCACTGCGCTACGTAACCCACACCTGGGCGACACCTCCAACCAACACCACACCCCCCACACACCTCGCGGAGCCCAAGAACCAGGTTGGACCCTCCTACAAGAACTTCTTGCCGAGCACCTCACCCCTGCACCGCTACCTGAGACACCCGCCACTCACACACCCCACACCCCGGCAGCGCCCACCTCACGACCCCAACGTCCAACCCCAGCAATACCCCTCACCAACCCCACCTGGCTCAGGAGAACCCCATGATCTCTGCCTGGATACCCGCGCTGCTCGCCGGAACAGCCATCACCCTCTGGCCCACCCAACATCCCACCAACACCCACCCAAACCACATCCCTACCTCGCCGCGACACGCTTTCACCGCCTGGAAAAAGCAACGCCACCGAGACAGCCACACCGGAATCGAAAAAGATCTCCTCAACGTTGTTGAAGCACTCAGCGGAGCCCTCCGCGCAGGACTACCACCAGCAGCAGCCCTCGCACTGGCCAGAGAAGGTATCACCGGCAAACTTGGTGACGCCCTGACCACCGTCGAACACCGCGCACGTATGGGAGAAGGCCTCGCCGCAGGCTGGAGCGAAGCCGCACACCGCATCAACAACCCCGAACTAGCACTCCTAGCCCGAGCCTGGTCTCTCTCCGAAGAAACAGGAACCCCCCTGGCAGAGGCAGCTCACACCGCTACCCGAGTGCTGCGCGACCGCCGCGACCAACGTGAACGCACACGCTCAGCCATCGCCGGCGCCAAAGCCACCATGACACTTCTTACTCTCCTACCCGCAACAGGACCCCTGCTAGGCCTACTCCTGGGCGTAGATCTTCTCCACATCTACAGCACCACCCCCCTCGTCTGGGCAGCCCTGGCAGCTGGCATCATCCTCATCCTTATCGGCCGCACCTGGGTCAACCACCTCATCACCCACACGCTTGCAGGACCGGTACTCACATGACCCTCGTCATCGCCACCCTCACTGCCCTAGCCCTCCTGGCCTGGCCCACCCACAACCGCCACCTACAAGCGCTCGCACGCCACACCCAGACCACCCAGAACACAGCACCCCCCGTTGGAGCCGACGCACTCGCAGGCACTGTCATGCTCCTTGCCATGACTCTACGCAGCGGCAAAGGAGTCATCGAATCCCTCGAAGCGGTCGGCACCAGACAACACGATGCGATTGGTGCTCACTTACTCTCTGTGGCTTCAGCTCTCCGTTGGGGAGTACCTGATCGCGAAGCGTGGGCAGCGCTGCCTGAGGCATGGACTCCCGTTGCTCGCGCTTTCCTCCTGGCTCGCCGCGCAGGCGTCGCCCCGGCAGACCTTCTCTTGCGCGTTGCCGACGACCTTCGACAAGCCGAGCAAGCCCGCCTAGAACTAGCCACCGCCAAACTCGCAGTCCGAGTTGTTCTCCCCTTGGGGCTTGCCTTTCTCCCCGCCTTCATCCTCACCACGGTCGTCCCCATCGTTATCGCCATCACCGGAGACGTCCTCAGCCATTAAGACTCTCCAGCGCCTTCGGATGTGCACAACCCGCCCCGCTATCCCCAGAGACAGCTAAGCCCAGCATTCCGACGCCCCGCGCAACCAACCATGGACTTTGTGCCCTTCGAGTTGGGCACAAGAAAATTCCGCGGCCACCGCCGCGCAACCCACATCAGGAGAACACCATGACCCTCGCATCTGCCGAGAGCACCACAATCCGCTCCCGTCTCGACCAAGCCGTGGCTACTAGCGCTGCCACGGTCACTACCTATGTCCATTGCGCCGTCGAACGCTTCCGCAACCGCGATGACGCAGGCATGACCACCGCTGAATACGCCGTCGGCATCCTCGCTGCCGTTGCATTCGCCGGTGTTCTCCTGGCCATCGTCAAGTCCGGAACTATCCAGGCGGAGCTACAGAAAGTAATTACCGGCGCTATCAAATCCAAGGGCAAGTGAATTAACCGATGAAAAGCACCGCGCAGGACCTCAACCACACAAATCGACGCGATGCTGGCTACAGCACCGCTGAACTGGCGCTGGCCACACCCGCCGTGATGATTCTCGTTACCGTTGTTGCGGTCCTGCTCGGTGTTCTTATGGATCAGGTGCGATGCATTGATGCCGCCCGTTCTGGCGCGCGTGCTCTGGCACGTGGCGACAACGCAGCTGTGGCTGTGCGGCTAGCTGAACAAACCGCGCCGACGGGATCTCGTATCAGTGTTGCGCGAGGCAAAGAAATGCGGGTGACTGTTACTGCTCCCGCTCGTGTTGCATGGGTTCAGCAGCTTCATGCTGGTGCTAGCGCCAGCGCTCCAGATGAATCGGTAGGTATTTCTGGTCGTCGTCTCGGCTCGGCAGTTCTTCCTACTGATATTTCGTGGCTGGGTCAGGTGTGAATTCGATGCTGACTCAATCGTTGAGGCAAGCTGCTGTTGATGCACGAGATCGTGGTTCAGGCACCGTTCTTGTCCTTGGGATTGTTGGACTAGTTATCACGGTTTTTTTGGCTTGGATGATGGTCGGCGCTGCCGTCATTGCTTCGCATCGTGCGACTGCAGCTGCAGATCTTGCTGCTGTAGGGGCGGCTAAGTCTCTTGTTCTTGGTGGTTCTGGAGCCGATGCATGCCGTCGAGGTCGCAGTATTGCTCAGAAGAATGATGCGCGTCTGTCTTCCTGCCGGGTGAGTGGGAAAGAGGTGGCGGTGACAGCTGTCGTTAACTTGTCTGGTTCATTGCCGCATTTTGGTTTTTATCAGGCTCGAGCTGAAGCGCGGGCAGGCGTTCGCTGAGCTGGAGCCGGGGATGAATTGTGGTTGGTGGGGACGTTTGAGCCAGATGTTTTCTTTGTGAGACGAGAGAGAAGCTGCTGAGGCAGCGAATGTGGGTGGTGTTTTGGGGTGCGATTTTGGTGGCCGCTTGGTGCTGTCGGCTACCGAATCGTAAACTTCGTTGGTCGTCGTGTCTGGTGGTGCTGGTCGTCGCCGGTGGCCAGTTGGTCTGTTTACGTTGGAATTCCAACGTTGCGGCAGTGTGTGGAGCGTGTGTTTTTTCTCATTCGTTCGTGCGGTGTCGAGTGTATGACCGTTCGACGGCTATTGATTTGAGTGGTCAAGCCTCTGTGCCACTCCCGCTTCGTGATGAGGGAGTTCTCCTCGTGCCTGTCGGGCTGTTTTTGTGGCCGGGCGTAGGGCTGCGACTGGTGTGCGCAGAGCCGCGACTGGTGTTTCGGCTGTTGCTTTCCGTCGGTGCCCGTAGGTGGCCGGGTGCAGGAGACCGTGTCGCGAAGGCACAGACTGCGGTTTGCGCAGTGCATCAGGAGTCTCTTTTCAGGTATGGGCACTTTCGATTTCGCTGAGTTTGCGTTGGAACTTTCGTCGGCGGACGGCACAAGAGGGGCGTTGCGCACCGCTTTGGAGACGATCCGGGAGGTCGTTGAAGCTGAGCGTGGTGGCGCAATGTTGGTTGTTAAACGTCATGTAGAGGCTGCGGAGGCTGATGATGAGTTGGCTTCTCAGGCTGATCGGTTGCAGTTGGATTTGGAATCGGGGCCGTGTTTAGAGGCCATCGGTGATGAGGCTGTGTATTTGATTGTCGATACGTTGACGGACCCGCGGTGGGAGCCTTGGTGTCGCGGGTTGGCGCAGTTGGGTATCCGAAGCGTGTTGTCGCTGCGGTTGGCGACGTTGAATGGAACTTTGGGAGCGCTGAATCTCTATCACTCGGTTCCTGGTGCTTTTGGGGAGTCTCATGGTGTAGTCGGGGCAAGGTTGGCCTCGCAAGCTTCGGTTGCGATTGCTGCGACGAAAACGGAGGAGGGGCTTCGTGAGGCGATGGCTGGGCGGCATGTGATCGGTTTAGCCCAGGGCATTTTGATGGAGAGGTTTGGGCTGGATGAGGAAGCCGCTTTTTCGGTGCTTCGGAGGTATTCACAGGATCTGAATTTGAAGTTGCGGGTGGTGGCGCAGGAATTGGTTAAGAGCAGGGCGTTGCCGTCGTTGGATGCGCAGGGGCGTCATCGTCCGACGGAGGGAGGTCGTGCATGAGTGGTAGGTGAGGGTGCGGTGAGCCGTGGTGAACTGTGTGCATGAGTTTTGTTCCGCCGGTTGTCGTTCCTGAGTTGGTTGCTGCTTTGCGCGCTGATTTGTTGGCGTGTGATTTCACGGTTGAGGGCGTGGAGTCATATTTGGGGACAGTGGCTTCGGCTGCGTTGCGGCGTGGTGAGGTGTTGCCTGCGGAGTTGAAGACTCGTGAATGTGGTGGCGCCACGGGTGTGGTGGTGCGGTTGTTTACGTTGGGTTTGGAGGTGGATTTCGCAGAGGTTGACGCTGCTCTTCCTTCTGTTGGTGGGGATGGCTTGCTTCGGTTGGGGTTGGTGCGTCGTGCGGGTGCGGCGTTGCAGGCAGGGGTGGATCTTCGTCCGTATGGCGATGAGGAGAATGTGTGGTGGGTGGTTTCGGATGTGACTGGTGCTTTTGGGTCCGGGCCGTTGGCTACGGATCATGTGGTGGGTGTTGGTGGCGCGTCGGTGACGTTGGCGCAGTGGACGTCGCGTCCGCGAGTTGGTCGTGCTTTGGACTTGGGTACGGGTAGTGGGGTGCAGGCGTTGCATTTGGGTGCGCATGCCGATGAGGTGGTGGTGACGGATGTGTCGGAGCGGGCGTTGGCGTTTGCGCGTTTTACGGCGGCGTTGGCTGGTGTGGAGTGGGATGTGCGTTGTGGTTCGTTGTTTGAGCCGGTGGCGGGTGAGCGGTTCGATTTGGTGGTGTGTAATCCGCCGTATGTGATTACGCCGCAGGTGGCTGGGGTGCCGGTATTTGAGTATCGGGATGGTGGTTTGGCGGGGGATTCGGTGATGAAGACATTGGTGGGGCAGGTTGGTGAGTTTTTGAATCCGGGTGGGGTTGCTCATTTCATTGGGAATTGGGAGATTTCGCAAGGTCAGGTGTGGTCGGATCGGTTGCAGGAGTGGTTGGCTGGGACGGGGTTGGATGCGTGGGTGGTGCAGAGAGATGTGCAGGATCCGGCGGAGTATGCCTCAACGTGGGCGCGTGATGGTGGGTTTGTTCCCGGTTCGTATCAATATGAGTCGTTGTATTCAGCGTGGTTGGAAGATTTTGCTCAGCGTGGCGTAGAGGGGATTGGTTTTGGGGTGGTGATGTTGGGTCGTCCTGTGGGTGAGCGTGAGCCATTCCGGGATTTGATGGAGGTGCGTGGGCCTGTGTCGTTGCCGATGGGGGAGTCGGTGCGGGATGGTTTGGCAGTCCGGGCGCGTTTGGCGGAGTTGGATGATGAGGCTTTGTTGGAGGTGCGTTTGAAGGTTGCTGGCGATGTGACGATTGAGAAGCATATGTTGCCTGGGTGTGGTGATCCTGCGGCGATTGTGGTGCGTCAGGGAGGATCATTGCGTCGTGCGTTGGGTGTCTCGCCACAAGTGTGTGCGGTGGTGGACGTGGCTGATGGTGATTTGACGTTGCGGCAGTCAGTGGTAGCGATTGCGGCTTTGATGGATGAGTCTGTGGAACAGGTGTGTGCTGAGGCGTTGCCGGTGGTGCGTGAGCTTGTGGCAGGTGGTTTTCTGCGTCTGTCTTGACGTGTTTGTGCGGTGTATGCGCTCTACTGTGAGTGCAGTTGTGTGGTTTGTGAGCGTGTCGCCGCAGTGTCTGCGGGGGTGCGAAGGCGTTACGGTCGTTGTGCGTTGACTAGTCGTGGCGTTGTTTCGTCCGGGGGCGCGTGTGTTTGTGAGAAGAGCTGAAGTGTTCGTGAGAAGTTTCTGCGGGAAGTGGGAAGTGGATCGTGGCTGAGTCTGGGACCAAGTTGGTCATCGTGGAGTCGCCTGCTAAGGCGAAGACGATCGCCGGGTATCTCGGTGCTGGTTTCGAGGTTGAGGCCTCGGTGGGGCACATTCGCGATTTGCCGACGCCGAGTCAGTTGCCGCCTGCGGAGAAGAAAGGGCCGTTCGGGAAGTTCGCGGTCGATGTAGAGAATGGCTTTGCTCCGTATTACGTAGTGTCTTCGGAGAAGAAGACGAAGGTTGCGGAGCTGAAGCGGTTGTTGCGCTCTGCCGATGAGTTGTATCTCGCTACCGATGAGGATCGGGAGGGCGAGGCGATTGCGTGGCACTTGTTGGAGGTGCTAAAGCCGAAGGTTCCGGTTAAGCGCATGGTGTTCCATGAGATCACCAAGGATGCGATTACGAAGGCTGTGCAGAACACGCGTGATCTTGATCATGACCTGGTGGATGCGCAGGAGTCGCGTCGGATTTTGGATCGCTTGTACGGGTATGAGGTTTCGCCGGTGTTGTGGCGCAAGGTGCGTCCGGGGCTGTCTGCTGGGCGTGTCCAGTCGGTGTCGACGCGTTTGGTGGTTGAGCGTGAACGTGAGCGTATGGCGTTTGTGGTGGCGAATTATTGGGATGCGTCTGCGCGTTTTGTAACGCGTTCGGGTGGTGGGGAGGATTTCACGGCGAAGTTGACGGGCGTGGGTGGCGTTCGGGTGGCTTCGGGGCGTGATTTTTCTGATGCTGGTGAGCTGACGGGCAAGGGTGTTCGTCATTTGGGTGAGGTAGAGGCTCAGGCTATTGCGTCTGCGGTTTCCGGTGGCGTGGGGACGGTGACTTCAGTTCAGGAGAAGCCGTATACGCGCCGTCCTGCGGCGCCGTTCACGACGTCGACTTTGCAGCAGGAGGCAGGGCGTAAGTTGCGCTTGAGTAGCCGTAATGCGATGAGGGTTGCGCAGCGGCTGTATGAGAACGGCTATATCACGTATATGCGGACGGATTCGACGACGTTGTCGGAGTCGGCGTTGTCTGCTGCGCGTGGTCAGGCGCGGGATATGTATGGGGCTGAGTTCGTTCCAGATAAGCCGCGTCGGTATGAGAAAAAGGTGAAGAACGCGCAGGAGGCGCACGAGGCAATCCGTCCGGCGGGTGATGTTTTCCGTACTCCTGCTCAGGTGGCTGGGCAGTTGACGGGTGAGGATTTTGCTCTGTACGAGCTGATTTGGAAGCGGACGGTCGCTTCACAGATGGCTGATGCTCGTGGGTCGACGGCTTCTTTGCGGGTGTCGGTGCCGGTTGCTGGTGTTGAGGTTGCTGGCGAGTCTGTTGAGTCGGCGGAGTTTTCGGCTAGTGGAACAGTGATTACGTTCCGGGGGTTCTTGGCTGCTTATGAGGAGGGCCGGGATGAGGACCGCCGGGGTGCTGTTGAGCACAGTGCGGAGCGTCGTTTGCCGAAGTTGGGTGAGGGCGTTGAGTTGGATTGTGCTGATGCTCAAGCTGAGGGGCATCAGACAAACCCGCCTGCGAGGTATACCGAAGCTACGTTGGTTAAGGCAATGGAGGAGCTGGGCATTGGGCGCCCATCGACGTATGCGGCAACTGTAGCGACGATCCAGGATCGTGGCTATGTCAATAGTCGTGGTCAGGCTTTGGTTCCTACGTGGTTGGCGTTTGCGGTGACGCGACTGTTGGAGGAGCATTTTCCGACGTTGGTGGACTATCAGTTCACGGCGCGGATGGAGGAAGACCTCGATGCCATTGCTAGTGGCGATGAGGGTCGGGTTGAGTGGCTGACGCAGTTCTATTTCGGTAACGATGGTGTGGTTTCGGATGACCGTGAGCCGCATGAAGGGTTGGCGGAGCTAGTTGCGAACCTTGGCGAGATTGATGCGAAAGGAATTTCGACCATTGATCTCGGTGAGGGCATGGTGGTGCGTGTGGGCCGGTATGGCCCGTACGTAGAAGAAGTTGCCTCTGCAGATGGAGAGCCAGTTGACGGCGCTGCGGGGGAGGGGGATTCCTCGAAGCGGGGACGTCGCGCAACGGTGAATGATGACATCGCTCCAGATGAGATGACGCCGCAGAAAGCGCGTGAGTTGTTGGAGTTGGCTGCTGACGACGGTAGAGAGCTAGGCAAGGATCCTCAGACAGGTCACATGATTGTGGCGAAGTCTGGCCGGTTTGGTCCGTACGTGAGTGAGATTTTGCCTGAGCCTGAAGAAGGCACCCCGAAGTCTAAGCAGCCTAAGCCGAGGACAGCGAGTTTGTTCCGGTCGATGAATTTGGCGACGGTGAGCCTTGATGAGGCGTTGAAGTTGTTGTCTTTGCCGAGGGTGGTTGGTGTCGATCCGGACAGTGGCGAGGAGATCACGGCGCAGAATGGCCGTTACGGGCCGTATTTGAAGAAGGAGAAGGATTCGCGTTCTTTGGATTCGGAGGATCAGATCTTCACAGTGACATTGGAAGAGGCGTTGGCTTTGTACGCGCAGCCCAAGCGGCGGGGGCGCGCGGCGGCTAGGCCTCCGATTGCTGATCTTGGTCCTGATCCGGTGACAGGCAAGAACGTGGTGGTTAAGGAAGGTCGTTTTGGCCCGTATGTGACGGATGGGGAGACCAATGCGACGTTGCGTAGTGGTGATGATCCGGAAACGATCACTGCTGAGCGTGGTTTTGAGTTGTTGGCGGAGAAGCGGGCTAAGGGGCCGGTGACACGTAAACGGGCTACGGCGAAGAAAACGCCGGCGAAGAAGTCCACCGCGAAGAAAACAACCACAAAGAAAGCTGCTCCTAAGAAAGCCTGATGTTTCATAGCTGGCCCGGGGCGTGGTTCTGCTCTGGGCCAGCTTGTGTTTGTGTGTTTTAAAGATTGGGTGGGTGCGGTCGATTTGTCGAGGTAGGTCGGCGCAGGGTTGTCGATCTGTTTTGTGACCCGTGCGTGAATGGAGTCCACTGTGATCTTCGGCAGATCGGCTGGGACGCGTGTGTCCCTGCAGACAGATACACATGAAGAAGAGCTACGTGGATATGTTGAGGCTCTGCAGATCTTGGTGGACAAGGTTGCTGGTGCGCGTAGCGGGGATGATGTTTTCCGGGTGGCGTTGGAAACGATTCGTGACAGTTTCCATTTGCTATACGGGTCGGTGTGGGTGATGGATCCGAAAGAGAAGGTTTTGAGGCTCCGGATGGAGTCGGGGAGTTTATCGGATCGGTTTGCCCCGGTGACGCGGGGGGCGGCGTTTTCTGAGGGTGTTGGGTTGGTGGGTGGCGCGTGGAGTCAGCGTGAGTTGATTTTTGAACCGGATTTGCGTGCGGTGAAGGATTGTCCGCGTGCGCAGATTGCGTATGAGAATGGTGTGAGGTCGGCTGTGTCGTTCCCGTTGTTTAGGGAGGGGCAGATCGTGGCGACGATGGATTTCATGGCCGATGAGGAACATACGCCGGGGTTGGTGCGGCTGCAGGTGTTGCGTTGTGTGGCCAAGTTGGTGTCACAGGCGTTGGAGCGGGTGTTGGATTCTGAGCGTCGGGTGGAGATGCAGAGCGATATGGCCGCCATTAATGCGGTGGTGAAGAAAACGAATGAGTCTTCGAGTGAGCGGGAGACGATTCGGGCAACTCTTGACACGGTGCGGGCGCAGTTTGGTTGGGAGTATGGCTCGTATTGGGAGGTGGATTCTGCTGACAATACGTTGAAGAACAAGTACGAGTCGGGTTCTGCAGGTGAAGAGTTCCGTGAGGTGACGCGTAAAGCGAGTTTTGCTCGCGGAGTGGGTGTTGCTGGTCGTACGTGGAGTACGCGTGATCTGGTGTTTGAACCTGATTTGGGTTTGGTGACTGACTGTGTGCGTGCTCCTGCGGCGCAGCGTGCGGGGGTGAAGTCTGGGGTGTCTCTTCCCATCATTGTTGAGGGTGAGGTCATCGGGACGATGGACTTCTTCACGACTAAGGATGTTGATCTTACGGAGGATCGGGCCTCGGCGTTGCGGAATACTGCGTTCCTTGTTTCGAGTGCGTTGGAGCGTATTCGTGATGCGGATCGTACGAAGGGTGCTGGTGAAGAGCTTTTGAGCTCGATCACGGAGGTGGAGCGGAATGTGGTTGCGGCCTCGAATGTTGCTGCTGAGGCACAACGGCTGACTGATGAGGCATCCCGGATTGTGGCTAATCTCAATCAGTCGTCGAACGAGATTGGCAATGTGGTGAACACCATTACATCAATTGCCGAGCAGACGAATCTTTTGGCGTTGAATGCCACGATTGAGGCTGCTCGGGCGGGTGAGGCTGGCAAGGGGTTCGCGGTGGTCGCTAATGAGGTGAAGGAACTGTCGCGCGAGACGAGTACTGCGACCGAAGAGGTTGGGGCAAAGGTGTCGGCGATTCAGACTGACGCGCAGTCGGTGGTTCAGGCGTTGGTACAGGTGAAGTCGACTGTGGAGCAGATCAATGATGCGCAGAATGTCATTTCTGGTGTGTTGACCGAGCAGAGTGCTGTGACGCGTAGTGTTCTTGGCCAGGGTTGATGTGTTGGTGAGGTGTTCGAGACATCTGTCCGGAAGTTCTCACGGCGGTGGGTTGGGTGCCGATGAGGGTAGTGGCTACTCCGATACGACGGATGTGGCTCCGGAGGGAAGGACAACGATATGGACATCGCACTGGCGCAAAGCATCATGATGCAGCGATCCGCGGCGACCTACTCGCAAGCCCAGGTTTCCCTGCTCAAGAAGGCAATGGACAGTGAATCGTCCACTGCGGCGCAGCTGCTTAGCTCAATGCCGCTGGCTACCGAGGGCAACGTGGGGCGCAACATCAACACGTATGCCTGAGGTGTGACTATTGGCTGTGAAGGGACCGAGGCGTTGCTAGCGCTTCGGTCCCTTTTGTCTGCAGCTGTAACTTTTGTTGGGGGTGTTCGCAACTAGGCTGGCTTTCATGGTGATGGGGATTGGTCAGGGCTGTGCTGGCGCGGGACGCGATGTAGGCCGCGGGCTGTTTGTGGTGTTTGAAGGTGGAGATGGAGCGGGGAAGTCTACGCAGGTTGCGCGTCTGGTGGAGGCGTTATCTTCGCGGGGGGAGTGCGTTGTTGCGACTCGTGAACCTGGTGGGACTGCTGTGGGGGCGCAGATTCGTCAGGTGCTTTTGCATGGGCAGCAGGTCGCTCCTGCGGCGGAGGCGTTGTTGTTCGCCGCTGATCGGGCGCAGCATGTGCAGACAGTGATTCGTCCTGCGTTGGCTGCAGGGGCGGTGGTGGTGTGCGATCGCTATGTGGATTCCACTTTTGCGTATCAGGGGGCTCGTGATGACCTTGATATGGAGGATTTGCGCGGGTTGGTTGCATATGCCACAGGTGGTTTGGTGCCTGATGTGACGGTTCTTTTGGATGTGTCTGCTCAGGTGGGTGCGGCTCGTCGTGGGGGAGACCGGGATCGGATTGAGGCGGAACCGGATAGTTTTCATCAGGCTGTTCGTGATGGGTTTCTGGAGCGTGCTCGCTGCGCGCCGCAGCGTTATCTGGTTCTTGATGCTGCTGCGCCTGTTGAGGAGATAGCTGCTGCTGTGTTGGGTCGTGTGGAAAGTCTGTTGGGTGAGCGTCGGGGGGAGCGCGGGTGACTGTTTGGGATGACTTGGTGGGACAGGAGGCTGCGGTTGAGGTTTTGAAGCGGGCAGTTGTTGATCCGACTGCTATGACGCATGCGTGGCTTTTTACCGGGCCTCCCGGCTCTGGGCGTTCTAATGCTGCGCGGGCTTTTGCTGCGGCCTTGCAATGTCCTGATGGTGGGTGTGGTGGGTGTGTTGAATGTCGCACTGCGATTGCTGGCACTCATGCGGATGTGAAGGTTGTTGCGACCGAGGGGTTGACTATCCAGGTTCATGATGCGCGTGATCTTGCTCATGATTCGGCGCATCTGCCTTCGGTGGGGCAGTGGCGAATTGTGGTGATTGAGGACGCGGATCGGCTTACTGAGCGTGCGGCAGATGCGCTTTTGAAGGCTATTGAGGAGCCTGGTCCAGCGACGGTGTGGGTTTTGTGTGCGCCTTCTCTTGAGGATGTGATTGTGACGTTGCGTTCGCGCAGCAGGCATGTTCGTTTGCGCACTCCGCCGGTGGGGGCGGTGGCGGAGCTTCTTGTGCGGCGTGATGGTGTGGACCCGGTGCTTGCTGCGGATGCGGCGCGTGCTGCTCAGTCGCATATTGGGTTGGCTCGACGGTTGGCGCGGGATGAGGGGGCGCGGACTCGGCGTCGTGAGACGGTGAAGATGGCTACCCGAATTCATAGTGTTGCTGACGCGATTAGCGCTGCGGCTGATTTGGCGTCGATTGCTGCAGATGAGGCTGGCGCAGATGGGGGTGAGCGTGATCGTCGTGAAAAAGAGAAGTTGTTGGTTACGCTTGGTGCTGATCCCGCTGCGCGTACGCAGCCTGCGCATGTTCGTGCGCAGGTGAACGCGCTGGAAAAAGAACAGAAAACTCGGGCTACACGCCGGAATCGGGATGTTATCGATCGCTCATTGATTGATCTTCAGTCCATTTATCGGGATGCTTTCGTGGTTGCGATGGGCGAACCGGTTTCTCTTGTTAATGAGGATCTTCGTTCGGATGTGATCGCTCTCTCTCAGGCAGTAAAAGTGGAGTGGTTGCTTGCTGCGATGAACGCGATTATGGCGGCACGAGAGAGAATTGCTGCCAATGTTCCGCCTTTGCTTGCGCTTGAGGCGATGTTGGTGCATCTGCGGGTTCCAGCTCTGGACAAGTGAATTTTGTCTTGGTTGGAGGAGTGCCTTTCCTAAGTAAATGTGGGACGAGATGATGCCACGTTGAGGAGCCGATACGGTGTAAGGAAACAGGGCGTTTCGTCGAGTAGAAAGACTCGCCCTATCCCTCACAAAGTCGAGCAGTGATCGAGAAGGCGCCCCCACGCCTGCCAGGCGCTCCTGCCGACGCTAAGTAGCCCAATGAACAGGAGTCATGCACGTGAGGACAGCCAGAATGCGAACAGTGGCGGTTGCTGGCGCGGTGGCGTTGGCTCTCGCCGGGTGTCAAAAAGCTGACACTGTGACTGAGGGGTCTAAGAATGGCAATGGTTCTGCTTCGAGCTCACATGTTGGTGAGCAGAACGAACAGGGCAATTCGCAAGGAAAACAGCCCGGTAATGGTTCCCAAAACGGCGCTGCTCAGGCTCCTGCTACGGGTGATGCCAGGCTTTCGAAGTTTTATACGCAGAAGCCTGTGTGGGAGACATGCTCTGATAGTTCTGAGGGCGCATCCGCTAAGTGTGCGTGGGTAAAGGTGCCGATTGATTATTCAAAGCCAGATGGGAAAACCGTTAAGCTGCGCGTTTTGAAAGTTGCGGCTAATGGTGCAAAGAATGGTCAGGCTCCGAGAGGAGCGTTGCTGGTTAACCCAGGTGGCCCGGGAGCTTCAGCTACGCAGTATGCGATGATGGCCGACTTTATTGTTTCTGGAACTATTCGGAAGAATTACGACATCGTTGGTTTTGATCCTCGCGGTGTCGGAAAATCGTCGCCAATGAAGTGTCTTGATGACGCATCAATGGATGCGGTAATGGGTGCTGACCCAACTCCGGATGATCAACAAGAAATAGAAATCGCTTATGGCGGTTTGGCAAAAATGGGCAAGGGGTGCCAGCAGAAATATCCCGATTTGGTTGGGCATGTTTCGACAGCAGAAGCTGCGCGGGATATGGATGTGGTTCGTTCTGTTTTGGGGCAGCCTAAGCTGAACTATTTGGGCAAGTCGTATGGCACGTACCTCGGGGCAACGTATGCAGGATTGTTCCCTAAGAATGTCGGGAACATGATTCTCGATGGTGTTATGCCCCCTGATTTGACCTCTGAGCAGGTCAGCTTGGGGCAAGCTGCTGGGTTTGAGTCGGCAACGCGTGCGTGGGCGAAGTCATGTACTTCTTCTGGAAAATGCCCGCTCGGTAATGACGTCGAATCTGTCATGAAAGGTTTGAAAGACTTTTTCAAGCAGCTTGACTCAAAGCCTTTGCCGGTTAGCGGCAACCCGCGCATCAAGGAATTGACTGAAGGCTGGGCAACGATTGGTGTTGCGCAAGCCATGTACACGAAGACCTACTGGGACACCCTCACTGAGGCGCTTCAGTCGGCCAAGGATGGCGATGGAACGCCGCTGTTTGCTTTGGCTTCGGAGTACGCCAGCCGTGATGACAACGGCGAGTATGAGAACAATACGATGCAGGTCATCAATGCAGTGAACTGCTTGGATCGTGGTGCTCAGCGATGGGATGAAGCGCAGCTGAAGTCAAAGAAGGCCGAGTTTGAGTCGAAGGCTCCGGTGTGGGGTGGCATGATGTCTTTCGGCGGAAATTCGTGTGCTGCGTGGCCGGTCCCGGCTACGGGTAAGATAGACAAGGTTTCCGCGCAAGGAAGCGGTCCGATTGTGGTCATCGGCACTACTCGTGATCCTGCTACGCCCTATGAGTGGGCTAAGCGGCTTCATGATCAACTGTCGAACAGTCGCCTCATTTCACATGAGGGAGACGGTCACACGGCTTACAAAACGGGCAGCAGTTGCGTGGACCAGGCGGTTGATGGGTATCTTATGAATGGCACACCGCCCAAGGACGGCCTCTCCTGCTGATCACCCACCCCCAGTACGGGGAGGCCTAGGACGTTCCGCCCGGAACTGCAACTGGGTTGAGGCGCTACCACCCGCGCCTCCCCTGGTCGCCGCCGCTCCACCCGGCCTGCGACCAGCACTCCGGGCGGGGCGTCCGCTTTTTATCCTGGTGAGGTGAGTGCCTCCGGTCGATTCGGAGTTTGCGCCCTTCACCTTGTACAGTGATTAAGCGCTTCGGCGCACGCCGCCTTAGCTCAGTCGGCAGAGCGATTCACTCGTAATGAATAGGTCGTCGGTTCGATTCCGACAGGCGGCTCCAGTAACACCCTCCACTTCGTGGGGGGTGTTTTTGTGTTGCGATGCTTTGTGGATGCTTCTTAGCGTTTTTCGCCAAAAGCGAACATGGAAGTGCTGTCTCTATGGGGTGTAAGTATTTCGGGTTTCAGACGGGGGGATCTTCCCCGAGGGGGGCTAAGCCGCCTATGGGGCTTTTCAGGGCGCTCAAGGCCTCTTGGGGGCTGTGTGACGGACTTTCTGCAGGATTTGTGTCCATATGTGCGGTCGTGCGTCTCACGTTAGGGAAATCCTGCCGAGGATGTTCATTTATGGCGAACAATCGCCGGGCCCCTATAAGAGCCCGGCCGAGTGCCTAGAGCGCCTTCACTAGAGAGCATGACCACAAAGGTGGCTATTAATGAACATGCTCAGCGTGCCCTCCTGCTACGGAGGCTGCTTCAAGTTGAAAAGTGCAGTGTTCCACTGCAATACCGTGATGAGAGTTCAAGCACATGGACAGATCCATCAGGACACGTTGGCTGTAGCCATTGAAAAAACAATCGTCATCGAGAACCACATGGGCGCTCAGGCGCGGAAGTCCTGTGGCTACTGTGCTGGCGTGTAAGTCGTGGACTTCACGTACATGGGGTTGCTCCAAAATATGCGCCCGCACAGCCTTCAGATCTAGCCCGTCGGGAGTGCTTTCAAGCAGAATCGACCCTGACTCCCGCAATAACGCCACGGCACGTGGCACGATCAGCGCTGCGACAAACAAACCTGCGATGGAATCAGCGAGCGTCCAGCCGGTGAAATAAAGAAGAACCCCAGCTAAGAGCACTGCTACCGACCCGAGAGCATCATTAGCAACCTCCAGAAACGCCGCCTTCATGTTGAGGTTGCTGTCTCGACCTCCCAAAAGGACAAGAAGTGAAGCGAAGTTAGCGAGCAAGCCAAGCAGCCCAATGACCGCCAGGCCGTGCGACGAAACCGGGGGAGGGTCGATAAGGCGCATGAGGCCTTCGTAGACGGCGTAGCCGCCTACCAGAAGCAAAATGAATGCCTGCGCTGCCGAAGCGATGACCTCTGCGCGTTTTAAGCCCCACGTGTGGCGTGCACTTGGTGGGCGGCTCATGAGCGTAGCTGCAGTAGCAGCCATGGCCAGTCCCAGGGTGTCTGTGAGCATGTGTGCTGCATCCACGAGCAGGGCAAGAGAGTCAAGAAGCGCAGCGCCTATCGCTTCAATAGCAAGTACAGAGCCGGTGATGCATAACGCGATGAGGATGCGTGTGCGATTTGTGTGGCCGTCAGCGTGTGAGTGCGAGTGTCCGTGGGAATGCCCATGGCTGTGGCCGTGGTCATGGGATTCTGTGTCAGCTTTTTGGCGTCGCCGAGCACTCCGGCTGGCAAGGCAAGGGGGCTGAGCATGCTCATGGGCATGAACGTGCACATGGCAGTGCCCGTGGCCGTTCATGCGTCGGCCTCCGCTGCTCTGGGATCAGTGATAGCCCCAAGGGAGTCAATGAGGCTTTCGGCAGCATGCAGCAAAGATCGGGTCAGCTCAGGTGCGGCAAGGGAGTAGTAGGTAGAGCGTCCTTCGTGGCGAATGTGCAGTAGACAGCTTTGCCGCATGCAGGCGATATGCGCAGACACCGTCGACTGGGCCAAACCAAGATGATTCACCAGCTCGACTACGCGCTGCTCGCCCAGGAGAAGGCGGCGGATGATGGTTAGCCGGGTGCGGTCCGCGAAAGAGCGGAAGATGAGAACTGCAGTGGTGTCAGCTTCTGAGTGGCTGGTTGACGGTGAAGCTGATGCGGTGGGTGCCGATGTCATGCGGTGACCATAGAGGCGGCCTCACCCTAAAGGGTGAAAGATTTTCCATAGATTGAGCGCGACTAAGATCGAAATACGGACAACTTTCCCGGGCAAATCACTTGCCTAAGAAAGGAACTAGCTCACGACCGGACTGCGTCGCTCCAACAGCAGCACATCGCGCCACTGCCCCTTACGCGCACCAAAAGGCATCTTTCCAACACGCTCATACACGCCTACCTGACGAAAACCCAACGACTCGTGCAAAGCAATACTGGCCGTATTCTCTGGAAACACCAGACCAAGCAAAGTCCACGTTCCACCAGCTTCAGTACGCCGAATGAACTCGCCCAACAAACCCTTGCCTACCCCACGGCCCCGCGCAGAAGAACGCACATAAAGACTATGTTCAACAACCCCCAGATAAATGGGCCGGGCAAAGGCATGAATACCCCACGCCACCCCCAGACAATCACCACTGGCGTCATCAACAGCAGCCAGGCAGTAAGGCGCGATCTTATGAGCGATAAACGCCTCCCAGTCCGGAGCAACCGGTGCAAAACTCGCGTTCTCTGTATCAATTCCCTCCTGATACGCAGCACGGCCACCGCGCTCCCACAACTCTCGAGACAAAGGAACAACATGCCAATCAGCACGTGAGATTTGCGTCATAGAGCCAGTGTGCTGGGCACACACAGCCACAGAGGCACTGTGGGCGGCACTCACCGCGTAAACCGGTCAAACCGGTGCAGCGCTGACCCCTGGCAAAGACACCCATCAGACAGACAGCCACGCAGCGCAGACTCCACCTCCCGCCGCATACCCTCCTGTGCCAACCCTGGACCAATCACCACCAGCTGAGTCCGACTCTCCTGACCCTCAGGAACACGAAAACGTTCAAAACCGAACCAATCACCCACGGCTTGAACCGTGTAATCGCGGTGCCCACGACGACTCACGTGCACCCGTCCTTTAACGCGATACGCACCCGCAGAACGATTTTCAAGAAAATGAATCAACCGAGTCGGATCTACAGGCAATGACGAATCCACACTGACCGAAGAAAAACCAGCATGCCCATGATCGTGATGGTCATGACCATGCTCGCCATGACGCTGCTCAGCAAGAAAATCTGCAAACGAAAGCTGCCCAGTCGGCTCCTCATGCTCACCAGGATCAAACAGAAGCTCCGGATCAACTCGGCCAAACATGGTGCGCACCACAGGAGTTGTCGGTGCATGCGTAGCCACAACCGCATCGAGCCGCTCACGAGCACCAGCATCCTGAGCAATCCGGTCAGACTTGTTAATGACCAACAGCGAAGCAACCCGCAAATGATCAATAGCCACCGGAGCCGGATCAGGACTTCCCACCTCTGGCGTAGCCCAATCAGCCGCATCCAAAATTTCTACAACCCCACCAAAACGCACCGTAGAAACACTCGAAGAAAGCACCATCCGCGCCAACTCACGAGGCTCAGCAAGCCCAGAAGCCTCGATAAGAATCACATCCAAATCAAGTGAAGGCGCAGCTAAATCAGCAAGAGCACGATCCAAATCGCCCGGATCAGCCAAACAACACAAACATCCACCAGAAAAAGTGGCCTTGGCATCAACCTGACCTTGGATAAGAAACGCATCCACGTTGATGTCACCAAAATCGTTGACAATAACGCCTATACGCCCACGGCTTTGAGCAAGAATGTGGTTCAACAAGGTGGTCTTCCCGCAGCCAAGCTTGCCGGACAACACCACCACCGGAAGAGCAGGACGTGTACGCATTGCCCTACCGTGCCATGCCCCAAGACCACACCCCCACTCACCGGACACACCCCCACCCAAACCACTGATGGCGTTGCGTATTGCCCAAAATCTGTCAGGGTCGAAGAATGAGCGACGAGAAAAAAATCACAATCTCCCGAACCATCGACGCCTCCCCACAAGCCATCTTCGACATCCTGTCCAACCCCGCTCGCCACGCCGAGCTAGACGGAACCAACACCATCGTCTCCGACGACAAATCCGACCGAGTCACCGCCGTCGGAAACATATTCACGATGAACATGAATGCCGAACACATGGGCGGAGACTACAAAACCGACAACCACGTCGTCGGATACGACAAAGACCGCCTCATCGCATGGAAAACCGCACCAGCAGGCACCGAACCCAAAGGCTGGCAATGGATCTGGGAGCTCACCCCCCAAAGCCAAGACCAAACCACCGTGACCCTGACCTACGACTGGTCAGCAGTCACAGACAAGGCGCTACTCAAAAAAGTAACTTTCCCCGTTTTCCCACAAGAACAACTCGAAGCCAGCCTGGCTCATCTGGCCGAAACCGTCTCCGGCAGCTAGCACCACAACAACCCTGCCCGGCTACCTGGGCTCGCAACGCCCCATCACAGCGCCGCGAGCCCACGCCCATGAGCTTCGACGACGTCATCCCAGCAGCCCGCGCCCTCCTAGGAGCCACCCTCAGCACTGACCGCAACGGCGGGCACGTAACCCTACGCATCACCGAAGTCGAAGCCTACGCAGGAGAAGAAGACCCCGCCTCACATGCCTACCGAGGGCCAAACAACCGCAACGCCGCCATGTTTGGTCCACCCTGGCACGCCTACGTCTACCGACACATGGGCCTGCACACCTGCTTCAACATCGTCGTAGGAAAAGAAGGAACCCCCACCGGTGTCCTCATCCGTGCTGGCGAAATCATTGAAGGAACAGCCCTAGCGCACCAACGCCGCAGCGAAAAAGGCCGCGTCCGATCCCTAAAAGAACTCGCCTCCGGGCCAGCACGGCTCACCGTCGCACTAGGCATCAACACCACCGACAACAACGCCCCACTAGACGGATCCACCGGAATCCAGCTCCGCTACGGCCCCCACACACCCGAGAGAAAAATCGCCACCGGCCCCCGCGTTGGTGTCGGCTCCGCACGAGAAACTCTCGCCCGCTTTTGGATTTCCGGTAACCCCACCGTCTCCACCTACAAACCAGCACCCCCACCCCGCACACGCCGAACAACGTGAGCTGGGACCTCAACCCTCATTCACCGACAACCGAACCACCAAAGAAAACTGACCACTCTTGACCGGAGTGCGAGAAACCCCCAACGCACGCAGCGCTTTCACACCCGAACGGTACTGCGCAGGCAACTCCTGCAGATACTGATCCTCAAAGGCATCAAAATCGACGTACGCAAGCTCAGCAACCGCTTCAGCAGGGTTAACGACACTGCGGAAAACATCGCCAGCCCCCAACGGGTTTTTCACATCAGGAGAAGCTACCGACCGCAAATGCTGAATATGCGGACCAGCCAACACACGATCACCTGACACCTGATGAGGAATCAACGCCCCCAACGGCCCAAACAATTTCACCAGCGTGGAACTTACCGAGCGAAGCGTTGCCTGCGGATCCTTCGTCTTCGCCCGGAACGTCACCTCCGGTATTTGGCCGCCACCAGAGAACAACCCCCGCACACTCTGCCTACCAAAGACCACATCAACCTGATCCTTACCAGCAACCACATCAACCTGGCCACCCAGCAGCGTTGCCACAAACCCCGGAACCGTAAACCCCGTACGAGCACTTACTGCCTGCAGGCCCTCTTTTATCGGAAGCCCAGGAATATTCACTAACCCCTTTAACGCAGGCCACCACCGCTCTACCAGCTCACCACCATTAACGGAAGACAACAACGCCCCCGTATCGCCAGGCAAATCCGACACACGAGTAGCAACACCCTCATCTGGAAGATCCACACCACGCGTCACCGAAGCAAACTCAGCACGATCTGCAGCAAAACGCAGCGTGCCTGCCGTATGCCCCACCAGCCCGGACTTCTTAACCAAATCAGACCCAGCAAGCTGAGCCACCCCAGCATGATTCACCCACGCTGTCGCCACGCCACGCTCACCCAACGCCGCCACATCAGAAACAAAAGCCTCATGGTTAGCAAGGCGCCCACCACTCAACTGCGATTGAACAGCAGCCTTAGCCTTCCTTGGAACCACCACGACGTAATCCCTGTCAAACACATACGACAGCGACCCTGTCCTGCCAGAAAACCCCTCAAACGTGGACAAACTGCGCTCAGCAACTTCACGATCCTTCACCTGCAGCGCCACAACCGTGACCGGAGCACCCCCAGCAGTAACAGGAGGAAGCAGTGCTACCCCACCCCGCCTACCCAGCCACGGCTTCACATCTCTGGCGTAATCAACAGGACCAAGACTCTCGGCAAGCTGTTGCCCCACCCCAAACACAACCTGGGCAGAATCAGACTCCGACACAGCTTTCTTCGCCGCTGGAAACGTATTGAATAACCGAAACGCCCCTAACTTCTGACGCATCGACGGATCCAAATCCACTGACGCATACGCAAAAGCACTCGACGGAACCACAGCTGCCGGCTGGGAACCGCTGGACAACCCATTGAACAAAGCCAGGCCGAACGCCGCGCCCCCGATAACCACCGCACAAGCAGCCACCGAACCTGACACGACGACGCCCCGGCTACGCCAACCAGTCATGACAAAAACTCACTTCGGGCCATCAGAACAACCAACCCACGCGAGCCAGACCAGAAATTGAGAAAAACTCAGCTCTCAGTGCTCTCAGCAGCTTGCGTCGGGTGGGTCGGTGCCGGAGAACTCGTCGCTGGCTTCAAGGGGTTGTGAAAGTTCTCATCGATCGCGCGCTGGAAAGCTTCACGCACCGTACGCTCAGCCGTCTCCCGATCCGCCCAGTGCGCACCCTCAACCGACTTACCCGGCTCCAAGTCCTTATACGTCTCAAAGAAGTGCTGAATCTCCAGACGATCAAACTCGCTCACGTCTTCCAACGTCTGCTTGTCCTGCGCACGCGGATCCTTCGCCGGCACACACAAAATCTTGTCGTCGCCACCAGACTCATCACGCATGTGGAACATGCCGATCGCACGGCACTGAATCAACACACCAGGAAACGTCGGCTGATCCAACAACACCAACGCGTCCAGTGGGTCACCGTCCTCACCCAACGTGTCCTCGATGTAGCCATAGTCGCTCGGGTACTGAGTAGACGTGAACAACATCCGGTCCAAGCGGATACGACCCGTCTCGTGGTCCACCTCGTACTTGTTGCGCTGACCCTTAGGGATCTCGACCGTGACGTCGAAGAAGAGCGGCTCGTTACTGGATGCGCTGCTCATGTGTGCGCGTCTCCTGTCCTCGCGGGGAATTCCTCGGGCTGCTTCGATCACGTGCTCAACAAGAGCGCCGGCGACAAACAGCTACATCACCGGTGACGTTACGCAGATTGACATCGAGCGTACCCGTCCAACGCCCCGCACGTGGCGCGTGGCGCCCACCTAACCCAACCATCGCGCCACGAGAAGATAAACCACCACCCAAGGCAAGATAACCACCCAACAAAGCAATTCCCCACAAGACCCCCCAAACGAGAGGCACACGGTTGCGATACAGAGCCAGCGCCCTGGTAGCCACAGCACTGGTTGCCGCAGGAACCACCTACGTTGCTGCCGACGCCCTTGACATCGCTCCCGGCGCCCTCACCAGTGACCTAAGCATCGGCCCCTTCCGCGCTGACCCCCTACCCACCACCGGCCCCACCGCGATACCCCACCCCCTCCCACACCTCAACCCCAACGCCCCCCAACCACGCACCAACACCCTCGCCACCCGACTAGCACAACCATTAGCAGCCCCCGCCCTAGGAACCAACCCCGGCATCATGGTCACCGATGCCGCCACCGGAAAAACCCTCTACTCCGCACGCAGCACCACACCACGTACCCCCGCATCCACCGCCAAAATCCTCACCGCCACCGCAATCGCCGCCCACACCGATCTCGCCGGACACCGCACCACCCGAGTCACCCGCAACAAAAACACCCTCACCCTCGTCGCCGACGGCGACACCCTCCTAGCCCGCGGCCACGGAAACCCCTACGCCACCCAAGGCCACGCCGGACTAGCCGATCTAGCCGAACGCACCGCCAAAGCCCTCAAAAACACCACCCCACCACCCGGAGGTTGGCAACTCACCCTCGACGACAGCACCGCCTCCGGCCCAGCTCTGGCCCCCGAATGGGAAATTGCCGACGTCCACGCCGGCCTCACCGCCCCCGTCACCATGCTTGGTCTCGCCGAAGACCGCGCCACCCCAGGCCATCCCACCACCCACGACCCAGCCATGACCGCAACCACAGCCTTCCGCGACGCCCTCACCACCGCAGGCATCCCCATCGCCGAAACCATCAACCGCACACCCAAAAACGCCCAGAAAGGAAAACAAATAGCCTCCATCGCCAGCGCCCCCATCGGCGACGTCCTCACCCTCGCCCTCGCCGAATCCGACAACGCCCTCACCGAATCCACTGCACGCAGAGCCTTCGCCGACCGCGGAATCCCCGCTACCTTCGCCGAGGCAGGAAAACACATCATCACCACACTCAAATCCCTCGGCCTCGACACCAGCCACAGCAACCTCGCCGACGCCAGCGGCCTATCCCGCTCCTCCCGCGTCACCGTGCGCCTCATCAACAAAGCAACCACCCTGGCCGCCAACAAAAACCACGAACAACTCACTCACATCCTCGACAACCTGCCCGTAGCTGCCCTCACCGGAACCCTCCACGACAGATTCGCCACTCCACAAACCACCACCGGCCGCGGAATCGTCCGCGCCAAAACCGGAACACTCACCGGCGTCGGCGGCCTCACCGGCACCCTCGTCACCAACTCCGGACGCCTCCTGACCTACACAATCCTCGCCGACCAAGCACCCCCCACCACCTCCCTTGAAACCCGCGCAGCCCTCGACTACGTCGCCACCACACTCGTCAACTGCGGCTGCAACTGAAAAACCAACCCACGCAACCACACCCGCCCACATGCACCACGCGAGCCCAATACGTGAAAGTTAAGCCGTGATCGACTGGAAACTCGCGGCAAACACCGCACGCACCCTCACCCCTCCAGGACCCAGAGTCCCTCTAACCGAAGCCAAAGACGCCGTCGCAGCCCTGCGCAGCTCCGCCACCCGCGCCCACACCCTCGTCGCAGACACCGCACGCCTGCACACCGACAACGAAGGCCCCGACGCCCTCATCATCGACCGCGGCACCTGGATCGAAGCCAACATTAACTCCCTGGCCGAGCTCCTCGACCCCGCCCTTGACACCTTCACCAGCCACAACGGCCGACGAGCCATGTCACCCTGGGCACGATCCGTCAGCGGCAAAGCAGCAGGCACCGAAATGGGAGGAATCCTCGCCGTCCTAGCCACCCGTGTCCTAGGCCAATACATCACCGCCTACGGCCAACCCCCAGAAGCCGCCCGCCTCCTGCTCGTTGCCCCCAACGTCGTCGCCACCGAAAAACGACTCCACCTCAACCCCAACGACTTCCGACTCTGGGTCTGCCTCCACGAAGAAACCCACCGCGTCCAATTCACCGCCATCCCCTGGCTACGCGACCACATGCACAACGAACAAACCATCCTCGTCGACAAACTCACCACTGCCGCTGGCGGCCCACTCGAACTCGTCAAAGCCCTCGCCACCCGACTACCCGAAGCCACCCACGAAATCACCCAAAACGGCCCCGTAGGCATAATCAACCTCGTCCTCGACCTGGACACCAGAGAACGCCTCGACCGACTCAATGCCCTCATGACCCTCCTCGAAGGCCACGCCGACGTCGTCATGGACAACGTCGGCCCCCGCCACATCCCCACAGTCACCACCATCCGAGCCCGCTTCGACGACCGTAGAACCCCCACCAACCCCATCGACTTCCTCCTACGCCGCCTCCTAGGAATCGAAACCAAGACAGCCCAATACCGCGACGGCGCAGCATTCGTCCGACACATCCACGAACGCATCGGCATCGACGGCTTCAACACCATCTGGACATCCCCCGAAACACTCCCCACCCCCACCGAAATACACAACCCAGACATCTGGATCGCACGAGTGCAACCATGACCGGACCACACCCCGCCGTCGCAGCAATCCGCCTAGCCACCCGCACCACACTGGCCACCATCGCCCACCAACACCCCAACACCATCATCCTCGTCGCCTGCAGCGGCGGCCCCGACTCACTCGCCCTCGCCGCAGCCACCGCCTTCGAAGCACCCCGACTCGGCCTGCACCCCGGCGCAGTCATCATCGACCACGCCCTCCAACCCAACTCCCACACCATCACCCACTCCGCAGCCACCACCTGCACCAACCTCGGCCTCCACCCCGTCATCACACAACGCGTCGACACCACCACCTACCCCAACACCGGCCCCGAAGCCGCCGCCCGCGCCGCCCGCTACACCGCCTTCGAAACCGCCGCCACCAGCACCAACGCCAGCGCCATCCTCCTAGCCCATACCCAACACGACCAAGCAGAACAAGTCCTCCTAGGCCTCCTTCGGGGCTCCGGAGCCCGCTCCCTCGCTGGCATGCCACCCCACCGCGACCTCTACCACCGCCCCCTACTCAACACCCCCGCCCACCTCACCCACGACGCATGCGCCGCACTCAACCTCACTCCATGGCACGACCCCCATAACACCGACCCCCGCTACACCCGAGTCCGCACCCGAGAACTCCTTAACACCATCGCCACCGAACTCGGCCCCGGCATCATCCCCGGCCTAGCCCGCACCGCCGAACTCCTACGCACCGACGCCGACACCCTCGACACCATCGCCACCCACGAAGCCGCCGAACTCGGCCCACCCCCCTGGGATACACAAAAAATCGCCGAACTCCTCCCCGGAATCCGACGACGCGTCTGGCGCCAACTCGCCACCACTATCGGCGCCCCCCACGGCGCGCTCACATCCACCCACGTCAATCAACTCGACGCCCTGATCACCAACTGGCACGGCCAAGGAGGAGTCCACTTACCAGGCGGACACGTCATCACACGCACTGGCACCCGAGTCGGGCCAGTCACCAAACCCTGAAGTGGATTAGGTTTGATCCGTAGCGCACCATCACACCGGTGCCCAACACACCGATTAAAGAATCACCACACAGGTGAATTACTCAACACATGAGGAGAGTCCGAGTGGACGCAAAGGACATGCAAGGCGACCTCGAGCGCGTCCTGCTGACCGAAGAACAGATCCAAACACGCCTAGGCGAACTCGCCCAACAGATCTGGCAGGATTACCAAGGAAAAGATCTACTCCTCGTCGGCGTGCTCAAAGGCGCCGTCGTTGTTGTCGCCGACCTCATGCGCGCACTACCCGGCTCAGCCCCCATGGACTGGATGGCCGTATCCTCCTACGGGTCCGGAACTAAATCCTCCGGAGTCGTCCGCATCCTCAAAGACCTCGACACCGATATCACCAACAAACACGTCCTCATCATCGAAGACATCATCGACTCTGGCCTGACCCTCTCCTGGATCATCGCCAACCTCAAATCCCGCTCCGCAGCCTCCGTCGAAGTCTGCGCACTCCTACGCAAACCCGACGCAGCCAAAACCGAAATTGACGTCCAATACCTCGGATTCGACATCCCCGACGAATTTGTTGTCGGTTACGGCCTGGACTTCGCCGAGAAATACCGCAACTTGCGTTGCATCGGAACACTGGCTCCCCACGTCTACGAAAACTGACCACACACCCCACGCCTGCCGGTAAACAAACACCCCAGGGAACGCACCCCTACCGGCAGGCGTTACACCCCCGAACCCCCACCACCGCCGGCCACCGCCGAGCTCAAGAGGAAGGACGGAGGCGCTCGCGCCGAACGTGCCGATGGATGTGAAAAAAATTGCGCGCCAGCGCTGGCTGTGGATCGTGCTCCTTGTTATAGCGATCTTGACCGCGTTTAACCTCGCCACCGCGAGCGACTATCAGAGGATTGGCACCTCACAAGCCGAACAACTGATCGCTGCCAAACAGGTGCAGAAAGCCACCTTCAGCGACGGAGACCGCCTCGAACTGACGCTTAAGTCGGCACAGGACGTCGGCGAAGCTAAGGGTGTCCAGAAGGTCTACACCCTCTACATTCCCCAACGCGGTAGTGAGCTCGTACGCGCACTGACCCAAAACTTGCCCCCCGAGGGGTACA
This sequence comes from Dermatophilus sp. B7861-1, assembly GCF_058996045.1. NCBI lineage: Bacteria > Bacillati > Actinomycetota > Actinomycetes > Micrococcales > Dermatophilaceae > Dermatophilus > Dermatophilus sp. B7861-1. The sequence goes on along the minus strand of NZ_CM180082.1, from coordinate 2,401,360 downwards.
CCGATGAGCCACCGCAGAGCAGTTGGTTGGGCGCTATCGTCACAACTCTCCTGCCAATCGCGCTCCTCTTCGGTCTGCTCATGCTTCTCCTCAGCCGTATGCAGGGCGGCGGCGGCCGACTCATGCAGTTCGGCAAATCCAAAGCAAAACTGGCTGACAAAGAACGCCCCACCGTTACATTCGAAGATGTCGCCGGAGTCGACGAAGCAATCGAAGAGCTCTACGAGATCAAAGAGTTCCTCTCTGAACCAAGCAAATTCCAGGCAGTCGGGGCCAAAATCCCCAAGGGTGTCCTTCTTTATGGCCCCCCTGGAACCGGTAAAACCCTCCTTGCCCGCGCCGTTGCTGGCGAAGCCGGAGTGCCTTTCTACTCAATTTCCGGTTCCGACTTCGTGGAAATGTTCGTCGGTGTCGGTGCCTCTCGTGTTCGTGACCTATTCGAACAAGCTAAATCCAACTCGCCAGCCATCGTTTTCGTTGACGAAATCGACGCCGTAGGACGTCACCGTGGCGCAGGTTTGGGCGGTGGCCACGATGAGCGCGAACAAACCCTCAACCAGCTGCTCGTTGAGATGGACGGGTTCGACGCCTCCGTAAATGTCATCCTCATCGCAGCCACGAACCGGCCCGATGTGCTAGACCCTGCGTTGCTGCGACCAGGACGGTTCGACCGACAGATTGCGGTAGAAGCACCGGACATGATCGGACGCCACCGCATTCTGCAGGTTCACGGCAAGGGCAAGCCGCTTGCTGATGATGTCGACCTTCTCTCCGTGGCCCGACGTACCCCCGGCTTCACAGGTGCAGATCTGGCCAATGTTCTTAACGAGGCTGCACTTCTTACTGCACGTAGCAACGCTCAACTCATCGACAACCGGGCACTCGATGAAGCTATTGACCGAGTGATCGCCGGTCCGCAGAAACGCACACGCATCATGAGCGCCAAAGAGAAGAAACTCACGGCCTACCACGAAGGTGGTCACGCTCTTGTCGCTGCTGCTCTGAACCACACCGATCCGGTTACAAAGGTCACGATCTTGCCGCGCGGACGCGCCCTTGGCTACACCATGGTGTTGCCCGATGATGACAAGTACTCCTCCAGCCGCAACGAAATGCTTGATGAACTGGCTTACGCGTTGGGTGGTCGGGTTGCTGAAGAGCTCGTCTTCCATGACCCGACTTCTGGTGCTGCGAACGACATCGAAAAGGCGACAGAGACAGCGCGGCGCATGATCACCCAATACGGCATGAGCGAACGGATCGGTGCGATTCGTTTGGGCTCTGGTGGTGGTGAACCATTCCTTGGGCGTGACATGGGTAGCCAACGTGACTATTCCGAGGGATTGGCTGGGGTTGTCGACGCTGAAATTCGCCGCCTTATCGAGGCTGCTCACGATGAAGCCTATGAAGCACTCCAGATGAACCGAGATGTGCTCGACACGTTGGTGTTGGAACTTCTCGAAAAGGAAACCTTAGGCCGGGAGGCTTTGGCGGAGATCTTTAAGCCCATCCGTAAGCTGCCTCGTCGTGACGTATGGCTTAGTGGCGAGCACCGCGGTGTTAGCGAGCTACCGCCGGTGATGACGCCAGCTGAGCGTGAGGCCGCTGCCAAGAAAGCCGAAAGTGGTGAGCAGGGTGCATCACAGCTCAAGGAAAGCGGCGACTCTACCTCCGTGATTTCTCCTGGGACTGGCCCAACCACGCAAACCCCGAAGCCTCCGACGGGTTCTTCTGGTGATCACATGCCAGGCACCACGAACGACTAACCTCGGAGAACAGAACTTTCCACCCACTTCGGGCACCCGCCACGGGTGCCCGAAGTGTTTTCAGCACGTGAGGTGCATATGAGCGGGAGCACACCTGTCGGCAACGAGGGTGGCCAGGAGATTGTCGAACAGGCTGATAAAGGCCCTGATACTGGTCAGGTACGGGCGGCATCCACTGCCCCGGTGACTGACCGTGAGGTTGACCAGCCGCGGATTGCCGCTGCGGTGCGGGAAATTCTTATCGCGATTGGTGAAGACCCAGACCGTGATGGCCTACGGGATACCCCAATGCGTGTAGCACGGGCCTATCAGGAAATTTTTGGTGGTCTGGCGATGTCTGGGCCTGATGCGTTGACGGTGACTTTCGATGTGCATCATGACGAGTTGATTATCGTGAAAGACATCGAGGTGTATTCGGTATGTGAACATCATCTGCTGCCTTTTCATGGCGTGGCGCATGTGGGGTATTTGCCGAACGAGGATGGCCGTGTAACCGGCTTGAGCAAGCTGGCACGGTTAGTGGATGTGTATGCGCGCCGTCCGCAAGTGCAGGAGAGGCTTACAGCGCAGGTCGCTGACGCGCTGCAGGAGACGCTGGATCCGCGTGGGGTGATTGTGGTGATTGAGGCTGAGCATATGTGTATGTCAATGCGAGGGGTGCGTAAACCGGGTGCGACAACGTTGACGTCTGCGGTGCGTGGTCAGCTGCGTAATGCTGCGACACGTTCTGAAGCGTTGGGGTTGATTTTGGGAGGACGTAAATGACGTTTGTGGGTGTGCGGCGGTTGGAAGAGATTACTGCTCCGTCGGTGGTGACCCGGCAGGAAACCGGAGTGCCGTCTTCGTTGATTATGGGCATTTTGAATGTCACTCCGGACTCGTTTAGTGACGGTGGATCCTGGGTTGACCCTCAGATGGCGGTGGATCATGGTTTGGCGATGGTTGCTGAGGGCGCAGCGATTGTTGATGTGGGTGGTGAGACGACACGTCCTGGGGCTGAACGCACTCCGGAAAGTGAGGAGATGCGTCGGGTGGTGCCGGTTGTGCGGGCGTTGGCTGATGCAGGGGTGGCTGTGTCAGTAGATACGATGCGTGCTTCGGTTGCGGCTGCCTGCTTGGAGGCTGGTGCCGTGATGATCAACGATGTATCAGGCGGGATGGCAGATTCTGCGATGCCGCAGGTGATTGCGCAGTCAGGTGCGTTGTATGTGTTGATGCATTGGCGGGGGCACTCAACGACGATGCAGTCAGCGGAGTTGACTCACTATGACGATGTAGTCGGTGAGGTGTGCGCGCAGATGTTGGCGCAGGCAGGGGTGTTTTTGGAGGCCGGGGTGGCGGCTGAGCAGATTGTGCTTGATCCAGGTTTAGGTTTTTCGAAGAGGGCAGAACACAACTGGGCTTTGTTGGCTGGGCTTAAACAGGTGTGTGGGGTTGGTTATCCAGTGTTGCTGGGGGCCTCGCGTAAAACGTTTTTAGGGGCAATAGATTGTGATGCTCAGGGGAATCCTTCGGTTCCTAGTGAGCGTGATGCTGCCTCGGCAGCCACGAGTTTGGTGGGGCAAGAGGCTGGCGTGTGGGCTGTTCGTGTGCACGATGTGCGTTCGACGTTGGCTGCGTTGCGGGTGGGGGCTGCAGTTCGGGCGGCTCGGTGAGGGTGTCATCTGGCAGCGTCGAGGGAATGGGTTTGTTTATGAGTGATTTTGGTGTTGGTGGGTTTTCTGCTGTTGATGTTCCCGGGGATGTGGTTCGCATCGAGGGTGTTCGGGCGTGCGGTACGCATGGGGTGTTGGATAGTGAGCATGTGAGCCCGCAGCCGTTTGTGGTGGATGTGGCGATGTTGGTGGATGTTTCTTTTTCTGCTGCTAGTGATGATTTATCGGCGACGGTGAATTATGCCGAGGTGGCTCAGCAGGTGACGGATGTGATCACTGGTGAGCATGTTGATTTGGTGGAGACGTTGGCGGTACGTATCGCTGATGTGGTGTTGGGGCATGAGGTGGTGGAGCAGGTTGAGGTGAAGGTGCATAAACCGCATGCACCGGTGGGGCTTCCGTTTTCGGATGTGTCGGTGACGGTGTCGCGTTCGGATGTGCGTACTGCTGTTGTTGCTCTTGGTGCGAATCTTGGTTCTGCTGGGCGGACGCTTGCGTTGGCGGTGGAGGCGTTGCGTGGGTTGCCTAGGACGTCTGTGCGTGCGGTGTCGTCGGTTGTTGAGACGGATCCTGTGGGTGGGCCGCAGCAGCCGGTGTATGTGAATGCGGTGGCGGTTTTGCGGACGACGTTGCGTCCGCGCACGTTGTTACGGGCTTTGCATGAGATTGAGGCAGAGCATGGTCGGGTGCGTGAAGTGCGTTGGGGTGCGCGTACGTTGGATTTGGATTTGGTGCAGTACGGCAGGCCTGAGTGTGAGGTGGGTGATGTTGATGTGGTGGTAGATGAACCAGATTTGGTGTTGCCGCATCCGCGGGCGCATGAGCGTGGTTTTGTGCTTGCGCCGTGGGTGAGTGCCGATCCTGGGGCGTGTTTGCGTGTTGGTTCTCAGGTGCGTTTGGTGAGGGAGTTGTTGGCGGATATGGGGTTGGATGAGGTGGGGTTGCCTGAGGGTGTTCGTCCGGGGCCGGAATGGGTGATGTTGCCATGACGGGTGACCGGTATGGGGTGCGTTGGCGGTTGTTGTTGGTGGTGGCGTTGGTGGCAGGGGTGTGTAGTTTTGGGTTTTTGTCGTGGTGGCAGACGGTGTCGGGGCCGTTGTTGACGCCCTCGTGGGGTGCGGCCGTGGTGTTGTTGGTGGTGGCGCTGAGTGAGGTTGTGGTGGGGGTGTGGTTGCGTCGAGTGGTGCGGGGAAAATCTTCGCGGGGGTTGGATGTGCTTGTTGCTAATCGGGTGTTGCTTGGTGGGCAGGCTGCTGCTTTGACTGGTGCTGCGGTGGCTGGGTGGTTTGTCTCGCGTGTTGTTGTGGTGGCTTCGGATTTGGATGCGGGTTCGGTGCGGGCGGGTGCGTGGGCTGCGGTGGCGGTGGCGGTGTCGGGTGTTGCGTTGGCTTGTGGTGGGATGTTTGTGCAGAGGTGTGGTCGGGTTGATCCACCTGATGGTGAGGATGGAGTTGCTGCGGGGGGTGAGGGGTCGTGATGGATCGGCCTGCGCGTTTGGCGGTGGGTGTTGTTGGTATGGGGCGGGTGGGGATGGTTCTTGGTCGTGCTTTGGATCAGGCGGGACACACGGTGGGTTTTGTGGCTCCGTGGCAGGAGGATGGCTGTGATGAGGGGTTGGCAGGGCAGTGGGTGCCGGATGCTCCGGTTGTGGATCCGGTAACGGCGGCGGCTTCAGCTGATTTGTTGCTCCTTGCGGTGCCGGATGAGCGGTTGCCTGCTTTGGTGGAGTATTTGGTTATTAATGGTGGTTTTCGTCCGGGGCAGATTGTTTTGCATACGGGGTTTACTGCCGGGGTTTCGTTGATGGAGCAGGTGGTTTCGGAGCAGATTTTGCCGGTTTGTGTGGAGCCGTTGGTGACGTTTGTGGGGAATTCTGCGGATGTTGAGCGGTTTAGGGGTAGTCCGGTGCTTGTTTCGTGTTTGCCGGAGTTGCGTCCGGTGGGTGAGGCGTTGGTGATTGAGATGGGGGCTGAGCCGTCTTTTGTTGCGCCGGATGAGGTGGTGCGGGTGCGGGCGGCGTTGTCGTATGTGGAGGCGTCGTTGGATGCGGTGGTTTCGGGGGCGAAAGAAATGTTGTCAGGCACGGGGGTGGATGCGGTGCCGCATGTGTTGGGGGTTGTGTTGGCGGGTCGTGCTGATGCGATGAGGCGGGGAGAGCAGCCGGCTGCGCGGGGGGCTTTGCATGGTGCGGAGGTTGTGAGTGCGGATTTGCGTGAGTTAGGGGTGGTTTTGGGGCCGGTGGGGCAGGAGGTTCATGTGGCGGCTATGAGGGCTTTGGTGGCTTCGGCGGTGTTTGAGGGGCGTCTTCCTGCTGCTGGTATGGCTGAGATTCTTGATGTGTTGCATAGGCCGCGTTCTGAGGGCGCTTCTGAGTGATAGTGATTTTGGTATTTGTTTGGTGATCTCTAAAACTTCTGGTTCATGTGTGCAATCTGAAAATGTGTATGTGGTGTTGAGTGTTGGTGTGGGGAACTGTGTTGCAGCGCGTTTCGATGGGTGGGTGTAGTGTTCAGCGGTGCCTGCCGTGAGTTGGTTGTTGACGTGATCGTTCGTTGATGAGTTGAGGGTGTGTTGAATGCTTGAACGGGATAGATTTTCGTTCAGGTAGCGTCGGTTACGCGAACGTGGACGGAGGAGATTTCGGTGGATGTTGCCTGGCAAATTGTTGCGGGACTTGTTCCGTCCATCGGGGTGGTGTGGTTGTTCTATCGGATTATGAAGGCATTGGTTGAGGCTGACCGTAACGAGCGGCGTGCTCAAGCTGAGTGGAATATGAGTTCTGATGCTTCTTCATCTCGTATAGAGGGTGAAGAAGCATCTCGTGAATCGTCTCAGGAACGTAAACAACCTTGAGTGATTTTTTGTGTTCGTAATTTGTCGTGATCGCTTTTATTCCTGCATAATTGTTGTTGCCTAGGTAAGATCATGAGCGTCTGGAGCGCTGGATGTTTACATCCAGTGTCATGGGGTTCTGTCGGGCATTTCCAACGTACTTTTGGTGCGCGAGTTATGTGTTTTTGCATTGCGTGTTCAGTTGTGGTCCTCGGTTTTTCGCTGGGGTAGGCATGTGATTCGCTTGATGCGAAGGCGCAAATCTTTCGATGGAGTAGATGATGGCAAAGCGTGTAGAGGTCATCCTCATCGACGATCTCGATGGGGGAGTCGCTGAAGAGGTTGTGTCGTTCGGTCTGGACGGTGTCCAGTACGAGATTGACCTGAGCAAGGAAAACGCTGAGAAGCTGCGTGCTTCCTTGCAGGAGTGGGTCGAGAAGGCACGCCGTGCTGGTGGCCGTCGTGTTGCGGGTCGTCGTACCCCTGGTTCGGGTTCAGGTTCGGGACGCCGTAATGACCTGAATGAGATTCGTCAGTGGGGTCGTGAAAACGGGTTCAAGGTTTCTGACCGTGGGCGTGTTTCCCGTGAGGTTGAAGAAGCCTACGATCGGGCTCACAACTGATTATTTAATGATCGTTCAGAGTGCTGTTTTGGTGCTCTGTGTGATCGATATAGCTTTTTTCGGAGGGGCGGACCTTGTGGGGTCCGCCCCTCCGTATTGTTGTTGTCAATGATTGGGTGGTGTTTCGCATGGTGAATCGCAGAGTAGATCAGGCGGATTCTTCTGATGCTTTGAGAAGTCATCGCCGGGCTTTTTCGTTTTCGGTGGACGGTTTTGTTCTTGCGATTTTGGGTGCGGTGGGGCTTGCTTCGCTATTACCGATCTCTGGTGTGGCGGCACTCGTTTTTGATGATGTAACGACAGTAGCGATCGCTGTGTTGTTCTTCATGTACGGCGGAAGGTTGTCTCGTGAAGAGGTGTGGGCGGGCTTTCGGCATTGGCAGTTGCATCTGACGATTCTGGGTTTTACTTTCGTGGTTTTTCCAGTTATTGGTCAGGTTCTGCGTTTGTTGGAGTCGTGGATGTTGTCGCCGGAACTGATGGCGGGAGTGTTGTTTTTATGCGCTGTTCCTTCGACAGTTCAGTCGTCGATCACGTTCACATCTATTTCGGGTGGAAATGTTGCTGGGGCGGTAGTTAGTGCGTCGTTGAGTAATCTTCTGGGGGTGGTTATTACTCCGGTGCTTGTGGTCATCACCATGGGTGGCGCAGGTGGGTTCACGATCTCGGGGTCATCGGTTGTCGATCTTGTTTTGCATATTCTTGTTCCCTTTTTGGTGGGTCAGTGCGTGCAGCCATGGGTGAGTGGATGGCTGAAGCGCAACCATGCCTGGTTGAAGCGAGTGGATCAGGGCATCATCGTTGCGGTGGTGTACTCAGCGTTTTCGCGAGGCGTGGTCGAGCGGATGTGGTTGAGGGTGTCGGTGGGGGATTTGGTGGTGTTGCTGGTGTTGGTGGTGGTTGTGTTGGCGTTTGTTTTATGGCTGACGTGGTGGCTTTCGGGGGTGTTGGGGTTTGAGCGGGCTGATCGCATTGCGATCCAGTTTTGTGGCACGAAAAAGTCGTTGGCTACAGGGGTGCCGATGGCGTTGGTGTTGTTTCCCGGGGCGACGGTTGGGCTGATGGTGTTGCCGATCATGCTGTTTCATCAGGCTCAGTTGATGGTGTGTGCGGTGTTGGCGCGCAGGCATTCGCTGGTGGAGTCACGGCAGAGGTGAGGACGCCCACAACATGCTTTGACCGTCTGGTGTGTCGGTGTCCATGCTGTCGTGAGGAGTTCTGTGGCTGTAAGTGACCTGCGAAGGAAAGGGAGTTAAGTGGCGGATTGAGCCGGGTCAACTCAAGTTTTTGGCTCGGTGGGAACAATTGACTGGGGTGTCTTGTTGTTCTTTTCGAATACCGTCGGAGGACTTGACATCCTTGAGGTGATGATGCGAGTTCGCCTCTGCGTCACTCAAAACACGTCACTGATCGCGACGGTCTATACGGATAGCATCGAGGGAACTCGACAGCGAGGGAGCAATACATGTTCGAGAGGTTCACGGATCGGGCCCGTCGTGTGGTGGTGCTCGCGCAAGAAGAAGCGCGGATGCTTAACCACAACTACATCGGGACCGAGCACATCCTCCTTGGTCTCATTCATGAGGGCGAGGGTGTCGCCGCTAAGGCATTGGAGAGCCTCGGCATCTCGCTGGATGCAGTGCGTGAGCAGGTGCAGGAAATCATCGGCCAGGGCACTCAGGCGCCCAGCGGGCACATCCCATTCACCCCGCGCGCTAAGAAGGTCCTCGAACTGTCGCTGCGCGAGGCGCTGCAGCTTGGCCACAACTACATCGGGACCGAGCACATCCTGCTCGGGTTGATCCGTGAAGGCGAAGGTGTCGCGGCACAGGTTTTGGTCAAGCTCGGCGCAGACCTGAACAAGGTCCGCCAGACCGTGATCCAGCTGCTTTCTGGCTACCAAGGCAAAGAAACAGCTGGCGCTGGCGTAGGCGCTGGAGCTAGTGGACAGGCCGAAGGCACCCCTGCAGGTTCGCTCGTGCTGGACCAGTTCGGTAGGAACCTCACCCAGGCCGCGCGTGAAAACAAACTTGACCCAGTCATCGGCCGGGCTAAAGAGATCGAGCGGGTTATGCAGGTGCTCTCCCGCCGCACTAAGAACAACCCAATCCTCATTGGTGAGCCCGGCGTTGGAAAGACAGCTGTGGTTGAGGGGCTGGCGCAAGACATCGTGCGCGGTGAAGTCCCAGAAACGTTGAAAGACAAGCACATCTACACCCTGGACTTGGGTGCTCTGGTGGCTGGCTCGCGGTACCGCGGTGACTTCGAAGAGCGACTGAAAAAAGTCCTCAAAGAGATCAAGACGCGTGGCGACATCATCCTGTTCATTGATGAGATCCACACACTTGTTGGAGCTGGCGCGGCCGAAGGCGCGATCGATGCAGCCAGCATTCTCAAGCCGATGCTGGCTCGTGGGGAGCTGCAAACCATCGGTGCAACGACCCTGGATGAGTACCGCAAGCACATTGAGAAAGACCCGGCACTGGAACGCCGTTTCCAGCCGATTCAGGTGGCCGAGCCGTCGCTGGCTCACACGATCGAGATCCTTAAAGGCCTGCGTGACCGGTACGAAGCGCACCACCGCGTTTCCATTACAGATGCAGCGCTAGTCTCGGCTGCCACATTGGCAGATCGGTACATCAACGACCGCTACCTGCCGGACAAAGCGATCGACCTTATCGATGAGGCAGGTGCACGCCTGCGGATCAAGCGGATGACTGCACCGCCGGACCTGCGCGAGTTCGACGAGAAAATCGCACATGTGCGGCGTGAAAAAGAAGCCGCAATCGATGGGCAAGACTTCGAGAAAGCAGCTTCGCTGCGCGATGACGAACGTCAGCTCATCGACGCGAAAGAAAAACGCGAAACCGAATGGAAGAACGGCGACATGGATGTCGTCGCCGAGGTGAACGAAGAACTGATTGCTGAGGTACTCGCTGCCTCGACAGGCATTCCTGTCTTCAAACTCACCGAAGAAGAATCCAGCCGCCTGCTGCGCATGGAAGAAGAGCTGCACAAGCGGATCGTGGGCATGGATGACGCGATCAAAGCCTTGTCACAGTCGATCCGCCGCACCCGCGCTGGCCTGAAAGATCCGCGCCGTCCCTCCGGTTCATTCATCTTCGCTGGCCCCACCGGTGTCGGTAAGACCGAACTGGCCAAGACACTGGCGGAGTTCCTATTCGGTGAAGAGGACTCCCTCATCACCCTGGACATGTCCGAATTCGCTGAGAAACACACCGTGTCGCGTCTGTTCGGTTCCCCGCCCGGATACGTCGGTTACGAAGAGGGCGGCCAGCTCACCGAAAAGGTGCGGCGCAAACCGTTCTCGGTGGTTTTGTTCGATGAGGTGGAGAAAGCCCACCCGGACATCTTCAACAGCCTTCTGCAGATTTTGGAAGATGGCCGCTTGACCGATGCGCAAGGCCGCGTCGTGGACTTCAAGAACACCGTCATCATCATGACAACCAACTTGGGTACCCGGGACATCAGCAAGGCTGTCAGCCTCGGTTTCGCTCAGGTCGACGACAACACATCCAACTACGAGCGGATGAAGGTCAAGGTTCAGGACGAACTGAAGCAGAACTTCCGTCCCGAATTCCTTAACCGCGTGGATGACATCATCGTGTTCCCGCAGCTGAACGAGGAAGAAATCGTTCAGATCGTTGATCTGATGATCGCTCGAGTCGATGAGCGGTTGAAAGACAAAGACATGGGTCTAGAACTCACCGATGCCGCCAAGCGTTGGCTGGCCAAGCGTGGCTACGACCCCGTGCTCGGTGCGCGCCCGCTGCGCCGTGCGATCCAACGCAACATCGAAGATGTCTTGTCCGAGAAGATCCTGTTCGGTGAAGTCGGCGCAGGCGAGGTTGTCACGATCGATACCGAAGGTGAGGGTGAAGACGAGAAATTGTCGTTCACTGGCACTTACCGCAAAGAGGTAGATGAGCTGATCGCTTCTACCGAGGGTGCAGACTCCTCTGACAATGCCGACTCGGGCACAGATGTGCCTCGTTCAGATGGCAGCGACGGAACGGGTGAAGCCTCAGCGGCACAGAGCTAAAACACGTATGGCAACGGCTGGGGTCGGTTGCGGCGTTCTGTGCCACAACCGACCCCAGCCGTTGCCATGCCCACAGCGGTCAGTGGCTGTCTACGTAGGAAGCTGGTAAGCGGGGTGGTCTTGTGACCCGACACGCTGCACGAGCCCATCAACGAGAAGACTTTCCAAACAGCGCTCACGCTGAGCTGTGTCCGCCCACACCGAAATGATCTCTTCGGCATCCACTGGAGCAGTGCTGGCACGTAACAACGCCACGATCCGGCCACGCACTTGCCGGTCCGTGCCCTCCCAGGCTTGTGTGCGTCGAGCGGGACCGTCATATGCAGGACAGCCCTGAGCTACCCACGCGCATTCTGCGCGTACAGGACAGACCTGGCAGCGCGGAGAACGCGCAGTGCATACCAGCGCGCCCAACTCCATCACAGCCGCGTTCCAGCGCACACTTGCGTTTGCTTCTTCTGGCACTAGCTGCGCTGCCAACGTCGACTCGTATCGAGTCAGCGAAGGGTCTTGCAAAGGCATACAGCGGAAAAGACGAGCCTGAACTCGGCGGATATTGATATCTAAAACAGTAGTGCGTTGCCCGAACGCGAAAGCGGCAACAGCTGCCGCCGTGTAAGGCCCCACCCCAGGTAATGCGAGCAGATCCTCATACGTGCCGGGAACCTGACCGTCATAGTGGTCTACCATCACGCCTGCCGACTCATGTAGCCGCAGTGCCCGGCGCGGGTAGCCAAGACGCCCCCACTCTCGGACCGCTTCACCTGAAGGCTCAGCAGCCAGTGCGGCAGGCTCAGGCCAACGGTTGAGCCAGTGACGCCAGACAGGCTCCACCCGCGCGACGGGAGTCTGATGACTCATTACTTCGGAAAGATAAATACCCCACGGCGAACAGTTGGGATCACGCCAGGGTAGGGGGCGACCATTTTCGTCAAACCAGTTCATGACAGCGTCATGAACACTCACGAGCCGGTCAGGACATACCGGTTCAGTGATGACAGCTGCACTCACACGTAACGCTCCAGCACGCTCGATTCAGTCAATCGCGATAGGCCTTCCCGCACTGTGCGGGCTCGCGCCTCACCAATCCCGTCAACTGCCTGTAGGTCATCTACGGTCGCGGACAGCATCGGCTGCAAGGCTCCGAAATGTTCTACGAGGCGATCAGTGATGAGTCGCGGGATCCGGGGAATCTTATACAGCATGCGGTAACCACGCGGCCGTACCGGATCATCCAGGCGCTCAGGAAGGCCTGAATACCCCAACGCAGCTGCTGCGTTCGACAAATTCAATAATTCTGTAGCGTTCAGGATGCTCATTTCGGCCATGACTGAATCCACGTCACGGTCGGTTTCTTCAGCGATATAGTCCCGGACCACGTTGTCACGTTCACGGTCCATCCCTGCCGACATTTCTTCCAGCTGTAGCGTTAACAACCGCCCGTCAGTACCCAGCTCATTGACGTAGCCAGATATTTCCGCAGCGATCCGGCCCAACATCTCCACGCGCTGCAGCACCATCGCTACATCCCGGACAGTCACCATGTCTTCGACTTCCAGCGCCGAAAGCGAGCCCGCCACTTCATCGAAGCGATTCTTGTATCGCTCAAGGGTTTGAACAGCCTGATTTGCTTTCGAAATGATCGCCGCCGACCCTTCCAAAACGTGTCGGGCACCGTTGACATACACGGCAGCCAGTTGCATCGACTGGCTGACGGACACGACAGGGAAGCCCGTCTGCTTAGAAACTCGCTCAGCCGTCCTGTGCCGTGTACCTGATTCGCTTGTTTCGATACTGGCGTCAGGGACGAGCTGGGTGGCAGCACGCGTGATCCGGTTCGACTCCGGATCAATGATGACGGCCCCGTCCATCTTTGCCAGCTCACGTAAACGAGTAGCAGAAAAAGGGATGTCCAAGGGGAAACCGCCTGAAGCGATCGACTCCACCACCTCGTCATGGCCGAGCACCACCAGAGCCCCTGTACGGCCCCGAATAATTCGCTCGATGCCATCGCGTAGCTCAGTGCCAGGCGCGACTTTTGCCAGAGTGCTCCGCATTAACTCGGTGGGGTCCAGACTCACGAAAATCACCCTTCGGCAGTGGGTCCACCACTGTGGGACTGGTATGCGACGTGAGCGTCAGCACTTGCCGTGACATTCACCGCCGCTGTTGGTCCCCTGCAGTCTACGTGCCCGGTGTTTCACTGCTCGCCAGTCCCTCAGGACTGTCTAGACGCGCCGTTTGATCATGCGTTCCGGTAAGCCCAGGCACATCCGCCAGCGGCCGCGGCCCCCCACGAACCCCAACACTCTCCGCCTCAGAATGCCCACCCGGCCCTGAACGATCACGCCTAACCCCGCGCCTAGCCCCCCGGCTCTCAGACTTTCGATGCCCACCACCGGGCAACCCCAAAGCAGCATCAATCGCCTCAGCAACAGTGCTCACTCGAGCTACGTGCATCCCTTGAGGCACATCAGCAATATCGATCGAACCATGCGGCACAATCGCGTGCGTAAACCCCAGCCGAGCCGCCTCCGTCAGACGTTTCTGCACACCACTGACACGGCGCACATCACCAGCCAACCCCACTTCACCCAAGGCCAACAACCCCGACGCGATCGGCCTATCCACCACCGAGCCAGTCACCGCAATCGCAACTGACAAATCCGACGCAGGCTCAGCAATACGAACCCCACCCACAGTCGACACATAACAGTCACAATCACTCATCGGCACATGCGCATGACGCTCCAACACAGCCAAAATCATCGACACCCGCGAAGAATCCAACCCAGAAGTAGTGCGCCTAGGCATAGCTGCCTTAGTGCGTGCCAACAACGCCTGCACCTCCACCACCAGCGGACGCCGACCCTCCAACGTCACACTCACCGCAGTGCCAGGAACCACCACATCCCGCGAAGACAAAAACAACCCACTCGGATCAGACAACCCCTCAATCCCAGACTCCGACAAATCAAAACACCCCACCTCATCCGTAGGGCCAAACCGGTTCTTCACCGCCCGGATCATCCGCAACCGAGACCCACGCTCACCTTCAAAATGCAGAACCACATCCACAAGGTGCTCCAACACCCGCGGCCCAGCGATCGTCCCGTCCTTAGTCACATGCCCGACCAAAATCGAAGCAAACCCACCCGACTTCGCAGTCTGAACCAGCGCAGCCGTTACCTCCCTCACCTGAGCCACATTCCCCGGCGAACCATCAACCTGCGCACTAGCCAAAGTCTGCACAGAATCCACGACAAGCAACTGCGGTGAAGCTGCCTCAATATGCCCCAGCACAGTGCCCAAATCACCCTCAGAAGCAAGCAACAAATTCTCATGATCAGCCCCGATACGCCGCGCCCTCGTCGCAACCTGAGCAGCCGACTCCTCACCCGAGACATACAACACCCGCAACCCCGACCGCGCTGCACGCCCAGCTACATCCAAGGACAACGTCGACTTCCCAATCCCTGGCTCTCCAGCAAGCAACACCACCGCGTCACTAACCAACCCACCACCCAACACCCGATCAAACTCAAACACCCCAGTCGGGCGAGCATCAGCAGGAGTGACATCGACACTCGTGATCGGAGCAGCAGGGGCAACAACATGAGCCGCTACCGTCCGCGCAGCCCCCGAGGACTCCACCTCTGCCACCGTTCCCCACTCCTGACAGCGCGCACAGCGACCCACCCACTTGGCCGTCGACCAGCCACATTCAGTACAACGCCACGTCGACTTCTCACCCTTACCGCGCTTACCGCTTTCCTTACCAACCACCATGGCAGCCACCCTAGGCGCCCCCACCGACAACGCAGCTTTAGCGCAACCGGCCACCACACGTATGCCTCACTACTCGGAACGCACAAGCACCCTCACTACAGTGGAAACGTGAGCCAGGAGCAATTGACGCCCCCACAGATACCGAAAGTCACCCTCGGTACCTCCTCCGTCTACCCAAAAAAACTCCAAGACGGGTTCGAAATGGCCGCACGCACCGGATACGACGGCGTCGAAGTGATGGTGCTAGGAGACCCAGCAACACAAAACCCCGACACACTCACCTCCCTGGCCGACAAATACAACACCCCCATCCTGTCCATCCACGCACCCACCCTGTTGGTATCCCAACGCGTATGGGGAACAAACGACCCCTGGGAAAAAATTGACCGCTCTATCGACCTAGCCCACGCCGTCGGCACCAACACCGTCGTCCTACACCCACCATTTCGCTGGCAACGCGAATACGCCCGCGAATTCGCCGAAGGAGTCGCCGCCCGCGAAGCGAGCACCGGGGCCATCCTCGCCGTAGAAAACATGTTCCCCTGGCGAGCCGGATCAGTCTGGATGCAGGTCTACCGGCCCGGATGGAACCCCGTCGACTTCGACTATGCCCACGTCACCCTCGACTTCTCACATGCGGCAATCGCCCACGACGACGTCATGGCAATGAAAAAACAACTCGGCACCCGTCTACATCACATCCACCTGGGCGACGGCACCGGATCATTCATGGACGAACACCTCGTCCCTGGCCGAGGCAACATGCCCATCGCCGACTTTCTCGCCGACCTTGGCCAAACTGGCTGGGACGGCGTTATCGCCACCGAAGTAAGCACCCGCAAAGCCACCGATGCCCAGCGCGAAAAAGACCTCAGGGAAACAGTCGAATTCGCCCGTACCCACTTACGCCGCGGCGCACAACGCAACGGTCTGCAAGACTGACATTGGCGACCCACCCGCCGACGTCGCCTGACTGCGCGAGAGGTTCCGCTTGGTGAAAAACGATGTCAGCCCCGCAACCATGCTGCTGCGCATGGCCCACGACCCGAGATTCCGAACCTTCGTGGAGACCAGATCGGTCAACTCCCACCTCGTATCCAAATTCGTCGCTGGCGAAACCGCCACCGACGCCCTCAACGCCACCGGTGAGCTCCTTGCCCGCGGGCGATACGTCACCATCAGCCACCTAGCCCCGGACCCACTGGACACAACACAAGCCCGCATCCACCGCAAACGGCTACGCAAAGCCCTGCGACGCACTGTACAAGCCGGCTACAACGTCGAAGAACGCATCGAAATCGCCATCCGCCCCGGAGCCCTCGGCGCACGCCTACCCAACAACGGACACGAACTCGCTCTCGAACACGCCCACAAAATCACACACACCGCCACAGAAATAGGCGCCCGCGTCCTCATCGAAAGCGAACCAGGCCTGCCCGCCAGCGACACCCTCTCATTCACCGACGCCCTCCGACAGGACTACCCCGACACAGGAGTAGAACTGTGGTCGATGCGTAAACGCACCGAACGAGACGTTCTAGAACGTATTGATAGCCAATGCCGCGTCCGACTTTCCTACGGAACCGATGAAGCCCGCGGCGGCGAGGACGAAACCCACGGCGCTCGCGACACTGACCTGGCGTATGTGCGCTCTTTAACAGAATTGATGCGAAGCTCTGCAGCGTTTTCTGTCTCGGCTGCAGATCGTCGTGTGGTGGAGATTTCCGAAGCTCTAGTAGCCGCAGGGGAACGACAAGCAGGAACATTCGAATACCACCTACGGATGGGGACTCGCCCGATTGTCGAAGCCACGATCGCTGACCGAGGTGACCGCATGCGGGTGCTCGTGCCGTTCGGGCGAGACTGGTACCCCTACCTGATGGGCAGAGTCGCCGACCAGCCGGGGCAATTTTTGGCTTTGTTTCGACCTACCAAAGCTGCTCGGCGTGCCAAAGCGCGAGGAAAGCGATAAGCGATGAAGGATGAGACCGGTCGAGACAAAGGAGTGCAGATGGGACAGAGCACAAACAACTCTAGTGCTGTTGCAGAAGCCATCACGAAGCTGGCAGCAATTGGTGCAGGCACGATGGCAGGCGCAATCGTTAAAGGTGCGATCTCAGAAGGGCTTGAGCGGCAGAACGTGGTGGTCAGTACCCGTTCTGAGCAGACCAAAGAAGAGTGGGAGAGCTTCGGTGTGAAAGTAGCTGGTGAGAACTGCGATGCGGTCAAAGACGCAGACGTGGTGCTCATCGGGGTTAAACCTGCGCAGGTCACCGAAGTGTTGGGTGAGATTGGGTCGTCCTTGCGTGACGACGCTGTGGTGGTGAGTGTGGCGGCCGGGGTTTCGTTGGACACCATGGCTCAGGCACTGCCCGATGGTGTTGCGGTGGTAAGGGTGATGCCCAACTCGCCAGCCTTGCTTCGCGCAGGGGCAGCATCCCTGACGCCAGGAGCCCATGTTGATGAAAAGCAGATGGAGCGAGTGCGTGCTCTGTTTGGGGCAGTGGGCACTTTCGTTGAAGTGCAGGAGCAGTACATCGAGGCTGTTACTGCAGTCAGTGGTTCGGGGCCGGCGTATGTGTATCGCTTGGTGGAGGCAATGGTTGATGGTGGCGTGTTGTTGGGGTTGACACGTGCCGATGCCACCACGTTGGCTGTGGCTACAGCTCAAGGGGCGGCATTGATGCTGGCTGAGTCTGGGGTGCGTCCAGGAGAACTTCGGGAGCAGGTCACTTCGCCTGGAGGTACGACAGCAGCGGCGTTGGCGCAGATGTCTCGTGGGGGGTTCGAGTCGGCTGTTCTTGATGGCATGGTTGCCTGCCGTGACCGTTCTCGAGAACTGGGTTAACCATTAAAAATATTGGTATTCAATGCTTTTCGTTGTCTACGGGGTGTTTACTCGGCGTTTGTGCAGTGTTCGTTCTATTGCTGAGGCCGATACCTCTTACCCAGGCAAAGTTGTGACGGTGCGCTGTTAATCTCATGGCAAATGGGTCTGTGCACCTTCCGTGAGCGGTCGATGGGAAAGACGGGCACGAAGATCTCGTGCGTGGCCCCCTGCTTCACGGGCGGGATGCGGGCCACGTGCCCCGAGCAGAAAGGCCTTCACACACATGACCGATATTTCCATTCGTATTCTGGGTGAAGATGACTGGCAGGTGTACCGCGAGGGCCGCCTGCGCGCTCTCAAAGAATCACCAGAAGGATTCGCGGCCAAATATGAGGACGAAGCCGCAGTCGATGATCAGTTATGGAAAGACCGGGTGAAGCGTTCCTCGCGGTTAGTTGCTGAACAAGATGGGCGCCCTGTTGGGATTGCCTCAGTTCGTCTCAGTGACGACCTATTCGAAAACGCCTCAGAGGTGTTCGGGCTGTGGGTAGCTGCAGATCTGCGAGGAACGGGGCTCGCATCTCGACTGGTCCAGGAAGCAGCTCAGGTGGCTACCGCCCATGAGCGCGGGCAGCTGCTGTATTGGGTAGGCACCGAAAATGCCCGAGGAGTAGCCTTCGCGAGCAGTTTCGGGTTCCGCCCTACTGAGTACCGCCGCCCAATGCGAGTGCACAGCGCCGGTGAAGAAGCTTCGCAAGAGGCAAGCTCCGAAGAGATTGCGTTGAGCCTGGCTTTGGAACGCTAAGTCTGCGCAGGGGGCTTTTGGCGGTAGACCTGTCGATGTACCGCGTAAGGAGATCAGCTCACGTAGCCATGCCCGCATGGGAGACGCACGCGTGAGTGTCATGTGGATCACGCAGTGAACTTCACCGGTGGTCTTCACCACGCGATGCGTGATCGAGCCGTTGGATTCTGTGTATATAACGGTGCAGTCATGGCTATTGACTAGCTTCTGCAGGCAGGGGCCACACGTGTTGCTTATGTCGATGTTGATGCTCAACGTGCCGTGAAGACTCAGATGCATGACTTGGCCCACGAGCTGTGCGAAGGGCGTGGGGTGCATTGGGAGAAGAGGGGATACCAGCCTGTTTCTGTAGTTCTCGCACGTGGAGTCATCTTGTGGCCATTGCGGCGCATCGCCCTATTGATGTGGCTATTGCTATCCCGACTAGCTGACTTTCCGTTCTTGGGAAGATGGATGCGACCGCGGCGATAGCCTTGATACCGCTGTCATAGCAGCCGGGGAGGCCGTGTTCAATTATCACGGTCTGGATGCTTGGTATGACTGATCAGCGCAGCCGCTCCATCAGCATGGCCACACGCAGCGGTCAACTGGCTTTGGGTACAGGCATGCGCCCGGAGTAGGATTGCCCAGACCGTCAACTGCCCGGCCCCGGTTCGCACCCGCCTCGGGGGCTGCTGATGTAGCGGAACGTGCACCTCACGGATTGCCGAGCCGTCACCTTCACGCAGCTGAACGCCGCAGCACGAGCTGTGGATTCGAGCCGAATGCCGAATCGAATGGTCGGCCGAATGTAGTGGACGTGACGAGGCTCGTAATGCACGAGATCCCGTACCGGCCGCTCCGACAACGATGATTGAGGTGTCCCCATGGGATCTGTGATCAAGAAGCGCCGCAAGCGCATGGCCAAGAAGAAGCACCGCAAGCTGCTTCGTAAGACGCGTCACCAGCGTCGCAACAAGAAGTGACACCGAGTCCGGGGGGCGACACGATGTCTCCCGGACAACGTGTCCGCACGGGGTCACCGGATGTGCCGGTCGGCCCCGTTCCTGTGCCCATGACGCCACCCGGCCACTGCGCAAAAAACTCAACCACACAGGCTGATGCCGTGGAGCAGCTGCAGCGGCACTAGAGTTTTAGGCATGGATTCGCATGTGCCGACGATCACCCTGATCACTAAGCCTGGATGCCACCTGTGTGACCTGGCCCGTGATGTCGTGACCCGAGTCGCTGACCAACTCTCCGTTGGTTTCGAGGAAAAGTCTCTCCCCGACATGACTGACCCAGACCCCATCTTGTGGGAGCAGATCCCTGTCACATACATCGACGGTGAGCCACACGACTACTGGCGAGTGAGCGAATCACGTTTGCGTGCAGAGTTAACCGAACGTATGCAACAAAACAGCCAAAACTGAACGGTATGTCCTCACTCTCTCCGAATCGCCGATCAAGCAATTGAACTGGCCTATTGTGAGAAGAGTGCCAAAAGTAGGCACGACCGTCGCAGAACCAACGGACCCTCACACCGGGCCCGCCCCCGAGAACACCAACTCGGGAAAACGCCGTAGGAGGAGCAACACGTGAGTCTTGTCGTGTTGGGGCTGTCTCACCGCACATCCCCGCTGGACCTCTTGGAACGCGCCAGCCTCGACGCCAACGGCATCGCTGCCCTCCGCGACTGCCTGCGCTCCTCGCAACACATCGCCGAATCAGCACTCATCACCACCTGCAACCGCATCGAGGTGTATGCCGAAGCCCGCACCTTCCACGGAGCCATCGATGACATCGGCGACGCCCTTGAACTAGCCAGCGGAGTCTGCCGCGCCGACCTGGCCGACCACCTATACGTCCACTACGAAGACCGCGCCGTAGCCCACGCATTCTCCGTCGCCTGTGGACTGGACTCAATGGCCGTCGGTGAAGCCCAAATTCTTGGGCAAATGCGCGCAGCCCTCGCCGACGCTCAACGCCACGAAACAGCAGGCCCGGTACTCAACACCCTCTTCCAACAAGCCCTACGCGTTGGGAAAAAAGCCCACTCCGACACCGCTATCGATAAAGCAGGACCCTCACTAGTTGAACGCGGCCTGCACCTATGCACACAAGCTATCGGCGACCTCAGCACCAAACGCGTCGTTGTCATGGGCGCCGGAGCCATCAGTGCCCTGGCTGCCACCACCCTCGTCCGTGCAGGAATCACTGACGTCCTAGTAATCAACCGCACCCGGGCCAAAGCCGACCACCTCTCATCCGGACTCGGCCTCACCAGCGGCGACTGGGGCGACCTCGACACCCACCTCACCCGCGCCGACCTCATCGTTGCCTGCACCGGCGCAACCGACCACATCGTCACCGGCGACATGGCCGCCCGCATCGCCCAAGCCCGCCAAGGCCGCCCACAGGCCTATCTCGATCTCGCGCTACCCCGCGACATCGCTCCCGAAGTCACCGATCACGCCTATGTCGCAGACCTCGCCGTCATTGGTGAATCCCTGCGCGGCGGAGACGCCACCGCCTCAGCTGTTTCCGAAGTAACCGACCTCGTCACCGCCGAAGTCGCCGAATTCATGCTCATGCGACGCCAATCCGAGGTCGCCCCCACCGTCGCTGCGCTACGACGCCAATCCGCCGACGTCGTCAAAGCAGAACTCGCGCGACTGGCAACCAAACTGCCCACCGACCTCGACCCCAAAGTCCGCGCCGAAATCGAACAATCAGTCCGCCGCGTCGCCACAAAAATCCTGCACACCCCCACCGTGCGCGTCAAAGAACTCGCATCATCACCACTCGGTGACTACACCGGAGCCCTCCGCGCACTCTTCGACCTCGACGCCACCGAAACCGCCACCGTCTCGGCCCCGCCCACCGTAGGGCCTCGCGCACCCATGCCCGGCGAAGTCGCCGGAGCCATCATGGACCCCAGGAGACTGAACCGTTGAGCCACACCCTCAAGCTCGGAACCCGCCGCAGCGCACTCGCCACCACCCAATCCAGGTGGGTACGAGACCAACTCGCTCAAGCCGGAGTGGAATCCGAACTCGTCGAGGTCATCACCGAGGGCGACATCAACATGGCCCCCCTAACCCAAATCGGCGGAACCGGAGTCTTCGCCTCCGCACTACGCCACCGCCTCCTGAACAGCGACGTTGACTTCGCCGTCCACTCACTCAAAGACCTCCCCGTCGCTCCCCACACCGGACTGACCATCGCCGCCATCCCCACCCGCGAAGACGTCCGCGACGTACTCATCAGCGCCCACAACGAAACCCTCGAAGAACTTCCACACGGCGCCACCATCGGCACCGGCTCACCCCGCCGCGCCGCCCAGCTCCATGCCATCCGTCCCGACCTAAACCTCAAACCCATCCGCGGCAACGTCGGCACCCGCATCGCCCACGTCGACGAAGGCCGCCTCCATGCCGTCATCCTCGCCGGAGCCGGAATCCGCCGTCTCGGCCTCACCGACCGCATCAGCCAATACCTCCCCACCAACACAGTCCTACCCGCAGCAGGCCAAGGCGCCCTAGCCATCGAATGCCGCAGCGACAGCACCGACATCCGCCAAGCCCTCGCCCTCATCGACAACCCCACCAGCCGCCTCGAAACACACATCGAACGCACCGTACTGGCCACCCTCGAAGCCGGATGCACCGCACCCATCGGCGTCTATGCCCAACTCCTCACCGCAACCACAGCCGCCACCGCCACTGGGATAACCCCACCAGACACCGACACCGAACCCCACATCCTGCTCGACACCTTCGTCCAAACCACCACCGGGCCCATCCGCCTACGCCGCACCGCTCCCGCCGGCCAAGCCGAACGCCTCGCCATCGACGTCGGAACCGAACTACGCGAACACGTACTGGCCGAACAACCCACCCAGCACTAACGTGACCACCCCACCTGCACTCCACGGCTGGCGCGTACTCGTCCCCAGAACTCCCGAACAAGCCGCCGCCACCATCAGCGCCCTCGCCCGCCATGGCGCCCACGGCCACGCCGTACCCACCATCTGCATCACCCCACCCCAAGACCCAACCCCCCTGCACAACGCACTGGCCGCCCTGCCCACCGGCCGATTCGCCTGGACCATCTTCACCAGCATCAACGCCGTCACCGCCACCCGAAAAACCCTCGAACAACTCCACCCCAACCAACCCAGCAACACCCACTTCACCCACACCCGCGTTGCCTGCGTCGGAGGCGTCACCCACACCGCCCTCAACACCTGGGGCATCAACACCACCCTGACCCCACCCCACCGCTTCAGCGCCGCCGGACTCCTAGACATCTGGCCCACCGCCACCACCACCCCCACAGACATCCTCCTACCCCGCGCCGACATCGCCCCACCCCTCCTACCCGAAGGCCTACGCAAACTCGGCTGGAACCCCATCGACGTCACCGCCTACCGCACCACCGCCGCACCCCCACCCCCACCAGAAATCCACGACGCCATCACCAACGGCTCCTACCACGCCGCCCTATTCACCTCAGCCTCCACCGTCAACAACCTCATCAAACTCACCGGCCCACCTCACCCCAACACCCTCATCGCCTGCATCGGTCCCTCCACAGCCACCGCCGCACGCAACGCAGGACTACGCGTGGACATCATCCCCCCACAAGCAACCTCCGAAGCACTCGTCGAAGCACTCGCCACCTACGCGCAAACCAACCCACCCCACCCAAAAAACACCCAAAACCACACCACCACGCAGCCGGAGAAACCATGAACGACAACCACGAACCCCTACGCCGCCGCCCCCGCCGCCTACGCAGCACACCTGCTATCCGCCGACTCGTCGCCGAAACCCGACTCCACCCAGCCCAACTCATCCTTCCCGTCTTCATCGCCGAAGACACCGACCACCCCACTGCCATCACCTCCATGCCCGGAGTCGTCCAACACTGCATGGACTCCCTACTCACCACAGCCCGCGAAGCAGCAAACGCCGGAATCGGCGGCATCATGCTCTTCGGCGTCCCCACACACAAAGACGCCACCGGCTCCGGCGCCGACGACCCCAACGGCATCCTCAACACTGCACTATCCCGCGTCCGCGACACCGTAGGCGATGACCTACTCGTCATGGCCGACACCTGCCTCGACGAATTCACCGACCACGGACACTGCGGCGTCCTAGCCACAGACAGCCGCGGAAACACCTACGTCGACAACGACGCCACCCTCGAACGCTACGCATCCATGGCCGTATCCCAAGCCAACGCAGGAGCCCACATCGTCGGCCCCTCCGGAATGATGGACGGCCAAATCGGTGTCATCCGCGACGCCCTCGACCAAGCCGGACACACCGACACCATCATCCTCGCCTACTCCGCCAAATACGCCTCCGCCTACTACGGACCCTTCCGCGAAGCTGTCTCCTCATCCCTGACCGGCGACCGCAAAACCTACCAACAAGACCCAGCCAACATCGCCGAATCCCTCCTCGAAACCGAACTCGACATCGAACAAGGCGCCGACATCGTCATGGTCAAACCCGGCATGCCCTACCTCGACGTCCTCGCCACCATTGCAGCCAACGTCAACGTCCCCGTCTGCTCTTACCAAGTCTCCGGCGAATACGCCATGCTCGAAGCCGCCGCAGCCAACGGCTGGATTGACCGCGACCGCGCCATCCTCGAATCACTCACCTGCCTCAACCGCGCCGGAGCCGGCTCCATCCTCACCTACCACGCCCTCCACGCCGCCCACCTGCTCGGATAACCCCCCACACCCCAACAACAGCCACCCCAACACACACCACAATCACACGCAGAACTGACCCCCAGCTACACGTGCGGCATGATGGGGCCATGCCTTACCCCATGACCGCCCCCGCCTCCGAACACCTCCTCGACCGCGCCAGCGCAGTCATCCCCGGCGGCGTCAACTCACCCGTACGCGCCTACCGCGCCGTCGGCGGCACTCCACGGTTCATGGAAAGCGCCTCCGGCCCCTATCTCATCGACGCCGACGGACGCCGCTACGTCGACCTCGTCTGCTCCTGGGGACCAATGATCCTCGGCCACGCACACCCCGACGTCCTCCAAGCCGTCACCACCGCAGCCCACAAAGGCTTCAGCTTCGGCACCCCCAGCGAAAACGAAGTCGCTCTCGCCGAAGAAATCGTCGCCCGCGTCGAACCGGTCGAACAAGTCCGCCTCGTCAACTCCGGCACCGAGGCAACCATGAGCGCAGTCCGCCTCGCCCGAGGCATCACCGGACGCTCCAAAATCGTCAAATTCGCCGGCCACTACCACGGCCACGTCGACGCCCTCCTCGCACACGCAGGCTCAGGCATCGCCACCCTCGCCCTACCTGACTCTGCAGGCGTCCCAGCCACCGCCGCCGCCGAAACCATCGTCCTTCCCTACAACAACCCCCAAGCCCTCCACGAAGCCTTCGCCAACCACGGCGACGACATCGCCTGCGTCATCACCGAAGCCTGCCCAGGCAACATGGGAGTCGTCCCACCCGCCGACGGATTCACCGAAACCATTCGATCCATCACCCGCCAACACGGTGCCCTGATGATTTCCGACGAAGTCATGACCGGCTTCCGCGTATCCGCCGCAGGCTGGTACGGCCATGAAGGTCCCACCGCCTCCGGAGCCCCCGACCTGTTCACCTTCGGCAAAGTCATGGGCGGAGGCTTCCCCGCAGCAGCCTTCGGCGGCAAAGCCGAACACATGGCCCACCTGGCACCCAACGGCCCCGTCTACCAAGCAGGCACCCTGTCCGGAAACCCCATCGCCTCAGCAGCAGGCCTAGCCACACTCCGCGCCTGCACCCCAGACCTCTACACCCGCATCCACACCACCGCCACCACCATCGCCAACGCCACCAGCCAAGCACTCACCACCGCAGGCGTCCCACACCACATCCAATGGGCAGGATCCATGTTCTCCGTCTTCTTCCGCGAAGGCGAAGTCCGCAACTACGCCGAGGCCAGCACCCAAAACACCCACGCCTTCGCCGCCTTCTTCCACAGCCTCCTCAGCAGCGGCGTCCACCTACCCCCTTCCGCATACGAAACTTGGTTCGTCAGCGCAGCCCACGACGACACCGCCATCGACCAGATCATTACCGCCCTACCCGCCGCAGCCAACGCAGCCGCACAAGCAACCACCAACTGACCCCACAAACCGGCACGAAAGGCGTCAACGATGAGCACAAGCAGCAAGAGCAGCCGCGAAACTACGGTGCACTTCCTGCGACACGGCGAGGTCTACAACCCGGCACGCATCATCTACGGCCGCCTGCCCAACTACCACCTCTCCGAACGCGGCCACGCCATGGCAGAACTCGCAGCACAATCCCTCCGCAACTTCCCCATTGGCTTGGTCGTCTCCTCACCGCTAGAACGCGCCCAAGAAACCGCCCAACCCGTCGCCGCCAACCACAACCTGCCCATCTACACCGACCCCCGCATCATCGAAGCCCAAAACTCCTTCGAAGGACATAAATTCGGCCAAGGACAAGCCTCCCTGCGCAACCCCGCCACCTGGAAACTTATCCGCAACCCCTTCCGCCCCTCCTGGGGCGAGCCCTACACCCACCTCGCCACCCGCATGCGCGAAGCCCTCCACGCCGCCGTCGAAGCCTCCCACCGACTCGCTGACGGAGCCGACGTCGTCGCCGTCTCCCACCAACTCCCCATCTGGGAACTGCGCCTATCCGTCGAAGGCCGCCGCCTATGGCACGACCCCCGCAAACGCGAATGCGGCCTCGCCTCCATCACCAGCTTCACCCTGCGCGACCACGAAATCATCGCCATCGCCTACAGCGAACCAGCCGCCGAACTCTACCCCGGATCCACCGGAGGAGTCGGCGCATGAAAAACACCCCACGCACCCTCACCACCCTTCTCCTCACCGCTACCCTCACCACCCTCACCGCCTGCAGCACCAGCGGCAACACCATCGCCAACCAAGCCCGCCGCGGCGACGACCTCGGCTACGTCACCGGAGACGGCGCCGTACAACGCCTACCCGCCGACCAACGCAAAACCCCCATCACCCTCAACGGAAAACTCCTCGACGGCACCCCCTGGAACATCACCGACAACCGCGGAAAAATCACCGTCCTCAACATCTGGGGATCCTGGTGCCAACCCTGCCAAAACGAAGCACCCCAACTCGAAAAAGCACACGCCCCCTACAACAAAGACCCCAACATCCAATTCATCGGAATCAACGTCGGTGAAAGCCCAGAAACCGGCTCCGCAGCAGCCAAAGCATGGGGCCTGACCTACCCCTCACTCACCGACCCCGAACGCAAACTCGCCTCCTCACTCAACGGCCTAGCCAACGCCACCCCCACCACCCTGGTCATCGACACCCAAGGCCGCGTCGCCGCACGCATCTCCGGAGCCCTCACCACCGCCTCAACCCTCACCGGACTCATCGACGACGTCCGCAACGGAAAAAACACATGACAGACCTCACACAGGTCCTCGCCGACGGCAACCTGCTCCTCGCCCTGACCATATCCCTCGCTGCAGGAAGCATCTCTTTCGCATCCCCCTGCGTCCTACCCCTCGTCCCAGGATTCCTCGGATACGTCGGCGGCATCGCTCACACCACCAACACCCCCAACCAGCCCACCCCAATCCGAAACCGCACCCTCCTGGGCGCCGCGCTATTCGTCCTCGGATTCAGCACCGTCTTCATCACCGGCACACTCCTGGCCTCCGCAGCAGGCGCAGCCCTACACAACTACACCCCCTGGCTCACCCGCCTCGGCGGCATCATCATCATCGCCTTCGCCCTCATCTTCCTTGGCTTCGGCACCCAACGCACCTACACACCCAGCTGGCGACCACGCACCGGCCTAGCCGGCGCCCCCCTGCTCGGCATCATCTTCGGCCTAGGCTGGGCGCCCTGCATGGGCCCCACCTACGCCGTCATCTACGCACTAGCCACCAACCTCGCCGGTGACACCGGACTCATCACCCGCGGCGCACTCCTAGGAATCGCCTACTGCGCAGGACTAGGCATCCCATTCCTGCTCATCGCCGCAGGCTGGCAACACGCCCTCACCGCCTCCACCTGGCTCCGCCGCCACCAACACGCAATCCACATCGCCGGAGGACTGCTCCTGCTCACCGTCGGACTGCTCCTGCTCACCGGAGCATGGGACACTATCGTCCACTACCTCCAAACCACCCTCGTCAACCGATTCCAGACCGCCCTCTAACACCCAGCCCCCGGCAGGCAGCAACGGGAACAGGACATGAGCACTCACACCCCACCCCAAGCCCCCAGCTCCCAGCCACGCCTCGGCCCACGAGGATGGGCACGCTGGGCCTGGCGACAAATCACATCCATGCGCACGGCACTCTTCCTACTTCTGCTGATCGCCGTCGCAGCCATCCCCGGCTCCATGCTCCCCCAACGCACCACCAACGCCGTTGCCGTCACCCAATGGATCAACCAACGACCCACCATCGGCGCCATATTCGACACAGTCGGACTCTTCGACGTATTCATATCCCCCTGGTTCTCCGCTATCTATCTCCTGCTCGTCCTCAGCCTCATCGGCTGCATCATTCCCCGCATCGGCGCACATATAAAAGCGCTGCGCTCCCTACCACCGCGCACTCCACGAAACCTCAACCGGCTACCCGCCTACAGCTCTTTCACCACCACAGCCAGCGAAGAAGACATCCTCCACATCGCCCGCGTCATGCTCGGAAAAGCCCGATTCCGCATGCGCCCCGCAGACGAAGACCGCTCCATCGCCGCCGAACGCGGCCACCTACGCGAAACCGGAAACATCGCCTTCCACCTGGGCCTAGTTGTCGTCATCGTGGCCCTGGCCATCGGATACCTCGTCGGCTGGAAAGCAGACCGCATCGTCCCCGTCGGCACCGGCTTCGTCAACGACGTCTCCAGCTACGACACCTTCGCGCCCGGACCATGGGTCAACCCCAACACCCTCGACCCCTGGCAACTGCGCATCGACTCACTTCACGTCAAGTTCCAAGATCGCCCAGACGCCCCCCAATTCGGCCAGGCTCGTGACTTCTCCGCCCAAACCACCATCACCATGCCTGATGGAACAACCAGCAAAAAACCCCTCGCAGTCAACGCACCCCTCCAATTCGGAGACGCCTGGACGTATCTCCTCGGCAACGGGTACGCCCCCACCATCACTGTCCGGAATCCAGATGGCGAGGTGCTCTATCGACAATCCACACCCTTCCTGCCCCAAGACGGCGTCTACACCTCCACTGGAGCCGTCAAAGTCGTAGGCGCACAGCCCAAACAACTCGGATTCACCGGAGTGCTCCTACCCAGTGCTTTCACCGATAAAAACGGTCCCGTATCTGTCTACCCCGACCTCGAAAACCCCCTCCTAGTACTAGACGTTTACACCGGTGACCTCTACTCCGGTGGCCCTCAATCCGTCTACAGCCTGGACACCACCCGCATGACCAAAGTAAAAAACGCCGACGGCAAACCAGCCCAACTCTGGCTACGCCCCGGTGACACCGTGCAACTGCCCAACAACCTGGGCAGCGTCACCCTTGAACAAAACATCCCTCGCTGGGCAGGCCTATCCACCCGCTACGATCCAGGCAAAACTCTCGCACTCGTGTCCTCCCTTGTCGCACTGATCGGCTTGATGATCTCTCTTACCGTTCGCCGTCGACGCGTCTACATCCGCGTCACTACGGACACCACCGACAATGGCTCCACACACAACACCGTTCACGTCGGTGGCCTCGCCCGCGGCGAAGACCCTCTACTGAACGACGCGATAACTGAACTGGCGCACAGGCTCTGCGCAGCTGTAGAAGCCAAAGAAACGAAAACTACCAACGGCCACCCCAACACACCGAGGCAGGCATGATGACGAATCAGCAGCTCGCGTTGCTGTCCAACTACGCCCTCTACGCCGCCATGGCCATGCTGTCCTGCGCCATGATCGGATACGCGATCTTCTTGGGGGTGGCTCGCGCTGCTACCGGAGGCAGCCGCGTTACAGCAGAAAACGAACAGACACCAGTAACCGCCGGGAATGCTCCGGTTCCACCCGAAGGTGCCAGAACAGCGGACAAAAATGAAAAACGCCTAGGTATTGGTTCTCTCGATTCGAGCGGATTGGGAATCCTGCACGGTTCAGCCGTCGAGGAGTTGAGTAACCGGAAAATTGAGGAAGTTGATGCTCGTTCCGGTGCGATAGCAACCATGTTGGGGTGGCTAGGCACCATGACCTTGTTTGTGTCGATGGTGCTACGAGGCCTTTCCGTACAGCGAGCCCCTGTATCGAACATGTTCGAGTTCGCGGTTGCCGCAGCTTTTCTCATTATGGCGGTTTTTTTGGGATTGGGGCTGAAACGACCACTCAAATGGATGGGTGTGTTTGTTGTGACGCCGGTGTTGTTGATGCTCGGGCTTGCCATCACAGTGTGGTATGCCCCTGCAGCGGAACTGGTTCCATCATTGAAGTCCACCTGGCTGGTTATTCACGTTCCGATCGCGATCTTGGCGACAGCCGTGTTCACGCTCGCATTCGTGGTGTTGCTGCTTCATTTGGCTAAAGCTCGCCATGAACGAAAACTGCGTGAAGGAACAGGCAAGCAGGCCTCATTGCTCGCACTGCTTCCAGACTCCGCGGCTCTGGATCGGGCCTCTTACGCCCTGCACATCACTGCGTTCCCGTTGTGGACTTTCACACTCATTGCAGGGGCAATCTGGGGGCAGAAAGCCTGGGGCGTCTATTGGAGCTGGGACCCCAAAGAGGTATGGACTTTTGTCATCTGGGTGATCTACGCGGCTTATTTGCACTCTCGCGCCACAAGTGGATGGAGTTTGAAAAGGTCGAACGTCATCGCTGTGATCGGCTACATGGCGATTATTGTGAACTTCACCATCGTGAACATGTTTTTCCCAGGCATGCACTCTTACTCGGGGCTGTGATTGATATGCGTCCTTCTATTGTTTATTCCTTCGCTCGGATCAGCATTTTCCTTGCGTGCCTGTTGATTCTCTGGCTAGTGGGTCTTAAAGACCCACTAGTGCTGCTGTTGGTGGCCGCCACGGTTTCGATGTTGATTTCGTTGTTTACTTTGGGCAAGTTGCGGGATCGCTTTGCAGTTGATGTGGCTGAACGAGTTGAGCGTCGCCGGCAAGAGAAAGCCGAGCGGCGGGCTCAGATAGATCAGTCTTCTGCTGAGGAAGATTCTGAGGCGGATTCGTTCCGCTGATTAGCCGATAGCGGGTAGACGCCAGATGGCCATGCCCAGGCCTAGGAAAATGCCGTAGATGAGAGTGAATTTTCCGGTGCGGCCCAGGACGGTGATGAGATCACGACCGCTGGATCCGCGTAGTACTTGGCGTACGCCGGGGATGATGTAAACGAAGGTGATGAGGCAGAACCAGGCACCTGGGTGGAAGAAACCAGCGATAAGTGAGCAGATTGCTGCGACGGCGATCATGCCTGCGTAGGCCAAGCGTGCGCCGGGTTCTCCGAGGCGGACTGCCAGGGTGATTTTTCCTGCGCCGGGGTCTGTGTGGATGTCTCGGAGGTTATTGACCATGAGGATTGCGCAGGAGAGCGAGCCGACGCCGACTGCTCCGGCGATGGAGGCCGGGGTGATGTAGAGGGTTTGGGTGTAGGTGGTTCCCAAGGTGGCGACGAGTCCGAAAAATATGAAGACCATGACTTCGCCGAGTCCGAGGTATCCGTAGGGTTTTTTACCTCCGGTGTAGAACCAGGCGGCGATGATGGCGAGCAGGCCGACGCCGATCATCCATAGGGTGTTGGCGAATGCGACGAGGGCTAAGCCGAAGAATGCTGCGACGCCGAAGGAGATGAATGCTGCGTTTTTGACTGCTTGGGGTGTGGCGAGTCCTTGACCGACGAGGCGGATTGGGCCGATACGTACGTTGGTGTCGTCGGTGCCGCGGATGCCGTCCGAGTAGTCGTTGGCGTAGTTGACGCCGATTTGTAGGGCGAGGGCGACGAGTAGGGCTAGTACGGCGAAGGGGAAGATTCCTCGGTCGACCGCGTAGGCGGATCCTGCGCCGATGACAACGGGCGCTACGGCTGCGGGCAGGGTGCGGGGGCGTGCACCTTGGACCCATTCCTTGTACGTGGCCATGGGGTGTGAATCCTTGTGTGGCTAGTCAGATTGCTTGGTGTGCTGTTCGGTTGGAGGTAGCCATTGTGGCGTGTGGGCGAGTGTGGTGTGCGGTGGTGGTGCGTGAGGTTAGAGACCGCGGAGGAAATCGGGGTCGTCGTCGGGGCCGATAGGTCGTTGTGGGCGGGGGCGTTGTGGGCGTCCGGCGAGCCACCAGGCGGTGCTTCCAACGATGGGGAAGAGGCAGATTCCGAGTGCCCAGAGGGGTTTGGGCAGGGCGCGGATGTGTTGTTCGTCGGTGTTGAGGCAGTCGACGAGGGTGTAGATGCTGTAGGCGAGGATGAGCAGAGTGCCGATTACCCGGATCACAACGTTTTCCGTTCTTTTCGCCGGTGGGTGTGGGGTGGGGTTCATTCTGGCATGGGGTTTTCAGGGCGGGGTTGTGTGCGGATGAGGGTGTTGCGGATGGCGGCGCGGTCGGGTTTGCCGGGGCCGCGTTGGGGTAGGTGGGGTAGGACGATGGTGTGGCGGGGGATGGCGTGTGGGGGGAGGGTTTCGCGGGCGGCGGTCAGTGCGGTGGGGATGAGTTGTTGAAGGTGTTTGATGTGGGTGGGGTTGGTGGGGGCGAAGGCTGCGGCGACGGTGGTTCCCCATTCGGGGTGGGGTATTCCGGTGACGTGGATGGTTGTTCCGGGGGGTAGGTGTGGGGCGAGGGCCTTTTCGACGTGGGTGGGGAGGACTTTGAGGCCGCCGGTGTTGATGATGTCGTCGGTGCGGCCTTCGAGGGTGAGGGTGCCGTCGGGGTTGATGTGTCCGATGTCGTCGGTGAGGTATGTGCGGGTGCCGTTGGGGTGGTGTGTGAAGGGTGTGTTGGTGTTGAGTGTGAGGGTGGTGGGGTTGTCGGTGGGGTTGAGGTATCCGTGGGCGATGTGGGTGCCTGTGAGTTGGATGCGTGTGGGGGTGGTGGTGTTGTTTGTGAAGGTGATGGTGGTGTCGCCGATGGGGTGGCCGTTGTAGACGCAGCCGCCGCAGGTTTCGCTCATGCCGTATGTGGTGATGAGGTTGATGTTGTGGTCTTTGGCGCGGTTGATGAGTTCGGTGGGGGTTGCTGCGCCGCCGACGAGGATGGCGTCGAGTTGGCGCAGTGTGGTGATGCCTTCGGTGGTGTTTAGTAGTCGGGCGAGTTGGGTGGGGACGAGTGAGGTGTAGTGGGGGGTGTTGGGGGTGGTGGTTTGGGCTTGGTGGAGGGCGGTGGCCAGGTGTGTGGCAGTGAAGCTGGTGGTGCGGTGGATGGGGATGGGGTTGTGGCCTGCTGCGAGGGATCGCAGGATTACTTGCAGTCCTGCGATGTGGTGGGGTGGGAGGGTGAGGATCCATTGGCCGGGGCCACCGAGGGCGTGTTCGGTGGCGGTGATGGAGGCATGGAGTGCTGTGGCGGTGCAGGTGGCGAGTTTGGGGGTTCCTGTTGATCCGGAGGTGGAGATGGCGAGGGTGGCTTGGGGTGGGAGGTTGGTTGCGGTGGTTGCTGTGGTGGGGGGTGTGTGGCCGGGGGCGGTGGGGATGAGGAGGGGGGTGTTTCCGTCGAGGGCGTGTCGGAGGGTGGTGTAGGTGGGGGTGAGGTCGCCGTGGGTGGGAATGGTGAGGGGGGTTATGGGGGTGGTGGTTGTGGGTTCCGGCACGGGGTCACCCTACTCATGTGCGGGTGGATGGGGGCGGGGTTGGGGGGTGGTGGTTGTGTTGTTTTTTCGGGTGGGGGTGGTGTTGTTGAGGGTGGTGCGTAGGTGTTCGCATGCTTTGGCGAGGGGTTTGGGGAGGGTGAAGAGGAAGGCGAGGGTGGGGATGCGGCGGAGGATTTTTTCTAGGAGGACGCATCCGGCGATGACGATGGTGGTGGCGAGGATGGGGTAGAGGAAAACGGCGCAGGGGATGCTGCGGATGGTGCTGCCGAGTCCGGTGCTTAGGCCGAGGGTGATGAGGTTGAGGATGGTGGCTAGGGGGATGTGGAGGGTGTAGATGCCGAGGGTGTGGTGGCCGAGGTAGGTCAGGGGGGTTGCTAGGTGGGGGATGCGGACGAGGCATCCGACGAAGCCGACTGCGGTCAGGCCGAGGGCGATGTAGAGGAGGGCGATGAGGGTGGCGTAGCCGGGGCCGGGTGGGGCGAGGCTGAGGAGTCGGGTCATGCCGATGGGTTGGTAGATGGCCCAGGAGGTGATGGCGGTGAGGATGGTGAGGGGTGGGCTGCTTGCCATGCGGGTGAGGATGGTGCGGCCGTGTACGCCTAGGCCGAAGAAGATGGCGTAGGTGAAGGCTCGGGTCCAGAGTGCGCTTTCGAGGGACCAGGCTTGGACGGCGATGAGGTGGAGGATGAAGAGTGTGGTGAGGGTGATCCAGGGGGGTACGCGTCGTAGTGCGGTGAAGAGGAGGATGTAGGTGGATAGGGCGAAGAGGTACCAGAGGTAGGTGTTGGGGAGCCAGAGTTGGATGAGCCACTGGTCGAGGGAAGCGACTTTGTGGGGGGTGGGGAAGTCTGGTGGCATGCAGAGGATGAAGATGCCGTAGGTGATGAGCCAGATGGTGTAGAGCCAGTAGTTGGTGGCGGCGCCGAGGATGGCTTTGCCGCGGCGGAATCCTCGGTGGATTTTTCCGGATGCGAGTACGCCGGAGAGGGCGAATAGCAGGGGCATGCGGATGATGGAGAGGATTTGGTTGATGCGTGCCCATCGTCCGGTTTCGAGTCCGCCGACCCAGGCCATGAGGTAGTAGTGGCCGATGGTGACGTGGAAGAGGACGACGAGGATGACTGCGACGGCGCGTGAGGCGTCGATCCAGCGGAGTCGTGGTGGTGTTGTGGGGGTGGGGGAGGGGTGTGGAGACGGTGAGGTGGCGTGACTGCTCACGTCGGTTGGGGTTCCCTCTCGGTGTGTTGGTGCGGGTGCGTTGGGGGGCGGGGTTCATCCTAGGCAGGCCGCGTCGGTGGGGCTGCTGTGGGGTTTTGTTAGGGGAGTTGGTGCTGACGCTACGGATGTGGGGTGCGGTGCGGCAAATGAGCTGGTGGTTGGGTTAGAAGTACCAGGGGAAGGGGCTCCAGTCGGGGTTGCGTTTTTCGAGGAATTGGTCGCGGCCTTCGATGGCTTCGTCGGTCATGTAGGCCAGTCTGGTGGCTTCTCCGGCGAATACTTGTTGGCCCATGAGTCCGTCGTCGGTGAGGTTGAATGCGAATTTGAGCATGCGTTGGGCTTGGGGTGATTTGCTCATGATTTCGGTGGCGACGCGGATGGCTTCGTGTTCGAGGTCGTCGTGGTCGGTGACGATGTTGACGGCGCCCATGCGGTGCATGTCTTCGGCGGTGTATTCGCGGCCGAGGAAGAAGATTTCGCGGGCGAATTTTTGGCCCACCATTTTGGCGAGGTAGGCGGAGCCGTAACCGGCGTCGAAGGAGCCTACGTCGGCGTCGGTTTGTTTGAAGCGGGCGTTTTGGCGGGAGGCTATGGTGAGGTCGCAGACGACGTGGAGGGAGTGTCCGCCGCCTGCTGCCCAGCCGTTGACGACGGCGATGACGATTTTGGGCATGGTGCGGATGAGGCGTTGCACTTCGAGGATGTGGAGGCGGCCACCTTCGGCTTTGGTGCGTTGTTCGTCGATGTTGGTGTGGGATTCCTCGCCGGTGGTGGCGTCTTTGCTGGCGTATTGATATCCGGATCGTCCGCGGATGCGTTGGTCTCCGCCGGTGCAGAAGGCCCATCCGTTGGTGGTGGGGGATTTGCCTGGGGTGGGGTGGGGGCCGTTGCCGGTGAGGAGGATGGTTCCCACGTGTGGGGTCATGCGGGCGTGGTCGAGGGTGCGGTAGAGCTCGTCGACGGTGTGTGGTCGGAATGCGTTGAGAACTTCGGGTCGGTTGAAGGCGATGCGCACGCAGCCTAGGGGGCGTCCGGGGACGGGGCCGGGGGCGGTGCTGCGGTGGTAGGTGATGTCGGTCAGGTCCTCGAAGCCGGGAACTGTCTCCCATGTAGTGGGGTCGAAGGTCTGTGACACGGTGTCCATGTGGCAAGCCTAGGCTTGCGGTGTTGTTCTGGTGGGATGCGACTTTGGGGGTAGGTGGGGTGCGACTTTAGGTGTAGGGGTGTGAGGTGGTTTGCAGACTGGGGGCGGATGACCGGTGGGGTGGTGCAGGGAAAAACTGGTTGTCATGAGGAGGCAACGATTTTTTGTAGGTGTGGCGGCGTTGTTTATGGGGGCTAGTTTTATTTCTGCGTATGTAGACCCGATTCAGCAGGAGTCTTACTCCAAAGAGACTGTGTACAGGGTGCAGTCTTCGGGGGCTGTGGGGGATCGACCGTGAGGGGGAAACGGTCGCGCAGCAGGAGGGGTCTAATGGAAAGTGAAGGCAGCTGTGTTGCATTGGCTGGCTAGGTAAGGCCCAGAAAAAGAGCTGTGGGGTGGGTCTAGCCTTGAGTGCATGCCGATCCCTGAACATGTTGCGAGGTTGCGGGCCAAGGTGGGGCACGATCTGTTGTGGCTGCCGGGTGTGACTGCTGTGGTGGTGCGTGAGGGTGCTCGGGGGGTGGAGGTGGTGTTGGTGCGTCGTTCTGATAACGGTGAGTACACCCCGGTGACTGGGGTGGTTGATCCGTTGGAACCTCCTGCGGTGACGGCGGTGCGTGAGGCGAAGGATGAGGCGTGTATTGATGTTGAGGTTGAGCGGTTGATCGCTGTGCGAGTGACGCCGGTTGTTACTTATCCCAATGGTGATCAGTCTGCTTATGTTGATGTTGCTTTTCGGTGTCGGTGGGTAGGTGGTGTTCCGCGGGTGGGGGACGATGAGTCTTCTGAGGTGGGGTGGTGGCCGGTGACAGATCTTCCGCCGATGGAGGGTCGTCATCGTGAGGCGATTGAGATTGCGTGTCGTGATGATGGTGAGGTCGTTTACGACTGATGCGTGTTCTTGTGCACACGATTGCGCTATGTGCTTGCCAACCGGTCGCATTGGCCGATGAGGAGGCAGGACTGTCCTAGTCTCCGCCCACGGCCGTGGGTGGTGTCGTGGTGAGGAGCGCAGCATGCAACGACGGATTCTCGTGGTACCCGCCGGTCATCGGGAGCCTGTGACTCCTGTGTGTCTAGGCCTGGTTCAGGCGCTGTCCGAGATGCGTGTGAATGTGGCTTATGCCAAACCCATTGCGCAGGAGTTCAGCAAGGGTAACGAGGATCAATCTGTTGAGGTGTTTCGGTTGGTGACGCGGTTGCGTCCGCCGCAGCCGGTTACTTCTGATACCGCGATGCGTAATTACGCCATGTATGGCAGTGACACTATGTTGTCTTCGGCGCTTTTTGAGATGCGTGATGTTTTGGCGCATGAAGCGGTGGTTTTTGAGGGGCTTTCCCCTATTCGTGGGACTTCTTTGACGAATCAGTTCAATGAAGAGTTTGCCGTGGGTGTTGATGCTGATGTGCTTCTTGTTGCCACAGCTGCCGAGGGTTTGGCCGAAGTTGTTGATCATGTCGCGATGGCTGCGCGTCCTTTTACTGACCGTCGCCCAGGCCGGGTTATTGGTGTTGTCATTGTCGGTGTTCAGGATGATGACAAGGGGCTGCTGGGTGATGTTCAGCGTGATCTTGAAGCCCGGAATTTGCAGGTTGTTGCTGCTGTTCCGCATAGTCCTCAGCTTGAGCGTTTGCGGGTGCGTGACATTGTTCATCAGCTGCGTCTGACTGTTGTTTCTGAGGGCGATATGGATCGTCGTGTTGAGCACACGATGATCGCTGCTCAAGGTATGCCAGGTGTTGTGGACCGTACCGCTGAGGCGGGGCGTTTTGTCATCACCCCTGGTGATCGTCCGGATGTTCTTATGACTGCTGCTCTTGCTGAGATTAAGGGGGTTCGTCCAGCGGGTGTGCTTCTGACGAGCGGTCTTTTGCCTAGTGAGAATGTGATGAGTTTGTGTGCGCCAGCGTTGGAGTCAGGTATGCCTTTGTTGGCGACGGATGACTTCACGTATGAGGCGGCTTCGGCGGTGAACGGCATCCAGATGCAGATTCCCGCTGATGACGAAGAGCGTGCACAGATGACGAAACAGACGTATGCCGAAGCGTTTTCTACTGAGTGGCTCCGCGGTTTGCAGGAGAATGAGCAGCCACGTCGCGCTACGTATATTCAGTTGCGGGCTTCGGTGATGGAGCGGTTGGGTACTAAGCGTTACGCCACAGCTTTGCCTGGTCCTGTCACTGTCGACATGCTCCGTTCTGCCCGGGCGTTGCTCGATTTCGGTATGGCTACGTGTTTGTTTGTTGGGTCTACTGAGCAAATCGGTGAGGTTGCTGCTCTTCACCACATCCCTATGCCTGATGCGGCGCAGATCATTGATGTTGCAAGCCCTGCTCCTGAGGTTGTGCGCTATTTGGCGGCTAAACGTGGTGTTGAGGAACAGGTGGCTGTCCGAGATTTGGCTGATCCGCTTACTTACTCCATGGTTTTGCTTGCGATGGAGGAAGTGCAGTCTGTGGTGGGTGACCGTATCGATACCGGTTCGGATTTGGTGCGTTTGGCTGACGAACTTATCGGTTTGTCTCCTGGAGTTACTTCGGTGGGGACCAGTACGTATCTTCTCGATAAGGAGTCCATCCAGATTTATGCTGGCCCTGCCTATGGGGAGAACGCCACGGTTGAGCAGATTGTGATTTCGGCTGAGCTGGCGGCTGATCGCGCTATTTCTTTGGGTATTTACCCGACGGTTACGTTCGTTTCTGAGGGGGATTGTTCTGCAGGAACTCTTGAGTTGATGACTCAGTGCCGGGACCTTCTTGTTACTCGACGTCCTGATTTGGCTGTTGCAGAGCCGATCCAGCTTAAAGAGTTCTTTGACCGTCCGCTTGAGGGGGGTGTGCGTTCTGGTGGTGGTTCTGTTGGTAATGCTTCGGTTCTTGTGTTCCATTCGACTCAGGCTCGAGAGCAAGCGCTGCGTGAGGCCCAACGGCATGTTGAGGGTAGCCGGGTTGGCCCGTTGCTGAATGGTTACGCCAAGCCATTTGCGGGATTGCCGCAGCGTGGTGGTGGCCCAGAGATCACGGACACGATCGGCTTAACGGCGGTTCTCACGGATCGCGCCTGAGCCGGTGTACCGGCGGGTGGAAATGAGTAGGTAGTGGATGCGTCGTTCTGTTCTAGGCGCCAGGATAGGACGATGCATTCTTCTGTGCCTTCGCTGCGTTCTGCGTGTGTGTCTTCTTGGCCAACTTTGGCGGAATTGCTTGATGCCTCGTGTGTGGTCCGTATTCCTATGAACACGCGTTTCCGTGGGGTGACTCATCGGGAGGCCATGCTTTTTCGAGGGCCTGCTGGCTGGGGGGAATGGTCGCCTTTTGTGGAGTATGGCCCGGCGGAGTCCTCACGGTGGTTGGCTGCGGCGATTGAGGCTGCCTGGTGCGGCTGGCCTGAACCGGTTCGTGAAGTTGTTCCGGTTAATGCCACGGTTCCAGCTGTGCCAGCTAGTCGAGTGCCGGACATTCTCGATCGTTATGACGGGTTCGCTGCAGTGAAGGTCAAGGTGGCTGAGCAGGGGCAGAGCCTAGCTGAGGATGTGGATAGGGTTGCAGCGGTCCGGGATTATGTTGGAGCGGATGTTCCGGTGCGTCTGGATGCTAACGCGGGTTGGGATGTGCGCACTGCGGTGGAGGCTATTGCTGTGTTGTCGCGGTACAGCCTTGAATATGTAGAGCAGCCTGTGGCTGAGGTGGATGATTTGGCGCGTCTTCGTCGCGCTCTTGTAACGGCGGGTTGCAGTGTGCGTATCGCTGCTGATGAGTCGATCCGTAAGGCGGAAGATCCTTTACGAGTTGCTCGTGCTGAGGCCGCTGATCTCATTGTGGTCAAGGTGGCGCCGTTGGGGGGTGTGCGCCGTGCTCTTGAGATTGCTGAGCAGGTGGGATTGCCGACTGTGGTGAGTAGTGCTTTGGATACTTCGGTTGGTATTGGGGCTGGGGTGGCGCTTGCGGCTGCGCTTCCAGAGCTTGAGTTTGCGTGTGGTTTAGGCACGGTTGCGTTGCTGGCTGGGGATGTATCGCGTAGTTCATTGGTGCCTAGAGGGGGTGTGCTTCCGGTGGGGTCTGTGGAGGTGGATTCAGGTTTGGTGGAGCAGTTTGAGGCGCCCGTGGAGCGGCTGCAGTGGTGGCATCAACGGCTGGGGAGCGCTTATCGCTATGTGTGTGATTCTCCAGGACTTTGAGGGGAGGGATTTCAGGTGGGTGAGGTTCCTGTAAATGTGAAGAGTGGCCTTTTCGAGAAAGTCAGATAATTTTTGTAAATATTTTTTTA
Organism: Dermatophilus sp. B7861-1; assembly: GCF_058996045.1. NCBI lineage: Bacteria > Bacillati > Actinomycetota > Actinomycetes > Micrococcales > Dermatophilaceae > Dermatophilus > Dermatophilus sp. B7861-1. Next base: position 2,361,592 of record NZ_CM180082.1, on the reverse strand, counting down.
CAGAAAATCTGGTTATTGGGGCTACTTATTTGTGTCTTACGTCACTTTGAGTGCTTACGTCCTGATGGTAGCTGTGTTTTGGATGGGGTCTGCTGCTTACTGCTAGCTCTCCTGCCATCTCGAGTGAAAGTCACTGGAGATGGCATCGGAGGCCCCAATGTCCTAGGTGGGTTCTTGGGGGAGAACAGCTCAATAGTTTCAAGATTTCTTTGTCTTGGCCGATCCTTATCTCTTGTAGAGGTCAAGATTTCGGTGTGGTTATACGGAGTCCGTGCCGCTGCGTCCGCTGGTGATAACACTGGATAAATAAAAATATATGAGGGCGATCGACTGACTCCTCGATACCCGGTTGCCATTGCCCTCCATCTTCTTAGAGGAAAGGTCCGGTCGTGTCTATCGCTGATATCACCGCCAAGGTTCCGGCATTAGCTGAAATGCAGGAGACCCTTTACAAGCACCTCCACGAGAACCCTGAACTTTCTATGGTCGAGACTGAAACTCGTGCACTCATTGTGGGCAAGCTCACTGAGTACGGTTACGACGTCAAGGAAGTTGGCGGCGGCGTGGTGGGAGTCCTGGCGAATGGTCAGGGGCGCACCGTCTTGTTCCGTGCAGATATCGATGCTCTTCCCGTGCAGGAAGCAACCGGCCTTGACTACGCCTCAACAAAGGTCATGAAAGACCAAGACGGCATCGAACAGCCCGTTATGCACGCGTGCGGTCATGACATGCATGTCGTCGCTGGCCTTGGCGCTGCCCAGCTGCTTGCCGAGCATAAAGACACCTGGAGCGGTACATACATTGCCCTCTTCCAGCCTGCAGAAGAAACTGCTCAAGGCGCCCAATCTATGGTGAATGCCGGACTCATTGAAGCGATTCCAAAGCCCGATGTGTGTCTAGGGCAACATGTTTTGGCTTCCCCCGTAGCTGGCAAAGTAGCGGTCGCGTCCGGGCCGATCCTGTCAACCGCTGTGTCTGCCAAAGTTACTGTGTACGGAAAAGGCTCCCACGGATCAATGCCGCACTTGGGAGTTGACCCGGTCTTGCTGGCCTCCTCCATCGTTGTGCGTTTGCAGTCAGTGGTGGCCCGCGAGATTGCCCCCGGCGATTTCGGAGTCATCACCGTCGGTGCGCTACAGGCCGGACAAAAAGCCAACATCATTCCTGATCGTGCTGAGCTGCGGATCAACTTCCGTGCTTACTCCGAGGACATCCGGGACCAGCTCGTTGAGGCGATGGAACGCATCGTCAAAGCCGAATGCGAGGCTTCGCGCAGCCCCAAAGAACCAGAGTTTGAGTACTCCGACAGTTATCCGCTCACCGACAACGATGAACAGGCTGCCCTGACTGTCACCGAAGCTCTTCGTGAAGGACTGGGGGCCGAGCGTGTTGAGTACATGCTTCCCGTCACTGCTTCAGAAGATTTCAGCAATATTCCTCGCGCTTTCGACGTGCCCTACGTCTATTGGGGTTTCGGTGGATATACCGAAGGTTCCCCGGTTTATCCGAACCACAACCCGAGTTTCGCGCCAGCTATCCAACCGACGCTGACCACCGGCACTGAAGCTGCCGTTTCGGCGGTCCTTGGATTCCTCCGCAAAGCGTGATCTCCCCTCGGGTGGGTCATTACCTTCCCGTTCACCCAACCGGCGCCTTTCCCCGCGGCGTCTGAGAAAGAAGGTCCCCTAGATGAATGCCACTAACACCACCCCACCGGTGGGTTATCAAGGCACGGAAAAGCTCCTTTGGGGCATCGTGCTTGCTGTCATCACGTTTTGGTTGTTCGCTGGAACAGCTGGCACGGTGGCTCCGGCCATCATGGCTGACGTTAATGCTGGCGGAGTCCAACACGTCGATGCATCAGCGATGAACTTGGCAGTGAGTATCACTGCCCTGTTCTCTGGCCTGTTTATTGTCCTTATGGGGGGAACGGCCGACAAAGTTGGCCGAGTCAAGATCACCCAGGTCGGAATCATTGCGGGCATCATTGGGTCTGCGCTGCTGCTGTTTGCTGCAGGGCCTGCTGCGTTGCCATTGCTCCTGGTGGGGCGTGCCATCCAGGGATTCTCTGCAGCTTGCATCATGCCTGCCTCGATGGCGCTTGTGAAGTCTTACTGGGATGGCCCGGCACGACAACGTGCAGTATCGATGTGGTCTATCGGTAGCTGGGGTGGTTCTGGTCTTGCTGCTCTTTTCGGTGGGTTTGTTGTTCAGTACGTTGGTTGGCGCGGCATTTTTGCTGCCTCGATTGTTATTTCAGTGATCGCGTTCGTCATGATCTTGGGGACTCCCGAAAACAAGGTCGCTCACACTGGCCAGCGAGCCGCGTTCGACATCGTGGGTCTTCTCTTGTTCATCGTCGGCACGTTGTCGCTCATGATCGTGCTGCTTTTCGGTAAGAAGCTCGGTTGGGGTAGCCCCACAGTCCTTGGTTTGGCAGTTCTTGCTCTTCTGGCCTGGGGGACATTCGTTTTCGTTGAGCGTGGCAAAGCTAACCCGTTCATTGATTTCGCGCTTTTCAAGAACACGACTTTCACTGGGGCCACCCTCAGTAACTTCTTGCTTAACGCCACTATTGGCATGCTCATTGTCAGCCAACAGCTCATTCAGCTCGCTGGCCGTAAAGCCGACGGGACGGCATACACCGCGTGGGATGCGGGCCTGCTCACCATTGGTTACGGCGTTTTCATCATCGCGTTCATCCGTGTCGGTGAGAAGCTGCTGCAACGGTTCGGTCCCCGCAAACCGATGCTGTGGGGAACTTTCATCGTCATCGCAGCATGCTTGCTTCTGATGATGACGCACGTACTCATTGGCCAGTACGTGATTATGGCGATCATTGCTTACTGCCTTTTCGGCTTCGGTCTGGCGTTCTACGCCACGCCATCGACTGACGCTGCTCTCTCGAACCTCCCGGCAGCGCAAGCTGGTTCAGGAGCCGGTATCTACAAAATGGCTTCCAGCCTCGGTGGCGCTATTGGCGCGGCAGTTTCTCTGGCAGTTTTCACTGCGATGACGAGCGTGCCTGCAGACATCGTTGGCCACGTCCTCCACATGCAGGGACGTGCCGGCAATATGAGCTTGCGTCAAGCTGGCATGATCGCTCTGGGCGTTAACCTTGTCTTCCTTCTTTTGGCAATCATTTCGATTGTTATGACTGTTCCTAAGGGAATTGGCAGGAAAGATCAGAGCCAACCAGAAGGCAGTGCCGCTCCGGCACCACAGCCCACACTGGATGAGGAGAAAGCGGCTGTTTTAGGGCGTCTTTCTGAACTTCCGCTCTCCAGTCTTAAGGATCTTGAAGGACGTGCCTACAAGAAGTAGGGGCTGCTTCAGTCCAACTAGGTGGTCGCTCGTCTAGTGAAGAGGGGAGTGGTCACCTAGTTTTTTTATTTTGTCTGGTTGCCCCTGCCGGGGTTTGTTATTGAGTGGTGGTGCAGTCGCGTTCGACGATCAGGAAAGCTGGGCTGTCCGCGACACTGGTCAAGATGCCGATGGTTTCAGGGCCGTGCCCATCGAGTTTGAGTTCGCGGCGGAATGTTTCGGGGGTGATGCGTCCTCCGCGTCGTTTGAGAGTGAGTCGTCCGCTGCCGCGTTTGCGTAGCCAGGCTCGGACGTGTTTGGGGTTGGGTTTCATGGCGGCGATGACGGTGTATCGGGTGGCCCAAGGCAGTTCGGTGCGGTTGGGTGAGGCGACGTAGCCGACGTGAGGGGCTAGCTCGGTTCCGTCGACGGCGGTGGTGAGGGCGCCGGTGAGGTCGGCGGCGATGATGGCTTTGTCGGGTTCGTAGAGGTGTGTTCCTTCGCTGGGGAGTGTGGTGGCGTAGGAGTGGGTGGTGGGTGTGTCGTTTTGATGAATGTGGATGGGTGGGTGGTTGCCCAAGATGGTGGCGGTTCGGCCGGGTTGTTCGGCCAGGGGGCCCCACCAGATGGCGCATTCGAGGACATCGCCGTGCAGGGAGGTCCATTCGGCTTGGGTTCCGGCAGGGATTCGGTTGCGGGGGAATGCGGGGGAGAGTTTGGCACCGGTGGCTGGGATCTGAGCGGCGACGGATTCGACGAAAGACCACGGCGGGCTGATGGTGTCGAGGTTGTGCAGGCGGGTGGCTTTGCCGCTGGAGGTGCTGTGGGTGGTGTCGCGGCGGGCTGGATCGAGCCAAATGCCGGTGTGGGTGGTGTCAGTGGGTAGGGGGGTGTCTTCGGCGAGGCCTGTGTGTGCTTCGGCGTGGGGGAAGTGGCGCAGGTTGAGGGCGGCTAGGGCTGCGGTGGCGGGGTCTGCGTCGATGGCGGTGACAGCGATGCCCAGGCTGGCGAAGGTCATGGCGTCGGAGCCGATGCCGCAGCCGAGGTCGTGGATGTGGTGGATGTTGGCGCGTACGTAGCGGTGTGCGTGGTGTGCGGCGATTTCTAGGCGGGTGGCTTGTTCGAGGGCGTCGGGGGTGAAGAGCATGCCGTCGGCGAATTCGCCGAATTTGTCGGCTGCTTTGGCGCGTAGGCGGGATTGGGTGAGTGCGGCGGCGATGAGGTCGGCGGGGTAGCCGGCGTTGCGTAGTTCGGTGTTGAGGGCGGTGGCGTGGTTTTCGTCGTATGGGGGGAGGGCGGCCAGCAGGCTCCATCCTTGGGGTGAGGCGAGTTGGTGCACTGTGGCGAGGTCCATGTGCTCATCTTCTCGTGTTGTGTTGGGTTGGGCGATTTATGCACGTCGGGTTAGGGGTGGGGAATTATTTCTGGCACTCGAGTTGACCGAGTGCCAGACCAGGCCTAAATTCAGAGTTAGCACTCGTGATGTTCAAGTGCCAGCTTTGCGAGGGTGTGTGAGGTTCGCCGGTGGCGGTCCGGAGCAGCTCGCGGGTTGGCGTGCATACGCGGGTACGGCGACCGGGGCTTGCGAGTTCGACCCCCGCGACGGCGTTCGCGCACCCGGCCTCCGACAATCATCGAACTTGCCCGCACTGGGTGTGGGCCCGATCGGAAGGTCGAGAACATGTCGGTTTCTCTTAAGCCGCTCGAAGACCGCATCGTCGTCAAGTCCAGCGAGGCGGAGCAGACCACGGCTTCCGGCCTGGTTATTCCGGACACCGCTAAAGAAAAGCCCCAGGAGGGCGAGGTCCTGGCTGTGGGCCCGGGCCGTTGGAACGAGAAGGGTGACGCTCGTCTTCCCCTCGACGTCAAGGTTGGTGACAAGGTCATCTACAGCAAGTACGGCGGCACCGAGATCAAGGTTGGTGGCGAGGAGTACTTGATCCTGTCGGCCCGCGACATTCTGGCCGTCGTCGCCTGATCCAGCGCAGTTCCGAGCACGGCGCGGGCCCATCGAGGCTCGCGTCGTGATCGCTATCCGCTTCCCGGTGTGGGGGCGGAGTATCTCGTCGTAGCAGCGCAAAGGTAAGGATTCTCATGGCTAAGACTCTTGAATTCAGTGACTCCGCGCGTAAAGCGTTGGAGCGGGGTGTGAACGCTCTTGCGGACACGGTCAAGGTCACGTTGGGCCCCAAGGGCCGCAATGTGGTTCTGGACAAGTCGTGGGGCGCTCCCACGATTACGAACGACGGTGTGACGATCGCTCGCGAGATTGAGCTGGAGGACTCGTACGAGAACCTCGGTGCTCAGCTGGCCAAAGAGGTCGCCACCAAGACGAACGACATCGCTGGTGATGGCACCACGACCGCAACGGTTTTGGCGCAGGCGATGGTGAACGAGGGCCTGCGTAACGTGGCTGCCGGTGCTGGCCCGGCTGCGTTGAAGCGCGGTATGGACAAGGCTGTGGCAGCGGTGAACGACCGTTTGCTCTCCAACGCCCGTGAGGTTGCTGGTAAGGACGAGGTTGCTCAGGTTGCTTCCTTGTCTGCTCAGGACACCGAGATCGGTGGCCTGATCGGTGAGGCTTTCGACAAGGTCGGTAAAGACGGCGTGATCACGGTGGAGGAGTCGCAGACTTCTTCCACGGGCCTTGAGTTCACCGAAGGTATGCAGTTCGACAAGGGCTACCTTTCCCCGTACTTCGTGACGGACACCGAAAACATGGAGGCCGTCCTGGAGGACGCCTACGTGTTGATTAACAGCGGCAAAATCTCTTCGGTGCAGGATTTGCTTCCGGTTCTGGAGAAAATCGCCCAGTCCAAGAAGCCGCTGCTCATCATCGCCGAGGACGTTGAGGGCGAAGCCCTGTCTACGCTGGTTGTTAACCGCATGCGCGAGATCCTGAAGGTCATTGCGGTTAAGGCCCCCGGTTTCGGTGACCGTCGTAAGGCAATGCTGCAGGACATCGCTACTTTGACGGGCGCGACTGTCATCAGCGAAGAGGTTGGTCTGCGTTTGGACCAGGCCGAGTTGGACATGCTCGGTACTGCTCGCCGTGTCGTTTCCACCAAGGACAACACCACCATCGTTGATGGTGGCGGCGCACAGGAGGAGGTTGATGCTCGCGTTGCCCAGATCAAGGGCGAAATCGAGCACACGGACTCTGACTGGGACCGCGAGAAGCTGCAGGAACGCCTGGCCAAGCTTGCTGGTGGCGTCTGCGTGATCCGCGTCGGTGCATACACCGAGGTGGAGATGAAGGAAAAGAAGCACCGCATCGAAGACGCGATCGCCGCAACTCGCGCTGCGATCGAGGAGGGCATTGTCGCCGGTGGTGGCACGGCTCTGCTGCACGCTTCTGTTGCCATCGATGAGCTGGGTCTGACCGGTGACGAGGCCACTGGCGCGAACATCGTGAAGAAGGCCACGGCTGAGCCGCTGCGCTGGATCGCTGAGAACGCAGGTCTGCAGGGCTACGTCGCTGTGGCGAAGGTCTCCGAACTTCCGCTCGGCCAGGGCCTGAACGCTGCGACAGGCGAGTACGGCGAACTCATCGGCAACGGCATCATCGACCCGGTGAAGGTTTCCCGCTCGGCGCTGCGTAACGCCGCATCGATTGCTTCCATGGTTCTGACCACTGACACGCTCGTGGTGGAGAAGAAGGAAGAAGAGCCCGAGACCCACGGTCACGGCCACGGACACGGCCACTGAGTGACCTGAACAGCTAGTTGTGAAGCTGGCTAGTTAAAAAGGTGGCGGCCCCGCACCAGTGATGGTGCGGGGCCGCCCTTGTGTGGTTGTGCATCTAAAGCACGAGGAATACAGCGCTTGCGAGGACGAACCCAACGACTGATTGGATGGTTTGTTGCAGGGTCCAGGTGCGCAGTGTTGTTGCAACGTCCATGTTTAGCAGTCGCCCAACGAGCCAGAAACCGGAGTCGTTGACGTGGCTACCGAAAACGGATCCGCTGGCTGTGGCGAGAGCGATAGCGACAACTTCTCCGGGGCTGTAATTAGCTGCGGCAACGGAGGGCGCCAAGAGCCCAGCGGTAGTGATGAGAGCGACGGTTGCTGATCCTTGGGCGATGCGCATAGCTACGGAGATGAGATATGCCGCGATGATGAGGGGCAGGCCGAGGTTGGTCAGGGATTGGGACAAAGCTGCCCCGATCCCCGATTCGCGTAGGACGCCACCGAACATTCCGCCTGCACCGGTGATGAGAACGACTGAGCAGATAGGCCCTAGTGCGGAGTCGAGGAGTTTTTCTAAGGCGGTGCCATCGTTGCCGCGGCGGTGGCCCAGCAGGATCAGCGCGGTCAGTACGGAGATGAGTAGTGCGACGGGGGAGGAGCCCAGCGTGGTGAGGATGGGGTACCAGGCTGCTTTTTTGTCAACGAATCCGGCTGCGCGCAGATAGTCCAGTCCGGTGTTCATGAAGATGAGCAGCATCGGCAGCAGCAGAACGAACAGGACAGTACGGACTCGGGGTGGGTTGGTGATGGAGGTGTTGGTTGTGTCGCCGAAAAGGGTGGTGGGTGCGGGGAAGGGGTAGGTGTGGGCGCAGATGCGTCCCCAGATGATTCCAGAGATGTACCAGGTGGGGATGGCTACGAGTAGTCCCAGGGCGAGGAGAAGGCCCAGGTCTGCTCCGTAGGTTTCGGATGCAGTGACTGGTCCTGGGTGTGGTGGGACAAAGACGTGCATGACGGAGAAAGCGGCGATGGCTGGGATGGCGTAGTGGAGGATGGGGCGCTGAAGCTGGGTGGCGATGGCGAAGATGACGGGCAGCATGACGATGAGGCCAGCGTCGAAGAACATGGGGAAGCCCATGAGGAGTGAGGCGATGCCCAGAGCGGTGGGGGCGTGTTTTTCGCCGAAGAGGCGGACGAGTCGTTCAGCGAGGATGTGGGCGCCGCCGGAGTGTTCGACGAGTTTGCCGAGCATGGCGCCGAGTCCAACGAGAAGGGCAACGGAGCCGAGTGTTTTGGAGAAGTTTTCAGTCAGGGTGGGGATGATGTGGCTGGTGGGGATACCGGTGGCGAAGGCGGTGAGAAGGCTGACGAGGATGAGGGTGAGGAATGCGTGGAGGCGGAATCCTATGACGAGGATGAGGATCACGGCGATGGCCGCGGCTGCGATGCCAAGTAGTGGCCCGGCGCTCATGGTTTGGGTCCAAGTGTTCATTGGTGTTCCTTGGGCAAGGTGAGGTTTGGATATTGCGTTCATTGTGGTGTGTGGGCATGAGTCGAGGGCGGTCTCGCTGGGTGTGCGGGACCGCCCTCGGAGGATGTGGCTTTAGCTGGCGCGGCTGCGGCGGGCAGTGTTGCTGTGTTCTTCGCGTTGGGTTTCGGTGAGTCCTCCCCAGACGCCGTAGGGCTCGTTGACATCGAGGGCGTGTTCGCGGCATTGGGGTTGCACAGGGCAGGAGGCGCAGATTTTTTGGGCTGCGTGGTCCCGGTTGCGGCGGGCGGATCCGCGTTCGCCTTCGGGGTGGAAGAAGATGGCGGGGTCGGCGTTGCGGCATGCGGCGTGTAGTTGCCAGTCCCATATGTCGGCGATAGGGCCGGGGAGGCGGGTCGCGTTGGTCATTGGTTTTCCTTGTGCGTTCTGGTGTGAGTCTGTAGCGGTGAGGCGGATGTTCCTTTGTGAGGTGGCGCCTGGGGCGAACGCTGTGGGTGGTGTGGTCGTGTGTGTGGGTCGCTTTTGAGTTTGATGCCTCAAATCATTATTCGGCAGGAGGCTGGATTTGGGCTGGGTAATTCAGTTGTGTCGGGTGCGAATTAGAATTGTTTGAGGCTGTGGGTGGTGTGGGCTGTGTTGTGGACCTGTTCGGCGTGTCCGATATTCTTTTGAGTGGGTGTTGCACTGTCTTGGGGGTGTTGGTGTGACCTTCCGGCTCGTCCGTCGTGCCAGTGGCGGTGGGTCTCAATCGTCAGGAGCAGGCTTAGTGACCATTCCTTTTCGCGGAGCTCGGAAGAAAAATTCCGAGGCGGATGCTTCCCGGGCAGTAACGCCCTGGGGTGCTGCCGCGATGGGATCAACGGGCGAGGTTTCTCGTCTGACTGAGTTGGCGCTCGCTGCGAAGAGTGGGGCGGATTCCATTTCGCGGAACGAGTTAATGCGGATTGTGCGGGAGCGCTCGTTCCGGTATGCGCGTGCACGGCTCGGTCGTTTTCCTCGGGCAGCCAGTGCTTCTGAGGATGTTGCTCAGGAGGTGTGCGTGGCGGTTCTTATGTCGTTGGAGAAGTACGATCACCGCGGCGTGCCTTTTGAGGCGTTCATGTATTCCATCTGTTCACGCAAAGTGGCGGATGTTCAGCGTGTCTCTATGCGGCAGCCGGTTCCGACGGATGAGTTCCCGGACCGGGAGGATTTGGTTCCAGGGCCGGAGGAAACGGTTGTCACGGGCATTGATGCCCAGGAGGCGGGGGCGCTGATCAATAAGCTCAAACCAGCGGACCAGGAGATTCTTCACCTGCGTATCGCTATGGGGTTGTCTGCCGAAGAAACGGCGAGATCTTTGGGGAAGACCGCGGGAGCGGTCAGGGTCGCGCAGCACCGGGCGATGAGTCGTTTGCGGGAGCTGTATGCGGCGCAGTTCGAGGAGGAACAGTGATAGCCGGGGGAGAAAGTCTCGACCTGGAACAGGTTCGAGCTGATGATGAGTTTTTGGATCGTCTCGCAAATCGTGAGTGTGCCTCTGATGAGGGTCTGGAAGCTTTATTGGGGGCCTGGACGAGGGAGATTGACGAAGACGCAGACGAGATGGCGGGTACGCCACCTGCGTGGTGTGGTGAGCGGTTGCTGCCCAAGCCGCGGTCATTGCGGGCCACACGTGTAGTTGCGGTAGCTGGGGCTGTTGTTGTGACGCTGTCTGGGGGGATGGCAGCGGTGGCGTTGAATGTTCCTACGCAGGGTTCTGCTGGACCCTTGGGTGTGGTGCGTCAGGCAGTGCGGAGCATGTTGCCTGGTTCGGGGGATGTGGAGGCTGTTCCTGATGGTTCGTCGCCGGTGATTTCTGTTCCGACTGCGGGTTCGATATCTATCTCGCCTATGCCTGGGCGGCCATTGCTGGTGGTTCCTTCGGTGGGGATGCCTGGCGTGCCGGGGGTGACGATGGGTGATCCGAGCGCTTTGGGTAGCGCGATTGCGCCTGTTCAGCCTAGTGATGAGGGTGTGGGGCCGACTTCTGTTCCGTTGGTTCCTACGCGTCCTGAGGATGGTTCGGCTAGCCGTCCGGGGGTTCCTTCAGATAGCGGTAAAGGTAAAACGGGGCCAACTAAGGAGCCTGCGCCTACCTCCAGTGATCGTCCGGATCCGAAGCCGACCAGTAGTGCACCTACTGCTACTCCTTCTGCTCCGCCGAAGGATTCGAGTTCGGTGACGACTCCAGGTGGGGTAGTGCCTTCAGGAACAACGTCTTCGCATACGCAGAGCTCTCCGGCTACTTCTACCAGTGTGGCTACTCCTACGAGTGCTGTGTCTGAGAAGTCTTCGGGGACTGGATCTGCTTCAGTTGCTGAGCCTGGGAAGTCTTCCACGGATGGGAAGGGCACCACTTCTGTCGAAGAGGCACGGTGAGAACTACCATTAGGGAATGAGTTCCACGCCTCATTCGACTTCTGAATTCGAGCAGTCTTGCGTCACGGATCCGTTCAGGAATTTGGGCCTGACCTTCGATGACGTTTTGCTGCTACCCGGCGAGACCGATGTGATTCCGTCGGAAGCGGATACTTCGACGCGTTTCAGTCGGAACATCACGTTGCGGGTGCCGTTGACGAGTGCGGCGATGGACACGGTTACCGAGTCGCGGATGGCGATCGCGATGGCCCGTCAGGGTGGGATTGGTGTTATTCACCGAAACCTGTCCATTGAGGATCAGGCGGTACAGGTTGACCGCGTGAAGCGTTCCGAGAACGGCATGATTACTGACCCGGTGACGGCTTCACCGGAGATGACTTTGGCCCAGGTGGATGCCTTGTGTGGCCAGTTCCGTATTTCTGGTCTGCCCGTGGTTGACGCTGATGGGAAGCTGGTTGGCATCATCACCAACCGTGACCTTCGCTTCGAGATGGATACGAGCCGTCGTGTCGCTGAGGTCATGACGAAGATGCCGCTGGTTACTGCACCAGTGGGGGTTGATCGTGATGAGGCTTTGGCTCTGCTTGCGGCACACAAGATTGAAAAGTTGCCGCTGGTAGACGGTACCGGCAAGCTGTGCGGCTTGATGACGGTGAAAGACTTCACTAAGACGGAGAAGTATCCCGACGCCACAAAAGATGATGGTGGGCGTCTGCGGGTCGCTGCTGCGGTGGGGTTCTGGGGTGACTCTTGGGATCGTGCGATGGCTCTGGTGGATGCGGGCGTGGACGCACTGGTGGTGGACACCGCGAACGGTCACGCGCGTGGCGTGACTGACATGATTCGTCGTTTGAAGAAAGAAACCGCAGGTAAAGCTGTCGACGTGATTGGCGGTAACGTTGCCACGCGTGCGGGTGCGCAGGCACTGGTTGATGCTGGCGCCGATGCGATCAAGGTTGGTGTGGGACCTGGGTCGATTTGTACAACCCGCGTGGTTGCTGGGGTTGGTGTGCCACAGGTGACCGCGATTTACGAGGCTTCGTTGGCAGCCAAAGCTGCCGGTGTGCCAGTGATCGGTGATGGTGGTTTGCAGTTCTCTGGCGACATCGGTAAAGCGATCGTGGCTGGTGCTGACACTGTCATGCTGGGATCGCTGTTGGCTGGGTGTGAGGAAAGCCCCGGCGAACTGGTGTTTATTAATGGTAAGCAGTTCAAGAGCTACCGGGGTATGGGGTCGTTGGGGGCTATGCAATCCCGTGGCCGCGCCAAGTCCTACAGCAAGGACCGCTATTTCCAGGGCGATGTCTCTGATGACGACAAGGTCATTCCGGAGGGGATTGAGGGGCAGGTTCCTTACCGTGGCCCGCTGGCCTCGGTCGCCTACCAACTCATCGGTGGTCTGCGGCAAACGATGTTCTACGTCGGTGCGCGCTCTATCCCGCAGATGAAAGAACGCGGCCAGTTCGTCCGGATTACTTCGGCAGGGTTGAAAGAAAGCCACCCTCACGACATCCAGATGACGGTCGAAGCGCCGAACTATTCACGTCACTGACAGTTTCTTCAGCAGTAGGCAGATCGTTGCCTCTCACAGGGGCTGCGGCCTGCCTGCTGCTGTTTGCTGGGGCTGACGTGAACATCACCACTTCTACGGGCTTGCTCAGCAGCAATGCTTCAGGAGCGCTGCAGCGGTTTCCTTGCCGTTCACGTGCATCGGAATCGTTGTGTGCATGGCATTCAGCTCAGATACCGCCACATCTGACCGCTTAGTAGGACGGCTGTATAGTTACCGGCGGGGCGTGAGACGGGGTCTTCACGAAAAGCTGCAACGGGCCTCCTCGACCTCGCCGGGACCAGAGAGATCTCACAAACATGCTGTTCAAAGGCATGCGCAGCAGATGCAAGGGGCCATCCGGGGGGATCGTTCGGAGCTAGACCTCCTGACCGTCTCACACTGCGTCAGCGGACCGAAGAGCCGCAGATGCGTTTGCGATTCACGGGAGGGGAACCGATGAAGGCAGTCATCCTTGCGGGTGGCCTGGGAACTCGCTTGAGCGAAGAGACCACGCTCAAGCCCAAACCAATGGTCGAGATCGGTGGCAAACCGATTATCTGGCACATCATGCACGAGTACGCTCACCACGGCGTCAACGAGTTCATCGTGTGCGGCGGCTACAAAGCCGAATACATCAAAGAGTGGTTCGCCTCCTACGCGCTACGCAATTCGGACATGACGTTTGACCTGCGCACCGGCGAAATGGTCGTGCATAAACGTGACGTTGAAGACTGGAAAGTCACCGTTGTTGATACCGGCCTTAGCTCCATGACCGGAGGCCGCCTTAAACGAGTGAAGGACTACATCGGCGACGAAACATTCTGCTTCACCTACGGTGATGGCGTCTCCGACACCGACATTTCTGCCACCATCGACTTCCACAAGAAATCTGGACGCCTCGCCACCATGACCGTGGTGCAGCCACCTGGACGGTTCGGAGCGATCTCCCTGGGAGCTTGCGAAACCACCATCGAAACATTCCAAGAAAAACCCGATGGCGACGGCGCCTGGATCAACGGCGGCTACTTCGTGTGCGAACCCGGTGTCATCGACTACATCGCCGGTGACGACACCACCTGGGAACAAGAACCCTTACGCAACCTCGCCCATGACGGCCAGCTCAACGCATGGAAACACCCTGGTTTCTGGCACCCCATGGACACATTGAACGACAAAAACAAGCTGGAGAAGCAGTGGGCGGCTGGCAGCGCGCCCTGGAAGGTGTGGAACTGACATGAAGATTCTCGTTACCGGCACCGAGGGCTACCTCGGATACTTGCTCGCCCCGTTGCTCATGGAAGACGGGCACGAGGTCGTCGGCCTAGACACCGGCTTCTACGAAGAGGGATGGCTGTTCAGCGACCACCAGCGCACCCCTATGACCATTAAGAAAGACATGCGCGACCTCACCGTCGACGACCTCCAGGGTTTCGATGCCGTCGTCGCGATGGCTGAGCTGTCCAACGACCCTGTCGGTGACTTGGTTGGCCCACTGACGTTCGACATCAACCACAAAGGTTCTGTCCACGTCGCTAAAACTGCGAAGGCCGCTGGTGTTGAGCGGTTCGTCTACATGTCTTCCTGCTCCGTCTATGGTGTGGCCGAAGGCGACGTCGACGAGACCAGCGCCGTTAACCCACAAACTGCATACGGCGAATGCAAATACCTCACCGAACAGGACCTGTGGAAACTCGCCGACGACACCTTCCACCCCACCGCGATGCGCAACGCCACCGCATTCGGTGCCAGCCCACGCCAACGTTTCGACATTGTTCTGAACAACCTCGCTGGCTTGGCCTGGGTTGAGAAAAACATCGCCATGACCTCCGATGGCACCCCTTGGCGCCCCATGGTCCATGCTCTCGACATCTGCAAAGCGATCCGGTTGGCGCTGGCCGCTCCGATCGAGAAGGTCCACGCCCAGGTGTTCAACGTCGGCTCTTACGACAACAACTACACGGTGCGTCAGATTGCTGAGACGGTGGCGAACGAGTTCCCCGGATGTGAGCTTTCGTTCGGTGAACCCGGTCAAGACAACCGTTCCTACAAGGTTAAATTCGACAAGATCGAGCAGACACTTGGATTCTCCTGCGACTGGAACCTCGCCGATGGTGCCAAACAGCTGCATTCGGTTTTCGAAGCGATCCAGCTCGACGCCGACAAGTTCTATGGCCGTGGCCACACTCGTTTGAAGATGATTGACCACCTTCTCAAAACCGGTCAGGTCGACGAGAAGCTGTTCTGGAAGAAGGCTGACGCCTGATGGAATTCACTCAAACCGCTGTTGAAGGCTGCTGGATCATCGACCTGAAGGCGTTCGAAGACAACCGTGGTGGTTTCGCACGGACCTTCTGCGTGGAGGAGTTCCAAGCACACGGCATCCCCACGGATGTGAAACAGGCCAACATGTCTTGGAACCACAAGAAGGGCACGATGCGCGGAATGCACCGCCAGATCGCCCCGGCCGCGGAGGGCAAACTGGTTCGCTGTGTGCGTGGCTCCATCGTGGACTGCTGCCTTGACCTGCGTGAAGACAGCCCCACCTTCGGTAAGAACGTGATGGTCGAACTGTCTGCAGACAACCACCGCGCATTGTGGATTCCGCCGTACTGCGCGCACGGATACCTCACTCTTACCGACGACACCGAAGTCACCTACCAGGTGTCGGGCATGTATTCCCCAGAGCACGAGCGTGGTCAGCGCTACGACGATCCTGCTTTCGGACTGCAATGGCCCATCCCTGTTGAGGTCATCTCGGACAAAGACAAGGCATGGGCGGACTGGGACGGAAAGGAGATCGTCAAGTGATCGTTGTTGACACCCTTCTGGCCCAGCGCGAGGCCGAAGGCAACCCGGTCAAGGTTGCTATTGCTGGCCCAGGGTTCATGGCCCGTGGCGCGATGCACCATATCTTCAACAGCAAACCTGGCATGGACGTGGCTGTGGTGTATGCCCGCACGCCCGAGAAAGGTGTTGCTGCACTGGAATTCGCCGGTAAATCCGGTGATCAGGTGAAGATCGTTCAGACCGCTGAAGAAATTGATGCCCTCGCCGCAACCGGCGGAACCGCCGTCACCTCCAACTATGAGGCGATGGTTAACGCCACCAGCGTCGAAGCCGTTTTGGATGCGACCGGATCGGTGGAATTCGGTGCCCACCTGGCCATGGCCACCCTGGCAGCAAAGAAACACCTCGTGCTTTTGAACGCTGAGGTCGATGCCACCATCGGCACCATCCTCAACGCCAAATTCGAGGACGCTGGCCTGGTGTACACCGGTGCCGACGGCGACCAGCCCGGTGTGCAAATGAACCTCATCCGGTTTGTGCGCGGCTTGGGCGTGACCCCGCTGGTGGCAGGAAACATCAAGGGCCTGCAAGACCCATACCGCAACCCCACCACTCAGGAAGGGTTCGCGCGTCAGTGGGGCCAAGATCCACACATGGTGACCAGCTTCGCCGACGGCACCAAAGTGTCCGTTGAGCAAGCCCTCGTCGCTAACGCCGCTGACCTGTCCATTCACAAGCGGGGTTTGTTACAGCGCGACCACCGCGGCCACGTCGATGACTTGACCGGCATGTACGACGTTGACGAGCTCAAAAAGCTTGGCGGCGCTGTTGACTACGTAGTCGGAACGAAACCAGGGCCAGGCGTTTACGTTTTGGGTACGCACGATGACCCCAAACAGCAGCACTATCTGAATCTCTACAAGCTTGGTGAAGGGCCGCTGTACAGCTTCTACACGCCGTACCACCTGTGCCACTTTGAAGTTCCGGACACCCTGGCTCGCGCGGTGCTGCTCGGTGATGCCTGCATCAAACCGTTGCGTCAGGCTCCCAAGGTTGAGGTCATCACTATCGCGAAGAAAGACCTCAAAGCTGGGGAGACCTTGGATGCTCTGGGCGGGTACACCTACTACGGTGAGTGCGAACGCGCTGACGTCACTGCCGCGGAGAAGCTCTTGCCGGTGGGATTGGCTGAGGGATGCGTGCTTACCCGCGATATCGCTAAAGATGAAGCAATCTCCTACAACGATGTGATCGTTCCGCAGGGCCGCCTGGCTGATGAACTGCGCAGGGAACAAGAGACAACGTTCCCGCAACCGGCGGTGCAGTAATGACAACTGCGCAGAAGGTGTACGACTTCGTTGTTATTGGCGGCGGAATTGTCGGCCTGGCCACGGCTATGGAGCTGCTGAACCGTAAACCAGGGGCGTCTCTTCTCGTAATCGAGAAAGAGTCACAGGTCGCGTTCCACCAGACAGGCCACAACTCGGGTGTCATCCACGCCGGTATCTACTACACGCCGGGCTCGCTGAAAGCTGTGCTGTGTAAGAAAGGCGCCGAACGTACCCGCGAATTCGCAGACGAACACGGCATCCCTTACCGCAATGTTGGCAAGCTGATTGTGGCTACCAACGAGGTTGAGCTGGAGCGCATGGAGGCTCTCTACGAGCGTGCCGTCACCAACGGCATGGATGTAGAGAAGCTCGATGGCCAAGAGCTCAAGCGCCGCGAGCCACGCATCAACGGCATTGGTGCGATCTGGAGCCCGAACACCGGCATCATTGATTACACCCAGGTATGCCAGAAGATGGCTGAGGTCATTGAAGCCGCTGGTGGTCAGGTGCGTTTAGGAACCAAGGTTGTAGACATCACGGAGTCGTTCTCTGAGGTGCGTGTGGATGTGGCTGCCGCGCATGCCAAGAACACCGCTGGGGATGTTGAGCGAGTGTTCGGTAAACAGCTGGTTGTGTGTGGCGGTATCCAGGCGGACCGGTTGGCGCGGATGGCGGGACTGAACCCGTCATTCCACATGGTTCCGTTCCGTGGGGAGTACTACCGACTACCCGCGAGCAAGAACACGATCGTGAATTCGTTGATCTACCCGGTTCCTGATCCAGGTTTGCCGTTCTTGGGTGTGCATTTGACCCTGATGATGGACGGCGGGGTGACCGTGGGGCCGAACGCGGTGATGGGTTTCGCTCGCGAGGGGTACCCGCATTGGTCGATGAACGTTAAAGACATCGCGGATTTTGCTCTGTATAAGGGCTTCTGGAAATTGGTGCCGAGCGTGCTGAAGACAGGTTTGGTTGAGATGAAGAACTCGGCGTTCAAACCGGGTTATCTCAAGCTGGTCACCAAGTATGCTCCGGAGCTGCGGGTGTCGGATTTGGGGCCGGAGCCAGCAGGTATTCGGGCTCAAGCAGTCATGGAAGACGGTTCGATGGCCGAGGACTTCCTGTTTATGGAGACTGACCGCATGGTGCATGTGTGTAATGCACCTTCGCCAGCGGCGACGAGTTCGATGCCTATCGCCGAGATGATCGTCGACAAGGTAATGGCGCGCGCCTGAGCAGTACGTGTGCCGCATGGCTGTGGCGCCCTCCCGTGAAGTTGTGGGGGTGGGCGCCACAGTCATCTGCTGTTTTTTGGGTGTTGTGGTGGGGGAGTGGGCTACTTCATGGTGTCGAGGTTGATGATGGTGTCGCAGTCTTGGGCTACGCGGTCGTCGTGGGTGACGATGAGTACTGCGGCGCCGTCTGTTGCTAGCCCGCGGAGCAGGTCGACTACTGCGCGTGCGTTGTCGTTGTCCAGGGATCCGGTTGGTTCGTCAGCTAGCACCACGGAAGGGCGTTTAAGTAGCAGGCGAGCCAGAGCGACGCGTTGACGTTCGCCGCCGCTGAGTTCGAGGATGGATCGTTTGAGGAATCCGGGAAGCCCGACTTTGAAGAGGGCTTCTTCCATGTCGTCGCGGTGGCGGCGCGCGGACCAGGCACCATAGACCACGGCGAGGTTGCCCATGACGTCGGTGTTTTCGATGAGGGCGTAGTCCTGAAACACGAAGCCGAGGACGTCACGGCGGAGCAACCTGCGGTTGCGGCTGTTGGCTCGGGAGATGTTTTTCCCCGCGACGGTGATGGTGCCTGCGGTGAGTTTTTCTAGGCCTCCGACGGCGTTGAGCAGGGTGGTTTTCCCTGATCCGCTTGATCCGCGAAGCGCGGTCATGTTGCCTGGGGGAACAGTGAAACTGAGGTCACGCCAGAGCACATGGCTGCCGAAGGATTTGGAGGCGTTTTCTACCTGCACACCTGTGGATGCTGTGGAAGTGGTTGCGGTGCTCATGCGTGGCCTTCCTGGCGGTGGTCGGTGCGGGCTGTGGTGATGGCTAGGGATGTGATGAAAACGGCGATGGCGATAGCGCATCCGAGCATTCCTGCCCATCCCAGGAGAGCGAGACGGTCGTCTTCGCCGGGCGGGAGTGATTCGCTGGTGCTTGGGGTGAGGAAAATGCTCCAGGCGGTCACGGCGGCGATGGTTAGGAGCGTGTAGCCAAAGACGGCGATGCTGTGGCGGCGTAGCCAGGAGTGGCCGGTTACCCATTCAGCGAAGAGGCGTTGACGCCTGGATTGCACCCAAAGCGCAGCCAGTGCTGTTGAGGAAATGATCAGGATGATGATTCCCAAGATGAACGTAACCGTTTGCTGCGCTAAATCCTGTGTGGCCTTCTCATAGGACTCGCTCCGAGCCAGATCGGCATCAACGAGAGAATATACATATGTAGTTAGATTCCCATCAGAGACAGCTTTCTCTGCCGCTGCACGTGATGTGAAAACAACTTGCGATTTTGTGATTGCGGCAGCCAAATCTGTATCTGAAATTGGCTGAAGTTCATCAGATACGAGAACAACGATCGGATCTTGCACTGATGTTTTTGTATTCAATCCATGGACGTCATTTATGAGAGGCCAGCTGGCAGAGGGGACTAGATGCGTTCTAATGGGGGGGAAGGGGGAGAATCTTCAGTTTCTGGACTAAGGAAATCTTTTATCTCTTTGGAGATGGAATTTTCGTGATTCCGGCGATTTTCAGGAATGTACACATTAAGTAGATTTTTAGTTGATGGGTTTGCTCCCGTTATGGACATTAGCTCTGGGTGTGCTTTTAGATAAGTGGTATTGATCAGAAGTATGGAGGCAGGGCCGCCAGGGAGATCCTGAGGTTGAGAACTGCTTTCTATTTCTCGAGAGAGGAGAATATTGCCCTTGGGATTGGAATCTCGTAGTTGTGCGCCGAGTGCTGCATTGACTTCGCCGGAATTTTTTTCACTATTGGTGGACCCTGAAAGCATGATATAGGTAATGCCCTGCATGTTTGGGTCTATTTTCTGTGAAAAACGCTGCACTTTTGAAGAAAGTAAAACTAGCGTGATTAAAACGCTGACTACAGTCGCCACAGTGACAATGTTTACGACGGCTAGTGAGATAAGAGCTGGAAGAGTGTCGGTTCTTCCTGCAAGATTATTGCGGATGCTTCGGGCTGTTGCTAAATGGATTCCTACGAATAGTGTAACGGTGGTAATAGTTAACAGGGCGGCTGTAACTGCTGTAGCTAACAAGAGGAAACGGCTGAGCTCATTCCAGTCGTTAATTAATTTAAGTGCTACCAGGGTTACCGCTACTGCTATGGATCCAATGATCGATCCGGGAATTGCTCCTTGTGTAATGGTAGCTATGGTAATGCGGAGTCTGCTGTGCCCATTAAGTCGAGCAACCGCGAATGGCCTCGCTGACTGTAGTGACAGAGTGAGTGTTAATGCTGTAAGAAGTAAGGCGATGAGGGCTACGCTTGGGGCAATATAGCCACTGAATGCATATAGCAGGGAGCTCCAGCTGAGCACGGAAGGGAAGCTTTGTGCTACATATCCGTGTGAATTAAAAAGATTAATTAACCCATGATAGTCATCCCCAAAAATGTAGTAAAAAGCTCTGACTTCATTAGTTGTGTCTTGGGGGAATCCTGCTACATGTTGTTCTACTGAAGGATGGAAGGTTGTGCGAGGTACGCGGGGCCCAGTAGGTGACTCAGTGATGTATAGAGTCCTGTTTCTGAAGATGCGGGAACGGTCGTTGCGTTTCCGTGCGATCGATACTCCGTGTTTTACGGCATAATCGGCGAGCGCTTCATCGACTTTTTCCTGGGGAGAAGGAGAAGTATTTTCTTTATGTTCTGTTACCCATATAGTTTGTGAGGCGCCGACGGGTTCTTCGAGGTCTAAAACTGCCATCACTGTACCAGCGAGCAGTAGCCCGAATATTAATGCCAAAGCTGGAGGAAGAGCCCAGCGGTTTAATTTCACTTTTATCCCCTTCAGGTGAAGCGGCTGGGAAGCCTAGTAGGCTTTCCAGCCGCTGAAATTTTTAGCAGAATCCGTAGTAGGATTCGTTATTCGACCGAGCTCTTGGTCCGCTGGCTCTGGCTTCTAATTTGGGTTTTGTGCAACCGGAGTAGTAAGTGCTCTCTCCCTTGGCAGTGCTCTTATGGTTTCTTTCGGCATGTTTGTAGTATGACCACACGCTTTCGTTATTTGTTCCGTAATTCCAAAGTCCACCCTCAACTTCAGCGGTTGCGGCTATTGCGGGTGCGGTTACGCCGAGGCTTAATGTGATAGCTGCGATAGCAGAAATAAATCGTTGTTTAATCATTTTCGTTCCTTTAAAAGCGCTGCTTCGCTGCAGGCTCCAGTGTCCGCAGTCTCAACTAGCTACCCAGTTGGCCTCTTGGGTTTGTGGCCGTTTGAGGTGGCGTGAGATTAGCAACTTGAATGCCAGTTGAGAACGTGAATGAACCCCTCACTCTTCCAAGGGGATACCTACAGGTGGGGCAAGCGTGGCTGTAGTGGAGCAAAGGTGCAGATCAGCTGAGCGCAAAGTGCGTAAAGTTTGAAAAAATCCTTGAAAAACGCTTAGGGCGAACGGGTTTGTTGAGGGATCTTTTTCCTGCAGACGGAAAGAAAACCCCACCCCGACCACAACACCACCAACCGACACAACCCCGAATCACCCAGCCCCAGAAGACAACACCACTAGGCTTCCCACCATGGCCGGGACGACACACCCAACCCCACGCCCCCACCCACCAGGACGCGACAAACGAGCCCAACACCACCCCGGCCCCACCGGCGCCCCCCACGCCAACGGCCAACACGTCATCATCATCGGCGCCGGAATCGCCGGACTCTCCGCAGCCACCGAACTAGCCGAACGCGGCGTCAAAGTCACCATCCTCGAACGCGAAAACCACCTCGGCGGCCGCGTCAGCTCCTGGCCCATCACCATCAACGGCCAACCCACCAACATGAGCCGCGGATTCCACGCCTTCTTCCGCCAGTACTACCAACTGCGCGCACTCCTACGCCGCGCCGACCCCCACCTCAACGCACTACGCCCCGTCACCGACTACCCCCTCGACCTCGCCGACGGGCCCCGCGACTCCTTCACCCACATACCCCGCACACCCCCCTTCAACCTCATCGGGTTCATCGCCCAATCACCCTCATTCCCCCTAGGTGCCCTGCCCAAAGTCAACATCGACAAAGCCATGGGCCTACTCGACGTGCGCTTCCCCCAGACCTACACCGACCACGACGGAATCAGCGCCGCAGACGTCCTCAACCAACTCAACTTCCCCCACAGCGCCCGCCACCTCGCCCTCGAAGTCTTCGCCCGCAGCTTCTTCGCCGACCCCCACGAATTCTCCGGCGGAGAACTCATCGCCATGTTCCACACCTACTTCATCGGATCCGCCGAAGGACTCCTCTTCGACGTCGCCGCAGACCAATACGACACCGCCCTCTGGCAACCCCTCGCCCAATACCTCACCCGCCACGGCGCCACCATCTGCACCAACACCCCCGCCCACCACATCGAACCCACCCCCACAGCATCAACGTCCACACCCCCACCACCACCCTGTGCGCCGACGCCATCGTCCTAGCCACCGACATCACACCCCTACAACACCTCATCACCAACAGCCCCAACCTCGGCACACCAACCTGGCGCAAAAACATCACCCAACTACGCACCGCCCCACCCTTCGCCGTATGGCGCCGCTGGCTCGACACCCCACCGGCCCCCGGCACCCCAGACTTCCTCGGCACCAGCGGATACGGCCCCCTCGACAACATCTCAATGATCCACCAATTCGAAAAAACAGCCACCCAATGGGCCCACACCAACCACGGCAGCGTCATCGAACTCCACGCCTACGCCCTCCCCGAAAACACCAACCCCACCCACCTCAAAAACCAACTCACCCAGCAACAAAACCGACTCCACCCCGAACTGGCCAACGCCAAACAACTCGGCGAACAATGGCTCATCCGCAACGACTGCGCACTCATCGACACCTCACCCTGGAACCAACGCCCCAGCACCACCACACCCGACCCACGCATCGTCCTCGCCGGTGACGCAATCCGCTGCGACTACCCCGTAGCCCTCATGGAACGCGCCGCCACCACCGGAGTCCTCGCCGCCAACCACCTCCTGAAAACCTGGGACATACACGGAGCAGACATCTGGACCACCCCCACCACACCACGCCTACCAGGCATCCCACTAGCCCGCCGCGCACTACGCCGCCTCACCAAACACACACCACAACACCCCGACATCCAAAAACAGTAGATAACACCAACAACACAACCCCATTGATAAGTTCACCCACGTGAACCCACCCGCCACGGACGACCTCGTCATCCTCGTCCACAACGGCCACGACATCGGAACCGCCAACCGACTCCACATCCACACCACCAACACCCCCCTCCACCGCGCCTTCTCCACCTACCTTCGCCGCGACGACGGCCGCGTCCTCATCACCCGCCGCGCCCTGACCAAAACCACCTGGCCCGGAGTCTGGACCAACACCGCCTGCGGCCACCCCCGCCCCGGCGAAACCCCCACCCAAGCCGCCACCCGCCGCGTCCCCGAAGAACTCGGCACCCCACCCCTGAACCTCCGCACCAAAATCCCCAACTTCACCTACCGCGCCACCGACGCCTCCGGCATCGTCGAAAACGAAATCTGCCCCGTCCTCGTCGGCGAAATCGACCACACCACCCTCAACCCCAACCCCAACGAAGTCACCGAACACGCCTGGGTCCACTGGGAAAACCTACGCCACACAGCACGCACCATGCCCCACCTCCTCAGCCCATGGAGCGTCCTACAAATCAACGCCCTCGGCGACAACCCCTGGTAACCCACCAACCACCAGGCAAGACCCGCCGAAAAACCCAAGATCCCGGAGAAAACCGAACAGCTCAATACGATCCGTGTGACGGTCACCCATACCCGTCCGAAGGGGCAACATGAGCACGGTCGTCGTCATCGGTGCAGGACTCGCAGGCCTATCCGCCGCCTGCCACCTCGTCTCACAAGGACACCGAGTCCTCGTCATCGAAAAAGAATCCAGCCCCGGAGGCCGTGCTCTACGCATACGCCAAGACGGCTTCACATTCGACCTCGGCCCGACCGTCATGACCATGCCCGAACTCCTCGACGAACCCCTACGCGCCATCGGCTCATCCCAACAAAAAGCCGTCCCCATGCGCCGACTCGACCCCGCCTACCGCGGAGTCTTCGCCGACCACAGCGAACTACTCATCCGCAACTCCACCGAAGCAACCGCACAACACATCCACCACCTCTGCGGCCCCCACGACGCACAAGCACTGCGAGAACTCGAACCCTTCCTCGCCGAGCTCTACACCACCGCCCTACCCCACTTCATCGACACCAACTTCGACTCCCCACTAGACCTACTCCGCTCACCACAAGCAGCACTCAAACTCCTCAAAATGGGCGCCTTCGCACCCATGGCAAAAATGATCAACACACGCATCAGCGACGAACGCCTCCGCCGCATGCTCACCTTCCAAGCCCTCTACGCCGGACTATCCCCAACCACCGCCCTGGGCGTATACGCCCTCATCACCTACATGGACACCTTCCGCGGCGTCTACCTGCCCGAAGGCGGCATGGGCGCCATCCCACACGGCATGGCCCAAGCACTAGCACCCCACGCCACCATCCACTACAACACCACCGTCCACAGCCTCATGCGCGGACGCGGCGGACGCACCGTCGGCGTCAACACCAACGACGGCCCCATCCCCGCCGACGCCGTCATCTGCACCATCGACACCCCCACCGCCTACCGATACCTCCTACCCGACCTGCCCCTACCCCGCCCCCTACGCAACCCCACCTACTCACCATCAGCCGTCGTCTGGCACGTCGGTGCCCGCGGCCCCCTCCCTGCCAACGCCGCCCACCACAACATCCACTTCGGCCACGCCTGGGAAAACTGCTTCACCGAACTCATCAACCACCAAACCCTCATGAGCGACCCAGCTCGCCTCGTCACCATCTCCTCACTCGGTGAACCCCAGCTCGCCCCACCCGACACCCACACCCTCTACATCCTCGAACCCGTCCCCAACCTCAACGGCAACATCGACTGGAACACCGAAACCACCCACATACGCGAACGACTCCACGCCTTCCTCGACGCACACAACTACCCCACAGACATCATCACCGAACGACTCATCACCCCCCTGGACTGGAAAAACCTCGGCATGGCAGCAGGCACCCCCTTCGCCCTCGCCCACCACTTCCGACAAACCGGCCCCTTCCGCCCCGCCAACCACGAACCACGCATACCCGGCCTCTTCTTTGCCGGATCCGCCACCATCCCCGGCGTCGGCGTACCCATGGTCCTCATCAGCGGAAAACTCGCCGCCCAGCGAACCAGAAACTACCTACGGAAAAAACACCTATGACCCCCACCTGCCGCGTCCCCACCCACAGCCACCTCACCCTCGGCTACCGCCACTGCCGCCACCTCACCTGGAAACACGGCACCACCTACTACTGGGGAGCAGCCCTCCTACCACCCCAACAACGCCGCCATGTCCACGCCATCTACGCCCTATGCCGCCTCGCCGACGACATCGTCGACGCCCCCAACGCCACCCACGACCCCACCCTCATCCCCACAACCCGTAAAGCCCTCACCACCTTCGCCAACCGCTTCCACAACGCCATCGATAACCCCGCCAACGAAACCCCCACCCTCGCCGCCATCGCCACCACCATCCGCCACACCCGCATCCCCATGGAATGCTTCGACCGCTTCTTCAACGCCATGGCCATGGACCTCGACACCAAAAAATACGAAACCTGGAACGACCTCCTCCACTACATGGACGGATCCGCAGCCGTCATCGGCGAAATGATGCTCCCCATCCTCGGCGCCACCCACCCCAACGCCCGCGAACCCGCCCGCGCCCTAGGAATCGCATTCCAACTCACCAACTTCCTCCGCGACGTCAAAGAAGACCTCGACCGCGGACGCATCTACATCCCCCAAGAAGACCTACGCCACTTCGGAGCCGACCCCACCCGAGGCCACGTCGACGAACCCTGGCGCCAACTCATGACCTTCCAAATCGCCCGCAACAGACAGCTCTACCACCAAGCCGACACCGGCATCCCCCTCCTGCCCAACGCCTCCGCACGCTGCGTCGCCACCGCCCGAGTCCTGTACTCCCGCATCCTCAACCTCATCGAAAACGCCGACTACGACATCTTCTCCACACGATTACGCCTACCCACCTGGCGCAAAGCACTCACCGCAACCCACGGACTCATCACCCCACCCCACCCCCAATGAACACCGACATCGCCATCATCGGACTCGGGCCCGCCGGACGCGCACTCGCCCACCGACTCACCACCCACGGCGCCCACGTCACCGCCTACGACCCCCACCCCCACCGCCCCTGGAAACACACCCTCGGCGGCTGGGCCCATCAACTCCCCACCTGGCTCCCACCCCACACCGCCACCACCCGCGCCCCCAACACCGTCATCCACACCCACCACCGCGCACCCCTCTTCGACGAATACGTCATCCTCGACACCCCCGCCCTCCAACACGCCCTCCCCCTCGACAACGTCAACATCCACACCACCACCATCAACACCAACCAACTCCACACCCTCGCACCCATCGTCATCGACACCCGCGGCAACCACCACCCCCCACCAGCACACACCCCCATCCAAACCGCCTACGGCATCACCCTCCACCCCACCCAAGCCGCCCCCCTACTCCAAGACGCCGACGCCGTCCTCATGGACTGGCGCCCCCACGACGGCGCCCCAACATGGGGACACCGCACCGCCAGCTTCTGCTACACCATCCCCCTACCCAACGGCCGCGTCCTCACCGAAGAAACCATCCTCGCCGCCACACCCCCCATCCCCACCAAACACCTCGCCCAACGCCTCTACACCCGCCTCACCCGCCACGGCATACATCCAGACCCCACCAGCACCACCGAACACGTCCACATCCCCATGCTCCCCACCACCCCCCACCACCGACACCCACGATTCGGCGCAGCCAGCCACCAAAACAACCCCCTCACCGGCTACAGCGTCTTCGCCAGCCTCGCCGCCGCAGACACCGCCGCCCACACCCTCATCCACCACGGCCACCTCCCACCCGCACCCCCAGCCACAACCACCATCCGCCGCTTGGCACTCAACGCCCTCATCCGCCTCAACGGACACCACACCTTCAACCTCTTCGACGCCTACAACCACCTCCCCGCACACAAACAACGCGCCATCATGGACCCCACCACCAACGCCCCCGCACTCCTCAACGCCCTCACCACCCAATGGGCCAACCTGCCCCCACACACCCGCGCCACCCTCATCGCAGCCACCACCAACCTCACCCCACGCCACCACCAGGACACCCCATGACCACCCCAAGCCACCGACGCGCCAACCACCCCAACGAACCACCCACAACCAGCAACTGCCCCCTAACCA
The DNA here is from genome assembly GCF_058996045.1 of Dermatophilus sp. B7861-1. NCBI lineage: Bacteria > Bacillati > Actinomycetota > Actinomycetes > Micrococcales > Dermatophilaceae > Dermatophilus > Dermatophilus sp. B7861-1. Next base: position 2,334,462 of record NZ_CM180082.1, on the reverse strand, counting down.
CCTTCACAAACGGAGCCTGGCGAATCCGATCACTCCACACCGCCCGCCACATACTCCGCGCCAGAGGCCACACCGCCCAAGCCGGATTCACCGCCGAAAAAATCCCCACATCCACACCAAGCACCGCCCCATCCTCATCTCCGACGGACCACTCCACGACGAACAACGCCGCCAGGTCGCCCGCTTCTTCGCCCCCACCGTCGTCGCCACCTACCAACCCCTCATGGCCCGCACCGCCGAAGCAGCACTCAACCCCACCCAACACCACGGCCACATCCACCTGGATGAACTCGCCCTGCATTACGCCGTCGAAGTCACCGCCCACATCGTTGGCCTCACCCACGACCACCCCGGCGAAACCGACACCCAACGCCACCAACGCATCACCGCCATGTCTCACCGACTCACCACCTTCTTCAACCAACCACCCTTCGACATCACCCGCAAAGATCTCGGCCGCACCCACAAACAATGGCTCCAAGCCGCCCACAACGGCCTTAAACCCATCATCCAATTCTGGTGGCACGACGTTCGACCCGCCCTACAGCAACGCCGCCGCAGCCCCAGCGACGACGTCATGAGCCACCTCCTAGCCCACAACGCCACCACCACCGACATCCTCATCGAAGCCATCACCTACGGCACCGCCGGAATGGTCACCACCCGCGAATTCATCTGCATGGCCGCCTGGCACCTCCTCACTAACCACGACCTACGCACCCACTACCTCACCAGCGACCAACCCACACGCCTAGCCACCCTCGCCGAAATCATCCGACTCGAACCCGTCGTCGGACACATATGGCGCCGCGCCACCACCGACATCACCCCCAACCCCACCACCTGCATCAAAGCCGGCCAACTCATCGACATCAACATCCGCAGCGCAAACACAGACCCCAGCGCCGTAGGCGAAAACCCCCATCACCTACACCCAGGCCGCACCACCAGCCCCGGAATCGACGCCACCGGACTGGCTTTCGGGGACGGCGCCCACGCCTGCCCAGGAAAAACACTCGCACTACTCGAAACAGACGAACTCCTCACCCGCCTGCTCGCCCTCAAACCACACCTACACGCCCCACCCACAATCACCTGGGATGAACTCGTCGCCGGCTACCAAATCCGCAACATGCACCTCCTCACCCAAAAACCACCACACCCCAACCCTTCACCTCACCGCCACGCCCGCGCTACGTAAACACAACCAGATAAAGCCAACTCAATGCGTACCGTGGCCACATGAATATTCACGACATCGAAACAATCGACTGCTCGTCCCGCTGTGTAGCCAAACGCGCCCTCATCAACGCACCGGCCCACAGCCTCTTCGAAATGATCGCCAACCCCCACCGGCACCACGAATTCGACGGCTCCGGCACAGTCCAACCAACCGTCATTGGCCCACGCGAACTACACCTCGGTGACCGGTTCACCGTCGCAATGCGCCTAGGGCCAATCCGCTACAAAATCACCAGCATCGCCACCGAAATCACTACCGACCGCGTTATCGAGTGGCGTCACCCCGGCGGACACCACTGGCGTTACGACCTCGACTCCGTCGACAGCACCACCACCCTGCTGACCGAAACATTCCGCTACGACAGCACCCATCTACCAGCCCTCTACGAACTATTGCGCATTCCGCAACGCAACAGCCGCTCCATCCACCACACCCTCGCCACCATCCAAAGCATGCACAACAACTAGCCCCCCTAATACGGAACTGGCGAAATAAACACACATAGTGTTTGGTTATCCATAACGCATTGAGTGGCGTGGGGGCTAAAACACACCGACACGCGCCTAACCGCCACACCATCACACCGAGAACAAAGGCACACGCATGTCGACCGAAACCGCCCCACCCAAACGCCACATACTGCCCTCCTACACAGTCCAAGTACTCCTGGCACTCGTCCTGGGAGTCGTCCTAGGACTCATCGCCCGAACAGCCAACATCACCTGGCTCGCTGCCACCCTCGACATCACCGGCACCCTCTTCGTCCAACTCCTCAAACTCACCATCCCCATCCTCGTCTTCACCGCCGTTGTCAGCTCCATCGCCCACCTACGCGGTGTCACCGGCGCAGCCCGCCTCGCCGGCCAAACCCTCCTCTGGTTCGCCGCCACCGGGCTAGCCGCCTCACTCACCGGCCTCGCCGTCGGCCTCATCACCAACCCCGGCCGCGGCGTCACACTCGACATGAGCGCCGCACACGCACCTAAAAACACAGGCAGCTGGCTCGACTTCATCACCGGAATCATCCCAACCAACGTCGTCGGCGCATTCGTCGAAAACAACGTCCTCCAAATCGTCTTCATCGCCGCCGTCATCGGTGTAGCCACCATCAAAGTCGGCGACGCAGCCCAACCCTTCCTCGACCTCGTCGACTCCCTCCTCGAAATCGTCCAAAAAGCCCTCTGGTGGGTCATCCTCCTCGCCCCCATCGGCACCCTCGGACTCATCGGCCGCGCCGTCGCCCAATACGGTTGGGACCTCATCGGCCCCCTAGCCACCTTCACCGCCGACATCTACATCGGATGCTTCGTCGTCCTAGCCATCCTCTACCCACTCTTCCTACGCCTGGGCGCAGGCCTATCCGTCCGCAAGTTCTACGCCGCAGCCTGGCCAGCCATCCAACTCGGCTTCGTCTCCCGATCCTCCGTCGGCACCATGCCCCTAACCCAACGCGTCACCATCGAACGACTCGGCGTCGACCGCGGCTACGCAGCATTCGCCATCCCCTTCGGAGCCACCTCAAAAATGGACGGCTGCGCCGCCGTATACCCAGCCATCGCAGCAATCTTCGTAGCCCAAATCTTCGGCGTCGACCTCACCCTGGCCCAATACGCCCTCATCGTCTTCGTCTCCGTTATCGGCTCAGCCGCCACCGCAGGACTCAATGGCGCTACCGTCATGCTCACCCTCACCCTCTCCACCATCGGACTGCCACTCGAAGGTGTCGGACTCCTCTTGGCCGTCGACCCCATCATCGACATGATCCGCACAGCCACCAACGTCACCGGACAAGCCGCCATCACCGCCGTCGTCGCAGCTCGCGAAAAACTCCTCGACCACGACACCTACCAAGCAGCCAACACAGACCTCAACGAAACCACCCCCAGCCACACCGAAAACACCGAAACCACCCCAACCCACAACGAAAACATCACCATGGCCCACAGCTAGCCCACCACACTCAACAGGTCCGCTGTTTTCCACGCCACCACCGTGGAAAACAGCGGACCACTCACATCCCCACCACAACACCCAACAAACCCACCCCGCTACACACCATCCTTCTGACGCTCATCCACCACCTGCCAAAAATGACCCCGCAACGCGTGCCGATCATTCTCACCCAACTCCGGGGTATCAATCCGCAACGACAAATCCCGCAACAAAGCCCGATCCACCTCCGGCGGAACCGTAGGACGACGCTGCAACAACCGATCCCAATCCTCATCAGTAGCAGCCTCCAACCACGCCGCCAACACACTGCGACACACCGCATCAATACTCTCCGGACTGGCCTCCACCGCACCAGAAACCTGCTCAAACACCCAGTCAGTACTCACCACATCACTCGAATACACAATCTGGGTTGGTTCCACCACCGGACTAGCATCCGCAGGAAGATGCACCTCCACTCCACCCGGATGTGGCTGCCGCCTATCCAACAAAGCCGGAGTCGGCCGACTCGACAACGACTCCTGCACCGACTCTTCCAAACCCGCACCCAGCTCACACCCCTCTTCCTCACCCTCCACAGGTGAGGCAGGACGCGGAATCCGCTTCACCACCGCCGGAATAGTCTCCTGATCAATCACCGTTACCCCATCAGCCTCCATCTGCAGATGACGCGCCACCGCATACGCCTGCCCCTGCGTATCAGGCACCGCCAACACATTCACCTGCACCCCATGCAGCTGTGCCTCCTCCACTGCCTCGGTCAAATCATCATCACCAGAAAGCAAATACGCGACATCAACAGCCCGATTGCGGGCATGCGTTACCAAATCCAACCCCAACCGAAGATCGACGCCTTTCTGCTCACCGGAATAACTACGACGTCCCAAACGCACCTTGACCCGAGGAAGAAGAGCAAGCGCTTGCTGTGTCGCGTCCGCACGACCCGTCGCCGCATTACCGGAGTCGTACCAATTAATGCGCAGAAGAGGTAAGCCACTGTCGCGCTCCACCTGCTCGGTAAGTCTCTTCATGAGCAAAGCATGATCAATGCTCACCGCAGCCCGTAAAGAAGTGCCACTCACCAACATGGATGAGGAAGCAAGGAGGTATCCGGCGTCGACATACACCGCACAACAAGAACGCATACGTCCACAGTCTCATGGCTACGCCAGCCTTCGGTGCTCCTAGTTGCTTCGGTGTTTTGAGAGAGAGTGATACTAGGGCTTCTAAAAAGCGAACCTGGCGTATTGGTCAGATACACTAATTATTACGATTATCGCGCAGTTCTATTTCGAATATTGTTGCTTAACAAAGGCTCTGGGGTCGAGACTGATGTGGATTCTTTTTCTTTTGTCTGTGTTTAGATTGGATGTGTCTAATCTAAACATCTTGAAACGAGTATGTGAGTCTTGAGGAAGGATTATATAAGAATCACATAAGAAAGGTTCAATAAATGCCACGAATCGGTTTCTCAGTGAGAAATCTAAAAATGAGCTAAGTAGCCCTCCGGGGCGCGGCCTCGGAACTGGCGCTGCAGAGGAAAGTTCCCCAGGACAGCAAGAAAAATTTACCGAAACCGCGCGCGGATAGAAGGCAAGCGACTAGTCGTATTAACTGGAACGAACAGCGGTGTACTTGACGCCATCTTTGGTGATCAATGTGAGTTTCTTGTCTTTGTAATCGAATTTGGCCGGGTTTTCGAAGATCGAGTGATATGCATCTGCAACCTTGTTTACTTTGTCGTCAACGCAAGCTGCCTGAGTCGTGGCGAGGTTAGAGGTAGTGATGGTCTTGTCTGCGACCTTTGCTTTGCCAAAAACGCGGTTGCAAGCGTCCTGGCCCTCAAAAGTTCCGTCCTTCTTAATGATGAACTTCGCATCCTTAGTGATCTTGGAATCAACGCCTGGAATGACCAAGTGCCAATTATGTCCTGTAACCGGATCCTGTGCAGACACGGTGGCGTGGGCGGCGTATGTGGCTCCACCCAATGCAAACATGCTGGCAGTAATTGCGGCAGCGAGACGGATGCCCTTCATGACTATTTCCCCTTTCTGTGGCCCTGTCCTGTGACGTTGGGTGGATCTAGACCCCAGGGCCGTAGCTTCTCGAAAATTATGACTAGCGTTCTGTTGCAACGATAGCCGTGAAACCAAGGTTCCCAATGTGACATCAAACACACAAGTTTTTTCAAAACACGAACCTACAGGTGCGCCTCACCATGCCCAACCGTCACCGCCACGACCCGATCTGCGCGTTAGCCTTAACTCGTGACTGAGATTGAGATCGGCCGGGGCAAGCGCGCGCGCGCCGCCTATTCGCTTGACGACATCGCGGTAGTGCCCTCACGCCGTACCCGCGACCCGCGTGACGTCTCAACGTCATGGCAGATCGATGCCTACCACTTCGACCTGCCTTTCATCGCAGCCCCTATGGACTCAGTGGTGAGTCCCGCCACTGCGATCCAATTCGGCCAATCCGGAGGACTGGGCGTCCTAGACCTCGAAGGCCTATGGACCCGCTACGAAGACCCCACCTCGCACCTGCAACAAATCATCGAAGCCGAGCCAGCCGAAGCTACCGCTCTACTCCAAAAAATCTACGCTGAACCCATCAAAACCGAACTCATCACAGCCCGGCTCAAAGAAATGCGCGAAGCGGGCGTCACTGTTGCCGGCTCCCTGACACCGCAGCGCACCCAAGAACACTGGAAAACCGTCATCGATGCCGGTGTCGACATTTTTGTGATCCGCGGAACCACTGTTTCGGCAGAGCACGTCTCCAGCGAAGCTGAACCCCTCAACCTCAAACGCTTCATCTACGAACTCGACGTACCCGTCATCGTCGGTGGCGCAGCCACCTATCAAGCCGGACTGCACCTCATGCGCACCGGAGCCGCAGGCGTCCTCGTCGGATTCGGCGGAGGGCGGGCGCTCACCACCCAGCAAACACTCGGTATCCAGGCACCAGTAGCCACCGCTATCTCCGATGTCGCAGCCGCCCGTCGTGACTACATGGATGAATCCGGCGGCCGCTATGTCCACGTCATCGCCGACGGAGGAATGGGACGCTCCGGCGATGTCGTCAAAGCCATCGCTTGCGGAGCTGACGCTGTCATGCTCGGCGCGGCCCTGGCCCGGGCTACCGACGTCCCTGGCGGCGGATACCACTGGGGAGCAGAAGCACACCACCCTGAACTCCCACGCGGCGAGCGCGTCGCCGTAGGTGCGCTCGGCACTATGCAAGAGATCCTCTTCGGCCCGGCCCACGCAGCTGGCGGAAAAACCAACTTCGTTGGTGCGCTCCGCCGCGCTATGGCCACTACTGGGTACGTCGACGTTAAAGACTTCCAGCGTGTTGGTATCGTAACCGGAGCCACATTCGGGAAGTAACCCCACAGATCGGAACAGCTGCAGCAGGTCCTAAACCTGCTCATTTCTTACTTCCAGCGGGGCCAAGGGAAACGGAATAACACCCGCCCTCGGCCCCAAAAACACTCCCAAAAAACAACAACGACGCTTCACCATGGCGTAAGCCACGCCAGCAAACCCCGCTGTCCTAGCTCGCCCATTTCGATAGGGTGGATCTGTGCTGCGGACCGCCCTTAAACCCAAATGGCTCGGCCTGCTCCTGTTCGTGCTCCTGGTCGTCGTCTCTTTCACGTGGCTCGGTTTCTGGCAACTCGACGTCGCCCAAGCCAAACAGCAACGTGAGGCAGCCGAATACGCACGTTCACAGCCCTACGCCCCCATCAACAGCCTCCTGCCGCCCCATCACCCCCTCACTCAGCAGCTCGTTGGACGTAAAGTCACTGCCACCGGTACCTACGTACCCGAACATCAACTCATCGTCACCCCACGCTTAAATAACGGCCAGGCTGGAGCATGGGTCATGACACCGCTCAATACCGGTGATGCCTACGTACCTGTCGTGCGTGGCTGGGTCCCGGATCCCGCGCATGTGCAGCCCCCACCAACCGGCACCGTCACTGTCACCGGTGTGCTTGCTCCACCTGAATCTGCACCCAGCGAACCCAGCCCCCTTCCCAGTGGGCAAGTCGCCACCATCGACCTCGCCCATCTCGTCAACACGTGGAACACCCAGACATACAGCGCCTTCGTCATCACCTCTGCCGAAACCACACCCGGACCAGATGGGAAAGTCGCCCCCATCACCAGCTGGCGCCCTGAGACCATCCCTGCGCCACAGCCCGACACAGGTGGTATCCAGTGGCGCAACCTCGCCTATGCTCTGCAGTGGTGGTTCTTCGCCGCCTTCGCCGTATACATGTGGATACGCATGGTTCGGGACGATGCCGTCACCGACGCAGCGATAGCGCGAGGCGAGACTGTCACCACTGCATCTATCGCCCCCTGGAAAGCCACCCCCACAGGAGAAAAATCATGACTACGCCCGCACTGCCTTACGACCAAGAAAAAATTGCTCGCTCACTCATGCTTTTCCGGGTCATGGCCTTCATCGTCGGTGTTGGTTTACTGCTTCTTTTGCTCGAAATGGTCCTCAAATACGGCTTCAACAATCACATGCTCGACTGGTGGCAGATCCCTCACGGTGTTCTGTACATGGTGTACATCGCTGTCACCTTCGCGCTGTCCAGTACTACCCGTATGCCGTTGGCTAAAACGTTGGGCATCATGCTTTCCGGGTGCGTTCCCTTTCTTTCTTTCTGGGTGGAGCACAAAGTCACTCAAGAAATTCGCACCCGTTTTCACCTGAACTCCTAAGGGGTGTAACCCGCAGGTGTAGCTATTCGGTGTCTTTCAATACCGGTGCTGGCATCGCACCTGTGGACACACAAGCACTACACTCACCGGAGTGAGCGCCGACCTGCATTCTCGCCCTGTCCTCGTCGTGGACTTCGGAGCCCAGTACGCGCAACTCATCGCGCGACGCGTCCGGGAAGCGAACGTCTATTCGGAGGTGATTCCGCACACCACCTCTGTCGCTGAAATCCTTTCCCGTAATCCGGGGGCAGTGATTCTTTCTGGTGGCCCGTCCTCTGTTTATGCCGATGGGGCCCCTGCCCTTGATCCGGCTCTTCTGGAAGCGGGCATTCCTGTGCTGGGGTTGTGTTACGGATTCCAAGCCATGGTGAACGCTCTGGGGGGTCAGGTAGCCCGTACCGGTAGCCGTGAGTACGGATCGACCGAAATTAGCCGCAACGGCCAAAGTGTTCTTCTTCAGAGCAGCCCTGACACTCAGGTCGTGTGGATGAGTCACGGTGATGCTGTCGCTGAGATGCCTGAAGGCATCACGGTTACTGCTACTTCTCCCGGTGCCCCGGTGGCTGCTTTTGAGGACCCGGTTCGTCGTCTGTTCGGTGTGCAATGGCACCCTGAGGTGCACCACTCTCACTATGGTCAGAAACTTTTGGAGAGCTTCCTTAAGGCTGCGGAACTGCCTGGTGACTGGAATGCTTCAAGCATTGTTGACGATCAGGTAGCGAAGATTCGTCAGGTCGTCGGTGAGGATCGCGTTATTTGCGGGCTTTCTGGCGGAGTGGACTCTTCTGTTGCGGCAGCGCTGGTGCAGCGTGCAGTTGGTAACCAGCTGACTTGTGTTTTCGTTGATCACGGTTTGCTTCGTTCTGGAGAAGCGGAGCAGGTTCAGCAGGATTTCGTTGCTGCCACAGGCGTTGATCTTGTGACTGTTGATGCAGCGGATGTCTTCCTGGAAGCTCTCGCTGGCGTGACGGACCCTGAAACCAAACGCAAGATTATTGGCCGTGAGTTTATTCGCGCGTTTGAGCGTGCTGCCCGTGACATTGTGACTGACCGCGGTGACGAAGAGCATCCAGTGAAGTGGCTCGTTCAGGGCACTCTCTACCCGGATGTGGTTGAGTCTGGCGGTGGTTCGGGAACAGCAAACATTAAGTCGCACCACAACGTTGGTGGGCTTCCTGATGATCTTGAGTTTGCTCTCATTGAGCCGCTGCGGGACCTGTTTAAGGACGAGGTGCGCCAGGTTGGTCTCGAGCTTGGTGTTCCTGAGGCAATCGTGTGGCGTCAGCCATTCCCTGGCCCTGGCTTGGGTATCCGCATTATTGGTGAAGTCACGCGAGAGCGTCTTGAAACATTGCGAGACGCGGATCGTATCGCGCGCGAAGAGCTCACTGCCGCCGGACTGGATCGTGACATCTGGCAGTGCCCGGTGGTGCTCTTGGCTGACGTGCGCTCTGTAGGAGTGCAGGGCGATGGCCGTACGTATGGTCACCCGATTGTTCTGCGCCCTGTTTCTTCGGAAGACGCGATGACAGCAGATTGGACGCGCCTGCCGTATGAGGTGTTGGCACGTATTTCTAGCCGTATCACCAACGAGGTGGAAGAAGTGAACCGGGTGGTGCTGGACTGCACCTCCAAGCCACCGGGCACTATCGAGTGGGAGTGAATCCCCAAAGGAGTTGTCCTCTGCATTAATGCTGTAGAGGTGTAGCAAAGAGGGTGCGGGTGCTGTGTGCGGCGCTCGCACCTTCTTTGCATAGGTGATTAGGGCTGTGTTGTGTGTTTTGGGGTGTTGGTGATGCCGAGGTGTTTGAGCAAGCGCTGTGCGGCTTTGTTTGCGGAGGTGACGCAGGCTCCTACTCCTAGGCCGTCGTAGGAGGCTCCGGCTAGTTCTACTCCGGGTAGTGAGTTGGCTAGGTCGGTGCGAACGGCTGTGATGCGGTCGGTGTGGCCGACGGTGAGTTGGGGTAGTCCCGGTTGCCAGCGGTGGATGTGTGTCATGGCTGGTTTTGTGTTGATGCCGGTGAGTGTGTGGAGGTCGCGCAGGACTTGGTCGATGAGTGCGTCGTCGTCGAGGGTTGCGAGGAGGTTGTTTCCGGCGCGCCCTACAGAGAGCCTGAAGAGGGTGTGTTTGCCGTCGTCAAGGTGTGCCCATTTGCGGTCGAGGTGGGTTCCTGCTTTGAGGAGGGGGGCATGCGTGGAGGGGATGAGGAATCCGTTTGCGTTGAGCGCGGGTAGGTGTGCGACGTCGTGGCGGGGGAAGGCCATGACGATGGTGGCTGTGTGTGCGGTTTCGATGTTGTCGAGGGTGGCGGCTGTGGTGGGGGTGGTGGGGCGGATGAGGTTGGCGGCTGTGTGTGCGGGGGTGGCGATCACGATGGCGTCGGCGGTTAGCTGGCGTTCGTCGGAGAGGGTGAGGGTGTAGGTGGTTGTTCCGGTTTCGGTGGTGTTGCGGGTGAGTGTGGTGACGTTGGCGTCGAGTTCGATGGTGACGTTGGTGTCGCGTAGGAGGGCGTTGGTGAGGGTGCTTAGGCCGGTTGGCCAGCTGGCGAACATGGGGAGCGGGGTGGTGGTGTGTGTGGTTTTTGGTTGGCGGCGGCGTAGGAGGGAGCGTCCTTGGCTGGCTGCGGGGATGAGGGCTGGTGAGGTGGCGCGGAGGCTGAGGCGGTTGACGTCTCCGGAGTGGAGAGAGCCTAGGAGGGGGTCGACGAAGGCATTGGTGACGGCGTGGCCGAATCGGTTGGTGACGAATTCGCCGACGGAGATGTCGTGTCCGGGGGTGAGGTCGATGCGGCCGGTGAGGTGTGCGTAGAGGGGTTCGAGGCCGGCGCGGGTTAGGGCTGGGATGTTGAGGATGCCGGAGGTGAGAACGGGCAGGATTTTGGTGGGTCCTGCTGGGCCGACGCCTTCGGGTAGGGGGCGTCGGCGTGTGCCGGTCCAGAGCCAGCTGGTGCCTGGGCGTGAGCCGGTGAGGTTGGGGGTGAGGTTGAGTTCGTCGACGAGTTCGCGCATGCCGGGGTGGGCTAGGTGGATGGATTCGGCGCCGAGGTCGATGGGGAGGTTGTTGAGTTCGGTGGTGTGGATTTGGCCGCCGGTGCGGGGGTTGCGTTCGAGGAGGGTGGTGGTTAGGCCTGCTTGGGAGAGGCGGCGGGCGGTGAGGAGTCCTGTGACGCCTCCGCCGACGACGATGACGGAGGTCGGGGTGTCGGTGGCGGGGTTCATGGTTACCTCGGTGTGTGGGGGATAGGGGGTGTTTCCCACAGTAGCGGGGGTGTCTGAGTTGTGCGTGTGAGCTGGGTTGGGGTGGGGTGCGGGAACGGTCACATTGTGTTGGGCGTCGGGCGGGGGGAGGGGTTGTTGCTGTTGCGTGGATGTGGCGTCGATGGCTCGGGTGCTGGTGGCGGATGCTGTTGGGGTTTTTGTGAGTGTTGATTTTTATGGAAGCGGAAGTATGCAGTTGAGTCGTTGTGAGGGTGTTGTGTTTTCGGTTTTTTTGGAACGGATTGGTGGTGCGGGGCGTCGGGCGTGTCTGTTTGGGGTGGGTTTGGTTGTTGCGGCGGTGGTGTTGCTTTGTGTGGTGATTCCGTTTTTTGTGTGGACGCGGTTGGGGCAGCGTGTGGATGAGCGGTCTCGTTGGTCTGCGCTGTTGCCGCCTGAGGTGAATGAGCGGTTTGATGCTGTGTTGACGCTTGTGAGTGTTCCTGCGGTGGCGGTGGGTTTGTTGGTGGTGGTGGGGATTGCGTTATTGCGTCGTCGGTGGGATTTGGCGGTGTTCGCGATTGTTCTTGTGGGGTTGGCGAATGTGACGACGCAGGTGGGGAAGGTGGTGATTCCGCGTCGTGATGTGGGGATTGGGGCGGAGAATACGTTGCCTAGTGGTCACATGACGGTGATTACGGGGTTGGCGTTGGCGTTGTTGGTGGTTGTGCCTCGGTTGGTGCGGGTGCCGTTGATGATGTTGTCGGCGTTTGCGTGCACGTTGGCTGGCGCTGTGATTGTGGTGATGCGGTGGCACCGGCCCAGTGATGTGGTTGCTGCGGTGGGAGTGTTGGCCCTGTGCTCTGGTGTCGCGGTGTTGGTTGCTGTGTGGTTGAGGTCGCGTGGTCGGGGTGTGGGGTTGGAAGGATCTTTGTCGGTGCGGGATGTGGTTGCGTATGGGGTGGTGGCTTTGGCGGGGTCGGTGGCTGCTGGGGTGGTGTTGATTGCGTTGGGTTTAGTGGCTCATGAGGAGCCGAGCAATGTGGTGGTTGCTGCAGTGACGTTCGGGGCGATTGGTGTGGCGACGTGTGTGTTGATGGTGTTGTCGGTTGTTGCGGTGGATGAGCTGGATTGTGTGTCGGTGGGCTCATCCACCGCGGTGGGGAGTTAGGCGACTAGTGGTGCGGTGATGAAGCCGAGGATGACGGTGACGAGGATGGCCACTGTTCCGGGTAGGACGAAGGGGTGGTCGAGGACGAATTTGCCTACACGGGTGGAGCCGGTGTCGTCCATTTCCATGGCGGCGACAGTGGTGGGGTAGTTGGGGAGGAGGTAATAGTTGGCGACGGCGGGGTAGCTGGCGAGGAGCGCGATTGCGGGGAGTTTGAGGTTGACCAGCAGTGGCATGAATGCGGTGGTGGTTGCTGCGTGGGAGAACATGAGTGGGGCGGCGAAGTAGAAGAAGACTGCTGCGAGCCAGGGTTGTGCCTGGAGGGGGCCGGCGAGGGCTGCTTTGATTTCTTCCATGTAGTTGCCGACGAATACGTTGCCGAGCCAGGCCAGTCCCATGATGCAGATGGCCGCGGTCATGCCGGAGCTGAAGGTGTTTTGGGTGGCGATGAGTTTGGTGGGTTGTTTGGCTACGACGCAGATAAGAGCTGCTGCGGCGAGCATGATTGCCATGATGGCCGAGGTGGAGTCGATGGGGGCGTGGGCGATGAGTCCGAGCTGTTTTGAGGTGACGGTGGCGTAGGTGACCACGAGGATGAGGGCGATGAGGAAGATGATGAGGCTGGGGACGGCGCTGGGGGCGGGTTTGTATGTGTGGGTGGTGTTGGCTGCGTTTTTGCGGATGAGTCCTTGGGCTAGGCGTTCTTTGTAGATGGGGTCGTCTTCGAGTTCGCATCCTTGGCGGGAGGAGACGAATGCGCCGATCATGCAGCCGATGAAGGTGGTGGGGATGACAATGGCTAGGCATTGGAGGTAGCCGACGTTGAGGGGGGTTAGAGCGACGGCTAGGGCGACCATTGCCGCTGAGATGGGGGAGGCTGCGACGGCGACTTGGGATGCGACGACGGCGATGGCTAGGGGACGGGAGGGCCGGATTTTGTGCTCTTTGGCGACGTCGACGATGACGGGGATGACGGAGTAGGCGGTGTGTCCGGTGCCGCAGAGCAGGGACAGCATGTAGGTGACGAAGGGTGCTAGGTAGGTGATGTGTTTGGGGTGTTTGCGTAGGAGTACTTCGGTGAGGTGGACGAGGTGGTCGATGCCTCCGGCGAGCTGCATGGCTGCGACGGTGCAGATGACGGGCATGATGATGCCGATGACGGACCAGGGGACGTCTTTGGTGGCGGTGGTGTGTAGGCCTGTTGCGACGAGGATGACGACGCCTGCGCCTCCGGCGAGTCCGATTCCTATTCCCCCCAATCTGGCGCCGATGACGATGAAGAGGAGGGCGATGAGTAGGTGGAACCAGATCATGAGGGGCTCCCAGGGGGTGGGGGTGTTAGGCGCTGGGTCGCGTCGTGGATTGTGCGGCGAGTCTAACTCTGTGTTGGTTTAGAAGTTGGTGAGGTCGTGGGGCGCATTGGGCCAGGTGAAAAGGGTTGCGACGCGGTGTAGATCACGTTTTTGGGTGAGGTGTGCTTTGTCTTGGAGGATGAGGTCGGGCAGGGTGGGGATTCCACCTCCTCCGCCGAGCCATAGGCTGGCCAGGGCGTTTATGTCGATGTGTAGGTGTGGGGTCTGGGGATTTGGGGTGTTTGTGGGGTGGCAGGTGGCTTGGCCGTTGGTGTTGATAGTGAGGATGTAGGTGCCGTCGGTGAGGTGGAGTGGGTCGGTGATAGTGAGGTTTATCTCACCGGGTAGGGGGTAGGTGCGTGCGTTGAGGGCGGCTGGCACATCGAGGATTCGGGTCCATAGGCCATCCCAGATGGGGCCGGATTGAGCAGCGCGGGGGTTGCTGAGGTACCAGGGCAGGGGTAGGTCGGGGTGTCCTAGGGCGTAGTCGATTTCGGTGATGAAGTCGGTGTTGGCGCAGTGGCGCCATAGTTCGCGTTCTGCGGTGGGGGTGCTGGCGCGTAGTTCGTGAATGGTCATGCGGTTTTCGTGGCGTCCCATTTTCCAGCCGTCGGGGAATGAGTAGGAGACTGCTCCGTCGATGTTTCCGTTGTTGTCGGTGTGGGCGGCGAACCATCGTGCTGGGGTATTGGGGGAGTAGGTGGTGGGGTCGGTGTGGTGTTTCCAGTAGGTCAGGGGTGCGGTGATTGTTCCGGGGTGTGCTGCGCGCACGGCTGTTTCGATGTTGGTGAATATGGTGGCGGCTTCGTGTGGGGTGATGATGCGTATGTGTCCGCTGGGTTGGCTGAGGAAGTGGCTTCGGTCAGGTCGTAGCGTCCAGGCGGTTCGTGCTGCGGACATGCCGAATCCGTAGCGGCCGTAGATTTCCCATTCGGCTGCGTGGAGGGCGGCGCAGACGTTGCCTGCGTTTTTGGCGCGGTGTAGTTCGTTGGTTATCCAACGTCGGAGGATGCCTTGCCTTTTGTGTGTGGGCAGGACGACGACGTCGCTGATTGCGGTGGTGGGGACGTCGGCTCCGCCTGGTAGGGAGCACATGGAGTCCATAGATAGGAAGGAGGCGACGGCGGGTGTGTTGGGGGCGGCGGTGTCGTGGATGACGGTGGTACGGAATCCGTCTTGGCTTAGGGATTCGGCGTAGGTGTCGAGGTCTGTTTTGGTGAGTCGGGGTGAGTGGAATACGAGTGATTTGAGGTTGAAGACTTCGCGGACTTCATCCAGGTTGGTGGGGTTGATGAGGCTGGTGCGTAGTGTTTCTGAGTCCTGTTGGGTTGGGGGGTGTGGGGTGCGGTCGTTCATGTTTTCCACAGTATCGACGCTGGCGGTGGCGGGGGCGTGGAATAGCACCTTCGCTTCTGATGGCCTTTTGTGTGACCCACGGCCACTACTCTTGAGTTGTGCTAAGGACTAACGCAGCCGTCCTCGCGGGTAAGGCCACTCGGCTCGCTTCGCGTCTCCGTACGGGTGGACGTTCGGGAGGGTCGGCGTTGCCCGGCCTGGTAGCCGAGCGTCTCGATCCAGGTTTTCTTCGTAACGCGCTCGCTGACACGCACGGCGGGATTGTTGTTGTCAGTGGTACTAACGGAAAAACCACTACGACGAAGATGCTGGTAGCGGTGGTGCGTGCCCACGGGTTCTCGGTTTTTTCTAACCCGACTGGCAGTAACTTCACGCGTGGGGTCATTTCCGCGATGCTCGATGAGATCGGTCCTTCGGGTCGGTTGAAGGCTGATTACGCGATTCTGGAGTTGGATGAGGCTCATTCGATTCGTTTCGCGGAGGCTGTTGAGCCTACGCATGCGTTGCTGTTGAACGTTGCTCGTGATCAGTTGGATCGTTTCGCCGAGATCGACTACACGGCGCGTCTTTTGGAGGATTTGGCTAGTCGCACCACGCACGGTGTTGTGTTGAACCGGGATGATTCTTTTATTTCTCGGGCTGCGCAGAATGCGGATGTTCCTGAGGCGACGTGGTTTGGTTTGGACCCATCAATCGCTGATCGGGTAGCTGAGCTGCAGGAAGCGGATGTGCGTGAAATTCCTGAGGGTGGTGCTGGTGCCTCAGGTCATGCAGGTGTTCCGGATCCGGGGCCTGCTGATGGTTTGCTGCGTACGATTGATGAGCGCAAGTTCGCGATCGATTTTCCTGGTGCCGACACGGTTGGGCCGTTGGAGCTTCAGCAGCGTGGTCTGGCGGCAATGATTAATGCCACGGCGGCCACGTCGATGGC
This sequence comes from Dermatophilus sp. B7861-1, assembly GCF_058996045.1. NCBI lineage: Bacteria > Bacillati > Actinomycetota > Actinomycetes > Micrococcales > Dermatophilaceae > Dermatophilus > Dermatophilus sp. B7861-1. Next base: position 2,318,519 of record NZ_CM180082.1, on the reverse strand, counting down.
TAAGCGTCTCCTGGGCGATCGGTTCGATGCGCGTGTGGCTGCGGCGGCGTTGGCGTCGGTGGCTCCGCCGTTTGGCCGTGGTGAGGTCATTCAGGCGGGCGATTCGAGTCTTGAGTTGGTGTTGGTGAAGAACCCGGCGGGTTTCTCGGTGGCGTTGTCCACGTATGGGGGAACTCCGGTTCCGACGATGGTCGCGATTAATGACAACACTGCTGATGGGCGTGACGTCAGTTGGTTGTATGACGTGTCGTTTGAGTCGTTGCGGGAGCAGGGTGTGTATGCGACGGCAGGTATCCGTGCTTATGACATGGCGTTGCGGCTGCGGTATGACGATGTTGAGGTCGGTAGCGTCATTCCTGATTTGACGGAGGCTCTCGATACTTTCTTGGCGGCTCATCCGGGGCAGCCGCTTCGACTTTTCTGCACTTACACCGCGATGATGTCGCTGCGCCGCACTCTTGCTGAGCGCTATGACCTTCCCGACATCGGACAGGACGCGTGAAAGCGATGACTATTTCGAGTACTTCTGTGTCCGAGGAGATGCATGGTTCGGGCACGTTGACCGCGGCAGATGCTCCGGGAGCGTTGCAGTCGGGGTCGATGGCTGACAGTTATCACGGCCCGGTGAAGGGCAAGTTGAAGATTGTTCACTTGTATCCGCGTGAGATGAGCATTTATGGCGACTTTGGCAACGTGCGTGCGTTGCAGGTGCGTGCGCAACGTCATGGGTATCAGGTGGAGGTGCTGGCGCATCATCCGGGAACGGTTTTGCGTGATGACGTAGACATCATCGTCGGTGGTGGTGGTCAGGATTCGGGTCAGGCTCGTGTTGAGGATGATCTGGCCGCCAATGGTGACATGTTGCGGCATTTGGCTGCTGATAAGGCGCCGATGTTGGTGGTGTGTGGCATGTACCAGTTGTTGGGCCGTGATTTCACGACGGTGGCTGGTAAGCGGTTGCCGGGGCTAGGCATTTTGGATGTGACCACTACTGGTGCGGAAACGCGCATGGTTGGCCCGGTGGTTATTTCGGGCAAGTTTGGTGAGATGGTCGGGTATGAGAACCATTCGGGCCGGACTTTGCGTGGGCCAGAGCAGGCTGCGTTGGGAACGGTGTTGTATGGCCAGGGTAATGATGGTCAGGATGGCACTGAGGGTGCGGTGAAAGACAACGTGTATGGCACGTACTTGCATGGCCCGGTGTTGCCTTCTAACCCTGCGTTCACTGATGAGCTGCTTCGGGCTGCGGTGGAGCGGCAGGATAAGGGTGGGTTTGAGCCTGAGGCGTTGGATGACACGTTGGCTGATGAGGCTCGGCATCGTCAGGTAGAGCGGTTGTTGGCTGGGTATGACGATGGTGGTTCGTCGGTGTTGCCTAGTGTCAGGGATGTGGCTCGGGCCGCTTTGCGTCGTGCTCGAGCGATGCGTCGTTGAGCGTGATTGTGTGTGGTGGTTGGTGTGTGACGTGAACGTGTCACTAACCAGAGAGTGAGTCCCACTGCACCAAAAGGGATTTCGAGTAGGTGGCTGAAGAGGGCGAAGAGTGCCACACCTGCTCCGGTTGAGGCCGGATCTGCTTCGAGTGCGATAAGCACTGCGGCGGATCCGGCCTCAGCTATTCCCAGGCCTCCGGGGGTGAGGGGCACTGCTGTGGAGAGTCTTCCGATGGCGAAGGCAGCGAAAGCTATTGGCAAGGAGACATGAACGCCGGAGAGAGTGATGCAGGCGGTGAACAGGAGGAAGTAGACAGCGAAGAAGCCCACTACTCCGAAGGTGAGTTGGTGCCAGCGGTTGTGGGCTAGGCCGATGATGCGGGTGCGTAGCGTGAGGGCGTTGGTGGCGAAGTGGGTGTGGTGGTTGGGGCGTAGGTGTTTGTTGATGGTGTCGGCGAGTGTGCCCAGTGTTGTGGTTGCGCGGCGTGAGGTGATGAGGGCGATTCCTGTGGTGACGGTGATGGTGCCGATGAGGGCGCCGAGGGCGACTCCGCCCCAGATGGTGGCAGGGAGCCTGGTGGAGTGGGTGAGTAGCAGGAGAGCAGCGAGGACGGGCAGGGCGGCGCGGATGAGGATGTTCCACACTGTGGTGATCAGCATGGATGAGGTGATGGTGGTGACTTCGAATCCCCAAGATCGCCACATGGCGAAGTTGAGTGCGGTGCCGAAGGCGCCGCCTGCGGGCAGAATGTTGCTGATGCATGAGCCGGCGAGGTTGCTGGTGAGGGCTTGGCTGTGGCTCAGGCCGGGCAGGGAGGCTTTGAGGGTGAAGGTGTAGCAGTAGAGCCCGGTCATCATGAGGGTGAGCAGGCCGAGGAAGTTGAGCCAGCCGACTCCGGTGATGGTGTGGAGAATTTCGGTCCAGGTGGTTTCGGTGAGGGTGGGGAGTAGCCAGCCGAGTAGGGCGATGGTGATGCTTAGGCTTGCGGCGGTGTGGAGTGTGCTGCGCAGGAGTGTTGATGGTGTTGTCACGGCGTGGTTTCCCAGATGTTGTGGGCGGGGTGTTTATGGGTGCGGGGGGTTGGCCCGGTGAACCATTCGCGTCCGAGGATGAGGTTGAACAGTGGTGAGGGCAGGTTGCTTAGGACGTTGAGTGTTCGGGTGGTGCGGCCTGTTGTTTGTGAGGTGTGTGCGCGTAGGGCGTTGCGTTTGGCTGTGCTGTATTGGCCGATGCTGATGCGGTGGGTGATGAGGTTGCGGGGGGTGTAGGCGTTTTCGAATGTGCTGCGGTCGAATTCGGGCGGGAAGGGGTAGAGGCGGGTTGCGATGCGTAGGGCTTGGGTGATGAGTTCGCGGGGGATTGTTGCTTCGAGGAGCCGGGTGCCTGTGGTGGCGGAGGCGGCGCGGACTACTTCGTGGAGTTTGATGTGGTCGCGGTGGCCGTATCCGCCGGCTTTGTCGTAGCCGATGACGAGGTCGGCGTGTTCGTTGCGCAGGATGTTGGCCAGTTGGGTGGCGGCGTGGTGGGTGTTGGTGCGTGCGAATCGGGTTGTGTGGGGAGGGTTGGGGGGGATGGTGGGGCCGGAACCGGAGTCTGCGTAGCCGAGTCGGATGACGTTGTGTGCGCCGATGGCTGCTGCGCTGAGGTGGAGTTCGTTGATTCGGGTGGTGCCGAGGTCGCCGTTTTGGTGGTAGCGGGGGTCGGCTTCGCCGAGTTCACCGTCGGTGGCCACGACGAGGATGACGCGGTCTCCTGCGGCGGCTGCTTTGGCGAGGGTGCCTGCCATGAGGAGTGCTTCGTCGTCGGGGTGGGCGTTGACGGCGACGATGGTGCGGCTCACATCGGTCAGTGTGTCATTGGTGGCTGGTGGTGGTTGGTGGCGTGTGGCGGTATGTCGGGCGTGGCAGGGTGTTTGGGTGCGTATTGCTTTGGTTTCGGATGTTTTTTTGCCGCGTCTGGGTGGGATTGAGGTGCAGGTGGATCGGTTGGCGCGGGGGTTGGTCAGTGCTGGGCATGAGGTGGTGGTGTTGACGATTACGCCGGGAGCGCAGGTGGATATGGTTGAGGGTGGGGTGCAGGTGTTGCGGTTTCCGTTGCCGGTGCGGTTGCCGGGGTCAGTGGTGGTGAATCCGGCGGGGGCGGGGTGGTTGCGGTCGGTGTTGGGTGAGGGTGGTTTTGATGTGGTGCATGTGCATATGGGGGTGGTGAGTCCGTTTGCGTTTGATGCGGTGCAGGTGGCGGCGCAGTTGGGGTTGGCGCATGTGGTGACGTGTCATTCGTTGGTTGGTGGGGCGGGCAGGTTGTGGTTGCGGTTGTCGGGGCGGGTGGATCGGTGGGTGCGTGGTGGTGCGGTGTTGTCGGCTGTTTCAGGTGTTGCGGCGCAGCGGTTGGCGGCGGCGTCCGGGGATGTGGAGGTGGAGGTTGTTCCTAATGGGGTGGATACGCAGGTGTGGCGTCGGTGGTGTGGGGTCAGGCCGCGTGCTGGTGGGGTGCGGGTTGTGAGTGCGATGCGTTTGTCGAGGATTAAGCGGCCGGTGGCGTTGTTGGAGTTGGTGCAGGTGGCGCGGGGGTTGGTGCCTGGGGTGCCGATTACGGTGGAGGTGGCCGGGGACGGGCCGTTGCGGCCGGTGTGTGAGCGGTGGGTGAGTAGGCATGGTGCTGGTGGGTGGGTGCGGTTGCGGGGTCGGTTGTCTCATGCGGAGTTGGTGCGGATGTATGGGGGGGCGGATGTGTTTGTGTCTCCGGTGGTGGATGAGGCGTTTGGGATTGCTGCGTTGGAGGCGCGGGCGTGTGGGGTGCCGGTGTTTGGGCGGGTGGGTAGTGGGGTGGGGGAGTTTGTGCGCTCGGGTGTTGATGGGGTGTTGATGGATAGTGACGTTGGGTTGGCGCGGGCGGTTGCGCGCTGTGCGGTGGATGGGGTGTGGATGGCTGGGTTGCGTGAGCAGGCGGGTGCTGAGTTGCCGGAGCGGTTTGGTCAGGGGGCGATTGTGGCTGGTGCGGTGGGGTTGTATGAGCGGGCTGCGCGGGGGGTGTGATGTGTTTGACGTGGATTTGTTGTGGTGAAAGGCAGCTTTGGGGCCGCGGCGTTGGGGGTGAGGGGACAGACTGGGTGTGTAGCTGAGCCGGTCGTGGTTTTTCCGTGATCTGTCAGATGGCGGCGTTGCCAGGGCGCTGTTACCGGCTGTTCTTGCCCGTGCACCCGGGCTGTTGTGAAGGAGTTGTGCCATGGCGGATTTCGCCTATGAGGACTTGCTGCCTGTTGGGAAAGACATACAGACCCCGTTTCGCAAGTTGACGTCGCAGGGCGTGCGTGTGTTGGAGGGGCCAGGTGGTCGTCGTTTTCTTGAGGTTGAGTCTGAGGCGCTGCGCCTGTTGACGGAGACAGCGATGCATGACATCGCGCATTATTTGCGGCCGGGGCATCTGCAGCAGTTGCGGAACATCCTCGAGGACGAGGAGGCCAGTGACAATGACAAATTTGTGGCCTCTGACTTGTTGAAGAACGCGGGGATCGCTGCCGGTGGCGTGTTGCCTATGTGTCAGGACACGGGGACGGCGATTGTTTCAGCGCATCGGGGGCAGCATGTGCTTACTGCTGGTGATGATGCTGAACCCATTTCGCGGGGAGTGTTTGATGCTTATACGAAGTTAAATTTGCGGTATAGCCAGAACGCTCCGGTGACGTTCTTTGAGGAGAAGAACACGGGCTGCAATCTTCCTGCGCAGATCGATATTTATGCGGATACGCATCCAGGGCATGAGCTGGAGTATGAGTTTTTGTTCATGGCTAAGGGCGGCGGTTCGGCGAATAAGAGCTACTTGTTCCAGGAGACGAAGTCCATTCTTACTCCGGAGCGAATCATGCCGTTCTTGGAGGAAAAAATCCGCAGTTTGGGTACGGCGGCGTGCCCGCCGTATCACTTGGCGATTGTGGTTGGCGGTACGTCTGCGGAGAAGGCGCTGCAGACGGCTAAGTATGCGTCAGCGAAGTACTTGGATAATCTCCCGACCACGGGTAACGCGGCTACGGGTCGTGGGTTCCGGGACCGTGAGATGGAGGAAAAGGTTCTTGAACTGACTCGTCAGATCGGTATTGGTGCCCAGTTTGGTGGTAAGTATTTCTGTCACGATGTGCGGGTGGTGCGGTTACCGCGTCATGGTGCTTCGTTGCCGGTGGCGATCGCGGTTTCGTGTTCGGCGGATCGGCAGTGTCTGGGCAAGATCACTCCGGAGGGGGTGTTTGTGGAGCAGCTTGAGTTTGATCCGACCCAGTATTTGCCAGCCCCCACTGAGGATGAATTGGGTGGGGAGGTTGTAGAGATCGATTTGCGGCGTCCGATGTCTGAAGTTTTAGCGGAGCTGACGAAGTATCCGGTTAAGACGCGTTTGTCTTTGACGGGCACGCTTGTGGTGGCCCGCGATATCGCGCACGCAAAAATCCGGGAGCGTCTTGATAAGGGTGAGCAGATGCCCCAGTATCTGAAGGATTATCCGGTGTATTACGCCGGTCCTGCGAAGACTCCCGATGGGATGGCTTCGGGGTCGTTCGGCCCCACGACTGCCGGACGCATGGATAGTTATGTTGACCAGTTCCAGGCTGCGGGCGGATCGATGGTGATGCTTGCTAAAGGTAACCGTAGCCAGGCGGTGACGGATGCGTGTGCAGTGCATGGCGGTTTCTACTTGGGTTCTATCGGTGGTCCAGCTGCACGCTTGGCGCAGGATTGCATCACGAAGGTGGAAGTTTTGGAGTATCCGGAGTTGGGTATGGAGGCGGTGTGGAAGATTGAGGTGAAAGATTTCCCTGCCTTCATTGTCGTTGATGACAAAGGCAATGATTTCTTTGCTTCTGTCGCGGCGCCGGTGACGATGTCGATCGGGAAACGTCCGGGGGTGGATGCCGCGCACAACAACACGGATGTTGATGCCGCTGCAACACAAACGAATTGACCGTTACGGCTGGGGGTGTTCCTACGCCTGCAGATATTGCACGAGCGTAGGAGCACCACCGGTGCGATTGTGGGGGCGGGTCCGGGGGCTGCTGTTTAGGGTGGGCTCATGTCTCATGAGCACTCTGGTAATAGCGACGCCACATACTTCAATGACGCTGCGAAAACGTGGGACAGTCCTGAAAAGACTGCCCGTTCACAGCGCATCGCGGATGCTATCCGGCAGCGCATTCCGATGAGTTCGGCGTGGCGTGTACTTGATCTGGGTGCTGGTACTGGCCAGCTTGGCCGTGCCTTGGCTGAGCAAGTGGCGCATGTCCTTCTCATCGATACATCTGAGGGCATGATTGATGTTGCTATGGATGCGATTGCTGATCACCCTCGTGTTCAGGCTCGGGTTCATAACCTTCTCGATGAGCCATTGAACGATTCCTTTGATCTTGTTGTCAGCGCGATGGCTCTTCACCACATTCCTGACACCAGGGCTGCTTTGCGAAGCATTCGGGGAGCGCTCGCACCGGGAGGTTGGGTTTCGCTGGCGGATCTTGATCATGATCCAGAGAATCTTTTTCATGCGGATACGCACACTGGGCACCGGGGTATTGAGCGAGATGTGTTGCGGGAAGATCTGGTGCGGGAAGGTTTTGTTGATGTGCAGGTGGAGACGGTGGCCACGGTTGTGAAGGCTAAGGGTGGTGTTGCTCGCGAGTTCAGTGTTTTTCTTGCGACGGGGCATCTGTAGTGTCTTAGGTGTTCTTCCCCCGGGGCTGGTGGCAGGGTTGAGGGTATGCGTATTGCTCTTGCGGGTTACTCCTATGGTCGTACTTTGCATGCTCCGTTGATTGCGCAGGCGGGTGGGAAGATCGTTGCTGTGGCGACTTCGCACCCTGATCGGGTTGCGCAGGCGAAAGCGGATTTACCGGGGGCGATGGTGGTTCCTGATGTGACTGCGTTGGTGGATGTTGTTGCGCGCGTTGGTGCTGATGCGGTGGTTTTGTGCACTCCTACGGGTAAGCATGTTGAGCATGTGCGTCAGGTGATTGCGGCGGGGGTGCCGTGCGTGGTGGATAAGCCGATGGCTGTTTTTGCTGATGAGGCTGATGCGTTGGTTCAGCTGGCACGTCAGGAGCGTGTGCCGTTGACGGTGTTTCAGAATCGGCGGTGGGATGCCGGTCCGTTGGCGTTGGCGCAGGTGGTGCAGCGGGGTGATTTGGGGCAGGTACGTCGTTTTGAGATGTCGTTTAGTCGGTGGCGTCCGGAGCCGAAGCAGCGGTGGAGGGAGAACGCTGATTGGCGTGAGGGTGGTGGTGTTCTTAACGATTTGGGGCCGCATGTGATTGATACTGCGGTGCAGGTGATGGGGCCAGTTGCCAGCGTGTATGCGGAGGTGAACGCGTTTACTACTCCTGCGGATGATGATGTTTTGCTGTGGTTGCGTCACGTGCGTGGTGGGTCTTCGATTTTGCGGGCTAGTTCGTTTGATCCGTTTCCTGCGCCTCGGTTCCGTGTGACGGGAACGAAGGCGGCGTTTGTGTATGAAGATGGTCCGGACACGATTGGTGTTTTGCCGGAATTGGCTGATGCTCAGGGCGGAACAGGGTGGGTGTATGCGGGCTCTGAGCGGTGGCCCGGTCCAGCGGTGAGTGAGACGGGTGCGGAGTTTTATCGGATTTTGTCGGCTGCGTTGCAGGGTCAGGGGTATGAGGATAGGCAGGCGGGGATGCCGGTTGATCCTATGGATGCGGTGCATTCCATCCGGGTTGGGCAGGCGGCGCGCCTTAGTGCTGCACAGAGCCGGGTTGTCCAGGTGGAGTGAATCGGGGTCGGGGGTGTTCTGGTTGTGCAGGTAGGTGTTGGGCAGTCGTTAGTGTGGGTGTATGGCAACTACTTTCACCGTCCTTGGTCTTATGCACTGGCTTGGGCTGCTGCTCATCCTGGTTGGTTGGGCGATGTCCTTCGCGGCCCGTCGGATTCATGCGTTGATGGTGTGGGGTGCACGCCTGCAGCTGTTGATTGGTTTGGGTTTGGTGGGTGTGCTGGAGATGTCTGGCGGCACGGTGAACCACATGATGGTCGGGGTAAAGCTGCTTGTTGCGGTTGCTGTTGTTGGTTTGTGTGAGGCGTCGAATGCGAAGGCTAAGCGTGGTCAGGATTCGTTTACGTTGGCTCATGTGGCACTTGGGTTGACGTTGGTCAACACCGTGATTGGGCTGGGGTTTATGGGCTGATCTTCCTGGTGGAGTACGGCGTGTGATGCGCCGTGCGTGAGATTGTCGGCGTGTTGTCAGGCGGCTGTCCCCGCGTGCTGGTGGGGATGGCCGCCTACAGTTATCGGTGATGAGCAACCTGTTCGAGAATGTGCCTTTTGAGGCTCTGGGCGATGTTGTGCCGAAAGGGCCTGTAACTGCGAGTGATGTGGATGGAGCTGGGGGATGTGTGCCTGCTCCGCAGGAGTCACCTGATCATGATTTGGGGGGTGTGAGGCGTCCTGAGGGGCGTTCGGTGTTTGATGCTGCCGCGTTGGTGGAGGGATTGAACGAACCACAGAAGCAGGCGGTTTTGCATGAGGGTGGGCAGTTGTTGATCGTCGCTGGTGCGGGGTCGGGCAAAACGAGGGTTTTGACGCATCGAATTGCGTATTTGTTGGGGGCTCGTGGTGTCCAGCCGGGGCAGATTCTTGCGATCACTTTCACCAACAAGGCTGCTGGTGAGATGCGTGAGCGAGTTGAGCAGTTGGTGGGTGGTAGGGCGCGGGCGATGTGGGTGAGTACGTTTCACTCTGCGTGTGTGCGTATTTTGCGGCGTGAGGCCGACAAGGTCGGCATGAAGAGTGGTTTTTCTATTTACGATGCTGCTGATAGTCAACGTTTGATGGCGTTGGTTATGCGTGAGCTGAATATTGATACTAAACGGCACACTCCGCGCAGTTTTGCTCACCGGATCAGTAATTTGAAAAATGAATTAATTGATTCGGATGAGTTTGCTTCTCGGGCTCGCTCTGAGGGTGCAGAGGTCATTGATGGAATTGTTGCTGATGTGTATTCGGAATATCAGCGAAGGCTGAGGCAAGCGAATGCTTTTGATTTCGATGACCTCATTATGGTGACGGTTCATATGCTGCAAGCTTTCCCGGAGGTTGCTGAGTATTACCGTCGTCGGTTCCGGCACATTATGGTGGATGAGTATCAGGATACGAATCATGCCCAGTATGCGTTGGTTCGGGAGCTAGCTTCTCCTGTCCCAGAGAAACCTGCTGATCCCGAAAAGGGATTGCTGTCGCAATCCTGGGTTCCTGGGGCTGAATTAGTTGTCGTGGGTGATTCTGATCAGTCAATTTATGCTTTCCGTGGGGCAAGTATCCGAAACATCAATGAATTCGAACAAGATTACCCTGATGCCACCACGATTGTTCTTGAGCAGAACTATCGTTCCACGCAAACTATTCTTTCTGCAGCTAATGCTGTTATTTCGCAAAATAGTGAGCGTCGCCCGAAGAAGTTGTGGAGTGAAGGTGGTGCGGGGCCGAAAATTGTTGGTTATGTGGCAGATTCTGAGCATGATGAGGCTGCCTTCGTTGCGCGGCGGATTGAACAGCTTATAAAGAGCGAGTCTGTGAAACCGCACGAAGTTGCTATCTTTTATCGCACTAACGCGATGTCGCGTGCTCTTGAAGAGGTGTTGGTGCGAACTGGGCTTCCGTACAAAGTTATTGGCGGAACTCGTTTCTATGAGCGCCGTGAGGTAAAAGACGTTTTAGCGTATTTGAAAACAATCGCTAATCCTGCGGATACGGTTAACTTGCGCCGCATTCTTAATGTTCCCAAACGTGGTATTGGTGACCGCGCTGAAGCTCTTGTTGCTGATTTCGCTGATTGTGAGCGTATTACGTTTGTTGAGGCGTTGGGGCGTGCTGATGAAATCCCGATGATGGCTAAACGCTCTGCGAATGCGGTTCGTTCATTCACCACTTTGTTGGAGGCGCTCCGCAATGTTCTGGAGGATGGAGTTGGCGTAGCTGGGTTGGTCGAGGCAATTCTTGAACAGTCGGGATATCTTGACGAGCTGCGCGGAAGTAAGGATCCGCAGGATGAAACTCGCTTGGATAACCTTGCGGAGCTTGTTTCGGTGGCTCGGGAGTTCGATGAAGAGCGCGAAAGTCGGCGGTTTGAGGCCCAGACTGCTGCGCATGAGGAAGCTGTCGCGGATGCGCTAGCTCAAGGGAAAGACTTACCCGTGAAGACAACGTCAGCAGAGGCAATGGCGGATGACCCTTTGGATGAGCTGACTGAGTTTCTTGAACGCGTCTCGTTGGTAGCAGATTCGGATGATGTCCCAGATGAAGCGGTTGCTGCAGGGGGCGCAGAAGCGCAAGCTTCGGGTGAGTATGAGGGCGCAGTTACGTTGATGACCATGCACACGGCGAAAGGGTTGGAGTTCCCCGTGGTGTTTGTGGTCGGGATGGAGGATGGGACGTTCCCTCATTTCAGGGCTTTTGAAAGTTCCCATGAGATGGAGGAGGAGCGCCGTTTGGCTTACGTGGGCATTACACGCGCGAGGGAACGGTTGCATGTATCGCGGGCTGTGGTTCGTTCTGCGTGGGGCACTCCGAAATACAATCCGCCTTCGCGATTTCTTTCGGAGATTCCGCAGGAGTTGGTGGAGTGGGAAAGAACAGAGGCTGCTGTAAGTGGGGATTTGCGTGTGGCTCCGGCGGTGGCCACGTTGTCTTCGGCGTCGCGGGTGAGGCCAGTTGCGAATCGACCGATTATTGCGCTAGTTCCCGGTGATCGGGTAACGCATGATTCGTTTGGCCTAGGGCGTGTGGTCCAGATTGAAGGTGAGGGTGATCGCACAATTGCGCACGTTGACTTCGGTGAGAGCAAAGTGAAGAGGCTGTTGCTGAGGTATGCACCGTTAGAGAAGCTGTGATGCGGCAACGAATATGTTGATGGGGTCGCGATATAACGCGACCCCATCAACATGCTATTTATTGCCATTGTGATGCTCATGGAGCAGCGCGACGGCAGTCCATGTGCTCTACACGTGAGGTGCGGGTGTGGATATCGCAACGCGTCACGTGCCTGGGTGCGAGTGTGTACATGCCCCCGTCACTGCAGTTGCAGCGACAGTGAACGCACTTGCTCCCAGAAGGTGGTAAAGCGTGGATCGACGTAGCTGAGACACACCTAACACTCAACCATGGGCTAGAGGTAGCGCAGGTTTGGAGTATTCCCGCTCCCGGATGGTAGGCGCACTCGATGACAGCCTGGGTCGTAGGGCAGAAAAGCAGGATGAGATTTCTGACCTATTACCGGCTGTTGGTGCAGCCATTCATCGGAACGATTGTCTCAGCTGAACGTCGAGCCCGGGGAGTCGGGCCGCCTTTTTATACCCCCAGGCGACCCGATCTCCTCGTAAGAAGTCTGTGGATTTCGTCAGGGACGAACACCGCGGGCGTCAAGCCACGGCAGGGGGTTGATCGCACGACCCTTAATGCGGACTTCGAAGTGCAGGTGAGGTCCGGTGGAGTGTCCAGTGTTGCCGAGTTCACCGATCTTCTCGCCAGCCTTGACGCGCTCGCCGACCTTGGTGGAGAAGCAGTTCAGGTGTGCGTAGCGGGTCTGCGTGCCATCGCCGTGGTCGATGTAAACGACCTTGCCGTATCCAGCAAGGTTGCTTGCCACGGTGACGCGTCCGGCTGCAACGGCGCGGATCGGGGTTCCCTTACGGCCAGCGAAGTCAACGCCCTTGTGCATGCGGCCCCAGCGCATTCCGAAGCCGGAAGAGATATGGGTTCCGGTAACGGGAGCGGCGAAGGCGAAGGACTTAACTGCGGCCTGTGCTGCGCTGGAAGCAGCGGTCTGTCCGGCGATTGCGGGGGCGGCTGCTTCAGCGGTGCCGTTGCCCACTAGGCCGATGCCGGCTGCCAGAGCAGCTGAAGCGACAATTCCGCGTCCGACGTTGTTTTGCTGTTTTTGCGCTCGGTGGCGTCCCTGGTATTGCGACATCGTATTCCTTCTTAAGGGGTGCGGCAGTTGCTGCCGCGTTTGCACGCGGCGTACCCCACTTCCCCAGATGAAGCACAGGGAATCCTCGACCGACTCCTTCGACGGTGATGCGTGGTCGAGCAGGGTGGCATATGCCGATTCGCCATCAGGGGGGCGAACGGGGGTGACACTACCAACTCCGTTATGGATTTGTGACATGAGGTCACACCACATCGCCGCGACACGCCGATGATAACGTTTACAAAATTCTTTTTGGGAAAAAAATATATGTATATACGACTGTTGAATATGCTGGTCAATAACTATATTTCGCTGACCGCGATATCTTTCCGGTGTTGAAACTCACTTTTCCTGTACCTTCGAGATGTCATCTGCAGAAGTAAACCGCGGCAGAGTGCGCCAGTGACGCATGAGCCACCCGACGACAATGAGGTTGTCCCTCGTGGATCTTTTCGAATATCAAGCCCGAGACATGTTCGAGAAGCATGGTGTTCCCGTGCTTGCTGGTAAAACCGCTGATACTCCTGCAAAGGCCCGTGCTGCTGCTGAAGAAATCTCAAGCGGAGTAACTGTGGTCAAAGCCCAAGTGAAAACTGGCGGCCGGGGTAAAGCTGGGGGAGTTAAGGTCGCCAAAACCTCGGATGAGGCTGAAAAGTATGCTGAGCAGATCCTCGGGATGGACATCAAAGGACATACTGTACACCGAGTGATGATAGCGGCAGGCGCTCAGATTGAAGAAGAATACTACTTCTCAATCCTGCTAGATCGAACTAACCGCGCCTATCTTGCCATGTGCAGCAAAGAGGGCGGTATGGAAATTGAACAACTTGCCGTCGAGCGCCCTGAAGCGCTAGCGCGTGTAGCGGTAGACCCGAACGTGGGTATTGACGAGGCAAAAGCAGACGAGATTACTGCTGCTGCAGGATTTGACGCTGATACAGCAACAAAAGTTGCGCCAGTACTTATGAAGCTGTGGGAGGTCTATCGTGACGAAGATGCCACGCTTGTTGAAGTGAACCCTCTCGTCAAAGTTGCTTCCGGCGAGATTGTTGCACTAGACGGAAAAGTCACTCTTGATGACAATGCAGCGTTCCGTCAGCCAGGCCATGCTGACCTAGTAGACGAAGCTGCCGAGGACCCTCTAGAAGCGAAAGCTAAGTCGCTTGGTCTTAACTACGTGAAGCTGGATGGCAACGTAGGCATTATCGGTAATGGCGCAGGGCTAGTGATGAGCACCCTCGATGTCGTTGCCTATGCAGGTCAAGAGCACACCGGTGGAGTGAGCAAGCCGGCTAACTTCCTTGATATCGGTGGTGGTGCTTCTGCTGAGGTTATGGCAAATGGGCTGGACGTCATTCTCGGAGATGAGCAGGTCAAAGCCGTGTTCGTAAATGTGTTCGGTGGGATTACTGCATGTGATGCGGTAGCGAACGGCATCGTAGGTGCACTCAACAAGTTGGGGGATAAGGCGACCAAGCCTTTGGTGGTTCGCTTGGATGGCAACAACGTCGAGCAGGGGCGAGGCATTTTGGCTGACTACGGTCACGCTCTTGTCACCATCGAAGACACCATGGACGGCGGTGCCCGCAAGGCTGCCGAACTCGCTGCGGCGAGCCACTGATCTGCGAGCACTTGAGAGGGAACAAATGTCTATTTTCCTTAACGCCGACAGCAAGATCATTGTTCAAGGCATGACCGGCTCTGAAGGTATGAAGCACACGCAGCGCATGCTGGCAGCTGGTTCGCGCATTGTTGGCGGTGTTAACCCGCATAAGTCGGGTCAGCAGGTGAGGTTCGATGCTGGGCACACTGTTCCGGTCTTTGGCACAGTGGCCGAAGCGATGGCCCAGACAGGTGCCAATGTCTCGGTAGTCTTCGTGCCCCCAAAGTTCGCTAAGGACGCGGTGATCGAGGCAGTAGATGCTCAGATGCCATTGCTCGTGGTCATCACAGAAGGTATTGCGGTCAAGGACACTGCCGAGTTCTTCAACTACGCGCAGGCCAAAGGGACTACACGGATTATTGGTCCGAACTGTCCAGGCGTCATCACTCCTGAGGTGTCGAACGCAGGCATCACGCCGGCAGACATCGCCCCTACAGGAAAGCTCGGGCTTGTTTCTAAATCAGGCACATTGACGTACCAGATGATGTACGAGTTGCGGGACCTTGGATTTACCACGGCAATCGGTATCGGGGGTGACCCGATTGTGGGAACCACGCACATTGATGCGATTGCGGCTTTCGAAGCTGACCCGCAGACCGAAGGCATCGTCATGATCGGTGAGATCGGCGGAGATGCTGAGGAGCGAGCAGCTGCCTACATTAAAGAGAATGTGACGAAGCCTGTTGTGGGGTATGTGGCCGGTTTTATGGCTCCGGAGGGAAAGACCATGGGGCACGCTGGCGCGATTGTCTCTGGTGGAGCAGGTACGGCTGATGCAAAGAAAGCCGCTCTTGAGGCTGCTGGAGTAAAGGTGGGGAAGACTCCTACGGAGACCGCAAATCTTATGCGCGAGCTCATGACTTCTGAGCTTTGATCCGTTTGCTTGCAGTGTTACCAGATGGGTGTGGGGTTTCTCCTGCCAGGAGAAACCCCACACCCATCTGGTGGGTGCGCGTGTAGGCGTCAGCGGGAAGAAGTTATAAAGGTCAGCCAAAATAGGTGTAGTGGTTGTGTCTTTGTGACTTAGGTGAGGTGTCCTGCGCTGATGGCGCATGCAGCACCGATGAGCATGGCTGGGCCGTGGGGTATGTGCGTGTAGCGATGCGCTTGTCGAGTGAGCAGAAGTGCGAGGGCGGTGATACCGGAGAAAGCAAAGCCAAGCCAGGCACCGATTATGAGGGTGTCGATGCTGTGCCAGCCGAGGATGGCTCCTAGCGGTAGGGCAAGCGTTACATCTCCGCGGCCGAGGCTGCTAGGGGCGCAGTGGTGGAGTAAACGGTAGAGGAGGCGAAGGCTGAGTGCGCCTGCTGCTGCGGTGGCGAGGTGATTGTGCCATCTGGAGGGGTCGTTAGTGATCAGGGTGGTTGTGGCCCATAGAAGAATGCCGGCAGCGAGCAGGACTGCGATGGCGCCAAGGGTCAGCGGTCGGGGTAAACGGTGGTAGCGGATGTCGTTGTAGGTGAGGGGGATGGCCCATAAGAGGAAACCAATGTCCAGGGTGATGGTGATGGTTATCGGGGTGAGCATGGTGTGTCTCCGCTGGTTGTGTTGGTGGCTTCATGGTGGTCGCTGTGAGGTTGGTGCCGCTGGGGTTGTCTGGGGTGATGTGTGAGTGCGGAGGGGTTGTGGAGTAGTTGTGTCTGGGGTGAATGTGTTTGGGGTGTCGTGGTGCTTGGGTGTTTGAGGGTTGGCGGGGAAGATGGGTGGGATGTCTGCGCTACGTATGCCTTCGTTTAAGTTCCGTCGCCGTGGTCCGCGTGGTTCCTCCGCGGGTGAACCGGGTTCGTTGTCGTCTGTGAGTGTGAAGAGGCCGCCGCTTATTGGTGGTGTTGTTGAAGCTGTATGGGCGGCGTTGGTGTCGAGTGTGTTGTTTGTGTTGTTTGTATTAGTGGGGTGGTTGGCTGGTTCGACCGGGTCGGGCTCGGGGCTGGGTGCAGTGGTTTTTGGGCTGCAAACGTGGTTGTTCGCCCAGGGAGTGCCGTTGTTGATTCAGGAGCAAACAGTCAGCGTGGTGCCGTGGTTGGCAGCTGTGGTGCCGCTGGGGTCGTTGGTGTGGGCTGGTGGACGTTTGTTGGGGCGCATGCCGGATGCAGGTGGTTCTGCTAGTTCGGTGGAGTTGACTGGTTCGGGTGCGCGGCGAGATGTAGTTCGTGGTGGGGTCGGTTTTGTTTCTGGGTATGCAGTAGTACTGGTGTTGGTGGCGGTATTGGCCAGAGTTGAGGGGATATCTGCGTCGGTGTTGTGGGCGCCGTTTGCTGGTGTGTGCTGGCCTGTGATTGCTTTTGTGGTTGCTGTTCAGCGTCGGTTTGAGGGTGGTTTGGGACGGGTTATTCCGCGGCTGGGGTGGTTTTGGCGGGTTGATGTTCCTGATTGGGGTAAGCGGGTTGTTGGCCCGGCCGTTCGTGGTGTGGTGGTGTTGTTGGCTGCGGGAGTTGTTGCGGTTGTGGCTGCGGTGGTTGTTGGGTGGCAGCGTGTTGAGGTGGTGAATAGCTATGTGAGTCCGGGTTTGGTTGGCGGTGTTTTGTTCACGGTTGTGCAGTTGGCGTATGCGTTGACGTTGGCTACGTGGGCGGTGGGTTTCGCTGCAGGGCCTGGTTTTTCAATTGGTGAGGACACGTTGATCACGTGGGGTAATGCGAGTGTGGAGCCGGTGCCGTTGGTGCCGGTGTTGGGTGCCTTGCCCGATCCTGGGCCATTACCGGGGTGGATGACGGCGTCGGTGGCTGTTCCTGTGGTGGTGGGGATGTGTGTGGCTGTGTGGGCGTTGCGGAGTGTGGGGAGTGCTTTGCCTGCGGTTGGCGTGCGTGAGGCTGGGCGTGCTGGTTTGGCTCCTAGGTCTGGGCGTGGTTTGTTGTTGGGGCGTTTGTTGGTGGTTTCTGGTGCAGTGCTGTTGTGTGCGGTGATGATGGGCGCGGTTGGTGTGTTGACGGCTGGGTCGTTGGGTAATCAGCGTCTGGTGGATGTAGGAGTTAGTGGTGTGGCTATGGGAGCTACGTTGGCTGCTGAGATGTTGGCGGGTGCGTGGGTGGTGGTGTTTGCCTCGATGGTGTTGCGGGCTCGTTTTGTTTCTCCGGAGGAGAGCGCGAAAGAGCCCGCTACGTCAGGGAGTCGGTGATCTTCTAGGGGAGGTGTCGAAGGGCGGTACGGACAAGTTCCCAGAATCCGTCGGTATTGAGGTGGGTTGCGGTGCGGGTGTGGCAGTCGGCGGTGGTTGCTGTGCGTAGGTCGGTGACGGTCATGCCGCGGGTGAGTGTGCCGTGTTGCTCGACGTGGATGGGGGCGGGGATGCAGGTGATGAGTGTGGGGGCTAGGACACGTGCAACTGCGCATGGGTCGTGCACGATTGCTCCGGTGTGGGAGCTACCGGTGGTGCGGTAGTTCGCGCTGTAGGTGTTGAGGAGGTCGGCTACAAGGGTTGCGGTGGTTGTGTTGATGTTGCGGATGGAGGTGATGACCTCGGGGGTGGCGATGGCTTGGCGGGTGAGGTCCAGGCCGATCATGGTGATGGGCCAGTCGGCGTTGAGGACGATAGATGCAGCTTCGGGGTCGGCGTGGATGTTGAATTCGGCGACGGGGGTGACGTTGCCGGTTCCGTGACTTCCACCCATAAAGACGACTTCGTGTATGCGGTTGATGATGCGGGGCTCGATGGTTATCGCGGTGGCGATGTTGGTCATCGGGCCAATGGGGACCAGGGTGATGGTGTCGGGGTCGTTGGTCATGATGGTGTCGATGATCAGTTGTGCGCCGTGGCGGGGATCGGTGGAGCGGTCAGGGGTGGGCAGTGTGATGCCGCCGATTCCGTCGGTGCCGTGGATGTGGGTGGCGTTTTTGTACGTGTTGTTGAGGGGCTGTGCGCATCCGGCTGCGATGGGTGCGGTGATGTTGCTGAGGGTTGCTAGGGCGAGTGCGTTGTGGGTGACGTTGTGGAGGGAAGAGTTGCCGCCGACAGTGGTGATAGCGGCGAGGTTGATGTCGGGGTGTCCTTGGGCGAGAAGGATGGCGATGGCATCGTCGATGCCGGGGTCGCAGTCCAGGATGATGGTGGGGGTTGCGTTCATGCGCGCAGAGTAGCGATTGTGGGTGTGGCAGTTAGGCTCGTTGTGTGACTAGTGATTTGTTGTGCTTGTTTCCAGGTGGCGTGTCGGTGGATAAGCCGCTGTCTGTGGTGGTGTTGGTTTCTGGTGGGGGCACAAATTTGCAGGCATTGCTAGATGCGATTGCCTCGCATGAGGACTATCCGGTGCGTGTGGTTGCCGTGGGTGCTGATCGCGGGGGGATTGAGGGTTTGGCTCGTGCTGAGCGAGTTGGGATTCCGACGTTTGTGGTTCCGGTGGGGGATTTTGCGGATCGGAGTGGGTGGGATGTGGCATTGATGGAGGCTGTTGCTTCTTTCGAGCCGGATTTGGTGGTGGGGGCTGGTTTTATGAAAATTGTTGGGCCAGCGTTTTTGGCCAGGTTTGGGGGGCGGTTTATCAATACTCATCCGGCGTTGTTGCCGAGTTTTCCTGGCGCTCATGGGGTGCGAGATGCGCTGGCGTATGGGGTGCGTGTGACGGGAGCTACATGTCACTTTGTTGATGCAGGTGTCGACACTGGAGCGATCATTGATCAGCGGGTGGTTGCTGTAGCTGATGGTGATACTGAGGATTCGCTTCATGAACGTATCAAGGTAGTTGAGCGGGAGATGTTGGTGGAGGTGGTGCGGCGTTTGGCGGTGGATGGTGCGCGTGTTCAGGGGCGCAGGGTGCTGTTTGGTGGTGAGAGCAGGATGAGTGGTGGCTCGTGCGTGGTTTGATGCATTGAGCTTGTTTGTTTTGTTCGGGTTGTTGTTTTAGAGGAGAGTTGTGGCTGTCAAAGTGAGTGCAGCGTCTGGCCCTGCTGCTGGTAGTGATGCGCAGGGGCGTCGTCCTGTTCGGCGTGCCTTGTTGTCGGTGTATGACAAGACGTCTTTGATTGAGTTTGCTACGTGTTTGCACGATGCAGGTGTGGAGCTGGTGTCGACGGGTGGGTCGGCGCGTGCTATTGAGGCGGCGGGTCTTCCGGTGGTGAATGTTGAAGACATCACGAAGTTCCCGGAGTGTCTTGAAGGTCGTGTGAAGACTCTTCACCCAAACGTGCATGCAGGGTTGTTGGCGGATACGCGTAAGCCGGACCACTTGGAGCAGCTGGGTGAGTTGGGTGTGGAGCCATTTGAATTGGTTGTTGTCAACCTGTACCCATTCGAGGAGACGGTGGCGCAGGGGGCGGGTGTTGATGAGACGGTGGAGCAGATCGACATTGGCGGTCCATCGATGGTTCGTGGGGCTGCGAAGAATCATCAGTCGGTAGCGATTGTGACGGATCCGTCGCAGTATGCGCAGGCTGCTGAGGCTGTGCGTGCTGGTGGTTTTACGTTGGAGCAGCGTAAGAAGTTGGCTGCGCAGGCTTTTGCGATGACAGCTTCGTATGATGTTGCGATTGCGGCGTGGATGAGCCGTTCGGTGGTGGAGCAGGCGCCGGAAGATTCAGGTTTTCCTGAATGGGTAGGGGCGGGGTATCGGCGCGTTGATGTGTTGCGCTATGGCGAGAATCCTCATCAGAGCGCGGCGCTTTATGCCGGTGCTGTAGAGGGCTTGACGCAGGCTGTGCAATTGCACGGTAAAGCGATGAGCTACAACAACTATGTGGATGCCGACGCAGCGTTGCGTGCTTGCCATGATCATGGGGATCAGCCGACGTGCGCTGTCATCAAACACGCCAATCCTTGTGGTATAGCTATCGCTTCGGAGGAAGAGGGGATTGCTGTTGCTCACCGGAAGGCGCATGAGTGTGATCCGACGAGCGCGTTTGGCGGCATTATTGCTGTGAACCGTCCAGTGACGGCGGAGATGGCTCGTATGGTGAAGGATATTTTCACCGAGGTTGTTGTTGCGCCGGATTTCGAGCCAGAGGCTTTGGATATTCTTCGGATAAAGAAGAACATCCGGTTGTTGAAGACGCCTACGCCTGTGCGTGAGGGTTTTGAGGTGCGGCATATCTCGGGCGGTTTGCTGGTTCAGCAGCGCGACCTGATCGATGCTGAAGTTCCAGTTTCTGATGATGACAAGCCTTCAGCTGGGCATGGTGATGATGCCGCGCGGTGGACGCTTGTGGCGGGTGCTGCTGCCGATGAGGCGACGTTGGCGGACTTGCAGTTCGCGTGGCGTGCTGTGCGTGCGACGAAGTCGAACGCCATTTTGCTTGCTAAGGATGGCGCATCGGTTGGTGTCGGTATGGGACAGGTGAACCGTGTTGATTCGTGTCGTTTGGCGGTGTCGCGCGCTGGCCAGGAGCGGGTTCAGGGTTCGGTTGCGTCTTCTGATGCGTTTTTCCCGTTTGCGGATGGTTTGCAGGTGTTGATTGATGCTGGGGTGCGTGCGGTCGTGGCTCCTGGTGGGTCTGTACGTGATGATGAGGTGATTGCTGCTGCTGAGAGCGCGGGTGTGACTTTGTACTTCACTGGTACACGGCATTTTGCGCACTGAGTGATGTGATGCGGATGGCCCGGGTTCCTTTGAGAGGGGACCGGGCCATTGCGTTGGGTGAGTTTAGTGGCGTTTTTTCAAGTATGAGAGTGCGGCGTCGAGGAGGGGAACGGAGGGGGTTTGGTCGACGGCGTATGAGATCAGCATGACGGTGGTGTTGCCGATTTTGGTTAGGGCTACGTCTTGGGTGAGTTGGTGGGGGGTGGGGCTGTTGGATGGGGAGGGTGTTGCAGCGGGTGAGGTGGGTGTTGTTGTGGCCGGTGGCGGTGGTGGTACGAGTTGTTGTCGCCAGGTGATGGTATCGGGGTCGGCGCTGCGGAGGGTGAGGCCGGAGACGGTGTAAGTGCTGGATCCGCCGTGGGTGTCGGTAGCGGTGTAGCGCTGGCAGTCGGTGATGCGTGTTTTGAGTGCGGTGATGATGTTGGTTGCGGTGTTGCCTTCGTAGGTGCGGATGTGTTGTTCAATCCATGGGCCGGTAGGGGTTTGTTGCCAGCGTTTTGCGGTTGTATCGACTGGAGGGTGCGGTTCGATGTCTACGCCGCAGATGTTCATGCGGTAGCCGCCGGAGTCTCGGGGGGTAGTGACGTTCCATCCCACGGGTAGGAACGATTCGCCGAGCATGTATTTCAAAGATGTGCCGTTTCCGCCGGTCATTCGGGCGACGGTGGTGGGGTCGATGGTGGGGGTGGTGCTGGTTGGTGTCGTGGTGTTGGAGGCGGGGGGTGTGTTGTTGTTTGTGGCGGCAGCGGTGGCGGTGGTGGTGATGGTGGGGGTGCTGTTGGGGGTGGGGCCGCATGCAGAGAGTGTGGTGAGTGCCAGAAGTGTGGTGGTCAGGCGTATTACAGGGTGGTTATGAGTCCGCACGCGTGGCTGCCTCTCTAGGAGTTGGGCTGTGTGACCGTATGTTGTGCTGGATTACTTTGGGGGAGAGGGTGATCAGAGTTCAGGTGGGGGATTGATTTCAGGATAAAGCGAGAGCTGAGTTTGGCTGTGAAATGATGCATGCCATGACTGCTGGCATTCTCGATGGAAAGTCCACTCTTGCGACCATTAAGGAAGAGTTGAAGGTTCGGGTGGCGCGTTTGAGTGAATGTGGTGTTGTCCCTGGGCTAGCTACGGTTTTGGTGGGCGAGGATCCGGGATCGCAGATTTATGTGAATGCCAAGCATCGGGATTGTGAGCAGATTGGTGTGCGCGGCATGCGGCATGATTTGCCGGCTGATGCTTCGCAAGCGCAGGTTGAAGAGCTGATTGATCAGTTGAATGAGGACCCCAAGGTGACGGGGTTCATTGTGCAGCAGCCCACGGGGTTGGATGAGTTTGCGTTGTTGTCGCGCGTGGATCCGGCTAAGGATATTGATGGGTTGCACCCGTACAACTTGGGGTGTTTGGTGATGAATCGGCCAGCGCCGTTGCCGTGTACTCCGTTGGGGTGTGTTGAATTGTTGCGTCGTTTTAATGTGCCTTTGGCCGGGGCGAATGTGGTGGTTGTTGGGCGTGGGCTGACTGTGGGGCGGCCTATTGGAATGTTGTTGACGCGGCGTTCAGAGAATGCGACGGTGACGATGTGTCACACGGGGACGAAGGATTTGGCTGCGCATACGCGTGAGGCAGATATTGTCATCGCAGCTGCTGGGGTACCGGGCATCGTGACGAAAGAGATGGTCAAGCCCGGCGCGGCTGTGCTTGATGTGGGTGTTTCGCGTGTAAACGGGAAAATTGCTGGTGATGTGGCTTTGGACGTTGCTGAGATTGCGGGTTGGGTTTCACCGAATCCTGGTGGTGTGGGTCCGATGACGCGTGCGATGTTGTTGAGCAACCTTGTTGAGGCCGCGGAGCGGCAGGCAGGGCTGGCTGAGGTCTGATGCGTAACCCGTTCGCGGGGCTGGGTTTGTGGTGGGCTTTGGCGGCGGTCACTGTCGTTGGCCTGGTTTTTGCGGCTTTTGGGCGCGTGTTGATTGGTGGTGGGTTGGTCGCTATTGGTTTGGCGGTCTGTCTTCTGCTGCGCGTGTTTGGTGAGTCGCGTGGGTTTGATTTAGGTGCTGTGCAGTTACGTTCACAGTCGATGGATGTGTGGTTGTACAGCACTGCTGTCATTAATATGGCCGGCGCTTCCATGTTGGTGACTCGAAATATGAGTGTGCGCTGGCTAGTAATCGCTGATTTTGCCCTGGTCATGTGGGGTTTAGTCATGTTGGTGTTGTCGAGAAAGAATGCACGAGCGGCGGTCTCGGCGTCGCAAAGCGAATTGGGGGATGTGAGTGACTGAACGGGTTCGTCGTGCGCGCGAGGGGTTGGGTGTGTGCGTGGTGACGGCGGTTGAGGATGTGACTGCGCGTATGCGTCGTGTGACGTTTAGCGGGTCTGGGTTGACTGAGGCAGTGGCGACGGGCCCGGATCAGCGGGTCAAGTTGAGTTTTCCTGATTCACATAGGTTTACCGGTGATGCGGATGAGATGTCGCGGGCTCGGCGAAAGCGTCGTACATACACGCTGTTGTGGCTTGATGCGCAGGCTGGTGAGGCGACTGTCGATTTTGTGTTGCATCCCGGCGGCGTGGCCGCAGCATGGGCGTCGCAGGTGCAGGTGGGCGATGAGCTGATGTTGACTGCGCCTGTCGGCGGTTTTGTTCCAGTTGAAGGAGCCGAGGAGGTAGTTCTTGTTGCTGATGAGACGGGATTGCCTGCGTTGCAAGCAATTGTTGCTTCTTTGGCTGCTGAGCTGCCGGTGCGAGCGTTTATTGAGGTTGCGGATGCAGGTGAGCATCAGCCGGTGAGGTCTGTGACGGGTGCTGAGGTGGATGTTGTCTGGATGGATCGGGATGGTGCTGCTCATGGTTCGCGTATGAGTGAGCTGGCCGCTTCGTTGCCTGGTGAGGTCTCTGCTCGTAGTTCTGTGTGGATTGCGGGGGAGTCTGCGGCAGTAAGGCAACTACGTAATGCTCTTGTTACGCAGGGTGGTTTGGATCGGCATCAGGTTGATGCGGTTGCGTATTGGACGAAGGCTGAGGGGCGTAACGCTGGCCGACCGGAGCAGTGATGGAGTGAGGCGGCCACCTGGGTGGCCGCCTCACTGTGTTGGGGTTATTTGATCAGGCCAAGTTCTTTGACTTGGTCGCGCTCGGCTTCCAGGCGCGCGGCCGATGCCATGATGCGCTCTTTACTGAAGTCATTGAGTTCGATGCCTTGAACAATTTCGTATTTTCCGTCTTTTACGTGGCATGGGAAGGAGGAGATGATGCCTTCTGGTACGCCGTAGGAGCCGTCGGAGGGCACGGACATGGAGACGATTTCGTCGGTGCCGAGCATCCAGTCACGCATGTGGTCGATGGTGGCGTTAGCAGCCGAGGCAGCGGAGGATGCACCGCGTGCTTTGATGATGGCTCCGCCGCGGGTTGCGACGGTGGGAATGTATTCCTCAGTGATCCAAGTCTGTTCGACCAGTTCAGTGGCGGCTTTACCGTTCACTGTGGTGTTGAACAGGTCTGGGTACATCGAGTCGTCGTGGTTACCCCAAATAGCGAGGTTTTTGATTTCTTCGACTGTCACGTTGAGTTTTTTGGCCAGCATGGATTTGGCGCGGTTGTGGTCCAGGCGAGTGAGGGCGTTAAATTGCTCTGGGGCCATGTCGGGGGCGTTTTTCATGGCGATGAGGGCGTTGGTGTTGGCTGGGTTTCCGGTGACGAGAACCTTGGCTTTGGGGGCGACCTTGTTGAGTGCGGCGCCTTGACCGGTGAAGATTTTCCCGTTGGCGGCAAGGAGGTCGGCGCGGTCCATGCCTTCTTTGCGGGGCATAGCACCTACGAGCATGGCACCGTCGACGTCTTCGAAGATTTCTTCGGGGTTGTCACCGATTTTGATGTTGGTGAGGGTGGGGAAGGCGCAGTCGTCGAGTTCCATGACGACGCCTTTGAGAGCCGGTAGGGCTGGGGCAATTTCGAGGAGTCGCAGTTCGATGGGGGTATTGGGGCCGAGAAGGTCTCCGGCTGCGATTCGGAATAGGAGGCTGTAGCCGATTTGCCCGGCGGCTCCGGTGACGGCGATCTTGACGGGGGTGGTGCTCACAGGTTCATCAACCCTTCCAGCGACGGTGCTGCTTTGGTGTGAGTGTCCGTGCGGTTTGGCTCCGTTAGGTGGTGCCTGCCGCGCGATCGGACCGTGTCGGTCTTGGGTTTGACGCTACCAAAATGGGGGTGTCTGGGTGTTGTGTAGCGGGTTACAGATGGTGGAGGTCGGCCCGTGCGTGGGCGGGCCGACGCTTGGTGTGGTGGGTCAGCTTCTGCCGAAGAGTTTTTTGAAGAATCCGGGTTTTTTGTCGGGTTTTGCTTCGGGTTGGGGCGTTGGGTGTTGAGGGGGCAGAGGGCTGTTTTCTGCGGTTGTTTCTGTTGTGCTGGGGTGTTCGTCTTCTGGTGTTGTGTCTTTTTTGTCGTTGGTTTCGGGCGGTAGCGATTCTTCGGTGGTTAGTTCGGGGGTGGGGGGTTCTTCGGTGGGGGTGGCGAATGGGTCGGTGTAGTCCATCGCAATGAATGTCTTTTTTTCTTCGGAGAAGACGTAGGTATCGGGCAAGGATGCGAGGTGTTCGATGATTGTGCGTGCGGCTTCGTTGTGTTCGTTAGCGGGGTCATGGTCGCCGGAGAAGTCGATCATGGTGGTGCAGCGTGAGATACGTCGTTGTTCGAGGGTGGGGGCGTATTCGGCGTAGCGGTCGCCGAGTCCTTCGGCTTCGTCGTCGTACCAGAAGGTGAAGGTGTAGCTGCCGAGCGAGAGTGTGACGTTGAGGACGCTGGTGGTGGTTACTGGTGGTGGTTCGTGTCCGGTGAACAGGTCGCCGAGGATGGTTTCGAGTTTGTCTTTGGTGAGGGTTGTGTCGGTGGTGGTGAAGATGATGTGGGGGTGTGCGGATCCGGCCATGGTTTCTATGGTGTCGCATTGGGGCGCTCGTGGTGGCGTGCGGGGTGCGGTAGATGCTCTGTCGTTTCTTAGCTTGGTGAGGGGTTTGGGGAAGTAGGGTCGGCACTGATTGTGTTTTGTCGTGTCTCAAAGGAGAGCCTGTGAGTAGCAAGATTGTTTGGACGTTGACCGATGAAGCTCCGGCCTTGGCGACTTTTTCACTTCTGCCGATCGTTCGTGCTTTTGTGAAGGATGCTGATGTTGAGGTGGAAACAAGCGATATTTCTTTGTCGGGAAGAATTCTGGCTCAGTTTCCGGAGAGATTGACGGATGAGCAGCGCGTGCCAGATTATCTAGCTGTTCTGGGTGAATGGACTCAAGATGATTCTGCCAACATTATTAAGTTGCCGAATATTTCTGCGTCGGTTCCACAGTTGAAGGCTGCGATTAAAGAGTTGCAGGATCAAGGTTTCGCTGTTCCTGATTTTCCTGTGGATCCTTCGACAGATGAAGAGTGGGATATTTCGTCTCGTTATGCAAAAGTTTTAGGTTCTGCTGTTAATCCTGTTTTGCGCGAGGGGAACTCGGATAGGCGGGCTCCTGCGTCTGTGAAAGCGTTTGCGCAGCGGCATCCGCATCGCCTTCGGGAGTGGGATGCAGGTACTAAAGCGCGTGTAGCACATATGAGTGATGGCGATTTTTACGGCAACGAGAAGTCTATAGTCGTGGCTGAGGGGTGTGGTTTTGAAATTCGTTTCACAAATGATGCTGGTGAAACTCGTTCTTTAGTTGATGGTTTGCAAGCGTCTCCTGGAGAAGTCCTTGATGGCACTTTCATGAGTGTTTCTGCATTGCAAAAATTTTACGCAGAGCAGATTGAGGAGGCGAAGCGTGATGATCTCCTGTTGAGTCTGCATTTGAAAGCAACAATGATGAAGGTTTCAGATCCGGTGCTGTTTGGGCATGCGGTAAAGGTCTTTTTTGTTGACGTATTTGCAGAATTTGGCGATGAGCTGCGTGAGGCAGGCGTAAATCCGAACCTGGGTCTAGGTGATTTATTGTCTGCTATTCAGGCGCTTCCCGATGAGACCAGGAAAGCTATTGAGGAAGCGATTTCCGAGGCGTTTGCCGAACGCCCGGCGCTAGCGATGGTTGATTCAGATAGAGGGATCACCAATCTTCATGCCCCAAATGACGTAATTGTGGATGCATCGATGCCGGCTGTGGTGCGTGATGGTGGTCAGATGTGGAATGCGAAGGGTGAACGCCAGGCAACATTGGCTATGATCCCTGATCGCAGTTATTCGACAATGTATGCGGCAATTATGGAGGATTGCCGCATTAATGGGGCATTGGATCCAGCGACGATGGGTGATGTTCCTAACGTGGGGTTGATGGCTAAAAAGGCTGAGGAGTACGGGTCACATCCGACGACGTTTGTGATGTCAGAGTCGGGCAAGGTGGAGGTGATCGCTGAAGACGGGTCGGTTTTGATGTCTCATGATGTTGAGGCCGGTGATATTTGGCGTATGGCGCGTACACAAGATGTGTCAGTGCGTGATTGGGTGCGTCTTGCTGTGGAGCGGGCACGGTTGTCGGGTACTCCAGCAGTATTTTGGTTGGATTCCGCTCGTGCTCATGATGCGAATCTCATTGCGAAGGTTCGCGAGTACTTGGGAGAACACGACACATCTGGTCTGTCTATTGAGATTCTGGCGCCGGTTGAGGCTATGAATTTCACTTTGGAGCGCATCCGTCGTGGCGAAAACACTATTTCGGTAACAGGAAATGTGCTTCGTGATTACTTAACTGACCTTTTCCCAATTCTTGAGTTGGGCACGAGTGCGAAAATGCTATCGGTGGTTCCTCTGCTGGCTGGGGGTGGACTTTTCGAGACTGGTGCTGGGGGGTCTGCTCCAAAACATGTGCAGCAGTTCGTGAATGAGGGCTATTTGAGGTGGGATAGCTTGGGTGAGTTTTCTGCTCTGGGGGCTTCATTGGAGCATGTGGCGAGTAGGTCAGGTAACCTGAAAGCACAGGTTTTAGCTGATGCTTTGGATCGTGCTATTTCTCGTTTCTTAGAAGAAAACAAATCTCCCGCGCGTGTTGTGGGTGAAATTGATAACAGAGGTAGTCATTTCTACTTTGCTTTGTTCTGGGCTCAGGAGTTGGCTGGGCAGTCAGTGGATGCTGAGTTGTCTGCAAAGTTTGCAGCTGTTGCTGATGAGTTGTCTGGCAAGGCAGGGGAAATTGATCGTGAGCTCATCGCTGCCCAAGGGGTTGCAGTGGATTTGGGTGGTTACTTCCGCCCAGATGTGGCGAAGGTGGAAGTGGCTATGAGGCCTAGTGGCACGTTGAATACGATTATTGACGCTTTGTAAGCGCTGAGATCGTGTGATTTGTAGCATAAGGGTGCGGTGGTTCCTGGGGTTTTGCAGGCAGCCACCGCACTTATTTTGTGTAGTCGTTTTCATCGCGCAAATGTGTGGCTGTGTAGCGAACTTTAACTATCTACCGTGGATTTATGCAGATGAGTAAGGGTCCGCGTGGTGAAGATCAGTGTGTGGTGCGAGTTGGAGAGCCGTGCCGTTTGTGTCAGCCGGGGGCATCGGGGCCAAAGGATTGTCAGTTGGCTTACTTGGTTCTTAATGATCCGGAGTTGCGTGACTTGTTGCAGGAAAAACTTACAAGGCTAGAAGAGGCCGCCTGAGGTCCTTCTTGGCGTTGGCGTGGGTGATGCTGCGGGCATGATGGATTCATGCGAGTAGTGAGCGCCAACGTGAACGGTATTCGTGCAGCTGTGCGTCGAGGCATGCTGCCTTGGGTAGATGAGTCGGCGCCGGATGTTATGACGCTGCAAGAGGTACGTGCCTCGCGTGCGCAACTAGATTCTGCTTTGGAGCAGAGCGCGCTGCAGGGGTGGTCAGTGGCGTTGCATGAGGGGGAGGTAGCAGGGAGAGCGGGTGTTGCGGTCCTGGTTCGCCCTGGTTGTGGTGTGGGAGATGCGGTCACGGGTTTGCCGATGGAGGGATCGATCGCTCTGCAGCATGCGGGGGATTTTTCAGAGCGGATGCGTCTTGATGATTCGGGGCGGGCGTTCGCTTCGGCAGGTCGTTGGTTGGAAGTGCCTGTTTTAGGTCAGTGGGGCAGCGGTATTGAGAAGGTGACAGTTGTTTCGGCGTATGTGCATAGCGGTGATGTGGATAGGCCGGAGGTGATGGCTGAGAAATATGCCCTGATGGAGGCTATGTCGCAGCGGTTCCAAGCTGCTTTAGCTTCAGGGGAGCATCTTCTGGTAACTGGGGACTTGAATGTTGCTCATCGTGAGGTGGATCTAAAAAACTGGCGGGGGAATCTGAAAAAAGCTGGCTTTTTGCCTGAAGAACGGGCTTTTTTCGACCGATGGATGGTGGACTGGGGAATGGTGGATTTGGGGCGCCGGTATGGCGGTGATGGTCCTGGGCCGTATACATGGTGGAGTTGGCGCGGTAAGGCTTTCAATAATGATGCTGGTTGGCGTATTGACTATCACCTGGCGACACCTGAATTAGCGGAGGTTGTTAAGTCTGTATGGGTGGGACGAGCTGAAACTTATGAGGAGCGCTGGAGTGATCACGCTCCGGTAATTTCGGATTTTTGCTGAGTTTTATGTGATTTCTCCCTGGGAGGGTTCATTTTGGTGCGGTTTCCGTGTTTGGGATAGTTCTGCACTGGCCTCTTTTGGCGCCGTATGTGTTTGTTGTTTTCTTTCCGGTTTTATAGTTGCCCGTTTATTGAGAGACCTATTTTCTATTTAGGATGATGGTGTGAATGAAGGTGAAGTAACTTTTGCGCGGGCGTTGCGCTCTGCTGTGGCAGAGGCTGGATTCACGTTGACGGGGCTGCGTGCGGAGCTAATGGAGCGGGGGCTGGCTGTCTCGGTGGGCACATTAAGTCAGTGGCAGACGGGGCGTTCGGTGCCTTTGAAAGGTCGATCTTTGGTGGTTGTTGGGGAAATCGAGCGGATTGTGGGGGCTCCGCCGGGGGGGTTGGTGTCGATAATTTCGGGTGTACCTGGCCGATCAGTAGGTGGTGAGGATTTATCGTGCGTCTGTGATGGCCAGGAGGGGGCGGGCTCTTCCTTGGATTTTGTTTGGCGGGGGGATGTGCGGGATGACCCAATTAGGTTGTTGTCTCTTCATGAATCTTTTCGCCTTAATGCGTTTGGGGCGATATCTAGTTTTCGTGTGCGGATTACTTTGTCTGCTGAAGCGGATGGAGTTGATCGTTTGTCGGTGGTGACGCTTCGTCCGCCTGATGGTGCTCAAGTGTTGTTGCGAGCGATGTCGAATTGTCGTTTTGGAAGACGAATGTTGACTGCCTCTGGCCAGGTCAGTGAAGTGTTTTTAGAGCGTCCATTGCGGTTGGGTGAGGCGGCTGTGGTGGAGTTTCGAGGTGAGGTAGTGGGGGCGGTGGATGCTGAGTACGGGGTGTCGCGTGCGCTTGGGGTGGATGTGGGGGAGTTGGTGTGGTGTGTGGATTTTGAGGAGGGGCAGGGGCCGTTGTCGGTGGAGTCGTGGTGTGTAAATGGAGAGGAAGAGCTGGTCAAGCCGGTGTGTGTTGCTGGTGCTGGTTTATCTGTGGTGTTTTGTGCGGCGAAGCCGGGAAAGTATGGGTTGCGTTGGGTGTGGTGATGGGTTTGTTGTCTATGTGGAGTGGTGGTTTTCGTGTGTGAGTCGGGGGATGTTTTTGCTGAGGTGTTGCGGGGGGCGGTTTCTGCTCGGGGTTTGTCGTTGGAGAGGGTTCGTTATCACTTAGCTGTGCGGGGCCATGACGTTAGCGCGGCGACGTTGAGTTATTGGCAGTCTGGTCGTTCGCGTCCGGAGCGGTCGAGCTCGATTGCTGCGTTGGGGGATTTGGAGGATGTGTTGGGGGTTGATGAGGGGGTGTTGGTTGATGCGTTGGCGCGTGCTAGAGGCCGACCGGTCCCTGTGCTGGCTGTGTGTGAGGAACAGTCTCGTGATGTGCCGATTGTGAATCCGATGTTGTGGGGTGCGGGGCGTTCTGTGGAGTCAGAGCGGGTTCGGGAGGGTTTGGCGAGAGGTTTAGGTACGTCGTTTGATGATGTGCCTGCGATGGTGAGTGAGCATGTGGAGGTGATGCTGCGGCGGGATCGGTCGGTGGGGTCGTTGCGTGTACGGCTGGTTGTGGGAGGTGCTTCCGGTGGGGTGGTGCGCTTTCCGATAGCTGTTCGTGCTGCGGGTGGTGCTGGTGATTTGGTGTTTGTGGTGGAGAGGGGTGGTGTGGTGGATGGTGTGGTTTCTTCTTCGGACGGTCATGCGTTGTCGGTGGCGTCTATTCGGTTGGATGCGCCTGTGGGGGTGGGGGAGTGTGCGGTTGTTGATGTTCGGGTGGATCGATTGTCGGCTGGGGCGGATGAGGGGATGTTTTCTTTTTTGTCGTCGTCGGCGGAGTTGTTGGTGGTGATGGGGATTTTTTGCCCGGGGGATGAGCCGTTGGCGATGTCGGTTGCGGCGAGCTGGCAGGGGCGTTCGCGAGTGTCGCGGGTGTCAGTGAAGGGCGAACGTCAGGTGATGATGTTGTCGGAGGTGGATGCTGGACCTGTGGGAGTTTCGTGGTGGTGGTGAGGGTTTAGTGGCGTCGGTGGAGTATGAGTGCGCCTGTTGCTGCGAGGGTTGCGAGACCGCTTAAGGCGAGCGCGAGGTTGGTGGGAAGGCTGGTGTGTCCGTGGAAGCTGGTTGCTGCTACGGGGCTGGCGTCTTGAGCACTGGTGATGGGAGTGTCTTTGGCATTGTCGGGTTTGTTGCTTCCACCTTTGGGAGTGGTGGGTTTTCCTTTGGGTGGGGAGGGTTTTTCTTTGTTGGGGGGTGGCGCGTCGAGTTCGCCGGGGTTGACGAGTCGTCCGATGGGGCGAGCTTTTGATCCGTGGTTGAAGGCCCAGTCGAGCATTGCTGCTGAGCTGCGCCAGTGGCCGTCAAAGGAGCTGAGGTAGCTGATTACGTAGGCCTTATCGCCGCGGCGGGCGGCACCGATGTAGGTGTGGCGTGCGGCTACGGTGTATCCGTTTTTGACGCCGATGGTGCCTTGGTAGTTCCAGAGGAGTCGGTTGTGGCTGCCGATTTCGATGGATTTGCGTTGTTGGCCGGGTTTGGGGGCTCCGGCGGGAAAGTGGGCGCCTTTGAGGGTTAATAGGGGGGCGAGTTTGGGGTGTGAGACTGCTGCTCGTCCGATGAGGGCGAGGTCGTAGGCGCTGGTTACTTGTCCTTTGGCATCGAGGCCGCTGGTGTTCATTGCGTGGGTGTCTTTTGCGCCGAGGTGGGCGGCGAGTTTGTTCATTTGTTCGGTGGTGATGTCCATGCCGCCGTTGGCGCGGGCGAGTGCGTTTGCTGCGTCGTTGGCAGAGGAGAGCATGAGGGCTTGGAGTAGGGCGGAGATGGGGTAGGTGGCGTTTTTTTCGATGCCGACTTTGGTTCCGTCGACGGCCATGTCTTCGCCGCTGCCTTCGATTTCTTGGTTGGGGTCAAGTTTGTCGATGACGGTGAGGGCGGTGAGGGTTTTGAGGGTGCTGGCGGGCAGGAACCGGGAGTGTGGGTCGTGTGCGGCGATGATGTCGCCGGTGTTGAGGTCGGCGATGACCCATGCGCAGGCGTGTAGGGGCGGGGGCGGGGGAGTGCCGGTTGGGAGGTTGAGGATGGTGCCTTTGTTGGCGAGTGCGTTGCCGCCGATGACGTTGGTTTTGGGGTCGTTGACAGGGGTGGTGGGTGTGCCTGGTGCGGGTGGTGTTGTGGTGGTGGCTGTTGGTGTTGTGGGGGTGGCTGTGGGGTCGGTTGGGGTGTTTGGGGTGGGGGTGTCTTTGTCTGGTTGTGTGCTGGGGGCTTGGGGGGAGCAGGCGATAGAGGGTTGGATGGCGTTAGCGGTGATGCTGGCGGTGAGGCTGGGGGCGATGCCGAGGGTGGTTGCGGTGGTGAGCGCGGCGATGTGGCGTGCGTGTCGCTGCGCGAGGCGTCGTCGTCGCGGCGCGTCGGTGGGGTCGGCCATCGGGATTGCTCCTTGTGGGTTTGGCGTGACAGCCGTTGTTTGTCGGGGTGGTCTCGCCGGGCATGCGGACCCTAGTGTACGGAGACTGTCTGCTTGCTGGGCCCTTGTTGTGTGTTCGTGGGTGGGATTGAGGGGGTTGTTGGGCTGGTGATCTTGTGTTGGTCCTGTTTCGGGTGGGGTGGTTGTGCGCTGATAGCGTGGTGGTGGGTCTGTGATGCGGGTTTATAGGTCATGGGCTGGCGGCGGAGTTGGGATGGCGGGGGCGTCGCGTGGTGAGCGGGTGTTTTGCCTGTTCGTGTTGTTGCCGTTGTGTGGGTTTCCTGCGTTTGCGGGTTGTCTTTGGCGGTGTTGGTTTCTTTTTCTGGGATTGTGGGGGCGTGATGTTTACCGAACAGGCACAGGTTATTGAGGGTTTTTGGGGTGTTGTTCCTGCTGGTGGGTCTGGAACGCGGTTGTGGCCGTTGTCGCGTTCGGGTGAGCCGAAGTTTCTTTTGGATTTGTTGGGGGATGGGTCGTCGTTGTTGCAGTCGACGGTGGCTCGGTTGGAGCCGTTGACTGGGACGAATGTGGTTGTTGTTACGGGTGTGCGGCATGAGGAGGCGGTGCGTGCTCAGTTGCCGCAGTTGGGTGAGGGTGGAGTTGTGGCTGAGCCTTCACCGCGGGATTCGATGGCTGCGATTGGGTTGGCTGCGGCGATGATTGAGGCGGTGGAACCTGAGGCTGTGATTGGGTCTTTTGCTGCGGATCATGTGATTGGGGATGAGGGGCGTTTTCGGGCGCGGGTTCGTGAGGCGGTGGAGGTTGCTCGTACGGGCAAATTGGTGACGTTGGGGATTGAGCCGACTTTTCCGTCGACAGGTTTTGGGTATATCCGGACGGGGTCTGTTTTGGAGGTGCGGGGGGCGCCGCATGCGCGTGCTGTTGCGGCTTTTGTGGAGAAGCCGGATGCTGCGACGGCTGCGCGGTATTTGGCGACGGGCGAGTATCGCTGGAATGCGGGCATGTTTGTTGTGAAGGCGTCTGTTTTGTTGGATATGTTGGCGGACTTTCATCCAGGGTTGGCTGCTGATTTGCGGGGGATTGCTGCTGATCCTTCGTCGTTGGCGAAGCGGTGGGAGTCTTTGGAGAAGATTGCGATTGATCATGCGGTGGCTGAGCCGGCTGCGGATCGTGGTGATGTGGCTGTGGTTCTTGGGGATTTTCCGTGGGATGACGTGGGTGATTTTGCGTCGTTGCATGAGTTGTTGGGGCGTACTGGGGGTGAGGATGCGGTGCGTATGTTGGGGTCTTCGGATGTTCTTGTTGATGATGCTTCGGGGTTGGTGGCTTCGACATCGGGTCGTACTGTGGCGGTGTTGGGGTTGGATGATGTCGTCGTTGTGGACACGCCGGATGCGTTGTTGGTGACGTCACGGGCGGCTGCGCAGCGGGTAAAGGGGATTGTCGACATGTTGAAGGCGGATGGCCGTGCTGAGCTGACGTGAGTTGGGATGTTCTCGTTAGACTCTTGTTGGTGGAACCGTCGATGATCGATGTCTCTGGTTTGCCCGTGCCGTCTGGTCCGTTGGGTGAGGTGTTGCGGTCTATTCGGGCGCGGGCGAATGAGATTGTTCGGTTTCAGCGGTGGTTGCATCGGTCGCCGGAGTTGTCATGGTGTGAGGTGGGGACGACTCGTGCAGTTGAGGAACGGTTGCCTGCGGGGGTGTCAGCGCAGCGTTTTGTGGGTTCGACGGGGTTGTTTGTGGATGTGGGGGCGCAGGTACCTGATTTCCGTGTGGGGCTGAGGGCGGATATGGATGCGTTGCCTTTGGCTGAGCGGACGGGGTTGCCGTGGGCTTCGAGGGTGGCGGATGTGTCGCATTGTTGTGGTCATGACGTGCATACGGCGTCGTTGTTAGGTGCAGTGGTGGGGCTTTCTGGGGTGGCGGATGTGTTGCGTGATGCGGGTGTGGGGGTGAGGTGTTTTTTTCAGCCTGCTGAGGAGTCACATCCTTCGGGTGCGCGGATGGTGCAGGGGTCGGGTGCGGCCGATGGTGTGGATGTTTTTTATGCGTTGCATTGTGATCCGGCGACGGATTTGGGGCGTGTGGGTTTGAGGGTGGGGCCGATTACTGCTGCGGCTGATCGGGTTGAGGTGAGGGTTTCTGGTGCTGGGGGGCATACGTCGCGTCCGCATTTGACGCAGGATGTGACTTTTGCGTTGGCGAAGGTGGTGACGGAGTTGCCGGCGTTGTTGACGCGGGTGGTGGATGCGCGCGCGTCGGTGGTGTTGGTGTGGGGTTCTGTTCATGCTGGTGATGCGGGGAATGTGATTCCGGATCGGGGGGTGGCTCGGGGGACGTTGCGTGTTGCTGATGCGGGGGTGTGGCAGACGTTGGAGCCGTTGGTGAGGCGTTTGGTCTCTCAGGTAGTGGCGCCTTTTGGGGTGGAGGTGGAGGTGGAGTACGTGCAGGGTGTCCCGCCGGTGGTGAATACGCTTCATGGGGTGGAGGGTGCACGGTTGGCGGTGTTTTCGGCGTTTGGTGTGGATGCTGCGGTGGATGCGGTGCAGTCGATGGGTGGTGAGGATTTTGCGTGGTTGTTGCAGGGTGCGGAGGGGGCATTGTTGCGGTTGGGTACGCGGACTCCGGGTGGGTGTACGTATGACTTGCATCGGGGGGATTTGGTGGTGGATCCGGCGTCGGCTGTGTTTGGGGCTCAGTTATATGCGGCGTTGCCGTTTGCTGCGGCGAAGGTTGCGGGGAGGGGGTTTGTGGACGTGTGAGTGAGTGGTTTTGCAGGGGTGTGTTTGATTGTGGCGACTGACCGGTTTTCGGTGGTGTGGCGTGGAACACTTGCGGTGTGTCTAATCGATCTCACAGGTTTGTTGTAGTTGGTGGTGGCCCGGGGGGATATGAGGCGGCGTTGGTGGCGGCCTCGGGTGGGGCTGAGGTGACGTTGGTTAATTCGCAGGGTGTGGGTGGTGCTGCGGTGTTGATGGATTGTGTGCCGAGCAAGGCATTAATTGCCTCTGCGGGGTATTTGGGGCGTTTGGTGGCCAGCGCTCAGCATTTGGGGGTGCATTATCGGGCGGTTCTTGATGGGGCTGCTGAGGGTGATCGGTTTGATTTGCGTGAGGTGAATGATCGGGTGCGGTCGTTGGCCGCGGCACAGAGTGGTGATATTGAGGCGGGGTTGGTGGCTAAGGGGATTGAGGTTGTTAGGGGTAGGGGGCGGTTGGATGGTGCCCGGCGTGTGGTGGTGGATGTGCAGGGGGGTGGTTCTCGTGTGTTGGAGGCGGACACAGTTTTGTTGGCGACGGGGGCGCGTCCGCGGCGGTTGGGGTCGGCTATGCCTGATGGTGAGCGGATTTTGACGTGGCAGGACATTTGGTCGTTGGAGGGGCTGCCAGATCATTTGGTGGTGATTGGTTCTGGGGTGACTGGTGCGGAGTTGGCTCAGGCGTATTTGCATTTGGGGTCGCGGGTGACGTTGGTGTCTTCGCGTGAGCATGTGTTGCCGAATGAGGATGAGGATGCGGCGCGTGCGATTGAGGAGGTTTTTCGGGGTCGAGGTATGGAGGTGTTGGCTCGTTCGCGTGCGGAGTCAGTGGAGCGTGTGGGTGATGGTGTGGTGGTGCGTTTGCAGGATGGTCGTGAGGTGGTGGGATCTCATGCGTTGATGGCGGTGGGTTCGTTGCCGAATACGGAGGGGATTGGGTTGGAGGAGGCTGGGGTGGAGGTGAATGAGCGTGGCCAGATTGTGGTGGATCGGGTGTCGCGTACGTCGGTTTCGGGGGTATATGCGGCGGGTGACTGTACGGGTGTATTGCCGTTGGCTTCAGTGGCTGCGATGCAGGGTCGTATTGCGGTGGCGCATGCGATTGGTGATGAGGTGCGGCCGTTAACGACGACAGGGATTAGTGCGAATATTTTTACGGATCCGGAGATTGCGACGGTGGGTATGTCTGCAGCGGAGGTTGCGGATGAGTCGGAGTATCGGACGGTGGTGATGCCGTTGGATACGAATCCTCGGGCGAAGATGGAGCATATTGAGAATGCGTTTGTGAAGTTGTTTGCTCAGCGGCGGACGGGGCAGTTGGTGGGGGGTGTGGTGGTGGCTCCACGGGCGTCGGAGTTGATTTTTCCTATTGCGTTGGCTGTGGAGCATCGGTTGACGGCCGATGATGTGGCGCGGACTATCACGGTTTATCCGTCGTTGTCGGGGTCGTTGGCGGAGGCTGCGCGGAGGTTGCACGCTGTGGATAGTTTGCCAAGCGCTTAGTCTGTTTTCACTGTTTCGGTTGCTGCCGTGCGTGTTTCGTGGTTTCCGTCAGATCGCGAGGTGGTGGTGCCGTGTGTTGGCGGTGTGAGAAGGAGTTCTGATGGATTTGGGAAGTTTTGTGAATAAGGCGAAGGACTTGGCTGAGCAGGGGTTGGGTAAGGCTCGTGAGGTTGCTGCTGATAACTCGGAGAAGGTGACTTCTGGGTTGGAGAAGGCCGAGGAGTTTGTGAATGAGAAGACGGGGGGAAAGTATGCGGAGGTGGTGGCTAAGGGCAAGGATGGTTTGGAGTCGGCGTTGGGTGTTGCTGGTGATGCGAAGGAGGCGTTGAAGGAGGAGTTGCAGGGGGAGCACAAGCCTGAGGCTGTGTCGGTGGATCCGATTGATGCGCCTGAGGGAGTTGAGCCGCCTAAGCCGGTGTGATTGTGGTTGGGGCCCGCCTCGTGGGAGGCGGGCCTTTTGTATGGGTGGGTTAGGGGGTTTTGATTTCGGTGAGGATGGTGCCGCTGGTGACGGTGTCGCCGACGTTGATGGTTAGGCCTGTGATGGTTCCGGATTTGTGTGCGGTGAGGGGTTGTTCCATTTTCATTGCTTCGAGAACGAAGATGAGGTCGCCTTCGGCAACGGTGTCTCCGTTGGAGACTGCGACTTTGACGACGGTGCCTTGCATGGGGGCGGTGAGGGCGTCGCCGGAGGTGTTGGTGGTGTTGTTGCGGTTGTTGGTGCGGCGGTTGGTTGTTTTCTTTTTTGGCGTGTTGGTGGTGTTGGTGGGGGTGAGGTTGTCGGGGAGGGTTACTTCGATGCGTTTTCCTTCGATTTCGACGATGATGCTGTGACGTTCTGGTGGTGGGGTGTCTCCGGGGGCGCTGGCTCCGGTGTAGGGGTGGATGGTGTTGTCGAATTCGGTTTCGATCCAGCGGGTGTGGATGGAGAAGGGGTGGTTGGGGTCTTCGGGGGCGTAGGCGGGGTGGTTGACGATGGCGCGGTGGAAGGTGAGTGCGGTGGCCATTCCGTCGATGGTGAATTCGGTCAGGGCGCGTTGTGAGCGTTGGAGTGCTTCTTGTCGGGTGGCGCCGGTGACGATGAGTTTGGCGAGCATTGAGTCGAATTGTCCGCCGATGGTGTCGCCTTGTTCGACGCCTGTGTCGAGGCGGATTCCGGGGCCTGTGGGTGGGGTAAAGGTGGTGAGGGTTCCAGGTGCGGGGAGGAATCCTCGTCCGGGGTCTTCGCCGTTGATTCGGAATTCGATGCTGTGTCCGCGGGTGCGTGTGGAGATGTCTTCTTGGGTGTAGGTGAGTTTTTTGCCTTCGGCGATGCGGAACATTTCGCGTACGAGGTCGATGCCGGTGATTTCTTCGGTGACGGGGTGTTCGACTTGGAGTCGGGTGTTGACTTCGAGGAAGGAGATGGTTCCGTCTTGGCCGATGAGGTATTCGCATGTGCCTGCACCGATGTAGCCAGCTTCGTGGAGGATGGCTTTGCTGGCTCGGATGAGTTCTGTGTTTTGTTCTTCGGTGAGAAAGGGTGCTGGGGCTTCTTCGATGAGTTTTTGGTGGCGTCGTTGGAGTGAGCAGTCGCGAGTGGAGACGACAACGATGTTGCCGTGAGTGTCAGCGAGGCATTGGGTTTCGACGTGGCGAGGTTTGTCTAGGTATCGCTCGACGAAGCATTCGCCGCGTCCAAAGGCTGTGGTGGCCTCGCGTACTGCTGATTCGAAGAGTTCTGGGATTTCGTCGATGTTGCGGGCGACTTTGAGTCCGCGGCCGCCGCCTCCGTATGCGGCTTTGATTGCGACGGGCAGGCCGTGTTGTTTGGCGAAGTTAATGATTTCGTTGGCGTCGGCAACGGGGTTTGTGGTGCCGGGGACGAGTGGGGCGTTAGCGCGGGTGGCGATGTGGCGGGCTTTGACTTTGTCGCCGAGTGAGTCGATTGCTGCGGGGGGTGGTCCGATCCAAATGAGGCCTGCGTCGGTGACTGCTTGGGCGAATTCGGCGTTTTCGGAGAGGAATCCGTATCCAGGGTGGATGGCGTCTGCGTTGGTTTTCGCGGCGATGTCGAGCAGTTTTTTGTGGTTTAGGTAGCTGTCTGCGGCGGTGTTGCTACCGAGTGCGTGGGCTTCGTTGGCGATTTTGACGTGGAGGGCGTCGCGGTCTGCTTCTGCGTAGACGGCGATGGAGTGGATACCTGTGTCTTTGCATGCTTGGGCGATTCGGACTGCGATTTCGCCTCGGTTTGCGATGAGAACTTTGGAGATGGGGGCCATGTCGGGACTCTACTGCCGTGCTTGGAGGTTGATTTGAATGTTCGCGTTGGGGGTAGGTGGAGGGGTGAACAAGAGATAGTGCGTGGCGCACTTTTTGGGGAGAGGCATGGATGTCGCGATGTGGGTGGCAGGTTGATTTGGTTTCTCGTGCTGGCTCTGTCTAAGCTTGGCGAGCTGCTTCGGGGGCTAAAGATCCGTTCGCTGGTTGTAAAAGCTGGCGAAAAGGTGATTTGACTCCTGAACGGCAGGCCTAATAAATTAGGTCGAGGTTCTCCGGAGTTTAAAACTTCACGGAAGATTTAAACGGCTTAAGGTTAATAGCCAAAAGCTTTTTAAAACTTTCAAACTCGAAAGAGTGAAGTTGACAAAACGAAAGAGAATAAAGTAACTTAGAGGAGTTGCCTCTCGAAGTTTAAAAGAAAAACTTCGATTGCGCGTCCGATGCTTGAGAACTCAACAGCGTGCCATGAATAATCGATGCCAATTGTTTGTTGGTTGAAGTCAATTCGGACAATAGTCGCTATAAGGAATGTAGTGACATTAATTGTCAGTGTTGTTTCGGCCAGGATTTTCCTGCGTTCGTGGTAACTAGTTTTCTAGTTACGTGTACGTGGGTGTGATTTCTTTTTGGAGAGTTTGATCCTGGCTCAGGACGAACGCTGGCGGCGTGCTTAACACATGCAAGTCGAACGATGAAGCCCAGCTTGCTGGGTGGATTAGTGGCGAACGGGTGAGTAACACGTGAGTAATCTGCCCCTCACTTTGGGATAAGCCCCGGAAACGGGGTCTAATACTGAATATGACCTTTCCTCGCATGAGGTTTGGTGGAAAGTTTTTTCGGTGGGGGATGTGCTCGCGGCCTATCAGCTTGTTGGTGAGGTAACGGCTCACCAAGGCGACGACGGGTAGCCGGCCTGAGAGGGTGAACGGCCACACTGGGACTGAGACACGGCCCAGACTCCTACGGGAGGCAGCAGTGGGGAATATTGCACAATGGGCGAAAGCCTGATGCAGCGACGCCGCGTGAGGGATGAAGGCCTTCGGGTTGTAAACCTCTTTCAGCAGGGGAGAAGCGAAAGTGACGGTACCTGCAGAAGAAGCACCGGCTAACTACGTGCCAGCAGCCGCGGTAATACGTAGGGTGCGAGCGTTGTCCGGAATTATTGGGCGTAAAGAGCTTGTAGGCGGTTTGTCGCGTCTGCTGTGAAAATCCAGGGCTTAACCCTGGACGTGCAGTGGGTACGGGCAGGCTAGAGTGTGGTAGGGGAGACTGGAATTCCTGGTGTAGCGGTGAAATGCGCAGATATCAGGAGGAACACCGATGGCGAAGGCAGGTCTCTGGGCCATTACTGACGCTGAGAAGCGAAAGCATGGGTAGCGAACAGGATTAGATACCCTGGTAGTCCATGCCGTAAACGTTGGGCGCTGGGTGTGGGGTCCATTCCACGGATTCTGCGCCGTAGCTAACGCATTAAGCGCCCCGCCTGGGGAGTACGGCCGCAAGGCTAAAACTCAAAGGAATTGACGGGGGCCCGCACAAGCGGCGGAGCATGCGGATTAATTCGATGCAACGCGAAGAACCTTACCAAGGCTTGACATACACCGGAAAAGTGCAGAGATGTACTCCCCTTTTTGGTCGGTGTACAGGTGGTGCATGGTTGTCGTCAGCTCGTGTCGTGAGATGTTGGGTTAAGTCCCGCAACGA
Source organism: Dermatophilus sp. B7861-1 (assembly GCF_058996045.1). Taxonomy (NCBI): domain Bacteria; kingdom Bacillati; phylum Actinomycetota; class Actinomycetes; order Micrococcales; family Dermatophilaceae; genus Dermatophilus; species Dermatophilus sp. B7861-1. The sequence goes on along the minus strand of NZ_CM180082.1, from coordinate 2,277,804 downwards.
GCGCAACCCTCGTTGCATGTTGCCAGCACGTAATGGTGGGGACTCATGTGAGACTGCCGGGGTCAACTCGGAGGAAGGTGGGGATGACGTCAAATCATCATGCCCCTTATGTCTTGGGCTTCACGCATGCTACAATGGCCGGTACAGAGTGCTGCGATACCGTGAGGTGGAGCGAATCACTTAAAGCCGGTCTCAGTTCGGATTGGGGTCTGCAACTCGACCCCATGAAGTCGGAGTCGCTAGTAATCGCAGATCAGCAACGCTGCGGTGAATACGTTCCCGGGCCTTGTACACACCGCCCGTCAAGTCACGAAAGTTGGTAACACCCGAAGCCGGTGGCCTAACCCTTGTGGGGGGAGCCGTCGAAGGTGGGACTGGCGATTGGGACTAAGTCGTAACAAGGTAGCCGTACCGGAAGGTGCGGCTGGATCACCTCCTTTCTAAGGAGCCCCTCTTAATAGAGGCACCCTTTATGTTCGTCGAGTGTACGAACTGGGGTGTTGCTCATGGGTGGAACATCGATTATGTGGCTTACCTGTTTTTGGTTTTGGAGTACTGCTTCTGTTTCTTTATTGAGACGTATGAGCGTGGAAACAAAGACAGTTTCGGTTAGGTCACGTTTGGCGCGTTGTTGGGTTTTGAGGTATCGGCCGTATAGCTGGTAACTCTACGAATGTGCCTCTCTCGAAAACGGGTAGGTTTTCTACTTGGATTCGGGTGTGGGCTGGTGTTTTGAGAACTGCACAGTGGACGCGAGCATCTGATTCTTTGTGTGTCAAGTTTTTAAGGGCGCACGGTGGATGCCTTGGTACCAGGAACCGATGAAGGACGTAGTAATCTGCGATAAGCCTCGGGTAGTCGATAAACAGGCTGTGATCCGAGGATTTCCGAATGGGGAAACCCGGCTGGAGTCATGTCCAGTCACCTACACCTGAACACATAGGGTGTGTGGAGGGAACGCGGGGAAGTGAAACATCTCAGTACCTGCAGGAAGAGAAAACAATAGTGATTCCGTGAGTAGTGGCGAGCGAAAGCGGATGAGGCTAAACCGATTGCATGTGATAGCTGTCAGGCGTTGTGTGATCGGGGTTGTGGGATCGTGCGTGCACCACTGACATGGTGCGGCGGAGTGATAAATACGTGTCATAGTCGAAACGTCTTGAATGGCGTGGCGTAGAGGGTGCGACCCCCGTAGACGAAATGGCGTGTACTCCGTGTGCGTTTCCCGAGTAGCACGGGGCCCGTGAAATCCTGTGTGAATCTGTCGGGACCACCCGATAAGCCTAAATATTACCTGGTGACCGATAGCGGACTAGTACCGTGAGGGAAAGGTGAAAAGTACCCCGGGAGGGGAGTGAAATAGTACCTGAAACCGTGTGCCTACAATCCGTTGGAGCCTCTTTGTGGGGTGACAGCGTGCCTTTTGAAGAATGAGCCTGCGAGTTAGTGCTTCGTGGCGAGGTTAACCCGTGTGGGGTAGCCGTAGCGAAAGCGAGTCTGAATAGGGCGTTTGAGTCGCGGGGTCTAGACCCGAAGCGGAGTGATCTACCCATGGCCAGGTTGAAGCGACGGTAAGACGTCGTGGAGGACCGAACCCACTTAGGTTGAAAACTGAGGGGATGAGCTGTGGGTAGGGGTGAAAGGCCAATCAAACTCCGTGATAGCTGGTTCTCCCCGAAATGCATTTAGGTGCAGCGTCACGTGTTTCTTGCCGGAGGTAGAGCTACTGGATAGCTGATGGGCCTTACCAGGTTACTGACGTTAGCCAAACTCCGAATGCCGGTAAGTGAAGCGTGGCAGTGAGACTGCGGGGGATAAGCTTCGTAGTCGAGAGGGAAACAGCCCAGATCATCAGCTAAGGTCCCTAAGCGTGTGCTAAGTGGAAAAGGATGTGGAGTTGCAGTGACAACCAGGAGGTTGGCTTAGAAGCAGCCATCCTTGAAAGAGTGCGTAATAGCTCACTGGTCAAGTGATTCCGCGCCGACAATGTAGCGGGGCTCAAGTACACCACCGAAGCTGTGGCAACGAAAGTTGGGTAGGGGAGCGTCGTGTAGCGTGTGAAGCTGCGGAGTGATCCAGTGGTGGATGCTACACGAGTGAGAATGCAGGCATGAGTAGCGAATGACGGGTGAGAAACCCGTCCGCCGAATAACCAAGGGTTCCAGGGTCAAGCTAATCTGCCCTGGGTAAGTCGGGGCCTAAGGCGAGGCCGACAGGCGTAGTCGATGGATAACGGGTTGATATTCCCGTACCGGCGAAACACCGCCAATACTGAGGCCTTTGATGCTAAGCGTGTGATGCTTGCTTATGGCCCTTCGGGGTTGTTTGCGGGTTGAGTGCGTGATCCGATTTGGTAGTAGGTAAGCGATGGAGTGACGCAGGAAGGTAGCCTCCGCGTGGCGATGGTTGTCCACGTTCAAGCATGTGAGGTGCCGGGTAGGTAAATCCGCCCGGTGTGTCCTGAGGTGTGATGATGACCCCTTTTGGGGGAAGTAGGGTGATCCTATGCTGCCTAGAAAAACTTCTAGCGAGGTGTGAGCCGCCCGTACCCTAAACCGACTCAGGTGGTTTGGTAGAGTATACCGAGGCGATCGAGTGAATCATGGTTAAGGAATTCGGCAAAATGCCCCCGTAACTTTGGGAGAAGGGGGGCCGGAGCCCTGAAGACTTTTCTGTCTAGGGGTGATGGCCGCAGAGACCAGGGAGAAGCGACTGTTTACTAAAAACACAGGTCCGTGCGAACATGTAAGTGGATGTATACGGACTGACGCCTGCCCGGTGCTGGAACGTTAAGGGGACCGGTTAGCCCTTCGGGGTGAAGCTGAGAACTTAAGCGCCAGTAAACGGCGGTGGTAACTATAACCATCCTAAGGTAGCGAAATTCCTTGTCGGGTAAGTTCCGACCTGCACGAATGGCGTAACGACTTCTCTACTGTCTCGACCATGAGCTCGGCGAAATTGCAATACGAGTAAAGATGCTCGTTTCGCGCAGAAGGACGGAAAGACCCCGGGACCTTTACTATAGCTTGGTATTGGTGTTCGGTGCGGCTTGTGTAGGATAGGTGGGAGACTGTGAAGCATGCACGCTAGTGTGTGTGGAGTCGTTGTTGAAATACCACTCTGGTCGTATTGGATGTCTAACTTCGAACCATGATCTGGTTCAGGGACAGTGCCTGGTGGGTAGTTTAACTGGGGCGGTTGCCTCCTAAAAGGTAACGGAGGCGCCCAAAGGTTCCCTCAGCCTGGTTGGTAATCAGGTGTTGAGTGTAAGTGCACAAGGGAGCTTGACTGTGAGACGGACGTGTCGAGCAGGGACGAAAGTCGGGACTAGTGATCCGGCCGTGGTTAGTGGATACGCGGTCGCTCAACGGATAAAAGGTACCCCGGGGATAACAGGCTGATCTTGCCCAAGAGTCCATATCGACGGCATGGTTTGGCACCTCGATGTCGGCTCGTCGCATCCTGGGGCTGGAGTTGGTCCCAAGGGTTGGGCTGTTCGCCCATTAAAGCGGTACGCGAGCTGGGTTTAGAACGTCGTGAGACAGTTCGGTCCCTATCCTCTGCGCGCGTGTGAGATTTGAGAAGGGCTGTCCCTAGTACGAGAGGACCGGGATGGACGAACCTCTGGTGTGTCAGTTGTCCTGCCAAGGGCATGGCTGATTGGCTACGTTCGGGAGCGATAACCGCTGAAAGCATCTAAGCGGGAAGCGTGCTTCAAGATGAGATCTCGATGCCTCCTTGCGAGGTGTGAGGCTCCCACTAGACGAGTGGGTTGATAGGCCAGGTGTGGAAGCGCAGTGATGTGTGGAGCTGACTGGTACTAATTGGCCGATGGCTTGATACACACTTTTAAGAGTTTTGTTCGCGTCGACTGTGCGGTTCTTGGGGCATCAGCCCTACGGGATCATGAAGGATGTTTTTCTGATTGGTTCTGTTGGTTTTTCGGTGGTTATAGCGTTGGGGAAACGCCCGGTTACATTCCGAACCCGGTAGCTAAGCCCTTCAGCGCCGATGGTACTGCACTGGGGACGGTGTGGGAGAGTAGGTCACCGCCGGAATATATGTGATGGAAAGGGTCTGGAACATTGTTCCAGGCCCTTTCCCCATACCCAAAAACACCACAAACGCAAAATTCTAAAATAAAGTTATGAACCCTGTGTGTCGGAAGCTAAAAGCTTTCGACACACAGGGTTCGCGTCACTAAAGCCTCAAAAAAGAATGAGGTTACTTCATGCGCAGAGACATCCACGGAACCTGGATTTCACCCAACAAACTCCGCATCAAAGGCAAACTGATACCCACCACATTATGGAAATCACCCTCAATTGACTCCACATACGGGCCACCAATCCCATCGACAGTGAAGGCTCCTGCCACATGTAGTGGCTCACCCGTAGCCACGTAATCCTTAATTTCTTCCTCCGAAAGGACAGCAAAAGAAACTGTCGTGCTTGCAGTAGCCCCTAATGTCGCCCCAGTGCCTCCCTCGTCAATACCACGTACATCAATCAACCAGTGCCCCGTATGCAAAACTCCCGAACGTCCCCCCATGCGACGCCACCGCTCTACCGCGTCAGAAGCATCAACAGGCTTCCCCAACACCTGCCCCTCAAACTCCAAAACCGAATCACACCCCACCAAAAAACTCGCCTCAAACGCGTCGCACTCCACAACAGAACCAGAAGAAATATCTTCCAAGAAGCCACCGTTTACCTGGGCATCCTCCACCACGCGGGCGACAGCCTCTGCCTTCGCCCGCGCTAAAACCAAAGCCACCTGATCAGGCTCCAGCTCCCCAAACCTTTCCCGCGCCTCAGCTAAAGCAACATCTTCATCAACACCAGAAACAATCACCAACGGATCAACACCACAACGACGCAACGTCGACAAACGAGCAGGAGAAGCAGAAGCCAAAACCAAACGATTCATGCCACCGATTCTGCTACGCCACCACTCCTACTGCAGACCACGCCTCTAACTCGAAATAGCACCCCAGCCAGAACGGCCAACCCACCCCGACAGCATCCGACGACGATTCGCCCACCCGCTACTGCGCTGCCCTAGCTCCTCCGTACCACTGCACTCATTCCTCGAAAGAGCCAACATCACCACCAACAGTGCAGCCAACTCCTCCTGCGAAGGGTTACCTCGTACAACACGAAACCACGGCTCTCCCACATCACCACCACAGACAGACATAGCCACCTCAAACCTCCTCTCGCCAAAACCACTCACGACCACGCACACTCAGCCGCATCACAACGGAATATTGCCGTGCTTCTTCGCAGGTAACTTCTCATGCTTACTACGCAAGGTGCGCAACGCACGAACAACCTGTACCCGCGTCTCCGACGGACGAATCACCGCATCCACGTACCCACGCTCCGCAGCAATATACGGATTCGCCAAAGTCTTCTCGTAATACTCAATAAACTTCGCACGCGCGGCATCCACATCCTCACCAGCATCCAAAGCAGCCTGCAACTGCTTCCGATAAAGAATGTTCACCGCTCCCTGCGCACCCATCACCGCAATCTGCGCAGTCGGCCACGCCAAATTAATATCCGCACCTAAATGCTTTGACCCCATCACATCGTAAGCGCCACCGTAAGCCTTACGAGTAATAACAGTAACCAGCGGAACCGTCGCCTCCGCATACGCATAAATCAACTTCGCGCCACGCCGAATAATCCCATTCCATTCCTGGTCGGTTCCCGGCAAAAAACCAGGGACATCCACTAGAGTTAACACTGGAATATGGAAAGAGTCACACGTTCGCACGAAACGCGCAGCCTTCTCTGAAGCATTAATATCCAATGTCCCGGCAAACTGCATTGGCTGATTCGCCACAACGCCGACGCTGCGGCCCTCAATACGACCAAAACCAACCAAGATATTCGGCGCAAACAAAGCTTGCACCTCAACAAACTCACCATCATCAACAATCCCAGAAATCACCTCACGCATGTCATAAGGCATGTTCGGAGAATCCGGAATAATCGAATCCAAAAACGCATCAGCCTCAGTGGCCTCTGGATCAGTCTCGAACTCATACACCGTAGGCTCTTCTAAATTATTTTGCGGCAAAAAACTCAACAACTCGCGCACATACTCAATCGCATCATCTTCATCATGAGCCATATAGTGCGCCACCCCCGAGCGTGAATTCTGCGCAGCTGCGCCACCCAGCTCCTCCATTGCCACATCCTCGCCCGTCACCGTCTTAATGACATCCGGGCCAGTAATAAACATATGACTAGTTTTATCAACCATGACAATAAAATCAGTCAACGCCGGTGAATACACCGCGCCACCCGCACACGGACCCATTACCAAACTGATCTGCGGAATAACGCCACTGGCATGCACATTACGGCGGAAAATCTCCCCGTACATGCCCAGTGCAGCCACACCCTCCTGAATCCGAGCTCCACCCGAATCATTAATACCCACCACCGGACAGCCAATCTTCATCGCCAAATCCATCACCTTGACGATCTTCTCTCCAAAAACCTCACCCAAAGAACCACCAAAAACAGTGAAATCCTGAGCAAAAACACACACCGGTCGATGATCAACCGTCCCATAACCCGTCACCACCCCATCCCCATAAGGGCGATTCTTCTCCTGGCCAAAATCACGAGAACGATGACGCGCAAAACCATCTAACTCAACAAAAGAACCCTCATCCAACAACTGCTCAATACGCTCACGCGCAGTCTGCTTCCCCTTCGCATGCTGCTTCTCCACCGCACGCTCAGACCCTGCATGCACCGTCTCCACAACCCGACGCTCAAAATCAGCGAGCTTTCCCGCCGTCGTCCTCACATCAGACTGCTCACTCTGCGCATCATTCATGGCCGCATCGCTCATGCGACGCAGCCTAACCCCCTACCCACCAGTAAAAGATTCGCCAACACAACCCCCCCACCCCCAGACATGCCCCCTAACCTGACACCGTGAACACCGGCGACCACCCCCACCTCAACGCACAACACATCACCACCGGCACCCTCGCCCCCGCAGGCCCCTGGAACCGCGTCGACATCCACGAAACCACCGGATCAACCAACGACGACGCCCTCGCCGACCCCACCCCCTACCGACTCATCATCGCCGCCCACCAAAACGCAGGTCGCGGTCGACGCTCACGAACCTGGATCACACCACCAGGAACCAGCATCGCCATGAGCATGACACTGCCCCTACCCCGCACAACCCCGCACAGCCCCGCACATCATGACCCCGGCTGGCTCCCCCTCCTCATCGGTCTGGCCACACGCGACGCCCTCACCGAACTCATCACCAACCACACCCCCCAAACCACCCCAAACCCACCTCACCCCACCATCCACGCCATGCTCAAATGGCCCAACGACATCCTCATTCGCACCACCAGCGAAAACGATGCCAAAGTCGGTGGAATCCTCTGCCAACTCGCCCCCAACACCAACACTGTCATCGCCGGAATCGGCATCAACGTCGCCGTACCGACAACCCTCCTGCCCACCACCACTGACACCGCACCCCCAGCCACCTCCCTCCACCACGCCCTCACCACTATCGGCGGAACAACCCCCACCCGAGAAGAAGTCGCCATCAACATCGCCAACCACGTAGCCCACAGACATCACCAATGGATCACCAACCCCCACATCAATCCACTCCACAACGACTACACCGCAGCCTGCGCCACCATCAACACCCCCATCACCGCCCACCTACCCAACAACACCACCCTCACCGGAACAGCTACCGCCATCACCCCACACGGTGAACTTCTCATCGCCACATCCCACGGCCCCACCACCGTCCGAGCGGGTGACTTAGTTCACATTCGACCCACAAACCGTCAGAATTAACCCATGCAATACGGCGATCGGGAGGAAAAAAACATCCCCACCGACCCGAAAACACCCTCGGCCACCACCACCGAGGTCACGCCCCCACGCCCGTACGTCGTACTCCACGAAACCCTGCGACGCATCGAAGACCGCTACAACAAACCCACCCCACTACGCACTAGCGATGCAGCCACCCGCCGCGCCGATATCATCGGACAACTCCTGGGAACCGAATCCCCCCTACGCCGCCGCGAAGTAGCCCGCACCGCCCGCCTTCCCTTCATCACAGCCCGCCGCGTCTGGCACGCACTCGGATTCCCCGAACTCGGGGCCCGCAGTATGCCATTCACCCAAGCCGACCTCAACGCAATCCCCGACATCGCCGAACTACGCCGCCTCACCGGCATGAACGACGACCTCGTACTAGACATCGCCCGAGCCATTGCGCGCAGTACCGACCGCCTCGCCACCTGGCAAACCAGCCTCATGATGGAACTCGTCGCCTCCCGGCGCCACCACGACGAACAAGCACGCTGGACAGAACAACTCACACCCCAAGAACGCGAAACAGTAATCAACCGCATCCTCGAAGCCTCAAGCAGCATCGAACCCATCCTCATCTACGCCTGGCGACGCCACCTCGCCGCAGCCCTCGCCCAACTCGTCGACGACGACGAAGCCACCACCAAAGACGGACTACCCGCCAACGCCCGCACCATCGGCTTCGCCGACCTCGTCGGATTCACCTCCACTGTTGCAAACATGAATGAACGCGAAATCTCTACCCTCGTAGGAGAATTCGAAACACTCGCCTCCGATATCGTCACCATCCACGGCGGAAAAATCGTCAAAACCATCGGCGACGAAATCCTCTTCGCCTGCGACCGGCCCGCCGCAGCCGGTGCCATCGGCCTCGACCTCATCGACGCCCTCCACGACATGCCAGGCATGCCCCAACTCCGCGTCGGCATATCCACCGGCGCCGTCGTCTCCCAGTTCGGCGACGTCTTCGGCACCACCGTCAACCGAGCCAGTCGCCTCACCGCCGCTGCCGAACCCGGGACCGTCGTTATCGACACAGCAACCCAAACCCGACTCACCACCGTCTCTGGATTCGAACTCATGCAACTCGAACCCACCCCCCTGCGCGGACTCGGACTCACTCAAATGTGGGCCCTGCGCCGCAGTACCACCCCCAAACGGCGCGGCCCCACAGACGCCCGCACCGTCACCGAATAACCACCCCACCCGCGACACGCGCAACCCCACCCACAGGACGTCCCCTGAACAGCACAAACACGACCGTCTCAGTCGGATGATCCAGAAGAGCCCAACAGCACGTCTAGCATGACCGCATGACCAGTGTTCTACTCGCTGAAGACGACTCGGCCATCAGCGAGCCCTTGGCGCGAGCCCTCCGCAGAGAAGGATACGAAGTCACCATCTGCGCCGACGGACAAGAAGCCTACGAAGAAGGCCGAACCGACCCAGACCTGGTAATCCTCGACATCGGCCTACCCAGCATGGATGGACTCGAAGTTTGCTGGCGCCTACGCGCCGAAGGACGCACCGCCCCCATCCTCATGCTCACCGCACGAGCAGAAGAAGTCGACGCAGTCGTCGGACTCGACGCCGGCGCAGACGACTACGTCACCAAACCCTTCCGCCTCGCCGAATTCCTCGCCCGCGTTCGCGCCGTCCTACGCCGCACCACCACTAAAACCACCACCACCGACGGCGACGACGACGGCGTCAGCATCGACGCCCAAGCCCGACGCGCCTTCCTCGGCAACAAAGAACTCCAACTCACCGTCAAAGAATTCGACCTCCTACGCGTACTCGTCCGCGAACAAGGCAAAGTCGTCTCCCGCGAACAACTCATGCGCGAAGTCTGGGACACCCAATGGTTCGGCTCCACTAAAACCCTCGACATGCACGTATCCGTACTCCGCAAAAAACTCGGTGACGACGTCACCCGCCCCCGCTACATCACCACCGTCCGAGGAGTCGGGTTCCGCTTCGAACGACCCGCAAACGCCGCCTAACCCCCCATGACACCCGGCCTCCTCCCGGACAACACCACCAAAACTCACCGATCCGTCTCCGTACGCGAATCCCTCCTACGCTCCACCAGCCTCGCAGTAGTGCTCTCACTACTCATCGTCACCGTCCCCGCAATCACCTTCACCATCATCACCACCCAATTCCTCAACGACACCCAAGACACCCCCGGATACCCCACCCCACACACCATCACCATCACCATCACCACCCTCGCACTCATCCTCATCGCCACCGCAGCCGCAGCCGTCTACGCTGTTGTCCGCTGGCAAGCAGGAAAAGTATCCGACCCCCTCGTCGAACTGGCCAACGACGCCAAACGCCTCGGCGAAGGCGACCCACGCATTCACCAAACCGCCTCCGGCATCACCGAAATAGACCTCGTTACCAGCGAACTCGACCGATCCGCCCGACGCCTCATCACCTCACTCGCCGCCGAACGCGACTTTTCCGCCGACGCCTCCCACCAACTACGCACACCCCTGACCGCACTCCTCATGCGCCTCGAAGAAATCGCCGCCACCGACGACCTCGACGTCGCGCACGAAGAAGCAGACATCGCCATCCAACAAGTCGAAAGACTCACCGACACCGTCGAAGCACTCCTACGCAAAAACCGCCGATCCGTCGAAACCCCACGCATGGTCCGCGTCGACCGCACCCTCGCCGAACTCCAACGCCTCTGGCAACCCAAATTCGAACGCGAAAGCCGCGCCATCCACGTCACCGGAATCCGTGGCGTCTCCGTATGGGCAACCTCAGTCAACCTCACCCAAATCCTCGGCGTCATCATCGAAAACTCCCTCGCCCACGGATCCGGCACCACCGTCGTCGACGTCCGACTCTCCGGCCCCTCCGTCATCATCACCATCACCGACGAAGGCCCCGGTGTTGACCCCGACCTCGCCCCCTACGTCTTCGACAAAGAAGTCTCCACAAGCGGATCCGGACTCGGCCTATCCATAGCCCGATCCCTCGCCGAAGGATACGGCGGCAGACTCGAACTCCTCCGCACCAAACCCGCCACCTTCGCCCTCTTCCTCCAAGCAGTCGCCACCGACTAACCCACCACAACCCAAAGCACACACGCCCGCACCCCCACCCCACGCGCCACTGCAACTAGGCTCAGCCTCGTGAACGAGCCAACAACCAGGGACCTCAAACCGAAACACGCCCCCGGAGGATTCCCCATCGTCGGAATCATCGGCGGCGGACAACTCGCACGCATGTGCCAACCCCCGGCTATCAACCTCGGAATCACACTCAGCGACCTCGCCGAAAACACCACCAGCGCTGCCGCCCAAGTCATCCCCTCCGCACCCGTCGGATCCGCTGATGACCTCGACACAGTCCTAGAATTCGCACGCCACTGCGACGTCATCACCTTCGACCACGAACACATCCCCCCACACGTACTCCACGCCCTCGAAAACGAAAACATCCCCCTCCACCCCCGCCCAACCGCCCTGCGCTACGCCCAAGACAAACTCGCCATGCGCGAACTCATGACCCACCTCAACATCCCCTCCCCACAATGGGCCCAAGTCCGTACCCCCGACGAACTCGCGCACTTCGCCGACCGCGTCGGCTGGCCCATCATCCTCAAAACCCCTCGCGGTGGATACGACGGCAAAGGCGTACTCCTCGTCAACGAAGGCGAACACACCACCGGCGAAGCCGCCACCTGGTTCAATGCCGTCACCGACACCACCCCCACCAACGACCCCACCAACGAACTCGCCCGCGCCACCACCTTCCCCGACGGCCTCCTCGCCGAACAAGCCATCACCTTCACCCGCGAACTAGCCATCATGGTCGCCCGCAGCCCCACGGGCCAAGCCTCAACCTGGCAAGTAGTCGAAACCGTCCAAACCGACGGCATCTGCACCGAAGTCATCGCCCCAGCACCCGACCTACCCCCCGCCGCAGCCACCCACATCACCGCCGCAGCCCTACGCATCGCCGAAGCCATCGACCTCACCGGAGTCATGGCCGTAGAACTCTTCGAAACCACCGACGAAGACAGTAACCCCCAATTCCTCGTCAACGAACTGGCCCTACGGCCCCACAACTCTGGCCACTGGACCATCGACGGCTCCACCACAAGTCAATTCGAACAACACCTCCGCGCCATCCTCGACCTCCCCCTAGGCGACACCAGCCCACGCAACACCTGGACCGTCATGGGCAACGTTCTGGGCGGACAAATCCCCGAATTCGAAAACCTCTACTCCACCTACAAACACCTCATGGCCCACGACCCAGCCCTCAAAATCCACCTCTACAACAAAGCAGTAAAACCCGGCCGAAAAATTGGCCACGTCAACGTCTGCGGCGACAACCTCCCCAACCTGCGCGAACGCGCCAACCACGCCACCGGATACCTCCGCGGCACCATCCGCCAGTAACACCCCCACCCACCCAGGAGCAACACAATGAACGACACCACCCTCAACGAAACCACCCCCCTCGTCGGCCTCGTCATGGGCAGCGACAGCGACTGGCCCACCATGGAAGCCGCAGCCCACGCCCTCGAAGAATTCGGTATCCCCTACGAAGCCGACGTCGTCTCCGCACACCGCATGCCCACCGAAATGATCGAATACGGCCGCAGCGCCGCCGGCCGCGGCCTACGCGTCATCATCGCTGGCGCTGGCGGCGCCGCCCACCTACCCGGCATGCTCGCCGCCGTCACAGAACTACCCGTCATCGGTGTACCAGTACCTCTCAAGCACCTCGACGGCATGGACTCCCTCCTATCCATCGTCCAAATGCCCGCAGGCGTCCCCGTAGCCACCGTCTCCATCGGCGGCGCACGAAACGCCGGACTCCTAGCCACCCGCATCATCAGCACCGCCGACACAGAACACGGCGCCCACCTACGCGAAAAAATGCGCACCTTCCAAAGCGAACTACGCGACCACGCCCACGCAAAAGGAGAAACCCTCCGCAACCGCCTCACCCACTAAAAACACGTAAAACGCCCGGCCGGAGGAACAGTCGAACCACGCACGCCCTGATGAGCGGCACCCCGCTCCGCACGTGATCGACTGCCCATCCGACCGGGCGTCACCGTTCTCCAAACACAAAACTCACAGAGAACGAACACACAATCAGGGCTCAAACCAAGAGCCCCGACAACCTCAATAATGCTGTCTGCCCACCCCATAAAAACGCACTCAAACCGCGTCTTAGCCCAATCGTTACCCAGCCGAATCCACCACGCGACCAACAAGACACACTAGAGACCTCACGCATCACCAGCAGCGAACACCAGGGCAAATAAAAACCACACAAAAAGAAAAAACCACACCCAAAAGTGGCCCCCAAAACAGCGCCTCACCAACGGCAAGATAAACACATGCGTATCATCTGCGCCCCCGACTCATTCAAAGAATCCATCACCGCCACAAACGCAGCCCAAGCACTACGCCGCGGAATACTCTCCGCAGCACCCTCCACCGAAGTGACATGCCTCCCCATGGCTGACGGCGGCGAAGGCACCATGCGTACACTCGTAAACGCCCTAGACGGAGACATCCGCTCCACACCCTGCACCGACGCCCTCGGACGCCCCACCAACGCCACCTTCGGCCTCATACACACCGAATCAACAACCACCGCCATCATAGAAATGGCAGCTGCCGCAGGCATAGAACACATACCCCCACACGAACGCAACATCCGCGCAGCAACCACATACGGCGTAGGACAACTCATCACCGCAGCACTCGACGCCAGCGCGCACACACTCCTGATAGGCATCGGCGGCAGCGCAACCAACGACGCAGGCACAGGAATGATGAGCGCACTCGGCGCACGATTCCTCGACGCCGAAGGCAACCAACTACCCCCAGGCGGATCAGCCCTACGCAACTGCGCACACATCGACACCACACAACTCGACAGGCGGCTCGCAAAAACAAAAATCATGGTCGCCTGCGACGTGAACAACCCCCTCCTCGGCAAACACGGAGCAAGCGCCGTATTCGGCCCCCAAAAAGGCGCAACCCCAGAGGACATCATCGAACTAGAACACGCACTAACCCGCTGGGCAGACATCGTCGAAGCCACACTCAACAAGCCAATACGAAACACCCCAGGAGCAGGAGCCGCAGGCGGAGTCGGTGCAGCCTTCCTCGCATTCACCTCCGCCGAACTACGCCCCGGCGCCCAACTAGTGATGGACACCATCAACATCGACCACCACCTGCACGGCGCCGACTATGTATTCACGGGAGAAGGATCCGTAGACACACAATCCATGACCGGCAAAGCACCCATGCAAGTAGCCCAACGAGCAGCCCAAGCAGGAGTACCCACAGTAGTTTTCGCAGGACGAATAGAAGAAAAAATAGCCAGAACCCCACCCGCAGGCGTGATCGCAACAGTGCCAATCGTGCGGGAAGCAACAGACCTACCCACTGCCTTAGCAGCCGGAGAACAAAATTTAGAAGCAGCCGCAGCCATGGTCACGCGCCTACTACACGCCGACCTCACGCGAAAAGCGATACACCGCAACTAATCTGCCGAAAAATCAGCTCGCCGCTGCTCTCAAACACCACAAAAAACACCAACAAAAAGAAACACCCAGGTGCCTCACATCACCTTGACGTGAACCGCGAACGTACCCCATGCTCATGGAATCGATTCAAACTGGAATCGATTCCACACACGAGTGCACAAGGTGGTGCAGCGGTGACAGTGACGCTCCGCGACGTCGCACAACGAGCAGGCGTCGCCCCATCAACCGCATCACGCGCACTCGACCCACAACGCCCAGCCTCCGCCGAAGTACGCAAACGCGTACACGCCGCAGCAAAAGAACTCGGCTACCGAGGCAACGGATTCGCCCGAAGCCTACGCACCAACAAATCCGGAATCATCGGACTGCTCATCCCCGACGTCCGCAACCCCTTTTTCACCGCCCTCGCCTACGAAGCCGAACAAGCCGCCGCAGCAGCAGGCCTAGCCGTCATGATCGGCAACGCCGACGAAGACACCACAGCCCAAGAGCGCTACCTCACCGCACTCGACCGCGCACACGTCGACGGACTCCTCCTCGTTCCCCAAGGACAAGCAACCCCAGCACTACACGAAGCCGTAACACTCCGCCCCACAGTCTGCCTCGACCGTGACGCCAAACTCGACGCACCCCTGATCACCTCCGACTCCACCGGCGGAATGGCAAACCTCATCGACCACATCGTCAGCCTCGGACACCAACACATCGCCATCATCTCCGGCCCACTACAAACATCCACCGGCATCGAACGCCTCACCGCAGCCAAAAACCGCCTCAACCACCACGGCCTGACAATCCACAACAAAGACATCATCGAAGGCAACTTCCAATTCGCCAGCGGCGTCCACGCAGCCGAACAACTCCTCACCCGCCCCAACCGACCCGACGTCATCATCGCAGCAGACGTACTCATGGCAACAGGACTCATCACCGTCACAAACCGCCACGGACTACGCGCAGGAACCGACATCGGCATCGCAGCATTCGACGACGACCCCTGGTTCGAACTACTCGAAGTACCCATCACCGCCATCGCCCAAGACATCCCCACACTCGCCCAAAAAGCCGTCACCACACTCATCAACGCCATGAACAACCACCACACCACAACCACCCCCATCCCCACCCACCTGGTCAAACGCTCCTCCCTCGGAGAAAGACCCTCCACACCCACCCACCTCCCCAAACGAGGAGAACAACCCCAGGAGAACCACCATGGATGACGTCATCCTCCGACTGAAGGGCGTCTCCAAGTCCTTCGGCGGCATCACCGCAGTCAACGACGTAACACTGGACATACACCGCAGCGAAGTACACGTACTCCTCGGCGAAAATGGCGCAGGCAAATCAACACTGATCAAAATGATCGCCGGAGTCCACCAACCCGACAAAGGCAGCATCGAAGTCAACGGCAAAACCGTACACATCACCAACACCAACGACGCCGAAGCCCTCGGAATCGCCACCATCCACCAAGAACTCAACCTCGTCCCCAACCTCAGCGTCGCCGAAAACATCACACTCGGACGCACCCCCTCCCGCTTCGGACTCATCAACCGCAAACAGATGCGCCACTACGCACGTAAAGCCATAGAACGCATCGGCCTAGATATCGACGTAGACCGCCCCGTCCACACCCTCGGCGTTGCCCGTCAACAAATGGTCGAAATCGCCAAAGCACTCGCCATCGACGCACGCATCCTCATCCTCGACGAACCAACCGCCGCCCTCACCCGCGCAGAAACAGACACACTCTTCACCGTCATGCGCGAACTACGCGAACAAGGCGTAGCAATGGTGTTCATCAGCCACCACCTCGACGAAATCACCGAAATCGGAGACCGAATCACAGTGCTACGCGACGGAACAGCCGTCGAAACAGTCGCCTCCACAGCAGAAGAACCAGAACTCATCCGACTCATGGTCGGCCGCGACATCGAAGACCTCTACCCCCGCCGCCCCAGCCAACCAGGAAAAACACTCCTCGAAGTCAACAAAATCACCCGAGAAGGCGCATTCGAGGACATCTCCATCACACTGCGCGCAGGCGAAGTAGTCGGCCTTGCCGGCCTCATGGGCGCCGGACGCACCGAAGTGCTCCGCGCCATCGCAGGCGCCGACACATACCACCACGGAAACATCAATGTCGCCGGAAAACCCCTACGCAAACACGACGTCGCCGCCGCAGTCACAGCCAAAATCGGACTTGTCCCCGAAGACCGCAAACACGAAGGACTCGTCCTCAACGCCCCCGTCAGCGAAAACCTCGGCTACGCCACTCTCGAAACAACCAGCAAATCCGGACTCGCCGACATCACCGGACAACGCAAACGCGGCCAAGAAGTCGCAAAAAAACTTCGCATCCGCATGGCAAACATCGACCAACCCGTCCGCGGACTCTCCGGAGGCAACCAACAAAAAGTCGTATTCGGCCGCTGGTTCATGGCCGAATCAACCGTGCTCCTCCTCGACGAACCCACCCGCGGCGTCGACGTCGGAGCAAAAGTCGAAATCTACGAACTCATCAACAGCATCACCCAGGCAGGAGGAGCAGTCCTCCTCGCCTCCAGCGACCTCCCCGAGGTCATCAGTATGAGCGACCGTGTCCTCGTCATGGCACACGGACGCATAGTCGGAGAACTTCCCGCCGCGGAAGCCACCCAAGATGCGGTCATGCACTTGGCCGTAAAGGAGGTCCAGTCGTCCCGTGCCCGCTGAAACCGCAACACCAACCCCGGCGCCAAGCCGCGGAAAAACACTCAGCACCTGGCTATCCAACAACGGCGCCATCGTCGGACTCGCGTTGGTATGCCTCATCATGTTCATCGCCACCCCCGCATTCCTCACCATCCCCAACCTACTCAACGTCGGCGTACAAGCCGCAGTCACAGCCGTCATCGCATTCGGGATGACCTACGTCATCGTCACCGCCGGAATCGACCTATCCGTTGGATCAATCGCCGCCCTATCAGCCATCGGGGCAGGCTGGATGGTCACCACCGGCGCAATGCCCGGCCCCCTAGCGCTCATCCTCGCCCCACTTATGGGACTCATCGCAGGAAGCGTCACCGGAACCGCAGTCGCCTACGGCAAACTCCCCGCCTTCATCGCCACCCTCGCCATGCTGTCCATCGCCCGAGGACTCGCCCTCGTCATCTCCGAAGGCCGCCCCATCCTCATGCCCGACGCAGTCAACTGGCTCGGCAGCAACCTCGGCCCCATCCCCGTTCCCATCCTCGTGCTACTGCTGGCCTGGGCAGTAACTGCATTCATCCTCAACCGCACCGTCTTCGGGCGATCCCTCTACGCGATCGGCGGTAACGAAGAAGCAGCACGCCTGACCGGACTACCCGTCAAACGAACCCTCGCATCGGTCTACGCACTCTCTGGCCTCTATTCCGGCGTCGCTGGGCTCCTTCTGGCAGGACGACTAGCCTCGGCGCAACCCCAAGCCGCCACCGGATACGAACTCGACGCTATCGCCGCAGTCGTCATCGGCGGAGCAAGCCTCACCGGTGGATCAGGAAAAGCCACCGGAACCCTCATCGGAGCACTCGTCCTAGCCGTCATCCGCAACGGACTCAACCTTCTATCTGTCACCGCATTCTGGCAACAGGTCGTCATCGGCCTGGTCATCGCGGCGGCCGTCGGTATCGACGTACTCCGCAACCGCAAATAACACCCTAAAGGCACGCCCGGCCTGCCCCTCTCGGGCTCAACGAAGAGTTCACCAGGAGAAACCATGTCACGCAGCATCTTCCGTACCATCATCGCCACCAGCGCTATCGGTCTCCTCGCCTTGGGAGCCACCGCCTGCAACCGCGCACCAGCAGGAAACAGCTCAGCAGCTGGCACAGGAAAAACAATCACCCTGGCCGTATCTACCCTCAACAACCCATTCTTCGTAGACCTCCGTGACGGAGCTCAAAAAGCCGCCGAAGCCGCAGGAGCCACCCTCAACGTCGTCGACGCACAAAACGACCCCGCAGCCCAAGCCAACCAAATCGCTGACGCAGTCACACGCCAGTCCGCAGCCATCATCATCAACCCCGTCGACTCTGATGCCGCCGGCGCAGCAGTAAAGCCTGCCATCAATGCAAAAATCCCCGTCATTGCTGTAGACCGCGCCGTCAATGGCGCAGACATCGCCACCCTTGTCAGCAGTGACAACATCACTGGCGGAAAAGACGCCGCAACTGCACTAGCTAAAGCAATGGAAGAAAAAGGAAAACTCATCCACCTCCAAGGAGTTCCCGGCACATCCGCCAGCCGAGACCGAGGACAAGGGTTTACCGAAGGAATTAAAGCTGCCTCCGGCATCAGCATCGCCGCTGCTCAACCCGCTAACTTCGACCGTACCCAAGGACTCAACGTCGCCACCAACCTGCTTCAAGCGCACGAGGACACCAACGGCATCTTCGCCGAAAACGACGAAATGGCCCTCGGGGCAATCCAAGCACTCGGAGCCAAAGCAGGAAAAGACGTTCACGTATTCGGATTTGACGGAACCGCAGACGCTCTCAAAGCAGTCAAAGAAGGCAAGATGGCCGGAACCGTGGCTCAACAGCCCACAGAACTGGGCAAGGTAGCTGTTGAAAACGCACTCAAAGTTATCGGCGGACAAAAAGTAGAGAAAAACATTCCCGTCCCGGTCAAGATCGTGACCAAAGACAACGTCAGCGAGTTCCTCAAATGACCAATAACCACGAGAACACATCGCACTCACGAGTAGTCGTATTCGGATCCCTCAACGCCGATCTCTACGCCCGAGTGGAACGCCACCCCACACCCGGCGAAACAGTTCTAGGTACCGGTGGCTTCAGTCGCCCCGGAGGAAAAGGCGCCAACCAAGCTGTCGCAGCCGCGCTCGCTGGTGCTTCGGTCACGATGGTGGGAGCTATCGGCGAGGATGCCAATGCTGAGGTAGCACTGTCCCTTTTGAATAAAGCTGGAGTGGACTGCACCGGCGTGCGAGTGGTCCCAGGGCCGACTGGCACTGCCATCATTGCCGTTTCGGCTCAAGGAGAGAACCTCATCATTGTTATCCCCGGCGCTAACGGGAAAGTTACTCCTGATTATGTACCTGCTATTCGGGATACTGACGTCCTCGTACTCCAAGGTGAGATTCCCGTGGAATCGATTGATGCAGCTGCTGCCGCCGCTGTGGCTGCCGGGGCCCGTCCGGTGATCAACCTTGCTCCTATTGTCGATGTTGCTCCGGCGACCCTCCTGGCTGCGAACCCACTCGTTGTCAATGAACACGAAGCACTTGCTGCAGCGGACATCGTGGACCCACAGCGGGCCGGGGCTGTGCTTGCCGATGACGTGCACGAGATGGCTGAAAATGTGGCAGATCGGCTACTGCAAGCAGGTGTTGAATCAGTCGTGATTACCCTCGGCGGGCAAGGCGCTCTCGTTGCCTCCGCTGAGGGGAAAGAACATGTACCAGGCGAGACGGTCGAGGTGGTTGACACTACGGGGGCAGGAGACTGTTTCGTCGGTGTTGTTGCTGCAGGTTTGGCGACTGGATTGTCACTGGCTGAAGCAGCTACCGCCGCGAACTCTGCGGCAGCTCGTGCCGTCGGAGCCGAGGGAACACAACACTCTTACCCAGGATGGGAGGAGCTTGCGTGAAAAAGTCAGGGATTTTGCATGCTGAGTTGTCACGACAGATAGCTCTCTTAGGGCACACAGATCTGATCGCAGTCGCAGATAGTGGTTTGCCATTGCCACGGTCGATTCCGGTGATCGACCTAGCTATGGCGCCTGGGATGGTTCCGTTCACCGCGGCGCTTGATGTGTTGTTGAGCGAGCTTGTAGTCCAACGTCACACGGTGGCGCATGAGGCTTTTGACGAAGTGGCGGGGCAGTGGATTTCCCAGCGTGCAGGACAGCTCGGTGAGCAGGTAACGCTCCTGCATGAGGAATTAAAAGCGATGCTGCCTCGCATGGCGTTTGCGGTACGAACTGGTGAACAAAGCCCGTATGCCAACGTCATCTTGGAGTGCGGCGTGCCGTTCTGACACGTGCGATCAGTATGAAAGTGGCGGGCATTGGGTTTCCGGTGTCCGCCACATGCATGTTGTGTAATAAGAGCGACTAGACCTGCACGGGCGGTTGGAAGAAAACGTCCGACTGGTCCAGTTTTTATTTATTTACTGAGTAGCGGTTGGGGCAGGTGGCGCAGATACGGCTGATGTTGTTTCTTTTTCTGATTTTGCTGCTGTTTTTGTATCTTTGGGGCTTCTGGCGCCGACAATGAAACTAATGAAACACATTGCGAGAATTGGTGAAACTGAAACCAGGTTAGTTCCGATTGCAATATGCGCGACTGTGACAATTATCCCTGCGATAAGAGAAGCGTAACCGAGTTTCCGGCGAGTGATGTTCTTCATCGGTTTCCTTTAATAATTGAGTTAGTCGAAGCAGTTCGCAGCTGCACCAACTGCCCCTGCGGAGATACCGCCGATGAGCGCTCCTGATACCGTCCCCAAGCCAGGTACCGCAGAGCCGAGGGTGGCTGCAGCGACAGCGCCACCGAGAGCCGACGTTGAAGTTCCGACACTGCACTTAAGCCACATTGGTCGTTCCGAGTCTTCTTCATCATGGCTTTGAGTGTCGTTTTTTGGGGGAGTGGGTACCGGTGAGGCAGTCGCAGAGGTGCTCGGTGTTCCAGTGGAAGTGGGGCGAGGGGAGCCTGTTGCGCTTTGGGTGGGACTAGGGCTTTGCCTGTCTGCTCTTCCAGAGTTGCCAGGGTCTTTGTCTCTTTTAGAAGGCGTATCCGGTGATGTGGTTTGTTTATCAACATTGATAGTTGTTGATGTGACGGTGGAAGGCTTATCTGGAATTCTTTCGTAGCCGTAAGTCGTTTGGCAGGCAAGCCCAGTGAAAGTGATGCTTGCAACAGCGCTAATCGCTAGGGCTCGCACGAGGGGACTCCGATCACGTAGTTGACTCGCATGGTGGGCGAGACTTGAAAGTGTGGGTGATAAGAGTACACGCGCTTTCGCTCTGCAGTAAAAAGTCATTCTAAAAGGGTGCGACAAATTACCGGCCCATCGTTTGGGCCGGTAATTTGTCGTGCGATGTTTAGTTTTTGCTTGGTGTGCTGAGTTCAGCTGCGAGGGCATGGAAAGGCCCTGACGCGTTACCGAACCGATGAAGTGTGATCGACAAAGACTGCTCCTTAACCCAGTTGCGTAGCTCTACCCGTCCGGAAGCAGTGATCGGGTCAGCGAGCAAAGCCACGCAAGGACGTGAAGCAAGCCGTTCTGTTACAAGATCGGGAAGGGAACCGATGACGCGTACCCGCGCCCCGATACCGCTATCCAGGCTGGTGTTTGCTAGCGCGTCAGCGAAACTGGTGTCATCGAGCCAGCGAATAGGTGCGGTGGGGAGTGTCTGCTCGATGTGACTCAACAACGCTCTGACGGTGCTGTCTACCTGAGGGTGCGCGGCAATGAGTACCCGCGCGCCAGTGGTTCGCGCAGCCAATGCTGCGCGGGCTATTTCGCGAGTGGGTGCGTCTTGGCTAATGCGTAGTGCGATGTCAGCTGGACGGTAACGGAAAAGGTTGGCTTCAGTTGTGAGGCCGGTTTGGTCACGGGGAGTGCTGAATTCTTCTTCCCACGCACGGATATCGCTTGCAGCAGCGGCTGCGAGCCAGGCGGTGTCGTCTTCGTCAAGCTGAGCAGCGGCGGCCATGCGCATGACCACAGGGTCAGTGGTGGTGGGAGTGCTGATGGCGTCGGCGTCATGCCAGGTGCCCATGAGCATGACGTAGTTGGGGCCACCTGCTTTGGAACCGAGACCGACTGAAGATTTCTTCCAGCCGCCGAACGATTGGCGTTGCACGATGGCGCCGGTGATGCCTCGGTTGACGTAGGCGTTACCGACCTGGACTTGTTCGAGCCAGGTGCGGACCTCGTCGGCGTCGAGGCTGTGGATGCCTCCGGTGAGGCCATATTCGACATCGTTTTGGAGTGCGATGGCGTGGTTGAGGTTTTCGGCGTGCATGAGCCCAAGGACAGGGCCGAAAACTTCGGTGTGGTGGAAGAAAGAGCCGGGTTTGACGCCGTCTTTGATGCCTGGGGTCCAGAGGCGGCCGGTGTCGTCGAGTTGGCGTGGCTTCAGGAGCCAGGTTTCGCCCGGTTCGAGGGTGGTCAGTGCGCGGTGGAGCTTATCACTGGGGTTTTCGGTCAGTGGCCCTACGGTGGCGCTGAGGTTATGGGGCAGGTCGACGATGAGTGAGCTTGCTGCGTCAACGAGTTGGCGGCGGAAGCGTTCGGAGTTGTAGACGCTGCCGACACAGATAGCTAAAGACGCTGCGGAGCATTTTTGGCCAGCGTGTCCGAATGCGGAGTGGACTAGGTCAGCTGTGGCCAGGTCGCGGTCAGCTGATGGGGTGATGATGATGGCGTTTTTTCCTGATGTTTCGGCGTTGATGGTTAGGCCGGGGCGCCATGAGGAAAACATGGCGGCGGTCTCGTAGGCGCCGGTGAGGATGATGCGGTCGACGCCTGGGTGGGTGACCAGTGCGCGGCCGACGTCGCTTTCATCGGGGGCGATGACGTGGAGCAGGTCGCGGGGGATACCTGCGTCCCAAAGTGCTTTGACGATTGCGGCGGAGCAGTGTGGGGTGGGAGCTGAGGGTTTGTGGATGACACCTGCTCCTGCGGCCAGAGCGGCGATTGTGGAGCCAGCAGGGATGGCTAAGGGGAAGTTCCAGGGTGGGGTGATGAGTACAGCGCGGTCGGGTGTGAAGGTGGCGTCGGTGATGGCGTCCAGTTCGAGGGCGCTGTGGGCGTAGTAGCGAGCGAAGTCGATGGCTTCGGAGATTTCGGGGTCGCTTTGGCCGATGGTTTTTCCTGTTTCGGCGGCGGCGAGGGAGATGAGGTGGCCGCGGCGGTGAGCAAGGATGTCGGCGGCGCGGTAGAGGATGTGGGCGCGTTCGAGTGCGGGGCGGGCGGCCCATTCGTGGGCGGCTTTGCGGGTGGTGTCGACGAGGTTGTCGACGTCCTTGAGGTGCAGGGGTGGGGGAGTGGTTTGCTGGTTGAGCCATTCGGGGGTGGCTCGTTGGATGGTTTCGCGTGCCCAGGTTTGGTTGTCGGGTAGGGCGGGGTTGGTGTCGGGTTCGTTGGTGAAGGGTGGGAGCGGCTCTGTGGTGGGGCGTGGTTCGGGGAGCTGTTCGGTGGTGCGGTTTTGTTGGTCGTTGGGGGGCGGTGGGGTGTGTCCGCGGGTGTTGAGGATGTGTTGCAGGGTGGTGAGGGATTCGCGGAAGCGTTTTTCTTCGCGGTGGAAGGTGGGGTTGTCTGGGGCGATGTCGAAGATGCCGGACATGAAGTTTTCGGTGGCGGCGTTTTCTTCGAGGCGGCGTACGAGGTAGGAGATGGCGGCGTCAAATTCTTCGGGGCGGACGGCTGGTACGTATAGCAGAGGGCGTCCTAGCTCGTTGCCGATGGTTTCGACTTGACTGGAGGCCATGCCTTGAAGCATTTCGAATTCCATGCGGTCGGTGACGCCGCGTTGGGAGCCCAGGAGATGAGCGAAGGCGATGTCGAAGAGGTTGTGGCCAGCGACGCCGATGCGTAGGCCGCGCATGTTGTCGGGGTTGAGGAGCCAGTGCAGGACGAGTTTGTAGTTGGCGTCGGTGTCGGTTTTGGTGGGGCAGGTGGTTAGGGGCCAGCCAGCTATTTCGGCGTGGACGCGTTCCATGGAGAGGTTGGCGCCTTTGACGAGGCGGACTTTGATGCCTGCTCCGCCGTCGGTGACGCGTTTGTTGGCGAATTCGGCGAGTTCTTGCATGGCGCCGAGGGCGTCGGGCAGGTAGGCCTGCAGGACGATGCCGGCTTCGAGGTTTTTGGTTTCGGGGGTGGATAGCAGGCGGCGGAAGATTTCGATGGTCAGGCGTAGGTCGCGGTATTCCTCCATGTCGAGGTTGATGAATTTAGTGCCGGCGGGGGCGCGGGAGGCTTCGATGTAGAGGGGGGTGAGACGTTCGGTGACGTATTGGACGGTTTGGTCGAAGCCCCACATAGAGATTTGGGAGGCGATGGAGGAGACCTTGATCGAGACGTAGTCGACGTCGTCGCGGCTAAGCAGTCGTCGAGTTTCATCGAGGTGGATGGTGGCTTGTTCTTCGCCGAGGACTGCTTCGCCGAGGAGGTTGATGTTGAGGCGGTTGCCTTGTTTGGTGAGGCTGCTGATGGCGCGGTCGAGGTGGCGCTCGCGGGCGTCGACGATCATGTGGCCGACCATTTGGCGGATGCGGGTGCGTGCGGCGGGTACGACGATGTTGGGGAGTGTGGGTGCTAGGAGTGAGCCGGCGTTGATTTGGGCGCGGTCGAGGTGGGAGAGGGTTTGGGGGGTGATGTTGCCGAGTTCGGCGAGGGCGTGGGCGGCTGCGCGGCGGTCGTCGGTGCGGATGACGCGGTCGACGAATCCGACGGTGAATTCGAGGCCGTTGGGGTCAGAGAGCACTGCGGCGAGGCGGGCTGCGCCGGGTTCGGTGGTGGTGTGTTGGGCGCTGGTGGTGAGCCATTGGCGGACCTTGGTGGTTGCTTGGTCTGCGATGTGTGTGAGGTCGTGACTCATGGGTGCCTCCCGTGCTGTGTGGCCCCCGTTGGCCACGCTTGGGTGCAGTCTGACAACTTTTTGTGGGTGGTGGGCGTTGGTGGGGATTTAGGCGCGCCGTCTTGTAGCTATGGGAGTGTTGTTGGGGCAGTAGGGTGCTGGTGGGGTGGGTTAGGGCTGGTGGTGTGTTTGGGCGGCGAGGCGTATGTGGGTGTTGGGTTCGCCGTAGCCGTTGTATCCGTTGTTGCGTTGGAGGAGTTCGATGATGAAGTTGTTTCCGGGGGTGGTGATGTAGGTGTGTAGGAGGGTGCCGCCGTTGTTGTCTTGGTCGTAGTAGAGGTTGTGGTGGCGTAGGTGGTTGATGGTGGTGGTGTCGAGGTTGTGGCGGGCTTGAAGGTCGTCGTAGTAGTTGGCGGGGATGGGGAGGAAGTGGGCGCCGTTGTTGCGTGCGGTGGTGATGGTGGTGGTGATGTCGGCGCAGTTGAAGGCGATTTGGTCGATGGTGGAGTGGGTGTGGCCGTTGGCGAGGATGATGCGTAGGTTGCCGTGGGTGGGGTGGTAGGGGCGGCTGAGGCGGCGGCCGGTGGGGCGGATGAATTCGCTGGTGGGGCCGGGTTGGAGGTTGAACACGGATTGGTAGAAGGATTGTTCGGCGGGGTGCAGGGTGGGTGGGGTGGTGGTGCCGATGTGGTCGATTCCGGTGAGTGTTGCCTGGTGGGATGGTGGTGTGGGGGTGGGGTAGCCATTGCGCCAGTCGTCGTCGGCGTTTTCGGGGCCGGTGAGGAATACGTGTAGGCCGCCGGGGGTGTCGATGCCGGGGAGGGCGGAGTCGTAGCGGCCGCGGTGGTGGGTGACGGGGGGCCATAGGAGTGCGGTGGCGCGGGTGGCGACGTCGTGGACGTGGTCGACTTCGAGGGCGATGGCGGAGATGTAGGGGCGGGTTGCTGGTGGTGTGGGGGTGGGCAGGGTGGTGAGGCAGATGTGGGCGTTGCCGTTGCTCCACCACTGGACGGGGCGGGTGGTGTGGGTGCTGGCGTGGTGGAAGCCGAGGGCTTTGAGGAGTGCGGTGATGCTGGTGGTGGGGTTGGGGTCGTTGTTGTCGGTGGTGCTGATGGCGATTTCGATGAAGGCGGGGTTGACGCGGTTGGGGGGTGGGGGTGGGTTGAAGAGGTCGATGGTGGGGGCAGGGTGGTTGGTGTTGGTGTTGGTGTGGTGGGTGTTTCGGTGGCGGAGTTGTTCTTCGAGGATGAGTAGGGAGCGCATGCCGTCGAGGGCGTTGATGCGGGGGTTGGCGTCGCGGACGATGTCGGAGAAGATTTCGAGGGAGAGGGGGCCGTGGTAGCCCAGGTCGATGACGGTGCCGACGAGTTCGACGAGGTTGAGGTCGCCTTGGCCGGGGTAGCAGCGGTGGTGGCGGGACCAGGTGAGGACGTTCATGTCTAGGTGGGGTGCGTCGGCGATTTGCATGTAGCCGATGCGGTTGGCGGGGATGTTGGTTAGTGCGGTGGGGGTATCGCCGCGGGAGAGGATGTGGAAGGTGTCGATGGCCAGGGTGATGGCGGGGTGGTCGGTGTCGGTGACGGTTTTCCAGGCGTGACCGATGCGGTTGATGTGGGTTCCCCAGGCGAGGGCTTCGTAGGCGATGGTGATGCCGTGGTCGGCGGCGAGGTTGCCGATGTGGTGGAGTTGGTGGGCGCGTAGGTCGGGGTTGTCGATGGCGGTGGGGAGGGCGTTGGAGCAGGCCAGGGCTAGGGGTACGCCGAGGCGTTGCATGGTGGTGAATTTGTGGCGGAGGCGGTGCAGGACGGCGGGGAAGTGATCGGGGTGCCATCCTTCGATGTCGCGTAGGGGTTGGAATATTTCGATGGTTAGGCCTAAGTCGCTGCAGCGTTGAGCGATTTCGGTGGGGGTTAGGGGGCTGGCGATGAGGTCGTTGTCGAAGATTTCGATGCCGTCGTAGCCGGCTGCGGCGATGGCGGAGAGTTTTTGGGTGAGGGTGCCGGCGATGGAGATGGTGGCGATGGCTTTACGCACTGGGTGACCTCGGTGGGGTGGGGATGGTGGTGTTTTTAGTGTGTCAGGGGGTTTGTGAGCAGGGGAGGTGGGTTGTGTCTGAAAAGTGTGCGGGGGTTGTGGGGTTGTGTTTTTGTGGACGTGTGTTCAGGGCGTGTGTTTAGTTTTTTGTGTTCGTTTGGGTGGTTTTTGTGAGCGAATATGGACGGGTGACTTGGGTGTTCGTTCATTTCATTATTTGGTCGTTCCTTGTCGACAAGTTTGAGTGTGTTGCTGTGGTGGTTTTTAAGTAAATTTTGAGTTTCCTTCGGGTGGTTTACAGGTGGTTCTTGGATGAGGTTTTTGTTCCTGTGTGCTGGGTGTTCAGTCGGAGTGGAGAGCGTATAGGTACTGGTAGGTGTGGGTTTGAGGGGTTTCGGTGAGTTTTTTTCCTCAGGTTTCTCAATGCTTTGCCGATCGCGCGCACAGTTTCTATTTACTTATTTCTGGTTTCTTTTCGTGTGAATGGGGTGGGGTGGTTGCAGGGATTGCGAGTAACGGTTTTGTGGCTACATTCGATGTTGTGGCCGGAATGACGGAGTTGCGTTTCCCCCATAGCGTCCCGTCGGCCCTTTGTGAAAGTCCCCTTCATATTTGGTGGGGCCTATTCACCACTAAACCGAGTTCTTTCACAGCATCGCCTTCAGGAGGCTCAAGTGAACTCTGCAGCCAAGCTGCGTACCCGTGGAATCGCCGCGTTCGGCGCCACCGTCCTCGTCGCCACTGCTTTCGGCCCCGCCGCCATGGCCTGGGAAGCCCCAGGAAAGACGCCCGAGCTCGCCAAGACCGGCTCGATTGGCCTCATGGACACCAACGTGACCACCGAGGGCACGCAAGGCGCTAAGGCGGTCATCGCTGGTCAGTCCTCGCAGGCTGTCGGTGACATCGTCATGGCCGTTCCTGCCACCTACCAGAAGGGTGACTACATCGACCTCGCCCTGCCTCAGCAGGTCGACCCGAACGCTCGCGTGACCTGGGCAGGCCTGCCCTCGATCAAGGTTGACGGCCCTAAAGCCACAGGCACGATTGTCAATCCCACCAGCCCCGCCTCCCCAGCTGCGAACAACGCCGCTCAGGGCCAGGCTACTAACTTCACCGCAAGCGGCACCGACGTTGCCCCGGCAACTCCTGCTATCACCCCCACCATTGTCGGTGGAGCCTACGGCGACCAGACCATCCGCCTCACCTTCAACTCCGGTGTTGACGCTTCCAACTTCAACGCTAAATTCGTAGTGACCCTCAGCGGCCTGAAGATGAATGTTGGCTCCAAAGCCACTGGTGGATCTAACGGTGAAGTTGTTGTCACCGCAGCTGCCCACGACGCTGCAGGTACAGCCCAGGCCGGGTTCTTCGGTGGGTCAGACGCAGCTAAGCCGGAGACGGTCCCCGCCTACATCTCGAAGACTGCCATCACCACCTCCAGCTCCGCTCTCATTAACTCCACGACGCCTTCTGCTCAGGCCCTGGGCGATGTAGAGGTCCGCGCCACTTCTGGCACCTTCGGCGCTGGCGACTTCAAGATCACCATTGACCCCACCACAGCAACCACGGCTACCGACCAGGTCTCGGTGACCTTCTACGACGCCTCCGGTAAGGCCCTGAACACCACGCCGGAGAAGGTAGCCCCAGCTGACGGCGTCATCACCGTTGCTGATGCTCAGGTGCCTGACACGGCTGTACGTGCAGTAGTCTCCGGCGCAATCGTCACCCCGATTGCTGGGCAGGCCCAGGTCAAGATTGCGGTGAACACCCTCGGTGCCATCACCCCGCCAACTGGCCCGCTCACCAGCGGCAGCGTCAACCAGACTGACATTGCTGTTGACACGGCTAACTCCATGGCGATGATCCCACTGACCAACAACGCCAACCGCATCTCTGGTGCCAGCCGCTACGAGACCGCCCTGCAGGTTGCTAACGGTCAGTATGCAAAAGCTGAGACCGACAACGTTGTGATCGCATCTGGTGCGAAGAACAACTTCGCCGACGCGCTCTCTGCGACCTACCTTGCCTACACAAAGAAGGCTCCCGTCCTGCTCGTGCAGCCTGACACCGCCCCCCAGGTGGTTAAGGACTTCATGTACGACCACGGTGCCAAGCGAGCCTTCATCGTCGGTGGTGAGGGCGCTGTCTCCGCTGCTGTCGCCAATGAGCTTGCTGACCTGACCGCTACTGACTGGACTAAAGAAGGCGACCCAGCCAGTTTGGTGCCTGGTACTAGCAAAGTTCAGGTCACTCGTCTGTCTGGTACCAACCGCTACGACACCAACCGTGTTGTGAACGCCTACGCAGCCACCAGCTCCGGCGTTGGCATGACCGTCGGCACCTACGGCAAGGCAGCCAAACCCAGCGCTATCATCGCCAACGGTGAAAAGCCCTGGGATGCCCTGGCTGCTGGCCCACTCGTCGGTGGTCAGGCTGGAGTCACTGCGGCAGGAACTGGCCTACCGGTCATCCTGACCAGTGGCGCCTCAACCTTCCGCCCCGAAGCCATGAGCCAGCTCAAAGGCTTCAACATCGGCCGCACCATCTTCGTGGGAGGCACCGCAGTACTGCCTGACGCTCTCGCCACGCAGTCCGCAACCGACGTCACCCGCCTGGCTGGAACCAACCGGTTCAACACCGCCGAGCACATCGGTAACTTCCTCGTGAAGAGCGCCACCGCCAGCTCCACCAACACCGAGCCTGGCTTCGGTCGCACTGGTAAGACGCCTTACCTCGTCAACGGTGGCTACAACTCACTCGGCCAAGCCGATGACACCAAGTGGGCTGACGCACTTGCTCTAGCGCCTCGCGCAGCCGCTGAAGGCAACGCTCTGGCCCTGACCGCAGGGAACAAGCTCCCCGCAGACACGCAAGACTTCCTGCGGGCAAACAACACCTTGTTCATCGACGTCACCCCCGTCGGCGGAACCGACGTCATCGCCGATGCCCTCGTCAACGCCGCTCGCCAGCTCGCCAACTGACGCGCTCACAACGGCAACGACACGCCCCTGGCAGGTTGAAACCCCAGCCCGCCAGGGGCACCCCCACAATCCGTCCACCTCACCTCACCGGGTTAATAAAACCACCCGATAAATAGGGACAAGACGGTAAATAAGAACACCCCCTACGAAGGAGGGGCTCCCCGGACGGGAGGTGCTGTGCGTCCGGAGAGCCCCTCCTTTCGTGCATCCGCTACGCCCACACGACCCACAACACCGCGAACTTCACCCCACAAACCCCACCCCAAAAAACCACAAACAACACCAAAACACCCCCAACACAACAAAATCCCTACCCCAACCAGCCCACCCAAAAACACCCGACACAACCCCATACCCACCGACACGCCAAACTAAACACATGGTCGAGGACGTCTACCCCATCAACACCAAGCAAACGATCCGCCGCGACGTGCTGGTACCACTCATGCTTTCCGTCATCGAAAACGCCGGAGGAACCCTCCACTCCTCCGACGTCATCGCCGAAATGGAAAAACGCTTCACCCCCACACCACACGAAGCAGCAACAAACAAATACGGCAACACCCACTGGATCGTCACCGCACGCTTCGACTCATACTGGGCAGCACAAATCGGCTGGCTCACCAAAGACGACAACCGCTGGACCATCACCACCGCAGGACGCCGCGTCCTCTACAACTACCCCACCCAACAAATCGTCGACGAACTCGACCGCCTCTGGCGCGAACGCCACCCCTACAACGAAACAACCCAACCCAGCCCCGAAGTCGCCCTCCTCACCCGCGCCCTCAACGCCCTCACCCCCGGCCACTGGACCACCTACAACGACCTCGCCCACACCACCGGCCTAACCCCCCACGCCGTCCACACCCACATGCAAACCCTCGGCCACGCCGCCAGCCACCGCGTCCTCCAACCCAACGGCACCATCGACCCCGACCTCGAATGGCACGACGGCCACAACCAATACACCAAAGACATCCTCACCAACGAAGGCCTCACCTTCGACAACGCCGGCCACGCCGACCACGCCGCCCGCATCACCAGCCACGACTACGCCACCATCCTCGGCCTCAACACCCACACCCGCCACGCCTGGCACATCCACAACACCACCACCGGCCACGACCCAACCCCCTGGATCACCCACGGCTACATCGCCCTAGCCACCCCCCACACACCCCACCTCCACCCCCACATGACCCGCGCCCACCTCAGCGACCACATCAACCAAACCCACCCCGAACAAACCTACGAAGCCCGCGACAACCTCATCACCCAACTCAACATCTTCCTCAACCTCATCCACCCCAACGACATCATCATCACCACCACCGAAACCGGCTACTACCTCGGCCACATCACCGGCGACCCCGCACCCCACCCCAACCCCAACCACCACACCGAACTCCGCCGAGCCGTCACCTGGCACAACCCCACCACACCCGGCGACTACACCAACCTCACCCCCAACCTCACCAACGCCATGAACACACAAAACCCCCTCACCGACCTCACCCCCAACATCCAAGAACTCGAAAACCTCCTCACCCAACAACCCACCCCCACCCCACCAGCCCTACCCGAACCCAAACTCACCGCCCTCAAACAAGCCACCCCCAAACTCGCCAAAACCAACCACGTCTCCCAACGCTGGCTCCAAGAAACCATCGACCTGCTCTGGGACCGCCGCCAAATCATCTTCTACGGCCCACCCGGAACCGGAAAAACCTACCTAGCCCGCAAAATCGCCTACCACCTCACCCACCCCGACAACGTCAGCCTCGTCCAATTCCACCCCGCCTACAGCTACGAAGACTTCTTCGAGGGATACCGCCCCGCACCCCCCACCGACGACGGCCGCGTCGGCTTCCAACTCACCCCCGGACCCTTCCGACGCCTCGTCAACAACGCCAAAAACAACCCCGCCACCCCCCACATCCTCATCATCGACGAAATCAACCGAGCCAACCTCGCCAAAGTATTCGGCGAACTCTACTTCCTCCTCGAATACCGCGACGAAACCATCGACCTGCTCTACTCCACCGGCGACAAAGCCGGATTCACCCTCCCCGACAACGTCTTCATCATCGGCACCATGAACACCGCCGACCGATCCATCGCCCTCGTCGACGCCGCCATGCGCCGCCGCTTCGCCTTCCTCCACCTACACCCCCAAGAAGAACCCACCAACACCATCCTGCGCGGCTGGCTCAAACACAACGGCCACGACGAAACCCTCGCCGACCTCCACGACGAACTCAACACCCGCATCGACGACCCCGACTTCGCCATCGGCCCCAGCTACTTCATGCGCCCCGAAGTACGCCGCCCCGGCGGACTCGAACGCACCTGGCGAACCGCCATCCTCCCCCTCCTCGTCGAATACCACTACGGCGAAGACATCGACATCAACGCCCGCTACGGCCTCGACACCTTCACCCACAAACCCGACACCGACAACTAACAACCACCATGCCCACCACCACACAAACCCCCCTCCACCTCCAACTCACCGAAAACCAACCCACCCCCAACATCCACCTCACCCCCACCCAAGTCCACAACCTCCAAACCAGCGAACTCGTCACCCTCACACCCGAACACCCCACCAACACGTGGACCCTCACACCCCGCAACCACGTCGGAGTCGCCCGCATCGGCAAACACCACCCCATCGAACTACGCATCACACCAACCATCCCCATCCCACGCCTACTCTTCCTCCTCGGCTACGCCGAAGACCTCACCGGATGGCAAGACGGCAACGTCAACGTCGCCCCCAACACCGACCTACACATAGCCATGGCCACCGCCTTCGAACGCGCCGCCACCCGCGCCACCGAACAAGGCCTCATCCAGGGCTACACCACCATCGAAGAAGCCACCCCAGTCCTACGCGGCCGCCTACGCACAGACGAACAACTCCAACGCCGCTTCGGCCTACCCATGCCCCTAGAAATCCGCTACGACGACTACAACGTCGACACCCCCGAAAACCGCATCCTGCGCGCCACCACCGACCGCCTCCTACGCCTACCCAACCTTCCCGCCCCCACCCGCACCGCCCTACACCGCCTCACCCTCCTCATGGCCGACGTCCCCCACCGACTCACCAGCAACAACCCCCCACACTGGCGCCCCAGCCGCCTCAACACCCGCTACATCCCCGCACTACGACTCGGCGAACTCATCCTCAAAAACGCCTCCATCGACGCCCACCACGGCCCAACCCCCACCGACGGATTCCTCCTCAACCTCCCCGACCTCTTCACCCGATTCATCACCAAAGCACTCACCAAAGCCACCCCCACACACCACGGCACCCTCGAACAACAAAACAGCCAATGGCTCGACCAAGAACACACCATCAAAATCAACCCAGACCTCCTCTGGCACACCACCCCCACCACCCCCAGCGCAGCCATCAACGCCACCTACCCCACCCCAGAAACCACCAACCCCCACACCGACATCCACCAAATGCTCACCTACTGCACCCGACTCAACCTCAACCACGGCCACCTGATCTACCCCCACACCACCAACACCACCAGCCACCACCACATCACCGGAACCAACATCACCATCCACCAACACGGCCTCGACCTCACCGCAGACCCCACCACACTCCTACAGCACATCAACGACCTCGCACACGCACTCACCACCCCCCACCACCCCTAAAACACCCCCCCACACCCACCCATGTCGACACCACCACACCCCCAACCAACCCAACCGTGTAACGTAGACCACACAAGCTCGCCCTGTTCTGCCGCGAGCTGCACCATTTCGATGCCAGCCAGATGTCGTTGCGCTGCGACCCGGCCCCACTCACACCCCATCGCGTGTGAAAAACCGCCGCACACAAACCCCAGGTAAACGTCCAGGGAAACAAGGTCGCGCGGGCAGAACCGACCGCATCGACCCTTTTCCTTTGGAGTAGTGACAAAACAGTGTCCATCGACACCTTCACCGACCTTGGCGTGCCCGTCGAACTCACAAAAATCCTCGCAGCCCAAGGCATCACCACACCCTCACCCATTCAAGCTGCCTCTCTACCGGACTCCCTCGACGGCGCAGACATCCTCGGACGAGGACGCACCGGCTCAGGTAAAACCCTCGCTTTCCTCCTGCCCCTCGTCGTAGGCCTGGACGAAAACAACTACGAAGCACGCCCCAAAAAACCTCGCGCCCTCGTACTTGCACCCACCCGCGAACTCGCCACCCAAATCAACACCGCACTGGCGCCCCTCGCTAAGGAATACGGCCTCACCCACGCCACTGTCTTCGGTGGTGTAGGACAAAAACCCCAGGTCGACGCCCTCCGTAAAGGCACAGACATCCTCATCGCCTGCCCCGGACGCCTCGAAGACCTCATGAACCAAGGCCACGCCGACCTCTCCGACGTCGAAATCACCATCCTCGACGAAGCCGACCACATGGCCGACCTGGGCTTCCTTCCCGGCGTCACCCGCATCCTCAAAGCCACCCCCGACGACGGTCAACGAATGCTCTTCTCCGCCACCTTGGATTCAGGCATCAAAAAACTCGTCGACAAATTCCTCCACAACCCCATCACGCACGAGGCTGACTCAGCCCAATCACCGGTCACCACGATGACCCACCACGTCCTTCACGTTACCGACGAACACCACCTCGACGTTCTGGTTAACCTCCTGGCTCGCACCGACAAAGCCGTCGTATTCACCCGCACCAAACATCGCGCCAAACGCATGGCCAAAAAACTCAACGCCGCCGGAGTGCCCAGCGTCGAACTCCACGGCAACCTCGCCCAAAACGCACGCACCCGCAACATGGCCGCCTTCAGCTCCGGAGACGCACGCGTCCTCGTCGCCACTGACATCGCTGCCCGCGGCATCCACGTCGACCACGTTGACCTAGTTATCCACGCCGACCCGCCCGTGGAACACAAGGCATACCTGCACCGCTCCGGACGCACCGCCCGTGCTGGCGCAGCAGGAACAGTCATCACGATGATGACCGACGAACAAACCCGCGACGTACGCGACCTCCTACGGAAAGCAGGAATCAAGGCGCCCACCACTCGCGTCACCCCAGAACACACTCTCATTGCCGAGCTCGTCCCCGGTGAACCCAACCTCCCCGGCGCATGGACTTCACCGGTTCCCACCCCCAAACAACGCCCAGCAGGCCAAGGAACTGGCCGCCGCGGACGCAGCCGCGGACGAGGCCGTGACAGCGCAGGCCCCAGCTCTACCCGCAACAGCGAAAACACACCCCGCCACGGAACCGAACACCCTCGCCCCGCACGGAGCAATACCACTACTAACGCCAGTAGCCATACACCCAACGGCACTCCTGCTGCAGGACGAAGCAGCAGCCGTAAACGCCCCGCAAAACGCCGCGGAACACAACACAGCAGCAAACCAAACAACTAAACCACCCAAACACACATGAGGGCAGCGAACTCAGTGATGATTCGCATGCCCTCATGCCACACAGCGGAACAGTCCTAAACCATCCTTCTGGGTGAGGTAAAGACTCTCCACATCATTGGTAGTGATGCTTGGCCCTGCCGTCCAGGACACATATACAGAAACAAACGCAGTCACCGTGCCTGAGCACCCGCCACGACCCAACAACACCGATACGGGACCGTGAAGTGACGCGATGGAGTAAATACACCTGGCCCTGCAGGAGGACTGATGGACATCAGTCACGCCACCTAGAGCGGTGACGAACGTTGCCTTAAGCGCACTGACAGCCATGCTGCTAACCGCTGCCACAGGAATCACGTTTGCCACCGTTCCAGACAAAACAAGAGCAGTGCCGCATATAGCTTCCACACCCGCATCCGCGCAGATAACTTCCCCGCCACTCACTGCCTATAAGTGACATGCAATTGTGGGGGCACCCAAGTTGGGTGCCCCCACAATTGCATGTCCTCAGCCGCCGTAGTTGATGGCGCCGTTGATCAGAGAGCATGAGGCGGTAGGCCGGTTAAACGGGTCGCCCCATCCGACGCACTTTGCTTGTCCGCGTGCCCACTGCTCTGCAGGCATGTGGTCGTAGTCGCTTCCGCCGAAATCGTTATTGATCACACCGGAATCAACTTTCCGCAGCTCAGTGACAAACCAGGCCCGCTGGGCTGAAGAGAGGTAAGCGTAGCTGTAGGCGTGGCTCAGTTCGTGTGCGATGGTTTGCTTTACCGACGTAATCGACTGGTTGCGGTTAATCTCTACAACTCCGTTTGCCAGCTCCCCGGTATCGGAATACGTGTAACTCGTGGTTAAACCCAAGATGTTTGGGTTCCCATCGATGGAGTCCACACATTTAATTGAGTACTTCGAAGACATAGGCACTGGGTGGAATGACGTGACCAAACTTTCACACGTGTCAGCTGCCGGGGCTGGATTTGGTGTTGGAGCCGGAGGCAATACGGTGTCGCTTCCCCCAGGGTAGGCAGGAAGCGGGGCATTGGTGACGTTCGGAGCCTTAGTTAACACCGCAGCTAGAGCGGTATTCGACAGCGCCGAAGCAGGAGACAGTGCGCCTACATATCGCACACCCAAAACTTTGAGCGCTCCAGCCACCGTCGAGGCTTGCTTCGTGTACTTAGCGCCTGCCGGAGGGACAAATAAGGTGGGGCCGTCGCTGAGAGACCCACCCAGGACCGCTTCCTGTAAACGAGAAGTGGAAACCAGGTAGGCAACTTTCGACCCACTGGGGAAAGCATGACGAGCGATAGCTGCGCTTGTGGTGTAACGGTCAACACCAGCTAAACGCCCAGTGCTGCGACCAGAAGCCGCTAAGGTCAAAGCGCGGGGTGTGACGACATTGCTGCCACCGAGGGCGTACACCTTGCGAGGATTCAGCTGAGCAATCACATTTTTGATGGCGGCAGGAACTTGTCCAGTGTGGGGCACGGGGAGGACCGGCCCTTTTGTTAGAGCACCAGCCGCAGCAGCGTCAGGCGAAGACTGAACCTGCTTTCGGGCAACCTGCCCAAGCCCAGCAAGGTAAACCTCTTCAGCGCCGCCTGGGAAAGCCCGACGGGCGATGGCAGCAGCGGTTTCATAGCTGTTGGCGCCAGAGAGCCGACTGACGTTACGTCCTTGAGCCGCAGACTGCAGAGTCTCAGCCGAGACAGCGCTTTCACCGCCCAAAGCGATCACCTGAGAAGGAGCCAGACGGTCAATTTCTTGGCGGACGTTGTCAGGCACAGCGCCAGTGGAAGGAACCATAAGGATGGGGCCATCGGACAAAGAACCAGCCGAGAGGGCATCGGTTACCCGATCGCCCCGCGTGATATAGACCGTGTCAGCTTTACCTGGTTGCCAGGCTCGCTGCGAGATAGCTACGGCTGAGTCGTAGACGCTTTCGGCACCCAACCGAGGAACCATGCTGGTGGCAGCGGCGTGGACGCTCGCACCTGTGCCTTGGCGGAGCTGGTTCGTTAAGGACTGGAGATCCTTGCGAGCGCTCGTGGTTATGTTGGTGCCATCTGCTGCGGTGCCGCTGACAACCGGGGCGCCAGCCACTTCCACGGTGAGGCCTTGGATGGGTGAGCCGTTCTTGGTGTTGACTCCGTACACGTGAGTTGTTTTTGCCAAGCGGCCCTGATGAGTGGCAGCTGTGGAGTCAGTGGTCTGATCTGAAGCTGCTGCGCCAAGAGGAGAGCCCAGAACACCGGTGAGGGTCAGGGCGGCGGCGATGGCGATACTGGGACGCGTGGGCGTGCCGGGAAACGAACGCATAGTGGGAGCCTTCCTAGCTCGACTCGCAGTTCTTTCTTGGGTCGTTCGGTAGCGGAAGTTCTGCGATAGGCCCATCCCTGGACCGTGAATGTTCGGTAACACAGGAGTTATGGACGCTTGTTCTGCATCCGAGGTTTTATTCGGCTGTTGCGGGGGGCATGTTGAGTACTCGAATGAAAAAAGTGACGAGAATGTTTGCTTAATTACTGGGGAAAAGGTGGGGGTAGGTTCGGGTTTCGTTGGGGTGGTGCGCAGTAGCGTGAAACACTGTGACCAGCGTCGCTGCGAGAGCGTCCGTGTGCTGAGGAGGATTCACCGTGCCCGACATGACCTATTCCGGTTGGTTCACTGCTCGTGCACATAGAGAGCCGCAGCGGGCAGCGTTGACGTTCGAGGGACGCACCTGGACTTACGGTGAACTCTGCGATGAGGTGGATCGGTTAGCGCAGGGGTTGCGTGAACGGGGAGTTCGTCAGGCAGATCGGATCGCCTATGTGGGGGAAAACCACGCAGCGTTGTTGATGACGTTGATTGCTGCTGGTCGCATCGGTGCGATTATGCTTCCGGTGAATTTCCGGTTGGCCGAAGAGGAGCTGGCGTTTATCCTCGCTGACTCGGGTGCTGTCGCGGTGGTGGCTGATCCGCCTCGTGCGCAGATGCTGGACAGTGTGTTTGCGGCAGGTCACGAGGGTGTGGCGGTGCGTGTGCGGCTCGTTGTGGACCAGCCTTGCACCGGGTGGGAGGAGTTCACTGAAGTCGTGGAGGGCAGCGCGCCCATTGTTGCTCCTGCGCTGGTGCGTAACGATGACCCGGCGCTGCTCATGTACACCTCGGGGACTACGGGGCGCCCGAAGGGAGCTGTCCTGACGCACGCGAATCTGTGGTGGAACGATGAGTCGCTGTTTGGGATTTTCCATGTCACGGCGCAAGACACCACGTTGGCGGTGGCTCCGCTGTTTCATATCGCTGGTTTGAATGTCACGGTAGGGATGACCTGGAAGCGCGGTGGCCGTGTTGTTGTGATGCGGCGGTTCACGCCGTCGGCTTTTTTGTCCACGATCGAGACGGAGCGAGTAAACACACTTCTGGCTGTGCCGGCTATGTTCTTGGCCACGATGCGTGCGCCGGAGTTCGTTGAGGCTGATCTTTCGTCGTTGCGGGTGTGTTTGTGTGGCGGGGCTCCTGTACCGCCCCAGGTAGTGACGACAATGGGGGAGCGTGGCGTCACTGTTGTCCCTGCGTATGGGCTGACTGAATGTGCGCCGTGTGTCATGGTGTTGGCGCCAGATGCGGCTGCGACTCACCCATCCAGTGTTGGCAAGGTCCCCATGTATATGGACGTCAAGCTCATGCGTGAAGGAGTGGAGCAGGCCGGCCCTGAGGCTGAAGGTGAGATTTGGGTACGGGGTGGGAATATCACCGTCGGTTA
The DNA here is from genome assembly GCF_058996045.1 of Dermatophilus sp. B7861-1. NCBI lineage: Bacteria > Bacillati > Actinomycetota > Actinomycetes > Micrococcales > Dermatophilaceae > Dermatophilus > Dermatophilus sp. B7861-1. Next base: position 2,238,613 of record NZ_CM180082.1, on the reverse strand, counting down.
CTGGAACAATCCCGTTGCAACTGCTGCGGCTATCGACGAGGCGGGCTGGTTCCGCACTGGTGATGTGGGTCGACGTGATGCAGCTGGGTTCCACTATGTGGTGGATCGGATCAAGGATGTTGTTATTACCGGCGGGGAAAATGTGTATCCGGCTGAGCTGGAGCATCATCTTCTCGATCATCCTGCTGTTGTAGAGGTCGCAGTGATCGGTACGGCTGACGATGTGTGGGGTGAGGCTGTGACGGCGGTCGTTGTCCCGGCAGATGATGAAGAACGTGTTGGTGTGGATGATTTCCGTTCTGTTCTTGAAGGAAAAGTGGCTCGTTTCAAATGGCCTCGACGTATCGAGTTTGTGAACGAACTTCCTCGGAATGCTCAAGGAAAAGTTTTGAAAACGGTATTGCGAGATCGTTTTTCAGAAAAATGACATGTTTTTCGTCGTGTCTTCGCCTTCAGAGCGAGGATTGTGTGAGGCCTCGCTAACCTTGAAGTGGCGATAGCGCATTCTCAGACAAGGGGCATTGGGGTTTGCTCAAGGGGGAGAGGTGCGCGTGTTAGTGGATGCTTCTGGGCGAGGAATGCGATGGTTGCTGAAAAAACACCGCGGGCTACCTGCGGTGTTCGTCATGTGTGCGTGGCTCTTTTGGTGTGGGTGGCGGTGACAGGATGTGCGCGTTCAGAGGTTCCGCCGGAGTCGGATGAGCCAGATAGTGCAGCGACGATGGTGGCCGGGGATTTGATGCCTGCGTTAGGTCCTGAAGACGCTAGTCGTGTCTCTGATGCCGTGATACACACCTGTGAGGTGAGTCCGGCTGGGCGTGCGGTGGTAGAGGCTACTGTGCGTAATTCCGGTTCAGCGACAGCGACGTTCATCGCTTCGGTGGAGGTGATGCACCAAGGTAAGCGGGTGGATTCGTTGGCGTTGATTGCTAGTGGTGTGGAGCCGGGACGTCAAGTGCGTAAACGTGGCCAAGGGGTGCGCACTGATTTGGTTAAACCTGTGCAATGTCGGGTGACTGGGGTGGATTCGGTCACTGGCTGAGTGGGCTGTTGTGTTACTCGCTGAGAAGGTCGAGCAGCACGTGGATCATTTCTGGTGAGCTGCCCAGTTGTTCGCTGATAGTGGGTGTGTCTTTGTCATCGAGGTAGGTGGCCTCCCACCAGATGGCATCGACGTCCCGTTCGGTGATGCAGGGGGTGATGAGCAGGGGGCGCCCCATGGTTGAGACATGCAGCGCCCAACAGGTGTGGGTGGGGTAGCGGATAACTGTGGTTTCTGGGTGGCTGGGGGCTAGCTCTTTAGCGATAAGGGCAACCAGGGCGTGCTGAGCTGTGCAGGGGTTGTCCAAGAGGGCGAGTTCGATATCTGAGGCGATGAATTGCAGGCCGTTAGCGTGGATGCCGCGCACAGTGGTGATGGCTGCTTCTTGCTCGCTGAGGGGGATTTCGATGGCGGTGCGGGGTAGAGCTACGGCGTTCATGAACCCTCCTGGTTGGTTCCTCAGCGATTCCGTTCGCTGGGGTGAAGCAGAGGACTACCTATCGGCAAGGTCACGATGAGATAAAGGTGTGCGGCGCTCGTCGTGGCAGGAGTGGTTACGGGTGGGGTTACCAGGAGCAGCGGTCGTCAAAGCTGGCGATATCGATGGTGTTGATTCCACCGAGTTGGATTGCTGAGTGCAGCGGCATCGCTCGGAGCAGGTCGGCAGTGCTGTTGGGCATGCAGGTACTGGTGGTGAGGGCGATGGGGGCGGCTGCTTTAGCGGCTGCGGGAATGCCTGCGATGGCGTCAGGCCAGTGGGTGCCAGTGGTGAAGAAAACGGTGCTGGTTTTGCTCAGTGTGGGGGAGATGCTGATCAGTGCGGTGTTGGTGCTGTAGATGTTGTTGTCGGTGCTGCTGGTGTGCGTGATTCTGGCTGTGGGCGCATTGGTGTGGATTGTTTTGTGAATGGCAGGAGTGAGGCGTTTGGTGTTGCCGACTAGATGGATGGAGTCCGTGTGCTTGATGCTCTGGGCTGGCAGGCCAGCAGGGGAGGCCAGGAGTAAGGGGGCGTGTTCGCCGGCGGCAGCTGCTCCGGCGGTGATGGCATCGGGCCAGTCATCGTCGTGGCCGCTGGCAACGTAGACCTTGTTGGGGTGGGGGATGGTTGCGGCCAGGGCCGCAGCGGTGGTGTATCGGTTGGTGCCGGCGATGCGGGTGATGTGGGGGATGTCGCGTAGTTGCTGGGTGAGGCGTTCTGGGAGGGCTTTGGTGCCGCCGACGAGGTAGATAGTGGTGGGTTGTAGTCGGTGGATTTCGGTGAGAACAGTTTCAGGGATGCTGTTGGGGGTGGTCAGGAGCAGGGGAGCCTCGGCGTGGGCGGCTGCTGGGCCAGCAGCCAAGGCGTCGGCGCGGTTGAGGCCGTTAGCGAGGTAAATGGTGCTGCTGCCGTTGGGCCAATATTTTTGGGAGATCGCTGTGGCGGTGCTGTATCGGTCAGTTCCAGCGATGCGGGTGAGGGTGGGTGGGGTTGTCCAGTTGATATGGGTGATTTTTGAGATGGGTGCAGGGTCGGCGGCGGCAGTGAAGGCGGTTGTGAGGGATACAGAAGTGGCCAGGGCTGCGGTGATCAGGAGTGTGTGGGGGCGCATCGGCATGAGAGGGGTCCTTTCCTGCGGTCTTGATTCCTCCATCGGCATGAATAGGCCCGATACGCAGACGTATTGACATGAAGTTGAGGGTGTTTCCTGATCTGTCAGGTTGCTGGCTGTTCAGGCGTTGATGCCTTGGCGGCGCAGATGGATCGCGCAGATAGTTGCTGTGGCGAGCATGAGCCACCACGGCATCCATGGGATGGGGTTGCTGATGAGCACACCTGCCAGGGTGAAAGCCACCAGGTGAGTGATGAGCAGGTGCTGGAGGCCAGCGCGGTCTAGGCCACGTGGACGCTGTGCCGTTGGTATGGCGTTGCGACGGGGAAAAGCCCGGAAGATCAAGAAAGCAAGCAGAACAACCAAGGGGATCAGCGCGAGAAGTCCGTATTCGGCCAGGAGCTGCACGAACCCGTTGTGTGTGGGGGTTAAAGGGCGGGGGTTGTCTGGATCTTGGAGCCGCCACAGCGTGGTGAGGGAGCCTCCACCGACACCGGTCCATGGATGCTGACTCCACTGGTTGAGTGCGAACCGGATGAGTTCGAGCCGGAGGTTGTCAGAACGAATAGTGGAAGGATCACCAGGGTTTAAAACAGCTAAAACCACGTTCCGGAATGGAAGCAGGGCCGCAGCGACAGTAACGACTATTACTAGGGAGAACATGGCGCTGACGATGCGTACTGCTGGCGGTCGAGGGCCAGCGTGGCGTCGTTGGTGATGCAGCCGAGACCACCACATGCGAGCACTGCTGGAGCGGGTGAGTGTAAGCACCAAAGCAGAAGTCAAGACAATGACCACAGCGATCAAAGATGAACGGCTACCGGTCATCCAGGTGAGCCAGGTGCAGGTTGCCGCGGTTGCTACGAGTGCCAGTCGAGACAGAATCCCTATTTGTTCTGTTGCCCACCCAAGGGTGATCCCAATGGTCAGGACAAGGATAGTGGCGTAATTGTTCGTATTAATAAACATGGCTACTGGTGCATGCGGATCACCTGTCCACGTGTAGTGGTGCACGCCAGTCACAGCTTCGCTGACACCCATCGGTAGCGAAGCAACAGCGATAGCTAGCCACATCCACCTGGTTGCGCCCGGGGATTGGAGAAACAACCCCACAAGAGCGCACAGCACACAGCTGGCAGCGATAGCGCTGGCGCGAGCATTGTCTGTGTCGGCTACACCTGGCAACGACGCACGAAGAATATGAGAGGCGTTCCAGCAACCCACAAACGCCGCAAGCATATACACCGGCAAGTGTCGCCACCCGCGCAGCAGTAACACGCCTGCTCCGGCAGCAGCGAATCCCCAGTACATCGGCCACGGGTCGATAATTCTGTGACCCACAATCGGCATCGCTAACACCACGCCGTACGCGACACCACCGCAGGCAGCTAACACCCACAACACCTGAGCCAGGCGGAACCACGCCGACCGAGGCGCAGCATGCACGCTCTGCGATGACTGCCAGTTCCGTTGACCAGAGGAACCGGCCATATCGACTACCGCCATTTCCCCTCCTCGCTGGTGCGCCGCCGGGCGAGGACGGACCAATGCCTCCTCATCGACCCGATTCTGTCCGATATGAGACGGATATCCATTGAGGACAAGTGGTTTCGCTCGCAGACGTGTCGGTGTTGGCAAGGCAGACTGGATATGCACGACGACCGAACCTGGCCGCCGCGCACCTAAAAGCAGCGCGAAAGGGTAACAACCATGCGGTTCGGAATGTTCATCCCGCAAGGGTGGCGGATGGATCTGGTGGGGATTCCGGCGGCACAACACTGGGGAGTCATGGCAGGGCTAGCCCGTGCTGCCGATGCCAACAACATGTGGGAATCCATTTGGCTACACGACCACTTCCGCACAGTTCCCGAAGCCACCCACGAACCTACCCATGAAGCATGGACTCTCACTGCTGCGCTGGCTGCAGTGACCGGCCGGGTTCGGCTGGGGCAGATGAGCACCACGATGGGGTATCGCAACCCGGTGCTCCTGGCCAAAATGGCCGCCACGGTCGACATCATTTCGGAGGGGCGCTTGGATGTTGGGTTGAGTGCAGGGTGGTATGAGGAAGAGTGGCTGGCCTACGGGTATGGGTTTCCTAGTGCGGGCGAACGTATTGGCATGCTTGCTGAAGGGGTAGAGATTCTGCGGCAAGCCTGGACTACCGGCACAGTCACCTTTAAAGGACGCCATTACAACGCTGAAAATGCCATCGTTGCGCCACGGCCGCTGCAAGGCACGCTCGTGACGGGCTCACCTGCCAATGGCATTCCGATATGTATTGCTGGCGGGGGAGAAAAGAAAACCTTGCGGCTCGCTGCCCAACACGCCGACTACACCAACTTCGAGGGCACCGCCGAAAAGTTCGCCCACAAAACCAACATCCTTACCCGCCACTGCACTGATGTTGACCGGGACCCGGCCACTATCACCCGCACCGCCACGTACACCGTCATCGTCGGGACGGACCTCACTGATCTCAACGAAAGACTCCGCACTATCGGTAACCGCATGGTTGAGGGTGGTATCACCCAAACGCAGGCACACGCGCAGGTAGAACAGTTGCGAGCCCAGCCGTTGGTGGGCACTCCAGACAAAATTTGTGACTATCTTGACGAAATGCGCGCCATCGGCTTGGACTACGCCATCGCATACTTCCCCGAGGCTGCGTACGACTCCACTGGTCTAGAGCTTTTTGAGCACTACGTCATCCCTGAATTCCGTCCACGTAAGAGAATGCGTCTGCTCTGACCCACCCCACATCCCACAAACGAAAAGCACTACGCTGGCGCGGAACCCACTTGACCACAGCGGCCCAGCAGCAAAGGCGAGGCGCCCATGACTTGGCACAAACGACTCGTCCTGGGAGTGATCGCAGTTATCGCGTTGGCTCTCGTTACCGGCACTCTTTTATTCAAAGAACACCACACTCTTACTTTCGCGGAAGGCAACAACCTCCACACCCTCACCGCGTTTGAAACTTCAGGTGTTGCTGCTGACCTCATGGCCAGCGCTACACCTGAAGACGACCTATCGCTCTTTGCGCCCTTACCCAGCGAACGTGACATCACCACTGCCCAGGCCGTTGCTACTACAGAGGCAGCGCGGTTGCCGATCTCAACCTATGCTGGCCGGCTACCCCACCCAGAGGAAACAGGGGTGGCCCTAGTAGGCAGTGGCGTCTCCACCGTTGTCGACGGCGCAGGTCGAGAGACAATCACCTATCAGGGCATCACCTACCCTGTCGTCGGAAGATTGGGACGTACCCCAGAATCCCAGCAGCGCAACTCCGCTCTTGTTTTCGACCGCGGGCTTTTCACATCTTCTCCGCAACCGCTCGTCCTCGATGGGGCATATGCTGCCACTGCGTTTGCGCGCACCTATCCCAACCGGCAGCGCCACGCTGCACCCTTAGCTGTGCAGAACACTTCCGGTACGTATTCGGTTCCAATACTGGCCGTAGTGGGTATTACCGGGTTGGTCACTCTTGCCGCCTGGGGGATTATTGCTTCTCGCATGTTCATCCATCACGGCAGGAAACTCAGCCGCGGTGGCCGCTCCTCTAGCTCTGTGCTCACCCGTTTTTTCACAGAGATCGCTACGATCCTCGGCACAGCGGCTCTCCTCCTGGCTGCCACGCTCATGACCGTGCTCGGCTCTGACGGAATCCCTACGGATCTGGCTCCGATGTGGGCTTTGGCTAGTTTGGTGGCCGCGGGGTTGGGGATGGCTGATTGCTCTCGCCGTATCTGTCAAAGCAACCCGGGTAAGCACGTACGGTTAGCTTGGCCACAGCAGCTGCCTGGTCAAGGCCGTACAGCGCATTGATGATCAGACGATCAGCACCGGCGTATCGGTAAAAAGAGGGGCCTGGCGGGCAGATAGCGCGCCAGGCCCCTCTTTTTCTTGGTGTTACACGTGGAAGGTCTGAACCAATCGACGTAGTTCATCGGCTTGGGAAGAGAGCTGATGAGACTCGTCGGCAATAGTGGAGGCGATGTCGTTGGATTCTTGTGCCGAACGGGAGACAGATTCCACGCTTCCAGCAATACCTGCCGCTGATTGCGCCGCATCGGAAACGTTGCGGCCCATTTCGTTTGTGGTGGCGGTTTGTTCTTCTACTGCCGAAGCGATAGTGGCCTGGGTATCATTGATTTCGGCGATGATCGAAGAAATCTCGGAGATAGCGGTTACGGCGGCTTCGGTGTCTACCTGAATCGCCTCTACCCGGCGGCCGATGTCTTCGGTGGCTTTGGAGGTTTCTTGTGCCAGATCTTTCACCTCGTTAGCCACCACAGCGAAGCCTTTACCAGCCTCACCAGCACGTGCAGCCTCGATCGTGGCGTTCAATGCCAACAGGTTCGTCTGCTCAGCGATACTGGTAATCGACTTGATCACTTCACCGATCTGGTGGCTTGATTCGCCCAGTTTGCCGACAGTTTCGTTAGTGCGGTCAGCGACCCGTACCGCGGAGGCAGCAACTTCTGCGGCGGCGTTGGCATTTTTCGCGATTTCGCGGATACTCACCGTCATCTCTTCTGTACCTGCAGCTACGGTCTGAATGTTGTCCGAGACCAGGTTGGTGTCTGAGGTGACGTTTGTCAGCTGGGTAGCCGCACCGGAGGAAGAAGTACGGAGCGTATCTGCTGTTGCGGTCATACGGCCGCTGGAGTCAGCCAGGTTCGATGCCACTTCCGTGGCACGTTGAATGAGATCACGTAGGTGCGTTTGTGCTTCGTTCAACGCTGAAGCCATACGGCCAATCTCATCAGTAGAGGTTGCTTGTACGCGCTGTGTCAGGTCGCCTCTGGCCATTGCTTCTAGCGCGGATTTGACCTCTTCCACGGGACGTTTCACCGAACGGATGATCATCCATGCCACGAACATCGATAGTGCTAGACCAAGTAAGAGAACGATCAAGCTTTCTACGAGCGCAGCGCGTTGAGTAGAGGATGCCTCATCCGAGTACTGAGCTGCGGTGGCTTCGAGTTCTTTGGCTGCTTTGTCTAAGGCGTCATCGGAGGCCTGGAGGAGGTTACGGCTTTGCCCAGGTATTTCGGTTGACTCGTAGGTTTTCGGGTCGTTCTTTAACGCTGCTGGGTAGACCACCGAGTCACGGTGTGTCAGCCATGCGTCGTAGCGTTTCGTGAACTCGCTCCACGTCGGCATTACTTCTGCAACAGAAGGATTGTTTGACAGATCCGAAATGATTTTTTTTACGTCGGCATCATTGGTCGTGTACTTCTTCTGCAGGGTTTGGGTTTCTTCTGCAGAGCGGGCGGCTGAAATGCTGGACAACAGGCCACGGATGAAAAGCTGCTTGCGGCGTAGCAGGTTAAGAGGGTCACGGATTTCTTGCAAAGTTCGTATGCTCTCGGTCCGCTCCACCATTTGCTGACCGGAGTAGACATTCACGCCCGTGATGACGATTGCGACGAGCGACATTACTGTCACGATTGCCATGAATTTGCGTGTGAGGGGAAGGTTAGCCAGCCATGGGGGAGTGTGGTCCCTGCTGGTTTGCTCCGGTGCGGTGGCAGAAATGGACATGGTGGAGAGAGTCCTCTCGAAAAGTGAGCACCAACATGCGAGTGATGCAGGTCTTCTCCATATCGGTGCACACGAAGGCTTTCTGAGAGTTCAGATCACCCAAGAGAGCATCAACAGAAGGACACTCACACCGCAGCTGCCTTCGCCGATGAGTTCGATGAACCTGCCCCCAGATCTTTCATGCCCGGAAGATCGACCGGCTGCGAAAGATGGAGACGGCGCATGCGCGAGCACACAAAGGCAAAATCCCGGTGGACGGGCATTAAAGCGCAGATCGGTGCCATCGGAGCAGTGGGCATCATTGGGATAATTCTTCTTGGCATCAGTGCCCTCATCGCTGTGGGGCAACAGCGTTCCCTTTCAGATGAAATCGAAGCTCTCCGGGATGTCAACCGCAAAGTCGAAGCCATTCGTTACGCCAACGCAGACGTCAGTGGCTGGCAGGCTTTCTATGTCTGGGACACGCGTCGCAAAGATCCAGCCGAGGCGGTTGCTGGCGGAAAAGAAACTAACCGTGGCTCCTACCTCGCTGCGACTGAAGACCTTAAAAAACAACTCGCTGACTTCCCCGTTGACCAACTCACGACACAAGAACGCGCTAACTGGGATGCCATGACTGCCGCCTGGAAACAGTTCTTCGACGCGGACGGGCGTGCTGTGGCTTTGTATCGAACAAAAACACCAGCGAACCTGGACAAAGCCGACGAAATCATCGACGACGCAGAAACGCCCGGTACTGCTGCACACGCCTACGACATCATCGACAGCAACGGCAAGGCTCTTTTCACGTCAGTGCGGGCTCGCTCAGCAGAGAAGCAGAAGAATGTAGCCGAGGTCGCCACGACAATGACGTGGGTTTTCGTGGTCGTATTCGTGCTCTCGATCGCTCTTTTGACTTTCACCGTGTACCGAGTCGGACGGCGCATATTCGGAAACATCAGTGCTGTGCTTGAAAGTGTGAGTGCTCTCAGTCGCGGTGACCTCACGGTCGCGTCTGTGCCGACCTCTGAAGACGAACTCGGACGTATGGCGTTGGCCATCGAGAATGCTCGTCTGTCTATGCGGGAAGTGATCTCTGAAGTGTCGGTTGCCTCTGCCGCTGTTTCCGGCTCTTCAAACCGGCTAGCTCAAGTTGCTGAAGAGTTTGGGGAAACCTCGACCGCTGTTGCTGAAGGGATGGAGCGAGTTTCTCGAGGAACTGCTGGAGTCAGCGATCAGGTCCAGGCCGTCGCCGCCGGTGCTGAAGAAATGACGGCTTCCATTCGAGAGATCGCCAAGAACGCTGAAGCAGCGGCCGGAGTTGCAGGGCGCGCTGTGGCCGCTACCGAGATGACCAACCGCACCATCGCCAAACTCGGTGAAAGTTCCATCCAGATCGACTCAGTGATCAAATCTATTGGCACTATCGCTAACCAAACCAACCAGCTCGCGCTGAACGCCACGATTGAATCTGCGCGCGCCGGAGAAGCAGGCAGAGGGTTCGCTGTGGTGGCTGGTGAGGTGAAAGATCTCGCGCGGGAAACCTCCACCGCGACGCAGGACATCAGCCGCCGCATCACCGAGATCCAAGAAGACACCGCGGCGGCTGTGGCTGCTATCGAGCAGATCAGCATGATCATCCGTCAGATCGATGACACGCAATCCACTATCGCTTCGGCAGTGGAAGAACAGACCGCGACCACCAATGAGATGGGAGTCAACATTCACCGCACCGCTAGCGACACCACCGGCATTTCTCGTGAGCTGGCTGCGCTGGTGGATCGTGCCGGTCAATCATCGACAGTGGCGCTCACCGCGGCTGATTCGGCCCGTGAACTCGCTGATGAGGCAACCACTCTCAACACGTTGGTTTCTCGTTTCCGGTTGTAGTCAGCAGGGCACACCAGCTGTTTCAGTGACGTGTTCTGTGTGCCGCTGACCTGTTAAGAATTCGAGTTGTGGTGCGTTTCTTCCTTCGGAGAAAAACGCACCGTCTCGTTTTCGCCTCCCAAGCGCTCGCCGGTGACTGCCGACTTCACAAGGTTGGCAAGTTGCACAATCATTCCGCTTCCGGAGGAATCCCAGTATTCAGCTGTCTCGGCATCGACACGCAACAACACATTTTCTGGATTTTCTGGCCCGCCTTTGAGCCACGCATCTGTGAAAGTGCCCCACAGTTCTTTCAACTTTTCTGGATCATTCAAGACGCGTGCGGTGCCAGAGACAGAAACCCAGGATCCAGAGCCCGCGAATGCCAGATTCACTCGCGGGTTCGTGGACAAGTGGCGCACTTTCGCTGAATTTTTCTCAGTGATGAACCAGAAGGTTCCGTTCACTTCGGCTTCCTGGGTTGCCATGGGGATGGAGACAAGTCCGCCGCTTTTATCGACCATTGTCATCATCGCCACGCGTGTGTTTCTGATCAGCTCGGCAACTTTGGCTTGCCGTTGCGCGATACCAGTTTCTTCCACCAGGGGCCTCCGCAATTACAACAGGTTTAAAACTGCTTGTGTGTTTGATATGACCCGAAAATATCTGGATTAAGCGAAGACATCAGAAACATATCGCTCGTGTTCTTGTTCCATTGAAGTTAGCCATTCCTGTGCCTCATCGATGGAGATGTTTTTCGCCTCCGCGCAAATACGCGTGCACACGTCACGAACCGCTGGCGCCATACGTTCACCGTCTCCACACACAAACAGGCTCGCACCGTCGTTGACCAGGTCGATGATGTCGGCGCGGTCGGCCCACATGCGATCTTGTACGTATCGCATAGGTCCTTCAGGGCCTTCTTCAGGAGCGCGTGAGAAAGCCGGCCGGATATCAACAATTCCTTCTTGCTCCCAGGCCGCGAATTCCTCGGCATACAGCAGGTCGGTGTTGGGGCTGTGGCAGCCAAAAAAGAGCAGCGTCGGGGCGGGGGTGACTCCTTCTTCTTGAGCTTGCAGGGCGCGTTGTTGCACGAACCCGCGGAACGGTGCGATCCCTGTTCCAGCGCATGCCATGATCACAGGAGTTGTCACGTCCTGGGGAAGATTATTTGCCATGCTGCTGCTACGCACACTTACCGGGATTCTGGCGCCAGGGCGGGTGCCAGCCAAGTATGACGAGGCCACCCCGTGGTGCTGTCCACGCCCTGAACGCGCAGGTTCGGACAAGTGCGCGACAGTCAACGTGACGTGGTCACTGCTCCACAAAGGCGAAGAACTGATTGAGTACTGCCGGGTGCTCAATGGAGTGAGCATGCTCAAGAAACTCGATAGAGAAAGAGAAACTGAACGGAACTCTTCCAATAAATCCAGCACGGATCGACGTTTCTCCAGGATTTCGGGTTCGTAGTTTTCTTCTTCAGCGAGGAAGAGAAGTTTTTTCTTTTCCGGTGGGCAAGAGCAGGCATCAGCTAACTGAGAGATGTGGCGTCTGCTGGCAGGGCGGGACAGTTCGACGTATTCGGCGAATAATTCACCTGCCGAAATGGGTTCATCCAGAGGGAGCTTGGTAGAGATTTCTTCGCTTGATTCGATGAGTAAGCGGGTGTCATAGGCGAGGTCAAACCGGTTCAGGACGCGGTCTACAACTGAGGCAGGGTTCAACGGCAAAACAACTAGGTAGTCGCCGGTGTGATAGGTCGCTCCCGGAGGGAGCGCGATTTCTAGGTGGCGTTTGCTGCGGCCCCCGGGCTGAGAAGTGTCGACAAGTTCTCGGTTGGCCACGACTGTGCCAAAACCCAGTTCCGAAGAAGCGAAGATAGGGCTGCGTCCCTCGCCCAGAACCTCGACATGCAGTCCCGCGTTGACGGTGTCCGGGGTGGGGGTGGCGACTCCGAGCGCGTGAGCGACAGCGGGCCACATCAACTCCTGCCACGTTTCGAAGTCACCGAAGAAGTCACCTTTGACGTTAGCTTCACCGCGTTCTAGTAGCCGTTGCGCGCCAGCTGTTTGCAGGCCCTCGTCGATGATGGTGGGGATGCGTTGATAGGTGCGAGCCCAGTCGGTGTTACCGCAACCGAACACAGCGAAACGTACTCCACGCAAAGAATTCGGGGCTTGCTCGCCTAACCAACGCACAAAACGGCGCGCATTGTCTGGCGGCTGACCTTCGTAAGAGGCGGTGACGATGAGGGTTGCGCCGTCGCGGCAGAGATTGTCGATTCCCTCATCGAGAGGGTGAACGGTGGGGGAGTAGCCCAGGGTTTTTGCTTTTCCAGCGATTTGATTCGCGAAGGCTTCACAGGTCCCTGCGTTGGAACCGAAGAGGATCTGCACCGGGGTGCCGTGCGCCTCAGCGATCGTTTCCGGTGCGGTTTCGGTGACATTTTCCACCGCGCTAGTGACACGTGCTGAACCGACACCTTCACGGCGCCGTAGCCGCACAAATAGGCCATCAGGTTTGAGAGTGAGGGTTTCTTTAATTTTGAGAGTGTAGGTGGGGTCAGACCAGTCGATATCGAATCGCTGCAGGAGAAGAGCAAGGACGAGCTGTGCCTCTTGGAGAGCAAAAGCGCGGCCAAGACAAGAGCGTTGGCCGTTACCGAAGGGTTTCCATGCGTTGGCGGGAATGTCTTTGGCGCGTTCGTACGAGAACCGATCTGGGTCGAATCGTTCTGGGTCTTCCCACACGGTGGGGTCACGGTGAAGTGATGGAGTGAGCACCATGGCGGTCTCGTCGGGATGTATTTCGAACTGGTCTGCCAGCAGAGTCGTTTCGTACGGGTGGAGGGCAAAAGCGGGGGCGGTGGGCCATAGGCGCAGCGTTTCGCGCAGGATTTGGTCTAGATATCCCAGCTGGCTGAGGTCTTCATATGTGGGGAATCTTCCTTGCAGCACGGTATCGACGAGTTCGCGTGCAGTGGCCATCACCTGCGGGTTACGCAGTAGCTCGTAGACAGTGAAGCTCAGTAGCCCAGAGGTGGTTTCGTGCCCAGCAATCAGGAACGTCACCATTTGATAGCGGACGTTTTCATCAGAGAGCCCTTCACCTGTCTGTGGGTCGCGGGCTTTGAGCATGGTGTCCAGAATGTCGCTGTTGCCGTTGGGCAGGGGAGTGGCCTGACGTTGCGTGATGAGCTTGCCAGCGATTTCTTTCATGACGCGGATGTTTTCTGCGTACCGGCGCTGGTGAACTACCATGAGTCGGTTTTGCAGAGGAATGCGACGATTTTGTTGTCCGGATTCGTTGAGCGCTTCCACCATTGCGTTCACGAAAGGATGCAAGGAATCAGAATAGAAAGAGTTGAACCGGTAGCTAAAAGAACACAAGGCGATTGTGTCTAGGGTCAGCCTGATGAAATCGTTAACGACGTCGATGTCGGCGTCCGGGCCGAGCCTTTCCCACTTCAGCATGAGTTGTTCAGCGATGTCACTCATGCCGTCAAACATTCCCCGCAGTGCTAAAGGTGAGAAAGCAGGCATGAGGATTCGGTGAGCTCTGCCCCAGTTTTCTTCCCCGGTATAAGCAGTAAAAAGGCCGTCCCCGGCAAAGGATCGAATGTTTTCCAATGAGCCATGTACGCGTTTATCGAAACGGGACTCATCGCAAAGTTCATCAGTGAGTTTAAAAGAAGAAACAAAATACACTGCCGGCTTTCCAGGGAACTGGTGACGGAATATTTCTCCATACTTTTTAGCCAGCTCCATGCTCGCTTGAATCGGGCGTTCGGGATCGAGGGCGTGGAGGGTGCCAGTGACGGGGCGGACTTCAGGTCCAGGAACGGAAGTGATGGTCATGGAGCTTCCTCTCGCATGTCGGAGTCGCTCGAGGCGAACGGCTGTAAAAGCCTCGGCATCTACAGGGATGCTGAGCGATTCGCGGGAGCATATCGGCGTGCATGGCAAGCGGCTTTATTGCTTTTGCTGTAGTACGCGATATGCGTGTCAACCTTGATGGTTTGCTGCAGGAGTCGGATGAAGCGCAAGGCTTGGGGCTTCGATGCCAACTATGTGATCGCAAGGTGAGTTCGCTGCTCCGCTTGCATTCTAGTGTTGTCAATACGTTCGTATCGTAGTGGCGGGCGAGTCTACCGCCGCGGTATGGCACGCCCAGAAGCGGTGCGGGGTAGGAGCGTAAGGCCCGTGGTCACGAGGAAGTTTTTCGGGTGAATCAGTGGCGCCGCTCGCCCCCCTGAGCCTATGGTGAAGGAAAATTGTGACTGCTTCTTCTTTACAAGAAAAGGTTTTACGTGATGAGTAAATACGTTCCTTGGGTGAAAGCTTCAGCGCCGTGGGTTTTATTGGCTGTGGGCTTGTACATGTGGTTCGGAACAGAGGAACCGCTGACGGGAACACTATTTTTCATCGTTGCCATCATGTCGTGGTCAGAAGAAGAAACAGTGGGTAACCCCGCGGGCATATTTGGGGAAAATCCCGACGTAGCTGACATTAAGAAATACCGAGCTGAACACCCTGGCGCCACGATCACAGACGCCATCCGGGCCCTGCAAGCACGTCAATGATGTGTGAGTAACCTGCGCGCAGGCCCGGCAAGAGGTGACCAGGGGATAGTCATCGAACTCAGGGCCTTGTGCGCACTATCTGTTCAGAGAACCAAGAAACCTCCAGGCCGAGACAAAGTCTGACCTGGAGGTTTGTTGTGGGCCCCGTCGGGCTCGAACCGACGACCAGCGGATTAAAAGTCCGATGCTCTGCCAACTGAGCTAGAGGCCCGAAGCGCTTGACGCCTTACGCTGCGCGAACAGTGTAAGACAACGCTTCAGAACGCCACAAAGTGGAAGTTCCGCACCTACCGTACAACTTTTCACTCGCAGAAAGCACATCGGGCATCCGCACTGTGATCAGCGCCCCGCGAACGACCCGCTTCAGGGGTCAAAAAGTGGCCCCACCCAATCTGTTAATGATAATGATTATCGCAGTCTCTGCCAGGAGGGACCAGGACACCCGGAAGGAACCAAGTGCCACCCACCACTCGACATCACACCCTACCGTGGTGCCTAGTCCTCGCGACCATCCTCATCGCCGCCATCCTCATCTCCACCGCAAACGGCCCCCTAACGGTCCCACCCCTGGACGCCGCCCGCATCGTCATCGGACACCTCATCCCCAACATGCCCTGGATGAGCGACGGAAGCATCACCCCAGCCCAAGACCAAGTCGTCTGGACCTTCCGCCTACCCCGAACCCTGCTAGCCGCCCTCACCGGCGCATCCCTAGCCCTGGCCGGCGTCATCCTCCAAGTCACCGTCCGTAACCCCCTCGCCGAGCCCTACATCCTCGGCATCTCCTCCGGCGCAGGCCTCGGAGCAGTCCTGGCCATCGTCACCGGAAGCACCGCCATCACCGGCCTAGCCCTGAACACCGCCGCCTTCGCCAGCGCCGCCCTAACCATCGCCGTCCTGTACTACCTCGCCCAAAAACGCGGCATCATTGCCCCCGCCCGCCTCATCCTCGCCGGCGTCGCCCTCGGATCACTGCTCTCAGCCCTCACCAACTTCCTCATCACCACCACCGACGCCCAAAACATCTACAGCATCCTGCACTTCCTCCTCGGATCAGTCTCCGCAGCCAGCTGGCAAACCCTGCCCGCCACCGCAGCAGTACTAGCCATCGCCCTGATCGTCGTCGGCACCCGAACCCGCGCCATGAACGCCCTGACCACCGGCGACGAAACCGCCACCGCCCTCGGCGTCAACGTCCCCCACCTACGCCGCCTCCTCCTAGCCATCACCGCCCTCCTGACCGGCGCCACCGTCGCCGTCGCCGGCGGAATCGGCTTCGTCGGCCTCATCATCCCCCACACCACCCGCATGCTCATCGGCGCAGACCACCGCCGCGTCATCCCCATCGCCACCCTCATGGGAGCCACCTTCCTCACCCTCTGCGACCTCGCAGCACGCACCCTGTTCCAACCCATCGAAATCCCCATCGGAATCCTCACCGCCGTCACCGGCGCACCCTTCTTCCTCTGGCTCATGCGACACAAAGACATCTGACACCATGGACCTCACCTTCCACGACCTACGCGTCGACCTCGGCGGACACACCATCGTCAACAACGCCACCTTCACCGTCCCCACCGGCACCACCGTCGCCCTCCTCGGCGCCAACGGCTCCGGAAAATCCACCCTCCTACGCACCGCCTACCGCGTACACCACCCCACCAGCGGCCACATCACCGTCAACGGCGACAACATCCACACCCTCACCTCCATCGAAGCCGCCCGACGCATCGCCGTCATGACCCAAGAAACAGGCACCGACTTCCCCCTCACCGGAATCGAAGTCGTCCTCCTCGGCCGCGTACCCCACCAACGCGGATTCGGCGCAGACTCACCACAAGACCTCGACATCGCCCACACCGCCCTACGCGACGTCGGCGCACCCCACCTAGCCAACCGCACCTTCGCCGCCCTGTCCGGAGGCGAAAAACAACGCATCCTCCTAGCCCGCGCACTCACCCAACAAACCCCCGTCCTCCTCCTAGACGAACCCACCAACCACGCCGACCTCGGCTTCCAACACGACCTCCTCCACATCGTCACCAGCCGCGGAGCCACCGTCCTAGCCGCCCTCCACGACGTCAACCTCGCCCTGGCCTACACCCAACGCGCCGTCGTCATCCACAACGGCACCGTCCTAGCCGAAGGACCCACCGAGACCACCCTCACCACCGAACTCATCGACCAGGTACTCGGCATCGAATCAGTAGCCCTCACAGACCCCCGAGGCGGCACCGTCCTCTCATTCCGCCGCCGCGTCACCCAACCATCCCCCCACAACACAGACAGGAAAAACACATGAAAAACCGTGCCCTCGCCGCCACCGCCGCGGCCGCCCTCATCGGCTCACTGACCCTCACCGCCTGCGGCCAAGGCGTCAGCAACTCCTCCGCCAACAACGGAAAAAACGCCGCCCAAATCACCAACTGCGGTAAAGCACACACCTACCCCGCAGACCCACAACGCATCGTCGCCCTCAACCCAGGCCAAGGCGACCTCATCGCCCGCCTCGGCGCAGCCGACCGCGTCACCGCCATCGCCCAAACCAACGGCGCCCCCATCCCAACCAGCCTCACCGCCAACGGCCACAAACCCACAGTCCTATCCGACAGCGCCCCACCCACCAAAGAACAACTACTAGGCACCCAGCCACAACTCGTCCTCTCACCCACCACCTACGAATTCACCGCCGAAAAGGGCTACGCCACCGAAGACCAACTCCGCCAAGCAGGCGCCGAGGTCTACATCGCCGCAGCAGGCTGCCTCGACCGACGCGGCAAAGCTGACGTCACTGACCTCCTCACCGACATTGACGCCCTCGGCAAAATCCTCGGCAAAGACAAAGAAGCCCAAGAACTCCACAACAAAGCCCAAGGCATCCTCACCGCTGCCACCGAACGCGCCAAAGACCAAACCAAACCCAAAGTCGCCCAACTATTCATCGAAGGCGACACCATCTCCGCCATCGGTGGCGGCGTAGAACACTCCATGGTCGCCGCAGCCGGAGGAGACAACGTCTTCAACCCCGACGACCCCGCCTTCGCCAAATTCTTTGCCGCAGAAATCTCCCGCGAAACACTCGTCGACAAAAACCCCGAAGTCATCGTCTTCTCCTCCACCGGAAAAGACCACGAAAAACGCACCCGCGAATGGCTCACCAAAAACTTCGCCAACGTCGAAGCCGTCAAAAACGACCGCATCGTCGCCCTACCAGCCGCCGAACTCCTCCCCGGAACCTGGGGCAACCTCGACGCCGTCACCAGCATGAACGAAGCCTTCTACCCCGCGAAATAACCACCACACCCCACTAAACCCCGTTGAGCCCCCTCCACCTGGAGGGGGCTCAACGCGTATAACCACCCAACCCCAAACCCAAAAACAGAACCACCCAAAACATCACCAACATCACACCGTACGAAAGAAATTCACACATAAAGTGGTCCCAAAAAATCACGCCCCACCAAACAACACTCACCGAAAGCCCGCCCCACATGCAGGCATACCTACTCGCACGCAACCCCAACCACTCACTCACCCACGGCTACCTTCCCGCCGCCCACCGCCTCGGCCTACACACCACCATCCTCACCGACCACCCCAACGACTACACCCCCACCACCAACACCCGCATCATCAACTGCAACGTCCTCAACCACCACGACGTCATCGCCACCATCAGCAACCACCCCCACCCCGACGTCATCCTCAGCAACAGCGACCACCTCCAAACCCAAACCGCCCTCGCCGCCGCCTACTACAACCTCCCCGGCAAAGACTGGCGCGCCACCCTCCACACCAAAAACAAAGCACTCATGCGCCGCCAACTCGCCCACCACGGCGCCGGAATCACCACCACCGAACTACCACCAAACACCCCCACCAACACCATCCACACCCTCCCCATCACCTACCCCTGCGTCATCAAACCCCGCGAAGGCGTCGCCAGCGAAGACGTCATCCTCACCCACACCCCACACCACCTCACCACCGCCATCAACACCATCCGCACCCACCGCCCACACGACACCCTCCTCATCGAGGAATACCTCCCCGGAAACCTCTGCACCCTAGAAACACTCGGCGACAACCACCACCTCCACATCCTCGGCGGCTTCCACACCACCACCACCCCACCCCCCTACTTCATCGAAAAAACCTGCACATACACCCCCGCACACCCCACCAACATCACCAACCAAGTCCTCCACCAACTCAACATCCTCGGCGTCAACTTCGGCGCCTGCCACACCGAATTCATCGTCAACAACGGACACGTCCACCTCATCGAAGTGAACTACCGCTCCATCGGCGACCAATGCGACCTCCTCCTAGCCGACCTACACAACATCCCCTACTTCGAACACGTCTGGCGCACCCACCTAGGACACCCCCTACCCACACACCTACCCCTACGCACCAACATCGCCGCCCGCATCGACTGGCCCCACGCCACCACCCCCGGCACCCTCACCGCCGCCCCCACCGCCCACGAACACACCGACGGCACCACCCACCTCACCTACACCCCCCTACGCAACATCGGCGAAACCCACCCCCTACACCACACCAACCGCGACTACCTCGGCGTACTACGCACCACCGGAACCACCACCACCGCCGTCAACACCGCCGCAGAAAAACACCTCGCCACCCTCACGTGGGAAATCACACCATGACCCCCACACACCACCCCACCAACCCCAACGAAACCCACCTCATCCACCGACTCCTCGACACCTTCCTACGCGAAGACATCGGCAACATCCGCACCGCATCCACCCTCGAAAACCACCACGACGGCCCCTGGCTACGCCGCACACTCACCCCCACCACCGACCTACTCATCCCCGTCCAACCCACCCAGTTCATGTGCCAATGGCACACCCGCCCCATCCACCCCCGCATCGACCCCGGCCCCCACATCACCACCTACCCCCACCTCCTCACCACCATCACCCCCCTCCTAGACAACGACACCCGCAACGGCCTAACCACCCTCGCCACCGAATGCGCCCACCACCTCACCACCACCCACATCCACGACACCACCCAACACACCCTCCACCACCACCTCACCACCACCCACGGACCCGACACATCCACCTGGTACGGCCCCCACGCCTCCCTCGCCTTCGACGCACTCGCCGCACGCACCGAACACCCCGTCTACCCCACCAGCCACGCACGCACAGGACTCAACCCCCACGACATCCACAAATACGCCCCCGAAACCGCACCCCACATCCACCTCCGCTGGCTCGCCCTCCCCACCGAAACCCTCACCACACACCCCGGCACCACCACCCCCACCCGCACCGACATCCCCGGCCTAGCCCCCCACGAAACCGCCCTACCCATCCACCCACTAACCATCGGCCCCCACCTCACCAACGCCCTCACCACAACAGGCCTAGCCACCACCGCCCACCTCCTACACACCCCAGGCCCCGAAACCATCCCCACCCTCTCCCTACGCACCCTCGCCCTGACCACCAACCCCCTCACCCACCTCAAACTCCCCATCACCACCGCCACCCTCGGCAACCGCAACACCCGCACCATCACCCCCGGCAGCCTCATCGACACCGCCACCGGCCACCAACTCATCCAACACATCGCCACCACCACCAACAACCACCACATCCTCCACGCCGACGAACAAAGCTACGCACACGCCAACCACCCCCTCCTAGCCTGCCTAGCCCGCCAACTACCCACCACCATCACCAACTCCCTCGTCCTCCCCCTAGCAGCCCTCACCGCCACCACCCCCACCGGCCGCCTCGTCATCGACGACCTCGCCGACCGCCACACCAACGGCAACCACACCACCCTCCTCACCACCCTCTGGGACACCCTCCTCACCTGGCACATCACCCTCCTCGACCACGGCATCGCCCTCGAATCCCACCAACAAAACATCTCCCTAGTCATCGACCCACCCAGCCACACCCCACACCCCCCACACACCACCCTGCCCAGCGGCCACCACATCCGCCTCCTCTACAAAGACAACGACAGCCCCCGCATCTACACCCCCCAACTCCACCAACACCTCACCCCACCCCACCACCCCACCTTCAACGACCCCCGCATCAACGCCTGCACCCCCCACCAACTCACCGACATGTTCACCACCATCACCCTCCACCTATGCTGCGCCGCCCCCGCCATCCACCTCGAACACACCGGACACCTCACCCCCGGAACAAGCCTTCCCCTCCTACGCGAACGCCTCGAAAAAGCCACAAACACCATCACCAACCCCCACACCCAAAACCTCATCCGCACCCACATCCTCAACGCCCCCACCCACCCCATCAAAGCCATGCTCACCGCAGGCACCCTCCTGCCCAAACACCGCACCCGCCACCACGCCAGCGACATCAACAAGTACTACCTACCCGCACCCAACTACCTCACCACCTCCTAAACCACACCGCCACCACCAAGGACACCAATGACCACCACCGACACCGACATCACCCAAACCACCCTCATCGACGCCGACACCATCACCACCCACACCCTCCTCAACTGCCTCACCAGAGAACTCTGCGGCCCCAACAACCACCTCCACACCGCCAACAACCACCTCCACATCACCCTTCCCCACACCAACACCCAACTACGCATCCGCATCCGCCACACCTCAATCACCGGCACCCACCGATTCCACGGCCCCCTCCACGAACACCACAACAACACCTGGCAACCCATCAACGCCGAACGACTCGCCCACCTCATCAACACCGAACTCACCCACCACACAGGCCACCCCAACGACGAATTCATCGACCAAGTCCGCGCCAGCCTCCACCACATCCACCTCGCCACCACCCACCACACCAACCACACCCCCCACACCGGAACCCCCCACCTCAACTACATCAACTCCGAACAAACACTCATCCACGGACACCGCTTCCACCCCACCCCCAAAGCCCACACCGGCTCCGACACCCACTGGCACCGCTACGCACCCGAAGCCACCACCTCCTTCCCCCTACGCAACCTCGCCATCCGCGAACACCTCATCCACGAAGAAACCGCCCACGACAACGCCACCAAACCCCTCGACCGCCACGCCCCACCCACACCCCACGGCTACCGATACCTACCCGCCCACCCCTGGCAATGGCAACTACTCGCCACCAACCCCACCCTCCAACACGCCCTCACCCGCCGCGACATCATCGACCTAGGACCCGGCGCCCGCCACTGGCACCCCACCGCATCAGTCCGCACCCTCTACAACGGCCACGAATTCCTCAAATTCAGCCTCGCCATCCGCATCACCAACTGCATCCGCACCAACGCCACCTACGAACTCACCGGCGCAGTCACCCTCACCAAACACCTCAAAAACACCCTCGACACCCTCCACCACACCCACCCCAACACCACCATCCTGCGCGAACCCGCCTACCGCACCATCGCCCTACCCAACCCCGACGGCACCACCAACACCACCCTCTTCGAAGGACTCAGCGTCATCCTCCGCGAAGGCCTCCAACCCCACCTCCAACCCAACGAAACCCCCTACCTCGCCGCCGCCATCGCCGAAGAACACCCCCACTCCACCGCCCACGCAAGCCACCTACTCCACAACGCCACCCCCGAGACCATCCGCACCTGGTGGCAGACCTACAACAACCTCCTCATCCCCACCGTCCTCACCGCCTACCTCGACCACGGACTCATCCTCGAACCCCACCTCCAAAACGTCATCGTCTGCGTCGACCCCACCGGCACACCCACCCGCATGATCTTCCGTGACTTCGAAGGCACAAAACTCCTCCACCACCACCACACCGAACTACTCAACAACCTCCCCACCCACATCGCCACCCCCCTGACCTACACCCCACAACAAGGCTGGAACCGCATCACCTACTGCCTCTTCACCAACCACCTCACCGAACTCGCCGCCACCCTCACCGACATCCACCCCCACCTCGAAACCCACCTCTGGAACGACACCCGAACCACCCTCCACAACTACGCAGACCAACACAACAACCCCCAACCCCTCACCGAACTGCTCAACGGCGCACCCCTACCCGCCAAAGCCAACCTCATCACCCGCTGGAACCGCCTACCCGACCGCCAAGCAACCTACATCCCCATCACCTCCCCCCTCACCCCCAACCACCCCCAAACCACCCCATGAACACACCACCAGCCATCACCCAACTCGCCCGCAACCTCCACCACACCCAACTACCCGCCTACATCTACGACCTCCCCAGCCTCCACAACCACATCACCACCATCCGCGCCGCCCTCCCACCCAACCTCGAGCTCTACTACGCAACCAAAGCCAACCCCGACCCCCACATTCTCACCACCCTCGAACCCCACATCGACGGATTCGAAGTCTCCTCCAGCGGCGAACTCACCCACGTCACACAACACACCACCCAACGACCCATCGCCTTCAGCGGCCCCGCAAAAACCGACACCGAACTCACCACCGCCATCAACCACAACACCCACCGAATCCACATCGAAAGCATCAACGAACTCCACCAACTTGCCCACCTCACCAACCCCAACCACCCAACCAACATCCTCCTACGCCTCAACCTGCCCAACCCACCAACACAACCCCACCCAACCGGCCTCACCATGGCCGGCACCCCCACCCCCTTCGGCCTCGACCCCGAACAAGCCCACCACGCCCTCACCCTCCTCACCAACGGCACCTACCCCCACCTCCACCTCAAAGGAATCCACACCCACCTCGCCAGCGGCCTCAACGCCACCGACGCCCTCACCAACGCCCACCACATCATCAACCACACCACCACCCTCAGCCACCAACACAACATCCCCCTGAACGAAATCGTCCTCGGCGGCGGTATGAACGTCGACTACACCAACCCCCACCACCACTTCGACTGGAACACCTACGGCACCGGACTACACACCATCCTCACCACCAACCCCCACCTCACCCTACGCATCGAACCCGGCCGATCACTCACCGCCTACTGCGGCTGGTACATCACCGAAGTCCTCGACGTAAAAACCAGCCACGCAAGCACCGTCGCCGTCGTCCGCGGCGGCACACACCACATCCGCACCCCCGCCACCAAAAACCACAACCAACCCGCCACCGTCATCCCCATCAACCACTGGCCACACCCCTGGCCCCGACCAACCAGCCCCACCACACCACACCACGCCATCGTCTCCGGACAACTCTGCACCCCCAAAGACATCCTCTCCCGCACCATCCCCACACCCCTACGCGCCGGCGACCGCATCGCATTCAGCCTCGCCGGCGCCTACGCCTGGAACATCTCCCACCACGAATTCCTCATGCACCCACACCCCACCACCCACTACATCCACACCACCTAACCCACCCCCAACAACACGGCCGTGCCCCACCACCAGAGGCCACGGCCACACCCACCACACCCATCAACCCGGCCACACCACCACCCGATCCATCCGCTCCAACGTCCGCTGCCGATGCGAAATCACCAACACCGTCGCATCCACACTCGCAACCACATCCATCACACCAGCCTCCGCAACCGCATCCAACGCCGCCGTCGTCTCGTCCAACACCAACACAGCAGGAGACAACAACAACGCCCGCGCCAACGCCACCCGCGCCCGCTCACCACCAGACAAAGCAGCACCACCCTCACCCAACTGCGTATCCAACCCAGCCGAGAACACCCCACCATCCACCGGCAACCCAACCCGCTCCAGCACCTCACACAACTGCGCATCCGAAGCATCCGGAACACCCAACCGCAAATTATCCGCCAACGAACCGTGCAACAACGGCGCATCCTGCTCCACCAACTGCACCAACCCCGGCCATCGATCAGCAGGCACCTCATCAGGCACCAACCCACACACCCGCAACACGCCACCATCCGGACGCCACAACCCCGTCAACAACCGCGCCAACGTCGACTTACCCACCCCAGACGGACCCGCAATCCCCACATGCTCACCCGCCGCCACACACATATCCGGCACCTCAATCACCGCACGCCCCGGATACGCAAACTGCACCCCAGACGTCGACACAGCCACACCACCATCACCAGAAACACCCACCTCACCGGCAGCAGGAACCACTGAACCGGCCCCCTCTGACACCAACGCCACGCCCTGAGCCACCCGTCGCGCACTAGCCCGATGAGGCTGCAACGTCGAGATCACAGCCACCGCCTCAGCCACCGGCGCCAACAACGTCAACGACCCCGCCAACAAACACGGCACCCACACCGGATCCAACGTCACCGACGTAGCACCCACCACCACCAACGCCACCGAAGCCCCCACCACAACAGCCTCACGCAACGACGCGCCCCAAGCCTCCAAGGTGCGGATCTTGCGAGCCGGAACATCCACCGCAGCTGCCGCCGCAGTCACACCAGCTACCGCCTGCTCCTTACGATCAAAGACAAGCACCTCGCGCGTGCCAGCAAGCAAATCAACAACAGCCTCAGACAACGCCGACCGCCGTGACTGCTGCTCAGCACCCAGCCGCTCGCCGCGGCTCAGCGTGGGCCACGTAACCAGCCACAACGCCACCACAGCAGCAGCCACCACACACGCCGCTGCAGGAGCTACCAGCCATGCCACAGGCAACGCCAAAACCACAAGCAAGGCCGCCGCAGCTAGCTGAGCAACGGTGTGCGCATAGAAAAACTCCAGCTTTTCCACGTCAGTCATGGCAGTAGCAGCCAGCCTGCCCGAGTGCAGGCCGGTACGAGCTGGGACACCACGAGCAAAACCATCGAACAGGGCCATGCGTAGCCGAGCCAACACCCGATACGCGACCGAGTGCGAGATATCCATCTCATGCCAGCTGATGATCGGGCGAAGCAAAGCCAACGCAATGGCAGCCCACCACCACACCGGATCATCGGCGCGGTGCTCAATAACGGCGACAGCGACGATGTGAGCAGTAGCAACAGACAAGCCGATTAGGGCGAGGTTAGCGATGAGATCGACAAAAACGGTCCACGCTAGGGGAGCAGCTTCGGGTCGTAGAGAAGGTGCGAGGCTGGCGAGGTCCCGGAAGGTTGAGGTGCGAGTCGCAGTGGTGTTCATGATGCTTCCTGGCCGAGTGCGGTGGTGGAGTGCTCGATGTGGTGGTCGGTGATGCGCAAGGTCTGCTCAGCTGCGGCGAGTGCTTCGGGACGGTGAGCAATCATCAGGACGATGCGGTTGCGAGCTTCATTGCGCAGGGTTTGACAGACGATGCTGGCGCTGTGGTCATCGAGCGCGCTGGTGGGTTCGTCGAGGAGCAGCACAGCGGCGTCGGCGAGGAGGGCTCGGGCAATGGCGAGGCGTTGACGTTGTCCGCCGGAGATGCCGGTTCCTGCTTCGCCGAGGCGGGTGTTGAGTTGGTCAGGCCAGGTGCGTATTTCGGTGTCGAGGCCAACGGCTTCGAGCGCTTGCCAGAGTTGTTGTTCGCTGGCGTGGGGGGCGGCGGTGCGCAGAGTGTCAGCGATGGTTCCGGGGAAGAGGTAGGAGTGTTGGGATACGACAGCGATGCGGCCAGGGTGGGTGACGGTGCCGGTGTCGGGGGTGAGTAGGCCCAGGAGGATGTCGAAGAGGGTGGTTTTTCCTGAGCCGGAGGGGCCGGTGAGGGCGGTGAGTTTTCCGGGGGTGAGGTGGAGGTTGGCGCCGGTGAGGACGGGGTGTTCGGGGGTGTAGGAGAAGTGGATGTTGGTGGCGGTGAGGGCTTCGAGGGTGGTGTCGGTGTCGGTGGTGGTGGGGTGGGGGGTTTTGGTGGGGGTGGTGTTGCCTAGGGCTGTGTCGATGGAGTCTAGGGCGGTCAGGCCGAGGTAGCCGGAGTGCCAGTGGCGGGCGAGGTCGCGGACTGGGCGGAAGGTTTCGGAGGCCATGAGGAGGATGAGGTAGGTGATGGCTGCTCCGGTGAAGGGGCCGATGGTGGTGTGTGTGGTGGGGGTGGTGATGTTTCCGGTGGCGGTGAGGGCGGCGAGGATGGCTGCGGTTGTTAGGCCTGCTTGGATGCCGAGGTCGATGATGCCGGTGTCGGCGAGGGAGATGCGCATGGTTGCGACGGTGTGGCGGTGGAGGGTGTCGGAGCGGTGTTGGAGGAGTTGTCGGCGGCGGTTGACGGCTCCGAGGACGCGCAGGGTGGGCATGGTGCGGAGGGATTCGAGGTGGTCTGCGGAGAGTTGTTCGTAGCTGTCCCAGTGGTTGTGGCCGCGTTGGGTCATGGTTTTTTTCCACAGGCGGGGGCCGTGGATGGCGATGGTGAGGAAGAGGGCGGTGGTGAGGGCGGCCCAGGGGTTGAGGAAGGCGAGGAGGATGACGGCGGTGGGGCACAGGATGTGGGTGGTGAGGGCGGTGGGGATGTAGCGGGTGGTGTAGGCGTCGATGCCGTCGATGCCGTCGGTGAGGGCGAGGCGGCGGGCACCGAGTCGTTCGTCGGTGTCGTGGAGTCGGGTGGGGGCTAGGAGGGTGTTGAGGAGGTTGGTGCGTAGGTTGGTGCGGATTTTTTCGCCGAGGCGTGCGGAGGTGGTGGCTAGGGCGTGGCTGATGGCGGTGCGGGCGAGGATGCAGGTGAGTGCTGCGGTGAGGGGGATGGTGGGTAGGGGGGTGTTGGGGGTGGCGAGGGCGGCGAGGGCGAGGGCGAGGAAGAGGGCTTGGAGCCAGTAGGTGAGGGTGTGGGTGATGGTGAGGGCGGTGGTGGTGGCTAGGAGGCGGGGGTGTTGGGTGGCGAGGTTCCACAGGCGGGGTTCGATGATGTGGCTGATGAGTTTGTTGAGGTGGTTTTTCATGGGGCCTCCACGGCGAGTGCGTGACTGATGTTTCCGTGTTGGGGGTTGTGGGTCCAGCCTGAGATGGGGCGGGCGTTACGGCCGTGGGTGAGGTGGGTGATGAGGGTGTGGGCGGCTTGGTAGTGGGCGGTCCATTGGTGGTGGGGGTGTGGGCTGGCGTGGAAGAGGTGGAGGTGGGGGGTTTGGTCGATCCAGTGTTGGTTGGCGCACCAGGGGCCTAGTGGGGGGTGGCCGTGGGCGGTGGTGTTGGGGGGTGTGGGGGTGGTGAGTTGGTGGGGGTGGGGGCTGCGGCGGGTGAGGAGGGTGGGGATGGTGATGGGTGGGGGTGGGGTCTCGAGTGTGTCGATGGTGGGGGGTGGGGTGTCGAGGCCCAGGTCGGTGGTGTCGGGGATGTAGGGGGGTGTGGGGGTGGTGGGTGGTTGGGGTTGGCAGTTGCCGGTGGGGTTGGTGGTTGGGGTGTGGGGGTTGGTGGTGGGGTCGGCGTCGGGGGTGGTGATGTGGGTTGCGGTGAGGGGGATTTCGGTGGGGGTGTTGGGCCAGTGGTTGGTCCAGGTGGTAGGGGGTGGTAGGGCGATGCGGGTTGCGGTTTCGTTGGCGTCGCCGGGTAGGGGGTGTGGGGTGAGGTTGGTGCCGGTGGTGGTGGCGTGCAGGAGTGCGGTGGCATAGGCGGCGTCGCCGATGATGGCGGGGGCGCTGCGGTGGTGGTAGCGGGCGGCGGTGCGTTGGGGGAGTGCGGTGATGGTGATGGTGGCGTGGCCGTGGGGGAGTGGTGGGGGGTCGTTGGGGTTGTTGCGTTGGGTGTAGGTGCCGGTGTCGGGGTGGAGGATGTGGTGGCCGGGTGGGAGGTCGTATCCGGTGCCGCAGGTGATGTGCCATTGGAGGGGTTGGCAGGCGCCTGCGGAGGGGGCGCCGCGTTGGCGGAGTTTGGTGGGTTCTCCGGTGTGGGGGTTGGGGTGGAAGTGGGGGCCCCATCCGAGGGCGCGGATGATGATTGCTAGGGGCGCGCCGGTGGTGGTGGGTGTGTGGGTGGGGCCGTCCCAGGTGTTGGTGCGGGGTCCGGGGTGGGTGGTTGGTCCGGGTGTTTGTGGGCTGAAGGGGTTGGGGTGCATGGGTGGGCTCACATGTGGGGGGCGGGGATGAGGTTGAGGGTTTCGGGGGTGGGTGTGGGTAGTCCGTGGCGGTGTGCTTCGGTGGTGAATCGTGGCATGCCGTAGTAGGTGAATGCGGCGGGGGTGTTGGGGATCATGTCGGGGACGAGGACGCGTGCGACGGCGAGGCCGGTGGGGGCGACGTCGGGGGTGGTGAGGTCGCGGACGATGACGGTGTGGCCGTCGTTGGCCAGGCGTTGGCGTAGTTGGGCGGGGCTGACTGGGGGGATGTCGGTCAGGGGGATGGTGCCTAGGGCGGGGTTGGTGAAGCGTTGGGCGAGGTGGTGGGTGCGGGGGTCTTGCCAGATTTGGACGTGTGCGCCTAGGTCGCGGACGTGTTGTTGGTGGGGGCCGGCGTCGTCGAGGTAGCGGGCGTCAAGGCGGTGGGGGAGGTAGAGGCCGGAGGCCATGAGTCCGGCTTGGACTGCTTGGAATACCCACCCGTCGGCGTGTTGGGTGCCGAGGGTGTAGATCCAGGTGTGGACGGCTTCGAGGACGGATTTGCGTGCGGCTTCGGCTGGGTCGGATTTGGCGGAGAAGCCGGCGGCGTAGAGTCCGGTTTGGGGGTCGTAGACGAGGGCGGCGAAGGCGGGGGCGTAGTCGTGGGGCATGGCGACGACGTGGTATTCGAGGTCGGTGCCGCTCATGGCTTCGTGGAGGCCGGGGATGGTGTCGGGGTCGATGCCGTGGGCGGGGTAGCCCAGGTGCCACCATAGTTCGAGGGCGTCGCGTTCCATGATTTCGAAGAGGGCGCGGTCGCAGGCGTCGGAGAAGCCTTGTCCGGTGGCGATTCCGGCGTAGTTGAGGTGGTGGGTGCGGGGGAGGTCGCGGTATCGGCGTAGGCGCCAGTTGAGGTAGACCAGTGAGGCGGGTGCCCAGATTTCGCCTGCGGTGCCGCGGCCGGGGTGGTCGGGGTGGTCGATGTGGCAGCGGGTCCACAGGGTGGGGGTGGTGTCGGTGAGGGGGGTGTATTCGAAGTTGGGGCGTTGGTGTTGCCAGGGGGCGTGGCGGGGGAGGCTGTCGGGGGTGGTGATGGTCAGGCCGTCGTTGTGTAGTTCGGTGGCGGTGCCGCGGCGGAGGGTGTCGCCGTTGGGGGGGAGGTGGTTGCCGCAGTAGCGTTCGCAGGCTTCGGCGACGGCGGCGATCCAGGCGCCTTGGGGGTCGCCGAAGGTGGTGCCGAGGGAGACGCGGTCGGCGGGCCATTCGCCGAGGCGGCGGGCGTCAGATACTTCGGCGGTCATGGAGGTGTAGGCGGTGGGGGCGCGGTCGGGGCGTAGGACGGTGCGTACGCGGCGGATGATGCCGGTGTGTTCGTCGACGAGGCTGTCGAGGGGCCAGGGGTTGGGGTTGGTCATGGTGTTCTCCTTGTCCTGGGTGTGCTGTGTTGCCAGCCGTGGTCGAGGTGGAGGTGTGTGGTGGTGTGTAGGTGGGGGTGTTCTGGGGTTGTGCTGGGGTTTAGGAGGGTGTTTGCCCAGGTGAGGATTGGGGTGAAGAGTCCGCCGTGGGTGCGTAGGGCGGTGCGGGTGGGGTGGTTTTTGGGTAGTTCGGTGCCGAGTCCGTGTCCCCAGGGGCCGTGGATGAGGGCGGAGGGGCCGGGCCAGTGTTGGTGGAGTTGGTGGGCGTCTTCGGTGAAGAAGTCGTGGTCGCCGGCGATGGTGAGTAGGGGGGTGTGGGCGGGGTGCCAGCGGGTGTGGGGGTTGGGTTGTGGGGCGGCCCAGAGGGTGCGCCAGGGGGTATCGAGGGGGGTGTTGGTGAAGAGGTCGGTGAGGTGGCCAGTGGTGGCCAGGTGGGTGAGGTGGTCGAGTTTTTCTTGGGGGAGTGGTGGGTGTGAGTGGGGGCCGTGGCCGTGTTGGGTCCACCATCCGATGCGGTCGCGGATGCGGGGGGTGCCGTCGGGGTCGTGGGCGGTGTCCCATAGGCCCAGGGCGGGGACCATGGCGATGGTGCCGGTGATGGCTGGGCCGTTGGTGGCGGTGGTGTGGCGGGTGGCTTCGATGGCGGCGTGGGCGCCGTAGGAGGAGCCGGATATGAGGATGGGGAGGTTGGGGTGGCGGGTGGTGAGGGTGGTGAGGGTGGCGGTGCCGTCGGGGCCTTCGTGGGTGTATGGCTGCCAGATTCCGCCGGAGTTGTGGCGTCCGCGGACGTCTTGGGCGTAGGCGTGTAGGCCTGCTTTTGCCCAGGTGGTTGCTTCGCC
Source organism: Dermatophilus sp. B7861-1 (assembly GCF_058996045.1). Classification (NCBI taxonomy): domain Bacteria; kingdom Bacillati; phylum Actinomycetota; class Actinomycetes; order Micrococcales; family Dermatophilaceae; genus Dermatophilus; species Dermatophilus sp. B7861-1. The sequence continues at coordinate 2,207,869 of NZ_CM180082.1, read as the reverse complement.
GATGAGGTGGTGTGCGCCGTAGGGGGTGCGTAGGAGGATGATGCCCCGGGCGGGTTGGGTGGTGGTGTCGGCGGGGATGTGGATTGTGTGTAGTGGTGTGCCGTCGTGGGCGGGGACGGTGAGGGTCTGGGGGGTCACCGGCCTGCGGGGAGGGGTTCGGTGGGGGGGACGGCGATGATGGGGTGGGTTGTGATGCGTAGGGGGGTCATTTCGATGCGGGTGAGGAGGTGGGGGCCGCGTTGGGGGATGTGGTGTAGGTGGGTGAGGAGGTTGGTGAGTAGGTGTGCGCTGGCTAGGTGTGCGGCGTGGTGGGGTAGGTCGGTGAGGGGGTCGCCGCCGTGGGTGTGCCAGTGGGTGTGGGCGAGGTCTGGGGCGGGGCTGGCTGCGAGGCGGCGGGCGCGGATGTGGTGGGGGGAGATTGCTTGGGGGTCGTTGGGGGTGGCGAGGGGGTGGATGTAGAGGACGTCGTCTTCGCGGTGGACGGCGAGGATGGTGGTGCCGTTGGTGAGGTGGGTGTGGGCGAGGTTTTCGTCTTCGGGGGTGGTGATGGCGTGCAGGGCGATGGTGGGTGGGGTGGTGTTGTCGTTGGGGGTGGTGCAGGCGGTGGCGAGTGCGGCTAGGAGGGGGTCGAAGAGTTGGGGGGCCTGACCGTGGGTGGTGATGGTGGGCTGGTGGGGGCGGCGTGATTGGGTGCGGTTGGCGAGCGCGGTGGCGAGGGTGTCGGCGTCGGTGTTAGGGGCGATGTGCATGTAGGTGCCGTCGGGGGTGCGGACGGCTTGGCCGTCGCCGTGGGGGAGTCGCTGGGTTGTCATGTCTCGCTCGCTGGTGCCGTTGTTGTGTTGTTTGTGTTCGTGTCGTTGTGTGTTGTGGGTGGTTTTGTGTGCGGGGACGGGGCAGGCCCGTGGACGGGATGTGTCCACGGGCCTGCTTTAGATGTCTCAGGCGTCGAAGGGGTTCTCGACGAGAGCGTTGGAGTGAGATGCCGAAAGGTGGGCCAGGTGTTCGGTGTCCTGGATCTCGGCAAGCACTGCATCGTTCTGCATGTCTAGCTCCTTGTGTCTGGACTTACGGCGCCGGTTGGTGCCGTGGTAACACCATACGCACTATTAATATTGAGAGTCAATATCATTAAGAGGGAATTGGCTGAGAGTTACTGCAAAATAAGCCGATTTGCCCAGCCCCAGGGCCGACACTAACGCCTAAAACCAGGAGAAACGTGTATGAAAACCATCGTTGTCGCTGACCAAAAAGCCGGCCTCATCCACCTCTACGACCCCACCAGCAACACCTGGAGCACCCCACTAGAAGACACCGTCCTGGCCGAACATGCAGGTCTGCTCCACCTTCCCGATGGCCGCATCGCCTTCGCCGACGACGCCAATGGCGAACTCGTCCTCCTGGACCCAGCCACACCAGAAAACCCAACCCGCATCGCCATCGCCATCCCCGGCGAACACATCGCCACCGACCCCCACGGTCACTACATCGGCGTTAGTACCGGCCTGGGAGCCTCCTTTACCCCCTCTAGCGACCAACTCACCCTCATCGACCTCACCACCCCCCGACCCCGCGCCCGCCGTGTCCGCACCCGCAGCGGCGAACCCGGAATCACCCTCACCGACACCGCAGCCATCCTGCGCCACCGCGAACCCGGCGCACTCCAACGCCTCACCTACACCGAAATCACCGACGCAGGCCCCCACGTCCCCCAGGTCACCGGAACCACCACCGAAGACATCGACTCCACCGGCCACGGCGACGCCCACGACACCACCACCCACACCATCTACACCGCCACCGCCCGCGGCCTAGAAACCCACAACGACACCACCCTAGCTCCCGGCCCCATCCACCCCTGGGGCGACCCAGCTACCAACCCCGGCCGCGCCTACTTCCTACGCCACTGCCCCCAACGCCGCATCATCGCCGCCGTCTGCCGCCATGGCGGCGACAACCCCCGCGCCTGGCACACCTGGACCAACAACCTCTGGATCCTCGACCTAGACACCGGCACCACCCGCACCACCGACCTCGGCCCCGGCCTCGTCTTCCGCTTCGCCCTCACACCCACCGCCCTCGTCGCCAGCCGCATCCACCCCGACGGTGACGAACTCACCGCCCACACCCTCACCGACCTCACCCTCCGCGGACGCTGGGAACTTCCACCCCTCGAACACGGCCCCAAACCCGGACGCGAACCATGGGACGCCGCCGACCGCCGCGCCACCGCCGCCGACCCCACCGGCGAAACCGCCATCGTCACCCGCGGCGGCCACGGCCAAATACACATCATCGACACCAGCTCCCCAGAAAAACCCATCACCACCTGCACCGCCCCCAGCGCACTACGCGACGGCGGACACCTCGGCTGGTTCGACGACGCCATCGCACCCCAGCACCGTGACCGGGTGGGCCGATGACTATTACTCCTCAACCACCCGAAGAACTCACCACCACCTACCTCGACGCCATCCGCGCCATCGGAAGCCAACCCCGCTGGTCAGCACCAACCACCACCCCACAAGGCCACCTGCACCTGCATTGCCCCCCAGGGCACACCCGTCGAAGCATCTGGACTGCCACACCCGAACAACTCGAACACGGCAACCCCGGAAACCCCCTCGATATCGAACTACCAGGTGAACCCCTAGGCCTCCTCACCAGCCCCCACGCAACAGTCGCACTCACCCGCCGCAACGACGACGAACACCGTGACGCTGTACTCCTACCCACCGGAAAAGACACCACCAAGCCACACACCATCGCCCACCACATCAGCCCCTTCGCCGCCCCCACCCTCACCAACGACGGCCGCCTGGCACTGTGCCCCACCGGAGCACCAGGCAGCCGCCGCCACTTAGCCCGCACCACCACCAACATCCACCTCATCGAACGTGACACCCACAAAACCGGCATTCACCACGTCCACCTCAACGACAACAACGAACACACCTGCACCGCTACCCCCCACGAAACCCCTTGGCACACACTCCCACCCGGAACCACCCTGCTCAACACCGGCGAACAACTCCTGGCCGCAACCACAACAACACTGACCACAATCCCCGACCACCCCACCGCATCTGCCCGCCAATGGCAGATGCCCACAGGGCGACTCCTATGGCTAAACCTGCACCCCCACGACCCTGAAACCCTCCTGGTCGCCACCCGCAGCAACGGCCACATCACCCTGCATCAACTCCACACCCGCACCCCACCCGCCACCCTCTGGAAAGGAGACATCGGCGAATCCCTCACCTCAGCCTCCACCACCGAGGCAGGTCTCTGGTACGTCACCGCCACCGCCGACCACCCCACCACCCTCCACTACACCCCCCTGAAGACCAACAACACTCCCACCACCACTAACGACCCCCACCAGCCCCTCATCCATACCCGTCACACGGCCACCGCCCCCGACGGCACCCCCATCCCCTACATCCTCACCCACCGACCAAACACTCCCACCCCCGCACACGTACTCCTCACCGTTTACGGCGGATTCGGCATCGACAACTATCCAGAACCCGAACCAACCGTGGCAGCCTGGTGCGACCGCGGCGGCATCGTCGCCACCGCACACGTACGCGGCGGAGGCGAAGAAGGACCCCACTGGCACGAAGCCGGACGCGGCGAAAACAAACACCACACCATCAGCGACCTACTCGTCATCGCCCACCACCTACGCCACAACAACATCGCCGCCCCCCACGGCATCACCGTCTGCGGAGCCTCCCACGGCGGCTTCGTCGCCCTGGCCGCAGCACTATCAGACAACCCAGAAACCACACCCATCGCAGCGGTCACCGTCACCGCACCACTACTTGACCTCGTCCACCTCGACCGCCACGCAAACGGTGCCTTCTGGGGTGAAGAATTTCCCAGAGACCCAGCCCGACGCACCGAACTATCACCACTACATCTGGTCACCTCCGCACGCACCCCCCTGCCACCACTATGGCTAGCCAGCATGGGAGCAGACGCACGCATCGCCGACGACACCCACACCTTCATCGAACGATGGCGCGCTCGCGGACCAGCACACCGCTACCACGAACCACACAGCGGTCACGTCGGAGCAGACCTCGCGACCCTGGATGCACGCGCCGCATCCATGCTCGCCTTCGCTCACCACTTCACGGCACGATCCTCACCAACAGAGCACACCCGTGAAGATCCAGTCGAGGCCACTACGTCAGAAAAAGACACCGAATCCAACGAAGACAGGTAAGCAATGTCACATACGTAAGACTCCACCGGGCTAGAAGACCACCCAGGTAACGCCAACACTGCGCGATACCCAGCAGGGACGGGCACACCAGTCAGCCGCCACGTGCACCCGGCCACCGACACAGTATCTGCCCGCCCATCCATACAGCCCGGTGCCGTAGCCGAGGAAAGAAACCCCGTACCCACTGCCTTGGCTACCGCCTCCTTCGCTGTCCACCAGCGCGTCATTTCCCCAGGTGAGGTGCTGGTGGACAGCGATGCCAACTCAGCCCTAGTAAAGGCGTACTCATTAGCTCCCAACGCCACCACCGCGGATTCAGCCTCTACATCCACCCCACACGGCACTGACGAAGCAGCTGCTGCAACCACGTCGCCGGCATGAGCGATCGAAACGAAAGGCCCCCGCAGATCGCCTATATGACTTACCGGTTGCCCCCGCCGCGGCCCACCCTCAGTAGTGACAATCGTCACACTCTCAGGGGATTTTTGGGCCACTAACGCGGCCGCATACCGCGCCACCACTCGCCCCGATGCATGCCGCAGCGCATCCTCATGACGACGAAAAGTCGCCACCCGCGCCTTCTCGGCCTGCGTCAACAGCGCAGACGTCAACGCTGCATCACACGGCGAAGAGACGAGAACAAAAGTTGAAGCGAACACCTCACCAAAGTAATCCGTCAAAAAAGTTGGATCACTCCGCCAGATAGACACATCTTGATTAGGAAAAACGTAACTTGATAGGTTATATGCATTCTTTTTTGCGTGCTCACGGTGAGTGATTCCCGTGCAAGCTCTCTCTCCTTCTTTCTCTCCCCATCGAAAGGTGCACCTGTGCCCCTGCCCAAAATCGCGCGATACTCCTATGACTCCCGCACCGCCCTAGCCCTGAACGGCACCAACTGGAAACTGGACCCCGAACGGGCCGTCCTGCTTATCCACGACATGCAGCGCCACTACATTGATGCCTTCGAACCAGGTGGACAGGCATCGATCGCCACCGCCCGGATCATCGACCTGCTCGACATCGCACGCGAGCACGAAATCCCCGTCGTCTATACCGCCCAAGACCCGCACACCAACGATGACGAAGACACCGCGGACACCAACACCGAAGCCACCGGCGTAGAAGAGGCCGAGCAGGAAGAGGCCGAGCAAGAAGAAATCCCCGCTGTCGAAAACACAGACGAAGAAGAAACCAGCGAAGAAGAACTCGACAGCATCGGCCCCGTACTAGGTGGAACCCACGACGAAACACCACAATCCACCGACACCGCTGAGGAAGAACCCCCCCTCGAAACCTCCGAAGACGACGACACAGACGGCGCCAACATCCTTGCCCACCTTGCACCGGAAGAAAACGACACCGTCCTCACAAAATGGCAGTACGCAGACTTCCACGACTCCGAACTGCGTGAACGCATGCGCCAAGAAGGCCGTGACCAGCTCATCATCACCGGCATCTATGCCCACGTCAGCTGCCTAGCCACCGCCCTAGTCGCCTCCGCCGAAAAAATCCAACCCTTCTTCGTCGCCGACGCAATGGCCGACCACAGCCGCGAAGAACACGAAATGGCGGCACGCTCCGTTGCCAGCAGCTGCGGCCAAGTCGTCACCACCGCCGACATCCTCCACGCCCTCATGCCTCAGCCCGACGAAGAAGAAAACACCACCAACCACGAAGTAATCGGCTCAGTCCTATCAGATACCAAACCGCTCAGCGAACTCTTCGCCGACCTCGACGCCGCAGCATCGCTCACCCCAGACCTCGAACCAATCACCCTACCAGCGATCGAAACCGAAGACGCCAAAATCATCCCCTTCACCACAGCAACCGAACCCGCCCCCCAGGCCTAACCACCACAACAGCCACCCCACCCCCATACGCATCACGGTGTGCCTGCCACCACCGCAGGCACACCGACACGGCCGCAACCACCACCGGAAACAAACACATCCTTCTGCAGGAGGAGGAAACCACCTAACCACCTCCCTACGATCGAACAGTGACCCCCAGAGCACCCATCACCGACATCCTCCTGACTACAGGAGCAGCTCTGGTCACCGGGCTCTACACCACCGTGGCCATCCAAACCCCCACTTGGTACTCCATCACCTTCGCCCTCATCCACCTCGGTCTCACCACAACCCTGGCCACCCGCACCACCACACGGCGAAGCTCATTCATCGCCACATATGCCCTCCTGGCAGCAATGGCCACCCTCATGTGGCTGGCCCCCATCAACCTCGGAGTCAGCCCACTCATCCTCTGCGCGCCGTTATCCCTCTACAAAATCGCACGCCACGACCCGCCGGCCTGGAGCGCTACCGCACTCCTTTTAGGAATTGCTGGATCCTTCGTCAGCCCACTCGAATACCTACCCGGGGGAAACAACAAAGCAGCAGTACCTCTTCTCATCCTGTGCATGGTTGGCACCTATCTATGGGCAGCAGGACGCAGACGCACTGAACTGACCTACGCCACCGAACTGCGCCGCGCCGAAGAACAACACCGCCGCGACCTAGACCGCCGCGTACAACAAGCCCAAACTGACGAACGCGCCCGCATCGCCAGAGAAATCCACGACATCGTCGCCCACAGCCTCGCAGTAGTGAACGTCCAAGCCGCCACAGCATTGGCTATCGGCACCGAAAATCAGATGCGCCAATCCCTCACCACCATCAAAGACGCCAGCAAAGACGCCATCACCCAGATGCGTTCCCTAGTCAAAGTACTCAGAGAAAAACAAGACAGCGAAGTCTCCGGCGACCTACGCCGCCTCATCACACTCACCGAACAAGCCCAAACAACAGGTGTCAACCTCGAGCACAATCTCGACCCAGCAACACTGACCGACTGGCAAAACCGCTGGCCAGCAGCAGCACGACTGGCACTCATACGCGCCGTGCAAGAAGGCATCAGTAATGTCATCAAACACGGCGGGACAACCCCCCACGCGCACCTGAACATCACCGAAAAAAACAACACCTGCCACCTACATCTGACCAACGACACCATCAGCCAAGGCGACTCCAGCGGATTCGGCCTAGTTGGCCTAGCCGAACGAGTAGCACTACTGAACGGAACAATAAAAGCCGCCCCCAGCAGCGAAGGCTTCAACCTCCACATCACCATCCCCGTCACACACGAAAACACACCACTGGCTCACTCCCAGGAGCTCACATGAGCGAACCAATCCGCGTCGCCGTCGTCGACGACCAACCCCTACTCGTCTCAGCATTCTCAGCGCTCATCGACAACCAACCCGACATGCACATCGTCGGCACAGCAACCGATGGCGCTGCAGCAGTCACACTCCTCGAAACCACCACCGTCGACGTTGTTCTCATGGACATCCGAATGCCACACCTTGACGGCGTCGAAGCAACCCGCCGCATCCTGGCCCACACAACAGAACACGTCAATGTCCTCATCCTCACTACCTTCAACATCGACGAACTCGTTCTGGCCGCAATCAGCGCAGGCGCACGCGGCTTCCTCCTCAAAGACGCCGAACCCACCGAAGTCCTCGACGCCATCCGCGCCGTGCACCGAGGAGAAGCAGTCATCGCCACCCAAGCAACACCAGCCCTGCTCGCCGCCCTCCACACACCCACCAACATCCCAACCACCCCATCAAACAACGAACGGCACACCGCCATCGCCGCCCTCACTCCACGCGAAATCGACGTGCTGCGCCTCATCGCCCAGGGCCTAACCAACACCGAGATCGCCAGCGAGCTATTCATCGCCCACACCACCGTGAAAACACACGTAGGCAACCTTCTCCTCAAACTTAACGCCCGCGACCGCGTCGCCCTGGTCATCCTTGCCCACAGCGTTGGCCTGAGCGGATCACCAGGAACCGTACCGATCCGATAACTCCTCCCACAGCAGGAGCCCCCCACTCCTGACAACCATGCCGTAGCAGGAAGACCAGGTGACCTGAAGCAACGCACGCTTCAGGTATGACAGAAACCACCACCAACATCGCCTTCGGATGCCGAGGACTAACGAAAACCTTCGGCACCCACCGTGTCCTGGATGGACTAGACCTCACCGTCACCCCAGGACGCGTCTACGCACTACTGGGCCGCAATGGCGCCGGAAAATCAACAAGTCTGAAAATCATGCTGGGCCTGGCCACCCCCGACTGCGGGCAAACCTACCTGCTAGGGCGCCCCTTCACCCGCAGCGCCTTGGCACACGTAGGAGCAAGCATCGACGGCCCCGCCCTCTACAGGCACCTCAGCGCCAAAGACAACCTCCGTGTCCACGCCCACCTGACCGGAATCAACGACACCCGCATTGACGAAGTCCTCGCCCACGTTGGCCTAGCCGCCACAGGAGGAGCAAAAACACGAACCTTCTCCACCGGCATGAAAGCCCGCCTGGCACTAGCCATCGCCTTGCTTACAGACCCTCAGGTACTCATCCTTGATGAACCACAAAACGGACTCGACCCTGAAGGAATCATCGAACTACGCGACATGATCCGAGGACTAGCTGCACAAGGACGAACAATCCTGATCAGCTCTCACCAACTCGGTGAAGTAGTCCGCCTCGCCGACGACATCGGCGTACTAGCCCACGGGCGACTCCTCTACGAAGGCCCACTCAACGACTTCGCCCAAGGGGACCTCGAAGCCGCCTACCTCGCGGCAACCACCGGGAGCCACCGATGAACATCACCACCGCTGAGGCACCTACCCAACACGTCACCTTCCAACAAGCTATTCGCGCCGAATTGACTCGCGCCAAATCCAGCGCCTCATCACGGTTTGCGCTCGTCGGCGCCGCGATTGCTGTGCTGCAAGGAATGGGCTGGTGGTTTGTCGCTACCCGAGCCATCCCCGACTGGAACGGGCTTTTCGGATGGCAAAGCATGTATGCCACTGCTCTGATGGCACCTATCGTCGCTCTTCTCGCCGCGGTCACCGTTTCTCGAGAAGAAAAAGCACGTGAAGGCGGCACCTGGACCCGGCCTCTCACCGCGTCGATGGCGACCTGTTGTCGAGGCATCGTGCTTGCATGGCAGTCACTTCTCTTCCACGCGCCCTTGACTCTTCCACTACTGGTGATCGGCTGGGCTGGTGGGTTGAGCGATCCACCTGTGACCCGGATGGTCGCCCTGTGGTTGGTGTTCTGGGCGACGTCGCTGTTGCCATTGATGGTCGGGTTCGTTGTAGCTGGCGCCGTTGGGATAGTGCCGACTGTTGCCCTCATGATGGTCTGGCAAGTGACCGGTACGTTGAAGTCTGAGACAGCGATGTGGTGGGCGCAGCCATGGACATGGGGTGTCCACGCGGCTCAGCCTTTGCTTGGCATCCACGCCAACGGCATAGCCCTTGAAACGAACTCTCCTATACAGGGATGGAATCCCTGGTGGCCAGCTATCGCATCAATGACAGTGGCAGCAGCCGTGTTGTTCTTTTTTGCTCTTGCCTCCCGCAGCTGGATGCAGCGACGGCCAGGAGCGAAAGCACGATTGCGGCGGCATTCCCCCCACCGACACAACGTGCACGCGGCCGCAGCAGCTCCGCACACACCGGTGCAACATGGCCCGGTTATGACCAGCAAGGCTCACCGGGTCATATGGCAGGGGACAGGCATCGTGCCTTTGGCGGGACTAGCGCTGTTAATGCTCACCGCAGCAGGGTGGATCTGGTCGTCTAGCTTCGTTATCGGGGTAACTACATGGCTCGTTGTTCCATTCGGATGTTGCGTCGTGGGTTGCCTCATCGAGACCGCGGAGGAGCCAGGACGTCGCATCGCGATGCTGCGCGCGGATTGTGCCCACCAAGGGAAAGCGATGGCGCGGTTGGCGTTGATGCTGCTTGGATTGATTGTTGCGTGGGCGGGCGTGGTCATCATCGCTACAGGTGGTAGCGCTGTTACCGCTATCCGGGTGGTTGTGCTGCTTTGCACAGTTGGTGCGGCTGTTTTCTTTGTCAGTTCGTGGCTTGCTGCGCGGTTCAGCGTTGCAGCGGCGATTGGTGTGATTCTCGTTGTGGCTGTCATCAGTCTTGTCTTCGGTGGATCGGGTATCGCCCAGACGCCCCTGTGGGTGATTGGTGTGCTGGGGTGGCCGATCAATGCAACAACTGCGCTGTCGGTGGCTGTGACTTTCGCAGCGAGCTTGTGCCTTAGCGGTGTTGCCTACCGGGCTTGGGTTGCTGCTCTACGTCGCTCAATACGGTGAGTCCGCTGCCGTTAACCACCTACAGCTTGGCCGCAAAGCAACAGGGCTATTGCGGTGTGGTGGGTAACTCCCAGGCATGCCAGCGTTGCCTGGGAGTAGCTCCGTGCTGGGGGTCAATGCCGATGATGAACCCGCTTGCCATCAGGGTGGTTTCGTGGCAGGCAGCTAGGTCAAGCAAGGTACGCGCAACGATCTCTTTGTGCGCACGCCACCCGCCCCCATCCCAGTCGATAAGAGAAGAGTGTCCGTGTATTTGGCTGAAGGGCATTTGGTTTCCCTCCCAACTGGTAATGAGTTCCCTGCCAGCTTCGGCCCATAACGGCCCAGCAGTCAGGTCCACGCGGCCAGTGAGCATGACACCGGGCCGGAACAAGCAAGCAGAGTTATCACGAGCGGCCTGGTTTAAAAGGGCTGCAGCCTCAACGGCGGTCATGGGACATCCCAAGTCGGTACGCCAAAACCCTTCAGTGAGGCCAGCATGGGTGACGAGGATGTCTCGCCCTGCAGTAGGGATAGCAGCAGCGACCTTCAACAGTCCGCACGTCCACCAGTTGCGCAGAGCGTCTGCAGCCGCTGGGCAGATCCAGTCACGCCATTTAAAGACAGGTGGTCTCAGGTATTGGGCTTCGTGGTTGCCTGCTAGCTGTGTCCAACGTCCTGGGTTGGCTTCCATTAAACGGCCGACGAGAGCAATGATTTCTTCAGAGTCGGGGCCGCGGTGGATGAGGTCTCCCACTTGCACGATGCTTAAGTCAGTAGGGATGGTGGCGGTGCGCGGATCGACGCCAAGCCGGGTCAGTTCACTCAGGAGGGTGTCGAGGTGCCCTCCTACGTCTCCGATGACGACGTGGCGCATCGTCAGCTTCGTTCAGGTGAGGGGCGCCAGTCGTCCGTGTCAGACCAGGCAGCCACATTGGCCAGTCGGCGCTGTGCCACGATGATTTCGTGGACCACCTCGGCCAGAACGCTGCGATCGAACGGCGACATAGAGGACATGCGCATGGTGTTGGTGGGAGGTTTACCTGCCTGTACCTGCGCGATTTGGCTGCGTAACCGCACCCGTTGAAGCACCTCGAATCCTTCGGCAAGCAGGGTTCCCTGACCTGGTGCTAGCAAGAAAGATTCTTCGGCGGCGCGGAGCCGATCGGCGGTAGATAGTTCTGTAGATTGCATCGCCAAACCAAGCCAGCGGGCGAGGTTCACCAGTGGGCGCAGGGCATCTTTTTTGATGTCGAATGTTGCTTCTCGCCGGAAGACGGGGGCATGACGGCGGGCGTGCGGGCGCTGGCTGAGTGCATCACCCAAAAGCAGCCGCAGGGTAGCGGGGTGGCTGCGCAGCTGGTGCAGATCAAAACTGGCGGCAGCTGCGGCAACATCACCAAAGACGGCTCTGCTGTCCAGGAACAAAGAGATCATGATGGCACCTTGGTTTTCATGCGGTGAGGCCAGCCACGCTTTGGTGGCGCGTTGCCATGCGCTGGCGGTGCGCGACATGATGTCGCGGCGGGCGCTGACACCGTTGTCGTCGCCAGCGAAACCAGCCTGTTCAAGCAAAGATTCGACGTCAGCGAAAAGAGCCCGGTAGCGGCGTCTTGTGGTCAGGTCAGTGTCGTCGAGAAATACGACGGCGCTTTCCATGTCAGAAGACAGCGCAGTTTCGCGGCGACCGTTACTGCCTAGTGTGAGCCACGTGAACCCATCCATGGATAGGTCAGGGTGTTCTTCGAGGCATAGCTCTAGTGCGCGGCGCACAATCGCGTCCCCGAAACCGGAATGGACACGGATGACCTGGGCTCCAGCCAGGCCTTGGGAAAGCAGACCAGAGAGTACAGCTGGGGTTTGACGGGATCGTTGGATGAGTTCCTCGCGTGAGGCGGCCAGGCGCAGCTGCTCGTGCAGAGCGACGTCGGCGGTGGTGGGGCTGAGACTGAACTCGCGTAGTCCTACCACACCGCGTAGGTCTCCGAATTTATCGGTGACGATAGCGGCCTCAGTTTTGGCGGTGAGGATTTGAGTCAGCGACTCTCCAGCAGAGTCACCGATCTGCACAGTGGGGACGTCACGGGCCAGGGCTTCACCGGCAGTGGCAGTGACGGGTAGCCCTTCAGCTAAAACGCAGCGGCGGATCGATCCATCCGTGACTAGCCCGAAAGTGCCGTCGGCGCGGCGAACAACAACCCCAGGTTGGCGTCGTTGGGTTAGCTCGCGAGCAACCTCCACAAGCGGGACTGTGTCATCAACCACGGTGGGGGACTGGTCAATGAGGCTTCCAGTGGTGGCGAACCCGGGAAGCTGACGGGTTTTCTCCGCCAAAGTGAGGAGGTGGTTAGTGATGAACTGGGCCCCCTCAGAAGTGAGGAAGGCTTCGCTGGAGGCGTGGCGGGGAATGAAAGCGATGGTGGCTTTCGTCAGTGCACGAGCGCGAGGGCCGACGGTGCGGCCAGTAAGCATGGCAGAGAATCCGCAGAATCCGCCGGTGCGCAGAGTGTCATCGGGGTGGCCGTGCGCCTCGACTTCCTGCCAGATCCCCACCTTGCCTTTCATGACGAGATAAACACCAGTAGCTGGGTGGCGGAATCCGTCGAGGATGAGATCACCGGGTTGATAGGTGGTGATCTCGGCAGCCTCCGCCATCCGTGTGCGGTTCTCTAAAGGCAGGGCCGAGAATGGTGACACCTCGGCTAGGAGCGTTTTGAGATCGGCGACGGGTGTGTTTTCAGCGGCGGAGGCTGCCATGAGTTAGTTCCCTGCGTTGGTGTCAGGTTTCGTAGCGTTGTTGGTGGTGCCCGAAGCGAGCACGTCGGCGACGTCGGGGTTGGTGTCAGGGTACGTCAGGCCGGTGTCGGACCAGACAGCGGCGAGCCGTCCACCAGTGTTTTTCTCCACGGCCGGGCGCACGATACGCCATCCGAGCGCGATGATCAGCGCTAGTACTGGGATACCGATGATGACAACAACGAAGTCGGTTTTGTGCCAGAAGTCAGGGGAAGACTTCCAGCCCGAGATAGACATGCCGATGATCACAAACACCAGGAATGCCAAACCGAACCAGCTGGTCCACGGGTATCCGGGGGCTTGGAATGGTCCAGCAGGGATGACGCCCTTGTTCACGAGCTGACGCAGGCGCAGTTGGCAGGCGAAAATCGTTCCCCACACGAAAAGCTCACAGATGGCAGAGCATTCGAGGGCGATTTCGAAGGCATCGGGGGCCAACGCGTTCAATACAGCGCCCATGAGCAGTACGGCGCTGGTCAAAAGGATCCCGGCCCACGGCACACCGGCACGGCTCATGCGGGTGGTGAAGAACGGGGCTTGGCTGGCCATACCCATGCTGCGCAGCACCCGGCCGGTGGTGTAGAGGCCAGAGTTGAGACTGGACATGGCGGCGATGATGAGCACAGCCTGAATAGCCGAGCCCATCCAGTGGAAGCCCATCGTGTCAAAGATGGTCACGAAGGGGCTAGTTCCTGCGGTGTATTGGCTGGTGGGCAGCATTGATGCGAGCAGCAAGATGGAACCGCAGTAGAAAACAGCGATACGCATGATGACGGCGTTGACAGCCTTGGGGACTTCGCGTTCGGGGTTCTGCATCTCGCCAGCAGCGATACCGACCATTTCGATGGAGGCGTAAGCGAAGACAACACCGGACATCACCAAGATGGGGCCGTACCAGTTGTAGGGCGCTTCGGTGGGCCAGAAACCGCCAGGGTTGCTCCACAGGTTGCTGATGCCCGCCTGGTGGTCACCGATGCGCAGCTGGAAGAGCACCATCACCACACCAACGACGAGGAACAAGACGATGGCGGCGACCTTGAGTAAAGAAGCCCAGAACTCAAACTCACCAAAAGCCCGGGCTGAGAGCAAGTTGATGATGAGCACCACGGCGAGGCTGATGATGACAGTTAGCCAGGCAGGCACGTTCGGCCACCAGTGCTTGATGTACAAAGCCACGGCGGATAGCTCAGCAATACCGGTCAAGCACCAGTGCAGCCAATAAATCCAGCCAGTGATGAAGGCCCATTTTTCGCCGAAAAATTCCCGCATGTACGACACGAAGGCCCCAGAAGTGGCGCGATGCAGGACAAGCTCGCCCAGGGAACGCATGAGGAAGTAGGCAACGATGCCCACGAAGGCGTAGCTGAACAGCAGCGCTGGTCCGGTGCTGTGTAGGCGGGATGCGGATCCGAGGAAGAGGCCGGTGCCGATGGCGCCTCCGAGGGCGATCATCTGGACGTGACGGCGTCCGAGGGTCTGCTGGTATCCGATTTGTTCTGAGTGCAGACGATCTTGATGGCTGTGCGACATGCGACCTCCGAGTGAGGGGGGTTCGTGATGTGGCGCGGGATGCGCCTCAGTTCACTTCAATACACAAGTGATCCCTATGTGGACGAAATGATCCCTCATGGTGGCAATAGGTGGGCGGCCCAGGCATGCAGGGTGGGTGAACCCAAAGAGTCCGCGCAGGTTCTAGGCGGGGCTTTCGTGGCGAGTAGCTGGGTGGGATGCGCTGGCCGTTTTTGAGCGGCGACAGCGTCAGATAGGTATGTCGTTGGCGGCAGTTCCAACTCGGGGGAGTGGTGAGCAAAACAACAATCCACAAAAGTGGGATAAATCAAACACCACAAAATCAGCTGAGGAAAACCTGAATATCGTTGCCGAAAAACTGATGCGAGCCCACCCAACTCACACACCGCATTAAAAACACGTCAAGATCCATCAACCCCGCATCAACACCACCCCATCTCACCCACCGGCGCACGTCAACTAACACCGTGATTGATTACGCCGCCGCGGGCCTACTCGCCCTCGCACTCCTGGGATACCTGCTATATGCGCTCATCCGGCCGGAGCGATTCTCATGAACGACCTCACCAGCGCAGTGGCCACATTCGCGTGCGTGGCGTTCATCCTGGCTGCCACCCATATCCCCTTAGGCACCTACATAGCCCATGTCTTCACCACAGAACACCACCTAGGCATAGAACGGCTCTGCTATCGCATCGTGGGAGTAGACCCCACATCACAACAACGCTGGACCACCTACACCACCGCGCTCCTGTCCTTCTCTGCGGTGAGCATCCTCGCCCTGTGGGGACTCATCCTCGCCCAAGACACACTCCCGTTCGCCGACGGACGCCACCAAAGCATCGACGGAGCCCTCAACACCGCCATCTCCTTTGTCACCAACACAAACTGGCAAAGCTACAGCGGCGAAAACGGCGCCACCCACCTAGTCCAAATGCTCGGACTCACCGTCCAAAACTTCCTCTCCGCCGCAGTCGGACTAACCGTAGCCATCGCCCTCATCCGAGGCCTCACCCGCCACGACACCGACCGCATCGGCAACTTCTGGGTCGACCTCACCCGAAGCATCTTCCGCATCCTGCTACCCCTCACCGCCATCGCCGCGCTGCTCCTCCTAACCGGCGGAGTCATCCAAAATCTCACCGAACCCCACACCATCACCACCATCACCGGCACCCAACAAACCCTGCCCGCCGGACCAGTAGCTTCCCAAGAAGCCATCAAACTCCTCGGCACCAACGGCGGCGGATTTTTCAACGCCAACTCCGCCCACCCCTTCGAAAACCCAACCCCCACCACCAACCTCATCGAAATCGTCCTTATCCTGCTCATCCCATTCGCCCTACCCCGCACCTACGGAATCCTCGTCGCGGACCGCCGGCAAGGCCACGTCGTCCTAGCCCTCATGGCCACCCTGGCCACCCTGACCTGGGTAGCAGCCCTCACCGCCGAACTCACCCTGGCCGCCACCTCACAAGGAGCGCTCGCAGGCAAAGAACTACGCTTCGGAGTTGCCGGATCAGTGCTGTTCTCCGCAGCCACCACAGGCACCTCCACCGGCGCCGTCAACTCCATGCACGACTCCGCCAGCCCACTGGCTGGAGGCACCTACATGCTCAACATGCTGCTGGGCGAAATCAGCCCCGGCGGCGTCGGCACCGGCCTCTACAGCGCCCTCATCCTCGTCATCATCACCGTTTTCCTCGCCGGTCTCATGGTCGGACGCACCCCCGAACTACTCGGCAAACAGATCAGCCGCCGCGAAATCACCTGCGCTGCCCTCTTCATCCTCGTCATGCCCGCCCTGGTCCTCACCGGCACCGCCACCGCCGCACTCCTGCCCCAAGCCCTGACCAGCCTGACCAACACTGGACCCCACGGGCTCAGCGAAATCATGTACGCCTACACCTCCGCCGCCAACAACAACGGCAGCGCCTTCGCCGGACTCAACGCCGACACCCCCTGGTACAACCTCACCCTCGCCCTGACCATGCTCATCGGCAGATTCCTTCCCATCGTGCTCGTCCTGGCCCTAGCCGGAGCCCTAGCAGCCCAACCCCGCCGCGCCATCACCGCCGGAACCATGCCCACCCACACACCCCTATTCGCCGGGCTCCTCCTGGCCACCGCAATCATCGTCGCCGGCCTGACCTTCTTCCCAGCCCTGGCACTCGGTCCCATCGCAGAGGCCACGCTATGACCGCCGCCTACCCCACCCCAACACCATCACCCCACAACGGAGACACCGTGACCACCACACCCTCCCTCGGGCGCATCGCCTGCAACAGCCTGCCCCAAGCACTAGCCAAGCTTGACCCCCGCTACACCATCAAAACCCCCGTCCTGTTCGCCGTATGGGTCGGATCAGTGCTGACCACTATCTTCACCGCCATCGACCCAAACACCTTCTCCATCTGCATCACATCCTGGCTGTGGGCCACCCTCATCTTCGCCAACCTCGCCGAAGCAATCGCCGAAGGCCGCGGAAAAGCCCAAGCAGCCAGCCTGCGCGCCACCAAAACCACCACCACCGCCCTGCTACTCAACCCCGACGGAACCACCACACCAACGCCCTCAACCACACTCACCATCGGTGACCACGTCATCGTCGAACCCGGCCCCCACAGCATCATCCCCGCCGACGGCGACATCATCGAAGGAGTCGCCACAGTCGATGAATCCGCCATCACCGGTGAATCCGCCCCCGTCATCCGCGAATCAGGCGGCGACAGATGCGCCGTCACCGGCGGAACCACCGTCCTATCAGACCGGATCATCGTCCGCGTCACCAGCAAACCCGGCGAAAGCTTCATCGACCGCATGATCGCCCTGGTCGAAGGTGCCCAACGACAAAAAACCCCCAACGAAAACGCCCTGGGAATCCTGCTCACCACCCTGACAGTGATCTTCCTGCTCGCCGTCACCGCCCTGGCACCCTTGGCCGCCTACTCCGGCCTCACCGTCTCAGTCATCACCCTGATCGCCCTGCTCGTCTGCCTCATCCCCACTACCATCGGGGCCCTACTATCGGCCATCGGCATCGCCGGGATGGACCGACTCGTCCAACGCAACGTCCTGGCCACCTCCGGCCGCGCCGTCGAAGCAGCAGGCGATGTCAGCACCCTGCTCCTGGACAAAACCGGAACCATCACCTTCGGAAACCGCCGCGCCGTAGAAATCCTGCCCGCCACCGCAGTCAGCGACGAAGACGTCCGCGCTGCCGCGCTGCTGTCCTCACTAGCCGACGAAACCCCCGAAGGCCGCTCCATCATCGACCTCATCAACAGTCACACCACCAACACCACCGACACCGCCACCCAAAGCCGCACAAACGCCACCAACAACGGCGCCGAATTCATCCCATTCACCGCACAAACCCGCATGTCAGGAGTGCAATTCCCCGACGGGCGCGCCGTCTACAAAGGCGCCGCCACCGCAATCACCGCCTGGGTACGCGCCACCGCAGACACCATCCCCGACAACCTCGAAACCACCGTGAACAACATCTCCGCCGCCGGAGGAACCCCCCTAGTCATCGCTACCCAAAACCCACACAACAACACCCCCCACCGCCGCATCCTCGGCGTCATCCACCTCAAAGACATCGTCAAACCCGGCATGCGCGAACGATTCGAACAACTACGCCGCATGGGAATCCGCACCGTCATGATCACCGGCGACAACCACCTCACCGCCCAAGCCATCGCCAAAGAAGCAGGCGTCGACGACTTCCTCGCCGAAGCAACCCCCGAAGACAAACTCGCCCTCATCACCAAAGAACAACACGCAGGACAACTCGTAGCCATGACCGGCGACGGCACCAACGACGCCCCCGCCCTCGCCCAAGCAGACGTCGGCGTCGCCATGAACACCGGTACCTCCGCCGCCAAAGAAGCCGGAAACATGGTCGACCTCGACTCCGACCCAACCAAACTCATCGACATCGTCAGCATCGGCAAACAACTACTTATCACCCGCGGCGCCCTGACCACCTTCTCCATCGCCAACGACGTCGCCAAATACTTCGCGATCATCCCCGCCATGTTCACCAGCGTCTACCCCGGCCTAGCCGTGCTGGACATCATGCACCTACACAGCGCACACACCGCCATGCTCTCCGCCGTCATCTTCAACGCCCTCATCATCGTCGCCCTCATCCCACTAGCCCTCAAAGGCGTCACCTACCACGCCCTCAACGCCCAAGCCCTCCTACGCCGCAACATCACCCTCTACGGCATCGGCGGAATCATCACCCCATTCATCGGCATCAAACTCATCGACCTACTCGTCTCCCACCTACCCGGATTGGCTTGACATGCACACACTCACCCGACAAACCACCGCCGCCATCAAAGCCCTCACCCTGCTCACCCTCACCCTCGGCCTAGCCTGGCCACTGACATTCACCGGCCTAGCCCACCTCATCGCTCCCACCCAAGCCAACGGCTCCCCCATCCACGACACCCACGGAAAAACCATCGGATCAACCCTGCTAGGCCAACCCACCAGCGGCCCCGAATGGTTCACCCCTCGCCCCTCAACCTCCAACTACGCCGGAAATACCTCCGGCTCCGACAACCTCAGCCCCACCAGCACCACCCACCTAAACATCATCAACCACCGCCGCACCGCCCTCACCACCGCCAACCCCCACGCCACCACACCCATCCCCGCCGACGCCCTCACCACCAGCGGCTCCGGCCTAGACCCCCACATCAGCCCCGAATACGCACACTGGCAAGCACCCCGAATCGCCCAAACCCGCGGCATCCCCCTCGCCGACATCCACACACTCATCAACCACCACACCCAAGGACGCACCCTCGGATTCCTCGGCCAACCCCGCGTCAACGTCACCGAACTCAACGCCGACCTCGCCCACACCCACCACTAAAAACACACCCAACACTCATGCA
Organism: Dermatophilus sp. B7861-1; assembly: GCF_058996045.1. Classification (NCBI taxonomy): domain Bacteria; kingdom Bacillati; phylum Actinomycetota; class Actinomycetes; order Micrococcales; family Dermatophilaceae; genus Dermatophilus; species Dermatophilus sp. B7861-1. The sequence goes on along the minus strand of NZ_CM180082.1, from coordinate 2,188,218 downwards.
CAACACACCCCCACCACAGCCCACCACGGGCGACAATGAACCCGTGCGCAAAGGACGATTACGGATCTACCTCGGCGCCGCCCCCGGAGTCGGCAAAACCGTCGACATGCTCAGCGAAGGCCACCGACGAGCCGAACGCGGCACCGACGTCGTCATCGGAATCGTCGAAACACACGACCGCAGCTACACCACCAAAATGCTGCACGGACTAGAAACAATCCCCCGCATCACCCGCACCCACCGCGGCACCACCCTCACCGACCTCGACGTCGACGCCGTCCTACGCCGCCACCCCGACGTCGTCCTCATCGACGAACTCGCCCACACCTGCATCCCCGGATCCCCACACCGCCGCCGCTACGAAGACATCGAAACCCTCCTCCAAGCCGGCATCGACGTTATCTCCACCGTCAACATCCAACACCTCGAATCCCTCAACGACGCCGTCCTAGCCATCACCGGCGTACGCCAACAAGAAACCGTCCCCGACCACGTCGTCCGCGGCGCCGACCAAATCGAACTGGTCGACATGTCACCCGAATCCCTCCGCCGCCGCCTCGCCCACGGCAACGTCTACCGCCCCGAACGCGTCGACGCCGCCCTCGCCAGCTACTTCCGCCCCGGCAACCTCGCCGCCCTGCGCGAACTAGCCCTCCTATGGCTGGCCGACCGCGTCGATGAAACCCTCCAGAAATACCGCGCCAACCGCGGCATCAACGCCCCCTGGCCAGCACGAGAACGCATCGTCGTCGGCCTCACCGGCGGCCCCGAAGGCGAACAACTCCTCCGCCGCGCCACCCGCATCGCCTCCCGCGGCGCCGGCAGCGAAGTCCACGCCGTCTACGTCACCACCAGCGACGGCCTCACCAGTGCCGACTTCGCATCCGTCGCAGCACAACAACGCCTCACCGCCGACCTCGGCGCCACCTTCCACACCGTCAGCGGCGACGACATCGCCACCGCCCTGCTCGACTTCGCACGCAGCGTCAACGCCAGCCAAATCGTCATCGGAACAAGCCGACGCTCCCGCCTGAGCCGACTCTTCGACCCCGGCGTCGGCGAAACAGTCGTCACCCACGCCGACGAAATCGACATCCACATGGTCAACCACGACCACGCCCACACCAGCGGCACCTACCTACCCACCCGCACAACCCTGAGCCGAACCCGCCGCATCACCGGATTCACCATCGGCACCGCAGGAATAGCCCTGCTCACCACCCTCCTCACCGCAACCCGCAACCACCACGACCTCCCCCTGGACGTCCTGCTCTACCTCGCCCTAACCGTCCTATCAGCCCTCATCGGCGGACTCGGCCCTGCCCTCTTCACCGCCATCGTCGGATCCCTCACCCTCAACTGGTTCTTCGCCCGCCCCATCCACACCTTCACCATCGCCGACCCACAAAACGTCGTCGCACTCATCGTTTTCGTCCTCGTCGCTGCCGCCGTCTCCTCCGCCGTGCACCTCAGCGCCCGCCGCGCCAGCCAAGCCCGCGCCGCCGAACGCGAAGCCGCCTCACTCACCCGCACATCCCACGCCATGCTCGCCGCACCCGACCCCCTGGACTTCCTCGTCCACGAATGCCTCGACATGTTCGACATGCACGCCGCCGCCATCATCCGCCACACCCCAGAAACCACCACCCCCACCACTCTCGCCGCGACAAGCAACTACAACCCCACCCACCTTCACGACGCTGCCGTCCGCGAAAAAATCGACGAAAACACCGAACTCATCCTCATCGGGCCCGTCCTAGCAAGCGCCGACCAATCACTCGTCTCCGCATACGCATCCCATGCCTACGCCGTCCTGACCCGCCGCGCACTCCAAGCCGAAGCCGCCACCGCAGCCTCCCTAGCCAGCGACAATCGCGCCCGCACCGCCCTACTCTCAGCCGTCTCCCACGACCTACGCACCCCACTAGCCGCAGTGAAAGCAGCAGTCAGCAGCCTGCGCTCCACCGACGTCCAATTCACCCCTGAAGACCAAGCCGAACTCCTCGCCGCCATCGAAGACTCCGCAGACCGCCTCAACACCCTCGTCGGTAACCTCCTGGACGCCTCCCGGCTCCACACCGGCGTCGTCAAACCCCGCTGCCGCGCCCTCGACATCACCGAAGAAGCCCGCACCTGCGCCGCCGCAATTAGCGAACCCCACCGCATCCGCATCCACACCACCGGCCCCACCCCCGGATGGGCCGATCCCGGACTCCTCGATCGCTGCCTAGCCAACCTCCTCGAAAACGCTCTGCACTACTCCCCACCAGAGCATGACGTCACCATCGATATCGGCGTCATCGCACAACGAACCCAAATCCGCGTCGTCGACACCGGTCCCGGTGTACCCACCGAAGACCTCGAACGCATCTTCGCCCCCTTCCAACGCCGCGGCGACGCCCCCTCCGGAGACGGAGTCGGACTCGGCCTAGCCGTAGCCCGCGGCCTCGCCGAAACCATGGGAGCAACCATCACCGCTGACGAAACCCCCGGCGGCGGACTCACCATGACCATCGACCTACCCACCACCCCGCCACCACCAGCTGCGACAGGCTCACAACCATGACCCCACCAGCGAACACCCCACGCATCCTCGTCGTCGACGACGAACCCGCCATCGCCCGCACCCTACGCATCAACCTCAACGCCCGCGGCTACCACGTCATCATCGCCGCGGACGGCAGAACCGCCCTCAGCGCCGCCGAAGAAGAAACCCCCGACCTCATCGTCCTCGACCTAGGACTGCCCGACATCGACGGTGTAGACATACTGCGCCGCCTACGCGAAAACAGCTCAGTCCCCGTTGTCGTGCTCTCCGCCCGACACGAAGCCGACGACAAAGTCGAAGCACTCGACCTCGGCGCCGACGACTACGTCACCAAACCCTTCGGCATGGACGAATTCATGGCCCGCATCCGCGCAGCCATGCGCCGCAGCGCAAACGACACCGACGACCCCACCCCACCGGTACACACCCCCCACTTCACCCTCGACCTCCAAGAACGCCGCGCCACCCTCACCGACGGCACCTGCATCCACCTCACCCCCACCGAATGGCGTCTCCTGACCGCACTCGCACGCCACCGCGGCCGGCTCGTACCCCACGCCGACCTCCTCCACGAAGTATGGGGACCTAAATACAGCCGCGAATCAAACTACCTGCGCGTCTACGCCAACCAGCTACGACGCAAACTCGAACCCAACCCCAGCCAGCCGCGCTACCTCATCACCGAACCAGGCCTGGGCTATCGACTCGACGCATAGCCACCAATATCTCCTATCCTCATCTCAATTACTCATTTTTAGGTCTCTAGCCCGCACCTGGGAATTCCCACCGTAAATGGAATAACACGCAAAAAACCTGTTTCTGAATTCCTGTAAATGAACCACGCTGCTCCGGCATTTTCTCTTGTTATTGCTATGCGCGAGAGTCATAGTCGTTGCATGACCACCACTTCCGCCGCTGTCAAAGACGCCACCGGCACCCCAATGAATCACGCCGAGGTCGAAAAACTCCGAGCTCATCCCGCATGGATCAGCATCCGTGAGGCCGCAACCAGCATCCAGGCCCTGCAAAACCCCGACGGATCCATCACAGAAGTCACCGAACACGCAAAAGCACGCGAACTCATCACCCAAATCACTCAAGGCATCGAAGAACTAGCACCCCTACTGCCCCACGACGCCGACTACCTCACCGCAGTCAGCAGCGACCTACACGCATGGGCCAACAACGGATTCACTATCCCCGACTTCCTCGACTCACTCGTCGCGTTCCGCCCAGAACAGCACCGAGTTGACGGGCTCGTACACCTCGTCCTATTCCCGATGTACACCCAAAACGGCAGCAGCGAACGTCACCTTGAAGCAGTACTAATCCAAGTGATCTGGCCCGACTTTGTCGCTTCCCTCGAAGCAGGCGACTACGCAAACGCAGCTTTTGTCCCTATCCGTTTCATTGACTTCACTGCCGGATACGACACCAACTCAGCAGTGCTATTCCCCGAAACCGTCGCAGTACGAGCCATCCCCCAATTCACCTGGGGTGGAATATTCGCTGACCGGGAAGCCGCACGATTCCGCAAAGTCCTCGCTGCCGCATGCGAAATCACATCACTGGAACCACCCGAAGAAGCACGCGCATTCCTCAACGATCAACGCCTCACTGAAGAAACATTCGTCATGTGGGATCTCATCCACGACCGCACCCACATGCGCGGTGACCTACCGTTCGACCCATTCATGATCAAACAACGAATGCCCTACTTCCTCTACTCGCTGGAAGAACTCAGATGCGATCTGACCGCCTTCCGGGAGGCACTACGCATCGAACGCATCATCGCCGCTTCCCCAGACGTCTCCGATGAACAACGTTCCTTGGCACGGCACGCGCGACTAGTCCAATACGCAGTGATCTTCGACCGCATCTTCCGCTTCACTGTCACCGGGGGACGAAACCGCAACTACGACGGCCTCGGTGGACAACTGCTGTTTGCGTGGCTCCACCGCAAAGGCGTTCTGCACTGGACCGACACACAACTCTCCTTCGACTGGGACAGCGTCCCCGACATGGTCAACGAACTAGGCGATGCGGTCAACGACCTGTACTGGCAGTCCATCGACCGTCCCAAAGTGAACCACTGGTTTGCTGCCTACGATCTCGTCGCCTCTGTGCTTGAACCCCACGTAGCCAGCAAATGGGCTACACGAGACTTGCCCCTAAACGGCACACCCCGCGAACTCACCGACGCCGTACTCGATGACGAATTCCCCCTGTCCATGTTCTTCGAGGCGTACGAAAAAAAGGTCCGCGATGTGATCGCCTCGACCAAAGGCATCACAGGAGAAGCAGCATGAGAGTCGTTGTTACCGGAGCAGCCGGGCCGCTGGGTCGCGCGACCTGCGCTGCCCTGATCCATGCAGGTCACGACGTCGTTGCTGTTCACCACAGTGCAGTGGAGCTAGAGCAGGGACTACAAACCCATGTCTGTGATCTCACCGACCCGAACGCCACCCATAAACTCGCCGAATCCGTCACTGCTGATGGTCCCGTGGACGCGCTTTTTCACCTCATCGGAGGGTGGCGCGGTGGCAAAGGACTAGCCGGACAAACCGATGAGGACTACCGCTTCCTCGAATCCAGGATTGTCACCACACTGCGTAACTCGACTCGTGCTTTCCTGCCAGCGCTGCTCAACGCAGCTGCACCTCGAGTCGCCATCGTGTCCACTACCGGCCTGGAGCGCTGTACCGCCGGGAACGCGAACTATCTAGCCGCCAAAGCAGCAGCCGAGACGTGGCTTGCCTGCGTGGGGCACGCTCTGCGCGAGAAGCAAGGCGTAGCCCATGTTGAGCGAGTCATGGCCCTAGTGACTGAAGCAGACCGCGCAGCCAACCCCGGTAAGGACTACTCGCGGTACAGCGATGTCACGGATGTGGCGCAACGTCTTCTGACACTTCTGAGCCACACACCTACTACTCACGAGGAACAGTGAGGACATGACCTCCACCGCTAAACCACTTCACGACATCAACCGCCGTGGCTTTGCCTCCGATAACTATTCAGGGGTGCACCCAGAAATTCTGGACGCGATCGCTGCAGCTAATGGTGGTCATCAATCCGCTTACGGCTCAGATGTGTATACCCAACGGCTGCAAGAGGTAATTCGTGGCCATTTTGGTGCTAAAGCGCAGGCGTTCCCGGTGTTTAACGGCACAGGCGCCAATGTGACTGCTTTGCAGTCAGTTCTTCCTCGATGGGGTGCTGTGGTGTGTGCTCGTACGGGGCATATCAATGTTGATGAGGGGGGTGCACCGGAGCGGGTTGGTGGTTTCAAGATCTATTCGGTGGACACTCCTGATGGCAAGCTCACGCCTGCGTTGCTCGATACCGAGGCGTGGGGTTTTGGTGATGAGCATCGTGCACAACCAGCTGCGGTCTCGATTACGCAGTCGACTGAGTTGGGCACGATTTATGCAGTTGAGGAGGTTCGTGCTCTCGCAGATCGTGCGCACGAGCTGGGCATGATGCTGCATATGGATGGTGCTCGACTGTCTAATGCTGCGGCGTCGTTGGGGTTGGATTTGCGGGCGTTCACGGTGGATGCCGGTGTGGACATTCTTAGTCTTGGTGGCACGAAGAATGGTGCCTTGGGCGCTGAGGCGATTGTTGTTTTTGATCCTGACAAGCTGTCTGGTGTGAGTGATGCTTTGCGGTATAACCGCAAGGCGGACATGCAGTTGGCGAGCAAGATGCGTTTTGTGTCTGCGCAGCTTGTTGCGTTGTTTGAGGGTGATTTGTGGCTGCGTAGTGCGCGGCATGCTAATGCGATGGCTGCGCGTTTGCGGGCTGCGTTGGAGGGGGTTCCGGGAGTGATGTTTACCCAGGAGACCAAGGCCAATGGTGTTTTTGTGATTTTGCCTGAGGGGGTGGCTGATGTGGCTCGTGAGCAGTACGCCTTCTACGACTGGGATCCGGCGCGTCGTGAGGTGCGGTGGATGTGTTCGTTCGATACGGCGCCGCAGGATGTGGATGCGTTCGCTGATGTGGTTCGTCAGGCCTGTGCGAAGGCGCCTCTTTTAGGGGACTACACCAGTGAGGCACCTGTTGCGCATGCGTGATGGGTGAGGTGAGGGGGCGTGTGGAGTTTGTCTTTGCACAGCCCCCCTTTTTTTGTGTGGCTAGCTGGTGGTGATGTTTCGTAGGTATCCGGCGAATCCTGCTTCGACGTTGCTGTGCAGGCGGCTGGAGGTGCGTACGCGGGTGGTGTCGGTGGAGATGATGTTGGCTCCGGCGGTGCGGGCGTGTTCGACGAGGGTGATGTCTTCGTGGAGTGTGATGGCGGGGAATCCGCCGATGTGCAGGTAGGTGGAGGCGCGGATTCCGAGGTTTGCGCCGTGGATGTAGGGGTGGGTTTCGGTGAGGTTGTGTTGGGCGTGCCAGGTGTTGAGGAGGGTGGGGTTGGTGTGGGGAGTGGGTTCGACGGTGCCGGTGATGAGGTCGGCTCCGTTGCTGGCGAGGGTGAGTTGTGCGCGTATCCAATGTGGTGGGACGAGGGTGTCGGCGTCGGTGTTGGCGATCCAGATGTGTTCGGGGGCGGCTAGGAGGTTTGGGTCGAGGGTGGCGATGGCGGTGCAGATGGCGCTGTGGCGAGCGGCGCCGACGTTGTGTGCGTTGAGGGTGGTGGTGAGCGCGCCGTAGGAGTGGGCGATGGTAGGGGTGGCGTCGGTGCATCCGTCGAGGGCGATGACGGTGGTGCAGGTGGTTCCGGTGTGGGTGTGTGCTTGGGTGGTGGCTTTGGTGAGGTGGGTGAGGCAGCGGGGTAGGTGGTCTTGTTCGTTGTGTGCGGGGATGGCGACGATGACGTGTCGGGGCGTCATCTATTTTCCTGTTTTGCGATGGAGGTGGGGCCGCCGTAGATGTCGATGGTGAGGTCGGCGTCGCGGTATTGGGCGGTGCGGGGTAGGTCGAGCAGGGTGACGGCTTGGGCGTGGATGTGGGGGCCGTCGAGGGGGATGTTGTTGGTGGGGTGTTGCCAGTGCGCGAGGATGAGTTGGCCGCCTGCGGTGAGGGTGCGGCGGCAGTGGCGCAGGGTGGCGAGCCAGTCGTGGGGGGTGAGGTAGTAGCCGATTTCGGAGTTGATGATGAGGTCGTAGGGGCCTTCGGGTAGGTCGTATGGGGTGGCTCCGGTGATGAAGGTGGCGTGGGGGATGTTGCGTTGTTGGGCGATGCTGATGGCGGTTGGGCTGATGTCGATGCCGGTGATGGTGTGAGTGTGTTTGGCGAGTTCTTCGGTGAGGCGGCCGTCGGCGCAGCCGATTTCGAGGGTGGCGTTGTGGGTGGGTTGGCGCAGGATTGCGGTGAGGAGGGCGCGTTTTCGGGTTTCGTAGTAGGAATTTTCGAAGTTCCAGGGGTCGTTGTTGTGGGTGTACATGGTGGTGAAGGGGGTGGGGTCTGGAGGTGTGGTGGGTGTGGCTAGGTCGCTGGTGTGGGTGGGGGTGGTGAGGATGAATGTTTCGATGAGGCGGTGGGCTCGGGTGGTGACGTTGGGGGTGATGATGGGTTCGTCGCCGGGCAGTGGGCTGAGGGGTTGGGTTTGGGTGCGGTGTTTGGCGAGTGCGGTTTTTTTGGTGGTGAGGGTGTGGGGTGTTGCGGGCAGGGTGATGGTGTTGTTCCAGGGCAGGTCGTTGGGGGTGCCCCAGTGCCAGAGCCAGAGGGGGTAGTGCATGAGGAGGGCGCCGGTGGTGGTGGCGGCGGTGTGGGCGGCGGCGCCGAGGGTGTCGTGGTCGGTGTGGCCGTCTTTGGGGTAGGGGGCGAGGAGGATGGTGTGTTTGTTGGTTGTGGTGGTCAGGGTGTGGGCGAGGTGGTTGTGGTGGTGGGCGAGTTTGGAGTCGGGGAGGTTGAGGTGGGTGATGGTGGCGCCGGGGGCGAGGGTGTTGATGGCTTCGTGTAGTTCGTTGTGGCGGGTGGTGGAGAGCATGTTCGCTGTCCAGGTGGGGGAGTGGGGGTGGGAGGCTTCGCCGTTGGTGGCGACGAGGATGGTGATGTGTAGGCCGGCGCGGTGGGCTTCTTGGATGAGTAGGCCGGCGCCGAGGGTTTCGTCGTCGGGGTGGGCTGAGGCGACGAGTAGGTGGGTGTGGTTGTTGAACAGGGTGGTGGTGTTCAGGGTGGGGACGCGGTCCCAGCGGGGGTCTTGGAGCCAGGTGTGTTCGGGGGTGCCGGGGTCGGTGTGGTGGAAGGTGGGGGTGGTGTTCATTGCGTGTTGGTGGTGTTGAGTAGGTGTTTGCCGAGGGTGGCGTGGTCACGTTGGGCGTGGTGTTGTCTGAGGTAGACGGTGAGGTCGGCGATGCGGCGGGCGTGGGTTTTGTTCAGGGTTAGGGGTGCTGGGCCGGTGGCGTGGCCGACGTGGGTGATGGTGTGTTCGGCGGCTTCGGCGACGATGGAGCGGGTGCGTAGGGCCAGGATGGTGCCGTGTTTTCCGGTGGCGTGGCCGGTGTCGATGAGGGTTGCGGCGATTTCGAGGGCGTGGCGTGCGTTTTCGAGTTCGATGTCGGTGTGGCCGATTGCGGCTAGGGCGATTTGGTCTGGTTCGCGGTGGGGGTTGTGATGGTAGAGCTGTTGGGCGATGGCGCGGGCGGCGCCGTACCAGATCGCGGCGACGGCGATGCCGCCCCAGGTGAATCCGGGGCGTTCGAGGTACCAGTTGGGTGGTCCGATGGGGATGGCGGGTATGTCGGTGCAGGTGATGGTGGAGGTGGTGATGTGGGTGAGGCCGCGTGCTGCCCAGGCGTGGGAATCGATGGTGATGTCGTCGGTGAGGGCGATGGCGTAGAGGCTGGTGGTGTTGTCGGGGTTGGTTGCGGTGACGAGGGCGTGGGTGAGGTGGTTGGCTAGGGAGCACCAGGTTTTGGTGCCGGAGATGGTGGGGCCGTGGGGGCTTGGGTGGGCGTGGAGGCCGTGTCCGGGGGTGTTGGCGGCGAAGACTCCCCAGGTGGAGTTGTGGTCGACGGTGATTCTGCTCAGGTCGACGGGGTTGGCTTGGGTGAGGATGGTAAGGGCGTCGAGGTGGGGTTCGATGGTGCGTGCGACGGTGAGGTCGATGGCTGCGATGTGGGCGAGTTGGTTGAAGTAGGCGAGGGTGTCGTTGCCCAGGGTGTGGGCGATGGGGGATAGGCGGGTGGCGATGGTGAGGCTGTCGTTGATGATGTTGGGTCCGTGTGCGGCGGCGAGGACGGCATCGACGGTCGATGGTGCGGGGGCGGGGACCGTGGGGAAGATGCGCATGTGTTGACGCTACGTCTGGCGGGGTGGTTCGTCGTGGTGGACAGGCGGTGTTGGGTTGTTGGGTTGGGGGGTGTTTTTGTGGCTGTGCTGAATTTTTACGAATTGTTTAATAACGGTGCGGGAATTCATCGGACAGATTTCGGGTGCGGGTATGAGAGTGGGGGGACTGCGCCACAGTTGTCGCGGTGTCGCCCGTTGGCAGGGTGGCTCGCGGTGTGTCTTGTTGAGGAGGACCGTTGACCAGCCAGCCCCGTTTTTCATCGGAAGTTGTTCAGGAGCGCCGTCTTGTGACGGAGGTGCCGGGGCCGCGTAGTCGGCAGATGCATGAGCGGACGTGTGCTGCTGTGTCGGCGGGGGTGGGGGTTGGGTTGCCGGTGTATGTGGAGCGTGCCGGTGGTGGGGTGTTGGTCGATGTGGATGGTAATCATCTGATCGATTTTGGGTCTGGGATCGCGGTGACTTCTGTCGGTAATTCCGATGCGCGGGTGGTTGCTGCGGCTGCTGAGCAGTTGGAGCGGTTTACGCACACGTGTTTCATGGTGACGCCGTATGAGGCGTATACGCAGGTGTGTGAGATGTTGAATGAGGTAACCCCGGGTAGCCATCCCAAACGCAGTGCTTTGTTTAATTCCGGTGCTGAGGCGGTGGAGAACGCGGTCAAGATTGCGCGGCTGTTCACCGGTAGGGATGCGGTGGTTGTGTTTGATCACGCGTATCACGGCCGCACAAATCTGACGATGGCGTTGACGGCGAAGAATATGCCGTACAAGCAGGGGTTTGGTCCGTTTGCCGGTGAGGTGTATCGGATGCCGATGGCGTATCCGTATCGATGGTCGGGGCCTGCGGAGTCGATGGTGCAGGACGCATTTGAGGCGTTTGAGTCTGCGGTGCATGCGCAGGTGGGTGAGTCGAATGTGGCGGCGGTGGTGATTGAGCCGATTCAGGGTGAGGGCGGTTTTATTGTGCCGCCGCCAGGGTGGATGGCCAAGATCGCGCAGTGGTGCAAGCAGCACGGTGTGGTGTTTGTTGCTGATGAGGTGCAGACCGGTTTTTGCCGTACGGGTGATTGGTTTGCCTGCCAGGCTGAGCAGGTGGTGCCGGATCTGATCACGACGGCTAAGGGCATTGCGGGTGGGTTGCCGTTGTCGGCGGTGACGGGGCGCGCGGAGATGATGGATGCGGTGCATGCGGGTGGTTTGGGTGGCACGTACGGCGGTAATCCGGTTGCGTGTGCGGCGGCGTTGGGGGCGGTGGCCACGATGCGTGAGGAGGATTTGGCTGGGCGTGCTCGCCGTATCGGGTCGATTCTGCAGGAGCGTTTGGAGGGTATTGCTGCTGGTTATGGCGTTATCGGTGACATTCGTGGTCGGGGGGCGATGATGGCTGTCGAGATCGTTAAACCTGGCACGAAGACTCCTGACCCGCAGGTCACGAAACGTATTAGTGCTGCTTGTCACGCTGCGGGGGTAGTCACTCTCACGGCTGGCACGTACGGGAATGTGTTGCGGTTCCTGCCCCCGCTGGTGATTGGTGAGGACCTGCTGCGTGAGGGGCTTGATGTGCTCGAGCAGGCTTTCGCGGATGTTGTCGCTGCGAGCTGACTTTTTCCCCGGGTTTACGAAAGGAACACGATGAATCGTTTGCAGAATGTCATTGACGGCGTTTTTGTTGATGCTTGCGCGACGGACAGTCTTGATGTTGTCGATCCCACCACGGGGAAGGTTGTTGCGGTGTCACCGATTTCTGGTGCCCGTGATGTGGATGCTGCTTTTGATGCGGCGTTGCGTGCTTCGCGGACGTTTAAGCGCAGCACTCCTGGTGATCGTCAGAAGATGCTTTTGGCTTTCGCTGATGCGCTTGAGGCGGCTGGGGAGGAACTTGTTGATGCCCAGGCGCGGAACACGGGGCAGCCGCGTCAGCAGATCCTCGATGAGGAGGTCATGGCTGGCGCTGACCATATTCGTTTTTTCGCTGGGGCTGCGCGTACATGTGAGGGTCGGGCTGCGACGGAGTATGTGGAAGGGCACACGTCGTATGTGCGCCGTGAACCTATTGGTGTGGTCGCGCAGGTCACTCCGTGGAATTACCCCATTTTGATGGCGTTGTGGAAGTTGGGGCCGGCGTTGGCTGCGGGGAACACGGTGGTATTGAAGCCTTCAGATACCACTCCGGAGTCCACGCTGGTGTTGGCCCGGTTGGCGGGGGAGGTGTTCCCCGCAGGGGTGGTCAATGTTGTTCTTGGTGATGCTTCTACTGGTGAGTTGATGAGTAGGCATCCAGTGCCGGGGCTGGTGTCGATTACTGGGTCGGTGCGTGCTGGGCGTGCGGTTGCTGCTGGGGCGGCTGCAGGGGTGAAGCAGGCACATCTGGAGTTGGGTGGCAAGGCCCCTGCGGTGGTGTTCGCGGATGCTGATTTGCAGCGTACGGCCGAACAGCTGGTCATGTTCGGGACGTTTAACTCTGGGCAGGATTGCACCGCCGTGACACGGGTGTTGGTGCAGGAGAGCGTGCATGAGCAGTTTGTGGACCTTCTCGTCGCTGCCGCGCGCAACACGACCACGGGCACGGGGCAGGGCGATGATTTCGGGCCGCTGAACAACGCTCGGCATTTCGCTCAAGTGAAGGAAAAGCTGGCGCGAGTTCCTGCGCATGCGCGGGTGTTGACTGGTGGCGCGGCGTTGGAGCGTGAGGGTTTCTATGTGCCGGCCACGATCATTGATGGGGTTCGCCAAGATGATGAGCTTGTCCAGGAGGAAACCTTCGCGCCGGTGTTGACAGTGCAGACATTCAGCACTGAGGAAGAGGCAGTACAGCTGGCTAATGGGGTGGAATATGGGCTCGCTTCGAGTGTGTGGACCAGTGATCACGGCACAGCAATGCGGGTTTCCCGAGATTTGGATTTCGGGTGTGTATGGGTGAACACGCATGTGTTGCTTGCTGCTGAAATGCCGCACGGCGGTTTCAAAAGCTCTGGGTACGGCAAGGATTTGTCTGTCTATGCGTTGGAGGAGTACACGCGCATTAAGCACGTGCTGCATTCTCTTGAGGTGTGAGCCGTAGCTCACACCTGGTGGCGCCGTCGCAGCAGCTGTGCGCCTGCTCGTAGCAGCGCAGTCAGCAGAACTAGCGTGTCGCCCCGGCATGTGTTGCGGTCAGGGCAGGCGCGGGGCAGCCTCGTCGTATGACGCAATCACATGACCCTGTTGAGGTCTCACGCAGTGACCGCCAAGCCAAAGAGATGGAGTCCGCTAAGCAACGTGCTGAAGATGCTCATCCCGGGCAGGCTGGGTATGGACAGCCCGGGCAGAACACAGGCCGCACTCACGGCCATATTGAAGACGAAGCCCGTCAGGCCGACAGTCCAGAAAAACACAGCTAACAAACTGACTTCGCTATCGCGCCGGAGCAGATATCAACCTGCCACGGCGCCGATTCCTACCAGCTGTGCTTAAGCACAGCTGAGTTTCCTGCTCCGGCAACGCCATCACAGTGATGTTGTGGGCTTCGGTGGGGCGGTTCGCACCTGCTGTGGCTGGCTGAACCTGCCACCATGGTGGTGATGACTGCGTTGACCGACCACATGCCGCCCACCACCGATTCCGCTCCCGAGGGAGAGGCCCTATTTGAAGGGTTTGCCCAGTGGGCTCTAGAGAGCGGCGTGGTCCTCTACCCCCATCAAGAAGAAGCCGCGCTGGAACTCGCGGCCGGGTCGAATGTCATCCTCGCCACCCCCACCGGGTCAGGCAAGTCCATGGTGGCGCTCGCAGCTCATTTTTTTGCGCTGGCTGACTTTCAACGCACTGGTCGCCGCACCTACTACACCGCTCCGATTAAGGCGTTGGTGAGTGAAAAATTCTTCGACCTTGTGGGTAAGTTTGGGGCGCGTAACGTCGGCATGATCACCGGTGATGCTTCGGTGAATGCGGATGCTCCGATCATTGCGTGCACTGCTGAGATTCTCGCTAATTTGGCTCTGCGTGATGGGGAACATCTGGCTGTTTCCACCGTCGTCATGGATGAATTCCATTTTTACTCTGAGCCTGATCGTGGCTGGGCGTGGCAGGTTCCGCTCTTGACACTCCCGCATGCCCAGTTTTTGCTGATGAGTGCCACGTTGGGTGATGTGTCGTTCTTCCGCAGTGATTTGACTGCCCGCACGGGGCGAGAAACAGCTCTGGTAGATAACGCCGAACGCCCGGTCCCGTTGTCTTTCGAGTATTCGACTGACCCGATCACGGACAAGCTTGTGGAGCTCATCCAGACCCGCCAAGCGCCTGTGTATGTAGTGCATTTCACACAGAAAGACGCGCTAGAACGGGCGCAAGCTTTGTTGAGTGTCCAGGTCGCTAGCCGTGAAGACCGTGACAAGATTCTCGAAATGCTGGGTGGGTTCCGGTTTGGGAAAGGCTTTGGCACCACGCTGAGCAAGCTGATTCGCCACGGCATCGGTGTTCACCACGCCGGGATGCTGCCCAAGTATCGGCGCATCGTGGAAACCCTCGCTCAAGCTGGTCTGCTCAAAGTGGTGTGTGGCACAGACACCCTTGGTGTGGGGATTAACGTGCCGATTCGTACTGTTCTGCTCACTGGTCTGACTAAATTCGATGGAAGCCGCCAACGTGTACTTAAGGTGCGCGAGTTCCATCAGATCGCTGGTCGAGCTGGCCGCGCTGGATTCGACACCACAGGAACCGTCGTAGTGCAGGCTCCTGAACACGTCATCGAAAACATCAAAGCCGAAGAGAAGGCTGCTGCCGACCCGAAAAAGAAGAAGAAAGCCCAGAAAAAGAAAGCCCCCGATGGGTTTGTCTCCTGGGACGAGAACACATTCACGCGACTGGTGGAGGGTCAGCCAGAACCGCTGGTGTCTCGGATGCGGGTGACGCATGCCATGGTTCTTGATGTCATTGCCCGCTCTGAACTAGATGACGCAGACCCGGTTCTGCTCATGCGGCGCCTCATCTGGGACAGCCATGAACCCACGGGGCGCAAGTACCGGTTGCAGCGCCGCGGAATCGAAATCCTGCGTGCCTTGAAGACCGCCGATATCGTGGAAACCTTTCGCTTACCGGCCTCGGCGGTTCCTGGCGGAGTCAGCTGCGACACCGATGACCGAATTGGCTCTGAAGATATCGAATTTGATCAATTAACCCCTGCTTTCGATCTGCGTAAGCGCCTGCGTCTAGTTGATGACCTCCAAGATGGATTCGCGTTGAACCAGCCGCTGTCCACTTTCGCCCTTGCAGCTCTGGAGCTGCTTGACGAAGACTCACCGACTTACGCTCTTGACCTGTTGTCCGTGGTGGAGGCAACGCTGGAGGATCCCCGCGTCGTGCTGTGGGCTCAGCAGCGCAAGGCTAAAGGCGAAGCGATCGCTGAGATGAAAGCTGACGGCATCGACTATGCCGAGCGGATGGAGCTGCTGGAGAATGTCTCGTGGCCTAAACCGTGTGAAGAGATGCTGCGCGCGGCCTACGACACCTACCGTCAAGGTCGCCCATGGCTGACCGAAGATCTCCTCAGCCCGAAAACCGTGGTGCGGGAAATGTTCGAGAACGCACGTGGTTTCGGAGAGTTCGTGCGGGTCTATGACCTCGCCCGATCTGAAGGCGTGGTGCTGCGCTATCTCACTGACTGCTACCGCGCCCTGCGACAGACGGTGCCTGAGGTGTATCGCACTGATGAGGTCGACGACATCATCACCTGGCTTGGGCAACTTATCCGTGCTACTGACTCCTCGCTGCTGGATGAGTGGGAAGCACTCACCGATCCGCAACGGCAACAGACCGAAGAGGTTCGCCCACCAGAGGTGGAAGTTCGCCCCATCACCGGCAATTCTCGGATCTTCCGTATGTGGCTGCGTCAGGCAATGTGGCGACGCGTGGAGTTGTTGGCTGAGGGCAACGTGTTGGGTTTGGCGGAGCTGGATTCATCCGCTGCTGATGTGTTGGATTTGCGCCGCGCTGAGGTGCCCCCACTGACATCTGAAGAATGGGATGACGCGCTTGCGGGCTATGAGGACGTGTATGGCGAGGTGCCGGATTCGATTGGCACTGGTGCAGATGCGCGAGGGCCGAAATTTTTCCGCATCGATGAAAAACCGGCCTTCGAAGACGAAGACCCGGCCGGTCCTGGAGCGGAAGGGCACGTTGTGTGGCAGGTCGAGCAGATCCTCGATGATCCTGAACAAGACCGTGATTGGCGGATCGTTGGGGTGGTTGATTTGACGGCTTCGGATGAGGTGGGGGAGTTGGTCGTGTGGGTTCGAGACTTGACTTCGGTGTCGTAAGGCAGGCCCGTTTCGGACACGTGCGGAAAATGTGATGTTCGTCACTTTGGGTTGTGTGTATATGGTGCGCTGGTCCGTGTTGTGAAGGCGCGACGTACTAGGTGAACGGTCGTTTCCTGTACGTATGTATAGATTCCGCTGAATCTGTGAAATGCCCACTACGTGGAATCGAAATCAATCCATATGCCTGTGAGGCTGACTTGGCCGGTCAGGGGGCCTAATGTGGGTCGGGTGAGACAGTTGGACATCAAGTTCGTTGCTGTCGGCCCCTCTGAAGCGGAGCAGCTTCGCCGGGTGTGGCTCGACATGCTCGCCGAAGCACCAGGCGTTTATGCCGAGACCCTGGATGAAGCGCTCGCCTGTGGCGACGCAGACTGGGTGGCGCGTGCCCGTGAGTTCACGCGCTGGGGCACCGCGGCTTTTGCTGCCGTGGATTCCCATGGCCGATTTGTTGGTTTTGTGTCCGGATATGTGGACCGTGAAGGTGAAGAACGCCTGGGGCAAGTTGCCTTCCTTCACGTTGTTCGTGAGCTTGGCGCACCCACAGGAGACGTGGCCGCTGCGTTGATCGCGCGCTTGTCTGAATGGATGCGTGACCACTGGGTCTCGAACGTGTTTATGTCAGTTCGGGAAGAAAGCCGATGCGCTGACCTCCTGCGCAGTGCCGGGTTCGTTGAAACCGGGGCGCGCCGTGTGGACACTCTGGATGAAGAATTCGACGAGATCGAGTTCGTCTGCCCGTTGTGGGATCCGCTGAGCGTGGAAGCAATGCGATCCACAGTGTTCGCCCTCGGTGTCGCTTAGTAAGTGAATACCCGCCCTTGTGGGTAAGGCGTGACCAAGGATGTCTTCGACACTCTGTGGAGTCGGTACGGTTGTGGCGGTTGCTAGTTCGTCCCCCGTACAGCCCCCTGTGAGGAGATCCTTTCGATGAACGTCACCGGTACGTACCGTCTCCAGCTGAACGCCGATTTCGGGTTCGCGGACGCGGAGGCTGTGGTGCCGTACCTGGCCGCCCTAGGTGTGTCTCACCTGTACCTGTCGCCTGTGTTGCAGGCTGCGCAAGGGTCGATGCATGGCTACGACGTGGTGGACCACAGCCGTGTCAACGCGGAGCTGGGTGGTCGAGAAGCACTCGAGTCTTTAGCCGCTGCTGCGCACGAACGCGGGTTAGGCATCATCGTGGATGTAGTTCCTAACCACATGGCATTCGTGGCCCCCGAAAGCGCTAACAAGCCACTATGGGAAGTGCTGCGCGATGGGCGTGACGCCCCGACAGCAGAGTGGTTCGACATCGACTGGCGTGTTGGCGGCGGCCGTCTAGGACTACCAATTCTTGGCGATGACCTACCCACTGTTCTGCAAGCGCAAGAAATCACGCTCGACCGGGTGGAACTTCCTTGCACAGATGGCCGCGCCGAATGGGTAATCCGTTACTTCGACCATGTACTTCCTATCGCGTTGGGCACCGAAGGTGAGGCCTGGCCAGGGTGCGCAGATCCAGAAATCGTGGGGGCGGTGCTGGACCGTCAGCACTATCGCCTCGCAAGTTGGCGCGACAAAGACAGCGTCCTGAACTATCGCCGCTTCTTCGAAGTGGACGGGCTCATCGCAGTGCGAGTTGAGATCAAAGAAGTCTTCGACGCCACCCATGCTCTCCTGCTCGAGCTACATAAAGCCGGCGTGATTGATGGGTTCCGCATCGACCATCCGGACGGTTTGGCAGACCCAGAGCAATACCTCAACAACCTGGCTGCAGCCACAAAACGCGGCACCCCCATCTTCGTAGAAAAGATCATCGAAGGCAGCGAAGTTCTGCCCGAAAAGTGGAAATGTGCCGGCACCACCGGATATGACGGGCTGCGAGTAGTGCAAGCCGCACTAGTCGACACAGCCGCCGAGGCAGTCATCACCCAGCAGTGGCGTGCCAGTGGCGGTGATGAAGACCTCGCCGGCGCTTCCGAAGCAGCCAAACGCCAGGTGGTAGCCCAATCACTTGGCCCAGAACTGGAACGGTTAACGCGCCGTGCACGTGAGGTTCTCCCTGAGCGTGACCCCGAGCGTCTACGCGAGGCAATCGCTGAGCTGCTCGTTTCCGGTGAGGTGTACCGAGCCTACCTACGCGCGGACGAAAAACTCTCACCCGATGCACGGCGACGGTTGACCGAAGCGTTCTCCGCAGCACGAGCAAACCGACCCGATCTTGACGATGAGCTGGTGGCTCTTGTCCCACTGGCTGTGCCCGACGATGAATCCACTGCCCCGGCTATCGACTTCAGCGTCCGGTTACAGCAAACGTGGGGTCCGGTGATGGCTAAAGGCATCGAAGACACCCTGTTTTACCGCAATCACCGCTTGGTAGCTCTGAATGAGGTAGGTGGAGACCCCGATGACCTCGAACACGGCTCTGTCCAAAAACTGCACACCTGGGCCCAACATCAGGTGCAGAACTGGCCCGGCGGCATGACAACCCTGTCCACCCATGACACCAAGCGCAGCGAAGACGTACGCGCCCGCATTCTCGCTATTGCAGGTGACACCCAAGGGTGGGAAGAACTCTCTCGCTTGTCACGTGAATGTGCCCAGGAAATGGGCGTAGATATGCCAACAGCGCACCTGGTGTGGCAAACACTGGTCGGAGTTGGTGACATCGACCATGAACGCATCCAGGCGTACCTACAAAAAGCAGTACGTGAGGCGAAAGTACACACCTCCTGGGTCGACGGAGATGAAGAATACGAGCGCCGGATAGTCGAATTTGCAGACAAAGTGCGCTCAGGTGGTGCGTTGCATGAGGCCATTGAACGCATTGTTGAAAAAAACGCACAAGCAATCCGCGCCCACGTACTCGGAGCCAAAACACTCCAGCTAACGATGCCTGGGGTACCTGACGTCTACCAAGGCTGCGAAGTGGTGAACCTGTCCCTGGTTGACCCAGACAACCGCCGCCCCGTGGACTACGCTCGCCGCCTCGGGCTTCTCGAAGCACTCAATCGCCTAGGACTAGGAGAAACCCCCTCCCTCGACGAAGAAAAACTGCACGTCACCTCCCGGATACTCAAACTCCGTAAAGACGCCCCCGCCTTGTTTAATGGCAGCAGCAGCTACACGCCATTGACCACTAACAGTGAATTCGTTGTCGGGTTTGAACGATCCACCACGGCAGGGCGCATCGCAGCAGCATTCGGGTGGGCCAAATCCCGCAACCTCGTGACAATTGTTTCCCGCGCACCTCAACGCCTAGAAGCTGCAGGAGGATTTGGTGAGAGCACCGTGACACTGCCCGAAGGTACATGGCACGACGTGCTCACCGACGACATCACCTACGAAGGCGGCCACGTCCGACTCGCTGACCTTCTACACCGCTTGCCCGTAGCAGTACTCGCCCAGTGAGACTCCACAGAACATGACACACGAACCCACCTCAATCGCTTCCCTGAACCTTCCCATCGACCTGTCTGCAAACCTCCCGGAGAACAAGGCCGACATGAGCGACGCCGTCTCCGACATACGTATGCGCACATTCGAGGTATGGGCACCCAACGCCTCAGAAAGCGTCGACCTCGTGCTACGCGGCGAGCGAGTACCGATGCAACGCAACATCACCGAAGGCTCCTATGCACACATGTGGTCAGTGCGCGCCCAAGCGGCCGTGGGAGAAATGTACGGATTCGTCGTTGATGACGGTCAAGCACGCCTAGATCCGCGAGGATTACGCCTCCCCGATGGGCCTCACGGCCTATCCCTGGTCTACGACCACAACTTCACCTGGACAGACACCGACTGGTCCGGAGTCGAACTGGACCGCGCCGTCTTCTACGAAATGCACGTGGGCACATTCACCCCCGGACGCACCTTTGATGCAGCCATCGAACGCCTCGACCACCTCGTCGACCTGGGGGTAGACATCGTCGAAGTCATGCCCATAGCCTCATTCCCCGGCGACTACGGGTGGGGATACGACGGCGTGGCCCCCTATGCAGTACACGAACCCTATGGCGGCCCAGACGGATTCAAACGATTCGTCGACGCAGCCCACGCCCGCGGCCTGGGAGTGTGCCTCGACGTCGTTTACAACCACCTCGGCCCAGACGGCAACTACCTCGGCGAATTCGGCCCCTACTTCACCGACAAACACCACACCCCATGGGGATGGGCCCTCAACACCGATGGCCCCCACTCCGATGCAGTACGCCGATACATCATCGACAACGCAACCATGTGGCTACGCGACTTCCACGTCGATGCGCTACGCCTCGACGCAGTCCACGAAATCCATGACGAACGAGCCCTCTCCCTCCTGGAAGAACTCTCCACAGCCGTGGAACAGCTCTCCCAGGAACTAGGCCGACCCCTACTACTCATCGCCGAAAGCGACCGCAACGACCCCGCCACCGTCACCCCCCAAACCCACGGAGGACTCGGACTAGCCGGGCAATGGGCAGACGATGTCCATCACGCCCTCCATGTCGCCCTCACCGGAGAAACACAGGGATACTACGGCGACTTCGCCGGACCTCACTGGCTACCCAGAGCCATGCGCCGACCCTTCCGCCACGACGGCTGCTGGTCCTCCTTCCGCGGACGCACCCACGGACGCCCTATCGACCCTGAAACCGTCTCCGGCGAAGCATTCATCGTTTCTCTTCAAACCCACGACCAGGTTGGCAACCGCGCCACCGGAGACCGGCTCTGCGCCACCATCGGTCATGACCGCCTCCGCCTGGGCGCAGCCCTACTACTCACCAGCCCCTACACACCCATGCTGTTCATGGGCGAAGAATGGGGCGCATCCACCCCGTGGCAATATTTCACCGACCACGTCGACGAAGAACTCCAAGAAGCAGTCCGTCAAGGACGCCGCCAAGAATTCGCCGCACACGGATGGGACGAAGCACAAGTCCCCGACCCCGGCGCATATTCCACCCTGGAAAACTCCACCCTGAACTGGGAGGAACGCAGCAATGGCGAACACGAATCCCTGCTCCGCTGGTACAAAGCACTCTTGGCTCTGAGGAGCAGCCGTCGAGAACTGCGCGCCGGAAACCTCGCCGACGTCACCATCACCGGCCCCGAAGGCACCCCCATCGGCTGCGGTCACGGACCAGCCACAACCGCTGACCCCACACCCCAAGATGCAGACACCACCACTGCCCTAGAACATGCCCGCCACAGCGGCCCAGGCGCCTTCGTCGTACACCGAGGCAGTCACCGCATCGCCGTCAATCTTGGCGCCCAGACCACTACTCTCCCACTCAAACTCGACAACATCAACGCAGCCACCATCCTGCTGGCTTCGGACCCAACCATCTGCCTCACCGAGGACACCGTCACCCTCAAACCCGACGGCGTAGTGGTGGTCGGCCCGGCAGTCTGACATGAGCCAAGACAACAACCGCCGATTCCACAAACCCGCAAAGCTATCGAGCGAGGCCTTTGACTCCTTCGCTCAAGACGAGCTCGACCCCGCTATCGTCTCTGCCATCGCGCACGACACGGCCGCTGCCCTCGTGCGCGCTGGCAGAGAAGCAACTGACCCCGCCACCACAACACGCCTCGTCGGCCTCATCGATGAGATCGGCATCGAAATCGTCGCCGAGCTCTGGGCAGGACAAGCAGCCCGATCACTGCCCGGAGCGCTATGGCGCCTCTACGCACTCAAAGAATGGATCCGCCGCGACCCCATCGGTGCATCCACCGAATACCGCGAAGGATTGCGCTTCGCTGACGTAGCTGCAGTGGTAGCAGGAGTGGCCTGCCCGCCAGGCCCTGAAGAACTGCGCACCATGATCGACAGCATCCTGCGCGGAGTCTTCGACGGTGATCTAGCTATGGCACTACACCGTGCTGGTGCCTTCTGCCGAGTCATCGCTGCCGGCCGCGCCGCCCACCTAACCCACGAAGACCCCAACGATTCGCGCAAACACGCCGACCAAGCCGCCGCCATGCTTAACACCGGCGAAGATCTGGACACCTGCGCCGGTATGTGGCGCCGAGGCGACCTCGTCTAAGAACACAACAGAACCACCCAAAAACCAATCCACGAGCTCACGAAATCTAGATCCCGTTCACCATGTGTTCACCTAGGTACCTCTCTCACGTCACCCATCCCCACGTATCTTCAAGACGTATTGCGATGCCGGATGGTGCTCACTGACATACCCAGGAGGCGACTGCCCAAGGAATAACCCTTGCCTCCATCCGCACCACTCGGCTGTGCATACACCGACCCACAGCCATCAGAGAGGCACCCTCGAAGTGAAATTCGCCCACCTTCGCCGCACCCTCGCCGTGACAACACTCATTGCCTTAGCTGCCACCGTGGTCGCATGCAGCGCAAACGGGTCTAAAGCGACAAGCGGTAACGGCGCAGGTGTCAGCGGCAGCATCGCTGGTGCCGGAGCCAGCTCCCAGCAAGCAGCTGTCGCCGCATGGAAAGTCGGATTCGAAAGCGACAACCCCAACTCCACTATCAACTACGATCCAGTTGGATCCGGTGGTGGGCGAACCCAGTTCCTTAACGGTGGAGTTCAATTCGCTGGCTCGGACGCCTACCTAAAAAAAGAAGAGCTCGCCAAAGTCACCAACGCATGCACACGAGGCGAACTCATCGAAGCGCCGGTTTACATCTCGCCCATCGCTGTTGCCTACCGGATCTCAGGTATCACTGACCTGCAACTGTCCGCTCCCGTCATTGCTGACATCTTCTCTGGCAACATCACTAAATGGAACGACCCCAAGATCATCGCCGACAACCCCGGCAAAACCATGCCCGACTTAACCATCACCCCCGTGCATCGCTCCGATGAGTCAGGCACCACCCAAAACTTTACCGACTACCTCAACAAGGCCGCCCCCCAACAATGGCCACACAAACCCCACGGCAGCTGGCCCCTCAAAGGTGGCGAAGCAGCCAAAGGAACTGCTGGCGTCGTACAAGCCATCAAAGCTGGTGACGGAACCATTGGCTATGCCGATGAATCACAAGTCGCGGATCTAGGTAAAACCAAAGTAAAAGTCGGCAGCGAATACGTCGCCATTTCTGCCGAAGCCGCAACCAAAATCATCGATAGCTCACCCGTCGCAGCCGGACGTCCTCAGTACTCCCACGCACTTGACATCAAACGAGACACCACCGAGGCCGGGAACTATCCCATCGTGCTTACCTCGTACGCCCTGGCCTGCACCAAATACAAAGACAAACAAACAGCCGAGCTCGTCAAAAGCTGGCTCACCTACATCTTCTCCGAAGACGGACAAAAAGCTGCTCAACAGTCCGCCGGGTCAGCCCCCATCTCTAACAAAACCCGCGAAGCAGCCATGAAAGGTATCAACGCGATTACCGCCGCGAAATGAACTGAGCGCGTTGCTGCACCACCACAATAACGTCACATCACGCCAGGAAAGAGAGCACTGTGACCACGCATACAGCGGGACCTCCCAAAGCTGTCACGCGACCCGGCGACAGGATCTTCGCAGGCCTAACTCTGGGCTCTGGTTGGGCGATCCTGGCGATCCTCGCTGGGGTGGCAACATTCTTGATCTGGCAAGCTTTGCCTGCCGTCACTGCTTCTCCTGAAGATGTGCGCGGAGGCCATGGACTCATCGCCTACATCGCGCCTCTCCTCTTCGGCACCATCGTTTCAGCGACCATCGCCGTCCTCATCGCAGTGCCCTTGTCAGTGGGAATCTCTCTCTTTATCTCTCACTATGCCCCCAGACGCCTCGCTGTTTTCCTGGGATATCTCATCGATCTACTCGCAGCTGTCCCCAGCCTTGTGTACGGCCTATGGGGCCTATCAGTTCTGGCCCCAGCTACCGTCCCGCTAGGCATGTGGCTCACCAAAAATTTCGGCTGGATACCTTTCTTTGCAGGAACTCCCAGCGCTACGGGGCGCACCATGTTCACCGTTGGGGTTGTTTTGGCGGTCATGATATTGCCGATCATGACCGCCACCATGCGGGAAATCTTTCTCCAAACCCCCCGACTGCATGAGGAGGCCGCGCTAGCTCTAGGGGCTACCCGCTGGGAAATGATCTGGATGGCTGTGTTCCCCTTCGGGCGTTCTGGCATGGTTTCGGCCACGATGCTCGGCCTGGGGCGGGCATTGGGCGAAACCATGGCCGTTGCCATGATCCTTTCTCCCAGCGTCGACTACACCGCTCGCATCCTTACCTCTTCGAATCCCGGCACCATCGCAGCGGACATCGCACTTAATTTCCCTGAAGTCAGTGGGTTGGATTCAAACACTCTCATTGCAGCTGGGCTTGCGCTTTTCGCTCTCACTTTGACTGTCAATACGGTGGCCCGTTGGGTTGTATCCCGCAAAAGCAAGTTCTCAGGAGCCAATTGATGTCCATCACAGCAGATAACGTCGGCACGCGCTCCAGCAGTAGAAATAGCCTCAGTGCAGGTCAGCTCAGGCCACTTGGGCGTTACGGCATTCTCGCTGCCGCCATCATGGTGGGAATACTCGCAGCCGTGTCACTGGGCTGGTTTGATCAGGGGGGTCTCAATGTCATGGAGATGTTTGGGCTGGTTACTCTCACCGGCCTGTGCTATATCACTGCGGTAGCGATCGTCTCTACCTGTATCGAGGGACGCCGGCAAGCTGTAGACCGCATTGCCACAGCGTGTGTCATTACATTCTTCCTACTGGCGCTTATCCCCTTGGTCTCCCTGCTTTGGACCGTGACTCAGCAAGGTCTGACTCGGCTGGATCCAGCCTTTTTTACTGAATCAATGCGTGGTGTTTTCGGCGGTGGTGGCGGTGCAGTGCATGCAGTGGTCGGAACCTTTATCATCACTGCTATTTCCACGGTTATTTCCGTACCTGTGGGGGTCCTTACGGCTATTTATCTTGTCGAATACGGAAATAACAACCGTCTGTCACGTGCATTAACGTTTTTCGTTGATGTCATGACCGGGATTCCCTCGATCGTTGCGGGACTTTTCGCCTATGCTCTTTTCGCCCTCTTGATGGGGCCAGGGGCTCGGGCTGGCATCATCGGTGCAGCTGCCTTGTGTATCCTCATGATTCCTATCGTGGTGCGCAATACCGAGGAAATGCTCAGAATTGTTCCCAGTGAGCTTCGTGAAGCCGCATATGCGCTGGGTGTACCTAAATGGTTGACTATCGTAAAAGTGGTTCTTCGAACTGCGATTGCAGGCATAGCTACAGGTGTCACTATCGCCATTGCTCGTATCATTGGCGAAACGGCACCTCTTCTTGTCACTATTGGAATTACAACTTCGGTTAACTGGAATCCATTTTCTGGCCGCATGGCGGTATTGCCAGTCTTCTCTTACTACCAGTACATGAATCCGGGTGTACCTCCGCAGCCTTATATTGATCGAGCGTGGACTGCGGCTCTTCTTCTTATGATTATCGTGATGGCCCTTAATTTGGTTGCTCGTTGGGTCTCTCACGTATTCGCCCCTAAGGCCCGCTGACGCGGACGAGTAAAAGGACTGATCGACGTGTCATATGCCATCGAGGTTTCTAACCTAAACATCTACTACTCAAAGTTCCTCGCTGTTCATGATGTCAATGTCAATATTGATGCTCGTGCAGTGACTGCTCTCATTGGCCCCTCGGGATGCGGTAAGTCAACCTTTTTGAGATCACTTAACCGAATGCATGAGGCCATTCCGGGTGCTTACTGTGAAGGTCAGGTTCTTGTCGATGGGGAGAATCTCTACGGCAAAGGAGTTGATCCGGTTTCTGTGCGACGCAAGGTTGGTATGGTTTTCCAGAAACCTACGCCGTTTCCTACAATGTCTATTTATGACAATGTGCTTGCTGGGTATCGACTGAATAATCGACGCCTATCTAAAGCGGACGCAGATGATTTGGTTGAGGAATCTTTGCGGGGTGCGAACTTGTGGACCGAGGTGAAGGATCGTCTGGGGCGTTCTGGTGCAGGACTTTCGGGTGGTCAACAGCAGCGTCTTTGTATTGCGCGAACTATTGCAGTTAAGCCGGACATTGTTCTGATGGATGAGCCTTGTTCTGCTTTGGATCCCATCTCCACTCTTGCTGTTGAAGACTTAATGCATGAGTTGAAGGAAAACTACACGATCGTTATCGTCACGCATAACATGCAGCAAGCTGCGCGTGTGAGTGACAAGACGGGGTTCTTTAATCTAGTTGGCGTTGGTCAGGGTGGTCATTTAGTGGAGTTTGATGACACACAGAAAGTCTTCAATAATCCAGCGCATAAAGAGACTGAAGATTATGTATCGGGGCGTTTCGGTTAAGTCGCTATCTGGGATAGGGGATGAATTCTTGAATCCCCATTCCTGAAAGCTGTTGAGTAATAGACAGAACCTGTTACCAAACCGCAGATGGTGCGTGCCGGACCGGGAGCGCCTCACGGCGCGTGGCCGCTCTTGGCGGCTGAAGTTGGGACCCGGGGCTGCCGCGGCCCGGCACATGGACAACGGTACAGAATGCGAGTGCGCATGTCGCCTCAGCTTCTGCGTCATTAGACACGAGTAGATGCGTTACCGCAGTTCAGGCTCGGTGCCGCCGGACGGCAACAATGTGGCGATCTGATGCATTTACTGCCAGGTGAATCGCGATTGCTTCACCTTTGTCCATTCCGTTGTGTGCTGCGTCAAGGAGCACATGGGCAGTGTCTTTATCGGGCGCATTGTGGGCAAGAGAGGTCAGGAGAGTCTCAACGAGGGGCCCGTGAGTGCATAGCGCTGCTCCTAGGCCTTTTTTACGTATCCAGTCGGTGAGTTTGTCCACGCAGCGGCGGGCTGCTTTGGGATGGGCAGCGAATCCTTCTTCAGTGAGCCGATCTGTTTGACGTATCGGCACTGTGAGTTTCTTTGAGGCCCAGTGGAATGTGGTGGCACAGCGTTCGCTGGATGAGCTGACCAGTCGGTGCACGTTATAGGCCTGCAGGAGTGGGGGCAGGGCTTTTGCTTGGGCGAGTCCGTCTTTGCTTAGCGGGCGCCGTTGGTCGTGCTTGCGCCATTGTTTTCGTGGTACCGCTAGCGCGTGGCGTACGAAGATCAGTGGTGCGGTGGCCAGAGTGTTCTCGTGGTGATGGCGTTGGAGTTCTAGGAGAGGGATCTGGTCGCGTTCGTAGGTGAGGGTGGTAAGTGCTTCGGGGATGGTTAGCCATGCCACTTGGTCGACTTCGTGGAGGAGTTTGCCTGTACCTCCGGTGATGGTTGCACTCCAGTAGTCGACGATTTTGGGTCTGGTGTTGACGGTGTACTGGGTTGTGGGGAGAGGAACGCCGAGCCGGATGTTGAGTCCGGTTTCTTCGTGGGTTTCGCGGATGGCAGCGATGGGGCTGCGTTCGCCTGGGTCGAGGTGTCCTTTGGGCCAGCTCCAGTCGTTGTGGTGGGGGCGGTGGACGAGAGCGACTTCGATACCGTTTGGGCTTTTGCGCCAGGGGATGGTGCCTGCGGCGCGGATGGTGGTGTTTTTGCTCATCGTGTGCGTGCTCGTTTGCGGCGGGCGCTGTGTTCTTCGATGAGGCGTGCTTGCATGTCGACTAGAGGGGTGCCTTCGGGGGAGTTGTAGTGGCGGGTCCAGCGTCCGTCGCCGCCGAGGTGATAGCTGGCTGTTTCGTCGCTCATGCCGAGTTCGACGAGTGCTGATGTTTGTTCGATGTGTCGGGGGTCAGATAGGCGTACTAGTGCTTCGACTCGTCGGTCGAGGTTGCGGTGCATCATGTCGGAGCTGCCGATGAAGGCGATGCGTTCGTCGCGGGGGCCGAAGAGGAATACGCGGGAGTGTTCGAGGAATCTACCGATGATGGAGCGGACGCGGATGTTTTCGCTCATGCCTTCGACGCCGGGTCTTAGGGAGCAGATGCCGCGTACGAGGACGTCAACGTTGACTCCTGCTTGGCTTGCGCGGTAGAGCTCGTCGATGACGGCTTCGTCGACGATGGAGTTCACTTTGATGCCGACGTAGGCGGGCAGGCCGTTTTCGGCTCGTTCGATTTGGGTGCCGATGTGGTCTAGCAGGCCGGTTCGTACGGTGCGGGGGGCGACGAGGAGTCGTTCGTAGGTAGTGGCGGGGGCCCACCCGGAGAGTTGGTTGAAGAGTTTGGTCATGTCATCGGCGATGACCGGGTCTTTGGTGAAGAGGCCGTAGTCCTCGTAGAGGCGGGCGGTTTTGGGGTGGTAGTTGCCGGTGCCGATGTGGCAGTACCGAACGAGGCCTGATTGTTCGCGGCGGACTACTTGGGAGAGTTTGCAGTGTGTTTTGAGACCGACGACGCCGTAGACGACGTGGACTCCTGCGTGTTCGAGTTTGCGGGCCCAGTCGATGTTGTTTTGTTCGTCGAAGCGGGCTTTGATCTCGACGACTGCTAGGACTTGTTTGCCGTCGTCGGCGGCATCGATGAGGGCGTCGATGATGGGTGAGTCGCCGCTGGTTCGGTAGAGGGTTTGGCGGATGGCTAGGACGTTGGGGTCGGCTGCAGCCTGTTCGATGAAGGCTTGTACTGAGGTGGAGAAGGAGTCATAGGGGTGTTGGACGAGGACGTCTTTGGCGCGGATGGCCGTGAACATGTTTGCGGCTTTGCTGGATTCGACGCGGGCGAGGTCGGGGTGACTGCGGGGGACGAATCCGGGGTATTTGAGTTCGGTGCGTTCCAGGTCGGCGATGGCGCGTAGACCGCGTAGGTCTAGGGGGGCGGGGAGGCGTAGCACTTCTTTGGGGTGGATGTGCATTTCGCGGGTGAGTAGAGCCATGACGTGTTCGCTGATGCCGTCTTCGACTTCGAGTCTTACGGGTGGTCCGAAGCGTCGGCGGGTGAGTTCTTTTTCGAGGGCGGTGAGGAGGTTTTCGGCGTCGTCTTCCTCGACTTCGAGATCTTCGTTGCGGGTGACGCGGAAGGTGAAGTGTTCGCGGACGTCCATGCCGGGGAAGAGGCGGTCAAGGTGGACGGCGATGATTTCTTCGATGGGGACGAAGCGGGCGCTGTGGGGGGTGTTGTCTTCGTCGTCGAGGGGGACGAGTCGGGGTAGGAGGGAGGGGATTTTGAGGCGGGCGAAGTGTTCGTTTCCTGTTTCGGTGTTGACGAGTACGACGGCCATGTTGAGGGAGAGGCCGGAGATGTAGGGGAAGGGGTGGGAGGGGTCGACGGCCAGTGGGGTTAGGACGGGGAAGACAGTGGCGTCGAACCATTGGGTTAGGTGTGCGCGTTCGTCGATGGCGAGGTCGGCCCAGTGGGCCATGGTGATGCCTTCGTTGGCCAGGGCGGGTTGGATTTCGTCGATGTAGAGGTGGGCGTGGCGTTGTTGTAGTTCAGAGCTGACGGTGTGGATGCGGTCCAGGAGTTCGCGGGGTTCGAGGCCGGAGGCGGAGCGCACTGCTAGTCCGGTGGCGATGCGGCGTTTAAGTCCGGCGACGCGGACCATGAAGAACTCGTCGAGGTTGCTGGCGAAGATGGATAGGAAGTTGACGCGTTCTAGCAGAGGCACGGTGGTGTCTTCGGCCATTTGCATGACGCGTTCGTTGAAGGCGAGCCAGCTGATTTCGCGGTCGAGGAAGCGGTCGGTGGGGAATTCTTCTTCGGTGGTGTTGTGCTGGGGGAGGGGGGTGAATCGGGGTTCGGGGGCACGTCGGGGGGTGACGGATGTGGGGACGGTTGTGGCTTCGTTGGTGGGGGCCGGGGAGCTGGTGTCGTTGCTCATGGTGTGTGCTTTCTGGCCGGTGGGGGTGTGCGCGTATTGGACGTCGTGTGCGGTGCGGTGGAATCCGGCGTGTTGGTAGGTGGCGATGGCTGGAGTGTTGTCGCCTTCGACGTAGAGGTCGATGGTGGTGGCGCCGGTGGTGCTTAGGTGGGCCAGCCCTAGGGCGGTGGCGGCGGTGCCTAGTCCGTGTCCTTGGTGGTCTGGGTGGACGCCGACGACGTAGATTTCGCCGGGTTCGTTGGTGTGGGGGTGTTTGGTCCAGTGGAAGGCAGCGAGGGGGCCTTCGGTGGTCGGTGTGTTGCTGGGGGCGTGGATGAGGAAGAAGCCGTTGGGGTCGAACCAGGGTTCGGCGAAGCGGGCGTGGAGGTCTTCGCGGGTGATGCGGCCTTGTTCTGGGTGGGTGGCGAATGCTGCGGCGTTGACGTTGAGCCAGTCGGTGGTGTCGTGGTCGGTGTTGGGGTTGAAGGTGCGCCAGGTGTAGCCGTCAGGCAGGGTGATGTCGTGGGGGTCGGTGGGGGTGATGCCTTCGACTGGGCGGCTCATTTTCCACAGTTCGCGAACGGTGGTGAGGTGTGTTTTGTGGGCGAGGTGTTGGGCTGCGGGCAGGTGTCCGTGTGCCCAGAAGTGTGTGGTGGGGTGGGTGGTGAGGATGGTGGTGATGAGGTGGGTGCCGTGTCCGTGGCTGCGGGCGGTGGGGGCTACGGCGATTTCGGCGCTGGGTGCGTCGGTGAGGTTGTCGATGTGGGCGGCGGCGATGATGGGGCTGGTGGGGTCTTCTGGGTTGTGGCGTAGGAGGATGAAGGCGTGGTTGCCTTCGGTGGTGGAGGCTGCGTGGAGCATGGTGGCTTCGGAGAAAGCTTCGACGCCGTCGGCGTCTGTGACGGCCTGAGCTAGCGCGCGGAACTCGGTGAGCTCGGGCTCGGTCAGGACGCGTTGTGCATTCATGGTTCCATCTTGGCGCATTGCTGCGTCGAGTTGGGGGTGGGCGTGTATGTGATTGTTGGTGGGGTTAGGGGTGGGGGTCTCCGGGTGGGTTGAATCGGTAGCCGACGTTGCGGACGGTGGCGATGAGTTCTTCGTGTTCGTGGCCGAGTTTTGCGCGTAGGCGTCGGATGTGTACGTCGACGGTGCGGGTGCCGCCGAAGTAGTCGTATCCCCAGACTTCTTGGAGGAGTTGGGCTCTGGTGAAGGCTCGTCCGGGGTGGTTGGCGAGGTGTTTGAGGAGTTCGAATTCTTTGTAGGTGAGGTCGAGTAGGTCTCCGGCCAGTCGAGCGGTGTAGGCGGATTCGTCGATGGTGAGTTGGCCGGAGGTGATGCGGTCGTTGTCTGTGGTGGGGGCGGGTGGGCGGCGGCTGGTGGCTAGGCGTATGCGGGCGTCTATTTCGGCTGGTCCGGCGTTGGTGAGGAGGATGTCGTCGATGCCCCAGTCGGCGTTGATGGTGATGAGTCCGCCTTCGGTAACGATGGCGAGGATGGGGATGTCGGGTAGGGCTAGGGAGATGTGTCGGCAGTGGGCTTTGGCGCGTGCGAGGTCGTGGCGTGCGTCGATGAGCAGGATGTCGAATCCGGTGCTGGGGGTGGGGGTGTGGGTGTCGATGGGCATGTGGGCGACGTCGTGGGGGAGGAGGCCGAGGGCGGGTAGGACGTCGAGGTGCCGTGAGGGCATTGACGTCATCAGGAGGAGCCGGGCCATGCGTCTGAGAATACGATTGGTGGGAGGGCCGCTGTTGTTCGGCGGTCTATTTTTGGGTTGTTTGAGGTTGTTGTGTGTGGCTGTGGGCAGGTTGCTTGTGGCTGTGTGAGGAGGGGTTGATTGTGGCTGGTGTTGTGACGGTGCGGTATTGGGCTGCGGCTGCGGCTGCGGCGGGGTGTGACAGCGAGGTTGTTTCGGCGGGCACGGTGGGTGAGGTGTTGGATGCGGTGATGGTGGTGCATCCGGAGCTGGAGAAGGTGGTGGGTGTGTGTACGTGTTTGGTGGATGGTGTTAGGGGTGATCGTGGCCGGGTTGTGGGGGATGGTTCGGTGGTTGAGCTGCTTCCTCCGTTTGCGGGAGGGTGATTTGGGGGAACAGGTATGGGGTGAACTGGCTAGGGTGGTTGTGTGAGTGAGAGTCCCGATCTCGTGACATGGGCTGTGTGGCCTGCATCTATGGCGTGTTTTGCGGTGACGGTGGCGGCGGGTGTGGGGATTGCCACTGGTGTGCCGGCGTTGATGACGTTGGGTGTGGGGGTGCCGATGTTGATGATGGCTAATGGGTGGGTTCGGTTGTTGCAGTTGCCGAGTCCGCGTGGGACGACGGGGATTTTGGTTGCTGCTGCGGTGATTTTGGTGGCTGGTGGGTGGGTGACGCACCGGACGCATGTGAGCATGTTGGTGGCAGCGATTGCTGTGGTGTTGGTGTTGGAGTTTGTGCATCAGTTGGGGCGGCGGGATCGACGGCCGCGGTTGGTGGAGTCGGTGTCGTCGGCGGTTTTTGGGATCACGGTGGTTGCTTCGGGGTCGTGTTTTTTGATTTTGGAGGGGCCGGTGGGGCATGCGGCGTCTTTGGGTGTGGTTGCGGCGACGTTGGTGGGGGTAGCTGCTGACGGATTGCCTGGTGGTTTGGTGAGTCGTGGTCGTGCTTGGGTGCCGGCGGTGGTTGCGTCGGTGTTGGGTGCGGTTGTTGGCGCTTTGGTGTGGCTGTGGGTGGGGCCGCAGGGGGTTGGTAGTGATGTGTGGGTGGCGGGTTTGGCTGGTGGTTTGGCTGGTTTGGGGTCTTTTACGTTGAGGTTGGCGTTGTGTGGTCTTCCGACGATTGCGGGTTTTCGGGCTCGGTGGGCTGCGGGTGCGGCGAGTTTGTTGGTGACGGGTGTGGTTGCGTATGGGCAGGCGTGGGTGGTGTTGGGGTCGTTGGTGCCGTTGTTGAGTGGGTGATGAGTGGGGTGTTGGGTGGTTGGAGGTGCGCAAGGTGCCGTGTATCGGGGAGGATGGCGGCATGGTTTTTGAGCTAGATGTGACTTTGAACCCTGAGGTTGCCCCGCTGGCGTGGTTGGTTGGCTCGTGGCGTGGTTTGGGAGTGGTGGGTTATCCCGGTATGGAGTCGTGCAACATGGTGCAGGAGGTGGAGATTACTCATGATGGGCGTCCATTCCTGACGATGAATTCTCGTTCGTGGGAGTTGGATGAGGAGGGTAAGCAGGTTCGTCCTTTGGCCACGGAGACTGGGTATTGGCGTGTGGTGGGCGATGGTGAGATTGAGCTGTTGTTGGCGCATCCGACAGGCATTGTGGAGATGTTTGTTGGGAAGAAGGAGAAGGAGCGCCCGGTCATCGAGATGGCTACGGATGGTGTGATGCGTTCTCCTGCTGCGCGGGAGTACAACTCGGCTAAGCGCATGTATGGGTTGGTGGATTCGAAGTTGATGTGGGTGTTGGAGATGGCTGCTGATGGTCATCCGATGACGTCGCACATGTCTGCGCAGCTTGAGCGGGTTGCGTGAGGGGCGAGGTTCCTCCCGCCTCGCCACTGTTGGCGCGCCCGAAGGCAGTGGCTGGGGTGGGTGTGGATGCCGGGATTGCTGTGCATTACGGGGATCCGTTGCGTGAGTCGCGTTTGTTGGAGCAGGGCGTGGCGGTTGCGGATTTGTCGAATCGTGGTGTGGTGACGGTTTCGGGTCCGGATCGGTTGAGTTGGTTGAACTCGCTCACTACGCAGTCGTTGTTGGGGTTGGCGCCGCGGCATTCGATGAGCACGCTTGTGTTGGATCCGCAGGGGCGGATTGAGCATGACTTGCATGTTGTCGATGACGGTCAGACACTGTGGATGACGGTTGAGCCGGGGACGTCTGGTGCGGTTGTTGCGTGGCTGGATTCGATGAGGTTCATGCTGCGTGTTGAGGTTGCTGATGTCTCTGATCGGTTCGCGGTGGTGGGTGAGCCGGTTGCGCGTGAGTCGGTTGAGGGTGAGTTGCTTGCCTGGGTGGATGCGTGGCCGGGGCCGGTTGGTGACACTGCTTGTTATGGGCCGGATGCGCCGGTGTCGCGGCCGGTTCGTGGGCGTGCGGCGTTGCAGCGGCGGTTGGCCTCTGGGGATGCTGCTGGGCAGGTTGTGCCTGAGGAGGGAGGGCAGGTTGTTCCAGGGTTTGAGCATCCGGGGCGTGAGCGTGCGTGGCGTGAGGTGATTGTGCCGCGGGAGGGGGTTGAAGGATTTGTTGGTGACCGGCCGTTAGCGGGTATGGCTGCGGTTGAGGCGCAGCGGATTCAGGCGTGGCGTCCTCGGTGTGGCTATGAAACTGACGGTCGGGCTATCCCTCATGAGTTGGATTGGCTTCGGGTGGCGGTGCATCTGCGTAAGGGGTGTTATCGCGGTCAGGAGACGGTGGCGCGGGTTCATAATTTGGGTCGTCCGCCGCGCCGGTTGTTTTTCGCTCATCTGGATGGTTCGGGGCATACGTTGCCTGAACCTGGTGCTGAGTTGACGTTGGATGGGCGTGTGGTGGGGCGGTTGTCGTCGGTGGCGATGCATCACGTGGATGGCCCGGTAGGTCTTGGGTTGGTGCGTAGGAACACTCCTGTTGATGCAGTGTTGTTGGCCGGTGATGTGACGGTTGCGCAGACCGTGATTGTGCAGCCGTGATGTTTTTGGTTTGTGGTGAGGGGTTGTTATGAGAGCAGTTGTGCAGCGGGCTACGCGTGGTGCGGTGCGGGTTGCTGGCGAGGTGGTTGGGCAGATCACGAGGCCGGGGTTGGTTGTCCTTGTTGCTGCGCATGTGAATGACACGGCGGCTGAGGTTGATCTGATGGCGCGCAAGATTGCTCAGTTGCGGCTGTCTCGTGATGAGACGTCTGTGAGTGATGATGGCGCGCCGGTTTTGTTGGTCAGTCAGTTCACTTTGTATGGAAGTACGCGTAAGGGGCGGCGTCCATCGTGGAGTGAATCGGCGCGTGGTGATGTGGCTGAGCCGTTGTTTGATGCGTTGGTTGAGGCTTTGCGGGCGCAGGGCGTGGAGGTTCAGACGGGGCGCTTTGGTGCTGATATGGAGGTGGAGTTGGTTAATGATGGGCCGTTTACGGTGATTGTTGATGTGTGACGTATAGGTGTTGGTTGGTGTGTTCTGGGTGGATGCGTACGTGAACACGGATCCACACGCTGCGGTTGGCAACCTGGGGCACGTACGCTGGTGTGCATGTTGGCGACCTTGATGACGTTGCAGAGCTTCGCGCTTTTGGCGTTGGGGGTGATTGCTTTTGGTGCGTCATTGTGGGCGTTGGTGGATTCTGCTTTGCATCCGGCTGGTTCGTATCAGGCGGCTGAAAAGCTTACGAAGCCTGTGTGGGTTGGGATTAATGCCGTGGCTGCGCTTATCACTTTTGTTGGTGTGACGAATGTGGCGGGGTTGGGGGCTTTTTCTTTGATTGCGATTGTTGCGGTGGGGGTGTATTTCGCTGATGCCCGCCCTGCTTTGCGTCAATACACGCCCATGATTAAACGTCGTAAAGGCTCTTCTGGTGGTTTTGGTCCGCACGGAAGTTGGTGAGTGTTTTTAACGCTCTGATCCTCTAGGGCGCTACAGCGTCCCAACGGATAGTTACTTCTCCTAGGCGCCA
The DNA here is from genome assembly GCF_058996045.1 of Dermatophilus sp. B7861-1. Taxonomy (NCBI): domain Bacteria; kingdom Bacillati; phylum Actinomycetota; class Actinomycetes; order Micrococcales; family Dermatophilaceae; genus Dermatophilus; species Dermatophilus sp. B7861-1. The sequence goes on along the minus strand of NZ_CM180082.1, from coordinate 2,152,888 downwards.
GCGTCGTGGTCCATGCAGTAGGGGCCAGCCGCGGTCACGTAGGTCTGCGCAGGCTGCGATGAACCATTGTCGTTGACCGAAGGTTGCGTGGTGGCTGTTGCGGGCCCATACGTCATCCCAGTCGGTGAGGAATGCGTTGATGCGTGTTCCGGGGATGTTGTGGTGGATGAGTGCTTTGGGTAGGCGTTCGGCGATGTCAGAGGGGCGTTGCCAGGCGCCGTGTTTGATGGAGATGGTTAGGTGGATGGGGCCGGAGCGGTTCAGGGTGATCCAGGTGGTGCGGCGGCCTAGTTCGTTGCAGGTTCCGTCGATGGCGATGCCCTCGGGGGTTAGTCGTGAGCACAGTGTTTTCCATGCTTGGGGTACGTCTTTTTCGTCGTATTGACGTAGAACGTTGAATGCGCGGATGACGGTGGCTTGGGCGTTGTTGGGTAGGGGTGTTTCGAATCCGCCGAGCGCAAAGTCGATGGCGATGGGTTCAGGGTGTCTGGTTTTTTTCCGCTCCTGCATGACTGTGTTTGCGTGGTGTACGCGTTGTGGATCGATTTCGAGTCCGCGGATGCGTAGGTTTGCGGTGTGGGGAGGGCGGGCGATGTCGGGGTGGGAGGCTAGATGGTTGGCCATGTCGAGGGTGGTGATGGGGGAGGCGCCGTAGCCGAGGTCGACGATCCAAATGGGGTTGTTACGGCGGGTGAGCAGGTTTGCGTACATGGAAGCGAGCCACCTGTCGCAGCGGCGCAGGCGGTTGGGGTTGGTGGTTCCACGAGTGATTTCACCCATCGGTTTTGTTGCGCCCACTGCCGAACCATATCTGGAGGTGATGGGTCGGTGCGTGCTGGGCTAGGTGCTTGTGTAGTGCGCGGTTGGGGTTAAGGGGGGTGGTGGCGGCAGTATGACCAGCGAAACGTCACATGTGAGAAGGGGAGGCCGTCGTGGCCGGTTCGGTCGATGTGCAGGCACCTGTCCGTCGGGTAGCGATGCTGTCGTTTCATACGTCGCCGTTGGATCAGCCTGGTACAGGGGACGCTGGTGGGATGAATGTGTATGTGGTGGAGGTTGCGCGGCATTTGGCTGCGATGGGGGTGGAGGTTGTTATTTTTACGCGCAAGACGTCGGCGTCGTTGCCTGATGAGGTGCAGTTGTGTCCGGGGGTGGTGGTGCGGCACGTGCTTGCGGGGCCGTATGAGGGGTTGGATAAGAATTTGCTGCCGTCGCAGTTGTGTGCGTTCGCTGCGGGGGTGATGCGTGAGGTTGCTGGGCGTCCTGAGGGGCATTACGACGTGGTGCATTCGCATTACTGGTTGTCGGGTCAGGTGGGGTGGCTGGCGGCGCAGCGGTGGAACGTGCCGTTGGTGCACACGATGCACACGATGGCGAAGGTGAAGAATGCGTTGTTGGCGCCTGGGGATGCTGCCGAGCCGCTGGTTCGTGAGATTGGTGAAGAGCAGGTGGTCTCGATTGCTGATCGGTTGGTGGCTAATACAGCGCGAGAGCGGGATGAGTTGGTCTCGTTTTATGGGGCGTCGGCTGATGTGGTGGAGGTGGTGCCCCCGGGAGTTGATTTAGAGACCTTTACGCCAGGTGATCCTCAGGCTGCGCGTGCGGTGACCGGGCTGCCTGAGGATGCGCTTGTGGTGTGTTTTGTGGGGAGGATTCAGCCGTTGAAGGCACCGGATTTGCTGGTGGATGTGGTGGCTGATGTGGCCTCTCGGCGGCCGGATTTGGGTCAGCGGTTGAGGCTGGTGGTGATTGGGGGGCCGTCGGGTACGGGGTTGGAGCGTCCGAGGCTTGTGTTGGATCGGGCGGCTGAATTGGGTGTGGGGCATATGTTGCTGACCTCGCCGCCGGTGGAGCGGGAGGTGTTGGCGCAGTGGTATCGCAGTGCGGACATTGTGGGTGTTCCTTCTCACAACGAGTCGTTTGGGTTGGTGGCGATTGAGGCGCAGGCGTGTGGTGTGCCGGTGGTGGCTGCGGCGGTGGGTGGGCTGCCGACGGCTGTGAAGGGGGGTGTTTTGGTGCCGACCCATGATGTGGGGGAGTGGTCGTTGGTGTTCGAACGTCTTCTCGATGATGCGGATCGACGTGCGCAGATGGGGCGGGTTGGGTATGAGCATGCGCAGTCTTTTGGATGGGCTGCGACGGCGAAGCGGGTGTTGGAGGTGTATGCCGATGCGGTGGCGCATCGGCGGGGGGAGTGAGCTTGTGGTTTGGTGATGCGATTGCTGGGTTGTTGTGCTGAGGCCTGGGAGTGAAGTCATAGAGTGGGGGCATGACTTACAAGCTCGTCCTGCTCCGCCATGGTGAGAGCGAATGGAATGCGAAAAACCTGTTCACCGGTTGGGTCGATGTTGACTTGTCCGAGAAGGGTCGCGCCGAGGCAGCTCGTGCTGGTGAGCTGTTGAAGTCCAACGGTGTGCTTCCGGATGTGTTGCACACGTCGTTGCTGCGTCGGGCTATTAAGACGGCCAACTTGGCTTTGGATGTGGCTGATCGTCACTGGGTTCCGGTGAAGCGTAGTTGGCGGCTTAATGAGCGTCATTACGGCAAGCTGCAGGGTCTGAACAAAAAAGAGATCCGTGATCAGTTCGGTGATGAGCAGTTTATGCAGTGGCGTCGTTCGTATGATGTTCCGCCGCCGGAGATTGATCCGGGTAACGAGTTCAGCCAGTCAAATGATCTGCGTTATGCGGATATTGATGGTGGTGCACCGTTGACGGAATGTTTGAAAGATGTCGTGGCGCGTATGTTGCCTTATTGGGAAAGCGATATTAAGCCTGATTTGGTGGCGGGTAAAACAGTTGCGATTGCCGCGCATGGGAACAGTTTGCGTGCATTGGTGAAGCATCTTGATGGTATTAGCGATGAGGATATTGCGGCGTTGAACATCCCGACGGGTATTCCGCTGCTTTATGAACTTGATGAGAATTTCGCTCCGGTTGTTAAGGGCGGCACGTATCTTGACCCGGAGGCAGCGAAGGCTGCTGCTGAAGCGGTTGCTAATCAGGGCAAGTAATTCATTTGGCGTTGTTGTCGCTGTGTGAATGCAAGGGGTGCCTCGATGTTGCTGGCGGGGCACCCCTTGTGGCTGTGTAAGTGCTGTTAGGCGCGTTGTTCGATGATGCCGGTGACGAGGTATTGCATTTGTTCGCCGACGGAGACGGCGTGGTCACCGAAGCGTTCGTAGTAGCGGGCTAGCAGGGCTAGGTCGATGGATGTTTTACGGTCGTGGGGGGCGTTTTCGCTGGTGATGAGGTTGTAAATTTCGCGGTGAAGGGCGTCTAGGCGGTCGTCGGTGAGGTCGAGGGTGTTGACGGCGTCCATATCTTTGGTGGTGATAATTCCGCCGACTTGGGTGATGAGTTTGTTGGCTACTTGGGCCATTTCGAGGATGGTTGCGCGGGCTTCGGGGGGAACTGCGGCTTCGGGGTAGCGAAGTCGGGCTACTTTGGCGACGTGGACGGCTAGGTCTCCCATGCGTTCGATGCTGGCGGCCATGCGTAGCGCGGTGACAATGATGCGTAGGTCTGTGGCGACGGGTTGTTGGCGTGCGAGGGTGTCGACGGCGACGAGGTTAATTTTTTTCTCGAGTGCGTCGAGTTGTTCGTCTGCGGAGATGACAGTTTGGGTCAGTTCGAGGTCAGCGTCCAGGAGCGCGTTGGTGGCTCGTGACATGGATGAGGCGGCCAGGCGGGTCATTTCTACGAGGTCGTCGGTGAGTTGGTCGAGTACTTCGTGGAAGGCGTCGCGCATAGTTCCTCCTGCTGTGTGTGTGCGCCGCCGTGGCGTGGAGTGACTGGGGTGTGCCAGCGGGGTCGGGCGCGTGGGTAGGGGTCAGTCAATCAGGTTCAGGTTGGTTGGGGGTGTCTGGTCGTGGGCGAGTTGGTGTCGGTTGGGGTGGTGGGTGTGGTTTGTGTGAACGGGTGGTGGCGTGGTGGCGAATCCTTGGTGTCGATGGTGTGGTTGGTGATGGGTTGCGGGGGTTTGGTGACGTGAGGGTGCGTAGGGTTGCGGGGTGGGTTCAATTGTTGCGGAGGTGAGGCGGTGGGTTGGGCGTGTCGTGGGGGTTGGTGCTGAGCGCGGTGTTGGTGGGGTGAATGGTGGGGGTGTGAGTGTTCGTGATGTGCGTTCTTCGGGGTCGGTAGATACCTCTGAAATGTTTGATCGGTTGATCACTGCGTTCAAGGAGTGCGTGATGGTCATCGATTCGCGGGATCGGGTGGTGCGTTCGAGTCCGTCGACGTCGGTGATGGGGTTGTTGCGTGGTCAGGATTTGGTGCATGACGAGTTGCGGGCGGTGGTGCGTCATGCGCGTCGGATGGGGCAGAGCAGTGAGCATGAGTTCACGTTGACGCGGGATCGTTTTGTTGATGCGCGGGTGTCGGTGGCGGTGCGTGCTGTGGATTTGGGGTCGGGGTTTGTGGCGTTGTTTGTGGAGGATAGGACGCGGGCGCAGCGGGTGGAGGATGTGCGTCGGGATTTTGTGGCGAATGTGTCGCATGAATTGAAGACGCCGGTGGGTGGGATCGCGTTGTTGGCTGAGGCGGTGTTGGATGCGTGTGAGGATCCGCAGACGGTAGCGAGGTTTGCGCGTCGGATTCAGATGGAGTCTTCGCGGTTGACGCGGTTGGTGCAGGACATCGTTGATTTGTCGCGGTTGCAGGTGGATGAGGCGATTTCGGATCCGGTGCCGGTGACAGTGACGGCCGTGGTGCGTGATGCGTTGGAGAGTGTTCAGACTCTTGCGGAGTCTCGTGATGTGGAGATGGTGTTTGAGGGTGATGAGCGGGCGCAGGTAGTGGGTGATCACCGGATGTTGGTGATTGCGGTGAGTAATTTGTTGTCGAATGCGATTAATTATTCGGCTGAGCGTACGCGGGTGGCGGTGACTGTGCGTTCTGTTGGTGGGGTGATTGAGGTTGCGGTGGCTGATCAGGGGACGGGGATTGCTCCGGAGGCGTTAGAGCGGGTTTTTGAGCGTTTCTATCGGGTAGATGAGGCGCGTTCGCGTGCTACCGGTGGGACGGGGTTGGGGTTGGCGATTGTGAAGCACATATGCACGAATCATGGGGGTGAGGTGAAGGTGTGGAGCAAGTTGGGGGAGGGGTCTACTTTTACGGTTCGGTTGCCACAGATGCCTGGTGTTGATGCGGTTTCAGGGGGTGCGGGGGTGTGATGTTGTTGTGTTGCGGTGTAGGCGTGGCGATGTGCTGCGTTGTGCGGTTGTTGTGATTGGAGGGTTGGCGTATGACGCACATTTTGGTGGTTGAGGACGAGGAGTCGTTTTCTGACCCGTTGTCATATCTCTTGCGTAAGGAGGGGTATGAGGTGTCAGTGTCGGCTGATGGTGTGTCTGCGGTGCGGGATTTCGCTGTTGTTCGGCCTGAATTGGTGTTGTTGGATTTGATGCTTCCGGGGCTGGATGGGGTGGAGGTGTGTAAGCGGATCCGGGCAGATTCTTCGGTCCCGATCATTATGTTGACGGCGAAAGATAGTGAGATTGACAAGGTGGTGGGGTTGGAGATTGGTGCGGATGATTATGTGACGAAGCCGTATTCGAGTCGTGAGTTGTTGGCTCGGGTGAAGGCGGTGTTGCGTCGTCGTGCTGAGCCGGAGGAGGTGCTGCCTGTGGCGTTGGGGGCCGGTCCGGTACAGATGGATGTGGAGCGGCATGTGGTGAAGGTGCGGGGGGAGCAGATTTCTTTGCCGTTGAAGGAGTTTGAGCTGCTGGAGATGTTGTTGCGGAATGCGGGTCGTGTGTTGACTCGCATGCAGCTCATTGATCGGGTGTGGGGTAGTGACTATGTGGGGGATACCAAGACGCTTGATGTGCACATTAAGCGTCTGCGGGCCAAGGTTGAGCAGGATCCGGGTAATCCGGTGCATATCGTGACGGTGCGGGGGTTGGGATACAAGTTTGAGGTGGTGTGAGGTGTTCGGGGAATGCGTAAGCGGGTGGTGGTAAGGCGCTGTTAGGCGCTCACCACCACCCGCTTGAGGTGTATGGGGTTATTAGTTGTGGTCGTGGTCGGTGTGCTCGTCATCCTCGGTGGTGGCTGTGGGGGTGGAAGTTGACTCTGCTGTGGGGGTGCTGGTTCCGCGTGGTCGCGCGGAGTCAGTGGATGATTCGCTGGGGGTGGATGTCCCTGAGGGGGTGCTGGTGGAGGTTGCTGGCGCGGTGGGTTTTAGGGAGGCGTAGTAACCGGTGGGGGGAAGTACAGGGGCGTTGACGACGTCTTGGCCAGCGCTGGTGATGACGGACAGAGGCATCATGCCGCCAGCTGTGGTGGGAACTTGGGGGAGAGTGACGCTAGCTGCGCCCTCTTTTTGGCCTCCGAATTGCAGTGAGCCACCTGCGGGTACGTCGAACTGCTGGCCGGGCTGCCCTTGCGGGTTCGCGAAGCCGACTTTGACTGGCTGCTGTGTGTTGTTGACGGCGAGGGCAGAGATTGTGCCGGGTTTGCCATTTCCTTCGGAGACAACGACAACGTTTTGTAGGTGCAGGCCGCCCATTTCGAACATAGCGCCGTCGGCAGGTGCGTATGCCTTGTCTGTCTGGATGGGTGAGGTCCATTGGCATCCAGCCAGGGCTAGGGCGGCGATTCCGGTGAGTCCTGCTGCCGCGAGGGAACGCACTCGACCCGGGTGACGCCGGGAGACGGTGGCATCGGTGTTGGGGGTGTCGTTCTGGCCGGGCGTACCAGGGATTCGAGTTGTTCGCATCACGTTTCACAGGGTAACTGGCTGGCATCGGACAGGCGAGAAAATTTGTGATCGTTGTGGTGTAAAACCTGTGTCAATTCCTTGTTTATAGGCTTATTCAAAGTTGGTTCATGTGCTCTGAGCTGCATGAATGCGCTTATGAGCGACTGTAGGTGTGTGGTGGCGTGATAGACTTAAGGTCGCGAAAGGGGAATACGGGCATATGACTTTCAAGGTTGGCGAGACAGTTGTTTACCCGCACCACGGTGCGGCGCTCATCGAAGAGATCAAAACCCGCACCATCAAAGGTGAGGAACGGCTTTATCTGGTACTTAAAGTTGCCCAGGGTGACTTGACCATTGAGGTTCCTGCCGAGAATTGCGATTTGGTGGGAGTGCGTGACGTTGTGGGCCAAGAAGGTCTAGAGCACGTTTTCGAGGTGCTGCGTTCAACGCAAGGTGAAGAGCCTGCAAACTGGTCTCGGCGGTACAAAGCCAACCTAGAGAAACTTGCTTCCGGCGATGTGAATCGTGTTGCCGAGGTTGTTCGTGACCTGTGGCGCCGTGAGCACGGCAAGGGATTGTCTGCTGGGGAGAAACGCATGCTTGCTAAGGCTCGCCAGATTCTTGTCTCTGAACTGGCTTTGGCTGAGAAGACGGACGAAGAGCACGCCGAAAGCATGCTTGACGAGGTTCTTACCTCCTGAAAACCATGACCGGCTGAAGTCGGTTTCGCTCGCCCCGCGCGGCCGTGTGCGCATGATGTTTGGCAAGATCATGGGCATGCGTGTTGCTGTGATCGTGGTTGCTGCTGGTGCTGGTTCCCGGCTGGGTGCTGACCGCCCGAAAGCACTGGTCGAAATGGCTGGCCGCCCGTTGCTCTCATGGGCAATGGAGCGTGTAGTCCAGGTGAGTGCAGTGAGCACGATTGTTGTGGTCGCACCGGCCACACATATGGATGTTGCTGAGGCGGTTGCCCGTGATGGGGTAACCGCCTCAGGCATGTCTACTGCCCAGGCGCCAGCTGTTGTGGTGGTTCCAGGTGGAGCCCAGCGCAGTGACTCCGTGGCGCGTGGACTTGCTGAGGTGGAAAAGGTCGGCGCCGATATTGTTCTTGTGCATGATGCGGCTCGTGCGTTGGCGCCGGTTACTTTATTTGAAAATGTTATTGCGGCTGTTAGTGCCGGTGATGCGGCAGTGATCCCAGGCCTTGCGGTTAGTGACACGATTAAATACGTCGATAGTGACGACATTGTTACTGTGACCCCGGCGCGTGCGAGTTTGCGAGCCGTGCAAACTCCGCAAGGATTCCGAACCGATGTGCTTGTTCGGGCCCACCGTGAAGTGATAGACCAAGAGGTCACCGATGATGCCTCCTTGGTGGAACGTCTTGGCGAGTCTGTTCGTGTCATTCCAGGCCACCCGCAAGCAGATAAGATCACCACCCCTGCCGACCTTGAACGTATTACTGCTTTAGCTTCTGCTTTATCGAGCAAAATGAATCCCACTGTTCAGCCTCAGCAATCACCTGCGCTAGTGATGCCTCGCATTGGTCACGGAGTGGATGTGCACGCCAATGCATCTGAAGATTCTGGGCGTACTTTATGGGTTGCCGGATTGGCATGGCCAGGAGAACTGGCCCTCGACGGTCACTCTGATGCCGATGTTGCTGCACATGCGTGTTGTGACGCGTTGTTTTCCGCTGCGGGAATCGGTGATCTTGGGACCCACTTTGGAACGGGCCAGCCACAGTGGTCAGGTGCCTCCGGCGTAGTTCTTCTTACAGAAGCAGCCCGACTTGTTCGCGAAGCCGGATATGTAATTGGGAATGTGTCTGTGCAAGTTGTTGGTAACCGCCCCAAAGTGGGAAAGCGACGTGCTGAAGCTGAACAGGTTCTTTCCGCCGCCTGCGGTGCCCCCGTTTCGGTCGCAGGAACCACCACAGACGGATTGGGGTTGACCGGACGCGGCGAAGGAGTAGCCGCCATAGCTACAGCGGTTGTTGTACCGCAGAACTGACAATTCCGCACACTGGAAAAGTGCAGTCACTCACTGCGGCAAATGAGCGTGATCTGACTCACAAAAAGCCTGCCATGGATACCGATCTGGCTTTCAGCGCTTGTGGCGAGGGCCAGTACAACTGACTCCCAGGTAGACATAGCTAGGCTGGATGTACAGACCAAACGCGAACACCCACACGCCAATCGCGGCGCGCGGAAGCGATCTAGGAGGTTTCGTGCCCAGCATCGTCAACGGCGTTATCGCCCGCTCCAAAGACGCACCCGTTGAACTCACCACCATCGTGGTCCCTGACCCAGGCCCCGGTGAAGCCGTCGTGAAAATTCAGGCATGCGGCGTCTGTCACACCGACCACAACTACGTTGCCGGAGGAGTTGGAGATAACTTCCCCTACCTCCTGGGGCATGAAGCAGCAGGCATTGTTGAAGCAATCGGTGAAGACGTCAACGACCTCCAGGTCGGTGATTTCGTGATCCTTAACTGGCGAGCTATCTGCGGTGACCAGTGCCGAGCCTGCAAACGCGGAGAACCTTGGTACTGCTTCAACACTGCCAATGCCACCCAAAAAATGACGCTCGAAGATGGCACCGAACTTGAGCCAGCCCTAGGAATTGGCGCATTCGCGGAAAAAACACTCGTCGCTGCTGGACAGTGCACCAAAGTTAACCCCGCAGTGACCCCTGCCGCCGCAGGACTGGTCGGATGCGGCATCATGGCTGGCGCCGGAGCAGCCATGAACACCGCCAAAATTAAACGCGGTGAAAGCGTCGCAGTGTACGGATGCGGTGGCGTAGGCGATGCCGCCATCATGGGAGCCCTCATCGCTGGCGCTACCACGGTCATCGCTGTCGACATCGACGACCGTAAACTCGATAAAGCCAAGGAATTTGGCGCCACACACACCATCAACAGCAAAAAAATCGACCCCATCCAAGCCATCAAAGATGCCACTGACGGTTTCGGTGCCGACGTCGTCATCGAAGCCACCGGCCGCGCTGACACGTGGGAACAAGCACTCGCTTCTCGTGACCTCGCTGGCCGACTCATCATGGTCGGCGTACCTCAACCTGGCCAGAAAACCACCGTCCCTCTTGACCAGCTCTACGGTGCAGGCGGATCTATTTCACCCGCCTGGTACGGAGACTGCCTACCCAGCCGAGATTTCCCTATGCTCATTGATCTTCATCTACAGAAACGCATCGACCTTGACACCTTTGTCAGCGAAAAAATCTCTCTTGACTCCGTTAATGAAGCCTTCGACAAAATGGCCGCAGGCGACGTTCTCCGATCGGTGGTGATCCTGTGAACACTATTGCCACACCAGGAACAATCCCCGGCGTTACCATCAGCTCCGTCGTCACCCACGGCACCTTCAGTCTCGATGGGGGCACCTGGGAAGTCGATAACAACGTCTACATCATCGGCGACGAGAAAACTGTCATTGTCATCGATGCCGCCCACGACGCAGACCCCATTCTTGAAGCCATTGACGGCCGCAGGGTCGAAGCGATCCTGTTGACCCATGGCCACGATGACCATCACAGCGCTGTTACCGCGCTTGCCGATGCGACCCTCGCGCCCATCTATCTGCACCCCGAGGACAACTTTCTCTACGAAGAAATCCAACCTCGCCCCGCAGACAAATCACTTAACGCAGGGCAGACCATTGACCTTCCCCTAGCTGCTGGGGGAGTCCTCGAACTGCGGGTCCTGCATACTCCTGGCCACTCACCCGGCAGCGTCTGCTTGCATATTCCGCAGCTGGCAGCCGTCTTCTCTGGTGACACCCTCTTTAACGGTGGCCCCGGTGCTACGGGTCGATCCTTCAGCGACTTTGACACCATCCTTGAATCCATCACGGGATCACTGCTGACTTTGCCCAGTGAAACCCTCGTTCTCACCGGGCACGGAGAAACCACCACCATCGGAGATGAAGCACCCCATCTGCCGGAGTGGCGCGCCCGCGGTCACTGACCAGTCCACGAATGGTGTCCGTCGCGGGAAACCGCACGGACACCATTCGTTACGCTGGGTACGTGACATTGCGCCTCTACGACACCGCCACCCGTACCCAGCGAGACTTCGTCCCGCTCACACCAGGCAAAGTCGGCATCTACATTTGTGGCCTCACCACTCAGGGGACTCCCCACATCGGGCACCTACGCTTCGCCGTAGGATTCGATATCCTGCGCCGTTGGCTTGCCTGGGGACATGGCTACGACGTCACCCTCGTGCGCAACGTCACTGACATCGACGACAAAATCCTTCGCAAATCCGCTGAGAATGACCGCCCCTGGTGGGCATGGAGTTACGCACACGAACGCGAAACCTCTGACGCGCTGCGCACTCTCGGGGTCATCGACGCCACGTTCGAACCACGCGCCACCGGTCACATCCCTGAGATGGTCGAACTGATGGAACGCCTTATCGAACTCGGCCACGCCTACCCGGCCGAAGATGGCTCCGGCGATGTTTACTTCGATGTTCGTAGCTACCCCGAGTACGGGGCGCTCACCCGCCAAAAGGTCGAAGACATGTCTGCGGCTGAAGACGCCGACCCACGAGGAAAACGCGACCCCCGAGACTTTGCGCTCTGGAAAGGTTTCAAACAAGGCGAGCCTGAAACCGCATCCTGGCCCACCCCTTATGGACGCGGACGCCCCGGATGGCACCTCGAATGCTCCGCCATGGCACGCAAATACCTCGGTGACGCCTTCGACATTCACGGTGGAGGGGTGGACCTGCGCTTCCCCCATCACGAAAACGAACAAGCTCAATCCCGCGCAGCAGGTTACGGATTCGCGCAGTACTGGATGCACAATGGCTGGCTCACTGCCGGCGGGGAAAAAATGAGCAAATCCCTGGGGAATGGCATGACCATCGCCCAGATCACCACCCAAGCCGCGCCACTGGCCGTCCGCTACTACCTCGGCGCTTCCCAATACCGATCCACTATCGAGTACTACCCCACATCTTTGGAGGAAGCTGCCTCCGCAGCCGAGCGCATCACCGGGTTCCTGAACCGCTGCATCGAAACCATTCCTGACCTCGAAGCAGCCGCGCTGGTTCTTCGCACCGGCGTTGACATCCACACGCCAGATCACCTTGCTGTACCTGATGCGTTCGCCGCAGCTATGAACGATGACCTCAACGTGCCCGGCGCACTCGCAGTCGTTCACGACACCCTCCGTGCAGGCAACGCCGCTCTGGATAAAGGCGATACCGCTGCTGCTCACCAAGCAGCCATTGCTGTCGGCACGATGACCACAATCCTCGGCATCAACCCGCTGGACTCACAATGGGATAAGAGCGGCTCCTCCGAGCAACACGCGATGGATGTCCTCGACGGACTCATCCGTGCTCAACTTCAAGCCCGCGCGACCGCGCGGAAAAACAAGGACTTCGCCACCGCCGACGCCATCCGCGACACCCTCACCAGCCTTGGTGTGGTCGTCGAGGACACCCCGTCCGGTGCTCGTTGGACCCTGGCAAAGGCAGGTGCGTAATGGCAGGAACTGGTAACTCCCGCAAACGAGGAGCAGTCCGCAAACCCGGCAGTAAAAAAGGCATGGTTGTCGGTTCTGGCGGACAACGGCGTAAAGGGCTTGAAGGCAAAGGTCCAACACCCAAAGCTGAGGATCGTCCGTATCACAAGGCCTACAAAGCTAAACAAGCTGCACTGACTCGCGCTAAAACTCGCACTGCTGCGCCAGGTAAACGTCCTCACCGTGACAGCGATGACGTCATCATGGGCCGCAACGCTGTTCTTGAGGCGCTGCGCGAGGACATGCCTATCATCACCTTGTATATCTCTGGCAAGGTAGATGAGCCACGGTTGCGCGAAGCTGTCGCTCTGGCGACAGAAAAAGGCATCCCCGTTCTTGACGCGCCTCGCGGCGAGATGGAACGCATTACTGATTCCACAGTTCATCAGGGCATCGCAGCCAAGATGAAGGCCTACAAGTATGCCGACATCGAGTCGTTGATTCATCCGGAAGATCCTTTTGATCGTCCTGCGGGCGTGCCGCTGGTGGTGGCGCTCGATGGGATTACTGATACCCGTAACTTGGGTGCCATCATCCGATCCGCAGCAGCATTCGGTGCGCACGGCATCGTGTTACCTGAACGCCGCTCTGTGACGATGACCGCGGCAGCGTGGAAAACCTCTGCGGGTGCTGCTGCGCGCGTGCCAGTTGCCTCGGTGACAAACCTGACACGCACCCTTGAACAGTTCCGCAAAGCGGGGTATTTCGTTATTGGGCTGGATATGGATGGCGATGTGGGCCTTCCTGACCTGCAGCTAGCTGATACGCCTTTGGTGGTGGTTGTTGGTTCAGAAGGCAAGGGCATGTCGCGCTTGGTACGTGAGACGTGCGATCAAGTTGTTGATATTCCGATGAGCGGCGAGATGGAATCATTGAATGCCTCTGTTGCTGCGGGAATTACTCTTTACCAGGTAGCAGCAACGCGGGCGGCGGTGCGTCGCTGAGGCTTTAGCTTGACGGCGTCATTCGGTGTGTGTGCCGGTGGCGCCGTCTGCTGCATTGTTGGTCACGATGATGGGTATCGCGGTGGTGTTGACCCCAACGATTGCTTTCTCATCGGGTTTGCTGGGCAGAACCTGGCTCAAGTAGTCAGCGAATGCCCACTGCACGGATACGTCGTACCCAGCGCGTTCGGAAAGGTACCAGCGGTGTTCGAGCACTTCGTGGAATACCTGCGCAGGTTCGAGCTTGGCAGCCATGTTTGAGGGGATGTTGGCTGTGACCGGTTCGTAGACGTTAACGAGCCATTCGTGGGCTGCGACTGATTCCAGAATGTTGGGGGATAGAGAAGCACGGTATGTGTCCATATCGGACAGGAGTCGCCGTGCTTGGTTTTCTTGGACGTCGAGCCCGGTCAGTCGCATGAGGCGTCGGTGGCTGTATCCTGCGTCGACTACTTTCGGGGTGATTTGGATTGTTTCTCCGTTGCCTTCCCTGGTGACCGAGAGCTCGTCGACGTTGTAACCTAGAAGGTTGAGGCGGCGGATACGCTCTTCCATTCGCCATGTTTCACCGGTGGTGAGGGCTTCGGATGCGGTCAGTTCGTTCCAGAGGCTGTGGTATCTGGAGATAACTTGTTCTGATGTGGCGATGGGGTCTAGGTCTGGGCTGAGCAGGCCTCCGGCGATGAGGTCCATGAGTTCGCCGGCGATGTTGACGTGGGCGATGTCCAGGTCATGGCGGCGCTGGCCTTCAGTGAGCTGGGGAAAGAGCTGTCCGGTTTCGGCGTCGACGAGGTAGGCGCTGAAGTCGTCGGCGTCGCGGCGGAACAGGGTGTTAGAGAGGGAGACGTCTCCCCACCAGAATCCGGCGAGGTGGAGTCGCACAAGTAGGACTGTTAGGGCACCGATGAGGCGTTCTGCTGTGTCGGGTTGCAGTTTTCGGCTAAAGAGAGCGCGGTACGGCAGGGAAAACTGGAGGTGTTCGGTGATGAGGACAGCGTCGAGAGGGTGACCAGTAGCGGTGGTGCGTCCATCGACGGCGCCCAGGGGAGTCACGCAGGGTTGATCGAGGCGTTGCAGGTTGCGGAGCATGGTGTACTCGCCGCGGGCAAGTTCGGCTTTGATTTCTTTGAGAGCGATGATGCGGGGGCCAACGTTGACGAATCGTACGACGTGGCGGGAGATTCCGCGGGGGAGGGCGGCGAAGCGGCTGATTGGCCAGTCCGCTAGGGCGGTGTCCCAGGGGAGGTCGAGAAGCTCTGGGGTGGGTTCAGTTGTTGTGATGCTCAGGGCCACAGGGCCATGCTGGCACTTTCGGGGCGTGGAGTCACGGCCCGAGGCGTTGGCCTGTGTGCGGATTGAAGAAGTGAATGTGGTTGGGGTCGGGTGCGAGGTGGACCAGGTCGCCTTGGGAGAGATTGTGCTCGGTGGGAATGAGTGCTCGTAGTGGGGGTATGGGCAGGCTTGTGTCGGTGTCGGCGAGGTCGTGGTCGATGCGGTTGAGGGCGGGGATGGTGGTATCGAGGTGTTCGCGCATGGTGGCGGTGGCTGTGTAGCGAGTGATGGCGCCGTGGGGTGGGGCGGGGGTGATGGTGTCGATGTGAGTAGGGCAGCCGGTGTTGTCGGGGCTGATGGTGGTGTGGCCAGGGCGGGCACCGAGCACGATGGTGTCGGTGAGGTAGTGGCGGATGTGGTCGGGGATGGGGATGGTGGAGCTGCCCAGGGTGGCGTGGTTGCCGTTGATGGGAGCTAAGAACAGGTTCATGGGTTCGGGGGCTGCGTAGAGGGCTACGAAGATGGAGGCGGGTGTGTTGATGATGTCTTCGGGTGGACCGATTTGTTCAAGGCGTCCGTGGTTGAGGACGGCGATGCGGTTACCGAAGGCTTCGGCTTCGGTGGGGGATGAGGTGGCAAAGAGTGTGGTGATGCCGAGGCGTTGTTGGAGTTCGGCGATGTGGTGGCCGGTGTCTAGGCGTAGGTCGGCGTCGAGATTGGCGAGGGGGTCGTCCATCATGAAGACGCGTGGTTCGCGGACGACGGCGCGGCCTAGAGCGACGAGTTGGCGTGCTCCGTGGCCGTTGAGCTGGTCGGGCAGTGCGTTGAGCTGGTCGGTGAGGTTGAGGATTTCGGCTGCGTGGCGGACTCGTCGGTCGATTTCTTTGGCGGGTATACCGGCCACACGTAGGGCGAATCCCATGTTGTCGGCGACGCTCATGTGGGGGTAAAGGGCGTAGTTCTGGAATGCCATGGCGACGTCGCGGTCGTGGGGCGGGATGGTGTCGATATCCTGGCCGTCCAGGAGGATGCGGCCGGCGGTGACTTCTTCGAGTCCGGCGAGCATGCGCAGTGCGGTGGATTTTCCGGCGCCGTGTGGGCCGAGGAGGGAAAGAAATTCTCCGTCGGCGATGTTGAAGGTCACGGCATCTACGGAGGGATGTTCGCTGCCCGGGTACACGCGGGTCGCAGCATCGAACGTCACGCTTGCCATCAGCTCGTGATCACCTTTCTTGAACGCGACATTGCGTTCTTTGTGACGGTCTTGATCGTGGGGCCGTCTGTTTCCATTGTTGCCTGATGTTGTGGCGTTTTGGTGGTTTGTGCGCTGCGGGCTTGGGGGAAGTGCTGTGGTGCTGGTGTTTCTTGTGAGGTTATGTGTGTTGGGTGTGTTGGGTGCGTAGGTGGGTCAGGCAGGTAAGTGCCGCGAGGACGTAGTGGGGGTCAGGTAGGCGTGTGGTGGCGGATGTGGGGCCGTCACCGACTTTGAATGTGAATGACGTTTGGGGGTCGTGAAAGGTTTCGAAGACGGTTTCGTCGGTGAGATCGTCCCCGAAATAGACGAGGGCAGTTTGAGGGTGGGTCAGGGAGGCCAGGGTGGTTAGGGCGCCACCTTTGGTGGCGTGTAGGACGGCGGTTTCGACGACGTTTTTGCCTAGGAGGGGTTCGAGGTTGGTGTGGGTACGGATGGTGGTGATGGCGGCGTCGATGGCTTCTTTTCGTTGTTCTGGGGGCAGTTGTCGTACGTGGATGACTACGGCGGCAGATTTGTTTTCGATGGTGATGCCGGGGTAGCGCTGTTTGAGTGTGTGAGCGAGGTGGTTGAGGTGGGCTAGGGCGGCTTGTTGGGTGTCGGTCAAGGGCGTCTCATCTGCGATGCGGGGGTTGTTGCTTTGGGCGCCGTGGCTGGCGATGAGGGTGATGTTGTGGGGGTTGTCGGTGAGGTGGGTCAGGGTGGCAAGGTCGCGTCCGGATACCAGTGCGCTGGTTGTGTGAGGTAGGCAAGCGAGGTGTTGTAGGGCTTCGATAGTTCCCGCTAGGGGGCGCACGGCCATGGGGTCGTCATGGAAGAAAGCTAGGGTGCCGTCGAAGTCGCTGGCGACGATGAGGTGCTCGGCGGTGGCTGCGCGGGCTAGGAGTGCGGTGATTTGGGGGGTGAGGGTGGTCATGGCGTGGTGGTTTTGCGGTTGCGGCGGGGGCTGGGTTTGGCGGGGGCGATCTCCAGGGCGGTGAGGAAGGCTTCGGCCCATTTTTGGACGGAGTTGTCGCGGACTTTTCGGCGTAGGGTGCGCATGCGTTTGCGGTTGTCTTCGCTGGGGGCATGGATGGCTCGGATGATGGTGTCTTTGAGGCCTTGGATGTCGTGGGGGTTGTGAATGTAGGCGGCGTTGAGCTCTATGGCTGCGCCGGTGAATTCGGAGAGCACGAGGGCGCCGCCGTGGTCGGGACGGCAGGCGACGTATTCCTTGGCGACGAGGTTCATGCCATCGCGTAGGGGGGTGACGAGCATGATGTCGGCGGCGCGGTACATGGCAGCGAGTTCTTCGCGGTCCATGGATTGGTGGAGGTATTGCAGGGCGGTGTGGGTGACGTCGGAGAATTCGCCGTTGACTTGGCCGACGTTGAGTTCGACTTGGTCGCGGAGGTGTTGGTAGGACTGGACGCGCTCGCGGGAAGGGACGGCGACTTGGATGAGGGTAGTTCCGGGGACTTCGAGTCGTCCGTCGGTGAGGAGCTCTTGGTAGGCCTTGAGGCGGTGGCGGATGCCTTTGGTGTAGTCGAGGCGGTCCACGCCTAGGAGGATTGTGTCGGGGTTGCCGAGTTCTTCGCGGATTTCTTTTGCTCGTTTGACCACGGAGGGGCGGCGGGCGAGGTCGTCGTAGTTTTCGAAGTCGATGGAGATGGGTAGGGCGGCGGCGCGGGCTGTGTGTCCGGTGTGGGGGGAGTCGCTGCCGATGGTGACGGTGTCGCCTTTGACGGTCATGTTTCCGGCCCATTTGGCGGCGTGGAGGAAGTTGCTGGCGTCGGCGGGGCGTTGGAAGCCGAGGAAGTCAGCGGATGCGAGTCCTTCGAGGATGTTGCGTCGCCAGGGTAGTTGGCTGAAGAGTTCGAGTGGGGGGAAGGGGATGTGGTTGAACCAGCCGATGCGTAGGTCGGGGCGTTGTGCGCGCAGGAGGGCTGGGACGAGTTGGAGTTGGTAGTCGTGGACCCAGATGGTGGCTTTGGGGGCAGCGACGGTGGCGATTTCGTCGGCGAATCTGCGGTTGACTCGTTGGTATGCGTGCCACCAGGATCGGTGGAATTGGGCGGGGACGATGACGTCGTGATAGATAGGCCAGAGCGTGTCGTTGGAGAAGCCTTCGTAGTAGGCCTTGACTTCTTCTGCGGATAGGGCGATGGGGTGTAGATGCATTCCTTCGTCTTCGAAGGGTGCGGGTGCTTCTCCTGGGTCTCCGGCCCAGCCGACCCAGGCTCCGGAGCGGTTACGCATGACGGAGTCCATGGCGGTAACCAGGCCACCGGGGCTGCGTTTCCAGGAGTGAGTTCCGTCTGGTTCGGTGTGGCTGTCTACGGGGAGCCGGTTAGCCGCGATGACGAAGTCGAAGGTGGGTGTGGTTTCGGGCATCGTGACTCCTGTGTCAATCGCGTTGTCGCTTCGTGCGGGACTGTGTGGGTGTGTGGGGGCTTCTGGTGCACGTAGCGATCTGGACCATCCTAGGATCGATGGAGGCCGATCGGCGAGGGGAAGACGAAGAACGATTCGTGTGGCTTGTTCGTTCCTAGGGTGGGTCACGTTGTGATCGGGGTTAGTGGGTGGTGGAGCAGTGGCTTTTTCTGTTCATGAGATATGAGGAGTACGGATGAGCGATCGGGCCGGTATGGCGAAGATGGGTGAAGCGGATTTCCCGCGTCTGCTGGGCTCGTACACGCTGCATCACGAGTTGGGTTCCGGTGGGATGGGCATCGTGTATCTCGGCACGGATGCGGGGGGTCGCGGGGTTGCGGTGAAGGTTTTGCAACCGCATATCGCTGCTGATGGTTCGGCGTGGGCGAGGTTGCGGCGTGAGTTTTCTTCGTTGCAGCGGATCGATGATCCTCGGGTGGCTCCGCTGGTGGATGCGGATTTGGATGGTGAGACTCCGTATTTGGTGACGCGGTATGTGCCGGGGTTGTCGTTGGATCAGCGGGTGCGTGAGTCTGGGCCGTTGTCGTTGGCTGAGGTGCGTGTTCTTGGTCGTGGTTTGGGTGAGGCGTTGGATGCGATTCACGCTGCGGGGGTGGTGCATCGTGATTTGAAGCCGACGAATGTGCTGATGGAAGGGGATGACCCTGTTGTTATTGACTTTGGTATTGCGCAGGCTGCTGATGATTGTCGGTTGACGCAGGCGGGCGTGGTGATGGGCACGCCGGGGTATTTGCCTCCGGAGGTGCTTAGTGGTGAGGTCGTTGCGGCGGATTCGGACTGGTGGGCGTGGGCTGCGACGTTGACGTATGCGTTGACTGGTCGGCCGCCGTTTGGGCGTGGTCCGTTGGATGCGGTGTTGTCGCGGGTGCATACGGGACGACCTGATTTGGAGGGCGTGCCTAGTTCGGTGGCGGATATGTTGCGTTCTGCGTTGGTTCCGGATCGGGAGCAGCGTCCTGAACCGCATACGTTGTTGTGGTTGTTGGAAGAGGCGCGTTCAGATGGAACGGGCCCTGTGGCTGGCGACGCCTTGGTGGTGACGCAGCAGTTGGCCGTTGATTCTGGTGCAACGCAGCAGTTGAGTGCTGGGGCGACAGGGCGTTTGTCTGCTGTTTCGGGTGCTACGGAGCAGTTGTCGATGGGGGCGGCTACGGCGCGATTCCCGGCGGCGCAAGCACCTGTGGGGGATGGGCGAACAGAGCAGTTGTCAACTGATTCAGGGATGGCAGCTACGGCGGCTCACCCGCGGATTGAGACTCGAACGATGCCAGCGGTGGCTCCTTCTGGAGAGCAAGCTGCCACGGCGCGTCTGAGCACTAGCGGCGGGTATACGGGGTTTGGTGCTCCGCCTGCGGGTAAGGCTGAAACTGATGAAGAGATCGGCATGTTCCAGAACTCTTGGGGCAAGCGTGCGTTGTCTTCCGCTGGAGCCGATGGGCGCCCGTTTTCCCGTTTGATGGTGCCCGATCAGCCGCATTCGATGTCTGAGACCAGAGGTATTGGGCAGGTTGCTTCGTCTGCTCCAGTCAAGGGCGGTCAGGAAGCTGGTGTTGGTGGTTATGTTGAGCGGGCTAAGGAGAAGTTCGCTGGGTGGAGTGATGCGATCAGGCAGCAGGGGAAGTTTGCTCAGGTGCGTGGCGGTACCGCTGTGCAACAGGCTTCGCAGCCGCAGGTGCGTAAGTCTTTGACTCCGGCGCTGGCTGGGCTGGGATTGCTTGTGATGGCGTTGGCTGCGTCTTTCCCGGTGTGGACTTTGGTGTTGTGCACGCTGTGGGGTGTTGTCGCTCGGACGACGTATGAGTCGGTGCGGGGTGTACGGGATCGGCGGTTGGAGAAGGGGCCTAGCAGCATGGATGTTTTCGGTGCTGTGATGCTTGCGCCGTTGCGGATTGTGTCTGCGACTGTTGTGACGTTGCTTGCAGTTGTGCCGGTGACGGTCATTGCTGTGGCGGGAATGTTTGGTACGTCGGGGTTGATGTATCTGTTTGGTAGGTCCTCTGTGGATCCTTTCGGCGAGGTTGCTCTGGCTGCGGGCGCGGCAATTGGTGTCATGGTTGCGTGGTGGGGTGCAGGTGGTGCGGGATTGCGTCGGGGCACGCGTCTGATTGTGCGGGCAGCGACACCGGGGCGTAAGGGTGTAACGATTTTCACGTCGGTGCTGGTCATCGTGGTGCTTTACCTCACCCTGCGGTTACAGGCCAGCGGTATCCGAGTGAACTGGTCGCCGTTAGATAATGTGATTTCGGACACATTTTTCCGGTGGTGGTGAAGTCGAACTTAATCCCAGGTTTCGTTCGACTTGAGCCTACGACCTTCGCTTTCGGGTTTCTGTGTTATTAACGCGCCCGTGTTTACTGCGGTATGGCAGCTGGGTTGCGCCGCGCCGTGGGCGACCCATTTCCTTGCTCGTTATCGAGTCGTGACCTAGAGTCGCAGCCGTTGCTGCTCCAACAAAGTCGTTGGCAGCAACGTCACCAATCGCATGACCATTGAGCGCACGTGCCTGAGCGCTGAACTTCGTCGGCGGGCACGTGATCCGGGACCTACCCGGACCAGACGAAGGCGGGGGAACCATATGTTCCGGTCACCATGATCGGAACGGCGGTCACGCTCCAGTGGCCTGGGGGTAAAGGCGAGCATTTCGCCCGGGCACCTGGCGCCCGAACCCGACAGCTAACCCCGTAGGCGCTCGTCAGGAGAGGAAAAAACTTTGTCTTACGTTCCTAAACATGCTGCTCCGCGCAAGCCCAAGATGGCTGCTCGGCTCGCGGGTGTCGTCGCGGTTGCCGGTGCGGCTACTGCTGCAGGTGTCACCACGTCCTCGTCTTCGGCTCACGCCGCTGGCGACGTGTGGGACCGTGTTGCGGCCTGTGAGTCTGGTGGCAACTGGAGCATTGCTTCCGGTAACGGCTACTACGGTGGCCTGCAGTTCTCCAAGAGCAGCTGGAAAGCCGCTGGTGGTACCAAGTACGCCTCCATGCCCCACAAAGCCACCAAAGCGCAGCAGATTGCTGTTGCTCAGAACCTGCTCCGCATGCAGGGCCCCGGTGCTTGGCCGGTCTGCTCCCGCAAAGCAGGTCTGACCCGCGCTAACGGGTTGGCTTCTTCCGGTGGCGCCAGCGCTGGCAAGGGTGTGACGAACGCTCCTTCCAAGAAGGGCGTCAAGCCCACTGGTTCCACGGCTGGCGTGCAGTCTGCATGGCTGAACCGCGCTGATACCCGTGACTTCTACACGTGGCTCGGCATGGACCGTCACCACTTCCTCACCAAGTCCGGTATCAAGGCGCTGCAGCGTAAGGCAGGAGTTGCTGCTGACGGTGTCATCGGGCCGAACACGGTTCGCGCTGTCGAGAACCTCATTGGTGCCAAGCGCACCGGCCTTTCGTACTTCACGAAGGGCACCATCAACGTCCTGTCTCACTACATTCAGGCCCGCGTCTGAGTGAATGGGTCCTTTTAACCGAGGCTAACTCGGTTATCCGATCCGACGACACGGCCTCACCTGTGTAGGGGGATCGCTCGGGGGAATGGCAAACCGTTTGGTGTAGTACAAGTAGCGGGTGCTGTGCACAGCACCCGCTACTTGTCGTGTCGAGAGAAGTTTGCATGCCTGGTTCCATGTTGTAGCGGCTGAGAACCAGGCATGCAGCGCTCGATTCGGCGCTCAGGAACAAGACCGCTATGATGGCGCATGTGCTCTCCCAATGGGGAGACTGCTGGCGTGGCGCAATCGGTAGCGCACCTGTCTTGTAAACAGGGGGTTAGGGGTTCAAGTCCCCTCGCCAGCTCCAAGAAACTGCAGGTCAGAGCATTCAGCTCTGGCCTGCAGTTGTTTTTGTGGGGCCATTCATGGGGCCATTTTCAAGCGCCACCCGGCGGGACCATCGTGGAGCCACCCGGCGGGGCCGATGGGGGTGGCTGTCTGCTTCTCCCGTTAGACATAAAAGCTCTCACTGAAAAGTGAACCGCAACGAAGGCATAAGGCGCGTAGACGAGAGGCCATGATCCACAGACATGGAACAGCGCTGCTTGCCCCCTGCCCCATATGTACACATGCATCCAATGCTGCAACACGCTGCGCAAACACCCTCCCACAACGAACACTGTGCACAGATAACAGTGTCTTACCGTGCCAGCACGACCGACTCATGACATGGTGGGAATAGATCAACTGTTCCCACCGGGGCAGCTGAAACACCACGCACATAAAGTGCGCACACCCGCGGCACCTACAACCCCCACCAGCGCCGCTGCACACCACCAGGAGGAACCATGAGCCTTGTTCTCGCTCCAGCCAGGCTGGCTGCCGGCCTATTCATCCTCAACTCCGGACTTGGCAAACGGAACCTACCCACCGACGCCTACGAAAACCTCCGCGACATGGGCGCTAACGGTGTCCCCCAGCTTAAAGACGTCCCTGCCGACACCTTTGGCAAAGCACTCTCCTACGGAGAAACCGCCCTCGGAGCCGCCCTCATCCTTCCCGTTGTCCCCAACTGGGCAGCAGGACTAGCCCTCGGTGCCTTCAGCGGCGGACTACTCAACATGTACCGCAACACCCCTGGCCTGACCGTCGATGGCATCCGCCCCACTCAAGAAGGAACCGCCATCGCCAAAGACGTCTTCCTCACCGGAATCGCAGGCTCCCTGCTCCTAGACTCACTCTTCTCCGCAGGACGCGGCGTCAAAAAGAGCGCAAAGAAAGCACAAAAACACGCCGCCAAAAAAGCTCGCAAAGCCAAAAAAGAACTCATCAGCTAAAACCACACACCACAACGCACGAGGGCGGGTGACACCACACCCGCCCTCACCCATACCCTCACCCCTTGGCCTCACTCCACCGCCGCACCACCTGCGTATCCGACACAAAACGCACCGGCGCACCACCAGTCCACCGCCGCGCCGCATCCACCAACGCCTGATCCACCAAAGCCACCGCATCACCAGCACATTCCTGCGGCACATGCACCAACAACTCATCGTGCAAACACATCACAATCTCCCCACCCAACGACGGCAACACAGCACGCACCGTCGCCACCCACGCTTTAAACAACTCAGCCGCAGCCCCCTGAATAATCGCATTCCGAGCAAACCGACCCCGCCCTAACACCCTCGCCTGATCACCCCCCGGCGACAACCGTCCCGTCGGAATCAAACGCCCCCCAAACGTACGAAACTCACCACCAGCCACCCCCACCTGCTGCGCCCAATCCAACACACCCATAGCCCTCGGAAACGCCCGCTCCAACCCGCGCAACGCTTGCGCCGCAGTACCCGTACGCTGACCGTACATCGCCGCCAACATCGCCACCTTCGCATGCGGACGGTCCACCCCCAACTGCCGAGCCACCCCTGCATACAAATCATCAGCAGCAGTCGCCGCAGCCATCGCCCGATCCCCAGAAACCGCAGCCAAAACCCGCGGCTCCACCTGACCCAAATCAGCCCGCACCAACACCCACCCCTCACGCGCAGCCACCCCCGGACGCAAAACCGCCGGAATACTGTGCAACCCAGCCTCAGCAGTCATCCTGCCCGCACCCCCATCACACGGATGCCACCGCCCCCGAAGCCGATCATCCTCACCTACATGCTCAGCCAACCAACGCATCCCATACGTCGTACGAATCCGCTCATCGGCCCGCCACCTCAACAACGCAGGTACCACCGGATGCACCTGCCGAAACGCCTCCAACGTCCACTTACGCGTATCCGGAACATCAATCCCCACCCCCGCCAACAAACCCCGCACCTGCAACGGATTACGCAAATCCACACGCCCCGCATCAGGCACAAGGTCCAACACCGACGCATCCAACGCCACCGTATCCCCCGACAACGGCTCAATCACCGACAACAACGCCCCCCGATCCACCGGCACCCCAACCCGCTCCAACTCAACACACACCACCGCCGCAGCAGACTCCGAATACACCGTGCTCACCAACCGAGGCCCCAACTCCCCAGCCAACTGTGCCTGTGCCCGCGCACACTCCAACACCGCACCGGCCACCTGCACCAACCGAGCATCATCAACCGCCCACGTCCCCCCAACCGCAGCCGGAAGCAAATACCCCGCATCAGAAACCACATCCACCGCATCACCACCCCCACCCATCAAACCCAACAAATCATCCCCCGCAGGCGCCTCAACCCCCTCCAACGACAACCCATGCGCCACCGCCCACGCCACCCCAGGCCCAGCCTCCCACCCTCCATGAATCAACCGATGCGCCTGCGCAACATCCCACACCCGCCCCGGACACACCCCCGAACGAGCCAACACCCCAGCCACCTCAGCAGCCTCCCACCACACCCACCGCGGACGTCCCCGCTCCACTGCAGCCACCACCGCCCCAACACGATCCACATCCACCACCTCACACACACCCGCACCCACCACCGCCACCCGCGGCACCGACGGAGCCCCCCACGCCTGCGCAGCTGAAGGCCCCAGCACCAAAGCCACCCAATCCGCAGGCACACCAGAACCCACACCCCCAGAAAAAGAACCCATCACATCAGACACACACCCATTGTGCGACCCGACACCACCCCAAATGCCCTGGCCACCCCGACTCATCCACGAAACACTGACACCATGAACCCCACCACCCCTCGACACCTGCTCATCACCGGCGCCACCGGCGGAATCGGCCTACTACTGACCCAACGCCTCCGCACCGACTACAAAATCACCCAACACGGCCGCACCCCCAAAAACGACGAACAACAACACACCCTCGCCAAAGCCGACCTCACCGACTACAACCAAACCCTCAACCTCATGAACGGCATCGACACAGTCATCCACCTCGCCGGCGCATCATCCCCAGAATCCACCTGGGACGAAGTCCTCAACGCAAACATCATCGGCACCCGCAACATCCTCGAAGCCGCACGAAACAGCGCAGTACGCCGCATCGTCTACGCCTCCTCCAACCACGCCCTGGGCATGTACGACCGCTACTCCCAATGGCCCACCGGTCCCCACACCCTCCCACGCGCCGACTCCCTCTACGGCGTCTCAAAAATCTTCGGTGAAACCCTCGGGCGCTTCTACCACGACGAATACGGCCTGGACTTCATCGCACTACGCATCGGGTGGTCCGTGCCAGACCCCACCACCACCGACGAAGACCTCCTCCACGCCATGTGGCTCTCCCCAGACGACACCGAACAAATCTTCCGCTGCGCCATCGAAACCACCACCACCTTCGGCCTCTACTACGCCATCTCCAACAACAACAACCGCCGCTGGGACACCACCAACACCCTCCTGGACCTCGGCTACCGCCCCAAAGACTCCTGGGAAGACCACGACCCCCACCCTCAACCTCCCGTCGAAGGCGGCATCACCACCCGACTCACCTGGCCCATCGGCTCCTAACCACCCCAGAGCCAACTATCAGCAATCAACTCCACCTGATTCACCAAAGACACTCAGATCGCCAAGCATTCGTCCGTATGAGAAAGCATGAACGAGCTGCGCGGTGACATCGCCGAAGCGTTGGCACGTATGGAAGTCACCTTCGGCACCCGTACGGCCATCCGAGACCTGCACGAAAGCCTCGAAGAAGGCGAAACAGTAGTAGACATGGTCGGATGCCAATTCGCCTCCGGCAACGCCGTACTCGTCCTCACCAACCAACGCGTCATGGCGCTACGCGACGACATCTCCGCCTTCCGCATGCGCGCAGTCAACCTCCCAGACATCAAAGCCGTCGACTATGCCCCCCGCATCCATGACGGCCTAGGGATCCTCACTGACGCCGGGCGCATCGCCGTACGAAAAATGAGCCGCCGCGACGCCGACCGCATCGTCGACGGCATCCTCATTCGCTGCCCCAATGCCATCCTCGGCGTCAGCCGCCCCGCCGGCCCCGGCGGCAAAAGCGTCTTCCACCCCGAACCACGCACCGAAGCCCAAAAAGCACACCCCGACACACCTAAACCCACCGAAAACACCACCCAAAACAGCACCCCCACACCTCAAACCGCCGACGAAATCATCGCCCAAAACGCCAACACCGACGAAGTAGTTCTCATGGCAGTCCTGGCCGACCTGCACGCTAAAGGCCTACTCACCTCCGAAGAACTCGCCGCAAAAATCGCCCAGCTCTCCTCCCACTAAACAACCAACGCACCGCACCGGATGTCGGTACCTGCCCCCACGGACCTAAATACGGGAAGATGAACTCAGGTCAACTCGAAAGAGGGCAGGGCTCATGGACTCTGACAAGACGCCACTCCACCGGTCACGACAGCGCGAACACCGCCGCGCCCACCCCCACGACGTCTACGACGTCATGGCCGAAGGCTTCGCCACCGAAAAAGACACCAACACCGGAGCAGGCAGCGAAGTCGAATTCCTCCGCGCCCTCAACCTCCTACGCGAAACCACCCCCATCATCCAGCCACCCCAGCCCACCCCCACAGAAGAAACCCCCACCCCACCATCCACCACCCCCGCCATCGAGATATACCTCACCCCCCGCACCCCAGAAACCGACCCCAACGAACCCGAACCACACCCCAACAACGAACCAGAAAAACCAGAAGAAATAGACACCACCCCCGTCTGCGCCGAAGAAATGACCGGCATCTGGCTCACCACCGTCACCGGACACACCTCACCGGTATGGCTCGACGGCGAACCCGCCGAACCTGAAGACCTCGGTGTCCCCGATGACATCAGCGACCGCCTCCGCGACTGGGCCGAACTATGGAACACCCAATGGCACCCAGACAAAGGCTGGTTACCCCGCGCACGCATCACCGACTACGAAGCACTCGGACAATGGCTCGGGCGCCGCGTTAAAGACGTCAGCGGCGCAGTCACCGTCACCGTACAACTCAGCCACCTCGGCCGCGCAGGCATCACCGTCGTCCAACCCCCCGAAACCCGCCAACCCGTACGCGTCCTACTCATGAACGACTACGGCCTCAACTGGCCTATTTGGGTCGCTGACGACGCCGACTTCGTCACCGAATACGGCGTAGGCAGCTTCAGCTCCGAAATCAACGCCCGCATCGAAGCCTGGAGCGCACAATTCCACCAACACATGAACCCCCAAACAGGATGGCAAGCACCCCACCTAGCCACCCACTACGCCGAAACAGCAGAAGACCTCGTCCTGGCCATCGCAGAAGAACTCGGCCCCGACTACCTCGTCGAACTCGACCTATGGGAACTACACCTGCGACAACCACCCCGCAGAAACTAAACACACCAACTCAGCCAGCATTACCCAGCAGCAGAACCATCCAAGCCCAAACCCTCAGCACCCCACCGAGACAACTGCGGATCCTGCGCAAACGCCTGCAACAACCGCGCCGCCCCCTCAACCGCACTCAACGTCCCTGCCGAAACTGCCTCCTCAACCTCATCACGCACCTGTGCCACACCCTCACCACGACGCAACAACTGACGCACCTCCTCCTGCGCCATCGTCCACATCCAATCGCGCTGCTGCTGCACCCGCCGCTCCTCCAAACGGCCCAACTTCTCCAAACGCTCCCGATGCTTCAACACCGCAGACCACACGTCCTCCAACCCCACACCAGTCAAACCCGAACTCGTCATCACCAACGGCGGCGGAATCGACCGGTCAGTACGCATTAACCGCAACGCACCAGACAACTCCCGAGCAGCCTGCTTGGCCTTCATCTCATCACCATCGGACTTATTCATCGTGATGACGTCAGCCAACTCCAAAATGCCGCGCTTAATCCCTTGCAACTGATCACCCGTGCGCGCCAAACACAACATCAAAAACGTATCCACCATGTCAGCCACCGCAACCTCAGACTGCCCAACACCCACCGTCTCAACAATGATCACGTCATACCCAGCAGCCTCCAACAACAACATCGACTCACGCGTAGCCCGAGCCACCCCACCCAAATGACCACCCGAAGGCGAAGGCCTAATAAACGCCTCCTCCCGAACCGCAAGATCAGCCATCCGCGTCCGGTCACCCAAAATCGACCCACCCGTACGCTGACTCGAGGGATCAACCGCAACCACACCCACCCGATAGCCTTGATCAATCAAAAACAACCCGAACGTATTAATAAACGTCGACTTGCCCACCCCAGGAACACCCGAAATGCCGAGACGGATCGCTGAACCTGTGTACGGACGCACCGCCCGCAACAACTCACGCGCCTGAGCCTGATGCGCAGGCTTACTCGACTCCACCAAGGTGATCGCGCGGGCCAACGTCGTACGCCGGCCCGCACAAATCCCCTCGACGAGCTCCTCGACAGAGGGTGTTCGTCGCACTACCTTCAGCCCTCCTCGCTGGCCTGTTCCTTCAATTTCTCGAGCAACTCGACCGCAGCATCTGGAATAACAGTCCCCGGTGGGAAAATCGCCTCAGCACCGCGCTCACGCAGCTCCGCGAAATCCTGTTCCGGGATCACCCCACCAACAACGATCATCATGTCTGGCCGATCCAGCTTGTCCAGCTCCTCACGCAACGCCGGCACGAGAGTGAGGTGACCAGCTGCCAATGAGCTCACTCCCACGACATGCACATCTGCTTCAACCGCCTGACGGGCAACCTCATCAGGAGTCTGGAACAACGGGCCCACATCCACGTCGAAGCCAAGGTCAGCAAACGCCGTAGAAATCACTTTCTGACCACGGTCATGGCCGTCCTGCCCCATCTTCGCTACGAGAATACGAGGACGACGACCCTCAATCTGTTCAAACTCTTCGACGAGTTCGTGCGCACGGCTAGCAGAATCGGTCTGGGCAGCTTCTTCGCGGTACACGCCACTGATCGTACGGATCTGAGCCGTGTACCGGCCGTAGACCTTCTCCAATGCTTCAGAAATTTCACCAACCGTTGCCTTCGCTCTTGCCGCATCAATCGACAGAGCCAAAAGGTTGGCGTCCTGAGCATCGGAGGCAGCAGCATTCGTCAGCGCCTCCAGCTTGCGCTCAACCTCGTGATGATCCCGCTCCTCACGAAGACGACGCAGCTTCTCGATCTGCTCGCGCCGCACATGCGCGTTATCGACTTTGAGGACCTCGATCTCCTCGCGCCCGGTGACACGGTACTTATTCACACCGATAACCGGCTGCACACCAGAGTCGATACGAGCCTGCGTACGTGCCGCAGCCTCCTCGATACGCATCTTCGGGATGCCAGCTTCGATGGCTTTGGTCATGCCACCTGCAGCCTCCACCTCTTGAATGTGTGCCCATGCCCGGCCAGCCAAATCACGCGTGAGAGCATCCACGTATGCCGACCCTGCCCACGGATCCACTACAGCCGTCGTCTCGGACTCTTGCTGAATGAGCAGCTGAGTGTTTCGGGCAATACGAGCCGAGAAGTCGGTCGGCAGAGCGATAGCTTCATCGAGGGCATTAGTGTGCAAGGACTGTGTGTGACCCTGCGTGGCAGCCATAGCTTCGATACAAGTACGAACAACATTGTTGTAGACGTCTTGCGCTGTTAATGACCAACCAGAGGTCTGACTGTGTGTACGCAGACTCATCGATTTGGGGTTTTTCGCACCGAAATCTTTGATCGCTTTAGCCCACAGCAGCCGGGCCGCACGCATCTTCGCAACTTCCATAAAGAAGTTCATGCCGATCGCCCAGAAGAACGACAGGCGAGGTGCGAACGCATCCACATCCAATCCCGCGTTTTGCCCGGCACGGATGTATTCCATCCCGTCAGCGAGGGTGTATGCCATCTCGATATCCGCTGTCGCTCCGGCCTCTTGCATGTGGTAGCCGGAGATCGAAATCGAGTTAAAACGGGGCATGTTTTGGCTGGTGAATGCGAAAATGTCGGAGATGATTCGCATTGAAGGCGTTGGCGGATAGATGTAAGTGTTCCGCACCATGAATTCTTTAAGAATGTCGTTTTGGATCGTGCCAGCCAACTGCTCTGGCTTGACTCCCTGCTCTTCGGCAGCGACGACATACAACGCCAAGACCGGCAGCACGGCGCCGTTCATCGTCATCGAGACACTCATCTGGTCCAGCGGAATGCCATCGAACAGCTGACGCATGTCAAGGATGGAGTCGACGGCCACGCCAGCCATACCGACATCGCCGGAGACCCGGGGGTGGTCGGAGTCATAGCCACGGTGTGTGGCTAGGTCGAAGGCGATCGATAGCCCTTTTTGACCAGCAGCCAAGTTGCGGCGGTAGAACGCGTTGGACTCTGCTGCGGTGGAGAACCCGGCATATTGCCGAATAGTCCAGGGACGGTAGGCGTACATCGTGGCGTAGGGGCCACGTAGGAATGGTGCCGCCCCGGGGTAGGTGTGAAGGAAATCGACTCCCTCTAAGTCAGCTTCCGTATATACAGGAGGGACGACAATGTGTTCGGGGGTCTCCCAACGCTCGCGTGGGGAGACAGCGTATGCCTCGTCCCATTTCTTTTTGGCATCGTCTGCTGGTATGGCATCGCCGAGGGGGACCGAGTCGAAGCGTGGAATGGCGGTCATGCACCTGCTCCTTGCGTCGCATTGCTGGAGGGAGTTGCCGGTGAAGTGTCGCTGTCGTCCGATAGGGCGGGGACACCGAGTTGGTCGAGGATGGTTGAGGTGATCTCGACGACGTTGCTTCCCATGGCAAAGGAACCATCGATGGCTGCTGCGCCCTCACCGAGTTCTTTGGCTTTGCCAGCTAGGTAGATGTGTTCGACTCCTGCCTCGCGCAGTGCTTTGGCTGCTTCGGCGCCCCATGTTCCGTTCACTTTGGGGGAAGAGCAGATGACGGCGACTTTGCTGTGATGGTCGGCGACTTTGGTGGGTATTTCTTCTGCGGAGAGAACTTCTACAAGGTCACCTTTGATACCGCCAGCGGCTAGGAATGGCAGGGTAAACCCTTCCCTGCCACCGAAGTCGCGCCGGGTGCCAAGTCCTAGCAGGAGCGCGGTGGGCCGGTTGGGGGTGGCGAATGCGCGAGCCCGAAGCCGTTCGAAAACAACCGCGTCACGGCGTGGCATGAATGGTGCGACGTCGCCTTCGATTCGGGTTAATGGTGCTCGCGGGGTGCGTTCCACGATGGGTTCTTCCAAGTTCGGGAACTCGCTGACACCGGTCAAAGGTTGGCTGCGGTCTGCTAAACGGGCATCTCGGGTGGCGAGGTTATCTGCCACGATTTCGTGGATGCGTCCGTCTTCGAGAGCAGCGCGCATTCCTCCGGAGGACTCAATTTGAGTGAATAGTGTCCACGCTTTTGTGGCGATCTGTTCTGTGAGTGATTCCACATAGAAGGAGCCGCCGCCTGGGTCAGCTACCCGCCCCAGGTGAGATTCTTCGTTGAGAATGACTTGGGTGTTGCGGCTGATGCGGCGCGAGAACGATGTTGGTAGCCCGAGGACATGGTCGAAGGGAAAGACTGTTACAGCGTCGGCGTTACCGGCGGCGGCTGAGAACGCGGCGATTGTGCCGCGGAGCATGTTCACGTACGGGTCGTGGCGGGCCATCATCCGTTCGGAGGTGACTGCATGGGTGCGGGCGCCGCGCTTGTCTTCAGGTATGTCGAGGACTTCGCCGATGCGTGCCCACATGCGGCGTAGCGCGCGCAGTTTGGCAAGTGAGGTGAACTGCACGTCTGTTGCGACTAGGCGAAATTCGATGCGGTCGAATACGTCTGCTGGAGGTATGTCTGCTTCGTCGAGAATTCGTAGATACTCCACACCGGTTGCCACTGCGAAGGCCAGTTCTTCGGCTGTTCCTGCGCCGGCGTCGTGGTAGGGGCGAACATCGATTGTTACTGGGATGACGTTTGGGTAGGAGTCCAGCGTTGTGCGGGTCCATGTGACTAGCGGTGAGGTGTCGATGTTGCCGCCGCGGCGGGCCACCAGACCGAATGGGTCGATGCCGAGGCCGCCTGATACTTGGTTGTTGGCGGTTTCTGCTGCCCAGGCTTGGATGAGCGCTTTCGCTGCTGTGTCGGGGTCGTCGTTGGATTGCAGGTGGATTCCGGCGAGTGCGAAGTCAACGTCTGTGAGCACAGTGGCGATGTCTTCGGGGGCGATGCCGTCTTGACCTACACCGAGCCATATTGAGGTGGCGCCCCGTTCGAGGTCGGTGAGTACTTCTCTGCGTGAGGTGTCGGCGTCGGGGTCATCGTGGAAGGCACGCATGTCCCAGCTGGTGGTGTCTCGTTGTGGTTGCCGTCCCCGGGTAAAGGGCATGAAGCCGGGGACCCCGGTGGCGGGGACGGTTTCTTGTCCTTCTGGCATGGAGTACAGCGGCTCTAGGTGGAGACCGTCTGTTGTGGTTCGGCGGAGTCGATCTAGTGAAGTGTCTGGGCTGAGTTGTTTGTCTTCGGGGCGTCCGCGGTTGAGGACTTTGGCTACGAGGACTTTCCACTCGTCGAATGTCACGGTTGGAAAGTCGCCGGCTAGGGGAGGCACCTCGATCGGTGTCTCTTCAGGTGTCGATCCGGTCTGCGTCACGACGCTTTCCCCTTTCATGGCGGTTGCCACGTCGGTGTGCGGTGGGCAAGCACGAGAGGATGCCGCACCCTGGGTGCACGGGTGCGGTCGGCTCGACGTCACGGAGCTTTGGTGGGTGTGCACCGCGACGGGCTGACCGTTCCTTATGGCACACCCTAGACCGCAGGAGGGGGGTCGGACAGGATGTTCTGGCAGGTCAAGGGACCTTAGTCAGGCAATACGCGTGATAGTGCGATAAGTCTCACGTTTGTGGCGGTGTGGGGGGTGAGCATGATCACGCCGTGTCGTGGGATTTTTCACGCGTTTTTAGAGCAGGGTTCCGCGGCGCAGGAGGTAGGAGTCCATGATCCACCCTTTTTCGTGGCGGGCTTGTGTGCGGGTTGTCACGATTTTTTCTGCGACGTCGTCTAGTGGGCCGTGGATGAGGAGTTCGTCTTCGCTGCCGAGGTAGGCGCCCCAGTACACGTAGATGTTTTGGCCGGTGTATTTTTGGCCAGCGAATCCTGCGTCGAGCATGACGAAGACGTCGTCGCAGTTGGGGGGCCATTCTTGGGCTAGTCGTCGGCCGGTGGTGATGGTGACGCAGCCTGCGACGCGGTTGAGTAGTGTGCCGTGTCGGGCGGTGAGTGCGTGCAGGCTGCTGATACCTGGGATGACGTCGTATTCGATTTCGAGGCCGCGTGCGATGAGGTCGTCGAGGATGCGGAGGGTGCCGTCGTACAGGCTTGGGTCTCCCCATACGAGGAATGCGCCGATGCGCTCTTCGGTGAGTGTTTCTTTGAAGGCTTCGGCGATGCGGTCCATGCGGGCGTCGCGCCACCGTTTCACTTCGGCTGCGTATACCTCGGGAGGCATTTCGCCGCGGTGGCGGGGGGCTTCGGGGATGGAGTGGATGCGGTATGAGTTGGGGTCTGCGTAGGTGTCGAGGATTGCTTGTCGTGCGGCGTTGAGGTCGGCTTTTGTTTCTCCTTTGTCGATTTCGAAGAACACATCGGTGTCTCGGATCGCTGTCACCGCTTGCATGGTTACGTATGCGGGGTCGCCTACTCCGACGCCGATGACGTGGATTCGAAACATGTTTGGCTCCTTAGTGGTCTCTTGGGTCGTCACTGTAGTGCTGGGGTGGGGGCGGTTTTGTGTGGGGTGCGGTAAGCATTTGGAGGTTGGTGCTGTGCTCGGGGCAGGGGTTGGGGTGTCACAGTGGGGGGTATGACATCGCATTTTCCTTTTGTGCCGAGCGAGTCCGGTAGTGGTCCATATTCGATGAGGAAGCTGCATGATTCGGACAGGCATTTGTTTGGCAGTGACACCTTCGCTGGGATTCATCCTGAGGTGTTGGAGGCGATTGCCTTGGCTAATGGTGGTCATGTGCGCGCGTATGGGGATGATCCGTATACGCGTGCTTTGCAGGATGTGATGAAGCGTCATTTTGGTCCGAGTGCGTTGACGGTGCCGGTATTTAACGGCACTGGTGCGAATGTGGTGGCTTTGGAGCAGATGACGCGCCGGTGGGAGTCGGTTGTGTGTGCGCGGACGGCGCATGTGAATACGGATGAGTGTGGGGCTGCGGAGCGGATGTCGGGTATCAAGCTCATTCCGGTCGATTGTGTAGATGGCAAGTTGACACCGGCTGCGATTGATCGGGTTGTCCCGGTGGCGCGGGGTGAACATACGGCGGTGCCTACGTTGGTGACTATTTCGCAGGCGAGCGAGCTGGGGACTGTTTATTCGGTGGATGAGTTGCGGGCGTTGGTGGAGTACGCGCATGGGATGGGGATGCGGGTGCATGTGGATGGTTCTCGGATGGCGAATGCGGCGGTCGCGTTGGGTGTTGGGTTGGCTGATTTGACGGTGGAGTTGGGGGTTGATGCTGTTTCGCTTGGTGGCACGAACAGTGGTCTTGTGGGGGTCGAGGCGCTGGTGGTGCTTGATCCGGTGATTTCGCAGAGTGTGAAGTTCACGCGTAAGTTCACGGGGCAGCTCGGGGCAAAGATGCGGTTTATGTCGGCTCAGTTGTTGGCTTTGTATGGCGGGGATTTGTGGGTGCGTAACGCCGTTGCTGCCAATGATGCTGCGTCGCGTTTGGCGCAGGGGCTTGGGGGGATTCCTGGGGTTCGTCTTGTGCATCCGGTGGAGGCGAATACTGTGTTTGCGGTTTTGCCGCGGTTGGTGAATGTGCGGCTACGTCGTCGGTGGGGTTTCAGTGATTGGGACAGGCAGGCTGGTGTGGTGCGGTTGATGACGAGTTGGGACACGTCTGTGGGGCATGTGGATGCGTTTCTTGAGGATTTGACAGCGGCGGTGGCAGCTGGCGAATAGGTGGGGTGTTTAGGTGAGGGACCAGTCGATGGGGTGTGCTCCTTGGTGGGCGAGGAGCGCGTTGGTGCGGGAGAAGGGGCGTGATCCGAAGAATCCGTGTCGTGCCGATAAGGGGGAGGGGTGGGCGCTTTCGACGCGGGGGATGTTGCCTAGGAGGGGCGCGAGGTTGCGTGCGTCGCGTCCCCACAGTATGGCGACTAGTGGTTGTCCGTGTGTGTGAGAGGCGGCGAGGGCACGTATCGCGGTTTCGGTAATGATTTCCCAGCCTCTGCCGCGGTGGCTGGCGGGGGCGCCGGGACGCACGGTCAGGACGCGGTTGAGGAGCATGACGCCTCGGTCTGCCCAGGGGGTGAGATCGCCGTTGCGTGGGGTGGGGATGTTGAGGTCTTCGCTGAGTTCTTTGTAGATGTTGGTGAGGCTTCTGGGGATGGGATGTACGTCGGGGGCAACGGAGAAGGATAGGCCGATGGCGTGTCCGGGGGTGGGGTAGGGGTCTTGTCCCACGATGAGGACGCGGGTGTCATGCAGTGGTCGTTCGAAGGCGCGGAGGATGTGTTTTCCGGCAGGTAAGTAGGTGTGTCCGGCGGCGAGTTCTTCGCGCAAAAAGGTGCCCATTCGGGTGACTTCGTCTGCGACGGGCGCGAGGGCATTGGCCCAGGTGGGGTGGACGAGCTCGGTGAGAGGTTTTGGTGCGGACACGGTTTCACCCTATCGACGTGTGTGGGGGTGTTTGTGGCTTTGGTTTTGGGGGTGGCTGGTGGGGTGACTTTGTCGGTGGGGGCTGCCAGAGTGAGCGCTCGTGCCGGGGGTCGGGTAGGCCCACGGTTTCGCGAAGGAGGGGATCTTTGGGCATCGTGCTGGGCATGGATGAACGTTGCGATGGAACGCGTGATGAAGAGTGTTTTGACGGTGAGGTTGACTCTGTTGTGCCGGTGGTGGAGGGGCTGTCCTCGGCGCAGCGGGAGTTGTTGATATTTGAGCGTCGCTGGTCAGGAGCGGTGGGTTTGGGGGGGAAAGAGCAGGAGATGCGTGCAGTTTTTGGTGTGACGCCGACGCGGTATTACCAGTGGCTGAATGCTGTCGTGGATTTGCCGGCAGCGATGGAGTTTGACCCTGTTTTGGTCAAGCGGTTGCAGCGGATGAGGCAGGGGCGGGCGCGTTCTCGTGCGGTGCGGCGTTTGGTGAGTTGAGCGTGTTGAGGCGGTTATGAGCCGGAGGGGGATAAGGGCGGTAGGCGTCCTTGGCGGCCTGAGAGAGGGGTGGTTGTGGTGAGGGGGATCAGGTGTTGTGCGGCTGTGCGTTCGAGGATGGCGCCGATGCTGTCGAGGATGCCGGAGGTTATGCGGCGTCGTTGCCAGTAGAGTGGGACGTCTTGGTTGTGGGCGGGTAGTTGGATGAGGTGGCCGCGTTCGATGTCGTCGTCAAGCAGGGCTGCGGGCAGGACTCCCCAACCGAGTCCGGCTCGTATGGCGGCAGCGAATCCTTCGGCTGAAGGGATGACGTGAGCGTGGTGGCGGGTGGTGGGGGTGATTCCTTGGCTTTCGATGACGCGTATTTGGAGGCGGTCGTCGGCGTCGTAGCGGATGGATGGTGCTGAGTTCCAGTCGAAGCCGTTTCGTGTGGTGTGGCGTTCAACGATGGTTGGGGTGGCTACGGGGATGTAGCGCATGGCTCCTAGGGGGGTGGTAGAGCAGCCTTGGACGGGGGTGGGGTCGCTGGTGACTGCGCCGAGGGCATCGCCGGTGCGTAGGAGTTCGGAGGTCACTTCTTCGTTGGCGATGGTTAGGTGCAGAAGTATGTCCAGGTGGGCGATGTCGTGCATGGCTGGGATGAGCCAGGTGGCGAGGGAGTCGGCGTTGACGGCTAGTGATAGTTCGGTGGGTTTGCCGGTGTCTTCGTGGAGTGTGGCGAGTGCTTCGGCTTCGAGCAGGCGCATTTGGCGGGCGAGGCGGACGAGTACGTGCCCGGCGGGGGTGGCGGTGCATGGGGTGGATCGGATGATGAGGATGTGGCCGACGTCGGATTCCAGGGCTCGGATGCGCTGGCTGACAGCTGAGGGGGTGATGCCGAGCGTGTGTGCGGCGGCGTCAAATGCGCCTTCTTCGAGGATGGCAATGAGTGTGTTGAGTCGGTCCAGGTCGAGCCTCATGAAGTAACTCTAAAGTTTCTGAAGAAAAACTTGTTTTTCTTTATCTCACCTGCTGCATACCTTGGGTTCATGCCGCTTGCTCTTACTGGTTTCTTCACTGGCCTTGCTCTCATCTTGCCTATTGGAGCCCAGAACGCTTTCTTGTTGCGTACTGGACTGACGCGTCGTCACGTCACGCTTGTGACGGTTATTTGCATGGTGTCTGACTCGCTGCTTATTGCTGCGGGAGTGGCTGGGGTTGGTGCTTTGGTGAGCAGTACCCCGGGGTTGGTGACGGTGGTTACCTGGCTGGGGGCCGCATATTTGGTGGCGTTCGGTGTGCGTTCTCTGTTGGCAGCGCGTGCTTCTAGTGGCTTGGTTGCTGCTAATGAGGGCGCTCGGGGGGCGATGGCAATGGTGTGGACCACGATGGCTATCTGCTGGCTCAACCCGCACGCGTACTTGGACATTCTCATGTTGGGCTCTATTGCTAACGCCCATGGGGCCGAGGGTAAGTGGCTGTTCGGGGTAGGTGCGATTGTGGCGAGCGTTTTTTGGTTTGCTGTGTTGGGCTACGGGGCTCAGATGCTGGGGCGCTATGCCCATAATCGGCGCTTGTGGCAGATGATTGACGTTGCTATCGGTGTGCTCATGATTGGGCTGGGTGTGCGCTTGGTGTTGGGGTGAGGGATGAGCGGCGGTGGAGTCGCTAGTTAAGGCTGGCGGCGCGTTTTTTTATCGACGTTCACCGTTTGCACTCGCAGGGGTCGAGTGCTAATCATGGAGTTAGCACTCTCATCGTCCGAGTGATAAGAGCTCCGCACAGCGGTGGCTCCCAGAGTCGCCCGACGGTGCAGAGGGGAATGAACGAAGGACCGGCTCGGTGAGGCTCAGGCCCTTCTCTTACGAAACGGCGTCAGAGAAGGTAAGAGTCGTCCGTCGCGGGCGCCGCCCGGTCCACTCAGAACCGCTCGTGTGGGAGGAACCACCGAACATGGCCAAGATCATTTCCTACGACGAAGAAGCGCGCCGCGGACTCGAGCGGGGCATGAACCAGCTCGCTGACGCAGTCAAGGTCACTCTCGGACCTAAGGGCCGCAACGTTGTCCTCGAGAAGAAGTGGGGTGCCCCCACGATCACTAACGATGGTGTATCCATCGCTAAGGAGATCGAACTCGAAGACCCGTACGAGAAGATTGGTGCAGAGCTCGTCAAAGAGGTCGCCAAGAAGACCGACGACGTTGCTGGTGACGGCACCACGACCGCTACTGTCCTCGCTCAGGCTCTCGTGAAGGAAGGCCTGCGCAACGTCGCTGCTGGCGCCAACCCAATGGCCCTCAAGCGCGGTATCGAGAAGGCCACGGCCGCTGTCTCCGAGGAACTGCTCGCGATGGCCAAGGAGATCGAGACCAAGGAGCAGATCGCTGCTACCGCGTCCATCTCCGCAGCTGACGCCCAGATCGGTGAGATGATCGCCGAAGCCATGGACAAGGTCGGCAAAGAAGGCGTCATCACTGTTGAGGAGTCCAACACCTTCGGGCTCGAGCTCGAGCTCACCGAGGGTATGCGCTTCGACAAGGGTTACATCTCTGCCTACTTCGTCACAGACACCGAGCGCATGGAGGCTGTCCTAGAGGACGCTTACGTGCTCATCGTCAACAGCAAGATCGGCTCCATCAAGGACCTCATCCCGGTTCTGGAGAAGGCCAAGGGCGCAGGCAAGCCGCTGCTCATCGTCGCTGAAGACGTCGAGGGTGAAGCACTCGCCACCCTGGTGCTGAACAAGATCCGCGGCATCATCAACGTCGTGGCAGTCAAGGCTCCCGGCTTCGGGGACCGCCGTAAGGCCATGCTCTCCGACATCGCCATTCTCACCGGCGGTCAGGTCATCTCCGAAGAGGTTGGCCTCAAGCTCGAAAACACCGAGCTTGACCAGCTTGGCCGTGCGCGCAAGGTCGTCATCACCAAAGACGAAACCACCATCGTTGAAGGTGGCGGCGACGCAGACCAGATCGCTGGCCGCGTGAAGCAGATCCGCGCTGAGATCGAGAACTCCGACTCTGACTACGACCGCGAGAAGCTGCAGGAGCGTCTTGCCAAGCTCGCCGGTGGCGTGGCTGTCATCAAGGCTGGCGCCGCTACCGAGGTTGAGCTCAAGGAACGCAAGCACCGCATCGAAGACGCTGTGCGTAACGCCAAGGCTGCTGTCGAAGAAGGTATCGTCGCTGGTGGTGGCGTGGCGCTCCTGCAGGCCACCGACGCCGCGTTCGGCAAGCTTTCTTTGGAAGGCGATGAAGCCACGGGTGCGAACATCGTCCGTGTTGCTGCCGAGGCTCCCTTGAAGCAGATCGCTGTCAACGCTGGCCTTGAAGGCGGCGTTGTTGTGGAGAAGGTGCGCAACCTTCCTGCAGGCCAGGGCTTGAATGCCGCTTCCGGTGAGTACGTTGACCTGCTTGCTGAGGGCATCATCGACCCGGCCAAGGTCACCCGTTCCGCACTGTCGAACGCAGCATCCATCGCTGCGCTCTTCCTCACCACAGAGGCAGTCGTGGCCGACAAGCCGGAGAAGGCAGCCCCGGCCGCTGGCGCGCCTGACATGGATGGCATGGGCGGCATGGGCTTCTGATCCCACCAACCCAATCGTGTCGTGAGGTCTTAGCCCCGCGCTAGACCCAAGTGACATGGCTGGGGCCCATACCTTGTAGGTATGGGCCCCAGCCATGTCACGGACACATTAAAAGGTGCTGTTCGCATGCACTTTCGGTGGCTTGGTGACGAAAGGAATTACCGCACCGACAAGAGCGATCACACCGATGACGGTGTAGCCGAGCATGTAGTTTTTCTCCGCGTCACCACCGATGAGTGCCGAAGAAAGCAACGGGCCACCGACTCCGCCCAAAGACCACGCGACAAGCATGAGCCCGTAAATACTGCCGCTGTGCGTGAGGCCGAAGAACTTACCTGCAGTAGAGGGCATAGCTCCGAAACCACCGCCGTAGCAGGTGTAGATAATGGCAGCCAACACGGCGAAAGCAGCTGCTGAAGTGCCCAGGTGAGGCATCAGAATCAAACAAATTCCCTGCAGCGCGAGAATGCCGACAAAAGCGTTCATCTTGCCCACACGGTCTGACAGCGCAGCCCAAAGAATGCGGCCAGCCCCATTGAAAAGCCCCATGATTCCAACCAGGGCTGCTGCTGCGGCGGCACTGTAACCGGCAATGTTTGCTGCTGCTGCGGCCGCACCTGAAACCAACGTGATTCCTGCAGTGGTCGACAAAGTCAAGATAAGTGTCAGTAGATACCACTGGGGTGTAGAGAGCGCCTCTTTAACGGTGAAATCACGTGCAGTGGAGTTCGTGCTTTCGTTACTTGGAGCAGGCATTCCAGCAGGACGCCATCCGCTGGGAGGGTTAACGAAAGTTAGCGACCCCAAGACACCAAAAATCAGATAAGCAATCCCCAGAGGTAGGAAAGGCGCTGTGGGATGAACCGGATCACTCTCGATGAGCATTTGCGCCACCGGTGAGGTGATAACAGCACCAAAACCGAACCCAGCAACAGCTAAACCAGTGATAAGACCGGCCTTATCAGGGAACCATTTCTGCAGTAGAGCGATAGGGACGATATATGCCATGCCCAGGCCAAGCCCAGAAATGAGACCGTATCCGACCAGAAGGAGCCATAGGTCACCGGGGGTGGTCGCGAATGAGCTGATGATGATCCCAATGGCGTAGAGAACAACGCCCACCACAGCGACGATGCGGGGGCCGCGGGCGTCTTGGATGCGCCCGCCAACGAAGGTGCCGATGAAGATCATTCCGAGCGCCAACTCGAAAGGAAGCGCTGCCTGCACTGCAGACAGGTGCATAGCAGATGGCCCAGCTTGAAGAGCTTTACCGAATGTGCTCCAGGCGTAGATAGCTCCGAGAGCAAGCTGAACGAGAATGCCACCGGCGAGAATGATCCACCGGTTAGAGATGGCGCTCGTGGGTGAAGCGGATGGGGAGGTC
Source organism: Dermatophilus sp. B7861-1 (assembly GCF_058996045.1). Lineage (NCBI taxonomy): Bacteria > Bacillati > Actinomycetota > Actinomycetes > Micrococcales > Dermatophilaceae > Dermatophilus > Dermatophilus sp. B7861-1. The sequence goes on along the minus strand of NZ_CM180082.1, from coordinate 2,111,827 downwards.
ATCGGGAAGGGGACTTTCTGTGTGAAAAGAGCTAGTGGTGTGGTGAGTGTCCTTGGTGTTGCTGGTTGTGTCTTTGCGACGGATCGAACCCTACCCGCGGGTGGGTGGCTGCTAAGGCATAGAAAAGGCCGGAAGCCCGCGTTTTAGGGCTTCCGGCCTTTAAATGTGAGGTGTCTTACCCGTTGTCCTCTGTGTCTTGCGGGCGGCTACCGAGAGTGACCTGAACGTCTTGGCGTTGTTTTCCGCGCACGATGGTCAGGGTTACTTGTTCGCCTGCTCGGTGGTCGCGCACTTGTGCGACGAGAGCTTCTTTGCCGTCAATCGGGTCGTTGTTGAGTGCGACGATAGCGTCGCCGCGGCGGATGCCAGCTTCGGCTGCAGGGCTATTAGGTGTGACTTCAGCAACAAGAGCCGCGGCGCGCTGAGCTTCTCCTTCGGGGACGTTTCCGGTCTGGCTGCTGATTCCTACGAAAGCGTGCTGAACGTGGCCGTTTTTGATGAGTTGGGAAGCGATGTTTTTCATGGCATTAACCGGGATGGCGAAGCCGATGCCGATGTTTCCGCCACCTTGTTGAGTTTGAGCGATAGAAGAGTTAATGCCGATGAGCTGGCCGGATGCGTTGACAAGTGCGCCTCCGGAGTTACCAGGGTTGATGGCTGCAGATGTCTGAATGGCGTTGGTGATGACATCTTCAGAGATAGTGGCCTCAGCGTAGTTAGGTTTGCCGCTGGTAATGAGTGGGCGATCCAGGGCACTGATGATGCCTTCGGTGACGGTGCCGGACAGACCTAGTGGGTTACCGACGGCCATGACTGGCACACCGACTTTGAGTTGGTCAGAATCTCCGAGGGTGATGGGGCGTACGTCGGAGGGGACGTCGACCATTTTGAGGGTTGCTAGGTCGGTGCTGGGGTCCGAGCCGACGACGGTTGCTTTGTGAGTGCGTTTGTCGTTGAGGGTGATGAAAATCTGTCCGCGTCCGTTGACGGCGTCAGCCACGACGTGGTGGTTGGTGACCACGTGGCCCTCTTTGTCCAGGATCACTCCTGAGCCTTGAGCGTTTCCTTGATACGCGTTGACGGTGATGGAAACGACACTGGGGGCGACGGCTTCGGCGGTTGCGGTCCAGTCGGGTGCAGAGCCGGAAGCTTGCTGGATCGGTCCGGGTTGGGCATGGAATTGATCGCTTTGAGCAGGAGGGTTTTTGGTGTTGTCGGCGGTGTTGCGTCCGCTGAGGTAAGTGGGGGCTAGTCCTGCCAAGGCGGCGACGAGCACCACGGCGCCGATACTGATGAAGAGGGTTGCGCGGCGCTTTTTAGCTCGGTTGGTGGCGGCGTCATCTTTTTTCTCTGCTGTGTCGTCGCTTTGGTTTGGGTCAGCGCCGGGTGCGTCCCAGTTTTTGGTTGCGCCCATTTTCCACGGCGCTGACGAGGCGTCGGAGCCGTGCCACGTGGTTCCCGGAGCCTGGTTTGGCCCGGTACTGGGCCCTTCCTGACCGGGGGCGTTGGTGGGTTCGTTAGCCATCCGTTCCTCCAGTGTTGTGGCGTCGTGGTGTGAGGAGTCGACGTACAGGGCGTCGAGCCCGTGTGGCAGGTGTTTCAGTTTGTGAGGCTGGGGGCTCTGCCTTTGTGTTGCTATTAGCTGCAGTAGGAAGCTCAAAGACGAAAGTAGCTCCTCCACCAGGGGTTGGTGCTACACCGACGCGTCCTCCATGGGCTTCAATGAGTCCGGCGACGATAGCCAGTCCGAGGCCGTATCCGCCGCTGGGTTTACGGCCTCGGGCAGGGTCATTGCGGTAGAAGCGTTCGAAAACTTTGCTGGCGACTTCGGGTTCGATGCCTGGTCCGTGGTCGCGTACTTCAACGCGAGCTCGTTGTTGATGTATTCCAACGGCTACTTCGATGGGGCTTCCTGCAGGAGTGTGGGAAAGGGCGTTAGCGACGAGGTTGGTGACAACCTGGCGCAGGCGTGCTTCATCTCCAACAACTTCGGTGGGCACGAGGTCACCGTCATCGATGGACAGGAGACGGATTTCGCGTTCGCGGTCGCGTGCTCGGGCATCTTGTACGGCGTCAGCAGACAGAACGGTGAGATCAACGACGCTCATGTTCATGGGGCGGGCGTTGTCGAGTCTGGCGAGGGTGAGCAGATCGTCGACGAGTCCGGCCATACGTGTGGCTTCATTTTCGATGCGGCTCATGGCGGCTGCTGTTTGCTCAGGAGAAGAGGCAGCGCCTTGGCGATAAAGCTCTGCATAGCCGCGGACTGTTGCAAGGGGAGTGCGCAGTTCGTGAGATGCGTCGGTGACGAAACGTCGCATGCGCTGTTCGCCAGCTTCGCGGATACGGAAGGACTCCTCGATTTGAGCGAGCATCGCGTTGATGGAGCGGGAAAGGCTTTGTACTTCGTCGTGTGCGCGTGTTTCAGGGACGCGGCGTGATAGATCGCCTGCCGCGATTGCGGCGGCGGTGTCTTCGATGGTGCGTAGCGGCCGGAAAGCGCGCCGGAACCCTATCCAGCCGATGAAAACGCAGCCTAAAACGAGCAGCATGCTGACGGTAAAGGATGCTGCGATGGTTTTGTTGATGGCTTGTTCCACACCGGCCAGGGAGGTAGCCACCGCGTAGGTGCCTGAGGCGTTGCTCATTTGTCCAGCAACGACGATCCAGGCAGGGCTGGATGCGTTGGGCGAGGAAAGGATGAACGGTTCGGCGGAGCTGACGCGGGCGTCGCGGGTGGTCAGGCGGGGCATGTCGGGGACGGATTCAGCGTCAATGCCGGAAGGGACCAGGGTCGCTACAGGACGTCCCGCCGTGTTCATAAACGACACGACGTAGGTGCTAGGTACGTCAATGTCGTTTTTGCGATTCATGTATTGGGGGAGCACGCGTTCAGCCACAGGTGCGGCTGCCGTGCGGAGCTCCTCGACGGTGCGGTCTACGAGATAGCGGCGCATGATTGCGCTGGTCGCCAGGCTTGTGAGAGTGAGTGCCACGACGAGGAGTACGACGAGGACGGCGAGGAGCCGCCAGGTGAGCGACTTTTCGTGAAGTCGGCCGGTCACCCGGCCCACGGCCGCGGATGAGATGCGCGGGCGTGGCACCCCGATCATGCTGATTCGGGAGGCAATCGCAGCACGTATCCAACGCCGCGGCGTGTGTGGATCAGGTGCGGTTCCTCCGTGTCGATTTTGCGGCGCAGATAGGAAATGTATGACTCGACGATCCCTGCTTCCCCGCGGAAGTCGTAGTCCCAAACGTGGTCAAGGATTTGCTGTTTGGACAGAACGCGGTTGGGGTTCATGAGGAGGTAACGGAGCAGTTTGAACTCGGTGGGTGAGACGTCTACGACGCGGGTTCCGCGACGTACTTCGTGTGAGTCTTCGTTGAGTTCGAGGTCATGGAACCGTAGAACGGAGTCGTCACTGATTTCGCCGCGGGTTCGGCGCAGCACAGCGCGGATGCGGGCCACAACTTCTTCAAGGCTGAAAGGTTTGGTGACGTAGTCGTCGCCGCCGACGGTCAGGCCTTTAACTTTGTCTTCGACGCTGTCCATGGCGGTGACGAAAACGATCGGCATTTCGCGGCCACGGTCTCGCAGTTTGGAAGTTACAGCGAAGCCGTCCATGTCAGGAAGCATGACGTCAAGAACGACAAGATCGGGCTGTTCACGTTCGGCAACTTCGATTGCTTCGTTACCATCGGCGGCGGTGAATACCTCGAAGCCCGCGAACTTGAGTGAGGTCGCTAGCAATTCACGAATGCTGGGTTCGTCCTCGACAACGAGTAGGCGGGCTTCGGCGGTCACATCTTCGGTCACTGTTCCAGAATGCGTGTTTTGCCTGGATTTTGCCTGGATTTGTGCCTCGAGGCACCCGAGGATCAGGGAGTAGTGACCTCAAATATTTTGTTTTCCATGGGCAAGGGGGCGCCTTTACACGTGACGTCTTGACGCGGCCAGATTCCTCGCTGCAGCCAGGCAAGAGCGATGTTGTTCACGCACTTGTTGTCAGGTGCAGAGGTGAATGCCCCGTGGTTTCCGTCGTTGTCGATGGTGATCATGCGGGTGGCGGAGTGTGCAGCGTGTGCTGCTCGGGCGCCTTCCACGGGAGTAGCCGGGTCAACCTCACCTTGGATCATGAGGATGTTGGCCGAGCCTGAACCATTGATGGTGGGAACCTTCTTGGGAGCCCATGGCCAGTAAGCGCACGGGGCGGCGATGACGCTGAGCATGGAGCCTTGCAGTGGGTATTTCTTCTGCGCGTTGAGGTATTCCTTTTCGAGAGATTCGCGGCGCCGGTCGAAGTTAGTGTCGTTGCAGACAATGGCCGTGCGGACGGTCTGGGTGGAAAGCAGGCTTTCGTTGTCCTCGGGTTCAAAGGTTTGCCCGGAGGGCATCTTCACTGTGCCTTTGCTGCCGCGCAGACTGACATTGAGCTGTTTGAGCGTGGCTCCGATGGAGGAGAGCGATTCGTCGCTGTAAAGCATCTGCATGAGAGTGGCATCGAAGCTGGCAGGAGTAAGGTCGCGGACGCGTCCTTTAGCCACTTCACTGCGGATTTTCTCGTAGTTGTTGCGGACTTCGCTGGCAGTAGTTCCTAGGCCGAAGTCTTTATTGTGCCGAGCGATCCACGGAAGAGCCTGTTTGTCCCAGCGGCGCTGGAAGCCTTGAGGCATCAGCGCGAAAGAGGAACGCCAGTCGCCGGTGAACTTAGCGTTAGCGTCGGTGAGTACGCGTCCAGTGCTGTGCGGGTAGAGCTTGGCCATCCAAGCGCCCATCCAAGAACCACCGGAAGTGCCGAAAAAGTCGATGGTTTTGAAACCGAGGACCTGTCGGACCAGATCCATGTCAGCGACGGTGTTAGCAGTGGTGATGTGGGGGAGCAGTTTGGGGTGCTTGCTTGTACACGATTGCGTCCACTGCTTGTAGCTTTGCCACATACGCTCGCGGACGGCTTTGCTGGTGTCGCGCTGGTCTTTGGGGGTGAAGTCGGGTAGGGGGCATTCAACGGGGCTGGATAGTCCGGTGCCGCGGGGGTCTACGCCGATGATGTCGTGGGTGGTGCGCAGGGATTCTTTTGAGTCAGCGATGGCTGAAACGAATTCGCCTGCGGGGGAGCCGGGGCCGCCAGGGTTGACGAATAGTGGGCGGGCGCTGCGGGCTTTGCCGCTGTGTTTGAGGCGAGTGATGTTGAGGTTGATGGAGCCTTTAGAGAAGTCTTGCCAGTCCAAGGGGGTGCGGATTCGAGCGCATTCGATGGGGGTAGGGGCTGTTGCCAGTGTCTGCGGCTACCCGTGCTGCGGTGGAGCATGTTTTGGAAGACCAGGCGGGTTTTTGCGCTAGGTACTGTGCTTTAGTCAGGGCTGGAAGGGGTTTTTGCGCTCCGGTGCGTGGAGTGGGTTTCTTGCGCGCAGCCAAGACACTGGCAACAGATTTTTTGACCGTGGGGTCTTTGGTGGCGGCGTGCGCATTTTGGGCTGCCGACCAGGGAGTGAGAGCAACGGGGGTTGCTACCAGGATCGCTGCAGCCATGCGGGCTACTGAGGCTCGTCGTGACTTGCCGCTTTTGTGGCGCTGCGATGGTGGTGTGGTGGTCGGCTGATTGTTCATTGCCCCTCCTGCGCATGTGGGTGCGTAGATGCTGCTATCTACGGTCAGGGGCACCAGAACCGTGGCTAATGCCCTCGGAATAACTGTGCCAGCTTGTTCGCCTACGGGTACTGCTCGGGTTGTGCACGAGAGCGTCTGTCCGGGGCGCTGCCGAAATTGCAGCCTCGCTTAAAAGGATTCTCCTGCAAGTGTAGTGATGGTTTTTAGTGCGTGGCACCGTTTTCTGTCTCAAGGTCGTCAGCATCGATGATTGCGTATGCATACCCTTGTTCGGCGAGGAACCTTTGCCGGTGAGCTGCGAATTCGGCGTCGATAGTGTCGCGGGCAACGATGGTGTAGAAGTGCGCGCTGCGGCCATCGTTTTTCGGCCGGGTTAGGCGGCCTAAGCGTTGGGCTTCTTCTTGTCTAGAGCCAAAAGTGCCGCTGACTTGGATAGCAATACTGGCTTCAGGAAGGTCGACGGAGAAGTTGGCCACTTTGCTTACAACGAGCAGGTTTAATTCGCCAGTGCGGAATTGGTGAAAAAGTTTTTCACGTTGTTTGACGGGTGTTTGTCCGGTGATCAGCGGAGCGTTGAGTTCGGCTGCGAGTGTTTCGAGCTGTTCGAGGTATTGGCCGATGACAAGGGTGGGCTCTTCGGGGTGCTTGATAAGCAGTTTTGCCACAACGGTGTCTTTGACGCTGTGGCAGGAAGCGAAACGGTAGCGCTCCTGAGGGTCGGTGGTGGCATAGGTGACCCGGTCGCTGTCAGGCAGTGACACGCGTACCTCGGTGCAGTGGGCAGGGGCGATGTAGCCCTGGGATTCAATGTCTTTCCATGGGGCGTCAAAACGTTTGGGGCCGATGAGGCTGAACACATCTGATTCGCGTCCGTCTTCGCGTACAAGCGTTGCGGTCAGGCCCATCCGGCGTCGTGCTTGCAGATCAGCGGTCATCCGGAAGATGGGGGCAGGTAAGAGATGGACTTCGTCGTAAATGATGAGTCCCCAGTCGCGGGCGTTGAGCAGATCCAGGTGGGTGTAGGTGCCTTTTCGTTTGTGCGTGAGGACTTGGTAGGTGGCGATGGTTACCGGACGGATTTCTTTGACTGTGCCGGAGTACTCACCGATTTCGTCCTCGGTCAGGGTGGTGCGGCGTAGCAGCTCGTTGCGCCATTGGCGGGCAGCGACGGTATTAGTGACAAGGATGAGAGTAATGGTGCTTGCGGCAGCCATAGCGCCAGCACCAACAAGGGTTTTGCCTGCCCCGCAAGGAAGAACGACTACTCCTGATCCACTGGCCATGAAGCTGTCGACGGCGTGTTGTTGGTAGGGGCGTAGTTGCCAGTCAGTATCAGATAGGTCGATGGGGTGGGACTTTCCATCGACGTATCCGGCTCGGTCTTCGGCGGGCCACCCGACTTTGAGAAGTTCTTGTTTGAGGTGCCCTCGTTCGCTGTTGTGGACGATGACGTGTTTGTCGTCGAGGCGCTCGCCGAGGAGGGGGGCGATTTTTTTGTGCCGGGTTACTTCTGTAAATACAGCCAGGTCGGTGGCTTCAAGGACGAGGCGCTCGCTGTCTTTGATGAGACGAAGGCGCCCGTATCTGTCCATGGTGTCGGCAATATCGACTAGGAGCGAGTGAGGCACGGGGTAACGGGAGTGCTCGACGAGAGCATGTACAACGGTTTCGGCGTCGTATCCGGCTGAGCGGGCATTCCACAGCCCTAAGGGCGTGATGCGGTAGGTGTGGATATGTTCGGGAGAGCGTTCGAGTTCGGCGAATGGCGCGATCGCGGCTCGTGCCGCGACTGCGTCGGGGTGGTTGACCTCTAGGAGGAGTGTCTTGTCGCTCTGAACGATAAGTGCGCCGTTTGTCATGGTGGTAGTGACAACGTTGGTGGCGGTGTTTTGCTTCCCGCAAGGTGCGTGGGGTGAGGAATCTATGGGGAGTGTCGAACGTATGTGTTCACAAAGGCCCTGTTAGCTTCGGCGTTTCAGTACGGTGAGAAAGCGGTAAGGGCCGGATTGGGCGGTCTGTGAACCTCTGAGAGGTTCCGAAGGCCGCGCGACCAAAGAGTGTGCGGTCGAGGCACCGCCGATGAGGAGATAAACGCATGTCTATTGATCAGTTGCACTCGGGTGTGGATGTGGATGCTTTTGACCGCAGCGTCCGTCCTCAAGATGATCTGTTTGGGTTCGTTAATGGTGGGTGGGCTGCGCGCACAGAGATTCCTGCTGACCGTGGTCGGTTTGGGACGTTTGATGTGTTGCGCGATACCGCGCAGGAGCACATGCGCGAGATTGTTGACCGGGCCGCTGAGGTTGCGGCCGAAGGGGGCCGGGGTGATGAGCTGGCCAGCGTTCGTTCCCAGGTGGGGGCGCTGTATGCGTCTTTCATGGATGTTGAGCAGGTAGAGGCGGCGGGGGTTTCACCGCTGGTTGATGTTGTGTTGGGGGTTATTGAGGCTGCTGATGCTCAGCAGTTGTGGGGGCGTCTGGGAGCTTTGCAGCGTGAAGGTGTGGCTGGGGCGGTGGCGGTGTTTGTTGACACCGATCGGCGATCTTCTGACTCGTATGTGACGAATATGTACCAGTCAGGGTTGGGGCTTCCGGACGAGGCCTACTACCGGGATGAGGATCACGCTGAGGTGCGTGAACAGTACGTGAAACATATTGAGCGCACGTTTGCTTTGCTGGCGGAGCATGCTCCTGAGCTGGTGGCTCCGTTAGGTGCTGCAGATGAGATTGCGCGTGCTGTGATGGCGCACGAAACAGTGCTGGCTTCGTATCACTGGGACCGGGTGGCAGCGCGGGATGCTGTTGCCACTTATAACAAGGTTTCTTTTGATGGGCTGATGGAGTTGGCGCCAGCGGTTCCGTGGCGTGCGTGGCTTGATGGTGCTGGCGCACCTGAGGGCGGGCCAGCTGAATTCGTGGTGGCGATGCCCTCGTATGTGCAGGGGTTGTCTGAGTTGGTTCAGTCAGCTGAACTGCTTGAGTGGAAGCGGTGGGCAGTGTGGTCGGTGTTGCGTTCGTGGTCTTCCTATTTACCGGGCGCTTTCGATCAGGAACATTTTGACTTCTATGGTCGGGTATTGACTGGTACGACGGTGCAGCGGGATCGGTGGCGCCGTGGTGTCGCCTTGGTGGATGGGTTGATTGGTGAAGCCGCGGGACGTTTGTATGTTGCCGAGCGGTTCAAGCCTGAATCGAAGGCGCGTGTTCAGGAACTAGTGTCGAATCTAATTGAGGCGTATCGGCGTGATATTTCGGATTTGGATTGGATGAGTGAAGCAACCAAAGCGCGAGCTTTGGAGAAGCTTTCGTTGTTTACTCCGAAAATCGGTTATCCGGATTCGTGGCGTGATTACTCAGGGTTGCGAGTAGAGGCTGATGACCTGATCAGAAACGTGCGCCGCGCTATGGCGTTTGAAACGGATCGTGAATGGCGCAAACTTGGTGGCCCAGTGGATCGCGGTGAGTGGTTCATGACTCCACAGACAGTGAATGCGTATTACAACCCGGGAATGAATGAGATTGTTTTCCCGGCAGCTATTTTGCAGCCGCCTTTCTTTGACCCTGAAGCAGATGATGCAGTGAATTATGGCGCTATTGGTTCGGTTATTGGCCATGAAATTGGACATGGATTTGATGACCAAGGGTCAAAATATGATGGTCGAGGCAATTTAGAAGATTGGTGGACCGAAGAAGACCGTGAGCGTTTTGATGAGCGCGCAACGGCATTGATTGCGCAGTATGAGGGTTTGAGGACGCGTGATCTTCCCGAAGAGAAAGTTAATGGTGCTCTTACGGTTGGTGAGAATATTGGAGATCTTGGTGGAGTGACGATTTCTTACCTGGCGTATTTGATTTCTTTGGATGGAGCGGAGCCAGCTTTGCTGGACGGTTTGACTGGCCAGCAACGATTCTTCGTGGGCTGGGCGCAGGCTTGGCGGGGTAAGTCTCGTCCGCAGGAGGCGCGTCGTTTGTTGAAGATTGATCCGCACTCACCGGTAGATTTGCGGGCCAACATTGTGCGTAACTTGACAGAGTTCCATGAAGCGTTCGAGGTCGCGCCAGGCGATGGATTGTGGCTCGCGCCCAGTGAACGGGTGCGTATTTGGTGAGCTGTTGCAAGTGATGGCCGTCTTCGCCCAGTTCGGGTGAGGGCGGCCATCGCCGCTGTTTAGGGGCTGGTGGGGGCAGGGGTAGCGCCGATGAGTCGGTGGATGGAGAAGGTGCGTACAGCGTCGGTTCCTTCGACGATGCCGTGTACGCGTCCGGCTTCGATAAAGGTGGGGCGTAGGAGGAGTCTGGTGGTGGATCCCTCGGGCCCTGCCAGGGAAATCCACACGTTGTGGCGTGCAGTGATTGCTTCGCGGAGGGTGTCCAGGGTGATGGTGGGGTCGCTGGCTTCGATGGCGGGGTCGTCGTTGTTGGTGAGTGCGGCGTCTCCTGCACGCATGGCCTGGATGAGGTGAGCGGCATCGTCGTGACTTACCGGTGGTGGGGCGGTGAGGATGGGGGTGGGGGTGTGCTGGTCGGTGGCGCGGGTTGCGTTGAGGCTGTGGGGGGTGTGGTTGCCGCTGAGGGATTCGGCTAGTGGGCTGTGTCCGGCTTTGCGTAGGGCGGTCAGGGTGGTGTTGCGGTCGTAGTGGGTGATAACAACGGTGGGTGCTAGTCGGCGTAGAGCGAGGTGTGTTAGGCGGGGGTCGTGTTCGATGGCGTCAAGGCAGGTAGTGTCGTCGCTGGTCAGGTAGGTGCTGGTTTCGCCGACGCGGACACGGCCGTGGCGGCGGGCGACGTCGCGAATGAGGTATTCGAGAGGTTGGGGGATACCGGTGGGGCAGTGGCGTTTGAGGGTCGTAATGAGGTCGTCGGCGGAGGCTGCGGTGTCGAGGTAGCGGCGGATGCTTTCGGGGGTGAATCGGAAAACGCTTGCTCCTCCACGGGATTCGAGGTCAGCGATGAGGCGGAGTAAGTCGGCGGTGTGGCCTTCGAGACGGCCGGGGACGACTGCGGTTAGGTCGCTTTGAAGGAGGATGTCTTTTGCCGGTGGTGGCAGGTGAGTGTCGAGGGTTGCAAGGGCATGCAGGGCTGTGCTGTGTGGGTCGCTGTCGGTGCTGAGTGGGGTGTCTGGGTCGATGAGGTCGGTGATGCTCAGGCCGTTGTTCCAGGCGATCCAGAGTGCGTGTCCGGTGGGGGTGAGCGCACCGTTGGTGATGATGCCTAGGTGGGTGCCTTCGTGGAGGGTGACGTGGGTTGCCTCGGTGAGGATGTTGGGGTCGCGGCGGGGGTGCTGGGTGGTCAGCGAAGTGGCTAGTGAGGTGGGGGTGGTGCCGTGTCCGGTGGGTAGGCAGGCCAGAGCGTGTAGGACGCTGTGGCGGGTGGTGCGGTAGGTGGTGGAAGTGTTTTCTGGGCCCAGGGGGGTGGTGGCGGTGGTGGTGCGGTCGGTGTCGAACCAGGCTAGGGCCAGGCGGGCCCATCGGGTGGCGGCGCTGGTGTGGCGCCATGTGTCATAGGTGAGGGTGGGGGCGTAATAGGTGTCGGTGTCGGCGTGGCGGGCTGGTGGGTCGAAGGTGCCGATGAGTCCAGCGCTGTAGGCGATTTCGAGGTAGAGGGTGGTGGTGTTGGTGTCGGTGTCGAGTTCGGCGGCGATGCGGCGTAGGTCGCGCACACCTAGGGAACCGTTGCGGAGCATCCGGGGTGGGGTGGTTGCGAGGATGTGGCCGAGTTCGTCGATGCGTTCGAGGCAGGTGGTGATGGCTGCCAGGGTTGCTTCGGGTGTGTGTGGGGGTAGGGGGGTGGTGGTTGGGGGTGTGGGGTCGAGGGTGTTTGGGGGTAGGAGGTTGCCGTTGCGTAGGGCGAGTGCGACGGTGCGGGGCAGGATGATGCGGGTGGGGGTTGGGCGTTGCAGGAGTCCGAGGGTGGTGAGGTGTTCGGCGATGTCGGTGATGCGTCCTGTGGTCGGGATGTCGCCGATGGGGGGTCCCCAGGTGAGGGTGTCGAGGATGGTGCGTTGGTGGGGGGTGAGTGTGTTGAGGTGGTCAGCGATTTCGTCGGGCTGGGGGGTGTTTTCGTCTGCTGGTGCGAGTCCGGCGATGTAGGGCCCTAGGGCGGTGGTGACGCCTGCAGGTACGTGGTAGGTAGTTTTTTCTTTCCAGAGCAGGGCGAGGTCGCGCAGGGTTTCGGCGCTACGGCGTAGTGCGGTGGGGGTGATGTTGAGCAGTGTTGCAGCCTGGGGGACGTTGCCGTTGCTGATGGCTAGGGCTTGCAGGACGTGGAGTTCGCGGGGGGCGAGGTTGTCCAAGGCGCGAGCGGCGCTGGGGGTGGAGGTGGCTCGGGCGGCGAGGGTGCGTAGGTCGGGGATGGTTGGTCGGGCGAGGTCGGGGCGTTGTTGCAGGAGGGTGATGAGGGCGTCGTCGCTGCGGGTGCGTAGGTCCTCAGCGAGTGAGCGAATTTTTCGGCTCGATGGGCGTGCGGCCATGTTTTCCACGGTAGTCCTCGCTGAGGTGGGGGTTGGGTTCTTGGATGGTGTTGTTGGGCTGGGGTGGGGCGTTGGGCGATGGCACCAGCTACGCTGGTTTGATGACGGGCTGGTGTCAGGCTGCACCCCTGTAGTGGTGATCCGTGTGGGATACGGGTTCTGCCAGGTGTGATTGCGCCGGTCGGCTCGGCACAGATGACGTTTCGGATGTGAGGTCGAGGCTATGCACAGTTCCCAAGGCCGGGGGTTTCGGCTTGGCGGTGTTTGTGTGTGCTGCGGCGATCTTTGTGGAGGTGTGTGATGCCCGCTGTTAAGAAGGACACCACGTTGAGTTCACCGCGTGCGGTTGAGGTTGCGCGGGGGGTTGCTGCTGAGTTGGCCGAGCCGGGCACGGTGGGTGATTTGGTGGAGTCGGTGACTGAAGCTGACCGGTTGGTGACGCACAAGTTTGAGTGCATGGCGAAGGCTTACCGGGGGTGGCGTTGGTCGGTGACGTTGGGGCGTGCGCCGCGTTCTCGCAAGGTGACGGTGTGTGAGGTCGGTTTGGTGCCGGGGGCCGATGCGGTGCTGTCTAAAGAGTGGGTGCCGTATGCGGATCGGTTGCAGCCGGGGGATTTGCGCCCTGGTGATGTGTTGCCCTACCGGGAAGATGATGCTCTGGTGCAGCCGGGGTTTGAGGCAACTGGTGATGAGGATGTTGATCGGGTTGCTTTGTGGGAGTTGGGTCTTGGGCGTCCGCGGGTGTTGTCTGCGGAGGGTCGTGAGGCTGCTGCGACTCGATGGTACGAGGGAGAGTGCGGGCCGCGTTCTGAGATGGCTCGAGCTGCGAAGGCTCCGTGCAGTACGTGTGGTTTCTTCTTGCCGGTGACGGGTGCGCTGCGCAGTGTGTTTGGTGTGTGTGCTTCGCCGTGGTCGCCTTCGGATGGTCGAGTGGTGAGCTTGGATCATGGCTGTGGTGCGCACAGTGAGACCGATGCTGCGCCTACTCATGCGGCATTGGCTTCTGAGCCGGTTATCGACGATTTAGCTATCGAGGCGGTGTAATTTACCGGCAGGGTTGTGGGCGTGGCTGCGCCTGGTTAATTCGGTGAGATTCGTTGGCTAATAGGGCGGTTCTCTGGTCACTCTCAGGCGTGGTGAGTGGTAGGTCACAGGTAACGTTAAGGTTTCCTTCATGCCTGATGCCCCTGCTTCTGCTGCGCCCGTTGAGAGCCGTGGCGTGATCGATCGTTTTTTCCATATTTCTGAGCGTGGATCGACTGTTGGCCGCGAGGTGCGCGGTGGTCTTGCGACGTTCTTCACGATGGCTTACATCGTGGTTCTCAACCCGTTGATTCTTGGCCTGGTTCCTGATGGAACGGGACAGTTTTTGGGTGGGGGAGCAAACCCTGACCTGGCAAAAATCGCTGCAGCCACCGCGTTGGTGGCTGGTGTAATGACTATCGCGATGGGAGTGATCGCTAACTTCCCGTTCGCTATTGCTGCCGGCTTGGGCCTGAACGCGTTTGTGGCGTTTTCGATTGCGGGGATGCCGGGGATGACCTGGGCCGATGCGATGGGGCTGGTGGTAATTGAAGGAATTGTCATCCTTGTGCTGGTGCTGACTGGGTTCCGGCAAGCGGTGTTCCACGCGATCCCGGCGCAGTTGAAGACGGCGATGAGTGTCGGTATTGGCCTCTTCGTCACTTTTGTTGGTTTGTATGACGCTGGGATTGTGCGTAAAGCCGAGGGCACGCCGGTGCAGCTTGGTCCGGGTGGTTTCTTAGCAGGATGGCCAAGCCTTGTGTTCGTGGTTGGGTTGCTGGCCATCGTGACGATGCTGGTTCGTCAGGTTAAGGGCGCGATTCTGTACGGAATTGTTGGTGCAACAGGGCTGGCCATTCTTGTTGAGGCGTTGTTCAACATTGGTGGTCAGAAAGATGCTGCTGGCAAATTGGTAAACCCCACCGGTTGGGGCTTGAACATTCCACGTTTGCCGAATTCACCGATCGCTACCCCTGATCTTGGGCTGCTTGGTCACTTCAACCTGCTCGGTTCTGTAGAGCGGGTGGGGGCACTGACGGCGTTGCTTCTCGTGTTCACGCTGGTGCTGGCCGACTTTTTCGACACGATGGGGACGATGGTTGCCATCGGCGCTGAGGCTGACCTTCTTGATGAGGAAGGAACGCCGGTGAACGCCTCCCGCATTCTTGTGGTTGATGCCAGCGCTGCGATTGTTGGTGGTGCTGCAGGGACAAGCTCGAATACAGGATTTATCGAGTCGACCTCGGGTGTGGCGGAAGGAGCTCGTACTGGGCTGGCTTCGGTGGTGACGGGGGTTTTGTTCCTGGTAGCTATGTTCCTGACCCCGTTGGTTGAGGTTGTTCCTTACGAGGCGGCCACACCTGCTCTTGTTGTGGTTGGTTTCTTGATGATGCAGCAGGTCAGCAGCATTGACTGGCGTGACCTAGAGATCGCGATTCCCGCATTTTTGACGATGGTGATGATGCCGTTTACGTACTCGATCACGGCTGGTATCGGTTCGGGGTTTGTTGCGTTCGTTGCGATTAAGGTAGCCAAGGGCAAATTCCGGGAGATTCACGCGTTGATGTGGGTTGTGACTGTGATGTTCCTTATCTACTTCACGATGGACCCAATCCGTCACTGGCTGGTAGGTGCGTGACACATAGATCAATGAGCAAAGGGGCCTTGCGCTTGCATCAAGATGCGGCGCAGGCCCCTTTGCTTGTCGCTGACATACCGGTCAGGGTCCGGGGTGATTAGTCTTGGGTTTCCCCTCATGGAAAGGACGCGTCGATGACTCCCCGGGTACGCAAAGTGATCGTGTGGGTCGCTCTGGTGGCGATGTTGGCTGCAGTGGTGCTGTCGCCGCTTTTGTGAGATTGCGTGAGTTAGGTCAGTCCTGCGAGGAAGGACTGTCTGTCCCTGTTTTTTCGGTCGGTGTTTTTTCCGCAGGCGTAGATGTAGAGACACGCGGAGTGATGCGGATCGTTGCGCGGCTGGCAGCAGAACCACGGGTGATAGCCCGAGGAATCCCGCGTAGGCGGCTAGTCACACTGGCACTTGATTTGAGAGCTTGTGCTTCAGCGTTTTCGCGTACCCATTGTTCGGGAGTGAGTCGTCGAGTGATGTCGTAGTTCTCCAGGAGGCGGTCAATGGGGGTGGGGACCGCGGGGTGGGTAGCTACGGGCCGATCACCGCTGAACACCACGTATACGCGGGTGTCGCCATCGAAGGTGAGCAGAACACTGCCGTTAACCAGGCCTGCTGCGTGCTCGTAGGCCATGTGTTCGTAAGTGGTGCTGCGTGTAAAAGATTTGCGGGCGACATGTTCGATGGCGCCGCGGTTACGCATCACGCCTTCGTAGGCGATCGGTCCATAGGTCACGCCGAGTTTGAATAGGCGAGCGACGAGAGCTTTGCGATCGACCACCGAGGGCACCTTTCGGGACGTTTGGGTGTGCAGGGGGCCGCTGCCTCGAAGTGAGGTAACGGATTGGAGGCTGGGTTCATACGTATTGGCCTCGAAGATGTTGACGCTACCCGATGTTCCTGGAGTCGTGCTGGTCGCACGTGGGGTGTGGTGAGCGGCTTTTCTACTTACGCGACACGTTCTACTGAACGCCATGGATAGTCACACCTCATCAGGGGTGTCAGACTAAGGACGTGAGCAACCTCATCGACACGACTGAGATGTATCTGCGCACCATCCTCGAACTTGAGGAAGAAGGTGTGCCAGCTCTGCGTGCACGCATCGCGGAGCGACTGGAACACTCCGGCCCGACGGTGTCGCAAACGGTGGCGCGTATGGAACGCGATGGGCTCTTGACAGTCATGCCCGACCGGACGATCGAACTCTCTGTGGCTGGCCGTGACCTGGCTACACGTGTAATGCGTAAACACCGTATTGCCGAGAGGCTGTTGACCGACGTGATCGGTCTGGAAATCGAGTATGTCCATGAAGAGGCGTGCCGGTGGGAACACGTCATGAGTGACCGTGTGGAGCGCAAAATCCTGGCCATTTTGAAGGACTACGACCGCAGCCCATACGGAAACCCCATTCCAGGTTTGGAAGCATTCGGTGAGGAGCCGCAACCGATCGCACAGGCACTGCGTATCGGAGCAGTGCCTGATGGCACACCAGTGGTGCTGCGCAGCATCGGTGAGCATCTGCAAGCAGAAGCGGACATTCTTTCCGAAATGTCTCGCGCTGGAGTGACCCCCGGAGCCGTCGTTATTCCGCGCCGTGACGGCGATGGAGTGGTCCTTTACGGCGAGAAGGTCGGTTCGGACAAAGCGCTGTGGCTTGGAGATGAGCTAGCCGATTACCTGTTCGTGGAGCCAGCAGAGAAGTCCTGAACAAGAGACACAGTTTCCACAACCTAGCAATAACCCACTGAACAGAAAACACAGTTGGGGACGGCACACCTGGTCAGGGCTGCGCGGTCAAGGATGAGAGAGCTCATGACCGCCTCCCTCAGGAGTTCTGATGCCGGCTATCCCACCACCCCCACGATCCTGCCTCCAACCACACGAGGCCTCAGCGCGCCACCGTGTTCGCGTCCCCGGCGATCACGTGTGGAGCCGCGTCGCAGCAGACTCACCATGGATCGCACGCACCGCATCAGGGGCTGTGCTCACCGGCGGGCTTGTTCTGGCCGGTTCAGCACTAGCATCAGCACAACTGACCGATGCACCCCACAGCCCTACACCAAACTCCACCACTGCTACGGTCACTGCGCGCACGACACCACCGTCACCGCCTACACACAGCACCTCAACTGATCTGGCCAACGCAAAAACACACGCAGAGACAACATCCAACACAGCTGCCACCAACGCCACTAGCACTGCAACCCAGCACAGAAAACCTGTCTCCTCTGCAACACCACTGCCAGCCGCAGCCACAATTGACTGCCCCTGCGCCGCAGTAATAAACCCAACCCCCCAGGCACCACCGCTGGTCACCTCAGCCCCAACACCACCACCTCAGGCCAGCCCCAACACCACCACCGGTGCCCGCGTCTACCTTCCGCAATCAGTAGGTAAAAAAGACACCCCACCCCGGCAGCAGCCGGCACCTGCAGCCTGCGCTACCACCCGTACGCCTCAGCCTGCACCTTCGGTTAGCCATCAACCCCCTGCAGCCCAACCAACTACCCAAACTCCCATGCCCCCTTCCCAAAAGCCCGCTCCAACACAACCAGCTACCTCCAGAACACCGAAACCCGAACACAAACCTGTACCCGCACACCCCTTCGAGAAAGCACCACACGGCCCCCGACTCCATTCAGGTAAGCGCAGCACACCCCGTCCCCGCCTCGACACATCACTCACTGCATCACCGAAAAAAGCACACCGCCACACCCAGAAAAAACCAACCACCAAAAAATTCACACGCGCCACATCCGCACCTACACATAAAACAGCCGTCCTTGAAATGGCGAAAAACCTATCGGGCATCCCATACGTATGGGGAGGTACTAGCACCAGCGGATTCGACTGCTCCGGATTCACCCAACACATCTTCCGAAAAGCAGGCATCTACCTGCCACGCACAGCAGCGCAACAACAAGCAGCAACCACCCACGTAAAAAATCCCAAACCTGGCGATCTCGTATTTTTCGGATCCCCTGCCCACCACGTGGGCATATACGCCGGAAATGGCTACATGTACGACGCCCCACGCAGCGGCCGCACCACCGGCCTACACAAAATCTGGTCCTCAAAAGTGACGTACCACCGTGCCCACTAGCCACACACAAGACATGACCTCAGACAAGAACGTCGCCGCTGCCCTGTACGTTGATCGCGACAACCTCTTCGTCAGGTGGAGAACAGCGAACGGAGCCCCACATGCGGATCGTGCACACCAGCGACTGGCAGCTCGGTATGACACGCCACTATCTAGCAGGAGAAGCCCAGGCCAGATACACAGCAGCACGTATCGACGCCATCCGCGCTATCGGTGAACTCGCACACAGCCACAACGCTGATGCCATCGTGGTTGCCGGCGACGTCTTCGACTCCAACCTTGTCGCACCCGCCACAGTCCACCGCTCCATCGACGCGATGCGAAGCGTAGGACTGCCTATCTATCTCCTCGCCGGCAACCACGATGCCCTCAACGCTGTTTCCATCTACACCTCACCAGCGTGGCTCGACCATGTACCCGAGAATGTCCACGTCCTCGATACCGGAATCACAAACACCGGCTTAGGCTTCGAGATCGTCGCCGCACCACTGCCATCAAACGACCCCCGCGCAGACCTACTTGGCCGCGAACTCGACACCCTCGAAGGCCCCGGGGATCTACCCCGCATCGCACTTGGCCACGGCAGCGTCGACCTCATCGATCCAGACTCACACAACCCGGCCACCATGCGCCTGGCCACCATGGAACGCGCCCTGGAGTGCGGCGCCGTCAACTACATCGCCCTGGGGGACAGACACTCTCGTCTTTCTGTAGGAAACACCGGGCGAATCCACTACAGCGGAGCCTGCGAAGTCACCGACTTCGTGGAAAAACTGCCCGGCGACGTCCTCATCGTCGACATCGACAGCACCAGACACGTCGAGGTCACCCCCATCCATGTCGGCACCTGGACCTTCTTGACCATCGAAGCTGACCTCAACAGCCGAGAAGACATCGTTGACCTCGACAGTCGACTAGCAGCCATAGACCCCAAAGACCGCACCGTAGTCCGCACAATCTTGCGTGGCACCCTCAGCCTCACCGACAAAGCAGAACTGGATACTCTCCTAGATCGATACTCCACCTCGCTAGCTGCGCTCTTCTCCTGGAAACGACATGAAGACATCGCCGTCGCTGTCGAAGGCACCGACGTCGAAACAATGGGACTTTCCGGCTTCGTCGCCTCTGCCGCACGCGAACTTGAACAACGCGCCAGCACCCCACACGATCAGGACGCCGCCGCAGCTCGTGACGCCCTATCCCTGCTGTTCCGTCTCTCCGCGGGAGTACGTCGATGAAATTTCACGCCCTGACCGTCCGCAACTTCAAAGGAATCACTGAAACCACAGTCGAATTTCCCGACACCGGCGTGATCATCATCGAAGGCCCCAACGAAGCAGGAAAATCAAGCCTCATCGAAGCCATCGACTTGCTCTTCCGATACAAAGACAGCTCCAGCCACAAAGCCATCACTGAGGCTCACCCCATCGGCGAAGACGAATCTCCCTACGTTGAAATCGAAGCCAGCATCGGTCCATACCGTTTCTCCTACGCCAAACGATGGGCAAAGCGCGGCGCCAACGGGGCACGAGGCCGCGGCGGAAAAACAACCCTGCACATCACTACCCCTCGCACCGAAAACCATTCCGGCGTCGCAGCCCATGAACGAGCCACTGAAATACTGGAAGAACACGTAGACACCGCACTGTGGGATGCCCTGCGTCTCCTGCAAGGCACCGAACTTGCTCCCCTCTGCCTAGAAGGCAGCACACAACTACGCGCTGCGCTCGATGCTGCAAGCGGAGCTGGTACTGATGCTGGTGGCGACGGGGACACCATCCTTGCTGCTGTCGAGAGCGAATACACCCGCTACTTCACCCCCTCCACTGGGCGCCCCAAAGGCGAATACGAAAAAGCGCTTGCACATGTAGCAGCTGCTCGAGAACGGCGGGATGCAGCTCAACGCGCGGTCGAGGAAGTCGACCGGGATGTCAAGCGGCATGCGAACATCAGCGCCAGCATCGTCGATTTACGCGTAAAAGTTCAGGAGGCCGAAAACCAGGCACAGCAATGGGCAACGCGGCGGGAACAAGCTGATACGGCTCGAGAACGCGAGGCTGCGGCTAAGCAGGCGCTTACGGAAGCTCTTCGTGTGCAGGAGGACTCTCAGACGCAGGCAGCTCGTCGGGAGGTGCTGATTGATGATGTCGCTGGGCGTGTGCAGCAGGTGCAGGAAGCGGAGAAAGATTTCGCCACTGCTGCGCAGCAACGAACACAGATGGCAACTCGTGCTGAGCAGGTGGGGGAAGAAATAACGCAGGCTGAGAGTCACTCTCGTGCCTGCCGGCGCGCGGTGGCGGCTGCGCGGCAGCGGCGGAGGTGGAGCGCGTTGGAGCAAGAGAAGCAGCGGCTGAGCGAACGTGTTGCGCGTGTGGATGACGTGGCAGCGCGGCTGGGGCGAGCACGTAATGAGTTGGAGGAGCTGCGTGTAGATGCGCAGCTACGGGAGAAGCTCGAGACTGCTGAGCGTGAAGTGGAGGTGGCACGTATTGCCCAGCGGGCGGCTTCAGCG
Source organism: Dermatophilus sp. B7861-1 (assembly GCF_058996045.1). NCBI lineage: Bacteria > Bacillati > Actinomycetota > Actinomycetes > Micrococcales > Dermatophilaceae > Dermatophilus > Dermatophilus sp. B7861-1. Next base: position 2,091,481 of record NZ_CM180082.1, on the reverse strand, counting down.
CGGGTGACGGGGCGTGCATTGGCTGGTTCGGCTGCAGTTGAGGTTGATGGTGCTGCAGTTGAGCTGGGCGAAGATGAGAGTGAATGGGTGTTGTGTGAGCCCATTGAGGTAGTGCTTCCTGGTGTGGCAGCTTTCCGGTGGGTTCCTGAAGCGGGGGCGGCTGAGCGCATTGATCAGGTGCGTCGTGCTGAGCGTGAGGTGGAGCGGTTGCTAGAAGAATGCGGGGTGGAGAGCATGCAGGAGGCTCACCGTCAGGCATCGCGACGGGTTGTGGTGGAGGCTGAGATTGAGCGGGGGGAAGCTGAGCGCAGCGCGTTGTTGGCCGGTGATGAGATTGGTTGGATGCGCGATCGTCTTGAGGAAGTAGAGGGTGCGCTTGCCTCGGTACCTCTGAGAATGGATGGTGCTGAGGATAAGAGTGATGCGGCTGATGATGGTTCGGAGGCGGCATTAAGTGCGCTGGTGGAGGCCGAGGAATCAGCTGCGGATGAGGTGGAGCGTCTTCGAGTACGTGGGGAAGAGGCTGCTGTTGCCGCTGCGCAGGCGAGGGAGGCCGCGACTGCTGCTGAGGCGAATCTTGTGGCTGGGCGGCGTGAGTTACAGGTGCGGCAGAGTGAGCTGGAGGAGGCGCGTGCGCAGCTGAGTGATGAAGACGTTAACGAGCGAGTGGTCTGTGCCGTAGCTGCTGTGCAGGAAGCACAGGTGCAGCATGAGCAGGCTAGGCAAGCTGCGCAGGAAGCTGCTACAGGTGAAGAACAGTTGGTGGCGGTGGAGCGTCGGGTGGAGGGCGCGCGGTCTCGGTTGGCTGATGCTGAGCGTGAGTTGGTGCGTATTGAGGCTGTGTTGGAGCAGGCGGGCGGTCAGGGTAGGGCAGAGCAGTTGGATGAGGCTGCTTCGCAGTTGGAAGTGGCTGAGCATGATGCGCAAGTGGTGACGCGGCGGGCAGAAGCGGCGCGGTTGTTGCGTGAGGTGTTGCGGGAGCACAGTGTGCAGGCTAAGGCTGCGTATGTTGCGCCGTTTAGGGCTGAGGTTGAGCGGTTGGGACGGTTGGTTTATGGGTCGTCTTTTCATGTGGTGGTGGCTGAAGACCTCCAGGTGCAGGAGCGGGTGCTGCATGGGGTGAATGTGCCGTTTGAGTCGTTGTCCAGTGGCGCCAAGGAGCAGCTGTCGATTTTGGTGAGGTTGGCGGTGGCGCAGTTGGTGGAGCCGGGGGAGGGGGTGCCGGTGGTGATTGATGATGCGCTGGGGTATTCCGATCCGCAGCGCATTGTGGCTACTACTGCGGCTTTTGAAACTATTGGTGAGCGGGCTCAGGTGGTGATGTTGACGTGTACTCCTGGTCGGTATGACGGGGTGCGGGGGGCGCGGGTTGTCACTGTTGGGCAGGAGCGGTTTTCGGTGGTTTAGCTGGTCAGGCCGGGGCAGTCCGTGGAATGCCCCGGCCTGGGGGTGGTTATTCAGCGACGTGGATGATGAGTTTTCCGAAATTTTTACCGGTAAGTAAGCCGCGGAAGGCTTCACGGGAGTTTTCCAGGCCCTCGACGATGTCTTCTTTGTATTGAATTTTTCCTTCGTTGATCCAGGTGGTCATGTCGCGCAGGAAGTCGCTGTAGTGGTCTTTCTGGAATTCGGTTTGGATGAATCCGCGGACGGTGAGGGATTTTTTGAGGATGATGCCCATGAGCTGGCTGCTGCGGTCGGGGCCAGCAGGTAGGTCGGTGGAGTTGTAGCCGGATACGAGGCCGCATAGGGGGATGCGTCCGTAGGTGTTCATACGGGGCAGAACAGCGTCGAAGACGTGTCCGCCGACGTTTTCGAAGTAGACGTCGATGCCATCGGGGGTGGCGGTGGCCAGGTCGTCGGCGAAGGTGGAGCTGCGGTGATCCAGGGCAGCATCAAAGCCAAGTTCTTTGAGGTATGCGGTTTTGGCTGGTCCGCCGGCGATGCCGACTGCGCGAGCTCCGTAGATGCGGGCGATTTGTCCTACGGCGGAGCCTACGGGGCCGGTTGCTGCTGCGACGGCGACGGTTTCTCCTGGGCGTGGTTTTCCAAGGAGCAGTAGCCCTGCGTATGCGGTGAATCCGGGCATGCCGAGGATGCCTAGCGCGGTGGAGGGTGGAGCTTTGTCGGGGTCGAGGCGGGTCAGGTGGGTTACGTTTTCTACGGAGTGGGTTTGCCATCCGCCGTATCCCAGGACGAGGTCTCCGGGGGTGATCTCGCCGCCGGGGCATTCGAGAACACGGGATACGGTTCCGCCGACGATTGTGCTGCCGAGTTCTAGTGGTGGGAAGTAGGACTCGGCTTTGCTCATGCGTCCGCGCATGTAGGGGTCGAGGGACAGGTAGAGAGTTTGGAGAAGGGCTTGGCCGGGTTCGGGTGTGGTGAGCTGGGTTTCTTCGATGCGGAGGTCGTTGTCGGTGGGTTCGCCGTTGGGGTATTGCGCGAGAAAAACTCGTGTGGTTGTTGGCATGGTGATTCCTCTCGCTGAGGGGGTTTGTGTCAGCTGTGCTGTCTAACCCATCACATTTGGCGCGCTGCGTCTATATGGAGATGGCGTGCTGTGTGTCGCGTATGAGGGGGTGGTTATGAGGGTCGGTTGTAGGTCATGTTTGCCACGAGAATGGTGCGTCGTTTGAGCGCTACTCCGATGGATTCAGCGAATTTTGGTTGGCTAAAGCTCAACCACGCACCACCGACGGGTAGGAGAGCGAAGGAGGTCATGAGCAATCCGACTGGGGGGTGAAGGAAAAGTAGAACAACTCCGGTGAGGAGGTAAATCAAGAAAAGGATCATGGTGAAGAAGAGTCGTGTGGTGAATATTCCGGCGCGGCCTGCGATGGTTTGTGTGACGACGCCATCGATGATGATGGACAGTACGGCGAGGCTGAAGGAAGCGCCGATGGCAGCCAGTGTGATGGTTGGGAGAATGAGGGCGAGAGAGAATTCGCCGGTGAATAGTCCTAGGGCCAGGATTGCCAGGATCCACGCTGTGGCTACGTAAAGCGTCGGGGCTAGGGGGAAGCCACGAAGCCACGATTTCATGGATGCGAGCCAAGACAGTCCGGTGGTGTCGATGGTGACGCCTCTTTTTTGGGCGTTGGTGATGTGTCGTTCGTAGGCGGTTACGGCAGCGTTCAGGTTGGCTTTTTGGAGTTTGTCCATCAGCTGTAATAAATGCAGTGATTCGGTGGAGCGTGATGTGAGGGCGGTCAGGGCGCTACAAATGAGGACGCTGCCTAAGGGGATGAGGAAGTCGGCTGATTGGGCTTTCTTCCCTTCTTCAGGAAGTTGGATGAGAAGCCAGCTGAATGCGGCTCCGGTTGCTCCGACGTATGAGACGAGGGCATCGAGGACGATGACGCGCGCTTTGGTTTCGATGTGCGTGTTCATGTCGTTCTCGTTGGGCGGGGGGATTGCCTGCTGACCTTGCATGGTGTGTGCAACGAACAGGGTGACGACGATGGCTGCGAAACCGGAGGCGACTGCTGAGGGTTCGAGTCCTTCGAAAGCATTTCCCTGAAGTTCGGTGGTCCACCAGGTGAAGATGGCTTCTTCAGCGTTCACTGGGTGTCTGAGCAGGTAGGGGAGAACTGTCAGTGGTGAGACGACCAGGAGGCTACCGAAAGCTACTGCCCAGATTCGTCGCCAGATGTCTTTCATGGCTTCGTTGAGGGCTTCAGTTTCGCTGCGGGGGTCGTGGAGGACGGGGCGGGGGAGGCTGGCTTGCCGGAATAGCCATGGTGCGCTTCGGGAACGGGTGGCGCGAGAGGGGGCGGATGGGTTTGGGGGCATGGCGGGAGTGTCAGGGGTGGTCATGGGTTTCTCCGGGGCAAGGTGGCGTTTGGCGCATTTCATCAGAATCAACGAATGCGCTGTCATTCTTGTGGGTTGCTGTTGATCTGCGTCTGTTCAATCTGGTCCGATGGCAGTCGGTTTGAAGGTGCGTGGTTGGGTGTCGTATAGCTGATTGCACACCCATACATGTATTGACACTGAAAGGAGATTTTGGAAGGGAAACGCGACGCGCGCTGAGAGTTACCAGACCTAGATGCGGGCGAAAACAATACTTGTGAGGTCAGCTCTGTCCAGCGAGGAGGAGCATCTCATGGATTCTGTCATCGGTTTGTCAGCGACTGCATTGGTATTGGCGTTAGCAGCATGTTCTGCAGCCGAAGCGCCTCCGGCAATTGAGGAAAAATCAGAGGCGATGAACATCGTGACGGTAAAGCATTCTTGTCCTAGCTGCGCTACCGAAGAAGCGCGAAAAACATCGAAAACACAGCACCGCTGAGGCGTTCTCAGTCCGCCCCATCAAGCAGTTCGCGTACTCCAACCTGCTGATTTATGTCTCACTCGACACACCCGTTATCACTCAGTGTCTAGCTGGACTAGCCCTCCCTCGCCAGCGCAATATAACTGTGGACCCCCGTTTTCGCGCGGGCACCCTGCCACCCCAGACGCTGAGACACCGCTATTCCGACGGCCGTGTCTGTCTCGGGCCCTACCTGTCTCGCACGATGGAGTCGTCATGTCTAGATTTACCCGACACCACGCTCGCGCCGGATCTTTCGGCGCGGCCCTCCTCCTAGCCACCGGCTCGGCTGCAACCTCTGTTTTTACTCCCGTGGCCGCCCTCGCTAGCTCCGACACCCCAGCACGCATCAGTAACGACCAGTCTTCGCAACCACAAGGAGGGGCATACAAAACCCGATCCTTCGACTATGACCGTGGCTCAGTTTTCGTGCCGCAAATCAAACAAAACAATGCCATCCGCGGGCATGTCGTAGAGCCTGTGGGAGCGCCAGGAAACCGGCCGGTCATCGTGTTTTTGCACGGCTTCTATGACACCTGCACCAATGCCGCTAAAGAAACAGTCACTGGATGGCCATGCCCGAAAGGCTCTCGCGAGCTTCCCAGTTTCCGTGGCTACGACTATGTCCAGAAAGCGCTCGCAGCACAGGGGTATTACACCGTCTCTGTCGATGCGAACGCTGTTAGTGGTAACGACCAAGACCTTAACGACAAGGGCGCTGCGGCCCGCTCTGTTGTGTTACGTGCCAACTTGCGCCTCTTGGCCAAGGCAGCTTCCTCTCCTGGGCAGGTTTCGTGGCCAGGTAAGACATCTTTCGACCTGAAGAAACTCATGCTTATTGGCCATTCGCGAGGTGGGGAGGGTGTGAACCGCACTGCGCTGGACTCGACTGCCAATGATCCGTGGCGTGTAGCTGGGATTTTCACTCTCGCTCCGACAAGCTTTGGTCGTATAGGGACCCCAACGATTCCGTCGGTCACTATTTTGCCCACGTGTGATGGTGACGTTATTGACCTCGCAGGACAGGTGTACACCGATACTCCAGCACGTTATGGTCCGGGGGCAGCATTCCAGTCCAGCCTTATTCTGACCGGCGGTGTGCACAATTTCTTTAACACTGAATGGACGCCCGGCTTGTCGACAGGTAAGGGAGAAGATGATGGCTCCCGACGCGCTTGCACGGCAAAGACCCGTATCAGTGCCAAACAACAACGGGATGTGCTCGTCACATATTCCAGTGAAGTCGCTCGTGCTTTCCTCCTTGGGGACCGCAATGCGCAGCATGTCCTTGAAGGACGGAAACCAGCGAAAGGTGCTGGAGCGAATTTCGTCACAGCGGTTCCGTTAGGGGGTAACCGTATTTCATTGATGAATGCGTTGGGCGCCACTTCTGTTAAACAGCTGTCGAGTAAACCGACTGGTCGTGCGGCTTGGTGTACTGGTGAGAAATGCCGTACGAGCGATGATCAAGAGGTTTCGCCGCACTGGCTGGCCAGGGACTCTCGCGATGGTTTCGCGCTTCGTATGGGATTAGCGCAGGGGCAGTCTGGTGGCGTGCAGTTTGGTTCTCCAACTGCTCTTCAGCGTGGTGACTCCTTCGAAGCGCGCATCGTGGTTCGTGGGGAGAAGGGTGCCCACATGAAAGCGACTCTTCTGGATGCACAGGGTAAAGAACTGCACACAGCTCCGATTGATTTGGCTCGGTTGGGTGCGAAAGAACCAACGAATCAGGGATCTCACATCCGTGACTTGGCACAGCTGTGGCGAGTAGATATTCCTGCAGGCTTGGAAGGGAAAACCTTAGCGGGTGTGCGTTTTACCGCCGCGGCGGCTAGCGATGTTGCTGTTTTGGACATGTCGTTGGCGCGGGGACAGGGCGGTATGACTGCCACGCCTCCTCCTGCGGTCATCGATGCACCGACGAAACCGATTCGAGTCAATGAAGGAAGTAAACGTCACACCATCAATGTGACGTTGCCTATTCATGGGAAAGTCACAGCGCCAGCTCAAGTGGGGATCGTGACGGATGCTGCAGGAAAAGCTGGAGAAGAAGGGCGTTCTGAGGTGACCTGGGTGCAGGTAAAGCCAGGTCAGCAGTCAGTCAATCTGCCGTTCACCGTTGAGGGGAACACTGTTGATGACGAGATGATTGGTAAAGAGATCAACATTGAGACGCGGGGCCCTTTGGTGGTGCGCAATCCGACTGGGGTGGTCGAAGTCGTTGACGATGATCCAGAACCGACCTTCACTATTACTCCTGAGCAGGCCACGGCGAAGGCTGGTGGAGTGCTTGAGTGGAAGGTTAAGGCGAACGGGCAAACAAATCGCGATCTCACAGTGATCGTTAAGCCTCAGTCTGCCGGAGGTAACGAGATCCTGACGAAGGAGCTTAGTGAAGCTACGCGCAAAGCGTTCCATATCGAAAAAGCTGATGAGACTCCTTTTTCTAAGGCTGTGCAATCGCTTGATGTGAAGTTTGATAAGAAGACGAAAACAGCCACGATTCGTATCGCGACTATTCCGGGGGTCTCTGGTCGCCAAGTGAAACTAGCCTTGTCGATGATGCAGTTCGATATGTCGGACAAGGTTGTTACCGGCAGGATTGGTTAAGGGTGACATAAATGCGGCTGGTTCCCTACCTGCAGGTAGGGAACCAGCCGCATTTGCTGCGCCCCCTGTAGGATTCGAACCTACGCACCCGCCTCCGGAGGGCGGTGCTCTATCCCCTGAGCTAAGGGGGCTCGGGACGTAGGTCAGGTTATCAGCTTAACGGTCAGCACTGAAATAGAAGCTCTGACAGGGGGAATTCCGGGTGATGGATAGGGAGTTCTCGATTGCGGAGTTGGCGCGACAAATTTCTTCGTGTGTGGAAAACGACCTGACTGCACGGCATGGTGGGCCGCGAGCGATGCTCCGTAAAGTCGCGTTGCGTCCAGTCGACGGCATCCGTACATGGCGTACCCCACTGCCGCAATTATTCGCAGCCGGTGGTGATCCTTCACAGTGGCAGGCTGTTCTTGCTGATCAGGTTGTGCAGATTCCTGGTGTTGCTGCTGCGCGTCCTGCAGGCAAGGGCCTTGATGTTGAGCTGGAGCTAGTCGGGCAACAAGATCACATTGGGCTATTGCCGACCCAGGATAGAGGACTGCGATTGTGGCTAGGTGGCTCGTCCTGCCTTGCAATAGAAACTGCTCAGGCTGGTGGGTTTCGTGAAAAGGTTTTTGTTGCTGCTTTGCGTGGGTGTGCTTTAGCGGTGGGGGATCGTGTGGAGTATGCAGTTACCCCTGGTCAAGGAGTACGAGTCACATATGAAGAAAAAACGTACGAGATGATTTGCGCTCCGGTGCAGGTTGATGGCCAGCTGATGCAGGAAGAGGACGTCAGTGCGTTGGGTACTGCGGCGTTGGCGTGGGCATTGTTGCTAGCTGTGCCTGCGCGTCAGCTGGCGCTGTGCTCGACAGAGTTATTGGCGAGAAAAGCCGGTAATGCTGCTTTTGTGGTTGCTCATGCGCGTCTTCGGGCTGCTCTGACTGTCCGTAGCGGCGATGAGTATGGCAGGGGTGATGTTTCTGGTAGTGAAAGTCGCCGGATAGAGCAGTTGAGTGTGCTTTTGGTTTCGTGGCCGTTTGTGTTGGAGCAGGCAGTGGCTACGGCTTCGCCGCGGTTGGTTGCCCGTTATGTGTTGGCAGTGGGGGAGCTGGTGGAGGAAGCGACGTGGCTGCCAGTGCCTGTTGCGCGCTCTGTGCTGAGTGTGATCGATGATGGCGTGGCTGCGTTGGGTACGGCATTGCCGCATCGTGTGTGATGGTCAGGCGTGCCTGGCTTTGCTGGTGTAGTGGATATGCCGATCTCACGGGTGAAGTGGTGTGTTCCTGCAGATCGATAGAGCTGACACACTCAGATATGAAGGCTGCCGGTGTGAATCTGATTCGGATGATGCGGTTTCCGCCGTGAGGCTGTCGTTGTCTTGTTGTCGAGCGATTCGAGGTCGAGATGCGCGCGCATGAGGCTGGAGCAATGCATGCTTCAGGGTATGGGGGGCCGCCGTTGTGGCTGCCAACGCCATCGGATGTCAACGAGTTGCTGCCGCAGTTATGGCCTATGGGTGTTGGGCGTGATGACTGTGGCCGGTTACGGGTTGATGGGGTGAACGCGGTCGCTCTTGCTGAACAGTTTGGTACGCCTGCGTATGTGATGAGCGAGAAGGATTTCCGGTATCGGGCGCGTGCGTTTAAAGAGGCGTTCGAGTCGGCCTTCGGGGTAGGACGAGCGCATGTTTATTACGCGGGTAAGGCGTTTTTGTGTACGCAAGTGGCTCGGTGGGTGATGGATGAGGGCCTAAGTCTTGATGTGTGTTCTGGTGGTGAGTTAGCGGTGGCTCAGCGGGTGGGGTTCCCTGCTGAACGGATCGGAATGCATGGCAATAACAAGTCAGTGGCGGAGATCGAGCAGGCGCTGTCGTATGGGGTGGGGCGTCTGGTGGTTGATTCGTTTGACGAAATCGAGCGGGTGGAGCGGGTTGCGGCACGGCTGGGGGTGGTTGCGCGGGTGATGGTGCGGGTGACGGTGGGGGTGGAGGCTCATACGCACGAGTACATTGCCACGGCGCATGAGGATCAAAAGTTTGGTTTTTCGTTGGCTCAGGGGGTGGCAGCTAAGGCGGTGGAGGCGATTCGTTCCCGGAGACATATGTGTCTAGTGGGTTTGCATAGCCACATTGGTAGTCAGATTTTTGTTTCAGATGGGTTCCATGTAGCGGCGCGTCGGTTGTTGGGTTTGTTGGCGCAGTGCCGTGATGAGCAGGGCAGGGCGCTTCCTGAGCTTGATCTTGGCGGTGGGTTTGGGATTGCTTACACGAGTGAGCATGAGCCGATGCCGCCTTCGCGTATTGCGCAGGAGTTTGCGGTGTTGTTACAGCGGGAGGCTGAGCAGGTTGGTGTTGAGGTTCCTGTGATTTCGGTGGAACCAGGGCGTTCGATTGTGGGGCCGAGCACATATTCGTTATATGAGGTGGGGACGTGTAAGGACGTTGCGTTGCCAGGCGGTGGGCGGCGTCGATATGTGTCGGTTGATGGTGGCATGAGCGATAACGTGCGGGCGGCGTTGTATGAGGCTGACTACAGTGCGACGTTGGCTTCGCGGGTTTCGCAGGCTGAGCCGGTGTTGTCGCGGGTAGTGGGAAAGCACTGTGAGAGCGGCGATATCGTGGTGCTGGATGAGTATTTGCCAGATGATTTGGTGCCAGGCGATCTTGTTGCGGTTCCTGGCACGGGCGCGTATTGCCGTGCGTTGTCGAGCCAGTACAACCATGTTCCGCGTCCACCGGTGATTGCGGTGCGCGATGGTGTTGCGCGAGTGATTGTTCGGCGTGAGACGGTGGAGGACATCTTGGCTTTGGATGTGGACGAAGGGTGATGGCACTGGTGGTGTGTTGTCGGGTTGGGGGTTGTTGCGGCGTGTGTTGATGGGGACTGGTTCGTTGGTTTGCGTTCTGGTCTGGTCGAGTGTGTTGTGTACGAGTTGATGTAGTAGAGGTGAGCAGTCCAGTGATGAACGATGACTCTCGGCAGGTTCCGCTTCGTGTGGCGTTGCTTGGTTTTGGTGTGGTTGGTTCTGCAGTTGCGAAGGTGCTGACTGAGGGAGCTGAGGATTTAGCTGCGCGGGTTGGTGCGCCGTTGGAGTTAGTGGGTGTGGCGGTGCGCCGGGCTGGGGTGGATCGTTCTGCGTCGGGGTTGCCGGCGGAGTTATTCACTACTGATGCGCAGTCGTTGGTGGAGAACGCGGATATTGTGATCGAGGTTATTGGTGGGATTGAGCCTGCGCGCTCGTTGATCCTGCGGGCGTTTGATCACGGTGCGAGTGTAGTGACGGCAAATAAGGCGTTGCTGGCTGAGGATGGTCCGACGCTATATGCGGCTGCGGAGAAAGCTGGGGTGGATATTCACTATGAAGCTGCGGTGGCAGGTGCTATTCCGTTGCTGCGTCCTTTGCGGGAGTCTCTTGCTGGCGATTCGGTGAATCGTGTGCTCGGTATCGTCAATGGAACGACGAACTACGTGCTGGATCAGATGGATTCGACTGGTATGGGGTTCGATGAGGCGGTAGAGCGTGCTCAGCAGCTTGGTTATGCCGAGGCTGATCCAACTGCGGATGTTGAAGGGTTTGATGCTGCGGCTAAGGCAGCGATTCTGGCGTCGTTGTCGTTCCACTCGCGGGTGGCGTTGAAGGGTGTGTCCCGGACGGGGATCACTGAGGTGACAAGCGCAGATATGCGTGCAGCGCGGGCCATGGGGTGTGTGGTCAAGCTGTTGGCAATTTGTGAGCGTACTGATGTGGGTGAGGGGGAGGGTATTTCGGTGCGGGTGCATCCGGCGATGGTGCCGGTGACGCACCCGTTGGCTGGTGTTCGTGGGGCTTACAACGCGGTGTTTGTTGAGGCTTCGGGGGCTGGCGAGTTGATGTTCTATGGGCCTGGTGCTGGTGGTGAGCCGACGGCTTCGGCAGTGATGGGTGATGTGGTGGCCCAAGCTCGTCATCGTGTGCAGGGTGGCCGTGGGCCAGTGGAGTCGGCGTATGCGGATTTGCCGGTGTTGGATCCGGGTCAGGCTCAGACTCGGTATTACCTGTCGTTGGATGTTGAGGATCGTCCAGGCGTGTTGGCGTCGGTGGCGGGATTGTTCTCTGAGGCTGGTTTGTCAATTGAGCAGGTTCGTCAGGAGTCGATTGCTGCAGATGAGGATGGCCAGGAGTCTGGTCATGCTGAGTTGGTGATTGTGACGCATCAGGGTAGTGAAGCCTCGTTGTCGGCGACGGTGAAGGCTGTGTCGGGTTTGGGGGTTGTTCGCGGAGTTAATTCTGTGATGCGGGTTGTGGGGAGTTGAGGGTGAAAGGTAGCGCGGTGGTTGAGGTGTTGCCGGTGGGGACGGCGGTGCGGGTGCGGTCCTGCGCTAGTTCGGCCAACTTGGGGCCCGGGTTCGATTCAGTGGGTTTGGCCTTGGGGGTGTGGGATACGTATGTAGCTGGCGTGGTAGAGACCCCTGGGCTGACCATCGTGATCGACGGTGATGATCAGGGTGTTCCTCGTGATGAGAGGCACCTTGTTTATGCGTCGATGCGTACTGCTTTTGAGCAGGCTGGGGTCGCGGTTCCTGCTGGTTTGGTGTTGAGGTGTGCTTCAACGGTGCCGCAGGGGCGGGGGATGGGGTCTTCGGCAGCAGCTATTACGGCGGGCGTGGCGTTGGCTTTCGGGCTGGTTGCCGTGGCTGAGCAGAATCAGGGTGATGCGCTGGGTCAAGGTGAGGTGCAGATCGACCTTGATGCCGTTAGCGATCTTGCCTCTCGTTTGGAGAGGCATCCTGATAATGCTTCTGCCAGTGTTTTTGGTGGTGCCACGGTGTCGTGGGTACTGGATGAGGCGGGCGAGCAGGTAGAGCCAGTTCCACGTTTTGCCTCTGCGGTGGTTCCGTTGCATCCGAATATTGAGCCGTTGGTGGTTGTGCCTACGGCTCAATTGCCGACGTCGATTGCGCGATCGGTTTTGCCGGCTTCGGTGCCGCATGGTGAGGCTGCCCGTAACTCGGGTACGGCTGCGTTGTTGACGTTGGCGTTGTCGCAACGTCCTGATTTGTTGTTGCCTGCTACGAGGGAGTGGCTGCATCAGGAACAGCGGCGTGGCTCGCTGGGGGCATCGATGGAACTTGTTGATGAGTTGAGAGCTCGAGGGCTGGCTGCTGTGATCTCCGGTGCGGGGCCGAGTGTTCTTGTGTTGGGCTCTTCTTCGGGTGATGCGTCGGTGGTCGAGGCTGTGGTGGCCGGTCGTAGTAGTCAGGGGTGGAAGGTTCTTCGTCCTGGTGTTCCGACGAGAGGTGTGAGGGTTGAGCGTGTTACTCTTGAGGCGCTCTCTGGCGGAGATGTTTCGCTCGCCTGATCAGACCCTGTTCTGACCCTTATCTGACGGGGCCTGCGGATCATTAAGGAGACGGGTCATTTCAGCGGCCTAGATCTTGTTGTTCGATCCGTTCACTTTCGTGCGATGTGCCCCCGATGCGGCGACGATCCGCTTTACCGGTATCCGCTTTCCGATGCCGTGTCCGCTGAGAGTTTCACGTATTCGAAACGGCGCCAGGAACGCGCCTGTATTCACATCCGGTGAATCAGCCCCGTTCTCTGCCGCCGTCCACATGCTGCCGTATCCTTCGGCCGCCGTGGCAAAAACCTCGGAATGAAGCGAGTTGCTCGCCGAGGGGAAGGAACGTTTGTGACCGACACCACCGAAGCGGGTGTGGGAACCGCCCCCAAGCGTCGCGGTCTCACGACGATGCGTCTGGCGGAGCTGCAGGAACTTGCACGGAATATAGGTATCCCTGACACCACTGGGATGCGTAAGGGTGATTTGATCACCGCTATTCGCGAGGTTGAAGGAGCAGGTCGCGGTAGTGGCCGCAACTCCTCTCGACCGGAGCGACCTGCTCAAACAAATGAAGGCTCCGCTAGATCTGTGGAGACCAGTGAGCAGAGCCGTGCCAGTGAAAAGCGGGAAGATCACGGCGCACAAGATCACGAGAAGCGGACCCGCGTGTCGGAGTCCGGCCGCGAGCGCTCGCACGAGACGCGCGAAGACAAGGGTGATGAACAGGCCGTGGAGGGTATGGGACGCTCCGACAGGCAGGAGCAGAACGGCTATGACCGTTCCGGACGGGGTGAGCGCGGCGACCGTGGTGGCCGCCGTAACCGCAACCGCGATGATGAGCGCGCAGAGCGCCATGAGCGTGGCGGTGACCGGGATCGCTCGGACCGCGGCGACCGTGGTGGCCGCCGTAACCGCAACCGCGATGATGAGCGCGGGGAGCGTTTTGAACGCGGTGAGCGTGGCGAGCGGGGTGGCCGCCGTGGACGTAACCGCGACGAAGATGACTCCCGTGGGCGCCGCCGTAATCGGAACCGTAACCGTGATCGTGACCGCCGTCGGGGTCGCGATGACTTCAGTAACGACCAGGTGGAGTCCTACAGCGAGGATGACGTTCTGGTCCCGGTAGCGGGCATTTTGGACGTACTGGACAACTATGCGTTCGTGCGTACGAGTGGCTACTTGCCAGGCCCGGGTGATGTGTATGTGCCTTTGGCCATGGTTAAGCGTCACGGGTTGCGTAAGGGCGATGCCGTTACCGGTGCAGTGAAAGCGTTGCGTGAGGGTGAGCAGCCTCCGGCGCGACAGAAGTTCAATGCTTTGGTGCGTTTGGACACGGTGAATGGTGGTACGCCAGAAGCAGCTCGAGGGCGTGTTGAGTTCAATAAGTTGACTCCGCTGTACCCGCAAGAACGTCTCCGTTTGGAGACCGAACCGAATGTGTACACCACCCGAATCATGGATCTGGTGTCACCGATTGGTAAGGGACAGCGAGGCCTCATTGTCAGCCCGCCCAAGGCTGGTAAGACGCTGATGCTGCAGGCGATCGCCAACGCGATCACAACAAACAATCCCGAGGCTCACCTCATGGTTGTGCTCGTTGATGAGCGGCCAGAGGAAGTCACGGACATGCAACGCACGGTTAAGGGTGAGGTTATTGCCTCTACTTTTGATCGGCCTGCCGATGACCACACCACGGTTGCCGAGCTGGCGATTGAGCGTGCTAAGCGTCTGGTCGAGTTGGGGCATGACGTGGTTGTGTTGTTGGACTCAATCACCCGGTTGGGGCGTGCCTATAACTTGGCGGCTCCGGCAAGCGGTCGCATCCTCTCTGGTGGTGTCGATTCTGGTGCGCTATACCCGCCGAAGAAGTTCTTTGGTGCTGCCCGCAACATTGAGAATGGTGGGTCTTTGACCATTCTGGCTACCGCTCTGGTTGAGACCGGCTCGAAGATGGACGAGGTTATCTTCGAAGAGTTCAAGGGCACCGGCAACATGGAGCTGCGGTTGTCACGTCAGCTTGCTGATCGTCGAATTTTCCCCGCTGTCGATGTGAACCCCTCGGGCACGCGTCGCGAAGAGATCCTCATGAGTTCCGAGGAATTGAAGCTCATGTGGAAGCTGCGTCGGGTTCTTTCGGCGCTAGAGCCGCAGGCTGCGCTAGAACTGTTGCTGTCGCAGATGAAGAAGACGAAGAGCAACGCAGAGTTTTTGATGATGGTGCAGCGGAACTCCAGTATCAAACTCGAAGATGAGTGACCTGGCTGCCGGAGGTAGTCAGAGTGAGTAACTTTGAAGATTGACGTGCGAGGGTGTCTGCTCCTGCGGTGATGGCCGCACGGGCAGATGCCCTCGCTCCTTGTATCTACGCAATCGCGTGTTGTATTGACACTGAATGTTGGAGTAGCGGACGGTTGGCCCCCAGGGGCTGCGAGCGCTAAAGGCATTGCTAGGCTGCAAATCCAGGGCTGAGCGCGTCGAAGGGAGCTGGCATGACAGGACCGAAGAGTTCCCTTTCCGTGCGAACCAGGATGATTCTTTTCACGACGCTGTTGATTGCGTTGCTTGTGTTGATCGGGAGCTCATCAGCGTGGATCAGCACTCATGCTGCCTCAATGGTGCAGAAGCAGGCGGAAGTGATTGCGCCGGCCAGAGCCGCCAATGTTCGGGTATTGGATGATTTGCGTTCGGCTGAGCGGTCTTTCTCGGCTGCCGTGACTGCTAGTCAAGGCGCTGAGATCGGTGATGTTTCTTCGTCTGCTGACTTGCTGGCGCCATGGAATCGGTTCTCTCAGAGGTATACAACTGATATTGATGCGGTGCAGCGTCTGGCGTGGCTATGGCCATTGAATGACACATCCAGGGTGGGAAATCTTTCGGAACAGATTGCCCAGATGCGGGCTTCGACGGCTGCCTGGGTAGAGGCCAGCCGATTGCTGACGAAAGCAGCTGAAGAAGAGACACCCCCGCAGTCAGACATGGTGAGGGCGCGGGCGTTGTACGGAGTCGCCATGCAAGACAATGCGGCGGTTCAAGCCACTTTGGATGCGGCGGCGATCTCGTGGCGCTCGCAAGTGGTGGACATGCTTGGTGATGGTGCCCGGATTGTTTTGACTGCTACGGTGCTTGCCGCGTTGTTGGCGATTTTTACGGCGTGGCGGACGGTGCGTAGTTTGACTGGCCCGTTGCTTGGGCTGCGGGAAACGTTGCGCAGGCAGGTGGAGGGGGAGCGCACGGCGTGGGCCAATGTGGAGGCAGGAACGCCGGAGATTCGAGCGGTAGCGGCGGATTTGAATCATTTGAATCGGGAGCATCTGCGGCTGGTGGATCAGCAGGCGCAGTCGTTGGCGCTGCTGCAGGCTGGCAACGATGCCGTGATGTTGGTTTCTCGTGAGACGAGCATGGTTCGTGCAGCGCAGGTTGCTACGGATGCCATTGGCACTACTTTGGCAGTTGATGCAGTTCGGTTGGCTGGATGGACCGATGAGGGGCCATATGCCGCAGTGTGGTCGCGGACGGCGACTGCTCGTTTACAGGTTCCAGAAATGTGGTGGTACCGGATTTCGGCGCATACGCCACCGACGATAGAGACGCCGTATGCGGTGCGTGTATGGGATGGCGGGGCTCGTAGCGAGCTTGACTCTTTGGATACGTGGATTGCTGAGGATCCTGTGGTGGTGCGTTCTAAGTCGGCGTTGTTCTTGCCAATACTTGTTGATGGTGATGTTGCTGGTGTGATTTCGGTCAGCTCTTGGGCTGATGAGCGCTCGTGGGATGCCTCGGAGATCGCTTATATAGAGCGGGTGATGCGTGAAATGGCTCGCAAGGGCGTGGCTTTGGCTCGCGCATGATGAGGTGGTTTCTCACATAGCGGGAGCTCAGGCATAATTGACTTTGTCTGCCGGTTCACGCAACGCGCCGGTTCACGCACATGGCGTCCACCTCATCATTCGGATGATTTCGTGCGACCCGGCAGCCTCTACCAAGGAGAAACCATGCAGAAAAATATTCACCCTGAGTACCACGAGACAACGGTTACTTGCACGTGCGGTAACCAGTTCACCACCCGCAGCGCTGCGAAGAGTGCCGCTATCAGCGCCGACGTTTGTGCGCAGTGCCACCCGTTCTACACGGGCAAGCAGAAGATCCTAGACACTGGTGGCCGTGTTGCTCGTTTTGAGGCCCGCTACGGTAAGCGCAAGGCCAACTAACGGTCGTGATTGATGCGCCGGACCCGATACTGGGTCCGGCGCATCGTTGTTTCGTCGCGGTGTGCGCGGCGTTGGTGATGAGAGGGGATTGGCATGGAAGTTCAGTCGTTACTGGAAGCTGCACAGCCTCATGTTGAGGAGTACCAGCGGTTGGAGAAAGACCTCTCGGATCCAGTGCTGCTGGCAGACCAGGGACGTTTCCGGGCGGCAAGTAAACGGTTCGCTGCTTTAGGGCCAGTGGTTGCTGCGGCTCGTGAGCTTGAGCAGGTGCATGGCGATCTTGAGGCAGCGATTGAGTTGGCTGATGAGGATGCTGCGTTTGCTGAAGAGTTGCCTGCGCTGCGTCAGCAGCTGGAGAGCGTAGGGCAGAGGCTGCATCATTTGTTGCTGCCACGCGATCCTGATGATGACCGTGATGTGTTGCTGGAGGTGAAGGCAGGTGAAGGTGGGGAAGAGTCTGCCTTGTTCGCGGGTGACCTTGTTCGTATGTATATGCGTTATGCGGAGCAGCGGAACTGGAGTGTGCAGGTTCTGGAGGCCACTGACTCAGACCTAGGCGGGTACAAAGACATTCGGCTGGCGGTAAAAGCCAAGGGCACCCCTGAGCCTGGCCAAGCTCCCTGGGCACGTTTGAAGTATGAGGGTGGTGTGCATCGGGTGCAGCGTGTGCCAGTGACGGAAAGTCAGGGTCGTATTCATACTTCTGCGGCAGGTGTGCTTGTGATGCCTGAGGTGGAAACCGATGACGAGATCGAGATCGGCCCTAATGACGTGCGTGTTGATGTTTATCGTTCTTCGGGCCCGGGTGGGCAGAGCGTTAATACGACGGATTCTGCTGTGCGGTTGACTCACTTGCCTACGGGGATTGTGGTGACGAGTCAGAACGAAAAGTCACAGTTGCAGAACAAAGAGTCTGCGATGCGGGTACTGCGTGCCAGGCTTTTGCAGGCACAGCGAGATGCGGCTGAGGCTGAGGCTTCGGCTGCGCGGCGGAGCCAGGTTCGTACCGTTGACCGTAGTGAAAGGATTCGTACATACAACTATCCGGAGAACCGGATTGCTGATCACCGTACGGGGTATAAGGCTTACAACCTCGATACTGTGCTGGATGGTCAATTGGACCCCGTGGTGGAGTCAGCGATGCAAGCTGATGAGCGGGCACGCATGGCGCAAGCCACCTCATGACCGTTCAATCATGCTCTTTTGGGCAGGCCTTGCGGCAGGCGACCAGAGATCTTCAGGCCGCTGGAGTCCCCTCACCTCGGCGTGATGCTGCGCTGCTTCTGGCGTATATAACTCGATGTGACACAGCAGATGTGGAGCGCTCTGCACTGTTAGGGCATGCCTTAACAGCAGCGGATATTGCAGCTTACGAGCTGGTAGTAGGGAAAAGGTCGCGCCGGATTCCTTTGCAACACATCACTGGGTTGGCGCCGTTTCGTCATCTTGAGCTGTGTGTAGGGCCTGGGGTGTTTGTTCCGCGGCCTGAAACGGAAATGCTTGCTGGGCTTGCCATCGATGCAGCTACAACGCTCGTGCAGGAAGGGGTTCATGAGCCGCTTGTAGTGGACTTATGCACCGGCTCTGCAGCGATCGCTTTGGCTATCGCGACGGAGGTGCCTCAAGCGCGGGTGATTGCTGTTGAGCTTTCCGGTGATGCTGCACAGTGGGCTGAGCGCAATATCACTTCTATGGCAGCGCAGGTGGAGTTACGTCGCGGAGACGCCACAGCTGAGGCTGTCACGGGCGACCTTGATGGAACTGTTGACATTGTCGTTTCTAACCCGCCGTACATACCGCCAGATGCGATTCCTGTCGACCCTGAGGTTGCTGAGCATGATCCGGCAATGGCGCTATATGGGCTTGGCGATGATGGTTTGGCCATCCCTGCGGCCGTAGCGTGGCGAGCAAGTGGCCTGCTGCGGCCAGGTGGCCTTTTCTTGATGGAACATGCAGATGTGCAGGGTAAAGCGATTGTTGATGTGCTGCTGGGGCAGCAAAGTTGGGTAAAGGTTCATGATCAAAACGACGACACTGGCCGCCCCCGGCATGTAGTGGCCACCCGTGCCACCAGTGGAGAAAACAGCTGACCGGGGGCGTTCTAAGCGCGCGTGGAGGACACGATCGTAAGATCGTCAGTGGCACAACCGTAGACACTCCTATGTAGGGGTGGAGGAGGCACAGATGAGCGAAATCGTCGACGGCACCGACAGCGAGACAGCCGATTCGGCGATCCATGCTGTTGCCGATGCGGTACAGCGCGGAGAAGTGGTTGTCATCCCTACTGACACGGTCTACGGCGTGGGAGTTGATGCTTTCAACAGTGAAGCTATTGGTGACCTCCTTGTCGCGAAAGGACGTGGTCGTAGTATTCCGCCACCGGTTCTTGTACCGAACAAGCGCACGCTTGATGGGTTGGCTACATCTGTCCCGGACTATGCTCGCCGGTTGGTGAATGAGTTTTGGCCCGGCCCGTTGACGATTGTTCTGCAGGCACAAAGTAGCCTCGTATGGGATTTGGGTGACACCAACGGAACTGTGGCACTGCGCATGCCAGACTCTGAGCTAGCTTTGGCTGTTTTGGCTCTTACTGGCCCTATGGCCGTCACGAGTGCAAATAAGCATGGCCACCCGGCTGCGACAAGCGCTGCTGATGCTGAGCGCGAACTCGGTGATGCTGTGTCTATCTATCTCGATGGGGGCCCAGCTAGCCGTGGGCAGGCCTCGACGATTATCGATGCCACAGGCGCAGACTTCACAGTTCTGCGTGAAGGTGAAATATCTGAAGCACAGTTGCGTTCGGTGGCATTTCCTGGTGACGACGTTGCGCTTGCAGACACGCCCGAAGTTGAGCAGAGACCTGAAGTCGAGCAAAAACAATCGCACCCTGGTGAGAAAGCCACGAGTGCATCGGCTGAATCGTCAGCTGAAGAGCAAGGCACATCACACGTCGAGCAGAACAAGGAACATGCGAGAACGAATACTGAACCACCTACAGCAGGTAGTAGCTGTTCATGAAGTTCTGGGTCGACACCAAGGCTCAGACTGCTCTCTGCCTCGGGGGAAGTCAGATCTCGTGACTCTAGAACTCACGCGTGTCACGTGGTCGGGGGTAAACCGGCGTTGGCAGGAGGGCTAGCGTGCGCGAGTACTTTTTCATTGCGACGCTTGCTGCTGCTTGTACTTTCGTTATCACTCCATTGATTAGGCGGCTGGCTGTGCGTGTTGGTGCGGTTACCGCTGTGCGTGCTCGTGATGTGCATTCGCAACCGATCCCACGGCTGGGCGGGTTAGGTATATGTCTCGGCTTTCTTGCTGCGGTGCTAGTGGCTCGACAATTGCCGCATCTATCTCAGATTTTCGACAGCACTGAAATTCTTGGTATTTGCGCTGGGGGAGTTTTAGCTGCTGCAGTCGGGGCTATTGATGACATTGTTGAGCTTGATGCTCTCACTAAATTAGCGGGTCAAGCTATTGCTGCTGGAGTGATGGCATGGTTTGGTGTGCAGCTGCTATCGATTCCACTTTTCGGTGTCACGGTACTTCCTAGTCCGGTTCTTATTGGTTTGACCGTTTTTATCGCCTTGGTTGCGATGAACGCAGTCAACTTTATTGACGGCTTAGATGGGTTGGCTGCAGGAATTGTTGCTATTGCTGCTTTTGCTTTCTTTATCTATGCCTATCAGCTTTCGTATACTTACGATCCGCCGAACGTCATCTCCACCGGCACGTTCGTATGTGCTGCTATTTCTGGAAGTTGTATCGGATTTTTGCCGCATAACTTTCATCAGGCCAAGCTGTTTATGGGGGACTCGGGGGCATTATTCCTTGGGCTGATGCTCTCTGCTGCGATGATCTCAATGATCGGCAATATCGATCCGACGGCTCACGTTACGCAGAACGATGAAATCGTTCTCTACTTGCCTTTGATTGTTCCAGTGGCGGTTCTGGGTATTCCGTTGTTGGACATGTTTATGGCTGTGGTTCGGCGTGTGCGCCGGGGGCAAAGCCCTTTCCAAGCTGATGCTCAGCACCTTCAGCATCGAATGCTTCGCATTGGTCACTCGCATAGGCATGCGGTGCTTTTGCTGTATTTGTGGGCGGCCATCGTTGCTTTTGGGGTTGTCTCGTTTAGTTTTGTTGATGGGCTTATGCCGCTGGCAGGGATCATGTTGCTCGCTGCTGTTGCTTTGGTGCTCACGCTCAATGTGGGGGATCGGATGCGGATGCGGCGTTCTCGGCTTCGGCTGTCCAAAACCCGTGAGGCTGAATGAAAGCAATCGGGGGTGTGGGTGCCGAACTGGCGGATCGACCAGGTCATGCGTGTTAATCTCAGGTAAGGAACAGCTGTGGCTCAGATTTAAAGGAATCTTCTCAGTGGCGTTGTAAAACGCTGCTGGTGCTCACAGGAAAGTTCATGCCCCGCCAACAGGTGGAGGCGCTTGCTCCCACTGGCCGAACTTCAAACTGCTTCAACTGATTTCGAAGATTTCGCTCGATGTCTGTACGCAGCGTTGAATGATCGGCTAGGTTTTGAAAACTCTTGGCCGACGATGACCCAAACCTTCAAGGGGGTGCCCCGTAGTGACGTCCACCATGACGCATTCGAGGGCACGCATCATCACTGACGTCGGTGTCGAGTCTGCTTTTAAACCGATGATGTTGACTGCATGCTGCGCTAGTGCGGCTGCGGCGCTCATCACCACCGTGACTGCTATAGCTTTCGGGCCTGACGGAGCAGCGCTGGCCTCCTTTGCAGGAGCTACATTTGCCGCCCATTTTTTCGCTATGGGGGCGCTAGGTATCTGGCTGATCTTGCGTGGGCCAACCGCCAACTACCTCGTCGGTGCTTTAGGCGTGTACGTGATCCAAGTCATCGCGCTTGGGGTCGTGCTCATGCAGCTGCCTCGCATTCACATGCCAGCCCCTGAGTGGTTCAGCGCGAGTGTCGCTGTGGAAGTCGTGGTGTGGCAATCAGCACAGGCGTACTCCTTGCTACGTACCCGTGTATTTGCTTACTCCACAGCTGAGCGAGGTGAGTCGTGAGATACGTGCCACCCTCGCAACGACGAAACACCGACTGGAACGCCCTCGCACAGACCGAAAAAAACACGTCAGACAACGCATCCAACGCAGCATCGCGCCTGGTGGCTTACCTAATCGCCGGTCCTGTCGTGTACGGCGGGTTGGGCTACCTCATCGACATATGGCTCGGAACACGATTCGGTATCGCAGTCGGAACTCTCCTGGGGCTCGGGTTGTCTTTGTACATCGTCTGGCTCCGGTACGGTGGGAGCCAATCCCCTGTCCCTTCCGCCTTCGCGCCGCACACCGCCAAGGTGAACGAGCCGGTAGCGCGTCCTAACGTGACCGCTTCCCCCGGATTGAACCGCACAACATCTGAGGAGATTTCGTGAGCTTCACCAGCGCGGCCTTCGCCGGAGCCCTCACCGCTTCCGGCAGCGAGTTCGTGGCACCCTCCACCGGTGACTTCTGGACCCCACTCATCGGCGACGGTGCATTCGCTTTCACCCGCCCCATGCTGGTGTCCCTCGTGGCAGTTGCCATCATCGCCACGTTCTTGTTCCTCGGTGCCCGCCGCGCAGCGGTCGTGCCCACCAAATCCCAGTTCCTCGTCGAATTCATTTACGACTTTGTTCGTAACGGCATCGCACGCGACATGATTGGCAGCAAACACTTCCTACGTTTCCTGCCGCTGCTGCTGGCCTTGTTCACCTTCATCCTGGCCAACAACCTTGCTGGCGTGATCCCGTTCTTGCAAAACCCGCCCACTGGCCGAATCGCCTTCCCTCTCGCCCTTGTTCTAGTGGTGTACCTGGCTTACCACTACGTCGGCCTCAAACAGCATGGCGTTGGCGGCTACCTCAAAACCATGGTCCCCGGTGGCCTTCCCGCCTGGATAGTGCCTTTCATCTTCCTCATCGAATTCGTCACCAAGTTCCTCATCCAGCCGATGACTCTCACCCTGCGACTTTTCGGCAACATGCTTGCCGGTCACATGACTCTGGTGCTGTTCATTCTCGGCGGTGAATTCCTCCTCTTCAGCGCCCCCGGAGCTCTCAAAGCCGCAGGCATTGCTGCATACGGCGGAGCCTTCCTCATGACCTGCTTCGAGATGCTGATCCAGTTCCTGCAGGCCTACGTATTCACCTTGCTCACTGCTTCCTACATTTCAAGCTCTCTCGAAGAAGCACACTGACACTTTTCTTCTAGCCGCATCTGCACCAGGTGATGCGCCCGATACTCACAACTTCATAGACCACCCGTTCACACGAACGATGCTTCGGCACCAGCCGAGGTAACTCACCACCAGAGAAGGAATCTGCAGATCATGACCGGCTCCCTTTCCCTCGTTGGCTACGGCATCTCGACGCTGGGCCCGGCCCTCGCGATCGGCCTCATCTTCGCTGCCCTCATCAACGGTGTGGCCCGTCAGCCTGAGGCCAAGAGCGTCCTCCAGCCGCTGGCCATCCTGGGCTTCGCTGTCGCCGAGGCACTCGCCATCCTGGGCTTCGTTCTCGTCTTCATCCTCCGCTGAGTCCGACCGCCCACCCCCAACGCCCGGCCTAACCAGGCCGGGACGATGCATGGCACAAGGAGTTCTCCGTGCAGAACATGTCGAACCTCGCGGCCGCCGTTCCCGCCGCAGCGGGCGGTGGCGGCAACCACGGCTTAGGCATGCCGATTCTCCCTCACCTCGGTGAGTTGATTTTCGGCTGTGTCTTCTTCGCCGTCTTCCTTATCTTCATTATCAAGTACGTCGTTCCCAAGATGGAGACCGCCTACACACAGCGTGTGGACGCCATTCAAGGCGACATGAGCCGTGCGGAGAAATCCCTCGCCGAGGCGGAAGCTCTTAAGGCCGAGTACCAGCGGATGATGGAAGACGCCCGCCACGAAGCAAACCAAATGCGCGAACGCGGCCGTGAAGAAGGTGCTGCAATCGTTGCCGAGATGCGGGCCCAGGCCAGCGCTGAAGCCGAGCGCATCATTGAATCTGCCCGTCGTCAGGTTGAAGCCGAACGCGCAAGCGCCATGGCTGAACTGAAAAACGACGTCGGGCGAATCTCCACCGATCTGGCAGGTCGCATCGTCGGCGAGTCCCTTCAGGACGACGCTCGACGCAACGGTGTCATCGAGCGGTTCCTGCAACAGCTCGAAGACGGCACCTTGCAGCGTGAGACCTCCACGATGGACCGGGCAGGTCGCTGATGGATGGTGCACCCCGCTCGGCATGGCAGAGCGCGGTCGAGACACTCGCCGGTTACCAGCGGGCCGGAGGTCCTGACCTCCGTTCCCTGGCCGGAGAGCTGTTCTCGGTCTCGGAACTTCTTGCCGACAACGCCAAACTACGAATGGCTCTCACGGATCGCTCACGCGATGCGTGGTCCAAGCGTGAACTGGCACGTCGTCTTTTCGGTGGGCGACTCAGCGAACCTGCTTTGGCTGTTGTCGAGGCCGCCGTCTCTGGGCACTGGAAAGAGTCCTACAACCTCATAACCGGTATGGAACGCCTCGGTGGCGACTGCGTCTTGGCCGCAGCGCAAACCGAAGGAAACCTTGACCAGATAGAGCGCGAGCTCATCGCCGTCGAGGAAAAGTTCCGTCAGGACCACCAGATCGGTGCAGCGCTCTCTGGGGATCGCGGAGACAAGCGCGCTAAAGCAGAACTCGTGGCGCGCCTGCTGGCCGGAAAAGTTCTGCCCGACACTGTCTGGATCGCCCAGCGCCCCGTGCTTAACCCCCGCGGGTACGACTATGCGACGGTCATTCGGCGCTACCTCAGCCTCGCGGCTAAACGACGACAGGCAGTCACCGCTGTCGTCACCACACGTACATTGCTCCCACAAACAGTCGTCAGCCGGCTGCAAGCGGGCCTGAGCAAAATGTACGGAACCACCATTTTCGTCACCCAGGTCGAGGACCCCCAGCTGCTCGGCGGTCTTCGTATTCAGGTCGGCGACGAAGTCATCGACGGCACGATCGAGCGTCGACTGGCCGATGTCAGCCGCACCTTGAGTGTGTCCTGATACCAGCACCGCCCGGTGTCAGGCACCGAGGCACACCGCCGGATCCCCGGCACCGATAGCCCAACTGGCCGCCTCGCGGCCGCCGATGAGGAGAGAGACTTAACGATGGCGGAGCTCATGATCCGTCCGGAGGAAATCCGGGACGCCCTCGACCAGTTCGTCCAGTCATACGAGCCCGATGGGGCCTCCCGCGAGGAGGTCGGACGCGTCACCGACGCCGGTGACGGCATCGCACACGTCGAGGGCCTGCCCTCAGCGATGACGAACGAGCTGCTGCGCTTCGAGGACGGAACCCTGGGCCTGGCCCTGAACCTCGACCGCCACGAAATTGGTGTGGTCGTTCTGGGTGATTTCTCCGGCATCGAAGAAGGACAGGCAGTGCACCGCACCGGAGAAGTTCTCTCCGTGCCTGTCGGCGACAACTACCTCGGCCGCGTGGTGGATCCCCTGGGTCGCCCGGTAGACGGTCTTGGCGAAATCAAGGCAGAAGGACGCCGCGAGCTTGAACTCCAGGCTCCTAACGTGATGTCGCGTAAGAGCGTTCACGAGCCACTACAAACCGGTATCAAAGCCGTTGACGCGATGGTGCCGATTGGTCGTGGCCAGCGCCAGCTCATCATCGGTGACCGTCAAACTGGTAAAACCACTGTTGCCGTTGACGCAATCCTGAACCAGAAAGCCAACTGGGAATCGGGAGACCCCAACAAACAGGTCCGATGCATCTACGTCGCTATCGGTCAAAAGGGCTCCACGATCGCCTCGGTGCGCGGCACCCTCGAAGAGGCCGGCGCTTTGGAGTACACCACCATCGTCGCCGCCCCCGCTTCTGAGTCCGCTGGCTTCAAGTACCTGGCTCCCTACACTGGTTCGGCCATCGGCCAGCACTGGATGTACGGCGGAAAACACGTCCTCATCGTCTTCGATGACCTGTCCAAGCAGGCCGAGGCTTACCGTGCAGTGTCGCTACTGTTGCGCCGCCCGCCGGGCCGCGAAGCCTACCCCGGTGACGTTTTCTACCTGCACTCTCGCCTGCTTGAGCGTTGTGCCAAGCTCTCCGACGAGCTTGGAGCTGGTTCGATGACGGGACTACCCATCATCGAAACTAAAGCCGGTGACGTCTCCGCGTACATCCCCACCAACGTCATTTCCATCACCGACGGCCAGATCTACCTGCAGGCCGACCTCTTCAACGCCGACGTACGCCCGGCTATCGACGTGGGTGTCTCCGTCTCCCGTGTTGGTGGTGCCGCGCAGATCAAGGCAATGAAGTCGGTCTCCGGGCGCCTCAAGATCGACCTGGCCCAGTTCCGCGCCATGGAAGCATTCGCCATGTTCGCCTCCGACCTCGACGCAGCCTCCCGAGCTCAGCTTGACCGCGGCGCCCGCCTGGTTGAACTGCTCAAGCAGCCACAAAGCTCCCCGCTGCCCGTCGAACTACAGGTTGTGTCGGTCTGGGCTGGCACCACCGGAAAGCTCGACAAAGTCGAGGTTTCCGACGTGCGCCGCTACGAGGCTGAATTCCACGAGTTCCTCCAACGCAACCACCAGGCAGTCCTCAATGGCATCGTCGAAACCGGCAAACTCGACGACGCCGCAATCGATGCCCTCGAGACCGCAGTGAAGGAATTCGACAACCAATTCCAGGCCGGTAGCGGAGGAGCAATCACTCCCGGCTCAGTTGCCGAGGACGTTGACGCCCTCAGCGACGAGCAAATGGACCAGGAGACGATCCGACGCGGCTGAGGCCTGTAAGCCGCCGACATCACACAATGTCGGCGGCCCGGTCCAGCCCGTCCGATCCGATCAGGAAGGCGGTTTTCCATGGGAGCGCAGATCCGGGAGTACCGGAGCCGCATCCGCTCCGTCACTGCGACGAAGAAGATCACGAAAGCCATGGAGCTCATGGCTTCGTCCCGACTGGGTAAAGCCCGTCGACGCGTCGAAGCCACCACTCCCTACGCCGACGCGATCACCAAAGCACTTGCTGCGGTTACACGACATTCGGACGTCGATCACCCCCTCACCCGTGTGGTAACCAACCCTCGCCGGGCAGCGGTTCTGGTCGTCACCAGTGACCGAGGACTAGCAGGTGCGTACTCGGCCAACGTCCTCAAAGCAACAGAGCGACTCGTCGAACGCCTCAACCAGCAAGGCATCGAAGTTTCAGCGTTCCTTTATGGACGCAAAGCAATCCAGTACTTCTCCTTCCGTTCACGCGAGTTCGTCAACTCCTGGGAAGGAAACACGGATGCGCCGGTCTACGAGACCGCCGTAGAGATCTCCGACACCCTGCTTGATGGCTTCCTTACCGACAGCCAACCCTTCGACGAGGTCCACGTGGTCTACACGCGGTTCAACTCGATGGTTTCCCAAGAGGTCCGCGCCCGCCGCGTACTACCCCTGGCTGTCGTCGATGCCGAGCACGAACACGAGAAAATGCACTCGCTGTTCGAGTTCGAACCAAGCGCAGACGAAGTCCTCGACGCCGTACTACCCCAGTACGTACGTCACCGCATCTACAACTGCCTGCTCCAGGCGGCCGCATCCGAACTGGCCAACAGGCAACGAGCCATGAAATCGGCAACTGACAACGCCGAAGAGCTCATCAAGACTTACACCCGGCTGGCGAACCAAGCTCGCCAGGCCGAGATCACCCAGGAGATCACCGAGATCGTGGGCGGCGCGGACGCGCTCGCGGACGCGTGATCGGGCGAGAGAACGAGGAGTACTCAGCAATGTCAACTGCGTTCGTCGAGGAGTCCAGCCAGGACGCCAACGCGCCCGGCACAGGACGGCTTGTCCGCGTCATCGGCCCCGTCGTCGACGTCGAGTTCCCCGAGGACTCGATGCCAGAGATGTACAACTTGCTTTACAGCGAGGTGACCCTCTCCGAAGGAGAGCGTCGCATCAACTTCGAGGTCGCCCAATTCATCGGCGACAACGTCGTTCGTGCCGTCGCTTTGCAACCAACCGACGGTCTTGTCCGTGGCCAGAAAGTGATCGACACAGGCGACTCCATCCAGGTCCCGGTAGGTAACGCCACTCTTGGTCACGTCTTCAACGTGACCGGTGACTGCCTTGACCTTCCCGAAGGAGAAAAGCTCGAGGTCGGTGAAACCTGGGGCATTCACCGCAAGGCTCCCGCATTCGATCAGCTCGAATCCAAAACCCAGATGTTCCAGACGGGTATTAAGGTCATCGACCTGCTCACCCCGTATGTGCAGGGTGGAAAGATTGGTCTGTTCGGTGGTGCCGGTGTTGGTAAGACCGTTCTGATTCAGGAAATGATTGCTCGTGTGGCCCGCGACCACGGTGGTGTATCCGTGTTCGCAGGTGTTGGTGAGCGTACCCGTGAAGGTAACGACCTCATCGTCGAAATGGAAGAAGCTGGCGTTCTCGGGCAGACCGCGCTCGTGTTCGGCCAGATGGACGAGCCCCCAGGTACCCGTCTGCGCATCGCCCTGTCTGGCCTCACAATGGCCGAGTACTTCCGTGACGTGCAGAACCAGGACGTGCTGCTGTTCATCGACAACATCTTCCGGTTCACGCAGGCCGGTTCCGAGGTTTCTACGCTGCTGGGTCGTATGCCCTCGGCCGTGGGATACCAGCCGACGCTGGCCGACGAAATGGGTGTGCTCCAAGAGCGCATCACCTCCACACGCGGCCACTCCATTACCTCGATGCAGGCCATCTACGTGCCCGCCGACGACTACACCGACCCAGCTCCGGCCACGACGTTCGCTCACCTGGACGCCACTACCGAGCTGAGCCGTGAAATCGCCTCCCTGGGTATCTACCCCGCAGTGGACCCGCTGACCTCCACGAGCCGTATTCTCGACCCGCGGTACATCAGCAAGGCCCACTACGACACCGCCGTGCGCGTTAAGGGAATCCTGCAGAAGAACAAGGAACTCCAAGACATCATTGCCATCCTCGGTATGGACGAACTCTCCGAGGAAGACAAGATCGTCGTCAACCGCGCCCGCCGCATCCAGCGCTTCCTGTCGCAAAACACCTACGTTGCCAAGCAGTTCACCGGCATCGAAGGATCGACAGTTCCGCTGGACGAAACCATCGACGCATTCACACGCATCTGTGACGGTGAGTACGACCACGTCCCAGAGCAAGCGTTCTTCATGTGTGGTGGCCTCGACGACGTCGAGCGCCAGGCCGCAGAACTCGCTAAGAAGTAACCACCATTGGTGCACCCCAACCGGGGTGCACCAATGCAACAGGTGTGGGGCTCCGACCATAGTCGGAGCCCCACACCTGTGATGGACACCTGGATGTGTCATATGACTTGGACAAGGAAATAAAACACACTCATGTGATGTAAATGGTGGCCGATGGGGGATGTGTCAGCGCGGCAACGCCGCCGCGACACACTCAGCCAGGGAAGGCCCCGCCTTGTTTACACAGATCCGCATCGCAAGCTCACGTATCGCCGGCCGTGCAACGATAGCTACCGCATCCGCGCTGCTTTTGGCCCCCGCCTTCGTAGCAGCCGCCGCGGTTCCCAACACCGCCCCCACCACTGGCAAAACCTCCACCACCCAAAACACGGCAGCCCGGCCCAGCAGCGTCTTTGCCGTACGGGCCTCCTCACACCCCAGCGCAGTACGCGACGCATCCGGCAAACTCTGGGAACGCATGCCACTGACCTTCGGCACAACACAACGCTCCCGTGTCACTGTCACCTCCGTGCCCTCACCCCGCGAACGCATCGCTTACCAGTCCCTGGCCAACAACGCCACGGGCTATCAACTGCCCGTACCCAACGGCACCTACCGGGTCCGGCTCATGTTCGTTGAACCTTCCGCAGCCCCCGGCGAACGCGTCTTCGACATCACCGCCGAAAACCGCAAGGTCGCAAACCGATTCGACATCGCTCGTGTTGCTGGACGCAACCGCGGCTACGACCTCAACATCACCACCCGCGTCACCGACGGCCTCCTCAACATTAAATTCACCTCTCGCAGCGCCAAAAAACCCGTCATCAGTGCCGTCACTGTCACCTCCCGCGGCAAAGTCGCCACCCCCAGCAACACTCGCGTCGTCAAACTCAACGCGCGCTCACCCTTCTACACCCCTATCGACAAAGCACCACTGGCCGCGAACTCCGAGCAGTCCATCGCGCACCTTGCCAGCCAAGTGCGCGACAACTGGGGCGGAACCGCAGCTACTAACGCCTACGAATTCAACGGCGCAGTCAACATCGCCACCCCCAAAACCCCCCGCATCCGCGTGGGATTCCACAACTGCCAGAAAAAACCCTCCACTCCCGCAGGTCTCTACGACGGCCCCAAATACTTCGTCAATGTTCCCGTTCCAGCCAATGCCACCGCAGCACGCGGCAGCGACGGTGAAATGAGCATCTACAGCCCCGCCACCGATCAACTCTGGGAGTTCTGGCAGATGCGTCGCGGCACTAGCGGATGGGAAGCATGCTGGGGCGGACGCATCGACAAAGTATCTAGCAATATCGGCCAATTCGCCTTCCCCTACGGCGTTAGCGCTTCTGGATTAGCCATGGCCCCCGGCCTCATCGGTATCGACGAAGCACGCCGAGGCACCATCAACCACGCCATGTACCTGGCTGTTCTCGACAGCCACCGCTGGGATAAATTCTCTTGGCCCGCCAACAGATCAGACGGTATCTCCACCAATCCCAACGCCCTCATGGAAGGGCAACGCATCCGCCTAGACCCCACCATCAACCTCAACGACTACAACCTCACCCCCTTCGGGAGAATGGTCGCCGAAGCTGCACAAAAATACGGCTTCATCATCTCCGACAGATCCGGAGCCGTTGCCGTCGCGACCCAAGACGGCCGAGCCGAACAAGCCCGCACCGGCATCAACCCCTGGGGAACCCTGCTAGGCGGCCCCGCCTACAGCGCACTGAAAAACTTCCCCTGGGACAAAATGCAAGCCCTTCCCAAGGACTACGGCAAGAACTGACCAGGCACACAGTCAGGGAGGCCGGACAAATCCGGCCTCCCTGAGGCCGCATCCCCGGCACAGAGGGATCCCCCAAATGACCTCAGCCGAGGAACGGATGCCTCGGCATGTACACCCCCACGGAAGGAACCATCGTCATGCCTGCCTACAGCACACCAGCACGCACAGCCATCGCTCTGGCACTTGCTGGAACTATTACCTCCGCATCGGTAACCCCAGGTCACGCCACCCAATACGCCGCAGCACCCGCAGCTACCGCAACGGCCACTAACACCATTCGATTGGCTGCACGCACCACCTCACGCGTCGATCCAGCGGGAAACACCTGGAAACCCTTATATGCACTTCGCGGAACGCCCAACTACCGCGTCACCCCCGCTAGCCAGGCCATCAGTAACACCAATGACCCGGACCTCTACCGCTACGAGGTCTACGGCCTGACCGGCACCACAATTCCTTTGTCCACCGCTGGCCGCTACAACGTGACGATCGCCACCGCAGAGCCCTACTGGAAAGCAAAAGGCAAACGCGTTTTCGACATCACAGCCGAAGGCGTCACCGTCGTTGACGACCTGGACATCTACGCCACAGCCGGCTACTCCACCGCCCACAACGTCACCTTCACCACCACCGTCACTGACGGTGCACTCGATCTGAAATTCCTCGCCAGCGTTGATAAAGCCATCATCGCCGGAATCACCATCACACCCACAACAACGCCGTCTACCGACACCACAGCACACAACTCATTCACCTCACGCATGGTGGCTTCACCTACACCAGTCACCGACAAATCCGGCAACGTCTGGAGCCGCTGGTCAGCCACACTCGGAACGAATCGCGTTGACCGTGGGCTGCGCGGCATTGACATCAAAGGCACCGACGATGATGAGATCTACCGCACCTATGTACAGAACCCCCGCGGATACGCCCTCAATGTTCCAGGCAAAGGCCGCTACAAAGTACGCCTCGCTATGGTCGAAAACACCTATTGGAATAAAGGCGGCCGTGTCTTCGACGTCCTCGCCGAAGACACCCCCGTGGTCAAAGACATCGACATCACTGCTGCAGTCGGCCCCCGCGCCGCCTACGACGTCACCTTCGAGACCAACGTCACCGACGGCATCCTCGACCTCATCTTCCGCGCCACCGCCGGAACCCCCACCATCAGCGCCATCGAAGTCACTAACGTAACCCCCCTCAACACCACCTCAACCACCAACCACAACCACCCAGGACTACCTTTCCCTCTTTACCCCAACTCCGTCTACGCCACTGATATCAGCACTGCCCCCCTGGCCCCTAACGCCCACGCTGTCGGCACTTACATCGCCCACCAAGCAGCTACCCGATACGACGGCTACGCCGGATTCAATAACCGTGAATTTGCCACCGCCATGCACATCGCCACCGCCGACACCCCCCGCACCGACGTCATTCACGCCTGCGCCACCGACTGGGGAGTACCACCCAATCTTTTCGACGGAGACTCCCATTTCCGCTCCGTCCCCATCCCCGTTAACGCTCTGCCGGCGGCCGGCTCCGACGGAGAAATGAGCATCTACGACCCAGCCACCGACCAGCTCTGGGAATTCTGGAAAATGTCTCGAGACAGCAAAAACCAGTGGCAAGCATGTTGGGGAGGCCGCATCGACAATTTCTCCACCAAAGAAGCTATTTTCCCCACTGGATTCGGAGCTTCAGCATCCGGAATGGCGATCTCACCGGGAATGATTACCCTCGACGATATTCGCCGCGGCCGCATCGACCACGCGATCGCGCTTGCCGTTCCCCACCCCAGTGGTCTGGGACATAGTTGGCCAGCCAACCGTACCGATGGCACATCAACAGACCCGAACGCCCCCTACGAAGGCCAGCGACTGCGCCTACCGGCAAACCTCGATCTCGACAAGTACAACCTCACCCCTACCGGCCGCATGATCGCTGAAGCCGCACAAAAATACGGATTCATCGTTACTGACAACGCCGGTGCTGTCTCAGTCACTGCCGAATCCAGTCGAGTCGTCACTGCCCAAACAGGTAGAGATCCCTGGTCTGCTTATCTGGGCAGCGACGCCTGGTCCACGATGCGTGACTTCCCTTGGACAGAGCTAGAAGCACTGCCCATCAATTACGGGAAACGCTAACCGACACAAATATTCACATCGCGAACCGCAAGAGTTGGCCGGGAGTGCGCATTAGGCTGTGCACGCCCGGCCAACGTTGTACTTCCGGGGATGCACCCACTAAAGGAGAGCGCTGCGATGGCACAACAAAAAACAGCCGCAGGGCCACCCCAACCTCTTTCTGCAGACCAACCCGTTCACGACCCGGTTCGGTGGTGTCGCGCGATGCTCGCCGCCGACTATCCCCGCAACCCGTACTGGACCCAACGCCTCACCCTTTTTTGCCTGCGAGCAGGACGAGCCTGGCATCGGCAGCCGGGGCTGAAAGCTTTCCTAATCCGTCGTGTGCTACAGGTCCTCAAATTTGTGTGGGTTGAAGGGTTTATCGGTTCTGAGATTCCGAACCAAGTGTGGATTGGGCCCGGCGTGCGCATCCCGCACGCTCTGCGCGGTGTGATGATTCACCCGAGCGTGACGATCGGCGCGAATGTCACGCTCTATCACCAAACTGTTCTTGGTGTTCGTGACACCAGAGAAGGCCCCACATTAGGGGACGACATTGTCATCGGCGCCGGTGCGAAAATCCTTGGCCCCATCACAGTGGCATCTGGGACGAGTATTGGCGCCAACGCAGTTCTTGTGTCTGACACTGAACCGAATACCACGTGGGTGGGGATCCCCGCTCGCCCAGTTACCTCTCGCCGGGACCGGTGAACGAACTGGTCATCACGTGATAGCCGGTTAGGTTCGCTGACGAAGCGGTGTGGCTGGTACACCTACCGCGATCCACCCAGCGGGGATCTGGCCACGCACAACCGCGCCAGCACCGATCACTGCCCCGTCACCAATCCGCGATCCAGGCATCACTACGGCGCCAGCACCGATCCACACATCGTCACCAATCACCACTCCATCACCCACCCACGGCTGTGTATTGATCGGTGTCCCTGGAGCCGTGCCGTGATTAGTGCCAATGATCGTGATGTGTTGCGAAATGAGGCAGTCAGCTCCGATAACGATCCGGGCCCCCGCACACCGGATGTTATTGAATTCGCCGATATACGTTCGGTCACCAATTTCCAGAAAAGAACCGTTGAGTTCTCCGCCCTGAGCGACGTTGACCACTGTTGGGCCCTCGATGGTGACCTTGCTTCCTAGCCGTACCTGGCCAGGATCGCCGGAAAACTTCACTGTGGTGGAGATGCACGCGTCTCGATGACGCGCCTGGAGTCGCAGCAGGGGCAGGCGTTCTTTTTTTAGTGAGCGGAGCATCGACTTCAGGGGCATGGGGCCGAGCATAGAAGGCAGTAGCGAATAGACAGGGCAAGGGGAGTCAAAGAATCTTCATGGGTTGGTAAAGACAGTTGTGTTGGCTGGCTATCAAAACCAAGAACCGTGAGGGTGGTTGCAAAGAGCTGTCAGGAGCGGTCGAGTGCTGCCTGGCATCGAAGCGCACGTGAGGCAACGCGGAGGCTTTCATGACCCCGGCCAATGACGAAACGGAGCGGAACAGTACTGATGCTGCACCCACCGTTTCAGTGATTATCCCTACCTATAAACGGCTCGGGGTGTTGCAGCGGGCATTGGAGTCGGTGTACTCCCAAACGTTCACAGACTGGGAAGCGATCGTTGTTGATGATCACGGGCAGGACGGAACGGCCGAGTATATGGCCGGGGTGAGTGACCCGCGGGTGCGATTTTATGAGCATGAGGTCAATAAGGGCGGTAACGCGGCACGCAGCACCGGGATCGCGCATGCGCGAGGTGAATGGGTTGCGTTTTTGGATAGTGATGATGCGTGGCGGCCAACCAAGCTGGAGAAACAGTTGGCGATGTTGCGGGCAAGCGGGCCTGAGTATGGGTTGGCTGGGTGCGGGATTGAGCATTACGCCCCAGATGGCACGTCAGAGATGGTGCAGATTCCGCAGGTGGATGGGTGGATCGCTACCGAGATGATGACGTGGAACCCGCTAGGAGGATTCTCAGCGATCATGGTGCGTCGTTCGGCTCTTCTTGCTGCAGGAGGGTTGGATCCGACGATGCCAGCTCAACAGGATTGGGAGTTTTATGTGCGGGTGTCGCGGTTGGTGGCGGTGTGTGTGGTGCGTGAAGTGTTGGTCGACTATCTCGCTGACCCTCATGACCCGATCCGGATCACTGTCGACAACTCGCGGGTGGTGAAAGGTATGCGTCGTATGTGGGCGCATGTTGTGCAGCATCGGGATGAATTGACTCCTGAGCAGAGAGAGCAAGCGGTTCGGTATTTCACGACGATGTTGGCCAATGTGGGGGCGGTGGGAGATGTTGCGTTGATTTTGCGCTCGGGGATGGTGCCAGCGCGGCCAGGTGAGGTTAAGCATGGGGCGCATATGTTTGTGCGTTCTATTCGTAATCAAGTGCGTGCGGCTGCTGAAGGTCAGCGCCGGGCAGCGGAATTGGTGAATTCAGCGGGGAAGCGAGCCAAAATTAGTCGCATGTGACAGATAGGGGCATGGCCGCAGTCACGGGGTGGTACCTATGTGAGGAATTAGATCCATCTCTCCCGGGGGCCCACACGGTGACTTGCGTTATTGATGCACGCGATGTGCGTAAGACCTATCAGGGCGGCGGGGGTGATGCTGTCCTTGCCTGCGATGGAGTTAACGTTCAGGTCGCCGCGAAAGAGGTTGTCGCGATTGTGGGCCCTTCGGGGTCCGGTAAGTCCACTCTGATGCACCTACTCGGCACAGTCGATGACATTGACGCGGGATCGCTGACCATTTGTGGTCAAGAAATCTCATCCATGAAGCAGCCCGAAAAAGCTGCGTTCCGTCGTGAACATATCGGTTTTGTTTTTCAGTCTTTCCACCTTGTTCCTACGCTCACTGCGGCCGAGAACGTCGGGTTGTCGGCGATTATCGGTAATCGCCGACGCAAGGAGTGGGATGGTCGTGCACGTGAATTGTTGGCGCGTGTGGGGTTGGAAGAGCTAGCTGGTCGCAAGCCTGATGAAATGTCTGGTGGGCAGCAACAGCGTATCGCTGTGGCGCGGGCGCTGTTTAGCCAGCCTCATGTTCTTCTTGCTGACGAGCCAACGGGAAATTTGGATCAAAAAGCAGCTGGCGAAGTGATGCGGATGTTGCGTGAGGCCGTTGATGATGGGCAAGCACAATGCGCAGTGATCGTCACCCATAGCGAGCGGTCTTCGGCGGCAGCTGACCGAGTTCTGCTGTTCGTGGATGGGCGAGTGCGCGATGAGATGACCTTTGACGATGGCGGCTGGGCGCCAGAGAAGGAGGTGGCCCGCATTGAACGCCTTCGTCATTGGATGTCGTCAGCTGGTTGCTGATAAACGACGTTTCGCAATTGCTTCTGTTGCTCTGGTTTTCAGCGTTGCACTGTTCCTGGGGACGATAGGTGGTATCGGTAGTGTTTCGCGGCAGATAGCAGCTACGAGTGAAGCATTCCAAGGATTAGGGGATGTCACGATTGCCGGGGCAGGAGTTCCGGGATTGTTAAATGCCAGCGACCAGCAGTATGTAGAGAAACTTCCTGGGGTGGCGAAAACTGTTCCTTTCCGCACCTTGACTACTTCGGTCCGGCTACCTGAGGGCACTGATCTTAAAGGGGAGCATGTGACGGGTGTGCC
This sequence comes from Dermatophilus sp. B7861-1, assembly GCF_058996045.1. NCBI lineage: Bacteria > Bacillati > Actinomycetota > Actinomycetes > Micrococcales > Dermatophilaceae > Dermatophilus > Dermatophilus sp. B7861-1. The sequence goes on along the minus strand of NZ_CM180082.1, from coordinate 2,055,286 downwards.
TTTCTCGCAGGCACACAAATTAGCTGGAGCAGTGTATGGCCGAATGCCCGACGATGATCGTGACGAGATGCTGGCTCCCAGCTCATGGGCGAAGAGGTCAGGGGTAGGTATTGGGAGCACAGTCACGATTGCTACCCAGGGAGCGCCTCGAACATTCACGGTTGTTGGACTTATTGATCAAGCTAAAACGTCAGTTTTTCTCGCAGATAATCTGTTCGTTCCGCTGAAAGCAGCGCAGACATCGACAACGTCGCCGCAGGCATTTACTCGATTTGATGTTGTGTTGGATGGGGTCTCTGTTGCCCAATGGCGTGCCTCGCATGGGGCTGGGCTACCAGCTCACATGACTGTGTTTGATCCGGCGCAAGCCACCGCCACGTTTCTTCCATTGGTAAATGCTGTCCGGGGAATTCTCACTGCCTGTGCCGCAGCATCGGTGGGGCTGGCTCTGGTACTTGTGACTACGGCTTTCGCTGCGGTGATCCGCTCCCGCCAAGCGGTTTTGAGCACCATGCGATGTGTGGGTGCCTCGACAGGATGGATTGTGCGCATGGTCCTCGCGCAAGCCTTCCTCTTGGGGCTGGTGTGTTCACTCTTCGGGGCTGCGTTAGGGCTGCTTTTGGGGTGGGGGTTGACCACTGCGTTGACGGCTGCAGGGCAACTTGGCGTTCCACAGTTCCAGGCAGAGCCGCTGCATGTTTTTCTCGCTGTGGCAGGGGGCGTTCTGGTCAGCGTTGCTAGTGCGCTGGTTGTGGCGTTGCGTGTGCTGCGGGCACCAGTTGTCGGTTCGCTTCGAGGCTCGCTGGCACCGGTTTCTTCACGTATGGCCTGGACGTTGGGAGGCCTCGGTCTGCTCAGCGCCATCACGGCAGCGGTGATGTACATGCGTGGTGGTGCCAGTGCGGGGGTAGTGGCCTTTGTGCTGGTGATCGCGGCTGCTGGCCTGCTCGCTGCGTGGGTATTGGCCCAGTGTGTGTCTCACCCACCGTTTTTGGGGTGGACAGCGTGGATGTCAGCCTCCGGCATGCGCGGTCATTGGTTGGGCTCTCTGATGACAGGTGTTTTCGCTTCTCTGGTGGCGCTGGGGATCGGTTTGGCGCTAGGAATTGTCTCTATCGGATCAGCGATGGAGACGCAGATTTCGCGACAATTCGGCGCCGATGTGCAGGTGCAGTCCGATAGCAGTAACGATGACATCGTTACTGCTATTAGGCGCGTCCCTGGCGTGGAATTGGTTTCCCCGATTTCGCGCGGTCAGATTGATCTTTCCTGGAGTGGCGGCAACAAAGCCGTTCCTGCTCGCTCGATCGATCCCGCGACGTACTTCCAGGCTGCTGATCTTCCGTGGACTGGAACAGATGTGCCGCAGGCTAAAGCGGCTTTGACACGCGGGGGAGTAGTTCTTCCAGTGGCATTGGCCAAGCAAGCCAAAATCAATGTTGGTGACTCGGTGACGGTGAAGGCTGATGCCAAGAAAAACACAGTGCCAGTAGTTGGGCTGTACGCATCTTTTGCCACGGGTAACCAAATCGTCCTTGACACATCCACTGCTACACAGCTGGGCATCACTGCGCCTTCTTCATGGAACATTCGCGTTACGCCAGGATCTGCCCCAGAACACGTGCAAGAGCGTATGGAGAAAGCTCTCGCGATCTTTCCTGGTGTGACTGTGACGACGGCTGGCAAGATGCGACAAGGGGCACGTCAGCAGCTCATTGCCTATTCCGGAGGAGCTGTTGGTCTGGTTGCTCTAGTTATTGCTTTGGCCACGATGGCTATTGCCGGGCTATTTGCTCAGCGCACTTCGGGTCGTGTCACGGAGTTCGCGACTTTGCGTGCGGTAGGTGCGACGGTGTCGCATATTCGTCAGATAGTGCTGTGGGATTGTCTGCTGTGCGCGGGGGCAGCTATTGCTGTGGCCGCGCCTGCTGGATTCGCGGGGGCGTTTTTCCTGCGTCAGTTTTTGAGTGGCGTGTTGCAGTCAGAGCTTCCAGGTGCGCCGTTTCCCGCGGTAGTGGTCATTTTTGTGGGCGTTGCTGCGTTCGTGACGCTGGCCAACGTGTTGATAGGTGTGTTTGCTGCAGGAAAGACCACGAAAGCGCAGATTGTGGCAGGGCTTCGATGAGTATGAAGCCCGTGAGGGGATGCCCCGTTCTTCGGTGGTTAGTTTTCGGGGTATTCGTCGCGGTAGTTCAGTAGAGGGCGTTGCCCGGTGCTGTGATCACGGCAGTGCCGGGTGCAGCGCGAGTCGAGCCAGGCGCGGCGTAAGAACTGTGGGTTGCCGACGATGTATCGGCGCCACATGCGCCCTGGCTCCTGCGCAAGCCTCCATACCCACTCGAGCCCGATCTCACGTAGCCACAAAGGTGCCCGAGGGATACGGCCAGAGTAGAAATCGAAAAGCCCACCTACGCCTTGGATAAGGCCAACATTGAGTTGTTTGCGGTGCTGGTCAATCCAAAGCTCTTGGTTCGGAACCCCGAAAGCGATGAGGAGGATGTCAGCGCCAGAGTTATTGATCGTTGCGATGACCTCAGTTTCTTCTTCGGAAGTGAAATATCCATGGCGGGTTCCGGCGATCTGTAGTCCAGGGAATTTGGAGGTCATGTTCTCGGCAACAGCCTCGGCGATACCAGGTCGAGCCCCGAGAAGAAAAAGAGAAAGTCCTTCGTTGCGGGCACGTTCGCACAGTCGCGGGAACATGTCAGTTCCGTTGAGATTAGCGATCAGCGAAACCCCGTGCAGACGTGCCCCAAGTTTGGCGCCGATGCCGTCAGGGAAAATACGGTCTGCGTGATGGAGGGCACTGGCGTAGGCCGGATTTTCTGCACTTTCGTTATAGCAAGCGGCATTAACGAAGACGAGAGTGGACGCTGGACGGGTGCGGGCGGTGTTCACGCACCAGGTGAGTGCTTCATCCATGGTGGTGTTGGTGATGGATAAGCCCAGCTGTGTGTATGTGGCCGGGGTGGCAAGTCCATTACTTCCCAGAACTTCAGCGATGAGGTAGCGGGCCGTTAAAGCGATGCCATCTTTAGACAGCAGTCGCTGGTGGCAGGTAAGGGTTTCTGGTTCGTAATCGATGCCGAGCCGAGCACGTAACCGGCTGGGGGAGAGGAACCCTGGAGTGATGTTGGAGGTGCGGCGCGGTTGAGCTTCGGCGTCTTCAGGGTCCAGGGGGCGGGGGCCGATAAAGCACATGTCGCCTCGGGCTACTGACAACAGGTAAGCAAGTCGACGCCCGGGTGCTGATCCTGCAAAGGATCGGATTGTGATCGGGGTGAGATTACGCCCTAACCGTGGGTGCTGTTCATAGACGTGGCCGGTGGTGGCGTAGGCGATAGCTGCGCGGGCAGCTAAAAGAGGAGAGAAAGTGACTGCCATCGCCGTGGCGATGAGACGGTCGCTAGTGTCGGTATGGTGCGGACAGTCTCCGAGGCGAGTGTGAGGGGTAGCCATGCGGTTTCCTCCGGGACGTTGAACGCGCGCAGGTAGATAGATGAGGGTCAAATACCGTGCGCACAGAACCTCTGTGCGTTGAAAGTACCGCGCAGGTAAGGGTTAATCGGGGAGGCGCTAGGGAGGGTCGCAGGGTATTTTCTGCTGCGGTGATCCTTCAGCGACAGAGCATGCCAGGGGTGGGTTACTTGCCGGCGGTGGGGCTGACGGCACGGAGAAAATCAGCCATGACGGGGGCTTGGGAGTCGATGGTGTAGCTGTCGAGGACGGCTTTGCGGCCGGCGTGTCCTTGTGCCTGGCGACGGTCGGGGTTGTGGGCCTGATCTTCGATGGCGTTGGCAAGTAAATCGGCTCGCCCTGGAGTGAGAACATGCCCCATGAGCTCGTCGTGGACGAGCTCGGGAATGCCGTTGATACGGCTGGTGATAACAGGCAGTTCAGTGGCAAGAGCTTCCATAATCACCACGGGGAGCCCTTCCATGTAGGAGGGCAAAGTGAAAACATCAGCCCAGTGATAGTGGGGAATCATGTCGTCTTGTCCCACTGCTCCGACGAATTCGACCATCTGCTCTAGTCCTCGCTCGCGGGTGCTGCGTTCGAGTAGTTCGCGTGCGGGGCCGTCTCCGACGAAGCGCACCTGCACGGCAGTTCCGCGTTCTTTGAGCAGAGTGAGTGCCTCGAGTAGGAGCGGTCCACCTTTTTCAGGGACGAGGCGCCCCACGAACAGCAGCCGTAAGGGCTGCCCCTGACGTCCAGCACGGCCATCGGGAGGTGGCATATAGATGGTGGGGTCGATGGTCATGTGCGTGATGGCCAGTTTGTGCCAGTGAGCGGGGTCGACGTACCGCATCAGTTGGCTGCGGGTGAAGTCAGTGATGCAGCTGACTGCGTCGGCATCAAGGATTTTGGCTGGCAGGTCGACTTTATCGACCCCTTCGAATTCAGTAGGGCCATGCATGGTCAGTGACCAACGCCAGTCAGAGGTGGGGCCGTCGATGAAGCGGCCAATTGCCACGGCTAGGCGGGCGACATCGGCGGAAACGTTCGCGAAGTGGACGTGGACATGGCGTAGCCCCCGGGCACGCATCTGGTCATGAAGTTTGACCGCCTCAGCGAAATAGAACCCTTGCCACAGACGGGTTTTGGGGTGTGGTTCGCCGGTGGTGACTGCCCGCATCAGGGTGCGCACATACGCGCTGGGTTGGGAGGTGAGTAGTCGAGCGTGCGCACGGGGAAAAGTTGCCGGTACCTCATCAATGAGAACTGTGGTTTCAGCAGCTTCCTGCCGCATCGCCGCGGAGATCAGCTCAGCATTAGGGCAGCGCCGCACCGAGAACGTGTCGATGCGTGCCCCCAATGCGCGTAGGCCAGCGATCTCACGTTCGATGAACGTGTGAGAAAGAGCAGGATATTTACTGACCAGGTACGCGACCTTAATGTCGCTGGCGTCATCAGGGATGGTCGGGGGAACCGCAGGGGTAGGCATACAAGACTCCTGGAAGGTCAGCGGGTGGACTCGTCGCGGTGCCACGCGGTGCTGCTACGTCGAGCACGTATCCGCGCGGCGGTCACGACGCTGGTGTAAATCGCGGCGCCAGGAGCCAAATGCGGGGCATGGCGGACGATGTCGCCCAGAGAACGGAATGTGGAGGTGGTGGTGGGGCTGTAGTCAGCTGCCGGGAGGGTATGGCTAGAAGCGGCCAATACTGCGTTACCGCGGGCTACGCGAGTGCGGACGCGGACAAGATCTTTAAGGGTGCGGGGAGTCTGCACTTCAAACCACCCCGCAGTGGTGATGCGTTCAGCAGGTGCGAAAAGTCGCTGAATGAATAAATCGTCAGCTTGTAGTGCTGGGAATTCACGGAAACGGCTGCGAGCTGCGCGGGAAAGGCCATATACGCCCAGGCCAATTAAGCCTTGAGTGACGTAGGGAGTGCGTTCATACACCTCGTAATACTGTTTCACGGCCCAACTGGCCCCCGCGGAATTAAAACGAACTTGCGGGGCAGCGACCCGTGTGTGAGAAGTAGTGAGAGTTTCTACCATTGCTGCTAAAGCTCCCGGGCCCAGGACGATGTCAGCGTCAAGGAAAATACGTGGGAATGCTTGTGCGACACGGTCGCCCTCATTAAGTGCGTTCGCTTTTCCTGGCATAGCGATATCGACCACGCGGACGTTGTCATAGCTGCGGGCAATCTCGGCGGTGTTATCGGTGCTGCCGTTGACGGCAACAACAATCTCGGTGTCTATCCCAGTGCTCACGAGCGCATCAAGGCAACGGCCAATGACTTTGCCTTCGTTATAGGCGGGAATGATGATGCTTGCACTGCTCACAGAATCCACCCTAGGGCGAACAAGAGTGAAAAACGCGCCCCTGCGACACGAGCCTAACTCGGGCGTTTTGCGACCGGGTTCGTCGGTACGGTGGGTGAGTGGCCTGACGGGTAACGGCGCTGCAAAGAAAAAATCCAGGTGCTTTGACCTGTTGCCGTACGCATTCGCCCAGGTGAGCACGTGGCCTAGGGGGTTGTCGTCAGGCGCGGCATTGTTCTGTACGCGTCGCGAGGAGAACCAGTGGGCACAGGCGTAAAAAACAAGCCTTACCGACGTATTCGGCTAAACCGGATAAGCGCAGTGAGTATCGCTGCAGCAGTGTCCATGCTCGCTGCGTGCGGAATAGAGCACACGCCGAACCAGCCGCCTGCCTCACCAGATAGTGACGTGCAGCGAAAAACAGCGCACCCATCCCTGATCTTCGGGCAAGGAAACACCAACCCATACACAGTTGATATTTCCGGTGCAGCCACAGACCCCGACAGCCAGCACTTCATGAACAATATTCGCGGCCAATTCGCCGCAAACAAATCCCTCGTTCCGCTCAACACAGATCATTACAACTCGGCATTTGTTGTAGCCGACACCCACACACCCCGCACAAACCTCACCTTTGACAACTGCCAAAAGAAACCAGGCACCCCGCCGGGCCTTTATGACGGCCCCGCTCACTTCACTAATGTGCCTATCCCTGCTGATGCCACTCCAGCTAAAGGCAACGACGGAGCCCTAGCCATTTGGTCGCCGCAAACCGACCAAGTCTGGGAATTCTGGCAAGTGAAGAAAAAAGGTGAAGGGGCTTGGTCTGCTTGTTGGGGAGGGCGCCTGGACCATGCCTCGGGCAGCAACGGAGTTTTCCCCGTCCCCTACGGCACTTCCGCATCTGGCCTGGTAACCATCGGGTCGATGATTTCTTTAGCTGAAGCTCGCAACGGCAACATCCCCCATGCCATGAACCTCGGATTAACCAGCATCGCCACCCAGCCCATCGTGGTTCCGGCCAACCGCACCGACGGCACTTCCACTGAACGTAGCGCTCCACCTATGGGGTCCCGGCTACGCCTGGATCCTTCCCTGAATGTCGATGCCCTCAACCTCACACCATTAGGGAAAACCGTCGCTAAAGCCGCACAAAAATACGGGTTCATCGTTACCGAATCTGCTGACGTGCCATCCATTGGAGTTGAAAGCGGCCTGCACGAAAAACAACGCACCGGCAAAGACCCCTGGGAAGCCATCCTCGGCGGCACCCCCAGCTACGAACAACTACGCAACTTTCCCTGGGAACATGTTCATGTCATTCAACTCGGCTACGCCCCTGAAGGTGTACCTGGCGGGGAAGTGAACCCACACACCGGACAGGCAGCCACGCCGGCTAAATAAGTCAGCAGATAAAACCCCTACTCCGTTAATTTCACGCCACCACCGCCTTTGCTGAAGCTGACTCTTGCGGGAGAGCGAGCGCGAACCCCGCCACAAACCACATAAGGAACGTCGGCAACGGATATGGGTTAGGGCTGGTCATCGACACGGTAAACCACACCACAAACACCGACAGCGAAAACAACTGCCACGGAACCAAATCAACACGCACCCGCCGAAACAAAGCCGCCACAGGCCCCAACAGCAACGCCAGTACAAACAACACCAAACCGGGCACACCCAACTCCGCGCCCCGAGACAACACCACGTTATGCACCTCGATATGCGTATTTGCCAACGGAATCACATCCGCTTGACGAGCCCAATCCGGCACCACTTGAATGAACTGCTGCCACCCCACCCCCGTCAACGGTTCCGCCGCGATGATCTGCATCGCCGCATCATTGGTGGTCACCCGATCCCACAATGAACTCGACATCCCAGCGCGCTGCGAGGCATCCGCAGCCAACTGTGGAAACAACCAGGCCCCCACCAGCAACGACCCCACCCCAGCAACAGCCGCTACCGGCAGCCATAAAAACCACCGCCACCGCGTCATCGCCACACACACCACCGCCAACGCCGTCCCAAGCCACACCGATCGCGTCATCGTCGCGATGAGCGCAGCCACAGCACACGGCGCAGTCACCACCGCCACCACACGCCACCGGCCATGCTCATGCCGGGCTGCGACAGTGGCAGCAAAAGCACAGATCGCTAATGTCATCCCGTTGGGCTCACCAAACAAGAAAGGCCCACCGGCCCGCGTAGCATCCTCAGACATCGCCGCCATGGACGCTAGCTGTTCCCGATGCGTCGCGATATAACGAGGAAAGAGCAAAAAATTCGCGCCCAACGCCTCAGCGATCGTCGTCACTGTCAAATACACGCCCAATAACGTCAACATCCGTAAAAACAACGCCCGCCGCGCCGCCGTCCCCAAAAAATACGGCGCAAACGCGAACAGCAAAAACGGAATATAAACCCGGTCTAACAGTGTAAAAAACGACTGCAAACTCACAGTCCACGGCATCGACAGATACGACCCTGTCACAACCGCTGCGAACGCCACCATCGCTATATGCGCCGACCGCAACCGCCACCACCGAGCCCGACGGTCCATCAACGCCGCAACAAACGCTGCCGGCAACAGCACACGATCCAGACCAATCGGCAACCCCATGTCATCGGCGTGGCCAGAAAACACATTCGCAGCCAACCCCGCAAATAACAGCCAGACCGCCACAGGAATACTGCGCCAGCGCAATGACCGCGCCTGCGCCCTCGTAGCGTAAACATGCCCCGAACCATCGGCCTGCACGGCAGCTATAGCCATCAGCGTCCGTCCACCTGCACATCACCCTCACCAGTGCTACCTAAGCCATCCCCCTCATGGCGCCCACTACGACGACTGCGAACACCACGCAAATCACGCACTGCCACCACCCCAAACGCCACGATCAGCCCCACACCAGCCCCCGCAGCCGCACCGAAAGCGACCTTCGAACTGCTGTTAGTCCCCAATGAAGACGGCGCCGCAATCACCTGCAACTGCGATACCGCAGATGGCTCAGCCACCCGCTGCCGGTACTTATCGCCCTGCGCGTTCTGGATCAACTGTGCCTCAGCCAGCACAGCCCGAGCCTGCGCCAACGCCTGCGCATTCTCTGCATTCGGTTTCTTACCGAACGTGCTCTCAGCCACCGACACCTGCGCCCACGCTTTCGACACCTGCGGAGCCAACTTTCGATACTCCTGCAGTGCTGCCTGCGGCTTCTGTGTCGACATCGCTGCATCTACCGTCGACAACAATTTTTTCGCCACGGCCTCCGCGCCCTGCATCGCAGCCTTCTCATCGCGCGATGTCGCGCTCACCCGGATCACCCCTGATTCAGGGATAGGAGTGGCAGTAATTTTCGACACGCCGGGCTGAGACCATGAACCATCCGAGGCGCCATTGGTGACAAACCGTGCATAGTTACTTGCTAAATCCCGAGCCGCCACCGGAAAACCAGCAATCGCATAAGCGTTATCGCTGCCTGCAGCAACAGCTAAACGAGTTTCCGCCGTGTATTCCCCAGGCATCACCGCCCCTACCGCTCCACCAGCCACCCCACCAACCAGTGTCGCAGCTACCAGCAGTTTCCAATGCCGCACAGCTGTCGCCAGTGGAGAACCTGTGCCGTCCGAATCGAGTTGCTGTGCCATGAATCCTCCCCAGAGATGCTCGCCGGCCGTACCTACGCACACGAACTGACCACATCACCGCAGCGAATTCACGTGTGCCTCAAGGCACGTGATTGCAGCCGATCCTAACGGCCAAAGACGCCAATACGGCGGTATTAAAAACAGGTCGCTGCGCAAGCCAAAAATGCACCCCTTCATGAAAAACACCCATGAAAGAAAAGCTGCACGCGACAACCTCAACCGAACACGCAGCCTCACAACCGCGGATCCGCATCCCCCACCTCAACCTGACGACGACGCTGCATCCTGGCCAAAACCCCACGCAACGGCCCCCACCGCAATAACTCCGCCTTCAACCGCACCCTGCGATCCGAAGGCATCAACTGAGCCGCACGCACAAACGCCGCACGCGCCTGCCGCCCCCGACCCTGCGCCAACGCAACCTCACCAGCACGCACATGCACACCCGCCACACCCCACGCCACCGACAACTCCAACAAACGCCGCTCCCGCACCGACAAACGCCCACCCTCACGCTCCAACACCCCCCGATGAATATCCCGCAACGCCTCATGCATCCGCCCCTCAGCCCGCGAAGCCGAGACCTCCGTACGCCGATACATCGCCTGCGGCTCTACACAAAACACCACCTCCCACCCAGCCAACACCGCACGCAACCACAACTCATAGTCCTCGCAATACGCCAACCCCTCCGTAAACCCCCCAACCTCATCCACCAAACCCCGAGGAAACAACGTAAAAATCGACACAAAATTCCGCTGCAACAAAGAAAAACGCTGCTCATCAGGCGCAACCGGCCCTACCGGAAGCACCTTCCTGCCCGGAAAAACCCCCTCATTACTCAACACAAACGCCTCCGACGTGACAAACCGACGCCCACCACCAGCAGCCACCCATGCGTCATACATCCCCTGCACATACCCCGGAAACGCATAATCATCAGCATCCAACAACGCCACAAACTCACCTTGGGCCTGCGCAATACCCCGATTACGCGCCGCCGACACCCCACGATTTTCCGTGCGCACCAACCGCACCGCCGGCCCAAAGCCCTCAACAATTCGAGCCCCATCATCAGTTGACCCGTCATCGACAACAATCACCTCCACCCGCGGATACGTCTGCGTCAACGCACTCGACAACGTCCCCCCGATCGTCCTTTCCGAGTTAAACAACGGCACCACGATCGAAATCAACGGACATGAAGACAACGCAACTCCTCAGATAACGCCGACAACCCTCTCGCCCACCCAGCGCACCACCACAGGCAGCACAACGCGAGACTGACTCTCTCCCATCCGAGCACACCCCCATCCCACGACACGACCAGCCACGCCGCTACCGCACCGCTACCCACGCCACACCCCACCCGCCCCCGGGGAAAACCGCCCCAGTGGGCAATTCACTGACGTAGACTTCCCACAACTCTCGCCCACCCCGACACGGCCCACCGCGCCGGGGAAAGCAGCCACCGTACCGACGCCCCACCGCCGCCCCACCCAGGAGGTCCTCCGTGTCTGCACTCAACGTCACCCTCGTCGCTGCCGACGGCAAGGTTTGGGACGGCGAAGCCACAAAGGTCACTGTCCCCGCCGACGAAGGCCCCATGGGAATCCTTCCCAGCCACGCCCCAGTCCTGGCTTCACTTGGCCATGGCGAAGTCCACATCACCGGAACTGACAAAACTTCCTTCACCGCTGACTGCGACGGCGGATTCGTCACCGTCGATGACAACATCGTCACCATCGCTGTAGACACCGCAACCATCACAACGCGTCGTTGATCGTCCCAGGCCCATTCTGCCGGGAAAGGTGCACGACATGGGTCTGAGCTTGATCGAGCTCCTGATCCTCGCGGTCTTCTTCCTCCCTTTCCTCTTTCTGATCGCGCTCCTGATCCGTCGTCACCTCATCTCCCGCCACTCAGGTATCAACATCGGAGCTATCCGGTTCGCCAGCACCGACCGATGGCAATCCGGGCTTCTCGCGTTGTCCGCACGCACCCTCGACTGGTACCCCCTTGTCGGGTTCACCACCACTCCTGCCCACCGATGGCTTCGCCCGACAGTCGAACTCACTGAAGTCGAGGTGGCCCCAGCAGCGCCCCCTTGGCTTCTATCCAGTCAACCCGATCTTCGGCTCGTCCGCTGCGCCGGAATGCCCATCGATGGGGATGACACCACCTTTGAGGTAGTCATCCCCGCAGAGTCCTATAAAGCACTACGCTCCTGGGCAGAATCCTCCCCACCCCTGGACCGGCGCGCAGAATACTGACGATCTCTCCATCAGCGGCTTGGAGCTTGATCCCGGCCGCCACCAGGCTTCCACAACACATCGCCACCGTGATCGACGTTGGCAACCCGGGCTAGTACGAACAGCAAATCGGACAGTCGATTCAGATAGTGCGCTGTCAAGATGTTGACGCCACCAGGCACATGATCTTCCGCATGCCGATCGGTCGAAGACGCTTGGGTTCCATACGATTCAATCGCAGCCCACACTGACCGCTCTGCACGTCTGGTTACTGTTGTTGCCACATGCAGATAGGCCGCTCCTACTGATCCGCCCGGCAAAATAAACGAACGAAGCTTCTCTGTTCTGGTCAAAAACCGGTCGCAGTCCGCTTCAAGCTCAGTGATCCATTCACTTTTTACCCGCAACGGTTCGAACTCGTACGCCGAGGCCAGAGGATTACACAAGTCTGCCCCTACATCGAAGAGATCATTCTGTACCCGCAGCAACACCTCACGAACATCTTCATCAAGCTCACCGGCAGCGATAGCCACCCCGATCGCTGCATTCGCCTCATTGACATCGGCATAGGCAGCCAAGCGCACATCCGTTTTAGAAACACGAGAAAAATCGCCCAATGCGGTGGTGCCGTCGTCGCCGGTACGGGTGTAAACACGCGTGATATTGACCATGGCAGGAGTCTTGCACTTCCGTACCCAGACCGTTACCCCTCACAGGTGAACGGCAGTGGCTGCTTGCCTGCGCGGATCCCCAACAGCGTGAAGAATCCCGTCACAGTCACGGGCAGCGGCCCCCACACCACCGAAGTACATGGTTAATCCCTCAGAAAGGATTACCGGCAGCCCTGATGTCTGGGCTGCTTTCTCAGCTGCAGGGTGCGCCTCCAGTCGAAGCACGACACCTTCTGCCTCTGCCGCGAGGTGGATACGCGGATGCACGATAGCCTCCTGCAAAGAAGCCTTATCGAAAGCCAGAGCAGCAAGTACCTGGAACAGCGCTGTCGTAATCCGGTCCGCTCCTGGAGAACCCACAGCAAGAACAGCTCCAGCATCGGTGTGGGCCGTGGTAGGGGCCATGTTCGAGGCGATCCGGGTCCCCGGAGGCATGCTGTGAAATCCACGTCGGTTCAGCTCAGCTTCTCCCAGAGCATTGTTGAACATGAGCCCGGTGCCTGGCGCGATGTATCCCGAGCAGTAACCGCACGATGTGGTGATGGAACACGCCATGCCATCGGCATCGACGACCGAAACATGCACCGTATCTGGTGATGATGACAACAGAGAAAGCCGCTGGGGACCAGCCTCATCGAGGAGCCGAATAAGTTCTGATCCGGCTTCAGCGAGGTCTTCGGCGAGGTCGATGACAGACCACCGGTACCCCAAAACCAGGCGCAAGGTTTCGATGATGTCTGCTGCGCTGATCCGATCGCCGGTGCGGCGGTGCTCTAACGTGCGTAGACACGCGGCTAATACCGGTCCACCAATCGATGGGGGAGGGTTAGTAGCGACGTCGTATTCGCCTATCCGGGCACGTAGGGCAGGACGTTCAATCACGCGGTAGGCCGCGAGGTCTTCCCAACTGATGAGGCCTTCGTTAGCTGCCATGTCCTCGGTGATGACGTGGGCGATCTCGCCGGTATAGAGAGTAGATACACCATCGCGGGCGATGGTTTCGAAGCTACGCGCCAGGTCACTTGAGCGCATGATTTGCCCAGCGACTGGTCGGCTGCGGTCGGGTGCTTGACGAATGTAATCAACGCATTCAGCGTTCCAACCAAAAAGATGATCCGCCGCGCGGTCGAGCCAGAACGCTGCGGAAGCTCCAAGAGGGAAGCCATCTCGGGCGACGACGGCGGCGTTGTTGATCAGGGCGTGCCACGGTAACCGCGCCCACCTGCGATGCGCATGGCCCAGACCAGCGAACAGCCCTGGTGTTCCTACGCTTGCGTGTCCGCCGTAGAGGGTGACAGGTCCGAAATAGTCAAAGTCGAAGCGCCGCAGGCCGCGGCCGAGGCGGTCAGCAGTAATACCTCGACCGGGCATTTCGGTGTTGGCATCAATCACGACAGGTTCGTGGCCGGGCTGCCATACGTTGATGAATCCGCCGCCCATGGGGCCGGTGATCCCGAATTCGGTGACGGTAGCCACGCAGACGGCGGCGATTGCTGCATCGACAGCATTGCCGCCATCTGCGGATACGGCTGTGGCGGCTTCGACCGCCGCTGGTGAAGGGGCAGCGATCGCGACGCCTGTCATGGCAGGGCCTTTCTGGGGCTAGAAAAGTCGGAAAGAAGAGTCGTCGATGCCGCGCAGCTGGTCGTAATCCAGGATGAGACAGCGGATTCCGCGGTCAGTGGCCAGTGTGCGTGCCTGAGGCTTGATTTCTTGTGCAGCGAAGACACCCAGTACAGGTCCAGCCGAGGTCAGGAGTGGATCTCGGTTGAGCAGTTCCAGGTAGCGGGTGAGTTGTTCCACACCGTCAATTTCGCCGCGTCGTTTGATTTCTACGGCGACGGATTGTCCGTTGGCATCGCGAGCCATGATATCGACCGGGCCGATGGCGGTAGGGAATTCGCGACGAACAAGGGTGTGTCCCTCGCCGAGGAAGTGAATATTGGCAGCGAGGAGTTCTTGCAGGTGGGCTTCCACTCCATCTTTAACCAGGCCAGGGTCGACACCTAGTTCGATAGAGGTGTCGGAAAGGATCTCGGCGATTTTGATGCGGAGGTAGTCGTCGGTCTTGTTGTGATTCACCACCCAAATCCGGGTGATTCCTGCTTCGCGTTCGACCTGTTCAGGGTCTTTTTCGGTCAGTGTGCAGGGAGGCGACATCCAGTTGAGGGGTTTATAGGAGCCGCCGTCACTGTGGACGAGGACGGAGCCATCGGCCTTGACCATGAGAAGTCGTGGCGCGAGGGCAAGGTGGGCGTTGAGGCGGCCGACATAGTCGACGGCACAGTTCGCGATGACGAGGCGCACTCGGGCAGGCTACCGCTTTGAGGTGGGAGTGGGGGTGGATGTCGGGCTGGTGAGGCGTTCGACGGGGGTGGCTGCGTTGGTGAACACTTCGCTGAGTAGTTTTGCTCCCTTTTTGACGCGTTCGGTGTAGCGAGCAGCGGACCACGAGGGGATGGGCAGCGGGAAAGAAACGGGACTGCCTGGGGTGCTCGATTCGATGGTGATGGTCATGGCTTTGACGGGCACTTGGTTTTCGTCCCGGTTGGTGGGGTTGAATGCTAGGCGCCGTGGTGCGTCAAGCATGTCGAGTAGGCCCCAGGGCAGGCGGTAGCGCAGGATGGCCGGGCCGTCGGAGGAGGGACGAGCCATGTGCCAGGTGGCGCGGCTATCGAAGTCGGGGTCCTTTGGGTTCCAGGAGCCGAGGATGAGGTCGCCGGCGTCGAGGAAACGTAGCTTGGCGAGGCGCTCGCGGCGTTGTTGGTCGGTTTCGTTGTCGTTGTCGTTGTTTTTGTCCAGCGCGGCCAGTGATGCGGTGGATCGCAGGATGCGCTGCATGTTCCAGCCGATGTGGGCGCTGTTGGGAATAGCCAGTAGGGGGAGTCCATCGATCTGGAGTGGGTCGAGGACTTGGCGGATAAGCAGGTAGGTGGTGCTCATGGTGGGGACGGTGCGGATGGCTACGTCGTGGATGGGTTCTCCGCTTCCGCCGGGTAGGCGTAGTCCACCGTTGGAGAGTAGGTCGAATCCGATTTCGACCGGTGAGGTGATGCGTCCTGCGAATTCGAGGGTGAAGTAGAGCCAGGAGGCGTCGTGGTCGACTAGGACGCGTTGCAGGCCGGCTTTGGGGGCTTTGTGAACGACGCGTTCACCTGCGCGGCGAGGATCCAGAGCAACGATGCCCAGCCATTGGTCTGCGGTGAGGGGGTCGTGGTCGATGATGGGACGTTCGGTGCGGTCGATGAAGGCAGCACGGTTGGCGGTGTTCCAGGTTGCTGCTGACCAGTCGTCGTGCCAGTTACTCATGATTGCGCCGCTGAGCGCGCCAGAGGCGAGCTGTTCGACGAGAGAACTGTCGATTTCGAATTTGTGTTTTTCGTTGTGGTAGCCCTGGCTTCGGCCTGCTGATCCGGGGAATCCAGATCCGATGCAGCTGCTGACACCGAGTCCGCCAAGGACGAGGGGGCCGTCGATAGATTTTTGGAGTTCGCGGATGTAGGCCAGGTAGGGGTCAGGGTCGGAGCCGTAGTTTTCGTTTGCGGTGATGAATTCGGGGCGGTAGGGCGGGGCGTCGTAGTAGGCAAAGGTTCCGCCGGGCCAGTCGCTGGTGGCTGCGATGTGGTCTGGGCGTAGGTCGGTGCCGGTGGGAGCTGGCGGATGGGTGGCGGTGCTGCTGGGGGTGGGTGAGTTAGTGGGGGTTGGGGTGGCGCTAGGGGTGGGAGTGGCGGTGAGCGAGCCGTTAGGGGCCACCGCAATATTGGGACGTCGCAGGGGGTCACTTTCGGGGCGGCCGATGATGGCCAGGGGGATGGTGCGGTTGAGTTTGGCCAGGAGGGTGGCGATGTGTTCGAGGCGTTCGGCTGCCCAATGTTCGGTGGTGGTGCTGTTTTTGCTGGAGGTGATGTAGGTGCCGGCGAAGGGTTTGGGTTTAGGGATGGAACGGTCTGCTTGGGCGAGTTGGTCTGCGTTCCAGTGCAGGTCGAGCAAGATTGCTGCTAGCCACGAGGTGACGTCGGTGTCGTATTTTTCGTCTTTGCCGGCCAGAGCGTGGATGAGGTGTTGTGCGTGGTCGTCGAGTTTGCTGGTGGTGTTCTCGTCGAGGCTGGGTGGTTCTTCGTCAGCGTTGCTGGTGCTGTTGCGGGCGTCGTTGTTGCGGCTGGTGGCTGGGGGTTCAGGAGAGCCGGGGACGACGAGGATTTCGTCGCTGTCGGTGCGGGAGAGTACCTGAATGAGATAAAGCGGGGATTGTGGGTTTTCGGTGTTGTGGCGGGCTAGCTCGGCGTAGGCAGCTGCGGGGTGCAAGCGGTTGAAAACGATGAAGTGTAGGCCGAAGTTGTGCATCTGCTGGTACCAGCGGCGATAGTGCGCTGCAGTACCGGTGAGGTATCCAGTTCGGCTGCCGGGAATATGACCGGTGAGAGTGGCCCCACCCCAGAAGAGGATGTCCCCGGAGGTGGTGTGCAGCCGCAGACGCTTGTTGTCTACGTGGGCTAGCGCGTGGAGCTTGCCGAAGGTAACGGGGGCAGGCCCTGAATTGGGTGCGCCGGTAGTCGCTGGTGCGCTGGGGGTGTTACTGGTGGTGGTTGTGGTGGCTGGGGAGCTCTGCTGTGGGGTGGAACAGGCAGCGAGAGTGAGGACGCTAGCGCCGAGTGCGGATCCGCGGAGAATGTCACGTCGGGTCGGCTGGCTGCTCACAGGTGGGGTCCTCTCAGGGATGAAACGGTGGAGGGGGCGTTCCTGTCCAATGATCTCTTTAGGTCTTGGAAGAAGCTTGTGGCCCCCTGCGAGAATACCTGTATGCCTCGCCACAACCGTCGCCGTGATGATGTTCGTCCGATTGGTGTGGGGCGGGCGTTGGGTGGTTTTACCAAGAGTGAGCAGCACCCGGACGGGTTATGGAATGTTCGTTCCGTGGCGGCGTCGGGAAGAACGTATTTGTGCCCGGGATGTCAGCAATGGTTTTCGGGCGTGCCGCACGTGGTGGCTTGGCCTGCTGATGATTTCGTCAGCTTCGGGGGAATCGAGGATCGGCGTCATTGGCACACCAGTTGCTGGCGGGCCCGCAACCGTCGGCGCCCTGGTGGCGCTGTGCGCTAAGGAGATCAACGCGCTGTACCGCGAGGTGCCGGGCGTGCGTATACATCTGCGGCCAGCCCCGTGTAGAGGGGGGGTGACCGCAGAGAGTGTTTGTGGGGTGCTTTCAGTGCGCGCCGGTAGCTGGTTCGACTAGCTCGACGAGGACACCACCAGCGTCTTTGGGGTGGATGAAGTTGATACGGCTGCCAGCGGTACCGGTTTTGGGAGTGTCGTAGAGCAGGCGTAGCCCGCGCTCGCGCAGCGTGGCACACACGTCGTCGATATTTTCGACGCGGTAGGCCATCTGTTGGATGCCGACACCGTTTTTCCCGATGAACTTGGCGATGGTGGAGTCTTCGTTCAGGGGGGCTAGGAGCTGGATGCAGGAGGTGGAGTCCCCGACGGCCATCATTGCTTCGGCGACGCCTTGCTCTTCGTTCTGTTCGCGGTGAACCATCTTCATCCCGTACTTGTCCTCGTAGAAGCGGATTGCTTCGTCGAGGTCACGAACAGCGATGCCCACGTGGTCGATATGGGTGAAAAGGCCGGATGTAGTTGCAGTCATGGGTCCACTGTAAAGACGAGGTGCCTCTTGCAAGGCGGGTCTCGTTAGTTAGCTGCGTGTGACTTTTCAATCATTGTGTTTCGGGGATATCGGTGCGCCACAGTTGATAGCGAAGGTCGCATCAGAGGTGACCTGTAGGAGAGAATGTGTCCATGAGCACTCCTTCCTTCTCGTCCGGCGCTATGCGCGGCGCTGTTGATTTGTCGTCATTGGGGCAGGGGACGCCTGCGGCTTCTGCTGAGGCACCCACTGAAGGTGGCGCGGCCGCGTTGCGTGTGAACGGTACGGAAGCAACATTCCAGGAGCTTGTCCTGGGAACCCGTGATGTTGCGGCGTTGTTCGTCCTGTACTCGGCTTCTCGCCCAGAAACTGAACAGGCGGTGGAGCAAGCCGTCGCAGCGGCTTCCACAGTGCAGGGACGGTTGCGGGTGGTGGCCTTTGATGTTGACGCGTTCCCGGCAGTGGCACAGGCTTTCCAGGCCCAGCAGATCCCGATGACTTTCGGAGTGATTGCTGGGCAGCCGATTCCGTTGTTCCCTGGCGTGCAGCCTGCTCCGCAGCTTGCCCCGATGGTGAACGAATTGTTGACGGTTGCGGCTCAGAACGGAGTGACCGGCCGTATTGAAGCAACAGAAAGCACTGGCGCAGCCCCAGCCGAAGAGCTCCCGCCGCTGCACCAAGAAGCATTCGACGCGATCCAAGCAGGCGACTATGCCGCCGCTCGTGCCGCCTACGCTAAGGCACTGGAGCAGAACCCCAAAGATTCTGCAGCTACCGCAGGAATGGCCCAAGTAGGCCTGCTCGAACGCCTAGCCACAGTCGATGCTGCCGCGATGCGGGCAGCAGCCGCCGAAGACCCCAAGAATGTGCAGGCAGCGCTCGCGGTTGCGGATATTGATGTGGCTGGTGGTCATGTTGAAGACGCGTTCGCGCGGTTGATTGACCTGATTCGGGTCACGGTTGAGGACGAGCGCGATATGGTGCGGGCCCGGTTGCTGGAATTGTTTGAGGTTGTTGGTTCCCGTGATGAGCGGGTGTTGAAGGCACGGCGTGCGTTGATGGCTGCGCTGTTCTGATTGGGGAAAAGTACATTTGCCCCTTGGCGGGTGCGTGCAGCTAAGTGTGGCTGGCGCGCCCGTCTTTTTGTATCTCAGTGCGTGTCTGAAGCGGGGGAGGAAGAGCTGGCTTTCTAGCATGGACGGTGGGGGCTGACTGGCATGTCGGTGCTGGTCGGACGTGTTCTTTTGCTGAGGTGCCCCATGTCTGTAAGTCCGAATCGTGCTGTCCGTGTGGTCGTTGCGGTAACTACGCAGCGTTCTTCTGGACGGTTGCCGGTGTTGTTGCGTGGCTTGGCGGAGCAGATTCAGGCCTCAGCGCAGCCGGGACGGTTTGCGGTGTTGGTTGCAGATGAGTCGGCTGAGGTGGTGACGGCTCGAGTGACGAAGCAAGCCTTGGCTGGGGTGGCTGGTGGTGTGGTGGGGTTGCGGCATACAGCTCCGGCACGGGTGAGGAATGCCCAGGTTCGGACAGTGTTGCGGCGGTTCCCTGCGGTGGAGTGGCTGATTTTTCTTAGTGATGATTGCCACGTGCGTGCCGGGTGGTTGTCGGCGATGGATGCGGCGTTGGAATGCTCGGGTGATGTGGTGCGTGGGGCAGTGGTGAGCCAGCTGCCTGCGCGGGCGGCGCGCTGGGATCGGCTAGTGGTTGATGATGACATGCGGGGTAGGTGGACCTGGCCTTCGGGGATTGGCATGGGGTTAGTGAATGTGGCTGTGCGGGCGGATGTTTTTCGGGCTAAAGGTGGGCCCTGGTTTGACCCGCAGTGCGGTACGGCACGGGAAGTCGATGAGAGTTTTGTGTTGTCGTGCCGTCGTGCGGGGGCGTCTGTAACAGCTGTTGCAGGGGCGACAATTGCCCGTCGGATTGTGGAGCCAGGAATAAATGTTTCGCGTGCGGTGCGGGGTGTGTTTGCGCAGGCGCGTGGTCAGGGGCGGCTGGAATGTGCACAGGGTGGAGCGGTGCAGGGAAGCGGTGGTGTGGCTCGCTCGTGCGGGCATGTTGTTCGTGATTTAGCGGCAGCGGTGGTGCACCGGGACAGCGATGCTTTGGTGTTGGCTGCATTGGCGTCGGTACGGGTAGTTGGTGGGGGAGTAGGGGTGGTTGAGGGACTGCGGCAGTCGCACGCTCGGGCTGTACCGGCCAAGAGCAGCAGAGTTTCAGGTGAGTCGGTAGTTGGTGGGGCCTCGGTGGTGTCTCTGCCGTTGGGGTGAGGATGTGCACGATGTGCGGTGTTGTCCACAACCCTTGCGCAGCTGTGGGAGAACGGGACGGCGACGATCCCAGCGGCCAGGCTGATCTGCATGAACACTCTTACACCTGGTGAGGCCATCGTCACATGCTTGCGGCAGTTCTTCGTTTTCTCTGGCCGTGCTCGTCGTAGCGAGTACTGGTGGTTTTTCGCTTTTGGAGTCGCGGCAATGTTTGTCACGACCCTGATTGATGCAGTGCTTTTCCCGTTCACGGCATCTGAGCTCACGGCGCTAGGACCGTTGGGGAATGTGGTGAGCCTGGTGCTGCTGGTTCCCATGCTAGCGGTCGGATCTCGCCGCATGCATGACACAGGACGTTCTGCCTGGTGGTTGCTTATCCAACTGATTCCGCTGCTGGGCCCGGTTGTTTTCGGGATTCTCGCGGCACGTCGTGGTACAGCTGGTCACAACGCCTTCGGCGCGGCACCCACTGGTGGTTTTGCAGGACAGACCCAGTTCTCGCACGTCTGATCAGTATCGACATCAGCGGTTCATATGTGTTGGGGGCGGCCTCCTGAAGTATCTAGGGAGGCTGCCCCCAACACATATGTTGTTAGCTGCCTAGAGCTGCTGCGACGACGCTCTTTGCTTCTTCTTGTACCTGGGCAAGGTGGTCAGGGCCTTTGAAGGATTCTGCGTAGATTTTGTAGACGTCTTCAGTGCCAGAAGGACGGGCAGCGAACCATGCAGATTCGGTCATCACTTTGAGGCCGCCGATGGGGGCACCGTTGCCGGGTGCCTCGGTGAGTTTGGCAATGATTGGCTCACCAGCGAGTTGTTCAGCGGTCACATCGGTAGCCGAGAGGTTTTTCAGTGTGGCTTTTTGTTCGCGGTTTGCGGGAGCATCAACACGGGCATAGGCAGGCTCGCCATGTGTGGCCACGAGCTCGGCATAGTGCTCGGAAGGGCTCTTACCTGTTTTTGCGCGGATTTCGCTGGCAAGCAGGGCCAGGATGATGCCGTCTTTGTCAGTGGTCCAGACAGTTCCGTCGAATCGTAGGAAGCTGGCGCCAGCGGATTCTTCTCCTCCGAAGGGGCCTGATCCATCGAGAAGTCCAGGGACGAACCATTTGAATCCAACCGGTACCTCGACCAGTTCGCGGCCCAGCGCGGCTGCAACCCGGTCGATCATCGCCGAGCTGACAAGCGTTTTTCCGACGAATCCATTGGCTGGCCACCCGGGACGGTGTGAATAGAGATATTGGATTGCTACGGCGAGGAAGTGGTTGGGGTTCATCAATCCGGCGTCGGGGGTGACGATGCCGTGTCGGTCTGCGTCGGCATCGTTACCGGTAGCGATGTCGTAGGTGTCTTTCATGGCGATGAGAGAAGCCATTGCCGCAGGAGAAGAACAGTCCATGCGGATCTTTTCGTCCCAGTCCAGGGTCATGAAGCGCCACGTGGCATCGACCAGAGGGTTGACCACTTCAATGTTTAGGCCGTAGTGCTCACCGATAGCGGCCCAGTACGCTACAGCGGCGCCGCCCAGGGGGTCAGCACCGATGCGGATGCCTGAAGTTTTGATCGCGTCCATGTCGATGACGTTTTCGAGATCGGCAACGTAAATGCCTTTGAAGTCATAAGGCGTGACGTGCGCGGTGACCTGCGTGTGTGGTGCTCGTTTCACGCCATCAAGGGACTTGGCAATGTAGGCGTTAGCACGGTTAGCGATCCAGGTCGTGGCATCGGTGTCGGCGGGGCCGCCATGGGGCGGGTTGTATTTGAACCCTCCGTCAGTGGGCGGGTTGTGGCTGGGCGTGACGACGATTCCGTCAGCCAACCCGGTGTGGGCTGGCATGTCGGTGACACCACCGATTTTTCCTTTGTTTGTGCGCAGGATGGCGTGAGAGATCGCTGGCGTGGGGGTGTAGCCGTTTTCGGCATCGACCATGACGGTGATGTTGTTGGCGACGAGTACTTCTAGTGCGCTTGTCATGGCTGGTTCAGACAGAGCGTGGGTGTCACGGCCAATGAACAAGGGGCCGTCGTACCCCTGTTCGGTGCGGTAGTCGACGATGGCTTGGGTGGTGGCCAGGATGTGCTGTTCGTTGAAGGAGGTTTTTACGCTGCTTCCGCGGTGGCCTGAAGTGCCGAAAACGACCTGTTGGTCAGGGTTAGCGGCGTCCGGGATGCGGGTGTAGTAAGCAGTGACGATTTCGGCAATGTCGATGAGGTCTGAGGGGTCAGCAAGCTGTCCAGCGCGGTTGATAGCCATACGAGAATCTTTTCACCTGCCAAGGCCAGTTGCGCAGCAGGAGGGAGGCCAAATCGGGCAAAGTTGGCCACCCTCCTGCTGGTGTAAGGCTTGGCTGCTACTTCAAAGAGCTGCAGTTGCTGCGCTGGTTCGCTTTCCCAGCGAACCTTCCCTCGAACCACAATTGGGCGGCTGCGGCGTGTGGGAATGCCCCCAAAGCGTGCATGCCATCCAAGTGGGTGCGGAATTGCACATCGCCGCCGCGGGAGCACCAATCTTTAGCGAGCTGCTTACCCACCGCGTAAGGGATGACATCGTCACCGCGTGCGTGTGTGATCAAAACGGGTGCTTTCGGGGTGCGGCGACCGATGCGGTTGTCTTCGATTACGTCTTTCAACGGGGCGGTGTCAAAGAACGATGTCAGTTTTTTCCCGGTCTGGGTGTACTTGGCGGTGTCGAGGTTTTTGAATGTTTTCAGCTCCAGCGTGCAGTGGTCTTCGGCTTTCTTGAGCAGGTCGATCCCTTTATCGTTGACGTATTTTTTGGGGTCGAGGTGGTAGGAGCTGAACAAACCAAGTGCCGAGTACAGGCCAAATGCGGCGTACGGTCCACCGTCGATCTTTTCTGCTACGGCAGCCAGGTTTGCTGGGACAGCGCCGGCAGCTACACCTTTAATGTCCAGTTCGGGGGCGTATTCAGGAGCAAGTTCTGCTGCCGCAGCAACGGCTCCACCGCCTTGAGAATATCCGTTGAGGCCAATGGGAGTGGAGCTGTCGATGCCGGGAAGCTCCATGGAGCGGGCAGCACGAGCCATATCGAGCACGGCGTGTGCCTGTGCACCACGGACCATGTACGTATGTGTTCCTGGTGTGCCGAGGCCCTGATAGTCAGGGACAGCGATGGCGTAGCCACGTAGGAGAAGGTCCTTCATGAAGAGGATTTCGTACTGGCTGAATTTCTGGAATTGGCGGGAGGCAGCGCATCGGTCGCCGGTGCCTTGGGTGCCTGGTGCGTGCACGATGAGTGGGCGTTTTTTGCCCGGGCCAACCCAGCGTGCTTTGGGCACGATCACTAGACCGGTGGCGGCGATGGAGTGTCCTTGGCGGTCTTTGGTCGTGTACATGACCCGGCGGTGTGTGAAGTTTTTGTCGTGCACTTTGAGTGGGTCAGCGACTGTGTCGGCGGCTTCGGAACGGATCACAGAGCCTGGCTTGCCTGTGATGGAGGCCGGAGGTTCGTAGAAGGCGGGGCGTGGCGGTTCAGCGGCGCCGGTGACGGTTTTGGCCCCGGCGGTGCCGGGGATGTCGTGTTCGTCGGCTGATGAGGCATTGGCATGTGCAACGACGAGGGTGGTGGCAAGCAGAGTGCAAGCAAGTTTGCGGACGGCAGGCACAGTGGGTTCCTTGTCAGGTCTGGTCCCGGTGTCAACCGTGAGGCGACGAGGGGCGAAATTTTTTCGGCATGCGGAACGTACCGGGTGTGGGTGGCTGTGTGGGCTGGCACACACAGCCGTGGGGTCCGATAATCAGCCCTCTATTTATTTGAAAAGTGTTGAAGCTCTAAGCATTTCCTGGGTGTATGTGACAGTGGGCGTGTTGCTGGCGCCAATTACAGGTGCCAGCAACACGCCCACTGCTTTAAAAACGAGAGCCTCAGTTAGGCTTCGAGCCTTTCTCCTCAGGCCAGCCCAACGGGGCCTGTTCAGGCTCTGCCCCGCGCGCGGAGGAACCGGCTGAACGACCTACACGAGGGGCGCGCAGATCAGCTTCAGACAGGTCGCTGCGCACAACTTCGCCCTCCACCACTGGAGAGTTCGACAACTCTGGGCGCGCAGCCCCACGCACCTCTAACGATGCAGGCGTGTGCCCCTCATCTTGGTCTTCTGGCTCAAACCAGACCGCAGACATCTTCTGGATCGTGATCGTCGCCGAGTACGGCTGCCCATGCCACGGCACCGGTTCGGCTTCAATCCGGCCCAAGTTGCCTACACCAGCGCCGCCGTACTCGGTGGAGTCCGTGTTGAGGATTTCGCGCCACGCACCCGGATGAGGCAACCCGATCCGCATGTTGTGGTGCTCCATGCTCGAGAAGTTCACCACTGAAGCAACGACCGGTCGCCGCCCTTGAGTGTCTTCATCGCCGTAGCGCAGGAACGAAAGCGTGTTTCCAGAGGAGTCGTTCGCATCAATCCACTGGAACCCTGCCGGGTCGTGATCGACCTCCCACAAAGCCGGACGGCTGGTGTACAGGTGGTTCAAGTCTTTGATGAGTTTGTGGATCTGCCAATGTGGGGCCTGATCCAGTAGCCACCAGTCAAGGCTGCGCCCGTCGGCCCACTCGCTTTCTTGAGCGAACTCCTGACCCATGAAAAGCAACTGCTTACCTGGGTGCGACCACATGTAGGCGTAGTAGGCCCGTAGCGCGCTGAGCTGCTCCCACCGATCGCCAGGCATCTTGCGCAGCATCGAGCCCTTGCCGTACACGACCTCATCGTGGCTGATCGGCAAAACGAAATTCTCGTTGTACTGGTACACCATGGAGAACGTGATCTGGTGGTGGCTGTGCTGCCGGTTCACTGGTGGTAGCGAGGCATAGCCGAGGGTGTCGTGCATCCAGCCCATATTCCATTTCAAACCAAAACCTAGGCCGCCGGCATAGGTCGGTTTGGTAACACCGCCCCAACTAGTTGACTCCTCGGCGGTGGTGACTACGCCGGGGTAGCGTCGGTACAGGGTTGCGTTCGTTTCCTGCAGGAATTGGACTGCCTCGAGGTTTTCGTGCCCGCCGAACTCGTTCGGCACCCATTCACCTTCGGCACGAGAGTAATCCAGGTACAGCATCGAGGCGACGGCGTCGACTCGCAGCCCATCGACGTGGAATTCTTCGATCCAGTAGCAGGCATTGGCGACGAGGAAGTTACGTACCTGCGGGCGACCAAAGTCGAAGATGTAGGTTCCCCAGTCTTTGTGCTCGCCACGGCGAGGGTCGGGGTGTTCGTAGAGCGGCTTTCCATCGAATCGGCCCAGCGCGAAGGCATCCTTGGGGAAGTGTGCTGGTACCCAGTCCATGATGACGCCGATGCCGTTTTGGTGAAGAACATCGACCAGGTAACGGAATTCGTCTGGTGTGCCGAAGCGAGATGTGGGGGCGTAGTAGCCGGTGACTTGATACCCCCAGCTTGGCCCGTAAGGGTGCTCCGCTAGTGGGAGGAACTCCACGTGCGTGTAGCCCAGATCTTTGACGTACTTCACGAGCTCATCTGCCGCATCGACGTAGCTGAGCCCCTGACGCCACGAGCCGAGGTGGCATTCGTAGACGCTCATCGGCATGTTATGAGGATCAGCAACGGCTTCGCGCTGGGCGATCCACTCTGCGTCGTTCCACGTGTAGTGGGATTGGGTAACAACCGAGGAGTTCAGAGGTGGTACTTCGGTGGCCCGTGCCAGGGGGTCGGCTTTGGCGCGCCAGTAGCCGTCTTCGCCACAGATTTCGTATTTGTACGTCGTGTTTTCACCGACGTCGGGGATGAACAGTTCCCATACGCCGGAGCCACCAAGGACACGCATCGGGTGGGCGCGGCCATCCCAGTTGTTGAAGGAGCCGACTACGCGCACCGCGCGGGCGTTGGGAGCCCACACAGCGAAGCTGGTTCCTTGTACGTCGCCCATGTGGCCGCCTTCGTAGCGGCGGATGTGCGAGCCGAGCACTCGCCACAGTTCTTCGTGGCGTCCTTCCCCGATGAGGTGTAGGTCAATTTCGCCCAGCGTGGGCCAGAAACGGTAAGGGTCATCCTGATGGTGGACCTGTCCGTCGCTGTAGGTGACATCGAGGCGATAGTCGGACACGTCAGTGCCGTGAATGTGGGTAACCCATACGCCTTCATGTTCGTGACGCATCGGGGCTGAAAAACCGTCGGGAAGTTTTACGGTGACGGTGCGGGCGTCGGGGCGTAGAGCTCGGAAGGTGACGCCGCCGTTGTGGCGGTGCAGGCCCAGGACGCCGTGGGGGTCGCCGTGGCCGCCGCGGACTAGGAGATCGAGTTCGTGTGTGGGTACTGGTAGCGCGCCGTCGGGGTCGGTGACTCGGGTGTCACCGGCGCAAGGTGCGCCGTTCTTGGACTGCTCAGAGCTGCTCGTCACGGTGTTGTTCCCTTCTTCAGGGGTAGATGGTCGTGACGCGAGACGTTCGACCGCAGCGGTGGGGATGCTCACCCAAGCTGGTCGGTTCCGAGTCTCGTACACGACCTCGTATAGGGCTTTGTCTAGTTCCAGAGCGCGCAGCACAAGTGCGTTCGCTCCGGTGCGTGGGTCGCTGGCAATTGAGGCGTAGCCGTCGCAGAAGGCTTCACGTGCGGCACTCGCCCACGCCTGGGCGGTTGCTTCTTCTTCGGGAGCTTCCTGGGCCCGGGAGCCAGCGGCGTAATCAAAGGAGCGCAGCATTCCAGCGACATCGCGCATCGTGAGGTCGGGTTCGTTGCGTTCGTGCAGAGGGCGCAACGGTTCACCTTCGAAGTCCAGCAGGACCCATCCGCGTTCAGGAACATCAAGAACCTGACCGAGGTGATAGTCACCGTGGATGCGTTGTAGGTCAGGCCATTGGGCTGCTTGGGCGGCTTGAAAGATCGCGTCGATGTCTTCTGTGTGGACGGCCAGCTCCGGTACAGCCGCTAAGGCTGCGTCTTTGCGTTGTTGCCACGAGCGGATTTGTGCTTGGTGATCTTCTTCTTCGGCGGGTTTGGTGGGTAAGACCCGCGCCAGGTCGACGTGCACCTGGGCGGTAGCAACACCCAGGTCGCGTGCCCGGGCAGTGAAGTCCTCTCCGGTGGCGAGTGCGCTGGTGACTGTGCGCCACGCGTCTTGTGTTCCGGTGAAGAATTCTTGCGCGAAGGCGAGGTGGCCTTGGGCGATACCTCCGTGCGGGTTTTCCCACGTGCCGGTGAGGCATCCGAATGGTTCGGGTACCAGGCGTGATCCGGAGGTAGCTAGTGCGCTTTGTAGGACGACGTCAGGGTTCAACCCTGAGGATAGGACTCTGAAGAGTTTGACGATGAGTCGTCGCGCGGTTTCTTGGGTGCCGCTTCCGATGCGTCCTTCGATGATGATCGAGGTGTTGGATTGTTCTCCAGAAAGGATGCGGCTGGAGATGACCTTCACTGCCCGTGGCGTGTGGAGGGGAATTCCGCGGGCTGGGTCGTTTAACCCTTCACCTTCGCCGGTGGTGCTGACTCCGCCGCCGAGGCTGAAGCGGAGTAGTTCAGCGACGTAGACGGGGTCGGCGGCGCCGTCGTAGACCCAGTTTTTCCCGAGTTGGGGGTGTTGCAGGGTGCCGATGAGGTGTTCTTCGGCGTTGGGTAGGGGGCTGGTTCGGTAGGTGATGGGTACGTGATAGACGACACCGGGGGAGGAGTCGGTGGCTGCGCAGGAGTCCAGGAGAATGAGTACTTCGACTCCTACTTTGCCGGCCGGATCTGCGAAGGTGAATCCGCCTAGGCGTCGTAGTTCAGGGGTGTTTCCTTTGGAGGTGTACCACCGTTTGGAAGGCATCCAGGCAGTGAGCAGCTCCATGGTGGTGGGGGTAGTGTCCTGTTGCTCAGCCATCGGCGTCACGCTCCAGGAGTTCGAACCAGAAGAAGTCGCGTGATCCGATGGTTACTGAGTAGCTGCATTGGCCGTCGTCGTTGGCGGTGATTCTGGGGAATCCGCTGCCACCGAAGAGGTCTTTGACTTTGGCGTCCGTGAAACGTTCGGGCAGTGTGATGGTTCCGGCTTGGGGGCGAGAGGAAAGGTTGTGCACGCATAGGACGTGTTGTGATTCTTCTCGGCCTTTGCTGGGGTCTGCTTCCAGGGTGCGGGTGAAGGCTAGGACGGCTTCGTTGTCGCATTCGCGTAGGTCGAAGCTGCCCAGTCCGAAGACGGGGTAGCGTCCGCGTACTTGAAGCATGGCGCGCATCCAGTGCAACAGTGAACTGCTGGAAGCCATTTGGGCTTCCACGTTGACGTTGTTGTGGTGGTACACCAGGGATTGGATGACTGGCAGGTAGAGCTTGCCTGGGTCTGCGGTGGAGAAGCCTGCGTTGCGGTCTGGTGTCCACTGCATGGGGGTGCGTACTGCGTCGCGGTCGTTGAGCCAGATGTTGTCGCCCATGCCGATTTCGTCGCCGTAGTAGAGGCAGGGGCTGCCTGGTAGGGACAAGACGAGGGCGTTGATGAGCTCGATTTCGGCACGGGAGTTGTCCAGCAGTGGTGCTAGGCGTCGGCGGATACCGACGTTGGCGCGCATGCGGGAGTCGGGGGCATACCAGCCGTACATGGCGGTGCGTTCTTCGGGGGTGACCATTTCGAGGGTGAGCTCGTCGTGGTTACGCAGGAACGTTCCCCATTGCCCGTCTGCGGGAATGGGTGGGGTGTCGTTGAGGACGTCGATGATGGGTGTTGCCTTTTGCTCGCGCAGTGCGTAGTACAGGCGTGGCATCACCGGGAAGTGGAAACACATCTGGCATTCGGGTGCTTCGGGGGTGCCGAAGTAGTCCACGACTTCGTGGGGCATTTGGTTTGCCTCAGCCAGGAGGATGCGTCCGGGGTATTCCTCGTCGACCATGGCGCGGAGTTTGGCGAGGAATTCGTGTGTTTTGGGGTGGTTTTCTCCGTTGTGCCCTTCTTCTTCGAACAGGTAGGGCACGGCGTCGAGGCGGAAGCCGTCGATGCCTAGGTCCATCCAGAATCGGACGACGTCGAACATGGCTTCTTGGACGGCCGGGTTTTCGAAGTTGAGGTCTGGTTGGTGGGAGAAGAACCGGTGCCAGTAGTACTGGCGTCGTTCAGAGTCGAAGGTCCAGTTGGATGTTTCGGTGTCGACGAAGATGATGCGTGCGTCGGCGTATTTGGTGTCGTCGTCGCTCCAGACGTAGAAGTCGCCGTAGGGGCCGTCGGGGTCTGAGCGGGACTCTTGGAACCAGGGATGTTGGTCGCTGGTGTGGTTCATCACGAAGTCGGTGATGATGCGGATGCCGCGGGCGTGGGCCTGGGTGACGAGTTCGGTGAATTCGGGCAGGGTGCCGAATTCGGGTAGGACTGCGGTGTAGTCGGCGATGTCGTAGCCGCCGTCGCGTAGCGGAGAGGCGTAGAACGGGGGCAGCCATAGGCAGTTGACGCCGAGCCATTGCAGGTAGTCGAGTTTGTTGATCAGGCCGGTGAAGTCGCCTGATCCGGAGCCTTTGCTGTCGGCGAAGGCGCGGACGAGGACTTCGTAGAAGACGGCAGTTTTGTACCAGTCAGGGTCGTGTTGCAACCCGGGTTGGGAAAGGTTGAGGCCTTGCATGGGTCAGAACCTCCGGACCGAGATGACGTGGACGGGCTCCCAATCCACGCCTAGGCGTACGTAGTTTTCGTTGCCCCATTCCCATTCGCTTTCGGTGATGAGGTCTTTGGCGATGAAGCGTTCGTCCTTTTTCAGGCCGAGTGCTTCCATGTCGAGATGGATCATGGTGCCGCGCATAGAGTGCGGGTCGGTGTTGGCCACGACGATGATGGTGTCTTCGTGGGGGCCTTCGACGCGTCGTTTGGAGAAGCAGAGCACTTCGGGGTCGTCGGTGGTGTGGGGGGTGTAGTTGCGTAGCCAGTCAAGGGCGTTGTGTTCGTGGCGGATTCGGTTGAGTTTGCCGAGGTAGTCGGCCATCCAGAGTTGTCCGGCTCGTTCTCCGCCGGGGGCGTAGCTGGCCCAATCGCGGTTTTTGAATTCGTATTTTTCGTTGTCGATTTGTTCTTCAGCGCCGGGGCGGGGGACTGACTCCATGAGTTCGTATCCGGCGTAGATGCCGTAAGTGGGAGACAAGGTGGCGGCCAAGGTGGCGCGTAGTTTCCATGCAGTGGGGCCGCCGAACTGCATGTAGGGGGTGAGGATGTCGTGGGTGGTGGGCCAGAAGCTGGGGCGCATGTAGGCGGCGGAGCCGGTGGTGTCGTCGGTGAGTTCGGCCATGTATTCGGCGATCTCTTCGGCGGTGTTGCGCCAGGCGTAGTAGGTGTAGCTCTGTTGGAAACCGACTTTGGCCAAGGTGGCCATCATGGGGGGTTTGGTGAATGCTTCGGCAAGCCAGATGACGTCGGGATGGTCTTTAGCAACGTCGTTGATGAGCCATTGCCAGAATTCGACGGGTTTGGTGTGGGGGTTGTCGACGCGGAAAATTTTGACTCCGTGGTCGATCCATACCTGGATGACGCGTCGGATTTCGGCGTAGATGCCGGCTGGGTCGTTATCGAAGTTCAGTGGGTAGATGTCTTGGTATTTCTTGGGTGGGTTCTCGGCGTAGGCGATGCTGCCGTCGGCGCGGGTGGTGAACCATTCGGGGTGTTTGCTGACCCAGGGGTGGTCTGGGGAGCATTGCAGGGCGATGTCTAGGGCGACTTCTAGGCCTAGGCGGCTGGCTTCGGCGACGAAGTAGTCGAAGTCTTTGAAGGTGCCTAGGGATGGTTCGATGGCGTCGTGGCCGCCGGCTGCTGAACCGATGGCGTAGGGGCTGCCTGGATCTTCAGGGCCTGCGTTGAGAGTGTTGTTGGGGCCTTTGCGGTTGGTGGTGCCGATGGGGTGGATGGGGGTGAGGTAGATGACGTCGAAGCCCATCCCGGAGATGGCGGGTAGGCGTTTAGCTGCGGTGCGCAGTGTTCCGGTGACCCATTTGCCGCTGGTTTTGTCGA
This sequence comes from Dermatophilus sp. B7861-1, assembly GCF_058996045.1. Classification (NCBI taxonomy): domain Bacteria; kingdom Bacillati; phylum Actinomycetota; class Actinomycetes; order Micrococcales; family Dermatophilaceae; genus Dermatophilus; species Dermatophilus sp. B7861-1. The sequence continues at coordinate 2,024,103 of NZ_CM180082.1, read as the reverse complement.
AGTAGCAGCCTTCGGAGCGGGGGAAGAATTCGTACCAAGCTCCGGTCAGGGCGCGTTTGCGTTCGACGAGCCAGTTGATGGTGGGGGAGGCGGTGACCCAGTCGCGCAGTGGGCGCGCGGTGAGTTCGTCTTCGACGCGGGGGTCGGTGCCTCCGGCTAGGCGGGTGGCGGGGGCTAGGGATTGGTTGCGTAGGGTGCAGATGCCTGCTTTGACGGCTTCGATGCCTGGGCGGGGGCGTCCGGGCACGGTGAGTGCGCGTTCCAGGACGCGGGCGCCTTCTTCGAGCATGAGGTCTACGTCGATGCCGGCTTCGACTTTGATGACGGCGTCGTGTTGCCAGGTGGCGTAGGGGTCGGACCAGCCTTCGACGCGGTAGGACCAGGAGCCAGGGCAGTCGGCGCTGACGGTTGCTTCCCAGAGCATGAGGCCTGGGTTGGTGCATGTCATGGGGATGGTGTGTTCGGTGCCTTCGGGGTCGGTGAGGACAACGTTGGCGTTAACGGCGTCGTGGCCTTCACGGAACACGTTTGCGCTAATAGCGAACTGTTCGTCGACGACAGATTTGGTGGGGTAGGCGCCGTTTTCTACAACGGGGCTCAGCCCAGTGATCGGGATACGCCCGAGCGGTCGTTGGGTGGGAATGTTGCTGTGGGTTACAAGTTGGGGCGTCATGGGGCCTTTCGGCGTGGACAGAGCAGACGAGGAGGTAGAAGAAGTAGAAGAGATAGAGGCGGACGTCGCCTTCTTTGCAGCGGAAGCGGACGTCGGCTTGGTAGAGGTCGGCCTAACAGCGGAAGTTTTTGTGGTCTTCGGCTTTGAATAGCTGCTCACGTACTCGACGCTACCGTTCCGGCCAGACCATTGTCTGCCTGTGATCGCTGTCATTGCAACCAGATCGGTTGGGTAATGGCATCAAAAAGCGCCCTCGCCTACTGGTGAGTTGGAAGGCGAGGGCGCTAGAAGCGGGTTAGCTCGTGATGAGCTCGTAGACCCGCATCGACGCAGCCGGCATGGTGACGTACTCACCCGGATCATGCGCCGTGTGTTCGGCACCAGCAGGAGTCTCCCAGGCGCTGTCCCAGACGAGCTCGTAACGAGACAGCTGGTGCGGTTCTTCTTCGGAACCAACATGGTTGTGCGGGGGGTGGGGCAAAACGATCTCGCCAGCTGTGTTCGCGCCGTGAAGCACAAGAAGAAAACTGGTGGCTTCCAGTCCTTCGCCGATGAGCATCATCTGCAAGACTCGTTGATCAGGGTCACCCCACGCTTGCGGGGTCAAAGATCGCCCGAGGCGACCGTACCAACGCACATCAACGCGCCGATCGGCAGGGTTAGGGCGCTCGGTGAAGAAACGCGACTGCCGGAACACGCGATGGTCGGCGCGCAGCTGAGAGAGGAAAGCAAGAGTGTCGATGAGGTTTTCTTCGGTTTCGCCGTGATCCCAGTCCAACCAGCTGGTGGGGTTGTCCTGGCAGTAAGCATTGTTATTTCCCCCCTGCGTGCGGCCGAACTCATCGCCAGCACAGATCATGGGCGTACCGGTAGAGAGCAGGGTGGTGGCCAGTAAGTTGCGCACCGAGCGGCGTCGCTGGCGCAAGATGTCGGTGTCATGGGTGAGGCCTTCGGCGCCGTGGTTCCAGGAGCGGTTGTCTCCGTGGCCATCTCGGTTCTGTTCACCGTTGGCTTCGTTGTGTTTGCGTTCATAGGCGGTGGTGTCAGCCAGGGTGTAGCCGTCGTGACTGGCGACATAGTTGATGGAAGCTAGCGGACCTCGATCTTGGTTACCGAAAAGGTCTTCACTGCCGGCCAGGCGGGTGGCGATGTCACTGACCCCGTGCCCAGTGGCTCCACCAGCGGCGACGTCCTGGAGCCAGAAGGTGCGGGCCACGTCGCGGAAACGATCGTTCCATTCACAAAAAGGCGGCGGGAACTGCCCAGTGCGCCACCCATTGATGCCCACGTCCCATGGTTCTGCGATCAACTTCACGCGTGACAGGACCGGGTCGGCGCGCAATGCCATCAAGAAAGGGTGGCCTGGGTCGAAGCCGTCGTCACGGCCGCGCGCCAACGCCACTGCCAGATCGAAACGGAATCCATCTACGTGGTAGTGGTGCACCCAGTGCCGTAGTGAATCCAGTGTCATCCGCAGAGCTGAGATATCCCGCAGATCAAGGGTGTTTCCGCATCCAGTGACGTCGATGTCTTGCCCCCACCCGTCTAGGCGGTAGTAGGAGGCGTTATCCACGCCGCGCCAGGACAAAGTGCCACCTTCTTTGGACTGCTCGGCAGTGTGGTTATAAACCACATCCAGAAGCACTTCGATGTTGCGCGAGTGCAGCGCATCCACCATCGCTTTGAACTCGTCAATGACACCTTGGGCAGTGGTGGCGTGGGCATACCCCTCATGAGGGGCGAAGAACCCCAACGTGTTGTACCCCCAGAACTGGGAGAGCCCCTTTTTCACCAGGTGCACTTCGTCAGTGAACGTGTGCACAGGCAGTAGCTCGACAGCGGTAACACCGATGCGTTCCAAGTGGTCCAGGAATGCCTCGTGCGCCACGCCAGCGTATGTGCCGCGCAGTTCTTCCGGTATCCCTGGATGTTGCATTGTGGCTCCGCGTACATGCATTTCGTACACGAATGTTTCTGTCCATGGCACCCGCCGCATAAATGCGTCGTTCCATTCGTACGTGTTCTGGTTGACCACTACGGATCGGGGTACGAATGGTGAGCTGTCACGGTCGTCACGCCGGGTGACATCACCAGCGAAATCTGCGTTGACGTGGTGCCCGAAAACCTCAGGGGACCATGTGACTTTCCCAGTGATGGCCTCGGCATAAGGGTCTAGGACGAGTTTGTTCGGGTTGTGTCGGTGTCCACAGGCCGGGTCCCATGGGCCGTTCACACGGAACCCATACTGCTGCCCTGCTCCTACACCAGGAACAAACAAGGACCACAACCCGTGTGCCCCATCTTCCATCGGTAACCGTCGTTCGGCTCCTCCAACCTGGTCAAAAAGGCATAGGTCGACCGAGGAAGCATTGTCGGCGTAGAGCGAGAAGCGAGTTCCGCGTTCACTGACAGTGGCGCCCAGGCGCGGAAGTCGTAGCGAAGAAGACACGCGACAACAGTAGGGCCTCTGGTGTGCTGCGTGGTGAGCAGTGTCGTTGAGACAGAAGGCCTCCGAGCAGACAGCAGCAGTGCTACAGCACCCTTAAGAAACAGGAAAAACGATCCTTAAGCATTCACGCACTCCAGGTGAAAAAGCCATGAACATATGGCAGGCCGCAAGATGCGGAAATATATGACATATGCCCGATGCTGATCGTCTACCTCGCTACCGCCTACTCACTGGCTTTGACGATGCTTCTTTCTGCCGCAAAGTCAGTCAAGCTCTCGACCTCGGATACAGCCTCTACGGATCGCCTGCCATCACCACCAAAGATGGGCAAGGATACGTAGCTCAAGCAGTGCTATGGCAACGTGAGGAACCGACGCCGTTTTCCTCGTCGCGACCTGCCTGACAGATGCACCAAAACCTCACCAGCACGAAATGAGTTTCTAGAATCGCTTTTCTGACGGGACCAACTCGAAGAAGGTTCAGCTAGACAACAACAGCACGCAAGAAACACCCTGTGCGCGCGACACCCCGATGAAGTGCGCACACGCCAGACCTCGCGCACCCACCCCACAGGCCGATACCGTTGACCCATGACTGATCCCACCAGCCTTCCCAGCTTCCCTCCGCCTTCAGACGAACACCCCTTGCGCGGACGGGTCCTGGATGCACTCCAAGACGAGGGCTTCCGCCCCGACATCGACGCCGATGGCGACGTCAGCTTCAAAGTCGAAGGCCAGCAACTGTTCGTCCACACCACCGAGGGCGACCTGCCCGTCATGCGAGTCTTCGGCCAATGGCAGATCGGCGCCGACCTACCCCAAGACGAAATGGCTTGGTACAAAGCTGCTAACGATCTCTCTTTGCGACTCAACGTCGCCAAGGTCGGCATCAACAACGGCACTCTCGTCGTCACCTGCGAACACATCGTCCGACCTGATGAGCTCGTCATGCCCTACGTTCAGCTCTCCTACCAGCTCGTTCTCTCCGGTGTGCAGATGTGGCACCAGCTCATGCTCGGCGAAGACATCTTCGGCGACGGCAGCGGCCTGGCTGGCGGCCCCGGCGCCATCTGAGACACCACGCCAACACAGGCACAGTGGCGCCCGCCCGGTCTGACCAGGGGTGGGCGCCACACCCATGCGAGCATGGGAAACCAGCACCCACCACGGCCACGAACAGCCCACGTCCCGACAGGGAGGCGAAAATCAATGAGGATCGTCGTCACGGCCAAGTTCGTCCCCGATGCCACCGCAACCCGTCGATTCGACACCCGCGACAACACCACAGATCGCGAAACCGAAGGCATCCTTAACGAACTCGACGAATACGCCGTCGAAGAAGCCTTACGGTTAACACACCACGAACACGACCAGGTGATCGTTCTCACAGTCGGGCCAGAAGACGCCACCATCGCGCTGCGCAAAGCCCTGCACATGGGCGCCGACATCGGCGTACACGTCACCGACGCAGCTCTAGCCGGATCTGACGCCGTCTCCACCTCCCACGTACTCGCCGCAGCCATCACACACATCGGCGCCTGCTTCGGCCCCATCGACGTCGTCCTGTCCGGTATGGCATCCACCGACGGAGGCATGCGCGTCATCCCCGCCATGCTCGCCGAATGCCTCGACCTGCCCATGATCACCTTCGCCGACGAACTCACCATCACCAACGGTGTAGCCCGCATCCACCGCGCCACCCCCGACGCCCACGAAATCGTCGAAGCCGACCTACCAGCCATCATCTCGGTATCCGACCGCATCAACGAACCCCGATACCCCACCTACCGGCAAATCATCGCCGCCAACAGCAAACACGTATACACCTGGGAACTAGGCGACATCGGCATCGACCCCACCACCGTCGGACACCACGGCGCTCGCACCTACGTCCGCAGTGCCACCCCCGCCACCTCCACCCACCGCAAGCACACCATCGTCACCGAAGACCAAGGCGGCCAAGCCCTCGCCGAACTCCTGCGCGCCCACGGAATCCGCCCCGCATGACCCCAACATCCGCGACCCCTCACGCCCACGCCCACGAAGAGACCCCCATGCACGACGTGCTCACCCTCATCCTCGACCAGCACGACACCCTGCCCCGATCTGCCCACGAACGGCTCACCCTCGCCGCCGACCTCACCTCAGCAACAGACAGCGCCGCCGCCCTCTACGTTGGCGCCCACGGCCACGCCGCCACCGACGCCGCCGCCTGCCACGGCATCCACCACATCTACACCCTTGACCCAGGTGAAGACGCCATCCACCCCGTCCTGCCCGCCCTCAACGCTCTCACCGACCTTGTCCGCACGACCAGCCCTCGCCTCGTCCTGCTCCCCAGCAGCCACACCGGCCGCAACATCGCCGGACGCCTCGCTGTGCGCCTCAACGCCGGACTCATCACCGATGCCATCGCCGTGGCCGCGGACCCCGCCGCACCCAACGGCTACGTCGTCACCCAAAGCGCCTTCGCCGGAACACACGTCGTCGAAGCAGTCTCCACCACCCCCACTCTCATCGTCTGCCTCAGCCCTGGAGCACTCACCCCCAGCGCCAACCCAGTCACCCCCCACCACTACACCCTGGCCACCACGTCACCCAGCGGTCGCACCGCCCGCATTATCACCCGCACCCCACGCAACCCCAGCACCTTCGTCGACGGCGTCCCCACCGACATCGCCGAAGCCGACATCGTCATCGCCGGAGGCCGCGGAACCAACGGTAACTTCGAACCAATCCGCACACTCGCCCAACGCCTCGACGCCGCAGTGGCCGCATCCCGCGCCGCCGTCGACGCCGGATGGATCGACCACACCGCCCAGGTCGGCCAAACCGGCCAATCAGTCTCCCCACGCCTCTACATCGCCTGCGGCATCTCCGGTGCCGTGCAACACGTAGCAGGAATGCGCACCGCCACCACCGTCGTCGTCATCAACAGTGACCCCGACGCCCTCATCTTCCACGAAGCCGACCTAGGCATCATCGGCGACCTCTTCACCGTCATCCCCCAAGCCCTGCAACACCTCGACCAACCCGCACCCGAACACACCCCTACCAGCGAAGAAAACTAGACACCATCGCACAAACAGTGCCACCGGTGGCCCCTGCCACACCTCGCTCGTAGAATCGCGGAGTGCCTATGCGACGTGCTTACCTCGACCATGCGGCCACCGCCCCTACGCGCAGCGAGGTTGTGGCGGCCCTAAGCGCTGCACTCCAAATGACCGGCAACCCCTCAGCTCAACACGATTCCGGCCGACAAGCACGCTCAGCTCTAGAAGAAGCCCGCGAAAACGTAGCTGACCTGCTGCGCGTACGCCCCTCCGAAGTGCTCTTCACCTCCGGGGGAACCGAGTCAGACAACATCGGCATCCTAGGCACCTACCGCCGCTGCGTTGCCGACAACCCCAACCGCCGCCGCATCATCATGGGCGCCATCGAACACCCAGCAGTGCGCGATGCCGTCTTCGCCCTAGAAAAAAACGAAGGCGCAACCATCACAATCGTCGCCCCCCGCCCCGATGGCATCATCGCCACCGAGGACATCCGCGCCGCCATCGAAGATCCCAACAACGGCGGCCCCGACAACGTGGCCCTCGTGACAGTCATGGCAGTCAACAACGAAATCGGCACCATCCAGCCCACCGCCGCCATCGCCGAGACCTGCGCTGAACATGCCATCGCCTTCCACTGCGACGCAGTCCAAGGAATCAGCGTCCTCGACCTACCCCTGGACCACCCCGGCATCACCACCGCGGCCCTATCAGGACACAAACTCGGCAGCCCTGTAGGCATCGGCGTACTCATCGCCCGCCGCGACGCCCGCATCGCCCCCATCTCCTACGGCGGCGGACAAGAACGAGCCTTACGCTCAGGCACCCTTGGCCTGGCCCTAGCCCGTTCCTTCGAAACTGCCCTGCACAGCGTCGTCACCCACCGCGACACCGAAGTGGCCCGCCTGGTTGCCCTGCGTGACCGTCTAGCTCAAGGCATCCTCGAAAGCATCCCCGACGCCCACATCACCGGCGCATGGGCCCCCACAGACACCACCCAACGCAGCGCCAGCAACGTCCACGTCCTCATACCCCAAGCCCAAGGCGACTCCTTGCTCTTCCTCCTCGACGCCGCCGGCGTCGAATGCTCCACCGGATCTGCCTGCCACTCCGGAGTAACTCAACCCAGCCACGTTGTCCTTGCCCTCGGTCACGACGCTGAACTCGCTACCGGCGCCCTACGATTCAGCCTCGGCTACACCACCACTGACGCTGATATCGACCTGGCCTTAACTGCCCTACCTGAAGCAGTAGAGCGCGCCCGCAACGTCCACCGCCTCACCACACGAAAGAAAACCGCATGAGCCGCATCGTGGCCGCCATGAGCGGCGGAGTTGACTCAGCCGTAGCCGCCGCACGCATGGTCCAAGCCGGACATGACGTCATCGGAGTGCACATGGCTCTGTCCTCCAACGCCGCTACCTTGCGCGAAAGCGCCCGCGGCTGCTGCACCCTCGAAGACGCAAGCGACGCCCGTCGCGTCGCCGACAAACTCGGCATCCCCTACTACGTATGGGACTTTGCCGAAGAATTCCGCAACGACGTCATCGAAGACTTCGTCACCGAATACGCCGCCGGACGTACCCCCAACCCCTGCCTACGCTGCAACGAAAAAATCAAATTCTCCGCCCTGCTCGAACGCGCACTTGCCCTGGGATTCGACGGTGTAGCCACCGGCCACTACGCCCGCGTCATCGAACCCGGCGATCCCGAAAACACAACCGGAGAAAGAGAACTCCACCGCGCCGTCGACCACGCCAAAGACCAGTCTTACGTGCTCGGAGTCCTAGACGCCGAACAACTAGCCGCCTCCTGGTTCCCCCTAGGGGACACCACCAAACCCGTCATCCGCCAAGAAGCAGCCCGCCACGGCTTCTCCGTAGCGAAAAAACCAGACAGCCACGACATCTGCTTCATCGCCGACGGAGACACCCGTGCCTACCTCGCCGCGCGGCTAGGAAGCGAACCAGGCCCCATCACCGAACCTGACGGCACCATCGTCGGTGAACACGCCGGCGCCTACGCCTACACCATCGGCCAACGCCGCGGCCTCCACCTACAACGCCCCGCCGCCGACGGACGCCCCCGCTACGTTATCGGCACCGACCCCACCAGCAACACCGTCACCATCGGTCCCGAAGAACTCCTGCGCATCGACCGAATCGACATCGACCACCTCCGCTGGTCCAGCGCACGCCCCACCGGAGAAGCCCACCTGGGCGTACAACTGCGCGCACACGGACGCGAATACCCCGTCACCGTCACCGTCCCCGCCACGGACGAAACCACCCTTACCCTCCACCTACAAGAACCAGTCCGAGGCGTTGCGCCAGGACAGTCCGCAGTGCTCTACGACGGGCCACGCGTCGTAGGCTCTGGCACCATCAGCGCAACCGGCCGCAGCAACCGCACCAACTAACGAACACGCCTGCCCAACAAGTCGATACGGTTAAGACCACAAGCGCCCTCATGGCCGCTAGCGTTGGGGGGTGACCCGAGGAAATGTAGCCCTAACACGCAGCGAAGCCGCCCACCGCTCTACCCACCTGTACATCCACAACTACGAGGTTGACATCAACCTCGCCGCCGCAGCCGACACCACACTCGTCACATTCCCCGTAACCTCCCGCATCGAATTCGACTCCACCATCACCGAAACTTTCGCCGACTTCATCGGCGAAGACATCACCCACCTGACCATCAACGGACAACCACGAACCATCGAATTCGACGGCGCCCGCATCTACCTACGCGACCTGAATCACGGCCGCAACATCGTCGAAATCAGCGGACACGGCATCTACTCCCGCAGCGGCGAAGGGCTCCACCGATACGTCGACCCCAGCGACGCAAACACCTACCTGTACACCCAATTCGAACCCGCCGACTCCCGCCGCCTCTACCCCCAATTCGACCAGCCCGACCTCAAAGCCAGCTTCACCTTCACCGTCACCGCCCCAGCCACCTGGAAAATCCTCTCCGGCAGCCCCGAAGCCAACCGAACCACCATCCCCGCCCACAACAACCTGCCCGAACTCGCCCGCGTCACCTTCGCCCCCACCCCCCGCCTATCCACCTACATCACCTGCATCTGCGCCGGACCCTACGTCGGATACCATGACATCTGGACCGGGCTCGTCGGCCCCCACCACGACAGAGAACTCACCATCCCCCTAGGCATGTTCTGCCGCGCATCACTCGTCGATGCCTTCGACCCCGACGTCCTCTTCACCATCACCAAATCCGGACTCGACTTCTTCCACAACCACTTCGACACCCCCTACCCCTGGGGCAAATACGACTCCATCTTCGTCCCCGAGTACAACCTCGGCGCCATGGAAAACCCCGGCCTAGTCACCTTCACCGACGCTGGATACGTCTTCCAGTCTGGTGCAACCACAAACCAATACGAAGCCCGTGCCAACACTGTCCTTCACGAAATGGCTCACATGTGGTTCGGTGACCTCGTCACCCCCACCTGGTGGGACGACCTCTGGCTCAAAGAAAGCTTCGCCGAATACATGGGCGCGCTGGCCTGCGCCGAAGCCACCGAACACCACAACGCCTGGACCGCATTCGCCGCACGCCGCAAAGCCTGGGCCTACCAAGCAGACCAACTCCCCACCACCCACCCCATCGCCGCTGACATCCCCGACGTCGCCGCAGCCAAACAAAACTTCGATGGCATCACCTACGCCAAAGGCGCAGGCGTCCTCAAACAACTCGTCGCCTACGTAGGCCAAGAACACTTCTTCGCCGGCGCCTGCAGCTACTTCGCTTCCCACGCGTTCTCCACCGCAACCTTCTCCGACCTGCTCGAACACCTCGAACATGCCTGCGGCAAAGACCTACGCACCTGGGCCAAGCTCTGGCTCGAAACCGACGGACTCAACACCCTCATACCCCACGTCATCCGCAAAAACGACACCATCTGCGAACTGATCATCGAACAAAGCGGACAGCCCCAACGCCCCCACCAACTCATCGTCGGCCTCTACAGCTTCGACCCCCAAGGCACCCTGCGCCGAACCCACAGCATCGACGTCGAAGTCACCGGCCAACACACCCGCGTACCCGAAGCAGTCGGCTTCAACCCCGACCTAGTCCTCCTCAACGACGACGACCTCACCTATGCCAAAGTCCGACTCGACCCCGACTCAGCCCGCACCGTCGCCGCCCACTACAGCGACGTCGACACCTCACTAGCCCGCGCCGGACTCAGCGCAGCCATCTGGAACGCAGCCCGCGACGGTGAACTACCCGCGCGCGACTTCATCGACATCGTCTGCCGCCACGCCCCCCGAGAAACCGACACCGTCCTGCTCGTGGACCTCCTAGACCACCTCCAACCAGCCATCGACCAATACCTACCCGCAACCGAACGCCCCACAGCCAACGCCCGCGTCCTCGACCTGGCCTGGAACGCCATCCACGAAGTCATACCAGGGTCCGACGCCCAACTGAGCTGGGCCCGCACCTTCGCCCGCACCGCCGCCTCCCACGACGGACGAGCCAAAGACATCCACGACCTCCTCAACCACACCCACACCATCGAAGGCCTCGAACTGACCCCCGAACTACGGTGGCAACTCCTCGAAGCCCTCGCCGCAACCGGCCACGCCGACAGCGCACTCATCGACACCGAACTAGCCCACGACACCACCTCAGCAGCCCCCGTCCGACACCTCCGCGCCCTGGCCTCATTCCCAGACGCCAACACCAAAGCACGCACCTGGGAACGCCTCATGAGCGCCGACCCCGGATCAAACGACGAAGTCTCCGCCCTCACCGGCGGATTCGCCCGCCCCGGACACGCCCACCTCCTCCCCGAATACACCCAGCGCTACTACGACAACCTCCCCACTATCTGGAACACCCACACCCAAGAAATCGCCCAACGCATCATCCGCGGCACCTTCCCCACCTGGGACCCCTACCAACCCGGAACCCCCATCGAAGAACACGAAGGAGTACACCAAGCCGCCACCTGGCTCCAAACACACCCCGAGGCCCCCGCCGCCCTGCGACGCCCCGTCATCGAAAGCCTCGATCACCTCCGCCGCAGCCTGCGCGCACAACGCCCAGCCAACTAACAACCACACCGCGGCAGCCGGGAGCACATCACCCTGCCTCCGGCTCCCGCCGCGCCGGCAACGGCCTCGCATCCAACCGCCGCGTCAACGCCGCCGCCGTCACCGAATCCACCACCAAATCCGTCAACGCCCCCGACCGCAACGCACCCACCACCGCAGGCACCTTCGCTGTACCCGTCACCGCACCAATACGTCGCGGCAACCGCCCCAACACCGCAGGCGTTGGTCCCGTCGCCCGACGATTCAACTCGATATCGGCATACGTGCCGTCCTCACGCAAAAACACCGTGCACACATCACCCACCACCCCCAACCTGCCCAACCGCTCCACATCCGCACGCGACAAGTAATCATGCGAATACACGTGCGAAGGTAACTCACTGGCAAACGCCCCAATCCCAAACAACGCCACATCCAACCGCTGCTGCGCCGCCACCACCCGCTGCACCGACCGCTCACGCAACAACGCCCGCCGCGACTCCGCATAATCAAAAAACGCTGGCATCGGAAAATGATGAACCCGGGCTCCATACGCCTGCGCCGCCCGCCCCAAAATCTCTCCCACAAAAGTGATCCCACTGGACTGCGCACTAGCCGCACCGTTCAACTGCACCACCGACACATTCCGCAACGGCCGCGGCGGCAACTGCTCCACCACCGCAGCCACCGTCGTCCCCCACGCCACCCCCAACGACGCGCCATCATGCATGCACTCACTCACCAACGCCCCAGCCGTGCGCGCCACAGCATCCAACCGCGCCAACGGTGTACTCGTCGGACGCACATCCACCACATGCGCCCGCACCCGAGCCCGATCCAAATGTCGTTGTAACTCCCGCGGCGCACTTCCACCATCCACAATGCTGATCCGCACCACCCCCACCTCACGCGCCCGCGCCAACAACCGCGATACCGACGAACGCGACACCCCCAACCGTGCCGCAATCACCTCCATGGTTTCCCCAACCACGTAATACGAGCGCGCAACCTCCACCATCTGTCGTTCGTCCACAATCCACCACCATAGATGCACATTCGTGCACCCGCTGAACAAATGCTCACCCACCTGACAAAGTGGAAATAAACACCAATCGCCATGATGGGAGCACGCCCATGCAACGCACACAACTCACGCGTGAACAACGCGCACAAGCACTCAGGGAAATGGGCAGCGAGAAAGTCGACATCCTCGTTGTCGGCGGCGGCGTCACCGGAGCCGGAATCGCCCTCGACGCAGCTACCCGCGGACTACGCGTCGCCATCGTCGAAGCACAAGACTGGGCAGGCGGCACCTCCGCCTGGTCCAGCAAACTCGTCCACGGCGGCCTGCGCTACCTCTACCAATTCAACTTCGCCCTCGTCGCTGAAGCCCTCAAAGAACGCGGACTCCTACTCACCCGCACCGCACCCCACCTCGTCAAAGCCCAGCCATTCCTCTGGCCCCTGAAAACCCCCGTCGTCGAACGCTCATACAGCGCCGTCGGCGTCGGCATGTACGACATGCTCGCCCAATACGGCGGCGGCGGCCGCAGCGCCGTCCCAGCACAAAAGCACTACAGCAAAGAAGGCGCCCGCAAACTCTTCCCAGGAATCCGTGAAGACGCCCTCATCGGCGCCATCCGCTTCTACGACGCCCGCGTTGACGACGCCCGCCTCGTCATCGACCTCGTCCGCACCGCCCAAGGCTACGGCGCCCTAGCCGCAAGCCGCGCCCAAGTCACCGGCTACCTCAAAGACAACGTCGGCGGAAACCAGCGCGTCACCGGCGCCACCGTCAAAGACCTCGAAAGCGGACTCGAATTCGACGTACGCGCCGACTACGTCATCAACGCCACCGGCGTCTGGACCGAACAAACCCAAGACCTCGCCACCCAAGACGGCGGACTGCAAGTCCTAGCCAGTAAAGGCATCCACATAGTCGTGCCCAAAGACCGCATCGACGGCTCCGCAGGCATCTTCCTACGCACCGAAAAATCCGTCCTCTTCATCATCCCCTGGGACCGCTATTGGGTCATCGGCACCACCGACACCGAATGGACCGAAGACCTCACCCACCCCGTCTGTACCGCCGCAGACATCGACTACGTTCTCGAACACGCCAACTCCGTGCTCGCCACCCCACTCACCCGCGAAGACATCATCGGCACCTACGCCGGTCTACGCCCCTTGCTACAACCCAAAGTTAAAGGCAACGGAGGATCAGCCAAAGTCTCCCGCGAACACACCGTCGCCGAAGTCATGCCCGGACTTTCTGCCATCGCCGGCGGAAAACTCACCACCTACCGCGTCATGGCCGAAGACGCCATTGACTTTGCCCTCACCCGACTTCACGGCAAACAAGGCCCCAAAGAGCGCCCCTGCGTTACCGAACAAATCCCCCTCGTGGGCGCATCCGGATACCCCGCCTGGCAAGCCCAGCGTGACCGCATCGCCACCGACGAAGGCTTCACCCCCGAACGAGTCCAACACCTCCTTGATCGCTACGGCGATGAGCTACCCGACATCCTCGACATCATCGCCCAAAACCCCGACCTCGGACGCCCCCTGGAACAAGCAGACGCCTACCTGGGAGCCGAGGTGTCTTTCGCTGTCACCCACGAAGGTGCGCTGCACCTAGAAGACATCGTGCGCAAACGCATTCGCCTAGACTACGAACAACGCGACCGCGGGTTGGCCGCACTGCCCGAAATCGCCGAAATCGCCGCGCCACTACTCGGATGGGACGAAGAGACTATCGCGCGCGAAATCGACGCCTATCGTGAACGTGTCGAGGCCGAAGCCAAAGCAGAAAAAGAACAAACAGACGCCGAAGCGATAGCCGTGCGCCTGAGCGCCCCAGACATCACCCCTATGGTCTAAGGGACGTGGCAAACCCCACCCACAACTAAATACACAATCCTTACCCAACGATGTGTTAGGACTTCCCCCCAATGAATGCCTTTGTTACTGCGCCGGTTATTACCGCGCCCACGCTCGGGCAGATATTCCTTTCCGAGCTAGTTGGTACCGCTGTCCTCATTCTTCTCGGCGGTGGGGTAGTAGCCGGCGTAGTACTCCCTAAAACAAAGTCACACGCAGCGGGATGGGTAGCTATCACCTTCGGGTGGGGCTTTGCCGTTTTCTCGGCCGTATATGTCGCTTACCGTTCCGGGGCCCACCTCAACCCGGCTGTCACATTCGGCATCTTGTTCAGCGGAGCCGACGAGTACGCCAAAGGCGTGCCTATCAACATCACCACCACGATGATCTACATCATCGCTGACCTACTCGGCGCCTTCCTCGGCGCGATTCTCGTATTCCTCAGCTATAAAAAACACTTCGATGAAGATGCCCCCGCTGAAGACAAACTAGGCGTGTTCTCCACCGGCCCAGCCATCCGGTCCTACGGGTGGAACCTATTCACAGAAGCCATCGCAACCTTCGTCATGGTGCTAGTAATCCTGGAGTTTGGTCACTCCCCAGGCGAACTTGGCCCCCTCGCCGTGGCACTACTCGTCGTCGGTGTTGGCCTCTCTTTGGGCGGACCAACCGGGTATGCAATCAACCCTGCACGCGACCTAGGACCCCGCATCGCCCACGCCATCCTGCCGATCCGCGGCAAAGGCCCAAGCGACTGGGCCTACGCCTGGGTGCCCGTAGTAGGACCACTTATCGGCGGAACAGCGGCAGGACTGTTTGCGATGGTCTTCTGAGAACCCAGCAACTGCTTATTGATCTTTGTCACAAGGACGTGAAAGGCATATGTCATGACAACTCAAGAGGCCGCACTCCAAGAAACTCCGAAAAAATACGTGCTGGCCATCGACCAAGGCACCACCAGCTCACGGGCAATCGTGTTCGACCACAGCGGAAAGATCATCTCGGTCGGACAACTTGAGCACGAACAGATTTTTCCCAAAGCCGGCTGGGTGGAACACGACCCAATGGAGATCTGGCGCAATGTGCGCGAAGCCGTAGGCCAGGCACTATCGCGCGGTGAGCTCAACCGCCACGAAATCGCGGCAGTGGGCATCACCAACCAGCGCGAAACCGCAGTGGTATGGGACAAAAACACCGGTGAACCGGTTTATAACGCCATTGTCTGGCAAGACACCCGCACTCAGAAAATCTGTGACCGTCTCGCCGGAGAAGAAGGACCCGACAAATACAAGTCGGTGTGTGGTCTGCCACTGGCCACGTACTTCTCCGGACCGAAAGTGGCATGGATCCTGGAAAACGTTGAAGGAGCACGTGAACGCGCCGAAGCAGGGGACCTGCTTTTCGGCACAACGGACACCTGGGTCCTGTGGAACCTCACTGGTGGTGTGCACGGTGGAGTCCACCTGACTGACGTGACGAACGCTTCGCGCACGATGCTCATGGATTACCGAAGCCTGAAATGGGATGAGTCGATCTGCGCTGACATGGGTATCCCCATGTCGATGCTGCCCGAGATCCGCTCTTCCTCTGAGGTGTATGGCTACGGACGTCCGCAAGGGCTCCTGGTCAATACTCCCATTGCTGGAATTCTGGGAGATCAGCAAGCAGCAACTTTCGGGCAGGCCTGCTTTGAGCCGGGAATGGCGAAGAACACGTATGGCACTGGTTGCTTCATGCTCATCAACACGGGAACCAAGCCGGTAAACAGTGAAAACGGGTTGCTGACAACGCTGTGTTACAAGATCGGTGATGAACCGGCGGTGTACGCGTTGGAAGGCTCAGTTGCTGTGGCGGGGTCGCTGGTGCAGTGGCTTCGCGACAACATGGGGTTGATTTCTTCAGCTGAACAGGTGGAGGAATTGGCTGCAACGGTTGAGGACAACGGTGGTGCGTACATCGTGCCAGCGTTCTCTGGGTTGTTTGCGCCGCATTGGCGTCCAGAGGCCCGTGGCGTGTTCGCTGGGTTGACTCGATACGTGAATAAGGGGCACATCGCACGTGCGGCGTTGGAGGCTACGGCGTATCAGACGCGTGAAGTGATGGATGCGATGATCGCTGATGCTAAAGCTCACAATGTGGAGTTGAGTGAGCTCAAGGTCGATGGTGGCATGACGGCCAACTCGACCCTCATGCAGTTCCAGTCCGACATGTTGGGTGTGCCTGTGGTGTTGCCTTCGGTGGCAGAAACGACCGCCCTGGGTGCTGCTTACGCGGCAGGTATCGCGGTCGGATTCTGGTCAGGCGGGGAGGAAGTGGCGGCTAACTGGTCGGAGAGCCAGCGTTGGGAGCCGCGGATGCCAGCTGAGGAGCGTGAGCGTTTGCTCCGCAACTGGAAGAAGGCAGTCAGCAGGACGTTGGATTGGGTGGACGATGACACTGAGTGAGGTTGCGTGTTCCACTCCGTTCTGATCTAAACGGCAGGGAGGGGCTTTGTTACCGAGACTCGGTGATAGAGCCCCTCCCCGCCGTGGTGTGGTTTAGGCGTCGATTTCGGGGTGGGCGCTGAGGTATTTGGCGGCGTCGGTTTCGATGCCGCGGGATCCGTAGATGATGGCGGTGGTTAGGCCGCCCCAGATGATGCTGCCGAAGAGGGTCATCATGACGATGGCGATGGTGGACATGTTAGTGGTTCTCCTCGGCTGTGCTGGTGTAGGCGGCGGTGAGCCCTTCTTCGTAGTCTTCGTGGGCGTGCTCGGCGTCCAAAGTGGCGGACTGTTTCCAGGGAAGAAGGGAGACAGTAATGCCGAGTACCGGTAGCAGGAAGGTCATGCCCCAGCCGAAGGTGTTGACGAACCATTGCGGGTAGTCGCCGTAGGGTTTGGCTAGTTGGGTCGCTACGTCGGTGATGAGTAGGTAGGCCAGGGTGAGAGGAACGACTACGCCGACCAGGAACCGCCACGTGCGGTTGACTTTGAAGGTTCCGTGGTAGTTGAGGTGGTCACGTAGTGCTGGCAGCTTCTTGAAGATGTAAGTGATAGCCAGCATCATCACCATGGCGCCCAGGAGAATACCGAAGCTGTTGACGAAAGAGTCGAGGGTGTCCAGTACGGGCAGGCCGGTGTGGGTGCCCATGAGGGCGATGCTCAGGGTGGCTACGGGCAGGCACAGCAGCATGGTTCCGGCGATGCGGCCTAGGCCGAGTTTTTCGCGCAGTGCGGAGACGCCTACTTCCAGGATGGAGACCATGGATGTGACTCCTGCGATCAGCAGCGACAGGAAGAACAGCACGCCGATCAGTGAGCCGAAGGGGGCTTGGCTGATGATGGTGGGGAAGGCGATGAAGGCTAGGCCGATTCCGCTGGAAACTACTTGGGATACGGGAACTCCGGAAGCGTTGGCCATGAATCCCAGGGCAGCGAAGACACCGATTCCGGCGAGGAGTTCGAAGCTGGAGTTGGCGAAGCCGACGATGAGTCCTGAGCCGGTCATGTCGGTGCGGCGGTCGACGTAGCTGGAGTAAGTGATCATGATGCCGAAACCCACGGACAGAGAGAAGAAGATCTGGCTGACTGCTGACATCCAGACTTTGGGATGGGTGAGGGCGCTCCAGTCGGGGGTGAAGATCGCGTCGAGTCCGGTCAGCGCGCCGGGCAGAGTGAGGGAGATCGCGACCATGAGGGCGAAGGCTGATACGAGCAAGGGGATGAAGACGGCTGAGAGTAGTCCGATGCCTTTGTCGACGCCGGAGGCCATGATCGCGATGACGACGATCCAGACGATGATGAGGGGAATGGCTACGCCGGGGACGAAGTCGAAGCTGAGTGTGTTTGGTTTGGTTACTTGGACGAAGGTGTCCATGAAGAAGCGTTCAGGGTTGTTGCCCCAGCTGTGGTCGAGGGAGAAGCCGACGTATCGGGCGGCCCAGGCGAGGATGACGGCGTAGTAGGAGGCGATGATGACGCACACGAATACCATCCACCAGCCGATCCATTCGGCTTTGGGGTGGAGGCGTCGTAGGGCTAGGGGAGCGCCGCCGCGGTATTTGTGACCGATGGCGTAGTCGAGTAGGAGGAGGGGAATACCGGCTAGGAGGAGGGCGGTGGCGTAGGGGATCATGAATGCCCCGCCGCCGCCTTCGTAGGCGACGTAGGGGAATCGCCAGATGTTGCCTAGGCCGACGGCTGAGCCGATGGCGGCGAGGATGAAGATTTTGCGCGATGAGAAAGTGTCGCGTTGTGGTGGCGTGGTGCTTGCCGGTTGGGTGGTGTTCACCCGGTCACCTCCAGAGGGGTGGTTCTGAGCCGTGTGAGGCTCGTGTGCTGCGTTGTTGTTTTTGAAGTGGTGGGCCTGAGCATAGGTGTTCTTTTAATCTGTACCAGTGACTGGAGCTTCTGGTATCGGATCGTGGGCAGGTATTGACGTTTTTGCTGCTGTGGATGGGGTGGCTCAAACGGTGGGTGCAGTGGATTCGGCGGGTACGGGAGTGCGGGGTGTGCCGTATATGCCAGAGCTGCCAGCGCGGGGTCCGGGGGCAGACATGATTGGTCGCTCGGCCGCTGTATTGGCTGAATTGGCAGTGGATTTGCAGCCGTCGGGGTGGCGGTTGGTGGATCATGCTGGGGTTGATATGGCACGGGCGTCATCGTTTTTGCAGCAGGACAAAGACGTGGTTGCGGCGGCTTTTTATGGCTGGGATGGGGCATTCAAGGTGTCTTTTGTGGGTCCGTGGACGTTGGCGGCTAATCTTCGCCTTTTCCGGGGGGAGAGGGTGTTGGCCGATGAAGGGGCGGTGCGTGATGTTGCGCAGGCGTTGGGTGAGGGGATCGCCGAGCATGTGAGTCATATCGGCAGTCTTTTTCCGCAGGCGAGTGTGATTTTGCAGTTGGATGAACCGTCTTTGCCTGCGGTGTTGTCGGGGAGTTTGCGGACGTCGTCGGGGTATCGGTGTCATGCCGCGGTGGGGCAAGACGAGGTGGTGATGGTGATGCATCAGATGTGTGATCAAGTGCGTCAACGCAGTGCGGTGAAGTCGGTGGTGATGCACTGTTGCGCGCCGGGGGTGTCGGTGGGGTTGTTGCGTCGGGCGGGGGCTGATGCGGTGGCGGTCGATGTGTCGTTGTTAGATACGCGCCAGTGGGAGGAGTGTGCTGAGCATTTAGAGGCTGGTGGTGGGCTGTGGACGGGTGTTCCAGTGCCGTTGAATGGTGTGATGCCGGGGGCGCGTGAGCTGGCTGAACATGTGGAGCGTCCGTTGGGGATGCTTGGGCTGGGGGGTGAGGCAGCGGATTTGATTACGGTGACGCCGGCGTGCGGGTTGGCTGGTGCGGTGTCGGCCTCGTTTGCTGCCGGGGTGCAGGCACGGGTGGTGGATGCGGCGAAGCTGTTCCGCCAGGACGTGGTTGCGTGAGAGGTTGATGGTGTTGCTGGGTTTACGAACTGGGCAGGGGTGCCGATAGGGGGCTGATCCCTATCCTGGGCCTAGAGTCCTTTTTCGTGAAGGCCGTGTTCACATGAGTCAGTCTCGTATTACCCGAATAGCTGCGATTGTTGCGGCAGTTCTTGTTGTTGTTGCTGCGGTGTGCACGGTATTCACCGTACGTGCCGCCGGTGCTTCGACGAAGGCATCTTCGGCGCGTTATACGTCGATTGCTGCGGCGCAGGACATTTCCGCATCATCGGCTTTCCTGACCAATATGGTGCGTGCATATGTCTCCACCGGTGATAGGCAGTGGCTTGACGCGTATTGGAAAGAGATTGACGAAACTAAGCGCCAGGAGCGTGCCCTGGCTACTTTGCGCCAGTTAGAAACTCCTGATTCTGAGCTTGCAATGGTGAAGAAGGCTTCGGATGATTCGGGGGCGCTTGTTGCCGCAGAGACACGTGCTATGCGGTTGGTTCTTGAAGCTGGAAATGTTTCTACATCGCAGATGCCTAAAGCGGTTGCTGCGTGGAACATGACGGCGGAGGATTCGGCGCTTTCAGCGGCTAAGAAACGCGAAACCGCTATTGATCTGGTGTACGGCAAGGATTACCAGAATGCGGCCGGTGGGATTATGGCCTCTATTGACAAGTTTGTTGAGACGCTCACTAACCGTGTGACGCAAGATTCAAAAGATGCGCAAAGCTCACGTCAGGCTGCTGAGATTTTTCTTGTTCTCTCGGCAGCGGCCTTAGCGGCTGCTCTTGTTGCTGTTCTTGTTGTTTTTAGTCGTCAAATGGGCCGTGTTGTTCGTGAGTATGCCCACAACATTAATGTTCGCGATCCGAAGGATTTGACGTTCCGGCTCACTCCAGCTGGGGTAACTGAGTTGCATGATCTTGCGCGTGCCTTCAACAGCCAGAACGATCAGTTCAATGAAATTCTCACTACGGTTGCTGCGACTGCTCGGTCGTTGGCCAGTGAGTCAGGGCAGCTTCAGCAAACGGCCGAGCGGCTCTCTCGCAACGCCGAGGACACACGCACAGCGGCAGACACGGCCTCTACAGCTGCTACCTCGGTGACTGGTGATGCTTCGACGGTGGCCGCGGGCACCGAGGAGATGACAGCTTCGATTCGTGAGATCTCGGGATCGGCGGTGAAGGCTTCGGAGGTGGCTCGTGAGGCGGTGCGGGCTGCAGAAGAGACCACAGTCACGGTGGCTAAGTTGGGTGAAAGTTCGGCGCAGATCGGTGATGTGGTCAAGTCGATCACGTCGATTGCTGAGCAGACAAACTTGTTGGCTTTGAATGCCACGATTGAGGCAGCCCGTGCTGGAGAGGCCGGTAAAGGTTTTGCTGTGGTTGCTGGTGAGGTCAAAGACCTTGCTCAGCAGAGCGCTTCTGCCACGGAAGATATTTCGCAGCGGGTGTTGTCGATTCAGCATGATGCGGAGGAGACGGCTGCGGCGTTGATCACGATTAGCCAGATCATTGAACGCATCAATGAGAGCCAAACCACGATCGCTTCGGCGGTGGAGGAACAGACTGCTACTACCAACGAGATGAGTAGGTCTGCGCATGACACAGCCGAGTCTGCGATGGGGATTAGCAACAACATCAGCTCAGTGAGTTCCTCCGCGAGCCATGCAGCTGAAGAGGCTCATCACACGCAGGAGTCTGCGGCGACAGTGGCTCGTTTGTCTGCAGAGTTGGATACGTTGGCGGGTAGTTTCCGGCTCTCTTAAAGCCGGAAACGGCTGAAGTTTGTGTAGCCAGGCCGGTGGTGTGCGGCACCATGGGGGAGTGAGTTCTTCCACGCACAGCACCGGTCTTTCTTCTTCCCCTGACGCGGCGGGTGTCGTTTCTGCTGCTGATGAGCCATCATCGGCGCAGCGGCACCAATGGGAGGAATTGGCTGAGCAGGTGCGGGAACACCGGCGGTTGTACTACGAGCAGCAGCCGGTTCTCTCTGATGGTGAGTTCGATGCGCTGTATCAGCGCCTAGTGGCCTTGGAAGAGCAGTATCCGCAGCTGCGGGTGCCGGATTCGCCGACGCAGCAGGTGGGGGGCGGCGTTTCTGCTGAGTTCACGGCGGTAAATCACCTTGAGCGCATGTACAGCCTTGACAATGTGTTTGACGAGGCCGAGCTGCGGGAGTGGTTTGATCGTGTGCTTGCCGAGACGGAAACAGCTGAGGGTGAGCTGCATTTCCTCACGGAGCTGAAGATTGATGGGTTGGCGATCAATCTGCTGTATGAGAACGGTCAGTTGACGCGGGCATTGACGCGTGGGGATGGGGTTACTGGTGAGGATGTGACAGCGAATGTGCTCACTATCGCTGGTGTTCCGCACACGTTGACCCAGCCAGCGGATGCTCATGATGAGGATTCGGTGCGGGTACCGATTCCTCAGATGGTCGAGGTGCGGGGGGAGATTTTCTTTCCGACGGAGTCGTTCACCGAGTTCAATGCTGCCCGCGTGGAGGCCGGGGAAAAGCCGTATGCGAATGCGCGTAATTCAGCTTCGGGGTCGTTGCGGCAGAAAGATCCAGCTAAGACGGGTAAAGCGCCGTTGCGGATGCTGGTGCATGGCATTGGTGCGCGCAGTGGGTTTGATGTGCAGCGCCAGAGCCAGGCATACGAGATTCTGCGTGGTTGGGGGTTGCCGACGGCGTCGAACAATGTCACGGTGACCCGGTTTGAGGACATCGTGGAGCGGGTCCGGTATTTCGGTGAGCATCGTCATGACGTTGAGCATGAAATTGACGGGATCGTCATCAAGGTAGATGAGGCCTCTACGCAGCGCCGGTTGGGGTACACCTCGCGGGCTCCGCGCTGGGCGACGGCGTATAAGTATCCGCCGGAGGAGGTGACGACCAAGCTGCGTGACATTCTCGTGAATGTGGGGCGTACGGGTCGGGTGACGCCGTTCGGGATGATGGAGCCGGTCACGGTGGCTGGTTCGACGGTGGGTATGGCGACGTTGCATAACGCTTTTGAGGTGCGGCGTAAGGGCGTGCTTATTGGTGACACGGTGGTGTTGCGTAAGGCCGGTGATGTGATTCCGGAGATTTTGGGGCCGGTGGCGGATCTGCGTGATGGCAGTGAGCGGGAGTTTGTGATGCCGACGCATTGCCCTAGCTGTGGCACTGAGTTGGCGTATGAGAAAGAGGGCGATAAGGACATTCGTTGTCCGAATGCACGCTCGTGCCCGAGCCAGTTGAAGGAGCGTTTGTTCGCGCTCGCGGGTAGGGGGGCGTTTGATATTGAGGCGTTGGGCGAGGCTGGTGCGGTGGCGCTGGTTGACCCGGAGGCGGGGCGGCCTGAGTGGGCTGATGAGCAGGGGGTGCCTCGTGATGTGCCGGTGTTGGCTAGTGAGGCGGGGTTGTTTGATCTGACGGTGGAGGATTTGCGGGGGGTGCGGGTGTGGCGTACGCCGCGGCGGCGTCGGGCTGGTGAGGTGGTGGAGTTGCCGCCGGAGAAGCAGTTGTATTTCTGGACGGCGGCGAAGTACACGGCTAATGGGCAGGTGAAGGAGCCTTCGAAGCCTCGAGTGACGACGGATAAGTTGTTTGACCAGTTGGAGGAGCGTAAGTCTCAGCCGTTGTGGCGGGTTTTGGTGGCTTTGTCGATTCGTCATGTGGGGCCGACGGCAGCGCGTGCATTAGCGGCGAAGTATGGGTCGATGGATGCTATTCGGGCTGCCCATGTGGAGGATTTGGCAGCTACTGATGGGGTGGGGCCGGTGATTGCGGAGTCGGTGCGTGCGTGGTTTGAGGTTGATTGGCATGTGGAGATTGTTCAGGCGTGGGCGCGTGCTGGGGTGCGGATGGCCGATGAAGTGGATGAGTCGGTGTCGGCGACGTTGGCTGGGTTGACGGTGGTGGTGACGGGGTCGTTGGAGGGGTTTACGCGTGATGGTGCTAAGGAGGCGATTTTGGCTCGTGGCGGTAAGGCGGCTGGGTCAGTGAGTAAGAAGACTGACTATGTGGTGGTGGGGGCTAATGCTGGGTCGAAGGCAACGAAGGCGGAGTCGTTGGGGCTGCGCATTTTGGATGAGGAGGGGTTTGTGGCTTTGCTTGCTGGTGGGCCGGTTGCTGTGGGTGATGAGGTGGGGCAGGAGTGAGTGCAGGTAGGGGCGTGGGGGTGGGTGCTGTGTGGCCGGGGTTGGTGTTTTCTGCGCTGGTGGGGGTGGCTGCGATGGGGGGTGTCCTGGTTGTTGGGGTTGGTGGTTCCGGCGGTGAGTGCGCTGTTGGTGGCGATTGTGCTGGGGGTGGTGGTGGGGAATGTGGTGGAGTTGCCGTGTAGGTGGGAGCCGGGGATGGCGGTGGCTTCTAAGCGGGTGTTGCGGGTGGGGATTGTGGCGTTGGGGTTGTCGTGTTCGTTGGTGGATGTGGTGGCGTTGGGGTGGGGCACGGTGGTGTTGGTGGTGGCGGTTGTGGTGGCTGGGTTTGTTGCTGCTGAGGTGGTGGGGCGGTTGTTGGGGGTTTCGCGTGGGTTGCGCACGTTGATTGGTGCGGGGTTTTCGATTTGTGGTGCGGCTGCGGTGGCGGGTGTGGAGGATTTGGTTGAGGACAAGGATGAGTCGGATGTGGTGACGGCGTTGGCGTTGGTGGTGTTGTTTGGCACGCTGATGATTCCGTTGATTCCGGTGTTGGCTGGTGTGGTGGGGTTTTCGGTGGTGCAGGCGGGTAGGTGGGTGGGGGCTTCGACGCATGAGGTGGCGCAGGTTGTTGCTGGTGCTGGGGTGGTGGGGCCTGCTGCGTTGACGGTTGCGGTGATGGTGAAGTTGGGGCGGGTGGTGATGTTGGCGCCTGTGGCGGCGGTGCTGTCGTTGGGAGTGCGTCGTCGTGTGCGTGCTGCCGGTGGGCAGGGTCGGGTGTCGTTGCCGCCGGCAGTTCCGTTGTTTGTGGTGGGTTTTTTGGTTGCGGTGGGTGTGCGCAGTGTGGGGGTGGTGCCGGTGGGAGTGTTGGAAATTGCTCGGTGGGTTCAGGTGGTGTGTTTGTCGACGGCGATGTTTGCGTTGGGGTGTGGAGTAAAGGCGTCGCGGTTGCGGGCAGTTGGTGGGGCTCCGGTGGTGTTGGCTGCTGTGGTGACGGGGGTTGTGGTGGTTGTTGGTGGGGTTGGTGCGGGGTTGCTCGGCGCGTGATGGTGTCGTTTTGGGGTGTTTGGCTGCGAGAGTGGGGGGATGGACGACAGTGATGTGCAGCAGTTGCGGCAGGCTGCGGAGATTATTCGTGCTGCGGGTGGGTGTGATGGTGTAGCGGGGGATTTGACGTATTTGGATGGTGCGTTGCCTGGTTCTACGACTGGTCATGCGGCGTATGACTTGGTGTTGGGGTTGGGGTTGTGGTGCTCGGATTTGGCGGATTTTGTGGAGGCTGTTGCTGCTGGTGGTGAGCATCGGTGAGGTCGTGGTTGTTTGGGGTGGTGGTGCATCCGTGGATGACGCAGGACCCTGAGGGGTTTGTGTGGTTGGCGCAGGTTTTGCGGCAGCGGGGGCGTGAGTTGTCGCGGGGGGTGGGAATGGTTCAGGAGGTGTTGGGTGGGGTGGCTGATGAGGGGGTGTCGCCGGAGCTAGTGGGAGTGTTTGCGGCAATTGAGCAGGCGGCCTCGGCGTGTGAGGTGCTGGCGCAGGCATTGGGTGAGCATGGGGTGCAGGTTGCGCGGTTGGTGGGGGAATTAGAGTCGTTGCCGGTGGGTAGGTGGTGGCAGGTGGGGCGGTTGCGGGATGAGTTGCGGGTGCATACGGATGCGTTGTCTCAGGTGGATGTGCGGGTGCGGGAGTTGGTGCAGGAGTGTGTGCGTGGGGTTCCGCAGGCGGGTGAGCGTCGGTGGTCGCAGGTGTTGGGTGTTCGGGGGGTAGGTAGTGAGGTGGCGGTGGGGTCGCGGGTGGAGTGTGCGGGGTTGGCTTTGCCGGTGTTGCGGGTGGCGGTGTTGGGAGATCCGCGGGTGCGGGTGCGTTTTGCTCGGGAAGGGTTGGAGTCGGTGGGTTTGGGGGTTCCGTTGAGTGTTGAGGCGGCGATGCGGGTGGTGGAGTTGGCTCAGGGGGCTGGTGTGGGTGGGGTGGAGTGCGCGGCTGCGCGGGCGGCGGTGGTGCGGGTGCGGGGTCAGTTGGGTGGGGTTCAGGTGGGGGTGAGGGTGGTGGAGGAGGTGCGTGCGGCGTTGGTGGCTTTGGGGTGGCAGGGGCGGGAGCGGTTGATGTTGTTGTGGCCGCGTGTGGTGGGTGCGTTGCCGGGGGCGGATCCGTTGTTGCGGGGGAGGGCGAATGCGTCGGTGATTCGGGCGGAGTTGGGGTGTGCTCGGGGTGTTGATGTGGAGCTGGAAGCGCGGGCGGTGGCTAGGCGGGTGGGGGATGCCTCGAGTGTGCTGCGGCGGGTGCGGTCGTGGTTGTTGTCGGTGTATACGGGGGTGGAGCCGGCGCGGACGTGGGTGGCGTTGAAGACGGATTATCCGTTGTTTGTGCGGCGTGATTTGCGGGCGCGGGTGCGGTTGTGGCTGCGTTTGTTGATGGAGCGTCCTGGGGGTAGGGCGCGGTGTGTGTGGGCGTTTGATGCGGTGGGGGTGGGGCATGTTGTGGAGTTGATTGGTTGTTGGGATGAGCGGACGCGCAATGTGGTGGTGTTTGTTCCGGGGACTGGGTCGGGGATGTATGGGTTTCATATGCCTGAGCACAGTTGTCGGGTGTTGGTGGAGTCTGATCCGGCGGGGCGGACGGCGGCGTTGTGCTGGGTGGGGGATGAGTTTCCGACGGGGATTGTGAATGAGTCGTCTTCGGGGCGGTTTGCGGTTTCGGCGGGGCGGGCTTTGGTTTCGGATGTGGTGGCGTTGGGGGTACCTGGTGGTTCGGTGGGGGTGCGGGTGACGGTGGTTGGTCATAGTTATGGGGCGGCAATGGTGGGGGCGGCGGAACGGGTGGGGTTGCCTGCGGATGTGGTGGTGCATCTTGGGTCCCCGGGGGCAGGGCCGGGGGTGCGTTCGGTGGCTGATTATGCGCGGTGGGATGTGTGGGGGCGGCGGCGTTGGGTGCGTCGGTTTGTGTGTACTGCTCCGGGTGATCCGGTGCGGTGGGTTTTTCTGTTGTCTGGGGTGGGGGTTGCGCCGTTGGGGGTGGATCCGCGGGGTTTGGTGGGGGTGGAGGTTTTCGGAGCGGGGGTGTGGGAGGAGGAGGTTGGTGGTCATCGGGTTGGGGAGTGTGTGGCTGGTGCGTCTGGGCATATGGGGGTGATGACTCCGGGGACGACGGCGTTTCGTCGGGTGTGTGAGATTGCGCGTGGGGTGGAGCCTTGTTGATGGTGGCCAGCTCGGGGCTGGGGGTGTTTGCCGCGTATGGTGGTTTCATGGCGTCGATTTCGAAAGACCAGGTAGCGCACCTGGCCATGCTGGCCCGTATCGAGATGGACGACGAGGAGCTGAGCCGGCTTGCGGGTGAGCTGGATGGGATCCTCGACGCGGTCGCGTTGGTGGGTGAGGTGGCTTCGGCGGATGTGGAGCCGATGGCTAATCCTGTGGCGATGAATACTGTGCTGCGCGCAGATGAGCCGCGTGAGGGTTTGTCTGGTGAGGCTGTGTTGGGTAATGCCCCTGAGGCTGAGGATGGCCGTTTCGTGGTGCCGCGCATTCTTGGTGAGGACTGACGTGGCTGGTGTTTCTTCTGGGGCCTGTGATGGCTCGTCTTCTTTTGTTGATTCGTCTGTGGAGTGTGAGGAGCAGGTGCCGATGCTGAGCACCCCTGAGCAGATTGTGCGTGCTTCGGCCGTTGAGTTGGCTGCGGCGATGCGTGCCGGTGAGGTGACTTCTGAGCAGGTCACTCGGGCTTTTTTGGACCGTATTGATGCTGTGGATGGTGTGGTTCACGCTTTCTTGCACCGTAATGATGAGGAGGCGTTGGCGGTAGCGCGTGAGGTGGATGCGGCGCGTGCGGCTGGTGAGGTGTTGCCGCCGTTGGCGGGGGTGCCGATTGCGGTGAAGGACATCGCGGCGACGGTGGGGCAGCCTACGACGGCAGCGAGTCGGTTTTTGCAGGGCTGGATGCCTCCGTATGACGCCACGGTGGTGGAACGGATTCGTCAGGCGCGGATGCCGATTTTGGGTAAGACGAATATGGATGAGTTCGCGATGGGTGGGTCGACGGAGCATTCTGCGTATGGTGTGACGCGTAATCCGTGGGCGTTGGATCGGGTTCCGGGTGGTTCTGGCGGTGGTAGCGCGGCGGTGCTTGCTGCGCATATGGCTCCGTTGGCGGTGGGGTCGGATACGGGTGGGTCGATTCGTCAGCCGGCGGCGTTTACGGGCACGGTGGGGGTGAAGCCTACGTATGGAGGGGTTTCCCGGTATGGGGTGATCTCTTTGGCGAGCAGTTTGGATCAGATTGGTCCGTGCGCGAATACGGTTGAGGATGCAGCGTTGCTGCATGAGGTGTTGGGTGGGCATGATCCGCGGGATTCGACGTCGTTGCCTGATCCGGTTCCTTCGGTTGTGGAGGCTGCGCGTAATGGTGATTTGCAGGGGCTGCGGGTTGGGGTGATTCCGGAGCTGATCAGTGGTGAGGCTGCGCAGAGTTTCGGTGAGGGTGTGTTGGAGCAGTACGCTGCTGCGATCGCTGATCTTGAGGCTGCGGGTGCGCAGATCACGGAGATTGAGATGCCGCATTTCCGTTATGGGGTGGCGGCTTACTATCTGATTCTTCCTTCGGAGGCGAGCAGTAATCTCGCTCGCTATGACGCGATGCGATATGGGCGTCGGGTTGCGCCGGCGGGTGTGGCTTCGCCGGATGCGGAGCAGGTGATGGCTGCTTCGCGTGAGGCTGGTTTTGGGCCGGAGGTTAAGCGCCGCATCATTTTGGGTACGTATGCGCTTAGTTCGGGGTATTACGACGCGTATTACGGTCAGGCGCAGAAGGTTCGCACGCTGATTGCTGGTGATTTTTCGGCTGCGTTTGCGTCGGTGGATGTGATTGCTTCGCCGACGGCGACGGTGACTCCGTATGTGCTGGGTGAAAAGATTGATGACCCGGTGGCTTTGTATGTGCTTGATGCTTTGACGATTCCGGCGAACTTGGCTGGTCTTCCTGCGATGAGTGTGCCTGTTGGTACTTCAGCGGCAGATGGTTTGCCGGTGGGGATGCAGTTTATTGCGCCAGCTCGTGCTGATGATCGTCTTTACCGTGTGGGTGCGGGGCTGGAGCGGGCTGTGCGTGAGCGGTTGGGGGCGCCGGTGTTGGCGTCGATGCCGGATCTTATTGCTGCCGTGGCTGCCTTTGAGGGCAAGGCTGCTGACATCACAGGAGAGGACCGATGAGCATGGTCGCGAAGGAGTTGGCTTCGATTGCGGCTGCTGCCGCCACGGAGATGGACACGATCGATTTCGATGAAGTTGTTGAGCTGTATGACCCGGTGATTGGTCTTGAAGTCCATGTGGAGTTGAACACGGCGACGAAGATGTTTTGTTCGTGTTCGGCGCGTTTTGGTGCTGAGCCGAATACGCATGTGTGTCCGGTCTGTTTGGGGTTGCCTGGGGCGTTGCCGGTGGTGAATGCCGCTGCGGTGGAGTCGGCTATCCGGATCGGGTTGGCGTTGAACTGTGAGATTAACCAAGTGACACGGTTTGCGCGGAAGAATTATTTCTATCCGGATATGACGAAGAACTTCCAAACCTCGCAGGCAGAGAACCCAATTGCGGTGAATGGGTATCTCGATGTGACGTTGGAAGATGGCGCGGTTTTCCGGGTGGAGATTGAGCGTGCGCACATGGAGGAAGATGCCGGCAAGTTGGTGCATGTCGGTGGTTCTACTGGGCGTATTCAGGGTGCGGATTATTCGCTGGCTGACTACAACCGAGCTGGTATTCCGTTGATCGAGATTGTGACGCGGCCTTTGTATGGGGCTGGCGAGCGTGCGCCGGAGGTGGCTCGGGCGTATGTGGGTGCATTGCGTGAGTTGATGCAGGCGTTGAAGGTCAGTGATGCGCGGATGGAGCAGGGGTCGTTGCGCTGTGATGCGAACGTTTCTTTGCGGCCGCGTGCTGGTGCGGATCGTTTGGGGCCAGAGCAGCTTGCGGTGAAGCTGGGTACGCGTACTGAGACGAAGAATGTGAACTCGTTGCGGTCAGTGCATGACGCGGTGCGTTATGAGATGACTCGTCAGGCAGCGGTGTTGGAGTCTGGGCGGCCGGTGTTGCAGGAGACTCGTCACTGGAATGAGGGGACGGGGATTACTGGTTCGGGTCGGCCTAAGTCTGATGCGGATGATTATCGGTATTTCCCGGAGCCGGATTTGTTGCCGATTGTGACAACTGCCGAGCGTATTGAGCAGTTGCGGGCTACATTGCCTGAGCCGCCGGGGTTGCGTCGTGAGCGTCTTCAGAGCGAGTGGGGGTTCACTGATCTGGAGATGCGTGATGTGGTCGGTGCGGGTGCGCTGGATCTGATTGATGAGAGTGTGCTGGCTGGCGCTAGCCCGGCTGGGGCGCGTAAGTGGTGGCTGGGTGAGGTGTTGCGCCGCGCGAACGCTCAGGAGCGTGAGTTGGTCGATATGGGGCTGGCTCCTGCTGATGTTGCTGAGTTAGAGCAGCTGGTGTCTTCGGGGCGTCTGTCGGATGCGATGGCGCGCCAGGTGCTTGAAGGTGTTCTTGCTGGTGAGGGGACGCCGACGGCGGTTGCTGATGCCCGTGGTTTGGCCATGGTCAATGACGACAGTGCACTCCAGGAAGCAGTAGATGCGGCGATTGCTGCGAATCCTTCTGTGGCAGAAAAGATCCGCGGCGGTAAGGTGCAGGCTGCAGGTGCTTTGATCGGTCAGGTAATGAAGGCAACAAAAGGAAGCGCGGACGCCGCCCGCGTGCGTGAGCTGATCCTCGAAACCTTGGGCGTGGAGGGCTAAACGATGACGAGTGTGCAGACGGTTGAGGGTCCTGGGGCCATGCGTCGGCGTCTGCAGCAGGCCTCAGCGGCTGGCGAGCAGAGTGCTGCTGAGGTCGACTCTTCATTAGTTGCTTCGTCAGCATTGGCTGGTTTTGCCGGAGAAGGTGAGGATATGCGAGTCCTTGTCCTGATGCGGCATGCGAAGGCTAAGTCTTCTTCTCCTGCGGGTGATTTTGAGCGCCCGTTGCATCGGGATGGTCGTAGCGCGGCCAGGACGGTGGGGGAGTGGCTCGTTGGCGAGAATGTGCGTCCTGATATTGCTGTGGTTTCGCCGTCAACTCGCACGGTGCAGACATGGGAAGAATTAACCCGTGGTGGTTTGCGCGCTAATGATCTGTGGGCTGATAAGGCGATTTATGACGGTGAGGCCCGCGACATTATTGAGTCGGTGAATGCTCTACCTAATGACGCGCATGTTGTTGTAGTGATTGGGCATTTCCCGGCAGTTCCACAGTTGGCAAGTCAGTTGGCTGACCATCTTCCGGCTGGGTCTGCTCATCCTGAGGATGGGTGGCCGCCAGCTTCTGCTGCGGTGGTTGCTCATCCGGGTAGTTGGGAGTCTTTTCCTAGCCAGGAGTCTGCTGTGGTGGCGTTCCGTCGGGGATGAGGTTGTTCTATGGGGCGGGGCCCATAAGGGTGAACGGTGTGCATCCTTATGGGCCCGTTGTGTGATGTTTTGCAGAGTTTTTTGGTTATGACTTTTTGCAGGGAGAGATGGTGAACCACACACGGACAGCTGCAGCCACGATGCGTTCTTTGCGTTTCATGGTGGGGGAGAGGCGCTTGATGTCAGCCTTGAGTTTTGCGTCGCACTGGCAGTCGAAGTAGGCGCGTTCGCCATAGCAGTCGTCGTGTTCTTTGCACAGTTTGTCGAGGGTGTCTACAGGTTCTCCAGGGCCGCTGTGCCCTGGCCCGCAGTATTTGCCCCAGATGGGGAGAGAGAAACTGCGTGCGGTGGCTTTGGGGCCGGTGTAAGCGTTACGTAGTTCGTTGTATGCCTGGCCAGCTTCGATGATGTCTTCAGATTCTTTAGCTTTGCGGGCTTTGTCGACGTCGAATACGGATTCTTTGTCTTTTTTGACGAGATAGCGTTCGATGCCGGAGGCGAGGGCGTCCACGGATGGGTCTGCGGTAGTAGCGGTTGCAGCGGGTGTGGGGTTTGTTGGTGCCGAAGGCGCTGCAGTGGCGCCGGTACTAGCGAGTGTGAGTACTAGGGCGCTGGCTGAAAGGGCTGATAGGCAGACTCGTGCCAGGCGGGTGATATTGGTTTTCATAAAGATGCTCTTTCGGTGATTCCGGCGACAGACATGGTCGTCGAATCGCGGAGTGGCGAATGTGCAGTGAAGTATGCGTTGCCACTGGCGTGTGGTACTTGCCTGGTGTGGGTATTAGAGCTGCTAAGTGGTCAAAAGGAATTGCGCTGTTTTTAGATGTGTGAGTGGGTTTAGATGCCGTGAAGTAGGTAGGCCA
The DNA here is from genome assembly GCF_058996045.1 of Dermatophilus sp. B7861-1. NCBI lineage: Bacteria > Bacillati > Actinomycetota > Actinomycetes > Micrococcales > Dermatophilaceae > Dermatophilus > Dermatophilus sp. B7861-1. The sequence goes on along the minus strand of NZ_CM180082.1, from coordinate 1,992,169 downwards.
GGGTGACGATGAGGGGAATGCCGGTCAATGTTAGGGCGGTGTTGAGCGCGGTGAGGGGAATGTTTTTAGCGCGCAGTCCCAGGATCGTGCCAGTGATGCCGATGAGCATGACCATGCCGAAGATGAACCAGGTGAGCCATACGAAATGGGTGCCGCGGGAGACGGTCACGATGATGATGATCGCGTTAGCGATGAGGCACATCCAAGCAGCCTGCGAAGCGGATGGGCGCATTGAGGCTCCTTCAGGGGGAATCGCTGTTCTTGCCAAGGAACGGTAAACGGTATTGAGAGGTTCCGGTAGGTCTTCGTTATTAACGTCGAGTGAAAACTCCTGCGCAAGAGCAGGATGCGCTGATTGTTGCGGAAGTTTTTGTGACATGGATTTCGTGGGTGCGTGGCTGTGGTCAGTAATTACGCCTAGCGCTGCGGACCCGCAGGAAAAGAATGTGATATCTATCACATATTTTGTTGCGTGGTGAGGGGTGATAAGTGACATGACAGATGAGACGTATCTGTCCGAACTTTGACAGGCTGTAGTGCCCATATGAAGGTTGTGAATTACACCCGAGGAAAGTGGGCACACCCGTGGCAAATTCACGAGCACCTCGCCCTTCGCCGCCGAAGATGGCGAAGAACGCCGAACTGCGTAGCGACAGCAGTAAAGTCCACGCCGTCACGGGCGCTGAAAGTCTCGTCAAATCCCTTGAAGCAGTAGGCGCAGACGTTATCTTCGGGATACCTGGCGACGCCATCTTGCCTGTCTATGAGCCGCTACTAAACTCCACCACCTTGCGGCACATCCTGGTGCGTCATGAACAGGCAGCTGGTCACGCAGCGCAAGGCTACGCCTGCGTCACCGGCAAGGTCGGCGTATGCATAGCTACCTCTGGCCCCGGAGCAACCAACCTGGTTACCGCAATCGCTGATGCCCACATGGACTCCGTCCCACTGGTAGCAATCACCGGGCAAGTCGCCAGTTCAGCCATCGGTACAGACGCTTTCCAAGAAGCAGATATTCGCGGCATCACCATGCCGATTACAAAACACAACTTCCTCGTCACCAATCCCAGTGACATCCCCGCAGTCATCGCATCCGCGTTCCATATCGCTTCCACAGGCAGGCCAGGCCCAGTCCTTATCGACATCACCAAAGACGCCCAGACAACACACACCGAATTCTCCTGGCCGCCTAAAATCGACCTCCCGGGGTATAGACCAGCAACCAAACCTCACCAGCGACAGATCCGAGAAGCAGCCAAAATTATCGGCTCGGCACAACGCCCTGTTTTCTACTTCGGCGGCGGCGCCGTCCGTGCTGGTGCCGCGTACCATCTGCGCCGACTCATTGACCTGACCCAAATCCCCTGCGTCACCACTCTCATGGGGCGCGGCGTTGTCCCCGATTCTCACCCTCTCCATCTAGGGATGCCAGGAATGCACGGCTGCGCCGCGGCAGTCATGGCCCTGCAAAAGTGTGATCTTCTTATTGCTATCGGTGCCCGCTTCGACGACTGCGTCACCGGAAAGCCAGCCACTTTCGCCCCTGCCGCCACAGTGATCCATGCCGACATCGATGCAGCAGAGATCGGCAAAAACCGAGCCGCAGATGTCCCCATCGTTGGTGATGCAAAAGCCGTCGCCATCGAACTATTAAGCGCACTAGGACACGAGGGCGCACTGGGTGATTACGCCCCCTGGCGTGAGGAAACCCACCAGATCGCGCAGCAATACCCTCTCGGATACAGCGTCACCGATGGTCAGCTAGCAGCACAATTCGTACTCGAACGGCTCTCTACCCTCGTTGGCCCCGAAGCCACATATGTTTCTGGTGTTGGCCAGCATCAAATGTGGGCTGCGCAGTTCATCACCTATGAACGTCCAGCCTCATGGTTGAACTCTGGGGGACTAGGGACGATGGGATATGCAGTCCCTGCTGCGATGGGCGCCAAAGTCGCCGAACCAGATCGCACAGTGTGGGCCATCGACGGCGACGGCTGTTTCCAAATGACCAACCAAGAACTCGCCACCTGCCTGGTCAACAACATCCCCATCAAAGTCGCCATCCTCAACAACTCCTCGCTGGGCATGCTGAACACACGGCAGGGCCTGATTTATGGCCAACACGCCGCACCCGAAGCTGGCGCAGTGGGCGTGCCTGACTTCGTCAAACTCGCCGAGGCATATGGCTGCGCTGGCTTTAGATGTGAACACCCCAGTGAGGTAGATGCCACCATCACCGCAGCTATGGCTATCAATGACCGCCCCGTCGTTATTGATTTTGTCGTCGCACGTCAAGCCATGCAGTGGCCTATGGTCCCAGATGAGCTTTCGGACGAGGAACTGCGCTACGTCCGTGAATCTTCACCAGTGTGGGATCGTCTCGTCTGAGCTCGGAATGGAAGAAGGCTGCCCCCCATGAAACGCCATATCTTGTCCGTGCTAGTCCAAAACCATCCGGGTGTTCTTGCTCGGGTGGCTGGGTTATTTTCCCGCCGCGGCTTCAATATCGATTCCCTTGCTGTTGGCCCAACAGAAGACCCAAAGGTTTCACGGATGACCGTGGTGGTCGATGTGGAAGACCTTCCGCTAGAGCAGATCACCAAGCAGCTCAATAAACTTGTCGAAGTACTGAAAGTGATTGAGCTCGATCTTGACAACACAGTCACCCGGCGCATCTTGCTCGTAAAAGTTCGTGTCGACAGCACCTGCCGTGCTGACGTGGTGCAGATTGCTGAGCTGTTCCGCGCTCGCATTGTTGATGTCGCTTCGGACTCGGTCACGATCGAAGCCACTGGCCGTCTAACGAAGTTGGATGCCTTGCTGGCACTGCTAGAGCCCTACGGTGTGAAAGAACTCGTGCAGTCCGGGATGGTTGCGATTGGGCGAGGATCCAAGGCGATTACAGACCGTTCCGGTAGGAACTGACTGTTTGCGGCGCCCACGACGGGCAGTGTCCTGCAACACTTTCCCCATACCCTCCCGGCGTTGCTCGGGACTGAGAGCTATTGAAAACGATGTGAGGAGCCAGACATGGCCGAACTGTTTTACGACGACGACGCCGACCTGACAATCATCCAGGGCCGCAAGGTCGCCGTCATCGGTTACGGCGAGCAAGGTCAGGCTCACAGCCTCAACCTGCGCGACTCTGGTGTCGATGTCCGCGTTGGTTTGCGGGAAGGGTCGGCCTCAATTGAGAAGGCGCAAGAAGAAGGACTTCGCGTGGTGCCGGTAGCGCAGGCAGCGCAAGAAGCCGATGTCATCGTGCTGATGGTCCCTGACCACGAGCAGCAAGCGCTTTTCATGCAAGAGATCGCTCCTTACCTGCAAGCAGGTAACGCGCTCGTCTTTGCGCACGGGTTCGCTATTCGATACGGCTACATCCAAGCCCCCGCAGACGTGGACGTGTTCTTGGTTTCTGCCAAAGGGGCAGGAAATCTTGTTCGCCGTGAGTACGAGGACGGCCGTGGCGTGCCGGTGCTCCTAGCAGTTGAGCAGGACGCCACCGGGCAGGCCTGGGAGCTGGTGGCTTCCTACGCCATGGCTATGGGTGGATTGCGTGCAGGCGGCATGAAAACCACATTCGCAGAAGAGGCCGAGGCACACCTGTTCGCTGCCCAGGCCGTTTGTGGTGGAGGGCTTTCGCACCTGGTGAAAGCTGGTTTTGAAACTTTGGTTGAGGCCGGATATCAGCCGCAGGTGGCGTACTTGGAGTGCCTGCACGAGCTGAAGACAGTTGTCGATGTGATGGTTGAGCAGGGGCTGGCGGCACAGCGCCGCTCGGTTTCGGAGACCAGCGAATACGGCGATTACGTTTCTGGTCCGCGTGTGGTGGACGCGAACACGAAATCGTTGATGAAAGATGTCCTCGAGGACGTTCGTAGTGGTGCCTTCGCTGAGCGGTTCATTCAGGACCAGCAGGCAGGTGCTAGTGAACTCACTGAGTTGCGCGCCGCAGAAGAAAGCCACGAGTTGGAGACGGTGGGGACCCAGATGCGTCCGATGTTTCCGTGGATAGCTGCACGCGATGAGTACAGCGACTGATCTGCCGTGCGCTGACATGGCAGGTGGAGCAGTGGGGGCGCCGCACCATGGGCGCCCCCAGCGTCGCATCAGCGCTAGTGCATGAGCTGTTTGGGCGATCAAGGAACAATGAAGCCAATTCCCATAGCGTCGTGTGGGATACGTTATCGATTTCACTTATGGATCTAGTGGCTACTTGCTGTTTGCGGTGAAGTTGTCCTCGATAAGCTCAGGATTGTCCGCCCCTGACCATCCAACGAGGAGCAGCCCGTGAGCGATACAGATCTCACTGCCCAGTCCACTGCGTTCCGTAACGCAATCAGCGTCGTTGAAGGGGTGGAGCCGCGTATCGCGCAGGCCATCCGATCAGAGCTTCGCGATCAGCGCAGTTCTTTGAAACTTATCGCGAGTGAGAACTACGCTTCCACGGCTTCCCTGTTGGCATTGGGTAACTGGCTTTCTGATAAGTACGCCGAGGGCACAATTGGGCACCGCTTCTACGCCGGATGCCAGAACATTGACACAGTCGAGAGCGTCGCAGCCGAGCACGCACGAGAACTGTTCGGTGCCCAGCACGCCTATGTGCAGCCCCACTCGGGTATCGACGCCAACCTTGTCGCCTATTGGGCCATCCTGGCTCATCGGGTTCAAACACCGGCGCTGGACAAGGCCGGGGTGAAATCGGTCTATGACCTTAATGACGCTCAGTGGGCTTCGTTGCGTGCTGAATTGGGTAACCAGCGCCTTATGGGTCTTGCTCTAGATGCTGGTGGTCACCTGACGCATGGGTACCGTCCAAACATTTCCGGAAAGATGTTTGATCAGCGTTGCTACTCCACAGATCCGCAGACCGGCGTGCTCGACTATGCGCAGGTTGCCCAGCAGGTCAAAGAGTTCAAACCGCTGATCCTCGTGGCGGGGTATTCGGCATATCCACGGCTGATCAACATGGCCAAGATGAAAGAAATCGCCGACTCTGTCGGTGCCGTGCTGATGGTAGATATGGCGCACTTTGCTGGCTTGGTCGCTGGCAAGGTCGCTACCGGTGAGTATGACCCGGTGGCCTACGCCGATGTTGTCACCACGACGACGCATAAGTCGTTGCGGGGTCCTCGCGGTGGGCTGGTGCTGTGCACGGATGAGTTCAAGGATGCTGTCGACAAGGGCTGCCCGATGGTGTTGGGTGGGCCGCTGTCGAACATGATGGCGGGCAAAGCCGTGGCCTTGGCGGAAGCGCGCAAGCCAGAGTTCCAGACTTATGCACGCAATATCGTTGACAACGCTGTCGCTTTGGCTGAGGGGCTGAAGAAGCGGGGGGCCAAGCTGGTTTCTGACGGCACCGAAAACCACATCGTTCTGCTAGATGTGGGTAGCTACGGCATCACTGGCCGGCAGGCCGAGGGGGCACTGCTGGAGTCCGGCATTGTCACAAACCGTAACTCGATCCCGAACGACCCCAACGGCGCCTGGTTCACCACAGGAATTCGTTTCGGCACACCAGCATTGACATCTCGAGGGCTGGGTGTGGCGGAGATGGACACCATCGCTGAGATGGTCGACACTGCGCTGAAGGCCACGAAGCCGGGCACGACGAGCAAGGGAGCCCCGAGCAAAGCGCAGTACGTCATGCAGGAGTCTGTTGCCGCTCGTGTTCACGCACAAGCCGATGAGCTACTTGCCCCGTTCCCGCTGTACCCAGAGGTTGATCTGGGCTGAGATAACGCGCGATCAACTCAGGGCGCATTGTGCTGCTTCTGTGACGAAGCTGGCTCAATGCGTCCTTGCGCATGTGATGGGGGGACACAACGTCCACAATCAAGGAGAAACCATGACTGCTGCACTCGATTTCGCTGTAGAGCCCAATCCGAACCCAGCGACGCCGGAACAACGTGCCCAGATCCTGTCTGCACCTAAATTCGGTGCTTACTTCACCGATCACATGGTTACGGCGACATGGTCTGAGCAACTGGGGTGGCATGAGGGACGTGTTGGCCCGTATGCGCCGTTTAGTATCGACCCGGCTGCGGGGATTCTGCACTATGGGCAGGCTGTGTTCGAGGGGCTCAAGGCCTATCGCCATGAGGACGGGTCAGTGTGGAGTTTCCGCCCAGAGGCTAACGCTGAACGTATGGCTTCTAGTTGCCGCAGGTTGGCTCTCCCTGAGTTGCCAACCCGGGATTTCATCGAGTCCATCACTGCACTGGTGCAGGTCGATAACGCGTGGGTGCCGCCTTTCGAGGCGGGGGAGTCGTCTTTGTATTTGCGGCCTTTTGTATTCGCTAGTGAGGCCTTTCTTGGAGTGCGCCCGGCCCGGGAGGTCACCTATGCGCTGATTGCTTCACCTGCAGGGGCGTATTTTTCTGGTGGGGTTTCTCCGGTTACGTTGTGGATTTCGACGACATATTCACGGGCTGGGCGAGGTGGAACAGGAGCAGCTAAATGTGGTGGTAACTATGCTTCTTCGCTGGCCGGGCAGCTGGAGGGCATTTCCCGCGGCGCTGAGCAGGTAGTTTTTCTGGACTCAGAGACCCAAACTTTTGTTGATGAGCTCGGCGGCATGAACATTTTCTTTGTTTATCGCGATGGGCGTTTGGTGACACCGGAGTTGACGGGGGCGATTCTGGAGGGAGTGACGCGACGTTCGGTGTTGACTCTTGGCGCCGAGATGGGATTGAACGTCCAGGAACGCCGAGTTCCAGTGCAGGAGTGGAAAGACGGCGTTGCTTCCGGCGAAATTACGGAGGCTTTCGCCTGTGGAACTGCTGCGGTCATCACTCCCATCGGGGATGTTCTCTGGGAGGGAGGGGCAATGTCGCACGGCGCTCCGGTAGTGGCTTCGAAGATTCGCAGTACGCTTCTCGACGTTCAGTATGGACGGACCGAGGACGGCCACGGATGGATGAAGCGACTGGTGTAAAAGACGCTGTACGCACTGAAAGTGATTACACGAAAGGTCGATGGAAAGTTGCGCCTCAGCGGGCATCACAGCTGCTTGCCGCTACGGTAGCGATGACGCTGGTCATGTTTTTGCTTTCGGAGTCATGGCTGTGGTTTTTGGCTATTCCGTTGCTGACATGGCTGGTGTACGGCTCCGGAGAATCCAACGATGCACGCTGAGAACCTGGCGTGAATTCACTTGTGTAATAGTGCTTCGCATGCCTGGATAAGCCGGGTGCGTAGTTCGGTGGCGGCGCTGGCGAGCTTGCGCTGTTGGGCTACGTACTCGGCACGTCCAGATGCTGTCTCGACACGTATGGGCGTGATGTCCAGGTTGCTCAGGTCGTAGGGGCTGGCCGCCATGTCTAGGTATCGGGCACGCATGGCGTGGTCGAACATGTCGATAACCAGTTCGCTGGGCACGGCAGGTAGTAGCGCCGCGGCATATCGGTATAGATCCATGCCTGCATGAAGACAACCAGGCTGTTCATGGTTGATCTGGGTTTCTCGTGTTGGATGATCTCGGTTCAAAGGCCGCGCTTGCGGTGTGAAAAACCGGAACGCGTCGTAATGGGTGCAGTTCACCGGCAGCGATTCGACTACCTCGTCTGTGCCCTCTGCGCCCAGACGCAAGGGGGCAGGATGTCTCCTCTGGTCAGCGTCTTGATAAACCATCGCCCACTCGTGTAATCCGAAGCAGGCATAGCTGGGGGTACGGGCCGCAGTGGCGGTGAGAAGATCACGCACGTAGCGCACAAATTTTCCCCGATTAGCCAGAAATGCAGGCACATCCACGTGCGTGAAGGTGTGGCCGTCACGTTCTTGGCTCACGTAGTAGCGCATCCGGCCATGCTCGGCAGCGTCGATCAATGTGATGTCGGGGCCAGGATGCCATTGGCGAAGCTGACCGGGAGTGTGTCGGTAATACACCCAGATGAAATCTTCGACAGCGTGTTTTTGGCCGCGAGAACGTCGCTCAAGGTGGGCGCGGGTACGTGCATCGACGCGCTCGTGATGTTCTTGAGCCGCGCGTCTCCACGCATCGGGCGACAAAACAGTGTTGGTCAGGGCAGACACCAGGTCAGAGTATCCAGCTCGCGCATGCACGCCCACTCGTGGTGAATTTGTTTCTCTGGTCCCACAGGAAGCCACGGACATTCTATGAGCCAGCCTGAGCCGGGACGACCTTGCTTTCGTAGGCAACTAGGCTTCGCCAAGAGCTGACCAGGTGTGGCTGCATCCAGGCAGGCACCTATTGCATAAGAAGGGGAAGGCATGCGGATCGTTCGGTTTGTGCACGAAGATGAGGCGCCCAGCTACGGCGTTATCCAGGGAGATCCGGGTGAAGAGTGGATTGCTGCGGTGGCGGGTGACCCTCTGTACACACAAGTCACTGGTACCGGGCAGCGTTTCGAATTGGACCAGGTTCGTCTGGTGGCGCCGGTGCTACCACGCAGCAAAGTTATTGGTGTGGGACGCAACTACGCTGACCATGCCGCGGAATTAGGGAACGAGGTACCTGCGCAGCCTGGACTCTTCTTTATTCCGAATACTGCCGTGGCTGGTCCGGATGACCCAGTTGTGATTCCTCCTTTTGTTGAGGAAGTCAGTTTTGAGGCTGAACTAGCTGTGGTGATCGGCACGATGTGTAAAGACGTCCCAGCGGCCCGAGCTATGGATGTCATTTTTGGTTACACCTGCGCCAATGACGTCACTGCTCGTGATTTGCAAAAGACTGACCTGCAGTGGGCCCGTGCCAAGGGGCTTGATACCTTCTGCCCGCTTGGCCCGTGGATCGAAACAGACCTTGACCCTTCGGTGCTGGCTGTACGTAGCCGGGTTGATGGTGAGCTTGCTCAAGATGGCGCCACGAGCGACATGGTCTTCGATGTCGCGGCGTTGATCGAGTACGTTTCTGCTGCCTTCACCCTTTTGCCTGGAGACGTGATCCTTACCGGTACTCCTGCGGGAGTTGGTTCGGTCCGGGCCGGGCAGCGCGTGGAGATCGAGATCGAAGGGATCGGAGCTTTCTCTAACCCGTTTGTTCGCCGCGACTAATTACCTGCAGTGCGGCAAATGGTGACACATCGAACGAATGTGCCACCACAGACTTACGAATGTTCGCCCCGCGAGTATCGTCGTGGCATCCACAGCCTCCACCGTTGAAGGAGAGAAGTCGCGTGTCCTCCAAGAGCACCCCCCACATCAATCCCAAGGGCGTCGAGATCGCAGAAACCGTGTTGCTTCCTGGTGACCCGCTGCGTGCTAAATTCGTCGCCGAGAACTACCTCGAAGACGTTGTTCAGTTCAACGATGTCCGTAACATGCTTGGTTTCACCGGTACCTTCAACGGCACACCCGTTTCCGTGATGGGAACAGGCATGGGGATTCCTTCGATCAGCATCTACTCCTGGGAACTCGTCAACGTTTTCGGAGCGAAAAAACTGATTCGTATCGGCTCCTGTGGCTCTATGCAGAAGGAGATCGACCTTTACGACATCATCATTGCCCAGGCCGCTTCCACTGACTCCCGGATTCTCGAACAGTACGGTTTGCCGGGCACTTTGGCTCCTACTGGTTCATGGCGCCTGCTCAGCGCCATCACCAAGCAGGCTGAAGCCAACGGTGTACCGGTTCACGTAGGAAACGTTCTTTCCAGTGATGTTTTCTATAACGACGACAGCACCGTCAACGAACGGTGGGCCCGCATGGGTGTCTTGGGTGTCGAAATGGAAAGTGCAGGCCTTTACGCCATCGCAGCCCGCGCTGGCGTCGACGCCTTGGGCGTATTCACCGTCTCGGACAACCTTGTTACTGGCGGCAAAACCACACCCGAAGAGCGCCAGACTGCTTTCACCCGCATGATGGAGCTCGCCCTACCCCTGGCAAACGCATGAACACTATGAAAGAACACGCCCGCGCCGCGCTGGATCCTCGGCGCGCTGTGCCGGTACTCCTGTTTGTTTTTGTTTTTTCCCTTGTCATCGATAACGGCTTTAAAACGATGACTGGGCCTATGGCTGCGGCATTGGGGATTAGCGCCAAAACCGCCAGCCTGCAGGCCTCTCTTGCCGGAGTGATCATCGGTATCGGCGCGGTAGTCTACGCCGCTCTTGCCGACTCGATCAGTATCCGTAAGCTCATGGTCACCGGTATTGGTCTGATCGCTGTGGGCTCTGTGATTGGTTTCGTGTTTTCGAACTCGTGGCCACTCGTGCTTGCCGGTCGTCTTATCCAGACGTGCGGACTGGCTGCTGCGGAAACTCTCTACGTCATTTACGTCACGAAGTACCTGTCAGAAACAGACCAGAAGAAATACCTGGGCTACTCCACGGCTGCGTTCCAGGCAGGGTTGCTTATTGGTGCGCTGACGAGCGGTTTCATTTCTGCGAACGTGTCTTGGACTGCCATGTTCCTCATCCCGCTCATTCTCGTTTTAACGATTCCAGCCATTCATAAGATGGTTCCCGAGGATGAGGCTTTCGAGGGCAACCTGGATCTTTTTGGTCTGCTCATTGTCGCGGTATTCGCAGCCAGCCTCATCATGTATATGCAGGAATATGCGCCTGTATGGCTGATCCCGGTGATTGTTTCGTTGCCATTGTTCGCTTGGCATGTGCGCAGTCATGAACGCGCTTTGGTACGTCCGGAGTTCTTCACCAATGGCTGGTACGTGACCGCTTTGGGCCTCGTTTTGATTATTTACACGGCACAGCTGGGCTACATCTTCTTGTTGCCTTTCGCTGCGAAGTCTTTGCACGGTTTGGGGCAAGATCAAGCATCGCTGCTCATGGTCCCAGGGTATGTATGCGCAGTTCTTGTCGGTATTTTCTCCGGGCAAATCGGCCGATTCCTCAGCTCGCGAGTGACCATTTTCACTGCGCTGGGAATGATTTTTTCCTCGCTAGTTCTGGGGGCTGTGCTGATAGAGGTCAGCCTGCCTGTTCTGGTGGTGTCGATCGTGTTGTTTGCTTCCGGTTTTGCGTTGATGTATGCGCCGCTGGTGAACACCTCTTTGCAGAAAATTCCTGCTGCTAAATCCGGTATCGCGATTGGGTTCTACAACCTCACGATCAATATCGCGATCCCGTTGGGTATCGCGTACACGGCCAAACTGCAAGACGTCGCCCCGACGTGGTTCGGTGCCTTGTCGCTGTCTCGTTCCCACGAAGGTCAGGTCTATTCGACGATTACCTGGGTGCTTGCGCTGGTGGCGTTGAGTGGCATGGTTATCTACTTCTTGTGCGACCGAGTGTTGGTGGCACGTGACAAGAGCGCTGCGGCTCAGGTGTCTGCTGCGTAAGTTTTGTGCATACGTGTGTGGGGCGGGATCTGGTCAGATCCCGCCCCACACACGTATGCACGTATTTAGTAGTCGTTGTCGATGATGAGTCGGGCAGTGTCGATGTCAGTGGCCAAGTGTGTGGCGTAGCCAGCGCGTAGCGCTACTGCGAGTGCTTCTGCCTTTCTGATCCCACCGGCGACGAGTAGGCGTGTGTCTTTCTCGCGCAGCTTCTCCAAGGGGATGGCGATGGTGCGCTCATCGACGCTGCTGAGGAATGGTGAACCGGTTGAATCGAAGAATCGGGAGCAGATGTCGCCGATGGCATGGTCGAGGATTGCTTTTTCTTCGTTTTCGGTGAGTTGACCAATTTTGAGCAGGACAGATTCTTGAGATACCACTCCGACGGTGAAAACGGCCACGGTTGCTTCCAGGCCCAGATTGAGCAGCCTGCGAATGTGGCGGTCTTGTTCGACTAGGTGTTTCACTTCAGGGGAGTCGAATATGACCGGAAGAGGCAGTGGCCATGCGTATGCGTTGAAGGCATGCGTGAACATGGTCATGGTTTCGAGGTCATTGGTGGAGCGTGGTGTGAGAGAGATTCCGCCTTTGAGCTGGATGAATTGCACACCGCGGCGAGGTTGAGGTTCTAGCGCTAGTGCGATTGAGTGCATGCTGCGTCCCCAGGCGATTCCAACAAGGTCACCGTCGGTAACGATGTCTTGGAGCATGCTTGCCCCGATGCGCCCTAGCTCACGTGTTAATTCAGGGTCGATGGGGTGGTCGTGGACGAGTCGCACTTCTTGTAGACCAAACCGTGTGCGTAATTCGTCGGCGAGTTCTGCGCCGCTTTCGCGGGGGTCGTGGATTTCTACGGTGACGAAACCGCGGTCTTTGGCGTGTTGAATGAGTTTGCTCACTGTTGGGCGGGAGATACCCAGGCGCGTGGCGATTTCGTTTTGTGATAGCTCGTAGCGGTAGTACAGCTTCACAACTTCGAGGGCCTGCGAATCACGCGGTGTCATAAAGCAATTCTCCTGTGCAAAAGCACAGCGTCCCGTCGAGACCGTGAAGGTATCGACGGGACGCCTATCAAAGCGATCAGGGCTGTCAGCTCATGACAACGCCGACAATGGCGGCGTTGAGCAAGTTGGTGCACATACCGGCAAGCAGGGCCAGAGGACCAAGTTTGGCTACTTCGCCGCGACGCTCGGGGACCAAACTTCCGAAAGCACCGATCTGGATGGCGATCGAGGAGAAGTTCGCGAAGCCAGCCAAGGCGAAGCTGGAGATCAGTACTGCCTTGGGTGACAAGGTAGCAACCTGCTGGCTGAAGGCGGTGTAGCCAACGAACTCGTTAAGGACGGTCTTTTGACCGATGAAGTTGCCGACCAGTCCTGCTTCTTCCCATGGTGCGCCGATGACCCATGCGACGGGTGATAGAACGACACCGAAGAGGCCTTCGAGTGTCCATTCGGGGTGGCCGAACCAACCGCCGATGCCGCCGATGATCGCCGAGACCAAAGCGATGAGGGCAATGAATGCGATGAGCAGGCAAGCAACGCACACTGCGATGCGGCCACCATTGAGGGCACCGTTTCCGAGGGCGTCGATGACGTTGCGGGATTCGGTGTCGCGAACGTTGCGGACATTGGCGTCAGCTTCTGGTTCCTCCATTTCGGGCATGAGGGCTTTGGCCATGATGAGCGAGCCAGGTGCGTTCATCACGCTTGCTGCCAGAAGGTAGGGCAGAGGTGCGCCGAGCAGGGAGTACCCGATCAAGGTGGAGCCAGCAACAGCTGCGAAACCACCGGTCATACAGGTGAACAATTCAGCTTTGGTGAGTTTGCGGATGTAAGGCGCGATCATGAGCGGGGCCTCGGTCTGGCCGAGGAAAATCACCGTTGAAGCCCACACGCCTTCGATTTTCGAAATGCCTAGGAGCTTTTGTAGCCCGGTACCGACGATGTCCACGAATAGCTGGATGACGCGCAGGTAGTAGAGCGCGCCGATCAGTGCTCCGAAGAACACGATGACGGGTAGTACGTTCAGAGCAAAGACGAACCCGTTGTTGTTGGTAGGCAGCAGCCCACCGAAGACAAATTGTGTTCCTTTATCGGTGAAATTGATTAGGGAAGTAAGCCCGCTAGCTACCCAAGAGAGTGCCTTGAATCCGGGTTCCCATTTGAGAACGAGGAATGCGAAAGCGACCTGCATGGCTAGGCCTACGGCGAGGGTGCGCCATTTGATGTGGCGGCGGTTGCGCGAGATGCCGATGGCGAGCGCGAAGATCAGGGCAATGCCGATAAGGCCTTGGAAGCGCTCCATTAGTTGTCCTTGTTTTCGTGAGTGGGCGTGGGGTTGAGCGATTCGGGACCGAAGCTGTGCGGCAGGAGGGTCTCGAAGGGAATCGAGATGGGCGTGCCGTCTTCGCTTTCGACGATTACGTCGATACAGCCGAATTCGCGGAGTACCTGGCGGCAGCCGCCGCAGGGGTAACAGGGAGCGCCACGCAAGCCGACGATGGCGACGGCCGCGATTGTGCGGTTAGTTTCGTCTGCAGCCACCATGGTGGATACCGCGCCACGCTCAGCACATAGGCCAAGGGGATAGGCGGCGTTTTCCACGTTGCAGCAGGTGACTACGCGCCCGCCGCCGGTGAGGAGGGCTGCGCCGACGGGGAAGGAGCTGTACGGCGCGTATGCGCGCGATGCGGCCGTGCGTGCAGCTTCCAAAAGTTGGTCGGCAGTGGGGCGACTGCAAGGGGGTGAAGTGGTCATCGTCGTGCATCTTCCTGGCCGTCTCCGTCGACGGCTTCGTGTGGCTCATCACCGTTGACGAAGTCGTGATGTTCACTGTTTCGTCGTGGTTATGAGTGAGGGTGTGCTGCAAGAGTGCCGTACCGAACTTTTGTAATCAAGCTTGTTGACAAAAGTGCATGGAGGTTCACAGGATGGGTGGCAATCGCGGACGGGACACCAGTGCCCGGCACCGCCCGAGCGGCAGCCATCCAGACACCGGCACCATTCGCGACGGGTCCGAAGAAGCACTCGAGGCACATGGAGTGAAGTGATGGTTGAACCCCTGGATGCAGTAGATGTCATCCGCACCAAGCGCGACGGCGGCGAGCTGAGCGATACCCAGATTGCGTGGGTCATTGACGCCTACACGCGCGGCGTTGTCGCTGATGAGCAGATGTCTGCCTTGGCGATGGCTATTTTCCTCAACGGCATGAACCGCCGTGAAATCGCTCGTTGGACTCAGGCCATGATCGACTCTGGCGAGCGCATGAGTTTCGCGTCGCTGTCGCGAGGCACCACAGACAAACACTCCACCGGTGGTGTGGGTGACAAGATCACGCTTCCCCTTGCGCCGCTAGTTGCCACCTTTGGTGTGGCTGTTCCGCAGTTGTCTGGGCGTGGGCTTGGTCACACTGGAGGCACCCTGGACAAGCTCGAAGCTATCCCTGGTTGGCAAGCTGCTATCTCCAATGAACGCATGATGGAGATCCTCGAAGACGTCGGTGCTGTGATTTGCGCCGCAGGATCTGGTTTGGCCCCCGCAGACAAGAAGCTCTACGCCCTGCGGGACATCACGAGCACTGTGGAAGCTATTCCGCTGATTGCCAGCTCGATCATGAGCAAGAAAATCGCTGAAGGAACCGGCGCTCTCGTGCTTGACGTGAAAGTTGGCTCCGGTGCGTTCATGAAGAAACTCGAAGATGCCCGCGAACTTGCCCGCACCATGGTTGACCTTGGTACCGATGCGGGTGTGCGCACGGTGGCTTTGCTGACAGACATGTCCCGCCCGCTCGGACGCAAAATCGGTAACACGCTCGAGGTTGAGGAGTCCGTGGAGGTCCTTGCCGGTGGCGGTCCTGCCGACGTGGTTGACCTGACCGTTGCCCTGGCAGAGCGCATGCTCTCCTTGGCTGATGTCAACGTCGGACAAGATGAACTGCGTGCTGCCCTAGCCGATGGTCGCGCCATGGATACCTGGCGCCGAATGATCACTGCCCAAGGCGGCGATCCCGATGCAGCTATGCCACGCGCCACCTGCACTGAAGATGTCCTGGCCGAGAGCGATGGCGTACTCACCCGCCTGGATGCTCTTTCCGTTGGCGTTGCCAGCTGGCGCTTGGGTGCAGGACGCAGCCGTAAAGACGAGCCGGTACAGATGGGGGCCGGTATCGAAATCCACGTCGAGCCCGGCGCTCGCGTCCGCAAGGGAGACAAGCTCCTCACACTGCACACAGACACTCCGGAGCGCTTCGCTCGTGCCCTGGAATCTCTGCAAGGCGGATATGACATCGAAGATGGCGACGAGGCTCAGACACGCGCCGCTTCTTTGGCTGATCGCGACATCGTTCTGGAAACGGTGGAGTAAAGCCACTTTTACCCGTACGTTCGCCCAAACATCCCCCGAATAGGAGAGCGCATGCCCACCCGATCCGATGTGGCCCGCATGATCGACCACACCCTCCTCAAACCCGAAGCAACCCCCGCGCAAGTGGCCGAGCTTGTTGCCGAAGCCGCTGACTTAGGCACATTCTCTGTGTGCGTGTCACCGAACATGCTTCCCGTTCAGGTACCCCAAGGCGTGGCTGTGGCCACGGTATGCGGTTTTCCCTCGGGGGCTCACGCCAGTGAAGTCAAGGCCGCAGAAGCTGCTCGCAGTGTCGCTGACGGTGCTGATGAGGTCGACATGGTTGTCAACCTCTCCCTGGTCAAAACCGGGCGCTTCGATGAGGTTGAGGCTGACATCCGCGCAGTCCGGCAGGCGTGCCCTACCGAGGGTGAACGCCCGGTTCTCCTGAAGGTCATTATCGAGTCTGCTGCGCTAACTGACGATGAGATCGTGGCGTGCTGCACCGCAGCAGAGCGCGCGGGTGCCGACTTTGTTAAGACATCTACTGGTTTCCACCCTGCTGGTGGCGCCTCTGTCGAAGCAGTCGCTTTGATGGCAAAGACAGTGGGCGGACGTTTGGGCGTCAAGGCCTCTGGCGGAATCCGTACGGCTGAGGCCGCACTGGCAATGATTGAGGCCGGGGCCACGCGTCTGGGCTTGTCGGGTAGCCGCGCTGTCCTGGACGGTATCGGAGGCTGAAAATCGGGCGGTTCAGGGTTGCGCGCGCCGTGCCTTGAACCGCCCGGTAGCCGTGCTTTCGGCGCGCATTCACAGCTGACTGTGGCATCACAAGCAAGGAGAAGCATGATGCGCCCCGAGGCAACACCTGAATTGATTGAGCATGCGCGTACGTGGGCTGCCCACGATCCTGATGAGTCTGACCGGGCTACGATCCTTGCGCTCGCTGATGCTGCGCAGGATGCGGATGAGGCCGCTGCGGCTGAGTTGGTGTCGCGTTTTTCTGGCCCGTTGATGTTCGGTACAGCCGGACTTCGGGCAGCGGTAGGTGCGGGGGAGAGCCGCATGAGTCGTGCTGTGGTGATTCGGGCCACGGCTGGGCTGGTTGCTTATTTGACGAAAGAGCTGGGGCAAGCCCCGACTGTTGTTTTGGGGTGTGATGCCCGGCATGGTTCTTCGCAGTTTCTCCGCGATGCAGCGCAGGTGGTTTCTGCTGCTGGGGGGACTGCTCTTGTGCTCCCGGAGAAGCTACCTACGCCGGTGACGGCGTTCGCGGTTCGTCGTTTGGGGGCTGATGCGGGTGTGATGATTACTGCATCCCATAACCCGCGGGAAGATAACGGGTACAAGGTGTATTTGGGTGGGCGTGCTGCTCGCGGTGCCGCCGAAGGGGTGCAGATTGTTCCGCCTGCTGACCGGGGGATTGCCGAATGCATTGCGGCTGCTCCTTTCGCTGATGAGGTTCCGCGTAATGAAGAGCGCTTGCAGCATGTTGAGTCGGCGTTGTGGGAGGAGTACGTGGATCGGGCTGCCTCGTTGGCGGTGAGTGATCCTGCGCCGATTCGGATTGTGTTGACGCCTATGCATGGTGTTGGTGGTGCGACTGCGGTGGAGGTGCTGCGCCGGGCGGGGTTCACCGATGTGCATGTTGTTCCTGAGCAGGCTGAGCCGGATCCAGATTTCCCGACGGTTGCTTTCCCGAACCCAGAGGAGCCTGGTGCTCTTGACTTGGCGTTGGGGCTGGCTCAGGAGGTAGAGGCGGATGTAGTGATTGCGTTGGATCCGGATGCTGATCGTTGTTCTGTGGGTACGTGTGGCCCGGATGGGTGGCGTCAGCTCACCGGTGACGAGATCGGCGCATTGTTGGGTGAGCAAGCTGCGGCAGATTCTTCGCGGGTGGGTGACACGTTGGCGAACTCGATTGTTTCGGGTCGGTTGCTGTCCCGTATCGCGCAGGCGCATGGGTTGCAGCATCAGGCCACGTTGACTGGATTTAAGTGGATTGCGCGTACCGAGGGGCTTCGCTTCGGGTATGAGGAAGCTATCGGGTACTGCACTGATCCGATGGGGGTTCGGGATAAAGACGGTGTGACGGCGGCGGTGCGGGTTGCTTCGCTGGTGTCGGCGTTGGCTAAGCAGGGTCGGAGTATTTCTGATGCTTTGGATGACCTTGCCCGTGCTCATGGGTTGCACGCGACGGCGCAGTTGTCGTTCCGAGTAGCAGATACGGCGTTGATTGCAGATGCGATGGCTCGGTTGCGCGCGACGCCGCCCAGTGCGTTGGCTGGGTCTGAAGTGAAGCAGGTCGTGGATTTGGCTGATGGGTATGAGGGGTTGGCTCCTACTGATGGCGTGTTGTTTATCACTGCTGATAACGACCGGGTGATTGCTCGTCCTTCAGGAACTGAGCCGAAGTTGAAGTGTTACTTGGAGGTTGTGGTGCCGGTTAGTGGTGAGCAGGTGCCGCGGGGTGAGGCTGCGCAGCGGTTGGAGCTGCTGAAGGAGGACATGCGCGCTGCGGTCGGTTTGTGATCGAGGCGGTGGGGCGGGGTGTCTGTTGTGGGCGTCCCGCCCCACTGTTGTGAGGGGTGAGGTTGCTTCGTGGCTATGGGCGGCGCTGCCTGGCCTTGGTGTGCTCGCTTAGACTTGAGAGCATCATGACGAACGATTCTTCAAACTCTGAAATCCTTCCGGTCGCTCCTCGTCTGCGTGTGGCTCCGAGCCCGACGGGGGACCCGCACGTGGGCACTGCCTATATGGCGTTGTTTAATCTGGCGCACGCGCGTAAACACGGTGGCGACTTTGTACTGCGGATTGAGGATACGGATCGCTCGCGGTATCGAGAGGACTCTGAGCAGCAGATTTATGACACGTTGGACTGGTTGGGGTTCACGTGGAGTGAAGGGCCGGATAAGGGTGGTCAGTATGCGCCGTACCGTCAGTCGGAGCGTCTTGATACGTATCGGCCGTATGTGGATCGGTTGATTGAACAGGGACATGCTTATTACTGCTGGTGTAGCTCTGAACGTTTGAAGGAGATGCGTGATGAGCAGGCCAGGACGAAGCAGGCGAACACGGGGTATGACCGGTTGTGTTACGGGAAGACGCGTGAGGAGCGTGCACAGTTGCCGGGGTTCACGGAGACCCCTGTGGTGCGGATGCTTATTCCTGATGATGTTCCACTGGTTTTTGATGACGTGATTCGTGGTGAGGTTAAGGCGCCTCGTCCGGACGATCAGGTCATTTTGAAGGCTGATGGGTTCCCCACTTACCACATGGCCGTGGTGGTTGATGATCACGAAATGGGGATCACGCACGTGGTTCGTGGCGAGGAGTGGATCAGCTCTACGCCGAAGCATTTGTTGCTCTACCGCTGGTTGGGGTTACCTGCGCCAGCTTTTGCGCATATGCCGTTGTTGCGTAATACGGATAAGTCGAAGATTTCGAAGCGGAAGAACCCGGCTGCGCGGTTGACCTGGTTTAAAGAGCAGGGGTATTTGCCTGAAGCGTTGGTGAACTTCCTGGCATTGTTGGCCTACCCCCCGGCGCGTGATGCTGAGGGGAATGAGGTTGAGGTTTTTTCGTTCCAGGATTTCACGGAGCGTTTTGAGTTTTCGCAGATCAGCCCGGTGGGTCCCATTTTCGATTTGACGAAGTTGGACTGGCTGAACGGTGTGTATATTCGTTCGCTTCCTGTGCCTGAGTTGACGGGGCGTTTGCTGCCGTTCTTGCAAGCTGAGGGGATTATTGGCCAGCAGCCGACGCCGCGTGATCTTGAGGTACTAGAGGGGGTGACGAAGCTGATTCAGCCGCGTTTGGTGCATTTGACGGGTGCTGCGCAGCAGGTGCGTCCGTTCTATATCGCTGATGAGGACCTTGAGGTGGCTGAGGACGCGAGGGCACAGCTGAAGGAATCCGCTCCGGAGGTTCTTGACGCCGCGATTGCTGCGCTTGAGGCGATCTGTGATGAGGAGTTCACGCACGAGCGAGTTGAGGCGGCATTGCGTTCTGCTGTGGTTGAGGCAATGGGCATTAAACCGAAGTTCGCTTTTGGTCCGGTGCGGGTGGCTGTTTCTGGTCAGAAAGTGTCACCGCCGCTGTTCGAGTCGATTGAGATTTTGGGTAAAGAGTCTGCGTTGAATCGGATGCGGTCGTTGCGGGCATCGTTGTGACGCGCGGCAGTGTGGATTGGTCTGCTCCGGTTCGGGCCCTGATTCTCGACATTGATGACACGTTGCTGGATACGCAGCAGGCGATGCGTCAGGCGTGTTGTCGTGGGGCGGAGGCTGCCTGGCCTAGGCAGGCTCCGCCGGTGTGGCAAGCGGTGTCGGATGTGTTTTACGAGGATCCTGAGGGCTATTTTGATGCCTATACGCGTGGGGAGCTTGACTTCTCGGCGATGCGGGAGTCGAGGTATTTGCGTGCGTGTGCCGAGGCTGGTCTTGGGGCCTCAGGGTTTGAGAATTTCGAGGCTGCGTATCAGTTGGCGTTTAAGCAGTCACAGACGTTATTTGATGATGTCGAGGATTTTTTTGGGGCTATCGAGGCTGCTGGTGTTCCAGTGTGTTTTGTGACGAATTCTGGAGCTGAGCAGACGGATATGAAATTGGAAGTGTCAGGGTTGTCTGGGCGTGGCGCTGTTGTTACGACGGACACTTTGGGTGTGGGCAAGCCTGATCGGCGTGTTTTTGATGAGGCGTGTCGATTGATGGGTGTTGACCATGTTGACACGGTCTGTGTTGGTGACACGTTTAGTTCGGATGTTGTTGGTGGGCGTGGAGCAGGTATGCGGGTGGCGTGGTTACAGCGCCTGGATAGGCCTGCTCCGCGTCATGCGGAATGGGGGCGCCCGGTTTGTGATGAGGGGGTGCGAGTAGTTGGGTCGTTGCGTGAGGTGGCGACTTTAGTCAGGTAGCTTCTCATATGTTGAGAAGTCCTGTTTTTCTCTATTAGCGAACGTTGAGATGAGCTTTCTGGACGTAGGTCCGAATGCGGTTTTCTCTTGGTGTGGGTTCGCTGAATTCTGGGGGGATGAAACGTATCTAGTGGGTGGGTTCGTGTGTGCTGCCCGCGTGTAGATATTGGTGAATCTGCTGTTCACGGGGATTTATGTGGGCATTCAGGTTTCGTTCTGCGGGGATTTTCCTTGGCCCTCAAATGAACTCGACCGAAGGTGGGATCACGGCGCATGCTGTAGCTATGAAGTCCGTAGCGCGTTCGGCAGCTTTCACGCTGACAGCGATCACAGTTATAGCCGGTGGAGCCTTCACTGCCATCCCGGCCTCCGCTACCACTCCTGCGACCAGCGTGGTCGCGGATGGGAAAAAGCCCTCAGGGGAGAAAAAACCTTCAGGCGAGAAGAAGCCTGAAGATGAAAGAAAAGATGCAGACGGCCCCCACGCCGATCCGAATCGCAAGCCTGCGCCGCTGAGCGTCAAGCAGGTTGGCAATGTCACTGTGCGTGACTTTGACTTGGGAAACCTGGAAATCGGTCCGGAAAAGAACAAGAAGAGTTTCATCACTCCTGTACGTGGCATCTTCGTTGCTCCGTCTAAAGCCAAGAATGCACCGTTGGTGTTGATGGGGCATTTGCGAAGCCCCTCATGTACGGGGGATATATTCGCCCATCCCTGCCCTAAAGGCACTACTGAGATGCGCTATGACCGCGGGATGACCTACTGGGCCCAGGCGTTGGCCGAGAAGGGTTATGCCGTGATTGTGCCGGATCTGAACCCAGTTTTTATTAACAAAGATCAAGATGGATATGACCAGCGCAAGGCCTGGTTGCGAGTGATGGAGCGAGCTCGTGACGAGGTACTGGCAGCTGATGCGGGCAAGAAATCGATCTTCGGTCAGGGGCTGCAAGACAGCATTGATCAGGCGCACACGGCTCTAGTGGCACACTCGCGCTCAGGTAGCTATATCGCAGACGCGCAGAGGGCGTGGGCCAAGTCTGTTGCTCCGCTGCGTTCGGTGATGGCCTATGCGCCTTCCCCGAATGACGGCAAGGTTGACTTCAACTTCGAAGCGCCGGTGGACCCGAACATTCCGTATTTCTCGGTGAACGGTGATGAAGACGGAGACGTCAACCTCATGGATCCCAAGTGGTTGACCGAGCATGTGGGGCAGAAGCGCACAGCGTCGGCGTTGTCTGCGGTAGTCCCTGGTTACGGCCACAACTACATTAACCGGGAATTTAGTAGCCGGAAGATCGATGACCGCAAGAATAAAGATAAGAGTCTCCCGGACGCCAAGGCGCATGAAAAGCTCATGATCGAAGCTTCTGCAATGTGGCTTGACAGCACTTTGCGCGGTAAATCGGGACAGATGCCGCTGAAGGCGGGGGAACAGCCGCCGGCTACCATCGCAGGCGTCCCTGCTTCGTGGCTCATGGTGACGAATGCGCCGAAGTACTCGTTCTTGTCCGGTGCGAGCGGGTCTGCTAAGGCGCTTGGTAATGGCACGGCGCTTTCATGTCATAACTACCCAACGGTTGTGCCACCTTTCGCGCGGGCTAAGGATGCGTGCCCAGAAATTGAAGATGGCGTGTTGGAGAACAACTCGCGTCTCACGCGAGTGAAGTTGACTCCTGCTGGCGGGGCGCGTTTCACCATCCCGGCGGCCGGGTCTAAAGGGGAGCCTACGGGGGTCTCTGATGTTGCTATCCACCTGAGTCCTTCCGGTAGCCGCAAGGACAAAGAAAAAGGTACAGCTATCCATGTCACGGTGCGGTTGGGTAATGGCAAGGTCTTCGAAACTGATATTCCTGCCACTCATTACGCTCTGAAAGACCGGAAATCGAATCACGCAAACGGTGTGTACACAATCAAAACTGTGCGGGTGAAGCTGCCTGACTGGGTGAAGGACCAGAAGATCACCGCAGTGGACATCACTGGTGGTTTGAAGAACGTCAAGGGCGGTTCAGTCGACGTCCGTGCGATTGATCTAGTGCACCGTTGAGGGTGATGTAGTTACGCATTAAAAAATCTGCCGCGCTCGTTGTGAGCGCGGCAGATTTTTCTTATTTCTTGGCGGCTTTGCGTTTTTGGATGTTGGCCCACTCGTCTTTGAGGCCGACTGTGCGGTGGAAAAGTAAGGATTCGTTCGGGTCGTGAGCGAAGTACCCCAGGCGTTCGAACTGAACAACTTCACCTGCGGGAGTTTCAGCAAGGCTGGTCTCGGCGATGGCGTCGAGGACTTCCCGGGAGCGGGGGTTGAGGTCGTCCATCACCTCACCGGTTTCGGTGCCGGGTGCGGCGGCGGTGAAGAGACGGTCATATAGGGCAACTTTGATGGGTGTGCCGTGTGCGGCGGAGACCCAATGCATGGTCGATTTCACTTTTCGGCCGTCGGGGGAGTTGCCGCCCTTGCTGGCTGGGTCGTATGTCGCGTTGATCTGGATTACGTTGCCATCTGCGTCTTTGACAACGTCGGTTGCGGTGATGAAGTAAGCGCCGCGCAGTCGTACTTCACGTCCGGGGGAGAGGCGGAAGAACTTTGGTGGTGGGACTTCTGCGAAGTCGTCGGTCTCGATGTATAGCTCGCCAGAGAAAGCGACTTTGCGGGTGCCGTCGTCGAGGTTTTCTGGGTTGTTGACGACGTCGAAGTATTCGACTTCGGGGTTGCCGTCAGCGTCTGTTGGCCAGTTCGTGAGCACCACTTTGAGGGGGCGTAGAACAGCCATGCGACGTTGACTGGTGATGTTCAAGTGCTTGCGTACAAATGATTCGAGCAGTTCGATGTCGTGCCGGCTGTTTGCTTTGGTGATTCCGATGTATTGACAGAATTCACGGATTGCTGCGGCTGGGTAGCCGCGGCGGCGGAGGCCACGCAGGGTAGGAAGGCGTGGGTCGTCCCAGCCGTCAACGGTGCCGTCGGTGATGAGCTGGCGAAGTTTTCGCTTGCTAGTAACGGTGTGAGTGAGTTCGAGGCGAGCGAATTCGGTCTGACGAGGGGCTTCGTGGGGGATAGGCAGCTGGGAGAGATACCAGTTGTACAGAGGGCGGTGTGTTTCGAACTCTAGGCTGCACAGTGAGTTAGTGACCCCTTCGATGGCATCGGACTGTCCATGTGCCCAGTCGTAAGTGGGGTAGATGTGCCATTCGCTTCCGGTGCGATGGTGAGCGACGTTTCGAATGCGATACATGACCGGGTCGCGCAGGCTCATGTCTGGCGATTGCATGTCGATTTTGGCGCGTAGTACGCGGGCGTTTTCGGGGAATTCGCCGGCTTTCATGCGACGGAGAAGGTCGAGGTTTTCCTCTGGTGAGCGGTCACGGAAAGAGCTTTCGATGCCGGGCTTGCCGAACCCGCCTCGTTGAGCAGAGATGGTGTCGATGTCTTGGTCGTCGACGTAGGCCAGGCCTTTGGTAACGAGAAGTTCTGCCCATTCATAGAGCTGGCCGAAGTAGTCCGAAGCATGCTTGAGGGGCATAGGGATGTCGAATCCGAGCCAGCGCACGTCATCGACGATGGATTCGACGTATTCGGTTTCTTCGGTGTCGGGGTTGGTGTCATCGAGGCGCAGGTTGCAGGTGCCGTTGAAGTCGGCTGCGATACCGAAGTTGACCGTGATGGCTTTGGCGTGGCCGATGTGGAGGTAGCCGTTAGGTTCGGGGGGGAACCGTGTCTGTACCCGTCCATTAAATATCGCGTTCTCGAGGTCGCGATGGATCATGTCGCGGACGAAATCTCCCGGGATGGCTGGGTCAGATGCGGTCATACGGAAACCGTACACAAAGCGACGGCGCCAGTCTGAGTGACTGTGTCGACAGGTCGATTTGGTGACCAGCGTTATTCCCGGCTAATGTTTCTTCTCGGATCGGGCTTCCGGGCGGATCTTCCTCCTCTATGTATTAGGGCGCAGGTTCTCCTCTCGGAAAGATCGATACCCCTTGGGGTATGGTGTAATTGGCAGCACGACTGATTCTGGTTCAGTTAGTCTAGGTTCGAGTCCTGGTACCCCAGCGCAGAGCTCTTCTTGCTGAAGAGTTCTTCTGATTCAAGCCCACGGCTTCAATCAGCGGATTATGAACATCCGACCTGGTCAGGTAAAGTTCATGAAGTCGCTGAGCGTAATCATGCAAAGCGAATGGCCCCGTAGTGTAGCGGCCTAGCACGCTGCCCTCTCAAGGCGGTAACGCCGGTTCGAACCCGGTCGGGGCTACAAATAAAAATAACCTCCGCTCATGTGAGCGGGGGTTATTTTTATGCCACGACACGCAAACGCAGCATCATTAGTACCGCCAACCACACAACAAACGCCTCACCCGGTGGGGAATCCGAATAAACGAACTCCCCACCATATGAGGCAACTCCTCAGCTCTCCTTGATCACAAGCAGAAGATCCCCACCCTCCACCGCTTGCGTTTGTCCAATCGCCAGACGCTCAACTGTCCCCGCGACCGAAGCAGCAATACCTGCCTCCATCTTCATTGCCTCAATCGTGGCGACGTTCTGACCAGCTTCAATACGATCACCCTCAGTCACCGAGACCGTCACCACACCGGCAAACGGCGCCGAGACATGGTTAGCCAGAGAAGGATCAGCTTTCTCAGCAACTTTCACATCAACTTTGACATTCTCATCACGGACACGTACCGGCCGGATCTGCCCATTCACCGTCGCCATCAGTGTCCGATAGCCACGCTCATCAGCCTCGCCGATCGATTCCACCGTCATCAGCAAAGTCTTACCCGGCTCCATCTCGACCTCGTGCTCACGCCCCACCGCCAAGCCATGCCAAAACTCACGAGTCGACAACACTGACAAATCGCTATAGCGATCCCGCCGAGCTTGGAACTCCTTCGTCGGCCCAGGGAACAAAAGCCTGTTCAACGTGTTTTTAGGATCATCAGCAAGCGCCTGCTCATCTTCTTCCGACAGGGCTTCCTCCCGTGGCTTCACACTACGTCCTGCCAAAGCCTTAGAACGGAAAGGCTCTGGCCACCCCGCAGGCGGATCCCCAAGTTCCCCAGACAAGAACCCAATCACCGAATCCGGGATATCAAACTTGCTCGGATTTTCTTCAAAATCAGCCGGGTCAGCATCACGCCCCACTAACGCCAGAGCCAGATCTCCCACCACCTTCGATGAAGGAGTCACCTTCACAATGTGACCCAACATTCGATCAGCGGCGGCATACATCTCCTCCACCTCTTCAAACCGGTGTCCAAGCCCAAGCGCAATCGCCTGCTGCCGCAAATTCGACAGCTGACCACCTGGAATCTCATGCCGGTACACACGGCCTGTCGGTCCCGGCAGCCCCGACTCAAACGGCTTATACAGCTCCCTAACTGCCTCCCAATACGGTTCAAGATCATTCACTGCCTCAAGAGAAAGCCCTGTCGGACGATCCGTGCCATCAGTGGAAGCAACCAACGCAGACATCGACGGCTGGCTTGTCGTGCCAGCCATCGAGGCAGATGCAGCATCAACCGCATCGACCCCAGCACTAATCGCAGCCAGCAACGTACCGATCTGCCCACCTGCAGTGTCATGGGTATGCAGGTGCACCGGAAGATCAAAGTTTTTCCGCAATGCTGTCACGAGCTTCGCTGCCGCTGGTGCACGCAACAAACCAGCCATGTCCTTGATAGCAAGCACATGCGCACCAGCCGACACAATTCGCTCGGCTAACTTCAAGTAGTAATCGAGCGTGTAAACACGCTCCCGCGGATCTAAAAGATTACCGGTGTAACACAACGCCACCTCCGCCAGTGACGTACCCGTGTTCCGGACCGCTTCAATAGCTGGGCGCATCTGATCCACGTCGTTAAGAGCATCGAAAATACGGAAAATATCGATCCCCGTAGCCGCAGCCTGCTCTACAAACACATTCGTAACCCGCGTTGGATACGGCGTATAGCCAACCGTATTGCGGCCGCGAAGCAACATCTGCAAGTTCATATTCGGCATGGCTTCACGCAACTTGGCCAACCGCTCCCACGGATCCTCAACAAGGAACCGCAACGCTACGTCATACGTCGCCCCACCCCAGCACTCCACCGACAACAACTCCGGCGTTGTGCGCGCAACATGGTTCGCCACATGTAACAAATCGCGCGTACGCACACGAGTAGCAAGCAAGCTCTGATGAGCATCACGCATAGTCGTATCCGTCACCGGCACATCCGGGCGCGCACGCAACGCCGCCGCAAACTTTTCCGGCCCCAGCTCACGCAACTCATCACGGCCCCCACGAGGCAACGGATCATTCACCGTCAACGCAGGCAACTTACTCCGCGGCGAAAAAGTCGACGTGTTCGGCCCAAACGGTTGATTAACCGTCATCTCAGCCAAGTAGGTCAACAATCGCGTCCCACGGTCAGCAGACACCCGAGAAGACAACAATTCCGGATGCGCATCGATATACGACGTCGAAATCTCGCCCCGCTCGAAAGCTGGCTCATCGAGCAGCGCCTGAAGGAACGGGATATTCGTCGCCACGCCACGTACCCGAAACTCCATCAGCGCGCGCCGCGCCCGATGTACAGCAGCCGAGAAATCACGACCACGACACGTCAACTTCACAAGCATCGAGTCGAAATGAGGACTAATCTCAGCCCCTACAAAAGCAGTGCCACCATCAAGGCGCACCCCAGAACCACCCGCAGAACGATACGTAGTGATACGACCAACATCCGGGCGGAACCCATTACGCGGATCCTCTGTCGTAATACGGCACTGAACCGCAGCACCGTGAGCCCGGATCTCCTCCTGGCACAGCCCTAAGTCCTCGAGCGTCTCACCCGCTGCAATTCGCAACTGGCTCGACACCAAATCCACATCAGTGATTTCTTCGGTGATCGTGTGCTCCACCTGAATCCGCGGATTCATCTCGATGAACACATAGCGGCCATCGGCCCCCACCAAAAACTCCACCGTGCCAGCGTTCACATAACCAATTTGCTTAGCGAACGCCACCGCATCCTGGCACATGGCCTCACGAACCTTCGGATCTAAGTTCGGAGCCGGCGCGATCTCAACGACCTTCTGGTGGCGTCGCTGCACCGAGCAATCCCGTTCAAACAGATGCACCACGTTCCCTGATGAATCCGCCAAAATCTGCACCTCGATGTGCTTGGGGTCAATCACCGCTTCCTCGAGGAACACGGTCGCGTCACCGAACGCCGACTCTGCTTCCCGCATGGCCGCCACAATGGCCTCGCGTAGCGACCCAGCAGAATCGACACGACGCATGCCACGGCCACCACCACCGGCAACCGCCTTCACAAAGATCGGAAAACCAATCTCTTCGGCCTGCTTCAAGAGCACATCAACGTCTGTGGTTGGTTCAGTGCTACGTAAAGTAGGCAGCCCTGCCCGCTTCGCGTTCTCAATGGCAGTAGCTTTGTTGCCCGTCATGTCCAACACTTGCGCAGACGGGCCCACAAAAGTCAGACCCGCCTGCGCACACTGGCGCGCCAGCTCCGGGTTTTCTGACAAGAACCCATACCCGGGATACACAGCCTCCGCGCCAGACTCAATAGCCACGCGCACAATCTCACTGGCATCTAAGTACGCCCGGACTGGGTGTCCCTCCTCACCGATCATGTAGGCCTCATCAGCCTTCATGCGATGCTCGGACCCACGATCCTCATATGGAAAAACAGCCACTGTCTTGATTCCCAACTCAGTAGCTGCACGAAATGCGCGAACCGCGATCTCACCGCGATTGGCCACAAGAACCTTGCTGAACATAGCTCTCCGATCTGTGCGTCTTGAGGCCAGCGTAAGCAAGGCCACACCAACCTTTTGTCAGTTGGGCCACTACTTCCCACCCTTGTTCGCCGAACAAGACAACACCCCAGTCCGCCACGGCCAGGGCCGTAAACATCATGCAGACGGATATAGCAACGGCCATTTCGGTAGAACCTCCACACGCTTTGAGGCTTTACCGAGATGGCCGTTGTACTGCTAACCCAGGTGCGTCACATCAGCATTACTGCTCTTTCTGTTTAACGACCATCACCAAGTCACCAGCCGCCTTCGGGCCAGGCGACGCCGGAACTACCTCACCCAACTCGTTGGTGTTCATGATCGTCATCATGATCGTGTTGTCATACCCAGCGGCCTCTACCGAGGGGAAATCAACATCCACAAGAATGTCCCCGGCTTCCACGTATCCGCTCGGGGCAACAACGCGGTAGAAATGCTCTCCGCGCAGCTCGACAGTGTTGATGCCCACATGCACTAGCACCTCAACGCCTTCAGCGGTGCGGATCCCATACGCGTGGTCACTGTCCTCCCCAGTGACAAGCTCACCACTGACCGGAGCGCACACACGTCCTTCTTCCGGAGCGATTGCCACGCCTTTTCCAAGAAGTCCAGCTGCGACAACCGGGTCAGTCACCTCAGAAAGTGGAATCGAACGACCCCTAACAGGGCAACGAATCTCCACGGCTCCCTCATCTGCTGCAGCCATCGCTAGGGGAATCGCAGAGGTCGCAGTCATCGGGATAGAAGAAGTCGACGTTTCTTCACTCGAAGTCACCACCTTGCTCACAATCGGATTAGAGCCAGTAATAGGCCCGGCGCCAGGCAAGCGGATAAGCGCTGATTCAGGTGAATGATCCGAAGACTTCACGTCTCGGCGCTCTCGCGGCGCGAAGACCAAAGTAAGTACGAATGCAATAATCGCTGCTGCAGCTGTACCAGCGATTTCAAGCGTGAAATCGCCAACCTCAGTGAAGTCTTTTAGCCCTAGCAGTGAGGGGACAGCGAATGAATCTGAACCGCTACCGCCGCTAGCAGCAATAGCGCCGCCGATCGCTCCACCAAGCAGACCAAAGTAGAACGGCCTGCGCAGCGGCAAGTTCACGCCATAAACTGCAGGCTCAGTTACACCTGCGAACAGACCAGACAGCGCAGCCGGAACAGCAACACCACGCCGTTTGTTGCTTCGGCTACGGAACACGACAGCCAGCGTCGCAGCAGACTGGGCAACTACAGATGCCACTAGCGGGCCAGTGATCAATGTGTGTCCACCACCGGAAGCAAGCTCATTGGTGATGTGCAGAATCAAGCCCCAGTGCAATCCGAAGATGACAAACAGCTCCCACAAACCACCCAAGATAAACCCGGCTAGCCATGGAGTATCGCCAAAGAACCCCGTGATGAGGTTGGTCAGCAGGTTTGAGGTATGCACAGTTGCCGGCCCCATCGTAATGAGAACCAACGGCACCATGACCGTGATAACGATCATGGGGCGAACCACATCGCGCACTGCATCCGGTAGGACTTTGTTTAAGCCACGTTCCATGTATGACTGCAGCCACATGGCCAAGAAAATCGGGATGAAAGAGTTCGCGTACGTCAACATCACGACCGGTAGTCCGAAGAAGGACACCGACGTGCCTGCCTCTGCCAGCGATGCGATGCTCGGGTGAAGCAAAGCAACCGCGATAGCGACAGACGTAACCATGTCTGTCTTCAGCCACTTTGATGCCGCCAGTGCCAAAAAGACAGGCAGGAAGTAAAACATCCCGTCGGCGCCTGCCGAGAGAATTGCGTAGGTTGGGCTTTCGGTTTTGATGATTTCGAACGTGGCCAGCGCAGACAAAACTGCTTTCACCATGCCAAGCCCAGTCAGCGCCCATACGATCGGCTGCATAACAGCACTGAACAATGCAATGAACCGAGCTAAGGGCCCGCCGCGGCGTTCGTCGACAGCGACAGCAGCCGCGTCATCTCCTACCAGTGCTGCGAACTGCGCAAACAGTTCAGGCACCTCATTGCCAATGACGATCTGGTACTGACCATTCGGGTGCCGGACGGCAATAACGCCATCCAGCTCTTTAATTGCCGCCGTGTCGGCCTTCGACTCGTCGGACAAATTTAATCGCAGCCGCGTGGCGCAGTGCGTATAACTTACGAGGTTTTCCCCGCCGCCGACCAGGCGCAAGATATCGCTGGCCAGCGTCTGAAAATCGACGGACCCCATCGTCCTCTTTCCTTTCCCTTCGCCCTTAAAGCGGGCATAAAAAAGACCTGAGGGCACACATGGTGCATCTCAGGCCATGCCTTCCTGAAACTTGGCTGGGGGCCACAGCTCCCCTCCAGCTATGAACCGATCCCAACCTAAGCCCGCCGGGGCGGCACCCACAAGCTCGGCACATTCAACAACCGTGGTGAGTGGGGGCCGTCACCCTGCAGGAATCAGTTTTCGCTTCGCTGTGCATTCTCAGCTGCGTGCATCTGGGCGTTGTGAGCTCGCTGGAGAACCTCGGTAAGTTTGTTGGCACCAGCCACCACTGTAGCGGCGTGGAGGCGCCCTGGTTGGCGAGATAGCCGCTCAATTGGCCCGGAGATAGACACTGCTGCAATAACTCGGCCAGAAGGGTTACGCACGGGTGCGGAAATAGAGGCAACTCCAGCTTCCCTTTCTCCGACACTCTGAGCCCATCCACGGCGGCGTACGCCCGAGAGAGTGGTTGCTGTGAAAGCCGCTCCCTGCAAGCCTCGGTGCAGTCGGTCGGGCTCTTCCCAGGCCAAAAGAACTTGCGCGGCAGAGCCAGCCTGCATGCTCAGCGTCGCCCCAACCGGGATCGAATCCCTTAGTCCCATAGGTCGATCTGCTGCTGCCACACAGATCCGCATGTCACCTTGTCGTCGGAATAGCTGGGCGCTTTCGTGAGTGTGATCACGTAATGCGGCCAGCACTGCTCCCGCTGCAGCTAGCAGTCGATCTTCTCCCGCAGCAGAAGCCAACTCAGCCAAACGTGGCCCCAGAATGAAACGTCCTTGCATATCTCGAGCAACCAGGCGGTGGTGCTCTAGAGCAACTGCAATTCGGTGCGCCGTTGGGCGAGCCAATTTAGTTGTTGCCACTAGTTGCGCCAGAGTCGCAGGGCCGCCTTCCAAAGCGCTCAACACGATGGCTGCTTTATCGAGAACTCCCACACCGCTCGAAGATTCCATGCATGCATCTTGCCGTCTCATCGCATGAGACGCAAGGCCTCCATAATTTGAGCCCTCGTGAACCTGGGGTCACAGTTGCCGAATCCCCGCTCCCTCAGGTCGGTTCAGATCCGCAGACACCCCGAAAAATCACCCCCCTCAATCGAGCTACTCCCAAGCAAACCTGCATGGCCTACCACCTAGTCCACAGCGTGAATGACTATTACGTGCACCACACAATGCACCCCGCAAGGATGAGCAGAACACTCCGCTCTGTGCCTACTTAAGAATCAAGCAGACTGCTTTCCCGCTCCGGACCTGGCTTATCCCGCTGTCAGGAAACTCTTGTTGTCTTCGGGTATGTGCCCTGTGTAAAGGTAGAGAAGTTATGTGCCCTGTGTAAAGGTAGAGAAGTAAAGACCACCAGCAGGTCAACAACGGAGGATGACCGTGGCCGATCACGATGGTCGCAACTGCTCATCGGGAGACAGAGCCGGTAAAACTCCCGCATCCGAAGCAGAAAAAATGCGCATCATGCACCTATGGCTCGAAGCGGTATGCCATGAGCTCAACCTCGATCCGAATCTTCTAAATGACATTGCTCAACCTGCTCTGAGTCTTATCAGCGACGTGGCACACGGTCCCTCTCGTCCCGGCGCGCCCATGACTGCGCTTGCTCTCGGTTTGGCGACCCAGCCAGGTGAGGGGCGTGATGAGATCGCTAGTCGTATAACCCGACTCGTGCAGCTCGCGCGCACCTGGGAGGCGCCCACCTCGTAACACGACGGGAAAACTAAAGCGTTGCGCAGCATAAAAAAGCAACGTTCGTGTTTACGCGTAGCGGCTGAAAAAGCCTGCGACGTGCTCGTTTCCGTTCCCCCTTGTATACAGCCGCTCCTTGAATCCTCTGTCTGTCAGGCCAACTCGTGCCGATAGGGATCCGGGTCCGGCAGATATGCGGGACCGGTGAAACACACCGAATGACACAGCCTGCGTCAGCAGATGTAGGAGCTAGGACGTGACATGTACGCCATAGCGGGGAACTACCGCTGCGGCAATTGCGTGGCTACGCCCTCGGTTCGAGGGATCGAACCGGTCTTCTCTGGAGGGAGAGAACAAGAGTGAACAAGGCTGATCTGGTTGATGCCCTTGAGCATCGAATCGGAGGGAAGAAGGCAGCAGCAGATGCCATCGAGGCTGTCTTCGACGTAATTATCCGAGAGGTTGCGGCGGGCGGCAAGGTGGGAATCACCGGCTTCGGCACGTTCGAGCGAGTGGACCGCGCTGCTCGTACTGGCCGCAACCCGCGTACGGGTGAATCCGTGCGTATCGAATCCACCGCTGTGCCGAAGTTCCGGCCCGGCACCGCTTTCAAGATGTATGTCGCCGAACCGGAGACCTTGCCGAAGTCCGGCCCTGCTGCAGCCCGTGCCGCTGCTGGCACGGCCGCCGAGGTGCGTTCTCGCGCCGAGGCCACCATCCGCGCGAACAAGGCAAAGCGGAAGGCCGGCAAAAACGCCTGAGTAAGGCTTTGAAGCGTCCCCTCCCTTCCAGAGCCTGTATGTGCTCTGGTGGACGCGTATGGATCAGGCTTGTGAGGGTGCCCTTGTTCTTCCTGTATGGCAGAACAAGGGCACCCTCATGTTTGGGTGACTGTTTGTGGAGGCCATGGTTGAGGTTCCTCGGAGCTGAAGAGCAGCTGTGGCCAACTATGGTGTACCGGGCGGCTGTGTTTTCCACCAGCGGTGGGGTTCTCCGGTGTTCTGAGGCCAGTCGTTGCTTCTCGTTATGCGTCAGGTACAGCGGAATCAGGGTAGAAGGAGCACGTCGTGGACACGGTAGCCGTTCTCGGGTCGGGTAGCTGGGGCACCGCGTTTGCCACAATCGTTGCGGATGCGGGAGCTCAGGTGCGTTTATGGGGGCGCAGGGCTGAGCAGGTTGAGCGAATCAACACTGCACACGAAAACTCGGACTATCTGCCTGGCGTCAAGCTTGCTCCTTCTATCGTGGCGACCACTGATCCAGCTGAGGCGCTGGATGGGGCAGAGATTGTGGTCGTGGCGCTGCCGTCGCAAAAAATGCGGACAACGATGACCCAGTGGAGCAATCTGGTTCCCTCTGATGCTGTGTTGGTGTCGCTGATGAAAGGCATCGAACGAGGCACAGGCCTACGAATGAGTCAGGTGATTTCACAAGTAGGCGGTTTTGAGGCTGAGCGGATTGCTGTCGTTTCAGGGCCAAACCTGGCTGGAGAGATAGCGGCGCGTCAGCCATCGGCGAGCGTGGTTGCTTCTGTCAGCGCAGCGACTGCAGAAATGGTGGCAGATGCATGTGCAACTCCGTTTTTTCGGCCCTACACCGATGAGGACATTGTGGGGGTGGAACTAGGCGGTGCCACGAAGAACGTCATCGCGGTGGCTGTTGGTGTAGCAGAGGGCATGGGGCTGGGGGATAACACGAAAGCCACCATCGTGACGCGTGGCTTGGCCGAGACTGTGCGATTGGGGATGGCGCTGGGGGCTGAGGCGGCTACGTTCTCAGGGCTAGCTGGGGTAGGGGACCTCATTGCTACCTGTATGTCGCCGTTGTCCCGTAACCATCGTGTTGGTGTGGGGTTGGGGCAGGGGATGAGTCTTGATGAAGTGGTGGAAAAAACAGGACAGACTGCTGAGGGTGTGGCATCGAGCCTGTCGATTTTGCAACTGGGTGCCCAACTTGGGGTGGAAATGCCGATTACGGAGGCCGTAGTAGCGGTTGTCCATGATGGTCAGCGTCCGCAGTTGATGGGTGATGTTCTTATGTCGCGGGTTCGTAAATCCGAGAAGCCAGAACAGCTACGTCGTTCGTGAATCAGATGTGCTGGGGTGTTTGTCTCGTGGGTCGGGCAGGGGGACGTCCTCGTAGGTAAAGTGCGGCTGATGAGCACCGATGGCACTTTTCCCTCGTCCCCCCGTCCTCTTTCCTCGCGTACCGGGTCTGGTCGCGATGGACGTATTCGTGTTGCCATCGTCTTTGGTGGCCGTTCGAGTGAGCATTCGATTTCGTGTGTCACCGCTGGTGGTGTTCTTGGGGCGATCGACCGCGACCGGTTTGATGTAGTGCCGATTGGGATTACGCGCGATGGCCGATGGGTGCGCATGCCTGACGACCCTGAAACCTTGAAGTTGGGTGGGCAGGAGCTGCCCGAGGTTACCGACGCAGATTCCTATGTCAGTTTCTCGCTGGAAGCTCATTCGAGCACTGTTGTTGAGGTGGCAGACCGCAAGGACGGCGGTCTGGAATCCCTTGGCGATATTGATGTGGTTCTGCCGCTGTTGCATGGTCCTTTTGGTGAGGACGGCACAATCCAGGGGTTGTTTGAGCTTGCCGAGATGCGTTATGTGGGCTGCGGTGTGCTGGCCAGTGCCATGATGATGGACAAGCATTGGATGAAGGTCGCTTTTGAAGCGGCGGGGCTACCTGTGGGGCCCTATCGCGTCATCACAGATAAGGCGTGGCGTATTGATGCCGAGGCAGCGCTTGAATCGCTGCAGGGGTTGCAATTCCCTGTGTTTGTCAAGCCTGCGCGGGCTGGTAGTAGTTTCGGGATCACGAAGGTTGACACCCCTGAAGGATTGCGGGAGGCCATTGAGGCGGCGCGCAAGCATGATCCGAAGGTGGTTGTTGAACAAGGCATCGTGGGTCGGGAAATTGAATGTGGTGTCTTGTCTGGCCATGGATTAGAGCCCAGCCGGGCAAGCATGCCTGGTGAAATCGTCGTTGCTGACCATGATTTCTATGACTTTGAGGCTAAGTACTTGTCCGAGTCGGACGTGACGCTTTCATGCCCAGCGAAGCTGCCAGAGGATGTCACAGCGCGGTTGCGTGAGTTGGCTGTGCATGCGTTTGATGCGGTGGAGTGTGAAGGGCTGGCGCGGTGCGATTTCTTCTATACACCTGATGGCGAACTCATCATTAACGAGATCAATACGCTGCCAGGTTTTACGCCGTTTTCAATGTTCCCGAGCATGTGGGCGGCGACGGGGCTGGAGTACTCCGATCTGATTACAGATTTGATTGAGCTCGCGTTGGAACGTCGAGCTGGTTTGCGCTGAAACACGAATGAACCGCTCGTGCCGATCCACTGTGTTGATGAGGTGGACGCGGTACGAGCGGTTCATTCGTGTGGAGGTGGTTAGTTCTTCATCATCGCGGCTGCCATGCCAGTGAAGTAAGGCACAAGCCATAGAGCCCAGACGCCCACGCTGAATCGGTGGAAAGTCACTTGTGCTTTGTGATCGCGGCGAATCAAGACGACGACAGCCCATAGAAGATGGATGGCCATGAGTACGAGGGCAGCTGCGCCGGTGACCTGCATAAGTTGAGTAAGGACGCTGGCGGCGCCGGTGGTGGCCAGTGTTGCGCCGGAGGCTGCGATGCGCCCCATGAGGAATGTTCCTGAGGCGTCGAAGGTGAGCCCGAGCGCAAACATGGCGGCGTGCCAAGGGCGCAGAACTCCGGCGCGGCGTTCTGCCCAGACACCGATGGTGTAGGCGATCAGGGCGCCCGTGATGAGGACGATGGCTGGGACGAGCAAAGGCATGTTGGGCTCCTGATGGGGGATAGCGTCCGTGCGAGTTGCAGCGGGTATGTATTCAGGTTCGGGTATTGGTGATGTTCGACACATCGGCCGGGGGAGTGGAGTTGGGTCATCCTTTTGGCTGATGTCGGTTCAGTTTTTTGCGAAAAGGTGCCGGTTATGGTGAGGGGGTGCATCATCGCTCTTTTCCGCCAGTAGCGCGGGAATTACTGGTTGGGTTGGATTTGCTAGTCGTGACGCTCACGGTGGTGGGGTTTTCGATTGGTGTGCGGCGTGGCGCTCAGATGTGGTTGCTGGTGAGTGCGGCGTTGCTGGTTCTGGGTGTGTACGCCGGTGGGCGTTTGCGGTTTCGCAGCGTGGATGTCTCTCGTTTAGATCGTCGTGGTGGGGATTTTTGGGAGATCGCTTGGGTGGTGGCCCTGGTGGTTTCGTGGGTGCTGTTCACGCTGGTGACACCTGCTGCGCTGTGGCTTTCTTTTGCGCTGATGCTGGTGCAGATGCATGTTCTTGGGCCGTTTGTTGGTGGTGGGGCGGTCGTGGTGACGGCAGGTTTGACGATTGCGCTGCAGGTGAGTGAAGGCACGGTTGGAGCTGGCTCGTTGGGGGGTGTTGTGGGGCCGATTCTTGGGGCGGCGTTGGCGATTGGGGTCGTGGTGGGGTTGGAGGCGTTGGCTCGGGAGGGGGAGGTGCGGGCACGCATGGTGCAAGAGCTTGCTGTTGCGCGTGAGCATTTG
This sequence comes from Dermatophilus sp. B7861-1, assembly GCF_058996045.1. Taxonomy (NCBI): domain Bacteria; kingdom Bacillati; phylum Actinomycetota; class Actinomycetes; order Micrococcales; family Dermatophilaceae; genus Dermatophilus; species Dermatophilus sp. B7861-1. The sequence goes on along the minus strand of NZ_CM180082.1, from coordinate 1,955,352 downwards.
GCTCATGCAGAGCGCGAGCGGGCAGTTGCTGCGGAGCGGGAGCGGTTGGCCCGTGAGATTCATGACACGTTGGCGCAGGGGTTTGTGTCGATTGATTTGTTGTTGCGTGCTGCCCAGTCGGCGGATTCGTTGGATGCTGGTGAGGAGTTCGTGGAGCGGGCAGCGCAGACTGCGCGGTCAAGTTTGGAGGAGGCACGTCGTTTTGTTCGTGGTCTTGCTCCCGGTGATTTGGATGCCGGTGGGCTGGTTGCGGCGTTGCGGCGGCAGATTGAGGCGTTGCCGCCACCGTTGCAGGGGCGTTTTGTGGTCGATGGGGTGGCGGTTGAGTTGCCGTTGGCGGTGGAGTCTGCGTTGTTGCGTATTGCGCAGTCGGCGTTAGCTAATGTGCGTCAGCATGCGCAGGCCTCGTGTGTGGTTGTGACGCTTTCGTATGAGGATGAGCAGGTTGCGCTGGATGTAGTTGATGATGGCATTGGTTTTGATCCGGCTGATCCGCCGCGTAGCGCGGGAGGGTTTGGGTTGCGTGGAATTGCTTCGCGGGTGCGTGAGTTGCATGGCACCTCGGATGTTGAGAGCAGTCCAGGTGGGGGCACAGCTGTGGTGGTGAGGATTCCTGTTGCGGGGGCAGAAAGTGAGCGGCGCAGTGAGTGAGGTACGTGTGGATGCGCAGGCTCGCTGCGTGCAGGTAGTGCTGACTGACGATCACCCGATTGTGCGGGCGGGGTTGCGTGTGTTGGTGGATTCGCAGCCGGATATGCGTGTGGTGGCGGATTTTGCGACAGCTGAGGAGTTGGTTGCGTGGGTGCGTGGTGGTGGGGTCGCTGATGTGTTGTTGGTGGATTTGCGGTTTGGGCAGGGACGGATGAACGGTGCGCAGGCCACGGAGCAATTGGTTGCTGGGGGTGCACCGCCAGTTTTGGTTCTTACGACATATGACACCGATGGGGAGATTCTTGCTGCGATTGAGGCGGGGGCTACTGGGTATTTGTTGAAGGACTCACCGACAGAGGAGCTGACGGCAGCGATTCGGGCGGCGGCTGCTGGTGAAGTCACGTTGGGGCCAACGGTGCAGCGCAGGTTGGTGGCGCGGATGGCTAGGCCTACTGCTCAGCTTTCGGTGCGGGAGAAAGAGGTTTTGGGGCTGGTGGCTGAGGGGGCGGGCAATGATGCGATTGCGGCAGCTTTGTTTTTGTCTAAGGCGACGGTGAAGACGCACTTAGCGCATATTTACGACAAGCTTGGGGTCAAGAGTCGTACGGCTGCGGTTGCGGCTGCTCGGTGTCAGGGGCTTCTCGAGCATTGAGGGTGCCTACATGCATTTGCCTTTGGTTTGGGGGATTTTCTGCACTGATGGGGCGAAGGCTGACAGGACGAGTGGCTCGGGGGCGTATTTTTTGGGTACGAGTACTTCGACGGCGGGGGACCTGCCGTAGCTGATGAACTGCATGCCATCGTCGAGGTGTCGAATGATCCAGTCCACGCCGTTGACGTCGATGCATTCGTCTGTGGTTGGTCCCGGTGAGGTGATGCCGCAACGGGCGATGATTGCAGGGCTTCCCCAGGCTGCAGATCCTTTCGGGTCTGAGGTGGTGGGGATGCGTGGGTGTCCGGATATGTCGTGGGGCCAGTTTTGGGTGACGGTGGTGCAGAGTTTTTCGTGTGCTCGGGGTGCGGCAGCGACGTCGATGGGGGTGTGTTGGGTAGTGGATATGAGTAGGGCGGCGGTGGAGCCCAGGGCGATGCTGAGCAGCCCGCCGACGAGGGCAAGAATGGGTAGGGCGCGTTTGGGGAGGCGAGGTGTTGGCATCGTCCTCCTTGAGGCAGGTGTAGGTTCGGGTTTTTGGGTGTTGTGCTAGGAGTTTTTGTGGCTGATTCGTCTTTATTCTCGCAGCCTCTGAGTTCTGTTTCTGAGGCTGAGTTGTTGGGGCTTGTGTTTCCTGTGTATGAGGCAGGTGGGGTTGATCGGTCTTTTGTGGCGGTGGGGGTGGGTGATGACACAGCGTGGGTGCGGACAAGTGATGGTGGGGTGTTAGTGACGACGGACACGATGGTGCGTGGGTGTGACTGGTTGGATGAGTGGAGTTCGCCGTATGAGGTGGGGGCAAAGTGTGCGGCGCAGAATTTAGCTGATATCGCGGCGATGGGTGGGGTGACGCGGGCGCTGCTTGTGACTTTGGTTGCAGATCCGGCTACGACTGTGGGGTGGGCGGTGGAGTCAGCGCGTGGATTGGCTGATGCGGCCGCTGATGCTGGGGCGGTGGTTGTGGGTGGGGATTTGTCGTCGGCTCCGGCGGGCGTGGTCACCTTGTCGGTGACGGCATTTGGTGATGCGCAGGGGGGGGCTCCTGTGTTGCGCAGTGGTGCTCGTGCGGGAGATGTGGTTGCGGTGGCTGGGTCTTTGGGGTGTTCTGGTGCTGGGTTGGACGTGTTGGCGCGACAGGGGCGTGGTGGTGTTGTTTCTGAGCGAACCTCGGAATGTGTCCAGATGCATGTTTGCCCTAGGCCTCCGTTGAAGCAGGGCCCGGTTGCTGCGCGTGTGGGGGCAACATCGATGATTGATGTTTCCGATGGTTTGGTGATTGATGCTGGCAGGGTTGCTGCGGCTAGTGGCGTGGAGGTGGCTTTGTCCTGGGAGTTGCTGGAGCCGTTTGTTGAGCGTCTTGTTCCGGTTGTGGGGCAGCAACGGGCGGTGGAATGTGTGCTTGGTGGAGGTGAGGAGCATTCGCTGTTGGCGACGTTTTCTGATGGGGAAGTGGTGCCGCCAGGGTGGCGCGTGGTGGGTGAGGTGTTACCTATTTCTCCTTTGGAGCGTGGCCGCGTCACTGTTGATGGTCAGTGTTCTGATGTTGTGACGTGGGATCATTTCGCTCGATAGGTCAGGTGAGTGTCCAAAAAAGGCCGTCACCCGGGTGTGGGGTGGCGGCCTTTTGGGGGTGCTGGAGAGGTCAGCGGGTAACTTTGCCAGCTTTGATGCATGAGGTGCATACGTTGAGGCGTTTGGGGGTCTTGCCGCTAGGGCCGACCAGGGCGCGTACACGCTGGATGTTGGGGATCCAGGCTCGGTTGGTGCGCCGGTGCGAGTGAGAGACGCTCTTCCCGAACTTCGGGGTCTTGCCGCAGATCTCGCAGTTGGCAGCCACGGGACACTCCTGATTAATCGATGTATATGGATTCGTGAAGACCGTCTAGTGTTTGCGGGTTCGCTCTTGCCGTGACAGATCTGACACTGAACGCCTGGGCGTAGCGTGATCGGTAATTCACGGTAGAGAAATTTACGTGTTTTACACGTTTGTTCATTTGAGTCTTGCCGCAAAACGCGACTGGCGGTCGAGCAGATCAATGCTAACGAATAGCGGCGGGGGGCCCAAATGAGTGTCGAATGTTTTGTGTTTCAGAGTGCTGGTGAGCGTGAGAGTGGTTCTCAAGGTGGTGCGTGTGAGGATGGGTGTTGGTGATTCCACGGTCGCGGGAGGTCAGTGCGGTGAAGTGCGTTGCTGTGCCATTGGAAACGCTTGATGAGCTGGCGTTTATGCGTTGGGGGGCCACTGCATTGGTGCGGCTGGAGGCTGCGGTGGAGGAGCTTAATGCTCTGAATGTTTTCCCTGTTCCTGATGGAGATACGGGTTCGAATTTGTTTTTGACGCTTTCGAGTGCACTCAAGGTTGGGGGTGATGAAAACTCATTCGGCAATTTGGGAATGATTCTCGAAAACGCTGCGCGTGAAGCATTAATGTCAGCAAGAGGCAATTCGGGAGTAATTCTCAGTCAGTTGATGGTGGGATTAGCTGAAGAAATAGCACAGATCCCTCTCACAGAAGGGAGAGGGAGTGTGCAACCTAGCCAGTTGGCGCAGGCGCTGTGCACGGCTGCAAACAAAGCTCGTGAAGGTGTTCCACACCCGGTGCAGGGAACGATTCTGTCGGTGGCGGATGCAGCCTCGGCTGCGGCGATGAGAGCAGCATCTGCAGGCAAAAAGCTCGTTGAAGTCGTAGACGCTGCGGTGTTGGCTGCTGAAGATGCCTTAGCAGATACAACTGAGCAGTTGGAAGTGTTAGCACGGGCGGCAGTGGTCGATGCTGGCGGGGCAGGCTTGCTCGTGCTTTTGCGTGCGTTGAGTGAAGTGGTGCATCAGCGAGAGTCCGCGGAAAAAAATGTGAGTAAGGAACAGCGGACGGCTCTTTCGGAGGCTGCGTGTCCAGCATTATCGGTGGACCGCCTGGAATACGAGGTGGTTTATCGACTCCATCAGGTGTGCGCGATGAAGGTGCACGCGTTGGCGCAGGTGTTGGAGCAGCTGGGGCAGAGCGTTGTCGTTGCAGGCACCTCTGAAGTTGATGGGGTGCAAGAGTTGGTGACGGTGCATGTGCACACCGTTGACCCAGGAGCAGTAATTGAGGTTGCTTATCAGGTGGGGTTGCCACGGGATGTGCAGGTGGAGGCCCTACCTGCAGGTGACCAGGTGGAACCGGTAGACGTTCCTGCTGGATCTGAGTACGTAAAGAGTAGTGGCTTAGCGCTTATTGCCGTGGGTGCCGGACAAGGAGCAGCTGAGGAGTTGTCTCGTTGGGGTGTGATGACGGTAGAGCCGATCCCCGCATGGGCTGATTCCAGCGTGGCTTTCTCGCAGTTAAAGAAGGCTGTTATCAGGGCTGATGGTGATGTTGTTTTGCTGATGGTGACTGATGCCCGCTGGTGGGAGGTGGTAGAGAAGTTCGGGCAAGAGGCGCGGGAGTTGCGCTCGCAAGTAGTGGTGGTCAGGTGCGAGTCAGTCGTGGCTGTGTTGTCAGCGGTGTCGCTTTTTGATGCAGCTGCGGATCCGGTAGAGGAGGCAACGCGCTTGGCTCGTGGCGTGCGGGATATTGCGGTGGGGTCGGTGCGATGGAGTTGCTGGGGGTTCGCTGAAGTGGGGTGTGAGATGAGCCGTGGTGATTTCTTTGGTGTGGTTGGAACAGAGGTGGTTTCAGTTGGGGATGCGGTGAGTGTGGCGCGGATGGTGGTGGCGAGGTTGTTATTGGGGGTGCAGTCTCAGGGGCGTGAGCCTGAGGCTGTGGCTGTGTTGGTCGGGGCAGGGCAGGAGCAGCTGGCTGAGGAGGTTATTGGGTGGGTGGGGGAGCAGCTCTCTGAGGTGGAGGTGAGTGTGCTGCGTGTGTGTGGTTTGGAGCCGGTTCTTGAGTTTGGTGTGGAGTGAGGGATGGTGTGTGTGGGAAGGGGATCCGCATGAGTGATTGGTGGAGTTCTTTGCGGGGCATTTTGCCCGAGAAGTATGCGAAGGCGTTGTTGCAGGCGCGGGGGATACACACTGCTGGCGATTTGTTGCGTTTTCGCCCGCGAAAGTTTGTTAGCCGTAATGGCGACTTGGGTGACTTGCATCCAGATGACTATGTGGTGTTTGTCGGGGTGGTGACCTCGGCATCGACGCGTAAGGCGGCTCCCAGAAGGGGGCGGCGTCCGATGACAATTTTGTCTGCGACGGTCAGTACAGGCCCCTGGGAGATGGGTTTGACGTTTTTTTCGGCGTTTCCGCATGTGCGGGAGTTGCGGGTGGGGCGTCGTGGGCTGTTTGCGGGGAAGGTGAGTACGTATAAGGGGCGTTGGCAATTAGCGCATCCGACGTATGAGTTTTTGCCTGATTCGGTGGGTGAGGATGGTGGCTCTGGTGGTGTGGAGCAGGAGTTTGCGGGTGTTTCGGGTGTGGGTTCGTTGTTGGAGCGGGAGCAGGTGCCTGTGTATCGGCAGGTGAAGGGGATGCCGAGTTGGGTGGTTTCGCGCGCGGTGGAGCAGGTTCTTGCGTCGGTGGATTTGCCTGATCCGTTGCCGGAGTCGTTGCGGTTGTCGCGGGGGTTGCGGGGGTATGCGCAGGCGTGGCGGGGGGTGCATTTACCTGAGGGACCGGAAGATTTTGCTGCGTGTGTGCGTCGGTTGAAGTATGACGAGGCGTTTGCGATGCAGGTTGCGTTGGGCAGGCGTAGGGCTGAGCAGGCGGCTTCTCCTGCGGTGGCGCGTTCGGTGTGTGCGGGTGGGTTGCTGGCGGCTTTTGATGCGCAGATGCCTTTTGCGTTGACGCAGGGGCAGCGGCGGGTGGGTGAGGAGATTGAGGCGGATCTGGCGTGTAGTCGGCCGATGAACAGGTTGTTGCAGGGGGATGTGGGGTCGGGCAAGACGGTGGTGGCGTTGCGGGCGATGCTGGCGGTTGTGGATGCCGGTGGTCAGGCGGCGTTGTTGGCGCCGACGGAGGTGTTGGCGCAGCAGCATTATCGGTCGATTTCTGCATTGTTGGGTCCGTTGGGTCAGGGTGGTTTGTTGAGTGGTGCTGTTGAGGGCACTCGGGTGGCGTTGCTGACTGGCAGTGATTCTGTGGGGGAGCGTCGACGTTCGTTGTTGCAGGTGGCTTCGGGTGAGGCGGGGATTGTGGTGGGGACGCATGCGTTGTTGCAGGAGGGGGTGGTGTTTGCGGATTTGGGTTTGGTGGTGGTGGATGAGCAGCACCGCTTTGGCGTGGAGCAGCGTGATGCGTTGCGTGCTAAGGGGACGCAGATTCCGCATATGTTGACGATGACGGCGACGCCGATTCCGCGGACGGTGGCGATGACGGTGTTTGGGGATATGGTGTTGTCGGTGTTGTCGGAGTTGCCGGGGGGGCGTGCTGCTGTTCAGACAGCGGTGGTTGATAATCCGCGCTGGTATGCCCGTGCGTGGGAGCGGGTGGCTGAAGAGGTGCGTGCTGGGCGGCAGGTGTATGTGGTGTGTCCTCGGATTGGGGATGAGGTTGGCGTAGGTGGTGCGGTGGAGGAAGGTTTTGCTGCGGTGTGGGATGGCGTGGGCACTCGTGCTGGTGATCCGCTGGATGCGGGGGAATGTCAGCGTCCTGTGATGCGGGGTGTGGTGGAGATGTTTGCTGAGTTGCAGGGGGTTTCTGCGTTGGCGGGGGCGCGTATGGCTGTGTTGCATGGCCGTCTTCCTAGTGATGAGAAAGAGCGCGTCATGCGGGATTTCGCTGAGGGCAGGGTTGATGTGTTGGTGGCGACGACGGTGGTTGAGGTGGGGGTGGATGTGCCGAATGCGACGGTGATGGTGATTGTGGAGGCGGATCGGTTTGGGGTTTCGCAGCTGCATCAGCTGCGTGGGCGGGTGGGGCGTGGGGGGCTGCCTGGGTTGTGTTTGTTGGTGACGTTTGAGCCGACGCCGGGTGGGCGGGAGAGGTTGGAGGCGGTGGCGAGTACGACTGATGGGTTTGAGTTGTCGCGGTTGGATCTTTTGTCGCGTCGTGAGGGTGATGTGTTGGGTAAGCGTCAGTCCGGTGGAGGGTCGCAGTTGCAGTTTCTTCGGTTGGCTGGGCGTGAGGATGAGGAGATTATTGCGATGGCGCGCCAGGATGCTGCTAGGGCGTTGGATGAAGATGCGCAGTTAACGGGGTTTGTTGATCTTGACCGTATTCTGGACGATCACGTGGCGGCGGAGTCGGTTGATTTTTTGCAGAAGGGGTGAGCAGTGTGACTCGTATTGTGGCTGGCCGGTTTAGGGGGCGTCGTTTGGACACTCCGAAGGGGGATCGGACACGGCCGACGACGGATCGGGTGCGGGAGGCGTTGTTCAGTCGGTTGGATCATTTTGATGTGTTGGCTGGGGCGCGGGTTTTGGACTTGTATGCCGGGTCGGGGGCATTGGCGTTTGAGGCGTTGTCGCGTGGGGCTGCGCAGGCGGTGTTAGTGGAGTCGGCGCGGCCGGTGGTGGCTATTGCAGGGGGTAATGCGCGTGATTTGGGGGTGGCGGATGTGGTGTCTGTGGTTGCTGGTTCTGCGGTGACGTATGTGCCGCAGGTGGAGCAGGGGGCGTTTCAGGTGGTGTTTATGGATCCGCCGTATGAGGTGGGGAATGAGGTGATTGAGGCGATTTGTGGCCGTTTGGCTGTGCCTGGGGTGTTGGATCCGGATGCGGTGGTCGTGGTGGAGCGGTCGAGCCGTACGGCTGAGCCGGTGTGGCCGCTGGGGTTGGAGTGTTTTGATGGTCGGACATATGGGGAGACGCAGTTGTGGTTTGTGCAGCCGGTAGCGGTTGAGGAGGATACGACCCTGGTGTGACGACAGGGGTTGTGTTGGGCCCTACGGTGGTGTTGTGCGAGATCTTCCGTTGGTGCGTTCGGTGATTCGTGCGTATGCGTGGTGGCGTCGTGCGTGTGCGTGGTGGCGTAGCCATCCGATGGTGGCTGATGCGTTGTGGGCGTTTCCGGTGGGGTTTCTGGTGCTGGTGGCCGTGACGGAAGAGGAGTTCAATCAGGGGTGGTTGCCGCCTGTTTTTTCTTCTGTGTGGGTTTTGGGTGGGTCAGTGGTGCCGTTGCTGTGGCGGCGGACTCGTCCGGATAGGGCGATGCTGTGCGTTTTCCTTGGGTGTGTTGTGCAGCTTTTTATTCTGGACTGGCCGTATCCGGGGAATGTTTCTGCGTTGATCATGCTGTTCGCGGTGGCGGCGTATGGCAAGAAGCAGTTGCGGTGGTGGTGGTTGGGGGCAGCGTTGGTCGGCTGCTTGCTGGGTGTGTATGACTGGCAAAAGGCTTCGTACGGGGGCTCGTGGTTGGCGGCGCTTGCTAATTACGTGATGACATCGGTTTTCATGATGGGGTTGGTGGTTTCTTCGTTTGTGCCGGGGGCGTTGCGTCGGCAGCGATATGAGTTGGTGGAGTCTTTGCGGGAGCGGGCTGCTTCGTTGGAGCGGGAGCGAGATTCGGTTTCGCGGTTGGCGGTGCAGGAGGAACGCAACCGTATTGCGCGGGATATGCATGATGTGGTGGCGCATTCGTTGTCGGTGATCGTTGTGCAGGCTGATGGTGCGGCGTATGCATTGGCTCATGGTGATCCGGCGACGGCGGGTCAGGTGGCTGAGCGGGCTTTGGGCACGATTGGTGATACGGCGCGGGGGGCGTTGAGTGAGACGCGGCGTTTGGTGGGGGTGTTGCGACGTGCGGGGGATGAGGTGGAGTATGCGCCGCAGGGTGGGTTGGATCGTATTGGTGATTTGGTGGCGCATGTGGATGCGGCAGGAACTCCGGCGACGTTCACGGTGGTGGGGGATCCGGCGCGGGTGGAGACTCTTGATGTGGCTGCGCAGATGGCGTTGTATCGGGTGGTTCAAGAATCATTGACGAACGCGTTGAAGCATGGTGGGGCTGGGGTGACGGTTGCGGTGGAGTTGGCGTATACGCCGGGGAAAGTGTCAGTGGCTGTAAGGGATACGGGTGGGGGTGTTTCGCATGATGATGGGCAGGGGCATGGGTTAATTGGGATGCGGGAGCGGATTGCTTCGGTGGGTGGTACTTTTTCGGCGCGTCCGCGCTTTGGTGGCGGGTTTGAGGTTGTTGCGAGTGTGCCGTCTGCGGAGTCGGAGCATTCGTCGTCGTTGTTGGGTATGGCGCCTGGTGTTGGTTCTGATGGTGGAGGTCATTCGTGAGTGAGCCGATTCGGTTGTTGTTGGCTGATGATCAGGCGTTGGTGCGTGCGGGTTTTCGGATGGTTTTGGATGCTCAGCCGGACATGGTGGTCGTTGGTGAGGTGGGGGATGGTGCTGCTGCGGTGGCTGCGGTAGCTGATCCTGGGACGGGGGTGGATGTTGTTTTGATGGATATCCGGATGCCGGTGCTGGATGGGGTGGGGGCAACGCGACGCATTGTGGAGTCAGGTTCTGCCACAAAGGTGTTGGTGTTGACGACGTTTGATTTGGATGAGTATGTGCATGCGGCTTTGCATGCCGGTGCGAGCGGCTTCTTGTTGAAAGACGCTGGCCCTGCGGAGTTGTTGGCGGCTATTCGTGCGGTGTTCGCTGGTGATGCGGTGGTGGCTCCGAGTGCGACGCGGCGTTTGTTGGAGCGTTTCTTGCCGGGGATGGGCAACGCAGATTCGGAGCGAAGTGTTGATAAGGAGCGCGTGTTGGCTCCCTTGACTGATAGGGAACGTGAAGTACTGGTGGCGGTGGGGCAGGGCATGAATAACGCCGAGATTTCGGCGAATTTGTTCATGGCGGAGGCGACGGTGAAGACCCATATCGGTCGGATTTTGTCGAAGTTAGGGTTGCGGGACCGGGTGCAAATGGTGGTGTTGGCTTACGACACGGGTTTGGTTCGGCCTCGCCGTGGTGATGCTTGATCGTTGACGTTCAGGTACGACTTGGGTCGTACGTGGGTGGGGTTGGCGTGCTCCTGGTGGGGTATGTGAAAACCAGACCGTAGCCCGATTCGGGGGGTCGGTCGCGCTTCGTACTGTGGTTTTCATCATCTACCGATATCTACGGCGCCCCGGGGTCGGGGCGCTTCCGCTTGCCTGGACAAGGAGCGGACGTACAGATCAGGAGCAAGATCATGACCGCATCACCGGTGTCCGCTGCGTTGGAGATGGATCCTGCGGAGAAGTTTGCGCAGCCTGCGCTCAAGGTTGAGGATCTCTCGAAGGTGTACGGCGAGGGGGAGACCCGTGTGGTGGCGTTGGACCATGTGGATGTTTCTTTTGGGCAGGGGCAGTTCACGGCGATCATGGGGCCTTCTGGGTCGGGTAAGTCGACGTTGATGCATTGTGCTGCCGGTTTGGAAGATGTTTCGGACGGGCATGTCTGGGTGGGGAACACTGACCTGACCACGTTGAATGACAAAGAGCTGACGAGGCTGCGCCGGGATCAGCTTGGGTTTGTGTTTCAGTCGTTTAACTTGTTGCCGACTTTGTCGGCGAAGGACAACATCCTGCTGCCGCTGGAGTTGGCCAGCCGAAAGGTGGACATGCAGTGGTTTGACCATGTTGTGTCGGTGCTTGGTTTGGGGGAGCGGTTGTCACACCGGCCTACACAGCTCTCCGGTGGGCAGCAGCAGCGAGTGGCGGTGGCTCGGGCATTGGTGATGCGCCCGAAGGTGATTTTCGCTGATGAGCCCACGGGGGCTTTGGATTCAGTGACTGGTCATGAGTTGTTGGAGTTTTTGCGGCATAGTGTTCGCGATTTGGGGCAGAGCATTGTGATGGTGACTCACGATCCGAATGCTGCGACGTATGCAGATCGGGTGTTGATTTTGGCTGACGGGCGGATTGCTGGTGATTTGCAGACGCCCTCTAGCGACCAGGTGCTGTCGGCTCTGCGTGAGTTGGGTGCGTGATCATGAAAACGTCGATGAAGATGGCCTTGGCCAGTGTTATTGGTCAAGGTAGGCGTTTGGCGAGTGTGCTTGTTGCTATCGCGTTGGGTGTTGCGTTCATGGCAACCACGTTGCTTGTGAGTAATTCGGTGCAGGCAACGTTGAAGCAGCGGGCTGCGGCATCGGTGGGTGGGGCGGCCGCGGTGGTTTCTGTCCCAGATAGTGGGGAAGGGCCTATTCCGGTTGCGTTGCCTTCTCAGGTGAAATCTTCGTTGCCGCAGGCCAAAGTGACTGCTATCGCAGGGGGGTTGACTTTTCACAGAACTCACACTGGTCAGCAGCCGCTGCAGCTGAAATCGTTGCCTGTGTTGGATGAGCGCACGAAGCTGGATTCGGGGCGGTTGCCAACAACTCGAGGAGAGATTGCTGTTTCTTCCGATGTCGCTGCCCAGCGTCAGATTCAGATAGGGCAGACCGTAGATTTTCTTTCGGGAGAGGCTGCCAAAGATGGCAATGGGGGAACTACTCCATTGCGTGTAGTGGGTGTGGTGTCGCCGGATAAGAGCAGTCCTGATGGTGTTGCTCCGTTGGCGTTTTCTCTGGATGACGATATTTGGGAGCTGACGGGCAGGACTGGTTTTCTCCAGGTGCAAGTGAATCTGCCTGACGTTGGTATGGAGGACGAAAAAACCAAAAAGCTGGTGGCGGGGCTTCCTGCCGCTGCTGGTTTGACGGTGCGCACGGGTGCTGAAGAGGTTACTGAACGTCAAAGGCTTCTTGACTCGGGCATCAAGGCAGTCACCACGATGCTGCTGGGTTTTGTTGTTATCGCCATTTTCGTCTCTGCCTTGGTGATCTCTAACACGTTCTCGATTTTGATTGCGCAGCGTACGCGTGCGCTGGCGTTGATGCGTTGCATCGGCGCAGATCGTGCTCAGGTGCGCCGTGCAGTTCTTTTTGAGGCATTCCTTGTTGGGGTTATTGGCTCTGTTATTGGTTTGCTATTGGGTGCGGCCGTCGCTGCGATCGTCGTGTCGTTTGCGAAGGGGATAGATGGGCTGGTTCCCAGCGTTACAGCGGTTCTGGTGCCGATGTCTGTGGGTGTTGTGGTGACGGTGCTTGCGAGTTTGGCTCCAGCGCGTGCTGCAACACGGGTTGCTCCGATTGCTGCTTTGCGGCCTATTTCAGCGCAGGCTGAGGGACGGGTTGCGCGGTTGCGCATTGTGATCGGGACAGCGCTGTTCGTTGCTGGGGCTGTGTGCTTGGTGCTGAGCGCGCGTGGTAGTGGGATCCCTCTCGGTGTGGCCGGTGGAGTAAGTAGCTTCCTGGGTGTCATGTTGTTGACGCCGCTGGTGGTTCCTATGGCTGCGTCTGTAGTTGGTGCTCCGTTGCGAAGCGGGGGTGTGGCAGGCCGATTGGCAGTGGCTAACGCTCGACGTAACCCGGGGCGTGCTGCCGCCACAGCCAGTGCGCTGCTGGTTGGGGTCACGTTGGTGACGATGATGCTGGTGGGTGCTGCGACGGGGACGACGTCGATCAATGCGTCACTGGATCGTCATTTCCCGGTTGATTCTCAGATTTCTGCTGAGGCCCCGCTGGGGCAAGCTCACGCAGACAAACTAGCGGCTACACCTGAGGTGGAGCGCAGCGGTCTGGGTAACTCGACGTCCGTCACAGTCAAATCAGGAAGTGTCACTATCCCGGATTCGGCGTTGGTGGGAGTTTCTGCTGAGGCTGTCAAGGTCAGCCGTCGTGCCGATGCTTTCACTGGACTGGCTGACGGGAAGATTTTGCTTCCCAGTGATGCGGGAATTGCTGATGGTTCGCCTGTGACTGTCACTACTGAGGGCGGCGAGACTCTATCGCTTACCGCTGTGGTTTCTTCGGGCGAGTTGGAGGCTTTCTACACCACGTTTAACAGTGTTCAACGCCTGGACCCTAAGGCTTTAAACCAAGTGTGGGTGCGGTATGCCGACGGCGTTGAGGCCTCGACTGGTGAGCGGAAAGTCGCTGAGTACTTGAGCGGTCTTCCAGGTGTTCGCGTTCAGGGAGCGGCTGCGGCGCGCGAAAGCCTGCAGAAGATCATCAACATCGTGTTGCTTGTTGTTGTCGGATTGCTGGCGATGGCCGTAGTTATTGCTTTGGTTGGTATTGGCAATACTCTAGGTTTGTCCGTGTTCGAACGGACGCGTGAGTCGGGTCTTCTTCGGGCTCTAGGTTTGCCGAAGTCTGGCCTGCGTGCGATGTTCGGGCTGGAGGCGTTGGTGTTGACAGGTGTTGGTACAGCTCTTGGGTTGCTGCTGGGCATCAGCTACGGCATCGCTGGCTCATACGCTTTGTTGAATGATCTAGGTGGTGTCACCGTCGATATCCCCTGGGCACGATTGCTGTTGGTGGTCGCGGTGGCGTTGGCTGCTGGCTGGTTGGCTTCGGTTCTGCCTGCGATTCGTGCGGCAAAGGTTAGTGCGTCTGCGGCTTTGGCTTCAGAGTGAGTGCGTGGTCGGTTTCCTTCGCGTAACCGACCACGCTTGACAGGTTTTCCCCTGCCGGGGAGTGCAGGGGAAAAGGGAACCGGTGTTTATCGGCACTGGTTTCTTCGGGCGGGGTTCGAGTGTCTGAGGATCAGGGGTCAGACATTCGAACCCCGCCTGTGTTGTGCAGCCTGTTACGGTCGGCGCATGAGTGAGCGTCTGATTCGTCGTGCTGCGTGCCCTGGTTCGTATGATCCGGTTACGTGCGGGCATCTTGACGTGGTTGCGCGAGCAGCTGCTTTGTTTGATGAGGTTTTTGTGGTGGTGTTGCATAACCCGGCCAAGCAGGGGCTGTTTTCTCCGGATGAACGGGTGGCTTTGGTTGAGGCGGAGCTTCAGGAGCGGGGGCTTGCCGGGCGGGTGCAAGTGCGTTCTTATGCGGGCAGGCTTTTGGTGGATGTGTGTAGTGAGCTGGGGGTTTCTGCGATTGTGAAGGGTCTGCGGGGAGAGACTGACTATGCCTACGAGTTACCGATGGCGGTGATGAATAGGCGTTTGAGTGGGGTGGAGACGTTGTTTGTGCCCGGCAGTCCAGAGTTCGTTGAGGTGTCTAGTTCGCTGATGAAGGAGGTGGCCGGGTATGGGGGTGATGTCACGGGGTTGGTGCCGCCGCGGGTACAGGCAGCGTTGATGGAGCGTTTGAATTCGTAGTTCGGAGTTGGGTGATGCCGGTAGGTGCTGCTTGGCTTCGTTTTCCCTTGTTAATTGGGGCAGTGAAGAGTTGAAGCGTTTTGGGGGGCGTGGTTCTGCTGAGCTAAAATTGATATTCGGTCCGCGCATTGTCCCTAATCGCCTCGTTGATGCGGTTTCGCACCAAGAATCTCGAGCTAACGGGCCATGCTGAACCGACCGAAGCTGCAGGCTGTGAAGCCTCTGTTGGGAGTGAGTAATTCCATGACCGAGCTTGATCCGCACGGGCCTTTGGTGATTGATACCCGGCGCTTGAATCGCAGGGCTGGGTCGATGGTGGAAGATGCCTTCGATGCAGTTGCCCCCTCACGTATTGGCACTGATGTGCTGGGGGTTGAAGAAGGAACTCCTATGCATGTGGATTTCCGGCTGGAGTCCGTGATCGAGGGAATCCTCGTGAGTGGAGAAATGCGGGCGCGTGCTACCGGTGCTTGCGTGCGGTGCTTGGACGACATTGACGAGTCAGTCGATGTGAGCTTTCAAGAATTGTTCGCCTACGCCGATCGTGCCGCTCGTCATGAAAAGGTCGGTGATGAAGACGAGGACCAGCGGGTTATCGAGGGCGATTTAATCGATCTTGAGCCTGTCATCGTGGATGCGGTGGTGCTGTCGCTGCCGTTCCAGCCGGTGTGTGATGAGGACTGTCCTGGTCTGTGTTCAACTTGCGGAGACCACCTGTCGGAGGATCCTCAGCACTCACACGACCAGACCGATCCTCGTTGGGCTGCGCTGGCTCATCTCCGTCAGGAAGTTGCTCAGACCAGCGATGGTGACACCGATCCAGAGAAGAGGAACTGACGTGGCTGTCCCCAAGCGGAAGATGTCGCGCTCCAATACCCGTTCGCGTCGCGCGCAGTGGAAGACAAGTGTGTCCACGCTGGCTTCGTGCCCCACGTGTACACAGCCCAAGCGCCCGCATGTGGCTTGCCCGTCGTGTGGCGTTTACAACGGCCGTCATTATTCGGCCGCGGAGCGCTCCGAGCTCCAGGACTGAGGCCGTAGGTCGCGATGGCGTCAAAACACAAGACGACACATCAGCGGCGACCGGTTGGCGAGCTCACTGAGAAGATCGTTGCGATCATCGGTGGCACCGTTGACAGCGGCATCGTCGATCACGCGTTGACACACCGTTCGTACGCGTACGAGAACGGTGGTCTTCCTAATAACGAGCGCCTGGAGTTCCTTGGAGACTCGGTGCTTGGTCTGGTTGTGACTGAGTCACTTTATGCCGATCATCCTGATTTGGCAGAAGGCCAGTTGGCTAAGTTGCGCGCTGCCGTGGTGAATATGCGGGCCTTAGCGAAGGTGGCTCGTGAGCTCGGCGTGGGCGATTATCTTCTGCTTGGTCGCGGTGAGGAAAGCACAGGAGGACGTAACAAGGCCTCCATCCTCGCCGACACGATGGAAGCGCTTATTGGCACGGTGTACCTGGAAAGAGGCCTGGAGGGTGCACGCGTATTCGTTCACCACATCCTTGACCCACTGCTTGAAAAGTCAGCCCAGCTTGGTGCTGCTTTGGACTGGAAAACTTCACTCCAAGAGCTGTCCAGCGTGATGTCTATCGGTACTCCGGAGTACCGAGTCAGTGAAGAAGGTCCTGACCACGAGAAAGTTTTCACCGCCTCCGTTGTGGTGGGTGAAGAAGTGCTCGGCACCGGGGTTGGCCGCAGCAAAAAGCAAGCGGAGCAACAAGCTGCTGAATTTGCGTGGACGATGTTGAAGGAACGTCAAGAAAAAGCCGAAGCTGTTGTTTCCGCTACGGAGGCAGAGGTTGCTGAGGCAGTGGTTGACTCCGTTGAACAGGTGAATAAGAAGGGCTAGGCAGGGCAGCGTGCCTGAACTCCCCGAAGTTGAAGTTGTGCGTAGAGGTCTTGCCGATCATGTAGTTGGCAAGACCTTTGCACGTGTGTCTTTACGTGGCACCAGGGTGGCGCGCCGCCATGTCTTGGGCCCAGAGCATTTGAGTGCGCAGATTACGGGGGCGCACGTACGAGCGGTGGACCGCCGGGGTAAGTATTTGTGGCTGGTGCTTGAACCAGCGCATGAAGTGGCAGCGCAGGGTTCTGCTCTTATGGCTTTGATCGTCCACTTGGGGATGAGTGGGCAGATGCTTGTTCAAGATTGTCACCGTGAAGCCCCCAAACACACCCATGCGCAGTTTTGGCTATCTGATGGCTCAGCGAAGAATTCTGCAGAACCCCTCTCCTCTGGGGGAAAGGTGCTGCGGTTTGTGGATCAACGCACGTTTGGTGGGCTGGCGCTGGCCGAGTTGGATTCCCCTAGCCAGGGGCATCCTTTCGGTGTGCCTGTTCCGGTAGCCCATATTGCTCCCGATCCGCTTGAACCAATCTTTGATGCAGAGCAGGTAAGCGCACGGATTCGTGCATCGAATAGTGAAGTGAAACGGCGACTGCTCGATCAAGGGGTCGTTTCAGGTATCGGCAATATCTATGCAGATGAGTCGTTGTGGCGCGCAGGTATTCATGGCCAGCACCGCTCATCTTCCTTACGGCAGTCCGAGCTTGTTGCTCTTCTCGGCCATGCGCAAGATGTTATGCGGGATGCACTGGCCCAGGGCGGGACGAGTTTTGATTCGCTGTATGTGAATGTCAATGGTCAGAGCGGCTACTTCGACCGGTCCCTGGATGCTTACGGGCGCGAGGGTAAACCATGCAAACGATGCGGCACTCCGATGCGACGGATCCAATTCACTAATCGGAGTTCGACATTTTGCCCGAGTTGTCAGCGGCTGCCCCAGGACGAGGGGCTGTTGCCGAGCGACATACGTAGGTGAAGTCGCTCGCCTTGGCTACTGAACATTGTCAGTAGTTCGATGGGTCGTTTGCCGACTGTGCCGAACCAGTGGGGGATTGCGGTGTCGAACTCGGCAGCTTCGCCTGGTTTGAGGATGAGGTCCTGGTCTTCCAGAAGAAGGCGGATCTGCCACTGGGCACGTACATCCATTCATAGCTGTCATGGCTTCGCAGGGTGCGCGGCTCGTCGAGGGCTGGAATGGTCACCGTGTACGCCTGCGGATTATGGGGATGGTGGGTAAGACGGATAAAGGTTCGCTCCGCTGTCCGTTCTGGTGGGTTGCGGACGCGTGGATCGACGGACACGCGGTGGGGCAATCATTTCGTCGAGAGAGACGCAAAGTGCGGCGGAAATCGGCAGTAACAGTTTCAGGCTGGGTTTGCGTTGACCGTGTTCGAGTCGCGAAAGCGTGCTTGTCGAGATTCCTGTCAATGCAGAGAGTCTGGTCAACGAGACGTTCCGATGTTCCCGGAAGTGACGCAGCCTGGTGGGGATGAGCTCCAAAGTGGCAGAAACCACGAGGAGGGTTCATGGAACTCAAACATCTTGGCCGCGGAGCATTTGCCCACGAATCGATCATGACCGCTAAACCAGTCGAGCGCGAGCATGAGATCGGCCTTGTGGCTCACTACGTCATCGGTTCGGGTTTTCCCTCCCCTTCGTTGCCGTGCGGCCGGGCTGGCTCAACAAGCCCACCCTGGTGCCAGCCATGACGGCGGGTCTTGCGACATGCGCAGCGGCCTGGCTGCTCATGCAACCTGCGTGGGGCATAGGCCTGGCTGCCTCCAAAGTTCCGGACCCGATGACGGCGCGACTGCGTACTGTGCGCACATGCGATGTACGGCCTGGGGACCTGGGCCTCGGCCCGGATGCCTATGGCCCTGTGTAGCGCTAAGAATTATCGGACGGATGCGACCTCAGCATCTGTGGGCCACCCATTGGCAACGCAGCCTTGAAGGCTTTTTGACTGCTGCTGCATGAGAGAAGCCTTATCACCGTTCTTGGCGCAGTAACGGTGCTTCAATCCAAGCCAGTGCCCGGTCTCATGGTTGAGAACCATGTGGTGGTAGGTGTCCAGCGATCCTTTAAAAGCAGGGGTTTTCTTGCGCCAATTGAGGTCATTAATGACTACGTATTTGCCTACTCGGCAGCTGAACTGCTTTTTGCACGAGGGGGAGAAGGAAGCAACGCTCTGTGGGGAGGCCAGGACGAGGGTGAAATCTGCTGGGGCGCTCGCAGGCACACGAACAAACCGATGGCTTGCCTTTTTCCACCCTCGTGGGTCGGCGTAGATCTTCGCGGCTTCGGCGGCGAACTGTTTCGTGTTTGTGAGGACTTTCCCGCGGGTAATGACTTTATAGGTGTGACGTTTGGTCTTTTTAACCGGCACAGCTGGGCGTGGGCTCACGTGAGAGCTGGAGGGCTTTGACGGGGTGCTGCCTGGCGTAGTTTTGGAAGCAGTTGGTGTGCTCGAAGAAGTACCCGAGCTGCTTGGTGCCGAGCCAGGAGGTACGGCTGCTGCTGTGTTCGATGGCGCAGCGGGTCGCTGCTGTTGCTGTTGAGAAGCTGGGCTGGAACATGCTGAGGCCAGCAGTACTGTGGCAAGGAGCGCAGCCATACCGCTGCTACGACGCACCCGAGGGTGAAGGAGTACTGCTGCGGCGGTCAAATTCAAGTTTTTCAGCGTGCTCACCTCATGAGATGCGTGTCTAACGTGCGGCTGCTCTTGGCAGGACGGGGATCAGAGTAGCCGCGCCACAAGAACTTTTACTGAGAAATAGCTGGTCGTGTGGGGCAGCTCAGGTTCGGTCGGCTACCGTTTGGCTGCAGCCGAATCTAGGTTGCCCAAGAGATCCCGGAGGAGATGAACAGCTGGTGAGCGTGGAAAAAGCGACGTTTTTTGTTTCCGGGCATGTGCAAGGTGTCGGGTTTCGTTGGTGGACAAAATCACAGGCACTGGAACTTGGGCTTGATGGCTTTGCTCGCAATCTGTGTGATGGACGTGTTGAAGTGGTCGCTCAAGGAAGTCCAGAGGCGATCGAGGAGTTAGGTGCGCGTCTGGCAGCGCAGCCAAGCCAGCACAGGCGCCCTGGCAGGGTGGAGGCAGTGGTGACGCAGTGGGGCAGTGTTCGTCAAGATGTGGGACGGTTTCGTGAACTGTGAGGTTCACTAAGCCCTGATGTAGGTGTGGGCGGCACCCCAGTTGGGGTGCCGCCCACACCTACATCAGAGGCAGTAGTTATTTTTCTTGTGCTTCCGGAGTTTGAGGTTTCTTGATGCCTCCGAGAGCAGGCATCGTGGTGACTTCGCTTGTGGGTGGGGCAGTGATTGTGACGGACTTTCCGTACTCACTGAAGGTGGTTTCGCTCTTTGCCCCCGCGATGTCGATGTTCATCTTGTGAAGCTGCCCGTTGGCGTCCAAGAAGTAGTCATGCTGGTGCTTCTCGGCCCCTGCCGTTGGGTGTGCATGGGGTGCGCCGGTGGCCAGGTTCGCTGCTGCGTGAGGGTCGAGCTTCACTTTGTATTGGAAGACCTGGGTGCCGCTGTCATTTGATTGGCCGACGTAGGTGACGGACTGGATCGCGGCTTTCTGTGCTTGGAGTTGCTTGCTTAGGTCGAGCATGTCGGAGAGGTTTCCGCCGTTGGAGTGAAGAAGGTCTTCCAAGGGGGTTTTGATGTACTTGTCTCCGGTCAGGCCAGCTAGCTGTACGTAAACGTTTTGGTTGGCCATGATCATGTTCATGGTTTGCCCGCCGGTGGAGACAGTGCCTTTGAACTTGGGTTTGCCTTGCTCGCGTCCATCGACGTAGCCGTTCAGGGCCATTTCCGAGCCGGGCATGGTGGTTTTGGTGGAGATCTTGTAAGTCCCTGCCGCGACCATGCCTTTGTTAATCTTCTCGACGAAGGTGTCCTTATCGACGGAAGCACCTGGTTGAGAATTGAACGGACCTCCTGCGCCCTGTGATTGCGCGGAGGATGAGTTGTTCTGGCCTGTGTTTCCGGTGTCGGACGAGCTGCCGCCGTTGCCGCAAGCACTGAGCGCAAGAGGCAGAACGAGGATCGTTGCCGCTGCGCGGAGCGTGAAACGCCGGTTCATGGAACTCCTTCAGGTCGGTGCCACGTATAGACGGCTGAATGTGTTGCTTGGCATGGCCAGCGTACGTTCCCGACCTCCTAAGTCGTGGAATCACTGCATACCGGATGTGTCGGCCCGCCCACCCCCAGAAAGGGTTGTGGATAGGCTCTCCACGTCGAAAGCCTTGCCAACGAGAGGAACTGCCCGGGTGTACGTCGCCAATCTCACCCTGCGTGGATTCAAGTCCTTCGCCTCGGCAACATCGTTCACACTAGAGCCGGGAATCACCGCAGTGGTGGGGCCCAACGGGTCAGGTAAATCGAACGTGGTGGACGCCCTCGCCTGGGTGATGGGGGAGCAAGGCGCTAAATCGCTGCGCGGTGGAAAAATGGAAGACGTCATCTTTGCCGGCACCTCAGGCCGCGCACCGCTAGGGCGAGCCCAAGTGACGATGACCATCGATAACTCCGATGGCGCATTACCCATCGACTACTCCGAGGTGACAATCTCTCGAACAATGTTCCGGGCCGGTAGCTCGGAGTACTCGATCAACGGCACAGCCTGCCGCCTTCTCGACATTCAAGAACTCCTGTCTGACTCAGGCATCGGTAAAGAAATGCACGTCATCGTCGGCCAAGGACGCCTCGATGACGTTCTGCGATCCACGCCG
Organism: Dermatophilus sp. B7861-1; assembly: GCF_058996045.1. Lineage (NCBI taxonomy): Bacteria > Bacillati > Actinomycetota > Actinomycetes > Micrococcales > Dermatophilaceae > Dermatophilus > Dermatophilus sp. B7861-1. The sequence goes on along the minus strand of NZ_CM180082.1, from coordinate 1,934,467 downwards.
GAACAACGCCGCGGACTCATCGAAGAAGCAGCAGGGGTGCTCAAACACCGACGCCGCAAAGAAAAAGCACTCCGAAAACTGGAGACGATGGAGGTCAACCTCAGCCGCGTCGTCGACCTCGCAGGTGAAGTGCGTCGCCGTCTTGGTCCTCTAGGACGCCAGGCAGAGACAGCCAGAAAAGCCGCCCTATGGCAGGCAGAAGTCAGGGACGCCCGCCTTCGTTTATATGCAGATGACTTGGTGCAGAAACAAGCCACCTTGACCCAGGAACAAGCCGACCACACAGCGCTACAAGCACGCGCTATCGAAGTCCAAGCCCAACTCGCACACGCCAAAGAAGCAGTTGTGGCAGCAACAGCGCGGGCAGGAGAAGTTACACGCGAAGCAGAAACACTCAACGAACAAACGCATCAACTGCAGGTACTGCGTGACAAGTTCGCCACCTACGGTCGGTTGGCAACAGAACGGTTGAACTCTCTACAACAGATGGAACGTGCCACGCACAATCACACGGGCAAAGACCCAGAAGCACTACGTGCCGAAGCACAAAAAGCACGCGAATTCGAACAAACTCTGACCGAAGAAGTCGAACAAGCGCGCAACGACCTAGAAACTATCCGAACAGAACGCAGCTCTGCCGAGCAAGCCCACGCCGAAGAAAGAGACCGTATCGCAGCTGTCACTAAAGCCCTTGCTGACAGGCGAGAAGGACTAGCGAAACTGGCTGGACAAGTAGCTGCAAAACAATCCCGCGTGGAAACTCTCGAATCACAGTGGGCCGCATCCCAGGCGCAGATCGAAACAGCAACGAAAAAAGCTGACGAGGCCGAGCAAGAACACCACGCTCTCCAAAAGCAGCTCTCAGCAGAAGAAAACGAATCCGACATCGAACGCCAGCTGGCTCGTGTCCGCGAAGAACACGCAGCGGCACTCCAAGCAGTCAGCGAAGCCGAACAGCGCCACCGCCAAGCAATGAGTGAACGAGACCGCGCGCACGCCCGTTGTGAAGCATTCGAAATGGGACTGCGCAGCATGAGCGATTCGCAAGCTTTGCTAGCTCATGACGCCCCACCATCATGGGGAACCTTGGCATCCATGATCACCGTGAACAACGGGTGGGAAACCGCCATCGCAGCAGCTCTTGGCGTTGCAGGAGAAGCCGTCACATACCCGACGGTTGAACAAGCCATCGAGGGGTTGACACACCTACGCACGGTAGGTGATGCCGGAGCAGCGATAGTGGTAGCCGACGACGAACTGCTACCAGCTGCTACACCAGAATCCGACTGTCCCGGACAGCGAGCCATCGACCTAATCACTGCGAAACCAGATGTACACAGCGTGGTTGCCGCCCTGCTGGCAAAAACAGTCTGCGTCGAAACCGTTACTGAGGCCGTCGAATACCTGAGTGCCCACGCACCCTCGACACCACACCTACGTGTGGTTACTCGCGCTGGCGACATATTCGCACCCGGCCTCGTCCAGGCCGCCGGCGAGCCCGGTTCAAGCCGCATCGAAATCGCTGCCGCTCGTGATGAAGCCCACCGCCACCAAGAAGAAGCCTCTATTCGAGTAGAGCAAGCCGCCACAGTAGTAGCTGACGCCTCTTGCTTGGCCGAAACCCTGACCGATCGCCTCAAACATCTCACCGAAGAACTACGAAAAACAGACGCAGAGAAAGCAGCAAAAACAGCCAAACTCGCCGCACTGCAAGCAACCCTGCGAGCTGCTACCACCCAGGTGCAACAACTCACCGCCGCCGCTGAAAAAGCAGCATCCGCGCTCGCAGCAGACCGGGTCGCCCTCGAAGAAATCCACGCCCGTCATGAAGCAGCCCTAGCTGCCCCCGAGACGGAGGAACCCTCAACAGAACAATTGGCTCGCCTCGAAGCTGCCGCATCAACAGCTCGAGCAGCAGAAACCTCCTGCCTGCTTAACCTACGAACCGCTGAAGAGCGCCTGCGCGCAAGTCAAGGAAGAGCAGACCGGCTCGAAGCCGCAGCCCGTGCCGAGGAAAATGCACGATCTGAGGCAGCTCGACGCCGCACCGTTCTGCAGAGCAAGATCCAAGCCACTGCCCTGCTGCGCGAAGCCGCTGAGCACAGCGTTGCCCGAATCACCACATCGATGGAGATCGGGACTAGCCGCCGTGATGGCATTGCCACCGAACGCCAACAGGTCGAAGAACACCTGGCCGCTGCGCGAGGCCGCACTGACCAACTTGCCGAAGAGCTACGCACCCTTACCGACACGGCACACCGTGACGAAATGGCGCGAGCTGAACTGCGCATGCGCATCGAGAATCTCCTCACCAAAGTGACCGAAGAGTTCGGCATTGGAGAAGATGTTCTCCTCGATGAATACGGCCCCGACAAGCTCGTCCCGCCGCTGGAAGTGGCTTCCGCTATGTCCACCGAAGCACCTGAAAATGCTTCGACTGCTGCTGAAGACCCAGGGAACACAGCAACACCGAGGAAAACCCGTCGCCGCAAAAGCGCCCAGATCCCCACCGAACCGCGCCCTTACGTCCGCGAAGAACAAGAAGCGATCGTCAAAGACCGAGAAAAGAAGCTCGCCAAACTAGGCAAAGTCAACCCGCTGGCCCTCGAAGAGTATGCGGCTTTGGAAGAACGGCATGCTTTCCTCAACGGACAGATCGAAGACCTGCGTGCTGGTAAACGAGATCTCCTATCGATCATCGCTGACGTTGATGACAGAGTACAGCGCGCCTTTATGGAGGCTTATGAAGACACCGCGCGCGAATTTGCTGGTGTTTTCTCCCGACTATTCCCAGGGGGAGAAGGGCGACTAATCCTCACCGAACCGGACAGCCCGCTTACTACCGGTATCGAGGTGGAAGCTCGCCCGCCCGGAAAGAAAGTAAAACGACTGTCGCTGCTCAGCGGTGGGGAACGATCTCTGACTGCGATGGCGTTACTCGTCTCTATCTTCAAAGCCCGGCCGAGCCCGTTCTACATCATGGATGAAGTTGAAGCTGCTTTGGATGATGTGAACTTGGGTCGGTTGCTCATGCTCTTTGAAGAGCTACGTGAGTCCAGTCAGCTCATTGTCATCACGCATCAGAAACGCACCATGGAAAAAGCTGACGCGTTGTACGGCGTGACGATGCGTGGAGATGGGGTAACCCGAGTGGTCTCGCAACGGCTTCGGAACCAGCACGAATCACCAGCCGCAGATCGCGCCAGTGCGTAAGTAGTCCTCGTCGAGGCGTGCTGCGATAAGAAACGTGCCGACAAGTGAGACAACTACAAAGAAAAATCTGTCCGCTGCTCGCCGGGGGAACTTCGTTCACGGCAGCGTGAAAAAAGGTCCTGGATGCGTAAGTGATGGGCTTGCTCGTTGACTAAGTAGCACGATAAATGAGCATGCAGTAGGCCTGTGAGCTAACCTTTTTCGGTTTTAAAGCGGCAGAGTTAGTTGAGGCCTAGCGACTATCTGAGTGCCGGAAAAGCTTGCGAACACCGCAGCTGTGGCGGGGGTCTGTGTCCCATTTATTGCCAAAGATGTGCCCGATCGTAACCGAATGTCGACACACTACATATCGCGAATTCGCCTCAGCCGTCGATGATGTAGTCATGGTGGCGCTCGTAATCTGGCTTCTGGCGGTGGCGGCAATAGGCACTTCAATCATGGTGATTGCCCTTCGATGGGCATCTAACTGCGGCAGAACACCATCCAAGGTGCATGTTCGCACTCAGGCACACAATGCCGCACGACGTAGAACTGCACCGGTGCGCACCGCTGACGAGAGGGAAGGTGACACCGGTCGCGGGCGACGGATATTCGCCGGTAGTAAGGCGCGTAAGCCAGCTGTCTGCGCAGCCCAGCTCGCGTGCGTTGAAAAAACTGAAATCGCCGTGAAGTCTTCTGTCGAGGTCAGCGCCAATAGTGAAGTGAACACCGAAAGCTGCGCGAACAGCGTGACTAAACCCGGCGAGCAGGCTGCGGCACCGCTACCCAATAGCTCCGAACTCGGAAACGTCATTGACGCCCGCCAGCGGTGGAACGGCAATGTCCGCGCCGTCGACACCAACGCTCAGACAGCTACAGAGCACGAAGAAACTCCGACCGGGCTGCGCCGCGCCGAGTAAAGGCCCACCAGGCGATGCTCGCCTGGTTGACTGGTCCTGTGGATCAGATACTCAACGATTTCGGAGGAATTCTCCTCGCTGTCATCGGGGTGATCGTCATTGGCGTGGGGACGTTAGTCACGCTCCTCGGGCCAGGACGGCGCCGCCAAACCGAGCTCCCCCCAGCCAACACCGCACCGGAGGTACCACAGCAACAAGACTTAAAACCTGTCGAACTTGAACAACCCGCGAATGCACGGGGACGAATACAGCAGTTACGTGTTCGCTTATCTCGGTCTAACTCGGCCCTTGGCCGTGGCCTCCTTACCCTCATCGCCGGGGGGCGCCTCGACGAGGAAACATGGCAGGACCTGGAAGACACCCTCATTGCTGCTGACCTTGGTCCCGAGGCCGCCTCCAGCATTGTGACTGCGCTACGGGAACGCGTTGCTGCTGAGGGCGCACAAGATGAGACAACGATCCGTGCTTGGCTTCATGAAGAACTCTTGCGCGTGGTTGATCCCACCATGGATCGACGTATTTCCAGTAGGCAAGTCGATGGCCGCCCGGCGGTCATTCTTGTTGTAGGTGTTAACGGGACAGGTAAAACCACCACCGTTGGCAAGCTTGCTCGTGTCATGGTGGCGGAGAACCGCAAGGTCACTCTCGGTGCCGCAGATACCTTCCGCGCTGCTGCTGCCGACCAACTCACAACATGGGGTCAGCGGGTTGGGGTGCCCACTGTTCGAAGTGACAAAGAAGGGGCTGATCCGGCTGCGGTTGCCTTCGAGGCGGTAAAAGCTGGTGTCGAAGCTGGTAGTGATGTCGTCATCGTGGATACAGCTGGGCGCTTGCATAACAAAACCAATCTCATGGATGAGCTAGGCAAAATTAAACGTGTCATCGAAAAGCAGAGCCCTCTCGATGAAGTACTGCTTGTACTTGATGCCACCACTGGTCAAAACGGCCTTGCTCAGGCTGAGGTTTTTGCCGAAGCAGTGAATATCACTGGAATCGTTCTCACTAAACTTGACGGGACAGCTAAAGGCGGCATCGTCGTAGCCGTTCAGCGCAAACTCAAAGTTCCTGTCAAGCTTGTTGGAATTGGTGAAGGTGCCGATGATCTTGCTCCCTTTGATCCGACTTCCTTCGTTGATTCCATCCTCGGACCAGACCCCGCCCGTAAGACCAACTTGCCTTCCTAGCAAGGCAACTCGTAATGCGGGGAATGTACCGGAGAAGCACAGCGGAATCACAGGATGAGCCTCTAACGTGGAACACGTGAGGGGATAAAAAGGGTGACAGCCCCGGCCGATCGGGCAATCGGCCGGGGCTTCTTTTTGCCATTTAGCGATGCGAAATATCTCTTACTGATGTCACCGAAAACACTTTTCCGCGACGCATACCGAGTACTTGAGTCCCCAAAAACACAAACACGACAGTCTTAAAACCCCGGTTCAGCACAATAAATGCCACTTCTACTGAATCTCACCTGTGCCATCACAGCAGTCACCACACCGAACAATCGGTCAGTGATGATGGATGGATGAGCCAGCACGGAGTCGGCCAGCGAATGGATCAACGCGTCACCGAAAAGCTGTCGATGACACCAGACCCACCACCGCAGAGGATCTTCCTCGCTGCCGGACTGCTCATCGCGGCTGGACTTCTCATGGCTGCCGCTGCCAGCAAAAGATGGTCTGCCTGCATAGGCAGTGACCTCACCAAAAAACCTGCGGAGATCGCACAGGATCGGACTTTGATTTCTTTATCGTCTATCCCGTCACCGTTCACATTGCCCCCGCAGCATGGCTGTGCGGCATTGCCCTTGTCGCAGCCGCTGCCGCAATGGCCGCACTTCTCTACCGCAACTGCACTGTCAGCCGAGCCTGTGCCGCTATAACCGCAGTTATCCTGCTCTTAGGGGCTCTTATTACTTTCTGGGCAGCTCATACTGCCGTTCCGCAGCACATCGTTGCTTCCAACTTCTGGATAGACAGCTACCGATGGTGGGTATTTACCGTCGTCCTTCCGGTGACTGCATTCATCGCTCTATCTACCCGATTTTTCGCCCCCTCGACTATGGGACCCGCCCAGTGCGGCGCCCGCCATCAGCTGCAGCACTTGCCATGTGGGGAAGCCTTTTCTTCACAAACCCTGTCCTATGTATCGCGGTGGCGGGATTCTTTCTCAGCGACGTTCATGGTGGAGTCACACCGTGGGCAGAGATGGTCTCGGCCCTAGCCTGCTTCGTCTCGGGGGCATTCGCGATCCTTGACGCCAAGCGTCATCAATACCGTCCAGTTGCCACATCTTGACCGCACCCATGTGGGTGCCGCCCCCGCCGGTCGAGTAGCCTGGGGCGGTGTTCAACTCTCTCTCGGATCGACTGACCGCAACGTTCACGAATCTGCGCGGGCGCGGCCGTGTGTCCGAGAAGGACGTCAACTCGACGATCCGCGACATCCGTATCGCCCTTCTCGACGCCGACGTAGCACTTCCCGTGGTGCGCGCCTTCACCAGCAACGTCCGTGAGCGCGCGCTCGCGGCCGAGGTTAATCAAGCCCTTAACCCGGGCCAGCAGGTTGTGCAGATCGTCCATGATGAGCTGATTGAAATTCTGGGGGCTCAGACCCGAGGGCTTCAGCTCGCTAAAAACCCACCAACGGTCATCATGCTGGCTGGTTTGCAGGGTGCAGGTAAAACTACTTTGGCGGGCAAGCTGGCGCACTGGCTTAAAGAGCAGGGACATACGCCGATGCTTGTTGCTGCTGACTTGCAGCGCCCGAATGCGGTGACGCAGCTGGAAATTGTGGGAGAGCGAGCGGGTGTGCCTGTTTTCGCTCCGGAGCGCGGGAACGTTGCTGGCTATGACGCTGCGGTGGAGTACGGCTCTGGCACGCGAGGGTATGGCGACCCTGTTGAGGTTGCGCGCCGTGGTGTTGAGGAAGCTAAGCATCAGCAGCGCGACGTAGTCATTGTTGACACTGCAGGACGTCTCGCTATTGACACTGAGTTGATGGCTCAGGCTCGTGATATTCGCGATGCTATCCAGCCAGATGAGACGTTGTTCGTCGTTGACGCCATGATTGGCCAGGCAGCTGTGGAGACTGCCCAAGCGTTCCTTTCTGGGGTGGACTACACCGGTGTTGTGCTCACCAAAATGGATGGTGACGCGCGTGGTGGTGCAGCGTTGTCGATTCGTTTCCTAACAGGTCGTCCCATCATGTTTGCCTCGACAGGCGAAAACATGACGGACTTTGAGGTTTTTCATCCGGACCGTATGGCCAGCCGGATCCTCGATATGGGAGATGTGCTTACTCTTATTGAGCAGGCGCAGAAGGCGTTTAATGAACGTCAGCAATCCAGCATGGCTCGTAAATTCATCGAAGCTGAGGACTTCACCTTCGATGATTTCTTGGAGCAGATGGCGGGTATCCGCAAGATGGGCTCGCTTAAGAGCTTGCTCAAAATGATGCCCGGTATGAATCAGATGCGCGATCAGCTGGATGCGCTGGATGAGCGAGAGTTTGATCGTGTTGAGGCGATGGTTCGCTCTATGACTCCCTATGAGCGCAGCCACCCGAAAGCTATTAACGGTTCACGGCGTGCACGTATTGCTCGTGGTTCGGGTGTGCATGTATCGGAAGTAAATGGGCTTCTGGAGCGTTTTGGTCAGGCACAAAAGATGATGCGCCAGCTGCGCAATGGTGGTGGCATGCCTGGTATGCCCGGGATGTCTGGTATGCCGGGGGCCGTAGGTGGCGGTAAGGGGAAGAAGAAGGGCAAAGCTGTCAAAGGCAAGTCCGGTAACCCTGCTAAGCGTGCACAGCAAGAGGCCGAGCTCAAAGCTAAGCGTGAAGCTGCCCGTCAGGCTGCTATCGATGCGGCTTTTGGCGGCGGCGCGGATGCTGAGTCGACAATGGGAGCTCCTGGTGGGGCCTTCGGGGCTTTGGGAGGTGCTAAAAAGCAGCCGAGTGCCGAAGAGTTGATGAAGAACTTTGATCCAAACAAACTTCCGAAGAACTTCGGTGACTTTTTGAAGTGATCGGGTGAGGAACTTTCGCGCAGGCGCTGCTTTCTTCTCAGAAGAGCCGCGCCTGTGGCGTTGTCAGTGTTTTTTCTGGTCGGACATGGCTGCGCGAATGGCGTCGTCGTAGCTGGTGACTCCGCCAGGTGGTGTGCCGAGGTAGTCACGTATGTCGTTTTCTTTAGCGATGACATCGTGGACGAGGCTTCCCATAAGGGGGCGAGCTATTCCTGCGTCGATGGGGGTGACAAGGCCTACCCACCAGCTTGCGATGTCAGGTGTGAGCAGGGGGATGGGGAGCATGATGCGGGGATTCAGTCTTGCTGCGGCTGCGTACCGCTTCATCATGTTTTCGTATGTGAGGATCTCGTCGCAGGCAATGTCGAAGGTGCGGTTTACATCGGAGGGAAGCGTGGCAGCACCGGCGAGGTAGTGCAGTGCATCTTTAATGGCGATGGGTTGGACTTGGTTACGTAGCCAGTTGGGCACGAGCATGAGCGGGAGTCGTTCAGTGAGATGTTTAAGCATCTGGTAGGAGACTGACCCTGCGCCGAGGACAACAGCGGCTTGCAGGCAGGCTGCGGGGACGGGGGAGTCGAGGAAGATCTGACCGACTTCAGCGCGGGAGGCCATGTGTTCGCTGAGGCGTTCGTGGTCGGGGTGGATTCCGCCGAGGTAGACAATTCGTTTCAGATGGGCACGTTCTGCAGCGTCGGCGAATGTGGTTGCCATTTTAACTTCTTGGGCACGGAAGTCTTTTGAAGAGTTCATGGAGTGCAATAGGTAGTAGGCGACGTCTGTGTCGGTCAGAGCGCGGTCGAGATCTTGGGGGGCTGCTGCGTCGCCTTCAATGATGGTGATGTTGTTTTTCCAGGGCCGATCATCCAGAGATGAGGCGTTGCGGGTGAGCACGTGAACGTGGTGCTTGTTGGCTAAGAGTTTTGGTACGAGTTCGCCGCCGATGTAGCCGGATGCTCCGGTGACAAGTACGTGGAGTGGTTGGGGCGTGTTGGTCATGTGGTTCACCTCAGGATCTGCAGTAGTGGGGGCAGGAGGAAAAGCATGGATCCGGACCAGCAGCAGTGCACGATGATTGGGCCCAGGATTCCTCCGGTGACGCGGCGTTGAAGTCCGGTGATGGTGCCCAGTAGTAGTGCGGCAAGGATGAGTAGAGGGATGCCGGAGGTTGCGGTGACGAGTACGTAGATGATGGTGCTGATGGCGACGGCGTGGCCTGGAGGTAGGGCGTCGTAGAGGGCGCCTCGAAAGTAGAGTTCTTCGCCGATGCCGTTGATGAGGGTGAGGAAGGCAACGATGAGCAGGTTGTTGCCGCTGGCATGGTTGAGCAGGTTGTCGACGGGGTCTCGAAGGGCTGGGATGTGTGCGATGGCTAGCGCCCCGGTGAGGAAGAGCGCGATGAGTATGGCGGCTAGGGTTAGAGATTGGATGATGGGGCTGCCAATAGTTTTTTTGCGTGTCCATGCGTGTCCGGCGTAGATGGGGCCGGAGATGGCTGCTCCAGCTACCCAAGTGAGGGCTAGTGCGAGAGTTGCCCAATGGAAGCTTGGGTCACCGGGTGGGATACGTAGGCTGATGGCCAGGATGCTGGTGCCTAGTGTCAGGGTGAGGGCCGCGGTGACGCGTCTGCGGGTGTATGTGGTGGGGGTGGGGTGGGTGTCAGGTACGGGGTTGAAGAGTGCAGCGTCGATGAATCGGCGCAATTCGCCCATGGGGTTCTCTCTTGCGGTGGGGTCCTGGTGCGTTCTCGAGCGTAGACCTCGCGAGGGGAAGGGCTGCGTGTTTCCGTCGGGGTGTCTTTACGTGTGGCCTATTTAGTTGGGGTAGAGCGTTTTAGGGTGAACGGACGGCATTTTTCAGAAAGTGGGGTTCGGGGATGGCTGTGTCGGTTTTGTGGTTGCGCCGGGATTTGCGGATTGAGGATTTGCCTGCTTTGGGGGCGGCTGCTGAGGCCACCGATGGTGGTGTGGTTGTGCCGTTGTTTGTTTTAGAGCCGCATTTGTTCAAGGGATGTGGTGCTGCTCGGTTGGCTGCACTGAGGGAAGCGTTAGTTTCGGCGCAGGAATCGTATGAGGGCAGGTTGTGCGTGCGTGTGGGGGATGCGGCGCAGGTGGTGCCTGAGGTGGTGCGGGAGGCTGGTGCGAGCAGTGTGCATGTGAGTGGGGAGTCCACGCCGTATGGGAGGGTCCGTGGTAAGCGGGTTTTGGAGGCGTTGGGTGAGGTGCCGATGGTTGCGACAGGCACTCCGTATGCGGTTTCGCCGGGCAGGGTTCGCAAGAAGGACGGTACGCCGTACAAGGTGTTTTCGAGTTTTCATTCGGCGTGGCTGGATTGTGGTTGGGATCGCCCTTTTCCGGTGCCGCGAGGGCTTGATCTAGGGCATCGGTTGGATTCGGATGAGTATGAAGGGCTGTTGGGTGATGGGGATGGGCCTGAGGGGGTTGCGCATCCGGATGGGTGGTCGCAGCGGTGGCAGGGGTTTTTGCAGGAGGGGATTGCTGAGTATGGGGATGAGCGGGATAGGCCGGGTGTTGATGGCACGTCGGGGATGTCTGAGCCGTTGAAGTTTGGTTTGGTGCATCCGCGGACGTTGCTGGCTGATGTGGCTGATTGTGCGGCTGCGGGTAGTGAGGGTGTGAGGACCTTTGTGAAGGAGCTTGCGTGGCGTGAGTTTTATGCGGATGTGTTGTGGCATAACCCAGATTCGGCGTGGCACGACCTGGGGGATGGGTTGGCTGGGATGGAATACGCGGATCCGCAGAAAGACGCGGTGACGGCGGAGTTGTTTGAGGCGTGGAAGGAGGGGGTTACGGGGTATCCGATTGTGGATGCGGGCATGCGGCAGTTGCGTGCGACAGGGTGGATGCACAATCGGGTTCGGATGATCACTGCGTCGTTCTTGACGAAGGATTTACACGTGTGGTGGCCCTATGGTGCGCGTTTTTTCTTGGAGCATCTGCGTGATGGGGATGTTGCTTCAAATAATCATAGTTGGCAGTGGGTTGCTGGTACTGGGACTGATGCGGCACCGTATTTTCGGGTGTTTAATCCGGTGAGGCAGGGGGAGAAGTTCGATCCGGATGGTTCGTATGTGCGTCAGTGGGTTCCTGAGTTGGCGCATGTGTCGGGTGGGGCTGTGCATATGCCATGGAAGGCGCCGGATGGGTATGCGTGTGGCTATCCGTTGCCGGTGGTGGATCATGCGCAGGAGCGTGCTGAGGCGTTGCGCCGGTATGAGGCTGCGCGTCGTTGAGAGGGCGAGTGGTGTTGGGTGGCGGTAGTTTCGTTGTATGAGCATGCGTGGTGTGGGACAGGAGTGGCGGGGGCGAGCTCTTCATCTGACGGGGCGTATTAATGTTTCGGCAGATGATGTGCGTGATGAGGTGTGGGTGGTTGGTGGGCGTATTACGTTTACGCGGCCTGTGGGGGTGGAGGTGGAGCGTATTTCAGGGCATGTATTGCCTGGCTTGGTGGACGCGCATTGTCATGTGGGGTTGGAGTCGCAGGGGGCGGTTGAGCGGGGGCGGGCGCTAGAGCATGCGTTGGCCGAGCGTGATGCGGGGGTGTTGCTCATTCGGGATGCGGGTAGCCCTGCGGATACGCGGTGGTTGGATGAGCGTGGTGATGTGCCTCGGATTGTTCGGGCGGGGCGTCATATTGCGCGGACGAAGCGGTATATCCGCAATTATGCGCATGAGGTAGAGCCGGAGTTGTTGGTGGAGTGTGTTCGTGGTGAGGCGCGTCGTGGCGATGGGTGGGTGAAGTTGGTGGGGGATTGGATTGATCGTCAGCGGGGTGATTTGTCGCCGTGTTGGCCTGTAGAGGTGCTTGGTGAGGCTGTGGAGGTGGCTCATGCGGAGGGTGCGCGGGTGACGGCGCATTGTTTTGCTGAGCAGTCGTTGCGTGATTGCGTGACGGCAGGGATTGATTGTGTTGAGCATGCGACGGGGCTTGTTGTTGACACGATTGAGGCGTTTGCTCGGGCTGGTATTGCGATTGTGCCGACGTTGGTAAATATTGCGAATTTTCCTGATTTTGCTCGGGCCGGTCGGGCGAAATTTCCTTCGTATGCAGCGCATATGTTGGATCTTTATGGACGTCGTTATGAGACGGTGAGCGCTGCGCATGAGGCGGGGGTGCCGATTTATGCGGGTACGGATGCTGGTGGTCGGGTGCCGCATGGTTTGTTGGCGTTAGAGGTTGTTGAGTTGGCTAAGACGCGGCTGGGCAATGTTGGTGCGGTTGGTGCTGCGTCGTGGGCTGCGAGGTCGTGGTTGGGGTATCCGGGTATTGAGGAGGGTGCGCCGGCGGATTTTGTTGTTTATTTGGATGATCCTCGTGAGGATGTGCGGGTGACGGTGAGGCCGCATTGCACTGTTTTGGGTGGGGTGGTGTGGTGATGTCGGGGCATCCGGCGAATCGTCCGGGGTGGGTTTCGCCGCCTGTTCGGGAGGTTTCTGGTGTGGTGAGGGAGCCGTTGACTGCTTGGGGTGAGCGGGTGTGGGTGGCTCCAGTGTGTGCGGGTGATCTTGAGCCGTATGGGCGTGCTTTGGCGTTGTCTGCGGATCGGATTCGGGTGTGGAATCCGGTGGATCCGCGGGATTTGGAGACGCATTTGCGGTTTCAGACGAGTGCGCACCGGACGTTTGTGATTCATGCAGTGGAGCCGATTGCTGGTGCAGGGCATGACATTGTCGGGGTGGTGAATGTGACGGGGGTGGTGCGCGGTCGTGCGATGAGTGCTGCGGTGGGGTACAACGCTTATGACCCGTATCAGGGCAGGGGGTTGTTTGCTGAGGGGTTTCGGTTGGTTGTTGATGTGGCGTTTGAGGCAGAACCTTTGGGGATGGGTTCGCATCGGGTGGAGGCGTCTGTGCAGCCGGGGAATGTGCGTTCGGCTGGTTTGTTGCGGTCGGTAGGGTTTCGGCGGAGGGGGTTTTGGCCTGCGTATTTGTGGTTGGGGGATGAGCGTGATGTGCATGCGTGGCGGGATCATGAGACGTATGGGATGACGGTTGAAGAGTGGCCTGCGGTGCCGTTTTCGGTGGGGTCGGTGCCGTCTCCGGTGGTTGTGGTTGGTCCGCAGTGGGGGGATGCGGGGGTTGAGTTGGCGGTGCAGTTGGAGGTGCCTTTTATTGCTGCAGGGGTGGTCGAAGCGTTGGGGGATGAGGGGTTAGGTGCGTTGTTGAGAGGTACTCGGGGGGCGGTGATTGAGCTGCCTCGTCCTACTGATGAGGGGCAGGTGCGTCGTGTCGAGGAGGCGATGAGGTCGGCGGGTGCTGATGTGGGTGCTGAGCTGACTGTTGCTGGTGACGTTGCGCCGGTGGGGCGGCATCGTGTGGTGGCTTTGGCTTTGCGTGCGCGTTCTGATGCGCATGCTGCGGTTAGGGGGGTTTGCCCTGGTTAAGTGGAGTTTTGGCATGTCGTGGTTTAGTGATGTGTTGGTTGGGTCTTTTGTCTGGCAGAATGGTGGGCTGTACCCGCCCGGTCCAGGCCGCTCTCCGTTTCGCGCTGTGGTGTGATATTCGGATCGACTGCGCCGGGATTTCGGGCGCCTACACCCGAGGCGCGATACCCCGGATTTATTCTGGTCCGGTCTCGCCGTGCCTCACGAGAGAGTTAAGGAAGTGGCACCCTCGTGGCAGTCAAGATCCGTTTGAAGCGTATGGGTAAGATCCGCACCCCGTTCTACCGCGTTGTAGTCATGGACTCGCGCACTAAGCGTGATGGTCGCGCGATCGAGGAGATCGGTGTTTACCACCCCACGAAGCAGCCTTCTGTGATTGAGATCGATTCTGAGCGCGCGCAGTACTGGCTGGGCGTTGGCGCTAAGCCGACGGAGCAGGTTGAGGCCCTGCTGAAGGTCACTGGTGACTGGCAGAAGTTCAAGGGTGAGGAAGGTGCTGAGGGCACCTACAAGACGGCTGAGCCGAAGCCCTCGAAGAAGGAGCTTTACGAAGCTGCTCTTGCTGCTGCTGACCAGGCTGACGAGAAGTTCGCGAAGAACCCTCCGAAGAAGAAGTCTGAGCTGCGTGCTGAGAAGGAAGCCGCTGCTGCTGCGGAGCCTGCTCAGGATGAGGCTCCGGCCGAAGAAGCTGAGAAGGACGAGGCCTGATCGTGCTTGAGGAGGCCCTCGAACACCTAGTCAAGGGCATCGTCGAGAACGACGAGGACGTCGTGGTTCGTAAGCGCCCTAATCGTCGTGGTGACGTGCTCGAGGTTCGCGTTCATCCCGAGGATTTGGGTCGCGTTATCGGCCGTTCTGGTCGTACGGCGAATGCGCTGCGTACGGTAGTCACCGCTTTGGCTGGTGGCCGTCAGGTTCGTGTCGACATTGTTGATACGGACCGCGAGTCCTGAGTTGTAGACGTTTGATTGACGGCGCTCCCGCGTTTGCGGGGGCGCCGTCGTCGTAGTGCAAGGGTTGTTGTTGAGGGAGGCGGGCAGGTATGCAGGTTCGGGTGGCGCGAATTGGTAAACCGCATGGTTTGCGGGGTGAGGCGACGGTGCAGTTGTTTACGGACTCACCGGAAGAACGTTTTGTGCCTGGGGCGAAGTTTGTGACGGAGCCGGTAGGTGCGGGGCCGCTGACGGTACGTAGCGCGCGAGTGCACAAGGGGATTTGGCTGCTGGGTTTTGAGGAGGCAGCTGACCGTAGCGCCGTGGAGTTGTTGCGTGATGTACGGCTGTTCGTCGAAGCCGGGGTAGAAGGCGAAGATGAGGTGGATGAAGGTGTGGAGGATGGTTTTTATGAGGCAGATTTGCTGGGGCTGGCGGTAGAGACTGTCAGCGGTGAGCGGGTTGGGGTGGTCAGTGCGCTTTATACGCGTCCGGCGCAGGATTTGTTAGAGGTCTCGTTGGGTGACGGTGGGCAAGCATTGGTTCCGTTTGTTGATGAGCTTGTGCCAGAGGTGGACTTGGCGGGTGGTCGTGTGGTGATTGATCCGCCTGTGGGGTTGTTGGAGCTAGGGCGTGAGCAGGATGGGGAGTAGTAGTGCGTATTGATGTCGTGACGATTTTTCCGGAGTACTTGGCACCGCTTGATTTGTCGTTGATTGGTAAGGCGCAGCGTGAGGGTTTGGTAGATCTGCGGGCCCATGATTTACGGGAGGTGACTACTGATCGGCATCACACCGTTGATGACACTCCTTATGGGGGTGGTGCTGGGATGGTGATGAAGCCGGATGTGTGGGGTCAGGCTTTGGACCGGGTTCTTGCTGAGGCGGCCTCAGCTGACGGGGAGGGTAAGCGTCCTCGGTTGATCGTTCCTGGTCCTGGTGGTGTTCCTTTTTCGCAGGCTTTGGCTCATGAGTTGGCCGGCGAGGATCATTTGGTTTTTGCGTGTGGGCGTTATGAGGGCATCGATGAGCGTGTGTATGAGTATGCGCGGGGTGCCTTTGATGGTCGGGTGGACATTGTGTCGTTGGGGGATTATGTCCTCAATGGTGGTGAAGTGGCAGTGCTGACGATGACAGAGGCAGTGGTGCGGTTGTTGCCTGGTGTGGTGGGTAATGCTGAGTCTTTGGTGGAGGAGTCGCATGAGGATGGGTTGCTTGAGTATCCGGTGTATACGAAGCCGGCAACGTGGCGTGGCATGACTGTTCCTGATGTGTTGCTTTCTGGTGATCATGACCGTATTGCGCAGTGGCGGCATGAGCAGCGTTTGATGCGTACGTGGTTGCGTCGCCCGGATTTGTTGCCGGCTTCTGCGGTGCCAGAGGTAGTTGCTGGTGGTTTGGAGGCAGCAATTAGTGTTGCTGTTCCTGGGGATGCGGGTGAGTTGTTTACGTTGGTCAAAGCGGTTGCGCCTTCAAAGGCGGATTCTTTGGTTGATGGTCAGGGTGGAGCAGTGACGCATGTGTGTCGCCTTGGTGGTCGTTTGGTGGGGATGGTGCGGCATCAGCGTGTGTGTGATGAGGCGGGTGTGGCTGTAGCGCGGGAAATTGAGGTGTTGGCAGTGGTTCCTGACCTGGTTCGGCGCGGGATCGGCAGGGCTCTTTTGCAGGTGGCTACTGGTGGTGATGGTCGACGTTTGCCTGTGCGTTTGCCTGATCAGGTGGAAGATGGCCAGAGGGTCTCTGCTTTTATGCGGGCTTGTGGGTATCGTCCGGGGCGCAGGGCAGGAGAGTGGAGTCGTAAGAAGTAGGGAACAAGCGTGTGGCGAATGCTGGAGAGGATTAGCCACACGCTTGTTTTTCGGGTTTAGAAGATGGGTTTTCCGCCGGTGACTCCGATGACGGTGCCAGTGACGTAGGACGCTTCGGCGGGGCTGGCCAGGAAGACGAAAGCGCCGGCACACTCTACGGGTTGTCCGCCTCGACCTAGAGGGGTGTCTGTGCCGAAGGTTGGCATGGAGTCTCCGCCCTTAGTTGCTGGTTGTAGTGGTGTCCAGATGGGTCCAGGAGCGACGGCGTTGACACGGATTCCGCGGGGGCCGAGTTCGGCGGCGAGATTGGCGGTGAAGTTGTTAATGGCAGCTTTGGTTGCTGCGTAGTCGATGAGAGATACAGATGGGTCGTATGCCTGGATAGAGCTGACGTTGATGATGCTTGCGCCGTGGCTGAGGTGGGGGAGGGCTTGCTGGCAGATCCAGAATAGGGCGTAGAGATTGGTTTTCATTACTTGATCGAGTTCGCCGGTAGTGACCGAAGGTAGCCCTTCTTCACGACGTGCCCATTGGAATCCAGCGTTGTTGACGACGATGTCTAGGCCGTTGAGTTGGGCTGCTGCGTCTTCGACGATGCGGCGTGCGGTGCTTTCGTCTTGGATGTCTCCTGGCAGGAGGGTGCAGGTGCGGTTTTCGCGCTCGACCCAGGTGCGGACATCCTGGGCGTCTTCTTCTTCGCTGGGGAGGTAGTTGATGGCTATGTCGGCGCCTTCGCGAGCGAATGCAATTGCTACGGCTCGGCCGATGCCTGAGTCGCCGCCAGTAATGAGGGCTTTGAGCCCAGTGAGCCTTCCATGACCGACCCAGGTTTTTTCGCCGTGGTCGGGCAGAGGGGTCATTGCTTTGGTGTGTCCGGGGTGTTGCTGCTCTTGGGCGGGAAAACCGCCGTCGGGGGAGGCGAGTTGGCGGGCGGTTTTGTCGATGGCGTAGAGGTCGCTCATATCTCGATCCTGGCGAGATAGTTGGTGTCTTTCTACCTTCTTGGGGGGTGAGTCTTTCTGTTTAGCAAATGATTTGGCTTCAGATGCTGGTTCGTGTGCTCTGCGGCTGCATGCCGTTTTGGATTCCCCACAACACGGCTTGTGAACGACGCTCTACGCCCATTTTTCGGTATGCGGATCGGATGTAGGACTTCACTGAGTTGATGGATAAGTAACAGGATTGAGCGATTTGGTCGTTGGTGAACCCTTGGGTGATCAGGGCTACTACTTCTGCTTCTCGGGGAGAAAGGCCAGCTGTTTGACCTGGCCATTTCTTGATGACAGGTGTTGTGTGGTCGGGGTCTTGGACGTGGGTGTGTTCGCCCGTGTGAATGCTGATGAGTGCGTCGGCGAGCTGTTCAGCGCTTATGCGTTTGTCAAGGAATCCTGCGGCGCCTAGGGCTAAGGCTTGGCGGGCGTGGGCGTCTTGTGGGTCCCAGGAGTAAATGATGACTTTGCCGATGTAGGGGGCTTCGAGAAGGGGGATAACGTCGTTTTCGATATGGTTTCCGGCTGCGAAGGTGTCGAAGAGGGCAATGTCGACCCGGGAGCGGGGAGTGGTGTTGGTGGCGTGTTCGACCACTGTGATGCGCGGGTCACTGGCGAGTAAGTGGGCTACGCCCGCGACAACGATGGGGTAGTCGTTGACGACGGCGACAGTGATGGGAGTGGTGGGGTCTTTCACGAAAATCAGCATAATGTCCGCTTGGTCTAATCATTTGTTGATGAGTAGGTTCGTGGCGCGGTGATTCCGTAGTGGCCTGCCTCACATGCAAGCTGAAGTGATGCGCTGGTGAGGTGTAGCGCACACCTGACAGAATGCGCTTATGACTTGGGCTGTCCCTGCGCGTGCGCTGCGAGCGTGTGGTGTGGCTTCGTCGACCACGTTTATGGCGTTGTTTATGCACGCATTTGCTGGGGGTGGCGTGCCGCCTGTGCTCGTGGTGGTGGTGACATGGATGTGCGGTTTCCTTATTGCTATGCCGCTGGTGGGACGGTGGCGTGCGTGGTGGAGTGTTGCTGTTCCGGTGCTGGTGAGCCAATTCGCTTTTCACCTGTTTTTTGAGTTGGGTGCGCTAATACGCGCTGCTCATGAGGCTGGTGCTGCTGGGAAGGGTTATGCAGCGTCAGCGTGGATGAAAGCCGCGGATCTTCATGCTTTGTGTGCTTTGACGCGTAATGGTTCTGGTGCGGCTGCGTTACGGGGGCAGCTGCATCATGGTGCTGTTGTCCCCAGCTCGGGGGATGTTTGGGGCGTTATGTCCATGTCGCCGTTGATGGTGGCTGGGCATGTGTTTGCTGCTGCGGTATGTGTGGTGTTGGTCCGCAGCGGCGAAGAGTTGTTGATTCGTTTGCTGGAGTTGGGTGGCTCTGTTCTTGACGCGTTGCGTCCGGTGCTGTGCGTTGCGTGCCCAGTGTTAACGCCGGCGGCTGCGCGTGTGGCAGTGGGTACTGCCGCGGTCAAAGCCGTGATGCTGCGGGAGTACTTGGCTGCGTGTCTTGTTCGTCGTGGTCCGCCGATCTGTGTGGGAAAAGAGAGGCTTCGTATAAGGCCTCTCGATATGCAAATCACTGCACATTCCCTCGGGGGCTGAGGTCCCCGGTCAAGAGATGAACCTCTTTGACCAGCCAGAAAGGCACAGTTCATGACTACTTTTTCTTTGTCTCGTTCGCGCAAATTTTCTCGACGTGGAGCTACTACCATCGCGGTCCTGGCTGCTGCGTTGCTTCTTACGGCATGTGGAGGTGGTGGCGACCATGGATCCAATCACGGTGCTGCGCAAACGACGCAGGCAAACGAGTCCAGCCCCATCAACGCGCACGATCCATGGGTGAAAGCGGCAGCTTCGGGAAATTCGGCTCTTTTTGGAACGCTTGCCAACAACAGCGATAAGGACATCACCATCACTGCGGTGAGTAGCCCTGCAGCTGGGTCAGTGCAAATGCATGAGACGAAGAAGGACGCTTCGGGCGCCATGGTGATGAGTGAGGTCAAGGGCGGTTTTAAGATTCCTGCGCATGGTCAGCATGAGCTCAAACCCGGTGGTGACCACATCATGTTGATGGGATTGAAGGGGGAGTTGAAGGCAGGTGAACAGGTCGAGTTCACTGCAACGACCAGTGATGGCAGTTCTTTCAAAGTTGCTGCGCCAGTGAAGGATTTCAGCGGCGCGAATGAGAACTATGACCACGGCAAGGCGTCCCCGAACGACCACGACCATGGCGGTCATGACCACAGCGACCATGACCATGGCAAGCATGAGGGCCATGACCACATGCACGGCTCTGGGAAAGCTACTTCCTCGGCGGCGCATTCGTGACGGACGAAGAGTTTGGTGTGACTCCTTCCCGGCGTTCGTTCCTCTCAACGGGAGCGATCGCCGGGTGGGGGGCGGCGACAGCTTTTGGGCTTGCTGGGCTTGCCCGAGCTGAGGCAGGGGGACAGCGGGCAGATAGTCGCCCAGACCAGGCCACCCCTGCTACTGATACCCCGCATGGAGGGGACACGATTGCGTTTTATGGCGAGCATCAGCCGGGAGTGGATACTCCGGCACAGGCTCATGCCAATTTTGTGGCGCTTGAACTCGATGACGACATTGATAAGGAAGGGTTGCGCCGTCTCATGCGCATCCTGACGGATGATGCGGCTCGTCTTATGGCAGGGCGAGGTGCGTTAGCTGACAGTGAGCCGGAATTAGCTGCCTTTCCTTCGCGGTTGTCAGTGACGTTCGGGTTTGGTCCTGAGTTTGTGCGCCGCGCTGGAGGGCAGGGGCCTGGTTGGTTGCGTCCTTTGCCGAAGTTCAAGGTGGATCGGCTTGAACCTGAGTGGAGCGGTGGGGATCTTTTTCTCACGATTGGGTCTGATGACCCGACGGCTCTTTCGCACGCCACGCGCATGCTCCTGAAAGACACACGGAGTTTTGCGACAGTGAAGTGGATTCAACCGGGGTTTCGGCATGCGCGTGACACGCTGGCACCTGGTACGACGATGCGTAACTTGTTCGGTCAGGTCGACGGCACGGTGAATGCTTCTGCGGGAACACCTGAGTTTGCGCGTCAGGTGTGGATCCCAACAGGTCCGTTTGCGGGTGGGACGGGCGTTGTTATTCGTCGTATCCGCATGGATTTGGATACGTGGGATGAGGTTGATCCTGCGGCCCGGGAGCACAGTATTGGTCGTCGTATCGATAATGGTGCGCCTTTGACGGGCAAGCATGAGCAGGATGAGCCAGATTTCTCGGCTGTTACTGAGAGTGGGTTTCCTGTTATCTCGCAGTTCGCGCATATGCGCCGGGCCCGCAGTGGTGATCCACGTCACAAAATTGTGCGTCGTGGTTATAGCTATGAGGTCCCAGTGTTGGCAGGGCAGAAGGATGCTTCTGGAATTGGTACGGATGCTGGGCTTATTTTTGTTGCCTACGCCGCAGATGTCGATGCGCAGTTCGTTCCTATCCAGCGCCGTTTGGATGAGGCAGATTTGTTGAATACGTGGACTACGCCGATCGGTTCTGCTGTTTTTGTTATCCCGCCTGGATGCAAAAAGGGCGGTTATATTGGCGAAACCTTGCTCGAGTAGCTTCGCGATTTTCCGAGGAGTGGCTCGTCTGGCAAACTTGTTTCCTGTAGAGCGTCTCAAAGCCCCTGCCGCAGGGGGAGTGGGGTACGGGTCACATCGTGACTGCGGATACCCATGAGGCTGGGACGCTTCCCACCAATCTGTTTATTGAGGTCTTTGTGGCCTTGTGAGAACTGCTGCAGCCTGCGGTGCAGCGAGGAGAATTTGATGCAGAAGCTCGATGTAGTTGATGCCGCCAGCCTTCGTGATGACATCCCGGAGTTCCGCGCCGGTGACACAGTCAAGGTTCACGTGAAGGTTGTTGAAGGTAACCGTACTCGTGTCCAGGTGTTCCAGGGCGTTGTGATCCGTCGCCACGGTGCTGGTGTTCGCGAGACCTACACCGTTCGTAAGGTCAGCTTCGGTGTTGGTGTGGAGCGTACTTTCCCGGTCCACACTCCTATCGTGGAGAAGATCGAGGTTGTCTCCCGCGGTATCGTGCGTCGCGCCAAGCTGTACTACCTGCGTAACCTGCACGGTAAGGCAGCTAAGATCCGCGAGAAGCGTTGATCACGCGCTGACAGGTTTTAGGTGAGGGGGCCGCGGGCGAGGTTTCGCTCGCGGCCCCATTGCATGCCCGGCCGTGAACCCTTTAGGCGGGATCTTCGTTTACTGCTAGAGACATCAATGCAGGTGTTTATCTGCGGCTTCGTGGGCTGCCCACAGATATACGGGGTACGGTTCCAGCAGGCCAATTGCGTCGATGGGCGCAGATCGGGGACACAACGACGATGAGTAATACGCACAATTCGCCAGAACATGGTGGCGAGACCGGCACGCGAGGGGATAACCGCGGTTTTCGGCGTAGGCCAAACCGTTCGTCGTCTCCTGGCGGAGGCAACAGCACGAGTGTGCTGGGGTCAATGTGGGCGTTTGTGCGTGAACTAGTGATCATTGTCGTATTTGCCTTGATCATCTCGTTCATCGTGAAGACGTGGTTACTGCAGTCTTTCTATATCCCTTCTGGATCCATGCGTAACACCTTGATTGAGGATGATCGTGTGGTGGTCTCGAAGCTGACGCCGGACCTTTTTGATATCAAGCGTGGCGACATCGTGGTGTTCGAGGATCCCGGTGGCTGGTTGCCGCCATCGATGCCGCGTCCACGTTCTGGGGTGGCAAAGGTACTCAGTTGGGTTGGGGTTCTTCCTGAGGATGAAGGGAATCACCTGATCAAGCGGGTCGTGGGGCTTCCTGGCGATCATGTGGAGTGCTGCACAGCAGATGGAAAGTTGACTGTTAATGGTCAACCGATCGACGAACCGTACGTTTTCCCTGGTACGCCGCCGAGTAGTGTCACCTTTAACATCACTGTTCCGCCTGGAAAATTGTGGGTGATGGGCGATAATCGTGACCATTCGAGTGACTCACGGTTCCATGACAAGCCTTCGAGTAATGGGACGGAAGGGTCTGTGCCGATCGCTAATGTTGTGGGCCGGGCATTTGCTGTGATCTGGCCGCTGAACCGTGCAACGTGGTTGAGCGATTATCCGCAAGTTTTCTCGAAAGTGCCTAACGCATCACAAAATCCGTCAAAAAGATCATCTGCGGTGAAGGAAGAGAAGGGGTCGCATAGCGCCCCGCTGGGTAACGGAAGCACCCCGCATGCTTCCGCCGTACGGTGACAAAGCTGACTTCGGCGGCTCCTACGTTGCGTCTCGAACGAGCGCAGATGAGGCAGGGTGCTGCGCTCGTTGCTGGGATGGATGAGGTCGGTCGCGGCGCTTTGGCTGGTCCGGTCAGCGTTGGTGTGTGTGTCGTAGACGCCAATACACGCAGCGCTCCGGTTGGTTTGCGTGATTCCAAGCTCATTTCTCCAACGGTTCGTGAACGCCTTGTCGAACCTATTCACCGTTGGGCTTGTGCATGGGCAGTAGGGCATGCAGAGCCAGAAGAGATAGATGAGCATGGGATCATGGCTGCGTTGCGGCTAGCTGGTCGGCGAGCACTTGCTGCTTGTGGCGTGAATCCGGATTTGGTGATTCTGGACGGCAAGCACGACTGGTTGACTGATCCTTCTACCGTGGGTCTTTTTTCTGCGCTTCCTGCAGATGTTGAGGATGCCAGCGCATGTAGGTCAGGTGTGCCCCCGGTTGTGACGGTGGTGAAAGGGGATCGGACGTGCTCTTCAGTGGCCGCTGCAAGCGTGTTGGCCAAGGTAGAGCGTGACGGCATCATGGTTGAGCGTTCTGCCAAACATCCTGTGTATGGCTGGGATGTGAATAAGGGGTATGCCAGTGCGGCGCATCGAGCTGCGTTGGGTCGCATGGGTGTCTCTGAGGAGCACAGGCGTTCGTGGAACCTGGGCACATGTCCCACAGGTGTGGTGGGATCAGATGTGGCAGTCGTGCCTGAAGCGCAGACCAGCGTTGCTGGGTGTGGCACACTCCCACAGCGGGGCGCACAGTCGCCGGATCACACGTGAAGAAAGGTGAGTGCGCATGAGCGCCGAGGATCTCGAGAAGTATGAGACCGACATGGAGCTGCAGCTCTACCGTGAATACAGGGACGTTGTCGGGCTGTTTTCCCACGTCGTGGAAACCGAGCGTCGTTTTTACTTGTGTAACTCGGTGGATGTGAAAGTACGTAGCGATGGTGGCGAGGTTTATTTCGATGTCTCGATGAGCGATGCATGGGTGTGGGACGTTTACCGCCCGGCACGGTTCGTCAAAAACGTCCGTGTAGTGACGTTTAAAGACGTGAACATTGAGGAACTCGCAAAGAATGACCTCGAAATCGCAGACGAAGATTTCGGCGCCTGAACTCGTTTCACGGGGTCCTTGTCCCCAACCTGTTCACCTGTCCCCAAAGCACATCTGAGGTCAGCGAAACCACTGCCTGAGTCGTGAGGCTGTCAGGTGGAGGTGATCCACATGGGATCAATCGCTGCCCGCAGTAGGCGGGCATTGGGGGCTTACGGTGAAGAGCTCGCGGTCCAGCGCCTGGTGTCTGCAGGCATGGAAATTCTGGCGCGTAACTGGAGATGCAGTGCCGGTGAGGTTGATGTCGTCGCGATCGATGGCAAAACGCTTGTCATCGTTGAAGTAAAGACACGGCGAAGTACGCGGTTCGGTTCGCCGATTGAGGCCGTAAACGCAGAAAAGCTCACTCGGCTTAGGCGTTTAGCGTCAGCCTGGTTTACAGAGCATCCGAGTGGTCGAGGCACTCGTCGTTTTATTAGCTCGGTACGCATCGATGTCGTTGCGATTTGGATGAATGATTCAGGTCCTGCGCGTATCGAACACCTGGTTGGTGTGTCATGACTGGCCTAGGAAGAACGTGTGCAGCGACGCTGTTTGGGCTTTCTGGGGCTTTGGTTCAGGTCGAGGCGGATGTTTCGCCAGGTCTTCCAACTTTTTTAGTCAGTGGCATGCCGGATGCTGCTTGCCGCCAAGCTACTGAACGGGTCAAGGCTGCCGTTATCCATTCGGGGTTTCCTCGCTTGGATTGTCGAGTAGTTGTGAACCTTTCCCCCGCGTCACTGCCCAAAACCGGGGCTGGTTTTGATTTGGCAATTGCCATGGCTGTATTGGCTTCGCAGGAGGCGCTACCGCCCGAAACCATTGATCGAGTTCTTCATATCGGAGAACTTGGTCTTGATGGGTCATTGAAACCCATATCAGGGGTGCTTCCTCTCGTGCTGGAAGCCGTCTCGCAGGGGTGCACTACGGTGCTTGTTCCGCCAGCGAACGCTGCTGAAGCTGCTCTGGTTAGTGAAGCGCGTGTATTCGCGGTGAGCAGTCTTGCTGAGGCGGTGAAATTCCATCTCGTTGGGCGTACAGGCAATGATGCATGCGCCCAAGTTGGATTTTCGCCTGTGCAAACTGAGCTCAGCAGTGCACCTGTACCTGTTATCAGAGATATGTCTGATGTTGCTGGCCAGGAAGAAGCTCGTTTTGCCCTAGAAGTTGCTGCGGCAGGCGGGCACCATATGGCTCTTGTTGGTCCTCCTGGAGCAGGAAAAACTTTGCTCGCAGAGTGTCTTACTGGTTTGTTACCACCTCTGAGCGATGCTCAGGCATTGGAGTCAACGGTTGTGCACAGTGTGTTGGCCAAGCTTGATAATGCTGGTTTGGTCAAACGAGCACCTTTTGTAGCTCCTCACCACGGAGCCTCGGCGACTGCTCTCATCGGAGGCGGCGGCAGCGCAGGTGCCGTCCGTCCGGGGCTAGTTTCGTTAGCTCACAATGGGGTTCTTTTTCTCGATGAAGCACCTGAATTCAAGCCCTCAGTGTTACAGGCACTTAGGCAACCCTTGGAATCTGGCGAGATTGTTGTTGCCCGAGCCCGTGGTTCAGCGAGGTTCCCAGCACGTTTCCAGCTCGTCCTTGCCGCTAACCCATGCCCGTGTGGGAACGCCTTCGGTAAAGGTGCTCAGTGTCGCTGTTCTTCGAAGACACAACGTGACTATTTAGGTCGTCTGGCGGGCCCGCTGTTGGACCGTGTCGATGTGCAGCTTCAGGTACAACGCGTCTCCAGAGCAGCGCTACGAGCGCCACGAGCAGAGAGCTCAGCGGTGATTGCGCAGCGAGTGAAGAGAGCACGAGAAAGACAAAACCATCGATGGGAAAAACAACCGTGGAGCCTTAACGCGCATGTGCCTGGGCCACGTCTGCGTGACGGAGAGTTTCAGCTACCTGCCGCTGCTACCAGTGACATTGACCGCGCACTTGACCGGGGGGCTCTCACATTACGGGGGTATGACCGCGTTCTGCGCTTGGCTTGGACTGTGGCTGATTTGAGCGTAAAAGATCGCCCAACCCGTGAAGACGTTGGATTAGCACTCGGTCTACGTTCGCGTCTGGGGGCAGCTGCATGAAGAGTTCTAAACGAGCCTCTCTAGAGAGAGTGCAAGCACCCTTGGATGCTGAAGGTATTGCAGATCGAGTTCTTGGCGTCGACACAGTTACGGATTTCACGGCAACTGGCTCACCCGAAGCTGGGCTGGATCGTATGGCGCGAGCTGCGTGGACTCGTTTGGCAGAACCGGGGAATGTATGGGCGCATGCTTTGATTCAGCTGCTCGGCCCCGTACAGGCGCTTGCTGCTGTGGCTACGCGTCATGAGGAAGTAGTTCAACAATTCACTCCTCGGCTCGCTGACCTGAATGTTCTCAGGGATTTCGATATTGCGCGCAGGTACGGTGCACGTCTCATTGTTCCTAGTGATGATGAGTGGCCAAGCGGTCTTGCTGACTTGGAGGTGCCTCCCGTTGCTTTGTGGGCACGAGGACCCCGACAAGCAGCTGAGGTATGCAGCGGATCTGTGGCTATTGTGGGCGCACGCAACTCTACGGATTACGGGATAAATCAGTCGGGCGATCTGGCCTGGTCTCTGGCTGAGCGCGGTCGTGCTGTGGTTAGCGGTGCAGCATACGGAATCGATGCTGCAGCACATCACGGTGCGCTTGCAGCACACGGAACAACAGTTGCGGTGTTGGCCTGCGGTATCGACAAACAGTATCCGGCAGCTAATGCACAGATGCTGGCCGAGATTGCGCAGACCGGACTCATTCTTAGCGAGGTCGCTCCAGGTAGCGCTGCATTAAGAAGTCGCTTCCTGCAACGTAATCGCCTTATCGCGGCTGTCTCAGCGGGCACAGTAGTTGTCGAAGCAGGGCTACGGTCTGGGTCGCGAAACACCGCAGGTACTGCTGCTTCCTTGGGGCGTGTCGTCATGGCGTTCCCTGGGCCGGTGACTTCGATGGCCTCGGCGGGATGTCACGTAATGATTCGTGATGGCATGGCCACTCTCGTCACCGATGTGGATGAGGTGCTCGAACTGATTAGTCCAGTGGGGGAGCAGGCTGCAGCAGAAAAGCTAGCTCCTTCTACGGTCATTGACTCACTGGATGCATCAGATGCAGCAGTACACGATGCGCTGTCGGCGCGCCCGCGAAGCGTGGGCAAGATCGCCACCATTGTCGGTATGGGAACGCGCGAGGTTCTTACGAGTTTGGGGCGACTTGAACTGGAAGGATTCGCCATAAACAGCAACGGTCAATGGCGCCGCCCGCCAGGCAGTCGAAGTATCGGATAGCTCGAAAAACCGTGAATATCTAGCGGGTCCGCCTAGCTTTCTTGCGCTGGGTGGACCCGCTGTGCATCGTGAAGTGGTGACTGAACCGACTAGCGACTCGAGTAGTCGCGGCACAGCTGAGAAGAGCCTCGAGGGTCGAACGCAGGAGATCGTGGCAGATTTTCTCGGCTTTCTTAAACACCATCGTGGCAAAGAACGATCCCCACATACGTTGCGCGCATATGACACGGATCTTCGTTCCGCGATGCGCCATGCAGCGCAACGAGGACATAAGTCAGTTGAAGATATTGATGTTGATGACGTACGAAGTTGGTTAGCTCAAGCAGCTGAACAAGGAAAATCACGAGCTACTCTCGCCCGCCGAATTACGGTATTGCGTAACTTTTTCCGGTGGGCTCGTGATGCAGGTGTAGTGCAGATTGACCCGACTCTACGGATCCGTAGCCCACGTCGATCACAGCACTTGCCCAAGGTTCTCAAAGAACGTCAGGCCATCAGGCTCCTGACGACTGAGTCTAATGACACAAATAAGTCGGCAGCCGTGCGGGCTAAAGCGCTCCGTTCTCGAGATGCTGCTGCGCTTGAAATGCTTTATGCCACCGGTGTTCGGGTTCAGGAGTTGTCTGGACTTGATATTGACGATGTTGATCTTGAGTCACGTACTGCTGTGGTTGTTGGTAAAGGAAACAAACAGCGCAAAGTTATTTTTGGTGAACCTGCAGCACAGGCGTTGCGTCGGTGGCTTTCTATGCGCTCGCACTTGGTGAGTAAGGAAAGCGGGGCAGCTTTATTTTTGGGCGCACGCGGAGGCCGTTGGGGGGTGCGACAGATACGTGATGCAGTGCATGCAGCGGCGGCACGGGCTGAGGTTCCTGATATTTCGCCCCATGCTTTGCGGCACAGCGCAGCTACGCATCTTCTTGATCATGGAGCTGATTTGCGTGATGTGCAGGAGCTTCTTGGTCATGCTTCGCCGGCCACTACTCAGATTTATACGCATGTGTCCACGGCTCGTCTGCGGGCTGTTTTCGAGCAGGCGCATCCGCGGGCGTGAGAATGAATTGTTCAACGTAACGGTAGGAGGCGAACCTCGCCGATGAGGGTGAGGGGGTCGATGTATTCAGCGTTTTTGATCGCTCCCCAGTGCAGGCATGATTTGGGTGCGCAGTGAGCGGCAAATGGAGCAATGTGTCCGATGACTTGACCTGCTTTGACGACGTCCCCAGTTTTAACTGTGGGGATCACAGGTTCATAGGTGGTTCGGATGCCTCGTGCGTGCATGATTGACACGGTTGATTTTGTGGCAATTTTGCCTGCATAAAAAATTTTTCCGTTGCTCGCTGCTAGAACAGGGGCGCCTGCGGCTGCGGCGAGGTCTACGCCTCGATGCCCAGGAAGCCAATTTTGTGCGGGTTTATCGAAGCCACGTAAAACATGGGTAGATCCACGTAGAGGAATGCGGTACGGAGCGGGAAGCAGCGCAAGCATGTTTTCCATGTTTTTCTTTGCATGTCGCCCGGAAGCAGCTGTTCCTGCTCGGGCGGATGTGCCTGCGCGTGCTGCGCCTTGCCCAATGGCGGCTGCTTGACTTGTTGATGCGGTTACCTGTTTGCCTAGTGCGCGTGCAGCAACACCTTCAAGTTCTTTGGCTACACCGGATCCAGCTAAGCGTGTGAGAGTGCCTCGAGCGGCTCCTGTGGCGACTGACTTCACGGCCTGGGTGGCGACGGTGCGTGCAATGGCAGTGCCAACTACACGTACGCCGGTGCCAACGAGAAGGGTTCCCCATCCCGCGGGGCCAGTGGCAATGGTGAGAGCGATGAGGGCGATGGTGATGGGGTCGAGGCTCACGTAGGTGATCGTGGTTGGTGGAGTGAATGTATGAGTGGGGAAAGTTGCTGTCTGTGGATGGGAAGGCGGGTTGGGGACTGACAGCTCTCGTGCGAGAGCGCGCTGGCGTCGCGGGGCAGTGGCTGCTGGCGTTATGATGTTTAAACCTGTGGCGTGTGCGCTGCAGGAAATCGCGTGTCGTTATTCGCCAGTAACTTCCGGTGTTTGTGCGCCAGAGAAGGAATGGTGGGGTTTCGCCTTCGGTCCGGGTTTTTCTCGGTGGCGGTTCTCTCGACACCAGGGACTTAGCCGCAATTCCGCGGATAAGTCGTCAACCAAAACGAGTATCAGGAGGCTTCGGCATGGCCGTCGTCACCATGCGTCAGCTCCTTGAGAGCGGCGTCCACTTCGGACACCAGACCCGCCGTTGGAACCCGAAGATGAAGCGCTTCATCATGACCGAGCGCAACGGCATCTACATCATCGACTTGCAACAGTCGCTGACCTACATCAACGATGCATACGAGTTCATCAAGCAGACCGTTGCTCACGGCGGTCACATCTTGTTCGTCGGCACGAAGAAGCAGGCGCAGGAAGGCATTGAAGAGCAGGCAACTCGCGTGGGTATGCCCTACGTGAACCACCGCTGGCTCGGTGGCATGCTGACCAACTTCAGCACCGTCTCTAAGCGTCTGGACCGCCTCAAAGAACTTGAGGCCATTGACTACGACGATGTTGCAGGCTCGGGCCACACCAAGAAAGAGCTTCTCGTTCTGCGTCGCGAAAAAGACAAGCTGGAACGCACGCTCGGCGGTATCCGTGACATGTCCAAGGTCCCCTCTGCCGTGTGGATCGTGGACACCAAGAAGGAACACCTTGCCGTTACCGAGGCGCGCAAACTCAACATCCCGATCGTCGCGATCCTGGACACCAACTGTGACCCCGATGAGGTCGACTACGCCATTCCGGGTAACGACGACGCTATCCGTTCCGTGACGTTGCTGACCCGTGTCGTTGCTGACGCTGTGGCCGAGGGGCTCATGGCTCGTAACTCTGGTGGCGCAGCTGCTGGTGAGCAGGCCGAGCCGATGGCTGAGTGGGAGCGAGAGCTGCTGGCTGGTGAGCAGGCTGATGCACCTGCCGAGGTAAAGAGCGAAGACCAGGACACGGCTGAAGAAGCCCAGGCCTGAGCCAGTTTCGACCGTTCATGGCGTGTTCTTGAGCATGTGAACGCTGCCGTTGTGGCTCGTAATGGCCATTGTTGGACGTAACAACTTTGACGACGGTGGTCGCGACGATAGTCGCGACCACCGGTACGAGAGAGAGTGATTGGTAGATGGCTAACTACACCACCGCCGACATCAAAGAAATCCGCGAAAAGACCGGCGCGGGCATGCTCGACGTCAAGAAGGCTCTGGATGAGGCTGAAGGTGACAAGGGCAAGGCTGTTGAGCTGCTTCGCGTCAAGGGTCTGAAGGGCATCACGAAGCGCGAAGGTCGCTCGGCCTCCAATGGCTTGGTTGCTGCCAAGGTTGAGGGGAACGTTGGCACCCTTGTCGAGGTCAACACCGAGACGGACTTCGTTGCCAAGGGTGAGAAGTTCATCGCTATGGCTGACCAGATCCTGCAGGCTGCTGCCGCCAGTGGCGCCGCCGACGTTGAGTCCCTCATGGAGGTTGACGTCGAAGGGCAGCCGGTTAAGAAGCTGATCGAGGACAACGCTGCTGCGATTGGCGAGAAGATGGAAGTACGTCGTGTTGCCCGCATTGAGGGTGAGCACGTCGTTTCCTACCTGCACAAGACGAACCCTGATCTTCCTCCGCAGGTCGGTGTTCTCTTCGCTTTCTCTGGTGGTGACGAGCAGGTTGGTCGCGATGTCGCGATGCACATTGCTGCGTTCTCCCCGTCTGTCTTGACTGAGGATGAGATTGACGAAGAGACGGTCGCTAACGAGCGCCGTATCGCTGAGGAAACGGCTCGCGAGGAAGGTAAGCCCGAGCAGGCTCTGCCGAAGATCATTGAGGGTCGCGTTAAGGGATACTTCGCTGAAAACGTCCTTCTTGACCAGAAGTACGCTAAGGATCAGAAGAAGACAGTTGCCAAGGTTCTGGAGGAAGCCGGAGCAACAGCTATCGGCTTTGCTCGCTTCCGCGTCGGTTCCTGATCTCATAGTCATGGGTAGGCCTACTTGGTATGAATAAGTATTTTTTGCTGAGTAGGTTCCCTTTCCCTTTGTTTCCTTAAAATAGGCAGCAACAGGAAATCTTTTAAGAAGTGATCCGCCTTTATTGGTGGATCACTTCTTTTGCGTGAGCGGCTTCTTTGTATAAGTCGCTTGTGGTTCGCCATGCGTGGCAACATGGTTTGAATTGGTTCGCCGATGTGGGGAGATTTTTCGTGAGTGCTCGTGCATACAAACGTGTTCTGCTGAAGCTGTCTGGGGAAGCTTTTGGTGGTGGGGCTGTAGGCGTAGATCCAGATGTTGTTCGTGGAATTGCTGCGCAGATCGCTGTAGCTGTTCGAGAAGGTGTTGAAGTAGCGGTCGTCGTGGGCGGAGGTAACTTCTTCCGTGGCGCAGAACTGCAGCAGAAGGGTATGGATCGTACCCGCGCTGACTACATGGGCATGCTTGGCACCGTGATGAACTGCCTAGCTTTGCAGGATTACCTAGAGAAAGAAGGAATCCCCACTCGCGTGCAGACTGCCATCACGATGGGACAGGTCGCGGAACCCTACATACCCCGCAAAGCTATTCGACACATGGAGAAGGGGCGTGTCGTTATTTTCGGTGCGGGCGCAGGAATGCCTTTCTTCTCCACGGATACGGTTTCTGCTCAGCGTGCGCTTGAGTGCCATGCCGACGCAGTTCTCATGAGCAAGAACGGTGTAGACGGTGTCTACACCGGTGACCCAAGAACAGACGCAGCGGCAGTTAAGCTGGATCGCGTCAGCTACAGCGACGCGATCAGCCAGGGTCTCAAAGTTGTTGATGCGGCCGCTTTTGCCTTGTGCCGTGAGAACAAAATGCCGATGGTTGTCTTCGGTATGCAGGAGGAGCAAGCCATTACCCGGGCGCTGCGTGGTGATGAGATCGGTACCGAGGTCTACAGCGCTTGATGGAGGCGGGTAGAGTCTGATGCAGGAATGCTGAGCTGCTTAGGTGTTCTCCGATATCGCCGGGGGCGAGCAGTCTAGTCAGTCGATAACGCAGAAGGGGTCGCACATGTTGGATGACACGATGCTCGAAGCCGAGGAAAAGATGGAGAAGGCTTTGGAGGTCGCCCGGGAGGAGTTCTCCAACATTCGGACTGGTCGTCTTTCCGCAGGTCTGTTCAACAAGATCATGGTCGACTACTACGGTGCTCCGACACCTTTGCAGCAGCTCGCCTCTGTGCAGATTCCAGATGCGCGCACCGTGCTTGTGACTCCCTATGACCGTAGTTCGCTAGGAGCCGTGGAGAAAGCTCTGCGTGACTCGGATCTAGGGCTTAACCCGAGCAATGATGGCGTCGTTATCCGAGGGATTATGCCTGCGCTGACTCAAGAGCGCCGCAAGGAATACATCAAGCTCGCGAACCGTAAAGGTGAAGACGCGAAGGTTTCTGTGCGTTCTGTACGTCGTCACGCTAAAGACGCCATCGACAAAGCTGTTAAAGATGGCGAGGTCGGTGAAGATGAAGGTACCCGATATGAAAAAGATCTTGAAGCGTTGACGAAAAAGTTCGTTGAGAAAGTTGACGCCCTCCTGAAAGGTAAAGAGGCAGAGCTACTCGAGGTTTGATCGGGTGAATGCACCTGTTGTGGAACCCTCATCGCCACCTGAGAAAAAGTCGAAAGGGGGCCGGAATCTTCCGGTCGCTGTCGGCGTGGGGGTGGCGTTGGGGGTTCTTGCTCTTGCTTCCTTGTTTGTGGCGCCTTGGGGATGGCTGCTGCTCTTAACTCCAGCGATCGTGTTTGCGGTGCTGGAGTTAAGAAACGGTTTTGTGGCTGGTGGTCATGAGGTGCCATTAGTTCCAGTGGTGGTGGGGGCATCCGTGATGCCGTTGGCTGCGTACCTAGGAGGTCCGGCGGCGCTGTTGGTGATTTTTGGTGTGGAAGCTGGCGCGGTAATCGTCTGGCGAACGCTGATCGGTCACCTGCGTACAGGGATACGCGATATCGGTAGCGGTGTTTTTGTGCTGGGTTATGTGCCGTTTCTTGCCTCATTTACGGCATTAATGTTGACAGCCCCTGAAGGGCATTGGCGTGTAATCGCATTTGTCCTTGTTACTGTTTGCAGCGATATTGGTGGTTTTATAGCCGGTGTGCGCTTTGGGAAAACTTCGATGTCACCATCGGTGAGCCCTCATAAATCTTGGGAAGGTTTTGCCGGTTCGGTAGTAATGTGTGCTCTTGCCGGGGCAGTGATGTTTGCATTGCCATTGGGGGCAGCCTGGTGGCAGGGCGTGCTCTTCGGGGGTTTGCTAGCTATGTGCGCCACACTGGGTGATTTGACCGAGTCGATGCTCAAGCGCGATCTAGGCATTAAAGATTTCGGAAAAGTTTTACCGGGGCACGGTGGACTAATGGATCGCATGGATTCTTTGTTGGTGTGCGCCCCGGTGGCATGGATAGTTATGGCAGCTTTGCTGCCAGCGTGAGAGGAAAAGGTGCTCCCTCACTCAGCGGTCGAGAAGCTCTGACAGTGCGGGGGGTACGCGAATGGCGATTTGCCCCCGTTCGTGTGTTGTCAGCGGAGTAAGTGTTTCCAGATGCTCACCGTGTGCCCAATAGACATGGGGACTGGTAGCTCCTGAGTCTTTGTAGCCATTGCGAGCGAAGACACTCATCGGGCCCACCGACATGAGGGAGCTGACGTTATCAACTATGCGCAGCGCGAGGTGATGAGCATTTGGTACAGCCACAAAGACACCCTTGCTGAGGTCACTTCCTGGGTGAAGAAGACGCGAAACACGGGGTAATTCGATGGCCAAGCTGGCCACTGATAAGGAATCGCCTAGAAGGCCAGTGAAGGTGAGTCCTTCGGTGGTTTCGAAGTGGCGTACTTCGATTTCTTCTCCAATATCGGCCAAAGTGTGTACAAGATTGTGGCGAGCTACTTCGACGAGTTCTTCAGGAGAACCTAGATGTGCCAGGTCGGTTGCCGGTGGAGCTATGACAGCCTCCGGCGTACTGACAGTAAGGAGCTCAACAAGCCCGGGGGCGTAAGCGCGAACGTGGGTCAGGTTGCTGAGCGAGGGAACATCTTCGATGTCGGCCAGCTGTAGTCGCAGTGATGACAGTACAGTCTTGTCGTCTGGGGTGGCATTTCCTGAGAGGGAAAGGCCAGGTGTGCGGTTGGCTGTGCCGTACAGAGGTAGCCACGCATGTTCTGCCGGCGTCGGGCGGTTGTTAGTAAGGGGACGGGGATATTTTTCGTGCTCGCCTTTAAGGACGAAAGGGGCGACTGTCGGTGTGCGTGGTTTGCGTCGTTTGGCGGATGTTCCCGCGCTAGTTGCCTTGGGGCGTGATCGCCGCATGCGTCCTGCGAGGCGGCGCCACAAGCTTTCCGTCATCGCTGTACCTTCACTTTGAGCTGTTGTGGGCGTTCACGTTTTGATCGCCCATTCTGGGGTGAACATTGTCTTCGGGGAAGGGTAATCCCCGGATGTGGAAGCAATCGTTGAGTTATCTGTGAGCTTAGGTGGTCACATGGGGTAGGTCTCGAGGGGCCGCGTTGTCGAGGATTGCGGCTTCCTGCGAGAATAGCTGTGATGAACAGTGAGAATGTGACTAGTAGTAAGCCGCTTCAAGGTCAGAGTAGCGGTGCGCAGGCGCGGCCAGGTTTGGCGCGCAGGCGCCCTGGGCCTGGGCAGATTACATTGTCGGCGCCGGGTAACCCCTTGCCGCGCACACATCTCGCTGATCTTGATATGGCAGGACGGGTGGCCCTGTTGAAGGAAGCTGGATACCCCGGTTTCCGGGCGAAGCAGCTGTCCACCCACTATTTTTCACATTTCACGACAAACCCTGAATCAATGACTGACCTTCCTCAAGGATCCCGGTCAAAGATCACAGAAGCAGCCTTTCCTTCGCTGTTGGAGAACGTGCGTGATTTGGTCGCTGACAACGGGCGCACAGTCAAGTCTGTGTGGCGGCTTCATGACGGAGCGCTCGTCGAAAGTGTGTTGATGCGTTATCCGCGCCGCGTGACTATGTGTATTTCAAGTCAGGCCGGTTGTGGAATGAATTGTCCGTTCTGCGCTACCGGACAAGAAGGTTTCACTCGGAACCTCTCGACTGCTGAGATTGTTGAGCAGGTACGGATGGGAGCAGTGCTGCTGCGATCAGGGCGTTTCGCAGGTCCAGAAGGTGGCGAATCGGGATCTGCGGGAGCAGAGGCATTCGCTAACCCCGACGATGATGAGGCCTACCCTCTGGCAGATGCTCATGAAATAGCCACAGCACCATTGCGGGTAAGCAATGTTGTTTTCATGGGGATGGGCGAGGCGCTTGTGAACTACAAACGCGCCGTGGCGGCGATTCGCAGGTTGATCGCTCCAGCTCCCGAGGGCTTTGGGATGAGTGCGCGTGGTATCACGATGAGCAGTGTGGGTCTGGTGCCCGGAATTAACAGACTTGCCGCTGAGGGGTTGCCGGTCACGCTAGCGCTGAGTCTGCATGCCCCCGACGACGATCTGCGGGATGAACTTGTCCCGATCAACAATCGGTACAAGGTCGCTGAAGCACTCGATGCTGCCCGGGCCTATTTCGATGCAACGGGCCGTCGAGTTTCGATCGAATATGCGCTCATCAGAGACATGAATGATCAAGCGTGGCGCGCCGATTTGCTGGGGGAGGAGCTTACGCGTCGAGGTAAAGGTTGGGTGCACGTCAACCCCATTCCGCTTAACGCTACTCCTGGATCAAAGTGGACAGCTTCCCGTCCCGGTGTGATGCAGCAGTTTGTTGAGCGCCTGCGGGCACATGGGGTGCCAACAACCATCCGAGACACGCGTGGAAGCGACATCGACGGCGCATGCGGACAACTCGCTGCTGCTACCAGTTGAAAGTGAAGTGACTACTCAGCTAGTTCGAGTGATAGTGCAGTTGTTCGTAAGCAAGACGAATATGACTTTCGACAGCTTCAGCTGCTTGAAGAGCGTCGCCTTTTTCAATTGCAGTGAAGATGGCTTCGTGGCCTGCACACAAGCTAGCTGAGCGAGCATGCCAGTCTTCTTCATCATCAAAACTATGCATTATTGGGCCTGTCATCGTCTCCCGAATAGCTGTAGTCAATTCAGTGACAAGCCTGTTATGGCCTGCAGCAGCCACAAGAACATGGAATTGTGTGTCCAGCTCGTTAAACCTGTCGCGCGGTGTTGAGGGGTCGGCCATTTCATCAAGAACCTCACGCATTTTCGCGAGATCTTCTTTGGAAGCCTGTGACGCCGCTAGTCTGGCGCTTCTGCGTTCTAAAGGGATACGAGCCTCTAAAACTTCTGGTACTGAGAAGTGGGAAAGATGCACGTGTAAGCGAAGGATGCGCGTAATTGCCTCGCTCGACATGGTCGTGACGAACGTCCCCCCGTCTGTTCCGACGTCGGCAGAGACCACACCTTGCGCTTCTAGCGTGCGCATTGCCTCTCGCACGCCAGCTCTGGAGACACCCAACATTGTCGCAAGCTCACGTTCTGCAGGAAGTCGGTCTCCTACCCGTAGCCGCCGAGCCACGATTTGTTCCTCAACCTGGGCGATGACCTGCTCGTAAGCCTTCTTTTTGGTGACGGGGTGCCAGGAAGGGCCAGGCGTGTCAGCAGCCCCATCCTGGGCCTTGTGTGCCATGCAAATCCTCCAGAATTTGAGCCAGCGGTGGGAATCGTTCACGATCATTCTCGCTCGATGGTGGCGTGACACACGACACTTGAGCGATTTAGTACCCACGCCATGATGCATGACCGACCGCAATGTCCTTTAATGGTCGGACCAAAGCAGTGGCGCCCATCACCCGGCCCAACTACGGGTAGCCCTCCGCGGCGCCCCCATGGACAACGGAGTTCTCATGCTTCCAGCCCTTGCGGCATTCACGCCCAATCCCAGTCCCCTCCCATCGCAGTGGCTCTCGGCGCTTGTGGCCGCCATCCCGATCATGGTGATGCTTATCACTTTGGGCGGCCTGCGGTGGAAGGCACATATCGCTGGTATTACCTCATGGGCAGTGGCCCTGGTCATCGCGGTTACAGTCTTCTCCATGCCTGTCGGCATGGCCCTGTCAACCAGTGCGCACGGCTTCATTTACGGTCAATTCCCCATCGTATGGATCCTGCTGTGTGCCATCTGGATGTACCAGGTGACCGTCATCTCCGGAAGGTTCGACGATCTGCGCCGTACCTTCTTCCTGATCAGTGATGACCCCCGCGTGCTCGGTATGCTCATCGCCTTCTGCTTCGGTGGACTTCTCGAAGCGCTCGCAGGTTTCGGTGCACCGGTAGCCATCGCCACAGTCATGCTTATCGCTATCGGGTTCTCGAAACTACGCGCAGCGGTCGTGGCTTTGCTCGCCAACACCGTTCCAGTTGCTTTCGGTGCTGTCGGGCTTCCCATTCTTACCGCCGCCCAGGTAAGCGGTGTAGGCGTCACTGAGGTCGCCATCATTACCGGTCGCGTATGCGCACTTCTCGGTCTCCTTGTTCCCTTCCTCCTCCTATTCGTCATGGACGGTAAAAAGGGTGTCACTCAATGCTGGCCGTTCGCCATCCTTATCGGTGTGATCTTCGGCGCCACAAAATGGATCGTCTCTGCTACACCGCTCTATAACCTCACAGAGATCTTCGCGGCCGTTATCACCGTTGCTGCAGCCATTGCCTTCCTGCGCTTTTGGAAGCCCCGCGGTGGCGAAGAAGCCCTTGCCCGTGTTGGGGCTCCGATGGATCCGAGCTTGGAAGAACAAGCACCTGCTCGCGTTGCTGATGACAACGAAACTCTTACCGGCGGGCGTATCTTCATGGCGCTTGTGCCATACATCCTTGTCATCGTTGTGTTCTCCATCGCAGCCATCCCGGCTGTTCACAACGCCCTAGTTGCCACCAATCTCAAGCTTGCATGGCCCGGCCTGCAGGAGCTCATGAGCGTTTCTGGAAAGCCCTCTGGCCATGCCACCTACACCATCGCTTGGCTTTCTGGCCCCGGTACCCTGCTTGCCCTGGTCGCAATCCTCGTCGGAATCATTTACAAGGTTTCGTTCAAAGAGATCTTCGCTGAGCTTTGGCGCAACGTTGTCAAGCTGCGTTTCACGATGCTCACCATCGGCGCTGTTGTTGCTCTTGCTTACGTCATGGGTGACTCCGGTCAGACATACGCTCTTGGCCTCTGGGTTGCTGGTGCAGGCGCTGTGTATCCCTTCTTGGCTCCGATCCTGGGCTGGATCGGTACCTACGTCACCGGCTCTGACACTTCAGCCAACCTGCTCTTCTCCCCGCTACAGGCCAGCGTTGGAGACCAGATCGGTTACAAAGGTCTGCTGGTCGGCACCGGTGCCGCAGGTGGCGTTGTCGGCAAGATGATTTCTCCGCAGTCTCTGGCCATCGCCGCTTCTGCGATCGGGCTAGCTGGCTCTGAATCCGTCATCCTGCGCCGAGTTATTAGCTGGAGCCTCATTCTGCTGGTGTTCATGTGCGTCGTTTCGGGCCTCATGTCCACCCCTGTCCTTGCGTGGCTGCTTCCGTAACAGTCAGCTTCCCCGTGCACCCCGGGGAATCAACCCACCCGACACGACCTGGAGAACGAGAACATGACCACAGCCGCACCCTCCTCACCGGCCGGCACCCGGCCAGGTGAGGGACTCACCGTCGCGCTGTTCGCAACCTGTGCCAACGACGCGATGTTCCCTAACACCCCCAAAGCAGTGACCACTTTGCTGGAGCGCCTGGGCGTGAAAGTGACCTTCCCGCAGAAACAAACGTGCTGCGGACAGGCCTTCACGAACTCGGGCTACTTCGACGAGACTGTTCCGCTCGTTCGTAACTTCGTTAACACCTTCAGCGACTACGACTACATCGTGGCCCCGTCTGGTTCCTGCGTAGGCTCTGTGCGCGACCAGCACACGATGCTTGCTGAACACGCTGGTGACAGCGGGTTGCGTCGCGAAGCAGCTGACATCGCCTCCCGTACATATGACATCTCTGAGTTCCTCATTGATGTCCTAGGAACGGTGGATGTTGGCGCTTACTTCCCGCACAAGGTCACCTATCACCCGACTTGTCACTCTGTCCGCATGGCCAAAGTTGGAGATCGCCCGATGCGTCTTCTCCAGGCAGTGTCCGGCATTACCGTGTTAGAACTCGAAGACGCGGACCGTTGCTGCGGATTCGGTGGCACATTCTCGATGAAGAACCCGGATGTGTCTGTTGCGATGGCCGCAGATAAGGCTCGTCACGTTGCAGATACCGGAGCGGAGTACCTCGTCGCAGGAGACAACCTCTGCCTCTTGAATATCTCCGGCGTACTCGGACGCAACAACGCCGGTATCCGTCCCGTCCACCTCGCCGAAATTCTTGCCTCAACCGAAGAGGCACAGTTCACCCCCGGGTCTTCCCGGGCCTCACGGGAAGGAGTGCGCAAATGAGCACCACGTTCATCGGTATGCCAGCACTTCCGCGCGACGCCGAGGGCCGTTTGACTCCTTCGCCGCCGCCCGGAGAGTTGATCAACTCGGATGCCTTCCCCTCAGCAGCCAAGGTACAGCTAGGCAAGCCAGTGCAGCGGGGCAACCTGCACACCGCTATGACCATGATCCGAGGCAAACGTGGTCGTGTCGTAGCAGAGCTAGACAACTGGGAACAGCTTCGTCGCGCTGGTGAATCAATTAAGAACCGCACCCTGCGGCACCTAGACCAGTACTTGGTCCAGTTAGAAGAGTCACTTACTGCAGCAGGAACAACTGTTCACTGGGCGCGTGACGCAGCCGAAGCGAACGAAATCATCGTCGGTCTCGTTAAAGATGCACTCTCCCAATACGCAGTCAGCGAGGGTGAAGGTACCGAGGCAAACAACGGTGACGTTACTTACCCTGAGGTCGTCAAGGTTAAATCCATGGCTACCCAGGAAATTGAGATGAACGAGGCCCTTGAAGACGCGGGCATCGCAGCCTGGGAGACTGACCTCGCTGAGCTCATCGTGCAGCTGGGACATGACAGGCCAAGCCACTTCCTCGTGCCAGCTATTCACCGCAACCGCAGTGAAGTGCGCGAGATCTTCCTCGACGAGATGGGTACCTATGGCCGTCCTGCTCCCGAAGGTTTGGACTCCGAACCAGCCCACCTTGCAGAGGCTTCTCGCCAACACCTGCGCGAAAAGTTCCTGCGCGCCAAGGTAGGTATCTCCGGAGCTAACTTCGCAGTTGCTGAAACTGGAACTCTGGCGGTTGTCGAATCCGAAGGTAACGGCCGTATGTGCCTAACCCTGCCGGAAACTCTCATCAGTGTTGTCGGCATTGAGAAAGTTGTCCCGACGGTTGAAGACCTTGAGGTTTTCCTTCAGCTGCTGCCGCGTTCGTCTACTGGTGAGCGAATGAACCCTTACACCACCCTATGGACGGGACCGGGCGGAGATAAGGGCGGCGAAGACGGCCCCAAAGCCATGCACGTGGTCCTTATCGACAACGGCCGCACCAACGTTCTCCAGGACAAACACGGTCGTGAGGCACTGCGCTGCATTCGCTGCACCTCCTGCCTCAATGTATGCCCTGTCTATGAAAAGGTCGGTGGTCACGCCTACGGGTCGGTGTACCCAGGACCAATCGGCTCGATCCTCACCCCGCAGTTGCGCGGAACATCTTCCAAGGTCGATCGCTCTCTACCATTTGCCTCCACCCTGTGCGGTGCGTGCTTCGACGTGTGCCCTGTGCGCATCCCGATTCCGGAGCTACTCGTCTACATGCGCAACAAGGTTGTTAGCGCCAAAAAGGCCGAAGCGAACGCC
Source organism: Dermatophilus sp. B7861-1 (assembly GCF_058996045.1). Lineage (NCBI taxonomy): Bacteria > Bacillati > Actinomycetota > Actinomycetes > Micrococcales > Dermatophilaceae > Dermatophilus > Dermatophilus sp. B7861-1. The sequence goes on along the minus strand of NZ_CM180082.1, from coordinate 1,893,738 downwards.
AAGTTTAAGAAGAAGCGGCTTGCCCGCCCCTTCATTGCCCACACCGAGCCTGCTCTCATGGCTTCTGCAGCCTGGATGATGTCAGACTCCCGCCGTTGGAAGACCGCTACCAACATGAGTGGTTTCGGTGGTCGCAGCCTTGGCAAGTTCACCGATCACATCGGCGCTATTCCTGGACCGCTCTCTCGCTGGACAGGAGCAAGGAACGTGCCGGTGCCTCCGGCGGAATCGTTCCGTAGCTGGTGGAACCGTGAGCACGGTGACGATGACACAGCTGGCACGAATGGCGAGCGCAAGGGAGAAAACTGATGAGCACGGATTTGCAACGCCCTGACCTCACTGCGGGTGCGCCGCACACGCCAGGAATGAGCGCTCGTGATGAGATCTTGGCGCGTATCCGCCAAGGGCTGACCGATGTACCTGCTGATGTGTCTCCGGCTGAGGACACTCCGGTGGATTGGGAATATGGGCAGGCCAACCCACAGGTAGATGACGTGGTTGATCGATTCGTTGAGCGTGTCGAGGACTACAGGGCTACGGTCGCTCGGTGCGCACTTAAAGAGATCCCCGCTGCCATTGCTGAAGCTTTGCGAATCACTGAAGCAAAAAGTGTCGTACTGCCAGAAGGCATTGATGCTTCGTGGCGAGCTGCAGTGGAGAAGTTTGGTGTACCAGTAAGCACCGATGGCCCCACTGCTGGGGCTCGAACTCGCGCTGAGTTGAACTCCACGCATGCTGTTGTCACGGCGGCTCGTGCTGCAGGTGCTGAGTCGGGAACGATCATGCTTGACCACGCTGAAGACCAGGGACGTCGTGCCCTCACCTTGCTTCCTGACATTCACGTCTGTGTAGTTACTACCGACCAAATCGTCAGCGATATTCCTGAGGCCACGGCTTTGGTTGCCCCCTCATTACGTGCGGGCAATCCAGTGACCTGGATTAGTGGCGGTAGCGCTACGAGCGACATCGAGTTGTCTCGTGTTGAAGGTGTGCACGGTCCTCGGACCCTCTACGTCATCGTGGCTGGCTAATTCTGTTCTATGCGAGCCGCTGTGAGGCATAGCTCAGCGGCTCGCGCGAGCGGAGCTCGATAACCATTCAACGTAGCTAGGCGCCCAGACTCATTGAGGTCTGGGCGCCTAGCTACGTTGAAAAGCCCTTACCGGTCGATGTGCCTTGCAATGCAAGAGACCGGGCCGGTGATTAGCTTGCTAGTTCTGTTGGGCGTGGTACTGGGCAATTTTGGCTTCACGTTCTGCTTTCAAACGGTGCAGCGGGTCGTTATCGCCAAGTTGGGCAGGGCCGAATATGCTCATTGCCACTCTGCGGATGTTCCACCAGAGGCGGTAACCGAGGGAGAGCCCGTCTTTGTTTGCCATGGGTGTCCTTTGAACGCAGGTAAAAGATAGAAAAGGGTTTCGAGTAGCCTACGCGTCGAGAAGAGGGGATGGGAGATAACCCAAGCTTGTTTGGCGTCTAGGTGTGCATGACACGATGTGTTGGTGACAACACAACGAACAGTAACTCTGCTGGGATCCACTGGGTCGATCGGTACGCAGGCAATAGATGTAGTCCTACGTAATCCAGATCGATTTCGTGTGACGGGTTTGGCTGCTGGTGGTGGGCAACTGGGGGTGCTTGCTGGGCAGGTTGCCCAGCTTGATGTCGATGTGGTTGCGGTTGCGCAGGGCTCAGTAGAAGAAGTGCATGCAGCGCTGCGAGCAGCGGGTGTGCAGCGGATGCCTGAGGTGCTGGTGGGGGGTGAGGCGGTGGCAGAGGTTGCTGGTCGGCCCGTGGATGTGGTGGTCAACGGCATTACGGGATCGATTGGTTTGCGTCCGACTCTTGCTGCGCTCCAGGCTGGAAATACCTTGGCGTTAGCCAATAAAGAGTCGCTGATTGTGGGGGGTGATCTTGTTAAAGCGGCGGCGAAGCCGGGACAGATCGTGCCAGTAGATTCAGAGCATTCGGCTCTGGCGCAGGCGTTGCGTTCTGGAAAGGGTAGTGAGGTTGCCAAGCTTGTGGTGACAGCAAGCGGTGGACCTTTCCGCGGACGGCGCCGTGCAGAGCTTGTTAATGTCACGCCGGAGGAGGCTTTGGCTCACCCAACATGGAATATGGGGCCAGTGGTAACTACTAATTCGGCCACGCTTGTCAATAAGGGCTTGGAAGTTATTGAAGCTCATCTGCTCTTCGATATTCCTTTTTCGTCTATCGAAGTGACTGTGCATCCTCAGTCAGTGGTGCATTCGATGGTTGAGTTTGTTGATGGGTCTACGATTGCTCAGGCATCGCCACCGGATATGCGGTTGCCGATTTCTTTGGGAATGGCATGGCCAGATCGTGTTCCGGCAGCGGTAGCGCCATGTGACTGGTCTAAAGCGAGTACGTGGGAGTTCTTCCCTCTGGATGAAGAAGCATTCCCTGCGGTGGCATTGGCTCGCCGTGTTGGGGAAATGGGAGGGACATACCCCGCTGTATATAACGCTGCCAATGAGGTGTGTGTTGATGCTTTCCATGATCGCCGTATTGGTTTCTTGGAGATTGTGGACACGGTGGAGCTAGTGGTGAACCGGTGGCATGAGGCGGTTCAGCGGGCAGAACAGCCAGGCAACGCTGATGATGTAGCTGGGGTGCTGGCTGCTGATGCGTGGGCGCGTGACGTGGCGGGATCAGTTATCGCTAGGTGATCGTTGCACAATCGGTACAGGGTGTGAGCTTCACGGTCGATCAGTCGTAGGAGCTTTTTCGTGCAGGAATTCGCTGGAAGAAGGAGTCGACGGCCATGATGTTTGTTTTTGGTGTGCTGTTCATGGCTTTTGCGATTGCAGTGTCGATTGCGTTGCACGAGATTGGACACCTGGCGCCGGCGAAGAAGTTCGGTGTTGCGTGCCGTGAGTACATGATTGGGTTTGGGCCAACTTTGTGGTCTCGCCAGTGGGGAGAGACCACGTATGGGGTCAAAGCCATACCACTAGGTGGGTATGTGCGGATGATCGGCATGTACCCACCTTCGCGAGCAGAGCAGGAGCGCGTTCGTGATCGTGCAGAGGGTCTGAATGTTTCTGAGCGTAGCGAGAACGCTTTGGCTGCTGATGAGCAGTCAGGTCGCACTCGTAGCGGGCGTGTGTGGCCATGGTCAGGGATGGTTGCGCAGGCTCGTGAAGCGTCGTTGGCTGAAATTCGTCCCGGTGAAGAGAACAGGGTTTTCTATAAGCTGTCGGTTCCCAAAAAGCTGACCATCATGTTCGGTGGCCCGATGATGAATCTGGTCATTGCCGGGGTGGTGATGGCAGGAGTGTTTACTACACACGGTATTGCTGAGTCAGTAGGTGCCAAGGTTGTTTCCGTGGCTCAGTGTGTGCGACCGGTGGTGGGCGCAGGAGCCCAAGATGCGACGAAGCCGTGTAGCGCGGCAGATACGCCTTCACCTGCGGCAGCAGCAGGTCTTCATCCTGGTGACCAGTTTGTATCGATTGATGGCCACCAGGTGAGAGGCACTGTGGATGTGGCTACCGCTGTGCGTCCTGCCGCTGGACGCACTGTGGATGTGGTGGTGGAGCGTGGCGGTCAGCCAGTGACGCTCAAAGTCACTCCGATCGCGGTACAGATGCCGCGAGTTGATGAGCAGGGGCGGGTGATTGTTGATGCTCACGGGGCGCCGTTGACTGAGAAAGCTGGATACATGGGTATGACAAGCACACCTGTCAGCGCATTCGTTCCGCAGCCGCTTACGGCGGTTCCCGGGTTCCTATCCGATGCAGTGGTGCAGACGGTGAGGGTAGTTGCGGTATTGCCAGCCAAGTTGTTTGGTGTGTGGCAGGCAGCTTTTTCCGGTGCTGAGCGGGATGCTAATAGCCCGATGAGTGTGGTGGGTGTTGGGCGTATTGCCGGTGAGGTAGCTGATGGTCGGGTGGCGTGGCTGTCTGATCCGGGAGCGATGTGGGCGGCGATGTGGATGCTGGTGGCGAGTTTGAACATTGCGTTGTTTGTTTTCAACATGATTCCGTTGTTGCCACTGGATGGTGGGCACATGGTGGGAGCGCTGTGGGAGGGGATCACGAAGGTGGTGGCGCGAGTGCGTCGTCGACCTGACCCTGGATATGTTGACGTTGCCAGGGCTATGCCGTTGGCGTATGCAGTGACGTTGTTGTTTATTGGGATGGGGGCGTTGCTTGTGTATGCGGATGTGGTGGCTCCGGTTCGGTTGTAGCTTCTGTGTTTTTGGTGGTGGTGTCTAGGCCACTGCGCAGTGAGTCGAAGCCGCGTTCGAAGGTGTCGATAGCGCTTTGCAGGGAAAGGTCATGGTGTGCGCGTGTTACCCAGGTGGCACGGGTGACGCCAACTGCAGTGATAGCGAGTAGGGCTGCGCGCATGTGGATTTCGACCTCGGAGCTGTCTTTTTCGCTGTGCGCCAGGCGGGGGATGAGAGCTTGGGTGAGAGCTTTTTCGGTTTCGACGACCAGGTTCATGCTGGTGGTTGCAAGTTCGGGGTATTGCGTGAGTATGCGGCGGCGTTTTGTGTGGAATTCGTCGTCGAGATGGGGAATGTCGATGAGGGGGCGTAGGGCGTTGCGGAGTGCGGTGAGGGGGGGATAGGTGACTGGCTGCTGCTGGAGAGCTGTGATTATGCGTTCAGTGATATCGGAAGAAATGCCGAGGATGGCTGCTTCTTTCGAGCGGTAGTAGTTAAAGAGAGTGCGGGGGGAGACGTCAGCTTGGGCTGCGATGGCTTCGATAGTGAGGGATTCGAGGCCGTGCTGATGAGCGAGTTCGATGGCGCTGCGGTGTATTCGCGCGCGTGTTTCGCGTTTTTTGCGTTCTCGGAGTCCTTCGGTTTCTGGGGTGATGGACCGATGGGGTGGGGTGAGGTGATGCGTGGGGTTGGTTGTGGCGTCCATATTCGTAGTATACGTAGCATTAGTGAAATTTTGCAGACGTGCACATATGCTGTAGGTGTGCGTCATGTGAGGGCCCGTTGGTGCTGACGATGTCCGTTAGTGCTGATCTCACTGTGCAATACGCCGCATCGCAGATCCTGACGCCTCATTGGAGAGGTTCGAGGAAAGGCACCCTAGTCAGAAAGTTCCCATATGTCAGCCAGTGTTACCACCCCATCATCAAGCGATTTTCGTCTTGATCCCGCAGGCAGGAGAGTCTTTGTCGGCTTGCTGCTAGGAATGCTTGTCTCGTCGATTAGTCAGACGATTGTCGGGCCTGCTATTCCGCGCATTGTCGCTGAATTGGGCGGCATGGAGCACTACAGCTGGCTTGCTACTACGGCCATGCTGGTTACTGCTGTCTCTGTGCCGATTGTTGGAAAGTTATCTGACATTTATGGGCGTCGCCGTTTCTTTCTCGCCGGTCTGGCTGTCTTCATGCTCGGTTCTGTCTTATCCGGAGTTGCGACAAATTTTTGGTTCCTTGTTTTCGCGCGAGCGGTCCAAGGTCTTGGTATGGGGGCGCTTATGCCTCTGGCTCAGACGATCGTTGGGGATATTATTCCTCCCCGGTATCGTGGTAAGTATCAAGGGATAATGGGGGCAATTTTTGGATTTACGTCCATTGCTGGCCCCCTTGCTGGTGGATATATTACCGATCATGTTGGATGGAGGTGGCTTTTCTATATTCCTCTTCCTCTTGGAGTAGTCGCTTTTTGGTTTATCGCGCGTTTCTTTGAGCCTGAACAGAAGCGTATTGAAGCGAAGATTGACTATGCTGGATTCGGGACGCTTACTGTTGGTCTTGTTGCCCTACTTGCAGCCACAAGCCTTGGCGGCACGGCTTGGCCTTGGGGTTCGGTGCAAATTATTGGGCTTTTTGTTTTCGGTGGTATATCCCTTGCGATATTTGTTGCAGTAGAGAAGAAAGCTGAAGAACCGGTTATTCCACTGCGACTTTTCAAGAGCTCTATTTTTGCTCTCTCTAATATTGCCAACTTGACTGTGTCGATGCTCATGTTCGGCATCCTCATCTATGTGCCGGTTTTTGCTCAGGGTGTCCTGGGCATGAGTGCTGGACAGTCGGGTGCCGTGCTGGTCCCAATGAGTCTCGCAATGGTGATCATTTCGGTTATTGTTGGCGGAATCGTTACTCGAACAGGTAAATACAAAGCGATCACGTTGATCGGGATTGCTCTTATGGGTGTAGGAATTTGGTTATTGACAAAGCTCACGCCAGATTCTTCACATCTCCAGCTCGCGTTTTCTACCGTTGTGTTTGGTGTCGGCTTGGGGTCGTGCATGCAAATGTTCACCCTTATCGTGCAAAACGTTGTTCAACGCCGAGACCTCGGAGTAGCAACCGCTACAACACAATTTTTCCGCAGTACAGGTGGAACGATCGGAATAGCCGTATTCGGTACGGTTCTTACCACCCACATGGGGCCAGCAATCGCAGCTCGCATGCCTGGTAATGCGGCCCACATGCCAGGCGGGCACCTCAATGCAGGATCTGTCCTCGACCCATCAACCCTGGCGAAGTTGCCTCCCGTAGTTGCTAATGCAGTCCGCTATGGAGTAGCAGACGCAATCCATGATGTGTTCACTACCGGGATTCCACTCGTCGTCCTCGCTCTCCTCGCCGCCGCATGCATCAAAGTGGTGCCGCTGCGGACTAACAACCACGCCGGCACTGAAGTTGCACGCGACATGCTCGACACCATGAGCCAAACCGCTGAAGGTGGTGTTGCCTCACCACACACTCCCACTGCTAGTGAACGCACCTATGAGCGAGTCCTCGGGCTGAAGATCGGTCTCCTTATCACTGAAGCAGAACGATCCGATCGCGAATTCCTCCGCCGTGCAGTAGAGCAAGTTGGGAGCGGAGACTTCACGCGAGGCAAGATGCTTCTTGAATCAGCAGCAATCATGTTGGTCAGTGAAGACAGTGCCGAAATCATGCGAAATGAGCCATCCGCAGTCGAACTATCGAAACTCTTATCTCGACCGAACGGGCTGCTTGGCGAAGAACTGAGCGCCGAGATCGCTCTAGCTGCTGCTCGTGTGGAAGCTCGTGTGGCGAACAAACAGACAGAGCCACCTGCTGTTCCCTGCCCTGAAGGAGCTGAAGGTGTGGATATGCGCAAGCTAAGAAAAGCTGTCGATACGGTGAATGCTGCTCTTCTCGTCGATCTATCCCGGGCAGATCTCGCCGACAAGGCATAACGAGCCTCATGACAAGCAAAGAGCGGAGCCCGCTCGAATGGGTCAGCCCCTCCAGTCTTTTCACCGCTACGGCAGAGTTGAATATGTCTGGAGGGGCTGCCGTCTAGTACGAGCAGGTGATGCCGTGGATCAACCGGTGCGCCATACTGGCGCTTATGAGCGTCAATCTCGGAATCCCATCACCTGCTCCTCGCACGCCGGAGCCATCTGTCGCGCTGCTCAACCCGCGTCGGAACTCCCGTAAAATTGAGGTTGGGACCGTGGGAGTCGGTGGCGATGCTCCCGTCAGCGTACAAACGATGACAACCACCAAAACTCATGATATCGGCGCCACTTTGCAACAAATCGCCGAACTCACCGCGGCTGGATGTGACATCGTCCGTGTTGCCTGCCCAACAGACAAAGATGCCGAGGCTCTCCCCATCATCGCGGCCAAGTCAAACATCCCGGTGATCGCAGACATCCACTTCCAACCCAAATATGTCTTCGCCGCGATTAAAGCTGGTTGCGGCGCAGTGCGCGTCAACCCAGGCAACATCAAGAAGTTCGATGACAAAGTAAAAGAGATCGCCCAGGCAGCGAAGGAACACGGTACCTCCATCCGCATTGGCGTCAACGCTGGATCTCTCGATAAACGCCTCTACGCTAAGTACGGTGCACCAACCGCTGAGGCGCTCGTCGAGTCAGCCGTTATGGAAGCAGCGCTCTTTGAGGAGCATGACTTTCATGATTTCAAAATCTCTGTGAAGCACCACGACGTCATCACTATGATCCGCGCCTATGAAATGCTTGCCGAACGCGGTAACTGGCCACTGCACCTTGGCGTCACCGAAGCAGGCCCAGCCTTCCAAGGCACCATCAAATCTTCGGTCGCTTTTGGGCACCTTCTAGCCCAAGGCATCGGCGACACCATCCGCGTCTCCCTATCTGCTCCACCGGTCGAAGAAGTCAAAGTTGGTACCCAGATTCTGCAAAGCCTGGGACTGAAACCCCGCAAACTCGAAATTGTTTCCTGCCCCTCTTGTGGCCGTGCCCAAGTAAATGTCTACGAGTTGGCCAACTCAGTCAGCGACGCTCTTGAAGGAATGACCGTGCCACTGCGGGTCGCCGTCATGGGATGTGTCGTTAATGGTCCCGGCGAGGCACGCGAAGCCGACCTTGGAGTGGCATCTGGCAACGGCAAAGGCCAAATCTTTGTGCGGGGACAAGTGATCCGTACTGTGCCCGAAGATCAAATCGTGGAAACTCTCGTCGAAGAAGCAAACCGGATAGCCGCGGAGATGGGCGAAGGAGTCGAGGGGACCCCAGTTGTATCTGTTTCCTAACTTGTAGCAGAACACAGGCGTTTACCAGTGGTGATGGAGCGTCGGCGATAGCATCAGCGCGTGCTTGCCGACGCTCTCTGCCTTTTCAACGACCTTGGCTCTCTGGGAGCTGCGCCGCTCATGCTGCTACTGGTCGCATCCTTTGCTGCCGGGTGGGTAGATGCTGTCGTTGGCGGCGGTGGACTCATTCAATTGCCGATGTTGTCGATCCTGCTCCCGCACGCAGCAACTGCACAGATCCTCGCGACGAACAAAATTGCTTCGGTGTTCGGCACACTCGCCAGCGCCACGACATACATACGCCGCATTGGCCTCGACCGCAGCACCGGTGCCTGGCTCGCACCCACAGCTCTCATAGGATCCGCCGCTGGCGCGGCAGTAGCCGCAGCCATTCCCCGCAGCGCATTTGATCCCATCATCGTGGTCGCACTCACCGTTGTTGGGGCGTACACAGTGATGCGCCCTCATGTCGGAACAAGCGATCCTGCACCGCGCGGAGACACTGGTCACATCGTCACTCTCGCTTGCATCGGCATTGCAGTTGGTTTCTACGACGGAGCGCTCGGCCCAGGGACGGGATCTTTCTTCGTTATCGCTCTTGTTTCCTTCGCCGGACAAAGCTTTCTAGGAGCCAGTGCTCACGCGAAGATCGCTAACGTAGCCACAAACATTGCTGCACTTGTTGTTTTTGTTCCTCAAGGCGCCGTTATGTGGTCTCTGGGCCTAGTCATGGCTGCGGCCAATACGGCTGGTGGATACGTCGGTGCTCGAACAGCTGTGGCTCGAGGTTCGGGCTTCGTGCGGGTTGTGTTCCTTGTTGTTATTGCCGTCTTGTCTGTCACTCTTGTCATGAAAATTATTCACGGCTAGCAGTAACTTTTCGGTCGCGAAAAACGCTCTCCGCCATGGATAATGACGCCTATGTTATGGACCTCGCGCACTGTTCGAAGCCTTGGGCGCGGTGACATCGACGAGGCCCTGGCACTGCTAGCAAAACATCCTGTTGAGAATGTTTATCTCGCTGCTCGGCTACAAGAACTCGACCTTTCCCGTGGCGAAGGACACGCTCTGGTGTATGCGCCAAAGGGGCGAATCGAAGCAGTCTGCTGGATGTCAGCCAACATCGTTCCGAGCGCAGGATCCATCGAGGGTGCAGTGGCCTTCGGTGGGCGCTTGCGTAGACATCAACAGCGCTTTTCCTCCATCTTTGGTCCTGCAGATGTCGTCACAGCTTTATGGTCGCAAATCCAGGCTTTTTGGAGACCACCGATTGAAGAGCGACTTCATCAGCGTCTGATGGCAGTTGGTCCCGAAAAAGCTCTTACTGTCACTCCGGATAAACATGTGAGAGTCGCTCACCCTGACGAACTCGACATCATCGTTCCTGCTGCTGAGGCTATGTTCATTGAAGAGATTGGATATGCCCCTTACAGCGATTACGCGGGAAGTCTTTCTTACCGAAGCGCTAATCTGGCCCTCATTAGACGCGGCCACACCCTTGCCGCAATCGAAGATAGTCAGGTCATTTTTAAAGCGGAGTTCGGTTCGGTGGCTTTAGGGGCATGTCAGCTTCAAGGTGTCTGGGTAACGCCTACCCGGCGTGGCCAGGGGGTAGCTGTCCCGGCGCTCGCGGCGTGTGTTGAGTATGCCCGTGCTCATGTCGCACCTGTTGTGACGTTGTACGTCAATGACTACAACGTGCCAGCTGTTGCTGCGTATCGACGTGTGGGATTCGAGGAAGTGGGCGAATTCGCCACCGTTTTGCTGTGACTCTTGGGGTGAGAGAGCATGGAGCCCTCCTGCGCAGCTCCTGGTGGACTGTAGCTGTGCGCTGCTCTGGGCTGGCGAGCACTTAAGCTAGTTGTCAACCACAGTTGTCTTCTTTGCCAGTGAGGCCCACGTGAGCGTTACGCGCATGTCAAATCTTTTCCTGCGGACTCTCCGCGATGACCCATCTGACGCCGAGTTGCCAGGGCATCGCAAACTCGTCCGTGCTGGGTACGTTCGTCGCTCTGCGCCAGGTGTGTACTCGTGGATGCCACTGGGGCTACGGGTGCTTCGCAAAGTTGAGCAGATCGTACGCACTGAAATGAATGCGATTGGTGGGCAGGAGCTGCTGTTTCCTGCTTTGTTGCCACGTGAGCCTTATGAGGCAACGAATCGGTGGAGTGAATACGGGGAAAATCTTTTCCGAGTGAAAGATCGCAAGGGAGCCGATATGCTCCTAGGCCCTACTCATGAGGAAATGTTCACCCTGGCCGTTAAGGACATGTACAACTCGTACAAGGATCTTCCTGCCACTCTCTACCAATTCCAGAACAAGTACCGTGATGAAGCGCGTCCGCGCGGTGGTTTGTTGCGTGGACGTGAGTTCTTCATGAAGGACTCTTACTCGTTTGATATTGACGACGCTGGTCTCGAAGCCGCATATCAGCGCCATCGTGAGGCGTACATTCGCATCTTCAAGGCGCTGGGACTTGAATTCGTCGTCGTGAAGGCCACTTCTGGGGCGATGGGTGGCTCTGCAAGTGAAGAGTTCCTCGCAGTTTCTGAGAATGGCGAAGACACGTTCGTGACGTGTGACGAGAGCGGTTACGCAGCCAACGTAGAGGCCGTCGAGGTGCCTCGCGCCGCTGCAGTTGCTGCTGATGTTGTGGCCGCCACTGGGCCCGCGCAGCAGATTGACACTCCGGATGCCCCAACTATTGAGTCTCTTGTTGATGTTTTGGATCAGGTTGTTCCTGAGCATCATGGGCGTGCGTGGAGTACTGCTGACACGTTGAAGAACGTTGTCGTCATGCTTGCGTACCCCGACGGCACTCGTCGCCCGCTTGTTATTGGTCTGCCTGGTGACCGCCAAGTCGATGCTAAGCGTCTTGAAGCGCAGGTTGTTCCAGCTGAGGTGGAGGCATTCACCGACGCGGATTTCGCTACGTGGCCTGCCTTGGTTAAGGGGTACATCGGTCCGGCTGCTTTGGGACCCAACTCGGGCTTGGATCCCGAGGACCCTCAGTACATCCGTTACTGCGTAGACCCTTCTGTTGCGCAGGGCAGCGCCTGGGCAACAGGTGCCAATGTGGCTGGTGCGCATGTGATCGACCTTGTGCTTGGTCGTGATTTCGACGTGGATGGTGTCATCCAGGCTGGTGAAATCCGTGATGGTGACCCCAGCCCCGATGGCGCTGGTTTACTGCGCGCTGCTCGGGGTATTGAGATGGGGCATGTCTTCCAGCTCGGTCGCAAATATGCTGAGGCTCTTGGCCTTAAAGTTCTCGACGAGAACGGCAAGCTTGTGACTGTGACGATGGGGTCCTACGGGATCGGAGTTTCCCGAGCAGTAGCTGCTTTGGCTGAGGCAAACGTTGATGACGCGGGGCTGGTATGGCCACGCAATGTTTCCCCCATGGATGTGCATGTTGTTGCCACGGGTAAGGGTGAAACGATTTTCCAGACCGCGCAGAAAGTGGTTGATGACCTCTCTGCTGCTGGCATCGATGTCTTGTATGACGACCGGCCTAAGGTGAGCCCTGGCGTTAAGTTCAAAGATGCTGAGCTGATTGGTGTGCCCACGATTGTGGTGCTTGGTAAGGGGCTTTCAGCAGATGTTCCTGTCGCTGAGATTAAAGATCGCCGCACGGGTGAGCGACGAGAGGTGCCGCTTGCTGAATTGGTTCAGCAGGTGAAGTCTGAGATCAGCGGTTGATGTTGAGCACCTGGCGGTATGGCGCTCGCACTTTGTGCTGTGCCGCCAGGTGAGGCACATCTTTGGATAAGAAGGAACAAACACGTGACAGATCGACTTATCGCAGCCGCTGACGGTTCTGCGCTTGGAAATCCAGGCCCAGCAGGTTGGGGCTGGTACATCGATGACAATCGGTGGGCTGCGGGTGGATGGCCGCATGGCACGAACAACATGGGTGAGCTCATGGCTGTTCTCGATTTGTTGCGTGCGACGCGTGAAGCGGGGCCGTTGACGATTTACTGCGATTCGCAGTACGTCATCAACTCGATCACGAAATGGATGCCGGGATGGAAGCGCAAAGGATGGAAGAAAGGCAACGGCCAACCAGTTCTCAACCTTGATTTGATGCAGGGGATTGACGCTGAGCTCAACGGCGGTATCCAGCGGGATGTCGAGTTTAAATGGGTGAAAGGTCATGCCGGGCATGAGTTGAACGAGGCTGCGGACCGCTTGGCCAATGGCGCTGCAGTTGCTTATTCGAAAGGCACTGAGCCGGATCCTGGACCCGGTTTGGATGGGCCCTCAATGGGTGTCGAGCCTGCTTTCGCTGCTTCTGGTCAAGGAACGCTATTTGGTGATGTAGAGCAGGATGAAATTGATGTGGTGGTCGATCTAGAACGGGCGCTCTTGGAAGATGACGTGCGGGCTAGTAGCCGCATGCTGGAGCGTTTGTTACATCCACAGTGGGTGAGGGTGGAGTCTTCGGGGGCTGTGCTTACCAGAGCTGAAGCTGTGCCTGGGTTGGCTCCTGCAGGGACTGATCTGGAGCTGTTGGCGGCTGAGCGTGTGTCTTTGGATGTTGTTCTGTTGCGGTGGCGGGGGTGCACCGATGGTGGTACTTCGCTGCATTCTTCATTGTGGCAACGGGTGGAGGGTCGGTGGCGGCAACGTTTTTCTCAAAGCACCTGGGAGTAGTGAGCTACCTGGTGGGTGAGTCACTACTCCCAGTTTTATAGCTGTGTGCTGTTCAGAATGAGCATTCTGTATGTGGATGTTTAATTTTTGGGCGGGACAGAGCAGATCTGGAAAGCGGCCCCTTGAGGGTCGGTGACTGTGGCTACGCGCCCGAAGGGTGAGTTGATGGGGCCATCGAGTAGGGTGCCGCCTTGTTCGGTGATAGCTGTGATGGTTGCGTCGGTGTCGGTGACGCCGACGTACATGCGCCAGTAGGAAGACATGGGGGTGGTGAGCCATGGGGCTTCGCACATGCCTGCGCTGGGGCCTGCTGGGGTGTGGTTAATTACGTAGCGTATGGAGGGTTTTTTGGGGGGAGTGGGAGTGTATGTGGGCATGTTGTTGTTGCCTGTAGCGCTTGTCATCCAGTGTGGGGTCCAGCCCAGGGCGGTTGAGTAAAAGTTCAGGGCTGTGTCGAATTCGTTGGTGACGAGTTCGAACCAGACAGGCACATTGGGTGCCGCGGTTGCTTCGATTCCATTGAAGTTACCTGGTTCCCATAGTCCGATGGTGGCGCCTGTTGGGTCGTTGATAAGCCCCATGGAGCCGAGTTCGCCTACTGGCATGGCGGGGAAGACGATGGTGGCGCCTGCCTGTTCTGCACGGCTAAGGGTGGCTTCGATGTCGGTGGTGGCGAGGTAGATACCCCATGCGGTGGGGGAGTGAGGTTCGGTCAGGGGGCCTTCTGGACCGATAAGAGTGGACATGGCTCCGCCGATAGCTGCGTTGTTGGAGCGGATCATGCGGTATTGACCAAAGTCGTCACCGGTGTTGCTGAATTTCCATCCAAAGATGGCGTGGTAGAAGGCAGTGGCTGCGTCGATGTCGTGGGTTCCTAGGTCCATCCAGATGGGGCTGCCGTCGGTGTGTGCGATGGGCGCACTCATTTCAGATTCCCTTCGTTGTGCCTTGCTCGCGGAGTGTGATGGGTATTTGTTTCTTCCACGGTGGCATTTGAGGGTGTGGTTGCGGTGGAGGAGCGAGGTTGGGCGTGGTGTGTTTCGCCTAGGGTGTCGTCATGTTTTTACGTGTTCGTGTGTTGTTCGGCCGGGCGATTCTTGCGGTGGCGAGGGTTCGCTTGGTTGATGAGGATCCGGGGAAGCATCGTCCGTTTGTGATTGTGGCTCCGCACACCAGCTATATGGATCCGGTTTTGCTGTTGGGGTTTACCTGGGCGACGGGATATAACGTTCGGGCGATTGTGGAGAAAAAGTTTTTTGTGGGGCCGTTTGATTGGTTGTTTCGCAAGTTGGGGGGGATCCCGATCGACCGGAAACGGCCTATCGGGGTAGTCGAGGAGATCACGGCGATGTTGGCTGACCCGAACGTGTGCGTGGTGATTGCTCCGGAAGGAACGCGCTCTGCGACGGAGTTTTGGAAGAGTGGGTTTTACCGGATTGCGCGTTCTGCTGGTGTTCCGGTGACGTGTGGTTTTGTGGATATGCGGCGTCGAGTAGGTGGTTTGGGCCCAACGTTTGAACTGACGGGGGATGTGGCTGCGGATATGGATCGGATTCGTAGTTTTTATGAGGGGATGACGGGGTGGAGGGCAGGTAAGGAGTCGCGGGTGAAGTTGCGTAATGAGGTCGAGGGCGATTTGCGGTTGTGTGAGGGGTAAAGAGTTTAGTGGTTTATGCGTCCGTTGTTGGGAGCTTCGGCGGATGAGAGGTGAACGAATTGGTGTGCGATGCGGGCGGCTGATTCTTCGTCGATGGCGGGGATGAGGATGGTGTCGTCTCCGGCGACTGTGCCTAGGACGCCTGGGAGCATTGCGTCGTCGATGGCTGAGGCGAGTAGTTGTGCGGCGCCGGGTGGTGTTTGCAGGACGACGTCGGTGTGGGCGTAGGCGATGGAGACAACGAGGTCTGCTGTGAGTTTGCAGAGTCGTTGGGTGAATCGTGAGGTGAGGCCACTTCCGTCTTCGAGTCGCATTTGTCCGGGTGCGCCTGCTTCGGGGATGACGTAGACCTGGGCTCCTCCGGCGGCGCGCATTTTGGTGGCGCGCATTTCTTTGAGGTCGCGCGAGAGGGTGGCTTGGGTGACGATGACGCCGTGGGCTTCGAGGGATTTGCTGAGTTCTCGTTGTGAGTGGATATGGGTGGCGCTGATGATACGGGCGATGAGTCGGTGGCGTGCCGCTTTGGTTCGGGCGGCCATGTCCATCTGGTAGCGCCTTTCTTTGGTGGTGTGTAGGGGGGTGGTAGGGCAGGTCACGTGTGGTGTGCGTAACCTGCCCTACCTTTGGATGTTTAGTTGTTGGGGTATTCGCCGGTGGGGGTGATGATGGTTCCGGCGGTGCCGGCCATGATCGCTACGGCGTCTTCGAGGCGTCCGATGGCGGCCATTTTTCCGGTGTTTTCGACGAACGTGGTGACTGCGTCGACTTTGGGGCCCATAGAGCCGGCAGGCATGTTGAGGCTGCGTAGATCTTGGGGAGTGCAGCGGTGGATTTCTTTTTGGTGTGGGGTGTTGAAGTCGGTCATGACGGCGGGGACGTCAGTGAGGACGAGGAATGCGTCGGCGTTGACATGTTCGGCGAGCATGCGTCCGGTGGCGTCTTTATCGATGACTGCTTCGATTCCGGTGAGTTTGCTGTTCTCGTCACGGATGACGGGGATGCCGCCTCCACCTGCGCATACCACGGTGGTTCCGGCGTCGATAAGGGCGCGGATGGTGTCGATTTCGATGCACCGGGTGGGCTGGGGGGAGGGGACGACGCGGCGGTAGCCGTTGCCGTCGGGTTTGACGGTCCACCCATAGGTGGTGGCGAGTTTTTCGGCTTCTTCTTGGGTGTACATTTCGCCGACGAATTTGGTTGGGTTGTTGAAGGCAGGGTCGTTGGCGCAGACTTCGGTCTGGGTGATGAGTGCGGAGATTTTGTGGTTTGGTAGTTCGTTTTGGAGTGCTTGGAGGATCCAGTACCCGATCATTCCTTGGGTTTCTGCGCCGAGGGTGTCGAAGGGGTAGGGGTCGTTGAGGCGCTCGTCGTGGATGGATTCGAGGGCGAGGACACCGATTTGGGGGCCGTTGCCGTGGGTGAGGACGAGTTCGTGTTCAGCTGCGAGGGTGGCTAGTACGGCTGCGGCGTGTTTGACGTTTTCGATTTGGGGTTTGGCGTCGGGGGATTGCCCTCGTCGCATGAGGGCGTTGCCTCCGAGGGCGGCGACGATGCGCATTAGAGTCCCTCTCCTTCTCCGAGTGTGGCAACCATGACTGCCTTGATGGTGTGCATGCGGTTTTCTGCTTGGTCGAAGACGACGGAGGCGTCTGATTCGAAGACGTCGTGGGTGACTTCGAGAGACTCCATGCCGGTCTTTTGGTAGATGTCTTCGCCGACGGTGGTGTTGCGGTCGTGGAAGGCGGGGAGGCAGTGGAGGAATTTGACGTTGGGGTTACCTGTGGCGGCCATGAGTTCTTTGTTGACTTGGTAGGGCTTGAGCTGGGCGATGCGTGAGTCCCAAACCTCTTTGGGTTCACCCATGGAGACCCATACGTCGGTGTAGATGAAGTCGCATCCTTCGACGCCCTTGGTGGGGTTGTCGGTGATGGTGACGGTGGCTCCGGTTTCTTTGGCGAGGCGTTCTGCTTCTTCGCGGACGGAGTCTTCGGTGGCGAGTTCTTTGGGGCCAACCATGCGGACGTCCATGCCCATGAGGGCACCGGCGATGAGGAGGGAGTTGGCGACGTTGTTGCGGGTGTCACCGACGTAGGCGAAGGTGATGTCTTTGTAGTCTTTGCCACAGTGTTCGTGCATGGTGAGCTGGTCGGCGAGCATCTGGGTGGGATGCCATTCGTCGGTGAGGCCGTTCCAGACGGGGACTCCAGAGAGTTCTGCGAGTTGTTCGACGTGTTCTTGTTTTTTGCCGCGGAATTCGATGCCGTCGTAGTAGCGGCCAAGAACGCGTGCGGTGTCGGCGACGGATTCTTTGTGGCCCATTTGGGACCCGCTGGGGTCGAGGTAGGTGACGTTTGCGCCTTGGTCGTGGGCGGCTACTTCGAAGGAGCAACGGGTGCGGGTGGAGGTTTTTTCGAAGATGAGGGCGATGTTTTTGTTGGCGAGGTAGTGCTGTTCGCGGTTTTCTTTTTTGGCTGCTTTGAGTTCGGCGGCGAGGGTGAGCAGGGAGAGCCATTCGTCGCGGCTGAAGTCGAGTTCTTTGAGGAAGTGGCGTCCGTGGAGGGCGTGCTTTGCCATGGGGGGTCCTTTCGGTGGTTTTGGGGGTGTGTGTAGTGGTGAGTTGTGGTTAGTAGTTGATGGGGTCGCGGTCGATGGGGCAGGTCATGCAGTGGCCGCCGCCGCGTCCGCGTCCGAGTTCGTAGCCGGGGATTTCAAGGACTTCGATGCCGGCTTTGCGGAGGTTGTCGTTGATGGAGTGGTTGCGGTCGTAGGCCACGACGACGCCGTCGTCGAGGGCGACGACGTTATTTCCGTCGTCCCACTGTTCGCGTTCGGAGCCGAGGCGGCCTGCGGAGGAGGAGACGGGGTGGAGCTTTGTGCCGAGGGCGTCGCTGACGACGTCGATCCAGTTGCCTTCGTCGTGGGTGACTTCGATGCCTCCTCGTGCTGTGTCACTGGGGCGCAGGGAGAAGGCGGTGAGTTGTTCGACGACGGGTTCGTAGACGTTGACTACTTCGCGGGAGCAGAAGGTGAAGATGGTGTCTAGATGCATGGTGGCGCGGTCGCGGGGCATGCGTGCTGCGATGACGCGTTCGGCGCCGCCGCCCTCGAAGAGACCTTTCGCCAGGCGGGAGACTGCTTGATAGGTGGAGCGTTCGCCCATGCCTACTAGGACGATGCCGTTTCCGATGGGCATGATGTCTCCTCCTTCGATGAAGGAGTGTCCTTGGTCGCCTTCGGATGCGTCGAACCAGATGGGGAAGTCGTAATTGAATTCGGGGTGGAATTGGTAGATGGCTTTGACGAGGGTGCTTTCCCAACTTCGGGCGCCCCAGAACATGGAGTTGATGGAGACGCCTTGGTAGATCCAGGCGGAGTTGTCGCGGGTGAAGATTGAGTTGGGTAGGGGAGCGATGAGTAGTTCGGGCTCGTTGGTGTTGACGTGGTATGGCTTGATGCCGCTGCCGAAGAGGTCTTGGGGGACTTCATCGGAGACCAGGCCGCCGACGAGGTAGTCGGCGAGTTCGCTGGCAGGTAGTTCGTCCATCCAGGCTCGCAGGTCTTCGGAGACTCCGTAGCCCATGGTGCGGTGGGTGACGCGTCGGTCGAGGATCCAAGCGCGGTGTTTGGGTGTGTTGAGAACGTCGGCGAGTAGTTCGGTGAAGTTCAGGACTTTGATGTCTCGTTCTTCCATGAGTGAGACGAATTGTGCGTGGTGTTTTTGTGCTTGGGAGACGTTGAGGACGTCGTCGAAGAGTAGGCCGTGACAGTTGGTGGGGGTGAGGTGTTCATGGGCGCGTCCGGGTGGGCAGACCATGACTCTGCGCAGTTTTCCAGCTTCTGACCAGACGCCTTTGGTGGTTGCGGCCATGACGTTTCCTTTCGTGCGTGTCACGGGTGTGGCTGGTGTGGGCGGGGGTTTAGAGCGATAGGTGGCCGGTGCTTAGGCCCCAGATCGCGTATATGGAGGTGAAGAGGAAGAAGAGGAAGACGATGGTGTCGATCTTGTCGAACACTTTGAGGCCGGATTTTTTACGTGCGACGACGTAGAACGGGGTGCCGATGAGGTAGAAGAGGCCTACATAGAGCAGGTAGGTCAGGCCGGCTGCGTAGAGGAGCCAGAAGGCGTAGATAGTTCCTAGGAAGCCGACCAGGATGGCTGCGGTGGAGCGGCTTTCTTTGGCGCGGAAAGCTTCGAGTAGTTGGAAGGCTGCGGAGAAGAGGTAGGGCAGGAGGATGAGTGCTGAGGCTAGGACAACCAGTTGGGTGTAGGTGGATGAGTTGAACAGGGTCCAGATGAGCATGAGCTGGACGCAGATGCTGGTGAGCCACATGGCGCCGGCGGGGGTGCCGTTGTTGTTTGCTTTGCCGAACCAGGCGGGGAAGGTGTTGTCCAGGGCGGGGGCGCGGAGGATTTCGGCGCACATGAGGGACCAGGACAGGAGTGCACCGATGAGGGAAATAGCTAGTCCGAAGGCGATGATTTTGGCGCCCCAGGGGCCGACTGCTGCGGTGAGTACTCCGCCCAGGGATGGGTTGGCGAGGTTGGCTAGTTCGGCGCGGGGGACGATGCCGTAGCTGAGGATGTTGACGAATAGCAGTAGTGCTAAGACGGAGACGAAGCCGATGATGGTGGCTTTGCCGACGTCAGCGCGGGTGCGTGCGCGTTCGGAGAAGATTGATGCGCCTTCGACGCCGATGAAGACCCATACGGTGACGAGCATCATGCTTTTGACCTGGTCGAGGGTGGAGCCGAGGTTGGTGTCGGCGGTTCCCCAGAAGTCTGCGGAGAAGATGCCTGCGTCGAATGAGATGACTGCGATGATGATGAAGACGAGCAGGGGCAGGATTTTCGCGATGGTTACGACGAGGTTGATGAAGGCCGCTTCGCGCATTCCTCGTAGGAGGAGGAAGTGGTAGACCCAGACGAGGATGGAGGCTACTGCGATGGCTTGGGGGGTGTTGCCGTCGCCGAATCCGGGGAAGAAGACACCCAAAGCTGACATGAGTAGGACCATGTAGCCGACGTTGCCCATCCAGGCGGAGAGCCAGTATCCCCAGGCGGATGAGAAGCCGGTGTAGTTACCGAATCCGGCTTTTGCGTATCCGTAGACGCCTGCGTCGATCTCTGGGCGGGAGATGGCTAGGCGTTGGAAGACCATTGCGAGCATGAGCATGCCGAAGCCGGTGATGATCCAGCCGATGATGAGGGGGCCGGGGGCGGCGGCGCTGGCCATTTGGGAGGGGAGGGAGAAGATTCCGCCGCCGATCATCGAGCCGATGACGAGTGCAGTCAGGGCGGTGACGGAGATTGTGCCCGGTTTAATACTGGTGGGTTCTGTGTTGTTGGTGTCGTCTGTTTGTGTGGACACGGGGACCACTCCTTCGTGGGGTCCGAAGTGGGGTGACTTCGTAAACATAGTGGGTTTTTTGTGGATTTGAATAGGTAATTAGGGGGTAAATCTATTACCGATCCCCTGTATACATATGAAAATATACATGCGTATAGATGTGGTTTTCAGTTGTTTTGTGCCCTCCTGTGGCTCAGTGGATCACTGGCGGGTATTTATATTCCTGTTGTTTCAGGGGCGTTCACCCTGATTTTGGGGCCTAGTAGGTCGCTGAGTGGTTCGATGAGTTGTTGGGCTGTGGAGGGGTCGTTGCAGATGAGGAGGACGGAGTCGTTTCCGGCGATAGTGCCAAGAGTCCCAGGGAAGTTGGCGCGATCGACGGCGCGCGCTACGTAGCTAGCCCCTCCGGCAACGGTACGGATGAGGATGCGGTGGTTAATAACCTGGAACGAGGACCAGAGTCCTTGTTTCCGTAATGGTTCGGTGGGGTCAATGCCGTGGCGGGTCCAGCGTGTACCTGGGCTTGGGAGACTGGTCGTGTCATCGTCCATGGTCTGAGTGCTCCGGTTGTGTTGCTTTATGGATGCGTGGAAAGCGTGGTCAGGCTAGTCCTCTTGACTGGGTATCTCTCGAGGTGGTGAGGGGGGGGAGACGGCAAAGAGCGGTGTAAATGTGATTTTCGACATTTTATTGTCAACAGTCTTGGTTTTCCCTCATTTAGGGGAGTATTTTGTTTATCTTACGGGGGGATTTAGCTGCGTTTTATTCGGTTAATTCATCATATGGATGAATAGTTTTAAACTCTTCTCTGGTGTGGTGGGGGATGAGGGGTGTGCGGTTTAGATACACCAAGGTTTATTGGTAGTGAAATGTGTGCGTGGCGGTAACCAATGCGCTGTTGGTTACCGCCACGCACACATTGTGTGAGGGGTGGTGACTAGGCGTTGCTGTGATCTCGGTAGATTTCTTCGGCTACGGCGAGGTAGTGGCCAGCGAATCTGGGTTGGGTTTCAGCGAGGTTGAGTCCTGCTGCGACTGCCGCAATTCCGGCTTCTCGGTAGGTGGATTCGTTGAATTGCGTTCCGTACGTAACTAAAGCTCCGGCCAGTGCTGACTGTCCGCAAGGTTCGGCGTTGTCACCGCTGGTTTGGGGGGTGATGACGAGTTGGGGACAGTGGTCAGGAATATCAACAAAACCTCCGTGTCCGTCGCTGTAGTGGGCGAGCGCTTCGTCGAGCAGGCGGCGTGCGGCGTCGGCCCATCGCTGTTCTTGTGTTGCTGAATACAGATGCAGCAGTCCGGCGGCGAGGTTGCCCAGGTCGTCGCTGGTGGCCGGTGCGTCGCTACGGTTGCCGTCGAGGCTTACTCGTACGGGATGGTCTAGTCCTTCGATGTGTGTGGTGAGTATGGCTTCTGCGGCGCGTTCGGCGGCGGTGATGAGGTCGGGACGTTGCAGGGCGCGTGCTGCGTCGACTAGTCCAGTGATGGCTAGGCCGTTCCAGGAAGCAATGACTTTGTCGTCGCGGGCGGGTTGTGGGCGTAGCCGGCGGGCTTGAAGGAGACGTTGCCGGGTTTGTTCCCACCAGGTGGTGTCGTCAGGGTCGTTGTGGAGTTGGAGGGTGGAGGTGCCGTTTTCAAAAGTGCCTTTTTCAGTGACGGAAAGGAGTTCCGCGGCGCGGTGACCATCGTCATCGAGTACGGCGTTAAGGGCGGCTGGTGTCCAGATATACGTGAATCCTTCGAAGGTGCCTCCTCCGGGCAAGGTGGTGTCGGCATCGAGGGAGGAAACGAAAGCGCCTTGGGCGTTGCGTAGCTCATTGAGCATGAACTCGGCGGTGGCGGTGGTGATGCGGGTGGCAAGTGGTGAGCGTGTTTTTTCTGCTAGGCGTGCGTAGACGCTCAGGAGTTGGGCGTTGTCGTACAGCATTTTTTCGAAGTGAGGTACGGCCCAGTCTTCGTCAACGGAGTAGCGGGAGAACCCTCCGGCGAGTTGGTCAAATATGCCGCCGCGCGCCATGGCTTCGGTGGTGACTTCGATGGCGTGGAGGGCACGGGGTGTGCCGGTACGGTCGTGATGGCGTAGTAGCCAGTCGAGGATCATCGATGGTGGGAATTTTGGTGCTCCTGCAAAGCCGCCTTTTTCCCAGTCAATTTCGTCTGCGATGGCTTCTTCGGCGGCGGCGAGTTGTTCGTGGAGGGTAGGTGCGTCGATGCCCGAAGTGGTGGGGGTGGAGCCTTGGTATTCGCGCAGGGCGGTGGTGATGCGTGAGGCACTGGCGTTAACTTCTTCACGGCTGCCCGCCCAAGCTTCAGCGAGTTGGGTGAGCAGGGTGAGGAATTGTTGTTTGGGGAAGTAAGTTCCGGCGTAGAACGGTTCGCCGTCGGCAGTCATGACAACGGTCATGGGCCAGCCTCCACGGCCGGTGAGTGCTTGGGTTGCTGTCATGTAGACAGAGTCGACGCCGGGGAGCTCTTCGCGGTCGACTTTGATGTTGATGAAGGCAGTGTTCATTACCCCTGCGATTTGGGGGTCTTCGAACGATTCGTGGGCCATGACGTGGCACCAGTGGCAGGAGGCATATCCAACGGATAGCAGGACGGGCAGGTCGCGTTTGCGCGCTTCTTCGAATGCTTCAGGACACCATGGCCACCAGTCAACGGGGTTGTCGGCGTGCTGGCGTAGATATGGGGAAAGGGCGTCGGTGAGGCGGTTTGGCATGCCTACACGGTAGGTGAGGTGGCGCGTCGGGCGCGATGCTGGGTCGGGTGGATGTGTCAGTGGGGGTGGGGGTAAGCATGTGTGTGCTCCCCCCACCCCCACTGGATGTTGGTGTTTTAGGTCAGGCGAGAGCTTTAAGGGTTGCTTCGTAGTTTGGCTCTTGCCCGATTTCGGGGACCTGTTCGGTGTGGATGATGGTGCCGTCGGTGTCGATGACCACGATGGCCCGGGAGAGTAGTCCTGCGAGGGGGCCGTCAGTGAGGGTGACTCCGTAGTCCTGGCCAAAGGTGGAGCGGAAGGCTGAGGCGGAGGTGACGTTGTCGATGCCTTCAGCGCCGCAGAAGCGTTTCAAGGCGAAGGGCAGGTCCATGGAGATGGCTAGGACTGTGGTGTTGTCGAGTGAGGCGGCTTTTTCGTTGAACTGGCGTACCGATGCGGCGCAGACGTCGGTGTCGATGCTGGGGAAGATGTTCAGGACGATGCGACGACCTTTGAATGTGTCGAGGTTAATGTCAGACAGGTCGGCTGCGGTGAGGGTGAATGCTGGGGCTTGGGTGCCGTTGGTGGGTAGGGAACCAATGGAGTTGATGGGGCTACCGCCGAGGGTGATCTGTGCCATAGGCACGTTTCTAACAGACCCGGATGTGATGCGACAGATTGTTCTGCTGTGTGTTTGCTGGAGGTTGCGGTGACATGTCTGGTAGGTCAGGGCGAGAGTTGTGAGTAGAGCGTTGTTATTCGGGGCTGCTCGTGTCGTTGCTTGCTTGTATTCGTGTGTTGTTGTGGGTCAGGGGGCGTTTTTAGGCGATTCCGGGTAGGGGGCGGGCTTGTGAGCCCCATTCGGTGGCGTGAGTTTCGATGGCAGTGGCGCGTCGTCGGGTGGCGTTATAGCAGGTGGTACTAGTTTTGGCTGCGGTGGGGAGGGCGGCTATGAGTGTGTCTGTGAGGGTGTGTAGTGCAGTGGTGGCGGTGTGGCTGAGTTGTGTTGGCGTGGTGGGTTGGCTGTGGGGGTATCCCAAGGGGGGTGCTTGGGTGGGAGCGATATTGGCGGCGTGGGTGAGGTCATGGATGAGTTGGTTGATGGTGGTGAGCGTGGCGTTTGCGGTGGTTCGGGTTTTGTCGCTGGTGCGGGCTGCGACGATTTCGAGGGTGTAGCGGGTGGCGTGTGCGTGTTGATAGATCGTCTGTGCAGTGTTGGTGGGCAGGTGGGTGAACCCGTCTGTGGGGTGGGTGGTTTCGGGTTTGTTGTGTAGGAGGCGAGCGAAGGTGCCGCGGGCGGTGTGGATGGACCCGATGAGGAGGAGGTCCGGTGGGGTGGCGGTTGACCAGGTGGTGGTGTTGTTAGGGGTGTCGTTAAGGCCGTTGAGTTGGGCTTGGGCTGCGGTGGCGCGGTCTTGGGGGGTGGGGTTAGTGGAGGGTTGGGGTGGTGGTGGGGGTGTCTGGGGTGTGGCGTGCAGGCTGGTGAGTCTGGCGCGTAGCGCGTGGAGCTGTTTTTCGTGGAGAGTGACTAGGGGGGTGGCTCCGGCGGTTATGCAGGCGTGGTATGCGGTGGTGACGTGTTGTAGTTCGGTGGTGAGTAGTTCGGTGGTGGGGTGTCTTTCGTGGGGGAGGAAAGGTAGGTCCCCAGCATCGGCTTCCCAGCGCAGGCCGCAGCTGCTGAGGGCGAACGTTCCGGTAAGTGTGAGTGCGGCTGTTGCTGTGGTGCGGAGGAAGTTTCGGCGGGTGAGAGCGGTGTTGTGCGGGTGGGTTGCTTGGTCAGACACGTGCACGATCATGGCATCTAGATAGGTCGCGTCCCTGATGCCCGGTACAGTGGTCCGGGCGTTGGCGTTGTTGTGCTGGCTGAAGTTGGAGCGTTGGCTTGGTTGTAAGGCTGGGTTTTCGCGTTTTTTAGCGGTTACTGCGGCGTTTTTTCTGACCACAATAGGATCACCACAATCGGATAGGCGTGGGGTGCGTAATGACTGACACCGATCGGATCGCTACATTGACTGAGCTTGCTAGCCGGTGTGCGCAACCGCATGGCTTGACCGTTGAGGCGGTGACATTGACACCTGCTGGTCGCCGTCGTGTGTTGGCTGTGGTGGTTGACACGGATATCAGTGGTCTTAAGGCTGATGACGCCACTTCGCGGGTGGAAAGCGTGGATATGGACGCGGTGGCGGAGGTGACGCGGGATTTCGCGGCTGCGTTGGATGAGGTCAATGTTATGGGTGAGATGCCCTATACGTTGGAGGTTACTTCTCCGGGGATTGGGCGACGGCTGGAGCGTTTTGATCAGTTTCGTCGCAATGTGGGGCGTAAATTGCGGGTGAGTTTTGCTGCTGCGGGGGTGGAGGTTCCTGATGGTCTTTCTGTTGATGCCGCTGGCGTGGTCGAGGTGACTGGTCGGCTGTTGAGTGTCACTCGGGAGGCGTTGGAAATCGCTCCTGACCCGATTCGTTCGAGCCCGGGTGCCAAGCCCAAGCCGGTTGCCGATGTGCTCGTGCCGCTTGCATCCATTACCCACGCGAATGTCGAGGTCGACTTCGCGAGCCATGAGGAGGACAACTGATGGACATCGATCTTGCTGCTCTGCGTTTGTTGGAGCGGGAGAGGGACGTCTCGATGGACGTCCTTATTCCTGCCATTGAGCAGGCGCTGTTGTTGGCGTATCACCGTACGGATGGTTCGTATCGGAATGCGCGGATTGAGCTGAATCGCAAGTCGGGTCACGTGGTGGTGTGGGCGCGTGAAGAGGCTCCGATTTTGGAAGATGGCAGCCGTGGTGAACCGGGGCCGGAGTTTGATGACACGCCGGATGATTTTGGTCGGGTTGCGGCCTCAACGGCTCGTCAGGTCATCATGCAGCGTTTGCGTGACATTGAGGATGATGCGGTTCTGGGTGATTTCCGTGGTCGTGAGGGCGACATCATTACGGGGGTTGTTCAGCAGAGTCAGGGCCGAAATGTTCTGGTGGATTTCGGGACGGTTGAAGGAATGCTTCCTGCAGCTGAGCAGGTTCCGGGTGAACGTTATCGGCATGGTGATCGGATCAAGTGTTATGTGGTGAGCGTTAAGCGCGGCCCTAAAGGTGCGCAGATTGGCTTGTCGCGGACACACCCGAACTTGGTGCGGAAATTGTTTGCGTTGGAGGTGCCAGAGATTGGTGACGGCACGGTGCAAATTGCAGCGTTGGCGCGTGAGGCGGGGCATCGCACCAAAATGGCTGTGTGGTCTAAGTCGCGTGATGTAAACGCTAAGGGCGCATGTATTGGCCCGATGGGTGCGCGTGTGCGTGCGGTGATGAATGAGTTGGGCGGAGAAAAGATCGACATTGTCGATTTCTCAGAGGATCCGGCTGAGTTTGTTGCTGCTGCTCTTTCGCCTTCTCGGGTGACGTCGGTCGAGATCGTAGATCCGCGTGCGCATGCTGCTCGTGTGTTAGTGCCGGATTATCAATTGTCTTTGGCTATTGGTAAAGAAGGACAGAATGCCCGTTTGGCGGCCAAGCTCACTGGGTGGCGAATTGATATTCGTCCGGATACTGCTCCGGAGACGCCGCAGAGTATGTCTGTGGCTACCCCGGACGGGGAGTAAAAGTGGCTGTGGCTTATACCCGTGTGGGCATGAGCCACAGCCTGCGCATGTGTCAAAGAGGGGACAGCGCGTTAAGATGTACAGGTTGATGCCGAGTTGTTCATGGCCAACTAATTGGTTTTTCCCTTCACCTGGGGCTCCGATGTCTCTGGTTTCCTGGTGGAGGCGCAGCAACTGGGCGGTGCGTACATGGGCGTCCTGAAAAAGGAACTGCAACGGCTGGATAGTCCATCCGTTGAGGGTCCGGTACGTACCTGTGTGGGGTGTCGACAGCGCGACGCACGTGCGCAGCTGCTTCGTCTTGTTCTTGACGAGACGGAAGGCACCACGCGTGTTCGACCAGATGTTGCAGGCCAGCTGCCCGGCCGTGGTGCGTGGTTGCATGCTACACCGCGGTGTTGGGAGTTGGCTGTTCGGCGACGTGCAGTAGGTAGAGCTTTACGTGCCGGGTCCGCGGTGGATACCGCGCTGGTAGAAGCTTTTCTGGCTGTTCAAGCCGATCACGTGGTTTCTGCTGTGGAAGCCACGGGAACACACAAGATCCAGTGATGGATCACCGAAATGACCGAAAGCGGGTTCGACGCTGATGAGCATCCGATGAGTACTCAGCGATGAGCAGCACCCACTAACGCGGTCCGAGAACATGTCGTCTCGGGCGGACCTTTCGAAGGCCGCCTCCTCGACTCGGGGCTCGGACCACAGATTGAGGAGAGAATGGCCAAGGTTCGGGTCTACGAGCTTGCAAAAGAGCTTGGAGTCGAGAGTAAGACACTGCTTAACCATCTGAAGGAACAGGGCGAGTTTGTTCGCTCAGCCTCGTCGACGATCGAGGCACCTGTAGTACGGAAAATCAAAGACACCTTCCCAGGTGCAAAGGAGAAGTTGAGCGAAGGCGCTGCTGACGCTCCGGCTAAGCCCGCTGCACCTGCCCCGAAGCCAGCTGCGCCCAAGCCTGCGCCGAAGCCTGGTGCACACATGCCTAAGCCTGCCGCGCCGAAGCCTGCCGCGCCTGGGCCTAAGCCTGCTGCGCCGAAGCCTGCCGCGCCTGAGTCGGCGCCTGCGCCTGCGGAGGCACCCGAAGCTGCGCCAGCGCCAGCGCCAGCGCCTGCGCCTGCTCCGAAGCCTGCACCGGAGAAGCCGCAGTTTGCTTCTGCTGCGGATGCAGCTCCCAAGCCTGGTGGTGCTCCTAAGCCTGGTGGTGCTCCCAAGCCTGGAGCAGGCCCCAAGCCTGGAGGTGCTCCCAAGCCTGGAGCACGCTCGGGTGCGCCTAAGCCCGGCGGTCCACGGCCTGGTGGGCCTCGTCCTGGGAACAACCCCTTCTCATCTAGCCAGGGTATGCCTCGACCCGGCGGTAGCCGCGGTGGTCAAGGCGGCCAAGGTGGGCCTCGTCCTGGGAACAACCCCTTCTCATCTAGCCAGGGTATGCCTCGACCCGGCGGTAGCCGCGGTGGTCAAGGCGGCCAAGGTGGGCAAGGGCAGGGCGGACGTCCCGGTCCTCGTCCAGGCGGTAACCGTGGTGCACAAGGCGCACCTCAAGGCCGCGGTGGTCAGGGCGGCCAAGGTGGGGCACGTCCAGCACCCCGTCCTGGGGCACCTCGTCCTAACCCGGGAATGATGCCGCAGTCTGCAGCGGTGCCCCGTCCAGGAGAACGCCCCACGCGCGGTGGTGGCGGTCGTAGCGGTGGCGGCGGTGGCTTCCGCGGTCGCCCTGGCGGTGGCGGTGGTGGAGGCGGTGGCTTCCGCGGACGTGGTGGCACCCAGGGTGCGTTCGGGCGTGGCGGTAAGCCAGCACGCGGGCGTAAGAGCAAGCGCGCGAAGCGCCAAGAGTTTGAGCAGATGCAGGCCCCCTCTATCGGTGGTGTGCACGTTCCTCGCGGTAGCGGTGACACGGTCATCCGTGTGCGCCGTGGTGCTTCTCTGAGCGACTTCGCTGACAAAATCAATGCAGATCCCGCGGCATTGGTGACTGTGTTGTTCCACCTCGGTGAGATGGCTACAGCTACACAGTCGCTGGATGAGGAAACATTCCAGCTGCTTGGTGCCGAGCTGGGCTACGACATTCAGGTCGTTTCGCCTGAGGATGAAGAGCGTGAGCTCTTCGAAAGCTTCGGTATCGACCTTGAGAACGAAGCTGAAGCCGAAGATGACGAGCTCCTAGAGCCGCGGCCTCCGGTGGTCACAGTTATGGGTCACGTTGACCACGGTAAGACGCGCCTGCTGGATGCTATTCGTAATGCTCATGTGATCGAGGGCGAGGCCGGTGGCATCACCCAGCACATCGGTGCATACCAGGTGACGACCGATCTCGAGGGCGAAGAACGCAAGATTACATTCATTGACACCCCCGGTCACCAGGCCTTCACGGCTATGCGTGCTCGTGGTGCCAAGGTCACCGACATTGCGATCTTGGTCGTGGCTGCAAACGACGGCGTTATGCCGCAGACGGTTGAGGCGTTGAACCACGCCAAGGCTGCTGGTGTGCCGATCGTGGTTGCGGTGAACAAGGTCGACTTGCCGGAGTCCAACCCTGACAAGGTTCGCGCTCAGTTGGCCGAGTATGGCCTCATCACTGAGGAGTACGGCGGCGACACGATGTTCGTCAATGTTTCTGCGAAGCAGAACCAGAACATCGACGGTTTGCTCGAAGCTGTTCTGCTGACTGCGGATGCGGCTTTGGACCTGCGTGCTAACCCGGACAAGGACGCACGTGGTGTTGCGATCGAGGCCAATCTGGACCGCGGCCGTGGTGCTACTGCCACTGTCTTGGTGCAGTCTGGAACGTTGGCTGTCGGTGACTCGATTGTCACCGGATCTGCCTACGGTCGTGTGCGCGCCATGCTGGATGAGCATGGCAACAACCTGGATGTGGCTTTGCCTTCACGCCCGGTGCAGGTCTTGGGGTTGTCTAGCGTTCCACGCGCTGGCGACACCTTCGTGGTGGCTCCTGATGATCGCACTGCTCGTCAGATCGCTGAGAAGCGTGAGGCAGCAGACAGGCAGGCATCCCTGGCGAAGGCACGTAAGCGGATCAGCCTTGAGGACCTCAACGAGGCTCTCGCGGCAGGCAAGGTTGACACTCTTAACCTCATCCTGAAGGGTGACGTGTCGGGTTCGGTCGAGGCTCTTGAGGACTCGTTGCTGCAGATTGATGTCGGTGATGAAGTTGACTTGCGGATTATTGACCGCGGTGTCGGCGCCATCACGATGGACAACATCAACCTTGCTGTGGCCTCTAACGCCATCATCATCGGCTTCAACGTTCGAGCTGAAGGCCAGAACGCTGAGTATGCCGAGCGCGAAGGCGTTGACATCCACTACTACTCGGTTATCTACCAGGCAATTGAAGAGGTGGAGGCTGCTCTGAAGGGCATGCTGAAGCCGGAGTACGAAGAGCGCGAGACTGGCTCTGCTGAGATCCGTGAGATCTTCCGTAGCTCTAAGTTCGGCAACATTGCCGGTTCGTTGGTGCAGTCGGGCACGATCAAACGTGGCTCCAAAGCACGCATTACCCGCGATGGTGTGGTTGTCGTTGAGGGGCTGGAGATCAGCGGTCTGCGTCGCTTCAAGGATGATGTCACTGAGGTCCGCGAAGGATACGAGTGCGGTATCAACCTCGGCTCGCACAACGACATCCAGCTTGGCGACTTGGTTACCACCTACGAGATGGTCGAGATCCCTCGCACCTGATGAGATAGGTAAATACCTTCATAACTGGTGGCCGTGTCCTTGCGAGGGCACGGCCACTGGCCGTACGTATGGGATTTTCTAGGGTGTTGTTCTGATTTGTGCGATCGGACGCCTGGGCAGGCAGGTATCAGGATCATCTAGGATGTGTCATCTGTGTGCACCTGCGCTGTGTTGAGGTTGTTATCCGCGGTGCTTGGCAGATAGAGACGGTTAGAGCCCGTAGGGAGCGTTCTGCTGCGGGAATGCACGGAAGGTGGAAGTTATGGCGGATCCTGCACGCGCCCGTAAGGTTGCAGATCGAGTTCAGGTTCTTGTTGCTGAGGCGTTACGTGAACGAGTCAAAGATGAGCGGATCGGCATGGTCACGATCACCGATGTGCGCGTAACGGGAGATCTTCAGCAGGCTACGGTCTTTTATTCGGTTCTTGGCGATGAGGAAGAGCGGGAACGGAATGCTGAGGCGTTGGCTGAGAACAAGGGGCGCATTCGCTCCTACGTCGGTAAGGGGTTAGGCATCCGCTTGACTCCTACTTTGGAATTTGTGCTTGATGCGCTTCCTGAGGGAGCAGCGCATATCGAGGAATTGCTGGCGGAAACGCGTAAACGTGATGCTGAGCTGGCTGCGGCCCGTGGCGCTCAGTTCGCAGGAGAAAGCGACCCGTACAAGCATGAGAGCGCTGGCGAGGAGCGAGACTGAGTCGTGGCACGCGCGATCGACCCGACGGTGGGGGATGGGCTTCTCGTAGTTGATAAGCCCGCTGGATGGACTTCGCATCAGGTGGTCGGTCTGTGCCGGCGCCTTGCTGGCACTCGCAAAGTGGGTCATGCAGGCACTCTTGATCCGATGGCAACGGGTGTGCTGGTCGTTGGAGTGAATAAAGCGACGCGTATGCTCACGTACATCGTCGGAGCGGATAAGACGTACACCGCTACGGTTTGCCTCGGTGTTGGCACGATGACAGATGACGCGGAAGGGGTAGCAACTTCCGTGGCGCCAGCAGGCTCTATTGAAGCGCTGTCTGATGAAGATATTCACAAAGCTGTTGCTTCTCTCACCGGGGATATTCTTCAGGTGCCTAGCACGGTGAGCGCTATCAAAATTGATGGGAAGCGTTCGTATACGCGTGCGCGAGCTGGAGAGGAAGTTGTTCTTCAGGGCAGGCCGGTTCGGGTTTCTGCTTTCCATGTTCATCAGGTAAGTCGTGGGCAAGTAGTTCCCCCGCAGGAAGAGGCACAAGATCCTGCTGCGATTCATCGGCGTGAACGAGGCGAAGAGGTTTCTTCTCTGGTGCCGGTATCTGCTATTCCTGCTGACCCTGTTCCGGCTATTTTCCTTGATATTGAGGTGACTGTCTCCTCGGGTACGTATGTGCGTGCTTTAGCTCGTGACTTGGGGACTTTGCTGGGCGTCGGTGGTCATTTGACGGTGTTACGGCGCACTCGGGTAGGGGAAATAACGCTTGATCGCGCTTCTACCGTGGAGGAGCTTGAGCAGGCGCGAGCTGCTGGTGCTCCTCGCAATGGTGACAATCCGCAAGTGGGTACTTCTGGCTTGCCTTTGGTGTCGTTGGAAGAAGCGGCGCGTGCTTCTATCCCGGTTCGGGAGCTGGATAAAGATATGGCTGAGCAGCTTTCGCATGGGGTGCGTATTCCTGCAGAACTTCCAGGGCGGATTGGTCCGGTTGCTGCATTTGGTCCTGATGGGAAGTTAGTCGCGATTCTTGATGAGTCGTCGTCGCGTGTGATGCCTGAGGTTGTTTTCTCTGCTCCCTGATTTTCGGGGGCAGTGTTCAAGGTGTGTATGCGTTGTGGGTGAGGGGCGTAATGCAGGTCGAGGAGGGGCAGCACTTGTTGGAAGATGCTCAAGGCGAGAAGATCGAGGCCTTCTGGGAGGAGGCAAAGCTGCGGGCGATGTTGAATCCTGTGCCTGTGGTTTTTGGTCCGAACGCCGGTGATAGTTTGCGCCCTCCTGCGTGGGCTTTTGGTACCTCAGCAGAGGAGGCAGATCGGGCTGTTCAGTTGATTTTGCAGGGTAAGAAAACTGCAACGGCGGCCGCGGCGTGGGATTACGAATTGGTTGGGGCTGATTTGCCGCAGGTGGGAGCGATGGGGATTGTGCTTGATGGGGTGGGCGATCCGCGTGCGCTGGTGGTGACGACGCAGGTGCGGGTGGTTCGTTTTGATGAGGTAGATGCTGAGCATGTGCGCGCGGAAGGCGAAGGGGATGGGGCGGTGTCGTCGTGGAAGCATACGCGCCGTCGCGAACTTGTTGATCAGGCTGCTCATGGTCGAGATTTCACCGATGATATGCCAGTGGTTTTGGAGCGTTTCCGCGTTCTTTTCCCGTAAGGAATTTTGAGGACGGGTGGGCGTGTGGGGCGGCGTAGCGTGTGGCTATGTATGTTCCAGCGCATTTTCGGATGTCTGATGAGCAGGTGCATGGATATATAGCGTCTGCGCAGACTGCTGATGTGGTGACGGTGACTGATGGGGTTCCTGAGGCGACTTTTCTGCCTTTGCAGTGGGCTGATGACGGAACGCTATGGGGCAGGCTGCGCATGCATGTGGCGCGAAATAACCCGATTGTGCGTGATTACGGCCGGCGGGAGCCAGAGGAGCAGGCGTTAGTTATTGTTCGGGGCCCGGACGAGTATGTTTCGCCTGCTGGATTGCCGTCGCACGAAGATACAGGTCGGGTTGTTCCTACATGGAATTACGTTGCTGTGCATGCGTATGGGCCTTTGCTATTGCATGAGGATTCGGTGTGGTTACGTGAACATGTGACTCAGTTGAGTGGCAGGTTTGAGTCTGGTTCTTCTGAGCAGTGGCGCACGGATGATGCTCCAGGGGATTTCATCGAAAAGATGTTGCGCGCAGTGGTGGGAGTTGAGATTCCGATTGAGCGCGTGGTCGCCAAATGTAAGTTCGCGCAGAACAAGACCCCTAGTGATGTGCAGATGCTTTTGCGCCGTGCTGAATCTCGTGGAGATGAGCAGTGTGCTGCGATTTATCGTGATATTGCGTTGCCTGCGGCGCGTGCGCGCGCTCAGACGTTGCGTAGCCTGCGCAGAGGGTAGAGGGCGGGCGATACAGTAGTCGTCGTGCTGCGCTGGAACCAGGTATCTGATCTGCCCGCCGATCTCGGCCCCACTGCCGTGACGATAGGAACTTTCGACGGTGTGCATCGGGGGCATCGAGCGGTGTTGAGCGCATTGAATTCGCAGGCTGCATCGCGGGGGGTGACTTCTGTGGCGATTACATTCGCGCAGCACCCATTGGCTGTGCTTCGTCCAGAAGACGCTCCGGAGATGGTGTGCAGCACTTCTCAGCGGTTGGATCGGATGGCTGATAGTGGATTGGGTGGCGTGCTGGTTTTGGATTTTACTGCGGAGTTTGCGCAGTTGAGTCCGCGAGAGTTTGTGCAGCAGGTGATCGTGGAGGGGCTTAACGCTAAGGCGGTCATTCTGGGCCGTGACAGTAGGTTTGGGCACCGTAATGCGGGCGATGTGGAGACGATGCGTGCGCTAGGTGAGGAGTTTGGATTCGAAACGGTGGTTCTTGATGATGTGGGGGTGTGTGCTGGCTCAGAGGCTGCTGTGCAGCGGTGGTCATCGTCGATGACGCGGGATTTCCTTGCTCGTGGTGAGGTGGGGGAGGCGGCCAAGGTTTTGGGGCGTCCGCATGTTGTCTCTGGTGAGGTGGTTCACGGGGATCACCGTGGGCGTGAGCTGGGGTATCCGACAGCTAATTTGAGTACGGACAGTGAGGGGCTTGTTCCTGCTGATGGGGTGTATGCGGGGTGGTTGATTCGGCCGGGGATGCCGGTTGGTTCGGCTGAACGTATGTTGCCGACGGCTATTTCGGTGGGTACGAATCCTACGTTTGAGGGCACGCAGCGGCGCGTAGAGGCCTATGTGCTTGACCGAACAGATCTGGATTTGTACGGCGAGCGTGTGAATGTTGAGTTTGTGAAGATGTTGCGGCCTACGTTGAAGTTTGACTCGGTGGAGGAGTTGTTGGAGTGCATGGAGCAGGATGTGGCACAGACAAGGCAGATTCTTTCGTCGGTGGTGCCGTCGGTATGAGTGCACAGTTCTTTGGGGGGCAGGTCCCGCTTCTTGAATATGACGCAGATGTGCGTGACTTTGTTGGTGATGGGCATCGTGCGGCTGAGGCTGGTAATGATCCGGTTTTGCCGCGGCGGATTGTGTTGGCGTTCCTTGGGGATGTGGTCCAGAAGTTCGCGGCGGCTCAGGGATGGCAGGTGGGGTTTGAGTTTGATCTCATCGCTGGAGTCGTACCGATGTGGGTGGGGGAGTACCAGGGTGAGCAACTTGCACTGGTAAATATGCCGGTGGGGGCGGCTGCGTCGGTAACGGTTGCTGAGCGTGCAGTGATGCTTGGCGTAGATACGCTTGTGGCGGTGGGGTCATGTGGCTCGTTGGTGCCGCACGAGGCGGGGGCGTTGATTCTTCCGACGAAAGCTTTGCGCGATGAGGGCACGTCGTACCACTACCTTCCTGCTGGCCGGTGGGTAGAAACTGATGCGCAGGTGCGTGCTGCGTGTGGCGAGGCGATTGAGGGGTTGGGGTTGGAGTTTGTGGAGGCTGCGACATGGACGACAGATGGGTTTTTCCGTGAGACTCCGGGAAAGGTGGCTGCTCGTCGAGGGCAGGGCTGCGAGGTTGTCGAGATGGAGTGCTCGGCTTTGTCTGCGATGGCACAGTTCCGTGGGGTGAGGTTTGGGCAGATTCTCTATTCGGCGGATAGTTTGGCTGCGGAGGTCCACGATCAGCGAGGTTGGGGTAGTAGCTTTCGGGAGATTGCGTTGAATGCGGCTCTTGATGCGGCGCTCAAACTTTGAATTATCTCGTTTAATGCGCGGATAGTGTTGAGTGCGGCGCGATTGGGATGAAGATCACCCCACGCATACCCTGGTGGTATGCGTGGAACCTCGAGAATCGACCAACTCGAGCCGCTGCTCGGAGCGGTCAATAAACCCATCCAATACCTCGGTGGCGAGATGAACAGCCAGGTCAAGGATTGGGATTGCGGTGGTTTCGCCACCGGACCTGATGGGGAGCAGCAGGAATTGACTGCTCGTTGGGCTCTTATGTACCCAGATGCTTATGAGGTGGGGCTGCCTAATCAGGGACTGATGATCCTTTATGAAGTGCTGAATGAGCGTTCTGATGCCCTGGCTGAGCGTACGTATGCAGTGTGGCCGGATTTGGCTGAGAGTATGCGTGCTTCGGGGGTGCCGCTGTTGA
This sequence comes from Dermatophilus sp. B7861-1, assembly GCF_058996045.1. Taxonomy (NCBI): domain Bacteria; kingdom Bacillati; phylum Actinomycetota; class Actinomycetes; order Micrococcales; family Dermatophilaceae; genus Dermatophilus; species Dermatophilus sp. B7861-1. The sequence continues at coordinate 1,858,330 of NZ_CM180082.1, read as the reverse complement.
CGGTGGATGCGCACCGTGCGGTGTGTGAGTTCGATGTTCTTGGGATTAGTTTTTCCACGGAGTTGAACTACACGAACATGTTGGAGGCGCTGGACCTGGCTGGGATTCCGCTGCATGCGCATGAACGCGGTGTTGATGACCCGATTGTTCTTGTCGGTGGTCATGCCAGTTTTAACCCGGAGCCAATTGCGCGGTTTATTGATGCCGCGATTATTGGTGATGGTGAGGCAGCAGTATTGAAGGCTAGCGAGATCATCACTGCGTGGAAGAAGGAGGGGCGCCCTGGTGGCCGGACGGAGTTGTTGACTCGTTTGGCTGTGCATGGGGGCGTTTATGTTCCTGGTTTTTACGAGGTGACGTACCGGGCCGATGGGTGTATTGAACAGGTCTGCTTGAAGGATGAGGCTTTGGCTGCTGGCGTTCCTGAACGGGCAGTGAAGCATACGGTTACGGATTTGGATGAGTGGCCGTATCCGAAACAGCCGATCGTGCCGATTGCTGAAACGGTGCATGAGCGGATGAGTGTAGAGATTTTCCGTGGCTGTACGCGAGGGTGCCGGTTTTGTCAGGCCGGGATGATTACCCGTCCGGTGCGGGAGCGCTCGATCACTGGTATCGGTGAGATGGTGGAAAGCGGTTTGGCTGCGACGGGGTATGAGGAAGTCGGCCTTTTGTCGTTGTCGAGTGCGGATCATTCGGAGATCGCTGAGATCACGAAGGGGTTGGCGGATCGCTATGAGGGGACGAATACGTCTTTGTCGTTGCCTAGTACGCGGGTGGATGCGTTCAATATCGATCTTGCTAATGAGTTGTCTCGTAATGGACGCAGGTCTGGTTTGACGTTTGCTCCTGAGGGAGGGAGTGAGCGTTTGCGTCGTGTGATTAACAAGATGGTGAGTGAGGACGATCTTATCCAGACGGTTTCGGCGGCGTATGGCGCTGGCTGGCGTCAGGTGAAGTTGTACTTCATGTGTGGTTTGCCCACTGAGACTGATGAGGATGTGCTGCAGATTGCGAAGATGGCTTCTCGGGTGATTGAGGAGGGCCGAAAGGTCAGCGGCAGCAAAGATATTCGTTGCACTGTGTCGATTGGTGGGTTTGTGCCGAAGGCGCACACTCCTTTCCAGTGGGCGGGGCAGTTGTCGCCAGAGGAGACAGATGCTCGTTTGGTGAAGTTGCGTGATGCGATTCGGGCAGACAAGAAGTACGGAAGGTCTATCGGGTATCGCTATCACGATGGCAAGCCAGGTCAGATTGAGGGTTTGCTTTCGCGCGGTGATCGTCGTGTGGGTGAGGTCATTGAGGCGGTTTGGCGTGATGGTGGAAAGTTTGATGGTTGGAGTGAACATTTTTCACACACACGGTGGGTGACTAAGGCTGCAGAAGTGTTCGACGTGATGAACGATGAACATGGGTGGCCTATTGATTTGGCGTGGTTCACTACGCGTGAACGCACTGAAGAAGAGGTGCTTCCGTGGGATCACATCGACTCTGGTTTGGATAAGGAGTGGTTGTGGGATGACTGGCAAGACGCTCTTGAAGAGGTGGAGCAGGACGACTGTCGTTGGACGCCTTGTTTCGACTGTGGGGTGTGTCCAACGATGGGGACGGATATTGAGATTGGTCCTACAGGGGCGACGTTGTTGCCTTTGACAGTGTTGCGGGATGGAGCTGAAAAACTCACGGAGAAAGTTGGGTGAGTCATCCGTGCACTGAGTTTGCTTTAGGCGCAGTGCGTTGATTTGAAGATGCGGGGTGGCGTGAGTGAAAAGCTCGCGTCGCCCCGTCGTGGTGTAGGCAGGTAGTGCGGTGCCCAAGGCCGCGGTGAAGAGAGCGTGTGTATGCTCGTTTTTACGACAGGGGAGCGCAGGCAGCGCTGAGAGTGCGGGTGTTCCGCAGACCCTCGAACCTGATCCGGTTAGTACCGGTGTAGGGAGTCGGGATCTTCTCGTGGGCGTCTATTAAATGGCGCCTATTCCCCGTGTAGCACCGCAATCGCGGTGAGAAACGGGTGTTCTGATGGCAGTAGGAACAGAAGCGCCGCGAAGCGGCGATGAGCGGGCACGTTTTGCAGTGGCGCGTGGTGGGCCAGCAGCGTGGCGCGGGCTTGATTTCGTGACTCTGGCGATGTTGGGCGTCGCGTTCGGAGTGGCGTTCTGGGCGTGGGATGTTTTGCTCTATCCCTTTGTGAAGCTGGCTTTGGTGTTTCCGCCACTGATGTCGTTGACCTTGGGTGTGTGGCTGCTGCCGTGTGTTGTCGGAATGCTTATTGTGCGTCGGCCAGGTGCAGCAGTGTTTATCGAGTGTATTGCTGCTTTTGTGGAGATGGCGCTTGGTAATGAGTGGGGAGCGATGGTGATGGTTTCCGCCACGTTGCAGGGGCTGGGGGTTGAGGCTGCATTCGCGTTATTCCGGTGGCGTCGGGCAGGGGTAAGCGTTGCGATCCTTGGTGGTTTTCTTGCCGCGGTCGTGGAGATTGCTGGTTATGAGTGGTGGGTTTATCAGGTTGAATATGCGTGGGTGTGGCGTTTTGTGTCGTTGGGTGCTGCCGCAGTTTCGGGTGTGCTTATTGCCGGGTGCGGTGGGTGGAGCATCATGCGTGCCCTTGCCTCGACGGGGGCGTTGCGGGCGTTGCCTGCGGGGCGTGATGCTCTTCAGCAGCCAGGTTTGGATTGCAGGCACTGATCGTGTCGGGTAAAAACCTGCCTCTCGGTGCAGTGCGTTTAGAAGGTCTGACGTGGATACCGGAGGGGCAACAGACTCCGGTACTGCATGAGGTTGATCTTCAAATAGACCCTGGTGAGCGAGTCCTTCTTATTGGTCCTTCTGGTGCGGGAAAATCTACGTTGCTGCATGCGATTGCTGGTGTTCTAGGTGAGGTTGATCCTGGCGTTTTGCATGGTTCGCTGCAGCGCGGAGGCAATGTTGGTCTTCTTACTCAAGATCCTGCGGATGCACTGGTGGCAGCCACGGTTGGTCGTGATGTTGCTTTCGGCTGTGAGAACGCTGCGATGCCTCGCTCAGATATTCATGTGGCTGTTCGGGAAGCTTTGGAGTTGGTGGGATTCCCGTACCCAACGTCGCGTTCGACTTTAGCGCTTTCTGGGGGTGAGGCTCAGCGGCTTGCCCTTGCGGGGGTGATTGCTCCTCGCCCTGAGGTGCTGCTGCTGGATGAGCCGACTGCCTGTCTTGATGAGGAGTCGGCAGCTGTGGTTCGTGATGCTGTTGATCAGTCGGTGAGCGCTCGGGGGAGCACTCTAATTGTGGTTGAGCATCGTATTGAGCCGTGGCTGCCTCTTGTTGATCGAGTGTTGGTGATGGGCGCTGAGGGTTCTCTTGTGTCGGATTTTCCGGTCAGTCATGTGGACACGTGTCGTGAGATGTTGTCGAGTTTGGGGGTGTGGGTGCCGGGTGTGTCTGATCCGGCACCGCTGCCTCTTCCTGAAGGGTTGTTTGTCGCGGGGCATGTGGAGAGAAAACGGCCTGCTTTTGGTGATGTGTTGATGGTGGCGGAGCAGGTTGAGTGGCTCCGTACTCCGCCGCGTTCGTTGACGTGGACGCGGCGCGCGCCGGTGCAGGTGCTTACTTCTACTGATGCGTGTGTGCGAGCTGGAGAGGTTTTGGGGATACAAGGGCGTAGTGGGGCGGGTAAGTCGTCTTTTTTGCGGCTTTTAGCTGGTCTTGCAGCGCCTACGTCGGGTTCGGTTCGGGCCACGTCTGCTCTTTTTGGTGAGGGTTTTATGGGTTCTTCTTCGCCTGCAGAGTGGAGTTCGCGCGTGCTCGCTGCGCGTGTTTCGTGGGTGCCGCAGCGTTCTTCGCAGACGGTGGTGGCTGACACTGTCTGGGACAGTTTGGTGGCGACGGCTCGTGTTTTGGGTCTGGTGGGTGTTGAGCAGCGCGGTGAGCAAGTCGCTGAAGCGTTGTCTTTGGGGCATGTGTTGGGCCGTAATCCGCATTCTCTTTCTGGAGGGGAAAAGCGTCGTTTAGCTGTTGCTTCTGCGGTGTTGCACGGCCCTGGTTTTGTTGCTCTTGATGAGCCTACTGTTGGTCAAGATCGCGGTACGTGGGCGGCTGTTGCTGGTGTTATGAGTGTGATGTGTCAGGTGGGGGCGGGTGTCGTTGTGGCCAGTCATGATCGGTCACTGTGTGGGAGTTCGGGGTTAGTTGATAGCACGGTTGAGGTTTCCTGATGAGTGATGCTGGTTTGTCAGGGGGCCGGGGGAGATGTCGGGCCGGTTTTTTGGGGTGCCAGGCTGGGCCGCTTTCTCTTATGGGTTTTTCGTTTCTTGTTGCCGTTGGGGGGGTGAGTATTTGGTCTTTGCCCGCGGGGGGTGTGGCTTTTTTGGTTGTTGTGGTTGTCACGGTGGGGATCGCGGGGCGGGCTGCTTGTGACTGGCGTCGGATGGTTCCTCCGTTGCTTGCGGTGGCTTCGGTGACTTGGTCGAATTGGTTGCTTGCTGATGATTCGTCGTTAGCTGTGGCTGCGACGGCTGGTTTGCGAGTTGCGTATTTTGCGTGGCCGGGGGTTGTGATTGTTGGTTTGGTGGATGTCTCGCAGCTGGGGGATCACTTGGGGCAGCGGTTGCGTTTTCCTGCGCGCGCGGTGCTTTCTGCTGTGGCTGCGTTGCAGCGGTTGGATTCGTTGTCGCAGGAGTGGCAGGAGTTGAGGTGGGCGCGTCGGGTTCGGGGCGTGGCGGTTGATCGAGGTGTGTTGGGTAGGGCAGGGGAGTTGTGGCGGTTGACGATTGCGTTGTTGGTTGAGTCGTTGCGGCAGGCTGGGGTGGTTACGGTGGCGATGTCGGCTCGCGGGTATGAACGGTTGGGGGGGCCAGGGGTGCGGCGTACGTGGGTTGAGCCTGCGGTATGGAATCGATGGGATTCTGTGGTGATTTTTCTTGGTGGATTTTTGGCGGTGTTGCCGTGGTTTTTGAGTGTTTTGGGGATATGAGGCTGTTCAGGTATGGGGGGTGTTGGGGCTCACCGAGTTGAGCTAGGCGTGGGGGCAGTTAGGCTTTTGGACCATGTCTAGTAGCGATACCACTGCAGAGCAGGCGTTGTTGACCGGCGGTGAATCTGATGAGGTAAAGACGTCGGAGAAGTCGGTGTCGCAGCCTGCGAAGAAGCGACGTCAGCGGGTTCCTACTGGACCAGCGCCGGATCCTGCGGTGCAGAAACTACGTATTCGTTATGCGAAGCGGGGGCGGCTGCGGTTTACCTCTACTCGTGATTTTCAGCGTGCGCTGGAGCGGGCTTTGCGTCGTGCGGCGATCCCGGTGGCGTATTCGGCTGGATTCCATCCGCACCAGAAAATTTCGTATACGAATGCAGCTCCGACAGGTACCGCGAGTGAGGCTGAGTATGTCGAGATTTCGGTGACTCGCCGGTTGGATCCGCAGGCCGTTTGTGAAGCTTTGGATGCTGCTTTGCCGGATGGGTATGGGGTAGTTGAGGTGGTTGAGGGTGTTGGTGGCTCGTTGGCTGAGTTGATGGAGGGGTCACTGTGGCGTGTGGAGTTTGGTGAGGTTTCTCAGGAGGAGCACGCCGAGTTGGATCGGGCGGTAGCTGCGTATCTGAGTTTGGAGAAGGCTGAGATCACGCGGGTGTTGAAGAAGGGGCCACGCACTTATGACACTCGCGAGGCGGTGTTGTCGATGCACTCGGTATCGGAGTCGGCTCCGTGTGCGATACTGGAAATGGTAGTGCGGCATACCACGCCCGCCGTACGCCCCGAAGATGTTCTTGCTGCGATGCGAGCAGCCGTAGATTTGAACGTTGCGCGTCCAGTTAAGGCGACGCGCTTGGCCCAAGGCCCGCTCGAGCTCGCAGCCGCAGCGGTGGCCGATCCATTCGCTGCCGGAACTGCTTCGGCTACTCCGTGAGGTGACGCGTGACCGCGAGCCCGTGGGGTTGGAGATCAGACTTTTAGTGGATCGGATACACCGGTTCCATAGGCGCTGACGAACATTGGCGCGCGCGGTGCAGAGGTTATGGGCGTGGTCGCCGTTGGCGTGCTGCGGGAAGGAATGCCAGATGGCTTCCGATGAAAAAAACACATCACATGCGCAGTTGGATGAAGTTATGGCCGTCTCTGGTGGAGCGGCTGCAGCACCTGTGGGTGCAAGTTTTGGGTTGATTTTTCAGGCTCCCGATCCGACTGCCGTGACGACGGTGCGTCGTCGTGTGCGTTCTGAGCGGGTGGAGGTGAACGAGCCCTCGGCTGATGAAGTTGAGCAGCCGCAGCCGCGTGAGGGTAGTGATGACGGCGAGGACGAACGGGAATCTCGTGGTGCGCGGCGTAGCCGTCGCGGGCGTCGGGGTGGGCGTGGGGCTCGTCACCGCAGTGATCATGAAGGGGATGTGGAGCTGGAGGCTCCACAGGAAGATGTTGTTGATGGCGATCTGCAGGCAGATGTCGCTGAGGCTGAAGAGCGGCAGGATGGCGCTGATGAGTCTGAGCCCAGTGAGAGCCGCACCCGTCGACGTCGTCGGGGTGGGCGTGGACGGCGCCGTTCGTTGGGGGAGGATAACGAAGATGCGGTGAAGTCTGTTGACGAGGAATCTTCGTCGACAGATGAGGACACTGATGACTCTTCGAGTGATTCTTATTCGGACGGCGATGACTATGAGGGTGGTGAGGATGAGGAAGGCCGTTCTAGCCGTCGGCGTACCCGGCGTCGTCGCCGTGCAGGGTCTTCGCTAGAGGCTCAAGAGGATGTGCCTGGTGTAACGACTCGTGTGCGTGAGTCGCGTAAGAGCCGTGATGAGGCGACTGGGATTAAGGGTTCAACCCGTCTGGAGGCGAAGCGGCAGCGGCGTCGGGATGGGCGTGAGGCTGGTCGGCGCCGCACGATCATCACGGAGGCGCAGTTTTTGGCGCGTCGTGAAAGTGTCGAACGGGTTATGGCGATCCGTGAGATTGATAATCGGATTGAGATCGGTGTGCTTGAGGATGGTGTGCTAGTTGAGCACTATCTCTCTGGCGCTGATGGCAGTGCTGGTGGTAGCTCTGGCGCAAGCAGCGTGGGTAACGTCTACTTGGGTCGTGTTCAGAATGTGTTGCCGTCGATGGAGGCAGCGTTCGTTGATATCGGTAAGAACCGTAATGGTGTGCTGTATGCCGGTGAAGTGAATTGGGATGCTGCTGGTCTTGAGGGTGGTAGTCAGCGACGTATCGAGAATGCTCTTTCGCCGGGGCAGAACGTGCTGGTGCAGGTGACCAAGGACCCGATTGGTCATAAGGGTGCTCGTTTGACGAGTCAGGTTTCGTTGCCTGGACGGTTCCTTGTGTATGTGCCGGATGGCTCTATGACGGGGATTTCTCGTAAGTTGCCAGACACAGAGCGTGCGCGGTTGAAGTCGCTGTTGAAAAAGATCGTGCCTGAGAACGCTGGCGTGATCGTGCGGACTGCTGCCGAAGGCGCCAGCGAGGAGGAATTGACCGCTGATGTGAAGCGTCTTGCGCGTCAGTGGGAAACAATCCAGAAGAAAGCGGCGAGTGGTCATGGGCCGGTGCTCTTGCACGGGGAGCCGGGGCTGACTGTCCGAGTTGTTCGTGACATCTTCAACGAGGACTTCTCGAAGCTTGTTGTTTCGGGAAGTAACGCGTGGGCGACGGTGAGTGAGTATGTGGAGTCGGTTGCTCCTGATCTGCGTGATCGTGTGACCCAGTGGACTGAGAAAGCAGATCTTTTTACGACTTACCGCATTGATGAGCAGCTGGCTAAGGCGATGGACCGTAAGGTCTGGCTGCCCAGCGGCGGTTCGTTGATTATTGACCGCACTGAGGCGATGACGGTCATCGACGTGAACACGGGCAAGTTTGTTGGTGCAGGCGGAAACCTGGAAGAAACCGTCACTAAGAACAACTTGGAAGCGGCTGAGGAGATCGTTAATCAGCTGCGTTTGCGCGATATCGGCGGCATCATTGTGGTCGACTTCATCGACATGGTGTTGGAGTCCAACCGTGAGCTGGTGGTTCGTCGCCTGGTTGAGTGCCTTGGGCGTGACCGGACTAAGCACCAGGTTGCTGAGGTGACCTCGCTTGGTTTGGTGCAGATGACGCGTAAGCGAGTCGGCGCCGGGCTGATTGAGGTGTTCTCTGAGACGTGTGAGCATTGTCATGGGCGTGGAATCATCGTTCGGAATACACCTAAGTTGCCTTCAGGAGAGCCTGATGGTGAGGGGCGTAAGGCGCGTAAAGGTCGTAAAGGTAAGAATGCCGAAGCGCCTGAGCCTAAGCCGCAGGAAGTTGAACCGGTCGAAGAAGTTATTGAACCGGTCGAAGAGGTTCTAGAAGAGTCTGGTGAGGAGCGCCGCGGCGTTTCCGCTGCTGCTATGGCGAAGGTAGCGGCTGCGCTCAAGAGCGTTCCGGACCAGGTGGCAGCTGAGGGTGATGGAGCTGAGGGCGAGGCGCCTGAGCCAGTAAAGAAGCGGACTCGCCGTGCAGGTCGTCGTGCTGCAGGAGCGCCGCGCACCGCTGTGGGTGAGGCGGTGACTGCCATTGTTGCGACGGAGCCGGAGGTTGTTTCGCCTGTTGAGTCTGCCGAAGCAAAGGTCGAAGAGGCAGCAGCGCAAGTAGTGGCTTCGGAGGCGGAAGCGGTGAAACCGGAAGTTACTAAGAAGCGGACTCGCCGTGCGGGGCGTCGTGCTGCGAGCGCGCCATCGGGAGCCGCAGATAGTAGCGGTATGGGGCTGATGACTGTGCAGGAAGCTGCTGTGGTGGATGCTGCGCCGTTAACTCAGCTCGCAATGGTTGCATCTGCTGTGTCGGATGAGCCTGCTGAGGTCGAGGTATCTGTTGCTGAAGAGGCTGTTGCTTCGAAGAAGCGGACTCGCCGTGCGGGGCGTCGTGCTGCAGGAGCGCCTGCAGGGCCTCCGGCTGCTACGGGTGAAGTTGCTGCCGGTGGAGAAAGTAGCACCGCTGAGTGATCGTGTGCGTTTGGGTGACTTCCCAGCGCACGGTACAGTGATATGTCGTGCGTCCACCGTGACTCGTGCCATTCGGGCGACGGGCCGGTAGCAAGCGGCGCAGCAACCCCAGAAAGTGAGTGTGTTTACGTGTACGCGATTGTTCGCGCCGGTGGCCGCCAGGAGAAGGTGGCAGTTGGCGACAAGCTCCTGGTCGACAAGATTGATGCCGAGCCCGGTTCTAACATCGAACTCACTCCGGTGTTGCTCGTTGACGGTGACAAGGTGACTGCAGGCGCCGAAAAGCTCGGTAAAGCCACTGTTACCGCTGAGATCGTGAAAGCCGCGAAGGGCCCCAAGATCTCCATCGTTAAGTACAAGAACAAGACGGGTTACCGCAAGCGTCAGGGCCACCGTCAGCCCCTCACGCAGATCAAGATCACCGCGATCAACGCCTGATTTTTCGTCGTCGTAAGAGAGGTTTGACATGGCACACAAGAAGGGTGCATCCAGCTCCAAAAACGGTCGTGACTCGAACGCGCAGCGCCTTGGTGTGAAGCGTTTTGGTGGTCAGCTGGTCAACGCTGGTGAGATCATCGTCCGTCAGCGTGGCACGCACTTCCACCCTGGCGTGAACGTCGGCCGTGGCGGCGATGACACGCTGTTCGCCCTCTCCGCTGGTGCGGTTGAGTTCGGCACCAAGCGTGGCCGCAAGGTCGTTAGCATTGTGGAGCCCGTCGCTGCTGAGTGACGCCCCATCGAGTTTGTTATAAAAACGAGCCAGTCATGACTGACTGGCTCGTTTTTATAACGTGTGAATATTTACTGGGCACTTCTGATGCGTCACCGCTTGGAGGGGCATTTCTTTGCTGCAAGCCACTGACGTGCCGCCTCATCAGCTGATTCATTCTCGCTGTGCTCATCTGGTTGGAGGGGCTTCTCGGCTAGGTTGTTACCAAAGCGGTCGAGATAAAGATTTTTCGTGAGTGTCAATGTGGCGCCGTCGTAGAGTCGTGGCGTGACACTTCCTGAAGTGTGGCCAGCTGTTGGCGTCCCGAAAGTTCTCACGTGGGGCAGCCCACGAAGAGCTGTGACTACTGCTTCACCGCTGGCGGATGTTTGTTCTCCGTGAAGTACTGCTATGGGCGCATGTGTTCGTTTGATTCGATCACCAACAGAGATGACTGTGCCTCCGACACCTGCGCCGTCGGAGTGTGTTGTTACTTCTACGCGGGCATCTTCTCGAGTGGCGAAAATGACGGAGACTCCGTTCGGTATGAGTGCAGTTATCCCTGACAGTAGGGGGTACATGTTTTTTCCTGAGTTGTTCCGCACATCGACGATGTATCCGCATGTGCTCGGGGCGGCTTGGTCGATTCCGTCAGCGATAACTCGTGCGTAGCGTGCTTGGGACTCTGCGTCCACCATGCCGAGGGAAGGCATTGTTACTGTAGTGACGGAAGGGTGCTTGGCTGTTGCGCCCGCGGCAGGTGCGACGGTGGGGGTGTGGAACACAGGCGCAGGTAATGACTGAGCAGGGGGTGCGGGTATCAGTTGGGAGTTTTTCCCACCAGCTATTTTTGCAGCTTTGGCTAGTACTGGGTGAAGGTCATCGTATGAATTAGCTGTACTGATTGCTTCTTCTACCTCGGTGCGCATCTGTTCCCATGCTGGTCCTGATGCGTATACCCCTTCGTCGAGAATATTGAGAGCTATCTGGCCGTAACGCTGCATCGATGGCGGCATGATGTAAAGGCCAAAGATAGGGCCAAAGGTATATGTCGCAGATATGCCACCGACAGTCACACCTGTGACGACAAGAAAGCCTGTGATAAAACGAGTCAAGAATGCACGTTTGCCAGGCTCGGTGGAGTCTTTTACGGCCATAGGGCAACTCTGACTGACAACGGGATGTAACGTCATCGTTCTTCGGTATGTCGGTGGTCTCAGAAAAGTACGACTACGGTCGTATCTTTCACAGTCATGGGGGTAGCTGCGAGGTTCCTCGAAAAGAACACGGCCTGGCAGCACAGGTGTGAGCTGGATTTACCACCTATTCGCGCGCATGTGATGATGGGGATCATGCCTGCATTCGTCGATCGCTGCGTCCTTCATGTCACCGCCGGTAATGGTGGTCACGGATGCGTTTCTGTTCACCGTGAAAAGTTCAAGCCCCTCGGTGGCCCTGACGGCGGCAATGGAGGTCATGGCGGTGATGTCATTTTCCGTGTGGATCATCAGCTGACCACTTTGCTTGAATACCACCACAGCCCACATCGCAAAGCGAGTAACGGACGTCCGGGGGAAGGTGATGAGCGTAATGGTGCGCGCGGTGAGGACCTCATCCTTCCTGTTCCAGATGGCACTGTGATTTCTACCCGTGATGGACAGGTCTTGGCCGATCTTGTTGGTGAGGGGACGGAGTTCACCATCGTTGAGGGCGGACATGGCGGTCTGGGGAACAAAGCTCTTGCCTCCACGAAACGTAAGGCGCCTGGCTTTGCTCTGATGGGAGAACCCGGTGAAGAGGCGGAAGTTGTTCTCGAGCTTAAAACTCTGGCTGATGTCGCGCTGATCGGGTACCCCTCGGCCGGTAAATCTTCTTTGGTTTCTGTGATGAGCGCCGCGAAACCAAAAATTGCGGACTATCCGTTCACCACGCTCGTGCCGAATCTTGGCGTTGTCACTGCGGGGAGTGCCCGCTACACCGTCGCCGACGTTCCTGGCCTGATCCCGGGTGCGCATGAAGGCCGGGGGCTTGGATTGGAGTTCTTACGGCATGTTGAGCGATGCCATGTGCTTGTGCATGTCATTGACTGCGCAACCCTTGAAGCGGATCGCGACCCGATGAGTGACCTCGATGTTATCGAGCATGAATTAGCGGAGTATGTTCCCGAGTCCACGCTGGGTGGTCGCCCTCTTTCGGACCGCACCCGCATCGTCGTGCTCAACAAAGCTGACGTGCCGGAAGCTAAAGAACTGGCTGAATTCGTCAAACCTGACTTGGAAGCACGTGGTCTAGAGGTGCATGTCATTTCGGCGGTGGCGCGTACTGGGCTGAAAGAGCTTTCTTTCTCGCTTGCTAAACATGTTGCTCAAGCCCGTGCTCGTATTGCTTCTGAGCAAGAAGAACAACCTCGTCGTCGAATTACGATTCGGCCGAAGGCTGTGGATGAGACCGGCTTCGAAGTGCGCCGTGAAATGGAGTCTACGGGCCCGGTGTACCGCGTTATCGGAGACAAAACCACGCGGTGGGTGCGGCAGACTGACTTCGCAAATGATGAGGCTGTTGGGTTCCTCGCAGACAGGCTTGCCAAAGCTGGCGTGGAGGACGCCTTGGTTAAGGCAGGTGCAGTGGCAGGGGACACCGTTTATATCGGCCCAGAAGACAGTGCTGTGGTGTTTGATTGGCAACCGTCGATTACTGCTGGTGCTGAGTTGCTTGGTCCTCGTGGAACGGACCTGCGACTTGAGGACATGCATCGCCCCACTCGCGCTGAGAAACGCAAGGCTTATGACGAGCGCAGAGCATCGCGGGCTGCTGCACGGGCGCAGTTCGATGAGGAGCGTCGTGCTGGGTTGTGGACGGATCCTTCTCACGATGAGTGAGTGAACGATGGTGTGGTTCTCTTTCTTCGAAGAAAGAGAACCACACCATCGTTGTACACATCTTCCCTGGTCAGATGGTCAGAACGGTTTTACTTTGATCGTTCTTAAATGCACGCTGTCATGCTGTACAGGGGGAGTCATGTTGATTATCGATGTGCGTTTGCCGCAACCGGTGACTCCGCCTGTGCCTGCTGTGGTTAAAGCGGACGCTTCTGCTACATCTACAAGCACTGAGCGTTTTCCGGTGATTCATCGGGGCGAGCGCCGTGTCCGTCGTTCTAGCGCCCCCGATACGTCTCTTCTTAGTGCTGCTGATATCGAATTGATTCACGTAGTGACGGGAGAGCGGTTGTACGGTACGGGAATCGTTAATGGGGAGGATCTTCAACCGTTCAGTTTGCAACTAGTTCTTGATCGGCATGACGGTGTTCTTCCTCGGGGGGTTGAAGTGAGCGTGTCTTACCTTCATCGTCGTGGGAAAGCACTACTTCGCAGTGGCCACTTGAACCCTTACTCCGGTGCTGAGCTGACTCGAGCTGAGCGGTATCTTGCTTCGCGACACTCTGGTGGCGTGGACGTCTCCCTTTAGCGGTGGGGCCAGCTCGCGATACTGGTCCGTTTCGTCTGAACGTATTGGTGTTGGGCTGTTCTTCAGACTGAACACAGTAAGTGTGCGATGGGGAAGACCACATGTGCTTCTCGGGGCGGATGTGGATACGGTTTCCTCATGAGTCAACAGATCGTCCGCGCGCACGTGCGAGACATCGCGAAGGTTAAGCCTCTGTGGAAGCAGATGGTCAGCGAATACGCGACTATTTCTGGTGGGAAATGGCGCGTGCTTGAGCCTCATGAGGCGTGGCAGCTGCGTTTTCAGGAGTATTTGGCCTGGATCAACGATGCCAGCGGTTTAGTTTTTATCGCGATTGACCAGACTCCTGACGAGAACGGAAACGTTGAGGATAAGGCAGTAGGGTACGCCGCTATACGTTTTGTCTCGCCAGACTCGACCTTCGATATGGGTGAAACACGAGGTGAGCTGGAATCTCTCGTAGTTTTACCTGACTATCGTGGGCGCGGTATCGCATCAGATCTTCTCTCTGCGTGTCGGAAAGAGCTGATGCGGCGTGAAATTTCTTACTGGACTACGAGCACTCTCACTGACAACGCTGCCACCATTCACCTCTTCCAAAAGAACGGTTTTAAGCCTTTTCTCTTGCGTATGGGGCAGCGTCTTGAAGATGACTGAGCTGTGTATCGAAAATTAGTCGGCTGTGTGGCCGCGCCTGTATGCCAAAAATTCATGGTTGCGCAGCGGCCTGATGAAGGTGAGAAAGCCACGGTAGAACACGGACTGGGAGCGGAGTTTCTCGATGCATGTTGTAGGCGCCTCCAGGATGAAGCGTTAGCGGATTGAGCCCGAGTGCTTCTTTGGTGTTCGAGTGGGTCGTGTTCGATTCCCGTCGCTTCCCCGATGCGTGGCAGGATCGGCAGTATGGAAGGTTCCGAAGTACGTAAGCTCGCAGCTCTCGAAGACAACCACTGGTGGTACAGGGAGCGTCGTCACATCCTCAAGAAGCTCCTCGAGGGGCGTACCCCTGGTCGCGCTCTTGATGTTGGCGCAGCCGGTGGGGGTAACACACGCGTGCTGCGGGACATGGGGTGGCAGGTCTCTCCGCTGGAGTATGGCCCTGAAGGCGCGGAAGTGGCAAAGGAACGTGGACTAGCTGTCATGCGCGCTGACGCCATGCAGCTTCCGCTACCGGATGCCAGCCTTGATCTCGTTACTGCTTTTGATGTGCTTGAGCACCTCGAAGAAGACGATCGCTGTGTCAAAGAGGTGGCACGCGTACTCAAACCGGGTGGAGCTTTCCTGGTAGCTGTTCCAGCGGATCCGAAACTGTGGAGCTCTCACGACGTAGCTGTGTCTCACCTTCGCCGATACACCCGCGAGACTCTCACCCAGGTTCTGGACCAGCCAGGCTTCCGTTTGGAGTGGATGAAGTCGTGGATGGTTTTGCTTCGACCAGCTGTTGCTCTTCGCCGCTCTTCATCGAGCGGCAGCGACCTACAGCCGATGAACCCCATCGTCAATGCGGGGCTTTCTGCTGTGGTCGCTGCCGAGCGTTACTTGCCGGTTTCCTCGCTTCCGGGAGTGAGCTTGTTTGCTGAGGTGCGTCGTACCGCCTGACGGGCTTCGGCGTCGATCATTTGTGTGCGGGGGGTATCCGGTTGGGCGCCCTCCGCAGCTTCACCAGAAGCGGTCACGAGCGCAGGCTCGGTGGCCGTTTCTTCGTATGCGCGGGTGAAAGCGGTGACAGGCGCTACTGCTGGTTTCTCTGCGGCGGATTCGTTTTCGGTTGTGGTGGCAGCATCAGGTGTGGTGAGTGAGGCTGGTGTTTCTGGTGCCGTTGCTTTTGCGGTTGCTGAAGGCGTATCGGCTTTACGGGACATGGGAATTTCGCCGGTGGCAGGGACGTCAAGGTCGGCGAGTTCGGTGAGGAAATCGCGGTCACCGCTGGTGTCGTGGTGGGTGGGTTCGTTTTCTCCGATGTTTTCGTGGCTGATGAGGTCGGTGTCATGGGCGACGAAGTAGGTTGGGCGGCCTTGCATCATGCTGTACATGCGGCCGACGTATTCACCAAGGATGCCGACGCAGATCAGCTGTGCGCCGCCAACAGCTGAGACCGCCATAACGGTAGATGTCCATCCGGCTACAGCGCGGTCGGTCAGTGAAGAGATGAGAGCGTAGAAGAAAATGAGTACAGCGCCGACAAATCCGAGTACGCCGAACCATGTTGCTAGGCGCAGCGGCGCCATGGAGCCAGCAGTGAGGCTGTCAACAGACAGGGCGATCATTTTACTGAGGGGATATTTTGATTCCCCTGCGGCGCGTTCTTCACGTTTGTAGTAGACCTCGCCTGATGGGAATCCGAGTTGGGGCACAACCAGGCGTAGCACGCGGTGGTGTTCGGGAAGAGCGTTGACAGCATCGACGGTGGCACGCGACATGAGACGGAAGTCGCCGGCATTGGCGGGGGCGTCAGTTTTTGATAGGTGCCGCAGGGTGGCGTAGAAGGCTTGGGCAGTGCCGCGTTTAAAGGCGGTGTCGGTGCTGCGGTCGCTGCGGATGCCGTAGACAACGTCGAGTTTCTTCTGTTGTGCTAGCTCGAGCATTTCCGCGATGGTTTCGGGTGGATCTTGCAGGTCTGCGTCGATGGTGACGACGTAGTCGCCGTGTGCGCGAGCTAGACCAGCGGAGATGGCGGCCTGGTGGCCGGAGTTCGCGCGAAGGCGGATGATGCGAAATTGCGGCCAAGATCGTCGCAAACGGGCCATGACCAGTGCAGATTTGTCCTTACTGCCGTCGTCGACCGCGACGACCTCGTAGGTCTGGCCAAGGCCGTCGAGTACGGGACGGAGCCGCTCCACCATGAGAGGGAGGACTTCCTCTTCGTTGTAGACGGGGATAACGACGGACAACACGGGATGCATGCCCCATACCCTATGCATCATCAGCTTCGTGCAGTGTCAGTGGTGAGGTGGGCGTGGTGGGTTGTGAGGTGGTTGGGTGTTGTGTCTTGCTAGAGGTGCTGCGCGGGCAGCGAGCACGGGTACGCTGGATCACATGTCCACTCACGTTTTTAGTCTTGCGGCTCACGCGCCTCACGTCGTGAATCATTTGCCAATGCCTGCTTGGGTTTTCGGTGCGATTGCTTTGGCCGTAGGTGTCCTTTTGCTTGTTTTTACGTGGATGTTCCGTCACTCGGCGCAGGCCATGATTGAGGGGCGGGATATCCATGGCGGTGCTAGCCATGGTCATGTATCTCAGGAGCATGGATCCGCCGAGGCTGGGGGATCCCACTGACGCACAGGGTAGGCGTGATGGGGGGAACGTTTGATCCGATCCATCATGGCCATCTTGTTGCGGCAAGTGAGGTTCAACACCGTTTTGGTTTGGATGAGGTGGTGTTCGTTCCTACTGGGCATCCGTGGCAGAAAAGCGGTCGGAAAGTTTCGCCTGCTGAGCACAGGTATCTCATGACGGTGATTGCGACCGCTTCAAACCCCCGTTTTACTGTCAGCCGCGTCGATATTGATCGACCAGGGTTGACGTACACGATCGATACGTTGCGGGATTTACATGAAGAGCGCCCGGAGTCGGAGCTGTTTTTTATCACGGGAGCGGATGCATTGAAACGCATTCTGTCCTGGAAAGATGTTGACGAATTGTGGTCGTTGGCTCATTTCGTGGGGGTGACCCGTCCCGGGCATGAGCTGACATCAGAGGGTTTGCCCAGTGAAGGGTTGAGCTTGGCGGAGATCCCAGCGATGGCGATTTCGTCGAGTGATTGCCGTGAGCGTGTCGCGGCGGGACAGCCGGTTTGGTATTTGGTGCCAGACGGGGTGGTCCAATACATCGCTAAACATTGTTTGTATCTAGATGGGCAGGAGACCCAGTGACGGTTGTCGCACCAATTAAGGAACTAGTCGATGTGGCTGCTTTAGCCGCTGATGAGAAAAACGCAGAAAACATCGTTGCGTTGGATGTGACTGGCCGATTCGCGCTGGCTGATGCATTTGTGCTCGTTTCCGCTGAATCTGAGCGCCAAGTGCAGGCGGTGGCTGAAAACATTCAAGACCGTCTGCGGGAAGTTGGTGCTAAGCCGATCCTTATGGAGGGGTTTGCTGGCGGGCGTTGGGTGCTCATGGACTTTGACGGAGTGATTGTGCATGTGCAACACACCGAAGAGCGTGAGTTTTATCAGTTAGAGCGTCTCTGGAAGGACAGCCCTGCGCTTGAGTTGCCGGAGTTTCCTACGGCTGCGCAGTTGTCGTGACGTGTAGGTCCAGGGGGTGCGTGGTAGCAAGGTGGGGTGATTGATAGTGACGCGTCGTTTGCTGGTGATGCGGCATGGGGTTACTGCGCACAATCGTGATCGGGTGGTGCAGGGGCATTTGGATATTCCTTTGTCTGATGAGGGGCGCGCCCAAGCCAGGCAGGCAGCAGGTTTTGTGGCGGGTTTTTCTCCTGAGTTCATTCTTTCTTCGGATCTTTCTCGTGCCGCTGAGACTGCTGAGCAGGTCGCGGCGGTTCTCGGGGTTTGTGTTGAGTTGGATTCGCGGTTGCGTGAATCTCACAGTGGTATGTGGCAGGGCAAGCGAGTTACGGAGCTGGAGCCTTGTCCGGACTGGGCCACCTTTGCTGTCTCGGATAAGCGTGGTGGTCCGACGGGGGAGTCGGTGCTTGATGTGGTGGAACGCGTTCGGCCTTTGTTGGCTGAAGTGGATGCGCGGTTATCAGCTGGGGGAGTCGGGCTTTTGGTAACTCATGGGGTGACTGCGCGCGCTTTGGTTGCCGAGCAGGTGGGGCTGGATCAAGCGGTTGCGTGGCGGATGCTCGGTGGTTTGCAGAACTGTGCTTTGGCTGAGTTGGAGGACTCTGATCGGGGATGGCGGGTACGTTCGTGGAACGTTCTCCCTAGCCAGGCTGCCGATTTGGGTTTAAACCCGGAGTATGGCTAGTATTAAAGGGTCGCCGCGGGAACGGGGCGAAAGTATTACTAATGTAGTACGGGGCTATGGCGCAGTTGGTAGCGCGCTTCCATGGCATGGAAGAGGTCTGGGGTTCGAATCCCCATAGCTCCACTTAAATAAAAAGGATTGGGCCCACCTATTAGGTGGGCCCAATCCTTTTTATTTTCTTCAGGGTGTTCTCTCCTCTCTTTCGTGATGGCTCGTGTGCTTCTGAAATGTGAGGTGTCGCCGAAATTGAGGGCATGTGGGCGTGAGTGACTTCATGCGAGTGCCTCATGACTTGGGTGTCCATAAAGCGCTAGAAGCCGTTGAATCATTGAATTTTGAGCGCCCGGCAGGGGTGTCGGCGTGTCGCTCGTGTACATGCTTAATGCGCTCCACTTCTCCCCACATGCGCATTTCGCCCCCATCACCACATGGTTTGTGTTCATAAATGACCTGAGTCACATTTATTTGGATCCATGGCCCTGAACTGCGCTTTTGTTCCGATTGAAGGTGATATTCAGTGTTGTGAGGGTGGTTTTCTCTTAGGTGTAGATAGGTGGTTGCGCCTAGGGGGGAGGTTGATGACAGAGGTGGCTCAGGTTGAGTGTATGTACTTGCTGACGTGCGTTTTTAGCGGCTAATTGAAACTGGGTACGTTCCCTTCGCGCTGCGGGAGGAGTGAAGTGGAGTAAAGTGGAGGGCGCTGGAGGGGAAGGTCCGGCAAACCATAAGGTCCACGAAGATGCCCCATCAGAGGTGGCGTCGATCCCGCGGAGGGAAGGGGTGTTGCGAGATGTTTCTCGGTACTCACAACCCCCGTCTCGATGAAAAAGGGCGCTTGATCCTTCCCGCCAAATACCGGGAACGTCTGGCCCCCGGGCTGGTCGTGACGCGCGGACAGGAGCACTGCCTCTACATCTTTCCGATGGATGAATTCGTCCGTGTGGCCGATGGTTTGCGTTCTGCTCCCATGACCAGCAAAGCCGCGCGTGATTACATGCGGGTCTTTTTGTCTGGTGCATCAGATGAAATACCGGACAAACAAGGTCGCTTCACGATTCCACCTGCGTTGCGTCAATATGCCGGACTCAACAAAGAGCTCACCGTCATTGGTGCTGGCTCTCGCCTTGAAGTCTGGGACAGCACAGCGTGGGAGGAGTATCTCGCGGCATCCGAGGAATCTTTCGCGGCTCAGGCCGAGGAGGTGGTTCCTGGCCTCTTCTGAGGTGTCGGATCTGTCCATGTCCGTTTAGCGGGAGTTTGACCACACTGCTGTGGCTTTTCGCCCGCCCGATGCTCGGGATGCTTTGCCCCCTGCCGGTCGACTTCCCTCCGCTCAGTTTTTGCTCCGACGTACTTCCCCGGCGCCGGAACAAGAATGAATCCGCAGGCCTACCCAGCTAGTTGGATTCGTCAAGAGTCAGGCCACCCAACCTGACTAAGAAGCGGTGGGGGATCCGCCGGCACGGTGCAGTCGAGCAGTCATTACCTCAACGGCACAATGCAGTTCACGTATGTGAGCAAAGTTTGTCGAAGCGGAACCTTGCTAGTGACACGCTCGTTGCATTTCGCACCGGAAGTGAATATGCGTTAACTAAGTGTGTGTAGCCACACGCTGCAGACCGACCCCGTCACCACGGCGGGACACGCCTCGAACAGACAAAGGAGGGACGATGCGTCACGAAGACCCCGCATCGCTCCACCGTCCCGTGATGCTCCATCGCGTCACCGAAATTCTTCTACCAGCCCTCACTGGTCCAGAAGCTGCCGAAGGCACACCCGTGCACGTAGACGGCACCTGTGGAATGGGCGGACACATCGAAGCCATCCTCGAGGCCTGCCCCAACGCCATCGCCATCGGCATCGACCGCGACACCGAAGCCCTCGAACTAGCAAGCTGCAGACTTGCTCGCTTCGGTGACCGGTTCCGGCCCTTCCATGCCACCTACGACGAAATCAGTGACGTCATCACCGATGCCGGTTTTTCCCACGTCAACTCCATCCTCCTGGATCTGGGAGTTTCTTCCCTTCAACTCGATGCCGATGACCGTGGCTTTGCCTACCGTGTCGATGCACCTCTAGACATGCGCATGGACCAAACAACAGGCCCTACCGCAGCCGACCTGATCAACACCCTCAGTGCAGACGAACTCACCCGCATCCTGCGCGAATACGGCGAAGAACGGTTCGCTGGACGCATCGCTCGCCGCATTGTCCAAGCCCGCACCGACCAGCTTTTCACCACCTCAGCCAGACTCACCCAACTTATTGACCAAGCCATCCCTGCGGCATCTAGCCGCACTGGCGGACACCCAGCAAAACGCACGTTCCAAGCCCTGCGCATTGCAGTCAATGCTGAACTCGACTCTTTAGCTGGTGCCCTTCCAGAAAGCCTGCGCGTACTCAAACTTCGAGGTCGAGCAGCGGTGCTCTCCTACCACTCCCTTGAAGACAGAATGGTCAAAAGAGTTTTCACTGCTGCAGCGACCAGCTCTGCACCTCCGGGACTACCCGTCGAACTACCTGAACACGCCCCCACTCACCAACTCCTCACTCGCGGCGCTGAAGAGCCTGATAGTCAAGCCATCGCAGAGAACTCTCGAGCCGCCTCAGCACGCCTTCGCGCAGCTTGCCGAATCCGTGAAGGAAACCGCCCACAAACAGTTTCCGCACAAACAGCTTTCCCCACTCAACGCCGCTCGAAAGGACGCCACCGATGAGCCAGCAACCACTGACTTCTCGGCCTGTCCGCCGCGCTACCCCACGCCCCACCACACCCCAGCGGCCGCCTCTGCGTGTCGTCGCGCCCACCCCACGACGAGTCGGACGCATTCCCTTCATCGTCTTCTGCAGCATCCTCATGACACTGGGACTCGGTGCGCTCCTGGCTCTTAACCTCTCCCTCGTCGCAGGAGCCTACGAACTCCACGACGTCACCGAGCAAGTAGAAGCACTACGCGCACAAGAATCTGAACTCATCGAAAAAGTTGCCCTCCGATCCACCCCCTCGGAACTGGCAACCCGAGCCAAAGAACTCGGCATGGTCACTGGCGGGACCCCTGCCTACCTCAAACTCAAAGATGGATCTGTCGTCGGTAACCCAACACCCGCCCCTTCTGGAGCACCCAACCGTCAAATACCCCCATCCCCAAACTCCTCACCCACAAGCGACAACAGCCCTAACCCCAACCCCAATACCGCAGAACCCAGCCAAACACCTGGCACGCAAAACAGTGGCAATGACCCCAGCACATTTCCTGAGGCCAATACCTCCGACGTTGCCCCAGCGCCGCTGACCAATGACGCACCAACCAACACACAATGAGGTGAGGACGTGAGCAACGGACCCAGCAACAAAAAGCCGCCACGCCGCACCCCTCGCCCCACCACGCCCCAGGGCAAACGCAAGCACCCGCATCGCCCAGCAAATCCCAATCAGAACCGAAAAAACCAAACAAAGAAACCCAGCGCACCCCCGAGCCCCACTAAACCCACCGCGCCCTCACCAGCGGGCCCGGATACACCCCAAAACACCAATCCAGCACGTCCTCCACAAGGACCAGGCGAAACAACAAAAGCCACTAAAAAACGCACAGCTGGTGACCCCAGACGCCGCAGCAGAGCCATGTTCATCGCTCTGCTCTTCATCTTCACTGTTTTCGCTGCCCAACTAGTGCGACTCCAAGCCATCGACGCTGAAACCATCGCTCAACAAGCCCAAAGGCTCCGTTCTCGACCCACCCCAATCCCCGCCAAACGCGGCACCATCCAAGACCGCTACGGAGCACCCCTAGCTGAATCCAGCGAACGCTTCGACATCGTCGTTGACCAAGTTGCCGTAGCCGAATACACCAAAAAAGATCCCAATACGAAAAAAAGCACCAAAGTTGGTGCTGCCGGTGCCGCAGCGGACCTAGCCCCCATCCTTGGCATTGACGAAAAACAACTCGCCACCAGCATGACCGGACGAAAACCATGGGTACCCATCGCCCGATCCGTGGTTCCCACTACCTGGCTCAAAGTGCAAGGCCTCAAAATCCCCGGCATCACTAACGAACTTGTTCCCATCCGCTATTACCCCGGTGGAGAGCCCGCAGCCGCCACCGTCGGATGGGTCGGATCTGATGGCACTGCCAAAGGAAACACCGGTGGCGGACTCGAATACCTCTACAACCAAGCCCTCACCGGCCGTCCAGGAAAAATCGTTCGCGAATACTCTCTCGATAACCGCGTCATCCCCATGGGCAACTCAAAAATCACCCCGGCCGTACCCGGCGAAGTCATTCGCACCACTATTGATAACGACCTCAACTGGTTTGCCCACGACGCCATCGCCAAACAAGTACAAGACCTCGGTGCCGAAGCCGGAGTCATCGTCATCATGGATAAACAAGGACGACTACTCGCCGTCACCCAAGCGCCCTCCTTCGACCCAGCAGACCGCGGTCGCAACAACTCAGACTTCTCCAACATGGCTTTCCAAGGCGCCTTCGAACCTGGGTCAGTCACCAAAATCATCACTGCCGGAGCAGCTCTCGACCTTGGACTCACTACTCCCACCACCCAGTGGGAAATCCCCAACCGTTACACCGTCGACGGCCAAGAATTCCGTGACTCACACGACCACCCCACCGAACACCTCACCACAGCAGGTGTTCTCGCTAAATCCAGCAACATCGGCACCGTCAAACTTGCTCAGCTCTATCCCCGCGAAAAACTCGCCGAGTATATGCAACGTTTCGGACTAGGTGAACGCACTGCTGTCGGATTCCCCGGCGAATCTGCCGGCTACCTCGGGGACCCCAGCACGTGGGACGGTCGAAGCCGCTACACCATTTCCTTCGGTCAAGCCTTCACCGCTACCCCAGTGCAAGTCACCGGAATCATGCAAACCATCGCTAACAAGGGAATCCATATTCCTCCCTCCCTCATTGCTGGCCGCACTGACGTCGAAGGTCAATACCACCCCCAACCACTGCCACAACAGACTCAAGCGGTTTCTAAAGAGACCGCCAGCCAGCTTGGTTCCATGCTCCAATCCGTCGTTTCTAACGAAGGAACCGCGCTACAAGCGGCTGTCCCAGGCTTCAACATCGCAGGAAAAACTGGAACCTCTAACCGCTACACAGGTAAAGGAGGATACGTCTCCTCATTTGTCGGATACGCACCCGCCGACGATCCGCAATTCGTCATGGGTGTTTTTCTCGTCAACCCGAAAAAAGACATCTACGGCGGTTCCACCTCAGGCCCAGTTTTCTCCTCAGTCATGTCACATGCCCTCCAGAAATACGGAATCGCTCCCAGCGGCGCCAAAATCGCTGAATTCCCACTTACCTTCAATCCCTCCCAGGCGACTCCTACTCCACAAAGCGCACCCGCCGGCGATAACAAACCTCAAGCAGTGCCGCCCAACACCCCAGAAACAAAAACTGGACTCCAACCACCTGCCGTGTCACCTACGGACAACACCTCCACGGCCAGACGCAGGTAGTGTCCTGCACGTGGTGATCACAGTGAACCGGCCAGAACATGTATCAGGCACATCGATCGCGCAGATCGTCGATCTCATCCGGGGTACCGGCGTCGACGTCAAATTACGCGGTGCAATAACCGAAACCGATAAACTCCTTACCGGAGCCACCCTTGATAGCCGCGAAGTGCAACCCGGTGACCTCTACGCTGCGCTTCCTGGAGCCAATGTGCATGGGGCGCAGTTCGCACAGGCAGCAGTGGCATCGGGTGCTCAAGCAATCCTTACCGACCCCCACGGTGCCGAACTAAGTGCTAACTGCAACACCACGCTCATTGTGGTTCCGGATCCACGAGCCGTTCTAGGTGCAGTATCAGCAGCTATTTATAACAACCCCACCGCTCACCTAGGCATGGTCGGTATTACCGGAACTAACGGCAAAACCACTACTGCCTACCTTGTCGAATCTGCATGGAGGGCGCTCGGGCGCACCACCGGACTCATCGGCACCATCGAAACCCGTATTGCAGGTAGCGTCCTGCGCAGCTCACACACCACACCTGAATCCCCCAAACTCCAGGGTGTTTTGGCACTCATGCGAGAGCACGAAGTCAGTCACTGCGTGATGGAAGTAAGCAGCCACGCCCTGTCACTGCACCGCGCTGACGCTATCCGCTTCGACACCGCAGTTTTCACAAACCTCTCTCAAGATCACCTCGACTTCCACGAGTCCATGGAGGACTACTTCCAAGCCAAAGCCAGCCTCTTTACCCCTGAGCACGCTGCGACGGGAGTCATCTGCATCGATGACGCTTGGGGACGTCGCCTCGCCCAGCAATCGACCATTCCCACCATCACACTTGCCACCCCGTCTTTCAGCGACAGCACCCGCGCGACAACTGACCAAACATCACCAGCTGCTGAAGACACGCCAACCCCGGACTGGCGCCTAGTCACTACTGGAGACAAAGCAGATACCGCATTCGAACTTGTTCGTGAAGGTACTCACGCCGGTCCAGGAAGACTTCGGCTCAACAGTGCGCTGCCTGGTGAGCACAACCGCGTCAACACAGCACTTGCTGCACTTGTCTTGCTCGCTTCAGGGCTTCCCGTCAACGAGATCGAACGAGCCATGGGGGCCCGACCTCGTGTTCCTGGACGTATGGAGAATGTTCCTCTTCGCACACCGACATTGAGCAGTACAGAGAATGCGCTCGCCCCAGAGGCTTATGTTGACTTCGCGCATACGCCCGACGCCATTACTGCCACTCTTACTGCCCTGCGCGCTCGAGCCGACCAGCGGGGAGGTAACCTCGTTGCAGTCATTGGGGCAGGTGGCGACCGCGATGCGGGGAAACGCCCGCTTATGGGAGCCGCTGCTGCAGCCCTGGCTGATGTTGTTGTCGTCACCGATGACAATCCACGTTGCGAAGACCCAGCTCTTATCCGATCTGCCGTCACCGCGGGCACTCATAATGCTTCGCACACCACTGTGCTGGAACAAGCAGGTCGTGCAGAAGGAATCGCAGCTGCAATCAGGCACCTCGAACCTCAAGGAATCCTTGCAGTGCTTGGCAAGGGCCACGAAAGCACCCAAACAATCGGGACGGAAACCATTCCTTTCGATGACCGCGAAGCCATTGCGGCAGCGTGGGCCTCACATCTGGGATCGGATCAGGAGGATCGATGATTCCACTTACTTTAGGCAAGATCGCTTGCATCACTTCAGGACGTCTGAGCTCTCCTGAAGCAGCTGACATCCTCGTGAAGGGGGCAGTAGTCACCGATTCGCGCGCTGCTGAGGAAGGGTCGCTTTACATTGCTCGAATTGGTGAGCATGCAGATGGACATGCCTATGCAGCTTCTGCTGCAGACAATGGTGCTGTGGCTGCTCTAGTCACCACGCCTATCGAGGATCTTCCCTACGTTCAGGTTGACGACGTCCAGGATGCATTTGCAGCGCTGGCCTCTTTTCTCATCGAAACACAAGAGGCAACAGGTGAACTCACCGTAATCGGCGTCACTGGCTCAAGCGGAAAAACCACAACGAAAGATCTCATTGCGCATGTTCTGAGCTTCCAGGCAAACACAGTTGCCAACGTCGGTTCTTTAAATTCTGAAGTCGGTGTCCCGCTGACTGTGTGTCGGATTACGCCGCAAACCCGATACCTTGTGCTTGAAATGGGAGCTCGCGGTATTGGCCATGTCAACTACCTCACTACCATGACACACCCAAGCGTGGGCGTGGTCCTTAATGTGGGAAGCGCGCACATTGGTGAATTTGGATCTCGTGAAGCCATTGCACGCGCAAAATCTGAACTGCCTATGTCTTTGCCTAAGGGCGGGCTTGCCGTTCTGAACGCCGATGACGAGCTCGTCAGTGCGATGTCAGTAGCTGACCAAGCCAGCACTATTCATTTTGGCACGAGTGAAGGCAGCGATATCCGTGCGTCACACATCGTCGTCGGTGAGGATGGGTGCCCATCCTTCACACTGACTATCGATGAGGAGTCCATCCACGTTGACTTAGGCCTCATGGGGGACCATCAAGTTTGGAATGCTCTCGCCGCTGCTGCCGTTGCTACGTGGGCCGGGATGGACTTAAGCGAACTGAAGACAGCGTTGGAAACAGCTCGTCCAGCAAGCCGGTATCGCATGGAGCGTCATGATCGGCCCGATGGGGTCACCGTGATCAATGATGCTTACAATGCCAACCCTGAATCCATGTCTTCGGCCATCCGAACCCTTTCGGTAATGGCGGGACAGGGCGAAACACGCCGCCGCACATATGCCGTTTTGGGTGCAATGTTCGAGCTTGGTGATGAAGAAGAAGCTGAGCATCGAGCGGTCGGTCAATTGGCGGCTAGTTTGGGTATTGATGAAATCGTGGCGGTGGGTGAACGCTCTGGCGTCGAGGCTTATGTTGATGGTGCCAATAGCGAGATTCTGCCTGGTTCGCCGAATTTGCATATTCAGCACGTCGCTACTGTGGAAGCGGCACTTGAGAAGCTCGAGAGCATGCTCCAAAACGGAGATTTAGTTCTCGTCAAGTCGTCCCATGGTGCAGGTTTGTGGCGCCTTGGTGAGGATTTGGTGCGAGGGGGAGGAAACGCGTGAGACTCATCATTGTTGCAGCCGGGACAGCGCTCCTGGTTGCGTTGTTCGCCACCCCATGGTTCATCAAATTCTTAGTGAAAAAGCATTACGGCCAGTTTATTCGAGATGATGGCCCTACAAGTCACCACACCAAGCGCGGAACGCCCACGATGGGCGGTGTGGTCATCATTGTGGCCACTGTTCTTGGATATTTAATTGCCCATATTGTCACGATGCATCCGGTTTCTTCCAGCGGATTAGCAGTTTTGTTTCTCGTCGTTGGTATGGGGACAGTTGGTTTTCTTGACGATTACATTAAAATCAGTAAGGCGCGAAGTCTTGGTTTACGGGCATGGCAAAAACTCGTAGGTCAAACTTTGGTTGCCTCTGTTTTCGGTGCAGTCGTTATCATGTTTCCGAATGCAAATGGTATAACTCCCGGATCGACGGCCATATCTTTTGTTCGTGATACCGAATTCGACTTTCGTGAGCTGGGTGTCGGTGCCGCGATCGGCATCGTGCTTTACCTCATATGGGTGAACTTGATGGTTGCGGGAACTACGAATGCGGTGAACCTCACCGATGGTCTCGATGGGTTAGCTACAGGGGCTACAGCAGCAGTAGCCGCTTCTTACCTGCTCATTGGGCTGTGGCAGTTCAATCAGAACTGTTGGATGCCTGCACCATCGCCTAAGTGCTACCCCACCCCTGATCCGCTTGATCTAGCGATTGTCGCTGCTGCGCTTCTTGGTGCCTGTGTTGGTTTCTTGTGGTGGAATGCTTCTCCAGCTCGGATCTTTATGGGTGACACGGGATCTCTGGCTCTTGGTGGTGCTGTTGTGGGGCTTGCTATTACCTCACGCACACAGTTGTTGTCGGTCATTCTTTGTGGTCTGTTTGTGATCATCACTATGTCAGTGATTATCCAAGTTGCTTCTTTTAAGCTTCGTAAGAAGCGTGTTTTCCGCATGGCGCCTTTGCAACACCATTTTGAGCTTTTGGGTTGGGCTGAGGTAACTATCGTCATTCGGTTCTGGATTATTGCTTGCTTGTTCTGCGGTTTGGGTGTGGCTGCTTTCTACGCAGAATGGATGACCGGAGGGACGGTGTGAGCGTGACAGAAGGTATGAGCGGTTCATCGATCGAGAAAACAGTCCAAGCGTGTGAAAGCGGCGGATTTGTCACTACTTCGGTGGTGGGACTGGATCCTCGTCCTGGCCTTACTCACCGCGATGCGAATTGGGCTGGGCTGCGAGTACTCGTTGCGGGGCTAGGGGTCAGTGGATTTGCTGCTGCAGATGCGCTACTGGAGCGAGGAGCGCGCGTAACGGTGGTGGATGGTGCCCAGGCTCCTGCGGAGAGTGTTTTGGCTGAGAAAGCCAAAATTTTGCAGATCTTGGGTGCTGTAACCTTATTGGGTCAGGAAGGTCAGGCTGCGATTGGGGCACCGGAAACAGTCTCTGAGATTGATTTGGTTGTCACCTCGCCCGGGTGGAGGCCGGATAATTCCCTCCTTGTTCATGCTGCCCAGGCAGGCGTGCCGATTTGGGGAGAAGTGGAGCTGGCTTGGCGTATGCGGCCAGCGGAGAACCCTGCGCCATGGTTATGCGTCACTGGAACTAATGGAAAAACCACGGCTGTCACAATGGTTGCTTCTATTCTCTCTGCCGCGGGATTGAGATCGGTCGCGGCAGGGAACGTGGGAACGCCTCTTCTTGAAGCGGTTTTGCATCCAGATCCGTATCAAGTGATAGCGGTGGAGCTGTCGAGTTTTCAACTGCATTGGCAGCGTTCGATTTCTCCTGCTGCATCGGTTTGTTTGAACGTTGCGCCTGATCATGTCGATTGGCACGGGTCGATGGAGGCCTACGCGGCAGATAAGGGAAGAATTTACGAAAACACGCAGATCGCGTGCATTTACAACGGGGCGGACCCTGTCACAGAGCAGCTCGTTCGAGATGCGGATGTTATCGAGGGGTGCCGAGCAGTGGGGTTCACCCTAGGTATGCCTGGGCTATCGATGTTGGGCGTAGTCGAGGATGTGTTGGCTGATCGAGCTTTTGTCGAGGACCGAGCTAATTCGGCAGCTGAAATCGGAACTTTGACTGATCTGTCGCGGGGATCGCTGCCGCCAGCGCCACATTTTGTTGCTAACGCATTGGCTGCAGCAGCTTTAACTCGGGCGATTGGTGTTCCTGCTCCAGTTGTGCAGGCTGGTCTGCGCAAGTATGAAGTAGAGAAACATCGCATCGCGGAGGTTGCAGTCGTTGATGGAGTTACGTTCATTGATGACAGTAAGGCAACAAATCCGCATGCGGCTGCTGCGTCTTTGGGGTCTTTTGCGAGTGTGGTGTGGGTTGCAGGTGGATTGCTTAAAGGCGCTGACGTCGATGAGCTGGTGCGGACCAGAGCTGATCGGTTGCGAGGTGTGGTTTTGCTGGGGCGTGACCGAGCGATTCTGGCGGATGCATTGGAACGCTATGCGCCCTGCGTTCCCGTGATTGATGTGGGTGACGAGGCGGCTCCGGAAAGTTCGGAGCTGATTATGGAACGCATTGTTCGTGAAGCCTCGGCTTTAGCGCAGCAAGGGGATGTTGTCTTGTTGGCCCCTGCGGCGGCATCAATGGATATGTTCCTTAATTACGGTGCTCGCGGGGATGCTTTTGCTGAGGCTGTTAGACGTTTCGCTGGTGACACGTGTGCCGGGGAGTCTGAGTAGCCATGAGTAAACAGCTGCGTGACCGAGAGCGAGTCATCGGTGAGCGAGAGCGTGAGAGGCCGTCATTGTGGGATCGACTGGAATCTCCGCTGTCGACGTATTACTTGTTGCTCACGGCGACTGGCATGCTTCTCATCATCGGTTTGGTGATGGTTTTGTCGGCAAGTTCTGTCACGCAGCTGAATAACAATAAATCTCCCTTTAATCTTTTTTTCCGCCAAGGTGTTTTCGCTGTGGTGGGAGTAGGGGCAGCATGTGTGACAGCACGATTGCCTGTGCGCTTTTGGAAACGTATTGGATTGCCCCTTCTTTTTGTTTCTGTTTGTTTGCAGATGCTGGTCTTTACGCCACTGGGGCATACGGTAAACGGTAACCGGAACTGGGTTAGTATTGCTGGAGTTCAGTTACAGCCGTCTGAAATTGGCAAAGTTGCTCTCATCTTGTTTTCTGCTGCAGTTTTAGCGAAAAAGAAAAAACTGCTGGGCGACTGGCGCCATGTGGTTATTCCAGTCTTTATGCCGGCCGCTTTTGTTGTGGTTGGTTTAGTGCTGCTTGGTCGTGATTTAGGTACAGCGCTAGTTCTATTTGCTGTGCTGGCTGGAATTCTGTGGGTTCTCGGTATTTCGTGGAAGTTTTTTGCGATTTCGGCAGGAGTTGGTGCTGTCGGAGTTCTGGCTTTGGTGGTTGGGTCGAGTAACCGAACTGAACGTATTAATGCTTGGCTGAGTTGCACGAACGTTTTGCAGTGCTGGCAGTCGAGGCACGGGCAGTTTGCGCTGGCTGACGGAGGGTTGTCAGGTCTTGGGTTGGGTGGGTCTCGGGAGAAATGGCTATGGCTCCCAGAGCCGCATAATGATTTTATTTTCGCGATTGTAGGAGAAGAGCTAGGAATTGCTGGCACATTAATGATTCTTCTCCTCTTTGGTGCTTTGGCGTTGGGGTGCTATCGCTTGATTCGTCACAGTGATGACATGTTTGTTCGATTGGTGACGGCTGGTGTTATGAGCTGGATTTTGGTGCAAGCTGTCATCAATATTGGTTCAGTAATCGGGTTATTGCCGATTATTGGTGTCCCTCTTCCTTTAGTGAGTTATGGCGGTTCTGCCTTGGTCACTACTTTGGGCGCGTTGGGGATTCTTATTTCTTTTGCAAGAAATGAGCCAGCCGCTCGTCGGGCATTGCAGGCACGTCCTCGCGTGCTTATTCGTACTCTTGCGGCTGTTCCGCGCAGACATGGAGGTCCTCGTCGATGAATATGGGTAGTGAGTCAGTAAAGATGCCAGCTTCGGTTCTATTAGCTGGGGGTGGCTCGGCGGGACATGTGTCGCCTTTGTTGGCGACGGCGGATGCGTTGCGGCGACGTGACCCACACGTGCGAATTACGGCTTTGGGCACGCGTGAAGGGTTGGAGGCGCGTTTAGTTCCTGCTCGTGGCTATGATTTGGCTTTTGTTCCCAAGGTTGCTTTTCCACGGCGTCCTAATCGCGCGGCTTTGAAATTTCCAGGGAAGCTAGTGGAAGAAATTCGTGCCGCCGATCGGGCAATCCTTGATACGGAAGCTGAGGTTGTGGTGGGATTCGGTGGCTACGTGTCTACCCCTGCATACTTGGCGGCTAAACGCCGGGGCGTGCCGATTGTTGTTCACGAAGGTAATGCGCGGCCAGGGCTAGCGAATAAAGCTGGTTCGCGGATGACGGAGTTCGTGGCGACTACGTTCAGCTCAACGAGTCTTCCAAATGCTCGGTATATCGGGATGCCAATGCGGGCAGAAATTACACGGTTGGATCGTGCTGCGTTGCGGGATGAGGCTTTGGCTCATTTTGGCTTGCGCGGGGATGCGCCGGTGCTTTTGGTGACGGGTGGGTCATTAGGAGCCAAGCGGTTGAATGATGCTTTCTCTGCTTCTGTGCGGGATCTGCAGGAGGCGGGAGTACAGGTGTTGCATTTGGCTGGTGGCGGTAAGGGGTTTGAGCCTGATCTGCGGGTGGATGGGCCGGCTTATCGAGTTCTTGAGTATGCAGATCGTATCGAGCTAGCTTATGCGGCAGCGGATCTGGTTGTTTGCCGTTCAGGTGCGAATACGGTTTGTGAGTTGACGGCGGTGGGGCTGCCTGCCATTTTCGTTCCTTTGCCGATTGGAAATGGGGAGCAAAGAATCAACGCTGATGACGTGGTTGCCGTCGGTGGGGCTTTGCTGGTTGATGATGCTCAAGTCTGTCGTGAATGGGTTACCGGGACAGTTATTCCTTTGATGCGTGACCGTGAGCGGCTCTCTTTGATGGCTGATGCATCGGCGCGTGTAGGGGTCCGCACGGCTGATGATCAGCTGGTGGACATGATTATTGCTGCTGGAGCGAAGGGTGCTGTTCGATGAGGCCGACGCGTTTTGATGTCACGGGTGAAGTTTTGCCGGTTGCTGAGTTGGGGCGTACCCATGTGCTGGCTGTGGGTGGCGCGGGGATGTCTGCGGTGGCGCGCCTGCTGTGTGCAGCGGGTTTGTCGGTGAGCGGATCTGATGCCAAAGATTCTGCGGTTCTCGATGGTTTGCGTCAGGCAGGTGTTGACGTACATGTCGGGCATGATGTTGCTCACCTGGAAGGTGTTGAAACGGTAGTGGTTTCCTCTGCTATTCGTGACGACAACGTGGAGCTGGTGGCGGCTCGTGAGCGTGGTTTGCGTGTCTTGCATCGCTCGATGGCGTTGGCGAGTGTGGCGAAGGATGTTCGCCGCGTTGCGATTGCAGGTGCGAATGGGAAAACCACGACTACAGCGATGACTGCAACGTTGTTGCGTGATGCAGGTGTGGATCCCTCTTTCGCCGTTGGCGGTGATTTGGTGGCGACGGGGTCAAATGCAGAGCTGGGCGCTGGTGATGTTTTTGTTGTGGAGGCTGATGAGTCGGATGGGTCGTTCCTCGCTTATCGGCCTGACGTGGCGGTGGTGACGAATGTGCAGCCGGACCATCTGGATTTTTACGGCACGTTTGAGGCGGTTCAGGATGCATATCTGGAATTCGTGATGTCGATGCGTCCGGGGGGGCTGCTGGTTACGTGTGCTGATGATGAAGGCGCTTTGCGCCTGGCCGAGCGAGCCGGTCTGGCCGGTATTCGGGTGGTCACGTACGGGCAGTCTGCCGATGCTGACGTCCGTGTTGAAGCAGTCGAGTTTGTGGGCATGATGAGTCGGGCACGTGTGCGTATGCCTGATGGGGGAGCGTTTGCGCTTGAACTGCCGTTGCCGGGTTTGCACAACGTGTTAGATGCGGTGGCCGCATTGACGGCCGCCACAGTAGGGCTTGGAGTGTCGCCTGAGGCCGGGGTGGCCGGATTGGCCGGTTATGGAGGTGTGCGGCGGCGCTTTGAAATTAAGGGTTCGTCGGGGGATGTCACAGTTATTGATGACTATGCGCATAACCCCGGCAAGGTTCGAGCTTTGGTGCAGACAGCGCGCGAATTGGTGGGTTCTGGGCGGCTGGTTGTGCTTTTTCAGCCGCATTTGTATTCGCGTACTAGAGATTTTGCTGAGCAGTTTGCTCAGGGGCTGGCCCCTGCTGATGAAGTGTTTGTTTTGGATGTCTATGGGGCTCGGGAAGAGCCGATGCCTGGGGTGAGTGGGCGTTTAATCACAGAGCATCTTTCTGCTTTGCCAGGGCGGCGAGGAGTGCACTTCGTGGCGTGTTTGTCTGATGCGGCGTCGGTTGTGGCGGATCATGTGCGGGAAGGTGATGTGGTTTTGACTGTGGGTGCTGGTGATGTGACCACGGTTGGCCCTGCGTTGCTGACGTGTTTAGCTGACCGTTCTGTGTGAGGTGGTGTGGTGCGTTCTCGATCACGGGCTAAGGACGCGGGGGCGCGAGGATCCGGGCAGGCGGCGGCGAAGCCGAAGGTGACTCCGCATAAACGTTTTGTGCAGCGGGCGCGTCGTGTGCGGTTGCGGGTGTGGCGTCTTGTGGCCTGGCTTTTGCTTGTGGCGGGGGTCGCTGGGGGTGTTTATTGGCTGTTGACGCAAAGTGACTGGTTTCGTGTGGATCAGGTGACCATTGGAGGGGCGTCGGCGCATCGGGAGACGATTATTCGGGACCGGACGCAGTCTCTTTTGGGTCAACCTCTGGTTGAGGTTGACCTTGTGGAGGCGCGTGATGCAGTGGATCAGGTGCATTTGTTCTCTGCTGTGAGGGTGCGGCGTGCCTGGCCAAATGGAGTGCATGTGGAGGTTTCCGAGCGGACACCGGTGGCTGCTGCTGCTTTGCCTTCGGGAGCATATCGATTGATTGATAAAGCTGGAGTTGGGTATGAGAGTGTGCCTGCGCCTCCCGCTGGTGTTCTTCCAGTCAAAATTGCTAATCCGCGTGACTCTAGGTCGCTTGCCACTGCCGCTGCGGTGGGAACTTCTATGCCTGCTGGTTTGGTTGCCAGGGTGAAGAACTTCGAGGTAGATGGTAGTGCGCGTGGCTCATTTGAACTCTCTGGGGTTCGAGTGATGTGGGGTGACTCTTCAGAGGGGCGCGTCAAGGCTGCTGTATTGGAGCCGCTGATGCGGCGGGGAAAGATCTCAACCTTGGATTTGTCGGCTCCGTTGAGTCCTGTAACGACGCGGTGATAAGGATCGTTTCTTCCGCGAGTTCCCTACGGATCAACTGGAGGTCGAGACATCCCGGCGTGTTAGGAATGCGTAGACAAGGCGTATAACTCACGTAGGATGGTGTGGAGGTCAAGAGCGACCGCTCGAGAACTCAGACGGTCCGTCTGTCAAGATGTATTGCATCTGAAACCCGTTGATGTCGTGGATAGGTCTTCCTGAAGTGGCAGCATCGTTGTCAGAAGAGGGATCGCCCCGGGGAGTCGACCGGTATGGGAATCAGGCGATCGGGAATACCTCCTCAACATTGACTTGAAGTCGAGGGTTTTACTGAAGGTGAAATCACTCGCCACATCGTTAACATCTCCGTCTCGAAAGGCCCCCCAGTGGCAGCTCCACAGAACTACCTGGCCGTCATCAAGGTCGTCGGTATCGGCGGGGGCGGTGTCAATGCGGTCAACCGGATGATCGAGGTCGGCCTCAAGGGTGTCGAGTTCATTGCGATCAACACTGACGCGCAGGCGCTGCTCATGAGTGACGCCGACTTGAAGCTGGATGTCGGTCGTGAACTTACTCGTGGCTTGGGCGCTGGCGCCGACCCTGAGGTCGGTAAGAAAGCGGCTGAGGATCATGCCGAGGAGATCGAAGAGGCGCTTCGTGGCGCCGATATGGTCTTCGTTACCGCCGGTGAGGGTGGCGGTACCGGTACCGGTGGCGCGCCCGTTGTCGCGCGAATCGCTAAAGGCTTGGGTGCGTTGACCATTGGTGTGGTCACGCGTCCATTCACGTTTGAAGGCCGCCGTCGAGCCAACCAGGCTGAGTCGGGTATTGGTGCTCTTCGTGAAGAAGTTGACACGCTCATCGTTATTCCTAATGACCGTTTGCTGTCTATTAGTGACCGCGCGGTTTCCATGCTTGATGCGTTCCGCAGCGCAGACCAGGTGTTGCTTTCCGGTGTGCAGGGCATCACCGATCTCATCACCACGCCTGGTCTGATCAACCTTGACTTCGCTGATGTGAAGTCTGTTATGCAAGGTGCTGGCAGTGCTCTTATGGGTATTGGGTCGGCACGTGGTGATGATCGTGCAGTGCAAGCTGCTGAGCTTGCTATTTCCAGTCCGTTGCTGGAGGCAAGCATTGATGGTGCACATGGTGTGCTGTTGTCTATTCAGGGTGGCAGTGATCTTGGATTGTTTGAGATCAATGAGGCTGCTCGTTTGGTTCAGGAAGCAGCTCACCCCGAAGCGAACATTATCTTCGGTGCGGTCATTGATGATGCTCTTGGTGACGAGGTGCGGGTGACGGTTATTGCGGCGGGTTTTGATGGGGGGACTCCCCAGCCCCGCCGTGAGCAGCAGTCGCAGGGGTCTTCTGCACAGCAGGGGCAGCAGGCTCCTCCGCGTTCTGCGCCGCGTCCTGCTCAGCAGGTGGCTCCGCAGGCGGAACGACCTATGGTGCCTAGTCAGCCGCAGGCGGCCGCGGCTTCTGCTGGACGTCCGGGGCAGGTTCAGCCTCAGCCGATCAGTCCGCGTCCTGCCCCTGCGCAGCCGGAGGCTGAGCAGGAAGCTCCTGCTGAAACGCATCGTGAGGCAGTGCGTCCTCCACGAACGGTTACGTTCGATGAGGGTGATGATCTGGATGTTCCAGATTTCCTTAAGTGATGTAGTTCATTGACCGCGAAGAAGCGCTCCCTTGAGGGAGCGCTTCTTCGCATATTTCGAGGGTGATGTTGTGTTGTATGCGTGTGGAGTTCTTCCGATGGATCATCGCCTCGGTGATGATGAGCATCGAGTTGCGTGGGGGTTCACAGATGCGGGAGGGCATTTACCGGAGTCTGGTCTGGAGGGGCCGGCATATGGTGAGTTCAACGTGGGGGGGCATGTTGGTGATGACCTGGCGCGTGTGATGGCTAATCGTGTAGCCCTGGCACGTGAGATGGGGGCGGGGCCTGGTGGGGTGGTGTTCATGAATCAAGTGCATGGAAATGATGTTGCGGTGGTAGATGGGCCGTGGGGACAGAGGCCTGTCGCAGATGTAGATGCGTTGGTGACAACGCGTCCGGGGCTGGGATTGGGGGTTTTGGTGGCGGACTGTGTACCGGTTGTTTTCGCTGATGTGCGTGCTGGTGTGGTGGGTGTTGCGCATGCTGGGCGTCGAGGCATGTTGTCTGGTGTGGCTACGCGTACGGTGACTGTGATGCGTGAGTTGGGTGCGGAGCGGGTTGTGGCCTGGATTGGTCCCTCGATTTGTGGTGAGTGTTATGAGGTGCCTGTTGAGTTGGCGAGGGAGGCTGAGTTGGTTCGTCCGGGGGTGCGGTCGCGGACTCGCTGGGGTAGCGCGGGTATTGATGTGGCTGCCGGGGTGGAGATGGAGTTGAGGGCGGCTGAGGTTGAGGTGAATCGGATTTCAGGGTGCACGCTGGAGGATAGTTCTTTGTACTCGTTTCGGAGGCATAAGGTGACTGGGCGTTTTGCTGGGGTTGTGGTGCTTGATCCGGCAGTGTGAAGGGCTGTTGTGAGTAAGGCGGGTGCTATGGGTGAGGGGTTAGAGGGCACATTGGTGGAGCGTGAGTGTGAGTTGCGCAGGAACCTTGAGATGGTGCGTGGGCGGATTGAGTCTGCGTGCGTGCGTTCTGGTCGTTCTGTTGATTCTGTGCAGCTTGTTGTGGTGACGAAGTTTTTTCCTGCGACTGATGTGGCGGCGTTGGTTAGGTGTGGTGTGACTGACGTGGGGGAGAGTCGTGATCAGGAGGCTGTGGCCAAAGTTGGCGAAGTTGCCCGTTTGTGTGGTGAGATATCCCTGCCTCGTTGGCATTTCGTTGGTCAGGTGCAGTCGAAGAAAGCAGTTTCGATTGCGCGCTACGCGGATGTCGTGCAGTCAGTGGATCGGCCTAAGCTTGTGACGGCTTTGGCTGGTGCTGCGAGTCGAGCGGGGCGAAGGCTTGATGTGCTGCTGCAGGTGGACCTGCGTTCGTCTGAGGCGATCTCTGAAGATCCCGGGCGGGGTGGTGTTCCCCCAGCTGAGCTTGCTCGGTTGGCTGACTTTGTAATGCAGCACAAGGATTTGCGACTACGAGGCCTGATGAGCGTCGCTCCAAGAAACGTTGAACCCGCCGCCGCATTCGCGGAACTGTTCTGTGCGCGTGAGCGTTTCTTGTGTAATCACCCCAGTGCCACTTGGCTTTCCGCGGGGATGAGCGGCGATTTTGAAGAGGCTATCCAAGCGGGGGCCACGCATGTGCGTGTCGGTAGCGCAATCCTGGGGTCCCGGTCTACGTACGGGTAGTTTGAGGCGAAATCACGCATCGGGCTCCCCGGTGTGCCGCTGATTGATGTGAAAGTCAGTGGGGGGTGGTTGTTGGCCGGAGACTCGGTCCATTAAACGTGAAGTGGAATTCAATGAGGAGCGAGCGATGGCAGGTGCCCTGCACAAGGCAATGGTGTACCTGGGTCTGACCGATGAGGTCGACCGTTATGACGAGGAGTACGCCAACGGATACCGTCGTGCCACAGATGGCGCAGCGGATGGTCGCGATCACCGGTCTAGGGGGCATCATGCTGCGTCCGTTGTGTCGGATCGGGAAGCTCAGGGGGATGAGTGGGGGGCTTCGCAAGCAGATACTCCTACTCCTATCCGTCGTTCGGCGCCGGTGTCGTCGGCTGCGGCGGTTGCCCAGGAGGATGTGCATGATAGTGAGGAATATCACGCTGAAGTGGCGCAGTTTCCGCGTCGGGTTCCTGTTTCAGAGGTAGTTGACGATGTGGAGGTCATGGGCGTGCATCGCATTACCACCATTCACCCTCGTACGTATAACGAGGCTAAGAAGGTGGGAGAGGCGTTCCGTGATGGGACGCCGGTGATCATGAATCTGTCGGATCTGGATGACGCGGACGCTAAGCGTTTGGTGGATTTTGCGGCGGGTTTGGTGTTTGGGTTGGCCGGGTCGATTGAGCGGGTGACGAACAAGGTGTTTCTTTTGTCGCCTTCTGACGTGGAGGTGACGACCACGTCTGAAGTCGAGGACGGTGGTGCACATGCCGGAGTGTTTGATCAGCACTAAGCGCCGCGGTCGGTTCTATGTGGGTCCGGTTGTGTGCATGTGTTGTATGCGTTGAATTGATGAGGTCGGTCCTTTGAAGTGGGGGGCCGACCTCACCTGTGTGCGTGGCGTTTTCGTGGGTGTGAAGTGGTTGTGGGTATTGGGCTGTTGTGGGTGCCCAATAAGAGTTGGTGTGGCGTTAGTGGAGCGAGGGTTTGGCCCTCGGGAGAGCTAGGGATACTTAGGTTATGCAGGGATTTTTTGCTCTTGTGGCGTGGTTGCTGAACCTCTATATGTTCGTGTTGATTGCCCGGCTGGTCATTGACTGGATTCAGCTCTTGGCGCGTGATTGGCGGCCTAAGGGTGTGATTCTTATGCTTTGTGAGGGGGTCTACACAGTGACGGATCCACCTCTGAAAGCCTTGCGGAAAGCTATTCCTCCGCTGCGTTTGGGGGCTGTTGCATTGGATCTGTCGTTCCTCGTACTCATTCTCATGATTTCCTTGCTGGTAGGCTTTTTTCAACAGCTCAGTTGAAATGTGCTCGTCTACACGTTGATCGTTTCCGTGTTTTCGGGTCGGCCGTCCTGGTCAGATCAGTTCTCGTCGTGCAGAATCGTCGGGTCTGGTCGGGTCCGTGTTCGTGCCTGACCAGCGGTCCAGCGATTTGTCGTGGTGTCGAGTGTTCGGGGGCTCGGCTATGGTTGCCGATCATCTGGGCACACGCTTCCGCCAATGCAAAGGGGACGGTTGATGGCTCTCACGCCAGAAGACATTCTCAACAAAAACTTCACAGCCACTCAGTTCCGTCGTGGGTACGACGAGCAGGAGGTCGATGACTTCCTCGACGAGATCGTTGCGGAGTTCCGTCGACTCAACGCTGAGAACGCGGACTTGCGGCGGCGTGCTGAGACCGGTGGTGGCGGCGCCACCGATGGTCGCATTGACCCTGCACAGCTCGAGGCCGAGGTGGCCGAGCGTATCGCTGCGGTGAAGCGGCGTGCCGAAGAGCAGGTTGCTGCGGTTGAGCGTGAGGCAGAGAAGAGGATCGCCGCGGCTCGTGAGGAGGCAGCTGCTCAGGCGAGTGCAGCTCCGCCTGCGCCGAGTCCTGTGGCTGAGTCTGGCTCTACTGATGCTGCCGGTGTTATTGCCCTGGCTCAGCGAGTGCACGATGAGTACGTTGCGCAGGGTAAAGCCGAGCACGAGCGCTTGGTGAATGAGGCGACGGTTACTCGCGACAAGATGATGAGCGAGGTTCGGGTTCAGCGGGATTCCATGCTCGCTGATGCCACCACTAAGCGTGACACGTTGCTGCGAGAAGCTCAGCAGCGGCATGACGACTTGGTCCGTACTGGTCAGCAGAAACATGCGGACTTGGTTTCCTCCGCGCAGGAGCAGCATGATCGGTTGACGGGCGAGGCTCAGGCCACGCATACGCGTTTGCTTGGTGAGGCGCGTAGTGAAGCTGATCAGCTTGTTGGTGAGGCGCAGCGCCGTCGTCAGGAAATTTTGGCGGCTCTGGAGGGGGAGAAATCTTCTCTGGAGGCTGCTATCAGTGGCTTGCGTTCTTTTGAGTCTGAGTACCGTACGCGCCTGCGTTCGTACCTGGAGAAGCAGCTGGGCGCTCTTGAGTCGCAGGCTCCTATGGCACCTGCTGGTCTTGGTGACGCCTGACTGTAGAAGGAAGTCAGCGAGGACGCTCCGCCTTGGTGTGCCGGGTGGGGCGTCCGCACGTCTTCGTCGATGATTAGTCGTGGTGGGGTGGTTGGGGCACCATTCTTGGTGTGATGCTCTGGAAAAAAAACGATTCACGTGCTGCCTATGGAGCTGCACGGCTGATGCCAGGTGTTCTTGTGCTGCTCATTGGCGCGGTCGTGTTTGTCTTGGATCAGTGGTCGAAGTGTGTGGCTTTGCGCACGTTGGAGGAAGGGCCAGTCGCCGTTATTGGGGATTGGGTTCGTTTTCGTTTGGTTTTTAATCCGGGTGCTGCGTTTTCTGTGGGCGAATCTATTACTCCTGTGTTCACGGTTTTTCAGGCTGTGGTTGGGTTGGCAGTGTTCGTGGCTGCCTGGCGTTTGAGGTCTATGTGGTGGGCTGTGACGTTAGGGCTTGTGTTTGGTGGTGCGACTGGAAATCTTTTTGATCGGCTGTGGCGGCCACCTTCGTTTGGTTATGGGCATGTCGTTGACTTCATCTCGGTCGGGTCGTTTCCAGTTTTTAACGTTGCTGATTCGGCGATCACTGTGGCTGCGGTGATGATTTTTGTGGCAGCTGTGGCTGGTTGGGAGGCGTTTTCGGTGGCGGCACCTCAGGAGGGGGATATGAAGTTTGGTGAGGCGATAAGTGGGCAGGAACGCGAATGAGTGAAGTGAGACGGTTTCCGGTTCCGGAGGGTCTTAGCGGCGAGCGTGTGGATGCTGTGTTGGCCAGGCTGTTTGGTTTGTCGCGTTCCAAGGGCAGCAAATTAATTGAAGCTGGCGATGTGCTCGTTGATGATGTGGTGGTTTCTAAGGGGGACAGGGTTTCAGCGGGCGCAATTTTGGAAGTGTCATTGCCGGGGCCAGAGTTGCCTTCTGGTTTAGAGGTTA
The DNA here is from genome assembly GCF_058996045.1 of Dermatophilus sp. B7861-1. Lineage (NCBI taxonomy): Bacteria > Bacillati > Actinomycetota > Actinomycetes > Micrococcales > Dermatophilaceae > Dermatophilus > Dermatophilus sp. B7861-1. The sequence goes on along the minus strand of NZ_CM180082.1, from coordinate 1,817,805 downwards.
AGGCTGAGCCTGTGCCGGGTATGCGTATCGTGCACGACGATTCGGACATTGTGGTGGTCGATAAGCCAGTGGGTGTGGCTGCGCATCCCAGTGTGGGGTGGTCTGGTCCGACTGTTGTGGGTGGGTTGCGTGCAGCTGGTTATCGGATCTCTACTTCGGGGGCTCCTGAGCGCCAGGGCATTGTGTCGCGTCTTGATGTAGGGACGAGCGGCTTGATGGTTGTTGCGAAGAGTGAACATGCCTATTCGGTACTCAAGCAGGCTTTCCGTGACCGTACTGTTGACAAGACTTATCATGCTGTTGTGCAGGGGCTGCCTGATCCGATTGTCGGTACCATCGATGCTCCGATCGGAAGGCATCCCGGGCATGATTTCAAGTTTGCTGTCATGCGTTCTGGTAAGCCGAGTGTGACGCATTATGAAGTGCTTGAGGCTTTTCGTGAGGCTTCTCTCATTGAGGTTCATCTAGAGACTGGTCGCACACACCAAATTCGTGTGCATTTTGCAGCGACAGGGCGTCCGTGTGTGGGGGATCCCTTGTATGGAGCTGATCCGAAGCTGGCAGCTCGTCTAGGTTTGATACGCCAATGGCTGCATGCAATGAAACTTGGTTTTATCCATCCGGATTCTGGGCGGTACGTGGAATTCACCAGCTCTTATCCCGCGGATCTTGCCGATGCAGTAGATCTTTTGCGTGCAGGATGAGCTGCTAGCTTCCGCACACGTACGCCACCTGGGTAACTGTCGAGGACTGCTTCGAGGTAGCGTCAGGGTTTAGTTGTACGTGCATCTGCTTGTGTGAGGTGCACGGCGGCGTACCCTTAAGCAACCTTGAAGAAAGTGATCGAGCAATGACTGCAGATCGCGTGGTCTTGATGGCACCGATGACTGGTGCTGTTGTGCCCTTGGAGGAGGTCCCCGACCCAGTCTTCGCGAAGAGGATGGTCGGGGATGGATTCTCCATCTATCCGATGAGTTCGGAGCTGTGTGCGCCTGTAGATGGTGAGGTGATTGATCTTCATCCTTCTAAGCATGCGGTGACTATTCGGACAGGTGAAGGTCTCGAAGTGCTGATGCACATCGGACTTGAGACCGTGCGTCTTGATGGAGAGGGTTTCGAAGCCCTGGTCGAGACTGGACAGGTTGTTCGAGTTGGTGAACCGTTGGTGCGCTTCGATTTGGCAGTGGTCTCTGAGAAAGCAACTAGCACCCTGACCGAGGTGGTTATCACCAATGGCGAGTTGGTCAGTGGTGTTGAGGTCGTTGGTGGACTAGTGACTGTCGGGGAGGACGCTGTCGCTCGAGTCACGCTTGTGCCTGGGGCGCAGCTTTCTGCTCAGGTGGAATCTGCCTTTGAGGGGGACTTTGTTGTTTCCGAAGAGCTGATCATTCCGAACCCAACGGGTATGCATGCGCGTCCGGCTGCCACTTTGGTGACGTTGGCTAAAGAGCTTGGTGGCGAGTCTGAGCTGCGCTATGCGGGAAAATCTGCAAATGCGACGAGCATCACTAGTGTGCTGGCTCTTGGATTGACTCGGGGTTCTGCTGTGCAGGTGGCTGCGCGTGGCGATAACGCGCAGAAGACGGTGGAGCGTTTGGCTGCGGCAATTCTCAGCGGTCTTGGCGACGATATTGGTCCGGATGCGGGGTCTAGTGCCGCTGTGGCTGCGAGTGATTCTTCTGTCGATTCTTGGTCGGGGCCACGGTCAGGGGATCCGAATCTGCTTCTTGGTGTTGCGGCCTCAACAGGATTGGCGATTGGGCATGTTCGGCAGTTGCATGTTGATATTGCTGACTTTGCCGAAGACGCATCTGATCCTGCTGAAGAGTTGCGAGTGCTCGATGCGGCCATTGAGCGGGCGCGTGAGCAGATTGTGGCGTTGAGTGAGCGCGTTGCTAGCGACGATGAGAAAGCAGCGATTTTCGCCGCGCATAGTGAGATCATTGCTGACCCCGAGTTGCGGACGGGCGCTGTTGCACAGATTAATGCCGGTAGAAGTGCGCCATTTGCTTGGCAGCAGTCGTTTATGGCGCAGGCGGCACAGTTGGCTGCGCTCCGTGATGAGGTTTTGTCTGGGCGGGCGACAGATATTCGTGATGTTGGTCGGCGAGTGCTTGCTGAGCTGACAGGCAATTCCGGCGAGGTGATGGAGTTTGAGGAGGGAACCATCCTTGTTGCTGAGGATCTCACTCCGTCTGACACTGCAGCCCTTGATCGCAGCAAGGTTGTTGGGTTTGCTACTACCGCTGGTGGAGCCTCGAGCCACGTAGCGATTATTGCCCGCAGCATGGGGATTCCTGCGGTGGCTGGTATTGAGCGCGCAGCGCTGGAAGTGCCTGACGGAACGCGGGTTATTCTCGATGGCGCAGCTGGTACTTTGCGTATGGGGGCTGATGATGCCGAGATCGCGCGTATTGAAGAACGTCAGGCAGCATTGGCTGCTAAGCACGAGGCAGACCTATCTCACGCGCATGAGAGTGCAGTGACGACGGATGGATACTCCATTGAGGTTGTAGCCAACATTGGCAACGTTGAGGATGCATGTTCGGCGATGAAATATGGCGCCGAGGGTGTTGGCTTGTTGCGGAGTGAGTTTATTTTCTTGGGGCGTTCGTCTGCTCCAAGCGAAGATGAGCAGACGAGTATTTATCGCGAGATTTCTCGTTCGCTGCATCCCGGGCAGCCGTTGGTGATTCGCACGCTTGATGTTGGTGGGGATAAGCCATTGCCCTACCTACCTATTGAGCGTGAAGAAAATCCCTTCCTCGGTGTTCGGGGGGTGCGTGTGGGATTGGAGCGACCGGAGGTGTTGCGCACTCAGGCCAGGGCAATTCTCCGCGCCGCAGATGGTGGCACGAATTTGCAGGTCATGTTTCCGATGATCGCTACTCTTGAAGAATTCCGTGCCGCCAAGGCGATCTTTGATGCTGAGGCTGTTTCCCTTGGTGTAGCGCGCGTGCCGTTGGGAATCATGGTTGAGGTTCCTTCTGTGGCTGTGATGGCTTCACAATTCGCAAAAGAAGTCGATTTCTTTAGTGTCGGCACTAATGATTTGACGAGTTATACGCTTGCGATGGATCGCGGGCATCCTAAGCTGGCCAGTCAGGTGGATCCGTGCAATCCGGCGGTACTGCAACTGATTGGTCGAGCAGCGAAAGCTGCACATTCTGAAGGAAAGTGGCTGGGAGTTTGCGGCGGAATAGCGTCTGATCCTCAAGCCGTTCCTTTCCTTATTGGGCTTGGCGTGGATGAGCTTTCGTGCTCGATTCCTGCTATCCCGGAGATTAAAGCCGCAGTACGTGCGGTTTCATTTGAAGACTGTCGTGTGTTGGCCGACAAAGCCCTTGAAGCTGGCACTGCGACTGAGGTGAGAGCCCTCAATCCCCTTGATGGTCAGTCCACGTCGGCCTGACCCGGAAAAATCAGGAAGTCAAAATGGCAAATAATGAAGCGAGCGAGATTCTCGCTGGCGTTGGTGGGGCAAACAATGTCGTAGGCCTCACACACTGTGCCACCCGCTTGCGGTTTCAGCTGGTGGACAGCTCTAAGGTAGGCGCGGCTGCCTTGGAGCAACTCCCCGTGGTTATGGGTGCCGTGCCACAAACCGGTGATCGGTACCAGGTAGTTATTGGCGGCCACGTCGATAGCGTCTATAACCACATCATGGCCTTGCCAGGCATGGCTGAGGGTGGTAGCGGAAAGAAATCTTTCGAGGACGAGATGGCAGCGACCAAGGCTGCAGCTCGGGCTGGGGGGATTCGGGGGAAGTCCGCGGCAGTTGACTCCTTCTTCGAGTTCCTCTCTGATAGCTTCAGACCGATTATTGGCGCGTTGCTCGGCGCTTCGTTGTTCATCACGTTCATGTCGTTGATGGCGACCTTGCAGGTTATTGGCAACTGGGCTGATCCGCGCGTGCAACTTGACGGTGGATGGCCATTCATTAACTTGATGTGGCAGGGTGTCTTCACCTTCCTGCCCTTGATGATCGCCTACAACGCTTCTAAAAAGCTGGGTGCGGATCCGTGGGTTGGATTCGGCATCATGGCTGTGTTGATGTTGCCAGCCTTTTCTGAAGGTCTCGGCAAGATGGCCGGCACAGCAACTGTGTTCGGGTCTGAGGTGAAGATCTTCTCTGTCTTTGGTTTGCCGTTGACGATCTTTAACTACGGCAGCTCAGTATTCCCTCCTCTTCTTATGGCTGCGGTGCTTGGCCCCTTATACAAGTGGTTGAAGAAGATCATTCCGACGAGCTTGCATCTGATCTTCGTCCCATTCCTAGCCATGCTTATTATGATCCCGCTTACTGCGTTCCTGATTGGTCCTATCGGGGTGTATGCAGGCGCGGCTATTGGGCAGGTTCTTAAGTCTATTAATGACTTCAACGCACTGATTTTTGCGATTGTCATTCCTTTGGCCTACCCGTTCATGGTGCCGTTGGGTTTGCACTGGCCTATTAACGCAATCATGCTTCTCAATATTCAGACCCTTGGGTATGACTTTATCCAGGGGCCGATGGGCGCATGGAACTTCGCCTGCTTTGGTGCCACGGCTGGGGTTTTGTTCTTGGCGGTTAAGAACAAAGAAGTTCAGATGCGCCAGACCGCTACGGGGGCTTTGGCTGCGGGTCTGTTAGGTGGTATTTCTGAGCCGAGCCTTTATGGAATTCACTTGCGTTATAAGCGCATCTACCCCCGAATGCTCATCGGATGTGGTCTAGGTGGTTTGGTCGTCGGTCTTGGTGGTGGTTTGCAAACGAAGGCATTCGTCTTCACTTCATTGCTCACTATCCCGGCGTTTGACAATGTGCTTCTATACACTATTGCTATTGCTGTTGCTTTCTTCACTGCAATGATTTTGGTCATTGTTGCGGACTACATGACTCCTGAAGAGCGTGCAGCTCAGCGTGCAGCACTTGCTGCTGAAGATGGAGTCGTCACTACGGAGGAGGAGAAACCAGCCGTTGCCGAGGTGATTGTTGGTGACCGGAAGAACATTCCTTCTCCGCTTCAGGGCGTTGTTAAGCCGTTGTCTTCTGTTTCTGATGATGCTTTCGCTATCGGCGCAGTTGGCCCTGGTGTGGCAATCGAAGTAACTGGTACAGAGGTCTTTGCGCCTGCTGATGGCACAGTGAGCTTCATCGCTCAGGGTGGGCAGGCTGTGGGAGTCCAACTTGAGAACGGTGTTGAGCTTCTTGTGCACGTCGGAACAGGAACTGCTTCTCTTGGCGGGCGAGGTTTCGAGGCCCACGTGAAGCGTGGAGACAAGGTCTTTGCTGGTCATAAGCTAGTTACCTTCGATCCCGCTGTCATTCGCGAGGCTGGGCATCCGCTGCTTTCGCCAGTGGTTGTTTCTAACCGCAACGAGTTCTCGCTCGTGGAGGGTGTTGCCAGTGGTGAGGTCAAAGTCGGTGATGAGCTGATCGTGGCTGTTGCTCAGGTGGTGACTGAACCGGCTGGTGCATGAGTTGAAGGTTTAACGCGCTAGTTATGGGGCTGTGTCAGGAGGTTTCTGACACAGCCCCTCTGCGTTGTATAGCTATTGTGGTGTGGAACTGCGCAGCAAGGTCTGTATGCACGAAGACGCACGCAGTGGTCCGTCGACCATGAGGGTAAGGCGTTCTAGAGTGGGATCACCATGTCAATGCACGCACCCGAAGCCGCCGCGCCTGTTGTACAGGACGCTGCGCCCCAGTCGCCGTCAGAAACTCCTAGCGTTAGTTCAGCGCCGTCAACTGAATTAAAGTTGACGAAACATAATGATTCTTTCGTGCATCTGCACAATCACACCGAGTATTCAATGCTTGATGGTGCTGCAAAGATTGACGATCTGTTTGCGGCAGCTAAAAAGATGGGCATGCCTGCTGTTGCTACAACAGATCATGGATATATTTTCGGCGCTTATGAGTTCTGGAAAAAATCAAAAAAGCACGATGTGCGGCCCGTTATTGGAATCGAAGCATATGTAACGCCGGGAACTCAACGCGCTGATAAAACACGTGTGAAGTTTGGTCCGGGTGGTCGTGATGATGTTTCAGGTTCAGGTGCCTACACCCATATGACTATGTGGGCGCCTACGAACGATTCTTTGCTTAATTTGTTTCGTATGTGCTCAATTGCCTCGATCGAGGGGCATTATTTCAAGCCGCGTATGGATCGGGATCTTCTGGAACAGTACGGCAAAGGAATTATTGCAACTACCGGCTGCCCTTCTGGGGAAGTTCAGACGAGGTTGCGTCTAGGGCAGTATGAGGAAGCAAAACAGGCCGCTAGTGACTTTCGAGATATTTTTGGTCCGGAAAACTATTTTTGTGAGTTAATGGATCATGGTCTAGACATTGAGCGACGTGTTCAGCGTGATCTTCTACGACTGGCAAGAGAACTGAATCTTCCTTTAGTTGCCACAAACGATCTGCACTACACGCATGCTGAAGATGCAAAAGCGCATGCTGCTCTTTTGTGTGTTCAATCTGGATCTACGCTTATGGATCCCAATCGCTTTAAATTTGATGCTGATGAGTTTTATCTAAAGTCTCCAGCACAGATGAGGCACTTGTGGCGTGAGTTGCCAGAAGCTTGCGATAACACTTTGGATATTGCGGAAAGGTGCGAGGTTTCTTTCACTGAGGGGGAGGGGCGTTTTATGCCTAAGTATCCCTGTCCTCCAGGTGAAGACGAGACTAGTTGGTTTATTAAAGAGGTGGAAACGGGGCTACGTGAGCGCTTCCCAGACGGTGTCCCTGAGTATGCGCGCAAGCAAGCAGAATATGAAGAGGAAGTCATTATTGGAAAAGGTTACGCTGGATATTTTCTTGTCGTAGCTGACTATATTAAGTGGGCAAAGAATAACGGGATTCGCGTAGGGCCTGGGCGCGGTTCTGGTGCAGGATCTATGTGCGCATATGCAATGAAAATCACGGATCTGGACCCGTATGAGCATGGGCTTATTTTCGAGCGTTTTTTGAATCCTGAGCGCAAGTCGATGCCTGACTTCGATGTTGACTTCGATGATCGTCGTCGCCCTGAGGTTATTAAGTATGTAACCGAGAAGTATGGGACAGAACGAGTGGCAATGATCGTGACGTATGGCACGATCAAAGCCAAGCAAGCGGTTAAAGATGCTGGTCGCGTTATGGGATTTCCCTTTGCATTAGGGGAAAAGCTTACGAAGGCTATGCCGCCTGACATTATGGGAAAGGGCGTACCTCTGTCTGGGTTATATGATCCCGAACATAAGAGGTACGCAGAAGGTCAAGATTTCCGTGAGGTAGTAGAAGCAGACCCTAATGCGCAAGAAGTTGTAGAGACAGCTAGGGGAATTGAGGGGCTTAAGCGTCAATGGGGAGTGCACGCCGCTGGCGTCATTATGTCCTCTGAACCCCTTATCGACGTGATCCCGATTATGAAGCGGGAGCAGGACGGTCAAATCATTACCCAGTTTGATTACCCGACGTGCGAAACGTTGGGGCTGGTGAAGATGGACTTCCTCGGGCTGCGCAATCTTACGATTCTTGATGATGCACTTGAGAATGTAAAAATGAACCGCGGCGAAGAAGTTGATTTGGATGCTTTGCGGCGTGACCCAACGGATAAGGCTACTTATGATTTGTTGACTCGTGGCGATACTCTGGGAGTTTTTCAGTTTGACTCCACTGGTTATCGGTCTTTGTTGCGTCTAATGCGTCCGGACAACTTTGAAGATATTTCAGCTTTGGGTGCTCTTTATCGTCCTGGTCCCATGGGTGCAAACGCGCATACTAACTATGCCCTACGTAAAAATAAACAGCAGGAAGTTGAGTATCCTCACCCAGAGCTTGCTGAGGCTTTAGAGCCGATCCTTGGTGATACGTATGGCTTGATCATATATCAGGAGCAGGTTATGGCAATTGCTCAGCGTCTTGCCGGATACACGCTCGGTAGCGCTGATCTGCTTCGTCGGGCTATGGGTAAAAAGAAAAAAGAAGTCCTTGATGCGGAGTTCCCTGCTTTTGAGAAGGGGATGCTGGATTCGGGGTTTTCAAAAAAATCTATTCAGACTTTGTGGGATGTTCTAGTTCCTTTCTCGAACTATGCATTCAATAAGGCGCACTCTGCAGCCTACGGCGTAGTGTCTTATTGGACCGCTTATTTAAAAGCTCACTATCCTGCCGAGTATATGGCGGCTTTGTTGACGAGTGTTCGTGAAAATAAAGACAAGTCGGCTCTTTATTTGAATGAATGTCGACACATGGGAATTAAAGTTCTCCCTCCAGATGTGAATGCTTCTGTTGAGAAATTTGCTGCCGTCGGCGAAGATATCAGGTTCGGGTTATCTGCGATCCGCAACGTTGGTGGGCCTGTGGTGGAGGGGATCATTAACTCCAGGGAAGAGAAAGGAGAGTTCACATCTTTTAGTGACTTCTTAGGTAAAGTACCCTCAGTTGTTTGCAATAAGCGTACGGTTGAGTCACTGATTAAATCTGGTGCTTTTGATTCGATGGGGAATGCTCGCTCTGGCCTTGTGTCTGTCCATGAGCAGTATGTAGATGCGCTAGTTGATGTCAAGCGTAAGGAAGCAGTGGGGCAGGATTCCTTGTTCGGTGCCTTCGGAGACGAGGCCGACGAGTCAGTGGGGATGATGAGCGCCCTGCCTGCTATCCCTGACAAAGAGTGGGATAAAAAAACACTTTTGTCTTTCGAGCGGGAAATGCTCGGTCTGTATGTTTCAGATCATCCGCTGTATGGGCTTGAGCATATTCTTGCAAAACATGCCGATACGTCGATTGCTTCTCTTTTGGTTGAAGAAGGCGGGAGGGGCGATGGGGCAACGGTCACGATTGCCGGTCTTATTACGAACCTTTCGCTTAAGCGTACAAAAAATGGCGATTTGTGGGCAATTGTTCAATTAGAAGACCTCGATGGAGGGATCGATTGCCTTTTCTTCCCGAAGACTTATCAAACAGTGTCGACTATGTTGGCGACTGATGTTGTTTGTGCTGTTCGTGGTCGAGTAAATCGACGTGATGATCAAGTTTCGATTTATGCACAGGATCTGATTATTCCGGATTTGACGGATGGTGGTGCTCGCGGTCCGGTGATGGTCTCGATTCCCCTTGCGCGTGCAACTGTGGAAATGGCAAACAAGCTGAAAGCTGTTTTGAGTGAGCATCCTGGAGGCACGGAAGTTCACGTTCGTTTGACGCAGCCGGGTCGTTCGGTGGTGATGCGTCTCGACGACACATTGCGCGTAGAGGCTACTCCTGCGTTGTTTGGTGATTTGAAGGCTTTGCTTGGGCCTTCTTGTCTTGGGTAGTTAAGAAGCTGCTTCGCCTCTGCTTACTTCTGGGGTTGTGTCATCCAGGACAGTGGCCACGCTGCGTGCCAATTGTCCTTGTTGAGCGACTGCTTGCCGGATGTTTGTATTGGGCTGAGTAGGCCGGGGCACAGTATTTGTTGAGGTTTTCCACCATCCTCGTGCCCGTCCTAGCGCGGGTACGAGGATGGTGGTGAAGTAGGTTCGCCAGTCGAATCCGTGGAGATCGACTGCTGTTCCTCCGTTGGTGCGGTATTCAGCGAGTAAAACGCTGGTTACTGCCGCGTTGAACGCAGTAGAACTGTCGAGGTAGGGCCCAAAGGTTTCGTGATGCCGAAGATTGGTGGCCAGGTCAGCCCGTGTTGGTTTAGGTGCGCCGAAAAGACGGTTGCGCAGTTCGTTGCCAGTTTTTCTAAGTTGCTCTGTGAATTGTTGGCGACGTGTGGTCGGGGCAGGATCAGCGGCTTCAGTGTGTTCTTTTGGCCGACCGTGGGCTTGCAGCGCGGCATCCAGGTGTGTGAGAAGGGCGTCTAAACGCAGTGGTGCTGTTGTGCTAGTGGATTGGTGAAGATAGCGGGCTCTTCCTGGGCGTCCTGGTAGAGAGGCAGCTGCTCGGATGATGTCAACGACAGCGTCGACAGGGACGATGTCGAAGGTGGCTGTTGCGGGTGCTGGTTTCTCTTCTATGTCGCCGTGTATGTATGCCTTGATAAGTGGTTCGAGGGCGGTGGTGCCGCGGAACCATCCGGGGTGTGGGTGTGCGGCAGCGCTGGCAAGCATGCTTGGGCGGACGATGGTGAGTTGGTTCCCTGCTCCTGCCCAGAGGTCTTCGGCTACGCGTTCTCCAAGCGCTTTTGTGTAGGTGTAGGCGTCTACCCAGCCTTCGCGGCGAGCGTAGGCACGTCCTGCCTGTGGGTCGCAGGCAAGGTCAGGTTTGCCGGCGATGTGCGTAATTTCTTCGCGCCAACGCAGGTCGTGGCGAACGGGGCCTTCGTAGGCGAGGGCTGTACGTCCTGCTTGGGTGTACGCGGATGAGATGTGGATGACATGCGGGGTTGCCCCGGTTGTTGCGAGTGCCCGGTAGAGAGATTCGGTGCTTGCGGCGTTAGCTTCGATGAGTGGGCCAAGAGGGTGTTCGAGGTGTGTGTCAGCGGCTGCGTGGATAACGAGGTCGATGTTTGTTGGAAGGGGTAGGTAACGAGGTGTGCGGGGGTCTATGTCGCGCAGGCTGCCTGGTAGGAGGGTAATGCGTTCACGTAGGGGTGTACGGGCTGTGCGTAGAGCGTCAAAGGCAGAGGTTCGCAGAGTGGTGAGGAGGCGTTCAGCGGCGGGCAGGTCGGCGTCGCGTACTAGAACTGAGATATGTGCGTCGCTTGTGCGGAGCCAGGATTCGAGTAGGGCGGTGCCTAGAAGTCCTGTGGCGCCGGTGATGAGCACGTGTGTGGGACGTGCTGGACCGTTGGTCACGGTGGCCTCTCTCGTGCGTGGTGGTGTTCGGTGCGTGGGGGCAGACTTCCAGTCGTCACGTGTGGTGCTTCGCTGAACCTGTTGTGTGATGCGCATGTGGTTGGCGGGCGTGACGAGTTGCGGTGGCTTGTTGCCCCCCGGGTGCTGTTGCTGTGTTCTTCCCCCAGAGTTGATCTTATCGGGTGGTGGTGGGCGTGTTCATGCGGGTGTTGGGGAGAGGTCGTGGAAGGTGCTGGCGGGTTTGTAGAGTTAGGGCATGTCTGCACTGATGCCCCCTTGCCCTGTTCGTGGCGATCGTGTTCGTGTGGTGCACGGGGATGCTGTTGCTGATCCGTATGCATGGTTGGCCAATGTGGAGGATGCTCGTGTTATTGAGCATGTAGAGGCTGAGAATGCGTATGCAGAATCGGTTATGGCTGATTTGGGTCCGTTGCGTGAATCGATTGTTTCGGAAATTCGTTCGCGTACGCAGGAAACTGACATGTCGGTTCCTGTGAGTTATCGGGGTTGGTGGTATTTCTCACGGACGGTTGAGGGCGGCCAATATGGAATTGCTTGTCGTGTTCCGGATGTTGATGGTGAGCGTCCTGAGGTAGGGGTAGAGACGTTGCCTGAAGAGCAAGTGCTACTTGATGGCAATGTTGAGGCCGGGGATGCGGAGTTTTTCACTGTTGGTTCGCAGGTTGTGAGCTCTTCGGGTGAGCTGTACGCGTATTTGGTGGATTTGACGGGCGATGAGCGTTTTGATCTGCGGATTCGTCGTATTTGTGATGGCCAGGTGGTTGATGATGTGGTCCGTGGGGTGGGGTATGGGCTGGTGTGGTCTAGCGATGACCGGTTTGTGTTTTACACGCGGGTGGATGATGCGTGGCGTCCGTGTGAGGTGTGGCGTCACGAGGTGGGGTCTTCTGCTGAGAATGATGTACGTGTTTTTGTGGAAGAAGATGAGCGTTTTTGGGTGGGAATTAGCGATTCGTCGGATGAGCGTTTTCTTGTGATTTCTTCGGGGTCGAAGAATACGAGTGAGACGCATTTGCTGGAGTTGGGTGACCCGTGTGGTGATTTGAGGTGCGTTGCTCCACGTATTGAAGGTGTGGAGTATGACGTGGAGCCTGCGGGGGACGTCATGTTTGTTACGCATAATGCGAACAATGCTGACTTTGAGGTGGCGTTTGCTCCGGTGGAATCGTCTTCACGGGAGGATTGGGTGAGGTGGTTGGAGCCTGCCAAGGATGAGCGGGTTGTTGGGGTGAGTGCGTTTGCGCGTGATGTGGTGGTGGCGGTGCGCTCAGGTGGATTTACGCAGTTGAGGGTGGTGCGCCGGTTGGGTGTTCTCGATGGTATAGAGGCTCCGGCTGGGCAGGAGTCATGGTTGCCTGGAGCGTGGCGGAGTGATCCGTGGCAGATTCCTACGGACGAGGTTTCGCATACGATTGGTTTGTGGTCTAACCCGGATTACGAAACGTCTGAGTTGTTGTATTCCTATGAAACGCTTGTGACGCCACCGAGTGTTGTTTCGTTGGATCTTGGGTCGCGTCATCGGGTGACGTTGAAGACCAGGCCTGTTCTTGGTGGTTTTGATCAGGCAGATTATGTGAGTCGTTCAGTGATGGCTGTGGCAGCTGATGGTACGCAGGTGCCGATGTCGTTGGTTGCGCGAGCGGATACTCCGTTGGATGGCACGGCTCCAGGGGTTTTGTATGCCTATGGTGCGTATGAAGTGAGTTTGGATCCGTGGTTTTCTGTGCCGCGTTTGTCCTTGTTGGATCGTGGGGTGGTGTGGGCTGTTGCTCACGTGCGTGGTGGCGGTGAGTTGGGACGTTCTTGGTATGAGCAGGGGCGGCTTTGCAACAAGGCGAATACGTTCTCTGATGTAGTGGCGTGTGCGGATGCTTTGGTTGAGGGTGGGTTTGTTGCTCCGGGTCGTTTGGCTTTGGAAGGTGGGTCTGCAGGTGGTTTGACGGTGGGGGCTGCGGTCAATTTGGCTCCGGAGAAGTTTGCTGTGGTGCATGCGGCGGTTCCGTTTGTGGATGCGCTTAATACGATTCTTGATCCCTCATTGCCGTTGACGGTGACGGAGTGGGAAGAGTGGGGGAACCCTCTGCATGATGCGGATGTGTATGCCTATATGAAGGCATATACCCCTTATGAAAATGTGCGGCCTGTGTGTTATCCGGCTGTGTTGGCGACGACGAGTTTGAATGACACGAGGGTTTCGTTTGCTGAGCCGGCGAAGTGGGTGGCCCGGTTGCGTGAGGTGGCGACGAATGGGCAGGATCGCCCGATTCTTCTTGTGACTGAGATGGTGGCAGGTCATGGGGGGCGTAGTGGTCGCTATAAGGCGTGGGAGCAGTATGCGCGTGAGGAGTCGTTTGTTTTGGCGCAGTTGGGGGCTACTGAGCGCGTAGCGCGTGAGTAGGTAGTTCCTCTCTAGGTACCCGAAAAGTGATATCTTTTATTTATCACTTTTCGGGTACCTAGAGTGCCCGCTATCGAAAGCAGGTGAAGTCGTGAGCAGCGACAACAAGAAACCCACCGAAGTGAGCCTCGAAGATGTTCGGAGTGAAGACAGGGCTCCAGTGGCTACAAAACCGGTAGGGCATGACGGAGCTCGTGTCGATGTTGCGGAGCGTAGAGCTTGGTCTATTGACGGATTTGTTGCTCTCTTCGTCGGCTTGGCGCTTATCGTCGGTGGAGCTGCGATGGCTGTAGTTTTTGTGACTTCTGCTGATTCGGGGGAGCCGTTCGCACTAGCAGGGCTACTGGCACCGCTTTTGCTTGCATTGGGAGCGCTGGCACTGTCGTCTTTGACTATCGTGTCACCAGGTCAGACGAGGGTTGTGCAATTTTTTGGTCGTTATGTAGGTACGTTGCGCACTCCCGGTCTTTTGATGGCGCTGCCATTGACCTCGAAGCGGTTGATATCCGTGCGAGTGCATAACTTCGAGACGAATCTCATCAAGGTCAACGATGCAGGTGGCAACCCTGTTGAGGTCGGGGCGATTGTGGTGTGGCAGGTTGCTGATACTGCGCGGGCGACGTTTGCTGTGGAGGACTATGAGTCTTTCGTGCGTACGCAAGCTGAGTCTGCGTTGCGTCACGTAACGGGCAGTCATCCTTATGACGATTATGACGGTTCTGGAACATCGCTTCGTGGTTCGACAGATGTAATTTCCGAACAGTTGGCTTACGAAGTAGCAGAGCGAGTTTCTCTGGCTGGTATTGAAATCATTGAGGTTCGTATTTCGCACTTGGCGTATGCGCCGGAGATCGCTCAAGCGATGTTGCAGCGTCAGCAAGCGGGGGCTGTAGTGGCTGCGCGTGCGCAGATTGTTGAAGGAGCTGTGGGAATGGTTGAGATGGCGCTTGCGAAGTTGGAGACGGAGTCCATTGTGGAGCTGGATGATGAACGTAAAGCTGCGATGGTCAGTAATTTGCTTGTGGTGTTGTGCGGTGAGAAGTCTGTGACACCTGTAGTTAATTCGGGATCGTTGTACAGCTGAGATGGCTGTGGAAAAAGGGGTTGAGGAGGGCGCGGTAGATGAGGATTCCGCGCCTTCTGAAGGTAGTCGGCGGGTTGAGCGTAAGAAGATTTTGTTGCGTCTTGACCCGGCGGTGCATGAGGCCTTGGCGAAGTGGGCGAATGATGAGCTTCGCAGTGTTAATGCTCATATCGAGTTTGTGCTGAGACGGGCTCTGCGTGAGGAGGGGCGAGCGCCGAAAGATGCTGCTCCTATGCGTAAGCGTGGCCGTCCGAGAAAGTAGATGTGAGGTTGGTCGGTGGCTGCATTTTTGTCGTTTTGATTGTCAGAGAGCCCTTTTAGACTGGCTGCTGTCATTTTCTGGGTTTGATGTTCATTCGTGAATGTTGGTGCCAGGGAGTCTCGTGGTTGGCTCTGAAATCTGTCTTCGTGTTTATTCGGGGAATATCTGTGTCGCAGGTGTGATTGACGCATCCTGCGCTTTGGGTTTGTTGGGCATTGCGCGCAGTGAGAGTTTCTGCGGCGTTGCCGTGTGTTTTGCCTGCGAGAATGTGGAGACGGCCGAGAGTAAGGGAGATCGGGATGTTTGAGACCACCGCGCAGTTCGTGGGGGCATCGTCCGGTCCCTGTGTAGTCGATTTCGGTAAGAGCCGGTTAGTGAATAGTTCTGCGTTTGGCCTGATGCGTGATGTTGCAGGGGTCATGCTGCTGTCGTTGGAGATGCTGTCTGCTGTTGTGCGTGTGGTTCAGGTGAACCCGCGGGTGGGGGAGATCTCTAATGCCAAAGGTGCTCACTGATCTGGGCGCCGCGGGTGGGCGCATTGCGATGGCGGATCAGGGGGTTTTGTTGTCTACGGGGCGTTCTTCGGCGGTGGTGGCGTGGGCGCAGAGGGGGATTGCTGAGGTTGGAGTAGCTTCAGTTGAGGGGTGGACGTTGCTTTCTCCTGCGGGACCTAGCCGGGTTCGTTTTCCGTATGACGACCCAGTGCGGGCGTTGGCAGGGCGTCCAGTGAGCATGGGGATGCGGCCGGCTATCGGGATTTTTCGTGTGGGGCAGCAAGCAGCGGTGACCCTGCATCCTCGTGGTTTTCGTCGTGAGGTGAGATGGATTATTTGGACGCCGGGGGAGGGGATGGTGCCGCCTGCGGGGCTGTTGGAGGCAGATATTGCGGATGTGGTTGCTTCTTCTGGGCTGCCTCAGTCTCGTCAGGCGCATGCGTCAGCTGTTTTGCACCGGGTTTTGGTGGATGGTGGTGGTGCCGCTGCGGAGGTTGTGGATGCTGTGTTTGAAACGTTGGCTTTGCCGGGTGTGGAGCTGTTTTCTGAGCACGGTGATGTGAGGGCGTTGCCTGGAGTGCGGGTGGTTGCTCCGCGTGAGAAATATGCGCGAGAGTTCGAGAAAGTTGTGGATGAGCTGGTTCGAGAGCGTGGTGTTGAGGAGGGGACTAAGGAATGAGTCCTGTTGTTGCGGTGCTGGAGTATGGAGTTGGCGATGTTCGACCAGTTGCTGCTGTGCTTGAGCGTGTGGGGGCAAGGGTAGTTGTGACTTCGGATCGGTGTGAGTGTCAGGATGCTGATGGGCTTGTGGTGTCAGGTTTTGGTGATTTCCGTGTGTGTATGGAGAAGTTGTCTGCGGTTTTTGGGCCACAGGTGATTGAGACTCGGTTGTGTGGTGGGCGGTCGGTTCTGGGGATTGGCCTAGGGATGCAGATGATGTTTGAAGGTGTGGTGGATGCGTTAGGGGGTGAGGTTGCTGGTTTGGGGGAGTGGCCTGAGGTTCTGGAGCCGGTGAAAGGAGAGGCGTTGCCGCAGGTTGGGTGGGGTGTGGTTGATGCGGCTGAGGGGTCGAAGTTGTTTGTTGGCGTGGGTGGGGAGCGTTTTTATTTCGAGCACGAGTATGCGGCGCATTCGTGGTCGCTATGTCCGACGGGCTCGTTTGAGGTTGTGAGGCCGTTGGTGTCGTGGTCGGATTATGGCTGTCGTTTTGTTGCTGCGGTGGAGAACGGCCCGTTGGTGGCTACACAGTTTTATCCCGAGAGTTCGGGTGCGGCAGGTGAAGTGGTGTTGCGGAATTGGGTTAGAACTTTGAAGCGGTAGATGGGTTGTGCTGGTCGTTGTGAGGCGCCAACATTGCAGTGGGGCGGGCAAGACCTAGATGGTCTTGCCCGCCCCACTGCAATGTTGGCGTTTGGTCAGATGATGATGTGAGCGAGGGCGAATCCGATGGTTACTGCATAGGTGATTGCCAGTACGCCGGGGATGAGGAATGGATGGTTGAAGACTGCTCTGCCGATGCGGGTGCTTCCGGTGTCGTCCATTTCGACTGCTGCGAGCAAGGTCGGGTAAGTCGGTAGAACGAAGAGAGCAGATACGGCGGGGAATGCTGCCAGTGCTGCGCCGGGGGCTACGCCTAGGGCTAGAGCTGAGGGGATGAGTGCTTTGGCTGTGGCGGCTTGTGAGTAGAGAAGGGATGCGGCGAAGAAGAGAACTACTGCAAGTAGCCAGGGGTATTGGGTGAGTAGGGTTCCTGCAGCTCCTTTGATTGCGGCGGTGTGTGCGTGGACGAAAGTTGTTCCCAGCCATGCAACGCCGAGCACGCAGATGGAGGCGCTCATACCTGATTTAAAGGTTGATGCGTTGAGGACTTCACTGGCGGGGACTTTGCTGATGAGCACGATGGCCGCAGCGATTGTCAGCATAAAAGCGATGATGGCTTGGTCACGGGTCATCGGGGGGTTTTCAATGAGGCCGACTTTGTCAGAGATCGCAGTGGCGTAGCTCATGATGGCGATAAGTCCGATGAGGAAGATGAGGACTGATGTGCGGGCGTTGGGGGCTGGTTCTTGGTTTTGGTGTTTGCGTGATTCGACGGTGCCTGCTGCAAGTCGTTCTTGATAGATCGGGTCTTTGTGAAGGGGACTGTTGGGGTTGAATTTGTCGATGAGCATCATTGTGAATGCGGTGAGCATGCATGCGATGAATGTGGATGGTATGGCTACGCCGAGTACTTGTAGGTAGCCGATTCCTTGTTTTTCGAGGGTGCTTGAGAAGAACACCACTGCCGCTGAGATGGGGGAGGCGGTGATGGCGATTTGGGAGGCGACCACGGCTACTGAGAGTGGGCGTGAGGGGCGGATGTCGTTTTCTTTAGCTACTTCGGTGATGACAGGCATGGTGGAGAAAGCTGTGTGCCCGGTGCCTGCCATGAGGGTCATGAGGTAGGTCACGACGGGGGCGAGGATGGTGAGGTGTTTGGGGTTTTTTCGGAGGAGTTTTTCGGCGAGGTTGACGAGGTAATCCATTCCGCCTGCTACTTGCATTGCTGCGATGGCGCAGATGACGGACATGATGATGGAGATCACGTCGAGTGGCATGTCGCCGGGGGATACGCCTAGGAGGGCTAGTGCGAGTACTCCTAGGCCGCCGACGAAACCGATGGCGATGCCGCCGAGTCTCGCGCCGAGGAGGATTGCGGTGAGGACGATTAAAAGGTGAATCCAGATCATCGAGCAGCCTGTGGGTCGGAGGGAGTCCCGTTTTCTGCGAGTTCGCGCAGGTCGCGGGGGCGCATGAGGTTTTCGCGTGAAAGTGCGCGATCGAGCAGGTCTGCGTCCATGAGTTCTCGTTCGAGGACGATTTCGCGGACGCTTTTACCTGTTGCGGCGGCTTCTTTGCCGACGGCGTCACCGGCTGTGTGGCCGATGTAGTCGTTGAGGTAGGTAACCACGCCGATGGAGTTCGTGACGTATTCGTGGCATACGTCGGGGTTGGCGGTGATGCCTTGAATGCATTTGGTGCGCAGGGTAATGCAGGCGTTTTTGAGTAGTGAGATGGACTCGAAGAGCGCTTGGGCAATGACGGGTTCCATGACGTTGAGTTGGAGTTGTCCGGCTTCTGCGGCGAGGGAGACGGTGAGGTCGTTGCCCATGACTTTGAAGCAGACCTGGTTAACGACTTCAGGTATGACGGGGTTCACTTTGGCGGGCATGATCGATGATCCTGCTTGCATTTCGGGCAGGTTGATTTCGTTGAGTCCTGCGCGGGGTCCGGAGGATAGGAGGCGTAGATCGTTGCAGATTTTGGAGAGTTTGACAGCAAGGCGTTTGAGTGCTGCGTGGGCCATGACGTAAGCCCCGCAGTCGCTGGTGGCTTCAATGAGGTTGGGGGCGGGGACGCAGGGGCGGCCGCTGACTCGAGCGAGGTTGACGAGGGCGAGGTTGGCGTATTCGGGGGGTGTGTTGAGTCCGGTTCCGATAGCTGTGGCGCCGAGGTTCATTTCGAGTAGGAGGGTGCGGGCATTGTCGAGGTGGCGGAGTTCTTCTCCGAGGGTGACGGCGAAGGCAGTGAATTCTTGGCCGAGGGTCATGGGGACGGCGTCTTGAAGTTGAGTGCGTCCCATTTTGAGGATTTCGGTGAATTCGTCGCCTTTGTTGGCGAAGGTGGCGTTGAGTTCGCCCAGTGTGTCTGCTAGGTCGCCGAGCATGGTGTCGACGGCGAGGCGGAATCCGCAGGGGTATGCATCGTTGGTGGATTGGCTGCGGTTGACGTCATCGTTGGGGTTGACGATTTTGTAGTTTCCTTTGGGCTCACCGAGGTGTTCGAGGGCTAGGTTGGCGATGACTTCGTTGGTGTTCATGTTGAGGGATGTGCCGGCGCCGCCTTGGAATACGTCGATGGGGAATTGGTCCATGCAGCGGTTGTTGTCGAGCATTTGGTCGCAGGCCCAGATGATTGCGTCGGCGGTTTCGGGTTTGAGTGCTCCGAGGGTTTTGTTGGTCATTGCTGCGGCTTTTTTGACCATGACCATGCCGCGGATCATGGCGGGGGTGTCATTGATGGTGTGTCCGGAGATGGGGAAGTTTTCGATGGCTCTGGTGGCGTGGATGCCGTAGTAGGCGTTGGCGGGGACGTCTTTGCTTCCGAGTAGGTCGGTTTCGGTGCGGGTGGTGCTCATGTGTGTCTCCTTGTTTTGGTGTGTGGGATTCTGTTGTTGAAGGTGCGGTCTGGTGGTTTAAGCATGCTCTTTTGGTGATGTGGCCGGGCTTGTTTTGGGGGTGTATTAGCTGGATGTGAGGGGGTTATCAGGGCGGTGCTGGGGGTCACGTGGGAAGAGGTTGTTGAAGGTGGTAGGTCGGTGGGGTGATCTGGTCTTCGGTGGGGATTCTTGATAGGATGGTGAGTCGACCGGTCGGCCTGCGTATGCAAAGTCATTCATCTGTGAAAGATGTTGTGGTTTAGCGGTGTAGGTGGACATCAAGTGAGGCACTCCCTGCTTCCACCTGTTTATCGCTTTTGCGTTCGGGTCACGGGTCTTCGACATTGATTTGTCGTGTGTCGGGTCTTTCGGGGACCTGAGTCTCGTGTTGGGTGATGCCTTTCGTGATGTCTGCGAGAGGCATTTTTTGTGTCCCAGGTGTCCGTGGTTCGAGAAGTTTGTGGAGGTTTGCTCTGCTGGCTTCTCGAGGCATGGCCTCTGTGGGCAGCCTGGCCGGGCGAGGTGTTCAAAGAGGATCGCCTCGTTAGGGATCCACGAGATTAAAGGAGCGCGACATCAGCGAAGCCCGTATTAATGACCGCATTCGAGTGCCCAAGGTTCGATTGGTTGGACCGAACGGCGAGCAGGCCGGGATCGTCAATATTGATGAGGCCTTGCGTCTGGCTGCGGAGGTTGATCTCGACTTGGTCGAGGTTGCCCCTAATGCCAATCCGCCGGTGGCCAAGCTCATGGATTATGGCAAGTACAAGTACGAAGCCGCTTTGAAAGCCCGTGAGTCCCGCAAGAACCAGGTCAATACGGTCATCAAGGAGATCAAGCTCCGACCGAAGATCGATGCGCACGACTACGAGACGAAGAAGGGCCATGTTGTCCGATTCCTTTCTGGTGGTGACAAGGTCAAGGTGACGATCATGTTCCGTGGTCGGGAGCAGTCCCGCCCGGAGTTGGGGTTCCGTCTGCTCCAGCGTTTGGCTGATGATGTCGCCGAACTAGGAACGGTGGAAAGCCAACCAAAGCAGGATGGCCGGAACATGGTGATGGTGGTCGCTCCAACGAAGAAGAAGTCAGAAGCTAAGGCTGAGCAGCGTCGTAAGCGTGACGAGTCTGCTCGGGCGGCTGCGCAGGCTAAAGCTGAGAAGCAAGTGCCGGCAGCAGCGGCTGAGACTGCAGCTGAAGAGCCAGTCGAGCAGGCCTGAGGCTCTGCTTCACAGGATCGGCTCGCTGATCCTTTTGGCGGATGTTGTTTCATGCTTCGTCCGTATCGCCGGTTTACCGGCAGTAATAGCGCCAACCGGCGCCCATCCGCGTGTTTCGCGTGTGATGGCCCGACAGCGACAAGGAGATCGGCCCATGCCGAAGAACAAGACTCACAGTGGTGCGAAGAAGCGCTTCCGCCTTACCGGTACCGGCAAGGTTATGCGCGAGCAGGCGGGCCAGCGTCACCTTCTCGAGCGCAAGTCGAGCAAGCAGATTCGTCGTATGCAGGATGACCAGGTTCTTGCGCCGCAGGACGCCAAGAAGGTCAAGAAGCTTCTCGGCAAGTAAGCCACTCGCACACCGAACATATTTTCCGCTGTAAGGCTTTAAGTCTTCCGGTGCCCGGCCTGTAAAGGCCGTGAGGTGCGGGTGCGGATCCGATTAGCAAGGAGAATCACGTGGCACGCGTGAAGCGGGCGGTTAACGCCCACAAGAAGCGTCGTACGACCCTCGAGCGAGCCAGCGGTTACCGCGGTCAGCGTTCTCGCCTGTATCGCAAGGCGAAGGAGCAGGTCACTCACTCATTCGTTTACAGCTACCGCGACCGTCGTGCGCGCAAAGGCGACTTCCGTCGTCTCTGGATTCAGCGCATCAACGCTGCAGCTCGTGCGAACGGTATGACGTACAACCGTTTCATTCAGGGACTGAAAGCTGCTGAGGTTGATGTCGACCGCCGTATGCTAGCTGAGTTGGCTGTTTCTGACCCTGCTGCGTTTACTGCGCTGGTGGAAATCGCCAAGGCGAACGTTCCGGCTCAGTCGAAGGGTGAGCAGGACTCCTGATCCTCAGCGCAGCTACGATCGCTGCGTGAGTATTCAAAGCAATCGACGAACCCGTTCCATCCTCGATAATCCGAGAGCGGAGCGGGTTCGTCGTGTTCGTGCATTGCTTCGCCGGAGTGTGCGGCAAAAAGAGGGAAGATTTCTCGCAGAGGGGCCACAAGCAGTTCGGGAGGCAGTGGCTTGGTGTCCACGATCAATTATTGATGTTTATGTTGATCCGCATGGTCGCGAGCGGCATAAGGACATTATCGATGCGGCGTTGGCTGCGGGAGTTTTCGTTCATGAGGTGACTGCTGAAGTATTGGCTGTGATGGCCGATACGGAGAGCCCGCAAGGCGTTTTGGCCGTGGTCGAGAAAGTAGACGTGCCATTAGAGAAGATCCTTGAAGAGGGATCTGATCGTCCTCGGATGCTTGTCATGCTGGCTGCGGTGCGTGATCCAGGTAATGCAGGGACCGTTTTGCGGGGCGCAGACGCGATGGGTGCGGATGCGGTTTTGGTTGGTTCTTCAAGCGTGGATTTGTACAACCCGAAGGTAGTTCGCTCAACTGTGGGTTCGTTGTTCCATCTGCCTGTTGTTACGGGAGTCGATGTGCAGAGCACGTTGATGCGGCTTCGTGAAGAGGCTGGTGTGGTTGCTTATGCCGCAGATGGTGAGGGAGATACACCTATCGCTGAGGCAGATTTGACGCGTTCTCATGTGTGGGTGATGGGAAATGAAGCTTGGGGGCTCACGGAAGAGATGAGTGCTTCTTGTGATCAGGTTGTCTCAATTCCTCTTCATCGAGCAGAGTCGCTAAACCTTGCAATGGCAGCCACGATTTGTATGTTCGCTTCGTCTCAGGCGCGTGGTTGATGGTGCTGGTCTTTTAAATGGCGTAGTCGATGATGACGGGACAGTGATCGGAGATACGGGAGTCTGGAGAGCTGTCTTTGTCTGTGGTGTCGTTAACGGCGGTTTCGGCGAGTTTTGGTGTGGCTAAGTGGTAGTCGATACGCCATCCGACGTCTTTGGTAAAAGATTGTCCGCGCCAGCTCCACCAGCTGTACGGTCCGGGGGTGGGGCCGTGACGGTGCCGGATGACATCAATGAATTTTCGGGGCGAGAGGATTTTGCTGAGCCACTCTCGTTCGATGGGAAGGAAGCCTTCAGAGCGGCGATTTGCTCGCCAGTTGGTGACATCCCAGTTTTCGTGGGCGATATTGAAGTCTCCCATGACGAGTAGTTCGCGGCCTCGTGCTTTTGCTTGCCTTCGTGCGCGGGTGAGTTGTCTATCTAGTCCGGTGAGAAAATCCATTTTCCGGAGGTGTTTTGCACCGCCGTCCATAGGTTCGCGAGAGTTTCCGGGGCGTTGTAGATCTGCTGGTAGGCCTCCTTTGGGTACGTATAAAGAGATGACTGTGATTGGTGCTTCTGCCAGGTCTACTTCGATCCAGCGGCCTTCGTGTATGAATTTTTTGAGTTCGCGTGCCAGGTGCGTGGGAGAACTCTCTCGCTGTGGTGTTGGGTAGGAATCGGCTTCGCCATTGTTGGGGGTGAAGATGGTTGCGAGGTGAGTAAGGTTCCAGGTGCGTACATCTTCGGGTGGTTGTTTTGTGAGGATGGCGACGCCGTTTCGGCCGGGGAGTGTGCCGGGGTTGTAGGCGGTGTAGTAGGGGCCGAAGGCATTGGTGGGGAGTACTTCGAGTGAGGCTCGTACTTCTTGGAGTGCGATCACGTCGCAGTTGCGTTCTTGAAGCCAGCAAGTGAATCCGCGGCGGTGTGCGGCACGAATGCCATTGATGTTGAAGGTGGCGATACGCTGCATTTTTACAAGAGTAGTGCTGTGTGATTGTGCAGAAGCGTCCGTATGGGTGCGGCACTCATGCGCTCTCGCCTTTAGGATCAGGTACGTGTCCGGACCCAATACGAATTACGATCCTGTAGAGGTGAGCGCTTTGTCGGCCGAGTCGGTCGAGGCTGCGCTTGCAGATGCCCTTGCTGCTGTGGAGGCTGCGGGGGATCTGGATGAGTTGAAAGCTGCGCGTGTTGCGCATGCTGGCGAGAAGAGCCCGTTGGCTTTGGCGAATCGTGAAATTGGAGCGTTGCCGCCAAGTGCTAAGGCTGAAGCTGGCAAACGTGTCGGTGCTGCACGTGGGCAGATTGGTCGTGCTTTGGCTGCACGGCAGGAGATCTTGGAGGCTGAGCATGAAGAGAAGATGCTGGCCGAGGAGACTATCGATGTAACGGTCGTTCCTGAACGTCGCCGTATTGGTGCTCGGCACCCGATCTCACTGATGTCAGAGCGGATTGCTGACATTTTTGTCGGTATGGGATGGGAAATCGCTGATGGTCCGGAAGTCGAGGCGGAGTGGTTTAACTTTGACTCTTTGAACTTTGCTCCTGACCATCCGGCGCGGGCGATGCAGGACACCTTTTTCGTGGAGCCTGCCGATGGTGGGTTGGTGTTGCGGACGCATACTTCGCCAGTTCAGATGCGAGTGTTGCACGAGCGGGATTTGCCTGTATACGTGGCCGTTCCGGGCAAGGTTTTCCGCACGGATGATTTGGATGCCACGCATACACCTGTCTTTCACCAAATTGAAGGTTTGGCGGTTGATAAGGGCCTGACGATGGCCCATCTACGGGGTACCTTGGACCGATTCTTGTCTGAGTTGGTTCAGGCAGAGGTGGTGACGAGGCTGCGGCCGTCGTTCTTCCCGTTCACTGAGCCAAGTGCTGAGATGGATGTGCAGTGCTGGGCGTGTGCCGGTGGTGAGGCATCGTGTCGGGTGTGCGGAGGTACTGGTTGGATCGAGCTTGGTGGCTGCGGCATGGTTAATCGGAACGTGTTGCTGGCTGCTGGAATTGATCCGGAGGTTTATACCGGTTTTGCGTTTGGGTTGGGTATTGAGCGTGCCTTGATGTTGCGGCACGGGGTGAAAGACATGTTTGACATCGTTGAGGGTGACGTGCGTTTCAGCACCCAGTTTGGCTTGGAGATCTGATGCGGGTACCGATTTCGTGGTTGAGGGACATCGTGGGCAAGAACTCCTTGCCTGATGAGATGACTGCTGAGCAAGTGGCAGCAGCATTGGTGCGCGTAGGCCTTGAAGAAGAGGCCATTCTTGGCGGTGAAATCTCTGGGCCGTTGGTGGTTGGCCGCGTGCTGACGCGTGTTGAAGAGCCCCAGAAGAATGGCAAAGTCATCAACTGGTGCACGGTGGATGTTGGTGAAAACGGGCAGCGTCTTTCTGAACAAAAAGATCAGGAGATTGTGTGCGGGGCACACAACTTTGATGTTGGTGATCTTGTTGTTGTTGTGCTTCCTGGCGCCGTGCTTCCTGGTGGGTTCGAGATCAGTGCCCGTAAGACGTATGGGCATATGAGTAACGGCATGATTTGTGCAGAAGATGAGCTTGGTCTAGGTGAAGATCACGAGGGAATCATCGTTCTGACGGAGTACTTCAAGAACAATCCGGACAAGCTTGCTCGTTGCGTGCCTGGTGCGGATGCTATTGAGTTGCTCGGTCTGGATGAGAAAGTTGTTGAAATCAACGTCACGCCTGATCGGGGTTACGCCTTCTCGATGCGCGGGGTGGCTCGTGATTTTGCTTTGTCGGTAGGCGCTCCGGTGGTGGACCCTGCTGTAGATGCGGCTTCGCGGGCACCGGAGGGCAACGAATCTGGTTATGAGGTTCGCCTGGAAGACGAAAATCCTATTCGCGGTAATGATGGGTGTGATCGTTACGTTGCGCGTGTTGTGCGTGGCGTGAATCCTGATACGCCTACGCCTGAGTGGATGGTTCAGCGGCTGGTGCAGTCGGGGATGCGTCCGATTTCATTTGTGGTTGATGTGACGAATTACGTCATGTTGCTGCTTGGCAATCCGTTGCATGCGTTTGATCTTTCTCAGCTTGAAGGACCGATCGTGGTTCGTCGGGCTAGGCCTGATGAGAAGTTGACGACGCTAGATGGGGTGGAGCGGGAGCTCCATGGCGAGGATCTCGTTATTACTGACTCAGGTGAGAAACCGCTGGTGTTGGCGGGTGTGATGGGAGGAATGGGGGTTGAGGTCACCGATAAGACGACAGATGTTTTGATTGAAGCTGCTTGTTTTGATCCGGTGAGTGTTGCTCGTTCTTCGCGGCGTCATCGGTTGAGTAGCGAGTCGTCGAAGCGTTTTGAGCGAGGTGTCGATCCTGCTCTTGCTCCGGCTGCTGCGGAGATGGTGGCAGATTTGTTGGTTCGTTATGCCGGTGGTACGGCGGATGAAGGTGTTACGGATGTGGGGGAGCGTGCTGCGCTGGCGCGTATTACCACACCGTTCACCATGTCTATGCATGAGCCGGAGCGGCTAGTGGGGCTGAAGTGGACGCCGGCGCAGATTGGTGAGGAATTGTCGCGGCTGGGAGTGTCAGCCACGGGCAATGGTGATGGAACGTTGAGCATTGTTGCGCCCTCATGGCGTCCAGATTTGCGGACAGGAGCCGATGTTGTTGAAGAGTTGGCTCGTTTACGGGGGTATGAGCAGATTGGGTCTGTTCTCCCCGCGGCTCCTGGTGGTCGAGGTTTAACGGTTGCTCAGCGTGTTGTGCGTCGTGTTTCGGATACTTTGGCGAATGCAGGATTCGTTGAGGTGCTGACGTATCCCTTTGTGGCTTCTGAGCGTTTCGATGAGTTGCAGTATGGCGAGGAAGATGAGCGTCGTGTTGCGCGTCGTCTGGTGAATCCGCTTCGCGCTGAGCAGCCGTTATTGCGTACGACGGTTTTGTCAACGCTGGTTGATGCTGCGGCGCGTAACGTGGCTCGAGGAATTCGGGATGTTGCTGTTTTCGAGGTGGGCCGTGTTGTGCACGGTGTTGAGGAGCCGGTAGCAGCGCCAGTGCCTGCTGTAGGTGCCAAGCCTGAAGCGGAGGTTTTGGCGCAGATTGATCAGGCGCTGCCTCAGCAACCGCATCACGTGGCTTTCGTGGCTGCGGGAGCTGCGGTTTCTGCTGCGCCTGGTGTTGAGGCGCGTGCGTTTGATGCAGCTGATGTCATTGGTGCTGTGCTTGAAGTCGGTCGAGCATTGGGACTGAACTTGGTAGTTGAAGCTGCTGAGTGCGCGCCGTGGCATCCGGGACGTTGTGCCAAGGTTTCTACAGAATTTGGTGAGTGTGTCGGTTATGCGGGTGAGTTGGCTCCGCGTGTTTGCAAGGCAGTTGATTTGCCTGCGCGCACGTGTGCAGCAGAGCTGAACGTTGATGTTTTGATCGATGCGTTCGCTGCTTGTCGTGCTCAGGCTGTGAAGTTGTCAACGTTGCCTGTAGCGAATACGGATGTCGCCTTGGTTGTGGATGAGGTGGTTTCGGCAGCAGAGGTGGAGTCGGCCTTGCGTGAAGGGGCCGGGCCGTTGTTGGAAGAGCTGACTCTGTTCGATGTGTTCCGTGGGGAGCAGGTCGGTGAGGGTAAGAAGTCGTTGGCATATCGGTTGACGTTCCGCCCTCGGGAGAAAACGCTTAAGACGACGCAGGTTAGTGCACTGCGTGATGATGCGGTTGCAGCAGCTAAGAAGGCTACTGGAGCGGAGTTGCGTGGTTGATGTGAGTGTGAGCGGTGTGCGTAGCGCGCCGGTCGCTGTTGTGACAGGTGCGTCTCGAGGTATCGGGGCGCATCTGTCTGCAGCATTTGCGGCGGCTGGTTATGTGGTGGAGAAGTCTTCTCGTAGTGGTGAGGGGGAGAAGGTTCGGGTTCTGGATGTGTCGGATTCGGCTGCGGTGAAGGCGTACGTGGATGAGGTTGTTGAACGCTGGGGTCGCCTTGATGTTCTTGTCAATAACGCTGGTGTTATTGATGACGAAGTGGTGTTGTGGCAGGCAGATCCGGATCAATGGTGGCGCACAGTTGAGGTGGATGTGCGGGGGCCGTTTTTATTAGCGCGTTTTGCTGTTCCATATATGTTGATGGCTGGGGGTGGCCGTATCATTAATATTAATTCTGGTGCTGGTACTCGCGCGAGCGATATATCGACTGCTTATTATGTGGCGAAAACGGCTTTGAGCCGGATAACTGGTGGGTTGCATGCCGCCGGGTTTGTTCGTGGTTTGCGTGCTTTTGATTTGGCGCCTGGTGTTGTGCAGACCGATATGACTGCGGGTATGGGAGTGCATGCGGGGCGTGATGACTGGACTGATCCGGCTGCGGTTACTGATTTGGCACTGGGGTTGGCTTCGGGGTGCCTAGATGCATGGTCTGGTCGCATGGTTCGGGCGGGGGTTGACACGGTCGAGTCTTTGAAGGCTGTAGGCGACCGTGGCTTAAGGCCTGATTCACGAACTGTGGGGTTGCTTAGTTTTGGTGAGGACGATCCTTTAGGGCAGTGAAAATGAACCTAGTCTACATACTCATGCATATCCCTGTATCAGTATGTAGATTAGGTTCATGTATTTTTTGCTGCGATATGCGTCTGTAGCTAGGTGTGTTTCTGGGGTGTGGTGTGGCTGGATATCGGGGATGCCTCTGAGATGTAGGAGCTGCTGGATCACCTTCTCAGGACGGGTGTGAGTGATGGGCGCAGTTCAGTCGCGTAGCGCCCGGTTGGCTCGTATCGCGGAAATTTTAGAGAGCTGTGATGTTGGTTCACAGGCAGAGCTGTCGGATGCGTTGAATGCGGATGGGTATTCGGTTACGCAAGCAACTTTGTCGCGTGATCTGCTCGAGTTGGGGGCAGTAAAGGTTCGGCGTGGCGCTCAATTGGTTTATTCGATCCCAGGTGATGATGCCGGTTCTGGTGGGGTTCCTCGTGAAGAGGTAAATGCTCGGCTGCGTCGTTTGTGTGCGGAATTGATGATTTCTGCGGATGCGTCCGGGCCAATGGTTGTTTTACGTACTCCTCCGGGAGCTGCGAATTACCTTGCAGCGGCGATAGATAAAGCTTTGGTCTCTGGCGAAGGTTCTGCAATTGGGACTGTGGCGGGGGATGACACGGTGTTGATTGTGGCGGCTGATGCTTCTGGCGGTGATGCGTTATTGAAGCGTTTGTCATCGATGGCGTCGGGAGAAGGCAGATCGGTTACGGGCGGGTAGCGTCTGGCATCGAGATGGTTTGTTGGTGTGTGGGAAGGATGTGGGTGTTGTGAGCGACGTGAATGTAGTTGAAGGTTTGGCGTTGTGGGGAGGGAGGTTTTCGGGTGGCCCTGCAGATGCCTTGGCAGCTTTGTCGAAATCTACGCATTTTGATTGGCGGTTGGCTCGGTATGACTTGGCTGGCTCTCAGGCACATGCGCGGGCATTGCATCGGGCGGGTTTGCTGTCTGATGAAGAGGTCGAGACGATGCTTGAGGGGCTTGGGCAACTTGCTGACGATGTTGAGTCAGGAGAGTTTATTGCTGAAGAAGGTGATGAAGATGTGCATACGGCGTTGGAGCGTGGCTTGATTGAGCGGGTTGGGGCTGAGTTGGGCGGGCGTTTGCGGGCGGGGCGGTCGCGAAATGATCAAGTGGCAACGCTGTTTCGTATGTATCTGCGGGATAGTTCTCGGGTGGTTGCTGGGCTAGTTTTGGATGTAGTCGATGCGTTGCTAGATCAGGCGGATGCGAATTTTGATGTGATCATGCCTGGTCGTACGCATTTGCAGCATGCGCAGCCTGTTTTGTTGGCACACCATCTTGCTGCGCATGCGTGGGCGCTTTTGCGTGATGTGGAGAGATGGAGGGATTGGGATGAGAGAACTGCTGTTTCGCCGTATGGGTCTGGGGCGCTGGCTGGAAGTACTTTAGGTTTAGATCCAGATCAAGTTGCTTATGATTTGGGGTTTTCTGGCGCTGTCGAGAACTCGATTGATGGAACAGCTTCTCGTGATTTTGTGACAGAGTTCTCTTTTGTATCTGCCCAGACAGGTGTTGATATTTCACGTATTGCTGAAGAAGTTATTCTTTGGGCTACGAAAGAGTTCGGTTTTATTGTGCTGGATGACTCTTTCTCGACAGGTTCCAGTATCATGCCTCAAAAAAAGAATCCAGATGTTGCTGAACTTGCTAGAGGTAAATCGGGAAGGCTGATTGGTGATTTAACAGGTTTGTTGAGTACCTTGAAGGGGCTCCCGTTGGCATATAACCGTGACTTACAAGAAGATAAAGAGCCAGTTTTTGATGCGATAGACACCTTAGAGGTGTTGTTGCCGGCATTTTCGGGGATGGTTTCGACGTTGACTTTCTGCGGTAACCGTATGGGAGATTTGGCTCCGCAGGGATTCTCGCTGGCGACGGATATTGCGGAATGGTTGGTGCGGCAAGGTGTTCCGTTCCGTGTGGCTCATGAAGTCGCTGGGGCTTGCGTGCAGGAGTGTGAGAAGCGGGGCATTGAGTTGGATGAGCTTTCGGATGAGGACTTTGAGAGCATCTCGGAGCATTTGCATGGGGGAGTGCGGGATGTCCTGACCGTTACTGGTTCTGTGGAGTCACGGGATGGTAAGGGTGGCACGGCCCCTATGAGGGTGAGGGAGCAGTTACTGAAGGCTCGGCAGGTAAGTGCCTGGCAGCGAGGATGGGTGGGCAAAGTTCCTGCATGGCGTGGTTGACTGATCCTGTGTGGGAATGTGTTGCATAGCGTTTCCTGCGCAAGATGATGGGCGTTATCGGTGCACTATGACGAGAGAGGTCGAACGAGCGTGACGCATGTGCTCGACGAGCTGGAATGGCGTGGCTTGATTCACGCGACTACCGATGTAGAGAAGCTTCGGGAGGAGCTTTCGACGCCTACGACGGTCTATTGCGGTTTTGATCCGACGGCGCCGTCTTTGCATTTTGGTAATCTCGTTCAGTTGGTGGTGTTGCGGATTTTTCAGCGGCACGGTCACAATGTGATTGCTTTGGTGGGTGGCTCGACTGGTTTGATCGGAGACCCGCGTCCGACGAGCGAGCGGATTTTGAAAACAAAAGAGCAGACTGCTGAATGGGTGGAACGCTTAAAATCACAGATGCGCCCTTTCTTGGAGTTTGAGGGTGACAATCCAGCCCGAATGGTTAATAACCTAGATTGGACTGAAGGATTATCTGCGCTCGATTTTTTGCGTGATTTTGGCAAGCACTTTCGAGTGAATCATATGGTGAAGAAAGATGCAGTTGCTGCGCGCCTGAACTCTCAGGAGGGTATTTCTTACACTGAGTTCAGTTATCAGATCCTTCAGGCGATGGACTTCCGGTTCCTCTATAAGGAGTACGGGTGCACGGTCCAGACGGGCGGAAGTGATCAGTGGGGGAATCTCACGGCTGGAGCGGACTTGGTGGGCCGCATGGATGGCGGTCAGGTGCACGCTGTAGTGACCCCGATCCTGACGGATAGCTCAGGTGAGAAATTCGGTAAATCTGCAGGTAATGCTGTCTGGCTGGACCCTGCTATGACGAGTCCTTATGCGTTCTACCAGTACTGGCTGAACGTTGAGGATGCGTCGGTGATCAAGCTGTTGAAGGTTTTCGGTAATCGTGATGCTGCTCAGGTTGAGGCTCTGGAGCGCGCGGTTGCTGAGGAGCCTTTCCGTAGGGCGGCACAGAAAGCCTTGGCGCACGATGTCACTCTTTTGGTTCACGGGGAAAAAGCGGTGAGCGATGTGGAGGCTGCGTCAGCTGCGCTTTTTGGTGGAGCTTCCTTGGCTGATCTGGATGCACAGACTCTTGTGGATGCTACGTCTGAGTTGCCCAGTGCGACTGTGGTTGCTGGCGCAGAGGTAGTTGATCTTCTTGTGGCGACGAAGCTTTCTGAATCGCGTAAGTCGGCACGTCGCACTATTGGCGAGGGGGGTGTGTCGATCAATAACGTCAAGCTGCTAGATCCTGCCGCTGTATTGCGAGAAGAAGACTTCCTAGGTGGCAAGGTTGCGGTGCTTAAGCGAGGTCGGAAAAACATGGCCGCGGTGTATCGCGAGAGTTAGAGGAGAGAATCCTCTTGCATGCTCATGCGGCGCTCCTCTTCAGAGGCTCTGATCAGCAGATTTGTCAGTTTAAGTGCCGCATGAGTAATGTTCTTCTTGTTCGCCCGGCAGGGAGGAACGGAAACGGCTTCTCGGCTGTGGTTAGTCTCGCTTCGAAGTTACCTTCGAGAAAAGCGGGAAGTTGCACCGAGCTGAGTGGCCTGGTAAGATTGCTTCTCGGCTCAAGCGCTTAAGTAGCGCTGGTCGAAGATAGTCGATCGCCTCTGATGGGGAAATTCTTGTACTAGAGTTTCTTAGTCGTGTGCGTCCGATGCTTGAGAACTCAACAGCGTGCCATGAATAATCGATGCCAATTGTTTGTTGGTTGAAGTCAATTCGGACAATAGTCGCTATAAGGAATGTAGTGACATTAATTGTCAGTGTTGTTTCGGCCAGGATTTTCCTGCGTTCGTGGTAACTAGTTTTCTAGTTACGTGTACGTGGGTGTGATTTCTTTTTGGAGAGTTTGATCCTGGCTCAGGACGAACGCTGGCGGCGTGCTTAACACATGCAAGTCGAACGATGAAGCCCAGCTTGCTGGGTGGATTAGTGGCGAACGGGTGAGTAACACGTGAGTAATCTGCCCCTCACTTTGGGATAAGCCCCGGAAACGGGGTCTAATACTGAATATGACCTTTCCTCGCATGAGGTTTGGTGGAAAGTTTTTTCGGTGGGGGATGTGCTCGCGGCCTATCAGCTTGTTGGTGAGGTAACGGCTCACCAAGGCGACGACGGGTAGCCGGCCTGAGAGGGTGAACGGCCACACTGGGACTGAGATACGGCCCAGACTCCTACGGGAGGCAGCAGTGGGGAATATTGCACAATGGGCGAAAGCCTGATGCAGCGACGCCGCGTGAGGGATGAAGGCCTTCGGGTTGTAAACCTCTTTCAGCAGGGGAGAAGCGAAAGTGACGGTACCTGCAGAAGAAGCACCGGCTAACTACGTGCCAGCAGCCGCGGTAATACGTAGGGTGCGAGCGTTGTCCGGAATTATTGGGCGTAAAGAGCTTGTAGGCGGTTTGTCGCGTCTGCTGTGAAAATCCAGGGCTTAACCCTGGACGTGCAGTGGGTACGGGCAGGCTAGAGTGTGGTAGGGGAGACTGGAATTCCTGGTGTAGCGGTGAAATGCGCAGATATCAGGAGGAACACCGATGGCGAAGGCAGGTCTCTGGGCCATTACTGACGCTGAGAAGCGAAAGCATGGGTAGCGAACAGGATTAGATACCCTGGTAGTCCATGCCGTAAACGTTGGGCGCTGGGTGTGGGGTCCATTCCACGGATTCTGCGCCGTAGCTAACGCATTAAGCGCCCCGCCTGGGGAGTACGGCCGCAAGGCTAAAACTCAAAGGAATTGACGGGGGCCCGCACAAGCGGCGGAGCATGCGGATTAATTCGATGCAACGCGAAGAACCTTACCAAGGCTTGACATACACCGGAAAAGTGCAGAGATGTACTCCCCTTTTTGGTCGGTGTACAGGTGGTGCATGGTTGTCGTCAGCTCGTGTCGTGAGATGTTGGGTTAAGTCCCGCAACGAGCGCAACCCTCGTTGCATGTTGCCAGCACGTAATGGTGGGGACTCATGTGAGACTGCCGGGGTCAACTCGGAGGAAGGTGGGGATGACGTCAAATCATCATGCCCCTTATGTCTTGGGCTTCACGCATGCTACAATGGCCGGTACAGAGTGCTGCGATACCGTGAGGTGGAGCGAATCACTTAAAGCCGGTCTCAGTTCGGATTGGGGTCTGCAACTCGACCCCATGAAGTCGGAGTCGCTAGTAATCGCAGATCAGCAACGCTGCGGTGAATACGTTCCCGGGCCTTGTACACACCGCCCGTCAAGTCACGAAAGTTGGTAACACCCGAAGCCGGTGGCCTAACCCTTGTGGGGGGAGCCGTCGAAGGTGGGACTGGCGATTGGGACTAAGTCGTAACAAGGTAGCCGTACCGGAAGGTGCGGCTGGATCACCTCCTTTCTAAGGAGCCCCTCTTAATAGAGGCACCCTTTATGTTCGTCGAGTGTACGAACTGGGGTGTTGCTCATGGGTGGAACATCGATTATGTGGCTTACCTGTTTTTGGTTTTGGAGTACTGCTTCTGTTTCTTTATTGAGACGTATGAGCGTGGAAACAAAGACAGTTTCGGTTAGGTCACGTTTGGCGCGTTGTTGGGTTTTGAGGTATCGGCCGTATAGCTGGTAACTCTACGAATGTGCCTCTCTCGAAAACGGGTAGGTTTTCTACTTGGATTCGGGTGTGGGCTGGTGTTTTGAGAACTGCACAGTGGACGCGAGCATCTGATTCTTTGTGTGTCAAGTTTTTAAGGGCGCACGGTGGATGCCTTGGTACCAGGAACCGATGAAGGACGTAGTAATCTGCGATAAGCCTCGGGTAGTCGATAAACAGGCTGTGATCCGAGGATTTCCGAATGGGGAAACCCGGCTGGAGTCATGTCCAGTCACCTACACCTGAACACATAGGGTGTGTGGAGGGAACGCGGGGAAGTGAAACATCTCAGTACCTGCAGGAAGAGAAAACAATAGTGATTCCGTGAGTAGTGGCGAGCGAAAGCGGATGAGGCTAAACCGATTGCATGTGATAGCTGTCAGGCGTTGTGTGATCGGGGTTGTGGGATCGTGCGTGCACCACTGACATGGTGCGGCGGAGTGATAAATACGTGTCATAGTCGAAACGTCTTGAATGGCGTGGCGTAGAGGGTGCGACCCCCGTAGACGAAATGGCGTGTACTCCGTGTGCGTTTCCCGAGTAGCACGGGGCCCGTGAAATCCTGTGTGAATCTGTCGGGACCACCCGATAAGCCTAAATATTACCTGGTGACCGATAGCGGACTAGTACCGTGAGGGAAAGGTGAAAAGTACCCCGGGAGGGGAGTGAAATAGTACCTGAAACCGTGTGCCTACAATCCGTTGGAGCCTCTTTGTGGGGTGACAGCGTGCCTTTTGAAGAATGAGCCTGCGAGTTAGTGCTTCGTGGCGAGGTTAACCCGTGTGGGGTAGCCGTAGCGAAAGCGAGTCTGAATAGGGCGTTTGAGTCGCGGGGTCTAGACCCGAAGCGGAGTGATCTACCCATGGCCAGGTTGAAGCGACGGTAAGACGTCGTGGAGGACCGAACCCACTTAGGTTGAAAACTGAGGGGATGAGCTGTGGGTAGGGGTGAAAGGCCAATCAAACTCCGTGATAGCTGGTTCTCCCCGAAATGCATTTAGGTGCAGCGTCACGTGTTTCTTGCCGGAGGTAGAGCTACTGGATAGCTGATGGGCCTTACCAGGTTACTGACGTTAGCCAAACTCCGAATGCCGGTAAGTGAAGCGTGGCAGTGAGACTGCGGGGGATAAGCTTCGTAGTCGAGAGGGAAACAGCCCAGATCATCAGCTAAGGTCCCTAAGCGTGTGCTAAGTGGAAAAGGATGTGGAGTTGCAGTGACAACCAGGAGGTTGGCTTAGAAGCAGCCATCCTTGAAAGAGTGCGTAATAGCTCACTGGTCAAGTGATTCCGCGCCGACAATGTAGCGGGGCTCAAGTACACCACCGAAGCTGTGGCAACGAAAGTTGGGTAGGGGAGCGTCGTGTAGCGTGTGAAGCTGCGGAGTGATCCAGTGGTGGATGCTACACGAGTGAGAATGCAGGCATGAGTAGCGAATGACGGGTGAGAAACCCGTCCGCCGAATAACCAAGGGTTCCAGGGTCAAGCTAATCTGCCCTGGGTAAGTCGGGGCCTAAGGCGAGGCCGACAGGCGTAGTCGATGGATAACGGGTTGATATTCCCGTACCGGCGAAACACCGCCAATACTGAGGCCTTTGATGCTAAGCGTGTGATGCTTGCTTATGGCCCTTCGGGGTTGTTTGCGGGTTGAGTGCGTGATCCGATTTGGTAGTAGGTAAGCGATGGAGTGACGCAGGAAGGTAGCCTCCGCGTGGCGATGGTTGTCCACGTTCAAGCATGTGAGGTGCCGGGTAGGTAAATCCGCCCGGTGTGTCCTGAGGTGTGATGATGACCCCTTTTGGGGGAAGTAGGGTGATCCTATGCTGCCTAGAAAAACTTCTAGCGAGGTGTGAGCCGCCCGTACCCTAAACCGACTCAGGTGGTTTGGTAGAGTATACCGAGGCGATCGAGTGAATCATGGTTAAGGAATTCGGCAAAATGCCCCCGTAACTTTGGGAGAAGGGGGGCCGGAGCCCTGAAGACTTTTCTGTCTAGGGGTGATGGCCGCAGAGACCAGGGAGAAGCGACTGTTTACTAAAAACACAGGTCCGTGCGAACATGTAAGTGGATGTATACGGACTGACGCCTGCCCGGTGCTGGAACGTTAAGGGGACCGGTTAGCCCTTCGGGGTGAAGCTGAGAACTTAAGCGCCAGTAAACGGCGGTGGTAACTATAACCATCCTAAGGTAGCGAAATTCCTTGTCGGGTAAGTTCCGACCTGCACGAATGGCGTAACGACTTCTCTACTGTCTCGACCATGAGCTCGGCGAAATTGCAATACGAGTAAAGATGCTCGTTTCGCGCAGAAGGACGGAAAGACCCCGGGACCTTTACTATAGCTTGGTATTGGTGTTCGGTGCGGCTTGTGTAGGATAGGTGGGAGACTGTGAAGCATGCACGCTAGTGTGTGTGGAGTCGTTGTTGAAATACCACTCTGGTCGTATTGGATGTCTAACTTCGAACCATGATCTGGTTCAGGGACAGTGCCTGGTGGGTAGTTTAACTGGGGCGGTTGCCTCCTAAAAGGTAACGGAGGCGCCCAAAGGTTCCCTCAGCCTGGTTGGTAATCAGGTGTTGAGTGTAAGTGCACAAGGGAGCTTGACTGTGAGACGGACGTGTCGAGCAGGGACGAAAGTCGGGACTAGTGATCCGGCCGTGGTTAGTGGATACGCGGTCGCTCAACGGATAAAAGGTACCCCGGGGATAACAGGCTGATCTTGCCCAAGAGTCCATATCGACGGCATGGTTTGGCACCTCGATGTCGGCTCGTCGCATCCTGGGGCTGGAGTTGGTCCCAAGGGTTGGGCTGTTCGCCCATTAAAGCGGTACGCGAGCTGGGTTTAGAACGTCGTGAGACAGTTCGGTCCCTATCCTCTGCGCGCGTGTGAGATTTGAGAAGGGCTGTCCCTAGTACGAGAGGACCGGGATGGACGAACCTCTGGTGTGTCAGTTGTCCTGCCAAGGGCATGGCTGATTGGCTACGTTCGGGAGCGATAACCGCTGAAAGCATCTAAGCGGGAAGCGTGCTTCAAGATGAGATCTCGATGCCTCCTTGCGAGGTGTGAGGCTCCCACTAGACGAGTGGGTTGATAGGCCAGGTGTGGAAGCGCAGTGATGTGTGGAGCTGACTGGTACTAATTGGCCGATGGCTTGATACACACTTTTAAGAGTTTTGTTCGCGTCGACTGTGCGGTTCTTGGGGCATCAGCCCTACGGGATCATGAAGGATGTTTTTCTGATTGGTTCTGTTGGTTTTTCGGTGGTTATAGCGTTGGGGAAACGCCCGGTTACATTCCGAACCCGGTAGCTAAGCCCTTCAGCGCCGATGGTACTGCACTGGGGACGGTGTGGGAGAGTAGGTCACCGCCGGAATATATGTGATGGAAAGGGTCTGGAACATTGTTCCAGGCCCTTTCCCCATACCCAAAAACACCACAACCAGCTAGGCCTATCCTCATCACTGGTAGCGTCGACGCTGCGAATTTATGAACAGAGGAGCAGGAACATGGCGGAAACATCCGGGTCATCGCGGTGGAAAAAACCTCGGCACAACAACCGTGGCCAAAACAACCAGAACAGTGCATCTGATAACGAACGCCGCTCCTACCGGAACCGTTACGACGACCGCCCTCGACGCAGCTACTCCAACGAGAACGACACCCGCTACCAAAGCGACAAAGAACAAAGCGGTCGACGCTACGAAAAGCAATCTGACCGCAACAGCCAAACACGCCGCAGTTACCGCGAGGACCGTAGCCGCGGTAACGAAAACCGCTCCGATTACTCCCCACGCGAAAAAGCACACCGCGATAACCGCAATAATTCAGTAAATCGCCAAGAACATGGCGAGTACCGCTCCTATGCGTCCCGAGACCGAGGAAACGCTGCACGCGTCAAGTACCGTTCCAGTGAAAACAACACCACACGAAACAGGGACGAAAACCCACGCATCTACCGCCGTACTGACGGCCAATCTGAATCACGCTGGTCCAGCCGCCGTAACGAACGCCAGAACGGCTTCAAACCCCGCGAAGAAAACCGCGAAAACTTCCGCCACAACGGAAAACCCGAACGAGGACCGCGACAAGACCGTAGTGACAACCGCGCATTCGATAACGAACGCCGCAACAGGCCATACGACCGACCCCAAAAAGTCGCACCTGAGCCTCGCATCGACGATGACGTCACCGGCAAAGAAATCGCCCCAGCAGTTCGCCGAGAACTCCGCACCCTCAGCAAAGACAACGCAGCAGGCGTAGCCCAACACCTCGTCATGATCGAACGCCTCCTCGAAACCAACCCTGAACAAGCCCGAGCCCACGCCGAACACATCGTCGGTCGCGCCGACCGCGTCCCCAGCGTCCGTGAAGCCCGAGGCCTCGTTGCATACCAAGAAGGCGACTGGAAAACCGCCCTCAAAGAATTCCGTACCGCTCAACGACTCTCCGGCAGCAACCACCTCCTGCCCTACATCGTCGACTGTGAACGCGGTACCGGACGACTCGAACGCGCACTCGACATCGCCCGCAGCCCCGAAGCCCAAAAACTCGATCAAGCAGAAAAAATAGAACTAGCCATCATCGTGGCCGGTATCCGTCGTGACCTCGGAGACCTCAAAGCCGCACTCGTACACCTACGCGGCCCCGAACTCGACCCCACCAAACGCCACCCCTGGTCAGGTCGACTCTTCTACGCCTACGCCGACATCCTCCAAACACTCGGACGCAGCGACGAAGCACGCGAATGGTTCGCTGCAGCAATCGACGCAGACGCACAACTAGGCACCGACGCAGCCGAACGCGTCGACGACATCGACGGCACAATCTTCATCGACACAGCAGACGAAACCATCGACGACGAAACAGACGAAACCACCCCCGAAAACACCGACAACAGCCAAGACCTCCTCAAAGAAAACGACACCCCCACCAAAAACACCCCACACCCAGAGGACTAACGGCAGCAACAACCACGAGGAAGGACCAACACAGATGAACACACTCATCGACAACTACACCGGTTTAATCTCTGACCTCGACGGTGTTGTCTACCGCGGAGCCCAAGCCGTACCCCACGCCGTCGCAGCACTCAACGCAGCCCACGACGCAGGAAAACGCATCGTCTACGCCACTAACAACGCGGCCCGAACCCCAACCCACATCGCAGAACACCTCACCGAACTTGGCATCAACCTCACCCCCCACGACGTCATCAATTCCTCCCAAGCAGGAGCCCGCCGCGTCGCCGAACTCGTACCACCCGGATCCCGCGTCCTAGCCATCGGCGGCCCCGGCGTCACCGAAGCCCTCCTCGAAAACGGACTCACCCCCGTCTACACCCCGGAACTCGAAAACGCCCAAAAAAACGCAACGACACACCAACCCCTCGCAGCCGTCCTCCAAGGCTACGGCCCTGACGTCTCCTGGCACGACCTCGCCCAAGCAGCCTTCGCCATCCAAGCCGGCGCCATCTGGGTAGCCACCAACACCGACTCCACCCTCCCCCTGGCACAAGGACTCGCCCCCGGGAACGGATCACTCGTCGGCGCAGTACGCAACGCCGTCGACACCGACCCCATCGCCGTCGGCAAACCCAACACCCCCCTCTACGAATACTCCGCCCAAGCACTCAACATGCCCCTGTCCAACGTCCTAGCCCTCGGAGACCGCCTCAACACCGACATCGCCGGAGCAACAAACACCGGCATCGACTGCCTCTACGTCACCACCGGCGTAAGCAACCCCGTCGACGTCGCCCTCGCCACCACAACCGAACGCCCCACACACCTAGCCATCGACCTACGCGCACTCAGCGAAAAATACACTCATCCCACCACAGAAACCGGCCCATCCAACACCGGCACTGCCACCACCTTCCACCGCGCCCGATGCGGCCAAGCCACCGCCACCTGGGACAACGGCCTCCACCTAGAAGAAACAGGCAGCGCCAACGAACGCCTCCGCGCATTCATCGCCACCACATGGTCAGCCATCGACGCCGGAGAACACATCACTCCCACCGACCTCACCCCAGCCCTCGACTGGATCGAACGCGCCAAATGAGCACCCCCACCCCCGGGGACACCCCCGGGCACAGCGCCGTCACAATCCGCGAAACAGCCACCACCTTCGCCAACTCCGACCCCACCGACCTCACCACCACCCTCCAACACGGCCACCACCTCGCCGAACAACTAGAAAACGCACTAGACACCCACACATGAGACTCGACGCCCACCTCGTCACCCACAAACTCGCCCGATCACGCGGCCATGCCCGCGAACTCATCAACGCCGGAGCCGTCACCATCGACGACACCACCATCACCCGCCCCTCATACCCCGTAAAACCAACCGACAACATCAAAGTCACCACAACCGACACCTGGGTCAGCCGAGCAGCACACAAACTCCTCGGCGCACTCAACCACTTCACCACCCCCACCCAACAACCACTCTCCACCATCATCCCCGGCACCCGATGCCTCGACCTGGGCGCCTGCACCGGCGGATTCACCCAAGTCCTCCTCACCCACGGTGCAGCCCACGTCACCGCCATCGACGTCGGACACAACCAACTCGCCACCTGCCTACGCAACGACCCCCGCGTTCACAACATCGAAGGGCTCAACGTCCGCCACCTCACCCCCACACAACTCGGCAACCCCTACGACATCATCGTCGGCGACCTCAGCTTCATCTCACTACGCCACATCCTCCCCACCATCACCAACCACCTCACCCCCACCGGCCTAGCTATCCTCCTGGTCAAACCCCAATTCGAAGTAGGCCGCGAACGACTCGGCAAAAAAGGCCTCGTCCGCGACCCACACCTACGCCAAAACGCCCTGCGCGAAGTACTCCACCACGGCATCAACGCCGGCCTCACCCCACTCGACACCACCACCTCACCCATTCAAGGCACCAACGGCAACATCGAGTACCTAGTCTTATGGGAGAAAACCCACACCACCTCACCCCAACCCAACATCGACAACCTCAGCACCTGCACCTGACCCTGCACGAAGGACCGACATGACACGACGCATCCTGCTCGCCCCCCACGGCCGACGCACGGACATGCACCAACTCGTGGGCGTCATCGCAAAACAACTAGCCGCCCACAACATCGAATGCGTCATGTCACCCGACACCTACCAACAACACGACGACAAACCCAACCTCACCCCCGCCGACCACACCAACCCCGCCAACGGGTGCGAACTCGTTCTCGTCCTCGGCGGCGACGGCACCAT
The DNA here is from genome assembly GCF_058996045.1 of Dermatophilus sp. B7861-1. Classification (NCBI taxonomy): domain Bacteria; kingdom Bacillati; phylum Actinomycetota; class Actinomycetes; order Micrococcales; family Dermatophilaceae; genus Dermatophilus; species Dermatophilus sp. B7861-1. The sequence continues at coordinate 1,777,129 of NZ_CM180082.1, read as the reverse complement.
CCTGCGCGCAGCACACTGGGCACACACCGCCGACATCCCCCTCATCGGCATCAACTACGGCCACGTCGGATTCCTCGCCGAAGCAGAACCCAACAACCTCGCCACCACCATCGACCGAATCGCCACCGGTAACTACCACATCCACCCCCGCATGACCCTCGCCATCGAAGTATGGAACGGCGACCAACTCATCGACACCGACTGGGCCCTCAACGAAGTCACCGTCGAAAAAGCTTCCCGCGCCCGCATGATCCAAACCATCATCGAAATCGACGACCGTCCCCTATCTACATGGGGATGTGACGGCGTCATCCTCGCCACCCCCACCGGATCAACCGCCTACGCATTCTCCAGCGGAGGCCCCGTTGTCTGGCCCGACGCCGACTCCATCCTCATCGTCCCCATTGCAGCCCACGCACTCTTCGCCCGTCCCATGGTCGTCTCACCCACCTCCGTCGTTGCCGTCGAACTATCCGGACACGACATGGGAGCAGCCATCCTCGTCAGCGACGGATGCCGCTCTACCGACCTGCCTCCCCACTCCCGCATCGTCATCCGCCGAGGCGAAAAACCCGTCCACCTCGCCAAACTCGACAACGAACCCTTCACAGACCGAATCGTCCACAAATTCCACCTGCCCGTACGCGGATGGCGCGGCGCAGGACCCACCGAAGAACGCTGAAACCCAACCCTGTCACCACCGCAACCTAGGGTGAACACATGCTCGACCGCATCCGCATCCGCGACCTCGGAGTCATCGACGACGCAGAAGTCGACCTCGCACCAGGTCTCAACGTCCTCACTGGCGAAACTGGCGCAGGAAAAACCATGGTGGTCAGCGGACTCAACCTCCTCTTGGGAGCCCGCGGAGACGCCGCAGTCGTACGCACCAACGCCACCACAGCCTGGGTCGAAGGCATCATCAACATCGATACCACCCACCCCATCCGCGACCGCATCCGTGACGCCGGCGGCGACGCCGACGACGACATCATCATCGCCCGCGCCATCACCAACGCAGGACGCTCCCGCGCCCACGCCGGCGGTCGCTCCGTCCCTGTGGGCATGCTCGCCGAAATCGGACACAAACTCGTCGCCGTCCACGGACAAACCGACCAATGGCGACTCAAAAAAACCGACCAACACCGCGAAATGCTCGACGCCATCGGCGGGCCCAAACTCGCCGCAGCACTCGCCGAATACACCCACTGGTACCAACGACTCACCGAACTACACACAGAACTCGAACGCGTCCGAGAACTAGAACGCAACCGCCACCTCGAAACACAAATGCTCCTCACCGGGCTCGAAGAAATCGAACACACCGACCCCCAACCCGGCGAAGACGAAAAACTCCGCGAAGAAGACGAACGACTCACCCACGCAGAAGAACTACGACGCAGCGCCGCCACCGCACACGCAGCACTCGCCGGAGACGACATCAATGACACCGGCAGCATTGAAACCACTCTCGCCCACGCCCGCAACGAACTCGCTACCGCAGCCATCCACGACCCAGCCCTACGCGAATTCGAAAACAGAACAGCCGAACTCGGATACCTCGCCGCCGAACTCGCCACCGACCTATCCGCCTACCTCACCGATCTAGACATCGACCCAGCCCGACTCGAACACGTGCAACAACGCAGAGCCGAACTCAACCGGCTCACCCGTACCTACGGCCAGACCATCGACGACGTACTTACATGGGCGAAAAACGCAGCCGCCCGCCTAGCCGAACTCGAAGGTGCCCAAGCACGCCTGAGCGAAATAGAAACCGAGACCACCCACGCCCGCACACAAGCGGCTCAAGCTGCACGGACCCTCCACGAAATCCGCCTCGCCACCGCAGCCACCCTCGGCACCGAAGCCACCAACGAACTCGCCCACCTCTCCATGGGCAAAGCCACCCTCACCGTCGACATCCACACCACCCCAGACCCCCACGGACTCGACCTAGGCGAAGAACACCCCACCCCACTGGCCTACACCCCCCACGGCGTAGACACCGTCGAAATCAAACTCGCACCCAACCCCGGAGCCCCCGCACGATCCGTTGCCAAAGCAGCCTCTGGCGGAGAACTCTCCCGCGTCATGCTCGCACTCGAAGTCGTCACCGGACGACGCTCAGCAGAAGATAACACCGCCATCGCCACATTCGTCTTCGACGAAGTCGACGCAGGCATCGGCGGCCGCGCCGCCCTCGACGTTGGCGCCAGACTCGCCGCCCTGGCCGAACACGCACAAGTCATCGTCGTCACCCACCTCGCCCAAGTCGCAGCCTTCGCCGACCGACACCTCGTCGTCCGTAAATCCGACGACGGCGCCATCACCAGCTCCGGAGTAGAAATCGTCACCGGAGACAATCAACTACGCGAACTCGCCCGAATGATGGCCGGCACTGACTCACCCACCGCACTCCAACACGCCGCCGAACTACGAACCCAAACCGAGAACATCCGGCAACGACACAGCGCCTAACCCCACCCCAACAACATCACAGCCCCAACACCTGCGCAGCCTCAGCCGAACTATCACGCAAAAACACACGACACCGCTGCTCTTCATCACCCTCACCAAGAGCCGAAGCAGCTAACGCCAACGCAGCCAACGAACGCAAAAAACCTCGATTCGGCTCATGTGACCACGGCACCGGACCAGCCCCACGCCACCCAGCTCGACGCAACGCATCTAACCCACGGTGATACCCCACCCGTGCAAACGCATACGCCTGCACAAACTCACCACACGCCAACGACTGCTCCGCCAAAGCAGCCCACGCAGCCAAACACAACGGATCCGCAGCTGCCACCACCTGAGCATCCTCACCAGCAACCAAACGCTCAACCGAAGAATCCACCGGCAACAAAGTTGGCTCTGGCCCCAGCAAATTCTTCCGAACCTCGTGCTCACCCATAAAAAAACTCCTCAATCACAACGAAGAAAACCGACAAGCAAAAACAACCACGCCAACCCTAATGCGACACAGCCAACGCAACCCCCACAACAACCCACCCCAAAAACAACCCCCTACAACCACACCTAACCCCACCCCAGTACAAACATCAACGGAAACAGCACACCCCCACCATGCGATAAGCTCGAAGTCCGTGGTCAATACAAAACACATCTTCGTCACCGGAGGAGTCGCCTCCTCACTCGGCAAAGGCCTCACCGCATCCAGCCTCGGACTACTCCTACGCGGCCGCGGCCTCGCAGTGACAATGCAAAAGCTCGACCCCTACCTCAACGTAGACCCCGGCACCATGAACCCCTTCCAACACGGAGAGGTGTTCGTCACCGAGGACGGAGCAGAAACCGACCTCGACATCGGCCACTACGAACGCTTCCTTGACACCCCCCTGTCCGCCCAAGCCAACGTCACCACCGGCCAGGTCTACAGCAGCGTCATCGCCAAAGAACGCCGCGGCGAATACCTCGGCGACACTGTGCAAGTCATCCCGCACATCACCAACGAAATCGCCGCCCGCATGCGGGAACAAGCCCACACCACCCCCGCACCAGACATCATCATCACCGAAATCGGCGGCACCGTCGGCGACATCGAATCACAACCATTCCTCGAAGCAGCACGCCAAGTCCGCCAACAACTTGGCCGCGACAACGTCTTCTTCCTCCACGTCTCCCTCGTGCCCTACCTGGCACCCAGCGGAGAACTCAAAACCAAACCCACCCAACACTCCGTCGCCGCCCTACGCGCCGCAGGCATCCAACCCGACGCCATCGTCCTACGCGCCGACCGCGACATCCCCGCCGAGATGAAGCGCAAAATCGCCGCCGCCACCGACATCGACCTCGAAGGCACCATCTCCTGCAAAGACGCCCCATCCATCTACGACATCCCCAAAGTCCTCCACAGCGAAGGACTCGACGCCTACATGATCAGACGCCTCGGACTGCCCTTCCGTGACGTCGACTGGACCGGATGGGACCGCCTCCTCGAACGCGTCCACCGACCAGCACACCGCGTCGAAATCGCACTCGTCGGCAAATACATAGACCTCCCCGACGCCTACCTCTCCGTCACCGAAGCACTACGCGCCGGCGGTTTCGCCAACGACACCCGCGTCAAAATCCGCTGGGTCGCCTCCGACACATGCGAAACCCCAGAAGGTGCACAAGAAGCCCTCGAAGGAAGCGATGCCATCCTCGTCCCCGGAGGCTTCGGCATCCGAGGCATCGAAGGAAAACTCGGCGCACTGCGCTGGGCACGCGAAAACCGCATCCCCACACTCGGGATCTGCCTAGGCCTCCAAGCCATGGTCATCGAATACGCCCGCAACGTCGCCGGAATCGACAACGCCAGCAGCAGCGAATTCGACCCCCAAACCAGCGAACCCGTCATCGCCACCATGGCTGAACAGAAACAATTCATCGACGGCGCCGGAGACATGGGCGGCACTATGCGCCTAGGCGCATACCCCGCCACCCTCGAAGCCGACAGCCTCGCCGCCACCACCTACAAAACCCAACACGTCACCGAACGCCACCGCCACCGCTACGAAGTAAACAACGCCTACCGAGCCCAACTCGAAGAAGCCGGACTGCGCTTCTCAGGACTCTCACCCGACGGAAACCTCGTCGAATTCGTCGAACTGCCCACCGACCAACACCCCTACTACATTTCCACCCAAGCCCACCCCGAATTCCTTTCCCGACCCAACCGCGCACACCCTCTCTTCAGCGGACTCGTCGCAGCAGCACTCAACCACCAAAACCAAGCTGCACCCGCCGACTCCCGCGAAAAATAAACACCCCAGCGGCGGGTGGTACCCAACCACCCGCCGCCCAAAACACCCCAAAACCAGTCACAACAGCGACCAGAAGCATTAAGCACCAACAGAAGACACTGCTAGCGTGCGATGCTGTGACCCCACAAAAACCAGCCCAACAGCACCAGCCACACACCCCGCTACCCGGCGAACGACTACGCCGAGCAGGGCGAGTCATCACCCTCACCGCCCTGCTACTACTGCTGACATCAGGACTGGGAATCGGATACGCCCTCCTACAGATCAACGACGATCACATCAACGAACTGGTCAACGAAAAAAGCGCCCACATCACACAAGGGCATGCAGAGATAACACATGGTGGGCGACAAATTATCCTCGCCGAAAAACACGAAACCACCTGCACAGTCCACTCCTCATCCGGCTCACCCATCCCCGTCAACCCAGGCAAATCACACGTCAAAGGAGACGGAAAAAGCCACTTCGGAATCGGAGCCTTCGAAGCACCCGCAGGCACCTACGACATCACCTGCACCCCAAACAAAGGAGTCGTCATACTCCCAGAAGCAGCAATGGAATCCCTCAAAACCGCCGGAACCATCGCCGCTGTTTCAGTCGTAGGAATCCTCGTATTCACAATGATCGCTCTCAGCGGGGCAGTGCTATGGGCCAGTGGCGCCCGAAGCCGCGCAAAAGCAATAGCCGCCAACCAACAGCCCACATACCGTTAAACACAGCAACAAAACACAAAAACACCACCAGATTTAAAAGCGCCAAACAGCACGGGGTTTCGCCCCCACCGCGCCCCCACAGGCCGCTACCGTGAACCCTGCCGACACAACAAAACACCCCCCGCACGAAACGGAGCAGCCACATGTCGCTCGAGGCACCCCTCCTCTCGACCGACCAACTTTTCGACGAATACGGACAAAAAGACGTCGATAGCCTCATGACCATCGCCGACGGAGCCGTCTTCGGATTCGATCGAGCCCGCGTCGACCTAGGCCCCACCGGTGGCCTCGTCACCCGCGAATACCTCACCCACCCAGGGGCAGTCGCCGTCCTCGCCCTACGCACCACCTGCGCCGGCAACGACCAAATACTCCTCATCAAGCAATACCGACACGCCGTGGGAATTCACGAATGGGAACTACCCGCAGGCCTACTCGATAACGACGACGAACCCCCCGCCGAAGCAGCAGCCCGCGAACTCGAAGAAGAAGCAGACATCCGCGCCGCAACCTGGCACACCCTGACCCAATTCGCACCCAGCGCAGGGGCAAGCACCGAAACCATCCGCATCTACCTCGCCCGCGACTTCACCGACGTACCCAGCGACCAACGCTATGAACGATGCGGCGAAGAAGCAGACATCCGCACCGCCTGGGTCGACCTGGACACACTCTACGAAGCAGTCATCGCCGGACAACTCGCAAACGCCCCACTCATTATTGGGGTCCTCACCGCCCACGCCGCCCGCGAACGAGACTGGAAGACCCTGCAACCCGCAGACGCGCCCTTCCCGCTCCATCCCGCACACCGCGACTTATAACACCCCAAATAACCCACAATCAATGTGGTACGGACCACACCTGCCACTAGTGTGGAACGAACGACTCCCACCACGAGTCCACACAATGATCCTCGCGCAGCAGCACCAATGGGGCGCGTAGATCCACCGCAGTACCTGGTGCACAATCGCCTACAGCGACTCCGCGCGATGTATCGACATGACAACCCTGGAGGCGCGCATGACGAAGATGTACATCGACGGACAATGGCGTGACGCCCACGACGGCGCCACCCGAGACATCACCTGCCCTGCAGACAACACCCACGTCACCACCGTCGCAGAAGGCAACACAGCCGACGCCCACGACGCAATCCGCGCCGCACGCAAAGCATTCGACAACGGACCCTGGCCCACAACCCCAGCACCAGAACGCGCCGCCCTCCTGCGCACAGTCGCCGACCTACTCACCGCCGAATCAGACGACGTCGCCCGCCTCGAAGCCCTCGACACCGGAAAACGCTTCGTCGAATGCCAAATCGACGTCACCGACATCATCAACGTCTTCCGCCACTTCGCCAGCCTCGCCCAAGAAAACGCAGGCCGCGTCGTCGACCCCGGCACCCCCAACGTCTCCAGCCGCATCGTCCACGAACCCATTGGCGTCTGCGCACTCATCACTCCCTGGAACTACCCCCTGCTCCAAACCTCCTGGAAAGTAGCCCCCGCCCTCGCCGCTGGGAACACCTTCATTCTCAAACCCAGCGAGCTGACCCCCTCCACCAGCATCTGGCTCATGAACGCCCTCGAACGCGCCGGACTACCCGCCGGTGTCGCCAACCTCGTTCTCGGCCCCGGAGCAACCGTCGGCCAAGCCCTCACCGAATCCCCAGACGTCGACCTCGTCTCCTTCACCGGCGGGCTAGCCACCGGCACCAACATCATGCGCACCGCCGCAGACACCGTGAAAAACATCGCCCTCGAACTCGGTGGCAAAAACCCCAACGTCATCTTCGCCGACGCCAACATCGACGCCGCCATCGACAACGCCCTCACCGCAGTATTCCTCGACTCTGGCCAAGTCTGCTCCGCAGGCGCACGCCTCATCGTCGAAGAAACAATCCACGACCGCGTCGTCGACGAACTCGTCCGCCGAGCCAGCGAAATCCGCATGGGCGGCCCCTTCGACCCCGACGCCGAAACCGGCCCCCTCATCTCCGCCACCCACCGCGACAAAGTCGAAAAATACGTAGCCAACGCCCTCGAAGAAGGCGCCACCCTCCGTGTCGGCGGCCAACGCCCCGGCGGCGACCTCGAAAAGGGTTACTACTACCCACCCACCATCCTCGACAACTGCCACACCTCCATGCGCTGCGTCCAAGAAGAATCCTTCGGACCCGTGCTCACCGTCGAAACCTTCACCGGCCAAACAGACGAAGAAAAAGAACGCAACGCACTCACCATTGCCAACGACACCATCTACGGCCTCGCCGGAGCTGTCTGGACCGAAAACGCAGGCCGCGCAGAACGCCTCGCCCGCGGACTGCGCCACGGAACTATCTGGATCAACGACTACCACCCCTACGTCGCACAAGCCGAATGGGGCGGCTACAAACGCTCCGGAATCGGCCGCGAACTCGGCCACCACGGCCTAGGCGAATACCAAGAAACCAAACACATCTGGCACAACACCAGCCCCGCCCGCGCCGGCTGGTTCAACGACAGCCAAGCCTGAACCACCCCCAAGGAGGCGCGCACACCCCTGCGCGCCCCCACACCCATGCCCACACGGGCACACGAGGACGAAGAAAAGACGAAGGAGAAAAACCACATGGCAACCTACGACTACGTCATCGTCGGCGGCGGATCAGCAGGATCCGTCCTCGCACACAGGCTCAGCGCCGACCCATCCACCACCGTCCTCGTCCTCGAAGCAGGACGCTCAGACTTCAAATTCGACCCACTCATCCACATGCCCGCCGCACTCATGTTCCCCAGCGGTAACCCCCTCTACGACTGGGCCTACGCCTCCGAACCAGAGCCCCACATGAACGGCCGCCGCATCGCCCACGCACGCGGCAAAGTCCTCGGCGGATCCTCCTCCATCAACGGCATGATCTTCCAACGCGGCAACCCCACCGACTACGACCGCTGGGCCCGCGAAAACGAAGGCATGGAACACTGGGACTACGCCCACTGCCTGCCCTACTTCAAACGCATGGAAACCGCAGCAGACGGAGCCAACGCATGGCGAGGAGCCTCCGGCCCCCTAAAAATGTCTAAAGGCCCCGCCTCCTCCCCACTCTTCCAAGCCTTCTTCGAAGCAGCCCGCCAAGCCGGCTACCCCATGACCGACGACGTCAACGGATACCGCCAAGAAGGCTTCGCACCCTTCGACCGCAACCTCATCGACGGGCACCGCCAAAGCGCATCCCGCTCCTACCTCTGGCCCATCCGCAACCGCAAAAACCTCACCATCCACACCCTCTCGATGGTCACCGGGCTCAAATTCGACGGAAACCGCGTCACCGGAGTCGAATACAAACGCGGACGCAAAAACGAAACCGTTACCGCCGGAGACGTCATCCTCTGCGGAGGCGCCTTCAACTCCCCACAACTACTCCAACTCGCCGGAATCGGTGACCCCGAAACCCTCACCGCAGCCGGCGTAACCCCCCGCATCAACCTCCCCGGCGTCGGCGCCAACATGCAAGACCACCTCGAGGTCTACCTCCAACATAAATGCGCCGAACCCGTCTCCATCGGCCCCTGGCTCAACTACTGGAAAGCCCCCTTCATCGGCGCCTCCTGGCTCCTCGGAAAAGGCGTCGGCACCTCCAACCACTTCGAAGGCGGCGGCTTCATCCGCACCAACAACGACGTGGAATACCCCAACCTCATGTTCCACTTCCTCCCCATCGCCGTGCGCTACGACGGCTCCGGCGAAAAAGGATCCCACGGCTACCAAGTCCACATCGGCCCCATGAACTCCGACGTCATGGGAACCCTCAAAATCCGCTCCACCAACCCCTTCGAACACCCCGAACTACGGTTCAACTACCTCTCCACCGAAAAAGACCGCCGCGAATGGGTCGAAGTTGTCCGCGCTGCACGCTACATCCTCGACCAACCCGCCATGCGCCCCTTCGACGCCGGCGAAACCTCACCCGGACCCGATGTCCAATCCGACGAAGCCATCCTCGAATGGGTCAAAAACGACGCAGAAACAGCCCTCCACCCCTCCTGCACCGCAGCCATGGGTAAAGGCGACATGAGCGTCGTCAACCCCGACACCATGCAAGTCCACGGAGTCGAAGGCCTACGCGTCGTCGACGCATCCGTCATGCCCACCATCACCAACGGCAACATCTACGCACCCACCATGATGATCGCCGAAAAAGCAGCCGACCTCATCGCCGGCAACACCCCACTACCCCCCGAACACGCACCTGTCTACCTCGCCAAACACGACATGCCCATCTACCCCGACGGCGACGCACGCAACAACGGATGGGACGCCCGCCGCGACCTACCCTCCGCCGCCGAACTAGCAGCCAAACAGCAGGGAGAAAACCAGTGACTGTTCCCCTCACACCGGGGAACACACTCACCAGCAAGATCAAAAACGCCGGAGTCCAATGGCCCGTATTCATCGCCTCCAGCGTGGTGATCCTCGTCATTGCACTCTGGGCCATCCTTGACACGACACGTGCCGGGGCCATCCTCGGCACCGTCGTGGCCTGGACAGGGAAGTGGTTCGGCTGGTTCTACGTAGGACTAGCCGCATTCAGCCTCCTATTCGTGTTGATCCTCGCGACATCCGGAAAAACCGGCCGCATCAAACTCGGCCCCGACACCTCCAAACCCGAATACACCTTCTTCGCCTGGGCCTCCATGCTCTTCGCAGCAGGAATCGGCACCGACCTCATGTTCTTCTCGGTCGCCGAACCCGTCGCCCAATACCTCGCACCACCGGCAACCCAGCCACAAACCGTGCAAGCAGCGAAAGAAGCCACCGTATGGACCCTGTTCCACTACGGAATCATCGGATGGGGAATGTACGCCCTCATGGGCATGGCACTGGGCTACTTCGCACACCGCAAAGGACTACCCCTAGCCGTGCGATCAGCCCTACACCCCATGTTCGGTAAACGCCTCGCCGGAGCCCCCGGCCACGCAGTCGACACCGCCGCCATCGTCGGCACCATCTTCGGCGTAGCCACCACCCTGGGCATCGGAGTCGTCCAACTCAACGTCGGACTCGAAATCATGTTCGGCATCCGCCAAGGACTGCCCGCACAAATCGTCCTCGTTGTCATCGCCGTCGGAGTAGCCACCATCTCGGCCACCTCCGGCGTCGACAAAGGCATCCGCATCCTGTCCCAACTCAACGTGCTCCTCGCACTCTTCCTTGCCTTCTACGTCCTCGCAGCAGGCAAGACAGACTTCCTCCTCAACTCTCTGGTCATGAATATCGGCGACTTCGTCTCCATGTTCCCCGGCATGGCAATGGACACCCTCGCCTACAACAACGCCAGAGAATGGATGAACGCCTGGACACTGTTCTTCTGGGCCTGGTGGATCGCCTGGGCCAGCTTCGTCGGCATGTTCCTCGCCCGCATCTCCCGCGGACGAACTATCCGCGAATTCGTCATCGGCACACTCACCCTGCCCTTCGCCTACATCCTCATGTGGGTATCCATCTTCGGCAACGCAGCCATCGACAGAATCCGCAGCGGAGACAGCGCCTTCGGACAACAAACACTCAAAGTCCCCGAATACGGGTTCTACGCCCTACTGCAGCAATACCCAGCAGCGTTCTTCATCGTGGGGCTCGCCACCATCGTCGGACTGCTCTTCTACGTCACATCCGCTGACTCCGGAGCACTCGTCATGGCCAACCTCAGCTCCACCCGCGTGACACCCCGCACCGATGCACAGCCCTGGCTACGCATCTTCTGGGCCGCCGTCACCGCGCTGCTCACCATCGGCATCCTCATGGTCGGCGGAATCCCCGCCCTCCAAAACGCCACCATCATCATGGGTCTACCCTTCGCCATCGTGGTGCTGCTCGTCATGGTCGGCCTATGGAAAGCACTCGCCGACGAAGGACGCCGCATCGAATCCAGACACCGCGTGGTCGAGCCATCCATCCTCGGCTCCTCCACCATGGTTCGCCAACGCCCCTCCTGGCGATCCCGGATGTCCAAGGCATTCAACACCGTCTCCCGCCGCCGAGCGGAGGAATACCTCAACCGGGTCGTCATCCCCGCCCTGGAAGACGTAGCCACCGCATTCCGCGACGAAGGCACCACAGCCGAAGTTATTTCCGGCGAAGACGAAGACATGAGCCTCATCGACGCAGGCGACGAACCCACCAGATACGTCGCACTCGTGGCCCAATGCGGAGAAGAAGAAACCTTCCGATACCGCGTCTCAATCCGAACCGTAGCCGCACCCTCATACGGGCGAGCCCTCGACGTCGAAGACGTCACCACACGACTCGAAGTCAACGGGATCTCCGACGAACCCTACGACGTGTTCGGCTACAGCACAGACGAACTCAGACACGACATCCTCGACCACTACGAAAGGTACGTCGACTTCCGACGAATCTACGAAATCGAATCCTCGATCACATAAACCCCACAAAAACACCACCGATGCCCCGATCACCACAACCGGTGACCGGGGCATCACCATGCGCCAAGGCAGGATGAGACACGAAAACAGAAACACCGACAGGAGACAGCCATGGCAAGTTCGGCATTCGGCACCGGTGCCAGCTTCGGCGCACCCCGAAAACACCACACCCCCATCGAAGGACAACAACTACCCGACAACGCCCCCTGCCCCTGCGGATCAGGCCGCACCTACATCGGATGCTGCGGAGCCCTCCACCACGGACTACGCCGAGCAGGCACCGCCGAAGCACTCATGCGCTCCCGCTACAGCGCATTCGCCCTCTACAACGGCAAATACCTCCTCGACACCTGGCACCCCACCACCTGCCCCGAACACATGCGCCTAGACCCAGAACACACCTGGACCGCACTCGACATCCTCGACACCCACCACGGAAACACCACCGACACCACCGGAACCGTCACCTACCGAGCCCACGCCCGCGCACGCGACGGACGCACAACCACCCTCACCGAACACAGCAGATTCCAACGACTCAACGGCGCCTGGGTCTACATCGACGGCGACATCCTCGACTAACTACACACAAACCGGTGGGGCCGGCCATCCACAATGACCAGCCCCACCAAACACTCAACAGAGAACGTCAGAACAAACCGACAATCTCACCGTTCTCATCAATATCCATACGCTCTGCCGCAGGATGCTTACCCAATCCCGGCATCGTACGCATCTCACCAGCAATCGCGTACACATAGCCCGCGCCAGCAGCCAAACGCACCTCACGCACAGGCAACCGCCAACCAGTCGGCGCACCCTTCAACTTCGGATCATGCGAGATAGACAAATGCGTCTTAGCGATAACAACCGGCAAATTACCGAAACCAAGATCCGTGAACCGAGCAAGCTCCTTACGCGCCACCGCAGACAGATCCACACCATCGCCGCCGTACACCTTCGTCGTCACCTTGTGGAGCTTGTCCTCCAACGAATCCGACATCTCATAGCTCGGCGTGAAAGTAGTTTCACTGTTCGCAGCAGCGTGCACAGCCTCAGCCAGCTCCTCAGCACCACGGCCACCATCAGCCACATGTGTAGAGACAGCAACATGAGCACCCATCTCCTCAGCGATCTCACGAATCGCCTGATGCTCTGAAGCAAAATCACCCGGGAAAGCATTAATAGCCACAACCGGAGCAACACCGAAACCACGAATAATCTCGATGTGCTTACGCAAGTTCGCGGCCCCCTCACGGACGAGATCAGGGTTTTCCGTCTTCATCTCTTCCGGCAGATCCTTACCCGCCGTGATGGTGAACCGACCCGAGTGAGACTTCAACGCTCGCACCGTTGTGACCAGCACCGCCGCATCCGGAGTCATTCCCGAAACACGACACTTGATATTGAAAAACCGCTCGGCACCCATATCCGCACCGAAACCAGCCTCCGTGATCAAATACTCACCCATCTGACGGCCAATCAGGTCACCAACCACAGACGAGTTACCCGTGGCGATGTTCCCGAACGGGCCAGCATGGAACAACGCTGGCGTGTGCTCCAGCGTCTGCAACAAGTTGGGCTTAATCGCCTCTTTCAAAAGCACCGTCATCGCGCCCGCAGCTTTCAAATCCTCAGCCGTGACCGGTTTGCCCTCATACGAGTAGCCAATAACGATGCGCCCCAAACGCTCACGAAGATCATGCAGCGACGTCGCCAAAGACAAAGCGACACCGACCTCAGAAGCTGCAGTGATGTCATAGCCCGTCTCACGCGCCACCCCATCCATGCGTGAGCCCAAACCGACAATCACATTCCGCAACGCTCGATCATTCATATCGACGACGCGCTTCCACGAGATCGCACGCGTGTCAATACCCAGCTCATTACCGTGATGCAGATGGTTATCCACCATCGCGGCCAACAAACTATGCGCCGCCGTCACAGCATGAAAATCACCCGTCAAATGCAGGTTCAACTTCTCCATCGGCACGGCCTGGCTGTAACCAGCACCTGCCGCGCCGCCCTTAATACCGAAAATCGGGCCCATCGATGGCTGACGCAAAGCCAACGTTGCCGGATGTCCGATCCGAGACAATCCCTGGGCCAAACCCACCGACGTTGTGGTTTTCCCTTCACCGAACGGAGTAGGGGTAATGGCGCTAACCACAACATATTTCGCGCCACCTGCAACCTTGGAAGGGTTATTCACCGCATCCAACGACACTTTCGCCACATAGTGGCCATACGGATCCATTTGCTCCGTGGACAGACCGGCGGCCGCACCGATCTCTGAAACGGGACGCAATTCGGCATCCCGAGCAATGTGCAGATTCGAAGGCATGGAGCTGCTCATGTCCTTCATCATGACGCAGCTAACACGCTTACGCAGCAGCTAACTCAGACTGTCGCCCAACTTCTTGCGTTCGAGAACACGAATACACCCCGCGTAGGATCGAAGAAGACCCCATGCGCCCACACCGTCTATGTGGGCGCGAAGAAAGGAACATGCATGCTCCGCACCCATACAGCCGGCTCACTCCGCTCCAGCGACGCAGGGACCGAGGTCGTTCTTGCAGGATGGGTTGATTCCCGCCGCGACCACGGTGGCGTCGAATTTATCGATGTTCGTGACGCCAGCGGTATCGTGCAGGTGGTTTTCCGTGATGAGGCACTCGCCGGGGGTGTTCGTGCCCTCCGCAACGAGTTCTGCATCCAAGTCACCGGGACAGTCACCCCTCGTGACGCTGAAAACGTCAACCCCGAACTGCCTACCGGGCAGATCGAGATTGTTGCTTCATCTCTCGAAGTGTTGAGCGAAGCAGCTCCACTACCTTTCCAGATTGATGAGCGCATCAATGTTGGTGAAGAAGCCCGGTTGAAGTACCGCTACCTCGACATGCGCCGCCAGCGCCAACACGACGCTCTCGTGCTTCGCTCGAAAGTGACGCACACCATCCGGGAAGTGCTAGCCGCCCACGATTTCTACGACATTGAAACTCCTACCCTGACGCGCTCAACCCCCGAGGGCGCTCGCGACTTCCTTGTGCCGGCTCGGTTGTCGCCGGGCTCGTGGTACGCGCTGCCGCAGAGTCCGCAGCTGTTCAAACAGCTCCTCATGGTCGGTGGGATGGAGCGGTATTACCAGATTGCTCGCTGCTACCGCGATGAGGATTTCCGTGCTGACCGGCAGCCTGAGTTCACGCAGCTCGACCTCGAGATGAGCTTTGTGGACCAGGAAGACGTCATCGCGATTGCTGAAGAAGTGATGGCAGCGGTGTGGAAGCTTATTGGGGTGGAGCTGCCCCGGCCAATGCCACGCATCACATGGCACGAAGCGATGGACAAGTACGGCTCAGACAAGCCTGACTTGCGCTTTGGTAACGAGCTTGTCGAAATGACTGAGTTCTTTGCACAGACACCTTTCCGGGTATTCCAGAACGAATACGTAGGTGCGGTAGTGATGCCTGGTGGTGGCTCGTTGCCTCGTCGCCAGTTCGATGCCTGGCAGGAGTGGGCACGTCAGCGTGGAGCAAAGGGACTGGCGTACGTCACGATCGGTGAAGATGGTGCGCTTGGCGGACCGGTCGCTAAAAACATTTCCGAAACAGAGCGTGAAGGGTTGGCCGCGAAAGTTGGCGCCAACCCAGGGGATGCAATCTTCTTCGCGGCGGGTGAGCGTGAGGCAAGCCAGGAGCTGCTGGGAGCGGCGCGTCTGGAGATTGCACACCGCACCGGCATGATCCCTGAAGATTCTTGGGCGTTCTGCTGGGTTGTCGACGCGCCAATGTTCAAACCGGTTGAGCGCGCTGTGGCTGAAGGCGATGTGGCTTTGGGTGCAGGTAAATGGAATGCGGTGCATCACGCGTTCACGTCGCCGAAGCCGGAGTTCCTGGACACCTTTGACACTGACCCGGGTTCGGCATTGTCGTACGGGTACGATTTTGTGTGTAACGGCGTGGAAGTCGGTGGCGGATCTATCCGTATTCACCGCCGTGATGTGCAGGAGCGGGTCTTCTCTGTCATGGGGCTTAGCGAAGAAGAAGCATCTGAGAAGTTCGGCTTCTTGCTTGAGGCGTTCAGCTTTGGTGCACCCCCGCATGGTGGTATCGCGTGGGGTATCGACCGGTTGGTGATGTTGCTCGGTGGTTTTGAGACCATCCGGGATGTCATTGCGTTCCCTAAGTCCGGAGGCGGTTACGACCCGTTGACCGATGCTCCTGCTCCGATCACGGTGCAGCAGCGGCGTGAGGCTGGCGTAGATGCCAAGCCGAAGAAGAAGGATGAGGCAAACGCCTCGGATGTTGCTTCGCCAGGAGCTGCTGCGGGTAACTGATGGGTGTGCTGTGCGGCTCGAGTCGAGGTCGACTCGGGCCGCACACGTGTGTCGGGCGCGTTCGGATGGGCGTGTCTGGGTGTTGGAATCTCAGAATTTCTGAAGGAGTTTTCGTGGCTGTTATTCACACGGTTTTGTTTGATGCTGATGGGGTGCTGCAGGCGCCGTCTGCAGAGTTGGCTAAGCGGTGGGGGCGTTATTCCATAAAGGACGGCCGGGAGGCATTAGCGGAGGAACTGTTTCGGATCGAGTTGCCGTCATTGGCGGGGCAGGAGCGTATTGAGGACGCGGTGGAGCGTTTCGTGGCTGAACGTGGGCTTCCTGCAGAAGCTGTGGAGGACATTCTTGCGGGGTGGGCCTCGATTGATGTTTTTGCGGAGTCGTTTGCTTTGGTGGATGCGGTGCGTGCGGCGGGGGTGAAGGTGCATTTGGCGAGTAACCAGCAGAGTTTTCGCCGTGATGTGATGTTGGGGCTTGGGTATGCTGATCACTTTGATGAGTTGTTTTTTTCGTGTGATTTAGGGGTGGCCAAGCCCTCTGCGGAGTATTTCCGGAGGTTGCTTGACCGGTTGGGGATTGGGCCGGAGGGGGTTTTGTTTATTGATGACAGGGCTGACAATGTGGCTGCTGCTCGCCAGGTTGGGTTGGCGGCGCGGGTGCATGCGCGGCATGACAGCCCGGATCAGGGGATTGGTGATTTGGTGTCGTTGCTGCGTGAAGAGGGACTGGTGTTTGAGCTGGGGTGAGTTAGGTAGGGGGGTTATTCGGCGATGGTGGGGGTTGCTTGGGTGAGGATGTCGGTGGGGGATTGGGGTATGGCGAAGTAGTTGCCTTGGGCCATGTGGCATCCGGCTTCTTCGAGGACTGTGGCTTGTTCTGCGGTTTCGACGCCTTCGGCGATAGCGGTGTCGAGTTTGAGTGCTTGGACTAGGCGGATCATTGCTCGGACTTGGGTGGCGCCGCGGGGGTCCTGTCCGATGCGGCTAATGAGGGAGGGGTCGAGTTTGACGCCGTTTGCGGGTGTGCGTAGAAGGGAGGTGAAGGAGGAGTGGCCGGTTCCGAAGTCGTCGATGACGACGTTGATGCCGGCGCGGCGGAGGCGGGCGAGGTTTTGGAGGGGGACGTTTGCTGGTGATCCTGGTGGTGGGGTGTGGGTGGGGAGGCGTTCGGTGACTTCGATGGTGAGTGCGGGGTGGGGCAGTCCGGTGGTGGCTAGTTCGGTGAATACGTCGTCTGCGTAGTCGGTGCGTTGTAGTTCGAGGGGGGAGACGTTGATGGCGATGGTGCGGTTGCTGTGTTGGGGGAGTTTGCGTAGGAGGGTGAGGTGGTGCAGGGCGGTGCGCAGGACGTGTTGTCCGATGGGGTGGATGAGGCCGAGTTCTTCGGCGAGGGGGATGAAATCGGTGGGTGGGATGTCGCCGAGGGCGGGGTGGGTCCAGCGGGCGAGTGCTTCCCATCCGATGGTTTGGGTGTATGAGGGGCCGGCCATGATGGGTTGGAAGTGGACGGTGATTTGTTTGTGGTGGAGGGCGGTGCGGAGTGCTTCGCTGAGTTGTTTGCGTCGTTTTTGGCGTGCGCGGAAGATGTCGTCGAATACGGCGTATTGAGCGCGGCCTTGTTCTTTGGCGGAGTAGAGGGCTAGGTCGGCGCGTTCGAGGAGTTCGGTGGCGGTGCATTGTTCGGGTGGGGTGGTGATGGCGATGCCGATGGAGGGGGTGATGCGGTGGGTGGTGCGGGGGGCGAGGGTGAAGGGGGTTTCGAAGTAGGTGAGGATGCGGTGGGCGAGTTGGTGAGCGTCGGTGGGGGAGGTGACGGTGGCGACGATGACGAATTCGTCTCCGCCGATGCGTGCGATGACGTCGTCGGCGCGTAGTTGGCGGGGCAGGCCTGTGGAGATGCTGGTGAGGAGTCGGTCTCCGGTTGCGTGGCCCCAGGTGTCGTTGACTTCTTTGAAGTGGTCGCAGTCGAAGAAGAGGAGGGCGGTGGAGTGGTGGTGGTTGTTGTCGCGGTTGAGGCGTTGTTCGAGTACTTCGAAGAGGGCGGAGCGGTTGAGTAGTCCGGTGAGGGAGTCGTGTTGGGCGCGGTGTTGGCTTTCGTTTTCTGCGCGGGAGAGGTCGTTTGTGGTGCCGATGAGGCGTAGGTAGAGGAGGATGAGGAGGAGGAGGGTGAGGGTGACGCGGACGGTGGTGTCGATGCGGTCGGTGGTGGGTAGGGAGATGTAGATGACAGCGGGGATGAGGGGGAAGTAGAGGAGTGCGTGGCGCCAGGGGTGGGGGGAGAGTGGTTGGGGTGGCATGGTCAGGTCGCGCATGGTGGCGATGGAGGGGTGTGCGCAGGCGATGGCGAGTAGTCCGTATCCGGTGGCGGTCAGTGCGGAGGGGAGGGTGTGGTTGGTTAGTCCTGCGTCGAGTCCGTATCGGGCCCAGGTGAGGTCGGCGGCGAGTTGGACGGTCATGGATGCGCAGACCCAGTACCAGGCGTGGATGTAGGTGCCGATGCGGTAGGCGATGTGGCCGGTGAGTACGACGATGGTGGCGTCGAGGACGGGGTATGCGGTCCATTGCAGGACTAGGAGGGGGTTGTCGAGGCTGGTGCGTAGGGCGGGGATGGTCCACAGGAGGAGGATGACGGAGGTGGTGACGGCGATGGCGTCGAAGACGGCGCGGTAGGTGAGTACTTTTCCGGCTTGGTTGTTGAGTTGGGCGAACCAGATTCCGAAGGAGAGGTATCCGAGGGTGAAGAGGATGTCGACGTGGGGGTTTCCGTCGGTGCGGGGCCATTGGAGGTCGATGATGCGGGCCGAGCCGAGGAAGAGGATGCCTAGGGGTACGAAGCCCCAGATGCGTAGGGGCATGTGTGCGTGGGTGAAGGGGGCGATGGCGATGGTGAGGAAGGCGATGGTCAGGGTGGTTGCGTGGGTGAGGGGTCCGATGCCGTAGGGGTTGTTGATGGTGATGATGCTTTGGGCGGCGAGGAGGGTGAGTGCAAGGAGGGTGAGGATGGGGTGGCGTTTGCGGTGGGGGGCGGTGTGGGTTTTAGGCATGGGTGTGCCTCGCGATGAGGTTGCTTGGTGGTTCGGCTCGGCCGAAGTACCAGCCTTGGGCGTGGTGGCAGCCGAGGCTGGTGAGGATGTGGGCTTGTTCGGCTGTTTCGACGCCTTCGGCGGTGACGGAGGGGATGCCGAGGCTGGTGACGACTTCGATGGCTGCTGAGACTTGGGCGATGCCGTCGTCGGTGGTGTCGAGTCGTGCGGTGAGTGAGCGGTCAATTTTGACGGTGTCGGCGGGGGTTTGGAGTAGGGCGGTGACGGAGGAGTAGCCGGTTCCGAAGTCGTCGATGCTGACGGCTACTCCGGCTGCGCGTAGCTGGACGAGGGTTTTGTGTGCGATGGAGCCTTCGATGAGTGGGATGGATTCGGTGACTTCGAGGGTGAGTGCGGTGGGTGGGAGGTTGGTTTCGTGGAGGGTGGTGAGGACTTTTTCGACGAAGTCGGGGCGGCGTAGTTGGATGACGGAGACGTTGACCGAGACGATGGTGTGTTCGTATCCGGGGAGTGTGCGCAGGGTGTGTAGTTCGCGGCATGCGGTGCGTAGTACGTGGGCGCCGAGGGGTTCGATGAGGCCGATTTCTTCGGCGAGGGGGATGAAGACGTCGGGGGCGATGGGGCCGAGGGTGGGGTCGTTCCAGCGGGCGAGTGCTTCCCAGCCGAGGATGGTGGTGAAGTTGGGACCGGTCATGAGGGGTTGGAAGTGGACGGTGATGGCGTTGGTGGTGACGGCTTGGCGTAGGGCGGCGAGGGTGAGGCTTCGGGTTCGAGCGGTGGCGCCGAGGTCGTCGTCGAAGATGGCGTAGCGGGCGCGGCCGCGTTGTTTGGCGGAGTAGAGGGCGATGTCGGCGCGTGCGGTGAGTTCTTCGGGGGTGATGTTTTCGGTGGGGGTTGCGGTGGCGACGCCTATGGAGGGGGTGATGTTGTGGAAGACTCCGGGGGCGATTTCGATGGGGGTGTCGAAGGAGTGGAGGGTGGTGTGGGCGATGGTTTTGGCGTGTTCGGGGTGGGGGATGGGGGTGATGAGGATGAATTCGTCGCCGCCGTTGCGTGCGGTGATGTCGTTGGGGTGGGTAGTGCGTAGGCGGTGGGCGATGGTGGTCAGGACGACGTCGCCGGCGGAGTGACCCCAGGTGTCGTTGACGTATTTGAAGTGGTCGCAGTCGATGAAGAGCATGAGGGTGTGGTGGCCGTTGATGCGGTTGCGGCGTAGGGCGTTAGTGCAGGCATGGAGGAGTCCGGATCGGTTGAGTAGTCCGGTGAGGGGGTCATGGGTGGCGCGGTGTCGGCTGTCTGCTTCGGTGGCGGACAGTTTGGTCATGGCGCGGAGGAATCGGATGAACAGGAGGATGAGTAGGGCAGTGACGAGGCAAGTGCGCAGTATTTGGTCGGGGGTGTTGTTGCTGTGGATGGCGAGGCTGGCGACGCCGGGGATGGCGCTGAGGTAGAAGGCTGCGTTGATGCCGCGGTTGAGGGTGCGGTGGGTGTTGGTGGTGTGGGGGTGGGTGATGGTGAGGATGTCGGGGTGGGTGAAGGCGAGGGCCAGGGTGGTGGTTGCGATGAAGGTGGCGGCGTTTGACCAGGTGGGGATGGGTTGGTTGGTGAGTTGGGTGCTGGCTTTGATGGTGTCGCTGGCTAGGAGGATGCCGAAGGTTGCGGTGAGCCAGTGTGCGGTGGGGGTGTGTTGGTTGGGGTGGTTGGCGTGGGTGGCGAAGTAGGCGCATAGGAGGGCGTCGAGGGTGGGGTGGATGGTCCATTGGAGGGTGTTGATGGCGGGTGGGCAGTGGGGGAGTGCTAGGGGGATGGACCAGAGGATGAGGAGGGTGGCGATGGCTGCTGCGGCGGTGTCGAGGTTGATGATGGGGTGTGGGTGGGGGTTGTTGCGGGTGTGGTTGGTGAAGAAGAAGAGGGTGATGAGTAGGTAGCCGGTGAGGTGGAGGGTTTCGGTGAGGGGGTGGGGGGTGTTTGGGGTGGTGGTGTTGAAGATGGTGGCGAGGATGAGGGTGATGGTTCCTGCGATGAAGGTGGCCCAGTGGGTGGGGGGGTGGGGTTTTCGTCGGAGGGGGCTGAGGGTGGTGATGGTGAGGGTTGCGCATTGGGCGATGCTTAGGGGGGTGGTCATGAATGTGGGGTGGCGTAGGTAGGTGAGGGTGATGAGGGTGGTGGCGCCGAGGGCGATGGCGATGGCGAGGGGGCGGTGTGTGGGGCTGGTGTGTGGGGGTGTTGGGGTTTTCACTCGGTCTCCTCTCGCACCACCGTGTGACCGAGGTGTCGGTACTTCACAGGTCGTCTGGTGTGGTGGGTTTCTGAGGGGTACGGGGGTGAGTTGTGTGGTGTGCGTGTGTAGGTCGGTTGGCGGGGTGGAGGTCGGTTTAGCCTGTCGGGTGTGAGTGATGATTTGTTTGGTGTAGCTGCTGAGGCTGGTCGTGGTGGGGTGGGGGCGGTGCCGTTGGCGGTGCGGATGCGGCCGCGGTCGTTGGATGAGGTGCGGGGTCAGGGTGATGTGTTGCGGGTGGGTAGTCCGTTGCGGCGGTTAGTGGAGGGTGCTGTTGGTGGTGGGGTGGGGCCGTTGTCGGTGATTTTGTGGGGGCCGCCGGGGACGGGGAAGACGACGTTGGCGCATTTGGTGGCTGGTGGTGAGCGCAAGTTTGTGGAGTTGTCTGCGTTGAGTGCGGGGGTGCGTGATGTGCGGGCGGTGATGGAGGCTGCGCGTCGGGATAAGGATGTCTGTGGGGTGGAGACGGTGTTGTTTCTTGATGAGATTCATCGGTTTTCGAAGGCGCAGCAGGATGCTTTGTTGCCGGGGGTGGAGAATCGCACGGTGATTTTGGTGGCGGCGACGACGGAGAATCCGAGTTTTTCGATTGTTTCGCCGTTGTTGTCTCGGTCGATGGTGGTGACGTTGACGTCGTTGTCGGATGAGGATGTTGCGGGTGTGGTGGGTGCGGCGTTGGTGGATGAGCGTGGTTTGGGTGGGGTTTTTGTGCTGGAGGAGGGGGCGTTGGGGCATGTGGTGCGGATGGCGGGGGGAGATGCGCGTCGGGCGTTGACGGAGTTGGAGGCGTCGGCGGGGGTGGCGTTGGATGATTTGCCGGCGGGGCGGGGGTATCCGACGGTGGATGAGCCTGCTGTTATTACGTTGGCGCATGTGGAGCGGGCGGTGGCGCGGTCTGCGGTGCGGTATGACCGGGCTGGTGGGCAGCATTATGACGTTGCGAGTGCGTTTATTAAGTCGATGCGTGGTTCGGATGTGGATGCGGCGTTGCATTATTTGGCGGTGATGTTGGAGGCGGGTGAGGATCCTCGTTTTATTGCGCGTCGGGTGGTGATTTCGGCTAGTGAGGAGATTGGGATGGCTGATCCGGGGGCGTTGCAGACTGCGGTGGCGGCGATGCATGCGGTGGCGCAGGTGGGGATGCCGGAGGCTCGGCTGATTTTGGCGCAGGCGGTTGTTCATAATTGTTTGGCGCCGAAGTCGAATGCGGTGTATTCGGCGGTGAATGCGGCGATGGCGGATGTGAAGGCGGGGCGGGGTGGGCAGGTGCCGCCGGCGTTGCGGGGGTCGGCGTTTTCGCGGGCGGCTGGGTCTGCGACGAGGCCGGTGGGGGTGGGCAAGGATGCGTATGTGTATGCGCATGATGAGGTGGATTCGGTTGCTCGTCAGCAGTATTTGCCGGATGAGTTGGTGGGGGTTGATTACTATCACCCCAAGCCTCATGGGTATGAGGAGCGGTTGGTGGGGCGGTGGGCGTGGTTGCGGGAGCGTTTGGGTAAGCCAGGGGCTGAGGGTGGGTCTTCGAATTCTTCGAGAGAGGGGTGATGGTGTCGTATTTTTGCGGGTGGTTGGGTGTTTAGGCTGGGTGGATGGTTACGTGGTTTGACGTGCGGGATGCGGTTGAGGCCCGCTATGAGGTGTTGGGGCCTTTGGTGTGGGATAGCCCGCATGAAGATGGTGATCCGTTGCCTGAGTCGTATGAGCGTACGAGTGATTTTCGTCGTTTTGAGGCTCCGGTGTTGCGGGTGCGGGCGTGGGTGGATGCTTTGGTTGGGTTGGGCGTGGCTTCTGCTGTGGAGGTTGGGTATGTGCAGCAGGGTGGGAAGAGGTTGCGTCGTGAGCTGGTGCGTGCGAAGCGTTCGGGGACTTTAGCGTTGTGGGTGACTACGGGTGTGCAGGAGCCGACGACGTTGGCTGTTGCTCATCCTCAGCTTGTGATTGAGTCTGAGCCGCGTTGTGGGTGTGAGGGGTGTGATTTTGGTAGTGAGTCGTTGCTGGGGCTTTTTGATTGTGCGTTTGAGTCTGTGGTGACCGGTGATGTGATTGTGCGGCAGGATGAGCAGGATCGGTATGTGTATTTGTCGCAGTTCAGTAGTCAAGGTGGCGCGCATTTTCTTGACCATCCGTTGGTGGGGCAGTGGCGTGGGGCGGCGTGGGTGGATTAATTCTCGTGGACGCGAAAGCATAGGAAATGCGTGAAGCATAGTAGCTGAAAAGCGCGCCTGCAGGTCGTGAAAAAGGATTTAGTCTTTAAGTCGCATTCCTGTTTACTGTCAATTTAGGATTCGAGTACGCCGTTAATGTCTGACGGGGTACCCGTTAGAGCTCGCGCTCTTTGTTCTTATAGTGGAGGCGGAGGGGCTCTGGGTAGGAATTTTTCACTGAAGGGGGCTTTGATGGCAATTAGAGTAGAAAATATCAAAAAGACATTAGGTCACAAAGAAGTTATTCGAGATATTTCTTTCACTGCTCCGACTGGGAAGATAACAGGAGTATTGGGGCCCAATGGGGCAGGTAAGACAACCACATTTAAGATTATGCTGAATATAATGAGTTCAGATAATCCTAAAAGCTGTGTTACTTATGGAGGTGACCGGCTCGCATCTTTCTCTCTTCCGTTGACCAAGGTGGGATTTTCAATGGAAATCGACGCGATGGACAAAAGGAGAAAGGCAGTTGATCATTTACGGTCCTACGCGCCGCTGGCAGATTGTTCGGATTCTCGCATCGATGAACTGCTGGAACAAGTTGGATTGGGGTATGCAAAAAAGCAGCCGGTTGGCTCGTATTCCATGGGCATGAAGCAGCGGCTAGCTCTAGCGATGTCCTTATTGGGTGACCCAGATTTCCTCATACTAGATGAGCCCGCTAATGGCCTAGATCCTGATGGAATAATCTGGATAAGGGACTATCTAAAGAAGCTTGCAGATAGTGGGAAGACTATAATCGTTTCTTCTCACCTTCTCAATGAGGCGCAAAAATTTATTGACTGTGTAGTTATTATCAAAGAGGGAAGTGTTGCCTATGAGGGGGATCTTTCTGGCCTAAAGGAGACGTGCAGTAAATACTCTGGTCGAGAAAACTTAGATCTTGAGGATGCGTATCAGATCATCACTGCGAAAAAAGGGGGAGTGAAGTGCTGAAAGCACAGCTGAAATCTGAATTAATAAAGTCTTCAACGAGTGTGGTTTGGTGGGGAGTGGGTGTAGCAACTGTACTGATAAGTATCGTAGTGTGCTTATTCTTTACGTTTGCTGGCCTCAATGTAAGTAGTTCGCCTATTGATGCAAATGACCCTCGCTTGGTGGACACTCTACTTACTTTAGGTTTTTCGCTGTCTTACATGTTGCTTCTTATTCTGGGGGTTTTGTCTTTTAATCTAGAGTTCCAAAATAAAACTATTCTGTATTCATTGGTTGGAAACCCTCGTCGGTCTGTGCTCTATAGTGTAAAGCTTGCTTCAGCCGCGTTGTCGAATGCTTTCTTTACTGCTCTTCTTTGTGTGTCGTCGCTAGGTATTGTCTCGATAATTTCTTATACTTCTGAGCGTGACGTGAAGTTTTTTCCTTATCAGATCATGTTGACTTTGGTTTCCCTTGTGGTTGTGAGTTCTCTTGTGGGCGTCATTGGGGCATCAATTGGGGCGATGACTGACAAGCTAATAAATGTAGTCGTCTTCATTATATTGTGGATTCAGGTGATCGAGCCGGTTGTTCAAATTGCAGCTCCCCAAGGCGTTAGGAAATTTCTTCCTTCTTCATTAATTGATGCAAGTCTTGGAGGTGGGTTTCTGGGGAAGATATTCGGGATTTCCCCTCTGTCTCAAATGACTGCTCTAGGGGTTATGGCTTTGGCGGCTATCTCAATTGCTCTAGTGGGGTGGGGTCAATTCAGGAAGAAAGAGTTTTAAGCACACGTGGGTTAGGTGCTTAGTGATGCTCGTGAATGATTTTTAGGGGTGCCTTTGGGTTTTAGAAGTGTGGTTTTGGGGTGACGTGCCTTCACTTGTCACGTGTGGTGATAGGTGAAGGCACGTGGGGTTAGATTCCGGCAGGAGGTTTGCCCAGGGATGGGGTGGGTTCGCTGTTAGCGACTGCAGCCCCAGCGATGACGGTCCCAGCCGCGGCGGCATGAGCCTGTAAGAGGATAATTACGCTAGCCGAGGACCAGTTGGTCATCAAGCGTCGCATGAAGGTTAAACGCCCAGATAGGCAACAAAAACATGCCGTCCGGAACAAATTATAAAATGACACCACTCGAACTTGGATGCATCTATGTACGCACATATATAGGACACCTATGGGTTAATTTTTCCGCATGAGGACTACTAAGCTCACAGCGATCGTGGTGTCCACTTTGTTGGTAGTTGCAGTGCTCAATCAACCTAGCTCTGCCTACGCCTTGAATTCCGATGCTGAACCCCTGACTGAGCTCTCGATGAATGAGCAGACCTTTCCCGCTGGTACTGATCCGGAAATGCTCACATTCATCACGAATGAACAAGGCGTGCGAAAATATGCTCCGTTAAAGTGCGGCAAAATGTACACCTATCAGGGAACTGGTGGAACTTTCACCCTGCAACGTGCCTGCACCCCGGGAAACCGGGCAGAGTCCCCTTATGCGCAATGGGGAATAAAACTAAACGCAAACAATGTGCGCCGAGCAATTAGTCCAGCTAAAGAAAAAATGTTTTGGAAAGCTGCTTCCATGAAGGGATATCAGGGTTTGGCGGCACATAACGGTGCCCCTGCTGGGTACCACTTCCATGGGACCTTTACCGGCATTAAAACCGGGCATAATATTCACTTTTATGACAATATTACATTCCTGATCAATGGTCCTCGTGGAGTACCGCAGGTACAGCTTGTTCGCACAGAAGGATGGATCACATTTACGTCTTAATAGTTAGTCTTATGGGACAGAAGGATTGATCACGTGAGTCCTAAAGTTGAGGATTTTAAATATCTGAGCCTTCAGGTTATCGAAAAGTACAACAGTGATCAAAAAATCAAAAATAAATTCTCATTAGGGGAAGAAAAATTCTTTGGCTCAAATCTCCTGTCGATCTCTTCTTCAAGCGGATCAATTGGATTAGTTGAAGCTGATGTCAGTGTCATTAATCCTCGGCAATTTCAACAATTTATTGAAAACTTGGTTGATTTTCTCCGAGAGGAGTATTGGAGTGAGACTGGGGTCTCTGACTGGCCGAAGTGTCAGTTCTCTCAACATACTCACCCATCCTGCCTTTACTGGGATTCAAACTATACTGCCCACTGGGAGTGTCCTCTAATCGAGCAAGATGTTCAAGGATTTTAAATATCTAGAATTTGATTTTTCCCTCTCCGATGTACTTTTTATCCATCGCCCTAAAAGCCTTCGGCGGATCTCAAGTAATCAAGAGACCCTAAAACCCGGTTCCGGTGGGGGGCTCCGTGTGTCAGGCCGCCCCGGCCGCGCGTGCCGAGACCAGCCGACGAGGTTGGGCATCATGACCTCTTGAGCGCCGACGAGGGGCTCGCAACCCTTTCACACATACCTTCACCAGGGTTTTTTGGAGGTGACTTTGGGTTTTAGAAGTGTGGTTTTGGGGTGACGTGCCTTCACCTGTCACGTGTGGTGACAGGTGAAGGCACGTGGGGTTAGATTCCGGCAGGTTCACTCAGGGATGGGGTGGGTTTGCTGTTGATGATGGCGTTTTCCTTGGCGTAGTGGCATGCGCTGCGGTGTGCGCCAGTAGTGGTGGTGTCTGGGCGGTCGATGAGTTCTGGGTCATCAGTGGCACAGATGTCGGTGGCGATGGGGCAGCGGGTGTGGAATCGGCAGCCGCTGGGTGGGTTCGCGGGGGAGGGGACATCGCCGGTAAGGATGATTTGGTTTCCTAAGCCGCGCACGGTGGGGTCAGGGACGGGCACGGCGGACAGGAGTGCCTGGGTGTATGGGTGGGTGGCGTGTTCGTAGATTTCTTCTTCGGTGCCGAGTTCAACCATCTTGCCCAGGTACATGACGCCGATGCGGTCAGAGATGTGGCGGACGACGGATAGATCGTGGGCAACGAAGATGTAGGCCAGCCCGAGCTCATCTTGGAGTCGTTCCATGAGGTTGACGACTTGGGCCTGGACGGAAACATCAAGGGCCGAAACTGGTTCGTCACAGACAAGTACTTTGGGGCGCAAGGCGATGCCGCGGGCGATGCCGATGCGTTGTCGCTGACCGCCAGAGAATTGGTGGGGGTATCGGTTGATGTGTTCGGGATTGAGGCCGACCATGTCGAGCAGTTCTCGTACGGCGGCTTTTTTGCCTTCTTTAGGGGTAGCGGTGGGGTGGATGTCGAAGGGTTCGCCGATGATGTCGCCGACGGTTTTGCGTGGATTGAGTGAGGTATAGGGGTCTTGGAAGACGATTTGGATGTCGCGGCGCATTTTTCGTAGGGCGGCGCCGGTGGCAGTGGCCAGGTCTGCTCCGTCGAAGTCAACGCTGCCGGAGGTGGGGTGTTCGAGGCGGACGAGCATGCGACCTAGGGTGGATTTTCCGCATCCGGATTCGCCGACGATGCCCAGGGTTTCGCCTTTGCGTAGTTCGAAGGAGACGCCGTCGACGGCTTTGACATCTCCGACTTTGCGGCGCAGAACACCTTTGCGGATGGGGTAGTGCTTGACGAGGTCGTTGGCACGGAGGATGACGTCGTTCATCGTGTTTCTCCGTTCGTGGGGGTGGTTGAGGTGGGCACGGTGCGGATGCTGCCGGTGGTGGTGACTTCGGCGCGGGGGGTGAGTTTGCCCTCGAAGAGGGAGTCTGCGTAGTGGCAGGCCGAGGTGTGCGGGTGGGTGGGGTCGTCTTCGACGGTGTGCAGTTCTGGGCGGGTGCGGGTGCATTCGCTGGTGGCGTAGCGGCAGCGGGGTTGGAATTCGCAGCCGGGGGGCATGGCGAGCAGGTTGGGCGGCAGTCCACCGATGGCGGCGAGTTGTTCGCCTCGACCGTCCATGCGGGGGATGGAGTCGAGGAGACCTTTGGTGTAGGGGTGTGCGGGGTGGGCGTAGGCGTCGAAAACGTTGGCCTGTTCCATGATGCGTCCGGCGTACATGACGGCGATGCGGTCGGCGACGTCGGCCACGACCCCTAGATCGTGGGTGATGAGGATGAGGCCCATGTGGCGTTCTTCTTGGAGTTCGGCCAACAGGCGCATGATTTGGGCTTGGACGGTGACGTCCAGGGCGGTGGTGGGTTCATCGGCGATGAGGACTGCTGGGTCTAGCGCGATGGCCACGGCGATCATGATGCGTTGGCGCATTCCGCCGGAGAATTGGTGGGGGAATGCTTTGACGCGTTGTTTTGCGCCGGGGATGTGGACGCGTTCCATGAGTCGGATGGCTTGGTCGAGGGCGTCTTTGCGGTTCATGCCGCGGTGGACGCGGAGCATTTCAGCGATTTGCCAGCCGACGGGGAAGACAGGGTTAAGGGCCGATAGGGCGTCCTGGAACACCATAGAGATGTCAGGTCCGCGTAGTTTGCGGCGTTCGCTTTCGGGCAGGGTGAGGATGTCACGGCCGCGGTAGCGCACGGATCCGGAGGCGATGCGTGCTGGTGGTGTGTCGAGGATGCCCATGATGGCTTGGGCGGTGACAGATTTCCCGGATCCGGATTCGCCGAGGATGGCGAGGGTTTCGCCTTCGGCGACGCTGAATGAGGCGCCGTTGATGGCGTGTGCGACGCCGTCGTCGGTGTGGAAGTCGACGTGGAGGTTATCGACTTCCAGGAGGGTTTGGCCGACGTTGCGGTGGGTGGCGTGTTTGGTGTGTGTGGTGGTCATGGGCGGGGCTTCTTTGCGTTCGGGGGCGGTCATCGGGCCTTGGGGTCGAACGCGTCACGGACGGCGTCGCCGAGGAGGATGAAGGCCAGGACGGTGATCGACAGGAACAGGCTCGGGAAGAGCAGGATGTGGGGTGCGGCGTAGATGGCGTCGGTGCCGGTTGAGATTGCTAGTCCCCAGCTGATGGCGGGGGAGGTCAACCCGATGCCGAGGAAGCTCAGGGTTGCTTCGGCGGCGATGAAGGTGCCTAGGTTGATGGTGGAGACCACCAGGGCGGGTGCGAATGCGTTGGGCAGTAGGTGGCGGAAGATGATGCGCCCTGTTCCTGCCCCGAGGGCGCGGGCTGCCATGACGTATTCGCTGTCTTTGATTTGGAGGATGGCTCCGCGCATGAGTCGGGCGATGCTGGGCCAGCCGAAGAGAGACAAAACGAGGACCACTTTGCCTACGACGACCCAGAAACTGGCGTCGGGTGGGTTGGGGAAAGAGGTCATGAACAGGATGCCGCCCAGCAGCATGGGGATGGCGAAGAAAACATCGGTGACGCGCATGAGCAGGGTGTCCCAGATGCCGCCGAAGTAGGCGGCGAGGGTGCCGACGATGGCGCCGATGAGGAGGGTGGCGATGGTGGTGAGGACACCGACGAGGATGGAGGCGCGCGCGCCGTAGATGGTGAGGGTGTAGATGTCTGCGCCTTGGATGTCTCGGCCGAACCATGCCTCGGCGCTGGGTTCGGCGCGTGATTGGGATAGGTCGGCGGCGTAGGGGTCGCCGTGGGCGAAGAGGCTGGGCGCTATGGCCATGAGCACGAGGATGATGATCATGATTGTGGAGACCCAGAACAGGGGGCGTCGGCGCAGGTAGCGCCAGGCGTCGGAGGTCAGGGACCGTGCGGGGGCCTCTGCGGTGGTGGTGGGTTTCATGGTGGGTTCCTGGGCGGCGCTGCTGGGGGTGGTGCCGGTGGGGGTGATGTTGGTGTCAGTCATGGCTGATCCTCGGGTCGAGAACGCCGTACAGCAGGTCGACGATCAGGTTGACGAGCAGGAAGACCAGGACGAGCATCGTGACGGCTGAGACGACGGCGATGCCGTCACGGTTGGCGATGCTTTCGAAGATGTATCCGCCTACTCCGGGGATGTTGAAGATGCGTTCGGTGACGATGGCCCCGCCTAGGAGGGCACCGAAGTCGGCACCGATGAAGGTGATGACTGGGATGAGTGAGTTGCGCAGTACGTGGATACCGACGACGCGTTTTTGGGTGAGGCCTTTGGCGCGTGCGGTGCGGGCGTAGTCAGCGCGGAGATTTTCGACGAGGTTGGTGCGGGTGAGTCGGGCGACGTAGGCGATGGATAGGGATCCGAGGACGAATCCGGGCAGGAGGAGCTGGTACCAGCCGGGTTCGTAGCCGACGGTGACGGGGAACCATTGGAGTTGGATCCCGAACACGAGTTGCATGATGGGGGCGATGACGATGATCGGGATGGAGATGACGAATAGGGTTCCGACCATGACGAGGGCGTCGATGAATCCGCCTTTGCGGATTCCAGCCAGGATTCCGGCCAGGACACCGATGATGATTTCGACGGTGACGGCGACGATGGCTAGTTGCCCGGTGACTGAGTAGCGTTCGGTGAGCTCTTCGCTGATGGGGTTGCCGAAGTAGTTCTTTCCGAAGTCGCCTTGGAGTACATTTCCTCCCCACTTCGCGTATTGGATGATCAGGGGGTCATCCAGGTTGTGTTGGGCGCGGAATTCAGCAACGAATTCGGGTGAGCATGGGCGCTCACCGCATTTACCGACAGTGGGGTCTCCGGGTAGTGCGAAGACCATCGCGAAAATGAGGAAGGTTGCGCCCAGTACGACAGGGATCATCTGTAGTAGTCGGCGCAGAACATAGGTGCCCACAGTTTTGGCTCCTGCTCTGTGGCGGTGTGTGGTGTGGCGTGGTGGGGGTGTAGGCCGTGATGGTGCGGCTTTGTGGGGTGCCGCGTCGTTGTAGACGCGGCACCCCGGAGGTGCGCGGGGGTGTTACTGGGGCTGTTGTCAGCCTTTAACTTTGAGTGAGGCCCAGTCGATGGTGCCTTTTTTGGTGATTTTGATGTCGCTGATGCGGTCGCTGTATACGACTTGGCGGGTGTAGTCGAACATCGGGATGCTGGGCATGTCGTTGGCGAGCATGCTTTCTGCTTCTTGGTATTCCTTGTTCGCTTCTTCCAAGGAGGGCGCTTCGGCGGCTTCAGCGAGTTTCTTGTCGAATTCGGGGTTGCTGTATTTGCTGTCGTTGCTGGATCCGCCGGTAGAGAACTGGGGGGTGAGGAAGTTTTCGATGGAGGGGTAGTCCATCTGCCATCCGGCGCGGAACATGCCTTTCATTTCATGTTTGGTGATTTGGGTGCGGAATGTTTTGAAGTCGACTACGGGGGTGGAGACGCAGTTGATGCCGAGGTTCTGCTGGATGTTGTTGCAGACGGCTTTGGTCCAGGGGCCGTGGTCGGAGTCGGCGTTGTAGCTGAAGGTGAGGGTGCCTGTGTAGCCGCCGGCTTCTTCGAGGAGTTGTTTGGCTTTGGTGGGGTTGTAGGTGCAGTATTCTCCGCAGCCGCCAGCTTTGTGGCCGTCAACGGCTGGGGGGACCCACCCGGTGGCGGGGACGCGAGCGCCAGCGAAGATCTGTTTGCTGATGGTTTCGCGGTCGATCGCCATGGATAGCGCTTGGCGCAGTTTGGGGTTTTGGATGCTGGGGTCGGTTTCTTTGGGCGCGAACGCGATGGTGCCGTTGCCGGCGATGGGGGCCGAGATGTTTCGGTTTTTGAAGTCGTTTTTGTACTTCTCGTTGATGAGGGATGACTGTGGCGGGTCGTTGTCGATGTCGAGGTTGCCGGCTTGGGCGTCTTTGTAGGCAGCGTCAGAGTTCTGGTAGATGCGGAACGTGACTTTGCCGACCTGGGTTTTGTCTGGGCCGTCGTAGTGCGGGTTTTTCACCAGCACGATTTCTCGGTTGGGGGTCCAGTTTTCGACCATGAGGGGGCCAGCAGAGATGGGTTTTTTGCCGTATGCCTCGGTGTCTTTGAAGAAGACGTCGGGTAGCGGCATGAAGGGGGTGTGGCCGAGGCGGACTTCGAGGTTGGCGATTTTTTGGGTGGTTTCGATGGTGAAGGTGTGGTCGTCAACAACCTTCAGGCCGCTCATCTCTTTGGCTTTGGGCTGTGCACCTTTGTCGCCTTGGAGGTCTTCGTAGCCTTTGATGGGTTCGAAGAAGTAGGAGTTGATTTGGGCGTTGGGTCCGTATGCGCCCCAGTTCCAGGCGTCGACGAAGTTTTTGGCTTTGACTTCGGTGCCGTCGGAGAATTTGCGGCCTGGTTTGAGTTTGACGGTGAAGTGCTGATTGTCCGTCGTCTCGATGGATTCGGCCATGTCTTTTTCGGGCGCTCCGCTTTGTGCGTTGTATCGCACGAGCCCGGAGGAGACCGCGTCGAGGACGTCGCCGCCGCATACCTCGCTGGTGGAGGTGGTGATGAGGGGGTTCTGGGGGTTGCAGCCGCGCATGGTGACTGCCCCGCCTTCCACCTTTGAACCGTTGGAGCCTCCACCGCCGCAGGCGGCCAGAAGCGTGGTGAGGGAGAGGCCGACTGCGAGGGCGGCGCGTGTGCGGATAGGCATCTGCACTTCCTTTCTGCGTCAACGGGGAGCGCATCGTTGCGTTCTCCGAAGGGCGCCCGGGTGTCGTTGATGACATCGGGCGCGGTGCCGTGGGGGCACAGGATGAGGGCGCGCTGGGGCATATGTGGGGTGACCAGCGGACGCACAAGAATTCATCCGATTGCGTAAAGGTACGCTATGTCCGCTTTTTGTCCACTCCGATTAGTGCGACGGCACGCCGGTGAATGTGGTTATTGGGGCGTTATGCCTGATTTTGGGCGTAAAGACGGCCAAGAAATCCAGTGTCCGAAATATGGTCACGGGGATTCCTTGGCCGTAAAGAAAGGACCCTCAAGCAATAAGTTAGGTCACCCTTTCTTGAAGCCTTTCTGCCAGCCGACTTCTTCCCATTTCGGGGTCAGTTCTTGGAACAAACTGGGCCCCCAGTTGGCTAGCCCTTCACGCGTGGCGGTGATCTTCGGTCCATTCCATAGCGGAAGTTGACCGTATGTTGCGGCCATCCATTCCTTTTCCACAGCGTTCATCTCTTTGGCTTGTTCTTCTTCATCTGTGATGGACCCAAGCTTTTTGAGACGGGCATCAATCTCTGGGCTGCCTGCGGCAGAGAAGTTGCTACTGGAATCGGAGCACATTGATTGACACATTCCCCCCAGGGGGCTGTTCGTATTTGCCGTCCATGCCATGGGGAGGAAGTCGAAGTCTTTCTTTTCGACTGTGCTTCCAAACTGTGCGGACGGGCGGATATCGAGTTGCAGGTCGATGCCAATGGCTTTCAGCTGGGACTGGACGGTCTGCGCCAGTGCTGCTTGCAGTGGGTCATCGCCAAAAGTTGTGTAGCGAACCGACAGCTTCGTGCCGTTTTTCGCGACGATCCCATCGGCCTGGGGGAGATACCCTGCATCCTGTAGCGTTTTCCGTGCAGCCTGCGGGTCGAACTTCACTGGCATATTGTTCTCAGCTCGTGGGTCGAAGGAGAAGAATAACCCAGATTCGACCGGTTTCTCGGTGTAGTCGATCCCATTGAATCGGATTTTCCGTAGCTGCTCCCGGTCCAATCCCTGCCAGATGGCTTTACGCACAGCTATGTCTTTGAGGCTCGGTGAGTTCGCGTTGAAAATATAGACGTTGTTGTACAGCAGCTGGCTGTGGCGTAATTCCATCCCAGCAGTGCCACGGATCTGCTCCAACCGTGCCTTATTTGCTACATCCGTGGCATCGATCTCCCCATTTTTGAACGCCAGAATGGTTGCCGACTCCTCCATCTGACGAAACACCACCCGATCCAGCATCGGTGTATTTCCCCACCACTTGTTATTAGGGACGATGACGACAGTCCTGCTCTGATCATCAATTTCCTTGATGACAAACGGTCCAGAACGCAGCTCTGGATGCGGATCCGTCTTCATTAGGGTGTTAAAAGTTTCTGGATCTTTCGCCACCTTCGGGTGGATCAAAGATGCAAAAATCTCAGTGATCGGATTGAAAGGCTTTTTGAAAGTCACAACCACCTGCTCAGGGGTATCCCCTTTCTCTACCGACTCGATGTCCTCATAGCCAGCAGTGGCGCCAGAGTTGTTGTACTTACCCTCATCTACCGATGCACGCTGAGACTTCCACGTGGCCTCAAAAGCAGTCCAATCGATCTTGGTTCCGTCATTCCAGATCGCCTTCGGGTTGAGGTCGTAAGTGACCACCTGTTTGCCGCCGCTGACCTCCACATGCGGCATCTTGGTGAGGTACTCAGTGCGGGCACTGGCACCCCCTTGCGGCGAATAGATAAACAGCATCGGATCTGTGGCTGCTGTGATCTGACCCCAACTATGGTTGTTGCCATCGGTGTGCAGACCGTTGTAGTTCGTTGGAAAAGTCTTCATCACGAAAACGGCGGTGCCGCCCTTATCCATATGAGCCCGATCCTGCGGATTACGTTGCACCAACGAAGCAGGATCATGACTACTCACCGAACTCTTCGAATCCTGCCCACCCCCACCAGCACAACCAGAAACCCCCAGCACAGCAGCCATCACGATCGCCACTGCCACAGTGCACCTGCGTTTACTCACGGCATTGTCCTTCCCCGAACAGGCCACCCACACCAGCGTTACTTCCCCCACCTACCTGCTCCCCAGCACGCAAACGATCAGGGAAAAAACAAGCCTGTTGGTGATCGCCAGCACCAACAGCCTCCAACGCAGGCTCAGCCTCACGACACCGCTGCCGCTGCTGCTCATCCAACAGCTCCACCACCGGACACCGCGAGGCAAAATCACACCCCACCGGCCGGTTCAACGGACTAGGCAAATCACCCCGCAACACAATGCGCTCACGAGTCCGCTCCTTCACCGGATCAGGAAGCGGAATAGCCGAAAGAAGCGCACGCGTATACGGATGCCGTGGATTATCGAAAACCGAATCCACATCCCCGATCTCCACAATCTTGCCCAGGTACATCACCGCAACCCGGTCACTGATGTGACGCACCACAGCCAGATCATGGGCCACAAACAAATACGAAATACCCAACGTCGCCTTGAGCCTGTCCAGCAGGTTGATCACCCCAGCCTGCACAGACACATCCAACGCCGAAACCGGCTCATCCAACACAATCACCTTGGGGTTCAACGCCAGCGCCCGCGCGATACCGATGCGCTGACGCTGACCACCTGAGAACTGCGAAGGAAACCTGTTCAAATGGTCCGGCTCCAAGCCCACCGTGGCCATAAGCTCACGAGTGCGTTGCTGCCGCTGATCCTCAGGCATTCCAAAAGCCCGCAACGGCTCACTGATCAACTCATACACCGTGAACCGCGGGTCCAAAGCCCCCATCGGATCCTGAAACACCAACTGCACATTGCGCCGCAACGCCGTGATCTCAGCCTTACGCCGCAACGACGCAACCGGCTTACCCAACACAACGATCTTGCCAACCGTGGCCGGATCCATCTCCATGATCTCAAGCAACGTCGTCGACTTACCGCACCCAGACTCACCCACGATGGCCAGGCACTCACCCTCACGCACATCGAAAGAGACCCCATCAACGGCCTTCACCTCGCCGACCTGACGCTTAAACAAAGCCCCCTTCTTCAGCGGGAAATGCTTGTGCAGGTTCTCCACCTCCAAGAACGTCTGCCGCTGCTGCCTAGGCACCCCCTCCAACGGTGAATGCGCCACCGCAGGAACCGGGAACACATCCGTGGCACCCTGAATGTCACGCAAATACTCATGCCGCACACACGCACTCATATGCCCCGGCTCCACCATCACAGCCGCAGGTTCACCATCACCACACGCATCAACCACCAACGGGCAGCGAGGCGCAAACGGACACCCCGTCGGGTCATGAATCAAATTAGGCGGATTTCCCTCAATCGGCACCAACGAAGCTTTCTCCCGCCGATCAACCCGCGGAATCGAACCCAACAAACCCAGCGTGTACGGCATCCGCGGCCGGTAGAAAATGTCATCCACCTGACCCTTCTCCACCGGACGCCCGGCATACATCACCATCACGTCATCAGCGATGCCCGCCACGACACCCAAATCGTGCGTAATCATCACCACCGCCGCACCAGTCTCCCGCTGCGCCACTTTCAACACATCCAAAATCTGCGCCTGGATCGTCACATCCAGCGCCGTCGTCGGCTCATCAGCGATGATTACGCGCGGATTGTTCGCGATCGCAATCGCGATCACCACCCGCTGGCGCATCCCGCCAGAAAACTCATGCGGGTAGGAATCCACGCGCGAGCTCGGGCTGGGAATCCCCACAATCTCGAGCAACTCAATCGCGCGCGCCCGAGCTGCCTTCGCCGACAGCGATTGATGTGCCTGCAACGCCTCAATAATCTGCTGCCCCACCGTGAACACCGGCGTCAACGAACTCAGCGGATCCTGAAAAATCATCGCGATATCACGGCCACGATGCGCCGACATCTGCCGATCAGACAGGCCAATCAATTCTTTGCCCTGATACGTGATCGACCCCGAAATCTTCGCGCTGTCAGGCAAAAGCCCCATCATCGCCAGCGAGGTCACTGACTTACCCGACCCCGATTCGCCAACAATCCCCAAAACCCGGCCCGGGAACAGATCAAAATCCATGCCGCGTACCGCATGCACCACCCCAGCCTCGGAAGGAAACCGCACATGCAAATCCCGCACCGACAAAACCGCCTGCTCCTGCGGAGAAGACACAGTGTGCTCAGCAGACAAAACAACGTTACTCATGCTCGGCCTCCGGACTTGCTGTTGGGGTCGAGAGCGTCACGCAGACCATCACCGACCAAAGACAAGGACAAAGTGATCCACAGCAAACACGCCACCGGACCCCAGAACATCCACGGATAAGCAGACAACTGACTGGCTGACTGCCCAATCAGCTGGCCAAGAGAGACATCCGGCGGCCGTACCCCCACACCCAGGAAGCTCAACGACGTCTCGGCGATGATCGCCCCGAACGTTCCCAACACAATGTTGAGAATCAAATACGAGCCAATATTCGGAATGATGTGCCGCCGGATAATCTGCCAATCCGACACACCCATGTACCGCGCACACGCAACAAACTCACGCTCACGCAACGACTGCGTCGTGGCTCGCACCACACGCGCCAACCCCATCCAGCCAAACAACGTCAAATACAGCGCCAACTGGAAAGCATTCCCCTGACTGGAGCCCATCAACACCGCGATGACCAGGAAATACGGCATCAAAATCAGCATGTCCAACAGCCACATGCCTATCCGCTCACGTGTGCCACCCCAGAAAGCAATCGCCGTGCCATACACCGCCCCGATTAGCGGAGCGAGCACGCCCACACACAAAGCGATAAGCAAAGACTTTCCAGTACCGCGCACCAACATCGCCCACAGATCTAACCCGCCAGCGTTGGTGCCAAGAATATGGCCGCCTTCACCAGGGGCAGCCCCCAAATTCATCAGGTCCTGATCGGTGTACGAAAACGAGTTGATGGTGTTCCCAGCAAGTGCGAAAACCACGACCAAGCCCAGCATCACCAGGCCAACGATCGCTCCTTTGTTCCGCAACAGTCGGCGCAGAATGAGCGTGGACTTACGCGTGATCGCATGCTCCGGCTGAACAGAGCCCACAGGCGCAGCAGCTCCGCCAGGCAGAGGTGCCGGGGGCTCAGTGCAGGTGTGTGCATCGCTAGTCATCAGGCGACCCTCGCTCTCGGATCCACGATCGCCACCGACAAGTCAGCGCAGATAGCACCGATGGCGAACATCACTCCACCGAAAGCCACTCCGGCCACGGCTGCGTTGACGTTTTGTGTCGACGTAATTGCATCGAGGGTGTACCGGCCCAGGCCCTCCCAAGCGAACACCGCCTCGATGATGAATGTGCCGGTAAAAATGCCAGGAATCTGGAAGGCGATCGACTGCGCCACCGGGATGAAAGAAGTACGCAGAGCATGTTTACGCACCGCTTGGGACTTCGTGAGCCCTTTCGCGCGGGCCATACGCACGTAATCAGCGTTGATGTTGTCCAAGAGCAAAGATCGCTGCAGCAACTGATAGCTGACGTAAGCAACAATCGTCAGCGCCACCGTAGGAAGAACAAGGTGCTGCGCTATGTCGACAACACGTTCCACCGCCCCTTCGGGCTGCGGCACCGAATACATGCCAGAGACGTAAAGCAAACGCGTGCCCACGGCGTCGTTGAGATCGATACCAGCCATTTGCACAGTCAGGTAAATCACCGGTGCCGGGATGCAACTAATGACGTAGCTCAGCGTCGTAACTGAACGGTCTGAGAAGGAATACTGCCGCGAAGCGGCGAACACGCCTAGAGCAATGCCGATGACGATCGACAACAGTGTTGCCAGTAGCACGAGGCGCCCAGAAATAACTGCTCTGGTAAGGAATTCTTGGTTGATGCTGGAGCCGTCTGGCCCCATGCCCCAGTCGAAGTGAAAAACCACGTTTTTCAGCCACACCAGGTAACGCTGGAACGGGTTCAGGGTTGGATCCAGCCCAGCTTCCTGCAGCTGCGCGGTGACTTGTTCCATGGTGGGGCGTGGAGTGCGCTGCAGTAGCGCTGTTTCGGGTTTCATGACTGTCACGGCGGCCAAATACGCCACCGATGTCGCCACAAAA
Source organism: Dermatophilus sp. B7861-1 (assembly GCF_058996045.1). Taxonomy (NCBI): domain Bacteria; kingdom Bacillati; phylum Actinomycetota; class Actinomycetes; order Micrococcales; family Dermatophilaceae; genus Dermatophilus; species Dermatophilus sp. B7861-1. The sequence goes on along the minus strand of NZ_CM180082.1, from coordinate 1,737,982 downwards.
ATCATCACGAAGTAGTTTGCTAGGCGCCTGAAAAGGTATTTCAGCACGTCGCCACCTCCGGGATTGGATGGCAGATCCCAGATACAACCAGCAAATAGCGGGGCATGGGCGACAACCCTTTCTCTCACGGGACAGAGCCCTGTCTCGAGGTGCACCCCACCTGTGGAACGGCGACGGTGCCGGAAAGTAACGGATCTTCCGGAGGGTTTTTCGGTGCGTTTGCTACGGCGCGATACTGCCGGCGGGCACACCGAAAAAGGGCGAATTAGGCCTAATGACTAGCTTGTTCGGGCCTCGCCCGAAGATCTGATCCCCAAAAGGTAAGCGATGAGCGCCTGTGTGGTGCACGTAACTCAAACTCTGTGCGGACGCAGGAGTGCTGTTGCGACAAACCCTGCACGTAGTGACCTGATTCACATATTGCGCAAATTGAATACCCGGCTGCGAGATATACAGGCCGAGAAAACAGTCCTCAATTTTTATTTGATTACTCGGACGAGCGTCCCGGACGAATGTACGAGTTACCGCGACACGCCAGTGAAAGCGCGGTCAATCTGAATTACGCCAATGTCATTAAGAATCGGGAACCTCAGGAGGTTTCCCCATGACTTTGGTACACACCACAACTGTCTCCACAAACGCCCGTGCTTTCCTTCAGCCGGCCTACACGGACCGGCTGCATATTCCTGCACCAGTTGTCCCACCAGTTGGACGCCACCGCACGCTTGGCACCTCGGCATGGCGAACAGCACTGCGTGAACTCATCGGATGGGCAACCTTGGGACTGTGGGTTCCTGGCCTCAATCGCGCTGCAAATGCAGCCTGGCGTCCCTTCCGTACCGCCCCAGGACGCCACCGCGCCTAACCTTTTTCCCGACCCGCTTTGCGGTTGTCGTCAGGTTGCTTTGGGGTTGCCCAGGGGAGCGGCGGCATACTAGTGCGATCGTTGTTGTTGCACGAAGGGCGCTACCTACCGGAAAATCCGGCAGCGAACGCACCGCGAGTGAAGGGTTGTGTCGATGGAAACCGCAGAGATCCGGCGTCGCTGGCTCCGATTCTTCGAGAGCAAGGCGCACACCGTGGTGCCCAGCGCACCCCTGCTATACGACGACCCCAACCTCCTGTTCGTCAACGCCGGAATGGTCCCCTTCAAGCCCTACTTCCTCGGCGCCGAAACCCCTGCCTACACCCGCGCCACCAGCGTGCAGAAATGCGTACGCACCGGAGACATCGACGAAGTCGGTAAAACCACCCGCCACGGCACGTTCTTCCAAATGAACGGCAACTTCTCCTTCGGTGACTACTTCAAAAAAGAAGCCATCGAATTCGCCTGGGAATTCGTCACTGGACCTCAAGAAGAAGGAAACCTCGGCTTCGACCCCGAAAAAGTCTGGGTCACCGTTCTGGGTCCTGGACATCACCCCGACCACCCCGAAGGCGACATCGAAGCCCGCAACTACTGGCGCGCAGTAGGTATTCCTGACGAACGCATCCAAGGCCGCAGCCTCAAAGACAACTACTGGCACATGGGCGTCGAAGGCCCCGGCGGCCCCTGCTCCGAGATCTACATTGACCGCGGCCCCGAATACGGCCCCGACGGTGGCCCTGAAGCTGACGAAGACCGCTTCCTCGAAATCTGGAACCTCGTCTTCCAAACCGAACAAATCACCGACGTCACCGCCAAAGACAAATTCACCGTCGAAGGCCTCTTGCCCTCCAAAAACATTGACACCGGCATGGGGCTAGAACGCGTCGCCTTCCTCATGCAAGGCGTCGACAACATGTACGAAATCGACGAGGTTTACCCCGTCATCGCCGCCGCTGAAAAACTCTCCGGCCGCAAATACGGCGCAGACAACGACGCCGACGTTCGCTTCCGCGTTGTTGCCGACCACGTCCGTTCTTCCCTCATGCTCATCGGAGACGGCGTTACCCCCGGCAACGAAGGCCGCGGCTACGTTCTGCGCCGCCTGCTACGCCGCGCCATCCGCTCCATGCGACTCCTTGGCGTCACCGACCCAGTTCTACCCGAACTTTTCCCCGTCTCCGTGGCCCAAATGGAGAAGTCCTACCCCGAACTGCGCCGCGACTGGGACCGAATCTCCAACGTCGCCTTCGAAGAAGAACACACATTCCGCCGCACCCTTACCGCCGGCACTGCGATCCTTGACACCGCAGTCGCCAACGCCAAGAGCCAAGGACGCACCCAACTCTCCGGCGCCGACGCGTTCAGCCTGCACGACACCTACGGATTCCCCATCGACCTCACCCTGGAGATGGCATCCGAACAAGGCCTGTCCGTTGACGAAGAAGGCTTCCGCTCCCTCATGAACGAGCAGAAGCAGCGCGCCAAAGCTGACGCCAAAGCCAAAAAGATGGGTCACACAGACCTGCATCTGTACCGAGAAATCGCCGACACCATGTCCGCGCCCACGGAATTCCTCGGCTACACCGAGACCACCGCGCCCGGACGCATCATGGGCGTTCTCAGCGACTCCGGATCGGTCCGCAGCGCCTGCGAAGGCGACGAGATCGAACTCGTTCTCGACCGCACCCCCTTCTACGCCGAATCGGGTGGACAGCTCGCCGACAAAGGCATCATCGAAGTCGACGGAGCCCGCATTGAGATCACCGATGTACAGCGCCCCGTCACTGGCCTAGTCGTCCACAAGGGACGAGTGCTCGCTGGCGAATTCGGTGTCGGACAAACCGCCACCGCCATCGTCGACGCCGCACGCCGCCGTGACTCCTCCCGCGCTCACACCGCCACCCACATCGTCCACCAGGCACTGCGTGACAACCTCGCCAGCACCGCCACCCAGGCAGGCTCCGAAAACATGCCTGGGCGCCTGCGGTTCGACTTCTCCTGGAACAACCCCATCGACCCCGACACCTTCGCCACCATCGAAGAACAAATCAACCGCGTCATCCTCGGCGACGAAGCCGTCGAAGCTGCCACCATGCCCAAGGACGAAGCACTCGCCTCAGGGGCCCTGGCAATGTTCGGCGAGAAATACCCCGAACACGTCCGCGTTGTCAGCATCGGAGACTGGAGCCGCGAACTTTGCGGCGGCACCCACGCCATGCGCGTTGGCCAACTCGGCGTCGTCAAACTTCTCAGCGAACAATCCGTAGGCTCTGGAGTGCGCCGCGTCGAAGCCCTCGTCGGCATGGACGCATACAGCCACCTGTCCACCGAATCGCTGCTTCTTTCCCAAATCAGTGACCTTGTCAAAGCCAAGGGCGAGAATATCCCCGACCGGATCGCCGCCCTCATGGCCAAACTCAAGAGCACCGAAAAAGAACTCACAGCCATGCGTGCAGCCCAGCTACGCGCAGCTAACGCCAACCTCGCCAACGAAGCAATCGACATCTCAGGCGTCGCCGTTCTCACCCATGACCTGGGAGCTGACGCCGGAGCTGACGATGTCCGCTCCCTCGTTCTAGACATCCGCGGACGCCTCGGCGAAGACAAACCCGCCGTCGTAGCGCTCACTGGCGTGGCCAAAGAACGTCCGCTTATCGTTGTTGCCACCAACGAGGCAGCCCGCAAAGAAGGCATCAAAGCCGGAGCGCTCGTCAAAACAGCCGCGACCATTCTCGGCGGCGGCGGTGGCGGCAAACCCGACATCGCCCAAGGCGGCGGCACCGACACCACCAAAATCGCTGACGCGCTCGAAGCCGTGCGCCACGCGATCGCCACCCGCTGAACCAGTAACACAACACAACCGGGAGCGGCACAGTGCGGTCTGGAGTACGTATCGGCGTTGACGTCGGCGCTGCACGCGTCGGCGTAGCTACCTGCAATCACGAGGCAATCCTCGCGGTGCCGGTCGACACCTACCCACGAGAGGGTGTCCCCGCAAAAGGGGACACCCCCGCCATTCCCGATGCCCTCGAACGCATCGTTGCGCTTGTTGGTCAGTGCGAACCCATCGAAATCATCGTTGGCCTCCCCATGCACTTATCTGGAGCCGAGGGACAGTCGGCACACGCTGCGAAAACGTTTGCACAAGCTCTCGCCGCACGCGTTAAGCCCATCCCTGTTCGACTCATGGACGAACGACTTACTACGGTGGATGCTCACCGCGCACTGCACTCGAGCGGCCGGGCCGCGAAAACGCACCGGTCAGTCGTCGATCAAGTCGCGGCAGTCATGATCTTGCAAAGCGCATTGGACGCCGAACGCGACTTCAACCGCGTTCCCGGGTCCATCATCGGGGGCCGAAAACCTAGGCATAGGAGACGTACATGAATTCGCAGTATCCCGAGGATCCTTACAATCCCCGGCCTGCCGAGGAATTCGTCACCCGCGCCTCACTCCGCGCCAGCCGGAACCAGCGCAACAAGCGCCCTAAACGCGCAACACGTCGAAGCTACGACGAAGAGCCACGACGCGACACCTACTACGACGAACCGCCGCGCCGCAGCCGCCGTTCCGAACCGGAACCTACCGAACCCATCCGATTCGTTCAACGCTCCTCACGTACTCAACGTCACGAAGAGGAAAAACCTTGGACCTCGGCTCACTACACCGACGACTCCACCCAAGAGCTCGATCCTCTCGAAGAACTTCTTCGCCGCACCCGCCAATACGAAAACCCTGACCGCAGGAAACGTGGCATAGACACCGGCGAACTCATCCGCAGCACAGAAGAACTCACTCGTAGCCGACGCCGCCCCGAGACAGACAACGAACCCAGTCGTCGTAGTCGTCGCGGCTACGAGGCCCCAGATCCTGGGATGCGCGCCGGATTTGACGATGAGGAGCCCATGCGGCCTCGGCGGGGTTTTGACCCCGAAACACCTCGTTCTTCTCGGGAACAGGAGCAACCCAGTCGTCGTAGTCGTCGCGGCTACGACGCTCCAGAGCCCAGCGACCGTCGCGGATTCGACGACGAAGAGTCCCCTGCGTCGCGTGGGTTCAGTAGGCGTGAGCGTAAACGGCAGCGCGAGCGTGAAGATGTTGAGCCCGAGGCCGAACCACGCACCCCCAGCCGCCGAATCGAACAAGGCATGCGCGGGGAACAAGGCCGCCGCGTTCAACAAAACCTGCGCCCCGATCAAGGACGACGCATCCGCCGCAACGACAAACCACCACAGCGACGCGGAAAACGCCTCCTAACAATCGTCGCAGTGCTCCTCCTTGTGGCAACCGTGACCCTCGGAACCACCGTCTACCGCGCATTCAGCACCCCCGACTATGACGGTGAAGGAACCGGTTCAGTCAACATCGTTGTTGCTCCAGGACAAAGCGGATCCCAAATCGGCAACACCCTGGAGAAAGAAGGCGTCGTCAAATCTGCCCGCGCCTTCATCAAAGCGCTAGAAAACAACCCCGGCAAAGAAATCCAGCCCGGAACCTACGCCCTAGCTAAAGAGATGTCTGCTGATAGCGCTCTTGAAAAAATGCGCAGCACCGGACGAGCCGTGCACCGCGTCACCATCCGCGAGGGGCTCTGGAAAGCTCAGGTCTTCGAGGAACTCGCCAAAGTAACTAACCACAAACCGGCGGACTACGCAGCAGTTGAAAAGCAGAACGAAAGCGACCCCAGCATCCTCAAACTGCCTGCCTCAGCCAAAGGCAACGTTGAAGGCTACCTATTCCCAGCCACCTACGAGTTCGACCCCGGAACAACACCGGCACAACAACTACGCCAGATGGTCAACCACACCCTGGAACAGTTGAAAAACCTTGGCGTACAAGAAGCAGACGCCGAACGGATGATCACCTTGGCTTCCATCGTTGAAGCCGAGGCACGCCTTAATGAAGACCGGCCTAAGGTTGCTCGCGTCATCCTCAACCGTCTTGCCAAACCGATGCGCCTGCAGCTGGACTCCACCGTCAGCTACGGCGTGCAGAACCGCTCTATCACCACCACAGACGCCGAACGCGCCAACAAGAACCCTTACAACACGTACGTCAATGACGGCCTGCCCGCCGGACCTATCGGCAACCCTGGAGCCCAGTCGATCAAAGCCGCCATCCAACCGGCCGAAGGCCCCTGGCTTTACTTCGTCGCCATTGACCCAGTCAAAGGAACCACCGTGTTCTCCAACACCAAAGCCGAACACGACAACGCTGTGCGCCAGTTCCAGCAGTGGTGCCAGCAACACCCAGGAACCTGCTGACGTGACCGGCTGCGGCGTGCTCCCACCCGAAGACTTCCTCACGGTCATCGACACCGCTCGTGAAGAAGAAGATTTGGTGCGCGCCGCAGCCGGAACCCATGGTCCCAACGTTGCTGCCGTTCTTGGCTCACCCATCGATCATTCTCTCTCCCCGCTGCTACATCGAACTGCTTACAGCGAGCTCGGTTTTAGCGATTGGCGGTTTCAGCGTTACGCCGTCGGTGGCCCTGGTGAACCAACTTTGGCGCATTACCTCTCTACCGTGCATGCCAGCCACAGCCGCTGGCGGGGTATGGCAATCACGATGCCTTTGAAGGAAGATGCACTGGCTGCAGCCGACCTTGTCTGCGCACGTGCAGCTGACCTCAGAGCAGCTAACACTCTCATTCCGTATGGCCGCGGCTGGGCAGCAGACAACACAGACATCGTCGGTGTAGAGAGCGCTCTCCGAGAAGCTGGGATCCGGTACGCCGAGTACGCACTGATCATTGGCTCTGGTGCCACGGCCCGAGCCGCTTTGGCGGCGCTGGTTTCCTTCGGGGTTGAGCACGTCACATTCGCTGTGCGCTCTCAGGTGCGACCTGCCACTACCGACTTAGCCAAACGTCTTGAAGTCAACATTGACACCCTGGACCTCACTGACACGGTGAGCCTGCAGCGATGCGTTAATGAAGCCGAAGTGACTATTTCCACTCTTCCCACGGGTGCCGATCTCAGCTTGCCGCCCCGGGGCGAAGACCCGATTCCAGGCGTCGTGATGGATGTCGTTTATGCCAACTGGCCCACCTCTTTGGGCGCCTGGGCACAGGCGGCTGGCGCACGCGTTATTTCAGGGCTTCCCATGTTGCTCCACCAAGCTGCGGCCCAAGTGCGAGCCTTCACAGGGCACACACCGAACGTCGCACATATGCGTCAGGCTTTGGAGCAGGCTGTCACGTTGTAGCTGTCCGCCCAATCCCCGAGTAAGCGTCCGGGGGAGCACACCAGCCGTGACACCATGAGTTTCATGCGTTGGTTGACAGCAGGTGAGTCCCATGGCCCTTCCCTGGTGGCCATCCTTGAAGGAATGCCAGCGGGCGTGGAAGTGACCTCACACGATGTTGAGGCAGCGCTTGCGCGTAGGCGTTTGGGGTATGGGCGAGGTGCACGCCAGAAGTTTGAAAAGGATGCATTGCGCGTGCTTAGCGGTGTGCGTCACGGCGTCACATTGGGGTCTCCCATTGCTGTGGAGATAGGTAATTCGGAGTGGCCGAAATGGGAGACGGTAATGTCTCCTGACCCGGTTTGTGCTGATGCGTTGGCGCGTAGCGATGATGTCAATGCGCCGAAGGAGTTGGCTCGTAACAAGCCGCTCACTCGTCCTCGGCCGGGGCATGCTGACCTGGTTGGTATGCAGAAGTATGGGTGGGACGATGCGCGAAATGTGTTGGAGCGTTCTTCTGCGCGTGAGACTGCAGCCCGGGTGGCTTTGGGTGCTTACGCCTCGTGTTACTTGCAGCAGGTAGCGGGTATTCGTCTTGTTTCTCATACCGTTTCGATTGGTCGTGCGGGCACTGCTGATGGGGCAGCTTTGCCGACTCCTGATGATGTGGATGCCCTTGATGGCGATCCGGTGCGTTCTTTTGACGCTGTGGCCTCCGAGGCGATGGTGCAGCAGATCGATGCGGCTCGTGGCGCTGGTGACACTCTTGGTGGGGTTGTTGAGGTGCTTGCCTATGGGTGCCCTCCTGGTCTTGGGTCGCATGTGCATTGGGATCGGCGGTTGGATGCGCGTCTGGCTGGGGCGTTGATGGGGATTCAGGCTATTAAGGGGGTGGCGGTTGGCGATGGTTTTGATAGTGCCGCTCGGCTTGGTTCGCAGGCGCATGATGAGATGGAGCGTGATAGTGCTGGGGTGATTCGTCGTCGTACGGGGCGTGCCGGTGGTCTTGAGGGGGGGATGACCAATGGTGAGGTTTTGCGGGTGAGCGCTGCGATGAAGCCGATCAGTACGGTGCCGCATGCGTTGGATACGGTTGATATCACTGGTCAGGGGGCGGCGAAGGCTATTCATCAGCGCTCGGATGTGTGCGCGGTGCCCGCGGCGGGGGTGGTTGCTGAGGCGATGGTTGCTTTGGTGCTTGCTGAGGCTGTTGCGGAGAAGTTTGGTGGGGACAGCGTGGTGGAGGCGCGGCGTAATGTGAGGGGATATTTGGAGGCTATGCCTGCTGGGAAGAGGACGTGGTGACTGAGCAGATGTGTGTTGATTCGTCGCTCATTGTTTTAACCGGGCCTCCGGGGGCGGGTAAGTCCACGGTGGGGCGGCTGTTGGCTGCGCGTTTGGGTGTTGATTTCGCTGATACGGATGTTCTTGTTACCCAGCGGGCTGGCAAGGATATTGCGGATATTTTTGTTGATGATGGGGAGGCGGCTTTTCGCGCGGTGGAGCGTGAGGTGGTTGCTGATGCGTTGGCGCATCGGTGTGGTGTGTTGGCGTTGGGTGGGGGAGCGGTGCTTGATCCGGTCTCGCAGGTGTTGCTGCGGGATCGGTGTGTGGTGTTTCTTGATGTGTCGTTGCGGTATGCGGGTAGGCGTACTGGGTTTGATCAGGGGCGGCCGTTGTTGGCGTTGAATCCGCGGGGGCAGTGGCTTGCGTTGATGGAGCAGCGGCGTCCGATTTATGTGGATGTGGCGACGGTGAGGGTTGATACCGATGGCAAAGAGCCCGATGAGGTGGTTGAGGCTGTTGTTGCGTTGTTGTCTGATGAGTTGAATAGCGGGGGAGTGCAATGAGTGTTGATGGTGTGCGGTGTGAGGGTGCTCGTAGCGTTATTCATGTGGGGCCTGCTGCGGGGGCGGGGGCGTATGACGTGGTGGTGGGGTGGGGGTTGGCTGCTGAGGTGGCTGCGTTGGTGATGAGTGCCGGTGGTGGGGGTGTGGTGGCTGATCCTGCTGCGAATCGTCCTGGGCGGGCGTTGGTTGTGCATGCTGGTGCGGTGGAGGGGTTGGCGCGGGAGATTGCTGGGCAGTTGCGGGGTGGGGGTGTTGAGGTGCTTGTGGTGTGTGTGCCTGATGGTGAGGCGGCTAAGACGGTGGGTGTGGCTGCGGATTTGTGGTCGCGGATGGGGCGGGCGGGTTTTACGCGTTCGGATGTTGTTGTTGGTGTGGGTGGTGGGGCTGTGACGGATTTGGCTGGGTGGGTTGCGGCGAGTTGGTTGCGTGGGGTGTCGGTGGTGCAGGTCCCGACGACGGTGTTGGGGATGGTGGATGCGGCTGTGGGGGGTAAGACGGGGATTAATACGGCTGAGGGGAAGAATTTGGTGGGGGCTTTTCATCCGCCATTGGGGGTTTTTGCTGATTTATCGGTGTTGCGGACGTTGCCGAAGGCGGATGTGGCGGCGGGTTTGGCTGAGGTGGTTAAGGGCGGATTTATTGCTGATCGGCGGATTCTTGAGTTGGTTGAGCAGGATCCTCTGGGGGCGGTGGATCCGGAGTCTGGGGTGTTGCGGGAGTTGGTGGAGCGCAAGATTGCGGTGAAGGCGGGGATTGTGACGGGGGATCTGCGTGAGGTGGGGGAGCGTGAGTTCCTTAACTATGGGCATACGTTGGCGCATGCTATTGAGAATCTTGAGGGGTATACGTGGCGTCATGGGGATGCGGTGTCGGTGGGGATGGTGTTTGCGGCTGAGTTGGCTTGTGCTGCTGGGTTGTTGGATGCGGCTGTGGTGCGGCGGCATCGGGATGTGTTGTCGGGTTTGGGGTTGCCGGTGGGGTATTCGGGGGCTGGGTTTGCTGATGTTGTGGAGGTGATGGGGCGAGATAAGAAGACGCGGGGGTCGACGTTGCGGTTTGTGGTTCTTGCTGGTGTGGGGGTTCCGCGGCGGCTTGTGGGGCCGGATGAGGGGCTGTTGCGGGAGGCTTTTGCTGCGGTGTCGGGGTGAGGTGTGGGAGTGGGTTATTGCGGGGGGCGGGTGATGTGCGTGTAGACGGGTACGCCGGTGGGGTCGGTGACGACGCCTGTGACGGCGGAGGTGGAGGTGGTGGTGGCGTTGAATGACCATAGGGGCAGGCTGGGTAGGCCGCGCAGGATGTAGCGTTCGGCTTCTTGGTGGGCGGCCATGGCGGCGGAGTTTTTGGTTGCTGCGTTGGCTAGGCGTAGGTGGAGTTCGGCGAGGGGGTCGGTGTAGGAGTTCCAGTTTTCTTGGGCGTCGGGGGAGTAGCGGGGGACGAGGAAGGCGCCGAGGTCGCGTTGGCGCATGCGCCAGGTGCGTAGGTAGGGGCCGTTGATTTTGCCGTTGCGGACTGCGTTGGCTAGTGCTTGTTCGTTGGGGTAGGGGCGGGTGTCGCAGGTGATGGGGAGGGTTTCGACGAGGGCGGAGCAGATGGCGCCGGCGGATACGGCTTCGGTGCCGTTGCTGAGGTAGGCGATGGTGATGTTGTGGGGTGAGTTGGGTGACCAGAGGGCGCGGGCTTGGTCGGGGTCGTGGATGCAGAGGGTTCCGCAGATGTCGTTGGAGTAGCCGTCGACGACGGGGGATGCTAGGTCGGTGGCGGGGGTGGTGGCGCCGTCGTAGTTGGTTTCGGTGATGGTGTTGCGGTCTAGGGCGGCGCCGATGGCTGCTTTGCGGTTGCGTCCTTCGATTCCTTGCCATTCGGGGGTGGTGGGGAAGTCGAGGGTTTGGTTCATGCCGACGGGTTGTTGTGCGACTTGGAGTTTTGCGTCGGTGGCTTCTTGGATGCGGTTGGGGGGTAGTTCGTCGATGACGTCGAGTTTTCCTGCGCGTAGGTCGAGGTAGGCGGTGTCGAGGTTGTCGTAGGTGTGGAATTCGATTCCGGTGTTGGCTACTTGTTGGGGGCTCATGTAGGTGGAGTTGGGGCGCAGGGTGTAGGTGCCTTTGCCGGTCCAGGGTTTTTCGAGGCGGTAGGGGCCGTTTCCGGTGGGTTTGGTGGCTAGGGCGGTGGGGTCGGTGCGTTGTTTGGCGGGGAAGGGGGCCATGGTGATGTCGGCGGAGAGTTTGTTGAAGCGTGGTGTGGGGGTGGTGAGGGTGATTTGGAGGGTGGTGGGGTTGATGACGTTGAGGCCGCTGAGGGGGTCGGTGTTTTTGGGGTCGTGTTCGTCGTAGCCTTCGATGAGGGTGAGGGGGGTGGCTACTCCGGTGGTTTTGGTGCGGGTTGCGGTAAGGGTCCAGGAGGCGGCGATGTCTTCGGCGGTGATGGGTGTTCCGTCGGCGAATTGGGCGCGGGGGTCGATTTTGGCGGTCCAGGTGGTGTGGTTGCTGGTGGTCATGGTGTTGGCGAGGCCGGGGACTGCTTTTCCTTTGGGGTCGATGGAGTAGAGACCGCGGTAGATGAGTTGGGCGATGCGGCGGGTGGCGTCGTCGGTGATGTCGGCGGGGAAGAGTGAGGGGCCTGCGGCGCGGGTGTTGGTGCGGATGGGTGTTTCGGGGGCTACTGGTGGTGGTGTGATGGGGGGTTGTGAGGGTGCGGTGGGGGTGGGGCTGGGGTGGGTGCAGGCGGTGGTGAGTAGGGTGCATGCGAGCGTGACGAGGATCCGCCGGTGTGCGCGGCGGCGGGTGTGGGGTGTTGGGATGGAACTGGGTCGTTCTTGTGTGTTCCCCCGGTTTCGCATGTAGCCACCTTGCCACGGGTGGGGTGGTGGAGGTGGAGGGCGGGGTGTTGTCGGTGGAGTCTGCGAAGGGCCGGTGGCGCGGATAGACTGGTGGGCCGAGATTTATTCGGACATCATTTTCGAAGAGAGAGTCGACTTACGTGGCAACGACGAACGATCTGAAAAACGGCATGGTGCTGGTGTTGGACAACCAGTTGTGGACTGTTATTGAGTTCCAGCACGTGAAGCCGGGTAAGGGTCCGGCTTTTGTCCGTACCAAGCTCAAGAGTGTGACGAGCGGTAAGACGGTCGATAAGACGTTTAACGCTGGCACGAAGGTCGAGACCAGCAATGTCGACAAGCGCTCGATGCAGTACTTGTACAAGGACGGCGACGACTACGTTTTCATGGATGGGAAAACGTATGACCAGTTGACGGTGCCGGGCAGCGTTGTTGGTGACGCGGCGAAGTACATGTTGGAGAACATGGAAGCCACGGTTGCTACGCATGAGGGTTCGGTGTTGTTTATTGAGCTTCCTGCGTCGGTGGAGTTGGAGATCACGTATACGGAGCCGGGTTTGCAGGGTGACCGGTCCACTGGTGGGACTAAGCCTGCGACGTTGGAGACGGGTGCTGAGATTCAGGTGCCGTTGTTCCTGGAGACCGGTACTCGTGTCAAGGTCGATACGCGTGATGGCTCGTACTTGAGCCGTGTGAACTGATGTCGCAGAGCTCTTCGGAGTCTGTTCGCAGTGGTTCGGGGGCGGGTAAGCGTTCTCGTTCGGGTAAGCCTGGCCAGGGGTCGGGTACGTCTGCGCGCAGTAAGGCTCGTCGTGAGGCTTTGGATATTTTGTTTGAGGCTGAGCAGCGGGGTAAGCGTCCGTTGGAGATGCTGGCTGAGCGGGTGGCGCATCCGGCGCGGGTGAATCCTCCGCGTGCGTTTGCGGCGCAGATCGTCGAGGGTGTGGCTGATCATTGGGCTGCTATCGATGATGCTATTTCGACGTATTCGCAGGGTTGGGCGTTGGATCGTCTTCCGGCGGTTGATCGTGCTGCGTTGCGGGTCGGGACGTGGGAGGTTCTGTACCACGATGAGACACCTGATGGTGTTGCCGTGGCGGAGGCTGTTGCGTTGGTGGCTGATTTGTCGACGGATTCGTCTCCGAGCTTCGTGAATGGTTTGTTGAGTCGTATCGTCGAGGTGAAGTCCACGTTGATGTGATCAGCGTGGTGTGTCAGGAGGGGCGTGCGCTGGTAGTGCATGCCCCTCCTGGCGTGTGCTGGTGATGTTGCAGGTGGATGTGTTGGTGATGTTGCGCTCGTAGGATTGCGGAATTGTGTTGCCGCGGCAGTGTTCTTTGAGGGTTGTTGTGGTGTGGGCGTGGTCAGGATTGCGGGGAGGTTGCCCAGGTGGATATTCGTCAGTTGCGCTATTTCCTTGCTGTGAGTGAGCGCAAGTCGTTGTCGAGTGCGGCGCGTAATTTGTATGTCACTCAGCCGACGTTGACGGTAGCAATGAAGAAGTTGGAGACGGATGTGCGGGCGAGGTTGTTTGTTCGTACTCCGGGGTCGGGGTATGAGCTGACGGAGGCGGGGCGGCGTTTGTATGAGGAGGGGTCGGAGATTGTGCGGCGGGTGGATGCGGTGGTGGATGAGATTCGGGCGATGGGGCAGCAGTCGCGTCCGCAGCTGCGGGTGGGGTTGACGGTGTTGTTTGCGGTGCAGCATATGCCGGCGATTTCGGCGTTTATTGCGGGGCACACCGATGTTGAAGTGACGTTGGTGCAGAGCGGTTCGATGCAGTTGCAGAAGGCTTTGGTGGCTGATGAGATCGATGTGGCGATTGTGAGTCACCCGATTGTGGAGCCGGAGATTACTGTGTTGTCTTTGCCTGAGGGGGCGGGGTCGTACAGGGTATCGGCGGTGATGCGTTCAGATAATCCGTTGGCGGGGCGGGAGTCGGTGACGTTTGCGCAGCTGCGTTCGGAGCGGTTTTGTGCGTTGTCGGAGCGGTTTGTGTTGGGGCGGGTGTTGCGTTCGCGTGCTGCGGAGGTGGGGTTTACACCTGCGGTGGTGTTGCAGGATGACAGTTGGGAGGTGCTGTTGAATGCGGTGCGTTCGTTGAATGCGGTGGCGTTGTTGCCTTCTGAAGTGGAGAAGATGTCGGTGGTTGAGGGGTTGTCGTGGGTGCCGTTGGACGATAAGGCAAACCGTTTTCCGATTGGTATTGCGACTCATGGCGCAGCGCAGCGCAATGGGGTGGTGGATGAGTTTGTCACGATGATTCGTCAGTGTGGGCGTTCGGCTGTGCTGCGCTCGGGGGTGGGGGATGAGGTTACGGGGTGAGGGTGTGGGCGTGTTCTTCGCCGTTGAGTACGCGTAGGGCTCCGGCAGCGAGGGCGGCCATTTCTGCTTCGCCGGGGTAGGGGTGTAGTGGGGCGATGAATGCGGTGCGTTCGGCGACGAGTGTGCACAGTCGGTTGGAGTGGGCCATGCCTCCGGTGAGGATGATGGCGTCGACGAAGCCTTTCATGGTGGTGGCTAGGCATCCGATTGCTTTGGCGATGTTCAATGCCATGGCTTCGAGGATGAGGGCGGCGTGGGTGTCGCCGTTGTCGATGCGGTCTTCGAGGACGCGTAGGTCGGTGGTGTCGGCGTGGGAGCGTAGTCCGGCTCGGGAGCGGACGAGTTGGGTGAATTCTTCGACGCTCATGGTGTTCAGGAGGGTGGTGACGGTTTTGAGGGGCAGGCCGCCGGAGCGTTCGGCGGAGAATTGGATTTCGTCGTCGGAGATGAAGTCGATGACGGTGCCGTGTTGGTGGGCGCTGGCGGAGCTGCCGCCGCCGATGTGGACGACGATGATGTCGCTGTTGGGGTAGCCCTTGCCGAGTTTGTTGGCCAGGTCGATGGCTACGGCGCGCATGTTGAGGTGGTGGCCGATGCTTTCGCGGTGGATTCCTGCGATGCCGGTGATGCGGGCGACGTCGGATATTTCGTCGACGGTGACGGGGTCGTAGACGTAGGCGGGGGCGTGGGGGATACCGAAGGTGGCTGCCATGATGCGGGCGAGGGGGCCGCCGAGGTTGGAGGCGTGTTGGAGGGTGGGGCGGTTGCGGACGATGTCTTCGAAGGTGTCGTCGACGGTGATGGCGCCGGGGGCGACGGGGCCGATGAGTCCGCCGCGGCCGACGACGGCGTCGAAGTTGTTTTCGCCGCGGTCGCGCAGGATTTTTTCGATGTCGTTGGCGCGGGTGTCGAGTTGGTCGATGACGTGGGTGGTGTGTGCGAAGTGGTGGGGGTTGTAGGTGATTTCTTCGCGGAAGAGTTCGGTGGTGTCGTTGTAGACGGCGATTTTGGTGGAGGTTGCTCCGGGGTTGATGGCCAGGATGTGTTTCATGCGTGGTCTCCGAGGATGCGTGCTAGGGCGATGGAGAGGTATTTCTCTTGGGCGGATGAGCTACGTGAGACGAGGATGATGGGTACGGCGGCGCCTAGGACGAGTCCGGCCATGGTTCCGTTGCCGAACATGCTGAGGGATTTGGCTACGGCGTTGCCAGAGACGATGTCGGGGGCGAGGAGAATGGAGGCGTCGCCGCGGATGCGACCTTTCCAGCCTTTTTCTTCTGCGTGGCTGGGCAGGAGTGCTAGGTCCAGGGATAGGGGTCCTTCGATGGTGATGTCGTTGGTGGCGTGGTTGGTGGTGAAGGTGGTTTGAAGTTCGGCGGAGGGTAGTCGGGGGATGGGGGTTTCGGCGGCTGAGAGCAGGGCGACTTTGGGGTGAGGCTGGCCTAGGAGTCGCATGATGTGGACGGCGTGGTTGATCAGGGGCATCATGTCTTCTTCGCGGGGTACGGTGACCATGCCGCCGTCGGTGATGGCGATGATGCGTCCGACGGTGGGGTTGTCGACGAGCATGACGTGGGATAGCAGGGGGCTGGTGCGGATGCCGGTTTCTCGGTCGACGACGGGTTTGAGGAATGTGCCGGTGGAGATGTGCCCTTTCATGAGGGCGTCGGCGTTGCCGGTGCGGGCTAGGCGGACGCCTTCGTTGGCGGCGTGGGTGTCCTCGGCGATGTCGATGAGGTCGTATTGGTCGGGGGTGAGGCGGTGGGCGAGTGTTTTTTCGATGCTGGTTGCCTCGTCGATGAGGATGGGGTGGATGAGGTTTTTGTGGGTGGCTTGGATGATGCTGTCGAGAACGTGTTCGTCGGCTGCTTTGACGACGGCGACGCGGGCGGCGGGAGTGGTGCTGTCTTGGCTGATGTTGATGAGGTCGTTCATTGTGATCGACACGGGGTGAAGCTCCTTGTGAGTTGTGTGTCGTGTGTGGCTTTTACTGGTGGATGGGGCGCCCTAGCGCGATTTCTGCGGCGTCCATGATGGCTTCGGTGGTGGTGGGGTGGGCGTGGATGGTCAGGGCCATGTCTTCGAGGGTGATGAGGTTTTCTATGCCGAGGGTGACTTCGCCGATGAGTTCTGAGACGTTGGGGCCGACCATGTGGGCGCCGATGAGGCGTCCGGTGGTGGTTTCGGCGATGAGTCGGACGAATCCGGTGGGGTTGTTCATGGATAGGGCTCGTCCGTTGGCGGCCAGGGGGAAGGTTGCGCTGGTGGTTTCGATGCCTGCGGCGGTGGCGGTGTCTGCGGTGTGCCCGACGGTGGCGATTTCGGGGGTGGTGTAGCAGACGGTGGGCATGGCGGCGTAGTCGACTGCTGCGCTGGCGTCGCCGCTGAGCGCTTCGGCGGCGATTTTTGCTTCGTAGCTGGCTTTGTGTGCCAGGGGTGCGCCAGCGACGACGTCGCCGATGGCGAAGATGTGTGGGTATGAGGTGCGGCCTTGGTTATCGACGTTGATCAGGCCGTGCTCGTTCATGTCCAGGCCGATGGCATCTAGGCCGATGCCGTCGGTGTTGGGGGTGCGTCCTACGGTGACGACGGCGTAGTCGGCGGTGATTTCGGTGGTGGTGCCGTTGTGTTCGTAGGTGATGGTGACGCAGGTGTCGTTTTCGCTTCTTGCGGTGGCTTTAGCGCCGGTGATGATCTGGACGCCTTTGGCTTGCATGTGTTGTGTCACCGGTTGGGTGAGGTCGTGGCCGAAGCCGTTCAGGACGCGGTCCATGCCTTCAAGGATGGTGACTTTGGTGCCGAAGTCGGCGTAGGCGCTGGCGAGTTCCATCCCGATGTAGCCTCCGCCAATCATGATGAGGGAGTTGGGGACCTGGGGAAGGTTGAGGGCGCCGGTGGAGTCTAGGACGCGTGGCCCGAAGGGGACGCTGCTGATTTCGATGGGGCGCGATCCGGTAGCGATGATGCAGTGTTTGAACCGGTAGGTCTGTCCGTAGACGTCGTCGAAGACGACGCGGATGTTGTGGTCGTCGATGAAGTGGGCTTCACCGGTGACCACTTCGACTTTGTTTTTTTTCAGTAGTCCAGCCACACCGCGGGTGAGTTTGCCGACGACCTGTTCGTTTTTCCAGCGTTGGGTGGCTGCGAAGTCCAGGGTGGTTTCGGTGTTGGTGACACCGAAAAGGTCGGGGGTGCGTGAGGCTGCGTAGTGGTGCCCGGCTTGGATGAGTGCTTTTGAGGGGATGCATCCGACGTTGAGGCAGGCTCCGCCGATGGCGTCGCGTTCAACGCACACCACGCTGTGACCGAGTTGGGCTGCACGGATGGCGGCTACGTATCCGCCGGGTCCTGAGCCGATGACGATGACGTCTGTTTCTGATGCGAAATCTCCGACAACCATGGTGTTCAGCTTTCGGCGAGGAGGAGGTCTGGGTTGTGTAGGAATTCTTTGAGGTCATTGAGTGCCTTTTGGGCGTCGACCCCGTCTATGAGGCGGTGATCGAAGGCGAAGGACAGTTTGCACACGGGGCGCAGAACGGGTTTGCCTTTTTTGTCGGGGAGAAATTCGTCCTCGAAGCGGCCGATGCCGAGGATGGCGGCTTCGGGGGCGTTGATGATGGGGGTGGACCACACGCCGCTGGTGGCGAAACCACCGACGTTGGTGACTGTCATGGATCCGCCACTCATGTCGGCGTTGGTGAGGGTGCCTGCTTTAGCGCGGTTGCTGAGTTCGGTGATTTCTCGGGCGATGTCGAAGAGGGATTTTCGGTCTGCGTCTTTGATGATGGGAACGAATAGGCCACGGTCGGTGTTGGTGGCGACACCGATGTTGAAGGTGTCGTAGTAGATGAATTCGCCAGCTGCCATGTCGACGCGGCCGTTCATGAGGGGGTTTTTCTTGAGCATGGCCACGCATGCTTTAACGATGTAGGGCGTGTAGGTGAGTTTTGCTTTGCGGGTGGCTGCGGTGTCTTTGAGCCGGTTGCGGTGGGCCACGAGTGCGGATACTTCGACTCGGTCGAGGATGGTGACTACCGGCACTGTGGTCACTACTTCGGTGAGTGCGCGGGCTGCGGCTTTGCGGATTGCGGACATTTTTTCGCGGCGTTGCCCGCTGCTGACAGTGGCGGGCAGTGGTGTCGATTCTGCCGCTGGGGTGCTTTTTTCTTTGGTGGTTGGTGCTGGGGTGGCTGGTTGTATGGAGGCACCGTTGGCTAGGTAGGCGTCGATGTCTTCGCGGGTGATTTTGCCGTGGTTTCCACTTCCGGTGATGCAGGTCAGGTCGACGTCTTTGGAGCGGGCGTAGCGGCGCACTCCGGGTACTGCCAGGGTGCGTATGTCTACGCTGCTGGTGGTGGCGCTCGCCGGTGGTCGGGGCGTGGTTGTGGTTGGGGTGATTGCGGGGGTTGCGGGGGTGGGGATTCCTGAGGTGGGGGTGTTGTCGTTGGTGAGGATGTCGGCGATGACGCTGCCGACGAGTGCTTTTTGTCCTTGGGGTACGTGGAGTTTGGTGATGGTGCCGGTGACGGGGCAGGGCAGTTCAGCGACGACTTTGTCTGATTCGACTTCGACGAGGATGGAGTCTTCGGTGATGGTGTCGCCTTCGGCGACGAACCATTTGGTGATTTCGGTTTCGTGGGTGCCTTCGCCGATGTCGGGCATGGTGAATTGGTACATCGGTTCTCCTCAGAACTGGACGGTTTTGCGGGCCGTTTCGACGATGTCGGCGGCGTTGGGCATCCAGATGGATTCGGCCATGCCGAAGGGGAAGGTGGTGTCGGGGGCGGTGACTCGGCCAACGGGTGCGTCGAGTGTCATGAAGGCGCGTTCGGTGATTTCGCTGATGAGTTGTCCGGTGATGCCGCTTTGGCGTTGTGCTTCTTGGCAGGCGATGGCGCGGTGGGTTTTTTCTACTGATTCCAGGACGGTGTGCATGTCGATGGGGGAGACGGTGCGTAGGTCGATCACTTCGGCGTTGATGCCTTCGTTGGCGAGGGTGGTTGCTGCGTTGAGGGCTTCGTGGACCATGAGGCCGTAGGCGATGATGCTGATGTCGGTGCCTTCACGCACGATGTTGGCTTTGTCTAGGGGGACGGTGTAGTGGCCGTCGGGGACTTCGCCTTTGACGGTGCGGTACATGCGGAGGTGTTCGAGGAAAAAGACGGGGTCGTTGTCTTCGATGGCGGAGATCATGAGGCCTTTGGCGTCGTAGGCGGTGGCGGGGATGACGACGCGTAGGCCGGGGATGTGGGACAGGAGTCCTTCGATGTTGTCTGAGTGCAGTTCGGGGGTGTGTACTCCGCCGCCGAAGGGGGCTCGGATGACCATGGGCATGGAGCGGGTGCCGCCGTAGCGGTAGCGGAATCGGGCGATTTGTCCGGCGATGGCGTCCATGGCTTCGAAGACGAATCCGCCGAATTGGAGTTCGGGTAGGGGGCGCCAGCCTTCGTTGGCGAGGCCGAGGGCCAGGCCCATGATTCCGGATTCGGCGAGGGGGGTGTTGAATACGCGGTCTTGGCCGTAGGTGGCTTGGAGGCCGTCGGTGATGCGGAAAACGCCGCCGTTGTGGCCGACGTCTTCGCCGAAGATGAGGGTGGTGGGGTCTTGGGCGAGTTTGAGGTCTAGGGCGGCGGTGATGGCTTGGGCGAGGGTCAGTTCAGCCATGATCAGTTGTTCTCCTTGGCTTGGTAGACCGCGATTTGTTCGGTGATGTTCTGGGGTGGGTTTTCGTACATGTTGGTCAGGAAGGTGCTGACTTTTTGGGCGGGGATTTTTCCCATGTCGGTGATGGCTTGTTTGACTTCGGCTTTGACTTGTTCGTCGATGTGGTGGGCCATGTCCTCGTTCCAGAGGTTTTTGCTGGTGAGATGGGTGGCTAGGCGGGTGACGGCGCTGCGGGAGATCCACATGTCGACTTCGTCGTCTTCGCGGTAGCGTTTGGGGTCATCGGACATGGTGTGGGCGCCGGTGCGGTAGGTGAGGGCTTCGATGAGGACGGGCCCGTTTCCTGCTAGTGCGTATTCGCGGGCTTGTTTAACGGCTAGGTAGAGGGCGATGGGGTCGTTGCCGTCGATGCGTAGGGAGGGGATGCCTGCGGCGACGCCTTTTTGGGCGATGGTGGCGGCGGCGGTTTGTTGGGTCAGGGGGGTGGAGATGGCCCATTGGTTGTTTTGGACCACGACGATCAGTGGTGCTTTGTAGATGCCGGCGAAGTTGAGTCCTTCGTAGAAGTCGCCTTGGGAGGTGGCTCCGTCACCGCAGTAGGCCATGACAACGTGGTTGTCGCCTTTTTTCTTTTTTCCTAGGGCTACTCCGGCGGCGTGGGGGATGGACCCGCCGACGATGACTTGGGGTGTCCAGGCTTGGAAGTCGGGTTCGTAGGTGTTGCCTTCGACGTGTCCGCGCCACCAGAGGAATGCTTTCCACATGGGCAGGCCGTGTTTGATGAGGGGGGCGATGTCTCGGTAGGTGGGGACGAGGAAGTCGCCTTTGTCGAGGGCGGCGAGTGTGGCGAATTGGCTGGCTTCTTGGCCGCCGCCGGGGGCGTAGTTGGCTAGGGTTCCTTGCCGGTTGAGCATGGTGATGCGCACGTCGAATGTTTTGGCCCATTGCAGGTCTTTCATGAGCTGCACGAGGGTGTTGTCGTCGATTTTTTGCGCGGCTTGGGGGTCGACGATGGTGCCGGTTTCGTCGAGCACTTGGATGATGGGGAAGTCTTCGGCGTAGGTGGTGACCAGATGGGCCAAATCGATGTTGGTCAGGGAGTGGGTGGTTGTCATGGGCTGCGCATCTCCTGCTTGTCGAGCGACCTTGTCAAGCACTGTATGAGCAGGTGATGTGGCTGATCCTGGGTTGGGGCGAGGAGTTTATAGCGGTGTTTTATGTACCTATGAGTCTGGGCGTGGGCATGAGTGCGGCCGGGTAGGTGAGTTCAGGACTTGCCTACCCGGCCGTGGTGGTTGCTGGGTTAGTTGCTGCGGTGGGCTTGGTAGTACTCGATGAGGGATTTGGTGGAGGAGTCTTGGTCGGCGAGGGCTTGGGCATCGCCGCCGACGGCGGGGGTGATTTGGGTGGCGAGTTGTTTGCCGAGTTCTACTCCCCATTGGTCGAAGGAGTCGATGCCCCAGACGATTCCTTGGGTGAAGGTGATGTGTTCGTAGAGTGCGATGAGTTGGCCTAGGACGCTGGGGGTCAGGGCGGGGGCCATGATGGAGGTGGTGGGTTTGTTCCCGGTGAATACGCGTGCCGGGACGATGTTTTCGGCGGTTCCTTCGGCGCGGACTTCGTCGGCGGTTTTACCGAAGGCGAGGGCTTTGGTTTGGGCGAAGAAGTTGGCGAGGAAGAGTTCGTGGACGTCTGCGCCTGCAGCGGTGCTGTCTTTGAGGGGGTGTGCGGGGGTGGCGACGGCGATGAAGTCGGCGGGGATGAGTTGGGTGCCTTGGTGGATGAGTTGGTAGAAGGCGTGTTGTCCGTTGGTGCCGGGTTCGCCCCAGAACACTTCGCCGGTTTCGGTGGTGACGGGGGTGCCATCCCAGCGCACAGATTTTCCGTTGGATTCCATGGTGAGTTGTTGCAGGTATGCGGGGAATCGGTGGAGGTATTGGGCGTAGGGAAGGACGGCGTGAGTGCTGGCGCCGAGGAAGTTGCGGTACCAGATGTTCAGCAGTCCCATGAGGGCTGGGACGTTGCTGGCTAGGGGGGTGGTGCGGAAGTGTTCGTCGATGGCGTGGAATCCGGCGAGGAAGTCACGGAAGTTGTCTGGCCCTAGGGCGATGGCTAGGGCGGTGCCGACTGCGGAGTCGACGGAGTAGCGGCCGCCGACCCAGTCCCAGAATCCGAAGGCGTTGTTGGGGTCGATCCCGAAGGCGCTGACTTTGTCCAGGGCGGTGGAGACGGCGACGAAGTGTTTGGCGACGGCTTCGGAGCGGGAGTTCTCGGAGCCGTCGATGGCGCCGTTGGTGGTGAGGGTGTCAAGGAGCCAGGTTTTGGCTAGGCGGGCGTTGGTGAGGGTTTCGAGGGTGGTGAATGTTTTTGAGGCGACGATGATGAGGGTGGTTTCGGGGTCGAGGTCGTGGAGTTTTTCGGCGCCGTCGGTGGGGTCAATGTTGGAGATGAAGCGGCAGGTGAGGCCTTTTTGGGTATAGGGCAGGAGGGCTTCGTAGGCCATGACGGGGCCGAGGTCAGAGCCTCCGATGCCGATGTTGACGACTGTTTCGATGCGTTTGCCGGTGACGCCTTTCCAATCACCGGAACGGACTTTGTCGGCGAATGCATAGACGCGTTCGAGGGTGTCATGGACGTCGGCGGTGACGTTTTGGCCATCCACGGTGAGGCTGGTGGTGGCGGGGGCGCGTAGGGCGGTGTGTAGGACTGCTCTGTCTTCGGTGATGTTGATGTGTTCGCCTGCGAACATGGCGTCGCGTCGTTCGGTGAGGTTGACCTGTTCGGCGAGGTGGATCAGGGCGGTGAGGATTTCGTCGGTGATGATGTTTTTGGATAGGTCGACGTGTAGGTCGGCGGCGTGGAAGGTGAAGCGTTTGGCGCGGTTGGGGTCGTGTGCGAACCAGGCGCGTAGGTCGGGGGTTGCTGTTTCCTTGAGCGTGGTTAGCTCGGCCCAGGCTGTGGTTGCGGTTGCATCAACGGGGGTGGTCATGCTGTGCACCTTCCGGTCGTTTCGTTCGTCGGTGCCCAATCGGCCGCTCGAAACGGTGTGAGAGGTCGGGGGCGTGAGCCGCGCATAGATGTGGCTGCTCTCGTTCTCCAGCCTAGTTGCAGGACAGGGAAAGTTACTGAAGTGCTTCGGGGTCATTGAGCAGGAGGATGGCCTGCCGGTCTGCCGCGCTGAGGTAGACGTTGCGGCGTGGTTGTTCATCCGGCGCCCAGAAGGCTTCTCGTCCCGTTACCCCGAGATCACCGCGGTGGGTGTACCCGGCTGCTTCCAGCTTGTCGATCGCGGCAGGAATCTCCTCGTCGCTAGCGACGAGGATGTCGATGTCCAGGGTAGGTTTGGCGGCCTGGCACGGACGTGGATCCCACGTGCGCCGTCCTGTTAGCACAGCCTGAGCAGGCCTGACCTCGACTGCGACGTGACGCCAGGTGTGTGGCGTGATTTGCACCCAGAGATGCCCCATGCACATGTATGGTGGCCTCGTTGACAACCCGTTAACTGACATCCTTTAAAGACCGTCCCGTGAGGCGGGTAAGGAGGTCTGTTCGCCATGGCGTCAGACAACAAGCATGCCCTGAAACAGGGTGAATCAGATCCGGCTATCGCCGAGACATTCCGCACAGTTCTTGGGCCAGATGAAATTGCCCGCGCTTTGCGCCGCATGGCCCACGAAGTCCTCGAAGCAAACAAAGGTAGTGAGGACCTCATCGTTCTCGGTATCCGCACTCGCGGAGTTCCTTTGGCTTGCAGGCTAGCCACGTTGATGACTGAGGTTGAAGGCCGCCCAGTCACAGTGGGCAACCTGGACATCACGCTCTACCGCGACGATCTGCGCAGCAACCCGACTCGCTCCCTAGAGGGCACATCGATCCCCACCGGAGGTATCGATGACAAAGTCGTGGTTCTCGTAGACGACGTTCTCTACTCGGGCCGTACTATCCGTGCAGCTCTGGATGCGCTCAATGACTTGGGGCGTCCTCGCGCAGTCCGCTTGGCAGTCCTGGTGGACCGTGGCCACCGTGAGCTACCCATCCGGGCAGACATCGTTGGTAAGAACCTGCCCACCTCCAGCAAAGAACGCGTTGCCGTGACGGTCTCAGAAACCGATGGGATCGATGAGGTCCGCATCTACGGAGGCGAGGCCTGATGCAACTGCCACACTTGCTCGACACCGAGGGTTTAAGCCGTCAGACCATCACGACCATCCTCGACACTGCCGAGGAGATGGCGCAGGTGCAGCAGCGGGAAGTGAAAAAACTTCCGGCACTGCGTGGACGCACCATCGTCAACATGTTCTTCGAGGACTCCACACGTACGCGGCTGTCTTTTGACCTTGCCGCTAAGCGCCTGTCCGCAGACACGATGGCTTTCACCGCCAAGGGCAGCTCTACTTCCAAAGGCGAGTCACTGCGCGACACGGTTCTTACCCTTAAAGCGATGGGTGTCGATGGGTTTGTCATTCGTCACTCCGTCTCCGGGGCACCCAAACTCGCAATGGAATGGAGCGGCCTGCCGGTTCTGAACGCTGGTGATGGGCGTCACGCTCACCCCACCCAAGCACTGCTCGACGCATTCGCGATGCGGCGAGCCTTGGGCGACTTGGAAGGCAAGCACGTCGCCATCGTTGGTGACTTGCTGCACAGCCGGGTGGTCCGCTCGAACCTGTACAGCCTGGCTGCTTTGGGAGCACGGGTCACCTTGGTCGCCCCGGGCACGCTATTCCCCGACGGGGTCCGTGACTGGGAAGTGATGGGTACTCCCGGTTTCACCTGCACCACTAACTTCGATGAGGTTGTCGAAGACGCCGACGCCA
Source organism: Dermatophilus sp. B7861-1 (assembly GCF_058996045.1). Classification (NCBI taxonomy): domain Bacteria; kingdom Bacillati; phylum Actinomycetota; class Actinomycetes; order Micrococcales; family Dermatophilaceae; genus Dermatophilus; species Dermatophilus sp. B7861-1. The sequence continues at coordinate 1,713,436 of NZ_CM180082.1, read as the reverse complement.
TCATGATGCTGCGTGTGCAGCGTGAGCGCATGAGCGGTGGATTCTTCCCCTCCGAGAACGAATACACCGACAGGTGGGGCCTGACGCGCGAGCGACTGGCCCGCATGAAAGACAACGCGGTGATCTGCCACCCCGGCCCCATGAACCGCGGACTGGAAATCTCACCGGAGGCCGCTGACGCAGCGAACTCCCTCATCCTCGACCAGGTCTCGGCAGGTATCTCCGTGCGCATGGCCGTGCTCTACCACATCTTTTCCGGCGACCAGATGAGTGCAGGGGAGTCCCGATGACCAGCACGAACAACAACAACCGCACAGTCGTTATCACGAACGCTTCCCTGCTGGGAGAACGCAGCGCCGACTTGGTCATCACCGACGGTGTGATCAGTCAGATCACCGAGCCAGGCACAGCCAACGTCTCTGACGCCTTGACCATCGACGCTACCGGTCTCATCGCTCTTCCTGGCCTCGTCGACCCGCACACGCACCTGCGTGAGCCGGGCCGCGAAGACGCAGAGACCATTCTCACTGGTACCCGCGCTGCCGCAGTGGGTGGCTACACCGCCGTCATGGCGATGGCCAACACCACCCCGGTCACGGACACCGCAGCCGCTGCTGAGTGGGTCCACGACGCCGGTGTCGCCACGCCCTACTGTGACGTGCACCCGGTAGGCGCTGTCACTAAAGGACTCAACGGTGAAGAGCTAGCCGAGCTTGGATTGATGAATTCTTCCCGCGCTGGCGTCACCATGTTCAGTGACGACGGTAAATGTGTCGCTGACCCGGTGATCATGCGTCGAGCGTTGCAGTATGTCGCTGCTTTCGATGGCGTGATCGCTCAGCACAGCCAAGACCCGCGACTAGCTCCTGGATCTTCCTGCTGTGACGAAGGCCCCGTTTCTGGCCGGCTGGGGCTGCCCGGATGGCCCGCAGTCGCAGAAGAGTCGATTATCGCCCGCGACATCATGCTCGCTAAGTCCGCGGGCGCTCGCCTGCACGTGTGCCACCTGTCCACTGCTGGGGCTGTTGAGCTGGTCCGGTGGGGTAAGGCGCAGGGAGTCAACATCACTGCCGAAGCAACGCCTCACCATCTGGCACTGACTGCTGATCTGCTTGAGTCGTATGACTCCGTCTATAAAGTGAACCCGCCGCTGCGGTCGATGAAAGACGTTGAAGCGCTGCGTGCTGGGCTAGCAGACGGAACGATCGATATGGTCGGCACAGACCACGCTCCACACGCATTGGTCGATAAGCAGCATGACTTCGCGGTTGCCGCTAACGGCATGCTTGGCCTTGAAACCGCCCTATCTGTGGTCAGTGACGTGCTCGTCCACACGGGGGCTATGACATGGGCTGATGTTGCCCAGTCGATGTCTGTGCGACCTGCTGCTTTGGCTGGCCTGTCCGATCAAGGCCGCCCCCTGGAAGTGGGGGAGCCGGCCAATATCGCGCTGGTTGACCCGCAAGCCACGTACACCGTTGACCGTGAGGAGAGCGCCAGCATTTCGCGTAACAACCCGTGGCATGGACGCACCTTGCGTGGCCGTGTCCGCCACACTCTGCTGCGCGGCGTGCCTACCTTCCTCAACGGTGAACTCGCCGACCTGCAGGTAACCCCTCGAGGAGGGTGCGCGTGAGCGAGAAGACCGCCACTTTCTCTCTTGACGCCGGGGCGGCCATTCTCACTGAATTACAGCGAAGCCCGGCCGTTCTCGTTCTCGAAGACGGCCGGATCTTTCGCGGGCGTGCCTACGGAGCTATTGGATCCACCACCGGCGAAGCTGTCTTTAACACCGGCATGACCGGTTACCAAGAGACACTCACAGACCCCTCATATCACCGGCAAGTTGTTGTGATGACGGCCCCGCATATCGGCAACACCGGCGTCAACGACCACGATGTCGAATCACGACGAATCTGGGTGGCTGGATACGTAATCCGTGAGGCCGCCCTTCGCCCGAGTAACTGGCGTAGCCAACGTCACCTCGAGGACGAATTGCGTGAGCAAGGAATCGTCGGTATCTGCGGTGTCGACACCCGAGCGATTACCCGCCACTTACGCACTCAGGGTGCTATGCGTGTCGGTATTTTCTCCGGCACCGCCGCTGAACACAGCGACACGGAACTGCTAGAACAGGTCCGATCTGCGCCGCAGATGGCCGGGTCGGCCCTCGTCGATGAGGTCACCGTCGCAGCAGCCGTGGAGTACTTTCCCGAAGGTGAACCTGCCTTTGTGGTGGCGCTTGTGGATTTGGGTATCAAAGACATGAGCATCCGTAACTTCACGCGGCGTGGCGTGAAAGTTGTTGTGCTGCCTGCGAGCGCAACTTTCGATGATGTGATGTCTGTGCGCGGTGTTCACACCGAGCATGGCCCCGATGGTGTGTTCTTTTCTAACGGTCCGGGAGACCCCGCCACCGCAGACCACCAGGTCGATCTTCTCCAACAGGTTTTGCGCCACCGCATTCCCTACTTCGGGATCTGTTTCGGTAACCAAATCCTGGGCCGGGCTCTTGGGTTCAGTACCTACAAGCTGCGGTTTGGTCACCGTGGCCTCAACCAGCCGGTGAAGGTGTGCGCTACCGGCAAGGTCAATATCACTGCACAAAACCATGGTTTCGCTGTTGATGCCCCGATTGATGAGGACGTTACCGCTGCGGCGAATGCTTCCTACGGTCGTGTCCGGGTTTCTCACGTGGGCCTTAACGACAATGTTGTCGAGGGGCTGCAATGCTTGGATATCCCAGCGTTCTCCGTGCAGTTCCATCCCGAGGCAGCTGCTGGGCCCCACGACAGCCAATATGTTTTTGACCAGTTCATCGCTCTCATGGGGCAGGTGCACGGTGTCGAAGAAGTAGCCGCCGAGACCAGGATCATTGATCCCCTTATCGCCCAGATCAAAGAGGGCGTACATCAGCAGCCTCATCACCTGAGCGCCGGTGAGGCTGGCCAGGCAGCAGCGACCACCACGGAAGGAAAGGGTCACTGATGCCCAAACGTGATGACATCAATTCCGTTCTCGTCATTGGTTCTGGGCCGATTGTTATCGGGCAGGCCGCCGAATTTGACTACTCCGGTACACAGGCGTGCCGGGTGCTGCGCGCTGAAGGGCTGCGCGTGATCTTGGTTAACAGCAACCCGGCCACGATTATGACTGACCCGGACATCGCTGATGCCACATACATCGAACCCATCGAACCGAGCATTCTCGAACGCATCATCGCCAAAGAGCAGCCAGATGCGATCCTGGCTACTCTCGGTGGGCAAACCGCGCTCAATGCAGCTATTGCTTTGCACGAAAACGGCGTCCTCGACACATACGGCTGCTCCTTGATCGGGGCGAACGTAGAAGCTATCCAGCTCGGGGAAAACCGTGAGCTGTTCAAAAGTGTGGTCGAAAAAGTCGGTGCCGAGTCCGCGGCGTCACTCATCTGCCACACCATGGACGAAGTCCTTGCAGGTGCAGAGCAACTCGGCTACCCCCTCGTTGTTAGGCCTTCCTTCACCATGGGTGGACTGGGGTCAGGCTTCGCTTACAACGAAGAAGACTTACGCCGCATCGCTGGGGCTGGTTTGGATGACTCACCCACCACCGAGGTCCTTCTCGAAGAGTCCATCCTGGGCTGGAAAGAATACGAACTCGAGGTCATGCGTGACCACGCTGACAACGTCGTCGTGGTGTGCTCAATCGAGAACGTCGACCCAGTCGGGGTGCACACAGGTGACTCCATCACTGTTGCTCCCGCGCTGACCCTCACTGACCGCGAATACCAACGCATGCGTGACATTGGTATCGCCGTCATTCGTGAGGTCGGTGTTGATACCGGTGGCTGCAACATCCAGTTCGCGGTGAACCCCGTTGATGGGCGAATCATCGTGATTGAGATGAACCCGCGTGTTTCACGGTCTTCAGCGTTGGCTTCTAAAGCCACGGGATTCCCGATCGCGAAAATCGCCGCGAAGATGGCGATCGGGTACACCCTCGATGAGGTGCCTAACGACATCACGGAGAAAACTCCGGCTAGTTTTGAGCCGACACTCGATTACGTGGTCGTTAAGGTGCCGCGTTTCGCTTTCGAGAAATTCCCCGATGCCGAAGACGTTCTCACCACCACGATGAAATCTGTCGGCGAAGCGATGAGCTTGGGCCGTAACTTCACCGAGGCACTGCAAAAGGCGCTGCGTTCCACTGAACGCCAAGGGGCAGGGTTCCATTGGCGCCCGGGCACAATTCCTTCTCGGGAACAGGCCATGTGCCTACTGGAACAGGCGGCGATCCCTCGCGATGGCCGTATCGAACTGGTCCAACAGGCTCTGCGCGCCGGAGTCAGTGTTGAAGAGGTATTCGAGGCAACCAAGATTGACCCGTGGTTCCTTGACCAGATCGCGCTGCTCAACGCGGTAGCTGATCAGGTGGCGCGTAGCCAAAATAGCAGCGGCACCATCGACCCGCAGATTCTCCGGTTGGCGAAACGTCATGGATTTTCTGACGCCCAGCTCGCCGAAATCCTCAGCACTGATGAAGCAGTGGTGCGGGGGGTGCGTCATGCCCTGGGAGTACGCCCGGTATACAAAACAGTCGACACTTGTGCGGCAGAATTTGCTGCCAGTACGCCGTACTACTACTCCACCTACGACTGCGAAACGGAAATCGCCCCCCGTGAACAACCGGCGGTAATTATTCTCGGGTCGGGCCCAAACCGAATCGGTCAGGGAATCGAGTTCGACTACAGCTGCGTGCACGCCAGTTTCGCGTTGCGGGATGCCGGATTCGACACGGTCATGGTCAACTGCAACCCCGAGACCGTCTCCACGGACTACGACACCTCGTCGCGGCTGTATTTCGAACCGCTCACTCTCGAAGATGTCCTCGAAATCATCCACACCGAACGCCAGGCTGGCCCGGTAGCTGGAGTGGTCGTTCAACTGGGTGGACAAACCCCACTGGGGTTGGCGGCTGCGCTCAAAGCTGAGGGAGTACCGATTGTTGGTACCTCACCAGAAGCTATCGACCTCGCTGAAGACAGGGGGGCGTTCGGGCGGGTTTTGGAGGCAGCAGGGCTGCCCGCGCCGAGCAACGGCATCGCCTACAGCTCAGGCCAAGCCGTGGAGATCGCTGCGGGTATTGGATATCCGGTTTTGGTTCGTCCAAGCTATGTCCTGGGTGGTCGCGGTATGCAGGTGGTGTATGACGACCCGACCCTGATTGAGTACGTCGACCGTGCCACGTTCACTGACACCGAGCATCCTGTCCTTATTGACAGGTTCCTCGATGACGCAATCGAGATAGACGTTGATGCGCTTTTCGATGGGCACGAAATGTATCTCGGCGGCGTGATGGAGCACATCGAAGAAGCCGGAATCCACTCCGGTGACTCTGCCTGCGTGTTGCCGCCGATTACGCTAGGTCCTAGCGAAATCGAACGTATCCGAGAGTCCACTCGACTGTTGGGAGAAGGCATCGGTGTACACGGCCTGTTGAACGTGCAGTTCGCGTTGACCCAAGACATCCTCTACGTGCTAGAAGCCAACCCTCGCGCTAGTCGCACGGTTCCTTTCGTCGCTAAGGCCACAGGGGTCCCGCTGGCAGCAGCTGCTTCCCGAATTATGTTGGGCGCCACTATTCAACAGCTGCGTGAAGAGGGAATGCTCCCACAGGTAGGGGATGGATCCACCCTCACCGCCAATGCGCCGCTGTCAGTTAAAGAAGCCATCTTGCCATTCAAACGGTTCCGCACCGCCCAAGGTCGAGTTGTTGACTCTGTGCTCGGGCCGGAGATGCGTTCGACTGGTGAAGTCATGGGAATTGATGCCACGTACGGCGCCGCGTTCGCTAAAACACAGATGGGGGCGCTCGCGGGACTGCCTACTGCGGGTAGGGTTTTCGTTTCGGTGGCTGATCGGGATAAGCGTGCCATGATTTTCCCGATCAAACGCCTTCATGAGATGGGCTTCTCACTTCTTGCTACTGAGGGAACGGCGCAAGTGTTGCGACGGAACGGAATCCCCACCGAACCCGTTCGTAAACACAGTGAGGGTCGTGGACCTGGCGGCGAGCCAACAGTCGTGGAGGAGATCTTGGCGGGTAACGTCGACATGGTCGTGAACACCCCTGGCAGCGGTAAGGCTCGGGCGGATGGGTACACGATCCGCACGGCAGCTACGAGTCAAGGGCTCCCTATCATTACGACGGTGCAGCAGCTCGGTGCGGCAGTGCAAGGCATGGAGGCCCTGATGGCTGACTCGATCACGATCGGGTCTATCCAGGAGCACGCGGTGAAGCTGAATCAGGCTCAGCCGGTAAGAGAGGAGCGCGCATGAGTGCGCGACGCACGGTTCACGTCGAGGCTCGACTGGTAGCGACGAGACCAGCGGGTCATTACCAGTACATGACGTTCACTGCGCCAGGCTTGCCCGATCTGGCTAAGCCTGGGCAGTTCGTTGGTATCACTGTGGGTGGGCAGATGAGTGGCGCGTTGCTGCGTCGTTCTTTTGCCCTTCATGCGGTCAGTCCTGCTGCGGATCGTTCTGAAGAAGACATTCTGGACATTGTTGTTTCCCCCGCGGGTAAGGGCACGGACTGGTTGGCCAACCTGGAGGTTGGTTCGTACGTGGATTTGGTTGGTCCGCTCGGTAGGGCGTTCCCGTTGCCGCGTGAGCGGGTCAATTGTGTGCTTGTTGGTGGCGGTTATGGCAGTGCGCCGCTGTTTTGGTTGGCGGCGGCGCTGCGCGAGCGCGGTTGTCATGTCGAGTTCATTCTCGGCGCGGCCACGAATGACCGTCTGTTCGGAGCGGATAAGGCTGAACGATATGCCGATGGCGTCACCATCGTCACGGACGATGGTTCTCGTGGGCAGCAGGGGTGGGTTTCTGATCCACTTCCTGAGGTTATTCGCCGTAGTGATGCGTCGGTGGTGTACGCCTGTGGCCCGATGGGCATGCTTGAGTCGGTGACGCGGGTTGCTGGCGAGATGGGTGTGATCGCGCAGGTCTCTGTGGAAGAGGCCATGGCGTGCGGTATCGGTGTGTGCATGACCTGCACGATGCCGGTGACTGGGTCCGATGGGTTGACGCGGATGGTGCGTAGCTGCGTGGAAGGGCCCACTTTCCGCGGGGATCGGGTTCGTTGGGATGCGTGGAATGACGGGTACTGCCAAGTTCCTGCTGATGCGGTTGGTGCCCCAGGAAATGGAGGTCACTGATGTTTTCACGCAAACGTGACGCTGTGGTTGTTGATGAGACACCGGTCGCCGCGCGGGAGGCAGCCACTGAAGTTGACCTGACTTCTCAGCTGGGGCCATTGACGCTTGCGAACCCGGTCATGACTGCTTCTGGGTGTGCCTCTAACGGGCGGGAGTTGCACAACTTCTTCGACGTCTCCGCACTGGGGGCGTTTGTCACCAAGACAGTCCTTGCTGACCCGCGTTCGGGGCGGGGAACACCGCGCATGGCTGAGACTCCTTCAGGCATGCTCAACTCGATTGGTTTGCAGGGCCCGGGCATTGAAGCGTTTTGTGAGAAAGATCTTGCTTGGCTTGCCTCAGTGGGAGCACGGGCGTTGGTGTCGGTTGGCGGCAATGATGCCCGTGAGTACGCGCAGGTAGCCCAGACTCTGCTTGCCTGTGAGCACGCTGGAGCGATTGCGGGTATTGAGCTGAACATTTCGTGCCCCAATGTTGCTAACCGTGGGCTCGTCTTCGCTTGTGATCCAGTTTCTGCTGCCGAGGTTACTGAGCGGGTGCGGCGCGTCGTTGGTGAGACTGTTCCGCTGTTCGTCAAGCTCAGTGCCGATGTCACTGACCTAGTTGAGATAGCGCGCTCTGTGGTGCACGCTGGCGCCGACGGCTTGACCATGATCAACACTCTGCTCGGTATCGAAATCGATACGGTGCGGATGCGTCCCCACTTGGCTGGTGTTACGGGCGGGCTCTCAGGCCCGGCTGTGCGCCCAGTAGGAGTGCGGGCAGTGTGGCAGGTCGCTAATGCCATGCGTGATGGCCGTATACCTCCTCGTCCCATCATCGGAGTCGGTGGTGTGCGTACAGGCGCCGATGCGCTTCAGTACCTTGCTGCGGGTGCTGCGGCTGTTCAGGTCGGTACGGCCGTCTTCAATGACCCTCATGCGCCGGTGCGGGTGATTGAGGAGTTGGCGGCGGAGTTGGATGCGCGTGGATACACGACGGTTTCGGAGGTTGTTGGCGCCGCTCTTCCGCTTTCGTAATTGATCTGCCTATCTGAGCCCTATCTGCCCCGGAGAGTAAATGATGAGCACCACCGCTTCTTTTGGCGTGCGCTTGCGCGCAGCAATGAAACAGTACGGCCCGTTGTGTGTCGGTATTGATCCGCATCCGGGGCTCCTAGAGAAATGGGGCCTGAGCGATGATGTGCACGGGTTGGAGGTTTTTGCCGCGACGTGCGTTGAGGCTTTTGGTGGTTACGTCGCTGCGGTTAAGCCCCAGTCTGCGTTTTTCGAACGGTTCGGTAGTGCAGGTGTTGCCGTTCTGGAAGACACTTTGGCTGGCTTGCGCCAGGCGGGGACGTTGTCGATTCTCGATGTCAAGCGTGGCGATATTGGGTCGACGATGGCTGGATATGCCCAGGCGTATCTGGGTGAACAATCTTCGTTGCGGGCTGATGCGGTGACGGTCAGCCCGTACTTGGGGTACGAGTCACTGCGTCCTGCGCTGGATTTGGCTGAGCAGACCGGTCGGGGAGTGATCGTGTTGGCGTTGACTTCGAACCCGGAAGGTAAGTCGGTGCAGCATGCCAGTACTGCTGATCACAGTGTTGCTGGTGCCATTGTTACTGGTGCTGCTGCCGATAATGCCGCGGCGCGTGACTGTGGTGAATTGGGTCGAGTTGGTTTGGTTGTTGGTGCCACGGTCGGTAACGCTGTTGCCGATTTGGGCATTGATTTAGCTGCGGCGAATGCTCCGATTTTGGCTCCTGGTATCGGGGCACAGGGGGCTACTGGTGTAGATGTGCAGCGGGTGTTTGGTGCAGCTTGTCCGAATGTGTTGGCTAATTCCAGCCGCGGTGTGCTCTCTGTAGGCTCTGATGTGAAAGCTTTGCGCAGCAAAGCTATTGCGACCGCTGAGGAGCTTGCTGAGACGTTGCGGGCGCAGTGAGATGACCCAGGAGTCGTGTTCTGCCGCGAGTGAACCTGTTGGTCCTGCTGCTGACGGTGAGGGGCTCCCTCCTGAGCTGCTCGAGATTCGCCATTCGATTGACAATATTGATGCGGCGATTATGTATTTGCTGGCAGAGCGATTTAAGTGCACGCAGCGGGTAGGTGTTCTCAAAGCCGATTTCAACCTTCCTCCTGCTGATCCAGAGCGGGAGAAAGTGCAGATAGAGCGGTTGAGGGCCTTGGCTGTGGCTGCCAAGTTAGACCCAGGTTTTGCTGAGAAATTCCTCACTTTCGTCGTTGATGAGGTCATTCGGCACCATAAAGCCATCGCCGCAGGTGAGGCGTGAGGGGGTCTAGATGGCTTATCTCCTTGCGCAGGTCGCGGGGCGTCGATAAGTTTCCTTGTGATAGACAGCCTTGTGCGGGTGTGAAGTCGCTCGGTTTGGGGAAATCCGACCGGAAGGCTTTCCGCACATGGGATTGTATGTACAAAATTTGCATACAATCGCGCCGGAGCCGGTCACAGACTCCGCAGTGCCAGTCAATGACAAATCACCCCTCACCTGATGAACGGTGGGGGCTTCAGTCGAGGAGAGACACGTGGCTCTACCCCAGCTCACCCCCGAGCAGCGCGCCGCAGCACTCGAGAAGGCCGCAGAGGCCCGCCGGGAGCGCGCCGAAGTTAAGCACCGCCTGAAGAGCTCTCAGGGGTCCCTGACCGAGGTTATTAAGGAGGGGCAGACCAACGAGATCATCGGCAAGATGAAGGTTTCCGCTCTGCTCGAGTCCATGCCTGGAGTCGGGCGTGTGCGCGCCAAGCAGATCATGGAAGAGATCGGCATTTCTGAAACCCGTCGCGTCCGTGGACTTGGCGCCAACCAGGTCACGGCCCTGCTGGACCGCTTCGGCGAGAGCTGAGGTGTCAGACAGGCGGCGTCTCGTCGTTTTGGCGGGGCCGACAGCAGTAGGTAAGGGCACCATCGCGGCCTATATCCGCGAGCATCACCCTGAGATTCTGCTTTCGGTTTCCGCCACCACCCGCCCTCCGCGTGAGGGCGAGGTGGACGGCGTTCACTACCACTTCCTCGATCAAGAGGATTTCGCCGCTCGAGTCGAGGATGGGGAGTTCCTCGAGTGGGCGGTGGTGCACGGTCAGGCAAGCTACGGAACCCTGCGGGGGCCAGTTGAGGAAGCCCTCGATGCTGGTCGGCCGATGCTGTTGGAGATCGATTTGCAAGGTGCGCGCCAGGTGCGCGCCACGATGCCAGATGCGTTGTTTGTTTTTCTGGAGCCGCCGAGCTGGGATGAGCTTGTTGCTCGTCTTGTGGGGCGCGGCACTGAATCTCCAGCCGAACAGGAAGCCCGACTCGCTACAGCAAGGGTCGAGTTGGCAGCGCGCAGCGAGTTTGATGTGTCGATTGTCAACGACACGGTCGAGCGAGCGGCTGCAGAACTCGTATCATTGATCGATCCCTGATTCCGACGCGCCCTTCTCAGGCGTGCGTGATCTTCACGGTCAACTTTTGATGAGCGGCCACCGTGCGCTCGAGTTGGCCCCATCAGCGATGAAAGGACACTGCGTGGCAGGCACCGTTGCCGATCCAATCGGTATCACCAACCCGCCCATCGACGATCTGCTGGATGTGGCGGAGAGCAAGTACTCTCTGGTCATTTATGCATCCAAGCGTGCACGTCAGATCAATGCCTACTACAGCCAGCTCTCTGAGGGGCTGCTGGAGTACGTGGGTCCGCTGGTCGAAACCGAGGTCCGTGAAAAGCCGCTGTCAGTGGCTTTGCGTGAGATTAACGAAGGTCTGCTGACGTCGACTCCGGTCGAGGCCTGAGCGGTCGAACGAACCGTTCGTCGCGAGGAACGTGGAACGTCTAAAGGCGCGCTTCTCTGATGAGAGGCGCGCCTTTTGACGTCTGTGCTGTGGGTGCACAGTGTTGCGTTGAGAACATGGGATGCGGGGCAAAGAGGAATTGGTGACTGGTATGGACAGCAATGTTGGTGCTGGCCGGCGCGTAGTGCTCGGGGTAGGTGGGGGAGTTGCTGCATATAAGGCAGCTTTGTTGCTTCGCCTATTCACTGAGTCTGGTTTCAATGTGACGGTAGTGCCGACAGATTCGGCACTGCGGTTCGTGGGAGAGCCAACATGGTCAGCCCTGTCAGGAAACCCGGTGTCCTCGCAGGTGTGGGATTCGGTGGAGCAAGTGCGGCACGTGCTACTGGGGCAACGCGCTGATCTGGTGGTGGTGGCCCCAGCTACGGCTGACCTCTTGGCGCGCGCCGCGCACGGCATGGCCGATGACCTGCTGACTAACGTTTTACTCACTGCTTCGGGCCCCGTTGTGATGGCCCCAGCCATGCATACAGAGATGTGGGAGCATCCAGCAACGACTGCGAATGTGAACACCTTGCGCTCCCGAGGGGTGCATGTGCTTGATCCGGCTAGTGGTCGACTCACAGGTAAAGACACAGGTAAAGGACGTCTGCCAGACCCAGAAGACATCTATGCCGCGGCGCTAGAGGTCCTTGAGGGGGCTGAATCGGCAGCTGAGCAGAAACAGCAGCCGTTGCTTGCTGGGCTGCATGTCCTGGTGACAGCGGGCGGCACCAGGGAAGCGATCGACCCGGTGCGTTTTATCGGTAACCGCAGTAGCGGAAAGCAGGGGTATGCCCTGGCGGAGGTCGCTGTGCGCCTAGGTGCGCAGGTCACTGTGGTGGCAGCGAATGTGGCACTGCCTGATCCAGATGGGGCACGCGTCATTTCTGTCGAGTCGGCTGCACAGATGCAAGAGGCTGTCTTGGGGTGCACTTTCGGGGTTGATGAAGCCTCTGGGGGCGACGTTGCGCATGGAGTCGATAACCCGATCGACGTCGTGGTAATGGCAGCAGCAGTCGCTGACTTCCGGCCGCGTTCCATCTCTGAGACGAAAATTAAGAAAACCGATGAGACTGACCCCGCCGCGCAAACGCCCGATGCGCCCACCATCGAGCTCGTACGCAACCCTGACATCTTGGCTGGACTCGTCGCCGAAAGGCGTTCTCGCCGAACCGGACCTCTCCTGGTGGGATTCGCTGCAGAGACAGGTGACAGCGAAGGCACAGTTGTGGATTACGCCCGCGCCAAACTCCGCCGTAAAGGCGTGGACCTTCTCGTGGCTAACGAAGTGGGACACAATCTCACGTTCGGGAAAGACAGTTCCACAGTGCATCTGCTCGCCCCGGACTCAACCGGTGTCGTTACTATCGGACCCGCTGATAAACACGAGATAGCTCACGCTGTCTGGGCTCGGGTCCGTGAGATCCTGAACCAGCCGTAAACTCGAAACAGCGACGTTCGACCGCCGCGAGGGCCAGGTCCCACACCCGCTCTTATGCGGTACGGTACGGCCAGCCATCGCCGTTCGGCCGTCAACCGACGACAACTTCCAGGCGCAATCGACGCCGCCGGAGAGCCGGTGGCAGCAAGGAGAGCATTCGTGTCTCGACTGTTCACGTCCGAGTCCGTCACCGAGGGACACCCCGACAAGATCTGCGACCAGATCAGCGACTCCATCCTCGACGCCATGCTCGAGCAAGACCCCCGCGCTCGCGTGGCGGTTGAGACCATGGTCACAACCGGTCTCGTGCACGTCGCAGGAGAGGTAGCCACCAGCGGCTACGTCGACATCCCCAACTTGGTTCGCCGCACCGTTTTGGGCATCGGCTACGACTCCTCCGTCAAAGGTTTCGACGGTAAAAGCTGTGGCGTAGAGATCTCTATCGGCGAGCAGAGCGCCGACATCGCTCAGGGTGTCGACACCGCCTACGAGACCCGCACCAGCGGTGGCGAAGACCCCTTCGACCGTCAGGGCGCTGGCGACCAGGGCTTGATGTTCGGTTACGCCTGCGATGACACCCCCGAGCTCATGCCGCTGCCGATCTTCCTCGCGCACCGTCTGGCTGAGCGCCTCACCGACGTCCGCAAGTCCGGCAAGATGGAGTACCTGCGCCCCGACGGCAAAACCCAGGTCACCATCGACTACGACGGCGACAAAGCCATCAGCCTGGACACCGTTGTTGTTTCCAGCCAGCACGCCGAAGACATCGACCTCGAGAAACAGCTCCAGCCCGAGATCGAAGCAAACGTCATCCAGCCCGTCCTGGCTGAACTGGCTGACTCCGGCGTAAACCTGGACTGCTCGGACTACCGCACCCTGGTGAACCCCACCGGCAAGTTCGTTGTTGGTGGCCCCATGGGTGACGCTGGCCTGACCGGCCGCAAGATCATCGTCGACACCTACGGCGGCATGGCCCGCCACGGTGGTGGCGCCTTCTCCGGTAAAGACCCGTCGAAGGTTGACCGCTCCGCCGCATACGCCACCCGCTGGGTCGCCAAGAACGTTGTTGCCGCTGGCCTGGCCAAGCGCTGCGAGGTTCAGACCGCCTACGCCATCGGTAAGGCTCAGCCGGTCGGCCTTTACGTGGAGTGCTTCGGTACCGAAACGGTCCCGGTTGAGAAGATCCAAGCTGCGATCACCTCCGTGTTCGACCTGCGCCCGGCCGCCATCGTCGAGCAGCTGGACCTCCTGCGCCCGATCTACCAGGCCACCGCCGCCTACGGTCACTTCGGTCGTACCACCGCTGATGGCGTCGACAACCCCTTCACCTGGGAAAAGACCAACCGCGTCGAAGAGCTTCAGCGCGTCATCCGCGGCTGACCTTTTCGCCGCACAGCCCGCCTAAACCGGGCACCAAACAACGCCGGGAGCCGGTGGCCAGCACGCGACGCGTCAGCCACCGGCTCCCGCGCACACCCTCCAGGTTTTGTGACGGTGCACAACCCAGCAGAGGGCAACACTGACAGTGCAATGCGGTAAAAACGAGATAACACCCACAACCATGCCGATGTGACCGAAGGGGGTGTTTATGGCCAGCGAAGACGCAGCCCCAGATCTGCTTCACATGGGCCTGGACCTGGACACCGGGCCGGTCACAGTCACTAAAAAGACCCACGGGGGCGTTCCCCTTGCGCCTGAAAATCCAGTCGCTCGCGTCGTCGTCAGCCTTGGCCTACCGCAACTAGACCAAACCTTCGACTATCTCGTTCCAGCAACGATGGACCACAGTGCCCAACCAGGTGTACGAGTGTGCGTTCCCTTCTCCGGCCGAGAACTCAACGGATTCCTCATCGAACGCACAGACACCAGCGATCATCACGGCAGCTTCTCTCTCATCCGCCGTGTAGTAGGCAGTGAACAGGTCCTCACCCCTGAAATCCTCACACTCGCCCAAAAGATAGCCCACGCCCACGCAGGCACACTTGACGACGTCCTACGTCTAGCGATCCCACCCCGCCATGCCACCGCAGAACGCGACCTGCCCCTGACAAGACCAAACGACCTTGCCCCGTTACCGCCACCTACCAGCCAACCATGGCAGCACTATCCAGCGGGAGAGCATTTACTGCGGCACCTACGCGAAGGCGACAACCCTGCAGCGGCCTGGGTCGCCTCACCTGGCCTACCACATGACGAAGACTGGCCATACGCGTTCGCGCACCTGGCCGCCGCCACACTCAACTCCGGTCGCGGGGCCCTCATCGTTGCCCCAGACCACCGTGACGTCGCCACCCTGGACACCGCCCTAACCGCCGTTCTCGGGCCAGACCAGCACGTATGCCTCACCGCAAGTCAAGGCCCATCAGCCCGATACACGGCCTGGCTGAAAGTACTCCGCGGCCACGTCCGCTGCGTAGTCGGCACCCGCGCAGCAGCTTTCGCCCCCGTAACCAACCTCGGACTCGTTGCATGGTGGTCCGACGGTGACCACTGCCTAGCCGAACCACATGCTCCCTACCCGCACGTGCGCGACATCCTCCGCACCCGCCGCGAACTCAACAACTGCGCCCTGTTCGTTGGCGGCTGGACACGCACAACCCATACCCAAGCCTGGATCGATGACGGATGGATCCACCCCATCAGTGAAGACCCCACCCAGCGCCGCCACCGAGCCGCCCCCATCACCATCGCCGGTGAACATGCACAAGAAGAGCGCTACGGCCCCGGAGCCCACGCCCGCATCCCCTCACTAGCCTGGCGTGCTGCTAAAGCAGCACTGGCACACGGCCCCGTCCTAGTTCACGTCCCGCGACGCGGATACGTCCCGTCCATCCGATGCACCTCATGCGCGCTGCCTGCCCGCTGCCCCGACTGCCACGGGCCGCTGTCTTTTCCCACCGCTGACGCGCCGCCCACCTGCCGCTGGTGCGCCACGACAGTGCCGCGATACCAATGCCCGGACTGCCACGGCTTTCGACTACGGGCCACTGTCATCGGCAGTGAACGCACCGCTGAAGAACTTGGCCTAGCGTTCCCCGGCGTGCCCGTTCGATTCTCCGTCGGAGCAGACATAAAAGACTCAGTACCCCCCACTCCAGCCTTGGTTGTCGCAACACCAGGAGCCGAACCAGCTGTTGATGGTGGTTACGCAGCCACCATCATCCTCGACGCATGGTCCGCACTTGGGCATGCCTGCCTCGACGTCGGTGAAGAAGCGCTATCCCGATGGATGAGCGCCGCAGCACTCACCCGGCCACGCAGCCGAGGGGGGCGCGTCATACTCGCAGGCGTTCCCGACAGCACTGCACTAACTCCAGTAGAAGCTTTCGTGCGCTGGGCGCCGGAATGGTTTTCCAGTAGAGAACTAGCCGACCGCTGCGGCCTGGACCTGCCTCCGCTCATGTGGCCAGCCAAACTCACCGGCAACTACGGTGCCCTCACTGATGCGTTAAACACCATGCAAACAGACCTCCGTGACACTAATGCCCGCGTTTTTGGCCCCGCCCTGTTAGCCACGGGCGAGAGCAAAGATGAAGACACTCCCGTCTCGGAACGACCCGCAGTTGCCCTAGTAACTTGCGACCTCGAGCATCGAGAGCGTCTGGCTGTCCTCTTGGCTGCGATGCGCGCCACTCGAGCAGCCAGACAGGAACCACAGGTACGTGTTCGCGTTGGGGATGCTGACCTCGAAACCCTGGCCTGAGCGGCGAAGCATCGAACACAACCCCCGTAGACTGAGCGATCGACCTGACCGCCACCAACAACACACGACGCGACCCAACAGCGTGCCGCACCCCGTAGAAACACAGCAGGAAAGCAGGAATTTGATGCGACTTGTCTTCGCTGGCACGCCTGAAGTGGCAGTGCCTTCACTCCAGGCACTCTTGGAATCTGGTCACGAAATCCTCGCCGTTGTCACCCGCCCTGATGCCGCCGCAGGTAGGGGGAAAAGACTCCGCCCCAGTCCAGTGCGGGAAGTCGCTGAAGCTGCCGGTATCGAAGTACTGACGCCTGCCACTCCTTCAGAACCCGAGTTCGTTTCCCGCATGCGTGATCTCGCCCCAGACGCAGCCCCCGTGGTCGCTTTCGGGGGCCTTATCCCACCGGAAGTGCTTTCCATCCCCACACATGGCTGGGTAAATCTGCACTTCTCACTGCTGCCAGCATGGCGCGGAGCCGCCCCGGTGCAGCAAGCCATCATCGCAGGAGACACCGTCACCGGAGCCAGCACCTTCCTCCTCGAAGAAGGCTTGGATACAGGGCCAGTCATCGACACGCTGACTACGCAGATCGGGGAACATGAAACTTCCGGTGAACTGCTGGAGCGTCTTGCTCAGGAGGGAGCTGCTCTACTGGTGTCCTGCCTCGATGCCATCGAGGCAGGAACAGCCACGCCTGTCCCGCAACCAGAGGAAGGCGTCAGTTACGCCACCAAACTCTCACACGAAGATGCGCGACTGGACTGGTCAGTCAGCGCCATCGACCTGGACCGTCGGGCACGGGGCTGCACACCTACCCCTGGGGCGTGGACCTTGTTCCGTGGTGTCCGTTTGAGGGTGGGACAGATGCAGGTCGCGGCCCCTGGCGCTGTCGAAATTCCCGAAGGAGCCGAACCGGGGCGGCTTGTGGTGAGCAAGAGATCAGTCCATGTGGTGACTGGCGATGGAGTTGTTGAGCTGCAGCGGGTTCAGCCAGCTGGAAAGAAAATGATGGTGGCCAGTGACTGGGCGCGCGGCGTCCGTATCGAGGATGGGGAGTTGGTAGGACGATGAGTGACGCGCGTGGTCAGGGCAGGAACGGGGATCGGGGCTTTGAAGGACGAGGGCGAGTGAGGTACGGGGGGCGCGCCCGGGTCAATGATGCCTCGCGTCGTTCTGCGCAGCGCCCTTCGCAACGGTCTCGTCATGGCGATAAAGCACGTTCGGTGGCTTTCCAGGCGATGCGCGCCATCGATGAAGGGGCGTACGCGAACCTGGACCTTCCGGCGCGGCTACGTCGAGCAACGCTGCATCGGCAGGACTACGCGTTTGTCACGGAGCTTGTCTACGGCACTACGCGGATGCGGGGGTTTTATGACGCGGTGATCAGCGTGGCGGGTAGTCGTCGTGTTGAGGAGGTGGACGCGGATGTCTTGGCTGCGTTGCGTTTGGGAGTGCACCAGATTCTTGACATGCGTGTCCCAGTGCATGCGGCAGTCGATGAGACGGTTGCGCTGGTGCGTGGCGAGGTCGGTGTGGGAGCGAGCAAGTTCGCTAATGCGGTGTTGCGGCGGGTTAGTGAGCGCTCGCGGGAGCAGTGGTGCGAGCGTGTTGTTGAGGGGGTGGCGGATGAGGCTGAGCGGTTGGCGGTGTTGTATTCGCATCCGGCGTGGGTGGTGCGTGCGTTGCGGGCTGCGCTGATTGCTCATGGAAGTGTCTCTGGTGTGGATGCTGGGGATGAGGCAGGTGGTCGGGAGACTGTTCAGCAGGCGTTGGTGGAGCTGCTGGAGGCTGATAATGCTGGGGCGAAGGTGGCTTTGGTGGCGCGCCCTGGTTTGGCTGATGTGCAGGAGTTGGTGGAGGCCGGGGGTAAGCCGTTGCCGTTGTCTGCGTATTCGGTTGTTCTTGATGGTGGTGACCCTGGTCGTATTGCGGCGGTGCGTTCTGGGCGTGCGGCGGTGCAGGATCCTGGGTCGGTGTTGCTGCCTCCGGCGTTGGTAGGGGTTCCGGTGGATCCAGTTGCCGGTGGTGGTGAGCGTTGGCTGGATATGTGTGCTGGTCCTGGCGGTAAGGCGGGCTTGTTGGCTGCGTTATCGATTGGGTATCCGGGTGATGTGGCGGTGTTCGCTAATGAGGTGAGTGAGCATCGAGCTGAGTTGGTGGAGCAGGCGGTCTCGGCTGCGCAGGATGCTGGCGCTGAGGTGTTTGTTGGTGTTGGTGATGGGCGTTCTTTGGGTGTGGAGGAGCCTGGTGGGTTTGATCGGGTGTTGGTGGATGCCCCGTGTACGGGGTTGGGTGCGTTGCGGCGCCGTCCGGAGGCGCGGTGGCGGCGTGCTCCGCGGGATGTGGCGGAGTTGGCGCAGTTGCAGGGACAGTTGTTGGATTCAGCGATTGCTGCCACGCGTGCGGGGGGTGTGGTGGCGTATGTGACGTGTAGTCCGCATCCGGTGGAGACGGTGGATGTGGTGCAGGGTGCGCTGGGTCGGAATGCGCATGTGTCTGTGTTGGATGCTCAGCAGTGGGTGCGTGGCGCTGATGGTGAGCAGATTCGGGGGTTGGGTGCGGCACCGTATGTGCAGTTGTGGCCGCATGTGCATGGCACGGATGCAATGTTTTTGGCGTTGCTGCGGGTGGGTGATGTTGCTGGGTGAGGGTGTTGATGGTGGTGGTTGTGTGATCTGAGCGGTTGCGCGAGCGATGGAGCCTTGGGGGTGGGGGTTCTATCGTGGATTTGTGCAGATTTCACCGAGTATTTTGTCCGCGGATTTTGCTCATTTGGCTTCGGAGTTGCAGGCGATTGCGAATGCTGATTGGGCGCATGTGGATGTGATGGATAACCATTTCGTCCCGAATTTGACGTTGGGGTTGCCCATTGTGGAGTCGTTGTTGAAGGTGACTCCTGTTCCGTTGGATTGTCATTTGATGATTGAGGATCCGGATCGGTGGGCGCCGCAGTTCGCGCAGGCCGGTGCGCAGAGTGTGACGTTTCATGCGGAGGCTGCTGCTGATCCGGTGACGTTGGCGCGCGCTATTCGTGCTGCGGGTGCGCGGGCGTCGATGGCGATTAAGCCGGGTACGGATTTTGGTCCGTATGAGGATTTGTTGCCGGAGCTGGACATGGTGCTGGTGATGACGGTTGAGCCTGGTTTTGGTGGCCAGAAGTTTATGGCTGACATGATGCCGAAGGTGGCGCAGGTGCGTGAGGCTGTGCGTCGTCATGGTGGCGATATTTGGGTGCAGGTCGATGGTGGTGTGTCGGCGTCGACGATTGAGCAGTGTGCTGAGGCGGGCGCGGATGTTTTTGTGGCTGGTTCTGCCGTGTATGGGGCGGAGTCTGCGGCTTCGGCGGTGGATGAGTTGCGCGCGTTGGCTAACAAGCACAGGCATGTCTGATGCCTGAGGTTGTGGGGGTTGAGGAGGCGTTGGCTCGGGCGTGCCGGTTGGGTTTGGGGGCTTCGGCTAGTGGTGAGCGTTTTGTGTTGGGTTTGGTGGGGCCGCCGGGGGTGGGGAAGTCCACGTTTGCGCGGGCGTTGATGGAGTCGCTGTGGGGTGATGTGGATGCTGCGTTGTGCGGGATGGATGGTTTTCATCTGGCGCATGAGGTGCTCGCGGCTCGTGGTGATGTGGGTCGTAAGGGGGCGCCGGAGACGTTTGATGCTGAGGGGTATGTGAATTTGTTGCGGCGGTTGCGTGCTCGTGATGAGGAGGTGGTGTGGGCTCCGGTGTATGAGCGGGCGTTGCATAACGGGGTTGCGGGTGCGGTGGGGGTGCCGGCGTCGGTGTCGTTTTTGGTGACGGAGGGGAATTACTTGTTGTTGGATTCGGGGGCGTGGGCGAAGGTGCGTGGTTTGTTGGATGAGGTGTGGTTTGTGCAGGGGGATGAGTCGGTGCGGGTGCAGCGGTTGGTGCAGCGGCATCAGTTGCATGGTCGTTCTGCTGAGGCGGCGTTAGAGCGGGCGACTCGTGGGGTGGATGCGCAGAACGCGGTGTTGGTTGCGGCTACGCGGGATCGGGCGGATTTGGTGGTGGATGTGCGGGGTTGGGAGTGCACTGTTTGTTGAGTGGGTGGGGTGTGGCTGGGTGGGTGGTGGGATAGTGTGATTTGTACGTGCTCCGGGGTCGGTGTAATTCCGAGCCGGCGGTGAAAGCCCGCGAACCGAGTTTCTGCACTCTGTGTGCAGGGTCTTGGCCGATCTGGTGAAATTCCAGAGCCGACGGTGAAAGTCCGGATGGGAGGCAGTGCGTGCGGTGACGCTTGTGGCGCCTGTGTGGTGTCGTTGTGGTGTTGCTGTTGGCGGTTGATGCCGTGCGTGGTCACGTTGGTTGTGGCTGCGTGTTCGGTGCTGGGTCGACTCGTCGTGAATCCCGGAGTGCTGTGTGCGTTGCAGGCTCATCCGGGAGGTTTAGATGGTTGCGGCCGTGGTCGGGGCGCGTGATCTGGTTCATTTGCGTGCCGCGTTGGATGCTGCCGTGTTGGGGCCAGCTGCTGATCCGAATCCTCGTGTGGGTTGTGTGATTACGGATTCGGCTGGGGTGCAGCTGGGGGTTGGGTATCACCGGGGTGCTGGTACGGCGCATGCTGAGGTGGATGCGTTGCTCCGGGTGCGGGAAAGTGGCGTTTCACCGGTGGGGGGGACGGCGTATGTGACTTTGGAGCCGTGTAATCACACTGGCCGGACGGGACCGTGTGCGATGGCGCTGGTGGAGTCAGGTGTGTCTCGGGTGGTGGTGTTGCGTCACGATGCGGGTGTGTTGTCTGGTCGGGGTGCGCAGACGCTGCGTGCTGCTGGGGTGCGGGTGGATAGTGTGCCGCAGTGGTGCCGGGATGCTGGGCAGAGCGATGAGGCGCGGTGTGCGCGGGAGTTGGTGGCTCAGGCTGGTGACTTGGTGCGGGAGTGGGAATTTGCGGTGCTGCAGGGGCGCCCGTGGGTGACATGGAAGTTCGCGGCGACGTTGGATGGGCGTTCGGCAGCGGCTGATGGGTCGAGTAAGTGGATTACTGGTCCGCAGGCACGCGCGGATGTGCATGTGCGGCGTGCAGCGGCGGGGGCGATTGTGGTGGGTACGGGCACGGTGTTGGCTGATGATCCGGCATTGACGGTGCGTGATAGCTCCGGTGGGTTGGTGGGGCGGCAGCCGTTGCGGGTGGTGGTGGGGTGTCGTGATGTTCCTGGTGATGCGCGTGTTTTTATGACTGATCGGTCGGCGCCGTCGTTGTTGCCAGCGCTGCACCTGCGGACGCGGGATCCGCAGGTGGTGGTGGCGCAGTTGCATGCTCGGCAGGTGCGGCATGTGTGGCTGGAGGGTGGACCGACGTTGGCGGCGGCGTTTGTGCGGGCTGGGTTGGTGGATGAGGTGGTGGCGTATGTGGCACCGGCGTTGTTGGGCTCTGGGGTGGGGGCGGTGGGTGATCTCGGTGTTTCTTCGATGAGTCAGGTGCGTCGTTTCGAGTTGTGTGAGGTGGAGCGCGTGGGTGCAGATGTGCGCTGTGTGTTGCGTGTTCCGGGTGCGGTCCACGAGGAGCGAGTCAGTGGTGTTTCGGTTCCGGAAAGGTCGGTTGCGTAGATGTTCACGGGAATTGTTGAAGAGGTTGGTCAGGTCGTTGCGGTGCAGTGGTTGACGGATTCGGCTGTGCTGCGGGTGCGTAGCGCGTTGGCGACTTCGGATGCGTGTCCGGGTGATTCGATCGCGGTCAGCGGTGTGTGCTTGACGGTGGTTGAGGTGGATGGGGACACGTTTTCGGTGGATGTGATGCGTGAGACGTTGCTGCGTTCTTCACTTGATGGGGTGGAGCCGGGGGCGCGGGTGAATGTGGAGCGGGCGATGCCAGTCTCGGGTCGTTTTGGTGGGCATGTGGTGCAGGGGCACGTGGATGGGGTGGGGACTGTGCGTTCGCGCGTGCCGGGGCAGAGATGGGAGGTGGTTGCTTTTGATCTGCCGCAGCAGTTGCAGCGGTATGTGGTGCATAAAGGGTCGATTGCGTTGGATGGGGTGTCGTTGACGGTGAGTGCGTTGACGGCGACGGGGTGTGAGGTGTCGTTGATTCCTACAACTTTGGAGGCGACCACGTTGGGTCAGGTGGAGGTTGGGGACAGGGTGAATGTGGAGGTTGATGTGGTGGCCAAGCATGTCGAGCGGCTGTTGGGTCCGTGTGGCCAGGGTGTGGTGGGGGCGTGATGAGCGTGTCGGCGCAGTCTTTGGTTAATGGTGCCGCGGGGGAGTCCGTGGAGGGTTTGGCTTCTATTGAGGAGGCGCTGGAGGCGCTGCGGGCGGGGCGTCCGGTGTTGGTTTTGGATGACGCGGATCGGGAGAACGAGGGGGATGTTGTTCTAGCTGCAGCGACGGCGGATGCGGCGTGGGTGGCGTGGACTGTGCGGCATTCGTCGGGGTATTTGTGTGCGCCGATGACGCAGGAGCGGGCTGATGCGTTAGGGCTTCCCGCGATGGTGCAGGATAACCAGGATCCGCATGGCACTGCGTATGCGGTGACGGTGGATGCTGCTGTGGGGGTGAGTACGGGTATTTCGGCGGCGGATCGTGCGTTGACGGCGCGGTTGTTGGCTGACCCGCAGGCTGGTCCGCAGGATTTCACGCGGCCGGGGCATGTGGTTCCGTTGCGGGCCCGGCCGGGGGGTGTGCTGGTGCGGGGTGGGCACACGGAGGCGGCGGTGGATTTGTGTCGGTTGGCGGGGTTGCCTGAGGTGGGGGTGATTGGTGAGTTGGTGCATGATTCTGGGGAGATGATGCGGGCTGAGGCGGTGTTGGCTTTGGGGCGTGAGCATCGTCTTGCGGTGATCACGATTGAGGATTTGGTGGCGTATCGGCAGCTGCATGACCGGGTGCGGCCTGGTTCTAGGACGGTGTTGCCGACGGTTCATGGCACGTTCGACATGGTGGGGTATTTGGATGTGTTGACTGGTGCTGAGCATGTGGCGTTGATAGCGCCAGGTCCTGGTGGGGTGGGGGTTGATGCGCAGGGGGTGAGTACGGTGCGGGTGCATTCGGAGTGTTTGACCGGGGATGCGTTTGGGTCGCGGCGCTGTGATTGTGGCCCGCAGTTGGAGGCGTCGATGGCGCGTATCGCCCGTGATGGGGGAGTGGTGGTGTATCTGCGTGGCCACGAGGGCAGGGGGGTTGGTTTGTTGTCGAAGTTGGAGGCGTATGCGCTGCAGGATGAGGGGGAAGACACTGTGGATGCGCAGACGCGGCTGGGGTTGCCGATTGATGCGCGTGAATATGGTGCCGCGGCGGCTGTCTTGGCCGATGTGGGGGTGGACAGGGTGCGCTTGTTGACGGGTAACCCTGCAAAGGTGTCGGCGCTACGGCAGGCAGGTTTTGATGTGGTCGAGTCCGTGTCGGTAGCTACGCCTGTGACCAGTGAAAATGTTCGCTATTTGGAAACGAAGGCTCGCCGTATGGGCCATGACGTGATGGGCATACCGGAGGGCGCAACCTCCGAGGCCGGAAAGGATATGTGATGGCAGGTTTTGGGTCACCAGATTTGGATCACATGGATGGAGCAGGCCTGAAGGTCGCGATCGCCGCAGCCAGTTGGCATGACCAGTTCATGGATGCCCTCATCGCTGGCGCACAGCTGGCATGCGAAGAGGCCGGGGTGGCGGAGCCAACCGTGATCCGTGTGCCCGGAAGTTTCGAACTACCTGTTGTGGCAGCCAAACTCGCGGAGAACCACGACGCAGTCGTGGCGCTTGGGGTAGTGATTCGTGGCGGCACACCACATTTCGAATACGTCGCTCATGCGGTCACGACAGGGCTGACCCGAGTGGCGCTAGACAGCGGAACCCCGATCGGGTTCGGGGTTCTCACGTGCGACAACGAAGCCCAAGCCGCTGACCGTTCCGGCTTGAGCACCTCACATGAATCGAAAGGACACGAGGCCGCGCAGGCAGCAATTGCCACCGCCGTGGCATTACGTGACCTGTAAGCCTTCCCCCGTCAACACATATGGCGGGTTCCTCCTGAAGAAAGGCACGGCGAGACAGCTGTGAGCGACGTTTTACAGTCGATCTACGAGGCACAGATCGACGTGGCCGGTTACCCCCTGTACTGGCGAGAAATCATCGGCAACGGGTTCGGTTTAGCCTCGGCGATCGGCGGTATGCGCCGACGCGTATGGGCCTGGCCGGTCGGGATCTTCGGCAACATGATCCTGTTCACGGTGTTCGTTGGCGCCGCTGTCGGGTTCGCTGACGGCCGCCAGCCTCTGCTCGGGCAAGCGTTCCGGCAAGTGTTCTTTGTTCTCACCAGCGTGTACGGATGGTGGATGTGGCGCCGCCGCTCTGCAGGAAAAGCAAAAGACGCCCCAGCGATCGTGCCGCGCTGGGCCACCACTAAAGAACGCGCTACGTATGTCGCCACATGGGTCGTTCTCGTGGTGATCTGCCAGCAAATGTTCGCAATGATCGGAGCGGGCTGGCCCGCGCCGCGCTGGTATTACTGGACAGACGCATGGATTTTCGTTGGCTCATTCATTGCCACATACGCCATGGCCCGCGGATGGGTGGACTTCTGGCTGGCATGGGTGGCCGTAGATGTGGTGGGGGTGCCGCTGCTATGGCACAGCCAGTACTACCCATCAGCAGTGTTGTATGCGGTGTATGGCGCCTTCGTCATCGCTGGTTTCGTGGTGTGGCTGAACGCAGCCCGCAACGAACAAGCCACCGTCCCCCCACAAACCGAACTGGAGACCACCAGCGACGGAAGATAACCTTCGCGAGTGGATCAACCCGAGAACAACAACTCTCCTGCACTGACCGACGACGTAGCCGTGCGCCGCATGCTAGGCGACGCAACCGAACCCGAGCCAGGCCGACCCCCACGAGTACGGCCCGGCGCAACAGCCACAGCAGGCCCCGTCGCAACAATGTCAGAAGTCGGGGTAGCGCGAGTGAAAGAAACAATCGCTCACGCCAAAGGAGAACTGCTGTTCTTCGGCATCACCCCACCACGGCGCTCCACTGATCCAGAAAAACTGCCAGAAATCGCCGAACGCACCCTGGCCCGCCTGGACGGCCTCGCGCTGGACTCACTGATCCTGTACGACCTCGCCGACGAAAGCAGCCGCACCGAACAAGAACGCCCATTCCCGTTCTCCGAAACACACGACCCAGCCTCCTACCAAGCCGAATACCTACAAGCCTGGGAAGGGCACAGCATCATCTACCGTTCAGTCGGTAAATACACCCCAGAACAGCTACGCAGCTTCTTGCACACCGCACCTGCAGAAGTGTCCACCGTGTTCGTGGGGGCACCCTCAAAAAACACCCCCGTAAAAATGACCCTGCGGGACGCCTACGAGGTATACCGACACGAAAACTCACCGACGCGACTAGGGGCGGTTGCCATCCCCGAACGTCACGCTCGCCACGGAGATGAGCAAGATCGCCTCGTCATGAAACAACGACAAGGCTGTTCCTTCTTCGTCACCCAAGTCGTCTACGACCGAAGGTCCGCCAAAGACATGGTGTCCGACTACGCCCGCGCCTTACGCACCGAAAAAGACCTCCGCCCCGCCCCCATCATCTTCACCCTGTCCGTCTGCGGATCCCTGAAATCACTCGAGTTCCTACGCTGGCTCGGCGTAGACGTACCCCGATGGCTCAGCAACGAACTCGAAGACACCGACAACCCCCTGGCTCTGTCTGCCGCACATGCCATCGGAGCCGCACAAGAACTATCCCAATACTGCCGCCACCTAGGCATCCCCTTCGGATTCAACGTCGAATCAGTCTCCAGTCGAAAAGTAGAAATCGAAGCCTCCGTGCAACTCGCCCACGAAGTCTCCCAACTACTTCGACGCTAAAAACATCACCCAACCGTCAGCACATATCAACCCCTGCGTGCCCCGAACTGATGCCATATCCACGCAGGGGTGAGTGCGGTATCGGATACGCAAGCGCCAAATCCAAAGAAGAGCATCAGCGCAGGTCAGATGTAGCTAACCCCTAAAAATTTTAGTTAGATCCATCAAGGCTCCTGGGTATCCTTCACATAGGACCCACGCAAAGGAGCGCCATGGAGTCACAGCAGCCATCGCATGCATGGAGCACAGCCGTGCAAGCGATCTGGGGAAAAACAAATCCCCAACAAGACTCATGGCTGCCACTATGGCGCCACCTAGAAGACTCCGCCCACGTCGCAGAGCTCCTTTGGGATAACTGGCTCCCCACCGCCATAAAAAACACCATCGCCTCATCCCTCCCCGGCGGAAACATAGACGCCAAAATTCTCCTGAGCTGGCTCGCAGGCATCCACGACATCGGAAAAGCCACCCCCGCCTTCGCTGTCAAAGCTCCCGACATGACCGGCCGACTACACGCCGCAGGCCTGGACCTCAACGTCCCACTCACAGAAACACGCGCAGCCCCCCACGGCGCCCTCGGATACCTCATCCTCCGGGACTGGCTAGAGCAACAATTCGCGGCAACACCACGCGCCTCCGCCGCGCTCGCCGTTCCCGTAGGTGCCCATCACGGGGTACTTCCCAACTCCGGTGAATTAGAAACACTCCGGCAGCGCCCCGACTACCTAGGCGGCCCCGCATGGAAACAAGCCCGCACAGAAATTCTCAACCACATCACCGCACTGACCGGCGCTGACAAACGCCTCAACGACTGGGTAACCCGTCCCCTACCCGCCACAGTGCAGGCACTCGTAGCATCGACTGTAGTCGTGGCCGACTGGCTCGCCAGCGACGAAAATCGTTTTGGCTACGGCGACCGCTCTAACTGTGAAATCAACTGGGAGCTACTCGCCCTTCCCTCGCCATGGAGCCCAGTAAAACCCCCTAGCAACCCGATAGATCTCCTAACGCGACGATTCCCGTCCTTAGCTGGACACGAACCCACCCCAACCCAAACCGCAGCCATCCATGCCGCCTGGGCTGCCGAACGCCCCCCACTCATCATCCTTGAAGCAGAAATGGGCAGCGGTAAAACCGAAGCAGGTTTAGCAGCCGCGGAAATCCTCGCATACCGATTCGGTATGCAGGGCGTCTTCATGGCACTGCCCACAATGGCCACATCCGATGCAATGTTCGGCCGAGTCCGCTCCTGGATCGATTCCCTACCTGGCAACGGTGCCTTGAGCATGTTCCTCGCGCATGCTAAAGCCGGACTCAACGACGAGTACCAAGGTTTGATCGACGATCGGTGGATCACCGAAATACATGACGACGATGAGCCACAAACCCACGCGCTCGCTGCAGTGAACTCCTGGACCAGAGGACGCCGAAAAGGAGTACTTGCACCTTTCGTGGTCGGAACTATCGACCAGATACTTTTCGGTGCCCTGCGGAGTAAACACTTAGCACTGAGGCACCTGGCGCTTGCTGGAAAAGTACTAGTTATCGACGAGGTTCATGCCGCTGACACGTATATGCGTGAGTACCTAGCCGCAATACTCGTGTGGTTAGGCGCATATGGAGCCCCTGTCGTGCTCATGTCGGCAACCCTGCCTCAAGCCCAGCGCACGCAATTAGTGAATGCATATGCCAAAGGCGCTGCTCGAAGCACGCCGACATACCCTGTTCCTTCACCCACTCCAGACTTGGTCATACCGCAGGGATACCCGCGCACACTATTGCTGGACTCCTCTTTGCGAGAGATGGAAACCCCGCAAAAGTCGCATCGACCCCGCACCATCACAGTTGAAGAATTCTCCGACGACCCACAGTCTCTAGCGGCTCGGCTCACCAATGAGCTCGTTGACGGGGGATGCGTTGCGGTGATCCGAAATACGGTCAACCGGGCGCAAGCAACATGGCAATCCCTCCATAAGGCTCTGCCAGATACAGAAGTTCTGTTGGTGCACAGCCGCTTCCTGTCCGTTGATCGCGCTGCCCGTGAAAATGATCTACGCGCTCGGCTTGGCCGCGGAAGTTCCCGCATAGCTGGAACACGACCCCACCGTCTTGTCCTGGTCGGAACTCAGGTGCTTGAACAATCACTTGACATCGATGTTGACCTGATGGTGAGTGACTTAGCCCCAGTCGACTTACTGCTCCAGCGAGTAGGGCGCCTGCACAGGCACGCACACGGCAGCGATGAAAAAGACCGCCCACCACTCCTGCGAACCCCCCGACTTCTTCTCACCGGCGCTGATTGGCAAAGCATCCCTGTTAAAGCAGATGCAGGTTCAGAGCGGGTATACGGCAGCATCCAACTACTTAGAGCTGCGGCAACTATCCAACAACACGGCAACAAAATCCTTCTCCCACGAGACATCCCCACACTCGTTGACCGGGCCTACGCGCCGGATCTCACGCCTCCGCAAGGGTGGGAAAACGCGTGGGCACTAGCTGAGCAGCAAGAACTAGAGCGCGTCGAAAAAGCCAAAAGTAAAGCGGCTGCTTTCTTGCTCGGCCCCCCTACTAGTCATGAGGGTCTTCTGGCTCGCTCCGGATTCTTTGTCAAAGGAGACCCCGACGACGGCAATGGTGGCCGTAGTCAGGTTCGAGACAGCGAAGACAGCTTAGAGGTAGTCGTTGTGCAGCGTGTCAACGGGTCTATTAGGCCTATGCCAGGATCCGGTCTGCCCGAGAACACGACACTTCCACTCGATTTTCCACCCGAACCACGCATAGCCCGTGCCCTCGCTGGATGCACAGTCCGATTACCAGCATGGAGCACCGCCTCCGACATAGACAGCATCATCGCCGCCCTGGAAGACATGTCATTTCCCGGATGGCAACAGGACTGCCCATGGCTTCAAGGACAGTTGGTGCTTGTTCTCGACGAGCAGGGACGCGCACGTGTAGCGAACTTGGACG
Source organism: Dermatophilus sp. B7861-1 (assembly GCF_058996045.1). Taxonomy (NCBI): domain Bacteria; kingdom Bacillati; phylum Actinomycetota; class Actinomycetes; order Micrococcales; family Dermatophilaceae; genus Dermatophilus; species Dermatophilus sp. B7861-1. The sequence continues at coordinate 1,684,492 of NZ_CM180082.1, read as the reverse complement.
TCGCATACAAACCGGAAACAGGTCTCACCGTCACCATGTCCAGGGAGAACACATGACCATTGCGCCCACGACATCACCCACGGAATCCAAGAAAGAGCGCACATCCTTCAGCCTCCTCACCGAGCCGTGGCTCCTGGCCAGAAGCCAGTCAGGTGAAGTCGAACAAGTTAGCTTGCTGAAAGCATTTGAACGCGCCCACGAAATCACAGGCTTGGGTGGAGAAATCCCCACCCAAGAGGCAGCCTGTCTGCGCCTCATGTTGGCCATTCTCTACCGAGCCATCAACGTACCCGAAGGCGAGGAGATGGCAACGTGGGAACAGCTATGGGAACAACGCCGCCTACCTGTTGAACAGATCCACTCCTACCTACTAGGTCATGCTGATCGATTCGACCTGATCCACCCGCACACACCGTTCTATCAAGTAGCCGAACTACACACCGCCTCCAACAAAACATCAGGTCTGGGAAAAATCATTGCGGAGGTCCCAGATGGAGCACAGTTCTTCACAACCCGAGCAGGTCAAGCCATTGACCGGCTTTCTTTTGCTGAAGCCGCCCGCTGGCTTGTCCACGTCCACGCCTACGACTGCTCCGGAATCAAGTCCGGCGCAGTCGGTGACGATCGCGTTAAGGGTGGCAAGGGATACCCCATCGGGATCGGATTCACTGGCTGGCTCGGGTTGATCATCCTTGAAGGAAGAACTCTCGCCGAAACGCTACTCCTCAACCTTTCGCTGCGATTCTGGCGAGCTAATGACCTTCCACCTTGGGAACGTGAACCAAACAGCGCCGCGACAGATTTAACCCATCCACAACCCCAAGGGCCCGTCGAAGCTGCCACATGGCAAGGACGCCGAGTCAGACTCATTCACAACGGATTCGACGTGGTTGATGTTGTCCTGGCCAACGGCGACCCATTGATGCCGCAGAACCGTCAAACCGTAGAGCCGATGACGTCATGGAGATTCAGCGAACCACAAACAAAAAAAGCCAACGGAATAACAACGTATATGCCGTTAACACACCAGCCTTCGCGGGCCCTATGGCGCGGACTGGGAAGCGTCCTAGGAGAACGGACGAGCCAAGCCGCTACCAAAGCAAATGCTGCAGCTTTCCTGCGCGCCGGCAGCTTGGAATGGCTCTCCGACCTAGTCGATGACGGCATCGTCAAACGAGACTTCCCCATGCGGTTCCGAGCTATCGGCATGGAATACGGCTCACAAAGCGCGTCGGTTACTGCAGTGATTGATGACCGACTAGAACTCGCTCCCGCCGTCATTGCAGACCCCCTCGTGAGACGCCAAGCAATTGACGCTGTCGACGCCGCTGAGGAAGCAGTCCGAGCCCTAGGACGGTTGGCGACGAATCTCGCAGATGCCAGCGGGCGGCGTCTCTTGCCCGGCATGGAGGATGGGCCCCGGTCTAGGGCAGGAGAGATGGCCTACACCCTCCTTGACCTCCCATACCGAACATGGGTGGGGACATTAACAGCCACGAATATCGACGAACGTCGACAGGCATGGCAACAAACAGTCTGGCGCATCACCAATCGAGTAGCAGGCGAACTTGTACAGGCAGCAGGAACCCCAGCCTTGGTGGGGCGAACGGTTAACAGCAACTACCTCAATACACCTATCGCTGAGAACTTTTTTCGCGCAGCCCTCAAAAAAGCCCTCCCATACGCCTTCCCACAGGGAACACAAACCGACGAACCAGAACCAAAAGCTGAGCCATCGTCGGAGAACAAGGAGCAGCAATGATCGAGCCTCACTCATCCACACTTCAGGAAGAACCCGTCACCGCTGCACGGGACAAACCTTCTGAGCTAAGAAACTCCGTCGGCAAAGTCATTGCGCGCCTGCAAGCCGAGTACGCACGGCCCGGATCTCAACCATCGGCGTGGGCTGCAGCATCAATAGCAACCCTACGCAAAAGCGACCCCGGAAAGATCGAAAATGACCGAGGAGCATGGCCTCTCATCTACGCCTCTCTCCCAGAGCCGCTGCTCGGTCACGCAGATTCGGTGACACGTGAAGAAAGAGCTATGCATGCAACCTTGGTTTTATATGCCATCCACCAAAGTTCCCAACCAACAGGCATGCACTGCGCAGGCGTCCCCCTAGGACGAGCACTCCGACAACTCCCCGGAGCTGACGACGAACGAAGCCCCATCCTCAAACGATTCACCTCACTACTCTCTGCCCCCAGTTTTGAAGCCGCGATGTACCACCTTCGCGGACTGATCACGCTGCTCCGCCGAGAAAGAATCGGCCTGGATTACGTCGCGCTCTGCCAAGACCTGAGCAAGCTACAAACCCCTTCTAGCACGTCCACAATTCGCCGCCGCTGGGGACGAGATTTCTTTAACAACCGATCTGCCCAATAACACACCCCAACCTTCCCAACCTGACAGGAGATCAGCATGTCCACTATCTACGTCGATATTCACGTCCTTCAGTCCGTTCCACCGAGCAATATCAACCGTGATGACACCGGCACCCCCAAGAATGCTTTCTACGGCGGAGTGCAACGCGCACGAGTCAGCAGCCAGGCATGGAAAAAAGCCACACGCCAGGACTTTCGCCAGCACTTAGAAGCCAATCACCTAGCTTTACGCACTAAACGCGCCGTGCAACAAATCACTGAACGGCTCGTTAAAACGCATGGACTAGAGCACGAAGATGCAACCAGCCGTGCCGTCGAAGCCATCAGCCTCCTCGGATTCAAATTAGAAAAAGGACGGACTAAAAAAGACGACACCGCAGAATCGAATCTCACTGAGTACCTCACCTTTTTCAGCAACGCACAGCTAAACCGTTTCGCTGAAATCGCCGCCGCAGCTACCCCCGGGGAAAAGCTCGACAAGAAAGCACTCACCGAGGCTGCACGGGCACATCACGGCATCGAAGTTGCCCTTTTTGGGCGAATGGTCGCTGACGACAAACAACTGAATGTCGACGCTGCCTGCCAGGTGGCCCATGCCATCTCTACTCACGCCGCCACAGTGGAACACGACTACTACACCGCAGTCGATGACAAAGCACCGGCTGATAACGCTGGCGCAGGCATGCTAGGCACTGTCGAGTTCACATCCGCAACTTTCTACCGGTACGCAACCATCGCAATCGATCAACTCGTCACAAACCTCGGAACAGAGGAAGCAGCATTAGCAGCAACACGGGCATTCATCGATGCTTTCGTACGCAGCATGCCAACAGGAAAGCAAAACACGTTTGCCAACCACACCCCGGTCGATGCTGTCCTAGTGCAAGTGCGTAAAGCACCGACTAACTTTGTCGGTGCCTTCGAAGAGGCAGTCACCTCCGCCAGTGGCTACGTTGAGCCCTCTGCCCAAGCCCTGGCCGACTACGCGCATGAAGTAGAAACTCACTACGCAGAAAAACCCTTGGCCTCTTTCGTTGTCCGGGTGTCTCCCAAGGCAAAACCCCTTGATGACCTCGGTACGCGTTCCACGTTGGCTGACCTGGGCTCTGCCGTCATTGCGCATATCGCACAGCACACCGAGAACGGTGACGCCTGATGGCAGTATTACTGCTTCGCCTAGCTGGCCCCTTGCAATCGTGGGGGGATTCCAGCCGGTTCACGCAGCGACTCACCCGAAGCGAACCAACAAAAAGCGGTGTTATTGGGATGCTCGCTGCCGCGCAAGGAAGACGACGCAGCGACCCAATCGAAGACCTTGCACATTTGTTGTTCGGCGTGAGAGTCGATCAGCCGGGGCGCATCGTCCGGGATTTTCACACGGCAATTCGCTGGCAAGAGCAAAAACGAACGTCAATGCCACTGTCATATCGCTACTACTTGGCAGATGCCATGTTTGTAGCTGGCGTCAGCGGAGACCGAAGCCTTCTTGAAGGACTCAACGATGCGCTAAAAAATCCATCATTCCCGCTCTACCTCGGACGGCGCTCCTGTCCTGTAACAGGCCAGGTGAGCCTTGGCGTCCATGATGCTGATCTGGAAGAAATGCTGAGAGAAGTACCTTGGCAAGCCTCTACTTGGCATCGCCGCAGGCAAGGAAAAGAAGTTGATCTGCCTCTCTATCTAGACGTGGGGGCAACAACAGTCACAGATGACACGGTGACGGAAGTTGTCCGCGATGTCCCTGAATCATTTAACCCAATTCGCCGCGAATATGGCTGGCGCGAAGTGGTGCGAGTCCAGCCACAACGGGTTAAAAACCAGATCGGCCACGACCATGACATGGATTTCATGGCTGTACTTGGAGGTGCCTGATGTTTTTGACCCGATTTGGGATTAACACATCACGGCGCGGAGCGCGATATCTCCTCAGCGCCCAACAACGAATGCACGCGGCTGTGCTTGCAAGCTTCCACACACAAACCCCAGGCCGGATCCTATGGCGTATCGATTCCAACCCGATCAAAACTGATCTATTCATCGTGAGCCCACAACGCCCAGACCTCACTCACCTAGTCGAGCAGGCAGGATGGCCAACCACCGCTACCTGGGACACAGCTGATTACGCACCGTTCCTTGAACGCTTAGCAACAGGACAACAGTGGGCGTTCCGGCTCACAGCCAACCCAGTGCGCAACATAAACGCAGGCCCAAACGAGAGAGGAAAAGTAAAGGCACACGTCACTCCAGCACAGCAACAAGAATGGCTGACACGCCGTGCAGGCAAGTTCGGTTTCTCCATCGCTCAGACAGGAACCGGGGAACCAAGCCTGATAGTCAAAAATCGCAATACCGCTAGGTTCGAGCGCCGCCACGCCCAAGAAGGACGAAACGTCACGATCGCTATGGCGACATACGACGGCCTACTCCAGGTCACTGACGCTGATGCGCTACGAGAGGCATTAACCGAGGGGATAGGGCGGGCGAAAGCATACGGATGCGGCTTGATGACCCTGGCTAAAGCCCAATGAGGCTCATATGAAACCCATACCGGGTATGCCGCCACCTGACCTTACTCAGCTACAACGAGCCGAAGATCGACTTAGCTTCATCTATGTGGAACGGTGCACGGTTCACCGCGACGGCAACGCCGTAACAGTGACGGACGAGCGAGGAATCGTGCACATCCCATCAGCCACCCTGGGTGCTTTGCTACTCGGCCCAGGTACACGCGTAACTCACCAGGCAATGATGCTGCTAGCAGAGAGCGGCTCCACAGCTGTCTGGGTTGGCGAGCGAGGAGTCCGGTACTACGCGCACGGGCGCTCTTTAGCACGATCGTCACGACTACTGGAAGCGCAAGCAACGCTGGTAACTAACCAGTCTTCTCGCCTAGCTGTAGCAAGGCGCATGTACGCCATGCGTTTCCCAGATGAAGATGTGACTGGCTTAACAATGCAGCAGTTACGTGGCAGAGAAGGTGCCCGAGTGCGTCGCGCGTACAGGGAAGCTTCAAAAGCCACAGGAGTCCCATGGGGCCGACGTGACTATTCCCGGGAAGACTTTTCCAGCTCCGACCCCATCAACCAGGCCTTATCGGCAGCGACAACATGCCTGTACGGGATAACGCACGCTGTCATCGTTGCATTAGGTTGTTCACCCGGCCTGGGATTCGTTCACACAGGCCATGTCCGTTCTTTTGTATTCGACATTGCTGATCTCTACAAAGCAGAGATCGCGATTCCCACCGCTTTCGCAGTGGTAGCTGAAAAACCAGAAGACATCCCAGGAGAAACTCGACGTGCTGTCCGCGATGCCGTCTACGACGGAAAAATCCTCAACCGATGCGCACGAGATATCCGTTCCCTTCTCCTTCCTGATGACCCAGTCGACACAGCACAAGACTGGGACGACACCTCTTTCCTTTGGGATGGCGGTAACCGACAAGTAGCTGGCGGCACGGCATACGGCTTAGAGGACGAGGTTGACGTGCCGTGGTAGTCCTAGTCCTCACTGCCTGCCCAACAGGTTTACGCGGCTACTTAACGCGTTGGCTCCTCGAAATCAGCCCAGGTGTTTTTGTCGGGCACGTGAATTCACGGATTCGGGAAACCATGTGGCTGGAAGTTGTTGAACATGCCAAAGACGGAAGAGCACTCCTCGTTTATTCAGTGAAAGGAGAACAACACATCGAGTTCAAGGTGCATCGCCACGACTGGAACCCCATCGACTATGACGGCATCCAACTTATGAGACGCCCCACCGAACCAACCCAACTAGGAAGTGGCCTTCGCCATGGATGGAGCAAAGCCAGCAGATACCGGCGAGCTCAGACACGAAAACCAAAGCTGGAACCCTAAACACATAAAAGAATATGCTGGTCACGAAGTGTGCTCCCCGCGCCTGCGGGGATGAGCCCCGTTGGTGTTGGATACATCTAGCCTGCCGGAGGTGCTCCCCGCGCCTGCGGGGATGAGCCGTCAGGGGCGCGGCGTTAATGTCGTACACGGAACGTGCTCCCCGCGCTTGCGGGGATGAGCCCGCCAGGGTCGCCGGAGTGGTCACGTGTGGTGAGTGCTCCCCGCGCCTGCGGGGATGAGCCGCGAGCGCGACTTCGCCTGCCGGTAGTGTCCATGTGCTCCCCGCGCCTGCGGGGATGAGCCGCGTCAAGTTTTTTCTGCCCGGGGGTTTTCTTAGTGCTCCCCGCGCCTGCGGGGATGAGCCGCCCCTTCTGGCGGTAGGGATCTCGCTGCTGTGGTGCTCCCCGCGCCTGCGGGGATGAGCCGGCTGCCCCCATGAGTTTAAGTAGTGGGGTGAGGTGCTCCCCGCGCCTGCGGGGATGAGCCCCTGCGAGCAATGCGGTAATGAGTATGAAACCCGTGCTCCCCGCGCCTGCGGGGATGAGCCGCGTGGTTTTGGTTTCCCGTCGATGCCTGGCCAGTGCTCCCCGCGCCTGCGGGGATGAGCCCTAGTCACCACCCCGCAAGTAGCGGCGACCGCAGTGCTCCCCGCGCCTGCGGGGATGAGCCCGCAGCATCGCTAGGCGCTGACCCGGACGCCCTGTGCTCCCCGCGCCTGCGGGGATGAGCCCAAGGCCGTCGGCGGTAGATTCGACAGTACCCTGTGCTCCCCGCGCCTGCGGGGATGAGCCGGAACAAACCCGGAAGGGAGCAAGAAAATGAACGTGCTCCCCGCGCCTGCGGGGATGAGCCAACCTTTCAGAATCCGAGGATGCGGAGAGCTTCGTGCTCCCCGCGCCTGCGGGGATGAGCCGGCCTTGGGGTCCATGATGGCCCAACCGAAGATGTGCTCCCCGCGCCTGCGGGGATGAGCCCCAGCTATGACAAGCCGTCCACTACCCCGTGGGGTGCTCCCCGCGCCTGCGGGGATGAGCCTGAACCCGGCCGTGACCTGCTGAAGCTTGGCGGGTGCTCCCCGCGCCTGCGGGGATGAGCCCATCACCAGGACGAACACCCAACAGCTGACCGAGTGCTCCCCGCGCCTGCGGGGATGAGCCCACGGTGCTGGCTTGTGTCTGTGTCCCGGTTTCGTGCTCCCCGCGCCTGTGGGGATGAGCCCCTCACGATAAACAACAGCCTGGTCATTGATCAGTGCTCCCCGCGCCTGCGGGGATGAGCCGGCGCATCAGGAGTACATGAAGCGCCAGGACACGTGCTCCCCGCGCCTGCGGGGATGAGCCTGCCGCGTCCGCGTCCATGTCTAAACTCAGTGCGTGCTCCCCGCGCCTGCGGGGATGAGCCGGGGATTTCCGTCAACACCCGACTAGCTGGTTGGTGCTCCCCGCGCCTGCGGGGATGAGCCGCGCCACCTGCCTGCGTTGGTGGTGGCGCCCCCGTGCTCCCCGCGCCTGCGGGGATGAGCCGGACGCGAAGCGCAAACTTAAAGATCTTAAACGGTGCTCCCCGCGCCTGCGGGGATGAGCCCGCCGGTGTCGTTGATGATCTGGTCTACGAACCGTGCTCCCCGCGCCTGCGGGGATGAGCCGCGCCACACCGAACCTCATCGCAGCGTTACGGAGTGCTCCCCGCGCCTGCGGGGATGAGCCCTACAACCTAGCCCCCGGCAAGAGTGACACGGTGTGCTCCCCGCGCCTGCGGGGATGAGCCTGTCGGGGTTGAGGCGCTGACCCGTCGAGGGGTGTGCTCCCCGCGCCTGCGGGGATGAGCCGATGAGTTCTCCGCTTTGGACGACGACGATCTGGTGCTCCCCGCGCCTGCGGGGATGAGCCCCACCACCGGCACCCTCTGGTGGGTGACGATCCGTGCTCCCCGCGCCTGCGGGGATGAGCCGCCTTCGTTGCATACGAAGATAAGGCCTGATAGGTGCTCCCCGCGCCTGCGGGGATGAGCCCCGTGCAGAAACTCACCTACGGACTGATCGAAGGTGCTCCCCGCGCCTGCGGGGATGAGCCGTGGGATGGCGTGCCGCGGCTAGAGGAGTGCCTGTGCTCCCCGCGCCTGCGGGGATGAGCCCTCCAATGTCGGTGCCTTGAGCGGGCTTTCGAAGTGCTCCCCGCGCCTGCGGGGATGAGCCTGCTGGCTATCGATGATCTCAAAGCAGGCGAGCGTGCTCCCCGCGCCTGCGGGGATGAGCCGCCCCATACCTGAGAGGGGTAGGTATGGGGCTTGTGCTCCCCGCGCCTGCGGGGATGAGCCGTCTTCGATTTGGGTGTTGACGTATCCGGTCCCGTGCTCCCCGCGCCTGCGGGGATGAGCCCTGTAAAGGCCTGTACCGCACAACATTCCACTCGTGCTCCCCGCGCCTGCGGGGATGAGCCCTCGAGGAACGGACCCAATAAAACCACGTACGCGTGCTCCCCGCGCCTGCGGGGATGAGCCCGCTGAGTCTGGATTTAACCCTCGTGCTGTGTCGTGCTCCCCGCGCCTGCGGGGATGAGCCCGACGGTAGTCAATACGCTGCGTTACCAACCGAGTGCTCCCCGCGCCTGCGGGGATGAGCCGTTCATCGTGACGCGCATTGATGTGTACAGGTGGTGCTCCCCGCGCCTGCGGGGATGAGCCGAACACGTCGGAGTGGGTTGAGGAGACGACTGCGTGCTCCCCGCGCCTGCGGGGATGAGCCGGGTCTTGTGTGTGAGACCGGGCTTTCGCCGTCGTGCTCCCCGCGCCTGCGGGGATGAGCCCTAATGCCACGCTCTCTCGCCGCTGGACGCCGCGTGCTCCCCGCGCCTGCGGGGATGAGCCTGATCAGGCTGTTGTTTATCGGGAGGTTCGGGGGTGCTCCCCGCGCCTGCGGGGATGAGCCCTAGCAGGAGTACATGATGAAATCACTCACAGCGTGCTCCCCGCGCCTGCGGGGATGAGCCCGCCGGGCTGCCGGAACTCTTGACCGGACGTCCGTGCTCCCCGCGCCTGCGGGGATGAGCCCGTACGTGGATCCCCAAACCAAACCCAAGATAGGTGCTCCCCGCGCCTGCGGGGATGAGCCAGCCGCCAACTATCACGACGATATTGCACAGGAGTGCTCCCCGCGCCTGCGGGGATGAGCCCGGGATTTGGCCACGTCACGCGACCTTCGGTGGGTGCTCCCCGCGCCTGCGGGGATGAGCCTTAACCCGCACCGGGTCGCCATACTTATCCCGCGTGCTCCCCGCGCCTGCGGGGATGAGCCGGATGAGGTCGTAGTTTTCGCGATGTTCATTGAGTGCTCCCCGCGCCTGCGGGGATGAGCCGAGTCCTCGGAGATTGCTGAGGCGATCAGCGAGGTGCTCCCCGCGCTTGCGGGGATGAGCCGGCCTCGGCCGCGTCAAACGGGCTAGGGGCGCTGTGCTCCCCGCGTCTGCGGGGATGAGTCGACAAACCAGGAACAAGCGCAGTAGCCGTGTCACCTGTGAATCTGGTGAGTAGGTATGCGGGGCTTAGCTGGAGGGCCTTTCAAGGGATGTATAGCGGGATGATTCATACTCGGGGATGATGCCTGGTGCCGCCGAGGTGCCGTAGCGTCGTGGCTGATAGGCCCAACAGGGTTTTTCCGGGTTTGCCGAAGGGGAATCGAGGTGGCCTTGGCCCTGGAAAACGTGCGGTGTGGGTTTTTGGGTCCGGGCCGGAGTCTTTGGGGGAGGCGTCGATGCTAAAGCGAAAGCGTTGGCCTCTGCCGGATGTGCTCCTGGGGCTGGCAGTCGCAGTGGCTGGGCCCCCTTTTGCTGTCGTTTTCCAGCCTGCGCTGTGGGTGACGGTGCTCGTGTTTGTTGTATTCGCTGCCCTCGTGCCTGTGATTGCTATGCGCAGGAAACGGGCAAGTCTGTGCGTTGTGGCGGGGCTGGCGGCAGCCGCTGTGCTTGTGGCGATAACGCCGGTGATGTCACTGCATGTTGGGCTCGTGGTAGCGGTCACTGTGCACTCGGCTGCGGCTCGTCTTTCGTCCAGGTGGATGTGGATGACCCTCAGCCTTGTCACCTCGGTGATCGTTATCGCCGTGGCTCTTCGTCCCCACACCCCTGCTCTGATTATCGGTGCTGTGGTCACTCTGGCCATAGCAGCGGTCGCTGCGCTGACGGGGTTACTCAACCGGCGAGAACGTGAACATAACGAACAGGTTCTGGCCTTACAGCGTTCTGAAGAGCGAGCAGCTGTTGCGCGCGAACTTCACGATATTGTCGCCCATTCGCTGGGGGTCATTGCTGTGCAGGCAGAAGGTGCCCGGTACGCCGGGGGTGACAATCACCAGCTTGAACAGGAAACTCTCGAACGGGTTGCTGTTGTTGCGCGCACATCATTGCGCCGAGTTCGTGCGTTGGTTGTGGCGTTGCGCTCGCAGGATGAGCAATTGGCTTTGGTTCAGGGGGGTTTTGACCAGATCGAGGAGGTCATCCGGAACACCCAAGCGGCTGGCCTCGACATCTCCGCCGCCTTGCCGCAGCCGTGGCCAGTGGCCGACATGCTGGTCCAGGCGACTGTTAACCGCATCGTTACTGAGGGGCTAAGTAATGCTGCGCGCCACGGCTGCGGGCCAGTGAGCATCGATGTGCAGGTATTGGGCGCAACGATGGTGGTTGAAATCTGTAACCCCTGTAGCGGGTCATCGAAAGAACCCGGTATCGGGTTGGCGGGGCTGCAAGAAAGGGCACAGTTGATCGGCGGGTGCTTGAACAGTGCACCAGACCCCACGGGTGAGGTGTGGCTGCTCACTGCGGAGATTCCGCTGTCATGACCGTAATCAAGGTTGGGCTCGTCGATGATCAAGAGCTGTTTACTAGCGGTCTGGCGTTGATTCTTGATTCTCAAGAGGACCTTGAGGTGTGTTGGCGGGCAAGGAACGGGCGAGAAGCTTTGGATTGCCAGGGTGCAGTACGGGCGGATGTGACTCTTATGGATGTGCGGATGCCTGTGATGAACGGGATTCAAGCAATCAAGCAATGGTTTGGTGGCCGCGTGATCGTGCTAACCACCTTTGATGACGAGGACTACTTGACCGAAGCCTTGGCGCACGGGGCCAGTGGCTTTCTTGTTAAAGATTCTGCACCCAGAGACATTCTGGCTGCGGTGCGCACTGTGCACGCTGGTGATGCAGTCATTTCCCCGCGCTCAACGCGTCAGCTCCTTGCTCGGGTGCAGCCTGCGCTGCGTTCTTCAGCTGGTGTCACGGAGGCTACGCAGCGGGTTGGGTTGACGGCACGTGAAGTAGAGGTACTGACGCTAGTGGCGTCGGGGCTCAGTAATGCTGAGATCGCCGAAAAGCTCTGGATTTCTCTACCAACGGTCAAAACACATGTGAGTCAGGTCTTTCACAAAACGGGTAGTCGGGATCGTGTGCAGGCTGTGTTGTGGGCTTGTGCGCATGGGTTGATCGACCCGAGGCAGGCTCTGCGTGGCTCGGGCAGGAACGGATGAGATGTAGATATAAGCGCTGTGGTGAGTGGTTGTTCTCATCCTGGCGATGAAAGAACTCATGCTTGCGACTGATGTGCCGCTCTAGCCTCCGGATCAAGATGACAGGGAGGGAATTCCGGCAAACAGGCACATCGGAGATGCATCTATGAGCAGTGATTTAAGGGTTCAGCCCCGCGCGGACTTCACCGCAGGCAGCTGCGCCCAGGCAGCGATCCGAACCCAATCTCTGGTGAAGGAGTACCGAGGTATTCCTGTTGTGGACCGCGTATCGATCACGGTGCCCGAACGCAGTGTTTACGGCTTCCTTGGCCTGAATGGGGCAGGCAAGTCCACGACGATGAAGATGTTGCTTGGCCTGGTCAAGATTTCGCGTGGCCGGGCCACTGTGCTGGGGCGTGACATTCGCGCAGATCGCTCAGAGATCCTGGCCGCAACTGGTTCGCTGATCGAGGGTCCATCTTTTTACGGGCATCTAACCGGGGCGCAGAACATGGAAATTGTTCAGCGAGTCCGCGGCGCTAGGTCGGACATTTACGGGCTGCTTGCCTATCTCGGTTTGGAAAAAGCTCGCGATAAGAAAGTGCGCGAGTACTCGTTGGGGATGAAACAGCGTCTGGGAATCGCGATGGCTCTGGTAGCCGAGCCCCGACTTCTTATCCTCGATGAGCCCACCAACGGCCTAGATCCGGCTGGTATTCATGAGATCCGTGAGATGATCCGGCGTTTCCCGTCTGATCACGGTCTTACGGTGCTGATGAGCAGCCACATTCTCAGTGAGGTGCAGCAGGTCGCTGACAATATCGGCATCATCCACCGTGGCCGTCTGCTCTTTGAAGGGCCACTAGAGGCATTGCGTGGTGCCTCGCAGCTGCGGCTTCGGACCAGCAATGACAGTCTTGCCCACGCCTATCTCCGTGCGAACGGGGCCCTGCTGCAACCGGACTCCTTGACATTGCCGTGGCTGGATGACGCAGCAGTGGCCACGATAGTGCGCGACCTGCTCAGGCAGGGGATCGATGTATATCGCGTGGAGGGGCATGAGGAGACGCTAGAAGATGTGTTCTTGCGCATCACAGGTGAGGCGCAAGAGGGGTAGTGGTGATGATCTCCGTTGAACTGATGAAGTGGCGGGGTCGTCACATTTTGTTGATCAGTGGGCTGCTGACTCTTGCGCTGCTGACATGGGCGGGAATGGTAATTGTCAAGCTGCAGCGTGCTTCGATAACTCCCGCGGCTGGCAAAGTGGCAGCGAGTACGGCGCAGACCGGCACCCAGCTGATGTCGTCGCTGTTGCCAGTGCTAGTTGCGATTATTGCTTCTCGCATCGCCTCGATCGAGCACGAAGACCGGATGCTTCAGCAGTTGCGCAGCCTTGGGTGCTCCTCCTGGCAGAGCGCGGTGACCAAAACCATGCTGACGTGGGGGTTGGTGTCCGGTTTCCTGGGCATCTATTGGGTGCTGGTGTGTGTGATCGGTAGTGTCTTTGGTGCTGGTCCTTCCCTGGCACAACTGGTGTCTGTGCTTGCCTGCCTGGTTCTTGCAGGTTCAGCCCTCTCAGCGGTTCACCTTGGCCTTGGACTGGCATTCGAGAATCAGTGGGTCACTCTGGGCGCAGGGATTGTCGGTGGATTGTTAGGGAGTGCCTCGGCGCTGATGCCTGCGGTAGTGGCTGCGCTCACCCCGTGGACTCTTATCGGTGGCGCATCTCCGGTCCGGTTGACCATGATCGATGGGCATGCCCAATACAGCCATGTATCACCAGTGGCGCCATTGCTTATCGGTTTAGCCGGTGTGCCCCTGTGGTGGGGAGTATCTGCTGCGCTTATCGCCTGGAAAGCAGAAGAACAGTGATTGCTTCAGCCGTTGCGGTGTGGGGCACCGAGATGACCAAAACACGGGGATTGCTGGCCTATCTCGTTTCAATAGCTGTGTTTGCTGCCTTCAATATGGCAGGAGCAGCTGTCCACTACAGCAACAACCGAGCCCTCTTCGAGGCGCAGGAAGTCACCTACCGTGTGCTGTGGGGTCAGTCAGGAGTCATGTACGCCTACCTATTTCTGCCTATCGTGCTGGCATCCTGGGTGGCGATGGCAGTCAAGGTTGAACATGATGACCGCAATATGCAGCGCATGGCTGGGTACGCGGCCCTGTTCCGGCACGTGTTACCAGGCAAGCTGCTAGCAATCGCTGGGATAGCTGTGATCGGAACTGTCATCTATTGGGTGACCATGGTTGTGGCCGGCCTGATGCTGGGGTTTGGTCTCAACAGTGAGCTGGGAACAACTTTTCTGGCCGCTCTGTCTGGAGCTTTGGGGGCCGCTGCGGTCATGACAGTGCTGCTCTACGTTGCCATGCGAGCGCGGAGTTTCCTCACCCCTGTGGTGGTGGGGGTTATTGGTTCGGTGGCTGGCCTGGTGCTTGTTCTTGTGGCGCGGCCTCTATCGGTGTTTTGGCCGTTTTGTCTACCTGGCAATTTAATGTTCGTGCGTTCCGCTGGGCAGACCTGTCTGGCTGGCGCGGTTGGTAACGTAGCGATGGCGTTGCTGTGGATGGCAGCTGCGATTGCTGTGCTGGTAGCGCACCTGAGGTGGCGAGAATTCTGAGCCGCAGAGATAAGCATGCCCAGATGTGCTGAGCTGTGTGCGAGAAGGAGAAGGGAGAGGCGGTGGATCCGTATGCGACGTTCCGCCCGGTGCGGGGCAGGTGGGTTCCCGTGGCCGTTTCCGTCATCGTTTTTGTGTCGTTCACGTTCGCGGCGATAACGATCCAAGGTGCGCAATGGACACTGGTAGACCGCTTGTTCGTGTTTGCGTTGGGGGCGGGGATCGCATGGTTTTGCTCAAGATTCGTTGGGGTACGGGCGGTGCCTACGGAACAGGGGCTTATGGTTCGGAATCTGTTCCGTAAGAGACATTTTGAATGGGCGGAGATTTTGCGGGTCCAATTCGGCGGGGGAGGGCCCTGGGCATACCTGGATGTCATGGATGGGGAAGTTTTGGAAACAGTGAGTGTGATGGCGATCCAGAAAGCTGACGGCGCCAAGGCAATCAAAGAAGCCTCACGCCTGTCAGCGCTGGTGCAGTTCCACTCCAGCGCTGAACCACACCGGGACACCCCAGGGGCCTAGCCGTCACGCGGCTGGCTCCGCCAGTTGCAGGAAAGATGATTTCTGAATAGTTAAAGGGCTGCACACGCCAGCCGATGGGTCGAATGTGACTCGTACAACGCATAATTCTGTCCGTTTTCGACGACTCGCGGTCTCAGCTACAGCGGCAGCCATGCTGTTGCCGATGTCCGCTCCCGCGCATGCCGCCACCCGAGACACCGTAAGCCGCCCCACTAGTGGCGGCTTTGTTATTTCTGGGCAAGGGTTCGGTCACGGCCGCGGAATGAGCCAGTGGGGCGCATATGGTGCAGCAACCGCTGGGCTTAACTGGAGCCGGATCTTGGACTTCTACTACCCGGGCACCGTGCGCTCTAAGCTCCCCGAAAGCACAATGCGTGTTTGGCTGAGCGCAGATAACGACGGTGACACCCGCATCGCGCCGGCACGCGGAATGTCCCTCACTGTGGGAGCAACCCGAAGGGCACTCCCATCGGGTAACGGATACCGGGCATGGCGCGCAGTCCGCTCCGGTAAAACTCTCAACGTCCAGTACCTCAACAACGCAAACACCTGGCGGCCATACACCACAACCACGGGTTCAGCTGTCATCTTTGCCACAAATTCAGGACTCGTGGACGTTCTCCTGCCAGGTGGAAATGTCAAACGAGTACGCGGATCGGTTTCTGCCGTCAGTGACCGCGCCGCCACCTCGGGGATGCGCACCGTCCTGAACTCCAGCATGGAGTCCTACCTGCGCAGTGTCGTCCCCAACGAAATGCCCGCCTCTTGGCACCCGAACGCTCTGGCTGCACAAACGGTCGCTGCCCGCACCTACGCGGCCGCATACCGCACTAACCAACGAGCCAGGAAAGCTACCTGGGATATCTGCGACAGCACTACCTGCCAGGTTTTCAAAGGCGTCGCAAACACGAGCAGACGCGGAACTCGCACGCCCGGTGAATACACCTCAACCGACGCCGCGATCAAAGCCACAACGGGAACGGTGCTACGCACCCGAAACAAAAACTTCGCTTTCGCTGAATTCTCTGCCAGCAATGGCGGATGGACTGCCGAAGGTGGCCCGTATTACCAGGTATCAAAAGCAGACCCATACGACGGTCGAATGAAAAACCCGAATTCCAGCTGGTCTGTCACCATCTCCCCAGCGAAAATGGACGCAGCATTCGGGGTAGGGACAGTGCGCTCGCTGCGGATCACACAACGCGATGGGCACGGCGCTCGCGGTGGGCGGGTGTTGAGTGTCTTGGTGTCTGGTTCACGGGGAACGAAGACTGTTTCTGGGGATTCGTTCCGGTGGGCGCTTAGGTTGCGTTCTGATTGGGTGTCGTTCGCTGGGTGATTTTTCAGTGAATAGATGTTGTTGCCGGGAGCGGGCCATGTGGGGCGCTCCCGGCAATGGTGTTACAGGTGGTGCAGGTTGGCTCGTTCGATTGTGGCGAGTCGGTTGAGGTCTTCTGTGGTGTCACTGGTGACGATGGATCCTCCTGCCGCTAGAACTGAGGTGATGAGGGTGAGTGTCTGCATTCGGGATGTGTCTGCTGACAGGGGGAGCAGGAGTCGTTCTGGTGAGTGGGGGCTGATGAGGTCGTTGTAGGTGACTTCGTAACCGTGGTCGGAGCAGGCGGGGTCGTGGGGGTCGGCGATGGTGGCCAGGTCTGCGTTGTCGGGGTAGGAGGAGATTTCTGCGGCTTCGTCAAGTGCACCGGCGAGGTCGCTGTCGAAGCTGCGTGCTAGGGGGGCGGTGGAGACAGCGATTGTGTCTAGGGGCAGGTGTGTCCACTTGGTGGGACGGTCAGTGATGGCTAAAAGGGGCGACCCAGTGGATGTTGTGACGGTGGCTAGGTCGGTTTCGGGGTCGATGATGTGTAGGTGCGCTCCGCATGCCCAGGTTGCCAGGGCCCAGTAGAGAGTGCGCCAGTGGCCTGCGGGTAGGTCGAGTGCGATGACGTCCAGAGGTTGGGGGTCGTATTCGGTGCGAAGTAGGTTTGTGGCTTTTGCTACCCAGTTGCCCAGGACGCGTCCGGATAGTTCGATTCGTCCCCAGGAGTCGTAGCGGGTGATGCGTGGGTCGGTGGTGAGGGTGTTGAGGAAGCGGTGGGTGTCAAACACGAAGGTCAGCCTAGGTGAGGTTGGGTGTGCTTGGTGTGGATAGGGGGAGGTGCCTGGTGTTTGTGGCGAGTAATCGGTGTGGGAGATGGTGGCTGGAATTCATGAGTCAAGGGATCGCAAAATCTCTGTAAGACGCGCACAAAGTGGGGTCTGTGTGATTGGTGTGCACGGTGGGGGATTTGTGGATGGAATGGGGTGTTGTTTTTTGTGGAGTCGTTGTGAAAGCGGTGATGGAGTTCCTGGTCAAGGGTTCGTTTTAGGAATTGTTAGATGCCCGATTCGGTGATTGAAAAACTTTATTTGCACTTATGACCAAGACGTTTGTTTTGGACGAGTGTGCAGGTCCAATTATCAAATTCGAGCTTGACGGCTGCATTCGACACGCGTGTAATTTCGTTGTCGTTGCTTCTCTGACGCATCCGAAGTTTGGGTGCCAGGGAACATGTTCTGGCAGTAGGTATTTCCGAAGTTGATCTTGCAGGCTGTGAATGCTTCCGGGAATGCCCGTTTATGTGGATATTAAGGCGCGAGCTCGTATAGGACCTCGGGCTAGGAGGCGTTTTAAATGAATGAGCTGCAGCTGGTTGTCGAAGAGCTAATGGTTGAGGAGACCGAGCTTTCGTGGCAGGACCGCGCATTGTGTGCCCAAACCGATCCTGAGGCATTTTTTCCCGAGAAGGGCGGATCGACACGCGAGGCTAAGCGCGTCTGCACCGGGTGTGAAGTCCGAGCCGAATGTTTGGAATATGCGCTCGAAAATGATGAGCGTTTTGGAATTTGGGGTGGTTTGTCGGAGCGGGAGCGCAGGAAACTGCGCAAGCGTGCAGTGGTGTGATGTGTTTTAACTTTCCCCTTGGTGGTGAAAGTTAGTCCCAGTCACGGGGACGGTTGGGATCCAAGGTGAGTGGATCCATGCCCAGTGCGTTGGCGACTTGGTCTACGACGAGATCGAATACCACGTAGCGCAGGTCGTCGGGGGACTCCAGGCCGGTTTCGATGGGGCGGCGGTATAGGACGATCTTGCCGGGCAGTGACTGTTCTGGCGGGAATAGTCGAGATAAGGGAACTCGTTGCTCTTCCCATGGGTTAGGGTCGGACGGAGGAACGAGTTCTACTGCGATCTCGAGGTTTTCGATATGTCCGCCGAGTCGGCGTTCGATGCGTTCGAGAGCGTCGAGGACAGCTTCGTCGAAGCGGTCGGAACGAGATTTCATTGCTGGCACTGCGGGCCAGGCGAGCGGCCCGCGGATACCGCGTCCGCGGCGGTCGCGACGACGCGGTGTGTGAGGGCCGGTTGCGTTCATAGGACATGACGATACGGCGTGGTGAGCGTGGTCGGTTGTTTGAGGGGGTTTAAAGTCGAAATCGTGCCTTCCATGCGACGTTGTACCCGGACCGCGTGTGGGCGGCGGGCGGTGGCCACGCTGACCTACAACTACGCCGACTCCACGGCGGTGCTTGGCGCGTTGTCTACCTACGCCGAGCCACACAGTTACGACCTGTGCCCCAAACATGCTGAGCGGCTGACTGCTCCGCAGGGCTGGGAGGTCGTGCGGCTTATTGACGATTTTGAAAGCCTTCCTGACCCAACGGATGACCTGACAGCTGTTGCGGATGCTGTTCGAGATGCGGATGTGTGGGAGCAGGCGACGCGACACGCAGCACAGGAGGAGCGCGCGTTGTCACGTTATGGCCGTTCGCGCCGTGACGTTGCGGTAGGGGGCGAACCGTTGACGTCGAGGACTCCTCGTCTTCGTGTGCTTCGAGACAGCGACGTTCCGGACTCCGGCCGTTAGGCTGTGAACGTGAGCTCCCGTAATCTTTCCGATTTCATCAAGGCATATGACGTCCGCGGTTTGGTGCCCTCTCAGTTGGATGCCGGGGTTGCGCGGGCAATCGGTTCTGCTTTCGCGCAGGTGGTAGCGCATCCGGACGGGGCTTCTTCTGTAGTTGTTGGGCACGATATGCGCCCGTCGTCGCCTGAGTTGAGTCAGGCTTTTGCTGAGGGCGTGGCAGCTCAGGGCCTGGATGTGGTGATTATTGGCCTGTGCTCCACCGACGGTTTGTATTTTGCGAGCGGGTCGATGGGGTTGCCGGGGGCGATGTTCACAGCTAGCCATAATCCGGCGGAGTACAACGGGATTAAGTTGTGCCGTTCTGGTGCCCGTCCGGTGGGGCAGGACACGGGGTTGGCGCGGATTACTGAGGTTGCGCAGCGAATTGCGGACGGGGTGAGCCCGTTGGCTCCGGAGGGGATTGCTCCGGGGGCGATTGGTACACGGGAGACGGTGGAGGACTACGCCCGGTGCGTTCGTGATCTTGTTCCTTTGGGTGATATTCGTCATCTGAAGGTGGTGGTGGATGCGGGTAACGGCATGGGGGGCTTCACTGTTCCGGCAGTGTTGGAGGGGCTGCCTTTGGATGTTGTTCCGTTGTATTTCGAGTTGGACGGGACGTTCCCGAACCATGAGGCCAATCCGCTAGATCCGAAAAACTTGGTGGATCTGCAAAAAGCTGTGGTGGAGCATCGAGCCGATGTGGGGTTGGCGTTTGATGGGGATGCGGATCGGTGTTTTGTGGTGGATGAGAAGGGCGATCCGGTTTCGGCGTCGGTGATCACTGCTTTGGTGGCGGATCGGGAGATTGCTAAAGAGGTCGCGCGGGGTGCTGATCCTTCGGATATCACTGTCGTGTACAACGTGATTTCGTCGCATGTTGTTCGTGAGGTGGTCAGCGAGGCTGGTGCGAAGGGGTTGCGCACTCGGGTGGGGCATTCGTTTATTAAGGCGCAGATGGCTGAGCACGATGCGGTGTTTGGTGGGGAGCATTCAGCGCACTATTACTACCGGGATTTCTGGTTCGCGGACACGGGCATGCTGTCGGCGTTGCATGTGTTGGCTGCGTTGGGGTCGCAGAGTGAGCCGTTGTCGGCGATGGTTGAGCCGTACGTTCGGTATGTGCCCTCTGGTGAGATCAATTCCACGGTGTCTTCGGTTGAGGATGCTGTGCAGCGGGTGTGTGAGTGGGCGCAGGAGCGTCCGGTGACGATTGACCGCTTGGATGGCATTACGGTGGAGAGCACGAGCACGGAAGCGCCTATGTGGTGGTTTAATCTGCGCCCGAGTAATACGGAGCCGTTGTTGCGGCTGAATGTTGAAGCTGCGGATGTGGCAACGATGGAGAAAATCCGGGATGAGGTTCTCGGGATCGTGCGTGCGTGAGGCTGTGCCGTACCGGCAGGCTGCACACAGATCTGGCAGGATCAGGGAACGCGTTGTCCGTGCGCCCAGAGCCCGGGCTACAGCTACCGTTCCTCGTTGGGGAACGAGATTCAAGGAGATAGAGAATGAGCACCACCGGTATCGAGCCTTGGCTGCGCGAGATTTTGCGTTGCCCTGTGACGCAGAGTGAGTTGGTTGACGGCACTGGGCCTGATGGGCAGCCTGAGCTGCAGGCGAAGGATGCCGACGCGCAGGGGCGTCGTCGTGCTTACCGTGTTGAGGGTGGCGTTCCTGTCCTCATTCCGGAAGAGGCTCGTTTCATGGACTGACCTCTTTCTGGTTGGTTTTTCGGGGCGTCGCGTGTCCGCTGCGGGGATGCGCGACGCTGTCGTGTATTCGGCGTTGTGTGAGTGTTGTGGTGTTGGTGCGAACTGAGTTCGGGAGGTGGCATGCCGTATATCGACGAGGGTTGTCTCGATGATGCGGGGTGGTTGGCACAGCAGGATCGGGCTGGGACTTTGCGTGCTTTGGCTAGCGCGGGGGCGCAGGTGCGCGAGGCGCGTTTTCTTGCTGATGAGGCGGGTGTGGAGCGGCTGCGGTCGTGGGATCGTCCACGGTCGGTGTTGGTTGCGTCGGTGGGTGTGTCTGCTGCGGTGGCTGCGGTGTTGGAGATGTTGGCTGAGCCGGCTTCTCCGGTTCCTGTGACGGCGCGCCGGAATGTGCCGTTGCCGGGGTGGGTTGGGGCTTTGGATTTGGTGGTGGCGGTGTCGTTGTCTGGGCGGTCGCCGGGGGCGTTGGCGTTGGCTGCGGAAGCTGCGCGTCGGGGTGCGTCGTTGTTGACGGTGGGTGCTGTTGATTCACCGTTGGAGGCGGTGACTAGGCAGGCCCGTGGCGTGCATGTGGGGATTGGTCTTGGTCGGGTTTCGTCGCGTACGTCGTTATGGTCGTTGTTGACTCCTGTGTTGATGGGGGCTCATCGGCTTGGGTTGGTGTCGGTTCCAGATAGTGATTTGGATGCTGCGATTGCGCGTTTGGATGAGGTGGCTGAGGCTGCTCGTCCGAGTTCGGAGTCGTTTGTTAATCCGGCGAAGTCGTTGGCGTTGGGGTTGTCCGAGTGTGTGCCAACTGTGTTGGGGGATAGCCCGTTGAACGGGGTTGCTGCGCAGCGGGCAGCGTCAATGTTTTCGCGAACTGCGCGGATTTCAACCACTTTTGGGGAGATCCCAGATATGGCTTCGCAGGTGGTGGCTACGTTTGATGGGCCTTTCACTGCTGGTGGGGGCCAGGGGGTGGGTGTGAGTGCGGCGGATGACATTTTTGCTGATCCGTATTTGGATGGCCCGGCCCAGCCGCGGTTGGGGTTGTTGATGTTGCGGGAGCCGAATCGGCCGGCTTCTACTCCTGATGAGGCGCAACGGTTGGCGTTGGTGGATGGGATTGTGGAGACTGCGCAGCAGGCTGGCGTGTCTGTGCATGAGGTTTTTGCTGAGCCTGGGCCAGCGGTGGCGCGTCTTGCTGGGCAGATGGCGTTGACGGATTTTGCAGCTACGTATCTTGCGTTGGGTATGGGGGCGGATCCGTCGTTGTCGCGTCATGTGTCGGTGTTGAGGGATTTCACGGGTCGCTGATTGGGTGCTGTTCTGTGGTGTTCTCGCGCCTAGTCTGGTGCAATGGCAGATTTCGACCTTGCGATCATTGGTGCTGGTTCGGGTAACAGCCTTGTCACGGACGACTTCGCGGATGCGAAGGTGGCTGTGGTGGAGCGTCACCTGTTTGGTGGGACGTGTCTGAATGTGGGTTGTATCCCTACGAAGATGTTTGTTTATGCGGCGGAGGTCGCGGGAACAGCTCGGTCAGCTGCGCGCTATGGGGTGGATGCGCGTGTGGATGGTGTGCGGTGGCGGGATATCCGGGATCGGGTTTTTGGTCGGATTGATCCAATTGAGGAGAGTGGCCGGAGGTATCGGGTAGAGGGTGAGAACACGACTGCGTTTTTGGGTAGCGCGCGGTTTGTGGGTGACCGTCGTCTGCGGGTGGAGCTGAATGAGGGTGGTTCTAGTGAGTTCACTGCTGATCAGGTGGTGATTGCTGCGGGGGCTCGTCCTCGAGTTCCGTCAGTGGTCGCTGATTCGGGGGTGCCTTTCCAGACTTCGGATTCGGTGATGCGTATTGATGAGTTGCCTTCTCGGATTGTGATTATGGGTGGTGGGGTTATTGCTGCCGAGTTTGCGCATGTCTTCTCTGCTTTGGGTGTGCAGGTGGATGTGGTGATTCGTGGTCCGCGGATGTTGCGTGCGTTTGATGAGGAGTTGTCGCAGCGTTTCACTGAGTCGGTTAAGGCGCGGTGGAAGGTGCATGCAGGGGTGGATGTGGTTGCTGCGCGTTCGACGTCTGCTGGTGGGGTGGTGTTGACGTTGGATGGTGGTGGTGAAGTTGCTGGCGACATGTTGTTGGTTGCTACGGGCAGGGTTCCGAATTCGGAAGATTTGGATGCTGCTGCTGGTGGTGTGGAGTTGCGTTCAGATGGTCGGGTGCGGGTGGATGAGTTTGGGCGTACTAGTGCTGAAGGTGTGTGGGCGTTGGGGGATATTTCTTCGCCTTTCCAGTTGAAGCATGTGGCTAATGCGGAGGCGAGGGCGGTGGCGCATAACCTCACGCATCCGCAGGATTTGCGGTCGATGCCGCATGAGGTGGTTCCGGCGGCGGTTTTTTCTGACCCGCAGGTGGCGTCGGTGGGGGCTTCTGAGGATGAGTTGCGTTCGGCTGGGGTTCGGTATGTGTCGAAGGTGCAGTCGTTTGGTGATACGGCGTATGGGTGGGCTTTGGAGGATTCTGAGTCGTTTTTCAAGGTGCTTGCGGATCCGGCCTCTGGTCGGATTTTGGGTGCGCACAGTATGGGGCCGCATTCGTCTACGTTGATTCAGCCGGTTGTGATGGCAATGTCGTTGGGGTTGGATGCGCGGCGTGTGGCGCGTGATCAGTATTGGATTCATCCGGCGTTGGCTGAGGTTGTGGAGAATGCGCTATTGGGTTTGGAGTTTGATAAGTAGCAGATAGAAACTTCAATTAATCACCCGAATTGATCGCTTGTTCAATTCGGGTGATTAATTTTTTGAGTATTTTGGGAGTAGTGTCGCGTTTTAAACGGTTAAAAATAGTGAGATAGTTGAATTGCCTGGGAGTGAAAGCCGGTGGGGGAGTTGTAAATGTGGCCGGCCTCGGGGATCCGGGCGTGACGGGTCTCCTCATGCCCCTTCGCTAATGCGCGGGGCTGTTTAGCAAGTGGTGGCCGTTGTCACTGGTTTGCGTTCAATGCTCGAGTGGCATTGTGTGCATCTTCGATAAGAAAGGCCACTCATGGTTTCGCGGGCTCTGTCTTCTCGCTTTCCGTTTTCTCTCCTTGCGGGGGCTGCGGGTGCGAGTGTTTTTGCTGCTTCTGTTGTATTTCAGGGTGCTGCGTATGCGGCTGTAATTGATGATGCGGTTAAGCGGGTTGAAGTTGTGGAATCTTCTGCTTCCCCTGGCAGTGACGTCACGGTTGTTGTGGACTGGGCGGTTCCGGATGGGGCGCGGCGTGGTGATACGTTCACGCTTACGTTGCCGACCATGCTGGTAGCGGATGTTCTTGATGGTGTTCATCGGGATGTGAAGGCCCCTGATGGTGCAGTGGTGGCGCATTATGAAGTTCATGGCCAAACTGTCAATTTCACAATGACAGAGTTTGCTGATGAGTATGTGGGCGTGCACGGAACGGTGCGTTTCGGTGTGCGTTTATCACGTTCTATTCAGCCTGGAAGTAGTAGTGAACTTGTTTTTTTGTAAATGGTGTTGCTTTTTCTCATCAGGATGAGATTGTTGCCGTCGCTCCGCCTGCTAAAAATGACTATTCAGAGTCGGCGACTAAGTGGCAGACCTGGAAGAGTGTTGGGGAAGATAAACGAGGCAGAATTCAATGGGGGATCACTGGCCCTAGAGTGCCGCGTGGGATGGTGACGGCTTCGTATCGGATTGTTGATGAGGCTGGTCCAGGGCAAGCTATTGATTGTTCGTCGTTGACATTGTGGTCTGGGTCAGCGAATGAGGCGGGGGGTCTCAAGGAAGCCAGGTGGGTGCCGGTAAATCTGTATTCGAAGTCCTGTGATGAGAAGTCGGCTAGCGTAGTTGTGACTCCGGATGCGAGTTTGTTTGGTCGTGTCTTGATGCTGATGGGTGGTTCGCGAGTAACGGATCGGGCTTTGAATGCCTATCGGAACAGTGGCTACGTCAGCGTGTGGGACACCGCCCCGCTCCGTGTGAGCGACACCCTGCTGGTGGAAGCCACGGGGGAAGGGACGGGCACGCCAGCTGCGGTTCCTTCGGTAACTATCACCAACCCGGCGATCCCGCCTGCTGTGACGGTCACGGTTCCACCTACCCCACCCACGGTGACGGTGACACCTATTGCCCCCAACCCGCAAGAGCGTCCTTCGACGCCTTCAACAGCCCCGATAACGGGTGCTCCTGTGAAGCCTATCCAGAATCCACAGGCTTCAGTGACTCCTTCATCGCCCAGCTCGTCCACCTCAAAACCAGCGGCGGTTTCAGTTGTTAATCGTGGGGTTTCGTATGCGGATGCTTCGCCTTCACGCATTGAGACGGGGCAGCCTGGCGATGGCCCGAATGTGCCGATGCTAGCTGCAGGTGGAGTGTTGATCGCTAGCTCAGTTGGTGTGTTGGCAGCGGCGTTGCGTTCGATGGTGCGTCGCCGGCGTATCTGATTAAGAAGATGCGCGCGAAGCTCCCTGATGTAGGGATGGGGCGGATACGTAATTTTCTTGTGGCTAGCGGTGCGGTAGGCGGCGCGGTAACGGGGGTTTTGTTGCTTTGGGGAGGCCTGAAAGGTTCTCCTCCGGATGCGGCGCCGCTGCCTGCCCGTACGTTTTCTCTCAAGGTTGAAGATGCTCGTCGTCTTACTGCTGTGCGCCACGATGCACGAGCAGCTGGGGTACGTCGGCTCTCAAGGATTTCTCCGTCGCGGGTTGTCATTCCCTCGCTGGGTGTGGATGCGCCGATAGTGGATGCGCCTGTGCGCGCAAGAGAGCTCGTCGTCCCTGGTGATGTGAAAGTGGTTGGGCGCTGGGGTGCCGGTGCGTCACTGGGAGCGGATCAGGGAGACACTCTTCTTGCTGGGCATGTTGATGTCAGGGGTGATTTGGGTGCGTTGCATCAGCTTTCGCGTATCGAGCCGGGAGCTGAGGTGTATACGAGTGATGCTGTTGGACGAGTACAGTTTTGGACCGCGGCTTCTTTGATTGTTCGTGCGAAAGACCATTTGCCTTCGTGGCAGGCTAGCGGTCCGCGTCGTCTGATTCTTGTCACCTGCGGAGGGCCGGTCCAACGCCGTGAGGGGCGCTGGAGTTATCGCGACAATATTCTTGTGACGGCTGTCCCCGCTGCCCTAAAGCACTGATGTGTTGGTTCTAGGGAAAACCCCAGCGACCTTATTGTGCGGACGCGGGTAGGATGTTTTGTGGAGGTCGGCGTGTGTTCGGCCTGTGAAGCCGCGTGGAACGCGGTTCGTCTTGCAGGGGAGCCCCCCGAGCTTATTGATCGTGTCTGCTTTTGCGGGCGCGTATCCGTCGACCGTGACCGGCCATAAAGGCCGCACCCATCGGCGTCTGTGCACCAATTGCGTTTATCAACGAAAGAGGAATTCATGACGTTCGACTACAAGATTCGGGACATCAACCTGGCGGCTGCTGGCCGTCACCAGTTGCGTCTGGCGGAGGCCGAGATGCCCGGTCTGATGTCGCTGCGTGAAGAGTATGCCGAGCAGCAGCCTTTGAAGGGCGCCCGTATCGCTGGTTCGTTGCACATGACTGTTCAGACAGCTGTGCTCATTGAAACTTTGACAGCTCTGGGTGCCCAGGTGCGTTGGGCTTCGTGCAACATTTTCTCGACCCAGGACGAGGCTGCTGCTGCTGTTGTCGTCGGCCCGAACGGAACCCCTGAGAACCCTCAGGGTGTGCCCGTCTTCGCCTGGAAGGGTGAAACCCTCGAGGAGTACTGGGACTGCGCTGAAGCAATCTTCACCTGGCCTGAGGGCTCCGGGGCGAACATGATCCTTGACGATGGTGGTGACGCCACCATGCTCGTACACAAGGGACGCGAGTGGGAGCTGGCTGGCGGTGTTCCCCCCACCACTGAGGAAGACTCTGAAGAGTTCACCGTGTTTAAAGCTTTGGTGCGTCGCACCATGGAGCAGAACCCGAACAAGTGGACCGAGATCGCTAAGCAGATCAAGGGCGTCACTGAAGAAACCACGACGGGTGTGCATCGCCTGTACGAATTGGCCCGCAACGGCGAGCTGCTCTTCCCGGCCATGAACGTCAATGACGCGGTCACCAAGAGCAAGTTCGACAACAAGTACGGATGCCGCCACTCCCTCATTGACGGCATCAACCGCGCCACTGACGTCCTCATCGGCGGTAAGACCGCTTTGGTGTGTGGCTACGGAGACGTCGGTAAGGGCTGCGCTGAGTCGCTGCGTGGACAGGGCGCCCGCGTCATCGTCACCGAGATTGACCCGATCTGTGCACTGCAGGCCGCGATGGACGGCTACCAGGTTGCACGGTTGAAGGACGTCGTTGACCAGATCGACATCTTCGTCACCACAACGGGCAACAAAGACATCATCATGGCCGAAGACATGGTCAAGATGAAGGACAAGGCCATCGTGGGCAACATCGGCCACTTCGACAACGAGATCGACATGGCTGGCCTGGCCAAGGTGCCTGGTGTCAAGCGCACCGAGATCAAGCCGCAGGTGCACGAATGGACCTTCCCCGCTGATGGCGAGCGTGGTGAGCGTTCGATCATCATCCTGTCTGAGGGCCGCCTGCTGAACCTGGGTAACGCTACGGGGCACCCCAGCTTTGTGATGAGCAACTCTTTCGCTGACCAGACCATCGCGCAGATTGAGCTGTTCACCAAGCCGCAGGAGTACAGCAACGACGTCTACGTGCTGCCCAAGCACCTTGACGAGAAAGTTGCACGCGCACACCTGGCTGCGCTGGGTGTTGAACTGACGGAGCTGACCAAGTCTCAGGCTGACTACATCGGTGTTGATATCGCTGGTCCTTACAAGCCGGACAACTACCGCTACTGATTGTCGGTAGATTCTGCTTACGGGTGATCCGTGCGTCCGCGATCAAGGACGCACGGATCACCCGTAGCGGGGTGGAAGTGTGCGCGCCTGGCGCAGTGATTTTCGGGCTGCGGGTAGCATGGCGGCGTTGTGAGAGCCGGTGGGGTGTGTGTCCTATGTGGTGCAGGACCCGCGGTTTTGGCAAGTGGCATGTGCGCTTGTGTCGTTTCTGAGGAGGTCTTGTGAAAGCTCACGTCCTGGTCGTGGATGACGATCTTGCGCTAGCTGAAATGCTTGGGTTGGTGCTGCAGAACGAGGGTTTTCATGTGACCCATTGCCCTGATGGTGTTTCAGGGTTGAAAGCGGCGCGTGAGCTGAAGCCGGATCTGGTGTTGTTGGACGTCATGATGCCGGGGATGGATGGCATCGAGGTGGCTAAACAGCTTCGGGCCGAGTCTGGAGTGCCAATCGTGATGTTGTCTGCGCGCTCGGACACGATTGATGTCGTGGTGGGTCTGGAATCTGGTGCAGATGATTATGTCGTTAAGCCGTTTAAGCCGCAGGAGTTGACTGCTCGTGTGCGGGCGCGGCTGCGTCGCGGTACGGATACCAATCCTGAGACGTTGCGGATTGGTGATGTGGTTATCGATGTTGCTGGTCACTCGGTAACAAAGAATGGTCAGGTCGTTCAGTTGACGCCGCTGGAGTTTGATTTGTTGGTGGCGCTGGCGCGTAAGCCGTGGCAGGCGTTTAGCCGGGATGTGTTGTTGGAGCAGGTGTGGGGTTATCGGCATGCCGGAGATGCGCGGTTGGTGAATGTTCACGTGCAGCGACTGCGGGGCAAGATTGAAGATGATCCGGAGCACCCGAAGATTGTGGTGACGGTGCGTGGCGTGGGGTACAAGGCGGGGACGAACTGAGCAGATGCCAGGTGACGTCGTGAGGTCTGCACCGATGGATGGGGTGGCCTCCGTCGAGGTGGGGGAGGTTGTTTCTCCCGGCGGTGAAGAGGCGTTGGGTGTTTCGACTCCTGTTTCTCAGGTGCAGGAACATCGTGGCTGGAAGCAGCGCGTGAAGTCGGGGTGGAGGAACGCTCGGGCAGAGCTTGCTAAGCGGTGGCGGACAAGTCTTCAGTTCCGCACCGTTGTGATCACGGTTGTTTTGGGGGCCGTGATCACTGTGTTGTTGCAGTCGTTTTCGTATAGCCGAACGGCGGCGGCTCTGGTAGAGGGCAAAGTGGAGGCTTCGAAAGAGGACGCTGCTTATCGGGCTTCGGGTGTGCAGAGAAATTTGGATGCCACGGATCGTTCGGACGCTGAGTCGATCCGGCAGTTGACGTATGACTTGATGCAGCAGCAAACGTCGCAGGCTCCTGATCAGGCTCGTGAGGTGATTTTGACGCACGGGCCCAAGAAGTCGCCGGGCAGTATCCCGACGATGTGGACGGCTTTTGGTCCGGAGGTGTTGCCGCAGGCGTTGCGTGAGGCGGTAGTGGAGGATCCAGGGCACCAACAGGTGCAGATTGTGCCGGTGCGGGGGCATGACGGGTCTGAAGCTCAGGCGGTGGTTGTGGGGCAGCAGATCCAGATTCCAGATTCGGATGCGCATGAGTTGTATTTCGTGTATCCGATGGAACGTGAAGCCTCGACGATGGATTTAATGCTGCGTACGTATTTGCTGGGTGGTGTGCTGCTGACAGGGCTGATTGCTTTGGTGTCGTTGGCTGTGACGCGGTTGGTGGTGGATCCTGTGCGTGAAGCTGCCCAGGTGGCAGAGCGGCTGGCCAACGGTCGGTTAGATGAGCGGATGCAGTTGCGCGGTGAGGATGATCTGGCGCGGCTTTCAGGGGCGTTTAACCGGATGGCTGATAATTTGCAGAGCCAGATTCGTCGGTTGGAGGAGCTGTCGCAGGTTCAGCAGCGGTTTGTTTCAGATGTGAGCCATGAGTTGCGGACGCCGTTGACGACTATTCAGATGGCTAGCGAGATGCTTTTTGCGGATCGGGATGCGTATTCGCCTACGAGTCGGCGCTCTGCTGAGCTGTTGCACGGTGAGGTGGAGCGGTTTGATGAGATGTTGTCGGGGTTGTTGGAGATTAGCCGTCATGATGCTGGGTCGGTGGTGTTGGAGACGGACAAGCATGATGTGGTGGCTGTAGTTCAGCGGGTGATTTCGGCAGCGACCACGTTGGCTGAGACCAAGGGCAGTGAGGTCACGGTGGTTGAGTTGACGCCGGGGCCGTTCGTGGCTGAGATCGACCCGCGTCGTATTGAGCGGATTCTGCGCAATCTTTTGGTGAATGCGTTGGAGCATGGGCAGGGTGAGCCGGTGCAGATTGAGGTAGGCGCGAACGAGGAGGCTGTAGCTGTTGCGGTTCGTGACCATGGAATTGGTTTGGAGCCGGGGCAGTCTTCGTTGGTGTTTAACCGTTTTTGGCGTGCGGATCCGGCTCGGACGCGTACGACCGGTGGCACGGGTCTTGGGCTGGCGATTGCTCTGGAGGATGCGCGTTTGCATCGGGGTTTGTTGCAGGCGTGGGGTGTTCCTGGGGAGGGCAGTAGGTTCAGGTTGATTGTGCCTAAGGATGAGACGGTCTCGATTAGTGAGCCGCCTATTCCGTTGGCTGATGGCGAGGGTGTGGTGAGTCATCACGATACGGGGACGTTGCCTGTTGTTGATGGGGTGGTGCCGGGGGCCACGGTTGTTCCGGTGGATTCAGATTCTCAGGGGCAGGTGTGAGGTCGCGGCGCTGGTTGGGTGTTGCGGGGGTGGTGGTCTCGTTGTCGTTGGTGGCGGCGTGTGGTTTGCCGAGTTCAGGGAAGGTGGAACAGGGGTTGGCAGTGCAGGATCGGCCGCCGCCGCCGATCAAGTTGCAGTTTGAGGCTCCGCGGGCAGGGGCGTCTCAGGAGGAGATTGTTCGGGGTTTTTTGGCGGCGCAGTGGTCGGCTGATGATGATTATCGGGCGGCTCGGGCGTATCTGACTAAGGGTGTCTCTGAAAAGTGGTCACCTGATTCGGTGGTGGTGCATCCGACGGGTATGCGGCCGCAGACCGTGAAGTCGAAAGACGGTAGCTCGGTGACGGTGACGGTTGTTGAGATAGGGGTGTTGGATTCGGACGGTCGTTTTCATGCTTCAACGGCTGGGACGACGCGGCAGGTGGAGATTTCGCTGGCCAAGGTTGATGGTGAGTGGCGGATTTCTTCATTGCCCAAGGGGTTCGGCTTGTGGCTCTCGGAGTTTTATTTCGATTCGACGTATCGTCCGTTTCAGGTGTCGTATGGCTCGACGGTGGGTAGCACGTTGGTGCCGGATTGGCGTCGTTTTGCGGTGGGGCCTGGGTTGACGACGTCGTTGGCGCGGGCGTTGTTGGGGCCTGTTCCTTCGCATTTGGCTGGTGCGGTGCGTAGTGGTTTTCCTTCGGGGACTACGTTGGCTGTGGATGCGGTTCCGGTGGGTAATGGTGTGGCCACGATGGATTTGACTGGTCGGGCCTTGGCGATGAATTCCTCTGAACGTCATACGGCGTGGGCGCAGACGTTGCGGACGATGCGGCAGGCAGGCACTGTTGATCGGGTGGCGATGACAGCGGAAGGGCGGCCGCTGGAAGTGATGGGTTTGGGTTCGTTGCCTGAGCGGGTGGGGGATGTGGGCTTTTCGGGGGCGCCTGCGCGTTCTCCGGTGGTGGTTCGTCGTGTGGGTGATGTGTTGACTCCGTTGTCCTCGGCGTCTTTTCCTGCAGAGGTGGGTAAGGCGGCGTTGCCTGCGTTGCCGAAGGTTCCGGAGGAGTGGTCGCGTGCGGCGATTTCTTTGGATCTGCGTGATGTGATGGCTACTAATGAGTCGGGTACTGCGTTAGTGCGCTGGGTGGATGGGCAGCGTGCGTCGGTGCAGAGTCCGGGGTCGGGGATGAGCGCGCCGGCTTATGACGTGATGGGGCATGTGTGGTTGGGGGGCCAGGATGCCAAGAGTGAGGGGGCGGTGTGGGTCTTCCATCGGGTGGGGGATGCGGGTGCGGTTTCTGAGCCGCGTCCGGTGCGGGTTTCAGCGCCGTGGTTGCGTGATCGGCGGGTGATTGATGTGCGGCCTTCTCCGGAGGGGCATCGGGTGGTGGTGTTGAGTAAGGATGCTGCTGGGGTGATGCATGTGGATGTTTCTGGGGTGGTGTCGTCTTCGGGTGTGCCTTCAGCTTTGCCTGAGCCGTTGGCGGTTGCGCAGGATGTGGTGGATGCAACGTCGGTGATGTGGGTGAATGACAGTACGTTGGCGTTTGTGGGGTCGCGTAATGCGGGGCAGCCGTTGGTGCCTTTGGTGGCGCCGTTGGCGGGGGTGACACAGGAGTATTCGGGTGTGGCTGGTATTTCGAGGTTGATTTCGATGGGTGGTGAGCGTGGTTTGGTGGGGGTGGATCAGGCCAATCAGGTGTTGCGTAAGGTTGGCAGTCGGTGGCAGCGGATTGGTACGGCTTCGGATTTGTTGGTTCCTGCTCGCTAGGGAGTTGTCCGCAACCGTGGTGGTGGTGGTTCGGTGGTGGGGATAACCCGCTTTGGGGTGGGTGGGGTGGTTGAGGCTGTGGGGATGGATTGGTGTGTGCGTTGGTGGCGTGGATGTGTGGCGGCGGTGCTGGCGCTGTGTGAGTTGGTGTGGCCGGTGGTGTGTGCTGGGTGTGGTCGGCATGGGCAGTCGTGGTGTGCGCAGTGTGCAGATGTGGGGGCGTTGCCGGATGCGGAGCCGTTTTCGGTGGTGGGGTTGGGTGAGGGGTTGGTGGTGTGGTCTGCTGCGGAGTTTGTTGGGCCGGTTGCTGCTGCTGTGGTGGCGTTTAAGGACGGTGGGCGTCGGGATGTGGGGAGTGTGTTGGGGGTGGGGTTGGCACGTGCGGTTGAGGCGGCTGTGGGAGTGGAGGTGTTGCGGGGTGGGCCGGTGGATGGTCCGGTTGTGGTGGTACCGGTTCCTTCGCGTCCTTCGGCGCGGCGTCGGCGTGGTGATGTGCCGTTGTTTGAGTTGGTTGATGTTGCGTTGGGTTCGGGTGTGTTGTCTTTTCAGGTGGGTACGGTTGAGGCATTGCGGTGGGCGCGGCGGGTGCGAGATCAGCGTGGTTTGGGGCGGTTGGGCAGGGTAGTGAATGTGTGGGGGTCGATGGGTGTGGTGGAGCGTTGGGGTGGTGAGGTGGGTTCTTGGGGGTTGGTGGTGTTGGTGGATGACGTGTGTACGACGGGGGCGACGTTGGGTGAGGCGCAGCGGGTGTTGAGGAGGTGTGGTGCGCTTCGGGTGGTGGGTGCGGTGGTTGCGGCGACTCCGGGGGGTTCTGGGGTGTGATGTGGGTCACTGGGTGGGGGTGTTGGCTGAGTGGTGGATGCAAGTTGGCTGACAAATATGCCGGGTTCCTT
This sequence comes from Dermatophilus sp. B7861-1, assembly GCF_058996045.1. Lineage (NCBI taxonomy): Bacteria > Bacillati > Actinomycetota > Actinomycetes > Micrococcales > Dermatophilaceae > Dermatophilus > Dermatophilus sp. B7861-1. The sequence continues at coordinate 1,651,768 of NZ_CM180082.1, read as the reverse complement.
CCTCCTGGTCAGAGTTTCCTCTACCGTTCTTTTATCGGGTGTTCACCCCATTGGGTGGTCGCCGGGATCCGATGTTTTGCGCGTTGTCGCGCATTGAAAGAGGTGATGCCTCACTCGCGTTAGCGAGTTGATTTCCGGGCCCGGTGTGGATTGCCTGTTTCCCAGGGCCCATCTCAGCCCCGTAGTCCGGTTCGGGCCGTTCGGGACAGCGCTTCCAGGAGGAACTGATGGAACTCACCGTCACTGCACGTCACGTCCAGGTGTCTGATCGTTTTCGCTCCGTGCTGGAGGAGAAGATAGAGAAGATTGAGCACTTGGCGCCTAGGGCGCAGCGTGTTGAGGTCATTGTGGGGCATGAGACGTCGCGGAATGCTCCGAAGGGCAGTGTGCGTGTGGAGATTACGTGCATTGCCAAGGGGCCGGTTCTTCGTGCTGAGGCTTTTGCTGACGATCCGTATTCGGCATTGGATCTTGTTCTTGCGAAATTGTCTGAGCGGTTGCGTCGGGCGAATTCGAAGAAGAAGGTGCGTCGGCACCGTGGGCCGGATTTGGCGACGGCGACGGCTGATCTTGATGTGGTGGAGGCTATGCCGCAGGGTGGTTCTTCAGGTGGCGGCGGTGAGGTCAATCCGTTGGAAGCCAAGCTTGGTGTGACGGGTGATTCGCCGGTGCAGGTGCGTGAGAAGGTGCATGCTTCCTCGCCGATGACTTTGGATCAGGCTCTTTATGAGATGGAGCTGGTGGGGCACGATTTTTACCTCTTCCATGACAAGGATTCGGATAGTCCGTGCGTGGTGTATCGGCGTCGTGGTTGGGATTACGGCGTGATCCGTTTGGAAGTTTCTGAGGCGGAGGATGTCGCGCAGTAGTTGCTTGTTTTGACCCCGCGGCATCGATGTTTTTGGTGTTGCCGTGGTGGTTGTGAGTGTGTGGGGCTGTCGTGGTGTGTTGCGGCAGCCCTGCACTGTGTCTGAAGCGTCATATCCTGTGTGAGCCCGGGTTTGGTTATCCGTGTGGGCGCGCCGCGATGAGGTCGGGGAACGCGTCGACGGTTGTAAGCGTTTAGCCTGGGTCTGGGGAGTGACCGGTGGCATGTCCTCATGTGATCTCGTTGTGGGGTCGGCGTGAGGGCGCGGAGTTCGCTGTGTTGGCGTTTTCCGGCTGGTGTCGTTTCCTGGGTGCCCAGTCGATTACTAGGTGTTCGAGGGCCGGTTTTCCGGTTCTGCGTTACACAACGAGGAGTGTCCGTGCCGAAGATCATCGATCGAGTCCTGCGAGCAGGTGAGGGGCGTGTGCTGCGTCACCTAGAGGGCATCGTTGCTCAGGTGAACGCGATCGAGGAGGATTTTCTGTCGCTCTCTGATGCGGAGTTGCGGGCAGAGACGGACAGGTTTAAAGCGCGTATCGCTGATGGTGAGTCGTTGGATTCGCTGTTGCCGGAGGCATTTGCCGCGGTTCGTGAGGCGTCTTCTCGAACGATTGGTAAGCGTCACTTTGATGTGCAGGTGATGGGTGGAGCGGCGTTGCATATGGGCAATGTTGCTGAGATGAAGACCGGTGAGGGTAAGACGCTGGTCGCGACTTTGCCGAGTTATTTGAATGCCTTGTCGGGTAAAGGTGTTCACGTTGTCACGGTGAACGACTTCTTGGCTAAGTATCAGTCTGAGCTGATGGGTCGTGTGCACCGCATGTTGGGGTTGGAGACGGGTGTGATCTTGTCGCATCTGACGCCGGCTCAGCGTCGGGCGGAGTACGCGAAGGACATTACGTACGGCACGAATAATGAGTTCGGCTTCGATTACCTGCGTGACAACATGGCGTGGCAGACCGAAGAGTTGGTGCAGCGGGGGCATAACTTCGCGATTGTGGATGAGGTGGACTCGATCCTCATTGATGAGGCGCGTACGCCGTTGATCATTTCTGGTCCGGCTGATGGTGTGACGCGGTGGTATGTCGAGATGGCGAAGATGGTTAAGCATCTTGAGCGGGGGCGTGGCGCGGATCGTCTGCGTGGTATCGAGGCCGAGGGTGACTACGAGGTCGACGAGAAGAAAAAGACGGTTGGGATTCTTGAGCCGGGCATCGCCAAAGTGGAGGACTACCTCGGTATTGACAACTTGTATGAGAGCAACAACACGCCTTTGATCGGGTATTTGAACAATGCGATCAAGGCTAAGGAGTTGTTCAAGCGGGACAAGGATTACGTGGTCATGGACGGTGAGGTGCTCATCGTTGATGAGCACACGGGCCGTATCTTGGCTGGTCGTCGCTATAACGAGGGGATGCACCAGGCTATTGAGGCCAAAGAGGGGGTGAAGATTCAGAACGAGAACCAAACGTTGGCGACGGTGACGTTGCAGAACTATTTCCGCCTGTACAACAAATTGTCGGGTATGACGGGTACGGCTCAGACGGAAGCAGCTGAGCTGCACCAGATTTATAAGGTTGGGGTGGTGCAGATTCGGACGAACCGTCCGATGGTGCGTCGTGATCAGCCGGACTTGGTGTACCGGACAGAGGTCGCGAAGTTTGACGCGGTGGTCAAGGACATTGTTGAGCGTCACCGTAAGGGCCAGCCGGTGCTGGTGGGTACGACCAGCGTGGAGAAGAGCGAGTATCTTTCGCAGCAGTTGGATGCTCATGGTGTGCCGCACGAGGTGCTGAATGCGAAGTATCACGAGCGTGAAGCGGCCATTGTGGCTGAGGCTGGCCGTCGAGGTGCGGTGACGGTTGCGACGAACATGGCCGGTCGTGGTACCGACATCATGCTGGGTGGTAACCCAGAATTCCGTGCAGTGGATGCATTGCGCCGTCGAGGGCTGTCGCCGGAGGAGACGCCTGAGGAGTACGAGGCGGCTTGGGATCAGGCTTTGGCTGAGGCTGAGGCTGCGGTGAAGTCTGAGCACGACGAAGTGTCGTTGCTGGGTGGTTTGTATGTGTTGGGTACCGAACGGCACGAGTCGCGTCGTATCGATAATCAGTTGCGGGGTCGTTCTGGCCGTCAGGGCGACCCGGGGGAAAGCCGTTTCTACCTGTCATTGCAGGATGATTTGATGCGGTTGTTTAACGCTGAGCGTGTGAACCGCTTCATGGTTGCTGTGAAAATGGACGATTCGGTTCCGATCTCGGCGAAGATGGTTACCCGCTCGATCCAGAGTGCGCAGACGCAGGTTGAGGGCCGTAACTTCGATATTCGTAAGAATGTTTTGAAGTACGACGATGTTTTGAACACTCAGCGCAAGGTTATTTACGGTGAGCGTCGTCGTGTGCTTGAGGGTGAGGATCTGCATGAGCAGATGCGTTACTTCATCAACGATGTGGTGACTGAGTATGTGCGTGCTGCGACAGAGGAGCAGCTTCCGGAGGATTGGAAGCTGGAGCAGTTGTGGTCTGATGTGGCTGAGTTGTTCCCGGTGTCGTTGTCGTTGGCGGATGTGGAGTCTGCTGCCGGTGGCCGTAGTTCGGTGACTCGGGAAATTCTTGTGCAAGAGCTGATCTCGGATGCTCAGTTTGCGTTGGATGCACGGGAGGCGCAGTTTGGTCGCCGTGCGATGCGTGAGGTGGAGCGTCGTGTGGTTCTCAGCGTTCTGGACCGTAAGTGGCGTGAGCACTTGTACGAGATGGATTACCTCAAAGAGGGTATTGGGCTGCGTGCGATGGCTCAGCGTGACCCGGTGGTGGAGTACAGCCGTGAGGGTCACCACATGTTCCAGGCGATGATTGAGGCCATTAAGGAAGATGCTGTGCGTCTTCTGTTCAATGCCGATATCAAGGTGGATGAAAGCCAGTTGCCTCCGGAGGAGTCACCGGAGCAGAGCTCGGGTGAGGCTGTGCGTGGTGAGGGTGTCGAGCATCCTGATGCGCGTCGCTTTGCGTATTCCGGCGGCGGGGACACTGTGGGTGAGACTGAGCAGCGGGGTAATCGTCGTGAGCGTCGTTCGCGCAGGTTGCGTCGCCGTGGACGTTGATGTTGTGTTGTCCGTAGCGTTGTGAAACGTACCTTAAGGCCCGCACGGAACACCGTGCGGGCCTTAAGGTACGTGCTGGTGGGTTACTTGGTGGTGATTTTTTCGATGCTGACTTTGGCAGAGCCGATGGCGGCGTTCTCGGAGTTCATGATTGTGAGTTCGCCGAACATGTGGCGCCCTTCGCCTGGTTGGGTGTTGGGAGTGATTTCACCCGTGATGGGCAGGGTGGCTCCGTGTTCGAGGGCGTGCAGGGGGCCGTTGTTGATGGTGAGTTTGCCTAGCGTGCTGCTGTAGTAGACGTCTTGGTAGTCGTAGGCCATTTTGCCGCTGGGGATTGTGTATCCGTCGATCTCGACTGTGTAGGTGCCCGCGGTGGGGTGAGCGAGGGTGACGGTTTCTTCAGCGGAGGAAGTTGCGGCGCGGCCTACTTCGGTGCCGGAGGCGTCACGGACCACGATGTCTAGGTCAGAGTTGATGTCTGCTGGTTTACCGGTGGAGATTTCCAGTCGGTTGGTTCCGGCGGGTACGGCTACTTTGTAGGTGTGTTTTTCGCCTTGGCTGATGCTGGGGCGTTCTTCGTGTGCGGAGCCTAGGGGACCGCCGGTGCCGCGTACGGGGGTGTTACCGAAGTCGTTTTTGACGTTCCAGTTGATTTCGGTTGGGCTGCCCACTGATGCGGTGGGGATGGTTTTTTCGGCGGGGTCGACGGTGACGCCTTGTGCTGATGCGGTAAGGCGGAAGGGGTTGGATGTGACGGGTGTGCGTCGGCTGGCGTCGACGACGATTTCCCATACGCCGGGGCGTGGGTTTGTGTATGCCCGTGAGGTGGGTGGGCAGACTTTGGCGTCACCGATGGATGTGTAGCAGCGGTTTTGGATTTTTTCGCTTTCGACGGGCATGCCCAGTGGGTCGATTGCGAGGAAGCGCACGGCAGATCCGTGTGCGATTCCGGCGAGGTTGACCTGGAGTGCTTGGGTTTTTTCCGGGACGGTGACGAAGATGCTGCGTGCTCGGACGCGGTCGATGTTCCCGGCCATGGAGGCGGTGTATGGGGCGGAGTCGAGTGCGTTGGATGTGATGATGTCGGCCATCATGCGGGTGCCGCGGATGGTGTTGTCACGAGGTGTGATGTCCAGGATGGCGGCGTGGGTTCCTAGTGTTTTGGGGGTGGCGATCACCGGGATGGTGACGGGTTTTCCTAGGGGTAGTTCCACGGCGTTGGTTGAGGAGTAGGTTCCGTCGTTGCCTATCCAGGTGAGGGTGTGTGATGTGGTTTCTTGGGGGCCAGCGGTACGGGTGATGGTCACGTTGTATGTGCGGCTTTGGCCAGCTTTGTGTCCACCTTTGGTGGCGTCACAGCGGTTGTAGATGCCTTCGCCTTTGTTGGGTGTGGCTAGCAGGTGGGCTAGTGGTGTGCACACGGGGGCGGAGATGGCGTATTTGTTGGAGGCTTCGGGGGCTTTGCGCAGTATTGGCCAGGCACGGTCGATGCGGATAAGGCCGTTGCCTTGGGCAGTGGGTTCGAGTCCGGGGATGAATCGTGTTGTTGATTCTAGGGATGCGCGTAGTTGTGCCGGTGTGACGGGTAGGTCGTTTTGGCGTGCTGCGGACAGCAACAGTGCTGCTGCGCCGGTAGCTTGTGGGGAGGCCATGGAGGTTCCGTTGAACATGGATAGGCCAACAGGAAGTTTGTAGCTGACCTGCGGGATGTCTTCGGGGTCCATGAACATGGGGACAGCGCTGATGGCTGACCCGGGGGCCATGATGTTGGGTTTGAATCCGCCGTCTTCGCGGGGTCCGCGAGAGGAGTAGTTCTGTGCCCAGTATTCTTCTTTGGCTTTAGCGCCGTAGTTAGCTAGCCAGGTTTCTTTGGAGGCTCCGGCGGCGACGCTGACGGCATCGGTTGCTACGGAGGGGTCGCCGATGGTGTTCGTGCCTGCTCCGGAGTTGCCTGCGGAGATGAAGATTTGTACACCGTATTCGTCGATGATGCGGTTGTAGAGAGCAGATCGGGTGTTGTTGCCGTCGTTGAGGGCGGGGAGGCCGCCGATGGACATGTTGACTATGTCGACGCGTTGGTTGGCAACGAGTTCGATCATGCCTTCAGTGAGGGCGACGGAGGTGCAGCCACCTGCGTAGACGCAGGCTTTGGCGGAGACAATTTTTGCCCCGGGGGCTGCTCCTTGCATTTTCCATCCGGGCATGTTTGCTGCGGCGATTCCGGCGACGTGGGTGCCGTGGGCGCTGGCTACGGTGCCGATGTTGATGACGTCGGCCGTGGTTCCGGCATGGCCGATGGGGGTGAGGTCGACGTTTGTGCGGTATTCGACGACGAAGGGGACGTTTTCTTGGACGCGTGTGGAGGGGTTGTCTTTACCGAAGTGTCCGACTTGGTTTTTTTCGGCGTATGGCCGCATGGGGGTGTTGTTGGTGAAGTCGTGGTCGCCGTCGGTGTCGATCCAGATGTCGTGGGTTCGGTAGTCGTACAGGATTCCCCAGCTGTCGTCGGTTTTCCCGTTCCTGTCGATGTCTCCCTTGAATTCGCTTTCCGCAGAGCTTGATTCGCGGAATATGTCGATTGAGTATTGGGCGTCGTCGCGGTGGGGGAGTTTCCAGCTTGTTCCGCGGAATGTGGCTGTTTCGCCGGATACGCGGTTGAGCATGACTCGCCAGGTGGGGTCTGATTCCAGAAGTGGATCTGTTGCGGTGATCCAGTTGCTGATTTTGCGTTCACCGGTGGTGGTTGTTGCCAGTGCTGGGTGTTCTAGGTCTACGCCTGAGTCCAGGACGCCGATGGTGATTCCTCGCCCGTCGTAGGTGGGGTTTTTCTTGGTGAAAGCAACTGCGCCGGTGTCAGCGGTGGGGAGGTAGGGGTTTTCGGCGGGGGTTTGTGGTGAGGGGCCGGTCCAGGGGCTGGAGCCGGTGCTGGTTCCTGGTGTGGGGTCAGGTTTGGGTTCGGAGACGATTTCATCGAGGTCTACGTATTTGACCTGCGGGATTGTGGAGATGTGTTCAGCTTTGCTGGTGGGTACGGATGCGCGTACGTATCCGAGTTTGTCGTGGACGTAGCCGATGGTTGCCCCAAGTGAGGTGAGGTGTTTGACGACTTCGGCTGTTTTTCCTCGTTCAGTGGCGGCCATTACCGTGACGCGTGATTTGCCTGCGGCTTCTGCCTCGACGAGTAGCTCTTGGCTGTGGCTGCTCATTTTTTCTTTGTCGGGTGCGCCTTTGGCTCCGTCGGAGACCTCTCCTGTGGTGGAGGCAGGTGGCAGGGGTTCTGCGCTTGCGGGGATGGCGGTGGGTCCGCCGAGTGTGAGTGCCAGGGCGAGGGTGGCTACGTTGCCGATCCTCGACGTGCGTGCACGCATGGGTGTTGTCCTTTCGAGAGGGGGCGAAGTGTATGGCCTTCGATCCCCCCTGGCCGCTCCGCTGTGCACACTCTCGCTGGAGGGGTGTTCTTTGGTGCGACATTTCGACGTGGTTTTTTCTGGTGTCGCGGTGAATTCCCAGGTGAATGGGTAGGTCTGTGGTTTTCGTGTCGTGTTGTTGGGGTAGCGGTAAGGCCGTGCTGGCCACTGTGATGGGTGGCTGGCACGGCCTTCTTGAAGGGTGCTGAGGGTTAGTCGAGGTAGAGCTCGGTGACGATCCAGCGCCCCCGGTTTTGGGTGATGCGTAGGGCCATAGTGTGGATGACACCTTCTTCTTCGAGGATGACGGCGGCGTCGTAGATGCCGTTTTTTGGGGTGCTGCCGACGACGGTGCGTAGTCGGACGGGTTTGATTTTCATGGTGCTGCCTGCGCGGTGGCGGCGTCGGTCGAGGGATCCGTGGATTTTGGGGCTGACGAATCGGGCGAGTGTGGAAAGGGGGCGGCGGCCGCGGAGGACTTCGAAGAGGGTGACTGCGAGGCGGCCGACGTAGTTTTCGGCAGGTGGGAGTATTTCGGGTTCGGTGGGGCGGGTGGCAGTGGTGCTGCGGGCGGGGGTGAGTTGTATGTCGAGGCGGTCTTGGGCGTAGGGGGTGGGGTTTTCCGGTTCGAGGGTAGTGGGGCGGGTGCGGGTGATGACGGTGGCGTGGGTGGGGATGTTGCTGGGGGAGGGGTAGATGCGCCATGAGCCGATGGTGGTGCTGGGGATGGTGGTGCTGTTGGTGGCCGAGTCGGTCATGGCTGTCTCCGAGGGGTCGGTGAGGGTGCTTTTGTCGGGTGGGCTACAACCTCACCTTAATGCAGTTTGGTGCAGTTTGATCTCATTTGTGGGTTTAAGGGTCTCTTTAGATCTTGTTGATTTGTTGGGGTGGTTGCGGTGGTACGTAGCGGGTGTGTTGGCTTGGGGCACGTTTACAAGGAGGACGAATGCGCTGGGAACGACTGTTTTCCGATCTCGAAGGCATGGCTGACGAGCAGGATCGGGCGTTTCTGGAATCCGAAATCGCGGACCGTGTTCGTCGCGAGCTCGCTCGAGTAGAGCTTTCGGATCGTCTGCGGGCCAACGATGGCCGCATCTGTCTGGTGTTACGCGGAGGCCGAATGCTCTCCGGTGACCTCATTGATGCAGGTGCAGACTGGCTGCTGATGGAGAACCGGGAGCAGGTTCTTGTTCCTCTTCATGCCGTCATGGAGATCAACGGTCTAGGTAGGGCTGTTGCCGCGCCCTCTGATATGCGTAAGCGGTTGTCTATGTCACACGCTTTGCGTGTGATTGCGCGGCATCGAGTTCCGGTGGCTGTTGAGGATGAGATGCGGCGGGTGCGCACCGGCACGATCGATATCGTGGGTGCAGATTTCTTCGAGTTGGCCGGGCACGCCCCTGACGTTCCGCGCTCGGCGCGTTACGTCCAGGGGGTGAAGATCGTGCCGTTTAGTGCCGTGGTAGCTGTGACGACTCTGGCTAATCAGCGCAATTCATCAACGCGTTCATCAGCGGAGTCATCTGCGCTTTGGGGAGATTCGGCGAGGTAACGGCGCGTTTCGGCGTACATGCGTTGGATGTAGTTCTCTAGTTCCACCGATTCGACGCGCCATTGTCCGCGTCCTCCTACCCGAATGGCGGGTAGTTCGCCGCTACGCACGAGTGCGTATGCCTGGGCAGAGGAGATATTGAGGACCTCGCAGACATCGGACAACAGCAAGAAGCGTGATGTCATCGCTGGTCTCCTTCGTGGTTGCTGTGCAGGTGTGTCGACGTCAGAGATACCGGCACCTGGGTGTGGGTGGAGCCAGCGCCCGTACAGTCAACGGTCGACCGAGTTTAACCGCAGGTTGCGAGGCAAGTCGTATCGACTGTGGGCCCTGTGGATAGCTGACGTGGCGTGCGGGGAGCTGTTCGTGGCGGCGCTGTAGGGGGAGCTGCCGCGAGGGGCATTGAAGATCAAGGGGATTCGTAATGCGGGCTGCGCGTGTGCGAGTGATAGTCGGGGGAAATATCGGCCTTTTGCGTGAGGCGCTGGCTATCTCACGTGGTGTCGACGTGGTTGCTGAGGAAGAAGAAGTCGCCGGGGTGGCGGCTGCGGCAGAGGCAGCCCTGGCAGATGTGGCCATCGTGAATCTCACAACCGTGAGGCTGCAACGATCTCTGGTGGAGAAAATGCGTCAGCGGGGTGTGGCAGTGCTGGCTGCAGTACCACCAGGAGCAGCTGATGAGGCCCAAACCGCGTTGCGGATCGGGGTTGACGGGCACATGTTTATGAATGCGAGTCCCACCGATGTGCCTCCACTCTTACGACAGGCCTGTGAGCGCGTTGCCTGTGATGATCAGGCACGCACACAGCGACTGCGGGGGCGAGGCCCGCGAGGGCGTGAACTCCAGGCCACCAAAACCGGAGAACTCAGCGCAGCTGTGGAAGGACAGCTGGGAAGCGTCATTGCGTTGTGGGGTCCTGCAGGCGCTCCGGGACGGACAACGATTGCTGTGGGGGTGGCGGCAGCGTTAGCTGGGCGCGGTGTGCGCACACTGCTCATCGACGCCGACACTTACGGCGGCGCAGTAGCTGGTTCGTTAGGTCTTGAACAGGAATCTCCGGGACTCGTGGCGGCGCTGCGGCTAGCCGATCGGGGGCTTTTGGAGCCTGTCGATGTTGAGTTGCTTTCGGTGCAGGCAGGGCCGCTGCTGCAGGTGTTGACCGGCCTGGATCGCGTTGACCGGTGGCCAGCTTTGGTTCCTGAGTTGATTGGCCCGGTTTTTGACGTGGCACGCCGGTATGCACAAGTAACGGTTGTTGACTGTGGTTTTGCGTTGGAAGATGACCCGGAGTTGAGCTATGACACGTATGCTCCGCGCCGTAATGGGGCAACTTTAGCTGCGCTTGAGGCAGCTGATCACGTAGTCGCGGTGGGGTGTGATGATCCGGTTGGGCTGTCGCGTTTAGAGGATGGGTTGTTGGAGTTGGCCGCTGTGGGTAGCCCAGCGGAACGAGTTGTGGTTAACCAGGTCCGCACGCCGTTGCCCAAGATCACGCGAAGCGGGGTGCAGGAGGGGGAGTCCGGGCCAGTAATGGCGCGATCTGCGGCGTGGCGGCGATTGTATTTAGGACACACGGTGCATTTGGTTCCAGCTGACCCCGAAGGCGTATGGGCTGCGCGGATGAAGGGAGTACCGGTTACTGCTCTACAGGAGCGTTCACCTGCAGGGGCGGGCATTGATCATTTGGCGCAGGGACTGCTGGAGCAAGTGGCACAGTACTCGTCGGTGTAAGGCCAGGCAGCTAGTTACCTGGCCTTAATCTCTGCTGGCAAGGCAAGAAACGTACGATGACAGTGAAGGCGTGATTAATCGGTCACGTTATATGCGTTGCTGAAGCTGTGGAGGGTCCGGATGGGTGAGGTGAGGGTGTTCATCGGGGTGGGGCAAGAGGTGCCTGCTGCAGTGGCGCAGGGAGGTGCATTGCTTGCTGCTGGGGGGCGTGCGCACATGCTCACGCCGACGTTGTCTGCGGTTTTTCCAGAGCATGATGAAGAAGACCTGGAGTATGAAGCGCTGTGGGAGGCAGCGGCAGATTGTCCTGGCCGGATTGCTGTTGCAGCTGCAGATGTTCCAGCGGCATGGGTGAGCGAACAGCCAGAAGAAGACGCACCGGGGCATGTGGTGGTATCGGCGGAAATCCCACTTTCAGCTGTGGTGAGTTGGCATATCGAGTTAGCTGAAGATGGCCCTGACGATGAGCTCTCCTGGTACGACGTGACAGAGACGCATGAGGTTGCCCGGCTCATGGCGTGAGCCTCGCAACCTCATGCAGGCGTCCCTATTTCCTGGGCGATAGCCCGAATTGTCTCTACCAGTGCTGGGGCAGCTGCTTTTTCGATGCTGGGGCCGAACAGTGGTACGGCGGCGGTGATGTCCGCGTCGAGTTCTAGCTGGCAGCTGTCGGGGTCGGTGGGGCGCAGGTTCAGGGTTCCGATTCCGGTAACAGGGGTTCCCGGGGCGGTGATGTTGACAGATGAAGTGCGGGTTCCCTCAGCTGTGGCTGCTTCCCAGTGTTGGGTGAGTCGGACAGTCAACGTGGGGCCAGCTAGCCGCGCTGCTGCTGAGGGCATGCCTGTTGTGGGTAGAGCGAAAGTAGCTTCGACGTTAAAAGCGTCTTCCTGTTGTGTGATGTGCACGTCTGCGTTATGGGCGCCGATGTGTTCGGCGCCGCGGTGATAGATCGCCTCATCAGTAAGACGACGACCAGCCTCTTCCGCGGTTGTTGCGATCAGAAATGTCTCGTGCACATGCATGGGCGACAGGCTACCGGGTTCCTGCTTCCTGGCCGGGGTGGGGGCGTGAGGCGTTTATGTGAGGTAGTTCTGGTTCGGGGCATCCGTGCCGGAGGCGTTCGGTGGCCAAACGTAGGCGGTAGCGCGCTTTACCGGTGGCGGTGGCGTGGCGGTGGCGGCGAACATCGTCGTCAGATTCGGTGCTTGTTGGGCGAAGCAGGTCGGCGCGTAGGGCGCGCATGTTTTCTGTGAATGCGTGTAGGGCTTGTCCGAGAAACTCAGCGTCGGTGGCAACCATGAGCGAAGAGGGCATCGCATCGGGGGAGTGGGTGATTGTTGCGGCGTAGGCAAAAAGTTTGCTTGCGAGCGCGGCACAGGAGTCTACGTCTGCGTGGCATTCCAGGGATGGTGGGTTTTCGTCGTTGTTGGTGCTGGTGTGGCAGCGGCGACTGGTGCGTTCGGCGATGGCGCCAGGGGTGGGGATAGGGGCATTTTGGGTTGCGGCGCGGACGTGTTCGCTTGTTGGGTGGGCAAGGGTGGCGCGTCTGGCGATGGTGGCCAGGGCATCGAGTAGGTGTTCTTGAGTGTGGTGGTCGCCAACGTCTACACAGGTTGTCGCTGGCAGTCTGGCGAGGGCGTGAAGGGCGATTTCGTGGGGGGTGGGGTGGTTGGTCACGGGAACACCCTAGGGTGCGGGGGCGCTGGGAGGGGTGTTGCGATGTGTGCCTGTGGATGGGGTGTTTGTGGTGGGTGTTGTTGGGGATGAGTTGGTTGTTGTTGGGCGGCGCTAGTCTGGGGATATGGCGACGTTCAGCGAGAAATTGCAGTTCGTTCCAGGGCTGCGCAGTAAGGACGTCGATTGGTTGCACATGCTGGTCGGCGATTGGCAGTTAATCGCTGATTTGGCGATCGGTGATCTTGTTTTGTGGGGGCTTGCTCGTGATGAGGAGCAGGTTTGCCAGGGTGGTTTTGATCAGGCTGCGGATGAGGCGGCGTTGTTGGCTGGTCGTCGTCCTGAGGGAACGAAGTGGACGGTTTTGGCGCATGTGCGGCCTAATACGGGGCCGTTGGTGTTTTATGACGATTTGGTGGGGGATCAGGCGAATGAGGCCAGCACTTTGATGTTGGATCAGGCTGTTGCTGCGCGGGCGATTGTGACTGCGGGGCAGTGGCCGCACAGTGTGTTGCGGCGGGTGGAGGCTACGCCGGTGGTGCATCGGGGGGCGGCTATCGCGGTGGTGACGCGGCATCAGTCTGTGGCGCAGGTGCGTGCTGCTAGTCAGCTCGAGCGGGTGTATCAAGCGACCGCAGATACGTTGATGGGAATGATTCGTGATGGTGGTTTTCCGTTGTCAGGTCAGCCGAAGTCGCAGCGTCATGGCACTCCGCGGGCTGGGGATGGGGTTATTCGTATCGACAATGACGGTGTTATTGAGTATTTGTCGCCGAATGCCACGAGTGCGTTGTTGCGATTGGGGCATGAGGGCCCTTTGAAGGGTGCGTATTTGTCGAAGGTTGTGATTGACCTTCTGCAGGGGCATACGAATGTGGATGAGACGTTGCCGTTAGTGACGATGGGGCGCGCGGCGTGGCGCACTGATGTTGAGGCTGATGGCGGCGTGATGGCTATGCGGGCGGTGCCGTTGCGGCAGGGCAAGGAACGTTTGGGGGCGTTAATCCTTGTTCGTGACATCAGTGAGTTGCGGAGGCAGGAAGAGCAGCTTCTTACAAAAGATGCGACTATCCGCGAGATTCATCATCGGGTGAAAAACAATCTGCAGACGGTTGCTGCGTTGTTACGTTTGCAGGCTCGTCGTGTAACGGATACCTCTGCGCAGGCTTCGTTGGCTGAGGCTGGTAGGCGGGTGTCAACGATTGCGTTGGTGCATGAGACGCTTTCGCGCAGTTTGGATGAGAGCGTGGGGTTCGATGAGATCGCTACTCGGGTGATTAACGCGATTCTTGAGGTGGCCGGTGGGACGGTGTCGTGGTCGCGGCAAGGCAGCTTTGGTCATCTTGATGCTGCGGAGGCGACACCGATGGCGTTGGTGCTAGCTGAGCTAGTGCAGAACACGGTTGATCACGCATTTGGTCCTGATGGGGGTCATGTGGTGTTGAGTGTTGCTGAGGCGGATGCTGGGGTTTTGCGGGTGGATATTTTTGATGATGGGGTCGGCTTGCCGGAAGGGTTCAAACCGGGGCGTTCAGGGTTGGGGACGCAGATTGTGCGTGCTTTTGTGCAGGACTTGCGGGGGAAAATCACGTGGGAGGCGCGCCCTGAAGGGGGAACGAAGGTGACTTTTACTGCGCGTAAACGCCTCACGGCGCACTCCCGCGCTGGGTGAGCGTGGTGAGTGCGCCGTGAGGTTTCGCCGGTGGTCGACCGGCGGGTGTGAAGTTAGCTGGCGCGGCGGGCGCGGGCGTTGCGGCGCTTGAGGGCGCGGCGTTCGTCTTCAGACATGCCACCCCATACGCCGGCGTCTTGGCCGGATTCGATGGCCCACTGCAGGCAGGTGTCCATGACTGCGCAGCGGCGGCATACGGTTTTGGCTTCTTCAACCTGGAGCAGGGCGGGGCCGGTGTTTCCGATGGGGAAGAAAAGCTCGGGGTCCTCGGTCAGACATTCTGCTCGGCTGCGCCAATCCATGAGGAGTTCTCCTTGAAGTACGTAACGGGGAAAGTGGTTGGTGGACCGATTGAGTCGTCGAGTTGTTCACCGAGGTGTGGTGTGGAGGCCACATCTCGGACATGTGCTTCCGGCATTCTGTGGAACAGGTGGGCACGTGGTGGGTGTGTCTGTTCCGTTGAACGTGTGACATCACAGGAGGATGCGTGTTCGTTAGCCGGTGTGCGTGACGCCAGGGCGTCGCACGGCAACATCCACTGACCTGTGGTGGCCAATGGGCCGCTGCCCTACGACGTCGAGAGCGATCATGCTCGCGATGTTTGGGTCCGGTCTGTTTCACGTGCGTCTTTGCATCCCTCGTTCTGGAGGAGGAGGGCGAGTGAAACAGGTTGATCCTGTGCGCAACTCAAGATGAGTTGACCGTGGTGTGAGGGATTGATCAGTGCTTTGGAGCAAAGCGTGGTGAATGACCGCCTTCACCGCGGTGCTGTAACAGCGAAAGTTGCGGGTGGAACTGCTCAAGCATCACAGTGTGACCCGCTTTAGGGAAGAGATCTCTCAAAATTTGCGCACAAAAACTACGTCCGTTGTATACGGACGCTGCGTCAAAGTACCGCTATGCATCACGGATGGATGCCTGTGGGCGGCAATTACGTCAGGAAGGCGTGCGACCCATAGAGGAACGCTGCATATCAGCGGCTCACTGATAGAGCCTGGCCCTGTGGGTCGCCTTGACTGTCCAGACATTGCTGACTCTAACCCCAGTGAGTCCATATCGATAAATCGCGCACCATGCGACGCGATTTGCAAATGCCCACATCGCATGCTCTTGCCGTCGATCAATACATCTAGCGAGGGGTCTAGACGAGAAAGTTTCGCTACCGTAACCTACGAAACCGTAACCTAAAGTTACGTAACCGTAGGTTGCGGTCATTGCGGCCGCCCACACACACGTGCACCACCACTGCACGGAGAGGACGGCAATGAACACTTCGCTACCAACAGTCATTCAAGGCGGCATGGGAGTAGCAATCTCCTCATGGTGGATGGCGCGCAAAGTTGCCCAAACCGGCCAGCTTGGTGTCGTCTCAGGAACAGCCATGGACTCAGTCCTAGCCAGAACCCTCGAAGACGGAGACCCCGGCGGCCACTACCGCCGCGCACTCCAACACTTCCCAGACCAAGACATGGTCAAACGCGCACTCCAGACCTACTACCGCCCCCATGGACGCAACGGAGCCCCCTACCGGCCCAACCCAAAAATCACCATCAACATCTCCCGCAAAGCAATCGAACTGGCAGTTCTAGGTAACTTCGCCGAAGTCTGGCTCGCCAAAGAAGGCCACGACGGACCCGTCGGCATCAACTTCCTCGAAAAAATCCAAATGGCCACCCCCAGTGCAGCACTGGGCGCCATGCTCGCCGGAGTCGACTATGTCCTCATGGGTGCAGGCATCCCCCGCGAAATACCATCCCTACTGCGCAACTACGCAGCACACAAACCCGCAACCCTCACCATCGACGTAGCCAACGCCACCCGCACCCACACCACAACTCTCGACCCCACCAGCATCCTGAGCACCCCTCTACCACCACTAACCCGCCCCCACTTCCTCGCCATCATCTCCCTACACTCCCTAGCCACCTACCTGCATCGCGATGAAGAAATCCGTCCCGACGGATTTATCGTCGAAGGTGCCACCGCCGGCGGACACAGCGCACCCCCACGCGGAAAACTCACCCTCGACCACCACGGTGACCCCATCTACGGCCCCCGCGACACCCCCAACCTCACCGCCATCGCCCGTCTAGGCCTACCGTTCTGGCTCGCCGGAGGAGAGTCCACCCCGCAGGCCCTCCACCAAGCCCAACAAGCCGGAGCCACCGGCGTCCAATGCGGAACAATCTTCGCCCTGAGCAACGATTCCGGCCTTGATCCCCACATCCTGGCCACCCTGCACCAGCACCTACGCACAAACACACTCACCATCCGCAACGACCCCCGCGCATCCCCCACCGGATTCCCCTTCAAAATCGCTACCCTTGCCGACACCCTCTCCGACCCCAACGTCTACGAACAACGCCCCCGCATCTGCGACCTCTCTTACCTACGCACCCCCTACGAACGCCCCGACGGCAGCATTGGCTACCGATGCCCTGCCGAACCCCAAGACGCATACATCAAAAAAGGCGGAGACATCGCCGAAACCATCGGCCGCAAATGCCTCTGCAACGCACTCCTGACCAACCACGGCCGCGGACAACGCCGCAAAACCGGATACGAAGAACCACCCGGCGTCACCCTCGGCCAAGACCTCACCGGCGCGCAACGCCTACTCGACCTCTACCCCAACGGCTGGAGCGCTCAAACCGCCACATACTGGCTACTCAGCGCAGCCCACACCCCACACAACGCCAGCGGTAATCACCCTCAACTGATCTCAACCCGACGCCACTCATCAGAACGATAAAAACGCCGAACCTCCTCAAATACCCCTGCCCGTACATACGCGACAAGCAACACCCCCGAAAAATCATCCCGCCGCGCCGTCCACTGCCCATCCCGCGGATGACCAAAATCCTCCCGACGACCATCACGCAACCACACCCGCACCCCCACCGACCCTCCTCCTGACCCGCAACGACAAACACCACCCCCCACCCACAACAATCGGCCCCCACCAGGGCACAGTGAGCACAACAACCAACATGGTGAGAAGCAGCCACAAGCGTCGCGTAACCTTGACCATTGTGGCTGTTGACTTCGAATCCGAACTGACCGACCTCCGGACGACTATGAAGTCGGTCCGTGACGTGACCGACGTGGACGCCCTACGCGCCAAAATCGCCGACCTCGAAAAACAGTCCGGCGCCCCAGACCTGTGGGACGACGTCGACCACGCACAAAAAGTCACCTCAGCTCTCTCACGCGCCAACGCCGAACTAGAACGCGTTGAAAGCCTCGACTCCCGCATCGAAGACCTCGAAGTACTCATTGAACTCGGCCGTGAAGAAAACGATGCCGATACCCTCGCCGAAGCCGAACAAACCCTCGAACGACTCAAAAAATCCGTTGGAGAACTCGAGGTCAAAACCCTCCTCGCCGGCGAATACGACGAACGAGAAGCTGTCGTCACCATCCGCGCAGGAGCAGGCGGCGTCGACGCAGCCGACTTCGCTGAACAACTCATGCGCATGTACCTACGTTGGGCCGAACGTAACGACTACCCAACCAAAGTCATGGACACCTCCTACGCTGAAGAAGCCGGCCTGAAATCCGCGACCTTCGAAGTAAACGTTCCTTACGCCTACGGCCACCTATCTGTCGAAGCAGGCACACACCGCCTCGTACGCATCAGCCCCTTCGACAACCAAGGACGACGCCAAACATCATTCGCCGCGGTTGAAGTTGTTCCCCTCATCGAACAAACCGACCACATTGACATCCCCGAAAACGAACTAAAAATTGATGTGTTCCGCTCCTCCGGCCCCGGTGGACAAAGCGTTAACACCACCGACTCCGCCGTCCGTATGACACACATCCCCACCGGCATCGTCGTGTCCATGCAGAACGAAAAATCCCAGATCCAAAACCGCGCCGCCGCATACCGCGTGCTCCAATCCCGACTCCTACTGCAAAAACAGCAGGAAGAAGCCGCCGCAAAGAAAGAACTTGCCGGAGACGTCAAAGCCACCTGGGGTGACCAGATGCGTAGCTACGTCCTCAACCCGTACCAAATGGTTAAAGACCTGCGCACTGGCTACGAAGTTGGTAACCCTGACTCGGTCTTCGACGGCGACATCGACGCATTCATCGAAGCTGGCATCCGTTGGAAACGAGCAGCTGAAAAAGAGTGACCCCTAGCGAGTGTGCTGCCTTTCCAACACACTCAGCAACGGAACATGTAATCCGCTCAGCACGCTTCTAGACTCGAAAAATCGGGTGTCAGCGAACGCACCACGGCCGCGGGTGCCTGCCCACCCAGACGAGACCTGGAGGCCACCATGACTGACGAGACTCGTGCCTACACCAACCGCATCGTTGTTGGCTACGACGGCTCACCCGTCTCCCAACGAGCTCTCACCTGGGCTGCCGACGCCGCCGAACACAGCGGCGCCGGCTTAACCGTCCTCACCGCAGTCC
The DNA here is from genome assembly GCF_058996045.1 of Dermatophilus sp. B7861-1. Classification (NCBI taxonomy): domain Bacteria; kingdom Bacillati; phylum Actinomycetota; class Actinomycetes; order Micrococcales; family Dermatophilaceae; genus Dermatophilus; species Dermatophilus sp. B7861-1. Next base: position 1,633,338 of record NZ_CM180082.1, on the reverse strand, counting down.
AACTCACCGCACCCACCATCGGCGACGGCAGCTGGTACGAGCCAGCCACCGACGTATTCCTCGATGTGGCTCGCCGCGAATGCGCCGAAGGTGTCGAAACAGTACGTGCACACCACCGCGAACTTGACGTACACGCAGTGACAAACACCGGCTCACCTGCCCACCTACTCATCGAAGCCTCAAACCACGCCCGCATGACCGTTCTGGGGTCACACGGGCGCGGCGAAGTAAGCGGACTGCTGCTCGGCAGCGTCTCCAACGCCGTGGCCGGACACGCACACGGAGTAGTGACCGTCGTACCCGAAAGCACTACCGCAGATAAGAGCGCTCCGGTAGTTGTTGGAGTCAGCGACAGCCCTGATGGTCGCGCCGCAACACGCTTCGCCGCCCAAATGGCATCTGACCTCAACGTTCCACTCATCGCCGTGCGCTGCTGGGGCGCGCTGCGCAGCTGGACCATGACAGACGAAGACCATGCACGTTTCGCTACTGCAATCGAAAACTCATCACGAGCTGTGCTCGAGGAAATCATTGCCACCGAAACCACCACCCACCCACACCTGAAGGTGGAAAAACGCCTCATCCACGGCGGCCCGGAACAAGCTCTACTGGCTACAGCCCAGAACGCTCAACTGATTGTTGTCGGATCACGCGGCAGAGGCGGATTCCACGGGCTACTCATGGGATCCACATCCCGCAGCATCCTGCATGCCGCTCCTGTGCCAGTGACAGTGGTGCACGCCTAACCGCACCAGAACCCCATACACGCCACAACTAACAGGGGTGGTGTAGCCAGCTGACTACACCACCCCTGAACAGCGAAATATGTTTAGCTTTCCGCCCACTGTAGGAGCACCTGACCGTTCTGCACGGCCTGCCCTACAGTGACCTCAACGGAAGCAACCACGCCATCCTTGGGCGCGGTCACTTCCGTTTCCATCTTCATCGCTTCCAAGATGAGCAAAGTGTCACCGGACTTGACCTCGGCACCATCTTCAACAAGCACTTTGACAACCGTGCCAGCAATGTTGGCCGTCAAAGCACTCGCCGAGGAGGCAGGAGCTTTCACCGCGGAGGTAGCAGGAATACCACCACCGAAACCGCCAACCTGGATCGCGCCGAGCTGTTTCTGTTTACGCGTGTCCTCGACCTCGACCTCGACGTCGTAGACCGAGCCGTTGACTGTGATCTTGAGCTTCATATCTTCCCTCGTATGGCTCTTGCTGGTCATTCACCGGCTGATCATCGAACGTTCGACGACTGCGGTCGGATGGTGTGCGAATGCTGAATATCACTGCGGCCTTGGTCAGCCCAGCCCGATCCGGACTTCGAGGCGAAGTGGATCTGTTTGATGGTGGCGCGCTTGCCCAGTGCCGCGGCCACCGCCGCAGAGATAGCGAGAATGACGTCCTCGCTGATCTCTTCGGGGTCGTGAAGTTCAGCAACCCTGCTTTCTAGACGTTCTACGCGGGCGCTGAGGTCTTGCACGAGTACGCGCAACTGTTCGAGCTCAGAAGGCTCAGTCACATCACTCATGGTGTGTTCTCCGTTCTCGTCGACGTGTTCGTCGTGGTGAAACGTCGCCGATCACATCGGGATGAGGCCGTGCTTCTTGGGCGGTCGGATATCGCGTTTGTTCGCGAGATACTCCAAGGACTGCGCGATCATTCGGCGGGTGCTGGCTGGTTCGATGATGTCGTCGACTTGGCTGCGCGCCCCGGCAACGTAAGGGGTGGAGAACGCTTCGCGGTAATGCTGGACCAGTTCGGCTCGTTTGGCTTCGGGGTCTTCAGCGTTGGCGATTTCTTTGCGGAAGACCACGCCTGCAGCGCCCTCAGCACCCATCACAGCGATCTCAGCGGTAGGCCACGCGAACACCCGGTCCGCGCCAAGGTCTTTAGAACACATGGCTAGGTAAGAGCCGCCGTATGCCTTACGGAGAACAACAGTGATCTTAGGAACCGTGGCCGAGCTGTAGGCGAAGAGCATTTTTGCGCCGTGGCGGATAATGCCGCCGTACTCCTGCTCAACCCCAGGCAAGAAGCCGGGAACGTCAACGAGGTTGACTACAGGAATGTTGAAGGCGTTGCAGAAACGTACGAACCGGGCAACTTTGTCGGAGGCGTTGATGTCTAGAGAACCAGCGAGGAAGTTGGGCTGATTCGCGATGATTCCCACAGATCGACCAGTCACTCGTCCGAAACCGATGACAACGTTCATTGCCCAACCAGCCTGCACCTCGAGGAAATCCGAATCATCAACGATGAGCGAGATGACCTCGCGGATGTCGTATCCGCGCTTGGTGTCTTCGGGAATGATGTCGTTGAGCTCAGGGATGTCTTCGACATCGTCGTTGCCATCGACGATGGGGGGCATTTCGGAGTTGTTGCTGGGCAGGAAGCTCAGGAGTTTCTTCGCGATGAGCATGGCTTGAGCGTCATCGTCGGCAACAAAGTGCGTGACACCGGAGCGGGTCATGTGCGCGCCCGGGCCGCCGAGATCTTCAGCGGATACTTCCTCTCCCGTGACCTGCTTGATCACACCAGGACCGGTGATGAACATGCGAGATTCTTTGGTTTGGATGATGAAGTCGGTTAGTGCGGGGGAGTAGGCGGCACCGCCAGCGCACGGACCAGCGATGATAGAGATCTGTGGCACCACACCGGAGAGCGCGACGTTCTGGAAGAACACTTTGCCGTATCCGGATAGCGAATCGATGCCTTCTTGGACGCGGGCTCCACCGGAGTCGTTGATGAAGATGAAGGGCGTCCCGTTTTCCAGTGATGCTTTTTGAACGACCGTGACTTTTTCGGACTGTTTTTCACCGGCGGAGCCGCCCATGACGGTGAAGTCTTGGCTGGCGATGTGAACGGGGCGCCCCAGCACGGTAGCGGAGCCAGTGACGACGCCGTCGGCGGGAGCTTTGGCTTTGTCCATGCCGAACAAAGTGGTGCGGTGTTGAGCGAAGAGCCCTAGTTCAGCGAAGCTGCCTTCGTCGGCGAGTTCGGTGATGCGTTCACGGGCTGTGAGTTTGCCTTGCTCATGCTGCTTTTCGATGCGGGCTTCGCCACCGCCAGCTTCGAGTTCTGCGCGGCGGGCGCGGAGTTCTTTGATCCGCTCCGCCATGGTTGCGGGTTTGTCAGCCATGTGTGGTCCTTAAGAATGTGTGGAGGCGGTTAGGGGCTGTGGTCAGGCCGGTTTAACGGTGACGGAGTGGCTCTTGCCTCCGACGGTGACGTTGTAGGTGATGGGGACGCGGATGGGGCCGTTTTTGGTGTCTCCGGCTTGGGCTGCGCGTTCTGCTTCGAGCTCTTCGGGGCTTTGGCCGACGTTCTTGGGGCCTTCGGGCCGGGTAGCCCAGAAGCCAGGGGCGACTTTGGGGAACATGGCGTAGGTGAGGACGTCTTCATCAGTGCCGTCGAAGCCGGGGATGTTGGCTGCTTCCTCTTTGAGCTTGTCCCATTCGGGTTCGATGAGGTCGGCAGGCCGGACAGTGATGGGCTCTTTGCCTGTTTGTGCTTTGGCTTGTTCGACCACTTCGGGGTTCATGTCGCCGATGGTGGTGCCGTAGTAGCCGAGCATGAGGTCGGCGAACTCGGCGGTGAGGACTTTGTATTTGCCCATGAGGACGTTGAACACCGCTTGGGTGCCAACGATTTGGCTCGAGGGAGTCACGAGTGGGGGGTATCCGGCGTCTTTGCGGACGCGGGGTACCTCTTCGAGTACTTCTTCAAGGCGGTCGGCAGCTCCCTGTTGTTTGAGCTGGGACTCCATGTTGGAGATCATGCCGCCGGGGATTTGGCTATCGAAGATGGCGGTGTCGACGGTGTAGCTCGACATGAACTTCTGGTAGCGGGGTTTGATTTTGGCGAAGTGCTGTTTGACGTTTTTTAGCAGCTCTTTGTTGAGGTCAGCGATGTAGCCGGTGCCTTCGAGCATTTCTTGGAGGGATTCGGTGGGGTTGTGGCCCGGCCCTAGGGACATGGAGCTGATGGCAGTGTCGACGACGTCTGCGCCTGCCTCGATGGCTTTCATGAGGGAGACCAGGGTTACTCCGGTGGTGGAGTGGCAGTGGATGTTGATCTGCATGTCAGGCAGTTCATTTTTGATGGCTTTGACGATGTCGTAAGCCGGTTGGGGTTTGAGTAGGGCTGCCATGTCTTTGAGGGCAATAGAGTCCACACCCATGTCGGCTAGCTGTTTGGCGAGTTCGACGTAGCCCTCAACGGTGTGCAGCGGGCTGGTGGTGTAGCAGACGGTGCCTTGGGCGTGCCCGCCGGCGCGTTTAACAGCAGCGATAGCGTGTTCGAGGTTGCGAGGGTCGTTGAGGGCATCGAAGACACGGAAAACATCCATGCCGTTTTCGACGGCTTTTTCAACGAAGTGGTCGACGACATCGTCCCCGTAGTGGCGGTAACCCAGGAGGTTCTGCCCGCGCAGCAACATTTGTGTGCGCGTGTTTGGCATGAGTTTGCGGAAGGTGCGTAGGCGCTCCCACGGGTCTTCGTTGAGGAACCGGATACAGGAGTCGAAGGTGGCTCCGCCCCAGCATTCGACGCTCCAGAAACCTGCTTGGTCCAGGTCTGCGCAGGCGTCGACCATGTCCTCGAGTGCCATGCGCGTTGCCATGAGGCTTTGGTGTGCATCGCGGAGTGCGAGTTCGGTGACGCCGATCTGTCGCTGCGTGGTCATGGTGTGAGGTTGTCACGGTCTTGGTGGGATGCGCGCAACCTTTGGAGAAACCGGGACCAGAGTCACATGGAAGGTGTGAGCTGGGTTACGGGCTAGTGGATGGGGTTGCGACGCGCCGCTGCAGGAACGGGGTTCGTGTGGGCGAGGCGGCTAGGGTGCTGTGGCGTGTAGCCGGGGTTTCTTGTTCGTTTCGTGTTCTGGGAGGGCAGGGGTTGTGATCTCGTTCACGGATGTGGTCAAGACGTATCGGCGTGGTGTGAAGCCGGCGTTGGATGGGGTTTCTTTTGAGGTGGGGGCCGGTGAGTTTGTTTTTGTGGTGGGTGCTTCGGGGTCGGGTAAGTCGACGTTGATTCGGTTGCTGTTGGCTGAGGAGAAGGTTTCTTCGGGGGAGCTGTCGGCGTTGGGGTGGGATGTGGTGCGGCTGCCGCGTCGGCGGGTGCCGCAGTTGCGTCGTCAGATTGGGGTTGTTTTTCAGGATTATCGGTTGTTGCCGGATCGGGATGTGCAGGCGAATGTGGCGTATGTGCTGCATGTGTTGGGGTACAACCCTGCGGATGTGGATCGGTTAGTGCCAGAGACGTTGGATGTGGTGGGGGTGGGGTCGTTAGCGCGGCGGTTGCCGCATGAGTTGAGTGGTGGGGAACAGCAGCGGGTGGCGTTGGCGCGGGCGTTGGTGAAGCGGCCGTCGTTGTTGTTGGCGGATGAGCCGACGGGAAATCTGGATCCGGAGGCGACCGAGAGCATTGTTGAGTTGTTGGGGCGGGTGAATGCGGAGGGGACGACGGTGTTGATGGCTACGCATGATGATCGGGTGGTGGATATGGCTGGTCGGCGGGTAATTGAGCTGTGTGATGGGGTGGTTGTTCGAGATGAGGTTGGTGGTAGGTATCGGGTGGTGGCTTCGGGTGAGGGGCATGGGGGTGAGCTGCTGTGAGGCCGACGTTTTTGGTGCAGGAGGTGGGGGCGGGTTTGCGTCGCAATCTGGGGGCGTTTGTGTCGATTGTGATTGTGGCGATGGTCAGTGTTGTGTTTTTGGGGGTGGGGATGTTGTCGGGGCGGCAGGTGGATGCTGCGAAGGGGTATTGGTACGACAAGGTTGAGGTGTCGATTTTTTTGTGTACGGCATCGTCGCCGGATGCGGGGTGTGGGGGTAAGCCGGTGACTGCGGTGCAGCAGGCGGCGGTGCGGGAGTTGCTGGATGCCTCTTCGAAGGTGGTGGCGTCGTATGAGTTTGAGTCTCAGCATCAGGCGTATGAGCGGTTCCGGGCGCAGTTTGCGGGTAATCCAGCGTTTGCGCGTACTCCGGCTTCGGCTGTTCCGGCGGCGTTTCGGGTGAAGTTGGTGGATCCGAGTGAGTATGCGGTGGTTCATCAAATGTTTGGTGGGATGCCGGGAGTGGCGGCGGTGAAGGATATTCGTCAGGTGGTGGATCCGTTGATTCGGGTGTTGGACTTTTTACGGGTGACTGCGTGGGGAGTTGCTGGGGTGATGTCGGTGGCGATGGTGTTGTTGTTGGTGACGACGATTCGTCAGGTGGCGTGGACGAGGCGTCGTGAGACTGGGGTGAAGCGGGTGGTGGGGGCTTCGAAAGGGGCTTTGCAGTTGCCTTTTATGGTGGAGATGGTTGCTGCGGTGCTGGTGGCGTGTGTGCTGGCGGTGGGGGTTTTGTGGGGGGCGGTGCGTTTTGGGGTGGCTGAGTTGGCTGCAAAGTTTTCTGATTTTGGGTGGATTACTCCGGTGGATGTGTTGGTGGTGGCGCCGGTGTTGGTGGGGTGCGGGGTTGGTGTGGCGGTGGTTGTGTCGTGGGTGGCGTTGGGTCGGTATGTGCGGGTGTGAGTCGGGGGTTGGGTGTTGTTGGGGTGCCTGTACGGTGGTGGAGTCTGAGCGTGAGCTATGGAGTGGTTTGCGCGGTAGTTGTGTGACCAGTGGGAGCACTGGGTTGAGGAAGGCAGTGGCAGATGGCCAAGGAGTCGGGTGTGAAGGTGATCGCGCGTAATAAGAAGGCGCGTCACGATTATTTGATTGAGGACACCTATGAGGCCGGTCTGGCGTTGATGGGTACTGAGGTGAAGTCGCTGCGGTTGGGGCGGGCTTCGTTGGTGGATGGGTTTGCGTCGTTTTCGCGTTCGGGTGAGGTGTGGTTGGAGGGTGTGCACATTCCGGAGTATGTGCAGGGGACGTGGACGAATCATTCGGCTCGGCGGCGGCGCAAGTTGTTGTTGCATCGGGCTGAGATCGAGAAGTTGGAGTCCAAGGCCAGGGAGGCAGGGCACACGGTGGTGCCGTTGTCGCTGTATTTCAAGGATGGTCGGGTGAAGGTGGAGATTGCGTTGGCCAAGGGTAAGCGGGAGTACGACAAGCGTCAGGCGTTGCGTGAGCGTCAGGATCGTCGTGAGGCGGAGAGGGCGATGTCGGTGGCGTTTAAGCGGGGTCGGTGAGGCGCGGCTGTTTTTTCGTGAATGGGATTGGGGCGTAGTGATGGGGTTATTGATGGGTGTGGCTCGGGTAGGGGTTGCCTCGGGGATGCGTCGGTGGGTGGGGCGTGGCGTGTCGGGGCTGTGTGTGGCTGTGGTGTTGGTAGGTGTGGGTGTTGGTGGGGCGTGGGCGCAGCAGGGGGACCGTATCGCTGATTATCGGGTGGAGTATTCGCTGCGTCCTGATGGTGAGGTGTGGGCGCGGGAGACGGTGGATTACGTGTTCGGTGGTGGAAAGGACCGGCACGGCATTTTTATGGACTGGACTGTGCGGCGGAATCTTCCGGAAAGTCCGGGGCATTTCCGTGAGTACGAGATGTCGATTGTGAATGTGACGAGCCCTACGGGTGCTTCGACGGTGTATGAGAAGCGGGATCGTGGTGGTGTGTTGCGGCTGCAGATCGGGGATAAGAAGCGGTCTGTGTCGGGGCGGCAGCGTTACGTGGTCGAGTATCGCGTTAAGGGCGTGGTGAACCGGATTCCGGGTAAGGATGGCGCTGCCGATACGCAGGAGTTGTTCCTGAACCCGGTGGCGACTCATTGGGAGGCGCCGATTGATCAGGCGACGGTGACGGTGACAGGTCCGGTTGGTTCTGAGCGTCGGGAATGCTGGGTGGGGGAGGAAGGATCCAGAGATAAGTCTGGGTGTGTTGGGGAGTCTGTGGGGGGTACAGATACTTTCACTGCGACAGGGTTAGGGATGCAGGGTGAGAAGCACCTGGGCATGACTGTGGTGACGGGGTATCAGGGTGGGACGGTCAGTAATGATCAGCCGATCATCCGGGAGGGTGATGCTGAGGGTGGGCGTGCGCTGACGGAGTTTGTGCCGCAGTGGGTGGCTACGGCGATGGGTGCGGGCAGTGTTGGTGTGGGTGGGTTGGCGTTTGTGGGCGCGGTTGTGGGGATGGGGGCTGCGTATCGGCGTCGTGGTCGTGATGAGCAGTTTGTTGGGTTGACTCCTGGGGTGTTGCCTGGTGGTGAGGATGCGGCGACGGAGGCGGTGCGGTTGTCTGCGTCTGCTCCGGTGGCGGTGCGTTTTGAGCCTCCGCAGGATTCGCTGCCGGGGTTGATTGGGACGTTGCAGGATGAGTCTGCAGACATGGTGGATGTGACGGCCTCGATCGTTGACTTGGCGGTGCGTGGGGTTGTGGCTATTGAGGAGGTTCCGCGTCAGGGGAAGGATTCGGATTGGCGGATTCGTCGCGGTGAGAACTTTGATGAGGGTCAGCTGCTCAGGTATGAGCGGACTTTGGTGCAGGCGTTGTTGGGGTCTTCGGAGACGGCGTTGTTGTCTTCTCGTCGTCGGCAGATGGCTACGCGGGTTGATCTGGTCAAGTCGTATATGTATGACGAGGTGACTGCGCGTGGGTGGTTTAGGCAGAACCCGAAGCAGACACGTTCGGCGTGGGCTGGTTTGGGTGTGATTTTGCTTATCGCGGGTGCTGTTTTGGCTGCTCCGTTGCTGTTTATGTCCGGGACTGTGGCGTTGACTGGTGCGCAGTTTGGGATGTTTTTGTGTGCTGGTGCTGGGGTCGCTGCCGCTGGCGTGGTGGTGTTGTTGATGGCGCGTTCGATGGTGGCGCGTACGGCGGCAGGTACAGCTGTGTTGCATCAGGCTCGTGGTTTTAAGGAGTACTTGGTGACGGCTGAGGCTGGGCAGATCCGTTTTGAGGAGGCGGAGAAGGTTTTCAGTCGTTATTTGCCGTATGCGATTGTTTTTGGGGTGGCAGAGAAGTGGGCGAAGATCTTCGATGAGGTTGTGGCTGCGGCTAAAGCTGAGGGTGCGGTAGTGGATTCGCCGTCGTGGTATTCCGGTGGCGCTACGGCGTGGGATTACGTGGTTTTCACCTCGATGCTGCGTGATTTTTCGGGAAGTGCTGAGAGCGCTTTTTCTGCCCCGATTGACAGCGGTAGCGGTGGGGGGTCTGCGGGCGCTTCAGGGCAAAGCGGTTTTGGTGGAGGCGGTTCAGTTGGTGGTGGTGGTTTTGGTGGAGGTGGTGGTGGTTCGTGGTGAGGTGGTGTTTGAGCACCGCTGGCCGTGATGTGGGGTTAGCGTGGTGAGGTGGGCGCTGCGTGCAGTGTCGGGTGTTTCGTTGTTGCACAAGGATGTACGAGGACAGGAGCGGCTATGGGTGACGAGATGATTCATGAGATGACCAAGGAAGAAGCCGTCGAGGTTCTGGAGTCGTTGAGGTTTGGGCGGCTTGCTACAGCGGTAGCTGGAGTCCCTTTTATTACGCCGTTGAATTATGTTGCGCGTGATGGTGCTGTTTATTTCCGGACGGCCGAGGGAAACAAATTAATGGGTTTGACCATCAATGCGGATGTGGCTTTTGAGGCGGATCGTTTCGTTGATGGGTGTGCTGAGAGCGTGATTGTGATGGGGCGCGCTGAGGAGGTGGTTGCGGGGCAGGAACGAGAGTTTGCTGAGTCGCTGCCGCTGCAGCCGTGGATTGAGACCGATAAGCAGCATGTGGTGAAAATCGCGGTGGGGGAGATTTCTGGGCGGCGGTTCCAGCTGAATGAGTTTGCGCAGCTGTGATGGGTGCACGGTGGTAGCGGTGTGTTTCTGGTGAGGGGTTTCGCTGCTGGAGCGCGCTGAGCTATCGTTGGTTTCCCGGTCTGTGGTGTACAGGCAGGGCGTGTTACTCGATAACAAAACAGTGTGAGACACCCCATGGGGGTGATCGGTTTCGACGTCGATAGTTCGGCCAGGGGAAGCGGGCCGAGGATGCAGGGTTATCTCGTTAACGCTCCCTGTAAACCAATAGGTGCCGATTCCAAGCGCACCGACTTCGCCCTCGCCGCCTGAGCGAGCGCATAAAGAAGTCCGTCAGCCTAGGTTTGATTCCGGCCTAGTTCCTGGCGTCATCTAGGAATCTTGCTGCAATGTCATGTCGGGGGGCATTGCGGGACTTTTACTCGACTGGGCCTGTGTTCGGGAACGTGTGCGTGCGTGCCCGAAGGCTGAGAAACACCTAAGCGCACTGCGCCCGGAGAAGTCCTGGTCTTTCATCGGCGGACGCGGGTTCGATTCCCGCCACCTCCACCATTTGTGTGTCTCGCACTGGTTATCTGTGCGCGTGAAGGCCGGGCCCCATCAGGGGCCCGGCCTTCACGTTATGGGTGGGTTTTAGTTGCTGTCGCCAGCTTGTTCGTTGCCCTGGCGTTCTTCCATTTCTTTGCGTACCTGTTCCATGTCCAGGTTGCGGGCCTGGGTGATGAGGTCTTCGAGGGCAGGTGCTGACAGTGCGCCGGCTTGGGAGAAGACTGGGATGCCTTCTTTGACGATCATGATCGTGGGGATGGAGGTGATGTTGGCGGCGGCGGCGATGGACTGTTCGGCCTCAGTGTCGAGTTTGGCGAACGTGATGTCTTCGTGCTTTTCAGATACCTGTTCGAAGATGGGTGCGAACTGGCGGCAGGGGCCGCACCAGGAGGCCCAGAAGTCGATGAGGACGATGTCGGTCGCGGAGATCGTCTGCTCGAAGTTCTGTTCGGTCAGTGCCACTGTGGTCATGATGGCGGCAACGTCGGGCAGGGGGTGTTTGATTCCTTAGTCGATGAATCTGTGTGAATCGATTCGACGCGACCCTGCTAAATCCTGCAGACGTGTCGCACGCTGTATCCGGGGGAGTTGTGTGATGAGTTAGCAATCAGCAGCTGGGTGACAGCGGTCGTCGTGCGCAGGGCGACTTCGCGAACGTGGAGGTGTGAGTCGTGCAGACCGTGATTGCTTATGCAGGCGGGGGGGGGGCTCCTCGGAGCGTGTGCAGCAGGGGTTGCTTCGGGTGGAGCGAGCCTACGAGGGCAGGTGGGGTGTTAGACCTAAGTCGCATGCGCATCACTCTGCAACGTGCGGGCTAGTTGAGTGGTCGCGTTGCCCGTCGACGTTCCGCTGGCCTGCATGGGTGCAGCAAGGGTCGCAGGCTGTGGCCTCGGTAGGCACCCCGTTGGGTGTTGAGCGCATCACGCAGAAGGCGCCTGCAGATGCGGCGATCGAGGTGGCGCGGGTTCTTCGGAGCGCTCCTCGCAGGATCTTGGATCTTACTCCTCCGTTCGTCCTCGGATGCATCGATGCTGACGCGGACCGGCTTGACCTTTTTACAGACGCGCTGGGTGTCGGGCGGCTATTTGAGGTGCGCACTGCGTGGGGATGGGTGTGGAGCAACCGGCCTGTAGCGGCCATCAAGTTCGCTGGGCTGCCGCTGGTGCCAGACCCGCTCGGTTGGTCACAGATGGCAGTGGCGGATGAACTCTTTGGCGAGGTAACCCCGCTGAGAGGAGTCCGGGTTGTTGGGCCGGCAACGAGGGTGAGTTGGCGGCGCTCACGTCTAGCAGTTCAAAGCTTGGACACCGTGTCGAGTCAGCTCTCGTATGAAGGGGAGCTGGATGATCTGGTTGAGGAGGCGGCTGCGGACCTGAAGGGCACAGTGTCCTCCATAGGTCGTTGGTTTGATGGGACCCCCACGGTGGACTTGAGCGGAGGGCGGGATTCCCGTCTGGTCGCGGCCGCGTTCCTCGCTAGCGGAACGGCTATCACACTTCACAGCCACGATGCCGTCCCGGGAGACCTCGTCATTGCCAAGGAGTTGGTTGGACTCCTGGGGCGAGAAGTCGAACACCGTATCGAGCACACGAAGGCAGGGGGTACTGGGGCTGTTCAGATGCCCCCCGGGATGGATGCTGCCTATGCCTGGCATGAATACGCAGAAGGACTGCGCCCCTCATCGTTCTTGCTCCATCGCACCCCACGAACTTTGGATGTTGAGACCAACGTCGTCGTCGGCGGTGTTGGCGGAGAAGCGGCCCACTCTTATTACGGACCCCTTGGAAGAGTGGGCGAGCCGCAAGGGCTGCAGAGTGAGCTCCTGAGAGGAATCGAACGCGCATCTGAAGAGGAGGATGTGCTCAAGGCGTGCGCTGATCGGATTGTCCGGCGTCACTGCACTGGCGAGGCAGTCTTGGATCCTTACCGACAAGACTTGTTCATGCATGTCTTGTCAGTTCTCCGGAGGGTCAGCCGTTCAGGTGTCCCTAGCTCGGCTGTTCTGGATCATTACTACGTGCTCGAGCGGATGCGCAGGTGGGGTACAACGGGCGAAAGGAATGGTGTTTGTTCGCCCTTGCTGACGCCCAGTTTTCAACGAGCAGCTCTTGCTCTCGATCCTGGGCAACGCCGTGCAAACATGCTCCATCGCAGGCTTACTGAACGACTGGTACCTGAGTGGATTGGGGTTCCTTTCTTCCCTGGGGAAGTTCCGCAAACTTCCCCGCGGCACGGCGCTCCTCCCCGAGTCTTGCGCATGGCGGAGTGTCCTGATGCTGCTGCTATTGAGCAGGTCCTTGCTTCCGGGGATGAGGAGCAATATCCGTTCGACAGGGAAGTTGTGGCGCGGTTGTGGCGGCGGTCGGCTGCGCAAGAGACCACTGCTGACGAAGAGCTCATTATTCGAAGGGTTATTTGGCGAGCGGCATTCCAGGATTTTTTGGCAGATCTCGATGGCTTGCCTCGGTGTGAGAGGACCGGGGGTCTTCCTGTTCGGCAGGCCCCGGATGACGCGCCAGATCACAACCAGCCGGTTAACAGAATGAGCCGCATTTCAAAATCGCTCACGGCTGCGAAGGCAGCGGTGCGGCGCTCTCACCTAGCGAAGGCGGTCGCAGCGAGCAGGCTGTGGAGGTACTACCGGAGCACGTGGTGCGGTCGAATGGTTCGGAGGATGCTGGCCACTGGGTAGGCGCTCTATCGCTGCCTCGTCTACCTGCCTTCCCTACAGTAAGCATTGGCGTAGCCTGACCTGGTGGCGCCGGTGGGGCGCTGATAGGGACACAGTCCACGACTGCGCTGCTCGCGGGCAGGATCAATGGGTTACCGGGTGGGTGGGGGGCTTTTCGCCTGATCATTCGGGTACGGGCATCGTCTTCTTTGGGATAGAGTTAGTCACGGATGCCTGTGTTTGTGCAGGAACGATCTGTGTGTCATGTAGTTGCTGACTCCGTATGTGCGTGTGCGCATGGGATGTGGGACATGGTGGACGGTATCGGGAAGAAGTAGGCCAGCAGCACATACGCGGCGGTCCTTTGTGACTGCTGCACTTAGTGGCCTGTCCAAAGATTCCTCGGTTGCCGAGGAATTGGTGTTGTCCGGTTCGTTATGGATACGGGCGATAGCCACAGACAGGCAGTAACGGCCCGCTTGACAGGTTGCTCACCTGAGTCAGCCGGCCGAACAGCATCCGTTCTGCACGCAAACGCAATGTTGTGCCGTGCATACCAGCAGTCGTTCACATGCGCGGACTCCTCTAGCACGTTGCGTCCACGTCCCCGAAGACTGCTCATGAGATCGGTCCGACGAGGGGCCGAGCACGCGGCGATGTGACGCGTGCATGTGAAAACGACGTATGGCTCGTTCTCGACAGCGCATTCGATGTGTGCCCGGGTGAACGCGCCTGCCCGAGAACGAGAAGCGAGAGAGCAGATGCCAGACTTTCAGCAGGAAACCAACTCCGACAGCGGTACTTCTAGCCGTTCCGAACGCCACTCCGGCCCTAAACAGCGCTGGAGCCCAGCCCGCAAGGCGCAAGCCCGTAAAGCAAAAGAAAAACCGTTAAGCCCGCGTGAGCAGCGCCGAGCAGCCGAGTTCGGTAAAGATCGTCGTGATGGTGACCGTGGTGGGTTCCGTGGTGGTGACCGCGGTGGCTTCCGTGGTGAACGCGGCGGCTACCAGGGTGGTCGGGGCTTTGACCGGCCTGGTCGTTTTGATGAGGACCGCCGTGATGAGCGTCGCGGGGACCGTGATGACCGTGGCGGGTTCCGAGGGAACCGCCGGGACTTCCGTGGTGGTGACCGGGGCGGTTTCCGTGGTGAGCGCGGTTTCGACCGTGGCGAGCGTGGTGGTTACCGTGGTGATCGGGACAACCATCGTGATGGTGACCGTGGTGGGTTCCGTGGTGGTGACCGCGGTGGCTTCCGTGGTGAACGCGGCGGCTACCAGGGTGGTCGGGGCTTTGACCGGCCTGGTCGTTTTGATGAGGACCGCCGTGATGAGCGTCGCGGGGACCGTGATGACCGTGGCGGGTTCCGAGGGAACCGCCGGGACTTCCGTGGTGGTGACCGGGGCGGTTTCCGTGGTGAGCGCGGTTTCGACCGTGGCGAGCGTGGCGGTTACCGTGGTGATCGGGACAACCGTCGTGATGGTGACCGTGGTGGGTTCCGTGGTGGTCGGGATTTCCGTGATGGTGACCGCGGTGGCTTCCGTGGCGAACGCGGCTTCGACCGCGACAACCACCGCGAAGAGCGCGGTAGCTACCGTCGCAACGACGAACACACGCACCACGAAAAACGCGAATTCCGTGGCCGTGACGAGCAACGCCGCACCCACAGCGGCTCCGACTTCGCTCGGGACAAGCACCGCCGCCCCCGCTCATACGACCCAGCCCGCGTAGAAGAAGCCCCCCGCGAATACGAAGCCGAGCGGATGCGCCGCGCCGAACGGCCCCGCCGCGTGGAAATCCCCGAAGACCCAACCCAGGGCTTCCAGGGCCTGGGCGTACCGATGCCTATCGTTGAGCGCCTCGCCCGGGATGGAATCGCTGAACCATTCCCCATCCAAACCGCCACCATTCCCGACGCCATCGCTGGCCGTGACGTTCTAGGTCGCGGGCGTACCGGCTCGGGAAAAACAATGGCATTCGGGATTCCCGTACTGACCCGCCTGGCAGGACGCAGCAGCGAACCTCGCTGCCCACGCGCCGTGATCCTCTCACCCACGCGTGAACTCGCGATGCAAATCGGGGACGCTATCGGCCCACTCGCTAAAGAGATGAACCTGCGCCACAAACTCGTCGCTGGCGGCATGCCCTACGAACCCCAAATCAACGCCCTCGAGCGCGGCGTAGACATCCTCGTGGCAACCCCCGGGCGCATCAACGACCTCGTCGAGCGCGGCGCAGCCTGCCTAGACAACGTGGAAATCTTCGTCCTTGACGAAGCAGACCTGATGGCAGACATGGGATTCCTCCCCGACATCACCACCCTGCTCGAGGCAATCCCCGAAACCGGTCAGCGTCTGCTGTTCTCCGCAACCCTCGACAAAGGTATCGACGACGTCGTCGAAAAATACCTCCACGACCCGGTCGTGCACTCCACCGACGAAGCAAAAGCCTCCGTCGCGACGATGTCACACCACATCTTCCTCGTGGACCCCAAGTACAAGAAACCCATCACCGGTGACATCGCTAACCGACCGGGCCGCACCGTAGTGTTTGTCCGCACCAAGCTCGGCGCCGACCGTGTCGCCATGCAGCTACGCGAACAAGGCGTGTTCGCCGCTGCCCTGCACGGTGGCCTCAACCAAGGCATGCGAACCCGCATTCTGGCCGCCTTCAAAGACGGCACTCTCCCGGTCCTTGTCGCTACCGACGTCGCATCCCGTGGTATCCACGTCGATGACGTCTCAGCAGTACTGCAGGTCGACCCACCCCGTGACCACAAGGACTACCTACACCGCGCAGGCCGCACCGCACGCGCCGGCTCCAACGGTGTTGTTGTCACCCTGGCGTTGCCGCACCAACGCAAACTGATGAAGCGCATCGCCAGCGACGCCGGCCTTGAGGTAGAGCCACAGAAAGTCGACCTCGGTCACCGTGAAATCATCGAAACCACAGGCGCATCACGCCCCAGCGGTGAACCGATTTCCGAAGAACGCCTCCGCGCAATCACCGACCCGCCCCGCCGCCCCCGCGGCGGATTCAAAGGCGGCCGCGGCGGCTTCAAAGGCGGTCGCGGACACGGCCGCGGCGGACACGACCGCCCCCGTCGCCGCTACGAGGACTGAGAACCTCCCACACTGACTGACCACGCAGGGGCCCAACCGATTGTTCGGTTGGGCCCCTGCGTGGTCAAATACCGCAGCTGCGGCTGCTCAACCACACGGCAGCGAATGCACACACGTAGTGATCAACCGTGCGGCCGTCCTGGCAGTGCGCCCATCAATATCCAGCTGCGGACACAGCTCCACAACATCAAGCACAACTAACTTGCCCGTAGCCGCCACCCGACGACACAACGCCTCAACTACCTCCACCGGCACACCAAATCCCGCAGGTGCGCTCACCCCCGGCGCAACAGCAGCAGGAAGCACATCCAAATCAATTGACAAATGGATAGCATCAACACGGGCAGCCAGCTCATCTACCAGCTGCTCCAATGCCGGAAGATACGCAGCCGTCGCCGCGGTATCCAGCACATACCTCACCCCCAAAGCATCAGCAGTGTCGAAAAGAACCCGCGTGTTCGACGCCTGCGCAATCCCCACCACCGTGTAATCAAACACACGACCAGCGGCGGCATCAGCAGCTGCCATCTGCAAAAACGGTGTACCCGACGTAGGCCCATCAGCCTGACGAAGATCGAAATGGGCATCAAGATTAAGCACCCCCACTCGAGCATCACCCCACCGCGAAGACCCAACCCGCCCTAAATAGCTGCCCCACGCCGTCTCATGACCGCCACCGAGCACCACCACCAAACGATGCGAATCCACAAGCCCAGCCACCCGCTGACCTAACGCAGCCTGACCAGACTCCAAATCCTCATCGAAGACCGCGACAGTACCGCCATCAAACAACGGCACCTGCGTATGCACCGCCATAGGCGCTAACGCAGCCCGCAACACATCAGGCCCAGCAGCAGCACCAACCCGGCCACCATTACGACGTACCCCTTCATCGCTAGCGAACCCCACCAGCGCAACCCCACCAGCATCAGTAACGGACATCGAGGCAGCACAAACCCGCTGATGCCACCGCCAATGTTCGCGGCCATGCCCATCAAACCGCCCCTGCCACACCGACGCCCCCGCCTCGCTATCGCTCATGCGCTCGACTCTAAAACCACACGCTGCGGTTGTCCTGCACAGCAGCAACAGATACCAGACACCCCACCCAGGTGTCTGGTATCCCAGACACAAACTGCCCCATCCGCGCTGACCCGACTGTGCCCGAAGCGTTCTCATGGTGACCAGATCCATACGCAGACAAAGGAGTCACCGGATATGGCACTGCCCGGAGCACGCGAAGTCCGCGCCCCACGCGGACCCGGCATCACCGCAAAAAGCTGGCAAACCGAAGCACCCCTACGCATGCTCTGCAACAACCTCGACCCCGAAGTTGCCGAACGCCCCGACGACCTCGTCGTATACGGAGGCACCGGACGCGCCGCCCGCTCCTGGGAAGCCTTCGATGCCATCATCGCCACCCTCACCGACCTCGAAGACGACGAAACCCTCCTCATCCAATCCGGCAAACCCGTCGGCGTATTCCGCACCAACACCTGGGCACCACGCGTACTCATCGCCAACTCCAACCTCGTCGGCGACTGGGCAACCTGGCCCGAATTCCGCCGCCTCGAAGCCGAAGGCCTCATGATGTACGGCCAAATGACCGCCGGATCCTGGATCTACATCGCCACCCAAGGCATCCTCCAAGGCACCTTCGAAACATTCGCCGCCGTAGCCAAAAAACGCTTCGACGGAACCCTCGCCGGCACCATCACCCTCACCGCAGGCTGCGGTGGCATGGGCGGAGCCCAACCCCTAGCCGTCACCCTCAACGGCGGCGTAGCCATCGTTGTCGACGTCGACCGCACTCGACTCCAACGCCGCGTCTCCAAGCGATACCTCGACCTCATCGCCGACTCCCTCGAAGAAGCCATCACCAAAGCCAACGCCGCCAAAAACGACAAAAAAGCCCTCTCCATTGGCCTCGAAGGCAACGCCGCCGACGTATTCCCCGAACTACTCGAACGCCACAAAAACGGACAGATCCACATCGACATCGTCACCGACCAAACCAGCGCCCACGACCCCCTGTCCTACCTACCCAGCGAAATCCCCATCGACGAATGGGCAGACGAAGCAGCAGCCGACCCCATCGGCTTCACCAAAAAAGCCGAAGAATCCATGGCCCGACACGTTCAAGCCATGGTCGAATTCCAAGACACCGGCGCAGAAGTATTCGACTACGGCAACTCCATCCGCGACGAAGCCCGCAAAGCCGGATATACCCGCGCATTCGAATTCCCCGGATTCGTCCCCGCATACATCCGCCCCCTCTTCTGCGAAGGCCTGGGCCCCTTCCGATGGGTTGCCCTCTCTGGAGACCCTGAAGACATCAAAGTCACCGACGACGCTCTCAAAGAGCTCTTCCCCCACAACGAACACCTCCACCGATGGCTCGACGCCGCCGAAGAATTCGTCGAGTTCGAAGGCCTACCCGCCCGCATCTGCTGGCTCGGATACGGCGAACGAGACAAAGCAGGAAAACTCTTCAACGACCTCGTCCGCGACGGCAAAGTCAAAGCCCCCATCGTCATCGGCCGTGACCACCTCGACTCCGGCTCCGTAGCCTCCCCCTACCGCGAAACCGAAGGCATGAAAGACGGCTCCGACGCCATCGCCGACTGGCCACTACTGAACGCCCTCACCGCCACAAGCTCCGGAGCTACCTGGGTCTCCATCCACCACGGCGGCGGTGTCGGCATCGGACGCTCCATCCACGCAGGCCAAGTAGGTGTCGCAGACGGCACAGACCTCGCCGCAGAAAAACTCACCCGTCTACTACTCAACGACCCAGGCATGGGAGTGATCCGCCACGCCGACGCCGGATACGAACGCGCACAACACGTAGCCGACGAACGCGGCGTGCGCATCCCCATGCACGAACACAACAAAAGAGGCGAAGCGTGAGCGAACTCATCACCGGCATCACCGAACTGCTCACCAACAACCCTGACCACCCCCGCATCACCGACGCCGCCATCGTCATCGACGGCGAACGCATCGCATGGGTCGGCCAAGCCAAAGCAGCCCCAGCCACAGACTCACGCACCGACGTAGCCGGACGCGCCGTCCTCCCCGGATGGGTCGACTCCCACAGCCACCTCGTCTTCGCAGGCGACCGCTCCGCCGAATTCGAAGCCCGCATGGCCGGAGAACCATACGCAGCCGGAGGGATCGGCGTCACCACCGCAGCAACCCGCGCCGCCAGCGACGACGAACTCACCCACCTCGTGACACAGCGCGTAGCCGAAGCCCACGCTGGCGGAACCACCTACTTAGAAACCAAAACCGGATACGGCCTCGACGTGGAACAAGAAGCCCGCGCCGCGCGCATCGCCGCCAACGCCGTCGACGAAGTGACATACCTAGGTGCCCACCTGATCCCCCCAGGACCCGACGGGCGTCCCATGGATGCCGACACGTACATCGACCTCGTCACCGGCCCGATGCTCCAAGCAGTACGGCCATACGTTCAATGGGCCGACGTGTTCTGCGAAGAAGGCGCCTTCACCGTTGAACAATCACGCCACATCCTCACAGCCTGCAAAAACGCCGGACTTGGGCTGCGCGTACATGGAAACCAAATCGGCCATTCCGGGGGAGTGGCCCTGGCAGTCGAGATGGGCGCAGCCAGCGTCGACCACTGCAACTACCTCGACGACAACGACATCAACGCCCTAGCCGCAACAGAAACAGTCGCCACCGCGCTACCCGCATGCGACCTATCCACCCGAGCGCCCCTAGTACCGGCACGACGACTCCTCGATGCCGGGGTAACGATGGCCATCGCCACCAACTGCAACCCCGGCACCAGCTACACCAGCTCAATGAACTTCTGCGTCGGCGTCGCTGTGCTGCAAATGGGCATGACCATCCTCGAAGCAGTCCGCGCCGCAACTTGGGGCGGAGCCCGAGCACTCCGCCGCGAAACCGGCACCGACACCTGCCCAGCCATCGGCTCAATCATTCCCGGAGCACGCGCAGACCTCCACGTCCTCGATGCCCCAGCGGCCATCCACCTGGCCTACCGGCCCGGAATGCCCCTCACCTGGGGCGTCTGGCGTGCCGGAGCCCGAGTGCACAGCAACCGCTGACCCCACAAAACCCTTCCCGCACTGGGCCCTCGACCCACGAAAGGTTCCCCATGACACGTCATCAGACCGACGCAGTGACCATTTCCACCCACTCAATGAGCACGAGCGACGTCATCGCCGTAGCCCGCCACGGCGCCCACATCACCCTCAGCGAAGACAGCATCACCAAAGTCACCACTGTTCGGGCACACATCGATGCACTCGCCTCCTCCGCTACCCCCGTCTACGGCATCTCAACCGGCTTTGGGGCCCTAGCAACCGAACACATCCCCGTCGACAAACGCACCAAACTTCAACAGTCCCTCGTGCGCTCCCACGCTGCAGGCATCGGTCCAGAAGTAGAAAAAGAAGTAGTACGAGCACTCATGCTGCTCCGCCTCAAAACACTGGCCTCTGGGCACACCGGCGTACGCCCAGAAACCATGAACGCCCTAGCTGCCCTCCTCAACGCCGGAATCACCCCCATCGTTCACGAATTCGGGTCACTGGGCTGCTCCGGCGACCTGGCACCCCTAGCCCACTGTGCCCTGGTACTCATGGGGGAGGGGCGCGCCACCGGCCCCGACGGTGTCGAACGACCTGTCCCGGAACTGCTCGGCGACGCTGGAATCACACCCATTGTTCTCGCCGAAAAAGAAGGTCTTGCCCTCATTAACGGCACCGACGGGATGCTCGGGCAACTCATCCTCGCCCTCGAAGACCTCCGCACCCTCGTCGATATCGCCGACGTCACCGCAGCACTATCTGTAGAAGCCCTCGGCGGCACTGACCAAGTGTTCCTCCCCGAACTGCACCTGCCGCTGCGCCCCCACCTAGGCCAATCCATATCCGCCGACAGGATGCTGCGCACACTGGCCGGATCCAAAATCGTCAACCACAACAGAAACAACGAAATCCGAGTACAAGACGCCTACTCACTGCGCTGCGCCCCACAAGTGTCCGGATCCCTGCGAGACACCCTCACCTACGCCACCGGTGTCGCTGAACGTGAACTCGCCGCCGCCATCGACAACCCTGTCGTTCTGGACGACGGGCGGGTGCTGTCCAACGGAAACTTCCACGGCGCACCCATCGCGCACGTCCTGGACTTCATCGCTATCCCCGTCACCGACCTAGCCTCCATGGCTGAACGCCGCACCGACCGGATGCTCGACGTCAAACGCAGCCACGGGCTACCTCCGTTCCTTGCTGATGACCCAGGAACAGACTCCGGGCTGATGATCGCCCAGTACACCCAAGCCGGCATCATCTCAGAACTCAAACGCCTCGCCACCCCCGCATCAGTGGACTCCATCCCCAGCTCAGCGATGCAAGAAGACCACGTCTCCATGGGGTGGCACGCAGCCCGAAAACTCCGCAAAGCCGTCGACGGGCTCCGCCGCGTGCTCAGCATCGAGCTCGTCGCAGCAACCCGCGCTATACAACTACGAGCCCCTCTAGAACCTGGCCCCGTTGCCCGCGCCATCATCGAGGCTCTCCCCGCGCAGATCGATGCTCCCGGGCCCGACAGCTTCATGACCCCACAGCTACAAGCCGCGGAAGAAATGCTTGCTGACGGAACATTCACTACCATCGTGGCAGCCGCACTCGGAGATTAAAACCGCACGAACGTCTCACATAGTCACAACGATTCCTGCGATCGACTTTTCACAACGGCCTCACGGATCGAAGATGGTCTAGTGAGATCCACCATTGGAAAGCTCCTAGTCGCCACCCCGACGATGGAAGGTGGCATTTTTCAGCGTTCGGTCGTTTTCGTGCTTCATCACGACGCCGACGGGGCGCACGGGGTTGTGCTGAACAAACCTCTCGAAACTGACCTGACTCCTGTGCTCCCCGATTGGCAGCCCTACGTCAGTGAGCCTGCCCAACTGTTCCAAGGCGGACCCGTCGGCCTGGACAGCGCTATGGGGTTAGCTTCTGTGCCAGGGCAAACGCAGACCGATGGTGTGGTGTCTTTGTTTGGGTCGATTGGCGTGGTCGATCTCGACCACGCCCCGGAGATATTGGCGCAACACGTAGCTTCCTTGCGGGTGTTCGCTGGCTACGCAGGATGGTCCGCAGGGCAACTCGAAGAAGAACTCAGCGCAGATGCGTGGTACGTCGTCGAAGCCGAAGTCGGTGACGTGTTCACCCCGTGCCCCGAGGAGCTATGGCAGTCAGTGCTGGCTCGCCAGCACGGGCGGTTGTCCTGGGTGGCGAGGTTCCCTGACGACCCAACGATGAACTGAGGTGATGCCCCTGCGCAGGGGCATCACGCGCATCAGAGCAGCCCTGCCTCGCTGGCTCGCCTATACGTTGCTACGCGGGCAGATTCGATACGTCGACGATTCAGTGCAGTAGGGAAAAGATTGAAATGGGGACGGGTAACCACCTGTCCGCCAGCACGCAGCGCATCCCCCAGCGAGCGTCCGCGCAGCCCACGCTCCTCACCCGCGGCAAGAACCCGGTTGAGCAAGTCATAGCGATCCAACGCAGGCTCAGGGCCATCATCAGCGCCGTCAGCGTGGGAGGCGAACCCGTCGTGGAACAACACGATGGCGCCTCGCTCCAGCGAGCTAGTAGCTTTCGCGACACGGGTGTCATTGTCGACAAACGGGTTCCAATCGTGACTAGTGCTGCTCCACAACACAGAAGTCATTCCAGCCGAAGTGATCTCACGCCAGGCGGCAATAGTTTGATCACCGTATGGCGGGCGATACCAGCGCACCTGCTGCCCCAAAACATCTTCCAGGTCTGCTTTAGCCACCCGCAGGTTCTCGCGGATCTGCTGCGGATCCAACAGCGAAAGATGCTGGTGATCCAAGCCATGCAGGCCGATCTCATGGCCAGCAGCAACAACCTCACGCAACAACCCCGGGTCATTGCGCACCGATGTCGACAACACAAAAAACGTGCCGGTGGCGTCATGCTCAGCCAACGCCCGCAGGATCTGTGGAGTACGTTCAGCAGTAGGGCCATCATCAAAAGTAGGAACCCAATGGCCCTGGTCTGTGCGTAGCGAACTGACAGAGCCGATGGAGTCCGGTGCGTGTTCAAGCACCTTCATAACTGCCAGTTTCGCGGTATGGACCAGGTCGCTCATGGAATGCCTTCCCCGTTTGTGTATGCACTTGAGTGTAGGGGCGTAGCTATGCAGGAGCAGCGGGCGTGGTACCAGAGGCGGCATACTTGATGGTTATGAGTACTCCGTCGACACCCGAACCCATCCGGCCTCAGGAGATGCCGAGCAGGGGCACTTCGACCTCCACCCTGGAACGCACACAGGCCGAGCCCGATTACCGCCTCGACGACGGCGATCACGAACGGTTCGCCCACTACGTACGCAAAGAAAAAATCACCTCCTCTGCAGTCACAGGCGAGCCAGTCATCGCGCTATGCGGCAAAGTGTGGGTTCCCGGACGCGACCCGAACCGGTTCCCGGTATGCCCCATGTGCAAAGAAATCTACGAAGGACTGCGCGACCCCCAAGACGGCGGAGACAACCCCAAAGAGTGAGGTAGCCCGGGAAGGAACCCCGGCTACCGAACCCAGCTCCGAAGCCACGCCCCACACGGGTGCCTTTCATGCGCAACCCTTCGACGGACAACGAGGCGTGGACGGCGGGCTGAAGTGAGGTGGTCGGGATACAGTCAGGTCCGATATGAGTACTTCTGCCGCATCGCATTTGTCTCCGTCCTTCCCAGCGAAGGCTGCTTGGGGTACCGCCACGAAATTGCGGGCATGGCAAGCCGAAGCGTTAGCGAAGTACCTGGAGAACTCCCCACGTGACTTCCTCGCTGTCGCTACCCCCGGCGCCGGTAAAACCACGTTCGCTTTGCGTATCGCCACCGAGCTCCTCGCCCGTGGCGAAGTAGAGCGAGTCATCGTTGTCGCTCCAACCGAACACCTCAAAACCCAATGGGCCGACGCTGCCGCACGCGTCGGCGTGCAAATCAACCCCACCTACAGCAACTCCGGCGCAGCCCTCAGCAAGGACTACATCGGCGTGGCCGTCACATACGCCGGAGTAGCCAGCCGTCCCACCGTCTACGAACAGATCGTGCAACGGCACCGCACCCTGGTCATCATGGACGAAGTCCACCACGGCGGGGACGCTCTGGCCTGGGGGGACGCGATGCGAGAAGCGTTCACCGGCGCCACCCGACGACTTTGCCTGACCGGAACCCCGTTCCGTAGCGACACCAGCCCCATCCCCTTCGTCAGATACGCCCCCGATAGCGAAGGGATCCGCAGATCAGAGGCCGACTACACATACGGATACGCCGATGCCCTGCGTGATGGTGTTGTGCGCCCCGTGCTCTTCCTCGCCTACGGCGGAGCCATGCGATGGCGCACCAGCGCAGGCGACGAAATCGCCGCCCAACTCGGAGAACCAGCCACCAAAGACGTCATCAAACACGCTTGGCGCACCGCTCTAGATCCCAAAGGTGAATGGATCCCCTCCGTGCTGCGCGCCGCCGATAAACGCCTCTCCGAAGTGCGTAGGCACGTCCCCGACGCGGGGGGTCTGGTGATTGCCTCCAACCAGACCAAAGCGCGCGCCTACGCCAAAGTGCTCACCGAAATGACAGGAGTCAGTCCCACTGTCGTGCTATCCGACGACGGCACGGCAGGTAAAAAAATCGAAGCGTTCGCCGCCAGCGACGACCGGTGGATGGTTGCAGTCCGGATGGTCTCTGAAGGTGTTGACGTGCCCCGCCTGGCTGTAGGGGTCTACGCCACCAGCACCTCCACGCCTTTGTACTTCGCCCAAGCCGTGGGACGGTTCGTGCGAGCACGGCGCCGCGGGGAAACAGCCAGTGTCTTCCTGCCCACCGTGCCTGTTCTACTCAGCCACGCCGCCAGCATGGAAGCCCAACGCGACCACGCCCTAGACCGCCCCCAGAAAGAAGGGCGCGACGAAATCTGGCAAGAAGACTCCCTTATCGAGGCAGCCAATCGCACAGAAAAAACAGTTGACTTCGACGCCCCGAAATTCGAAGCCCTCGAATCTGATGCCCACCTGGACCACGTCCTCTTCGATGCCGAACAGTTCGGCATGGGAGGAGTAGTCGGCTCCGAAGACGAAGCCGACTACCTAGGTCTTCCTGGCTTACTCGAACCCGACCAGGTCTCTCAGCTGCTACGACAACGACAAACCGCCCAACTCAAACGCTCCAGCAAACGCGCCTCACGAGACAAAGCGCAACAACACGACGAACCCCTCGCCGCGCACCGCGCACTGACCGCTCACCGCAAAGAACTGAACTCCCTCGTGGCGGCCTACGCCCGCAAAACCGGCAAAGCCCACGCCCAAATCCACCTCGACCTGCGCAGCACCTGTGGAGGGCCAGCCGTGGACGAAGCCACCGCAGAACAAGTGCAAGCCCGCATCAACAAAATCCGTAACTGGTTCGTAGGACGCCGCTGAACTACGCACGCTGCGCGCCGACCCAAAAGATTCGACGGATCAGCGCGCGGCGAACTCAGCAGTAGAGATCAAATCAATGCCGTTGCGCATGGAAAACTTGTCTCATGGATGCGCGCCCTTCCGGCTGGTACGACGACCCCGACGACCCCGAGCTGCTTCGCTACTGGGACGGAGTCCTATGGACTGAACACACAGCGCTTCGCCGCCCACCGCAAAACCGCACCGACCAACCCCCAACCACACCAGTCACCCAACCCACCACATTCCCCCTGAACCCACCAGGGGGAAACGGCATGCTCACCGCCAGCGGAGCATGGCGCGGCATGGGAATCATCGCCGCCGACGGGCACGAACTCGCCCACTGGTGGCGCCGAGCAGTCGCTTACATCATCGACGTTTTTGTTCTCGCCGCCATCGCGCTGCCCTTCCTCTACGCCCCCATATCTGCAGCCCTACCGCAACTGCAGGCATGGATTGAACGCACCGTAGCCGTAGCTCAACAAGGCGGCACCACCCCGCCAGAAATGCCCCAAGAACTCCTCTCGGCGCTAGCTAGCGCCAGTTTGATGCTCGTCCTCATCAGACTCACCTACGAAGTCGTCACCGTGCGTCAATGGGGCGGCGGCGTCGGTAAACTACTCCTAGGGCTACGGGTACGCGGATACGGCCACACAGGCACTCTCGGGTGGGCCCCAGCACTGCGCCGAGCCGTCATCAAAAACATCTACAGCATGGTCGGCGGTTTGCCCCTGTTGGGGGCTCTAGCCCTCGGATTCCAAGTAGCCAGTTTCGCCTGGCCACTCTGGGACAAACAACGCCAGGCACTACACGACAAAATCGCCACCACTGAAGTCATACGCATCACTCGAGGCACGCAACAGTGGTGACTAACGCTGTGAGCCAGGCCCCCTGTGCCATAACACCAAGCAGGGGAGCCTGACTCACAGTAGGCACACACCTCAGCCAGGGATGTCACCGACAATCCGCACCGTCTGATCACCCTCGACCCACATCGTCGGAATGACCGGTGACCCTTTCGACAACCGCAATGCCTTACTCGGCAACTCCGCCAACGCAGCCAAACGCCGCTGGCGTGCCGCATGCGGATCATCCTGCGCCACGATCTGGCCCCCCTGAACCAACGGAACCAGCAGCAGTCGATCATTCGACCCCATGGCGGGAGCCTCACCGATACCAATGACCTCGGCCTCAGCAATACCATCAGCACCCAACCGCCGCGCCGCGACCTTACGGCCACCTACTGAATCCTTCGCGACGCTCCGCTTGGCCACATTCACCATCGTCCCCGCCGAGTTCTCATGCGCGACAAGCTTGTACACCAGCCCCGCAGTGGGGGCTCCCGAACCGGTCACAAGCTGCGTCCCCACGCCATACACATCCACAGGCGCAGCCGCCAAAGCAGCAATCGCATACTCATCCAAATCCGAGGTCACAACAATGCGTGTCTGAGTAGCCCCCAACTCATCAAGCTGGGCACGCACCTCACGTGCCTGAGTCACCAAATCACCCGAATCGATCCGAACCCCACCCAATTCAGGCCCAGCGATACGCACCGCCGTCTCCACAGCACGACGCACATCGTAGGTATCGACCAAAAGCGTGGTCCCCTTGCCCATGCTCGCCACCTGCGCCGCGAACGCTTCCTCTTCGGAGTCATGCAGCAACGCAAACGAATGCGCACTCGTCCCCGCAGTAGGGATGCCGTGCCTACGGCCAGCCTCCAAATCACTTGTCGTGTTGAAGCCACAGATATATGCCGCACGCGAGGCTGCCACCGCCGCCTGCTCATGCGTACGACGAGCCCCCATCTCGATCAAAGGCCGTGCCCCGGCAGCCGTAGCCATCCGCGAAGCCGCACCAGCCACCGCGCAATCAAAGTTGTAGATCGACAACGCCACTGTCTCAAGCAGCACCGCCTCAGCGAACGTGCTCTCCACAATGAGCAACGGAGAACCAGGGAAAAACACCTCACCCTCGGGATAGCCCCAAATATCGCCTGAGAAACGGAAATTCGCGAGGAACTCCAAGGTGTCTGCGTCCACCACCTTGTTCTCCCGCAGGAATGACAACTCCTCATCCCCGAAACGGAAATTCTGTAAAGCATTCAATAAACGCCCAGTCCCAGCCACGACGCCGTATCGACGCCCCTCTGGAAGACGGCGCCCGAAAAGCTCGAACACACTCCGACGATGCGCCGCCCCTGAACGGAGCGCAGCCTGCACCATCGTCAACTCGTAATGGTCTGTCAACAACGCCGTACTGATCACAGCCGACACCCTAGGCGCTTCCTCGAAGAAGAAGTGACGCCCCTAGTGCGTTCCACACAGACCACAGTGAAAAAACCCATCACTACCTCAACGAAGTGGTGTGATCTATCACGCTTCACTGCGTTCTACCCTGTTTCTACAACCACACCACTACAAGCCTCCTACACCACACCCCGATCGTTGAGGACACCATGACGCCCACACAACACCCCGAGGTGATGAGCACCGCACCCACGGGCCCATCCGAGGGCACAGCCACCCTCGAACTACCCGAGATGGATCAACTCCCGGACACCCCATGGATCACGCTGGTGTGGAACGACCCAGTGAACCTCATGTCATACGTGACATACGTGTTCCAGACCTACTTCGGCTACAGCAAAGACAAAGCAATCGCCCTCATGCTGGACGTACACCACAAAGGCCGCGCCGTGGTTGCAACCGGACCTCGTGAACAAATGGAACGCCACGTCGAAGCGCTACAGAGCTACGGCCTATGGGCCACATTCCAGAAAGACGAATGATGAACTACGGATTTACTCGTGACGGCGACCGCTTTGTCGCAGACCTTGACGACGAAGAACGCGAAATCATCGTCGGCCTCATCGAACAGACCGCCGAACTCCTGGAACAGGCCGCACCAGCCGAGCCCGAAAACCACCACCCAGACAGCGAGGACAGCACCGGCGACATGGGAGGTGAATTCGAACGCATGATGACCGCCGCCGGGTTAGGCCCCACCAGCCAGGACCCCAGCAGCAACCCCCCAACCACAGGGTTCATCAACGAGAACGCTCTAGCCGCCGACCCCGCCCTCGGACGCCTCCTACCTGATGCTCACCACGACGACCCACTCGCCGCAGCCGAATTCCGTGCCTGGTCCGGCGACACCGTCCGCCGCACCAAACTGAACCGCCTTCACGCCGCCGCAGACACCCTCCGCCCCGACGGAACCCCTCTAAACATCGACGAAGACACAGCCGTCACCGTGCTCATCGCCCTCACCGACCTTCGACTGGTCCTAGCTGAACGTCTAGGGCTCCACGACGAAGAGGACGTTGAACGGCTCGAACAAGCAATCCAAGACGGCCAGATGAACGACGCCACAGCACTGATCCTCACCTACGACTTCCTCACCTGGCTGCAAGAAACCCTCGCCAGCTCACTAACCTGACCCAACAATCCGGCAGCCCTAGCCGACTCTGCAAATAGGTGGTAGTCACCCACGAGCGCATATATTCACCTCGTGGTTGAACGCGACGCACCCATCGGCATCTTCGACTCCAGCCTCGGCGGCCTCACCGTCGCCCGCGCAGTGCTGGACCAGCTTCCCAACGAGTCGATCGCCTACCTCGGAGACACGGCCAGGGCTCCCTACGGTCCCCGGCCCATCGCCCAAACCCGCGAATACGCCCTCTCCTGCTTGGACCGCCTAGTCGACAAAGGTGTCAAAATCCTTGTCATCGCGTGCAACACAGCCAGCGCTGCAGTCCTGCATGATGCCCGCGAACGCTACGACGTGCCTGTCGTAGAAGTGATCCGTCCTGCAGTGCGCCGCGCCGCAGCCATAACCCGAAATGGATCAGTCGGCGTCATATCGACCGAAGGAACCCACAAATCACGGGCCTACATTGACGCCTTCGCCGCAGCCCCCCAGCTCACCGTCGTCAGCCAGCCATGCCCACGATTCGTGGAATTCGTGGAACAAGGCACCACCAGCGGAGAAGAACTCCACCACGTCGCCCACGAATACCTCGACCCACTCATCGAACGCGGCGTCGACACTCTCATCCTCGGATGCACCCACTACCCACTCCTGACCGGCGTGATCAGTTACGTCGTCGGCGAATCCGTGACACTAGTCTCTTCTGCCGAAGAAACGGCGCGGGACGTGTACCGCATCCTCGCCGATCGTGATGCACTGCGTCCTGACACCGCCACCCCACCCATACACACCTTCAACACCACGGGTGACCCAGCCGAATTCGCACGTCTAGCAAGCCGGTTCCTCGGGCCGGAAGTCGACAGCGTCCAGGCCGAAGGGAATGCGGTATCAGCCCAGCCCTAACTGGGCATTGGATAGCCAGCCGCGGTCAACCCTGCCCGCACTGCTCAAGGAGGAAGTACGTGTTCGTCACCGCCGTCGGTAATTCGGGCAGTTATCCCGGGCCACAATCGGCCGCATCGTGCTACCTAGTACAAGCCGAACACCACGGACGAACCTGGAACATCGTGCTGGACCTAGGCAGCGGATCCCTGGGATACCTGCAACGCTACATCGAACCCGCTGACCTCGACGCAGTCCTGCTCACTCACCTGCACCCCGACCACTGCCTCGACATATGCCCCCTATACGTGCTGCTCAGCCATCACCCCACCCGCCGTCGAGATAACCCCATGCCCGTCCACGCACCCCCTGGCGCTGCAGAACGACTTGCCCGGGCCTACCACGTTGACGAAACCGAGCCCCTCACCGACCGATACATCTTCACCGACCTCATCGACCGCACCCCCCTCCGAATCGGCCCATTCCACATCACCCCCATCCGTATGCGCCACCCCGTCACCACCTTCGGATTTCGAATCGAAGCTGACGGCGCCATCTTCGCCTACACCGGCGACACCGACACCACCCCCAACCTCACCCCCCTGCTGCGGAACGCAGACCTCGTGCTCGCCGACAGTGCCTTCATCGAAGGCCGCGACACCGTCCCAGGTATCCACATGCACGGGCGCGCCGTCGCCCAAGCAGCCCTGACCGCAGGGGGCATCAAACGTCTCGTCTTAACCCATATCCCTGCCTGGAACGACCCCGAAATCTGCCGAGCACAAGCCGCCACGCTCTGGCCCAACGTGGAACTCTGCCACCCCGGACAACGCTTCACCGTCACACGGTGACAACTGCACCCACCACCAAAACGCCCGCACCGATACGGTGAGTTCATGACTCGACACGACGGACGACTAGACGACCAACTCCGCGAAGTACGCATCACCCGTAACTGGCTCGACCACGCCGAAGGCAGCGTGCTCGTCGAATTCGGCCGCACCCGTGTCCTATGCGCAGCCTCTTTCACCGAAGGAGTCCCGCGATGGAAAAAAGGCAGCGGAACCGGCTGGCTCACCGCCGAATACGCCATGCTTCCCCGCGCCACCAACACCCGCAGCGACCGCGAATCCCGCAAAGGAAAAATCGGAGGCCGCACCCACGAAATCTCCCGACTCATCGGGCGCAGCCTGCGCGCCTGCGTCGACCTAAAACAACTCGGCGAAAACACCATCGTTCTGGACTGTGACGTACTCCAAGCTGACGGAGGAACCCGCACAGCAGCTATCACCGGCGCTTACGTCGCCCTCGTCGACGCAGTCCGCGCCGGACGGAGAATGGGTGCCATCCGTCCCTCCGCCACCCCCATCACCGGCTCCATAGCCGCAGTAAGCGTCGGCGTCGTCGAAGGACACCCAGTCCTGGACCTCGATTACCCAGAAGACTCCACAGCTGACACCGACATGAACGTCGTCATGACCGGCGATGGTCGCTTCGTCGAAGTGCAAGGAACAGCCGAAGGTGACCCCTTCGACCGTGAACTCCTCGGCGCACTCCTAGACCTTGCCACCACCGGATGCGCTGAACTCACCCGCCGCCAGCAAGAAGCACTCGAAGCCACCCCACGGGAGCAGATGTGAGCCGCCGTATTGTCCTGGCAACCCGCAACGCCGGCAAAGTCAACGAACTACGCGACATCCTCGCCGACGTGCTCACCGACCTTGACCTCGAACTCGTGGGCATTGATGCATTCCCCGATGCCCACGACGTCGTCGAAACCGGAGTGACATTCCAAGCCAACGCTCTCCTTAAAGCACAAGCGGCCGTCGCCGCCACGGGGCTTCCTTGCCTCGCCGACGACTCCGGGCTAGCGGTCGATGTTCTCGGCGGAGCCCCAGGAGTGTTTAGTGCACGCTGGTCCGGGAAGCACGGAGATGACCAGGCAAACCTTGACCTGCTCTTAGCCCAAATCGCCGACGTGCCAGACGAACACCGCGCAGCCGCTTTCGTGTGTGCAGCAGTACTCGTCCTTCCCGACGGCCGTTCAGCCGTACGCATGGGCCGATTCACCGGCACTATCGTGCGTGAACCCCGCGGAACTAACGGATTCGGATACGACCCCATCCTCCTTGTCGACGGAGACACTCGCACTTCCGCTGAACTATCCCCACAAGAGAAAAACGAACGTTCCCATCGAGGTAAAGCTTTCGCTGCCCTAGCAGCAGACCTACGCGAACTCCTCGGATAACCCCCCTCACAAACGGCGTCCCGCTTTCATACACAGAAAGCGGGACGCCGCCCCAACCCCAGAGTTCTCATATACGCCCCCTGTGCCGCTATGTTTAGCCGGTGCACGCTACACCAGTAGCGACGCGAAAAATTTCGGCTCGGGGGATGCTGAGGTTTGGGGGGATCATCGTGCCTGTCACGATCACACACATCATTGCTGCTCTTTTCACGGCAGCCACCATGATCGGCGCACCAGCCATCGGAGGCGCAGCCGTAGAAAACACCCCAACCACAACCCCACCACACCACCAGCCCACCAGTGCCCTATGGCGTGACCTCACCCCAACCTGCAGCGGCACCGGGAACGACGGCGCCCGTGTCCAAGCCGTCTACGCCCACGAAGCTGGCACACACAGCCAATTCCACCGCGCCGAACCCATCATCCGCCGCGAACTAGCCCGCATCGACTCCACCTTCGACCTGTCCGCCAGGAAAACCGGAAGCGGGCGCCGAGTCCGCTGGGTCAGCACACATTGCCGCCCCCACATCGCCACCATCACCGTGCCCCCCGGAACCTTCACTGCATCCACCGGCATAGAAACCACCGAAAAAGCACTCCTCGCCCAAGGAATGGGCTCACCCCAACGCAAATACCTCGTCTTTGCCCAATCCCGGAACATCTGCGGTGTCTCCACGATCTACAGAGACTCATCACACCGCGACAATGCCAGCAACGGCCGCTACACCGCCCACGCCCGTATCGACGAAACCTGCTGGAGTTCACCGGACTGGTCTGTGGCGGCACACGAGTTGGTGCACATGCTCGGTGGGGTGCAGCCAGACGCACCGCACGCGTCCGGTAAATATCACTGCGACGACGCCAACGACCTGATGTGCTACCGCGAAACCCCGACAACGCGGCTGCGCCCGGTATGTGGCCTCGAGCATGTGGGGTTGCTCGATTGCGGCGGTGATGACTACTTCTCTACCGCACCCCGCCGCGGCGGCTACCTGGCATCGCACTGGAATGTTGCCGATTCGGTTTTCCTGGACCGCACTCCCATGCTGTCTGCTGCGCAAGGGGCACCGATCGCTGTTCGAGGCAAATTGAGGCCGGGGCGAGCCCTGGCTCTGAGTGTCCCTGTCATTCCAGGGGCGCAGAAGTACACCTGGCGTGGGCCAGGAATTAGGAACAACAACCGGTCACACACCTGCGCGGTGTTGCCAGATCGACCCGCAGTAGTGACATATCGACTGTTGATCAACATGCCCGATGGTGTGGTGCAGGAATCGACACGCACTCTACGAGTCCGGTAGCGCATCGCTCCTGTTCCTTGCCGGGGTAGTGGTTACCGGACGCGGGGCGGGAACTGGTGTTCAGTAACCAAAGCGCCGATGAGGTATTTGGCTAGAACCTGGTTAGGATCGCGCTCCTGCCCGTGCTTTTCCGAGAATTTGGCGGTGGCGTCGGTGCCGCACAGGCTCTTGATGCGTCCAGGGCCGCCTGGGTGCCGTGAAATCCATGCTGTGAGGTCGTAGACCTTGTTGTTGATGCTGGCCCAGCAGCTCGATGGTGTCGAGTGCTGCTTCACCTGTGCCATTGTGATGGGGCGCCGGGTGCCTGTGGGAGTTGGGGTGGCGCCTCGCGTGGGGGAGGGGGACAAGTGCGCTGACGGTCCGGTAGGTGTGGAAGTCGATGAGGGGGCAGTAGAGGACGTAGTGCTGTCTTCGCCTTGCAATCCGGAAGTGGGGGTGGTGTTAGAGATTTGATCTTTCCAGGTGGCGGTGGCGCCGGTGTGGCCCACCATGACGACAAGAATCAGCGTGGCAACTGAAAGTACAGCGATGAGCAGGCCAAGCGCTTGAGATGCAATTGAAAGCAGGGGTGAGGCAGAAGGGGTTTTGCGGTGCGGTTCTGCCGTGCTTTCTTCCGTATGGATAGGTTCAGCTGAGTCAGCTTGGTGAGTTTTTCGCGCAGCGAAAAACCCTAAGAGCCACCAAAGCATGGTGGCGAGTACCGTGAGGCCGGTGATGAGGGTGAGGATGTCTGCGTATTCGGCGTGCACGCCGGGGTCGCCGATGCGGTGCTCGAGGGCTTCGCCAGATTCTTTAGTAACGAGTGTGAGCAGACCCACCAGCATCACCACGATGGTGATGGGGGTGCGTAGACGAGGCTGGATGCGCTTGGTGAAGATGACTGCGACTAGGGCGATGAGGGCCAGGGGGAGTAAGACGACGGTGGCGTGCAAGGTGAGGGCATGTACAGGCAGCCCGCCGATAAGGTCGAAAGGTCCTGATGATTGCATGTCGGGTTCTCCTGCGTCGGACTGGTCTCGACGTGGCGGGGTGTTCGCCGGTGAGGGTCGTCCGGTCTATGTGATGGCACAGCGGAGCGGGGGCTCCGTATGCCTCATCGTGCGGGAGAGAAGGAAACTGAGCTGGTAACTCAAGAAACGACGCGCCGTTTCTTGGTGATTTAAAGAAGAAATTGAAGATTTCGATGCCGCGCGCCCTCGTTTGGGGCCTCTCGAAAAACGGAACACGGCCCGTGAGGCCGTGTTGGTGAGTGAAGAAAGAGTGCGCCAGGCGGGAGTTGAACCCGCACGCCCGGAGGCACAGGAACCTAAATCCTGCGTGTCTGCCAATTCCACCACTGGCGCGTCTGTCCACTGACCTTACCGGTATTGGCGCCGAAGGTGGGAATCGGCGTGGTCAGCGGGGGAGTGGAGGCTTCAGGTGAGGTTGAGTTTCATCTGTTTAGTCAAGGATGCGACGTGCCCGGTTGCTTTCACGTTGTAGCGGGCGAGCTCTATGGTGCCGTCGGTGTCGATGACGATGGTGGAGCGAATAATGCCGATCGATACCTTGCCGTAGAGCTTCTTCTCGCCGTAGGCGCCGTAGGCGTCGGCGACGGTTTTGTCTGGGTCAGACAGCAAGGGGTAGGTGAGGGCATCGCGCTCAATGAACTTGGTGAGTTTTTCGGGGGAGTCGGGGCTGATGCCGATCACGTCGTATCCGGCTTGCTGCAGGGGTGCGAGCGAGTCACGGAAGTCACATGCTTCTTTGGTGCATCCAGGGGTCATCGCGGCGGGGTAGAAGAAGATGATGAGTTTGCGGCCTGCGTAGTCGGCGAGGGAAACGGTGGACCCGTCGGCGGCGGTGAGAGAGAACTCGGGGGCTTTTTGGCCGGTTTCGAGACGGGGCATGCATGGCTCCTGTGAGTGAATGAATGGGTAGCGGTTCGCGGGGTAAAAGGTGCTGCGATAACCGTTGGGCGGAAGGTCGCGTCGCGGGGGAGGCCTGTTCCGCGTCAGTAGATTATCGTCGGATTGAGGGTTTAACCGACCATCTCTATCGAAAGGCAAGCCATGAGCAACGGCACCCGTTCTCCCCAAGAGATCGAGAACGACATTGTCCGGTCCCGGAACCGTTTGGCCGCGACGGTCGACGAGCTGGCATACCGAGTCAAGCCGAAGACGATTGTCGCTCGCCAGGCGGAGTCTGCGCGGGAAACGCTGAACAAGGCTGTGAAGAATGAGCATGGTGAGCCTCGTCTTGAGGTGATTGCCCCGGCAGCGATCGTGGTGGTCGGTTTGACTGCTGTGGCTATCGCACGTCGTGCGCGTGGCTGAAGTGGCAGCGGAGGCACGAACCTCATCTGGATTGCCGATCCGGATGCTCGGTGACCGCGTGTTGCTGCGGCCTGAGGATAAAGAGGGTGAGCGGCAGTCTGGCGGGGGATTGTTGATTCCTGCCACGGCCAGCCTTGGTAAGAGGCTTGCCTGGGCGGAGGTTGTTGCTGTGGGGCAGCATGTGCGGCAGGTCTCTTTGGAGGATTACGCGCTGTTTGACCCTAGCGAGCAGCCTGATGTGGAGCTTGATGGCGTGCGGTATGTGTTGGCGCGTGAGCGTGATCTGCATGCGGTGCGGGCTGCGCCTGGCGATGACGCTGCCGCTGGCCTGTATCTGTGAATATCGCTGAAGTTTTCACCGGGGCGCCCTTCTTCATGCGTTGCAAGGAGGGCGCCGCGCCGCATCGAGATACCCCTGATGAGGGCAGGTGGTGCCGGTGTGTCGCTTGTGGTGAGTAGTGAATTTTGCTCTTCCCGCAGAGCCGTGTAATGTTTCAGGAGTCGTCAGGGCGAGTCCCGGAAAGCGATCACGAAGATCAGCTAACCGAGACGCAAACTGAAGACTAAGCGCCATTAGCTCAATAGGCAGAGCAGTTGACTCTTAATCAATTGGTTCGGGGTTCGAGTCCCTGATGGCGCACAAGTAAACCCAGCAGCTAAGCCTGCTGGGTTTTTTCGTGCCCTCACAGCGAAGAATCGACATGGCAGGATCGGGTGTGACCTTTGTTGTGTGAAGGAGATCTTTCATGTCGCGTCCGGCTACGCACCCTCACCTGAACCACCCCGTTAAAAAAAACCTCACGCTACCCCTGAGAAGATCTCTCACCACGGCCGCAGCTTCCCTGTTGTGCTTCCTGATGGCATCCCCAGCATGGGCACACTCACAACTGGTCGACTCAAACCCAGAAAACGGTGCCCGCCTAGACGCCATGCCCAGCTCTGTCACATTCACCTTCAATGAAGAGATCAACTCTCAGTTCTCCCAGATCGTTCTGGTCGGCAATGACGGCAAACCCCATCCCGCCACAGACATACAAACCAAAGGCGAAAAAGTAACCGCAGCCATCCCCCAAGGCCTCGCCGGCCCATCCGTGAAAGCGAAATACCGCATCGTCTCCGCTGACGGGCACCCCGTCGGAGGAGAAGTGACTTTCACCGTGCCGGCAACAACATCCACACCCTCTGCGCCCGCGCCAGCAGCCTCCAGCAGCGCTACCAACCCCGCACCGGCCCCCACGGACACCAACACCCCAGAAAACGCCTCAGAGGGCGCGAAACCATGGCTTATCGGCGCTGCTGCAGCAGCCGTGCTCCTCGTCGGCGGAGCGATCCTCCTCGCCCGCCACAAACGCAAACAATAACCACCCGCCATGGTGCCTCAACCCACCAGG
This sequence comes from Dermatophilus sp. B7861-1, assembly GCF_058996045.1. NCBI lineage: Bacteria > Bacillati > Actinomycetota > Actinomycetes > Micrococcales > Dermatophilaceae > Dermatophilus > Dermatophilus sp. B7861-1. The sequence goes on along the minus strand of NZ_CM180082.1, from coordinate 1,596,236 downwards.
CGCCAGGACACGAAGTAGGCCCCCGCAGATATCTGCGGGGGCCTACTTTTGTGGGGTGAGTGACGGGACTTGAACCCGCGACCACCTGGACCACAACCAGGTGCTCTACCAGCTGAGCTACACCCACCATCGAAAACGCTCACATCAACGATGCGGGCGATTCGTTGCCGGTGAAACCGAACGAGACGAACTTACGGCACAAACCCGCCTGACTCAAAATCGAGTGGGAAAACCGTGGTGTCCACACCCACTCAGGACACCCCAGCACCATCATCAGGAACCGGCAACTCATGCCGCGCCGCGATCTCCTTAGCCGTCGCAGAATCCGGCCCCGGATCAGCAACAAACACCGCCTCACGGTAATACCGCAGCTCATTGATGCTGTCCCGAATATCCCCCAACGCCCGGTGCCCACCATGCTTAGCCGGCGCATTGAAATACGCCCGCGGGAACCACCGACGCGACAACTCCTTCACCGAACTCACATCAATATTCCGGTAATGAAGATGCCCCTCCAACTCAGGCATATCCCGCGCCAAAAACGACCGATCCGTGCCCACCGTGTTACCCCCCAAAGGCGCCTTACCCGCCTCAGGAGCATGACCACGCACATACGCAAGAACCTGCCGCTGCGCCTCATCCAGCGACACCCCACCATCCAACTCGGCAAGCAAACCCGAGTCGACATGCATCTGATGCACAAAATCATTCATCTGAGCCAACGCCTCCGCCGGAGGCTTGATGATCACATCAACCCCCTCATCCAACGGCTCAAGATCAAAGTTCGTCACAATCGCAGCCACCTCAATCAAGGCGTCATGCTCCAAAGACAAACCCGTCATCTCGCAGTCGATCCACACGATGCGGTCATTAACACTCTTCGCAGAATTGCTCACCGCACCAGGTTACGCACCCGTCCCTGCGGCCTTCCCGACTCCGACACCAACGGCACGTACTCTTGATCCACATCGTGGATCCGCACGCCACGGCCCCGGCACCCTCAGCGCACAGCCCAAGGAGACCCAGGAATGGACCAGCGGTCCACGCACCCCACCACCACACAAACCGTGCGCGCCCAACGCTCACGGCGACAACGCCTCCGCCGCGGCTTTGTCTTCGCTGCCGTTCTTCTCGCATTCGGTGTCACCGGATGGCTACTACCCACCGTCATCGGACTCGAACTCGGCGGAGCCACCGGACTACTCGCCCTGACCGTGTCCCTGCTGCCCGTAGGCATCGTCATGCCACTACTGCTCTGGCTCGACGCCTACGAAGCCGAACCCCCCGCCATGGTCATGCTCGCCTTCCTCTGGGGCGCAGTCATCGCCACCGGAACCGCCCTAGCCCTCAACACCGGATCCACCCTGCTCCTAGCCTCAGCCACCGCCGACCCAGACGCCGTCAGCGCCGTACTCGTAGCCCCCATCGTGGAAGAATCACTCAAAGGAGCAGGCCTGCTATTCATCCTGTTCTGGCGACGTGAAGAGTTCGACGGAATCATCGACGGAATCGTCTACGCCGGCGTCATCGCCTGCGGTTTCGCATTCGCCGAAAACATCCTCTACCTCGGCCGCGCCTTCAACGAGAACGGCACCGAAGGCCTCGTAGCCGTCTTCGTCATCCGCGGCCTCATCTCCCCATTCGCCCACCCCCTATTCACCGGCGTCACCGGCGTGGCACTCGGCTGGAGTCTGCACCGCGGCCCTCTCCTACGCTGCATCATCCCGCCACTAGGCCTCTGCGCAGCCATGACCCTCCATGCCGCCTGGAACCTCTCCTCCGTCACCGGCGCAGGTGGATTCTGGTCCGCCTACCTCGTATTCCAAATGCCCATCTTCGCCGCATTCACCGCCTTCGCGATCTGGGTACGCGTACGCGAACGCGGCCTCATCCGCAGCCACCTGACCGTCTACGCCGACTACGGATGGATCTCCCCAGCCGAAGTACGCATGCTCACCAGCATCTCCGAACGCCGCACCGCACGATCCTGGGCCCACACCGTCGGCGGACGAGAAGGCAAAACAGCCATGCGCGACTTCCAAGACGACGCCGTCGAACTAGCCATGCTCCGCCGCCGCATGACCAACGGCAGTGCCGGCCCCGGCGCCCCCGCCGAAGAACGACGCCTCCTCGAAGCCATGACAGCCGCACGCGCCGTACTGGGCTAACCCACCACCACAGAGGAAAGAACAATGCGCATCGCGTTGGCACAAATCACCACCACCCGAGACCTGAACACAAACCTCGACCTCGTACACACCTGGACCCACAAAGCCGCCACCCACAACGCCGACCTCGTCATCTTCCCCGAAGCAACAATGCGCGCCTTCGGCAACCGCCTCACCGACATCGCCGAACCCCTCGACGGCCCCTGGGCCAACCACATCCGCCACATCGCCACCACCACCAACACCACTATCGCCGTCGGCATGTTCACTCCCGCCACCACCCCCGGCAAAGTACGCAACACCCTGCTGGTCACCGGGAAAAACATCGACACCCACTACGACAAAATCCACCTCTACGACGCCTTCGGATTCACCGAATCCGACACAGTAGAACCCGGAAACACCCCCGTCACCGTCGACATCGCAGACATGCGCATCGGCCTGACCACCTGCTACGACATCCGATTTCCCAACCTCTACACCACCCTCGCCAAAGCCGGCGCCCACGCCACCATCGTGGCCGCATCATGGGGCACCGGAGTAGGAAAAATCCACGCCTGGGAAACCCTCACCACCGCCCGCGCACTCGACTCCACCACCTACATCCTCGCCTGCGACCAAGCAGCGCCCGCCGGCACCACCAACAGCACAGCACCAACCGGCGCCGGACACTCCCGCATCATCACCCCCACCGGAGAAACCCTCACCGCCGCACACGACACCCCCGAACTCCTCATCGCCGACATCGACACCGACACCGTCACCACCGCCCGCCGCGAACTACCCGTCCTCGCCAACACCCGCGAATTCCACTAGCAGCCACACCCCACACGCACTGACTCTTCACACGGCCACCACTGCCGAATAACTGCGAGGCAGTGGTGGCCGTGAACGTCACGGCACCGAACCAGCAGACCTGCGCCCGCTAGGCCCGATACAACTCAAAATCCGCGAAATCAAAACCCGGCGTGACAATGCAAGAAACAAGCGAAGGCTCCGCATCCAACGGATACGCACGCTGCCACACCCCAGCTGGAACCAACCCCTGAACCACATCACCAGCCGAAGGATCAGGGCCAATCACAAGCCTTTCCGTCACCTCGGGAACATCCCCAACACCCCCCAACTCCAGCGCCACCCGGCCACCACGCGTATACAGCCACAACTCATCCGAGATCACTCGATGCCAAGCAGACTGCTCACCCGGCAACAGCATGAACTGAATGCCCGTCGCGCTCGCACGGTCACCACCATGCTCCGCAAGCATGCTCCCAGGAATCACCGTCGAAGAACGGTACGTCTCGACATACCAACCACCCTCTGGGTGCGGAACCATGCCAAGCGGTTTAGCCCAATCGGGCAGCTCTACATCACTCATCCCACCATTCTCCCCACCCCACGTCAGGAGCAAACACCTGCTCAACCATCCGACGCGTGAATCTGATGTACACGCATCGGATGTATCACGGCTGACAGTAATGTCTTCGCCAAGGAAGGCCGTGTAGGAGGAAAATTGAGTCAGTTGAGCGTCGAAAACGTCACATTCGCCTACAACGGAGGCCAGACAGCACTCACCAACGTGTCCCTTGATGTCCAGCCCGGAGAAATAGCCGGACTCGTAGGCCCAAACGGAAGCGGAAAATCAACCCTCATCAAACTCTGCTTCGACCTACTCGAACTCAAACACGGAACCATACGCATCGCAGAAAACGAGCACTCAACACACCAAGCCAAACGCTCAACCCTCTACCTCCCCAGCGACGACTACCTCCCCGAATTCCTCACCGGCGTCGAATACCTCACCACCCTGGCAGCCCTATACGGAGAACCTGCCCCCTGTCGAGAAAAAATAGAAAACCTCTACAAAGAATTCGGCATGCCCGGACGAAGTAGCTCACTCATCGAAGACTACTCACACGGAATGCGCAAAAAAGCCCAAATCATCTCAGCTATCCTCCTCGCTCGCCCTCTCACGATCATCGACGAAACATTCAACGGAATCGACCTGGAAGCACAACGCGCAGCAGAAAAATGGATAAAAAACTCAATAACTCAGGTGCAGCCTTCTTAGTGTGCAGCCACGACTTCTCCATGCTAGAAAACCTGACCCAGCGGATCTGGGTACTCAAAAATGGAAAAAACATCGAAACATTAAATGCAACACATATAGCTACTCAAAAATGCAGACTACGAGACGTCATTGACGAACTAGTCTTCGAGAAGCAATAAAACCCATGAAAAAACGCTGCCAAAAAGAGCACAGCTGTCACATCCTCGAAGATGCGCAAGCCGTATGGGTGCTAGTTCTTCTTTATGTAAGATATTTCACCCGGAAAGTTCTGAATATAGGGCCCCTACGTAAACCCCTAGTTCGAATCGCTATTGCCGTGGTGACTGCAGGTGTTTTCGGGGTTTTCTCCCTAGGATCTTACCTTTTCCTTAAGTCAATAAACATCACCGAAAAAAAACATCGCGCTAATCCTGCAGGTAACAAGCATATCCCTGCCATTATGGGTGCTGACGTTTTTTATCATCGCAAAAACACTCTTCATTAAATCAAGTGAATTTTTACAGTTCACGCTCCAGCTTCCCGTGACAAACCGTCAGCGAAATCTCTCCCTCGCCGTATTTGAATCCACAATGGTGCTAGCAGCAGTCATCGCAATCATGCTGCCGCTGTCAACCGCACTGACAGTCAGCGCAGGAATCGCCACTGTTCCCCTCGTGATTACATGCATGGCACTACCTATCACGGTCTTTTACTTCACTACAGGAGTGCTGTACCACGTGCACATCCGGCTTATCGGGGCCCTCGGATTTACGCGAACCTCAGCCACCATTTCCATACTCCTCGTTGGCGTATGGCTATTTGCCTACAGTGCGCAAATACCACGACTCCTCTCTGATATGAGCGAAGATTACCTATCTAATAAAATAAGCCTGCGTGGTGTGGATCTTTTCAGCTATATCGCCATGCATCACGGAACCCTCGCTGCAGGGTCTCTCGGAATCGGAGCTATCCTCGTATTGGCAGCACTATTCGTCTTTTCAGCCCCAGTCCGTATTCCTCTCGCGCGAAGATTTCTGCGCATTCCGATACCAGTGAACCGGGGGATATTCTGGGTTTACGTAGCCGCCGCAACAAGGCGAGCTGAAAGGGTTCTCATTACCGTGATCTCTTACCTGCTGGCAGCAATTCTTTTCCTCGAAGGGGGGATGTACCTAGCGGCATTAGGCGTCCTCACAGTTCAAAGCATCTACGCTTACTCTGGTTCCGCTAATATACGCGCCCTCAGAAACGGACGTATCCACCCACTCCAAGAATTTTTTACTTATTTTTCTCCCAGCTTCTACACGTTTGGGTAAGTGCGCTACCGTTCCTCATTTTCTGCTACTGGAGACCCGAAGACCTCCAGGTAACTCTTATCGCATTCCTGGCCTGCGGCAGCGGAGTACTTATATCCCTCTATGTGGGAATTTTAATACCAATGGACCGAGAAAACCCACTCGCTGCCTTTATTGGGATCACCGTAAGCTTCGTGTCCCCGCTTGCTATTTTTGTTGCCCTCGCAATGACAGGAATGCCTATAGTGCTGCAGGTTGCCGCAGGCATACTTGCGCACGTCGCAGTGATGTACTACTCCATTGACGGCATCCGCACCCTAGAGAAAAGTGCAAGAAACGCGTAGCCACACAAAGCAAAAATAAAATCACTTAGCCTGCATGCGGAACACGCCTGTCATTGCGCCCTGCCACCAGACGCCATCCTTAGTGATAGTGCCAACCATCTCCAACGTGTCCCGTAACGCAGAATGCGCGATCTTCGTGCGAGAGGTCACTGCTCCCGTACTCGGATTCACCGTTACCGCCTCAAACGTGCTGCCCGTCACCACCCCAGCAGCAGGACGAACAATGGTGTAAATCGTGTTATCCGCGATAGACCAACGAGGCACCGCAGAAGATAACACCGGAACAGACCACACACGCCGACACCCCGACCCATCAGCAGCCACCTCAAACCGCTCCATACCACCAGCAGTAAACGACGCCACCCCAGGCTTACTCCTGCCAGCCCCCTGAGGCAACGCCGGATACGGATACCCATACGTACTCGCCACAATCACAGATCGGCCATGCCCCATCGCAGAGTTCTCCGTCCCACTGGCCCCCCGCGCGAAAACCCCAGCCGAACACACCAACGAACCATCCGACACCTTGTACACCAGCAGATGCTCCTGCTCATCGGCGTTATCAGTGATCGTGACGTACTCATCAGAGCCCTTCGGTCCAAAAAACGTCGGCGTAGCCCCCGTCCCCCAACTCAACTGCCCAGGCTTGCGTGCACTGCCACGGTCATACCCCTTACGCCACACCACCCGCGGCACACCGTCATCAGAAGCATCCAGCATGTACAACGCATGCGAACTCGCGATCGCCACACCTCGCGGCGATGACGAAATCGAATTATCTACACGCTCACCAACCCCCAAACGCAGACTCTTCACCTCTGCGGAACCAGCAGAAAACACCCCCACCTTGCCCTGCCGTGTCGCCAACCAGATACGCCCCCGCCGATCCGGAGCCAAACCCACCACCGCATCCGCCGAATCAGCGCTACCAGCGGTAACAAACGCAGAAATGTCATACGACTGCGCAGCAGAAACCACCCACGACCCATTACTCGCCCGCGACTTACCGATTTTCAACAGTCGATGCTTACCATCCACCATCACCAAACGGTTCTGATCATCCACATACGCATACACGCCACCAAGCAGCGCACCCTTAGCAACAGGCATCGATGCCAACGTCGCCCCAGTGGTCGAATCCAACAAATTCACCACCGGAGCACGGTTAGCGATCTGCGTACACAGCGACCACACCATGCCCTCACGATCAGCTAACACCGTGGGGCACGCAGCCTGCTTACCAGAAAAAACGCTACTCACACCCCGCGACCCAGGGCCCGGATTCGGCGTGGTGTCACTGGACTGTGCATCCCCATGCATCGTCGCAGTACCCACCGGACCCAAGCCATGCACCCCGCCCTGCGAACCCGGATCAGGAGCAGCCGCCGCCACCGGTGCCACCAGCACCGACAATCCCAAAGCAGCAGCAACAGCCCAAAAGCTACAGCGCATGACTCGACTCCTGAGAATCGGGTGATCTTGATCTAGCCGAGCGCGCAGCCATAGGCGATCAATGGCGCCCCCGGCAGGATTCGAACCTGCGACCGGGAGATTAGAAGGCTCCTGCTCTGTCCAGCTGAGCTACGGGGGCGAGTGCACAAGTGGCTGTGCGGGATCAAGTGTAGGGGTTATGTGGGGGAGTGGTAACGCACCTAGTGGTGTGGTTCAGGATTTTACGAGCCTGCGGATAGCCGCAGTGGCCTCCGCGAGCTTAGCGTCAGCGACATCACCGCCGGTACGGGCAGCATCAGCAACACAATGACGCAGGTGATCCTCCAATAACCCCAAGGCAACGTTCTCTAGAGCTGAATCCAACGCAGAAATCTGCGTCAAAATGTCAATACAGTATTGGCCTTCGTCAACCATCCGAGCAATCCCACGCACCTGCCCCTCAATCCGACGCAACCGCTTGAGATACCTCTCCTTCTCACCCACATACCCCGGATCAACCCCACCACTATCCGTGCAACAAATCTGCGCCGACTCTGACACTGATGCATCGCTTCTATCGACAGGCACAGGCACTCCTGGCAACTTGGGTGAACACACGAGAAAAAGAGGGCCCAGCCAGTCTAACGAAGCAGCACATACCCCCCGAAGGTATCCAGACACACCCCCGCGCCGCCCCCCCAAACACCCAAAAGTTGTCGACAAACCCCCCACCCCCACAACTCAGTGTCCTCTTAGGGTTCAAAAGGCGCCACAACAGCGCCACACCAACAACTGGCGTCTCTGCACCGGGGGCGTCGCCACCCGGGGGGAACAACTACGTGACGGTCAGCGACATCATGATGGGCAGCATGACAGGCTGGAGCTACCACCAAGCCGGACACCTCATCGCCGCAGCCCTACGCGGAGCCACCCCAACCACCACACTGCACATACGCGACTACATCGACCGCAACGCCGTCGACCCAGCAGCCGCGCCATTCCTCGCCTTCGCAGGCCCCTGGAGCGAACGCGAATGCGGAGCCGCAGACGTAGAAATCATCCAAGGAAAAGACGCCTTCGACCCCGCCCACGCCAGCGCACAATGCGCCGACGCAGACATCATCGACGACGCCAACCACAAAGTCGTCGACCTTCTACGCCGCGGCGGCATCGACGAAACCCGCTCCTGGGGATGGGTGCCCGGCGTCACCGCCGCATGGCGCGGCGAACTACGCGAAGCCTGGCCCGTCATCCGCTGGGCAGCCACCGCCCTCCTCAACGAAAACACACTCAGCGTTGCACAGGTACAAACCCGGCTGCGCGAAGAAGGAATTCCGCATAAGGGTTAACCACCCCACCCTGAGCAAAATCAGCAAGCTGCGCATCCAGCCACACAGCCGGATCACCCACCGCCGACTTCCGTACCTGCGCCACCGCCTCAACCGTGGCAAGCGCCGCAGCCTGCTGCAAAGCAGCCACCACGCCCACACCAACACCACTAGGACCAGACAACACACTCTCGTACATGACCGTTCTCCTCCATGAGGTCCACTTCGCCATCCATAGCGAAACGCGGCGCCAAGAGCTCAACAACTTCTCCCACAACCGCGCGCCAGCCCCCTCATCGGCTCACCCGAACCGAGCATGAGCGTTCACAGCACAACGCCACGACGGCAAACAAAAACAAACAAAAGGAACCGGCCACACCCCACACAAACACAGCCACCAACACACGAAAACGACGAATTCACACACCCCGCCGTGTTCGAACCCCGCAGCACCAACGGAATAAGAGATCATGGGCAAGTGGGAAACGAGACCGGTCAACTACTGAGCGCAGTAGAAAACGTGCGCGCGCAGCTCGGTGCAGCCACCTTTCCGCTCGACGGAGAAGGCACGGCGCAAGCACGAACCGACATCGCCCGCCTCACAGCTCAACTCGACGATTATATACTTCCCCGACTCCGCGACGCCCACGCCCCCCTCCTCGCCGTCGTCGGAGGATCCACCGGATCAGGAAAATCCACACTCGTTAACTCCATCGTCGGAGAAAAAGTCACCGAATCAGGCGTATTACGCCCCACCACCCGCACCAGCATCCTCATCCACCACCCCACCGACAACCAATGGTTCACCGGCACACGCATCCTGCCCACCCTGGCCCGCAACACCGGAACCACCCCCACCAACGACCCCAACAGCATCCACCTCGTCCCCAACACCAGCATCCCCGCCGGCATAGCCATCCTCGACGCCCCCGACATCGACTCCATCCTCGAAGCCAACCGCGACCTCTCCCGACAACTCCTCGCCGCCGCCGACCTATGGCTATTCGTCACCACCGCAGCCCGATACGCCGACGCCGTCCCCTGGGAAATGCTCGACGAAGCAGTAGAACGCGGCACCTCCATCGCCATCGTCCTAGACCGCGTACCACCAGGAGCCGAAGAAACCATCGGCGAACACCTCGCCGCCATGCTCATCGAACACGGACTACGCCACTCACCCATATTCACCATCTCCGAAGTCCCCCTCGACAACGGACTTCTACCCCTATTCCAAACCCAACAACTACGCGAATGGCTCAACGGACTCGGCTCCGACGCCCGCGCCCGCTCACTCCTCATCCGACAAACCCTCACCGGCGCACTCGACTCCCTCGACACCCGCATCAAAACAGTCGCCGAAACCTACTCCATGCAAGTCCAAACCAAACAACAACTCGACGCCATGATCACCAGCGCCTACGGCGCCGCCCTCCAACGCATCACCATCGCCCTCTCCGACGGCTCCCTCCTCCGCGGCGAAATCCTCGCTCGCTGGCACGAATTCGTCGGAACCGGAGAATTCCTCAAAACCGTCGAAATCAGCTTCGGACGCCTACGCGACCGAGTCACCGCAGCCATCACCGGGAAACCCACCCCCGCCAGCGAACTCGGCGAAGCCCTCCGCAGCGGAGTAGCCGAACTCCTCATCTCCCACGCCACCATCGCCCGCGAAGACCTCACCACCCGCTGGGACACCACCCCCGCCGGAACCCACCTCATCAACACCAACCCCAACCTCCACCGCCCCAACCCCAACCTCGAAGACAAAGCCAACCGCCTCATCCGCGACTGGCAAAACGACATCCTCGAACTCGTCCGCGCCGAAGGAAAAGACCGCCGCACCACCGCCCGCATCCTCGCCATCGGCACCAACACCATCGGATTCATCCTCATGCTCGTACTCTTCAGCCAAACCGGCGGCCTCACCGGAGGCGAAATCGGCATCGCCGGCGGATCCTCCGTCTTGGCCCAACGCCTCCTCGAAGCCGTCTTCGGCGACCAAGCCGTCCGCACCCTCGCCACCAAAGCCCGCAAACTCCTCATGGAACGCTGCCAAACCCTCCTCACCGAAGAAGAAAACGACATACGATCCACCCTCAACACCATCGAACTCGACCCACAACTACCGCGCCGCCTCGCCGACGCCCTCGCCACAGTAAAGGCCTCCCGGTGAACAACCCAGACCCCACCAACGGCCCCAACACCCGCCTAACCCTCGCTCTCGAAGGCATGATCACTGCCCTCGAACACGGCAGCAACTACCTACCCACCGACACCGTCGAACAAACCCGCACCCTCCTAGACCGTGCCGGCGAACGCATAGCCATCAGCGGCAACCACACCGTCATCGCCCTCGCCGGAACCACCGGATCCGGCAAATCCACCCTCTTCAACGCCTTCGTCGGCGACCTTATCTCCGAAGTCGGACGCCTACGCCCCACCACCACAACAACCACCGCAGCCATTTGGGGAAACGACCCAGCCACAGAACTCCTCGACTGGCTCAACATCCCCAACCGCCACCACGTACCCCCCGGCACCACCACCCGCATCAACACCCCCAATCTCGACGGACTCATCCTCCTAGACCTGCCCGACTTCGACTCCTACCGCACCGAACACCGCGAAGAAGTCGACCGCCTCCTCCAACTCGCTGACGCATTCCTCTGGGTCACCGATCCCCAGAAATACGCCGACGCCCTCATCCACACCTACCTACGCCGCGCCAGCGACCACACCAACATCTCTACCGTCCTGCTCAACCAAGCAGACCGCCTCACCAACGAAGAACAAATAGCCTGCGCCAACGACCTCCAACGACTCCTCCACGAAGACGGACTCACCAACACCCACGTTCTACTCACCTCCACCCTCACCGGACAAGGCCTCACCGAACTCGGCCACACCGTCGCCACCACAGTCGCCACCAAAACCGCCACCCGCGAACGCCTCATCGGCGACCTGCACCGCCACGCCCGCGCACTACGCGAACACGTCGCCGACATCGAACCCACCCTGCCCGAAAACGCCCCCACCAACCTCATCGACGCCCTCGCCAAAACCGCCGGCACGCCCACCATCCTCGACGCCGTAGAACAGGACTACCGCCGCCGCGCCACCGCCACCACCGGCTGGCCACCCCTACGCTGGAGGCAAAAACTCACCCCAGACCCCCTCAAACGCCTACGCCTCGACGCCCATCGACACCCCGGAACCACCACCGCACCACCCGAAGAATTCAACACACTCCTCAACCGCACCTCCCTACCAGCCCCCACCGCCACCGCTCACGCCGGCGTCGACCTCGCAACCCGCCGACTCGGCGAAACCGCTATCACCGGCCTACCCCGCCCCTGGGCCTACGCCATCGCCGCAGCCACCCACCCCGCCCACGACGACCTCGCCGACGCCCTTGACCAAGCCATCCTCAACGTCGACCTCGGCCAACGCCGCCCCGCCTGGTGGACCATCATCGGCGCCCTCCAATGGGCAGCCACCATCGCCCTGGCCACCGGCCTGACCTGGCTACTCCTCCTCGCCGGCATCGGATACCTCCAACTCCCCGCACCAGCCACCCCCACCATCGGCCCCATCCCACTACCCACCCTCCTCCTTGCCACCGGCGCCCTCACCACCCTCCTACTCACCCTCCTAGCCCGCACCTGGACCCGCATCGGAGCCCACCGCGCCCGCACCCGCGCCGAAAAACGACTCCACACAGCCATCGACGACGTCGTCCGCACCCGCGTCATCACCCCAGTACGCGACATCCTCACCGCCCACCGCACCACCCGCGAAAACCTCGACAAAATCCTCGCATCCTGAAAGGTATAAAGGCAGCGTTCAAAGTCCCGCCCCTAGAACAAAAGCTTGGAAATGTTCCCTGAGTGCCGATTTAGGGCTAGATCAGTGATCTCGTCATTAATTATTTTAGTGATTAAGAGTTAACACCTATGACCCATAAGGATTAAGCTCCAAAGGTCGATGCCATCACTGCTTTCATTACACTCAATCTCCGCTACCCTTTTTCCTTCCATGGCGGAGTAGATTTTTAAAAAAGAGGTCGCTTTTTGCTCGACTCCTTGAATGCGCATTAATCAGCTTCCGGCGTTCTGTCACTTCTAAAACTGCAGCCTCATGCTGTTTTAGAAGCTGGTTATATATATTTTCCCAAAAAATTTTTCCCGCATCCTTCCCGAAAATCAGTAAAAAAATTCTAAAACGACATATCTTAAACTTGTGGCGTCCCGAATAGAAAAAAAGGAGACCAAAGATGAAAGGAATGAGAAACATTAAAGATAGGACAATCGAATACGCGTGTTTGTCTGTGCTGTAAACGAATAATCCCCAAAAGATGGGTAGAATCAGCGGTAATGAGCGGCTTAGTAGTTTCAGGAAAAAGCCGTCATTGAAAATTCTTTTAACTCCTAGAGTTGCGTAAAGATATACCACTACCCCGCCTAGTAAGCATAGGTATACTTCAAGGAATACCTGCAGGGGAAAGTTGTATTTACGAGGCTCGTCTTCGAGATGCCACCATACTGCATTTGTAATGAGGAGGAAGAATGGTAAGGGGGAAAAGATAGATCTCCAGGCGAGTGAAAGTTCAGGACTTTTCCAAGTATTCTCAGGCTCCTCGCGTTCACTCAGATGTTTTCGGAATTTAGTTAGCTTCTCAAACATGTGCTGCTCATGCTCCTCCGCTTGATGGAGTTCAAGCATCGGAACTCTGCGAATTCGGATAGCTTGTCCGATCTGAAGTAAAGCTAAAACAGTTGTCCAAATAAGTAGAAGGCTAAATATGTTTCCAGAAATGGCGTCTGGTGGACTTTCTGAGAGAATGGATGGAATAATATGAAATAAGAGTGATCTAAATGTTGCGAGCCATGCAGTAGTGCTTCCTGCTATATCTAGTATTGAGGTACCGATTTGTAGATGATTAATGCTTTCGCTCTTGGCCAGGGCTCCTTCGAAATCGCTGCCGAAATCCTGCCGGGCATCTATTGCTAGGACTACGTTGATCGCCACTGAAGCAGCAAGAAACCCGAGAACCCAAGTGGTAGCGGAAGTTATATCAATACCGACATGCCATCCAAACTCCTGGACTGTCCAATTTTCCTTAGAAAAAAATGTTCAAAACCTTTAAAGTCTTCTTTAGAGGGGTATTTGTTTAAAATTAAAACACGGGAGGAGAGCGAGATTGCGCTAGCTATGAAGAAGCTGCCTAGTATGGTGAGTATAGGGCTCGATGGCGGTGTTCGAAATCCTGAGATATAGTCGGAGCCGCTTTCTGTCTGTGTGGATTCCCCTGGCTTTAATCGCATGAGTATTTTTTAATACACCAAGGTAGGAGAAATCAAGCTGGCGTTAATTTTTCAACCCCTGGGTTGCTGTTGAGAATTTTTTTGGTCGGGCCTTGTCATAGGGTCGAGTGTCGTAAGCTATGTGAAAAGATTTTGAAGTTACTTATTAGTGATATATTTACTTGCACTCAATGAAGATGAGGTTCATCTTTCGGCTAACATTAGTAAAAATTCTAAGTCCCTTAGAAAAGCTATATATGGGCCATGTTGGGTGCATCTCATTGAATTTGATGATTTAATGAGATGCGAGAAATTTTGTTAGGTTGACTGCAAACTTTCTAGTTCCATCCGCTGATTCTTGTGTGCATCAAGGTAACCTTATCTTTTTATGATTGATGGGTGCTAGATTTGCATACTCGATACCTCCGCAGTGGCGAGTATGGGTTTCGCTCGTGAAGATGGGCGATTCGCGAACGTCGTATCAAGATTAAAGAATCCGTTAAAATTAAAAATATCGGCATTGCTGGTAGGATCGATATAAGTATTATATACTTTAATATGCTATATCCCGTTGCGTGAAGCTGAATGAGCAGTCTGATCTTGTTTGCTCCTGGGGTGAGAATTCGGCATATGGGTAGCGTAACGAGTTAAATAATTCAAAAATTGCTTTGCCGTGTTAGCGAAGTGCGTGAGTTCCAGTCAGGGACCGAATATGCAAGGACGGAGTAACTGCGCTCCCTCCATGTAAATGAGCCAACAAAACGCCACCCTAGGTGGTCATGTATCTGACGAGACAAAATATTCTCATCTTCAACAAAAGCCAGCGCTTCTGCATATTTCCCATCAGCCCAGTTGAATGCTGCGTCACTCATGGCACGTAAGAGGCCACTCCGGCGTGCGTGACGAGATACAAGAACGGGGCCATACAGAAACATGTCGGTAATTCCGGCCCTCTTCGCCGTCTCTACCGCGAGCCTAGGAGGCCCCGGCTGGTTCCCCTCAGCGGTGGAAGTGAACAAAACACCGGCAGGCTCATCGTCGGTTTCGGCCACAAACGAAGGTGTCTGCGAATTCAGTCGCTGCTCCAAAGCCTGAGTGTCTAAGCTGCCTTGGACATACCCGTGATCTGTCCGCTCCTGCGCAGTCAGCGCATCGCGTTGATTCGCTGAGTAGAGCTCAGCAACCCAGCAAATGTCAGAAGAGACAGCACGACGAACAGCGATGGCCATAGTAAATCCTTATCAAATCAGCACCTAATAAAACGGCAATTGATGCCAGATGCCTGTGTCGAAGAAAGGGTCCGTTACGGCAACGACCACCCCGGTTTGCTGAGACTGTGGGGTGTTCGGATTCGTGGCGGTTGATCCGAACCGATAGCCTGGGTATATGGCCGAGTTCATCTACACCATGACCAAGGCGCGTAAGAAGGTCGGCGACAAGCTGATCCTCGACGACGTCTCGATGTCGTTCTATCCGGGCGCGAAGATCGGCGTCGTCGGCCCCAACGGCGCCGGAAAATCAACCATCCTGAAAATCATGGCCGGGCTTGACGAACCCTCCAACGGTGAGGCACGCCTCAGCCCCGGCTACAGCGTCGGTATCCTCCTGCAGGAGCCCGAGCTTGACGAAAACAAAACCGTTCTCGAGAACGTGCAGGAAGGCCTCGGCGACATCAAACGCAAGGTCGACCGTTTCAACGAAATCTCGGCCGAAATGGCCGAACCTGACGCCGACTTCGATGCCCTCATGGAAGAGATGGGCAAACTCCAAAGCGAAATCGACGCCGCAGACGCCTGGGATCTCGACAGCCAGATCGAACAGGCAATGGACGCGCTGCGCACACCCCCAGGGGATGCTGACGTCACTGTTCTCTCCGGTGGTGAACGTCGCCGCGTCGCGCTGGCCCGTCTGCTGCTGAGCAAGCCCGACCTGCTCCTGCTCGACGAACCCACCAACCACCTCGACGCCGAATCCGTGCTGTGGCTCGAGCAGTTCCTGCAGAAATACTCCGGCACCGTCCTGGCCGTCACCCACGACCGCTACTTCCTCGACCACGTCGCTGAATGGATCGCCGAAGTCGACCGCGGCCGCCTCTACCCCTACGAAGGCAACTACTCCACCTACCTGGAGAAAAAAGCCGCCCGCCTCCAAGTGCAGGGCAAAAAAGACGCCAAACTGCAGAAACGTCTTAAAGAAGAGCTCGAATGGGTTCGCTCTAACGCTAAAGGCCGCCAAACCAAGAGCAAGGCCCGCCTGGCCCGCTACGAAGAAATGGCAGCCGAGGCCGAGCGCACCCGCAAACTCGACTTCGAAGAAATCCAGATCCCCCCGGGCCCACGCCTGGGCAGCACCGTCATCGAAGTTGCTGGTTTGCAGAAAGGTTTCGACGGCCGCTCCCTCATCAACGGGCTGTCGTTCACGCTGCCCCGCAACGGCATTGTCGGTGTGATCGGCCCCAACGGTGTGGGTAAAACCACCCTGTTCAAAACCATTGTCGGGCTGGAATCCCCTGACGACGGTTCAGTGAAGATCGGTGAAACGGTCAAGATCAGCTACGTCGACCAGAACCGCACCGGCCTGGACGCAAACAAAACCCTGTGGGAGGTCGTCTCCGACGGCAACGACTACATCCAGGTCGGGCAGGTCGAGATCCCCAGCCGCGCCTACGTCAGCCAGTTCGGCTTCAAAGGCGCAGACCAGCAGAAGAAAGCCGGTGTGCTTTCCGGTGGTGAACGGAACCGACTCAACCTCGCGTTGACTCTCAAACAGGGCGGGAACCTGCTCCTGCTCGACGAACCCACCAACGACCTCGATGTCGAAACGCTCGGGTCACTAGAGAACGCTCTGTTGGACTTCCCTGGCTGTGCAGTGGTGATCAGCCACGACCGGTGGTTCCTGGACCGGGTGGCCACGCATATCCTCGCGTGGGAAGGCACCGAAGAAAACCCCGACCAGTGGTACTGGTTCGAGGGCAACTTCGAAGGCTACGAGAAAAACAAGGTCGAGCGTCTGGGTGAAGACGCTGCCCGCCCGCACCGCGTCACACACCGCAAACTCACCCGCGACTAAAACTCACCCCGGGACCGCATGGCCTAAACCTTGCAAAAGACATGCAGCCCCGGTGGGGAAACGTGTGGAGGCTTGACCCCCAGTCATTGGGGGTTAAGCCCCACACCCAGCCAGTGCAGCCCAGCGGATTTATTTATTCGCTGGGCTGCTGGCCACGGCGCCGAGCGAGCGCCTCAGCTGCAGGTGTGTAAGGAGTGGGAAACCAGGTGGTGATGATGCCGGTCTGCACCAGAGTCAAGGCATTAGAAACCACCCAGTACACCAACAGCCCTACCGGGACAGCCACCGCGGCGACGAGAATGCCGACTGAAGAAAGCAGCGGCATCATTTTTTGCACGTCAGCGAACCCTTCAGGCATGCCCTCAAGTGACATGTTGGCGAGCACGAAACGTTTCTGCGTGATGTAGATCAACGCCGCAGACAGCACTGCAAGCGTGATGATCACCGCGAAATGCCCCGGCGATGAGAACAAGTTCCCGAACCCTCCGATACGGTCAGCGAGAGAAACACCGACTAGCCGGCCGCTGCGCATCGATGCGACCAAATCGCGGGTCATGACACCGATAGGGTCACCGTTCGCGACGTGCTGCAACACTTGGTATAGCGACCACATGATGGGGATCTGCAGCAGGAGGGGCAGACAGCCGATGCTGGACATTCCGTGCTCGGCTTGGATGGCCATCTGCTCGGCGCGCATCGCTTTGAGCGACTCGAGGTCGGTTTTTCCTTCGTATTTTTTGCGCAGCTCATTCAATGCTGGGCGAGCCCGCCCGGAAGCTTGAGCGAGTTTCACGCCGTGGATGGTTAATGGCAGCATCACTGCCCGGACCACCACGACAAGAACCGCGATGGACAGCACCCAGGTCAGGGCGCTGTTTGGGGCGAAACCTACTGCGGCTAGGGCGGAATGCGCCGCGGCTAGGACCGTGCTGATGGCGTAATCGAACGGGTAGAGCAAATTGGGCATGATTCTCCTCGCCCGGGAGCCGGGCTGTTCGCGAGTGCAGGTGCAGGTGAATTTCTCGTGGGGTTTTACCTGGGGGAGGAGGGTGCGCGTGGCCTGCACGGATGGCCGCAAATATGTCTGCTGGGGTGGGGTGGCGGTGGTGAGGTGAGGCGTTGTAGTGCGAGGTGTGGGCTGGCCGGCCGTGGTGTGGCTGGTGGGTTTTTGTGCTGGAGAGCAAGGGTCAAGGCCGCTAGGCCGACCATCATGGTGAGGGCGAGTTGTTGCTGGTCGGTTGCTGCGGTGGTGATGAGGGTGAGGAAGATGCAGGTGTAGGTCGAGAGTTTTGCTGCTAGTTCAGCGGTGGGGTGTGTTTGCGCGCAGGGGGAGAGGGCAATACGCATGGCGTTCCTCTCTGGTTGGCGGCGCGGTGGTTTGAAGGGGGGAGTGGTCTTTGGTCATCACAGGGTACGCATAGATGGGTGTGTGCAGCGGTGGGGGAGTGGAGGTGGGGTTTGGGTGTTGATGGGGTACCGCACCCTCCTTGCTGTCTATAGTGACTATAGACAGCAAGGAGGGTGCGTGCAGATACTCATCTCAAACTCTTCCGGGCGCCCCATCTACGAACAGATCACCGCCCACATCCGCGCCGCCATCCTGCGCGGAGACATCCAGGCAGGAGAACAACTACCCTCCATCCGCAAACTTGCCCGCGACCTCCACGTCAGCGTCATCACCACCACCCGCGCCTACAGCGACCTCGCCGCAGAAGGACTCATCGACAACGTCCAAGGCAAAGGCAGCTACGTCCGCCCTCGCGACCCAACCCTGACCCGCGAACACGCACTACGCGAAGTAGAGAAACACCTCAACCTCGCCATCCACACCGCCCACACCACCGGCCTAACCCCCACCGACATCCGCGCCTGCCTCGAAGCGCTCCTCGCCAACCCCCCCCAGCCCATACGAGGAACAACCATGACCACCGCCACCTTCAACAACCCAGACACCGTCGTCGGTATTCGCGGGTTATGCAAACGCCGCGGCACCTTCACACTCCACGACCTCGACCTAGACATCCCCCGCGGATACGTTCTAGGCCTCGCCGGAACCAACGCATCAGGAAAAACCACCATCATCAACTCCATCACCGGAGCCCTCATCCCCGACGCAGGAAACATCCGCGCCCCCGCCAGCGAACGCATCGGCGTCGTGTTGGACACACCCTTCTACCCACAGCACTGGACCGCAGAAAACATCGAACACGCCAGTGCCCCCTTCTACCCCACCTGGTCACCGCAACGGTACCGAGACCTCCTCCACCGACTCCGCGTACCGCTACACACCAAAATCAAAAACCTCTCACGAGGCCAAAGCATGAAGCTCCAAGCCGCCGCAGCCCTAGCCCATAAGCCCGAGCTACTTATCCTCGATGAACCCACCGCCGGCTTGGACCCTCTCACTCGCGATGACCTCCTCGACCTCGTCGCCGAGTACATGGAAAACCCCAACCACTCCACCCTCTACTCCAGCCACATCACAACGGATCTCGAGCGCATCAGCGATCACCTCCTCCTGCTCCACCAAGGACGAGCCATCTACCACGGCCCCACCCTCGACCTGCTCGAGAAGTACCGCCTCATCCGAGGCAACCTGCATGACCTCAACCACCCAAACCGCTGTCACCTCTACGGGCTACGCGTACACGCCGCCGGATTCGAAGCCCACGCTCCCATGCACGTCGTCAACACCTGGCCACGCCCCCTCGTGGTCGAACGCCCCACCCTCGACTCCCTCATTATCGCCTTCGCTAAAGGACACCCTGCCCCAGCTCCAGGAGACCTCACATGAATAACCCGGCCACTAGCTCTCACAACATGGTCGGCGCGACCGGTGTGTTTGCCGCTTTACGGTTAGACGTTTCTCAGGCTACGGGGGGATGGGGCACCTTGGTAGGGGCGTCTTTTATGTGCGGAGCCATCTCGGCAGCGAGCGTGCTCGTTGCGCCTGAAAGCAGTTTGCCCTTCGGGCTTTTCGCGTTCGTCGCGGTGCCCCTTATGTCCTTGCTGTCTTCGATGGGGCAGGCAGATAACGGCGGGATGATGCGCGTGGTATTTCCTCTTTCTCGCCGAGATGTTGTTTACGGACGCTACCTCTTGGTGGGAGTCATCGCAGCGATCGTGCTCATCGTGCACGTAGCGGTCAGTGCGCTCATTGGGTACGTCATGCAGACATCGCCTGGCCAGCAGTATTTCTCTGCGCTGCTCACTGCTGTTATGGCAACGACGGGCATAGCGGCCGGTTTGCGGTGCGCAGTACGACTTTCTCAATTCGTGGCAACTTTGTGTGCTCTGCTGGCTGCAGTAATGACGGCTTTGCTCTTGCCTGCTGTGTGGTCAGTGACTTTTGGTTCCTACGAGATCTGCGCAGCCAGCCACATGCTTGGTGCTGCGGTTGCGCTGCTTGCAACCGGGTTTTTCGTGACCGCCTGCTGCCTGTCCACGGCGCGGGCAAGCGAAAAAACAGACATATGACAGTTGTTACTTTTTGCCCTCGTGCCCGGTGGGGTTCTCTATTTGGTAATACGCAATGATGGGGTCTATGGCTGCCAGCGACATAAACGATGGTGTCGACATAGTTCGTCGCCACGGCATTCTTTCTCCCGAGCCGTGCGCACGCCTGGCACACCTTTTGGATCTGGAAGCTCCCACGGATGTAGTGCCGGTTGGGTGGCACATTCTTTACCTGTTGAACAATCCCACCACAGCTGAGCTGGGTGAAGATGGGCACGTTGCGTGTGGCGTACCCGGTGCTGGTGCGCTTGGTCGCATGTTTGCTGGTGGCCGTATTACTACGCACCGCCCTTTGGTTTTTGGGCAGAGCGCACAGCGACAGATTCGAACCTTGCCGCCGGTGCATAAACAAGGACGCACGGGGGCGTTGACGTTCGTGACGGTTGAGCACAGCATCATCCAGGGCGGGCAGGTCGCTGTTACTGAGCATCAAAACCTTGTCTACCGTGACCTCAGTTCTACCGGGAGCAGGGGGGAGTTGACGGCGCCGCCAGTGCGCAGCATCGCGGAGGATGAGCCGCGGTGCGAGCTGGATGTGGATGAGGTGATGCTGTTCCGGTTTTCGGCGTTGACGTATAACGCGCACCGTATCCATTTTGACCGTGACTGGTGTCGCCGTAGGGGCTACCCAGATCTGGTTGTGCATGGCCCGCTGATGGCGTTGTTAGGTAGTGAGTTGGCTAGGCGGCAAGGTATTGACCTCATCGGACGTGAATACATTTACCGGGTGGGGGCTTCTGCGTTTGGGGCGCAGCGGATCACAGCGGTCCCGGCGGTTGAGGGGCTAGGCAGCGGCGTGGAGGTCCTAGCTGCGGACGGTACTCGCACTGTCACGGGGCATTTTTCTGCCCCGTGACAGTGCGTGGGGCTAGTCGCGGATGTGCACCATGCCTTCTTGGGCTGCGGTGACACCGAGTGTGCCGTCTGCGGTGTACATGTGGCCTAGGCATAGGCCGCGCCCGTGAGCTGCTGTCGGGGAGGACTGGTTGAACATGACCCATTGGTCTGCGCGCATGCGCCGATGGAACCACATAGTTTGGTCCAGGCTGGCCACGCGTAGCCGGGGATCGAACCAGGCGATGCCGTGGCGGCGTAGTACCGGGTCGAGGAGTACCCAGTCCGAGGCGTAGGCAAGGATCGCGGCGTGCAAGAGTGAATCGTCGGGGAGTTCACCGATGGTTTTGAACCAGACTTGCTGGGTTTCTTGGGGATCACTGGCCGGTGAGAAGGCAACATGCCCCTGGACGTGCCGGATCTCAACGGCCCGGCGGAGTACCCAGTTTCCCGGTTCGGTGGCGGGCATGGGGTAGAGGTCTTCGGACAGGCTGGGCAGTCCTTCGGGGCCGAGGACGTGGGGTGCTTCGATCTGGTGGTCGAAGCCGTCGTTGGGGCGGGCGAAGGAGCTCATCGCAGCGAGGATGGGGCGGCCGTTTTGAAGAATGTGGACGCGCCGGGTGGAGTAGGAGCGGGATTCGCGGAGACGCTCAACAACGAACTCCAGGGGAATATTGGGGTCACCAGGATGGAGGTAGTTGACCTGGTGGGAGTGAATGTTCATCTCCTCCTCGCGGCTGCAGGCGACGCTGCGGCCAGCGGCGATGATGGACTGGGCGAGTACTTGTCCGCCGAAGATGCGACCATGAGGCGTGGGCTGGCTACGGCCGGTGAACCTGTCACGGATAGTTCCGTCTGTGCCGGTGGTGGGGTCGGCGTCGTGAAGGTCGAGGGTTTCTAGAAGATCGGCCAGCGGGTCGAATTCATTGAGAGTCTCGTCGTGGGTCACAACAGCTCATCTTGCCAAATGAGTGTGCTGGAGGGCAGGTGTAGCAGTTGTTGCGTGGCGGGGACAGCTTCGACAACGGTGAGTGTTCGCTGTTGCGCAGCGGGTTCGGCGAGGATGTTCGGTGTGGATCAGTGGAATGCGCCAGCAAATGTGGTCCGATCTGAGGTGCCGTTGCGGTTTTCGGGTATGGATGCGTTGGTGTATGTGAGTGAGTTGGGTGAAAGTTCTATGCGGATTGATGTCCAAGCCCGGGCGGTTTTGTGCGCCCATATGGCTGCTGGTGTTCGGGAGGGGGAGCGATGAGTTTTGTCACGCTTGCTGATGAGGATGCGTTGAGTGATGTGGCGACGTTTGTGTCGCGGGCGCGGGTGTTGGTGCCTGATGGGTATGTGCGGTTGCAGACGGTGGGGTCGGTGTTGATGTCGTCGGTGTTGGTGCGTAGTGGTTCTGGACTGTTGGGGGCTGGGACTGTGGTGGGTATGCGCGGGACGGCGTTGGGGCAGGGGGCTGGTGTGTTGGATGTGACGGTGGATTTGTCGGCGGTGGCGGATCGGTTGGCGCGGATGCGGGGTGCTGGGTGGCTTCGCTTGGATGTTCCGCCGGTGTTGCGTCAGGCGCCGTGGGCTGCGGTGTCTCCTCCACGTGGGGGTTGGTCGGTTATTGGTGAGTTCGCTGGGGAGGATGTGGCTTTCGTGGCGGAGTCGGGGTTGGCGCGGGTGCAGCGTGAGCGCGATGCTGGTGCGGATGCTGCGGCGCTGACTGCGTTGGATAAGCAGGTGTGGGATGAGTCGGTGGGTGAGGGAATGGGGCAGTTCCGGGCTGCTTTGGCGTTGGGAGTGCATGCGTTGGGTTTTGGTGGGCAGGGGCCGGTGCGGTTGTTGCGTCATGGGTCGTGGACTCGGTTGTCCACGGCTGCTGGTGATGTGATTGGTAGGTGAGGGTGTCGGTGGGTAGTGGCGGTGTCGTAGGTGCAGGTGCCGTTGTAAAGGGTGGCGGAGGCAACGGGGGAGAGCATCGACACAGCTGCTGAGCTGTCCTGGGGTGAGGTGCCAGGGATAACGTGGAGGTGATGGTGGGTCGAAGTCTGGTGAAAATCCGGCACTGGCCCGCAACGGTGAAGCCCCCCGGTTCTTGAGCCCGTAGTAGCGGGTAGGGCAGGGACAGGATGAGTCCGGTCGAACCCGCTGTCACTTTAAGATTCGACGCTCTCGAGGAAAGGAGCGGTTCGGAGCCGCCTCGCTTAGCCTTGCAGGGCGTTAGAACTTCACCTCCTCGAGCGCATCGCGCACCCTTTGCCCCGCTCACAGAGGAGGAAACCGTCAATGCGGTTGTCTAAAGTCAGCGCCACTGTTGCAGCAGCGCTGCTCGTTCTTACTGCCTGCAGTAATGCCTCTACTGGCAGTAAACCTACTGGTACTTCGCCTGCTAGCGCCGCTGCCGGGACAGGAATGTTCCCGGTTGTGGTGAACACCTCGATTGGCCCGGTCACGTTGAAGTCGCAGCCGCAACGGATTGTTTCGTTGTCGCCGAGCGCTACCGAATCGTTGTTCGCTATTGGTGCGGGTAAACAGGTGGTCGCTGCCGATAAATATTCCACATATCCTCAGGGGGCTCCAGCTACAGATTTGTCTGGGTTTGAGCCGAATATTGAAGCGATCGTCAAACATAAACCGGATCTTGTGGTTATCAGTAATGACGTTAATGGTTTGGCTGCATCGTTGAAGAAGCTGAATATTCCGGTGTTGCTTTCTCCTGCGCCGCCGACGCTTGATGCAGGGTATGGCGAGCTCGCTATTCTCGGGCAGGCCACTGGGCATGTGAACGAGACCACGGAGCTCGTGGGGACGATGCGTGCGCAGATCAATGCTGCGTTGACTAAGGCACCGAATAAACCGCTGTCTGTCTATCACGAGCTTGATGACAAGTATCACTCGGCGAGTTCGCATAGTTTCATTGGGTCTATTTACGCCAAGATGAGCGCCACGAATATCGCTGATAATGCAGATGGCTCTAAAAGCGGCTATCCGCAGCTGACTGAAGAGGCCATTATTAAGGCTGATCCGCAGGTCATTGTGATCACTGACCAGTCGGGCTATACGGCCCAGGATGTGGCTCGCCGTCCGGGGTGGGCCAATGTTGCGGCAGTAAAAAACGGCAATGTCGTCACAGTAAATTCCGATATCGCATCCCGGTGGGGGCCGCGTTTGCCGCAGCTGGTTGATCAGCTTGCTGGCGCGTTGACTAAAGCCGCTGCTGGGGCAGGGACTAGCGCTGCAGCCCAGCCCACCACAGCCGGATGATGAGTTCTTCTACCTCAAAGGAGGCGCTCTCTCGGGCGTTCAAGGCGCCCTTGATCCCGGTGATTGTTGGGGTTGGGCTTCTTGCTGTCGCGGTGGGGGTGAGCCTGACTTCAGGGGCTGCTGGCCTTGAGTTCGCTGAAGTTGTGGATGTGATGTTCGCGGGGATTCCTGGGGTTGGTTCCGGTAGCGAGTTGGCTGATCCTGTCGCGGATCTGTTGTGGCAGATCCGGTTTCCGCGCACTGTGCTTGCCTTGATGGTGGGGGCCTCGCTTTCTTTAGCGGGGGCTTCTTACCAAGGGGTTTTTCACAATCCTCTTGCTGATCCGTATCTTCTTGGCGCTTCTGCGGGTGCAGGTGTGGGTGCTGTGCTCGCGCTTGGGTTTGGTGTGCAGTTCACGGTGGGGCCTTTTGAGGCGGTTCCAATGGCTGCTTTTGTGGGGGCGTTACTTGCGGTGGCGGGGTCGGTGGTGGTGGCGCGGGGGTCGTTTTTTGATCCTTCGACGTTGCTGTTGGCGGGGGTGGCGGTTTCCTCGTTGTGTTCGGCTACTCAGGCGTATCTTTTGCAGCAGCTTGATCAGACTCGGTCTCGTGAAGTGTTGAGTTGGATTTTTGGTCGGCTTGCTGGTGATGGGTGGACGCCGGTGGTGACGTTCTTGCCGTATTTCGTGGTGTCGGTGGTTGTTTTGTTGCCGCAGGCGCGGTGGCTAGATGTGTTGCGTCTTGGTGATGAGCAGGCTCGTTCTTTGGGGGTGAATGCGGCTCGGGTGCGGTGTGTTGTTATCGCTGCTGCGACTTTTTTGACGGCTGCGGCGGTGGCGGTCAGTGGGCTTATCGGGTTTGTTGGCCTGGTTGTTCCGCATGTGGTGCGTCTTGTCGCGAGTCATTCGTATCGGGCGATTTTGCCGTTGTCGGGTTTGTTTGGTGCGGGGTTTCTTCTTTTGGTTGATGTGGGGGCCCGGACTGTGTCTGCTCCGGCTGAGTTGCCTATTGGGGTGATTACGGCGTTTGTGGGGGCACCGTTTTTCGCTTTTATTCTTTGGCGCCGTAAACGGGTGAGTGTATGAGTGGGTTTTCGTCGTCGCAGGTGGGGCTTGCGTTGCAGGTGGTGGATGTTGCGGTTGATGTGGGGCGGGCTGGTGGGCGTCACCGGGTTTTGCATGACGTTTCGGTGGATTTTTTTGTGGGGGAGTTTGTCGCTGTTATTGGGCCTAATGGGTCGGGTAAGTCCACGTTGTTGCGGGCGTTGGCGGGGTTGGTGCCGCATGAGGGAGTGGTGCGCACGGGGGTCGGTGGGTGTCCGGGGCCGTGCGATATCGCTTTGATGCCGCAGTCTGCGCAGTTACCGGAGGGGATGAGTGTTGCTGAGTATGTGTTGCTGGGCAGGACTCCGTATGTGCGCTTTTTTGAGCGTCATTCGTTTCGTGATCATGCCGTTGTTGCTGATGTGGTGGAGCGGTTGGGTCTTGGTGGTTTGGCGGGTAGGTCGGTGAGGGAGCTTTCTGGTGGTGAGGCGCAGCGGGTGATGCTGGCGCGGGTGTTGGCGCAGCAGGCGCCGGTGATTGTTTTGGATGAGCCGACGAGTTCTTTGGATATCGGTACGGCCCGGGATGTGCTCGATTTTGTTGATGAGCATCGGCGGGGGGAGGGGGTGACGGTTGTTGCTGCTATTCACGATTTGACGGTTGCTGCGCGTTACGCGGATCGGATTGTGTTGCTTGATCAGGGGCGTGTGCGTGCTGTGGGGGTTCCTGCGGATGTGTTGTGTGCGGATGTGCTTTCGCAGGTGTATCGCTCACCGTTGGTGGTGCATCGTATTGGTGAGCAGTTTGTGGTGTTGCCGGCGTAGGGCCGGCAACAGTGGGTGGGGGGTTATTGGGGCGTGGTGCGGTTTGCGGCGATAACTGCTCCGATGGCGGTGACGATGGCCATGGCCCAGATGAGCATGTAGGCGCCGGCGCCGAAGGCGGCGTTGCCGGTGTGGGGGCCGGTGGTGGGGGCGCCGAATTGGGTGGCTGTTGCGCTGGCGTAGATGGCGTTGGCGGTGGTTAGGCCGAGGGTGGCGCCGAGGACGTCGCTGAGTTGCAGTGAGGAGGAGATGGAGGCGTGTCGTTCTAGGGGGGTTAGGTGCAGGGCGAGGACGGACAGGGATGCGGTGGATAGGCCCATGCCGATTCCCGTGAGGGCGAGGGTGGGGATGAACCACCAGGTGTGCAGGTTGTGGTGGTAGGTCAGGACGGTGAAGAGTGCGTAGGAGCATAGGCAGGTGAGTGCGCCGATGCGTACGAGGCGGTGTTGTTGTCCGTGCATGAGGGGGTGCCCTTGGGTGGTGGATCCGAGGAACCAGCCGACGGAGGCGCAGGCCAAGATAGTTCCGGCGGTGGTGAGTGTCATGTTGCCGCGGTTGACGAGGTAGAGCGGCAGGTAGGCCATGGTGGCGTTGAAGGCGGCGGTGAGGAAGAACCGTGAGGAGATGACGCTGGGGATGCCGTGGTGGAGTCGGAGTGTGCCGGTGGGGAAGGTGTAGTGCAGTGCGGCGCCGAGGGTGAGGGTGCTCAGGATGATGGTGCTGATGGTCAGGGTGGTTGGTGGGATGAGGTGGGTGCCGCTGGCTTGGAGTGCTGCGGCGCTGGCCGCGATGGCTGCGCCGCAGGTGAGGAGGGCGAGGCGGGTGCGGTTGGTGGTGTGGGGGTCGATTCCGGCGGGGGAGATGGTGTGGTGGTGGCGGATGAGGAGGGGCAGGGCGATGGCTACGGCGGGGATGACGATCCAGAAGGCCAGTCGCCAGGTGAAGGTTTGGGCTAGGAGTCCGGCCAGGAGGGGGCCGATGATGGAGGGCAGGACCCAGGCTGCGGAGATCCAGGCGAAGAGTCGGGGGCGTTGGGTGGGGTGGTAGAGGGCGCCGACGAGGACGTAGACGGTGACGGTGACTAGGCCTGAGCCTAGTCCGGTGAGTGCGCGGCCGATGATGAATGGTGTTGCGGTGGTTGCGGCGCCGCAGGTTGCGGCGCCGAGGGCGAAGAGGAGTTGTCCGGTGATGAGGGGGGCTAGGGCGCCGCGGGTGGCGATCCAGGCTCCTGCGATGACGATGCCGAATAGTTCGGCGGTGTAGAGGGCCGAGAAGGTGAGTCCGTAGCCGCTGTGCAGGTTGAGTTCGTTGGCGGCGTTGGGCATGACTGTGCTGATCGCCATTGCTTCGAAGGCGACGATGGAGATGAGGGTGATGATGGTGGCGGCGGTGGTGCGTTGGTGGGGTTGTAGTTGTGTGTTCATGCGGTGGTGGTGTTTCGGGGGAGTCGGATCCAGGCGGCGCTGTTGCCGGGCAGGTGGTTGTTGTGGCAGGGACTGCTGGAGATGAGGAGTTCGCCGTGGGGTAGTGGGGTGGGGGTGCTGCTGGTGTTGAGCATGAGGACGATGCGTTCGACGGGGCCGTCGGCGTGGAAGACGACGAGGTGGTTGTTTTCGGGGCCCATGTCGACGTGGGCGAGGTCGGTTTCGCCGAGGCGGTATTGGCGGCGCAGGGATAGGAGGTTTCGGTAGAGCTGGAGGGTGGAGTTGGGGGTGTTTTCTTGGTGGTCGCGGGCGTATTGGCGGTAGGTGTCGGGTTGGGGTAGCCAGGTTTTGCCGGTGGTGTTGAAGCCGTAGGCGGGGGCGTCGGCGTTCCAGGGGAGGGGTACGCGGCATCCATCGCGGCCGATGATGGTGCCGTTGGATCGGGTCCAGGTGGGGTCTTGCCGGTGGTGTGGGGGGATGGTGGTGGCTTCGGGTAGTCCGAGTTCTTCGCCTTGGTAGAGGTAGGCGGCGCCGGGGAGGCCGAGCATGAGGGTGGTGGCGGCGCGGGCACGGGTGAGGCCGAGTTGGGTGTCGGGTTGGGGGTCGTTGGGGCCGATGCCTAGGCGGCTTGCGGTGAGGGTGGTGTCGTGGTGGCCGAGGCGGGAGGCGTGGCGGACGATGTCGTGGTTGGACAGGACCCAGGTGGAGATGGCGTTGACTGCGTTGTTGGCGGTGATGGTGTGGGCGATGGTGTGGGTGATGGCTTGGGCGTCCCAGGCAGTGGTGAGGTATTCGAATCCGAAGCCGTGGTGCATTTCGTCGGGGCGTACGTAGCGGGCGGCGCGTTCGAGGGGGGTGACCCAGGCTTCGGCGATGAGGATGCGGTCGTTGGTGGGGTTGTTGGTGGGGTTGTATTCGTTGAGGATGCGGCGCCAGCGGCGGTAGATGTCGTGGACGCCGTCTTGGTCGTACATGGGTTGGTGGTGGGTGGGGTCGTTGGGGGTGAGGGTGGGGTCGGTGTCGGGTAGGCCGTCGGCTTTGATGAGGCCGTGGGCGACGTCGATGCGGAAGCCGTCGATGCCGCGGTCGCACCAGTAGCGGAGGATGGATTCGAATTCGGCGTGGACGTGGGGGTTGTTCCAGTTGAGGTCTGGTTGGGCTGAGTCGAAGAGGTGGAGGTACCAGCTGCCGTCGTCGGTGCGGGTCCATGCTGGGCCGGAGAAGTTGGATTCCCAGTTGTTGGGTGGCAGTTCGCCGTTGGGGCCGCGGCCTTGGCGGAAGATGTAGCGGTCGCGTTCGGGGGAGTTGGGGGCGGCGTTGAGGGCTTGTTGGAACCAGGGGTGGCTGCTGGAAGTGTGGTTGGGGACGATGTCGATGATGATTTTGAGGCCGAGTTGGTGGGCACGGTTGATGAGGTTGTCGAGGTCCTCGAGGGTGCCGTAGGTGGGGTCGATGTTGCGGTAGTCGGCGACGTCGTATCCGGCGTCGGCCATGGGTGAGGGGTAGAAGGGGCTTATCCAGATGGCGTCGACGCCGAGTTCGGCGATGTGGTGGAGGTTGTTGGTGATTCCGGGGAGGTCGCCGATGCCGTCGCCGTTGGCGTCGGCGAAGCTGCGGGGGTAGATCTGGTAGACGACGGCGTTTTTCCACCAGGGGAGTGGTTGTGGTTCTGGGGTGTTGATGAGGGAGTCGGCTGCGCGTAGGAGGTAGGCGCGTAGGGCTGTGTCTTCGGGTTGGGGCAGGCCCATGGCGTCGACGCCTTTCATCATGTGGGTTACCCAGCGGTCGCGTTGGGTGGGTGTGATGGCGAAGGGCATGTGGCGCATGCGTAGGCGGGGGTGGCCGCGTTTTTCGGAGTAGGTGGTGGGGCCGCCCCAGTATTGCTCTATGAATTGCAGGAGTCGTTCTTCGGCGGGGCCGAGGTCTTCTTCGGGGTAGAGGGCGCGTAGTTCGGGGTCGTTGCGGACGCCGTCGTAGAAGGTGGAGATGAGTGTGGTGAAGGCTGCGTGGCCGCCCATGCGTTCGTAGGGGCTGGGGCTGGTTGGGTTAGCCATGGTTCCATGCTCGCTTATGTGTCGTGTGAGTTCGAGTGGGGGTGTTGTGATCTGGCTGTTGGTGGGGCGTGTTTTTGGTAGGCACAACGTCGCTTTGCGTGTGGGGTGAAGGTATTCCACAGTTGGTGTCGTGGCTGACAAGAGTGGCGGTTCTGTTTCTGGTGTTGGTGATGAGGGGCGTTCGGGTGTGCCTGAGGGGGATGAGCGTTCGTGGTTTGTGCCGGTGACGCGTGATGTGTCTTCGGTTGAGGGTGATGCTGGGGTGGAGGCTGTCGCGGCGGTGAGTAAGCCGGAGATGTATCCGGCGTTGGATGAGAACAGCGTGATCGCTGAAGACCCGGTGACCGGGACGTTGAAGGTTATTCCGCGGGATCAGTTGAAGCAGAGTGGGCTGTTCCGGGTTCGGAATGCGTTGCGGGGTTCTGCCCCGACGTGGGGGATGGATCTTCGGGAGATCAATGATGGGGTGGAGCATGCGCATTCGCGGTCGGTGATTGATTTGGCGATGCGGATGGCTGAGGTGTCGTTGGCGACGGGGGCTTCGGCGGCGGATGTGACTGCGGGCGTGTTGGCGGTCACGCGTGCCTATGGGTTGCGGTCGGTGCATGTGGATGTGACGTTTACGTCGATCGCGGTGACGCATCACCGGGGGTCGTTTCAGGATCCGGTGACGATGGTGCGCACGGTGAGTGTGCGGGTGCCTGATTATGAGCGGTTGTCGCGGTTGGAGGCGTTGAGCGCGGAGATTTCTGAGGGTGATTTGCCTTTGGATGAGGCCAGGGCGCGGTTTTTGGAGATCAATGAGAGTCCGCATGCGTATGCGCGGTGGGTGGTGACTGTTGCTTCGGGTGTGACGGGTTTGGGTGTGGGGATCCTGTTGGGTGGTACGCCGGCTGAGTTGGTGTTGGTGACGTTGGTGGTGATGTTGGTGGATCGCTCCTCGTTGTGGTCGGCGCGGCGTAAGTTGGCGGCGTTTTTCGCCCAAATTGTGGGTGGTGCGATTCCTACGGTGGTGATGTTGGGGTTGGTTGCTGGTGGCGCGTATGTGTCGGATTCGTTTTTGGCAGTGCGGCCTTCGTTGATTGTGACGTGTGGGATTGTTGTGGCGTTGGCTGGGTTGTCTGTGGTGGGGGCGGCGCAGGATGCGATTGACGCGTATTACGTCACGGCGGCGGCGCGTTCGTTTGAGGTGTTCATGATGACGTTGGGCATTTTGGTGGGGGTGATGGGTGTGTTGAGTATTGGTCAGCGGTTGGGGGTGCCGTCGTATTTGATTCCTCCACGAACGTTCGCTCCGATGTTGGGGTGGCAGATCACGGGGGTGGTGTTGGCTGCCTTTGGTGCGGCGTTGTCGTCGTATTCGGGGCCGGTGACGGTGGTGGTTGCGGCGGTGACGGGTGCGTTGAGTTGGTTGGTGTACACGTTGGTGGGGGTTGTCGGGTTTGATCCGATCGCGGCGACAGCGGCTGCGTGTTTGTGTGCGGGGTTGATGAGTCAGTTGATGGCTGGTTGGTTGAATGTTCCGCCGTTGGGTGTGGTTACGGGTGGGATTGTGGCGTTTTTGCCGGGTGGTTTGGTGTTTAGAGGGTTGTATTACTTGGTTGAGCCGGTGCCGGATCCGTCTGCGGCGATGGATGGTGGGACGTTGTTGTGGTCGGCGGCTGCGACGGGGTTGGCGATTGCTGGTGGTGTGTCGATGGGGACGTATTTGGGTCGTTTCTTGAGGCCGCGCTCGCGGATTGCGGGGAAGGCTGTTTCGCGTGCGTTGCGTCGTTCGTCGGTGAGTTCGGGGGCGGCGAGCTGAGTGTTGTGGGTGTGAAGAAGGCCCCGTGCGTTGGTGCGCAGGGGGCCTTCTTGTGTGGGGGGTTATGACTTGGGTGGGGTGTTGTTGTCGGTGCCTTCTTTGGGTTTGGCGGCGTGGGGTGCCCAGGGCAGGTTGCTGGGCATGAGGAGGGGGCCGGCGATGCCGCGTGCGGAGAGGGCTTTTTTGCTGTGTTCGCGGATTTCTCGCATGACGCCCCATTGTTGGTCGGCGACGCATTTGGCGAAGATGCGGATGGTCATGGTGCCGCCTTCGAGGGATTCGACACCGGCGACGGTTGGTTCTTCGAGGAGGGATTTGCGCCAGCGGGGGTCGATGTAGACGTCGGCGACGACGCGTTTGAGGATGGAGATGACGCGGCCTGGGTCTTCTTCGATGGAGACGGGGATGTCGACGGCGCCGGTTTGGAAGCCTTGGGTGCGGTTGGCGATGCGGGTGATTTGGCCGTTGCGGACGTACCAGACGACGCCGGTGGCGTCGCGTAGTCGGGTGACGC
Source organism: Dermatophilus sp. B7861-1 (assembly GCF_058996045.1). Classification (NCBI taxonomy): domain Bacteria; kingdom Bacillati; phylum Actinomycetota; class Actinomycetes; order Micrococcales; family Dermatophilaceae; genus Dermatophilus; species Dermatophilus sp. B7861-1. The sequence continues at coordinate 1,564,007 of NZ_CM180082.1, read as the reverse complement.
GCAGGGTGACTTCTTCGACGGTGCCGATGGCTTCGCCGGTGTCGACGAGGTCACCGACGCCGTATTGGTCTTCGAACATCATGAACAGGCCGCTGATGAAGTCTTTGACGATGCTTTGTGCACCGAAGGCGATGGCGACACCACCGACTCCGGCGGAGGCGATGATCGGCGCCATGTTGATGCCGATTTCGGTACCGATCATGAGGGCGGCGGTGACCCAGACGAGGACGGAGACGATGCTTCGTAGGAGTGATCCGAGGGTGTCTAGGCGTTGGCCTTGACGGTCGGTGTTGACCAGTCCTGCTTGTTTGACGGCTCGGGCGGCTTTGCGGGCTCCGCGGCGCATGACGGGCAGTTGGGCGGTGGGCATGGGGTCGACCACGCCGATGCTGCCGGTGTCGCCGGTGGATCTGCGCCATTGGATGGTGCGGATGAGGGTGTTGATGCCGCGGTGTAGTAGCCAGCGGGCGAGGTAGGCGACGACGAGGATGAAGAGGATTTTTAGGGGGCGGTCTAGGAGCCAGTCGCCTAGGTCGCTCCATGTGAGGTCGCTGAGTTTGGATAGTGAGAAGGAGGTATTTCCGTTAGGTTCTTTGTCTGCGCCTGTCCCTGTTCGTCCGCTGGTGCCGGTGTGGATGGGATTACGGATGTCGAGCTTTGCCGTCATCATCATGAGGGTCGTGCCGATCATGTGATTGATTCTTACTGAGGTGGATCGGTACCAGCTGAAAGAGTGGGTTGGGATAAGGCGTTTTTGGTGGGTTTTGTGTGTCTTGTATGAGCGGATAGGACTGTGCTGGTAGGCAGCCCATAGGATGCTCGTGGTTGTCGACGTTGTGCTTGTGGACGCACGCGTTGTTTTTCTTAATTTTTCTTTCCCATTTTCTTTTGTGAAGAAAGGCTTGAATCCTTGACTCAGATGGAGCACCCTTCGCAGGTCCTGGCGGACCTGGCTCGCGCTTATGGTGTCGCGACCGAGTACGACAACTGGGAGGGTGAACACGTCATTGTTAGCGCCGAGACGATTCGGGCGGTGTTGGGCGCGTTCGATGTGGATGCTTCGGATGATGCGGCGGCGTCGCGGGCGTTACGTGAGCGGGAGGATGAGCCGTGGTTACGAACTTTGCCGGCGTTTTCGTTAGTGCGGGCGGGGGAGGGCGGCCGTGTTGCGGTGCATGTTCCTCATGGTGAGCCGGTGCGGGTGTGGGTGGAGTTGGAGGATCGGGCAGGTGTGCGTGATCTGAGGCAGTTGGATGTGTGGGTGGATCCGCGCATGGTTAATGGTGCGTTGGTGGGTGAGGCGACGTTTGAGTTGCCGGGTGATTTGCCGTTGGGGTGGCATTCGTTGCATGCCGAGGTGTCGGGTTCTGTTGAGGGGGTTGGGCAGGGCACGCTTGTGGTGGTTCCGGCGGTGTTGGATGTGCCTGAGCCGGTAGCTTCTTCGGGTGCTCGTGGGGTGGCGACGCAGATTTATCAGGTGCGTACCCGTCGTTCTTGGGGGATGGGTGATTTCGCGGATCTGGGTGATACGTGTGTGTGGGCGGGGCGTGATTTGGGTGCTGATTTTGTGTTGGTGAACCCGGTGCATGCGTCTGCTCCTGTTCCTCCGATTGAGCCGTCGCCGTATTTGCCGACGTCGCGTCGGTTTGTGGATACGAGTTATATCCGGCCTGAGGATGTGTCTGAGTTGGCGTATGCCGATGAGGGTGTGCAGGCGTTGGTGGCTCGGTGTGCTCGTCAGGGTCGGGCGTTGAATGAGCGGGACAGTATTGAGCGCAATGTGTTGGTTCCGCTCAAGCGTGAGGCTTTGCGTGCGTTGTATGAGGTGCCGCGGTCGGTGCGTCGTCAGTTGGAGTTTGAGCAGTTCTGTCAGGAGCAGGGGCAGCCGCTGATTGATTTCGCGACGTGGTGTGCGTTGATCGCTGATGGTTCGGTTAGTGATGCGCAGTGGCGGGAGTTGTTCTTCTCGCCGCAGGCTCCTGCGGTGGAGCAGTTCCGGGATGAGCACGTCGAGGATGTCGGGTTCGAGATGTGGCTGCAGTGGGTTGCTGATGCGCAGTTGGCGCAGGTGCAGCGTTCAGCTGTGGATGCGGGCATGAGTGTTGGTGTTTTGAAGGATATGGCGGTGGGGGTGCACCCGGCGGGCGCGGATGCGTGGTCGTTGGGGTCGGTGTTGGCTCGTGGGGTGACGGTGGGGGCTCCGCCGGATGCGTACAGCCAGTTGGGTCAGGATTGGAGTCAGCCGCCGTGGCGTCCGGATCGTCTTGTGGAGACGGGGTATCGCCCGTTCCGGGACATGATTCGGGCGGCGTTGCGTCATTCGGGTGGGATGCGTATTGATCACATTATTGGGTTTTTCCGGTTGTGGTGGGTCCCTGCTGGGAAGAAACCGCTGGATGGGACGTATGTGCGTCTGGATCATGAGGCGATGATCGGCATTCTCGTGCTGGAGGCTCAGCGTGCTGGTGCTGTGATTGTTGGTGAGGATTTGGGCACGGTGGAGCCGTGGGTGCGTGACTACTTGAGTGGTCGAGGCATCTTGGGTACTTCGATTTTCTGGTTTGAGCAGGATGCCGATGGTTTCCGGCAGCCGGAGACGTATCGCCGGTTGTGTTTGTCGTCGGTGACGACGCATGATTTGCCGCCTACGGCTGGGTATTTGGAGGGTGAGCACGTCAAGGTTCGTGACCGGTTGGGCATGTTTACTCAGCAGGTTGAGAAGGAGTGGGAGGCCTTCCATGATGAGCGGCACCGGGTGCTGTGCCGTCTTTCGGAGCGGGGTCTTGTTGATGCGCCCAGTGGTGATGGTGTTGATGCTCGCACGATCGCGGCTGAGGATGATCTTGTTGCTCACCGAGCTGGGTCGGTGGTGGAGGCGCTGCATCGGTATGTGTCGTGGACGCCGTCGTTGTTGGTGTCGGTGGCGATGGCTGATTTGGCTGGGGATCGCCGGGGTGTGAACCAGCCTGGAACTAATGATGAGTACCCGAACTGGCGGGTTCCGTTGGCTGGCCCTGATGGTGTTCCCATGTTTTTGGAGGAGCTGGTGCAGTCTCGGCGGGCTAAAGCGTTGGCTGCGTGTATTGAGCGTGGTGTTCCACGTTGTGAAGCCTGATGCGTTAGCGCGGCTGTAAGTAAAACCTGTGGTGGCCTTGCCCCTCTTTCTTAGAAGGGGGCAAGGCCACCACAGGTTTTTGGTGTGTCTTTAGCTTTGTGCGTCGCGTTCTTGGGCGGCTAGGGCGCGGGCGGCTACGTCGCGGCGTTCGTTCACTAGGCGTAGTAGCGCGTCGGGGGCATCGGTGTTGGCCTCTAGCCATGTTTGGGTGGCTTCGAGGAGTTCGCGTGAGGCTAGCACTGCGGGGTAGAACGATTCGATGATCGATTCGGTGATCGCGTGGGTGCGGGTGCGTTCGATGTCACGCAGCATCGCGTGGTAGCGCGGGATGTATGGCGTCAGTAGCGATAGGTCATTGGCGCGCACGAAGCCTTGTGCGGTGGCTTCGATCATGGAGTTGGGCAGGCTGTCTTCTTCGATTGCTCGGGCCCAGGCTTGTTCTTTGGCTTCGGCGGTGGGTATGGATGCGCGGGCGCGGGCTCCGCGTTCGCGGCCGGTTGCGGTGCGGTCTTTTTCTTCTTCGGCGGCGATTTCTTCGACGGTGGCGCGTCCTCCTGCTGCTAGGGATGTGAGGAGTGTCCAGCGCATTTCTGTGTCGATGTCCAGGCCAGGCAGGGTTTGGGTGCCGTCTAGGAGTGCGCGGATGCGCTCTAGTTGGGTGTCGGTGGTGGCCCAGGTGGCTGCGGCGGTGACGAGTTGGAGTTGTGCGTCGGAGCCTGGTTGGGCGTTGTTGGCTAGTTCTGCGAGTTTGTCGCCTAGCTCGATGGTGGTGGTGTCGCGGGTCTGGGGTGCGACGTACATCTTGGCGGTGGTGGTGATTTGGGAGATGAGGCTGCGTCGCAGGGTTGAGTCGAGGTCGTCGGCGAGGAATTGCAGCCCGATGTTGATGAAGGTGCGGGCTGGTAGTGCGGCGTCGCGGGTCATGTCCCATAGGGAGCCCAGGACGACGGCGCGGGCGAGGCTGTCGACGATGGCGTGTGGATGGGCCATGACGGTGGCCAGGGATGTGTCGTCGAGTCGGACTTTGGCGTAGCCGAGGTCGTCGTCGTTGAGGAGGAGTAGATCGGGGCGGCGTAGGCCAGCTAGTGCGGGGATTTCGGTGTTTTCTCCGTCGATTTCTGCGTGGATGAGGTCGCGTCGGGTCAGGACGGGGGTGGCGCCGGTTGCGTCGAGGTCGTAGAGCCCGATGCGGATGGTGTGGGGTCGCAGGGTGGGGTGGGTGGTGGTGGCGGTTTGGATGATCCGTACCGATTCCATAAGGGTGGTGTCGGTGTCTGCGGTGTTGATTTCGGCGTGGAGGGTGTTGACGCCTGCGGTTTCGAGCCAGAGGCTGGACCATTGGCTGAGTTGGCGGCCGGAGGCTGCTTCGAGTTCGGCGAGCAGGTCGGTCAGGGTGGTGTTTCCGTAGGCGTAGGCGTTGAAGTAGTTGCGTAGCGCGGTGGTGAACGCTTCACGGCCGACGTAGGCGACGAGTTGTTTGAGGACGGAGGCGCCTTTGGCGTAGGTGATGCCGTCGAAGTTGACGACGACGTCTTCGAGGTCGCGGATGGGGGCGACGATGGGGTGGGTGGTGGAGCGTTGGTCTTGGTCGTAGGCCCATGCTTTTTCGCTGGCGGCGAAGGTGGTCCAGGCTTCTGTCCAGCGGGTGGCTTCTGCTTGGGCGGCGGTGCTTGCCCATTCGGCGAAGGATTCGTTGAGCCATAGATCGTTCCACCAGCGCATGGTGACGAGGTTTCCGAACCACATGTGGGCGAGTTCGTGGAGGATGGTGAGGGCGCGGCGTTCGATGATTGCTTCGGTGACGCGGCCGCGGAATACGTACATTTCGTTGAAGGTGACGGCGCCGACGTTTTCCATGGCGCCGAAGTTGTATTCGGGTGTGAAGATCTGGTCGTACTTATCGAACGGGTAGGCGAGATCGAATTCTTTTTCGTAGTAGTCGAATCCGCGTTTGGTGATGTCGAAGACGTTGTCGGTGTCTAGGTGGGGCATCAAGGAGCGGCGGGCTAGCAGGCGCAAGGGGATGGTGCGCCCGTCGCCGGTGGTGACGCTGTCGCTGACGGATGCATAGGGTCCGGCGATGACTGCGGTGACGTAGGGGGGAAGGATCGCAGTGGGCGGGAATGTCCAGGTGGTGTCGTCGCCGTTTTCTTCGGTGGTGTCGACGTTTTGGGTGGAGATGACTTCCCATTCCCGTGGTGCGGTGACGGTGAATTGGAAGGTGGCTTTGAGGTCGGGTTGTTCGAATACGGGGAAGACACGGCGGGTGTCTGCGACTTCGAATTGGGTGTAGAGATAGACCTGCTCGTCGGCGGGGTCGACGAAGCGGTGGAGGCCTTCACCGCTGTTCATGTAGGCGCCAGTGGCGGTGATGTCGAGTTCGTTGTGTTCGGCCAGGTCGGTGAGCCGGATGCGTGAGTCGGCGAAGTGTTCTGCTGGATTGAGGGTGCGTCCGTTGAGGGTGATGGATTCGACGCTGGGGCCGATGAAGTCGATGAAGGTCTCGGCGCCGGGGGTGACGGCGTCGAAGCGGACGCGCGTGCGGGTGGAGAAGGTGGTGGGGCCGCCGTTGAGTGCGAGGGTGATGTTGTACTCGTGGACCTTCAGGAGTTCGGCGCGTTCGGCGGCTTCCTGACGTGTCAGGTTCTCGGCAGGCACGGGGTTCCTCCTGTGTTTTCTCGTGGCGGGGTGGGGCCGGTGGGGCTCATTGTCGTCACGATGTAGGCGTGTTTGGGGATCAGCATGGCATGGACGGCGCTGCGTCGGGGGGCTCTGAGGTCTCTAGGTAGGGGATTGGTGAGCGGGTTTCTCTTATGGCTGCTGTGAATGGGGCCTGGGGCGGGGTTGTGCTGTGCGGGTGGCACACTGGGCGTGTGGTCGGCGTGTGGAGTCGGCTGGTTTTGTTCTCGGGCTGCGCGTGTGGCCGTTGTGTATGAGGAGTGTGTGATGCGGGTTCATTTTGGTTCGGACCATGCTGCGTTCGAGCTCAAGGGCGTGCTGATGGAGCATGTGCGTTCGCTGGGTCATGAGGTGGTGGATCACGGGCCGCTGGAGTATGACGCTTTGGATGACTACCCGGTGTTTGTTGTGCCCGCTGCTGAGGCGGTGCGTGAGGATGCTGGCTCCTTCGGTGTTGTTTTGGGTGGTTCTGGCAACGGTGAACAGATCGCGGCGAACAAGGTCAAGGGGGTGCGGTGCGCGTTGGGTCACAGTGTCCAGACGGCGCAGTTGGCGCGTGAGCACAACAACGCGCAGTGTTTGGCTATTGGGGCGCGTACGTCGTCGGTGGAGTTGGCCAAAGAGATGGTGACGGTGTTTTTGCAGACGCCGTTCTCTGGTGATGAGCGGCATGAGCGTCGGTTGGCGATGCTGGAGTCGTATGAGTCCACTGGTGAGAAGCCGCAGGCGTGATTGCTGCGTAGGTGCGAAAAAGGTGAAGCGGCGAGGTGTTTACCTCGCCGCTTCACCTGTCTGTGGAGCGGGTGACGAGAATCGAACTCGCGTAATCAGTTTGGAAGACTGAGGCTCTACCATTGAGCTACACCCGCACGTGAACGGCGTTAACGCCGATCACCCGGTGGTCCCGCCCAGGAGTACATCGTTCTTCATAAATGAAGATCTTTGTTCTCGCGGGTGACCTTCCGCTTGAGAAAAGTGTGCCACAGGGTGGCCCCGGTCGAAAAATGTAATGGTGAAAGCGGGAAAGAAGCGGTTTTTGTGTGGGTGACAGCGGCGCTCAGCGGCGGGTGGCGACGTGTCGTTGCTCCTCGACGACTTCACTAATGGCGCGTTGGTAGCTGTCCAGGTCGGTCATGATTGTGCTGATTTCTTCGATTCCTTGGACGGCGCTTTGGGCGTCGTTGCGGATTGTGTCGACTTGGGTGGCGATGTCGTGGGTGGCTTGTGAGGTTTCGTTAGCGAGTTCCTTGACCTCGTTGGCCACCACGGCGAAGCCTTTACCTGCTTCTCCGGCGCGGGCGGCTTCGATGGTGGCGTTGAGGGCCAGCAGGTTGGTTTGGGCGGCAATGCTGGTGATCAGCTCGACTACTTGACCGATCTTTGTGCTGCTCTCGTCGAGTTTTGCCATGCGGCTTGAAGAGGAGGTCACTGCCGAGACGGCTCGGTTTGCTGCGTCGGCTAGTTGCTCGCTGACTTTGGCGAGTTGCGCCGAGGAGTCGCGCAGTCGTTCGGCGGTTTCTTCGGCTTCGGCGATGAGCTGTTTGGTTTGGTGGATGTCATGCAGGGCTCCGGCTACGCGGATAGGTACGCCGTTTGATCCGCGCAGGGTTGCTCCTGAGGCACGGAACCATTTGTAATCGCCGTTTTTGAGCTGTAGGCGGTATTCGATGTCGAAGGGTGTGCGGCCGGTGCGGTCGTTGAGGTGATCAGAGAATTTTTGAAGAGCCTGTTCCTTGTCTTCGGGGTGAAGGCGTGAGGCCCAGCTGTCGAGGACGTTGGGGAAGTCGCGTTCGTCGTTGAAGCCGAGCATGTGGCGGAATTCAGGGCTCCACCAGAAGGCATTGTTGGGGTTGATGGGGTCGCCTGCTTCGACGGCCATGTCCCATAGGCCGATGTCTGAGGCTTTAGTCATGAGGTCGAACCGCATTTTGACGAAGTCTGCTTCTTCTTTTGCGGCGGCGATTTTTCGGCGCAGTTCGTCGTTTTCTGCTTGGAGGGTTGCGTCTTCATCTGTGTATATGAAGGGCTGGTGGTTGTCGCCGAAGGGGGATGGGGCGGCGTTCGGCGCGGTGCCGCGTCGGAAAAGGGGCATATTCGACCTCCGTGAGTGCGTGGTCTTCTGATCGGCACCGGTGGAGGCAATGTGAGGTGCAGTTGGATGGGCCTGAGGGGCCATCAGTGTTTTTGGAGAGTTGTTTACAGAAGCAAAAAATCCCCTTCCGTGTGGAAGGGGATTTTTTAGGTGGTCGGGCTGACAGGATTCGAACCTGCGACATCGTGCTCCCAAAGCACGCGCGCTACCAAGCTGCGCCACAGCCCGCCTGCGGACCAATACTCCGCGGGTATCAGTGTAGGGCACAAATGGGGGTGTGGATGCCACGGGAGGGGGCGCTGTATCTGCGCCCCCTCCCGTGAATGAGGAGCCAGCTGCTCCTCGGTGGCCGCTCCTGGGTCGACTCATTCCCCCTGAGTCGTGAGCTGGCCTGCCCTCCCGCCCGGTCTTGAGGATCCGCTGAGCGGATTTGTTGACGTCATCGGTTGGGTGCGATGGGGTGTTACATAAACCTGCAAGTATCTTGCAATGTGAGATGTAAGTGAGGTGCTGGAGGGGGAGGTGAGAAGAGGGCTCCCTCTTTTCTGTGGAGGATTTTTGCTCCTGGGGCCCTGCCTGGTTAGGCCTCTGGGGGCAACCCTGCCCCTTAATTGCCTGTTCGGTTACGGGGATGTGGGCGTGAGCGGTTAGCATGGCTGGAACGGGGCTTTTGTGTGCACTCATCATCCGTTTCGGCTCTTGCCGAGTCGGTCCGGCGGTCGCATGCAACCGATCACCGCGACGCACCTGAATAGTCAGGTCGCGCCAGTCGTGCACCTCCCCGATCTGTCCTTATTCCCCATGTGATTCTGGAGTGCCAGAAGTGAAGAGCTCCGTCGAGACCCTCAGCCAGACCCGGGTCAAGCTGACCGTCGAGGTCCCCTATGACGAGCTGAAGCCTCGACTGGATGCCGCAGTCAAGGCCATCAGCTCCCAGATCTCCGTCCCCGGTTTCCGTCCGGGTCACGTCCCCGCCCGCCTCGTTGAGCAGCGCGTCGGCAAGGGTGCGATCGTGCAGGAAGCCGTCAATGAGGCCCTGCCGGAGTTGTACACGCAGGCCATGGTCGAGAACGAGCTGCGCCCCCTGGGTCAGCCCGAGGTTGACATCACCTCCGTGCCGCTCGAGGACGAGTCTGACTTCGTGTTCACCGCCGAGGTTGACATCCGTCCGGCCATCGAGCTGCCCGAGTTCGAGAAGCTGTCGGTGTCCGTCGCGGATGTGACCGATTCCGCCATTGATGAGCAGACCGACAAGAACGTCGAGCAGCTCCGTGAGCGTTTCGGTTCTCTCGTTCCCGTTGACCGCGCGGCGGCTGAAGGTGACTTCGTCGTCATCGATCTCAAGGGCACCATCGGTGAGGAAGAGATCGACGCAGTCTCCGGTGTTTCCTACGAGGTTGGTTCCAAGACCATGCTTGAGGGCCTCGACGAGGCACTCATCGGCATGAAGGCCGAAGAGACCAAGACCTTCAAGGCTCCGCTGGCCGGTGGCGACCACGAAGGCGAAGACGCTGACATTGAGGTCACCCTCTCGGGCGTCAAGGTGCGCGAACTACCCGAGCTTGACGACGAGTTCGCTCAGATGGCTTCCGAGTTCGACACCTTCGAAGAGCTCAAGGCTGACTCCCGTAAGCAGGCCGAGCGTGAGCTCGTGCTCCAGCAGGGCATCGAAGCCCGCGACCAGCTTTTGGATCACCTTCTCGAAACCCTGGAAATCCCCGTCCCGGACAGCCTTGTCCAGGCCGAGGTTGACAGCCACTTGGCACGTGAAGGCCGCGAAAGCGACGACGAGCACCGCCAGGAGCTTGTTGAATCCACCGAAAAGAGCCTGCGTACCCAGCTTCTCCTCGACGAGATCGCTGAAAGCCGCGAGGTTCAGGTCAGCCAGGGTGAGCTCATCGAATACCTGATCATGACTGCTCAGCAGGCAGGCATTGACCCCGGTCAGCTCGCCCAGGTGATGGAAGACCAGAACCAGGTCGCCGCTATGGCTGGCGAGGTCGCCCGCCGTAAGGCATTGGCTTCTGTGCTTGAGCTCATCAAGGTCACCGACGCCTCCGGCAACGAGGTTGACCTCAGCGCCGATGTCGACGCCGAAGAAGGCGAAGAAGAGGCCGCTGCTGAGGCTGAGGAATCCGACAAGAAGTGACACAAACGCGCCCACAAGGCGTCGTGATGTGAGGGAGGTGTCCTGTCGATGCGTTCGGCAGGACACCTCCCTCACGCATCCACCCGCTTCGCGTGCAGCTTGTGCACGTCGGTGTCGTTCTCGGTGGATGCATCCGGTGATGATGGAAAAGAACAAATAAAACGACGAGTGCGCAACACCCCACAACTACGCATTAGCTGACACCAAGCATCACCAGCCCAATGCGGTTCAGGGGTCCAGAGACGGAATTACCTCGTGAGGTGGAGCGTTACTCTCGTGAAAGTGCCGGATCGTCAGCGGGGTTCACCCCCACGTACGCCGCTAGACGTCACATCCGGTGATCAAGCGAGTGAGGAGACCACGTGAGCCACAGCAGCGACATCGTTGCCGCAGGGCCGGGACCGATGGGTGGCCTGGACGATCACATCTACAACCGTCTGCTCAAAGAGCGGATTATCTTCCTGTCTTCTGAGGTGCGTGACGAGAACGCCAACGCTATCTGCGCGCAGCTGCTTCTCCTGGCCGCCGAAGACCCCGACAAAGACATTTGGCTGTACATCAACAGCCCCGGCGGGTCCATCTCGGCAGGTATGGCGATCTACGACACGATGAACTGGATCCCCAACGACGTAGCCACCGTGGCATTGGGCATGGCGGCCTCTATGGGACAGTTCCTGCTCACCGCAGGCGCGCCAGGTAAGCGATACGCCACCCCGCACAGCCGCATCCTCATGCACCAGCCTCTGGGTGGTATCGGCGGTAAAGCCACGGACATCAAAATCCAGGCTGAGCAGATGCTCTTCATCAAACGCCAGATGGCCGAACTTATTGCTCACCACACCGGACAGACCGTGGAGAAGATCACCGAAGACTCTGACCACGACCGCTGGTTCAGCGCCCAAGAGGCCAAAGAGTACGGCTTCGTTGACCACGTGTACGAGCACGCCAACCAAACCCCCGGTAAGGGAGGCACGAGCGACTGATGCACTTCCAGTACCCCATCGCATCGAGCCAGCCCGAGAACGGAACGTCCATGATGAACGAACAGCGCCGCCCCGCAGTGGCAATGCCGAGCAACCGCTACATCCTTCCGCAGTTCGAGGAGCGCACCTCCTACGGGATGAAGCGCACCGACCCGTACACGAAGATGTTCGAGGACCGCATCATCTTCCTCGGTGCGCAAGTCGATGATGCTTCTGCTGACGATGTCATCGCGCAGCTGATCGTGCTGGAGTCCCAAGACCCAGAACGCGACATCATCATGTACATCAACAGCCCTGGCGGCTCTTTCACCGCCATGACAGCCATCTACGACACGATGCAGTTCATCCGCCCCGACGTGCAGACGTTCGTCGTGGGACAGGCCGCTTCGGCCGCTGCGGTACTTCTCGCTGCTGGTGCCCCCGGTAAGCGTTTCGCCTTGCCTAACGCTCGCGTGCTCATTCACCAGCCCGCGTTGGCTGGGAGCGACTACGGCCAGGCCAGCGACATCGAAATCCAGGCCAACGAGGTCTTCCGGATGCGCACCTGGCTGGAAGAGACGCTGGCGCACCACTCGGGCCGCACGCCTGAGCAGGTCAACGCTGACATTGAACGCGACAAGATCCTCTCCGCTGAGGAAGCGCGCGAATACGGTCTCATCGACCAGGTTTTGGCAAGCCGTAAGGCATCGCGTCAGCGCTGATTGCTGAGGCATCGTCCGCAAGGACATATCTTGACAACGGAGTAGGTCGGGGCGATCACATGATCACCCCGACCTACTCCGTCTCCTCAGGAAAGCTTGTGTTTACGCCGAAAGGGTGAACACTGGGAAACCTCGTCACAATGCCGATGAGATAATGAGATTCTGTCTTTGCGTGTGCTGTGTCATCAGCGAATTGAAGCTCCCCCGTGGGCGACACACGGATTCAATAACTGTGAGAACGTGTGTCTGCCGATAGGTTCGAGATCGGGTTTGAGGATGCAGCATCGAGGGATAGCCAGCCAAGGCCACAAGCCCCACGGCACAGGCCGCCGCTGTTGTTCGGCGGAGCTGGCTAGTCGGTTTTGTTCGTGTCGGATTCCCGTAATGGTCCGCCGAGGCGGGCGGGAAGGATGATTTCGTGGCACGTGTTGGTGATGGCGGAGATCTGCTGAAGTGTAACTTCTGCGGGAAGAGTCAGAAGCAGGTCAAAAAGCTCATCGCGGGCCCCGGCGTGTACATCTGTGACGAGTGCATCGATCTGTGTAACGAGATCATCGAGGAAGAACTCACTGACAGCAGCGACTTTGGCCCAGGTGAACTGCCAAAGCCGCGAGACATTTTCGCTTTCCTCGAGCAGTACGTCATTGGTCAGGACTCGGCCAAGCGGGCACTAGCGGTCGCGGTGTACAACCACTACAAGCGCATCCAAGCTGCGCCCCGCAAAGGTGATGAGCAGGTCGACATTGCCAAATCAAACATTTTGCTTATCGGTCCCACTGGGTGCGGAAAAACATATCTCGCGCAGTCTTTGGCGCGCATGCTCAACGTGCCGTTCGCTATCGCTGATGCAACCGCACTCACCGAGGCAGGGTATGTCGGTGAAGATGTCGAGAATATCCTGCTCAAACTCATCCAGGCTGCAGACTTCGATGTGAAGAAGGCCGAGACGGGCATCATCTACATCGACGAGGTCGACAAAATCGCTCGTAAATCAGAGAACCCCTCCATCACGCGGGATGTCTCCGGTGAAGGCGTACAGCAAGCTCTGTTGAAGATCCTCGAAGGAACGACTGCATCCGTTCCTCCGCAGGGCGGCCGTAAGCACCCGCATCAAGAATTCATCCAAATCGATACGACAAACGTGTTGTTCATCGTCGGTGGCGCATTCGCTGGACTAGACAAAATCATTGAGTCGCGTGCCGGTAAAAGCGGCCTAGGGTTTGGTGCGGACCTGCACCAGGCCAGCACCGAGCCAGAAGGCTACGGCGATGTTATGCCAGAAGACCTGATGAAGTTTGGTCTCATCCCCGAATTCATTGGGCGTCTTCCCGTGATCACGACTGTCTCTCCGCTGGGCCGGGACGCCCTGGTGCGGATTCTGCAGGAGCCACGCAACGCCCTGGTGAAGCAGTACAAGCGCATGTTCGAGATTGATGGTGTGGACTTGGAGTTCACCGAGGATGCGCTAGAAGCAATCGCTGACCAAGCACTCCTGCGTGGCACGGGAGCCCGTGGGCTGCGTGCCATCCTCGAAGAAGTCCTCTTGCCCGTCATGTTCGATGTGCCCAGTGATGACGAAATCGCTCAAGTTGTCATCAGCCGCGAGGTAGTGCTCGAAAACGTGCTGCCCACCATCGTGCGCCACAACCCCGATGAACTACGTTCACGCAAGAGGCTTGACCGTAAGGAATCCGCTTAGGCCACACTCGTTCTTATGCTCCGAGAACTCGAATCGGTGGGGCGTAAGGGGCCGGTTCAGGCAACCCCCACCAGTTGTGGCGCGGCAGCACTTGTGATGGCTCGTGCCTTAATCGACCCTCCATTTGCGGCGTGGCTGTCCGCTGATGACGTCTCTGGAGAAAAACCGCGCGTCGGTGCAGTGGGTGTTGAGACCCCTCAGGCAGCGCGCATGCGGGCCCAGACGGCCGCGAAACGGTGGGCTACTGCTGAATCCGAGGTACTCACCCGCACGAACGCAGTTACGCCGCGGCGAGGCACTCTGCAAGTGCCGTGGCCGACGTCCTTAGGTACTCCGCCCTGGGGTGCCAGGGCCGAGATCGAACGTTCTGGTTCTGTGCCAGGGGTGTCTTATGAAATCCGTCTTGTGAGGTTCGCTGATAAACGTCGGCGCGCTTCTCTTTTTGATGAAACGGTCGCACGGATCGGGGTAGGGCGCCCCGTTCTTGTCTACGTAGGCGGGACACACATGCCTCGGCATGTAGTGCTGTGGGCGCGTACCGAACCGGGAAAACCAGTACTGCAATACGACCCTGGCACAGGCGATGTGGACGCCCCACGGCGGGAAGGATTCCTCACTGACCGGTGTGCCTTATCTGGGTGGAATGTTCCGTGGCTGCTCGTACGCCCAGACCCAGTAACGATCGCGCGCGAGACCGGACGGCTGGCGCTATGGATGCCCCGGCCAAGCGCGCAGTCAAGCATTGCTATGCGTTCTTGAAACACAAAGTCGGGGTGCTCATCTTCGAGTTCGAAGGTGAGCACCCCGATCTATGTCACGGCTGCCTCAGCAGGGGTGTGTCACTTTTTCTTTTCGCGCGGGGGCGGAGGAATAAGCACTGCGTCACGAATGACAACTGGGTTCTCGGTGGTTTCTTCCTCGACGTAGGTGTGCGCGAGCACCCTACCGGTTGCCAGCAAGTCCGCCTCGACCTGTTTGAGCAGCGACAGCGTGGCAGCAGAGCCAGCAATCACGACTGTCTCGACCTCAGCACGCATACCGACCTTGGCATCGGACTTCGCCCGGCGGATACCAGCCAGCGCTTCACTGACAACACGCAGGACAACTGGGTCTCCGGAGGTCGCGAGGGTGACGTCTTCGGGAACTGGCCACGCCTGGCGGTGAACAGAACCTGTCTCGGCGCGCCACCAGCTCCACACCTCTTCGGTGGCGTAGGGCAGGAACGGCGCAAACATGCGCAGCAGTGTCTCCAGGGCTAGCCGCAGCGCAGCCTGTGCCGAGGCAGCTCCTTCACCTTCGCTGTAGGCGCGGTCTTTGACGAGCTCGAGGTAATCGTCACAGAACTCCCAGAAGAAGGTTTCCGTCACTTCGAGGGCACGGGTGTGGTCGTAAGCCTCGAAACCTGCGGTGGCCTTGCTGATCACCTCAGCCAAGGAGGCAAGCATGGAGGCATCCAGCGGGTGAGTCACCTGGGAGAGCAGGTGAGCGCGGTCAAACGACACTGGCGTGTCTGCGGCACCGAAGCCCAGAACAAACTTGCTCGCGTTGAGTACCTTGATCGCCAGGCGGCGCCCAACCTTCATCTGGCCGGTGTCGAAGGCGGCGTCGGTGCCTAGACGGGCCGATGCAGCCCAGTAACGGACCGCGTCCGAGCCGTGCTGCTGCAGTAGCCCCTCAGGGGTTTCGGCGTTGCCTTTGGACTTGCTCATCTTCTTGCGGTCCGGGTCAAGGATCCACCCGGAGATCGCTGCGTCAGTCCACGGCAGGGAGTTTTGTGCGTGGTGGGCACGCACAACGGTGCTGAACAGCCAGGTGCGGATGATGTCTTGGCCCTGGGGGCGTAGGTTCATCGGGAACAGTTTGGCGAACAGCTCGGGGTCGCCTTCACCCTCGGCCCATGGCCAACCAGTGGTGATCTGCGGGGTGAGGCTAGATGTTGCCCAGGTGTCGAGGATGTCGGTGTCGCCGATAAATCCGCCGGCTTGCCCGCGCTGTTCTTCGGTGTAGCCGCTGGGAACATCGGTGTAGGGGTCGATGGGTAGCTGCTCGGGTGCTGGGACGATGGGGGAGTCATAGTCGGGCTCGCCGTTTTCGCTGATGGGGTACCACAGCGGAATCGGCACACCAAAGAACCGCTGGCGGCTGACTAGCCAGTCGGTGTTCAATCCACGAACCCAGTTTTCGTAACGGACACGCATGAACTCGGGGTGGAAGGTGAGCTCTTCGCCGCGCTTAAGTAGCTCTTCGCGCAACTCTTCGCCGCGGCCACCGTTACGGATGTACCACTGGCGGCTAGTGACGATTTCGAGGGGCTTGTCGCCTTTCTCGAAGAAGTTGGTCATGCGCTGGGTTGGTTTGGGGTCGCCATCCATTTCCCCGGATGCGGCGAGGGCCTCGACGATGTTCTTGCGCGCGGTGAAGGGGGTCTTCGTGGCGACGTGTTCGGCGTAGAACTGGGCACCGGATCCGCATAGCCATTCGGGAGTGTCACCGGAAAGGCGGCCGTTGCGGGTGATGAGTGAACGGGTGGGCAGGTTGAGTTCGCGCCACCACACAACGTCGGTGAGGTCACCGAAGGTACAGCACATGGCGATACCTGCACCCTTGTCCATTTCGGCGGCGGGGTGGGCCAGCACGGGGATCTCGACCCCAAATAGGGGCGAAGCCACCTTGGTGCCGAATAGGTTTTGGTAGCGCTCGTCATCGGGGTGGGCGATGAGTGCCACACAGGCCGGGAGCAGCTCGGGGCGAGTGGTTTCGATGTAGACGTCTTGGCCTTCGATGCGGTTGCCCTGCTCGTCGAGGCGGTGGAAAGCGATCCGGTGGTAGGCGCCAGGGTATTCGCGGGCTTCGAGTTCAGCCTGGGCCACAGCGGTTTGGAAGGTGACGTCCCACAGGCCGGGGGCTTCGGCCTGGTAAGCCTGGCCTGCTTCGAGGTGGTCCAGGAAGGCCCGCTGGGACACTGCGCGGGAGTGGTCGTCAATGGTTTGGTAGGTCTGGGCCCAGTCAACTGAGACACCGAGTCGGCGCCAAAGCGATTCGTAGGCTTTTTCGTCTTCGCGGGTGAGTTCGTAGCAAAGCTCGATGAAGTTAGCGCGGCTGATGGGCTGTTGGTCAGCCATCTTCACGGCTTTGCCGGACTTGTCGGCCATGCCGCGCTGTGGGGGTTCGTAGCTGTCGATGTAGGGCAGGGAGGCGTCTCCGCGCACACCGTAGTAGTTCTGGACGCGTCGCTCGGTGGGGAGGCCGTTGTCGTCCCAGCCCATGGGGTAGAACACCTCGAGGCCCTGCATGCGCTTGTATCGGGCGACAAGGTCAGTGTGGGTGTAGCTGAACACGTGCCCCACGTGCAGGGATCCGCTGGCAGTGGGCGGGGGAGTGTCGATGGAGTAGATCTGCTCGCGAGGAAGCTCCAAAGCGCGCTGGCGGTCGAAGTGGTAGGTGCCCTTTTCTTCCCATACTGGGCCCCACTTCTCTTCCAGGCCATCTACTGACGGTTTGTCCGGGATGTGGGCGTGATTGTGGTGGCCGGATATGGGGTTCGTCATGGGTTGATCTTCCCATCACCGCGCAAGTGGGGGCCAATCCAGAAGGCGGTCTTCAGCGTGGCGAAAGGCGATGGTGTTTCTAGCAGGTCACCAGGCAGATGCGATCAGGTAGGCGATGATGGTTTTCGCGACCATCCCGACCGCGAAGATTGTGCTGTACCCGGCTTCTACGCGCTCGTCAGCGACCCGGCTTTGCGCGTATGCCAGGAGTGCTGGTTGGCCAATGCTGCCGGCCACCAATCCGGCTGCTCGCCCAGTGGATAGACCAAGCAGAATCGCCGCGGCCCACATGAGTAACGCGATTGTGCCTGCGATCACCGCGGCCAGCGCGCCGACGGCGATACCGGTCAGGGAAAACGCGGTGCCGGCAAAGGCAGGGCCACTGGCCAGACCGACACAGGTCAGGAACATGGTCAGTCCCAGTTGTCGCAGGGTGAGGTTGGCGCTGTGGGGCAGTTCCCACACGAGGTTGCCGGTGCGGCGCACACGCCCTAGCAGCATGCCCATGACTAGGGGCCCGCCTGCTGCGCCTAGAGACAGCGACGCCGACCCCAGCGGCATAGCGATAGTGCCCAATCCGATCCCTAGAGCCATACCAATTCCCAATGAGAGCGGATCGATTTCAGAAATGCGGCGTTCGGAGTCACCGAAGATGCCAGCGGCGTGGTTGAGCCTGCCCGCAGGTAATACAACGAGGACGCGGTCACCCAGGGCCAGGCTGAGGTCGTCGTGGGCCAGGATTTGGGTGTCACCGCGGAACACGCGAGTGACGCGGCCACCAAACCGCCCTGGTAGGTCGATCTCGGCGAGGGTGCGGCCTGCTATCTCTGGGTTGGAGACGGTGACGCGGCGGTGATCGACATCTTGCCGGTTGTCAGTGAGTTCTACATCGGATTCGTGGCCTAGGAAGTCGATGGCAGGTTCCAAAGTGGCGGGGGTTCCGATGAGGAGGATGCGGTCACCAGGCATGAGGGTCGCGCCATCAGAGATGACACATCCGGCGCCATCACGGACGAAATATGATCCTTGGATCAGCTGCGCCTTCCAGCCAGGGACGTCCTCTAATGGGGTATGACGGGTTACTTCGACGCTGCGTGCGCATAGAGTGCCGCTGGTAACTGGTTCGGGGTCGCGGCGCGATGGCAGGGGCACGGCAGTGACGATGACGAGGGTGAGCATTGTGACGATGACGCCCACGGGGTAGCTGAGCGCATTGCCGACAGAGGGGATGGTGTTCCCGGCGGCCTGGGTTGCTGCGGCTAAGGCGGGGGAGGTGGTGGTGGCGCCAGCGTAGGCGCCAGCGACCATAGGCGCAGAAAGTCCCAACAGGCGCCCGACCCCGACGCTGACGCCCACGGAAATTGCTAAAACGCCCGCACTAGCTAGCAGGATCCAGGCTTGTCGTTTCAGGGTGGTGAAAAATGTGTACCCCACAGCTAGGCCTACCGTGTACACGAACAGGGCCAGCCCGAACGTTTGTAGCTGATGTACGTTTTCGCTCAGGCGGGCATCCAGTGCCCCTACCGCCAGTCCCACGAACAGGCCGCCGGCCGAGCCGAGGCGTAGTGGGCCGAACGGGATTGCACCTACGAGTGTGCCGCACGCCACCACCCCGAAAACTGTCAACAGCGGGTTGGCGGCAAGGAAATCCAGGACGGCATTCACCTCATAACGGTATGACGAGGTAAACCAAGGGCTGTCATCGCAGGTCTGGCCAGGGCGACGTACCACCTCAGACATGGCTAGAATTGCATGCATAGGCGCAGACCCGGCCATCACCGGTGAGCCTTCGGAAGAACAGCCACGTATCCGGTGATGCGTGGCCTAGTAGAACCGAACGGGCGGGCCCGTCACAGCCCAGCAGAGAGGTTCCCGCCCCGGTGCATGTGCCCGGTGACGGTGAGCAAGCGAGGTGGTACCGCGGTTGACCGGTCGGAACCGGTGAGCCGTCCTCGTCGGGCGAGCCTTCGCCGTCCCACGCTCACCGCTAGGGAGGCAGAGGTCTGGACGCCCACCAACTCTCAACATCGAAGGCGACCAGCATGAGCTATCCCAAAGCACACACTTCCCACGCCGGTGAAGCACTCGGCGTTCCTTCCGCCCCGGATTTCCCTGCCCTTGAAGAACGCGTCCTGGCCTACTGGAAAGAAGACGACACCTTCCGGGCTTCTGTTCAAGCTCGCCCTGCCGGGCAAGACGGCGAGAACGAGTTCGTTTTCTACGACGGTCCGCCCTTCGCGAACGGTCTTCCCCACTACGGGCACCTGTTGACCGGATACGTTAAAGACGTCATCCCGCGTTACCAAACGATGCGCGGCAAGCACGTGGAACGCCGCTTCGGATGGGACACACACGGCCTGCCTGCCGAACTTGAAGCCCAACGCCTCCTGGGGATTTCTACGAAAAAAGAAATCGAGGAGATGGGTATCGGTGCGTTCAACGCCGAATGCCGCAGCTCGGTGCTCCGATACACCGACGAGTGGCGTAACTACGTCACCCGCCAAGCCCGTTGGGTCGATTTCGACAATGACTACAAAACGCTTAACCCCCAGTACATGGAGTCGGTGATCTGGGCGTTTAAGTCTCTCTACGACAAAGGTCTCGTCTACAAAGGACACAAAGTCCTCCCGTACTGCTGGAACGACGAAACCCCTTTGTCTAACCACGAACTACGCATGGATGACGAGGTGTACCAGCAACGGCAGGACCCTTCCGTTGCTGTCTGGGTTGCGCTGCCCAACGGTGACCGCCTCGTCGCCTGGACCACCACCCCGTGGACCCTTCCCACCAACCTGGCTATGGCAGTGGGTAACGATGTTGAATACGTTGCCGTGCGTGCCGCCGACGGCGAACGATACGTCGTCGCCCAAGCACGCTTGGGGCACTATGCCAAAGAATTCGTCGGCCCTGACGGTGACCCGAAAAACGTTGACGACTTGGTTGAAGAGACCTTCCTAGGTTCAGCCCTGGTCGGGCAGCGCTACACCCCGATCTTTGACTACTTCACCGACGTGGAGCGTTGGGACACCCACAACGCCTTCCAAGTGATCCACTCCGACTCCGTCACCACTGAGGACGGTACCGGTGTCGTGCATATGGCCAGCGCCTACGGTGAAGTTGACCAGGCAGACACAGCCGCCCACGGCATTCCCACCATCCTTTCAGTCGATGATCGAGCCGAATTCACCTCTGTTGTGCCTGACTTCCAAGGCCTGCAGGTATTCGAAGCGAACCGCCCCATCATCAACAAGCTCAAAGAAAACGGGCAGCTGGTGCGCGAAGAAAGCTACGTGCACTCTTACCCGCACTGCTGGCGATGCCGTAAGCCCCTCATCTACAAGGCTGTTGGTAGCTGGTTCGTTGAAGTAACAAAAATCCGCGACCGCATGGTCGAAACCAACGAAGACATCACCTGGGTACCTGAACACGTCAAACACGGCCAGTTCGGTAAATGGCTTGAAGGCGCACGCGACTGGTCCATCTCACGTAACCGCTACTGGGGCAGCCCAATCCCGGTATGGGTCAGTGACGACCCCGAATATCCACGCACCGATGTCTACGGCAGCCTCGAAGAGATCGAAAAAGACTTCGGCCGCCTACCTCGCAACGCCGACGGTGAAGTCGACCTACACCGCCCCTTCATCGACGAACTCACCCGCCCCAACCCAGATGACCCCACCGGGCAGGCCACCATGCGTCGCGTACCGGAAGTTCTTGACTGCTGGTTTGACTCCGGCTCCATGCCTTACGCCCAGGTGCATTACCCATTCGAAAACGCCGACTGGTTCGAAAACCACTACCCGGGTGACTTCATCGTCGAATACATCGGGCAAACCCGCGGCTGGTTCTACACCATGCACATCCTGGCCACCGCCCTCTTTGACCGTCCCGCCTTCACCAGCGTGCTCAGCCACGGCATCGTTTTGGGCAACGACGGCCAAAAGATGAGCAAGTCACTGCGAAACTACCCCGACGTCAACGAAGTGTTCGCCCGTGACGGCGCCGACGCGATGCGCTGGTTCCTCATGTCCAGCCCAATCCTGCGCGGGGGAAACCTCATCGTCACTGAACAAGGCATCCGCGAAGGTGTCCGCGCCGGGCTGCTGCCACTATGGAACGTCTGGTACTTCTTCAGCTTGTACGCCAACGCCGTCACCCGCGACGACGGCACCCAAGGCTATGAAGCCACCTGGCGCACCGACTCCACCGACGTACTCGACAAATACCTGCTCGCCAAGCTGCACGACCTCGTTACTGACGTCACCGCAGCACTAGAGGTTTACGACATCGCTGCCGCCTGCGAATCCGTCCGCGTGTTCTGCGACGTACTGACCAACTGGTACGTCCGTCGAAGCCGAGACCGTTTCTGGGACACCAGCGGCGCCGACGCCACCGTGGCTCGCGACGCCTTCGACACCCTGTACACCACGCTCGAAGTGCTCACGCGCCTGACTGCTCCGCTGCTACCAATGGCAAGCGAAGAGATCTGGCGTGGCCTGACTGGTGAACGCTCCGTGCACCTGGCAGATTGGCCCAACAGTGACGACCTGCCCGCCAACCCAGCTCTCGTGCAAGCCATGGACCGCGCCCGCGAGGTCTGCTCTACCGCCTCTAGCCTGCGCAAATCCAAAGGGCTGCGTAACCGGCTCCCACTAGCCGAACTCACCGTCGTCACCGACGACCCCGCAGCCCTAGAGCAATTCACCGCACTCATCAGCGACGAAGTCAACGTCAAGAAGGTCACCTTGCTGGCCACAGACCAGGCTTCGGCAGCCGACTTCGGAATTACTCAGCGGCTTACCGTGAATGCCCGCGCTGCCGGTCCCCGTCTGGGCAAACAGGTACAAGCCGTGATCAAGGGCTCCAAGACCGGAGACTGGACAGTCGAAGACAACACAGTGGTCTGCGCGGGTATCGCACTCGAAGAATCCGAATACACTCTCGAGACCGTTGTTGCGCAGACCGAAGGCAGCGCCAGTGCCTCAGCAATGCTTTCCCGTGGTGGATTCGTTGTGCTCGACACCACCATCACCGCAGAACTGGCCGCCGAAGGTGTCGCTCGTGACATCATTCGCGCAGTCCAGCAGGCACGTAAAGACGCTGGATTTGATGTCACTGACCGCATCAGCCTCACCATCACCGGTGAAGGCGACGTGTGGGAAGCAGTCAAGAGCTTCGGTGATCTCATCACCTCAGAGACACTGGCAACCCAGTTCGGCTCTGCGCCCACCCTCGAAGCACTTCCCGAAGAAGGCTCCGTCACCACCACAGTGGGCGACGGGCAACCAATCCGACTCCTTCTCAAAAAACTGTAAAAACGGGTAGCCACGAACTGGCAGCGCGGTGGAGCTTATAAGCCCCACCGCGCTGCGGCCCGCCTAACAACCACCACCTGAACACCGAGAAAGGGCACCGTGACCCGACGCAGCGACGACAACGAACCCAGCAATGACCCCACTAAAGCTTCCAACGCTGGCACCCCACTAGACCCCGCCTACCTCGATGACTTCGGTGATGAAACCAGCAGCGAAGCCCTCGAACTAGGCGCACTCACAAAAACCATCACATCCAGTGAAGCTCCCACATCTAACGCAATGGGAGAGCGCACCGGATCTCGTGCACGCCGCCCGGCACCAGAAGACTCCGCTCTAAAAGAACGAGCGCGTGAAGTCGAGAAAAACATCATCGCGCGCAACCCCGAGCACATCATCGAGCCAACTCTGGATCGAATCCGCCACGTCATGAACCTGCTCGGTGACCCCCAACAGGCGATGCCGACCATTCATATCACCGGCACGAACGGCAAAACCACCACAGCACGCATGATCGAGCGGTTGCTGCGTGAACTAGGGCTACGCACCGGCCGTTTCACCTCACCACACCTACACGACATCCGCGAACGCATCGTTCTCTCCGGCGAACCCATCAGCACCCAACGGTTCCTCGACGCCTACGAAGACATCGTGCCGTTTGTTGAAATGGCCGACGCGGCAAGCCAAGAACAAGGCGGTCCACGCCTATCGTTCTTCGAGGTGCTCGTAGCGATGGCCTACGCCGCTTTCGCTGACGCCCCCGTCGAAGCAGGTGTCATCGAGGTCGGCATGGGCGGCACCTGGGACGCAACCAACGTCATTGACGCCACCGTCGCTGTTTTCGGCCCAATCTCGATGGATCACGAACGCTACCTCGGTAACGACATCGTCGAAATTGCACGCGAGAAAGCCGGCATTATCAAAGCTGGCTCCATCGTCATCTCGGCTGAACAAGACCCAGCGGTCAAAGAAATACTGACCGAAGCAGCTAACGCCGTAGACGCTCCCATCATCTTCATGGAAGAGAACATTGGCGTTGTTGCCCGCGAAGTTGCTGTCGGTGGGCAAATGGTCACTTTGCAGGGACTAGCTGGGGTCTACCCAGATATCTTCATCCCCCTGTTTGGAATGCACCAGGCGCACAACGCAGCCATCGCTCTAGCGGCAGTAGAAGCTTTCATCGGTGGCGGTCAGGAACAACTAGCACTCGAAGTTGTACAAGCAGCATTCGCTGACGTTACCTCCCCAGGCAGGGCCGAACTGGTACGTCGTTCACCAGCAGTCCTGGTAGACGGCGCCCATAACCCAGCAGCCATAGCATCACTGGTCGCCACGCTGGAGGACTCTTTCATGTTCACCCACACAGTGGGCCTGCTGGCGGTACTGGCAGATAAAGACGCTGAAGCCATGCTTGAACAGCTTCAGCCCATTTTCGAAGAGATCGTCATCTCTCAAACCACCTCACCACGTCGCCGCAGCGCCGAAGAGCTCGGTGCGCTCGCGGTGGAGATTTTCGGTGAGAACAGAGTACGTATCGAGCCGAACCTGCCAACTGCTCTCGACACGGCAGTTGAGTTGGCTGATGCTGCTGGCATGGGTGCTGGAGTTGTTGCGACCGGTTCGGTATTCACCGCTGGTGAAGTTCGTTTGCTGCTTGGGGCCACAGATGCCTGAGCACGACACTCAGTCGGCAGATATGCCACAGTCGTCGCGTCGAGTGACGCGACGACTGTGCGGCATGGTGCTGTGGTCTCAGATGCTCGTGATGGGATTCGCTGCAGTGGTGGGGCGAGCTCTCACCGTCGCCTCGATGCCTCAGAACGCTGATGTGGTTCTCTGGATTGGTCTGGCAATCAGTGCAGCGTGCGTAGTTGCTGCGATTGCTGTGCGATTCCGTCGAGGTGAACTGGTCGGTTGGGCGGTTCAGGTAGCCACGTTCGCTTATGCCTTTGCGGTGCCCATGATGGTTCTTGTTGGGGCGATATTCACAGGCCTGTGGCTGGTAGCCGTCCGCAAGGGCGCCCAGATGGACGCCCTCACAGACGAATGGATCAAAAACAACGCCTCACCGCAGGCGTAGCTAGCTCACGCGCCTCAGAGATCTTCTATCTGCACGAGGCGCGTGAGCTCGCGTGCACTGATCTTTGCCTCCATGAGGAACTCACCCAGCGTGATCTCCTGCGCCCACATGCTCATGAGCAGGTACCCCAGCTGATCATGCTGGATGGGGTAGATCATGTACTGGCTGTCCCCGCTCTTGAGCGTTACTTGCTCCAGCGGGGTTGCTTCTTTGTCATCACTGGTGATGGCATCGATAGCGCCGTTACTCACGGAAAACATGGTGCTCGTCATCGCTGCGAGACGACCAACTTGGTAAGACTCCAGTCCGAGCGCGCACAGGTTGTATCCATCGGCCGTGCAAAGCATCGCGCCTTCCAGAGTGGGGAGCCGCTCTGCCAAGCTTTCGAGAATCGGCAGTGTTGCGGTGCCGATTTCTTCAAGCTTGGACACCGTTTCGGTGTCGGTCTCCATATCCCATTCGGAGGTCTCGGCCGCGGGTACGTTACCCGTGTGCATCAGGCTGGTCATGATCGAGCTTTCTTCTTCTTAGTCGAGGCCAGCGCGGTTTCGACCACACGGATCACCGAGTCGCGATCACGTGGATCTCCCGCAAGAAGGCGGATATCGGGACTGAATGAATCAAGCACAGGTCGGTAGTCTTCCAGCGCCGGGTGGTTCTCTCCCTCATCTAGGCGTGTGACAGCCACGGTGAGGCGAGACCAGGTCTGCTCGTTACCGAGAACCTTGATCCATTCTGCTGTTTCCTCGAGAGCGTATTCGTTTTGGCCGTACATCCACAGAACGACGGCTGAAGCTCGTCCGCGAGCGTGGTCACGGGTGGACTGAAAACGTGCTTGCCCGGGAGTACCAACGACAGCAACGGCACCATAGTTACTGCCCCACTCGCCATAATCGAGACCGACTGTAGTCATCCGGCGAGCTGCGCGGCCGCCGGGGCGGGCCATCGTGCTCATTACTTCGGTGTTGACAACGGGGATATCACTGAGGGAACGCACGGCGGTGGATTTGCCAACTCCATAGGGGCCGACGAATGTCACCTCACGGCGAGTGGTGTGTCCGATGACGGCTTTCTTCACCACAAGGGTCTCCTTGGTGGAAGGTGTGCGGGGGGAGTTCGCCGCTACTTTTCGCGACGAAGCTTGACGAGTTCCGCATCGAGCTCAAGGATTCGCGAGTCCCGCTCAGCGATCGCATTTTTCAAGCTGCCGATACGTTGTTCGCCAACCTGCAATTTGCGCTCCTGGGTACGTGACTTCTTTTTGATTTCCTCAAGAGACGTAGTCAGCTGCTTAATGCGAGCCTGATCTGCCTCGATGATCTCGTCGAGGGAACGCAACGCTGCTGCTTCCAGACGGCCGTACTCGACGGCGTCCTTACTGGAGCGGGCGTTGAGTTCCTCAGTGAGAGCTTCGATTCGTGCATTCGCCGCAGCGAGTGCAGTGGCGGTGTCTTCGGCGTACCGGTCGGGGATTACCGGCTCGATAACCTTCTCCTCGGAAGGCTCGGCTCCTGGGGGGGCAGTCGAGGCTTCCGAAGCGAGGTCGACACCGTCGAGGCTCTCATCGGTTGCGGGGGAGGGGTTAACCCGGCCGAGAGCTTTTGAACGCTCCGCCCAAAACCCAACAAAGAGTCCAATTAGAGCTGCTGGAAACATCCAGCCTAGGGATTGCAGGAACACGATCACCCAGTCGCTCATTGGGGTCTCCTTGAATGCTCACGGACGTGCCGCTCGGCCGGTGGGGCGAGTCGCCCGTTTACGGGCATTCTTCGAGTGTGTCAAAGGTACCCACACTGAAGCACATCGAGATATCCAGGTAGGGCCGTGCTCCGCCGACGCGAGCCCTCGACTGAACATCACAAAAGGGCGCTGATCAGTCGAGTAGAGCACCGATCTTAGCGCTGGCTGCGCGAGCTTCGATACGCATGAGACCAAGGTTGCTGTCCGAAGGACCAGCAAGGGCCAGCACAGCGTTCTCACCGGCGGGGTAAACGATGATGTACCCGTTGCGGCCACGGATAACTCCCTCAGCGAGCTCACCAAGAGTGGAGCGCTCCGAAATACGCTCACCAAGACCCAGGGCGGTGGCAGCCATGGCAGCCATGCGCTCAGCCTCGTTCTCGGGAAGGTCATGGGCGATGGCAAGGCCGTCGACCGAAGCGACCATGACGCTCTGCAGTTCGGGGATCGAAGCCCGGACATTGGCGATGATCAGGGAGAGTTCTTCTTGACGGCTCACTGTGGCTCCTGTTGGAAAAGAATGGATTCCGATGATGTTGACCTTATGCCGTACGCGCGGTTCTTTGCATCGCCGATATTGACTAAGGCACTGGTCACGTACGGTTTGATCAGCGTATGCAGGCTGTGGGGCCCACAACAACACACTCGTCCGGAACACTCGTCCGGTAGTGCTACCAATTACGTTGTGCCTGCAGGTAATGGGCCTTTCCGGAGCTGTATGTATGTGTTGCATACGTCAAGGGCGAACAGGCTATAACGAGGCTTTTTGGCCACATATAGCTATTCCATGATGAATGTAAACAGGGCCGATATTGTTCAGCTATGACTCAACGTTCTCTCGTTCTTGTGAAACCCGATGGCTATGCACGTGGGCTCACAGGTGAGATATTGCGACGAATTGAAGCCAAGGGATACCGCCTCATTGCGCTGAAAGTAGCCGAACCACACCGCGAATTACTCACCCGGCACTACGCCGAGCACATGGGCAAAGCATTCTTCGAGCCCCTCGTGGAATTCATGTCCTCCGGGCCACTGGTCGCCGCAGTGATCGAAGGAGAACGGTGCATCGAAGGATTCCGCACCCTCGCCGGAACCACCGACCCCACCGTGGCAGCAGCAGGAACCATCCGCGGAGACCTCGCCAGAGACTGGGGCACACCAGTGCAACAGAACATCGTTCACGGATCAGACAGCCCCGCCTCCGCAGAACGAGAAATCAGCATCTGGTTCCCCGAACTCTGACAGTCACCCGTGAGGTGCCGCAACACCACTCACACCTGCCTCAACACCCGATGCGCAGTAGCAGCATCAGTCACAAAAACATTGATATATCCCCCCAACAGGGCACCACGGATCGCAGCAGTCTTCCCCTCACCAGCGGCCACACCAATAACCGTACGAACAGAACGCAACCGCTCCAACGGAACAGACAACACCCGCTCATATAGATCAGTCACCACCGGATGCCCCTGGGCATCAAAGTGATGCCCAGAAACATGCCCCACCGCACCCATCGCTAAAAGACGCCGCGACTCCGCATGCGAAATCCATCCATTAAAAATCGGCCCCGACGAGCCAGTCTCATCCATGGCCCCAATCCCCACCAACGCCACATCCGCATGCGAAGCCAACGCCAAAGCGTTCGCCACAGACTCCTCTTTCTTCAACTCCCGCGCCAACCGCGGCGTACCCACAATGAGTGGAGCTGGCATCTGCCGATAATCCCCACCTAAACGCTCCGCTATCCGCCGCGTCACATCAGGTGAATCAACAAGCGGATTCGCTCGGCTCAACGCCCCAATCATCTGCACCACATGCAAATCCCGCAGCGACATTGCAGGCAACTCATATGCCACCTCACTGACCGTTGTCCCCGCAGAAACCGCTAACACCGTTGCCCGCTGCACTGCCTCCACCACCACCTCCGCACCCGCCCGAGCTGGACCCGGATCAGCCTCAGCAGCACTGTCAGTCACCCGCGCCGAGCGCAACCCAAACCGCTCCACCAACGCCGACTCCAAGGCCATATGCCGCTCAACCGGATGCGATATATCGAACCGGACGATTCCCCGCTGCCGCGCCTGCGTCAACAACCTCGACACCGACGAACGTGAATACCCAATCCGCGAGGCAATCGTGCTCTGACTCAACTGATCCTCGTAATACCAACGCGAAACAGACAACAGCAGCTGGATGTGCTCACGGTGTTCGGCGATGGACTCCACCCATTTATTTTGCGCACTTGTGTGCAAATGTGGAGCGTTAGGTAAAGCTAACGCGTTCAAAAAAACACAGGTCAAAACATACATACACCTCGAATGTGACGTAGTCGTGCACACCTGTGCATGTGGTCGCTCGCCGTGGTCCACGCCAGAGATCTACGTTCTCCGCATCCCGGTAACGACGCCGGGAAGCAGGGCCGCCGCCTCGACGGCAGCCTCGACGAAGGAGACGACATGAGTCAGACCCGCGCTGAAGACACGTCGCACGACTGCAGCCCCCACCCCAGGCCCCGACTGCAAGTCGCACTCGACGTCCGCGACCTCCCCAGTGCCCTCGCACCTCTGCCGCGCGTCATCGCCCACATCGACATCATCGAATGCGGAACCGTCCTCATCCTGGCTGAAGGACTGCGCGCCGTCCGAGAAATACGAGCCCTCTTCCCCAACACAACAATCCTCGCCGACATCCGCATCGCAGAAGCCGGCTCCATCCTCTCCCGCATGGCCTTCGAAGCCGGAGCCAACCTCGTCTCCGTCGTCGCTGGCGCATCCATGACAACCGTCCGCCAGGTCTGTGCCGTCGCCGCAGAATTCAACGGAGAAGTCCAAGTCGAACTCGCCGACGAATGGTTCGACCCCGACCGCGCCCACCAATGGCGCGACGCCGGCGTCCAACACATCATCGTCAAACGTTCCCGCGACCGCGAAGCCAGCGGCGACCTCTCCTGGAAACCCACCGACCTCGAACGCATCGACCAGCTCGCCGCCATGGGATTCACCGTCACCGTCACCGGCGGCATCACCGCCACCGACCTGACAACCTTCGCCGGACACCCCGTCGGCATCATCATCGCCGGACGCTCAATCACCACCGCCACCGACCCCGCAGCCGCCGCCGCCGAACTCAACCACGCAATCGGGCAGGTCTGGAAATGAACGCCACCCCCACCATCGAACACACCCGCACCACCACCGCCACCATCGAACTAGGCATCTACGAAAAAGCACTCAAATGGACTGGCACCTGGCCCAGCTTCTTCACCCAAGCAGCAACCGCAGGATTCTCCTTCGTTGACATATCCATCGACGAAACCCCAGAACGCCAAGCACGCCTGCACTGGAACAAAAAACAACGCGACGAAGTACGCCACGCCGCCCACAATGCCGGCATCAAACTCGGCGGACTGTGCCTATCCCTCCACCGCCGCGTCGCCCCCGGATCCAGCGACCCACACACCCGCGCCCAAGCCATCCAAGTCCTTATCGACGGCATCGACCTCGCCGCCGACCTTCACATCCCCGTCCTCCAACTCGCCGGATACTTCGCCTACTACGAAACACCCCACCCCCAAAACCGCCAGTGGTACGTCGAATGCCTACGCACCGGCGCAGCCCACGCAGCAACCCGCGGCATCCTCCTAGGCATCGAAAACGTCGACGGCACCGACATCACCTCCATCTCCACCGCAATGCACATCGTCAACGAAATCGACTCACCCTGGCTCCAGCTCTACCCCGACATCGGCAACATCGCCGAACAAGGCCTCAACATCACTAGCGAACTACGCCGCGGCCGCGGCCACATGCTCGCCCTCCACGCCAAAGACGTCCGCCCCGGCGAACCCCGACGCGTCCTCATGGGCACAGGCATCGTCAACTGGGACGAAGCCTTCACCGAACTCGCCGCCCAAAACTGGACCGGCCGCATGATGATCGAAATGTGGAACGACGAAGCAGACAACTCTGCCCAACTCGCCGCCACAGCACGCCAATACATCCACGACAAACTCACCCACGCAGGCATTACCGTCACCACCCCGCCCCCAACACCCACCACCGACCTACCCCACAGCCTCACCGAACTACGCAAAGAAGTCTGCCGCGGAAACCTCGCCCTCCCCGAAGCCGGACTCGTCGCCTGGACCGGCGGAAACCTCTCTGCCCGCGACCCCGAAACCGGCCACATCATCATCAAACCCTCCGGAATGCCCTACAACGTCATGACCCCCGAAGACATGGTCATCGTTGATATCAACGGCACAATCATCGCCGGAGAACACGGACCAAGCTCCGACACCGCATCTCACCTAGCCGTCTACCGCGCCCGCCCCGACGTGATGTCCATCATCCACACACACTCCCGCTACGCCACCGCCTTCGCCGCCGCAGGCCGACCCATTCCGTGCGTCCTGACCGCCATCGCCGACGAATTCGGAGGCGAAGTACCCCTAGGGGACTATGCCCCCATCGGCGGTAACGCCATCGGCGAAGAAATAGTCCGATCCATCGGCACCTCACCAGCAATCCTGATGAAACAGCACGGCGTATTCACCATCGGCCCAACAATCGACAAAGCCCTCCAAGCCGCCATCATGGTCGAAGACATCGCCCACACGGTCCTCGTCGCAGAATCCCTCGG
Organism: Dermatophilus sp. B7861-1; assembly: GCF_058996045.1. Lineage (NCBI taxonomy): Bacteria > Bacillati > Actinomycetota > Actinomycetes > Micrococcales > Dermatophilaceae > Dermatophilus > Dermatophilus sp. B7861-1. The sequence goes on along the minus strand of NZ_CM180082.1, from coordinate 1,533,268 downwards.
CACCCTCACCGAACTACCCCAAGAAGAAATCAACGCCAACTTCGACCGCTACCAAAACCGTTACGGCACCGACGCCGCCAGTGAAGGACTACGCCGATGAGCACCTACGAACTAACCACCTTCGGCGAAGCCCAAATCCGACTCACCGTCCACCGCGGCGAACGCCTAGCAACCTGCAGCGACCTCCGGCTCACCCCAGCAGGCTCCGAAGCCAACGTCGCCGGCCTACTAGCCCAACTCGCCCGCAGAACCACCTACGCCACAGTCCTACCCGGAGGAGACCTGGCCTGCCGATTCCTCTCCGAATACCGCGGCGCAGGCGTCGACCTTTCCCACGTCGTTCGTGTCCCAGAAGGCCGCATGGCCCTCTACTTCCTCGAACCAGGCGATCCACCCATGCCCGCCCGCGTCACCTACGACCGCCACCACACCGCCTTCCGCGACATCACCCCCAACACCTTCAACTGGGACGCACTGCTAGACACCGACGTCCTCTTCGTCACCGGCATCACCGCCGCACTCACCCCATCCACCGCCGCCACCGTCACCTACGCCGTCACCCAAGCCCACCGACGCGGCGTCCGCGTCGCCCTCGACGTCAACTACCGCAGCCTCCTGTGGACCCCAGCCCAAGCACGAGCAGTCCTCGAACCCCTCTTCGACAAAGTCGACATCCTCTTCTGCTCACGCTCAGACGCCCACAAACTCTTCGGCCTCGACGGAGACGGGCCCGCCATCAACGCCCAACTCCACGCCATGTACAACACCATCAACCACGTCATCTCCACAGACGGCATCAACGGCGTCTACTACAGCGGCATCGAAGGAAAATCCATCCACGCCGTCGAAACTGTCCCCATCACCGACCGCCCAGGAGCAGGCGACTCCTTCGTCGCCGCCACCCTCCACGGCTACCTCGGCAACAGCGTCAAAGACGGAATCATCTGGGGACTACGCACCTCAAAACTTGCCCTCACCCACCACGGCGACCTCACCCACGTCACCCCCGAAGAACTCGCCATACCCACCACAGCAGACATCCTGCGCTGAAAACCCACCCCACCACCTACCTACCCTCTAGCCGTTCAGCCGGCCCACCACCTAGGACTCGTCATGAGTGACATCGCTGTACCCTCAGCGCACCCAACAGCGCTACAACAAATCGACTCACGCCCACTCACCCGAAACCAAAAAAGCCTCATCGGCCTAGCCATCACCGGAAACATCTCCGAATTCTTCGACATGTTCCTCATCGGCTTCGCCGTAAACAGCCTGCTCAAAGACCCCAACTGGAACCTCAACGGCAACGAAATCGGCATCATCCTTGCCATGTCCGGCCTTGGCACCGTCATCGGCGCCATCCTCTGGGGACACCTCGCCGACCGCATCGGACGCAAAGTCAGCTTCTTCTGGTGCGTCCTGCTCTTCACCCTCTTCACCTTCATATCCGTCTTCACCCCCGACAACGCCTGGATCATGCTGGCCGCCCTGCGCGTCCTCGTCGGCATCGGCGTCGGCGGACTCAACATCGTCTCCATCCCCTACATCCAAGAATTCGTCCCCGCTAAACAACGCGGCCTACTATCCGGACTCGCCTCCGTATTCATCCCCCTAGGCCTATTCCTCGGCAGCCTCGCCTCCAAAATGGTCGGCGACAACTGGAGACTGCTCATCGCCCTGGGAGCCGCGCCAATCTTTCTCCTCCTATGGCTACGAGCCGTGCCCGAATCACCCCGCTACCTACAAACCCAAGGCCGCACCGACGAGGCCCGAAAAGCCCTCGCCTGGGCACTAGAAATCCCCGTCAACAAACTCGGTGAACTACCTGCCCCCACCCACACCGAAGCAGCCTCATACTCCATTATCTTCAGCAACTACCTACGGCCACTAGTCATCATCACCCTCGGATCCTTCAGCTTCATCCTCGGGTCCTCCGTCATCCAATCCTGGGGCCAAACCATCCTTGGCTCCGGCTACGCATTCGACACCGGCATGGTCGCCAACCTCTTCATGCTCGTCTCACTCGGTGACCTCCTCGGCCGCCTCACCTCCGCCTGGCTCGCCGACAAAATCGGCCGCAGAAGGACCATGTTCAGTTTCGGACTCATCGGCGCCTGCGGACTACTCCTCGCAGCTATCTCCACAACCACCGGTGATAGCGCCCACGCCGGATGGATCTTCTTCACCGGAATCCTCATCGCCATGACCTTCGGCGACGGAGCCTTCGGCATCCTCAATGCCTTCGGAGCTGAACAATTCCCCAACGAAGCCCGATCCACCGGACTCGGCCTCGGATACGGCATCGGAGCCACCGCCAAAATCTTCGGACCCGCACTCCTGGGCGCAATGTTCGGAGCAAAAGTCACCCTCGACTCCATCGCCCCAGCCTTCACCTTCTTCGCCGCACTCCTACTCCTCGGCGGTATCACCTACCTCTTCGCCACCGAAACCAAAGGCAAATCACTCGACACCATCTAACCCACCACCAACCACACAACACCAACCAACCGGAGATCAGACATGAGCAAAATCGACGAAATCACCCGCGAAAAATGGATCCTCGGGGCATTCCCCGAATGGGGAACCTGGCTCAACGAAGAAATCGACAACACTCACGTCGAACCAGGCACCGTCAGCATGTGGTGGATCGGCTGCACCGGTATCTGGCTCAAAACCGAAAACGGCACCAACATCGCCACCGACCTATGGTTCGGCAACGGCAAACGCACCCAAAAAGTCACCGAAATGAAGCCCTACCACCAGATGCGCAACATGACCGGTGGACGAGCACTCCAACCCAACCTGCGCGCAGCACCCATCGTTTACGACCCCTTCGCCGTAACCCAGGTCGACGCCGTCCTGGCCACCCACATCCACCAAGACCACATCGACCCCTTCTTCGCCGCAGCAGTCCTGAAAAACTGTTCGCCCGACGTCCCCTTCATCGGCCCACAAGGCTGCGCCGACCTCTGGGTCTCATGGGGTGTCCCAGAAGAACGCATCACCGTCGTCAAACCTGGTGACACCGTACAAATCAAAGACGTCGAGATCGTCATGCTCGACTCCTTCGACCGCACCGTCCTGGTCACCTCCTCCGAAGACCTCGAAGGCACCGTCCCCACCATGGACGACAAAGCAGTCAACTACCTATTCAAAACCCCCGCCGGGAACATCTACCACAGCGGCGACTCGCACTACTCCATCCGCTACGCCAAACACGGAAAAGACCACCACATCGACGTCGCCCTAGGCTCCTACGGCGAAAACCCCATCGGCAACCAAGACAAGATGACCTCCGTGGACATCCTGCGCATGGCCGAAGCCCTCGGCACCAAAGTGGTCATTCCGTTCCACCACGACGTATGGACCAACTTCAAAGCCGACCCCATGGAAATCCTCATGCTGTGGCGCTACAAGAAAGACGTCCTGCAGTACCAGTTCAAACCATTCCTCTGGGAAGTCGGCGGCAAATTCACCTACCCCACTGACAAAGACAAAATCCAATACCACTACCGCCGCGGCTTTGAAGACTGCTTCACCGAAGAACAAAACGTCCCATTTCCCTCCATCCTCTAAGCACCACGCCCATCACATGCGGGTGGCCCGCACACCATCACGGTGCGCGGGCCACCCGCATGCCCCAAAAACCTCAATCAACACGGAGCCTCATGCACACTCACCTCCGGAACCGGGCCATCCCAACGCACAACCTCCACCAAAACATGCTGACCAGTACACCCCTGCGACAAACCAGAGGTAGCAACATCAGCAGTCAACACATTCGGATTACCGTGCACACACGTCCCCACACGTAGCCCAGCCTGGCCAGCCTCTGGCCCATGCACCTGCGGGTCATACGGGTCAAACCATGCCCCCGTCGACAACTGCACAACGTTCTGGCGCACAGCATCACTCAAAATCGCCCCCGCCAGACAAGCCCCGCGATCATTGCTCACCAAAACGACATCTCCGGTATCAATACCCCGCGCCGCAGCATCCGCAGGATTCAAACGAATCGGCTCCCGACCAGCCACCTTCGAAGCCATCGATGTAGCACCGTCATCAAGCTGAGAATGCAGCCGTGAAGCAGGCTGATTAGCCAACAACAACAACGGGAATGTATTGGCATAGTTCGCACCCAAATACTCTGTAGGAGCCAGCCACGTTGGGTGCCCCGGGCAATCAGGCAACTCAAGCGCAGCAATCGTCTCGCTCGTCAGCTCAATGCGACCCGACGGAGTAGGCAACGGATTCTCATCAGGATCCGCCCGGAAATCCTCAAACGCCACAATGGAACCCAGCCGAGGCAGATCAATCCCCTCGCTATCCCAAAACTCCTCAAACGATGGCAGCTCCGGCACCTGCATCCCCGGCGGCGTGATACGGCCCTGAGTGACATCCTCCTCAAAAACGCCGTACAAGTGACGCAGCCACTCCTGCGCATCACGGTTCTCAGTGAAAACCTCACCCACCTCAAGCCGCTCGGCCAAAGCTGCGTAAATATCGTAGTCATCACGAGCCTCGCAGTACCGAGAAACCAGCGCTCGCATCGGAGTTAGTCGCGCCCCCGAACGCGCCCCACCAATATCATCACGCTCAAAAGTAGTGGTGGAGGGAAGAACGATGTCTGCGTGACGTGCTGTAGACGTCCAGTAAGGATCAGAAACGATGATCGTGTCTGGACGGGTAAAAGCATTCGTCAGACGCCCCAGATCTTGATGGTGATGGAAGGGATTTCCTCCGGCCCACCACACCAGACGAATATCGGGATACGTGTAAGTGCCACCGTCATACGTGAACTCCTCACCCGGATGAAGAAGCAAATCACTGATCTTGGCAACCGGGATGAACTCACTAACTGGATTCTGCCCTTGAGGCAAAGCTGGGAACCGTAGCGGCGTAGAGGAACAGCCTGGCTTATTCATCGACCCATACCCGCTGGCAAACCCACCACCAGGAAGACCGATCTGCCCCAAATGAGCCGCAAGCGCCAACGCAGCCCACATGGGTTGTTCACCATGGCGAGCTCGCTGCAATGACCACGAAACAGTGACGAGTGTGCGCGTTTCAGCGGCCAAGCGCGCTAAGGCTTGAATCTCTTCAGCCTTAATCCCCGTAATCTCCTCCGCCCAGCGCGCGGATTTCGGCTCACCATCACTGCGGCCAAGGATGTAATCGGCATACGTGTCAGCACCCGAGCAGTACTTCTCCAGAAATTCGCTATCAGCGAGATTCTCTTCGAGCAGAACATGGGTCATCGCGAGCATGAGTGCCGTGTCCGTTCCAGGAGAAACAGGTACCCAGCGCGCTCCAGGTAGGTCATCGCGCAGCGGTGAAACAACCACAAGGTTCGCGCCACGGGAATGTAAAGCATCAAGCGCTCGCCCGGTGGGGTGATCACCTGCGCCTCCTGCATCAATTCCAGTGTTTTTTAAGGGAACTCCACCAAAAGCGATGAGCGTTTCTGTGTGCTCAGCGATGACATCCCACGTGGTCGCGAACTGAGTCAGGGCGGACTCGTCCGTAAGGATGTGCGGGAAAAGAACTTCCGACGCTCCCGTTGAATATGTATTTACACCCCGCGTATATCCGCCCAATGTGTTGAGAAAGCGGTGAAGTTGACTCTGCGCGTGATGAAAACGCCCTGCGCTTGCCCAACCATAGGAGCCCCCGAAAACTGCCTGCGCGCCATGGTCACGGTAAACGCGACCTAGCTCATCGGCGAGACGGTCAAGCACCTCATCCCACCCTGGGGTGATCCAGTCTTGATTAGAGCCAGCGCGCCCGCGCTCGCGGTCAGGTCCTGGGCCGTGTTCCCACCAGCGGCGTCGTACAGCAGGGCGCTGTACACGCGAAGGGCGCGTGACCGCGCCTGGCACGTTATCCAGCAGGGCAGATGGTGCAGTGTCATCGGACCAGGGGGTGACAGATTCGATGTCGGTTCCATCGGGGGAATGGTGGGCGTCGTACACACCCCAGTGGGAGACATGGCGGGAACTCATGTACTCCAGGGTGCCCCACGCGTGGAGCTTGAACGTTCACGGAAGCGAAAAGTGAGAGAATATTTAAAGGCAGTGTCGCCACCGTGATTAGGGGAGTGGTGGGAAGCGCTGGTAAAGTCGCCTCTTGCCGTCAGAACGGCCGCGGATAAAGAGCGCCGGGTGGATAAGCCCCCGAGCACCGCGCAACGACAGATCGAGGAGTTGCCCAGTGTCGCTGGACGCCGAAACCAAGAAGCAGATCATGGAAGAGTACGCCACGCACGAGGGTGACACCGGTTCCCCTGAGGTGCAGATCGCGCTCTTGACCAAGCGCATCAATGACCTCACCCAGCACAGCCGTGAGCACAAGCACGACCACCACAGCCGTCGTGGCCTGCTCCTTCTGGTTGGTCGCCGTAAGCGCATGCTGCGTTACCTCGCAGACATTGACATCGAGCGCTACCGCTCACTCATCAAACGTCTCGGTCTGCGTCACTGAGTCTTCGCGTCAAGGGCGGTTCCTTTGGGAGCCGCCCTTGACGCGTATCCCGTATCACGCAGAGGACGACGTCTCTAGATACGGGTGCGCTTTTCTGAAAGCACATACACGCCCGGAAAAGTGCAACACGCCCGCCTAACGGGCCTCACGTCGTGAAAACTGTCCCAAAACAGGACAGCATGGAAGGAAAACTCGGCTGGGCTGCAATGCGCCCCCGAGAAACGAGCGCACGAACGCTCGTAACGTGCCCGGCCCCGAGGTCCACGGACACAGTGTCAAACACAGCCTGGACGCTGCCGCGCACGAGTTGGAACACCCGATGCACAACGACGATGCATTTGGTGAGTAGATGAAGAAAAGGAGGGCCCACATGGAGGGTCCAGAAATCACGTTCGCCGAAACCGTCATCGACAACGGAAAGTTCGGCAAGCGCACCATCCGGTTCGAAACCGGACGTCTCGCAAAGCAGGCCGCAGGCTCGGTCACTGCTTACATCTTTGAAGATGAGATGGACACCGGCACCGCTCTGCTGTCCACCACCACCGCGGGCAAGACACCCAAGGACCAGTTCGACTTCTTCCCGCTGACCGTTGACGTTGAAGAACGCCAGTACGCTGCGGGCAAAATTCCCGGTTCGTTCTTCCGCCGTGAAGGCCGCCCCGGCACCGACGCGATCCTGACCTGCCGCCTCATCGACCGCCCGTTGCGTCCCTCCTTTGTGAAGGGCCTGCGCAACGAGGTTCAGGTTGTCATCACCGTTCTCGCTAGCCACCCGGACTACCAGTACGACGTGCTGGCGATCAACGCAGCATCGGCATCCACGCAAATTTCCGGTCTGCCGTTCTCTGGCCCGGTCGGTGGCGTCCGTGTTTCTTTGATCGACGGACAGTGGGTTGCTTTCCCTGACTTCTCACACGCCGAGAAATCCACCTTCGACATGGTTGTTGCAGGCCGCATCGTTGGCCAGAACGCTGACGGCAGTGACGATGTTGCCATCATGATGGTGGAAGCTGAATCCACGGAATCCACGTGGCAGCTGGTGAAAAACGAAGGCAAGACCGCCCCGACCGAAGAGGTCGTTGCCGAGGGGCTCGAAGCCGCCAAGGTGTTCATCGCGCAGCTGTGTAAAGCCCAGTCCGAGCTGGCCGCTACCGCTGCCAAAGAGGTCCGCGAATTCCCGCTGTTCCTTGACTACCAGGACGATGTTTACGCCGCTGTTGAGACAGCTTCTGGTGAGAAACTCCGCGAACTGCTCTCAGTAGCAGACAAGCAGGAACGCGAAGACGGCATCGATGATCTGAAAGAAGAACTCAAGTCTTCACTCGCCGGAACTGAAGAAGAACCAGGCGAATTTGCTGGGCGGGAAAAAGAAATTTCCGCCGCCTACAAAGCCGTCCAAAAGAACCTGGTCCGCGAGCGCATTCTGCGTGAGCAGGTCCGCATCGATGGCCGTGGCTTGGCCGATATTCGGGCACTCTCGGCCGAAGTTGAGGTGCTTCCACGAGTTCACGGTTCGGCGATCTTCGAACGCGGTGAAACCCAGATTATGGGCGTGACCACCCTGAACATGCTCCGCATGGAGCAGCAAGTGGACTCGCTGAGCCCGCATACGCGCAAGCGGTACATGCACAACTACAACTTCCCGCCGTTCTCCACTGGCGAGACCGGGCGCGTTGGTTCGCCTAAGCGTCGCGAGATCGGTCACGGCATGCTGGCCGAACGCGCGCTCGTGCCTGTTCTTCCCAGCCGTGAAGAATTCCCATACGCAATCCGTCAGGTCTCTGAAGCCCTCGGATCTAACGGGTCGACCTCGATGGGGTCGGTCTGTGCATCGACGCTGTCACTGCTCAACGCCGGTGTGCCGTTGCGCGCCCCAGTTGCTGGTATCGCGATGGGTCTGGTCTCGGCCGAAATCGACGGCGAAATGAAGTACGCGGCGCTGACCGACATCCTTGGCGCCGAAGATGCCTTCGGTGACATGGACTTCAAGGTTGCCGGTACGCGCGAATTCGTTACCGCTATTCAGTTGGACACCAAGCTCGACGGCATCCCTGCCTCCGTGCTTGGCGGGGCTTTGAAGCAGGCCCGCGAAGCTCGCTTCCACATCCTCGACGTGATGCTCGAGGCAATCGACACCCCCGACGAGATGAGCCCCTTCGCGCCTCGCGTGATCTCGGTTCAGGTTCCCGTCGACAAGATCGGTGAAGTCATCGGCCCGAAGGGCAAGATGATCAACCAGATCCAGGAAGACACTGGCGCAGACATCTCGATCGAAGATGACGGCACCGTCTTCATTGGTGCTACTGACGGCCCCTCGGCCGAAGCAGCACGTGCCGCTGTCAACGCGATCGCTAACCCACAGATGCCAGAGGTTGGCGAACGCTTCCTTGGCACAGTGGTCAAGACCACCACGTTCGGTGCGTTTATCTCCCTGCTTCCGGGCAAAGACGGCCTCTTGCACATCTCTGAAGTGCGCAAACTGGTCGGTGGCAAGCGCATTGACGTGGTCGATGACGTTCTGGCAGTGGGGCAGAAAGTGCAGGTTGAGCTTAAAGAAATCGACCCGCGCGGAAAGCTGTCCCTTGCCGTTGTGCTGACCGAAGAGCAGCAGGCAGCAGCCGAGGCTGCAGCTTCCGAAGGAGCTAGCTCCAGCTCCAGTTCCGAAGGTGAAAGCGACTCCCGTCCGCGTCGCCGCGGCGGACGAGGCGACAATGGTGGGCGCCGCCCGCGTCGCGACGACGATGACGCCCCGCGTCCCCGCCGTCGCCGCCGGACGCACCACGATGACAATGTCGAATCCGGCACGAACACTCGCGAGGCCAAAGAGCTCGTCGACTCCGCTAAAGCTTCCGAGGGCGCAAGTAACTCCTCCGAAGAAGCCTGAGTGAGTCGCTAGCTCGCATAGTCAGAGCAAGCTGCCTGTGGGGCTCTTCCCGTTACCGGGAAGAGCCCCACAGAAGCATCCGGGGGTTCCTGGCCACGCCGAATAGGAAACAATCCACAGCGGGCGTTGTCCCCAGAGCGCATGCGGCAGCAGAACACGCTTTACGCTGGCGAGCATGACTCAATCAACCCCAGAAGACCGAAAGCATCTCGGCATGCTCCGGTTAAAACCGGTGGAAGACATCCTCCATCAGCAGGACGATGAGTCCGCTGTCGCCGGTGAAACTGGCCAATTCGTCAAACGCCTCGGGTTGAAAGACCTCATCGGTTTCGGCGTAGGCATGATCATCGGCACCGGGATTTTCACCCTCACCGGGATCGAGGCCAAGAACCACGCAGGCCCAGCCGTGGTCTTGGCCTTTCTTATTGCCGGAGCAGTGAGCGGGTTGGCTGCGCTGTGCTACGCCGAGCTCGCTGCCGCTGTCCCGACTGCGGGATCGGCATACACCTACACATACGCCACCATTGGTGAGATCTTCGCGTGGATCATCGGGTGGGACCTGGTTCTGGAATTCGCGCTCGGTGCTGCCGTGGTATCGCGAGGATGGTCGGGATACATGCTGCACCTGTTCCCCTGGTTACCGAGTTCATTATTCGGTGAAGGATCAGTCATCAATCTCGGGGCTATCGGGATCGCCATCATTCTTGGGGTGGTTGCCACGATAGGGGTCCGTGAGAGCGCCTGGGTCACCAACCTGCTTGTGGCAGTCAAAGTTTCCATTTGTGTGTTCATCATTGCGCTCGGTGCCTTCTTCGTGAAAGCGCAGAACTGGCAGCCATTCATTCCACCGTCGCAGCCCAGTGCTGCCGACACCGCATCAGGATTGAAGCAGCCTCTTTCGCAGTGGGTGTTCGGTTTTGAGCCTGCAGCATTCGGGATTGGTGGAGTGCTTACCGCAACGGCAGTGGTTTTCTTCGCCTATTCCGGGTTCGAATCAGTAGCGAACATGGCTGAAGAATCCACGAACCCCGCCAAAGACATGCCTCGAGGACTGATCGGCGCGTTGGTACTGTGCATGATTTTGTACATGGGCGTCTCCGCTGTGATCACCGGAATGGTTCCCTACAACCGCATTGATGAAGGGGCTCCTTTGGCTGCAGCGTTCACCTCTGTCGGGTTGGGGTGGGCTGGAGTTCTGATCTCTATCGCCGCGATTTGTGGCCTGACTTCGGTGATTTTGGTGGACATCGTAGGGATGGGGCGGATCGGTTTCGCGATGGGCCGAGACAAACTTCTACCAGCGTGGATTGGTCGGTTGCATCCCAAGTACGGCACCCCCTCGAGGATGACGCTTTTGACGACGGCTTTTGTTGTCCTTCTTGGCGGCTTCGTTCCGTTGGCGGAACTGGCTGACATGGTCGCCATCGGAACACTGTTTGCGTTTGTCGTTGTCAGCGTGGCTGTGCCGGTGCTACGGCGAACTCGCCCAGACCTGAAACGGCCTTTCCGGGTCCCGTTCTCACCCGTTGTGCCAATAATTTCGGTGTTGGCATGCCTGTTTTTGATGACCAACTTGTCTTTGGAGACGTGGATTCGGTTCCTGGTGTGGTTTGGGATCGGTGTGGTTATTTACGTGACGTACAGCTACCGGCATGCCCGCGTTGGTAGTGAGGGCACGGCTGGTTGATAACTGATTTGTCTGCACTGTGCAGGTAAGCGGCGGTACCCGGCAGGGTGTCGGTTACCGCCGCTTACCTGTGTGCCTGGCGGTGATGTTCTGCTTTCGTGGATGCAGGAATTGGCCAGGATTACTGCAGGTGAGCCGTCGGTTGCAGTGGCTCGTTCAGCCCGTCACAGGGTCAGGCGTGCGACCCCAGTGCGACGATGTGCTCAGGTAGCCGGTCGTTGTTGCCGTACATGAAGTGGTTGCTCATGTTCTCTGAGAATCGGCTGGCCTCGGTGTATTTGCCAACGGCTTCAGCTACCTGACGTACCAGCATCGGGCTCGCGCCGCAGCACACGCCGAGGTAGTGGGCGCCGAGATCGAATGCTTCTTTGGCGAACGCCTCGATCTCGTACCGGTTGGTGTAGAGCGGGTCGAGGGCGGTGGGGAAAGCACGTCCGTGTGGCGAGGGAACGCTGGCAGAGACGTCGGAGAGGTTGAAGAAGGTGGGTTCTTCTTGGGAGGTGCGGTAGGGGATAGGTAGTGCCCCTACGTGGCAGGTCACTGCCTTTCGGATGGCGCGTAGCCAGGGCATCATCGTTTCTGGTCCGCGGAAGCAGTTCAGTCCTACTACGTCTGCGCCGCCTTGTTCTAAGCGGCAGGCTGTTTCGACAATGTCGACGCCGTCGGTCATTTCATTGGCGGCCATCGGTGCGATGGTGAGTACTACGGGCAGACCGCTGCTTTTTGCTACTTCGAGGGCGGTGAGTGCTTCGCCTGCGTAGTAGAACGTTTCACCGATGATGAGGTCGGCGCCTTCGTCGACGGCCCAGCCCACCATTTCGGTGAACATGGCGCGTACTTCGGCTTGGGATGCGGGGTCTGCGGGGTCCCAGATATTGCTGTTGCTGATGTTGCCGGCCATGAGGTTGCCGGGGACGGCATCGGCGACGTTGCGGGCGATTTGCAGTGCGGCGCGGTTCAGTGGTTCGAGTAGGTCTTCTTTACCGATGACGCGCATTTTTTCGCGGTGGCCGTTGTAGGTGAAGGCTTCGACGATGTCAGAGCCAGCGCGTTGGAAGTCCACGTGCAGGGCTCGTAGTGCGTCTGGATGTTCTAGGGCTACCTCGGGTACGAATTCGCCTGCGGTGAGGTATCCGCGGCGTTCCAGTTCGAACAGGAATCCTTCTGCGCAGATCACGGGGCCTGCGTCGAGGCGTTCGACCAGGGTGGGCTGTTCACTCATTATTGCTCTCCTCGGCAATTTTGGAGCTTCACCACGAGGGAGCGGATGAGCCGCAGGTGTCGATGCGCGGGCGTGCCTGTTTGTGGGCATGCCTTAAGGTGACGCCGCGGCCGTCCATCACTCGTGGATCGGCATATTGGTGACGGCGCAGGCGGTCTCCTGACTTTCAGGTCGAACGCTCTTCCTCAGCCTTCCCGGAGGGACTCCAGTGGCATGTGTGAGGCGGAGCTTCCTGATCACAGTGGCGAGGACCGTGCCGGTTTTTCACCGGCTTCCCGTTTCTGCGTCGTGTGCCCGGGAGTCTAAGCGTGACGCGGTTTTTCGTCTCATGTCCGACCGGATAACGGACAGGTGTGTACCGCGGCGAGAGGGGTTAGGAGTGTCTGGTGGTGGTCGTGGGGACCTCGCCGATTGCTTCCAGTGGGCGGCGGCGCATGCGGTGGGGGAGGACGAGGTGGGCTGCTTCGTCGAGGTCGTTTTCGGTGATGGTTCCGCGTCCGTGCCAGGCTGCGAGTGCTTTGGCTGCGCGGAGCATCATGATGTCGGCGCGGTGTCCGTCAACACCTGCTTCCATGCAGGTTCGAGCTACGGTGTAGAGGTGTTCGCGGGGGACGGTGACGTCTTTGACGCGGTGCATTGCTCCGGCGATGCGGCGGGAGAGGCGGCGGGATTCTTCTTCCCAGCGGCAGACGAAGCCTGCGGGGTCGTCTTCGTAGGCTAGGCGGCGTTCGACGATTTGGATACGTTCGGCGATGGATGTTGATCCGTTGATGGTGACGCATAGGCCGAAGCGGTCGAGGAATTGTGGACGTAGTTCTCCTTCTTCGGGGTTCATGGTGCCGATGAGGGTGAACCGGGCGGGGTGGGAGAGGCTTACGCCTTCGCGTTCGACGGTGTTGACGCCCATTGCGGCTGAGTCCAGGAGTAGGTCGACGAGGTGGTCGTCGAGGAGGTTGACTTCGTCGACGTAGAGGATGCCGCGGTGTGCGGCGGCGAGCAGGCCTGGGTCGAGGCGGCGGGTTCCGTCTTTGAGGGCGTGTTCGAGGTTGAGGGTGCCGGTGATGCGGTCTTCGGTGGCGCCGATGGGTAGTTCGATGACGGGTACGCGGACGTTTTTGATGGGGGGTGTATCACCGAGGTTGGGTTCGAGATGTTCGCGTAGGTCGTGGTATTCCTCGGGGGAGAGGTGGAAGGGGGATCCGTCGATTTCGGGGTGGGTGGGGAGTAGTTCGGCTAGGGCGCGTACGGCAGTGGATTTGGCGGTGCCTTTTTCGCCGCGGATGAGTACGCCGGATAGTGCGGGGGAGATGACGGCTAGGAGGAGGGCTAGGCGCATTTCGTCTTGTCCGACGATGGCGGCGAAGGGGTATGGGGGGCGGTGCATGGGGGCTCCTGCGGGGTGTGGTTAGTGGGGGATTTGGGTGCGGACGAGGTGGATGAGGTCGTCTGCGTGGAGTTCGTCGATGGTGTGGCAGGGGGCGTTGAGGGCGTGTGCGAGGGCGGCGGCGTGGCCGAGTCGGGCAGTGGTGGGGTTTTCGGTGTCGACGACTATCCAGCGGGTTCGGGGGTCTTTGCCGAGGTTGGTGGCGAGGCGGTGGGCTTGGTTGATTGCGCTGGGTGTGGGGTCGCCGTCGAGGTCGATGTTGGCGCAGCCGTCGCTGACGAGGATGAGTAGGGGGCGTAGTTCGGGGGTTTTGTGTAGGAGGTTGTGTAGGAGGCGGCTGGTGGTGGTTAGGGCGGTGGGTAGTGGGGTGGGGCCGCCGATGGGTAGGTCGGTCAGGAGGCGTCCGGCTAGTTCGATGGAGGAGGTGGGGGGTAGGAGGATGTGGGCGTTGCGGTGGTGGAAGGTGATGAGGGCGACGCGGTTGCGTTTTTGGTAGGCGTCGAGGAGGAGGGAGAGGATGGCGCCTTTGGCTGCGGTCATGCGGTTTTGGGCGCCCATGGAGCCGCTGGCGTCGACGATGAAGATGGTGCAGTTTCCGGGGTGGTGTTGGCGGATTTTTTCTTGCCAGTCGCTGCGTTCGATTTGGATGCGGCCGTGGGGGTTGTTGCGGGTGTGCTGGTGGGGTGCGGCGGCGCGGATGGTGGCGTCGAGGGCGAGTTCGCCGGTGGTGTTGGGGCGTGCTGGGCGGGAGCGGATGTAGCGGCCGCGGTGGGCGGTGGTGGGGGTGTTTTTGCGGCCGGGGGTGTGGGGGTTGGTGGTGTTGGTGGCCAGGGGGATGACGGGGAATGTGGTGCCGGGGAGGGGGATGAGGGAGCAGGTTGCGGGGGTATCGGTGTCGTTGTCGCTGGGGGTTGGGTCTGTGGTTGTGGGGGTGGGTTGGGGTGTGAGGGAGGTTCCTGTGGTGTTGTCGGGGTTGGTGGTGTGATTTTGTTTGTGGTTGGTGGTCGGTGGTGGGGATTGGTGGCTGGTGGGGTGGGTTTTGGGTGGGGTGTGGTGGGGGAGGTTGGGCAGTGAGGGTGAGGTGTGTGGGGTGGGTTGGGGTGTCTCGGTGGGGGTGGTGGGGTTAGGGGTGGTGTGGCTGCGGTGGGTGAGGACGAGGGAGGTGACGGCGTGGACGTCTTCGGTGGTGGCGTGGCGTCGTCCGTGCCAGGCGGCGTGGGCGCGAGTGGCTTGAGTGAGGACGATGTCGGCGCGGTGTCCGGCGACATGGTTGGTGGTGGTGATTGTGGTGATGAGGTTGTGGAGTTCGGGACAGAGGTTGATGTGGGGGAGTAGGTTGCGGGCGGCTTGTAGGTGGGTGGCGTGGTGGTGTTCGTGGGGTGCCCAGGCGTGGGCAAATGCGTGGGGGTTGTTTTCGTAGGCGAGGGTGCGTTCGAGTAGGAGGACGCGGGTGTCGAGGTCGGTGATGGAGGTGATGTCGACGCATAGCCCGAATCGGTCGAGGGTGTGATCGGGGAGGGGTCCTTCTTCGGGGTTCATGGTGCCGATGAGGGCGAATTGGGCGGGGTGGGTGCAGGAGATGCCTTCGCGTTCGATGCGGGCGGTGCCAGAGGCGGCGGCTTCGAGGACGAGGTTGAGGAGGTGTTCGTCTAGGAGGTTGATCTCGTCGATGTAGAGAGCGCCTTCGTGTACTTCGCTGAGGATGCCTGGTAAGGGGATAGGTGTTGCATGGGTGAGGGTGGCTTGGATATCGAGGGTTCCGGTGATGCGGTCTTCGGTGGCGCCTAGGGGAAGAGTGCGCATGATGCCGGTGGGTAGGTGGGCGGCGAAGGCGCGTGCGGCGGTGGATTTGGCGGTGCCTTTTTCGCCGCGGATGAGTACGTCGCCGATGTGGGGGTCGATGGCGAGGAGGGTGAGTGCGAGTTGGAGGTGTGGTTGTCCAACGATGGCGGTGAAGGGGTATGGGGGTGGGGGTTTCATGGGGTGGTTTGGGTGGTGGGGGTTATTGGGCGGGGACTTGGGTGTAGTAGGTGAATTGGTGGGATGGCATGAGGTCGGGGTGCAGGATGGCGATGAGGTCGGCTAGGACGAGGTCGGGGCGGACTGCTCCGCTTTGCCAGTAGTCGTTTCCGCCACCTTCGTTGATTCGTTTGGTGAATGTCCATACGTTGGCTTTTTTGACGGGGGGTAGGTTGGCGATGCGGGCGTCTTTGGAGATGGGGTCGTTGAGGGATTTCCATGGTGTGGTTGGTTCGGGGGCTAGCCAGGCTTCGGTTCCGGCTCCTCGGGTGAGGACCATTTCGAAGTCCATGGGGCGTGGTTCGGTGCCGTCGAGGTGTTCGAGGACGTATGTGCCGCCGGCGTCGAGGATTTCGTTAGCAACGTAGTTCTCGCGTCCGGGGGCTTGCCATTTTCCGTCGGTCATGGCGCCTAGCAGCACGGCGGGGCGATGTGGGACGTGGAGGGCTTTGGCGACGAGGGTGCGGTAGTCGGAGGCGATGCGTTCGAAGCGTGTGTTGGCTTCGGCTTCGGCATCGAGGAATAGGGCAGTGAATTTGGTCCATTCGGCTCGTCCGAGGGGGGTGCGTTCGAACCAGTCGGCGTAGGAGACGACGGGGATTTTTTCTTTGCGGAGTTTGGGGTTGGCGGGGTCGGTGGGTGTGGAGGAGATGAAGAGGTCGGGTTTGAGGGCGGTGATTTGGGCTGGGTCTGCGCCGGTGGCTGTTGGGGTGAGTTTGGTGATTTTTCCGGCTTTGATGGCGTCTTTGACTTTGCCGCCGCTGATTTTGTCGGCGTCGGTGACGCCGGCGAGGGCTTGGGATTGGTTGAGTAGTTGGAAGGGGGGCACGTGGCCGGTGGAGCCGGTGGCGGCTTTTTTGACTGGGATTGTCACTTTTTGGGCGGTGGCGAGGTCGCCGGTCAGTTTTGGTTCGGGGGCGCCGCATTGGGTGAGTACGTATTTTTGTGAGGGGCCGCCGGGTTTGGTGTGTCGTACGGTGACGACTTTGTAGGAGTTGAAGTATTCGACGTTGACGTTTTCTGCGTCGGAGAACTTCACCTTGTCGGGGAAGTAGTCCTTTGTGGGGTCGAATTTGTCGATGCAGGCTGCTTGGGCTGGTGGTGCCGATGGGGGGTCAGCTGGTGGTGTGGCGTTTTCTTGCGGTGTCGCGGCTGTGCCGTCCGGGCTGCTGCATCCGGTGAGTGCTCCTGTGAGGGCGAGGGTGAGTGCGAGCAGCGGGATTGAGGCGCGTAGACGTGACATCGCGTGCCTTCCTTGAAAGACCGTGGGGGCCGAGGAGGTACGTCGAGTTCCTAAGCGCGTCTGGGGCGCTGGTCGTGCGATGCACCAATCGTCCCTTCCATCGAGGGCGGATGCGAGAACTCGACGTGCCCCGAGATGGCCGGTGGTTTTCCCCGTAAAAATAAGGGGGTCACCGTCGCGAGATGGTGCCGGTGGTACCTGGTAGCTCGAGGGTGTCGTGTTTTCGCGGCGGACGCCCCATGGTGGCATGAGGGGCTCAATGGAGTGGTGTTTCTGAAGGATCTGGAGACCGAGGTCTCAGGACGCTCTGCGCGAAAGTTCACTGCGTGTCTTCGTGACCTGCATGTTTGTGGAGTGTTGCGTCTGTTTAAAGTGTTTAGGTGCGTCGTAAAGTGGGACTACGGCATGACGTACATAGCGGCGGGGTCGCCCCTAAACATCCCGGCCTCGCCGCCACGAAACACACAACCGCCGTAACGCACACATTAAAGAGGCGATAGCGAAGGGAACACATATGCGGCGGCACCACAGCAGGAGACCCACGAGAAAAGCACCCCGATGGGTTATCGCCGCCGCTGCCGCGACCAGTGCCGCAGTGTTCCTGACTGCCTGCGCCCCCGGCTCATCCACCAATGGCAGCTCCACTAAAAAACCCGTGGTCTTGACTACGTTCACCGTGTTAGCTGACATCGCCAGCAATATCGCCGGGAACCACCTCGACGTACGCTCTATCACCAAACCTGGCGCTGAAATTCACGGCTATGAACCCACTCCCGGCGACATCGCTAAAGCATCTGAGGCTGACCTCATCCTTGATAACGGTCTCAACCTCGAACAGTGGTTCACCAAATTCGTTTCCACTGTGAAAACTCCCCACACCGTGGTCTCTGCAGGCGTCACCCCGATCAACATCACCGAAGACGCCTATGCCGGAAAACCCAACCCTCACGCGTGGATGAGCCCCAGCGCTGTCGAAACCTACGTGGACAATATGGTCACTGCCTTCAGCAAACTCGACCCCGCTCACGCCAACGATTACCGCGCAAACGGCGCCACCTACAAAAACGAACTCCGTAAAGTCCGCACCGATTTGACCACTACTTTGCACACTCTTCCCGAGAACCAACGCGCCCTGGTCACCTGCGAAGGAGCGTTCTCCTACCTCGCTAAAGACGCCGGGCTTACCGAAAAATACATTTGGCCCGTCAACGCTGAACAGCAAGCCACGCCCCAACAAATCACCTCGGTCATCGATTTCGTCCGCAGCAACAAGATTCCCGCCGTGTTCTGCGAATCCACCGTTTCAGACAAGCCCATGAAACAAGTCGTTGACGCAACGGAGACCACCTTCGGTGGCACTCTCTACGTCGACTCTCTTTCCGCCGCCGACGGACCCGTCCCCACCTACCTCGACCTCATCCGCCACGACGCTAAAACCATCGCTGGCGCTCTTACGGGAAAAACACAATGACCCTTGCCGTTGACGTAACCAACGTTCACGTCCGCTACGGCGATATCACCGCTTTATCGGGCGCGACTTTGCACGTCATGCCCGGACGGATCTGCGGACTCATCGGAATGAACGGCTCGGGAAAATCCACACTTTTCAAAACCATCATGGGGATCACTTCCCACCATGAGGGCAGCATCAGTATCAACGGCTCCGACACCGCCACCGCCCGCCGTAACGGCTTGATTGGATATGTGCCCCAAAACGAAGACGTTGACTGGGCCTTCCCTATCAGTGTCCGCGACGTTGTCATGATGGGACGGTACGGGCACCAAGGAATCACCCGACGGCCACGCCCCACTGACCACGCCGCTGTTGATGAGGCTCTCGCCCGCGTCGACCTGACTGACCTCGCCCACCGCCAGATCGGTAACCTCTCCGGCGGTCAACGTAAACGAGCATTCGTTGCTCGTGGAATCGCGCAAGGAGCACGCATTCTCCTGTTGGATGAACCTTTCGCTGGCGTCGATAAACGTTCCGAAAAAACAATCGTGGACCTCCTCAAAAACCTTGCTGCCAGCGGCGTTACCGTCATCGTCTCTACCCACGACTTGCATGCCTTGCCTGCTCTGGCTGATGAAGCCGCTCTCTTGCTGCGACGTACCCTCTTCCATGGTCCCGTCGCTGAGGCGTTACGGCCAGAAAACCTCACCCGCGCTTTTGGTCTCGACACCCTTCAAGAACAGTGGTGAACCTTGTGCTCAATTTCCTTCTTGAACCCCTTCACTACGAATTCCTTCTGCGTGCACTCGCTGCCACCACGATCGCTGCAGCGGTGAGTGGGTTTCTTTCTTGCTGGCTAGTTCTCATTGGCTGGTCCCTCATGGGGGATGCGGTCTCGCACGCTGTGCTACCTGGGGTGGTGTTGGCCTACATCCTGGGGATCCCGTTTGCGGTGGGAGCATTGGTGTTCGGGGTGTTAGCAGTAGCGCTGATCGGGGCGGTGCGTACCGGCAGCAGAGTGAAAGAAGACGCTGCTATCGGGATCGTGTTCACCACGTTGTTCGCTGCTGGGCTGGTATTGATCTCAGTCACCCCTAGCCACATGGACTTGCAGCATGTGGTTTTCGGGAACATCCTCGGCGTCGGTGACACAGACCTTATCCAGATTGGGTTACTGGCGGCGGTGGCTTTCGCTGTCTTGGTGCTTAAACGCCGTGACCTGATGCTGTTCGCGTTCGACCCGGTGCATGCTCAAGCAATCGGTCTGCGTCCTCGTGTCCTGTCCGGGATTTTGCTCACTTTGCTCGCATTCACTGCCGTGGTGGCGTTGCAAGTGGTGGGGGTGATCCTTGTGGTGGCGATGCTCGTGATTCCTGGGGCGACTGCTTATCTGCTCACAGACAGGTTTGAGCGGATGCTGTTACTTGCCCCGGCCACATCAGTGGCGTGCTCGGTGGTGGGGATTTACGTCAGTTTCTGGCTGGATGTTTCCTCTGGCGGCATCATCGTTGTGCTGCAAGGCTGCCTGTTTGGTGTGGTCATGCTGTTTGCGCCGCGGCACGGCGTGATATCGCGGTGGCTCATGAGAGGTAGAGCTGCTCACTCAGGTTCTGATGCCGCCTGTACTACCCAGACCGCGTCAGTTGCGGCGGCGCCCAGCACTAACGGGGCCGCATCATCATCGACGAAAACATTCACTGACCCCGAAAACGCAGCGCCCGGCACGTAGCGCACAACGGTTCCCACCCCGATACCGTGCCCGGCGAAAAATTGCAGCAGTTCTGGGTTTCTGTCACAGATCCGTACGACACGCAGATCCGTGGCTGCTGGAGCCTGGGTCAAAACAGTAGCGTCGGGGTGGGTGACGGCACCATCAGAACTCGGGATGGGGTCGCCGTGCGGATCATGGGTGGGGTTTCCCAGGTGTGCTGCTAGGCGCTCTACCAAAAGATCCGACACCGCATGCTCAAGGGATTCGGCTTCGGCATGTACTTCATCCCATTGGTACCCCAACGTCTGGACCAAAAACGTTTCGAGTAAGCGGTGGCGCCGCACCATCGCGACCGCATATGCACGCCCTGTAGGGGTGAGCGTCACCGCACCGTAGGGGGCATGTTCAACAAGCCCTTGGGCAGTGAGCTTACGCACCGCGTCAGAAGCGCTGGAGAGTTTCACGCCCACGCGCGAGGCTAACGCTGAAGCGGTGACAGGAGTGTTTGACCATTCCTGCAGACCCCAGATGGCTTTGAGGTAATTCTGTGAACTCGTCGACAGGGCGGAGACCGACATGTTGGCAGATTATCGGAACAGCAACAGTCGAAGTTAGAGCGCAGCGAGGTAGTCACTGACCCATCGGGGCTGATGCGACCAGTTGAGGTGTCCGTAAAAAATATGGGTATGCGAATACATCACTGTGATCAGTGTCACATTAAGGTATTTATATACCCGTATAGGAGTGACATATAATACGTTGCTACGAAAGAAAAGTCTCCAGTATAAAACTTACTAATTACTGATTTTTTATCAGAATGAATTATTCAGCAACTAAAAACTGATGTGACCGAGAGAGATAGGTGGAGTGAGTACTCATCCTTGGATTCGCGCTGAAGGTGTCGTGAAGTTTTCCGATAGATGCACAGAGGGAAAACAGGCGCCGATTCTGGAAAATTGTTCCCTGGAAATAAAAGAGGGCGGATTAACGGCTATCGTTGGCCCAAGTGGCGCAGGTAAGACATCTCTCTTGTATTGCCTTGGGGGGTTAGATAAGCCAAATAAGGGTACAGTGGTAATTAATGGAACTGATATATATGGCCTTAATGACGAGAAACGCACGCGCTTCCTGCGCGAAAATGTTAGTTTCGTCTTTCAAGATTATAATTTAATCGACTATTTAAGTGTTGAAGATAACATACGCCTCCCTCATGAATTAGCAAAGAAGCACATCGACCCCGCCAGTGTGGATGACATCTTGCACCGTTTCGGCCTCCATGAAAGAAAAAACGCAAAAGTCAAGACTCTCTCCGGCGGTGAACAGCAGCGCGCGGCTCTATGTCGCGCTATTCTCATGCGCCCATCTATTATTTTTGCTGACGAGCCAACGGGGGCACTTGATACTGCCAATACGAACACTGTTTTACACGTTCTCCAAGACATGGCAACGAAACACTGCTCGGTTGTCATGGTTACGCATGACATGGAATCCGCAGCATTGGCCGACAAAGTCGTTTTTATGCGTGACGGTTCCATTGAAAACATTGCTGGCCCTACCAATGCTGATGAAATAATGCGCGCTATGGTAAGACTTGAGGATATATAAGAATGTACAAATATGCGCGCCGAGTGCTAATGGCCAACTTTGGGGCTTGGGTACCTGCAATGGCCACTATTGCAATAGTTACAGCGCTGGTCACCATGTGTTCGACACAGTTCTTTTGGACGCGAGACCCAAAATTCATCGACGCGGTAAATCAACAAAGATATTCATTATCTGAGTTTACAATTGTCGCCCAAACAATCTATATAGTTGTTCTTTTACTCGCATTTTTTTCTTTAACGGTTGTCGGAAAGTCAACAGTTGACTCGACTCGTCGAATATTCGCTCAGTGGCGCCTCATTGGAGCCACGCCCCGCGATGTCCGTTTCGGCACCTACTCGATAATCGCCTTATGTTCACTTCTCGGGGCCGCCCCAGGGACTGCCCTGGGTGCCGCACTTAGCTATGTCGTCGTTCCAGCTTTCAATCAACTCGCCGCATCGGGTTTTGATACACCTATCCTCCCGCCCTCATTGCTAGCAGTCGCAGCCTCATTCACTTTAAGTGTTTTTACGTGTTTTTTCGGAGCAATAGGGTCGGTGCGGATAGCTTCACGGGTAAGACCGATTGAGGTTTTCCGGAGCTCAGTCACTACTCAGAAAAATAAGCAATGGTGGAAAATTCCTACTTTAGCTATATTGTTGCTGATAATCCTATCTATTTTGATCCTAGTTGGGGTTACCGATGGCATGAAAGTAGGCTTATCGTTCGTAGTGAACACTTCTCTGCATAATGGAATGATGGCTGTTCTGTTTTATTTTCCTTATGGGTAACAGTTCAGTCATATTCGTCTTGAAACTGTTAGGGAATCTCGCAGGGAAATCTGGCAGCGTTACGGGTCGACTAGCGGCACAAGCTGCATCTGAGCGCGCGGCATTCAGCGCGAATACAGTAGCGCCCCTGGCTGCCGGGCTAGGAAGTATTGGGGTAATACTGGTTTCTATAGAATCTGCTGCCTCGATAATCAAAACTCTTGACAGCTCAAAAACAGCAAACATGGTGGATACGCTAGTAATCGTTGCACTCATTGCTGTAGTGCTTCTCACTACTTCCGCAGCTGTTATTTCGCTCTCTTCAAGGCAAATGAGCCATGAGAGATCTTTGCTGAGAATCGCTGGGATGCCAAGAAAACAAATAACTATATGGTACCTCTGGCAAGGATTTTTGCTTTCTCTTACCGCAACGCTACTGGCGGCTTCCCCAATTTTAGTAGCCATGGTAACTGCAGCAATAAGTTCCGTTAGTTACGTTGGGCACCCAATCATCGTCTTCCCGTGGTTAGCAATAATCTTTGGTGTCGTTTCATGCTGGATAGTGCTTTTCCTTGTTCAATGGCTCCCCGCTCGCCGCTCACTATCCGAAGACATCGCCGTCGGCCTCCGATCAGAATAAAATCAACACAAGCCCCCGGAGATCTTGAAGGTTAAAGTCAACCAAAAGTTCTACTTTCTGTATTTTTTCCTTCCACAAAAGGGTTTCGTCGGGTACTTTCACCTGGTCACCTTCTTGGTGACACCGCACGTACAACACGGCCACACCCGCCCCACCGCAAGGAACACTCCGCGGGTGCGCCGACCACGCGCGGTCCACGATCCCCATAGGCGAGGGTCGGTGGCATCAGACCTGGTGCAGCCCGTACTCCGCCTCTGGGCAGAGCACGCGGAGGTACCCCGTATGACCCAGTCCATCGACATCTCAACGAGCCACGTAGGTGAACGCACCAACGTGCACCTCGCAGCGGCAGAAGCCGCCATCACACCGAATTACGCCCCTTTGCCGGTTGTGCTTGCCAGCGGAGAAGGCGCCTGGGTGACAGATGTGGATGGACGCCGCTACCTCGACGCGTTGGCAGGATACTCAGCCCTGAACTTCGGACACCGACACCCAGGACTCACCGCAGTCGCGCACGAACAGCTGGACACATTGACACTGACCAGCCGTGCCTTCCACTCCGACCGCCTCGCAGACTTCTGCACCGAACTAGCAGCACTGTGCGGTAAAGAAATGGTCCTGCCAATGAACACCGGCGCCGAAGCAGTCGAAAGCGGCATCAAAGTGGCCCGCCGCTGGGGATCACTGCGTAAAGGCGTCACACCCGAACACTCAAAAATCATCGTCATGGACGGCAACTTCCACGGCCGCACCACCACCATCGTCGGGTTCTCCACAGACCCCGACGCACGCGAGCACTTCGGCCCCTTTACCCCCGGATTCCAGGTAGTCCCTTACGGCGACGCCACCGCACTCGAAGCCGCGATCGATGAGCACACCGTGGCCGTACTAGTAGAACCAATCCAAGGCGAGGGCGGCGTGATCATCCCACCAGCCGACTTCCTCCCCACCGTGCGGCGCCTATGCACCGAACACCAAGTCTTGATGATCGCCGACGAAATCCAGTCAGGCCTAGGCCGCACCGGGCGCCTATTCGCATGCGACCACGTAGACGTAGTGCCCGACATGTACCTGCTGGGTAAAGCACTCGGTGGTGGAATCCTGCCCGTTTCAGCAGTCGTGGCCGACCGAGACGTGCTAGGTGTACTCACCCCCGGTTCGCACGGATCAACCTTCGGCGGAAACCCATTCTCGGCAGCAGTGGGCCTAGCAGTTGTGCGCCTACTAGCAACCGGCGAATTCCAGAACCGCGCCAGCGAACTAGAACCAGTGATGCGAGAAGGACTCGACAAGCTCGTTGGACACGGCGTGGAAAACTACCGACTCGTGGGTTTGTGGGCCGGAGTCGACATCGACCCAGCCCTCATGACCGGTAAACAAGCCGCCAAACGTATGGCTCAAGAAGGCGTACTCGTCAAAGAAACCCACGGATCCACAATCAGGTTGGCTCCGCCGCTAGTTGTCACCGCCGAGGAAGTACGACTCATCACGGACACCCTGAAAAAGGTCCTCACCGACGCAGCAGTCACCTCCGAACAAAACTGACCCCCAGCAAGGCGGCCACCTCACTTCGCGGTGGCCGCCTGCGCTGGCCGGTGATCAAAAGTCCACGCCGGATCCGTACACAAACGCGCCAACCCCAACCCCGCACCAATAGAAATCAACAACAGCGCCACATGCGCTGTCTCACTGACACACTCGCTCATCGCACCCGCATTCAGGTGGTAAAGAGCCCGGTACATCAACGTCCCCGGCACCATAATGATCGCCGCCGGCACTGAAACCGTAATCCGCGGAACCTGCCCCAACTGGGCAGCTACCGCCGCCAACAACCCAATCACCAACCCAGCGGTGAAACACGCCGTCTGCGCAGGCACCGCGAAAAACACCAACACCATCCGAGTCAAGTTCGCTGCCGCACCAATCGCCCCAGCAAGAAACACGATACGTAACCGCGCATCGAACAACATCGCAAACGCAGCCACTCCAACAAAACCACCTACACCCCACAACAACACACTGGCCACTACCCCCAGTTCGTGCGGAGTCGGCACCGCTGGGGCAACACCCGTGATGGAAGCCAGAAACCACACCACACCCCCTGAAGTGACCACCACCGTCCCGGCATACAACAATCGTCCTGCCCCAGCCAAAAGATCCTGGTGAGCAAGATCAAGCAACCCCGTGTACAGCGGAAAACCAGGAACCAGGTAAAGCACAGCAGTCACTAACCCAGCTCCCGGCGTAATCCCCTCCGCCCCCGTCAACGCAGCTAACCCGGTCGCCACCGCAAGGAACACCAGACACGACACAGCTGAACACGCCCCCACCACCCCCAACGGCGCCACATGACGACGCGTCAACGCCATCCGAACAGCTTGCCCCACCCCTGCCGACCCGATCACAGCCACCGCATCCCACACCCCAAAACCGTTCAGTAACGCGAACGCGGCACACCCCACCCCTGCAGCCGCAGAGCGGGGAAACATTCCCCACCGGCGCACACCGCGCTGCACAGCCGTGATCCGTGCATCCACCTCCGCGGCCGTGACCCCTGGCCGTACTTGCGCCGCTACGCGCTCCAGCCCAGCGATCCGCCCCGCATCCACCCCCACGCTCGAAATCTCGCGCACCACGGTACGGAATTCCTCACCTCGCCGCGCTGTCAACGCAATAAACGTTGTTGTGATGCTGGCGTCCAGATGCTCAATACCTAAAGCCGCCGCCACTTGCCGCATCGCTTGCCGTACGCGGTATGACCCTGTTCCTGCTGCAGCTAAATGACTACCCAACCGCAACACGACCCGGACATCCTCACCGAGGGCATGCGCCGCATTAACCGGTTCACCCACCGAAAAACCTCTCGCCGAAACTTTTCGCCACGGCTTGCACGACGCCCGCCGCTCTCGTGGCAGACCGCGACCTCTCAGACTGTGCACCTCCCAACCTACGACGCGAAGTTGAGAGCTACCCAGACCAGCCCACCCCAACCACACGAGTCATCCCTCACCCAACTGTAAATTATTGAAGCTTCTAATAAAGGTAGGTGATCGCAGATAGGTGGACGCTGCGTTTCTTTAATGGGTGTCGAATTTTCTAAATTCCGCACGTGGAACCGATATGCCAATGAGATAATCGCCCCAGGTGAACAGCAAGGAAGGAGTATTTTGAAGTTTTTAATATTTGAAGTCTGGAATGACAGGATCGTGTAACAGAATTTTCCAGTCCACATTAAGGAGCAAAATATGGACAAGATTCGATCTTTTTTCACCGCCCTTATTGGCGCCCCGTGGCTTCAATCATTCTTCACTCTCGTGAGTTCTTTTTTATCTAGTCGTCGAGATTTAAGTAAAAGTAAAAATAAAGAAAATGGAAGCAATCAGCAAAGTGCAACGACTTATGGAAGTGGATCTCCAGTAACTCAGGTGGTAAATCAAAATACATTAAACTTTTATCGCAATAAAGAATCGGTAGAAGTAGTCAGAAGAGAGTACTTTGTCTCCTCGGGGACTACGTCAGGAGGGCAAGAATTTCTAGTTCCGGTGGTATGTGCTGTCGCATTAGTGGTAGCTTCCGTTTATTTAATCGCGAAGCATCTGGCTGTTATTGAGTACTCCTTAATTATCGTCGCCTGTATTGTTACTTTCAGCATTCTTCTTACTTTCTGGGTATGGCCTCAAGGGGTACCTGGAGTCACGAGATTGCGTGTCTTGACAGGCATGATCGGTGCAGTAAGCTTCTATGAGCTTAGTCAGTTTTCTGTGGTAATTTCCGGTGAACCCACCCTCGTGGAGATAGGTAAATCCATAGAAGGACTCAGTGCTCCTGATGCTATTGCGAAAGTTTCTCAACTCTTATTCAATATGGAAAATTCCCCATTTACTGGATTTTTGTTGTATGAGACACGTTTAGGTGGGCTAGTATTCCTACTTATCGTATTAATTAATTGTGTATCGCGAATTCTCGGCGCGGCTCTGATTGAGGTTTCCTATCACATGGAAAGCCCTGCATATGTCATTATTCGACTAGGGGAATGGATGATGGGAAATTCCTCAATATCTAGGTTCTTTATCCAGGGGATTGTGGCGATCGGGGTATCTCTAGCTATAGCTAATATAAGCTACCTTGCCGAAATACACAATCATTTTTCGTGTGTGGAAAATTTAAATATCCCCATGCTTTGTAAAAGATGACTCGATGCCTATGTCTGGGTAGCTATATGGGTGTAGGTACCCAGGCATAGTTTTAATCAAAACTGCCGCCAATAGGTACTACTGATGGTTTTTAAGAGTCAGATCTATTGTATCATTAGGTTAATTTTTATGATTATTTAATAATGAAAGTAATTTCAATTCACTTATGCTATTAAGTTCTTAATCTTAGATTTTCAAGTAGTGAGGAGTACCTGGGTGATGAGCAGCAGCCCACCAAAACTGAGCACGAAAACAACCATTGGCCACACGAACCGCACCCAGTGTGAGAACGAAATGTCAAGCATCTGCAAGGTGGCCATCACCAGCCCCGTTGGGGCGAGGAAAAGCATCGCGTACTGCCCCCACTGGTAGGCGCACACAATGATCCACCGGTCGATACCGACGGTGTCTCCCAGCGGCGCCATGATCGGCATCGCCAGCACTGCCAGCCCCGACGAAGAAGGCACCACAAACCCGAGAAAGAAAAACACGAACAGCATCGCCACGATAAAAAGTGGCCCATTCATGCCATGCACCAAATTCGATGCAGCATCGAGCATCGTGTCAGAGATGAGCCCGTTGTTCATGACGAGGTTGATACCCCGGGCCAGCCCAATAATGAGTGACACCCCCACCAGGCTGGAAGCCCCCGCAGTAAAGCTGTCAACGAGTTGTTTTTCAGTGAGTCGGTGCGGGCCAGTAGCAGCCAGAAACATGATGCCGATCGTGATGGCTAAGAAAGACGCCGCCATCTCTGGGAACCACCAGCCGCCCACCATCACGCCCCACACCATGAGCGGGAAAGGAACCACAAACAATACGAGAATGATTTTGCGGCGCCACTCAAAAACCACATGGCTACCGTCACCGGTTTCTAACTGCCAACGCGCCGCGAATTTTTCTCGGTCTGCGTACGTGTATGACGAGGTCGGGTCGATTTTAATTTTGCGGGCGTACCACCATAGATAAGAAATCACAGCTACCGCACCAGCTGCGCATCCGAAAGCTCGCCACCAGATCCCCTCCGTGAATTGAGTTCCAGCGGCATTAGAGGCAATAACAACAGAGAACGGATTAATGGTAGAGAAAGTAGTTCCCATTGATCCAGCAAGAAAGATCGCACCGACGCAGATGATGGCGTCATAGCCCATAGCGATGAAAATAGGTACGAGAATCGGGTAAAACGCGACAGCTTCTTCCTCAAGACCACACGACGTCCCACCCAACACCATCAAAACCGAAACTGTTGATACGAGAAGAAACTCACGCCCTTTGGTGCGTTGTGTGAGGGCGATCAGGCCAGCATCGAACGCTCCGGTTGCTTTCACTACGCCAATGAGACCACCGAGAATAAGGATGAACACGATGATGTCAGCTGCTTCGACGGTGCCATTAACCATGCTGGTTGTGATATCGGCGAGACTGGCTGGTTTTTGTTCTAGCCGTTCATAGGTGTGAGGGATGGAAACAGGTTTAGTGATCTCGCCGTCGGTGAATTTACTGACGTCAATTTTCACACCGAGCTTGTCAAGAGAGTTTTGGGTAGCAGGCAGGGATGTTTTTTGCCCTTGGGGTGAAGTGACAGCCAATGATTGGGATGGCTGATCGTATGTGAGCTTGGCGTAGGAGCCGGCGGGAACGATCCAGGTAGCAGCGACAGCCAAAAGCGTGAGCAGGAAAAGAATTGTGAAGGCAGATGGGAAAGACCATCGGCGGCCAAGCTTTGTGGTGGTCTGCGTGTCGTCTACTGCTGGGCTTGTCATCCTCGATCTCCCTACGTCGCAGCCAAAGTTGCTACAGCCAGACTCAGCTTAGAGCGATCAAGAAGACCATGACAGGGAAATGTTGTGAGCAACATAAGATTTCACATATGACGTTGGGTGAGCATCGCGGCGCCGGATGCGTCAAAGAGAGCGACGGTTGCCCTGTGTGATGTGCATGCTGGGGGGAAGAAGGGAATATCGGCGAATCGCAGCCATAGTGTTGACTAGTGGGGCGCTAACGCGTGTAGCGGTGAATTTTCTGCACAAGGAAGTGATCTTTTGCCTGAAGGCATTATTCGAGAAATACGCCCGCCTTCATCAGTAATACTGTATGAAATGATGCAAAATGTTGCCGGATGCATGATACTTTCGGGGATCCAATTCACTGCGGGGGCGTATGGATTTTCTGGAAAGTATTATAATGTCGCAATATATGCGATTGCTGCAACAGTTGCCTTATGTGCCTGTGAATTAATTCTTATATATCGCCGATACAAACATTTTTGGCGAATGAGAGTGTATTCAAATCACATTGAATACTCGACGGGAAACTGGATCAAGAAAACTGCACTAGTGAGAAACGCCAAGATTCTTTCAGTAAAGATGGAGGAAGGCCCTGTTCTGCGCAAGCTCTCGTTACGCCAGGTGAGCTTCGTAACCCTTGGGCAGATTCCTCAGCCTCCGGCACTAGGAGAAAAAGACTCTGAATTCTTAATGTCAATGTTTTTGAACTCAGAGCATTCCTTAACCTAAATTAAGGAATGCTGGCAAGTAAGGGATAAAACTTTCGATGGATAGATGTGTTCAACGTCGTCCACCTGTCCTATATATCCTGGCAGGACTTTTGCGTGCCATCCCGGCGGCATCAGGTGCGGTTTTTGTGGCGGTCGGTGTGAGTTTCGGAAGTATTCACCTTCCGGGCCCAGCCGTTATGTATCAAATTCTAGCTGCTCTTGTTGTTATCACGTGTTTTTTGGAGCCGTTCTACAATTATTTTTTCGTAGAACTAATAATCTCTTCGGGGGAGATCACTCGACGCCATGGTATTTTCAATCGCACCTCACAGGCCGTGTTGCGTGAAAATATTGACACGATCCAAAGTGAGGTCACCTGGGATCTCAAAATATTCCACTTGCAAAAAATAACAATTGCGGTTAAGGGAGAAAAAGAAGCGAGCATAACCTTTCCTGCGATATCTGCGAAAGATGCGGTGCTGCATGATGCGCTGAGGCAGTATCGGGAAAAATCACAACAACCTCAATTGCCTTCTGATGAAAGTAAAGAATCTGCAGCTGTTGCCTTTACGCCAGGCGCACAAGAATTAGTAGCCACGGGTGTAAATAGCATAGTATTAATTGCCATCATTGGCGTGGGGCTGGGTAACTCTTTCCATGAACTGACTCAACAAGCCATGCAGTATGGCCTCATCGAGTCAACCTCAATGCGCATGCTGCTGCCCTCTATGGGATTATTTATTATCCTCGGATTAGCCGTACGGGTGTATATAACCTACGGGGGGTTAGGTATATTGATCGATAAACACGGAAAAGTTACCTTCTCGTCCGGGTGTATTGAAAAAGTAAGCATGACTGTTTCGCGAGAAAACATTTGCGGTATGCAACTACAAAGAACTTTGGCTGATGTTCTCCTAGGGACAGTTCAGATAACAGGTTTTACTGGGCGAGTAGAGAGTCAAGATCAGCGATCACTTCAGTGTCCTTCAATCCGTCTCGACGTGGTGGCTGAGCTGTGCTCTTTACTGGCCCCAAAGCTAGAAAGTCACGTGCTTAATTCCGCTAAAAAGCCACAATGGTTTTCTTCCCTTCTGCTAGTATTAGTAGCGGCGATTTTAGTTAGCCTCATGCTTTCCCAGCAAGGAGCATTGATACGTATCTTTTCTTTTCTACTGACTATCGTGGCGGGTGACCTAATCCTGCGCATCACTACGGCTCGCTGGAAAGAGCTTGATGATGACTGGATCTTATGGTCCTCACAAGGGTTGCGATCCAGGAAAGTAGTGCTGCCTAAATCCTCTCTAGCTTCGGTTGTTGATTACCGGCATGTGTTGTTGCCGATAGGCGTGCAGGCATCAACATTCTTCGCTGCGCGGAGGCTCCGCTTTTATTGCATTATTTTTAGAAAAAATCTCATCAGCAAAGGGGTTCCGCATGGCTGTGTTACTGGTTAATGTAGGTCTGCTATCGGCGCTTTTTATCCAGTACTGCATTGGCAGGTTTTTTCCTGCGGTATTCATATGGGTCATTCCTGCGGTTTCTTTTGTGTGGCTCTTGTGGGGGCTCTTGCAGATACCAGAGCCAATATTGTTCAACTATGTCGCGGTAGTAGGTGCTCCCGTGCTCTTCGGTACGACAGGGCTTAAAGGCGTAAAGGCGCGGAAAAAACAACCGACCTGCAGTGCCGCGCCTATCGAGAACTGAAAAGTGCGGCTCTCCTTCCCGGGGTAAGGATGGGGGAGAGCCGCACTCGTGATAACTAATACGCCTACCTAAATCAGGGGATAGCAGGGGCGGCATATGGCTCATGCGCCCGGTTGGCCACATCAGTGCTACGAGTTAAACGCAGCAAAATAACAACAGCCAACACGTTCATGGCGACAGAAACCAACGTGCCAACAAAAGACCCCGTTGTCGATTCAGTAACAACGCTCGCGCTGGCCGTTCCAGCTAAACCAGAGCCGATACCAACAATCATGTTGTTCACCGTGTGTAGTGCCACCGCCGCTTCCAAACCACCCGTACGCCACGTGAGATAAACGCAAGCAATCGCTGTTCCCCCAAGATCAACCAAAATCCAGAAATCTGTTGCTCCATGAGCTACAGCGAAAGTAACCGTGCTCACTGCTCCTGCAATAAACAAAGCCACCCGCGGATCCTTGAACCAAGAACCAACATTTTGCATCATCCACCCACGGAAGAAATACTCC
Organism: Dermatophilus sp. B7861-1; assembly: GCF_058996045.1. Taxonomy (NCBI): domain Bacteria; kingdom Bacillati; phylum Actinomycetota; class Actinomycetes; order Micrococcales; family Dermatophilaceae; genus Dermatophilus; species Dermatophilus sp. B7861-1. The sequence continues at coordinate 1,501,291 of NZ_CM180082.1, read as the reverse complement.
TCGCCAGCTGCCTGAAGAGGCGTGATAAAAATCGCGATAAAAATAATTCCCAACAAATTCGGTTCAGGGTGGCTGCCCTCAGGAGCAGTTAAAAACTGCTCTACACCGATATAGACAACCCAAACCGGGAGGAGGGTAACAATGCAACGCAATGCCCACCTCCAACGGAACCGCCCAGTAACTGAATGAACCAAAGCAGCGCATCCCTTGTTTCCAAACCGTACGGCAATCAGAACACAAGGAATAAGTGCCGCAAGGACCAGATCAAAAGAAATCATAGAGAAAAATGTGATCTCATTTGACCCGGGCTCCCATGTCTTCAGCTGTCTTTGAAGGCCCTCTGGTCCACCAAAAATCAACGCCAAAAGAAGAGAAAAAAAGATAAGAGCGACAAAGCTTATAGTGATGGTTACTGTGATGATTGAAAAAGATACTAACGGTCGCCACCACTTATGGTTAGAGATATTCAATAAATGTTGATACTCCGCCCCAACGGGCGGGAGACGGTGAAGATCACCCTGCGGGACGCGGCCAGCGTTGACAGGTGAAGAACCACACACACTGGACTGTGACGCAGAAGGCGTCGATGACTGCTGTTCCATCTCTTAAGAATGCCTACCCACCAGACTGTTCCACGCTGGTCAAACCCAGTTTTTCACTCTCCGCTGATCATGAGATCCACCACGTGTCAAAACCATCTCCAGCCAGCCATGGCACTTACCCCACACAAACGAATCAGCAAGCAAGTTCCACAGTCACTCCCCAAAAAAATGCCCACAGAATTCCATGAAAGAAAAGTTTTACCCAACGAAGCAAAACACGAACAGCCCGTGAAACGTGCACGCATTTTTCACACACTTCTCCGACCAACCCGGGGGAGTAGCAGCAATATGAGAAATACAGCAGTCCCCTATGATGATCCGGATCGGTGACCACCCCAAGGCGGTCTGCAGGAACCCGGTGCGAACCCGGGGCTGACGCGCAACGGTATGGCGGACCACCCCGACCGAGCCCGACACTGTCCGATCTGTTTGTAGTTCCGCGCGATACAACGGACAACGAAGAGGACAAAGAGTGCCGCACACTCCCGTGAAAACCGCACCCAACACAGCCGAGACCACCCTCACCCATCTCCTGCAAAAAGCTGGGCGCACTAACCCCGCCTGGACCTGGGGAGAATCCGTGAACGTCGCCTGCACACCCTCGCCAGAAACAGAGGCCCGCTCAGCAACCAGCATGACCGATCCGGATGTGGCACGAACCGTTATCGAAGAACACGCAGCTTCACGCGGTATTCCCCCCAACCGTCATGCCGCCTCTCTTGTTTTCCAGCGTTACTGCCACCGCTGGTGCGCAATCACTTCGTGGGCATGGGCACTAACCGGCTGCGTCCTAGACGTATCCGCAGAACACTGCGCAACAACATTCGACAACGGCTCACCCGTAGCAATCTGGATTGACCACCTACAAGGCGCAGAAACAGACAGCACAACGCTAGTCGATGTTGTTTTCGAACAGCACCTCATGCCCATCGCCTACACGTTCCGCGATGTCGCCCGGTTCTCGATAGCAAACGCCCGCGGAAACGCTGCCGCCTCACTCGCTGCCGGATTCCGGTTCGCCTCAACAACCCTTCCCGCTGAAAAAGTGCTCGACCTAGCCGAATCGGTGTTCACCCACCCCGCGCTCCAACGCTCCGGGACCTTCCGGGTAATCAACGACAGCCTTAACAGTCGGGTGTTCTTCGACCGGAACACGTGCTGCCACTGGGACACCGTCCCCGACGGACAGCTGTGTTCATGGTGCTCCAAACGAACGCACGAAGACCGGACCGCGCAATTCACTGAAGCTCTCGCTGCGCAATAGCGCCCCATAGCCTCTGCAGATCACCAGCGCCGCGCAATGCGCGCAATCAACACCTCAGGCACAAAGAGCGGCGAAGATGTCGGGAGCTGACCCTGCTGCAACTACCCGACCATGCGAGAGCACAACACCTCGGTCGGCGAACGCTTCAGCTTCAGAGAAGTCAGTTGCGGACGTGACGATCGCGGCGCCACGATCACGCAGCTCACAGAAAAACTGCCACATGTCACTGCAATCCTCGGAAGCTAAGCCACTGGTGGGCTCATCAAAAATAAGCAGGCTAGGGCGGCCGATACACGCCAGCGCTACGGCAAGGCGTCGCCGCCATTGCCCCGCAAGTTCCTCCACTGGGCAGTTTCGGTAGGGGCTTAGCCCCAACCGGTCGACGATCGTGGCTACCGATCCTGGGTCGCGGTAGAGAGCTTCAGTTGAGCGGATAACCTCTCGTACTTTCAGCCCTGTAGGTAGGCGTGATTTTTGTTGCTGTATTCCTACGTGGAGCCGAGCTTTGAAAGAAGTAGCGGGGATGTTGCCGTGGACGAGTGCTTGGCCGCAGTCTGGGCTGCGTAGTCCGGCCAGGATTTCCATAGTGGTTGTTTTGCCGGCACCGTTGGGGCCTACGAGCGTCAGGATTTCCCCTGGTGTCACATGCAGAGACAGATCATCGACTGCGATGACAGAGCCGTAAGTTTTGCGGATCGAGCGAAGCTCGCCGGCAGCTGTGGTGTTCGCTCTCATTTGCTCAGATTGACAGCAGTGTTGTTGAGCAGCAACGTCCCACGTCGTCTCGTGGTGGAGGCGCCTGTTAATAGTTGGTCACATTCGGGGGTGTCTGTGCGTGTTTGTGCAGCAGGAACCCACACCGTGTCCCGTTTGGTTTGCGTGTCCACCGTGCTGCGAGGCGTCTACGCTGCCCTTTAACGCATTCTCTTGCAGCAAAGGATTTCGCACATGTCTAGCGAACACCCCTCCACTGCGGCTTCACCGTCTGCTTCGGCTGGGACGATGAATAGCCGCCACCTCGTGATGATGAGTTTGGGGTCAGCTATCGGCGCAGGCCTTTTTGTTGGGTCGGGCGCCGGGATCACTGCGGCAGGCCCAGCGGTTCTTGTTTCTTATCTCGCGGCTGGGATTGTCGTCATGCTCATCATGCGGATGCTTGGCGAGATGGTGGCGGAGAACCCATCCAGTGGGGCGTTTTCTGTGTATGCCGAGCGGGCTTTAGGGCCAGCGGTGGGTTTCGCGATGGGGTGGCTGTGGTGGCTGCAGTTGGTTGTTGTGATCGCTGCGGAAGCGACAGCGGCAGCGCAGATCCTTGTCGGTATCTGGGGTGGGGTTCCGCAGTGGGCGTTGGCGTTGATTTTCATGGTGTTGTTCACGCTGATCAACCTGACCGGGGCGAAGAATTTCGGTGAGTTCGAGTTCTGGTTTGCTCTGGTGAAGGTGGGCGCTGTGATCGCCTTCTTGTTGATCGGGGTGGCGTTGCTGGTGGGGTTGCTGCCGGTTCCTTCGCCCGGGCTGACTAATTTGACCGCGCATGGCGGGTTCGCTCCGCAAGGCTTGGGCGGTATCACTGCTGGTTTGTTGGTGGTGATTTTCGCGTTCGGTGGTATCGAGATCGTCGCGGTTGCTGCTGCGGACTCGGATGACCCTTCTGCCAACATTGCTCGCGCTATGCACACGATTTTGTGGCGGATCCTCGCGTTCTACATGGGGTCTGTGGCGATCATGGTGTTGGTGCTGCCGTGGAATAGCCCTGATTTGGCGGGCACACCGTTCGTAGCTGTTCTTGATCACGCTGGGCTTCCCGCGGCGGCTTTGATCATGGGTTTGATTGTTGTCATTGCACTGTTGAGTGCGTTGAACGCCAACCTTTATGGCGCTTCACGCATGATCCATTCGTTGGCTGAGCGCGGGTATGCCCCGCAGCGGTTGACACGGATTAACAACCGTGGCGTTCCGGTGGCTGCTGTGTTTGTGTCGGTGGCGTTCGGGTTCGTGGCCGTGTTCTTGAACTACGTGTGGGCAGAGAAGATCTTGTTGATTCTTCTCAACATCGTTGGTGCCACCATCATCGTCACGTGGGCCGTGACGATCTGCAGCCACATCGTGCTGCGCCGCCAACTGGAAAAAGAAGGCAAACGGCCACGGTTGCCGATGTGGTGTTTCCCGTGGCTGTCGTATGCGGCGTTGGTGGCATTGGCTGGGGTTGTGGTGTTGGGGATGTCGGCACCAGATGTGCGGGTGCAGTTCCTCGGCACTGCTGCGGCGATGGCCGTGCTGGTTGGGGTTGGGGTGGTGTTCACCCGCAACCGTGCCCGAGAAAACGCGTGAATCGCTGTCTCCTCTAGGGGTGGGGCAGTAAGAGCCCCGGGGGAGAGGTAAACGATGTGGCGGTGCCCAGTTGGGTGCCGCCACACCGCTATTACCTAGCTCAGGGGGGGATCGGGTGCGGCAGGCACGGCGATGACGCTGGGAGCACGTAATCTTTCCCCATGCAGGTGCAGCGTTTCCTCACTCCCGGATCTGACACCGAAACAGCCCTCGAGGCTGGGCGTGACATCCGTACTGTTCTTCGACGCGGGGAGCACGGCGAACTCGCTCTCCCGCCGCACCGGGACCCCATTGCCGTTATCGAAAAAACCCACTCCACTCGCATCGCTGACCTTATTGGCGTGCGTGTGGCGCGGATGACCCAATCTGTTTACGCGTATTTCCGCGGCACAGTTGATGTCATGACCGGGGACCTTGCCGCAGGTCCACGCACTGGCGTGCACATCGTCATCGACGCCGACGCTCACCTGGGAAACTTCGGCCTCTACGCCTCCCCGGAGCGCCGAATTGTTTTCGACCTCAATGACTTCGACGAAGCAGGCGTAGGTCCGTGGGAATGGGACATTAAACGTCTAGCCACATCCCTGGCGCTGGTGCAGCGCTCCAAAGGCGTCCCTGCCGAAATCATCAACGACGACATCGTGGCCCTTGTCACCACCTACGCAACCTACCTGCGCACCCTGGTCGAAGCCCGCGCCACCGACCGCTACTTCGCCTCCGTTGATGCCGGATGGTTCAGCTCCGGCGGTACACGCGTACTTAACAAAACCGTCGAGAAAGCCCGCCAACGCACCTCCGAGCAAGCCCTAGACCGCATCGGCATGCGGCACGAAGAATCGGGCCGCCTCGTCCTTAAAGCAGACCCGCCCCTGCTCATCCCGCGCAGCGAGAAAGGCCTAGCCAACGCTGCCCGCCGTTTCGAGGACTACCGCTACACCCTGCTCACCGACCGGGCACTGCTGCTTTCCCAATACCGCGTCAATGACGCCGCCCGCCGCGTAGTCGGTGTCTCCAGCGTGGGCACGCACTGCTCGATCGTGCTCCTGCAAGGCCCCAACGGCGAGCCGCTGATCCTCCAATCAAAAGAAGCACTGCCATCAGTGCTCGAAACCCAGGCAGGCATCACCCAAGCAGACATGCCAGGCGTGATCACCTGCGGTGCAGACACCGACCAGCGAGACCGCTACTGCCGCCGAGTCACCGAAGGGCAGCGGGTACTGCAAGCCACATCCGACCCGTTCCTTGGCCGCACCGTTGACCCAGATGGCCGTAACCATTACTGGCGGCAATTCCGTGACCACAAAGGCAGCGTCGACCTAGGAAAAGCAACACCGCACGAAGTGCGCATGTACAGCGCACTGTGTGCCCAGCTGCTAGCCCGCGCCCACGCGCAAAGCCCAGACGCAGCAGCCGCCTCAGGATATTTGGGTGGCTCGGGCGGCGGATTCACGCACGCAATAGCCGCGTGGGCTGCCGCCTACGCAGACGTCATCGAGGGTGACTTCCGCGTGTTCACTGAAGCGGTCAACGATGGCCAGTTCCCCCTCACGGAAGAAAACCCCGCCTAGGGTGTGTGCTCGCTGGCCGCGTCAGGCGTTCAAAGCCGCGCGGCGAGCGAACAGCGCATCCATCGCCGTGCTCACAGCTTTCTCCGCGCGGCGGATGTCATCTGTTGCTTCGTTAACGGACTGATGCACAGACAAATCAGTAAAGATGTTGTCGAACCAGATATCCACCGCCCGATCAAACTGGGAAACCACGGCCCCATCCACCTCAGGAAGCCCCGCATCATCCAGATCCCGAGAGAAACGCTCACACGCCGAAGCCGCAACCCGCAGATGTGCCACAGTTTTATCGAGGGCATCGTGTTTAACCAGCGAAGAAACCATCCCGCCACCAGCGAAGGTGTCCCATGTAGACCACTCCTGCGCCGCACTCAAAGAATCCCGAGCCCGCGCCAACGCCTCCTGCGCAACCTCCCCGGACTCCAATGCCTCATCAATTCCGCGGCACTCCCGCAACCGCACAAGTTCACGGGTCGCGCTCTCTGCCCGCGCAGCCACAGCCGAATCATTACGCCCAGCCTCCACCACCGCGGCAAGTGCTTTCTCATATGCAGCTTCAGAGTCACCAAGAGCTTCCAACTGACTCTTCACGGACTGCTCCTCACGCAACAACCGCCCCAACTCTTCCCGAGCAGCGTTGATGCGGTATCGGGCGCGCTCAGCCTCAGCCTTTTCCTTACTCAGATCCGAAGCATGCGTACCCCGCAACGAAGAAATCACATGCGCAAACGAAACACGCTCTAACCGCTTCACAGCACGTTCCTCACCCTGCAGCTGCAGCCGCGCTGCGACAACATTCCCTTCCGCTTCGGTGATGCGCTCAGCTAACGCGCTACGCCGACGACGGAGCAGATCGCTCTCAGCCTTGGCAGCCACGGCCGCGTCCAACGATGCGAGGACGTCTGAGGTCATACACCCAGCATGCCTTCTCAAAGGCAGGCAGAAAAGGACAGACATGTACAGATACGCATCATTTACAACTCCAAACGCCGCCCACTCCACGAACGAGTAAGCCAACGGTCGTGACTAGCGATCACCACCGCGCCCGGATAGTCAGGAAGATGCCTCTCAATAGCGCTGGCCAACGCCAACGACAAATGATTAGTCGGCTCATCCAGGACAAGCAGATCAGGCCGAGAAGCTAACACCACCGCTAAAGCCAAACGACGACGCTGCCCCACACTCAACGACCCCACCGGTCGTGAAAAGTCCCGCGGCTCCACAAGCCCGAAAACACTCAACGGCGTAGCCTCAGCCCGCTGCTCACCCACCATGGAGACGTAAAGCAACTCCACAGCACACCCCGGGTCAAGATCGACCTCCTGCGCCAAAACCCCAATCGTCACCGACCGCGCAATCGTCACAGTTCCGCTATCTGGCTGCAGCTTGCCAGAAAGCAAACCCAACAACGTCGACTTACCAGCACCATTAGGGCCAGTAACCAACAAACGATCACTACGCCCCACACTGACAGACACCGGCCCCACCCGGTCACTAACCGCAGCCTCAGACAACGCCACCAACACCGAGGGAACAGGGTGCCCATCATGAGCCCCCACACTCAACCCCTGAAACTCAAGATCTACCGGAGGTTTACGCACCTGAGAGCGCTGCAACTGCTCAAACCGGCGAGAAAAATCATTAACCCGGCGAGAAACCACACTCGCATTACGGTCGGCATAAAACTTCTTCGCCGACCGCGCCTCAGTACGCGGACCAGCCCCAGCATGCCCAACCGTGCGATTGTCACGAACACTACGTTCCAGCTCTTTCAACTGAGCCTGTTCAGTCTCGTACTGTTTCTGCCACCGCTGGCGCTCATCCTGCCTGGCCTGAAGATAATCAGTGAACGTACCGCCATAACGCCTCACACCAATCCCGCTAGTCGGCCCATCCGCAGCGATCGAACTGACCAAAGCACTCGGCTGCGGGGCAGGATCCACATCAACAATCCCGGTAGCGACGGCATCCATAAAAGCCCGGTCATGGCTAGCGAAAAGCACCGGCCCAGGCCAATCAACCAACGACGAGACAAGAAACCCAATACCGCTTTCATCTAAATGATTCGTCGGCTCATCCAACAGCAAAATGTCCGGGCGGCTCAGCAACAGCCACGCCAACGAAAGCCGGGCACGCTGACCCCCAGAAAGCTCACCGGCGCGGCGCCGCCAACTCACCCCCGCAAGCCCCACCCCATCAAGAACAACCTGGGCGCGATGATCCAGATTCCACACATCATGACCAGTGGCTGCCTCTAACGCCCGGTCATACCGTTCACTAGCGCCGTGCGGGTCGTGTTCAAGAGCAACCGTGGCCTCTTCGAACTCGCGCAAAACAGCCAAAGGAACAACACACGCCTGCTCAACCACCTGAGCCACAGTGTCACTCAAAGCGTAGGCAGGCTGCTGCCACAACAGCCCTACACGGCCCGGGGCCTGCACGGAGCCACAATCAGCAGGCTCAACCCCTGCAGCGATACGCAGCAGCGTCGACTTACCGGTGCCGTTCTCACCGATCAGCGCTAAACGTTCACCCTGACTAACCGTCAAAGTGATGTCAGTCAGAACACGACGATCGGGGTAAGACTTACTGATCCCATCAAGACGCAGATGTGCGCCGCGGGACAAAAACGCAGAGGGAGTAATAGATGGCATGCAGAAACCTCGAAGTCACAAAAGATGGATAGGACAACGGGTTTCACTGCTTCATGCCCCCAAACTAACAACACAGCACGGCCCTGTCTGGGCATCAACAAAAATGACAAGAAAATAGCCACCGACCCCACACCTGAAGCATCAGCCTCATCGCACACCAAACCTCAAAGCTAGGGTGGTGCCCAAACACGGCGCCACCAAGCACCCCCCTCAGTGCCCCAACCAGCGCCACCACCCAACCCAACAAAGAAGGACACCACCACGTGAGCACCAAACCCATCAAAGTCGCCGTCGCTGGCGCCTCCGGACGCATGGGATCGACCGTCTGCGACGCAGTCACCGCTGCACCCGACATGGAACTCATCGCCCGCTACGACGCAGGCGACAGCCTCGACACCCTCCACAACGCCGACGTCCTCGTCGACTTCACCATCCCCGACGCATCCCCCAGCATCGTCCGCGCCGCCATCGACGCAGACGTCCACGTCGTTGTCGGCACCACCGGCTGGAGCGAAGAACGCCTCGACGCTGTCCGCACCCAACTCGCCGACCACCCCAACCTCGGCGTCCTCATCGCACCCAACTTCGCCATCGGCGCCGTACTCATGATGTCATTCGCCCAACAAGCCGCTCGCTTCTACGAATCCGTAGAGATCATCGAACTCCACCACCCCAACAAAGTTGACGCCCCCTCCGGCACCGCAGCCCGCACCGCCTCCCTCATCGGCGCAGCCCGCACTGACGCTGGACTCGGTCCCACCCCCGACGCCACTACACAAGACCCCGACGGCGCTCGCGGTGCCCTTGTTGACGGTGTGCGGGTGCACGCCGTGCGTCAACGTGGCCTCGTCGCCCACCAGGAGGTGCTTTTCGGAGGCGAAGGTGAAGGCCTAACGATCCGCCACGACTCCTATGACCGCATTAGCTTCATGCCCGGGGTTCTTGAAGGTGTACGCGGCGCGGTGAAAACTCCTGGCCTCACCGTCGGCCTGGAGAACTACCTCGGTCTGTAACCCTGCTTAGGAAAGCGCCCTGTCGGCGCCGACAACGCGCAACATGTCGGCGCCGACAGGACGCTTCACATCCGCCTGTAGGAAATGAACGTGCACCCTTGGCCCTCAGTACAGGCGATCTGACGCCACTGGGCTTCATCGATGGGTGGAAACCACGTGTCGCCCTGCGGGCGAGCATGCACCTGCGTCAGATGCACAGTGTCCACAACGACAGGGGAGTCTGGCCCTAACGCTTGCGCATACACCTGCCCACCACCGACCACCGTCATCCGATCTGAACCAGCAAGCTTTACTGCCTCAACCAGTGAACAGGCAGCTTCAGCGCCAGGGGCTGACCAAGAACTGTCCCGTGTGACCACAATGGAACGCCGGCCCGGCAACGCCCGCCCGATGCTTTCGAAAGTGCGCCGACCCATGATCATCGCGCTTCCGGTAGTGATGCGTTTGAAATGGGCCAAGTCCTCAGGCAGATGCCACGGCATAGCACCGTGTGCGCCGATCACCCAGTTTTCGGCGGCCGCGACCACCACACAGATACGCGAATCCGGGGCGATCGGGTCAGGTGCGGGCACAAATGAGGTCACGTGGTCACTCCTCAACAAAGAACAGCGGGGGCAGGAGGTTGGAGCGGCTAGGGCTAGACAGCGATAGGGGCTTTGATACCGGGGTGGGGGTCATAACCAATAAGTTCGATATCGCTGATCTGAAAAGCATCGATCTGGCGAACTTGTGGGTTCAGACGCAGGGTCGGTAGAGGCCGCGGCGTGCGGGAAAGCTGTTCACGGGTTTGTTCCATGTGGTTGCGGTACAGGTGCGCATCCCCAAGAGTGTGCACGAACTCGGCCGCCTTCAAACCAGTGACCTGCGCAACCATGTGTGTCAACAGCGCGTACGAGGCAATGTTGAACGGCACACCCAAAAACACGTCGGCGCTGCGCTGATACAACTGGCAAGACAAGTATTTCGGCTCACCGTCCTCGCCAGCAGAGACATAAAACTGGAACATGGTGTGACACGGAGGTAGCGCCATATCCTCAACCTCAGCGACATTCCACGCCGAAACAATGTGCCGACGGGACCACGGGTTCTGTTGAATCGAAGTGATCACGTTAGCGATCTGGTCGATCGTGCCCCCATCCAGAGAAGGCCAACTACGCCACTGATGCCCGTACACAGGCCCCAAATCACCGTTCTCATCGGCCCATTCATCCCAGATCGTGATGCCATTCTCATGCAGCCAGGTGATATTCGTATCGCCGCGCAGGAACCAGATCAGTTCACCGAAGATGGAACGCAAATGCAGCTTCTTGGTAGTTAATGCCGGAAACCCAGCACGAAGATCGAACCGCATCTGGTGACCGAAAACCGACAATGTTCCGGTTCCGGTGCGGTCACCCCGCTCATTCCCCTCAGCGAGAATCCGTTCCATGAGCTCCCTGTACTGTTGCATCCGGCTAGTCTCGCAGGCCCGCAGCGCCCCCACAGGTAACAGGTGGTTTCACGGGGTTGATGTGTCCACACCGTAAGCGAATTCGCTAACGATTCGAAGCTGCCAGGCTCAGGGGCCATGCATGAAGTTCACGGCTTGCACAAAAAATGTGTACACAAAGCTGTAACGCTGTCACTGCCGCTGCGATGAACCCCGAGAACGTTGCTTTACCCGGACCCCCGAGCGGGTAAAGCAACGTTCTTCCATGTATCCAGCCAAAAACAGCCGCACCCCACCTGCCCCCCAAGACTCCTCGATCTGGCCGCCGCCCTGAAGAACCACGCCACCGCGTGAACACCAACCCCATGGGTCGAGCCGGCGCGCCCCCCTCGAAACCGATAACCTGCCCCTATGTCGTCTGCCATTGCACCCTTTGGTCGTGTCCTGACCGCGATCGTCACTCCGTTCACCGCCGACGGAGCCCTCGACCTCGAATCACTCCGGTCCCTGGCTATATATCTGGCTGACCGCCGCCACGACGGGCTCGTCGTCAACGGCACCACCGGAGAATCCGCAACCACCAGCGACGATGAAAAACGACTCATCCTGCAAACAGTCAAAGACGCCGTCGGGGACCGCATCAAAATCGTTGCCGGCGTAGGCACCAACGACACCGCCCACACCATCAGCCTCGCCCGACAAGCCGCCGAGATCGGTGTCGACGGCGCACTTGTTGTCACGCCCTACTACAACAAACCACCCCAGGCAGGCATCCTCGCCCATTTCCGTGCCGTCGCCGAAGCCACCGACCTACCCATCATGGTGTACGACATCCCTGGTCGTGCCGGCGTCCCCATCACCACCGAAACCCACATCGCCCTGGCTGCCCACCCCAACATCGTCGCTGTCAAAGACGCCAAAGGCGACCTATGGGCCGCAAGCCACGTACAACGCGCCACCGACCTGGCCTGGTACTCCGGCGACGATGGCGCTAACCTGGCACACTTCGCCCAAGGTGCTCACGGTATTGTGGGAGTCACCAGCCACTTCGCGTCAATCGAATACGCCAACATGATCGACGCCCTCGACAACGGCAACCTGCCCCAAGCCATCGACATCCACCGCAAACTCATCCCCGCCGTCGACGCAATCATGGGCACCAGCCAAGGAGCCATCACCGTCAAAGCCGCACTGGCCGAAGCCGGCGTCATCGCCACCGACCACGTGCGCCTACCACTTGCACAACTGACCGATACCCAACGCGACATCGTGCGCCAAGGCCTAAAGGAGGCCCACCTCTCGTGAAATTTCCTATTGACCTGACAGAGCCACCAGCACTGCCCGAGGGAGGACTACGCATCGTCCCCCTCGGCGGGCTCGGCGACATCGGGCGCAACATGACTGTCCTCGAACACGCAGGACGTCTCCTCATCATCGACTGCGGAGTACTTTTCCCCGAAGACGCCCACCCCGGCGTCGACCTCATCCTGCCGGACTTCTCCTACATCGAAGACCGCCTCGACGACGTCGAAGCCATCATCCTCACCCACGGGCACGAGGACCACATCGGCGCAGTCCCATACCTGCTCCGCCTCAAAGAAGACATCCCCCTCATCGGATCCAACCTGACGCTGGCCCTCATCGAAGCCAAACTCAAAGAACACCGGATCACGCCCTACACGATGGACGTCACCGAAGGAGACATCGAAGACCTCGGACCCTTCGAATGCGAATTCATCGCCGTCAACCACTCCATCCCTGACGCCCTAGCCGTTGCAGTACGCACCGACGCAGGCACACTCCTGCACACCGGCGACTTCAAGATGGACCAACTACCCCTCGACGGACGCATCACCGACCTGCGTGCCATGGCCCGCATCGGCGAAGAAGGCATCGACATCGCCCTCGTCGACTCCACCAACGCAGAAGTGCCCGGATTCACGATGCCTGAAAAAGACATCTACCCCGCACTGGAAAACGTGTTCAGCAAAGCCCAACGCCGCATCATCGTCGCCTCCTTTGCCAGCCACGTCCACCGCGTGCAACAAGTCCTCGACGCCGCCGCCGAACACAACCGCAAGGTCGCCCTCATCGGACGATCCATGGTCCGAAACATGGGCATCGCCGCCGAACTGGGCTACCTCAACGTGCCCGACGGCGTGATCGTCGACATGAAAAAAATCGAGGACTACCCCGAACACCAACAACTCCTCATGTGCACCGGTTCGCAGGGAGAACCGATGGCAGCGCTGTCCCGCATGGCCAACGACGAACACCGCATCAAAATCGGCGAAGGCGACACAGTCGTTCTCGCTAGCTCCCTCATCCCCGGCAACGAGAACGCCGTATTCCGGGTAGTTAACGGACTCATCAAACTCGGCGCCGAAGTAGTTCACAAAGGCAACGCCAAAGTGCACACCTCCGGCCACGCCAGCGCCGGAGAACTTCTCTACCTCTACAACATCCTGCGCCCCAAAAACGCCATGCCCGTCCATGGCGAATGGCGGCACCTCCTGGCCAATGGGCGCCTCGCCGCCGCGACCGGTGTCCCCGAAGAACGCGTCGTCCTCGCCGGCGATGGAATCATCGTCGACCTCATAGACGGCAAAGCTAGCGTCACCGGGAAAGTTGACTGCAACTACGTGTACGTCGACGGCTCCTCCGTCGGCGCCACCGACGAAGCACTCCTCAAAGACCGCCAAATCCTGCGCGACGAAGGTTTCATCTCCGCGATCGTCGTCATCGACTCGGCCACCGGGAAAGTCAGCACCGGCCCCGAAGTCATCACCCGAGGATTCGCCGAAGACAACGACGTCTTCAACAAAATCGTCCCCGAAATTTCTGAAGCGGTTGAAAGCGCCTGGGACCGCGGCACCAACGATGCCCACCAACTCCAGCAGGTGGTGCGCCGCACCATCGGCGGATTCGTGGGCGGAAAACTACGCCGCCGCCCAATGATCGTGCCGGTAGTAGTCATCGCCTAACCAGCACCGACCACACCACAGCACCTGTTGGGGCCCGCCCGTCCACACGACGAGCGGGCCCCAACACGCCACGCAACCGCCCCACACCGCCCACACCTCACCCCCGCCGCCACCAGCACAGCCCCACCACCGCGACGTATCGCTATGCGGCACGTCGCAACTGGCCGACCAGACCACCTCGGATCAATCGCCTAGTCTGCTTGGGTGGCAACTCGTAACACCCCAAACAAGCGGCGCACCGCCGCCAAAGGAAAACCTGTCCCCCGTAAAACTCCCCGGACCAAAAACGGTGCCGCCACACGCCGTACCCCCGCGGCCAAAACCCCCCGCGCGGGTAGTGGCACTCCCGGCCGCGGCGCCGGCTCTGCGTGGCGTGGAATCACTGGCCTGACCGGCGGCATGGCACGCCGCGTCAGCCGCACCGCAACAGGACTACCCGAAGAGCACCGACGCGACGGCCTGGGCCTATTCATCATCATCATCGCCGTGATCATCGCCGCCCGCGAATGGTGGGGACTACCCGGCCCACTCGGCGAATTCATCCACATCGTCGCCGCGGGAACCATCGGCTGGGGAGCACTGTTCCTGCCCCTAGCATTCGTCTGGTTCGGGCTACGCATCATGCGTAACCCCGTCGAAGATGCCGCCACCTCACGCATCGCCATTGGCGTCATCACCCTCACCGTCAGCCTCGCCGGTATCATCCACATCGCTCGAGGCAACCCCCGCATCTCCGGCGGCACCGAAGCGTTCCGTTCAGCTGGCGGAATGATCGGCTACCTCGTTGGCGCACCATTAGACGCCATGCTCACCGACTGGGGCGCCTATGTCGTACTCGCTATCGTCGCGTTCTTCGGTGTCCTAGTGATCACCGCAACCCCCTTCGTGGAAATCCCCGATCGACTCGCCGAACTTCACGACCGCCTCTTCGGCCTCGACGAATATGTCGACACCATCCCCATCCCCACAACCTCACGCCGCAAATCCCGCCGCAACCTCGAACTCGACCACCGCGACGGAGACGAAGCATTCGAACAAGCAGCAGAAGTTCACAAAGGCCGCAGCCGCAGACTCGCAGACCTCCCCAAGATCGCTGCCGAAGAAGCCGCGAACGCCCAACGCGACACAACCACCGCAGCCGACCGCGCAGCCACCCAAGCACTCGACCGCGTCAACACCCCCGGCGCATCTACAAACACCTCACCCAAACCTGGCCCCGTGCCAGCCACCACCCAAACCGAACTGGTACCCCCACCCACCCAAGCCATCCCACAACGCACCGAACAACTCGCCCTCGCTGGCGACGTCACCTACACCCTTCCCCCCTCAGACCTGCTCGAACAAGGAGCCCCCCACAAAACCCGCTCCGAAGTTAACGACCACGTCGTTCAAGCCCTCACCGGAGTACTAGAACAGTTCAACATCAACGCCCAAGTCACAGGGTTCTCCCGAGGCCCCACAGTTACCCGCTACGAAGTTGAACTTGGCGCTGGCACCAAGGTCGAACGCGTCACCGCACTGAGCAAAAACATCGCCTATGCGGTAGCCAGCGCAGACGTACGCATCCTCTCGCCTATCCCCGGCAAATCAGCCATCGGGATCGAAATCCCCAACACAGACCGCGAAAAAGTCAGCCTCGGTGACGTGCTGCGCAGCCAAGTCGCCACCCGCAACCCCCACCCCATGGTGATGGGCGTCGGTAAAGACGTCGAAGGCGGATTCGTCATCGCCAACCTGGCGAAAATGCCACACCTCCTCGTAGCAGGTGCCACTGGATCGGGTAAATCCAGCTTCGTCAACTCGATGATCACCTCGATCCTCGTACGCTCAACCCCCGACGAAGTACGCCTGATTCTCGTAGATCCCAAACGAGTCGAGCTCACCGCCTACGAAGGCATCCCACACCTCATCACCCCCATCATCACCAACCCCAAAAAAGCCGCTGAAGCGCTGCAATGGGTGGTCAAAGAGATGGATGCCCGCTACGACGACCTCGCCGCATTCGGGTACAAACACATCGACGACTTCAACAAAGCCGTCCGCGCCGGAGACATCAAACTCCCGCCTGGATCACAACGTGTCGTCGAGCCCTACCCATACCTACTCGTTGTGGTCGACGAGCTCGCCGATCTGATGATGGTCGCTCCACGCGATGTGGAAGAGTCCATTGTTCGTATCACCCAGCTGGCTCGCGCCGCCGGTATCCACCTCGTTCTCGCTACGCAGCGTCCCAGCGTCGACGTAGTCACCGGCCTGATCAAAGCCAACGTGCCCAGCCGGATGGCATTCGCGACAAGCTCCCTAGCCGACTCCAGGGTCGTGCTGGACCAGCCAGGTGCTGAAAAGCTCATCGGTCAAGGTGATGCCCTCTTCCTGCCTATGGGGGCGAGTAAACCGATGCGTGTGCAAGGCGCCTGGGTACCGGAGTCAGAGGTCGCTGCGGTCGTCAAATTTGTCACTGACCAGCTCAAACCGAGCTACCGGGAAGACGTTGTTCCCGCCACCGAAAAGAAACAGATCGACGCCGACATCGGCGATGACTTGGATCTGCTCCTCGAAGCGACCAAACAGGTCGTTACCACTCAGTTCGGTTCGACTTCGATGTTGCAGCGCAAACTACGCGTTGGTTTCGCTAAAGCCGGACGACTCATGGACCTCATGGAATCTCGCGGCGTTGTCGGCCCTTCTGAAGGAAGTAAAGCGCGAGACGTGTTGATCCGCCCAGAAGATCTGCCTACCGTTCTGGCGCAGATGCAAGGACAAACCCCTCCGCCACCAGCGGAGGGTCAACAAGGCATGGCAGGGGGACAAGACCGATATGCCGACGTTGAAGTGCATGGCGAAGAAGTCGTGCACGAGGGGGACCTGGAGGATGAAGACGCGTGGCAACTGACACAACAGGGGCGCGGCAGGTAGTTGTCACTCGGCGGCGGCGGTTGAGCACTGCGTTCGTGTGCGCAGTGCTCTGTGCCGCCTTGGCCGCATGTGGCAGCTCTGCATCATCACCAAAGGAGGAAGACTCACAAACCAGTACCGCAGCACCCACTGTGGCACCGATGCTGCCTTCGCGACCGCCAGCAGTGATCAGCACCCCGGCTCCACCTCCGCCTTCGGTGAAACCTGTACAAATCACCGACGCCAGCAAACTTGTTCAGGGGTTCAAGAAACTGCCCGGGCGGGATCAGCAGCTCACTATTGCGTGGGCGCCGGTTGGGCATCCGGAGCAAGTTCAGCAGTTGGGCACTACGGACACGATCGACGCGTGGTCGACGATCAAGGTCCCACTGGCTTTGGCAGCTATTCAGCAGCGCGGCGGTGATCTGCCTAAAGCTGTGGCTAACGACATTGAGATGTCGGTGCGCATCTCTGATAATGACGCCGCCCGGCGCTTGTGGGAGGGGCTGGAAAACTTCGGGATGAAGGCAGAGCTGGTCAACGAAGTTCTAGGTGACACCGGTGATAAACGCACCCGGGCTGCGCGGAATTCGGCGGGGGTGCGGGTGCCGTTCGGTTTGACTGCTTGGCGAGTTGGTGATGCGGCTAAGTTCGCTGCGACGCTGCCTTGTGTTCCGTACGGTGCCCAGATCATGCGGGACATGCGCTTCATTGACCACAGTCAGTCGTGGGGGATTGGGGCAGTCGCACGTGGAACCAACAAACGTGGTCTGAACGTCGATGATGTTGCATTCAAAGGTGGTTGGGGTCCCAGTACGAGTGGTTACCTGATGCGGCAGGTGGGAGTTTTGATCTTGCCAGGTGGCGGCGGTGTAGGAGTTGCGCTTCTTGTTCAACCGCATGGCGGTAACCACGAGGCAGGTGCCAAAATTTTGTCGCAAGCAGCTAGTTGGCTACGTGATTCGCTTGGTGCAACAGATGCGGGCAAGTGTGCGTGAGTTGGCACAGCCCGCATCAGCCCTAAAGTGGTTGTCATGACTTCGCCCACCGCTGCCGCAAGTGCGCCCGCACGTAACGATGCCACTCACGGCACGATTCACCTCACCAGTCTCGGTTGTTCACGCAATGACGTGGATTCTGAGGAGCTCGCAGGTCGCTTGGCTGCTGCGGGGTGGACTCTTGTTGATGACCCTTCTGGCGCTGACGTGAATGTTGTGAATACGTGTGGTTTTGTCGCAGAGGCTAAGAAAGATTCGATCGACACGATTCTTGATCTGGCTGACCTGAAAGAAAGTGGCGAGACTCGCGCAGTGGTTGCCGTGGGGTGTCTGGCGGAGCGCTATGGGCGTGAGCTGGCTGAGCAGATGCCTGAAGCTGATGGTGTTTTCGGGTTTGACTCCTACAAGGACATGTCCGACCACTTGAGTCGCATCTTGGCCGGGGAGCAGGTGCAGTCGCACGTCCCGCGGGATCGTCGTTCTCTGTTGCCGATTTCTCCGATTGCTCGTCAAGAAACGGCGCCGGGAATCGTGCTTCCAGGGCACGGGGATTTGGGGCCGGATGCCACTGCTGGTGAAACGTTCGTGCGGGCACGTTTGGATGGGGCGCCGTGGGCTCCTTTGAAGATCGCTTCGGGGTGTGACCGTCGTTGCGCTTTCTGTGCTATCCCCTCGTTTCGTGGTGCTTTTGTCTCTCGCCGCCCTAGTGATGTTCTTGCTGAGGCTCGCTGGCTGGGCAGTAATGGGGTGAAGGAAGCTTTCCTGGTTTCTGAGAACTCGACCTCGTATGGCAAGGATTTGGGCGATATCCGTCTGCTGGACACGTTGTTGCCTGATCTTGCTGAGGTGGAGGGGCTGGAACGTATCCGGGTTTCGTATTTGCAGCCGGCAGAGTTGCGTGATGATTTGGTGCGGGCGATTGTCGAGACGGAGAAGGTCGTGCCGTATTTCGATCTTTCGTTCCAGCATGTGTCTGCGAAGATTCTGCGTCGTATGCGTCGGTTTGGTGATCCGGAGTCGTTCTTGAGCTTGATCGAGAAGATTCGGTCTTTGGCGCCGGAGGCAGGGATCCGCTCTAACGTGATTGTTGGGTTCCCTGGCGAGACGGAGGAGGACTTCCAGATGCTCGTTGATTTCGTCACGGCTGCGCGTTTGGATGTGTGTGGCGTTTTTGGGTACTCCGATGAGGATGGCACTGAGGCCCAGGGGTATGAGGACAAGGTTGAGCAGGAAGTCATTGACGAACGCCTGGATATTCTTTCGACGATTACTGAGTCGGCGGGTGCTGAGCGTGCAGCTGAGCGGATCGGTTCGCAGGTGAGCGTCCTTGTTGAGTCCAATGCGCAGGCTCAGCCGTGGGATGAGGATCTGGGTGAGGGGTCGTTCTTCGAGGGGGACCGGATTGTGTTCGGTCGGGCTGAGCATCAAGGTCCGGAGGTTGATGGGTTGACGCGTCTTGTGCAAAGCAGTGACGGTGCGGTGCAGCTTCCTGAGGTTGGTCAGCTCATTTCGGCACGGGTGGTTAGTTCTGAGGGTGCTGATTTGGTTGCGGTGATCTCATGATCAGTAGTGCGCCGCAGACGCAGCCGAGTTCGTGGAATGTGCCTAATGCGTTGACGGTGTTGCGGATTTTCATGGTCCCGGTCTTCGGGTGGCTGTTGCTGGCTGGGGGTGGGCATGAGGTGTCCATGCGGTGGTGGGCGTTGCTGGTGTTTTTGCTGGCTATGGCGACAGATTCGCTGGATGGGTATATCGCTCGGTCGCGTAATTTGGTGACAAATTTCGGGAAGATAGCTGATCCGATTGCGGATAAAGCGCTTACCGGAATGGCGTTTATCGGGTTGAGTGTGATTGGTGACCTGTGGTGGTGGGTGACGATTCTCATTCTGCTGCGTGAGTGGGGAATCACGGTGTTGCGGTTGGTGGTGATTCGTTATGGCGTGATGCCTGCTTCTCGTGGCGGCAAGATTAAGACGGTGTTGCAGACGGTGGCGTTGGCGTTGCTGGTTGCTCCGGTGACGGGCGTGTTGTGGTGGATTGGTGTTGTTGCGGTGGCCGGTGCCTTGGTGGTGACTGTGGTGACGGGTGTTGAGTATGTTTTCCAGGCTGTGAGGTTGGTGCGTTCGTCGTCGCGGCAGGTGTCGGCGTGAGCAGTGAGGTGTTGGTTCCTGCTGCTGATGTTGTTGCTGCCTTGTTGGATGCGGGGCAGACGGTAGCGACGGCCGAGTCGTTGACGGGTGGTCTTGTTGTTGCTGGGTTGACTGCGGTGCCGGGATCTTCTGCTGTGGTGCGTGGTGGGGTGTGTGCGTATAGCAGTGAGGTGAAGGCTCGTGTGGTGGGGGTATCTCAGAGTGCTTTGGTTACGGGGGCGGTGAACGCTGAGGTTGCTGGTGAGTTGGCTGTGGGGGCGGTGAGGTTGTTTGGTGCGCAGTGGGGAGTGGGGACCACGGGGGCTGCTGGGCCGGATCCTTCTGAGGATGCACAGGTGGGTACGGTGTTTGTTGCGGTGCATGGGCCGCAGGGTGAGGTGGGGTGCCAGACGGTGGTGGAGCGGCTCTCGTTAACGGGGGATCGTGGTGCGATTCGGTTCGCCACGGTGGAGGCAGCATTTAGACTGCTGCGACAACGGCTTTGAGGTTGTTCTTGGACCGGGGGCACGGGTCTGTTTTGGGTCTGTGTGCGTCTTGGATCAGCTTTTTCGGTGAGTACCGCATTATTCCTCGCGTTGAGGGCATGAATTGGGGGGCTCGTCCGTTGCATATAACAAGCCGGAGAGAGGTCCCCCTTATTTGGGGAGGGGACTGTCCACGGCGGTCGATCGCCAGGGGAATTGCGAGGAGAGGACAACATGGTGCTGCTGCGCAAGGAGATCGGTACGGTACTTCGTTCGCGACGTAAGTCGTTGGGACGTACTTTGCGTGATGTGTCGGCGCGTTCTGCGGTCTCGTTGGGGTATTTGTCGGAGATTGAGAGGGGGGAGAAGGAGGCGAGTTCGGAGTTGTTGGCTTCGATTTGTGGGGCTTTGGATTTGCCGGTGAGTCAGATGTTGCGTGATGTCGCTGATCAGGTTGCGTTGGGGGAAGCCGCTGGGGTTGTTCTGACGATGGGGTCTGGTGAGCGGGGCCGTTTGGCTGTGCCGCGTCCTGCTGCGTGAGCGTGGGTTTTGGGGGTTAGTCGAAGGGGCGTGATCTGTTTCGTTTGATTGCCGCGCGGTGTTTTTTGCTGGTGAGGCGGCGTTGAACGGAGTTGCGTGTGGGGCGAGTTTTCTTGCGTTGGGGCGTAGGGGGCGCAGCGGCTTCGCGTAGGAGTTGCGCGAGTCGTTGCCGGGCGATTTTTCGGTTTGCGAGTTGGCTGCGTTCGTCGGCTGCGGTGATGGTGAGTGTTCCGTTGCTGAGTCGGTGGGCGAGGCGATCGTGGAGTCGTTGTTTGAGGTGTTCGGGGATGGAGGGGCTGTTGGTGAGGTTGAAGGATAGTTCGACGCGGGTGTCGCTGGTGTTGACGTGTTGTCCGCCGGGGCCGGTTGCGCGGTTGAAGCGTTCGTGGAGTTCTTTGGGTGGGATGGTCAGGGTTCGGGTGATGGGGAGGGGTTGATCGATGTGGGGCATGTCATCTTCCGTACCTGTTTTTTCGGGGGCTGTGGGGGCGTGGGTGTTGGGGGTAGCCCAGGGGTTTGATGGGGGTGCCTTTGTCGCCTGGTGCTAGGCCGTTTTGGCATGTTGGACAGTAGAACATGACGCGTTCGCGGGTGGGTGGGCCGATGGGGTGTACGCGGATGGTGGTGCCGCATCGGCGGCAGGGGTGTCCTGAGCGTGCGTGTACGTAGGTGTTGTGTCCGGGGCGGTGTGATCCGGTGCTTGATTGGACGGCGTGGTTGAGGGCGGCGGTCATGAGTTGGTGGGCTTTGGTAAGGATTTTGGTGATTTGTTGTGGGGTGAGGGTGGTGGTTGGTGTCCAGGGGTTGATGTGTTGGGTGAAGAGGGTTTCGCTGGCCCAGAGGGTTCCGATGCCGGCGAGGTTGCGTTGGTCGAGTAGGGCTGCGCCGATGGTGGTGGGGTTGGTCAGGAGGTTGGTGGTTGCTAGGTCGGTGTTCCAGTCGGGGCCGAGGATGTCGGGGCCGAGGTGTCCGGTGAGGGTGTGTTCGTCGCGGGTGGGGATGAGGTTGAGCATGCCGAGGGATAGGCCGAGGGCGGTCCATTTGTTGGTGCTTAGTAGGGCGCGGACGCGGTGTGAGTGGCGTTGGGGTTCGTTGGGGTGGGTGATGCGCCAGCTGCCTTCCATGCGTAGGTGTGAGTGGAGGGTCCAGCCGTTGGAGAAGCGGTGGAGGATGTGTTTGCCGTGGGGGATGACTTCGATGGTGGTGTGTCCGATGAGTCCGTTTCCTTCGCGGTTTCCCCATCTGAGTTCGGCTTCTTGGGTGGTGTGGCCTGCGAAGACGTGGTGGAGGCGTTGGCAGGTGCGTGCGACGGTGTCACCTTCTGGCATGGCGTTTTCTTAGTCCGTTGGGGGTGAGGTGGAATCCGTTGTTGAGTAGGTGGGTGTGGAGTGGGTGGTTTTGTGCTTGGAGGGTGGGGGTGCCGTCGATGGTGGTGATGGTGAGGTGGGGGAGGTGGCCGGTGTCGATGATGGTGCTTAGTGCGGTGGCGGTGGTGGGGGCGTGGGTGGTGGTGTCGCCGAAGGTGAGGAGGGTGCGTCCGCCTCGTTCGATGTAGGCGCAGAGGTTTCCGGCGTGGAGGATGACGAGGGCGCCTGCTTTGCGGCCGGGTCGGTGGGTGGTGTTTTTGTTGTTGTTGGTGGTGGGCCAGGGGAGGGCTGCGCCGTAGGGGTTGGCGGGGTCGGTGGCGGCGAGGATGATTGCGGGGGGTTGTGGTGGGGTTGTGTCGATTCTGTTGTGTTCGTTGTGGGTGCGGAGTTGGTCGAGGGCGGCGTTGGTGGCGAATTGGGAGGCGCCGAGTCCTTCGATGAAGTAGCCGCGGCGGATGTTTCCTGTTTCTTCGGCGTGGGTGAGGATGTGGTAGATGGGGGTGAAGCCGCCGTCGGTGTTTTCGCTGGTGGCAGCTGCGCGGGTGAGGATGCCGTGGCGTTCGAGGAGTATGTCGGCTGTGGTGAGGGTGCGGGTGGTGGGGTCTGTTTCGGTTGGTGGTAGGAGGGACCAGCGTCCTTGGAGTCGGGGTGGTGTTGGGTCGGGGGTGGTGGTGCGGGTGGGGGTGCGTAGGTTGCGTCGGGTTAGTCGTGTGGGGCGTGGTGGGCGGGGGCGTTGTTTGTGGGTGGTGCGGGTGCTGTTGAGTAGGGCGCGCATGGGGGTGAAGGTGTCGTTGACGATGTGTCCGTCCCAGACGAGGTCCCAGAGGGCGTCGCTGATGGTGTTGTTGTTTGGTGGTGGGGTGGTGGGGTTGGTGGTGGTGATGTGTTCGCGGACGGTGTTGGCCAGGGTGGGGAAGAAGAATCCGCCTCCGGTGGCGAGGATGGTCAGGATGGTGGCGTGGATGCTTTCTGGTGGTGGGGTTGTGGTGGGGGTGTGGAGGGTGTTGGGTGCGTCGTCGGTGAGGTGTAGGGAGATCCATCCGTCGTCGCCTGTGGTGGAGCCGTTTCCTTGCCAGGTGATTTCGCCGCGGGTGAGGAGGTCGTCGAGGAGTGTTGGGGTGTAGTTGGTGATGCGGGTGGGCAGGATGAGGGTTTCGAGGGCGCTGGCTGGTATGCGGTATCCGGCGAGTTGTTCGATGACGTGGAGGATTCCTTCGGTTCCGTGTTCTTGGGGTTGGGGTGTGCCGGTTTCGGTGGTGATGCCGTGCCAGGTGGTGAGGTATTGGGCGTAGGTGGTGGGGGTGACGGGTTCGACTTGGGCGCGTAGTGCTGCGAGGCTGCGGCGGCGTAGGAGGCGCAGGATTTCGGGGTCGCAGTGGTCTTGTCCGGTGTTTCCGGGGCGTAGTTCGCCGGTGATGATGTTGCCGGTGTTTTCGAGGTGGTGGAGGTGGGTGCGGATGATGTGTTCGCCTAGTCCTAGTCGGGTGGCTAGGTCGGTGGTGGTGAAGGGTGCGTGGCAGCGGGCGTAGCGGATGATGAGGTCGGTGAGGGGGTTTTGGGGTGGGGTGAGGTGGGCGGAGGGGACCCATGATGGTGGGGTGATGCCGAGGGCGTCGAGGAGTCTTCCGGCGTCTTCGACGGGGGCCCAGCGTTGTTCGCCGGCCATGGTGATGGGCATGATGCGGCGGCGGTTGTGTAGTTCGTGGATCCAGGTGGTGGTGGTTGTGGCGTTTGTGTGGGGGTGGGTGCGGGTGGTGATTTCGGTGGTGGTGAGGGGGCCGATGCGGCGGATGAGGTCGAAGGTTTCTTCGATGTTGCGTGGGCTGCGTTCGGGGTCGAGTGCTTGGAGTTGGGCTTCGGTGTGTTCGACGATGGTGGGGTCGAGGAGTTCGCGCATGCTGGTGGTGTGGGTGCCCAGGATGTCGGCGAGGAGTTCGGGATCGACAGATAGGGCTGCTGCGCGGCGTTCGGCGAGGGGGGAGTCGCCTTCGTAGAGGAATTGGGCGATGTATCCGAATAGGAGGGTGCGTGCCATAGGTGAGGGGGTGGGGGTGTTGATGGCGTGGATGCGTGTTCGCCGGTTGGTGAGGTTGGTCATGAGGGTTTTGAGGGCGGGGACGTCGAAGATGTCTTGCATGCATTCGCGCAGTGTTTCGAGGACGATGGGGAATTCTTGGTAGCGGCTGGCGACTTCGAGCAGTTGGGCGGATCGGCGTCGTTGTTGCCAGAGGGCTTGACGTGCGGCGGGGTTGCGTCGGGGTAGGAGGAGAGCGCGGGATGCGCATTCGCGGAATCGGGATGCGAAGAGGGCTGATCCACCGACTTCGTTGGTGATGATGTCGGTGATTTCGTCGGGGTCGATGGTGATGAGTTCGGCGATTTCGGTGAGGAGTTGGCTGGTGGTGGGGGTGTTGTCGTCGGTGGGTGTGGTTTCGGGTAGGCGCAGGATGATGCCGTCGTCGGCGTGCATGGGGTGGGGGTCGATGCCGAATCGTTGGCGTAGGCGGGCGGCGATGGCTAGGGACCAGGGTGCGTTGACGCGGGAGCCCCAGGGGGAGTGGATGACGATCTGGGTGTCGCCGAGTTCGTCGGGGAAGATTTCGAGGATGATGGTGTTTTGGCTGGGTACGGCGCCGGTGGCGGTTTTTTGTTCGTGGATGTAGGTGACGAGGTTGGTGGCGGCCCAGGTATCTAGGCCTGCGGTGGTGGCGCGGTAGATGGCGGTGTCGTGGGGGAGTGTGGCGATTTCGTGCATGAAGGCGCCGATGGCGGCGCCGAGTTCGGCTTCGCGTCCTTCGGTGTCGCCGCGCCAGAAGGGGAGGCGTCCGGGGATGCCGGGGGCTGGGGTGACGAGTACTTGGTCGTGGGTGATTTCTTCGATTCGCCAGGATGAGGTGCCGAGGGTGAAGACGTCGCCGACGCGGGATTCGTAGACCATTTCTTCTTCGAGTTCGCCGACGCGGCGGCCGGGGCCTTCGCCGATGAGGAAGACGCCGAATTGGCCGCGGTCGGGGATTGTTCCGCCGCTGGTGACGGCGATGCGTTGGGTGCCGGGGCGGCCGGTGAGGGTGTCGGTGCTGCGGTCCCAGATGATGCGGGGGCGTAGTCCGGCGAAGTTTTCGTCGGGGTAGCGTCCGGCGAGCATGTCGAGGACGGAGGTGAGGAGGGTGGTGGGGATGGTGGCGTAGGAGGCGGTGCGTTTGATGAGGTTGGTGAGTTCGGGGAGGGTCCAGTCGTCCATGGCGCACATGGCGACGATGTGTTGGGCGAGGACGTCTAGTGGGTTGGTGGGGATGTGGAGTGTTTCGATGAGTCCGGCGCGCATGCGTTCGCAGACGACGGTGGTGCGGATGAGGTCGGAGCGGTGGGTAGGTAGGAAGATGCCGTGGGATCGGGCTCCGACGTGGTGGCCGGCGCGGCCGACGCGTTGGAGCCCGGAGGCGACGCTGGGGGGCGCGTCGATGTGGGCGACGAGGTCGATTTCGCCCATGTCGATGCCTAGTTCGAGGCTGCTAGTGGCGATGACTGCGGGGAGTTGGCCGCTTTTGAGGGATTCTTCGATGTGGGTTCGTTGTTCGCTGCTGACGGATCCGTGGTGGGCGCGGGCGAGGATGGGTGGTTCGGGTGGGGATGTGGTGGAGGTTTCGTTTGCGGGGGTATCGGCGGTGGTTTCGTTGGGGGTGTTGCGGGCGTCCCATTCTTCGTTGATGCGGGCGGTGAGGCGTTCGGCGACGCGGCGGGAGTTGACGAAGATGAGGGTGCTGCGGTGGGTGGTGATGAGGTCGAGGAGTCTGTTTTCGATGTGGGGCCAGATGGAGTGGCGTTCTTCGTTGCCGGATGCGGCTCCGGTGGGGTTTCCGGTGGGTTGTCCTGGTAGGGACATGTCTTCGATGGGGACGACGATGTCGAGGTCCCATTCTTTGTGTGCGGGGGGTTGGACGAGGGTGTAGGGCAGGCCTCCGGTGAGGTATTTGCCGACTTCGTCGAGGGGGCGGGCGGTGGCGGATAGGCCGATGCGTTGGGCGCGGTGTCCGGCGTATGCGTCGAGGCGTTCGAGGCTGAGGGCTAGGTGTGCTCCGCGTTTGGTGGGGGTGAGGGAGTGGATTTCGTCGATGATGACCATGTCGACGTTGCGCAGGATGGTGCGTGCTGCGGAGGTGAGGAGGAGGTAGAGGGACTCGGGGGTGGTGATGAGGATGTCGGGGGGCGTGGTTGCCATGGATCGGCGGTCTTTGGCGCTGGTGTCACCGGTGCGGATGCCGACGGTGACGGTGTTTTGGGGTGTGTTGGTGCGGCGTGCGACGGCGGCGATGCCGCGTAGGGGGCGGGCGAGGTTGCGGTCGACGTCGGCGGCGAGGGCTTTGAGTGGGGAGATGTAGAGGACGCGTACGCCGGGGGGTGTTTCGGGGGTGGGGGTGGCGTGGGCGAGGCGGTCGATGGCGGTGAGGAAGGCGGCGAGGGTTTTTCCTGATCCGGTGGGTGCGACGACGAGGGTGTCGTTGCCGGTGTTGATGGCGTTCCAGGCGTGGTGTTGTGCGGGGGTGGGGGTGGGGAAGGTTTCGGTGAACCAGGTGCGGGTGGCTGGGTGGAAGGCGGCTAGGGGGTTGGTGTCGTCGCTGGGGGTGTTCATGTCACCTCGTTTCGTGGCTTGGGGTGTGCGTCATCCTGCCATTGGGATGGTGTTGCGGCGGTGAGCGGCGCTGGCGGGTTTTGGTGGGGTGGTTTTTGGTTGTTAAGCCCGTGGCCAGGTCGCTGGCCACGGGCTTGGTGTTGTGTTGTGGGTTTTGTGGCAGGGGTTAGTTTTTCTTTTGGGTCAGGGTGGTGATGATGGTTTCGGTGGTGGGGGTGTTGTTGACCTGGTTCCAGGGCATTTTGTCTAGGAGTTTTGCCATGGCGCAGGTGTCGGATAAGCCTGCGTAGAGCAACCCTGCGCCGATGCCTCCGGCGAGCCATTTGGCTTTGGGGGCGATGGTGCTTGCGGCGATGCTGCTTAGGGCGAGTGCGCCTGCGACGGTGCGGACTTGGCGGTCCATGGCCCAGGGGCCGCCTTTTCCTTTTTCTACGGGTCGGTGTTCTTTTTCCCATTGGGTCATGCCACCGACGAGGACGTGGATTTTCCCGCCCATAGTGGGGGCTAGGGCTTTGGCTGCGGCGTGGGCGCGGTTGTCGGTGCGGCAGATGAGGAGGACGTCGTTGGGGATGGCTGCGCCGATGCGGGCGGCGTCTTTTTCGATGAGGTCGATTGGTGCGTTGATGGATCTGGCGATGTGGGTGCTGGCGAATTCGGCTGGTGTGCGGACGTCGAGGAGGGTGGGGGCGTCGGAGCTGTGGATCCAGGTGTGTGCCTGCGCGGCGGTGATGTGTTCGGAGCGGGTCATGGAGGGTTTCCTTATTGGTTGATGAGTTCGGGCAGGTTTTGTGCAGCTAAGCCCAGGGCTAGGAGGATGAGTAGGGCGATGAATGCGAGGTTGAGGGCGCGTTGATTGATACGGGTGGTTAATCGTCCTCCTAGGAGAGTTCCGAAGGCTGTGAGTGCAGCGAATGGAAGAAGGGTGGCCCAGTCCAGGGGGAGTTCTTGGGTGGCGCGGGATGCCAGTGAGGTAGATGAGTTGATCGCGATGACGAGCAGGGATGTGGCTACGGCGGCGGGCATTTCTAGGCCCATGATGAGAGTCAGGGCGGGGACGATGACGAATCCACCTCCGACGCCGAAGAACCCAGTGAGTAGGCCAACGCCGGTTGCTGCGCCGATGCGGGCGATCCAGCCGCGGCGTGTTGTGCCAGTGATGGTGGTGCGGATCTGTTTGCGGATCATCACTGCTGCGACAAGAAGCAGGAGTGCACAGAAAGCGACCATGAGCACCGGGCCGCGCACCGTGGCTGATAGGTGGGAGCCAATAAACGCGCCTGCTGATCCCAAGACACCGAAGGTGAGACCGTCGGCGATTTTGGCTCGCCCGGTTTTCAGATGCGGGATGACGCCGATGAGGGCGGACAGACCCACGATGATGAGTGAGCCGGTGGTTGCTGCGCGCGGTGTTTGCCCTATCAGGGTGGTGAGGATGGGTACCGTGAGGATGGCCCCGCCTCCGCCGAGGGTGCCCATGAGGACACCGACGGCTAGGGCTAATGGGGGGATCCACCAGTCCATGTCAGTGCGCCGTTGAGTGTGCGTCGGCCCAGGCGTTGTAGCCGCCGATGAGGTCTGCGACGTGGGTGAATCCTTGGTGGCGTAGGTAGCTCGCGGCGACGTTGGATCGCCACCCTCCGGCGCAGGAGACGATCACTGGGCGGTTTTTGTCTAGTTCGTTGAGTCGTTGGGTTAGCTGCGGCAGGGGGATGTTGATGGTGTCGGGAATGGCGCCTTCTGCTGCTTCGCCGGGGCCACGTACGTCGAGTAGCTGTGTGTGTGGCGCAGCGTTGTCGAGTTCGTGAACTTCGAGACGGGTGGCCTGTTCGGCTTCCTCGGGGTGTTCGCTGAGGTGGCTGTCGAGGTGGGGGAAATATCCGAGGATGTGGTCGTATCCGATGCGGCCAAGGCGCATGGTTGTTTCTTGTTCGAGTCCTTCGGGGGTGATGAGGATGATGCGTTGTTCGGGTTTGAGGAGCATGCCGACAGTTTCGGCGGTTCGCCCGTCGAAGGGAACGTTGATGGATCCGCGTAGATGCGCTGTGGTGAATTCTTCGGTTGTGCGTGTGTCGAGGATGATGGCGCCGTTGTTGAGGGCGTGGGCGAGTTCGGTGTTGTTCAGGGCTGGTGTGGTTGTGTTGCTCAGAGTGGGTCGGTGTTTTTTGTTGAGTGTGGCGTCGTAGGCGAAGTAGGCGGGAGGGGCTGGTTGGCCTGCGGTGACGATATCGACGAATTCTTGTTCGCTCATGGGGGTGCAGGCGTAGTTGGTGCGGCGTTGTTCACCGATTGTTGATTGTTTTTCGGTGGAGAGGTTTTTGCCGCAGGCTGATCCGGCGCCGTGCCCGGGGAAGACGCGGACTTCATCGGGTAGGGACATCAGCGTGTGCTGGATGGAGTGGTAGAGGTTGCGGCCGAGTTCTTCGGCGGTGGTGCCGCTGGATGCTAGGAGGTCTGGTCGTCCGACGTCACCGATGAAGAGGGCGTCGCCGGTGAGTACGCCGTAGGGCACGTTGTCGTCTGTGTGTTCGTAGACGAGGACGCTGATTGATTCGGGAGTGTGGCCGGGGGTGGCCAGGATTTCGAGGGTGACTTCTCCGAGGCTGATGCGCTCGCCGTGTGTGAGTGGTCGGTAGGTGAAGTCGGGGGTGGCTTTTTCGCCGTACCCGATCCAGGCTCCGGTTTTTTCTGCCAGTTCGAGGTGTCCGGAGACGAAGTCGGCGTGGAAGTGGGTGTTGATGACTCCGATGATGTTCATGCCGTTTTCGGTGGCTTCGTTGAGGTAGTCGTCGGTGTCGCGTCGGGGGTCGATGATGAGGGCTTTCTTTGTTGTTTCGTCACCGATGACGTATGAGGCTTGTGAGAGGCAGTCGAGGTAGTGCTGGGTGAAGAGCATGGGGGTCCTCCCAGGAGTGTGTCGGGTGGTGGCAACCCCAGTTGAACATACCCCCGGGGGTATGTTCAACTGGGGTTGAGTATGTTCAACGTGTTCGATCGACCGCTTGTCTGGTTGCTGTCTTTGCTACGCATGATTTGCGGCAAGGAGGGAGTGCTGCCTGAGGGGATGGTGCGGGGTGGTTGACTTGGGGTATGCGTCTTAGTGAGTTTTGGCGGTTGATGGATGAGGAGTTCGGGGCTGCGCGTGCACAGGTTCTGGCGTCACATCAGAGCGTGACGGCATTAGGTGGGGGTACTCCTGATGAGCTACTGGAGTCCGGTGTTGAGCCGCGGCGAGTATGGGAGGCACTGGTGGAGCAGATGGGAGTGCCGCCGGAGCGGCGACTGGGGCGAGTGGTCCCATTGCAGGAAAATCGCGATAAGTACTGAGTGGATGGCGTGTGTTGAGGTGGCTTATCGAACATTTGTTCGGTAGCTTGTGGGTGATGGGACTTTCTGCCGGTACTCGACCGGCGGGTCCGACTGCTCCACAACCTGGTTGGTTAGGGGGTGTGGTCCACAGTTGCCGTTGCGGTGGCGGGACCTTGTCGGTGGTTCCTTTTAACGTCTGACCCGAGTTGTTGGCCTGGTGGTCGCGCTTGAGGTCGCAGGTAGACGGCCGTTTCGAGTATTCGCAGAAAGCAAGGTGTGTCATGGCACGTTCTTCCAAGGCCTCGTCGGGGTCTCGTTCTTCTTCGTTGGATCCCAAGGCTGCTTCTCTGGACACAGTGATGGCCCAGATTGAAAAGGCTTACGGCAAGGGTGCTGTGATGCGTTTGGGTGATCAGGTGCGTCCGGCGTTGGGTGTTATTCCGACGGGGTCGATTGCGTTGGATGTGGCGTTGGGTGTGGGTGGTCTTCCTCGTGGTCGGGTGATTGAGATCTATGGCCCGGAGTCTTCGGGTAAGACGACTGTGGCGTTGCATGCGGTGGCGAGTGCGCAGAAAGCCGGGGGGATCGCGGCGTTCATCGATGCTGAGCATGCCTTGGATCCGGAGTATGCCCGGGCTTTGGGTGTGGATACTGATGCGCTGTTGGTTAGTCAGCCGGACACTGGCGAGCAGGCTCTTGAGATCACCGATATGTTGATCCGCTCGGGGGCGATCGACATCATCGTCGTTGACTCAGTAGCGGCTTTGGTTCCGCGCGCTGAGATCGAAGGTGAGATGGGTGATTCGCATGTGGGGTTGCAGGCGCGGTTGATGAGCCAGGCGCTTCGTAAGATCACGGGTGCGTTGAACAGCACGGGCACGACGGCGATTTTCATTAACCAGCTTCGCGAGAAGATCGGCGTGATGTTCGGCAATCCGGAGACCACCACGGGTGGTAAGGCGTTGAAGTTCTATGCCTCGGTGCGTCTGGATATTCGCCGTATTGAGACGTTGAAGGACGGCAGCGAGCCGGTGGGTAACCGTACGCGCGCCAAGGTGGTGAAGAACAAGGTGTCTCCGCCGTTCAAGCAGGCCGAGTTCGACATTCTGTACGGACAGGGCATTTCGCGTGAGGGTAGCCTCATCGACATGGGTGTGGAGCACGGGATTATCCGTAAAGCCGGGGCGTGGTACACCTACGAGGGTGATCAGCTCGGTCAAGGCAAGGAGAACGTCCGTAACTTCCTCAAAGACAACCCAGAGTTGGCACAAGAGGTTGAGCGGCGCATCAAGGAGAAACTGGGCATCATTCCGGGTGCTGAGGCGCCTGCGGAAGTTGTAGAAGGTGGCGCGGGGGGCGATGAAGCGCCTGTGGCGTTCTGATGAGTGATGATGCGCGGTTGGCGCGCGCTCGTGAGGCGATGGCGCAGGCTGTAGCGCAGGCGAGTAGGTCTTCACAGTCTGCTGGGTCGGGTGCCTTGTCAGTGTCCGCTGAGTATGCGGAGGCTAAACGGATTGCGCTGCGTAAGTTAGCTGCAGCGCCACGGTCGCGGGCACAGCTTGCTGAGGCGATCGTGGCCAAAGACATTCCACGGGACACCGCTGATGAGGTCCTGGATCGTTTGGAAGATGTTGGCCTGGTTGATGATGCAGCTTACGCACAGATGTTGGTGCGCAGTTTGCGGGAGTCCAAGGGGCTGTCGAAACGGTCGCTGGAGATGGAGCTGATGAAACGGGGCGTGGAGGCCACGGTCGTTGAGGATGCTGTTGATCATCTTGACGTGGAGCGCGACAAAGAGGCTGCTCGTGCAGTTGTTGCTAAAAAGCTGCGGGCGATGAGTGGCCTGAACATTGAAACGAAGAAACGTCGTTTGCTGGGCTTACTTGGCAGACGAGGGTATTCGTCGAATATTGCATTTTCGGTAGTCGCTGAGGCTCTGGATGCTTTGCCTGAGCATGCTCGGGACTGACCTATAGCTGGTTAAATTGAGCAGCTTGGCGGGGAGCCGCTGGAGCTGTGATCGTCCGGTAGGGCGCAGGCCACCTCACCTGAGGCGGCCTGCGCTTGTCGTGTCGCGGGATCGGTGTCGGTTTCGTGGGCGCAGGGGTGAGGTTGGAGAATAGTTTGTGATGACGACTTATCAGGTGCGCACTCACGGGTGCCAGATGAATGTGCATGATTCCGAGCGGCTCGCGGGGCTCTTGGAGGCCGCGGGGTACGTGGATTACGAATCGGTTCCACCGACTGAACGTTCGGAAGAGCCAGACATTGTCGTGTTCAACACGTGCGCGGTGCGTGAGAACGCGGACAACAAGCTCTACGGCAACTTGGGGCAGTTGCGTCCAGCCAAGACGAAAAACCCCGACATGCAGATCGCTGTTGGTGGATGCATGGCGCAGAAGGATAAAGACCTCATCGTCGCCAAGGCGCCGTGGGTCGATGTCGTTTTCGGTACACACAACATCGGTTCATTGCCGGTGCTGTTGGAGCGGGCACGTCACAACAAGAAGGCCGAGGTGGAGATCCTCGAGTCTTTGGAAACGTTCCCCTCGACGTTGCCGACAAGGCGTGACTCGGCTTACGCCGGGTGGGTGTCGATTTCGGTGGGCTGTAACAACACCTGCACGTACTGCATCGTTCCGGCGCTGCGCGGTAAAGAACAGGACCGCCGACCGGGCGACATCCTCGCTGAGGTCAAAGCACTCGTGGCCGAGGGCGTCCTTGAAGTGGCACTGCTTGGGCAGAACGTGAACACCTATGGGGTGGAATTCGGGGACCGTGGCGCATTCGCTAAGTTGCTGCGCGCCTGCGGTGACATCGACGGTCTGGAGCGAGTGCGTTTCACCAGCCCGCACCCGGCGGCGTTCACTGATGACGTCATCTCTGCTATGGCGGAGACACCGAACGTGATGCCCAGCCTGCACATGCCGTTGCAGTCCGGTTCGGATTCGGTGCTGCGCGCGATGCGCCGCTCGTACCGTAGCGAGAAATTCCTCGGCATCATTGAGCGAGTTCGGGAGCAGATCCCACACGCCGCGATTACCACGGACATCATTGTGGGATTCCCAGGCGAAACGGACCAGGATTTCGAAGACACCCTTGAAGTCGTTCGGGCCTCGCGGTTCTCCAGTGCATTCACGTTCCAATACTCAATCCGCCCTGGCACCCCGGCAGCGACGATGGATAACCAGATCCCTAAAGAGGTTGTCCAGGAGCGCTTCAACCGGTTGGTCGCGTTGCAGGACGAGATCAGCTGGGAACAGAACCGTGCCCTTGAAGGCCAGACGGTTGAGGTGCTTGTCGCTCCGTTTGAGGGTCGTAAAGATGTAGAGACTGCGCGGATGTCTGGCCGGGCACGCGATAACCGCCTCGTGCACTTCTCATTGCCTGAAGAGCTACCTGAATCTGAACGTCCCCGACCAGGAGATCTTGTCAATGTGGCAGTCACCTATGGGGCCCCGCACCACTTGGTCGCTGACTCGGCAGTGGCCCAGAACCCAGACGAGCGGGTTTTCTCAGTGCGCCGCACCATCGGTGGTGACGCGTGGGAACGTCTAGAAGGTAACCCGGTTCCGCACAAACCAACGGTCAGCTTGGGGCTACCGACTATAGGTGCGCGGCCACAAACCGCATCGACCGGAGCCTGCGGAAGCTGCTGAGGCGCTCCCGGGCATCACCCGCATGCAGAGGCATCGTGATGCCCGGGAAAGCAGAAACTTTTCATCACTGGAAACGAAGACGGCGGGTGGGTTCGTGACCGAACAAGTGCCAGAAGTGGTTGCAGTTGTGGGCCCAACAGCGACAGGAAAAACCGCGCTAGCGGTGCGCCTGGCCGAGCAGTTGGGCGGAGAAATCGTTAACGCTGACGCGTTCGCGCTGTACACGGGCATGGATATCGGCACTGCTAAGCCAAGCATTGCCGAGCGGGGAAACATCCCCCACCACCAGATCGACGTTCTCGACATCGCCGACGATGCGAGCGTGGCCGCCTACCAGCGGCACGTACGCACCGATATTGATGGAATCATCGCCCGCGGAAACCTCCCTGTCTTGGTAGGAGGATCCGGGCTGTACGTACGCGCAGCTATCGATGTGCTAGAAATCCCACCAACCGACCCCCGCGTCCGTGCACGGTGGGAGGCACACGCCGCAACAGAAGGCACTCCTGCCCTATACCAAAAGCTCACCGAACTAGACCCGCAGGCTGCTGCAGCTATCGAACCGCGCAACACTCGCCGTATCGTTCGCGCTTTAGAAGTCATCGAGCTTACTGGCCGCCCGTTCTCAGCAACCATGCCGCGCCGTGAATTCGTCCGCCCCACCGCGATGCTGGGCCTACATCTAGATCGAGACTTACTTGACACCCGTATCGAAACCCGGGTGCGGGGTATGTGGCGCGCTGGGCTGCTTGAGGAAGTCGCAGCGCTGGAACAGCGTGGACTGTCCCAGACCAGGACAGCTTCTCGCGCTGTGGGGTACCGCGAAGCCCTGGCACAGCTCAATGGAACCATGAGCGAAGAAGAAGCCATCGAGGCCACCACCATCGCCACTCGACGCCTGGCACGCAGGCAAATCAGCTGGTTCACCCCTGATCCACGCATCACGTGGATTGATGCCCACGATCCCAGCAGCGTCCTGCACGCCGCCCTGAGCACACTCCAACAGCACGGTCTCAGCAGTCCTGCGCTGTGATAAACACCTAAACAAACACATAATCCACTCAGCACACCGCGGGAGAATGAATCACGTGAACGTAACAACCCCCGCCCCTGTCGCATACTCCTTCACCAAAGGCCACGGCACCCAGAACGACTTCGTGCTCATCCCTGACCTCGATGGCACGCGCGGCCTAGCCCCTGATCAGGTCCGTCGACTCGCGGACCGTCGCGCAGGCATAGGCGGCGACGGCGTAATCCGGGTTGTCCCCACCGCCTTATGTGGCGAACCTGAAATCGAGGCGCTCGCTGGTGATGCTGAATGGTTCATGGATTACCGCAACGCTGATGGCACCCTTGCAGAAATGTGCGGGAATGGGACACGGGTTTTCGCTGCCTATTTGCGGCGGGAGCGGTTAGTGACTGAGGACAGTTACACGATCGCTACCCGCGCGGGAATTAAACACATTGGTGTTCAAGGCGCGGTGTATTCGACGGGTTTGGGGCAGTACACCCTGACTGCGGAGAGCGAGTTCAAGGCCCACGGCTTTGATGCGCGGGTATCGGTGCCCGGGTTTGAGGGGTTAGCGGGCGTGAGCGTCGATATGGGAAATCCACACACGGTGGTGATGCTTCCTGGTGAGGTTGATCTGCCTGCCGTGGATTTGAGCGCAGCCCCGGTGGTCAACCCGCTACCTGAGCATGGAACCAATGTGGAGCTCGTGCAGGTTATTGGCCTAGGGCATCTGCAGATGCGGGTGTTTGAGCGCGGTGTGGGTGAAACGCGTTCGTGTGGCACGGGTGCGGCAGCTGCGGCGGTGGCGGCGATGCTGTGCAGTGGTGAGGATGGGGCTAACCAGTGGCGGGTTGATGTGCCCGGGGGAAGCCTTCACGTCACTGTGGGCGCGGACCGTCAGGTGACTCTTTCTGGCCCTGCTGACTTGGTCGCTGATGGTGTGACGCGGCTGTGAGTCAGCCTGCAGCTGACTGCCTGTAGCTGGTTCAGTTAGCTGCAGGCAGTGTCAGTTTCACTGTCGCGGTGCACGTGAAGAATCCGGAAACCTTTTGCTGTGGCTGCCCGGCTCACCGTGAAAGCATCGGGAAGGGTTGCTGTGAGCCAGGTCTGTAGTGAGTCGGCGCCGAGGTTTTTACTAACCACGAGGTAGGCGTCTGCGCCGGGGGAGAGCCGGGGAAGCCAGGTTAAGAGCAGGGCGTGTAACGCCGGTTTGCCGATCCGGATTGGCGGGTTGGACCAGATGAGGTCGAAGCGTGCTTCTTCAGGGACTTCTTCGGGGGCGAGGGCCTGTACGCGTGTGCAGCCCAACGCGGCTGCATTTGTTGCGGTGAGTTCTCGGGATCGTCGGTTGACGTCAACGGCGATGACGTCAGCTTCGGGGGAGAGTATTCCGAGGGTGCAGGCGATGGGACCCCAGCCACATCCGATATCGAGGAAGGTCCCGCCTGTGGGGGGGTGGGGTACTTCGCGTAGGAGGACGGATGTTCCTGGGTCGAGCCGGTCACCAGAGAACACACCGTCAGCCGAGGTGATTTCGACGTCGCGGCCAGCGAGGTTGACGCGCAGGGTGCGAGTGTGGGCGGGTCCTGTGGGGTCGGAGTCGAAGTAGTGGCTGGTCGGGCTCGGCATGGGCATAGGTTACCGCCGGTGCGTGATGGTTGGATTGTCTGTCAAGGGCTTGGGCACTCATGGGGTATGGGGAACAGGAAGGTTGGCTGTTGCGTTGTTGCGGATACCGGTTCTTGGGCATTCCTGTTTCGAACCGGATGATCATGCGACCATGAGAGGGATATGACGAACAACAATCACGCAACTCACGCCTCCGACATCGAACAGGCCGGTCACGGTGCGGCATTCGGTGGACTCCGTGACTCTGCCGAGTATGAAGATGTTTTCGCGCGTCGAGCTGCTGCCTTGTCTAACACCAGCGACACCGACGCCCATGCCACCTGGGATGGTGATCAGTTCGAGCGTGAGGAACGCGCGGCGATGCGCCGTGTTGACGGCCTCTCGACTGAGCTGGAAGATGTCACCGAAGTTGAATATCGCCAGCTACGTTTGGAGAACGTAGTGCTGGTAGGGGTGTGGAATTCTGGCTCGGTTGAGGATGCCGAGAACTCTCTGCGCGAATTGGCGGCGTTGGCTGAGACTGCTGGTTCGCGGGTGTTGGCGGGGGTGCTGCAGCGCCGCGCTAAACCAGATCCGGCTACCTATTTAGGGTCGGGCAAAGCCGCTGAGCTGGCCGAGGTTGTCGCCGCTGAGGGCGCTGACACAGTTATTGCTGACTGTGAGCTTGCCCCCAGTCAGCGGCGTGCCTTGGAAGATGTGGTGAAGGTGAAGGTCATTGACCGCACCGCGTTGATCCTCGACATTTTCGCTCAGCACGCTAAGTCTAAAGAGGGTAAGGCTCAGGTTGAGCTGGCGCAGCTGGAGTATTTGTTGCCGCGTCTGCGTGGCTGGGGTGAGTCGATGTCTCGGCAGGCTGGTGGGCAGGTTTCTGGTGGTGCGGGTATGGGGTCGCGTGGCCCTGGTGAGACAAAGATTGAGCTTGATCGTCGTCGTATCAATACACGGATGGCCAAGCTGCGTCGCGAGATCCGTGAGATGAAGAAAATTCGGGTCACGAAGCGTTCGGGGCGTGCTGCTCACAGCGTTCCCAGTGTGGTCATTGTCGGGTACACCAACGCCGGTAAATCCAGCTTGTTGAACCGACTCACCGGAGCTGGGGTGATGGTGGAGAACGCTTTGTTCGCCACATTGGACACCACGGTTCGTCGTACGAACACCCCTGATGGCCGTGAGTACACCATCGCGGACACGGTCGGTTTTGTGCGTTCGTTGCCGCACCAGCTGGTGGAGGCTTTCCGGTCCACGTTGGAGGAGGCCGGGGATGCTGATTTGCTCTTGCATGTGGTTGATGGTTCGCACCCGGATCCAATTGGGCAGATTAAGGCAGTACGTGAAGTGCTTGCCGAGGTGCGTCCTGATGAGCTTCGTGAAGTAGTGGTGGTGAACAAAACCGATCTAGCTGAGGAAGAGACGCTGGATCTTTTGCGTCGCTCTGAGGCTGATGCGGTGTTCGTTTCAGCACGCACGGGTGAGGGGATAGAACAGTTGTGTCAGCTCGTGGCTGATCATCTGCCGGTCCCGGATGTTCACCTGCGTGTTCTGATTCCTTATCAGCGTGGCGATTTGGTGTCGCTGTTGCATGGGCAGGGCGATATCCGTAGTGAGGAGCACACCCCTGAGGGCACGTTGATTGAAGGTTTTGTGCGGCACGAAAAAGCTAGTGAGTTCGCACCGTTCTTTGTGGAGTCGTGAGTTTTCTTCGCCACGTTCTTCCTCAACCCTCTGGGCGTTTTGGAAACTGCTGCCGTAGCAGTGGACAAGCAGTCCAGAGGGGTGGGTGAGGGGCATTAGGGTGGTGGATTGTGTCGTCGCCTTCTGTGAAAACCCTGCTTGAGGCCGCTGTTGCTGGAATTGGTGGTTCCCCGCGTGCCGGCCAGGTGTCGATGGCTGAGGCGATTAGCGCCGCTGTCGATTCTGGTGAGCATTTGTTGGTTCAGGCTGGCACCGGTACGGGTAAGTCGTTGGCGTATTTGGTGCCAGCTGCAGCACATGCGCAGGCGACGGGAACCCCGGTTGTGGTGGCTACGGCAACACTGGCGTTGCAGGGACAGATCGTTGACCGCGATCTTCCACGATTGGCTGAATCGCTGCGTGGGTATTTGCCTCGGCCGTTGACGTACGGGCTGGTCAAGGGGCGTCGTAACTACATTTGTGTGCACAAAATTTCCGGTGGTATGCCTGAGGACGATGACGATGCTTTGTTCGGTGTCGGCCAGGTAGATGAGCAGGTCGGGCGCCTGGGGCAAGAGGTTTTGCGGCTACGGCAGTGGGCTCAGGAAACTGAATCTGGTGACCGTGATGATCTGGTTCCGGGGGTTTCTGAGCGCGCTTGGCGTCAGGTGTCGGTGTCGGCGCGGGAGTGCCTGGGGTCACGGTGCCCGATGCGTGAGGAGTGTTTTGTTGAGCAGGCGCGGGCAGCGGCTGCTGATGTTGACATCGTGGTTACGAACCATTCGTTTGCTTCCATTGATGCTTTTGAGGGGCGGCGTCTGCTGCCTGAGCATGATCTTCTTGTGGTCGATGAGGCCCATGAGCTTGTTGATCGGGTGACAGCGACGGTCACTGATGAGCTGGGCTCTAAATCGGTTGGTAGTGCTGCACGTAAAGCTGCCTCGCATGCTGATGCCAATGAGTTCGCTTTGGCTGGTGATGGGTTGGCTGTCGCTTTGGAAGCAGTTCCTGAGGGCAGGGTGCAGGATGCTCCGGAAATGCTGGTTCAGGCTCTGGGGCGTGTGCATGAGGCTGCGCGTCTGCTGTTGGGGTCATTGAAGGGCGAAGGCGGTGAATCTGTCGAAGGAGCAAAGAAAGTCGCTCGTGCCGCAGTTGAAGAGATTCACGCTTTCACTGAACGGGCTCTGGAAAACAGAGAACTCGATGTGCTCTGGGTGACTAAAGACGACCGTAGGGGAGCGGTGTTACGTATCGCTCCGATGAGTGTGGCGATGCAGCTGCGGGAAGCCATGTTCACCGAACGGACGGTTGTGTTGACCTCAGCCACCCTGGAATTGGGGGGATCTTTCGATCCTGTAGCTGGGCAGATGGGGTTGCGGGGGCAGGGGGCCCCAGCGTGGCGTTGCGTGGATGTGGGTAGCCCGTTCGACTATGCGCGGCAAGGGATCGCGTACGTGGCTGACTGGCTACCTACGCCTGGACGTGACGGCGCCGCGACGGAGGTTTTCGACGAGATCGAAGCGCTCATTCGTGCCGCTGGTGGCAGGGCACTGGGGCTGTTCAGTTCGATGCGTGCAGCTAAGACTGCTGCGGAGCAGATGCGGGAACGCTTCGGCGATGACCTGGACATTCTGTGCCAGGGAGATGATCAACTATCGACGTTGGTGAGGCAGTTCGCTTCGGATGCCAGTACTTGCCTGTTTGGGACGCTTTCGTTGTGGCAGGGCGTTGATGTGCCTGGTTCGGCGTGTCAGCTGGTCATTATTGACCGGATCCCGTTTCCCCGCCCGGATGACCCTCTTACTGAGGCGCGCACTCGCGCCATTGGCTCTATGGGGGGTAATGGGTTTATGGCGGTTTCGGCTACTGCTGCGGCTCTCAAACTTGCGCAGGGAGCTGGGCGTTTGATTCGCCGTGCTGATGACCGTGGAGTTGTTGCTTTTCTCGATCCGCGAATGAAGAAAGCCCGTTATGCTGGGTTTTTGCAGGCTTCGTTGCCTGATATGTGGCCCACTACTGACCGTGATGTTGTGTTGGGGGCTCTTCAGCGTCTTGATGCTGCGGCTGCGCCAGTGCTGCCGGTCGCGGCGCGCGGGGAGCGCGCGGTGATGAAATCTACGCCCGCTGCCAGTGCTCCACCGATGGAACCTGGAGAAACCGAGCATCCACCGCCGCGCGTAGAGCACACTGGCGCCGTGCGCTTGAGTCCGGCAGTGGCTGCGGGGCATAAGTGGGATGCCACTCTTGATGAAGAACTCCGCGATGGTCTCGATCTGGGGCTTGATATCTCTGAGCTTGCTGAACATCTTGAAATGCCACCTGAGTCGATCATTGCCCGGATGAAAGCACTGAAACTGTCATGACTGCACAACGGGCTGGACGTCGCCGCGCTCCGGAACCGAGCTCTGGATTCGGGGGCTTTGATGATGACGCCACCATCGCAGACACTCCCTGCGGGGGAGTGCCGCCTTTGGTTCTCGTGACTGGGCCAGAACGTGTCTTGGCTCAGCGCGCTTTGGATGCCACTGCTATCGCGCTGCGGGCTACTGACCCGCAGGTCGATATTGTCCGTTTTGACGCCGAAGGGTATGAGACTGGCTCCATCGCCATGGCTGCTAGTCCTTCTCTTTTTGGGGGCAGTACAGGCATTTTTGTGCGTGGCTTGGAGGCCGCTAATGACGCTTTGATTGAGGACCTTGTTCGCTACCTCAGTGCGCCTGAGGAGACGGTGACTCTTACCGTCTGGCATCGCAGTGGTAATCGTGGCAAAAAAGTCCTCGACATGATGAAAAAAGCTGGTGCGCGGGTTCTGACTGCTCCAGCCATTAAGAGCGACCGGGACAAGTCTGAGTTTGTCAGCAGTGAGTTCCGTCGCGCTGGGCGCCGTATCGCTCCTGATGCTGTGAAAACTCTTGTCGAAGCAGTAGGTAAAAGTGTCGATGAGTTAGCTTCTGCGTGTAGTCAGCTCATCGCAGACACCACAGGGACGATCAACACCGGAACGGTCGAGACGTACTACGGCGGCCGTGTCGAAGCGAATGGGTTCAAAGTCGCCGATGCTGCTTTGGCGGGGAATACCGCTGAAGCGTTGGCGTTGGTGCGGCATGCGTTGGCTGTGGGGACTGATCCTGTGCCGATTGTGGCCGCGTTGGCGGTACAGATTCGCCAGCTCATTAAGGTCACGGGGGCGCCTTCTGGGCCTGCGGGGCAGGTTGCTGGGGCGTTGGGAATGGCGCCCTGGCAGGTTGATCGGGCTCGTCGCACTGCGCGAGGGTGGAGTGAGGATGGGCTTGCTGTTGCGGTGGAGGCAATCGCGGCTGCTGATTTCGCGGTCAAAGGTGGGGGCCGGGATCCGCAGTTCGCGGTGGAGCGGTGTGTGTTGCAGGTGGCTCGGGCTCGGCATGCGCACACAGGTCGATAGCGGGGGGTGAGGTGCAGGGCTGCTTCGGTCGTGTTTGGCGCGCCTGTTAAGCTGGATATTCGCGTGCGCGCCCAGGTCGTGCGCAAGTCACGCGAAATTAGCCCTTCCTTGGCCGGGCTGACCACGACGACTTCAGTTGCGGTCCGGATGCGAGGGGGGCCTGCTTCATGCGTGTGTGTGGAGTAGTCCTTCGACCAGAAAGTCAGATTCGTGGCAAACATTAAGCAGCAGATCAAGCGCGTTAAGACCAACAACAAGCGGACCGAACGCAACAAGGCTTACAAGTCTGAGCTGCGTACTTTCATCCGTAAGTTCCGTGTTGCGGTCGAGGCTGGCAACAAGGACGAGGCAGCGGTGGCGCTGCGCGACGCGTCCCGCAAGCTGGACGTGGCCGTAAGCAAGGGCGTCATTCACAAGAACCAGGCCGCTAACAAGAAGTCGGCTATGGCGACGCGTTTCAACGCTCTCTGATCCAGTCCGTGACGCCGGGAGACCGGTGATCGGTGAGGCGGGGGTCGTCTGGAGTTTCCAGGCGGCCCTCGCTTCGTATTTCTCAGGTTGCTGGTGGGACTGGTTCCTTTGGAGAGGTTCTGCTGCCCTGCGGTAGATTGGCGACGGCCCGGCGTGTCCAGTCGTGGCCCGTGACGTGGTGTATGACGAGACGAAGGACGATGTCGATGAGTGAATCAGCTTCCGGAGCCGGCTACCGATACACGGCCGAGGTAGCCGATCGCATCGAGCGCCATTGGCAAGATGTGTGGGAGACCGAAGGCACATATGCCGCCGCGAACCCAGCCGGCCCGTGGGCTGACTCGCAGGCCGCCAAGCGTGAGCCTCTTTACGTTCTGGACATGTTCCCTTACCCCTCTGGGGCGGGGCTGCATGTCGGGCACCCGCTGGGCTATATCGCCACGGATGCTTTCGCACGTTTCCAGCGCATGACAGGTAAGAACGTTCTGCACACCCTGGGGTATGACGCGTTTGGTTTGCCAGCTGAGCAGTACGCGATCCAGACTGGGCAACACCCGCGCGTCACCACCGAGAACAACATCGCGAACATGCGTCGCCAGCTGCGTCGCTTGGGGTTGGGTCATGACACGCGTCGTTCTGTGGCCACCACCGACGTTGAGTTCTACCGCTGGACGCAGTGGATTTTCTTGCAGCTGTTCAACGCCTGGTTTGATCCACAGGCCCCCAACGCCAGCAACAGCAAAGGTAAAGCCCGCCCGATCTCGGAGCTGGAGGCAGAGTTCGCGGACGGAACTCGCCCCACGCCAGATGGCCGCCCGTGGGGTGAGTTAGCGCGGAACGAGCAGCGGGAAATTCTTGACCAGTACCGGTTGGCGTATGTCTCTTCTGCGCCGGTGAACTGGTGTCCCGGGTTGGGAACCGTTTTGGCGAATGAGGAAGTCACCGCTGAAGGCCGTTCCGATATCGGCAATTACCCGGTGTTTAAGCGCAACATGCGGCAGTGGATGATGCGCATCACCACATACGCCGATCGCCTTTTGGAAGATCTGGACCGGGTTGACTGGCCCGAGCCGGTCAAGTTGATGCAGCGTAACTGGATTGGTCGCTCTACTGGAGCGACGGTGCGCTTTGACGTCCCTGCATCAGAAGGGACCACCGAACAGGTCGAGGTGTTCACTACCCGCCCAGACACGTTGTTTGGTGCCACATTCATGGTGCTTGCTCCGGAGCACCCGCTCGTCGAGAAGATTGTGCCCGCCACGTGGCCTGAAGACACTAAGCAGGCGTGGAAAGCTGGAGCGGCCACTCCTTCTGAGGGAGTTTCTGCCTATATCGCTGCGGCGGCGAGCAAAACCGAGATGGAGCGTCAGGCCGAAGGCAAAGAAAAAACGGGGGTCTTCACTGGGGCGTTCGCGATCAACCCGGTTGATGGGCGCGCTCTTCCTGTTTTCATCGCCGACTACGTTCTGATGGGCTACGGCACGGGAGCCATCATGGCCGTCCCTGCCGAAGATGAGCGTGATTTCGCATTCGCTTCTGCCTTTGACATCGACGTGATCCGCACCATCGAACCACCCGCAGGGCACCCTGAAGATCAGCCCTACACCGGTGATGGAGTGAAGATCAACAGCACCGGGGAGGGCATCGATCTCAACGGCATGTCGGTGCCGCAGGCTAAAGCCGCGATGATCACTCACCTGGAGGCACAGGGCATCGGTGAAGGGACCACCACCTACAAGCTGCGTGACTGGCTCTTCAGCCGCCAGCGGTACTGGGGTGAACCGTTCCCCATCGTGTACGACGAGTTCGACCAGCCGGTTGCAGTACCGGAGTCGATGCTTCCAGTGCAGCTGCCTGAGGTAGACGACTACTCGCCACAGAAGCTCGATCCCGAAGATGAAACTAGTCAGCCGGTGCCGCCGCTGGCTCGCGCCCAGGAATGGGCGAATGTACAGCTCGATCTTGGTGATGGTCCGAAGATGTACCGCCGTGAGCTCAACGTGATGCCCCAATGGGCTGGCTCATGCTGGTACGAGATGCGTTACCTCGACCCAGCCAACACAGAACGTTTTGTTGACCCGCAGGTCGAGCGGTACTGGATGGGCCCCCGCGCCACCCCTGTGGAGGGCGCACCGGCAGATCTACCGGATGTCGGTGGTGTGGACCTGTACGTCGGTGGTGTGGAGCATGCCGTGCTGCACCTGCTGTATGCCCGGTTCTGGCACAAAGTGCTGTTCGATCTGGGGCACACCAGCAGTGCTGAGCCGTTCCGCCGGCTGTACAACCAGGGCTATATCCAGGCGTATGCGTTCCGTGACCAGCGCGGCCAGATCGTCCCTGCCGCCGAGATCACCGAGTCTGTGCAGCAGGACGGCACCACCGCCTACCTGTGGAACGGGCAGGAAGTCGTGCGTGAGTACGGCAAGATGGGCAAGTCGTTGAAGAACGTTGTCAGCCCTGACGAGATGTACGACCAGTACGGGGCCGACACATTCCGGGTGTACGAGATGAGCATGGGCCCGCTGGAGGCCTCCAAACCGTGGGAGACCCGCGCGGTCGTTGGTTCGCAGCGTTTCTTGCAGCGAGTGTGGCGCAATGTCATCGATGAAGAAA
Organism: Dermatophilus sp. B7861-1; assembly: GCF_058996045.1. Lineage (NCBI taxonomy): Bacteria > Bacillati > Actinomycetota > Actinomycetes > Micrococcales > Dermatophilaceae > Dermatophilus > Dermatophilus sp. B7861-1. The sequence goes on along the minus strand of NZ_CM180082.1, from coordinate 1,456,623 downwards.
CCGGCGAGGTCGTTGTTGTCGATGAGGCGATGGATGAGGACACAGCACGGGCGATGGCGCGTGCAGTGCAAGGTGTGCGCGCAGACTACGCCGGTTTGCGGTTCAACACAGCGATCGCCAAGTTGATCGAGTTCAACAACGTTCTCACCAAGCTGTCACATACTCCGCGTGAGGCTGCTGAAACGCTTGTAGTGATGTTGGCGCCAGTGGCTCCGCACATCGCTGAAGAGTTGTGGCATCGCCTGGGGCACAGTGATTCAGTGGTGCACGCGCAGTTCCCTGAAGCTGACGAGGCACTCCTGGCTGCGGCCTCGGTGACCGCGGTGATTCAGGTGCTGGGTAAGGTCCGTGCACGCATCGAGGTCGACCCCTCAATCTGTGAAGCAGACCTGGAGAAAGCAGCATTCGCCGAGCCTCGCATCGCTGAACTGATTGAGGGAAAAACAGTCCGCAAGGTCATTGTGCGTGCCCCGAACCTGGTCAACATCGTCGCTCAGTGACAGTTCGCAGCACTGACAGCCCAGTGACCGGTGGCCGCAGCATTGCTGTGGTGACAGATTCCACTGCTGGGCTGTCTGCTGCTGAGCAGAGGCAGTTGGGTGTCGCAGTGGTCGGACTGCACGTCTTGGAAAACGGGCGTGAGATCACCGCAGACAGTGAAGGATCTTTCCCGGTGGTTGTGGCTGCAGCTAAAACCACCGGGACTTCACGTCCTTCACCGGGAGAGTTCCTCACCTGCTACGAGAATTTGGCTTCTCGTGGTGTGCAAGGCATCGTTTCGGTGCATTTGTCGGCCCAGCTATCTGGCACGCGTGACGCAGCGTTGTTGGCCGCGCGGTCGGCATCGGTGCCTGTGCACGTCATTGATAGCGCAATGGCTGGTGCCGGGTTGGGGAACGCGGTACGTCGTACAGCGCCGATTGTCGCTGGGCTATCGCCGCAGGAGGCTGGTGAGGTTGCTAGCGGTATTGTTCGCGCGGTCGCCGATACGACGTCCACGTTTTTCTATGTGCATTCTTTGGAGAATCTGCGTAAGGGCGGGCGGATTGGTGCTGCTGCGGCGTTCCTCGGGACAGCGTTGTCAGTGAAACCGATTCTCCAGCTCGCAGACGGACACATCGAGCCCGTGGAGAAACTCAGAACCACTGGACGTGCTGTTTCGCGCCTGGTTGAGTTAGCGGTTTCGCGCGCCAGGCAGCTTCTAGACCCAGTCACGGTGACGGTGCAGCATGTTGATGCCACCGAGCGTGCCGACCTGTTGGCAGAAAAACTCACGCAAGTGTTGATAACGCAGAACATCCCTGTGGCTTCGGTGTCGGTAGCGCCTGTGGATGAGGTGTTGGCGGTGCATGTTGGACCTGGGGCGGTTGGGGTATTTGTCACAGGAACGCCCGCAGAGCCCACCTAGGAGCGTCCACAACCTGTTGAGAGGGGGTTTGTTCTCCACATCAGCAGGTGCTGTCTGCATCTGAGTGTTCTGGTTCGGCATAGCTTCACCGCATGCCTCCTGCTGATCCGCTGCCCACCACACAAGCTGCCCACGCGGCCAGTCGCCGGCGTGGAGTCAATGCGCCGTGGCCGATCCGCCCTTCTCGCCCTCCTGCTCACCATGTTGTCGCTGCTTGCGAGCCCCGCTATGCCCCCGACTCTAGTGCCGGGTTCGTCTCCGATGTTGATGAGGAATTGGAGCTGGAGTGGGCACCAAGACATGAGCAGTGGAATTCACAAATCGACGACTGGGATCTAGCAGAGAAAGCTTCCGGTGGCTGCAGCGACGTCGAGCAGCGGTGGCAGCAACTCGTCGCGAAAGCAGAATCAGAGAGCACTCGCAGCTACAACGAGCGCACACACCCAACACCAGGGATGGGTGACGTACGACCATACGCGCCACAGGTCAACAAAACTCCTCGACCAAATGTGCGCGCTCTGCTCGCCTCCCCAGCTGCGGAAAGTCACAACCAGCAACGGCGTTTGCCACCCCTAGAAGAGGAAGAACACACACACGCCACGGACACTCGTGCTCTGCTCGCTGTTCCGCAACGTCTCCAAACAGCCAGGAGCGTTCCCCCTACTCGCGCGATTATCGGAGCCTTGATCATTGGCGTGCTGGCATGTGCGGTGGTGTTCGCACGTTGGTGGTTCAGCGAACGTCAAGCAGCAGAGCACACCGTTCCCGCTGCATCCGCCCATGCCGGGAAACCGTCCCCTTCAGGAACCGCTGGGACGGCTGATAAACACTCACAGACGACCCCAGCCGCCATCACGGTCCATGTCGCTGGGAAAGTGACCAAACCGGGGGTCGTCACCGTGCCTGCGGGATCCCGTGCAAGCCAAGCGATTGCGGCTGCAGGTGGTTTCGCACGTGGAAGCGATGCCCGCAGCATCAATATGGCCAAGCCACTCAGCGATGGTGAACAGATCATCGTCGCTGCCCTGGGTGAGGCAGCCCCCGCGGCCGCTGTAAGCAGCCCAGGTACTTCTACTACCGCTGCAGGCAAAGTGAACCTCAACAGCGCCGACCAAACCACTTTGGAAACCTTGCCTGGTGTTGGCCCTGTGATGGCTGGAAAAATCATTAAATGGCGCACCGATAACGGGCGCTTCACGCGTGTGGAAGACCTTAACGAGGTCTCTGGCGTCGGTGAAAAAACCTTCGCTAAACTTGCCCAACTCGTCACGGTATGAGAGCGGTTGCCAGTCTGCTTCTTAACGCGCTGCGTGATAAGCGCGAAAAAACCTCCTCGGCCACTGAACTTCCTGCTGACCTGCGCCTTTTTATCCCCGCGGCGATCGCGTGGAGCGTACTAGCTGCGGCTGGGCCGCATTGGAGTTTCACCATTGGGGCAGCACTGATCAGTGCGCTGCTCGCTTTGCCCGCTGCTGTATTTCTCTGCCGTCGCCCCACCCCCATCGCGCGCATCGGCACTTTGACTCTCATTGCCACGTTTGTTCTGTGCGCCACCGCCACCGCGCATGATCTGCGTAGGCAAGCTGGCCCCATCCCCGATCTTGCAGCAACACACGCCACTGCCGCCCTGACTGGACGTATCACCGAAGAACCACGACAAGTCCCCTCCGCGAACGGCTCGGGAGCACTGTATGTCGCTTTAATGAACGTCGAAACAATCGAACATCATGCGCTGAGCACTCCGGTAGCTACACCGGTGCGGATTTTCGCTGATCACCGCCTCACTCACGCAAACTGGGGTGACACCATTACGGTGCGTGGAGCGCTACGGGCAGTCCCTGCGCCAGATAAAGCCGTCGCCACCGTGAGCCGCCCCAACGCACTACAGGTACACCCATCACCGAACCCGATCTTGGCCGTGGCCACGCACGTCCGAACTGGGCTCAGTCAGGCCACTCACGCTCTGCCTGACGATGCTCGCGGACTGGTTCCGGCGATGGTTCTAGGTGATCGTTCACAACAGTCTTCTTCTCTGGTCGAGGCGATGCGCGACACCGGCTTGACCCACTTGAGTGCAGTGTCGGGCACGAACGTGACGTATGTACTCCTTGGTGCTGCTTTCTTGATGCGGCTGATCGGAATGCCGCGGCGGGTCCGGCCTTTTCTTGGCGTGGCCGCAGTCGCTCTTTTCGTGGTTGTGGCTCGCCCAGATGCAAGTGTGCTGCGCGCGGCAACGATGGGGACTGTTGGTCTGGTTGGTGTTAGCGCTTCACGTCGCGGTGCTGCGTTGCCTGCTTTGGCCGCCGCCATTCTGGTGCTTTTGGGTTTCGATCCGTGGTTGGCCCGTAGCTATGGGTTTGCGCTTTCGGTGTTGGCCACGGCGGGAATTGTCCTGTTTGCGCGCTCGTGGTCTGACGAGATCGCAGATAAGCTCCCGAGGTTTTTGCGTTGGCTGGCTCCCCTTGTGGCTGTTCCGTTGGCTGCGCAGGTGATGTGTGCTCCGGTGTTGCTTCTCCTGAGCCCAGGGATTCAGCTGATTTCTATCCCGGCCAACGTGCTCACCGCTCCTTTGGTTGCCCCGGTCACTCTGGGTGGGATTTTCACGGCTGCTGCCTCGTTGGTGTTTCCGTCGCTGGCGGCATTGTTTGCGTGGTTCCCGGGGGTGTGCGCGTTGGCGATTGCGTTTGTGGCGCATGGGTTGGCGGTCGTTCCTGGTGGAACAGTGCCGTGGCCGGCAGGGGGGTGGGGAGCTGGTGTGTTTGCGGTGCTCACTGTGGTGGCGTTGTTCACGGCTCCGGCGTGGCGGCGACTTTTGGAGGTTGTGTGTCGTCATGGCGTTTTTGCTGGTGCAAGCTTGTTTGTTGCTTTGTTCGCGGTGTGTGTTCCGTTGCCTGGTGGGCAGGGGGCTCAAGGGTGGAAATTCGCTGCCTGTGATGTGGGGCAGGGGGATGCGTTGGTTGTGCGTGGTGATGATCATGCGTCAACTGTTTTGGTTGATACCGGTCGTGATCCGCGGTTGATTGATGCCTGTCTTGATGCGTTGGGTGTGCAGCATTTGGCGGCGGTGGTGTTGACCCATTACGACTCGGATCACGTTGCGGGGCTTTCGGGTGTGGTTGCTGGCCGGAAGGTGGAGCGGCTGGTTGTTTCTGCTGCGGCTGAGGCGCGGGGGCGTCCTGCTCAGATCACTCGGATCGCGCAAAGTGCGCAGATTCCGGTGGAGAAGTGGGTGATGGGTAGTGAGGGTGTGTGGGGTGGGCTTCGTTTGCGGACTGTGTGGCCGCGTAGTGAGCACAGCGCTAGTTCTAATGACGGCTCTTTGGTTCTTACTGCTGAAGCTGGTGGGATGCGGGTGTTGTTGTTGGGGGATGCTGAAGAGTCAGCTACTGCTGCTGTGCGTCGTGCTCTTGAGGGTAGTGGGCAGTTAGGCAGTTTTGATGTGGTGAAGGTGTCGCATCATGGGTCGGCGCATGTTGCTGCAGGGTTGTATAGCGATCTGCGGGCGGCAGTTGCGGTTATTAGTGTGGGGGCGCAGAACACTTATGGGCATCCAGCTCCGTCGGTGATGATGGATTTGCAGCGTTCGGGGGCGAGTGTGTGGCGCACCGATGAGGCGGGGACGGTCTTGATGCATGTTTCCGGTGCTGGTGGTGGCCGGGGTGTTGTGGTTCGGGGGTTGCGAACCAGGTGAGGTTTTAGATCATGAGAGTGGCGGGGATTTCTGGTGATGTGTGTGCGTGTTCTGCGCTGTCGGTGAGGGCGTGGAGGGTGGTGGCGACGGCGGGGACTCGGAAGAGATCGGGTGTGGTGACGGCGTAGACGGTGCGGTGACTTTGGGGGGTGATGTCGCGGATGGCTACGTCGGGGTGGATGGCTTTGGAGAGGTTTAGGGCGGGGATGAGGGCGGCGCCGAGCCCGGCGCCGACGAACCCGAGTACGGCCATGTAGTCCTCGGTTTCGTAGGTGACGCGGGGACGGAATCCGGCCAGGTTGCAGGAGTCCAGGAGGTGGCCGCGGCAGCGGGGGCAGCCGGCGATCCAGTCTTCATTGGTGAGGTCGGCGAGATTGACTACGGGATTGCTGGTGAGGGGGTGTTGGCGGGGGAGTGCGACGTGTACGGGGTCGTCGAATAGTTCGATGGCGTGGAGTGTTTCGAGGTTGTCCTCGGCTGCGGGTAGTCCGGCTCCGTCGTAGGCGAAGACTAAAGCGATGTCGCATTCGCCAGCACGCAGGGCGGCTAATGCTTGCGGGGGTTCACCTTCGGTGAAGGTGACTGTGATGCCGGGGTAGGTTTCGCGTAGTTGCGCTAGGGCGGCCGGGACAATGGCGGCCGATGCCGAGGGGAAGGCCATGAGGCGTACTCGTCCTGATTCGAGTCCGGCGATGGCTGATATTTCGTCTTCGGCTTGTTCGAGTGCGGTGAGTATGGCTGTGGCGTGGCGGGCTAGGACTTCGCCTGCTTCGGTGAGTCGTACGGTGCGGCCTACGCGTTCAACGAGGGTGGTTCCGGTGCGTTGTTCGAGTCGGCGCACCATTTGTGAGATCGCAGGTTGGGAGTAGCCCAGGGAGGCGGCGGCGGAGGTGAAGCTTCCGGCGTCGGCGATGGCGCGCATGACTCGGAAACCGGCGATGTCGATCATGTTGCTGATCATAACGTCGCGTTACTGGTATCGCGGGTGGTCACAGGCGTCGGATGACTGCGGTGACTTTTCCGAGGATGGTGGCGCCGGTGGCGTCGATGGGGTTGTAAGCGGGGTTGTGTGGCATGAGCCAGCGGGAGCCGTCGGGGTTGATTTTTAGGGTTTTGACTGTTGCTTCGGAGTCGAGCATGGCTGCGATGATTTCGCCGTTGCTAGCGGTGGGTTGGCGGCGGACGGCGACCCAGTCTTTGTCGCAGATGGCGGCGTCGACCATGGAGTCGCCGAAGACTTGCAGGAGGAAAAGCTCTCCTTCACCGACGAGTTGACGCGGTAGAGGAAAGACGTCTTCGAGTGCTTCTTCTGCGGGTATGGGGGTGCCAGCTGCGATACGGCCAAGGATGGGCACGTAGGTGGCTTCGGGGTGCAGATCGGTGCCACTTATTTCTGGCGTGGGGGGTTCTGTGGAGTCGGGACGGGACTCTTTGCGGTCGGGGAGGTCTAGGTCGGTGTCGATGAGTATTTCGATGGCGCGGGGGCGGTGGGGGTCGCGGCGTAGGTAGCCCTTGCGTTCGAGGGCGGAGAGCTGGTGGGAGACGCTGCTGGGTGAGGTCAGTCCTGCGGCATCGCCGATTTCGCGCAGGCTGGGTGGATATCCGCGGGATTCAACGCAGACGCGGATGACCTGGAGAACTTTACGTTGCCGTGCAGTGAGTCCGGGGCGTTGTTGAGCGGCGATTTCATGGATCTCGGACATGGGGATCCCTTTCTCTAGCATCGCCTGCCGACAAGGTGAGATCTCGCAGGGGGCGTGTGAACGGTGTCGGAGGGTGAGAGCAAGGTGGGTCTCACCTTGGGCTGGCTGGTTCCCGCTCATTTCGAGGCTCTGGATTGGGCGTGCACGTGAGCCCGATGAGAGTTGCGGGATGGGGCTGTTGTTCGAATTCTAGGCGGCGATGGGGGGTTTCCTCAAACAGATGTTCGGATTCTGTGTTGCGCAGCCCAGAAGGAGGAGTCTATTTGCAGGGTCATGTTGGTCAAGTTGAATTAGTTAAATCGAATATGTGTGCGAAATATCCTTGCTTTTTCTATCGAACTTTTGTTCGATAGAACATGTATTCGAATCATTGGCTCGCGTGCAGCAGGTACAGGTTTGATGTCTGGGTATGAAAAGAGGGAGTTCGTCATGACTGGTCGCAATATGTTGCATGCGGTATCACCTGGCGGGGATCAAGCTGACCTGCGGGGGCATGGTGAAGCCAGCGGTAGGGCCACAGTTGTAGGTGAGGGGTTGGCGACGGTCATTTCTTTCCCGGAATCGAGGCGGGGAGAAGTAAGCCCGGTGTGGTCGATATCTACAGGCCGTTTAGTGGTGGCTTTGGGGGTGGTGTTTGTGGTGTCGCTTGTCGTCTTTATGGTGTGCGCCGGTCCTGATCAGGTGGGGATTGTGATGGATCGCATGGTGACCGTTACGGAGAACCAGTCGACGCTGGCAGATATTGCCCGGGAGTATCTGCCGCAGCTTCCCTCTGGTGATGCGGTGATGATCCTGCAGCAGATCAATGATTTGGCTGATGTGCATGTGAGTGTGGGGCAGCGTTTGTGGATTCCGCGCATGCCGTGAGATTCATTGGGCAACTAGCTTCGACACGCCGGTGGGGGAGTTGGGGTGCTGGGTTGAGGGGCGCGTGAGTGGGGGTGGCCTGTGTGTTTGTGGGCCTGGGGTGGGGAAAGTGACGTATCAAACGGTCTTCCAGCTTTTGTTTGGAGAAGCGGCACCCATAGGATCACTACATCTAGTGACGCCAGATGAAGCATTGTCCATATATTGTGGATGGGTAAAAGGTTTTATATCGCTATTATTTCAGTGGGCCTTTGTCTACTGAAAGAACGTGAACCTGCGTTCCTAGACGTGCGGGGATCCACGCGATGTGGCCGTTCCTCACGGCAGCAACGACACTCAACACGCAAGGAAGGAAAGCGACGTGCACTGCCCATTTTGTCGTCACGACGACAGTCGAGTCATCGACAGTCGCGCGATTGACGACGGATCGGGCATCCGGCGCAGAAGAGAGTGCCCTTCCTGCGGCAGACGTTTCACAACCCTGGAAACCTCCGCACTAGCAGTACGGAAACGTTCCGGCGCAAGTGAGCCCTTCAGCCGCGGAAAAATTGTCACTGGGGTGCGCAAAGCATGCCAAGGTAGACCCGTCTCGGACGACGACCTGGCATTACTTGCCCAACACGTAGAAGAAAACATCAGGATGCGCGGCGCCGCTGAGGTCGACGCGCACGCCATCGGACTGGCAATCCTTGAACCACTACAAGCCCTCGACGTTGTCGCCTACCTAAGGTTCGCCAGCGTCTATCAAGATTTCGAGCGTCTCGAAGATTTCGAGGCTGCGATCGCCCGTCTGCGCCAACCTCAGGACGAGAACGGCGTCATTACCGACGACGGAGACCCACCCGGCAGCGGGTAAGCATCACCATGCTTTCATAGCGCGTTTTTCACATTTCTCACCATCAGCGGGCCAACAACTGGTGCCGCTATCACCCATGCCCGCATTCAGCGGGCGTCCGAGGCCCTACGCCACTGTGCCTGCGTCGTCGACATAGTCAAGCGTTCGGGGCGAGCAAACAGTAAAGCGGCTTCGCAAGAGCCGAGTCTGGGAGGAACGACGTATGAGCGAAACCACCGACACAATGGCTGAATCAGACAACGCAGGCAGGCAAGGAATCACCGTCGCGCGTATCTTCACCACCCCCGGCGTGCACCCCTACGAAGAGGTGACATGGGAAAAACGCGACGTTGTCCAAACAAACTGGAAAACCGGCGAAACAATCTTCGAACAACACGGAGTCGAATTCCCCGACTTCTGGTCAATGAACGCCAGCACCATCGTCACCACAAAATACTTCCGCGGCGCAGTAGGAACACCAACACGTGAATCCTCACTCAAAACACTGATTGACCGAGTCGTCATGACATACGTCACCGCAGGAAAAAAGCACGGCTACTTCGCCACGAATGAAGACGCCACAATCTTCGAACACGAACTCACCTACGCCCTGGTGCACCAAATCTTCAGCTTCAACTCACCAGTCTGGTTCAACGTCGGCACCGCCAGCCCCCAGCAGGTCAGCGCATGCTTCATCCTCTCCGTTGAAGACTCCATGGAATCAATCCTGAACTGGTATCGCGAAGAAGGATTCATTTTCAAAGGCGGCTCCGGCGCAGGACTGAACCTGTCCCGCATCCGCTCCAGCAAAGAACTTCTCTCCTCTGGAGGCACCGCATCAGGGCCAGTGAGCTTCATGCGTGGCGCCGACGCCTCGGCAGGAACTATCAAATCTGGCGGCGCTACCCGACGCGCAGCAAAAATGGTGGTCCTAGATGTCGACCACCCCGACATTGAAGAATTCATCCTCACCAAGGCACGCGAAGAAGACAAAGTCCGCGCCCTGCGCGACGCCGGATTCGACATGGATCTGGGCGGCAAAGACATCGTGTCCGTGCAGTACCAGAACGCCAATAACTCAGTACGCGTCGACGATGCCTTCATGGAAGCAGTCAAAAACCGCACCACCTACGGCCTCAAAGCCCGCATGAGCGGTGAAGTCATCGAAGAAGTTGACGCCAAATCCCTGTTCGACACCATCGCAAAAGCTGCCTGGGAATGCGCCGACCCCGGACTGCAATACGACACCACCATCAACCACTGGCACACCACCCCCGAATCTGGCCGCATCACTGCCTCAAACCCCTGCTCGGAGTACATGTCGCTAGACAACAGCTCCTGCAACCTGGCCTCACTGAACCTGCTGAAATTCCTCCGCGAGGACAACACCTTCGATGTAGAGAAATTCACTCACATCGTCGAACTCGTATTCACTGCGATGGACATCTCCATCTGCTTCGCAGACTTTCCCACCTTGGCTATCGCTGAAACCACACGCGACTTCCGTCAACTAGGCATCGGATACGCCAACCTCGGCGCACTCCTGATGGCCACCGGACACGGATACGACTCCGATGGCGGAAGGGCACTCGCCGCTGCCATCACATCCCTGATGACGGGAACTGCTTACCGCCGCTCCGCCGAGCTAGCTGGCATCGTCGGTCCGTACAATGGCTACGCCCGCAACGCTGAGTCTCACCAACGCGTCATGCAGATGCACCGAGACGCCAGTTTCACTCTGCGCACCTTCGAGCCGATGGCACAAAGCATCCATACCGCCGCGAATCAAGCATGGGAGGACGTAGTACGTATCGGCGGCGAACGTGGCTACCGCAACGCACAAGCCTCAGTGCTGGCTCCCACCGGCACAATCGGTTTCATGATGGACTGCGACACCACCGGCATCGAACCAGACTTCTCACTGGTCAAATTCAAAAAACTTGTCGGTGGCGGATCAATGCAGATCGTCAACCACACTGTTCCCCGCGCCCTGCGCAGCCTGGGATACCAAGACGAGCAAGTAGAAGCCATCGTTGAATACATCGCCGAACACGGGCACGTGATCGACGCCCCCGGACTGAAACGAGAACACTACGAAGTGTTCGATTGCGCCATGGGGGCACGGGCAATCGCACCCATGGGCCACGTGCGCATGATGGCCGCGACGCAGCCTTTCCTGTCCGGAGCGATCAGCAAAACCGTGAACCTGCCCGAAAGTGCAACGATCCAAGACATCGCTGACGTGTACATGGCTGGCTGGGAACTTGGCCTCAAAGCCCTGGCTGTCTACCGCGATAACTGCAAAGTTGGCCAGCCACTGTCTGATGGTGGAGCGAAAAAAACCTCCACCACCACCACCGACCCTCAACCGCCTGCTGAACAGTCCGCGCCAGAAAAGATCGTGGAGTACCGGGCCAAACGCACCCGCCTGCCCAGGCGACGTCCCTCAACGACAACATCATTCGCGGTAGGGGGAGCCGAGGGATACCTGACAGCCTCTGCCTACGCAGACGGGCGGCCAGGAGAGGTGTTCCTCAAATTCGGTAAGCAAGGATCAACCTTGGCCGGAGTGATGGATGCTTTCTCAATCGCAGTCTCGATTGGGCTGCAGTACGGCGTTCCGTTGGAAACATTCGTGGAAAAGTTCTCCAACCTGCGCTTTGAACCAGCAGGCATGACAGACGACCCCGATATTCGCATGGCCCAATCGATCATGGACTATGTCGCGCGGCGCCTGGCACTGGACTACCTGGACTTCGACACTCGCTCGGCATACGGCATCTACTCCGCCGAAGAACGTGCCCGCCACCTAGAAACAGGCTCATACCTTGCCGAAAACAGCGACGAAGCCCAAGAAAGCGAACTCGAAAACTATTCACAGACACCGGTCTGGGGAGCTAAAGAACAACACCGCAACACCGCGCCGGTGCGCTCCTCAGCAGACCTAATGGAGTTACTTCAAGGCAAAATCGCTGACGCGCCCATGTGCATGACCTGCGGCACCAAGATGCGCCCAGCGGGCAGCTGCTACGCCTGCGAAGGATGCGGATCCACCAGCGGTTGCAGCTAACAGACGACTAAGGGGGGCACCCGATATCGGGTGCCCCCCTTAGATGTGCATCTACACAGGCTGGTTAGTACGCCCCAGAGCTGGCAAACACTGCCTTGAAAGTACGAACCAGAATTTTCAAGTCCACAATCGGGGACCAGTTGTCCACGTACTTCAAATCCAGACGAATCGACTGCTCCCAATCAAGGTCGCTGCGGCCACTGACTTGCCACAACCCCGTCATACCGGGCTTGACGTGTAGACGACGCATCGCATCGGGCTCATACTGCTCAACTTCGGCCTGGCTTTGCGGGCGTGGCCCCACCAACGACATCGTCCCGAACAACACATTGAACAACTGCGGCAACTCATCCACCGAGTACTTACGAATGAAGCTACCGATACCCGGAATAATCCGCGGATCCTTCTTCATCTTGAACTGGACTTCGTTGCCCTCGTTGTACTTCAACAAATCAGCAAGACGTTTTTCCGCATCAGGGACCATCGAACGGAACTTGTAAATCGTGAACAGCTCACCACGCTGCCCCACACGCTGCTGACGGAAAATCACCGGCCCCTCCGGTGAAATCACCTTAATCGCGACAGCAACACCAATAAGCAACGGAGAGAAAATAACAATCAACGCCGCCGCGATAGAGCGGTCCATGATGCTCTTCAAAATCTCCGACTGCCGTGTCGCCGCGGGACGCTCAATATGCAGCAGCGACATGTCCGAAGACTGACGGATCGACAAACGCGGTCCGGCTACATCAAGAAGCCCGGTAGAAACCACCAGCTCCACATTGCGCTCCTCCAACGCCCAGGTCAGACGGCGCAAAGACTTACCCGCCAACTCCGGATGCGACGTCACCGCCACAACCTCGGCATCAAACAAATCCACAGCTGAAGTGGCCTCCGACGGGTTACCGAAAACCGGAACCCCCTCAATCGCGGAGGTGGCATTCCACGACGAATCCATCCCAGAAGTGCACACCGCAACCACATCGAAACCCTGGTCGGGGGAGCGCTTAATCTGCCGAATCAACTCGGCTGCAGCATCAGCACGACCAACAACCACAGTCCGCTGCATCAAACGACCATTGCGGCGGTTCTTGTGCAACCACCAACGCATAATCCGGCGGTTAACTAACGCCAGTACAAACAACGACACCAATAGCGTGATGATGTACGCCCGAGACCACTGTCCCTTAGTGAACATTCCTGCCACAGCCAGCAAACCCAGCATGCCAACCACCGCACGCCCCACCGTCCGATACTCCTCATCGGACACGCCCAGATAACGGCGCTCATAAGCGTGGCACAAAGCAAGAATCCCCACCCACACCAACGGGATAGGGGCACTAGCCAGAATGTACCCACCGGCGATCTCATCCCGAGTAGGCCCAATTTTCAGTGCCAAGAAAAGACCCAGCACTGCCGAAATCACATCCAGCACAACAATCCGATGCAGGTACATGCGTGACCACGCGCCACGCGCAGCGCCGCGGACAGCGTCACCAGCAGATAACGAATTATTGCCCTGCTCATGCCCCAGAACTTCCGCATCAGTGCGGTGTTGCACAGGCACAGACTCACGTTCGTGAATCGACAAAATAAACCTCCCCAAAATGTCGCCGCTGCAGCGGCCCCCCGCTGCCTAGCCGGCTCCGCTCCATCGCGCTCACGACCAAAACCACGCCCCCACGGCGTGGATCCCCTCTTCAACACGAGAACGTGTCCCCACGCTGGGCCACGGATAGCGCTCGTGCCGAGGCTCGGGCGGGAACGCCCTCTCAATCGATGAAGCACCGGCGTCCCCCTTCACGTAGGGGACGCAAGAGGCGACCAATCACACTCGAGAACGACGTACCTAAAAAGGAGTGTGAGACGGGCGCCCGACCTGGACAACTGCCCACGAAGTCTAGCGGCACCCCCACACCGGTACGACTCGCGTGGTGAACACAAAACAACCCACACACCGGCCCACAACCGAACTCCACACGGCATGCGCACAGCCCGCCTTACCCCACAGCAATCAGCTCGGTAAGGTCGTCAAGAATCACAACGAGAATCTCGAGCACAACAAGTCCGCACACCCCACCACGGTCACGCGGCCGCCGCAACGGCCACCAACGCACCGGGGTGAGCCGCCGATCAAGCGAGGACGTGTTCGCCGGATCAGGGGAGAAGACACATGAGCACGAAGAATGACTTCGAGGTCGTCCTCGTCACCTACAAAAGCAGGGAACACGTAGAAGAGCTCGTCGCCGGATGGCCAGAAGAACTACCCATCGTCATCGTCGACAACGGACAAGGCATTGACGGCCTAGACCAATGGGCTCGAAAACACCCCAACGTGCGCTACCTCGACGGCGGCAACGTCGGCTTCGCCCGCGCCGCAAACAAAGGCGCATTCACCAGCACCGCCCCCTTCGTCGTCTTCGTCAACCCCGACTCGCGACCAACCATGAGCGACATGCAAGCTCTCGTCGATGGCCTAGCCGTTGACGTGCTCGCCGCCTCCCACGCCGCAACCATGGTCTCTACCGACGGAGTCGAAATGGGCGTCGGGGGATGGGAACCCACCGTCCCACGCACCATCGTTTACGCCGCCGGACTTCACAAACGCTTCCCCAAAGCCGGGGTCTACGCCAAACCCGAAATGGGCGAAAACGTCTCCGTCGAATGGACAACCGGCGCCTGCATGGCAGTACGCACCGAACAATTCCGCCGCCTAGAAGGATTCGACGAATCCTTCTACGTCTACTCCGAAGACATGTCCTTCGGCCGCCGCGCCCGTGAAGCAGGCCTAGCCGAAGTTCTCCGCTCAGACGTCATCGTCCCCCACGGCGCGGGCAAATCCGGAGCTCCCAGCAAAGAAATGCTCCGCCTACGCGGCGCCTCCTTCACCAACTACGTCAAGCGCTACCACACCGGCCCCGAAGCCAAAGTGATGCGCGGAGCCATGCTCGGCGGCTACGCCCTCCGCGCCGCCCGCGAACTAGCCCGCGGTGACCGACCCCTGGCTAAGCTCTACGTCGAATACGCCAAAGGAGTCGCCACCGGACGCGCCAACGTCGGCGGCCGTGAAGTAGCCCGCTCCCGCTTCCTTGAAACCTCACCCACTGCCCGAGCAGCAGGCGTGCCCGGACTCCCATTCCTCTTCGTCACCAAAGAATTCGGCATCCCAGCAACCTCCGGAGGCATGTTGCGCACCCTAGCCATGGTGCGCTGGTTCGCCGAACGCGACGACGTCATCCTCGTCACCCCCCAAGGCGTCAAAAAAGCCAGCGGCAGCGGCGAGAACTTCACCGTCGAAGATCTCTTCACCCCCAAATCAGGGCCTTTCAGCCGCGTCGAAGACGCCACCAGCTTCATGCGATACCGCAGTCTAGGAGCCCTACGGCTTTGCGGTGACGCCGTCATCGAAGGAGTCCAGTACGCACTCGAGCAATACGGCCTCTTCCGCGGCTCGATCATCGACCACACCAGCCTCTTCGCAATCGCCGATATCCTCCCCGAAGGACTACCCGTCTGGCTGAGCACACACAACGTCGAATCCGACCTCATGGCCCAACGCGCCCACGCCGAAACCGGCGCCATGAAAGTCGCTGCCTACGCTGAAGCCGCCCTGCTCAAAACCCTCGAAAAAGGCACCGGGGCACGACACCCCATGATCGTCTGCACCGAACACGACGCCCACCAAGCCCGCAAAGACGGCACTAGCACCGTAATCGTGGCCCGCAACGGCGTCACCCCACCACCACCGGAAAAACGACGCGGAGGCAGCCAAGCCGCCAAAATTGACTCCCTCGAACTGCTCTTCACCGGAGCCCTCGACTGGCGCCCCAACATCAACGGCATCCTCTGGCTCATCGAATCACCCCAATGGGCCGACCTCATCTCCCGCCACCACGGACTCGTCCTAACCATCGCCGGACGTAACCCTTCCGAAGAATTCCGTGCCCGCGTCCAAGCAGCACCCGGAACCCGACTCGAAGCAAACGTGCCTAGCATGGCACCCCTACTCGAACGAGCACGACTAGGCATCGCACCCCTCCTCGAAGGCGGCGGATCCCGCATCAAACTGCTCGAATACATTGGATACGGCCTGCCCTCAGTCTCGACCCACGTCGGCGCATCCGGACTCGACGGACTCCCCGAAGGAGTCATCCGCACCACCTCCGAAGACCTCAGCCGCTTCTGCGAAGCAATCGAAATCGAACTCCTCCGCGGAGAAAAAATCCTGCCCCAAGACGCCGTCGACGCGATGCTGGCCGTCTACGGCTGGGACGCGGCCCTAGCACCCATCGAACAACTACTCGAAGCAGCAAAACCCGCACACACAGACACCACCACCGCCTAACACCACACCTGAACAGCTAAAACCTAGGGGGCCGACGGGACACCATCGGCCTCCTAGGTATGCCTCTGGCCCCCAAGGGGAGTAACACGCGCCTGAAGGAACACCTCAGAAAAGTCGCCACCACACCCGACAGGAAAGCGACTCCTTCTCCCCACCCGAAAGCGCCTCACCCCATGCGCCCACACCACACCACCGCCCGCGCCCTGGCTGCCACTCTCACCCTCCTCGCCCTCACCACGCCAACCAACGTCGCCCTCGCCGCCCCCACACCCACCAACACCATCCGCATCACCACCGCCCCCACCCCAATCACCGACACCTACGGCCACACCTGGACCCCCACCAGCGGATTCGACACCGGAGACAACTCCACCTCCTACTGGGGAAACTACGACATCGCCGGAACCAGCGAAGACGAGCTCTACCGCCACGAACACGTCCGCATGAACTCCTGGACAACACCCTTACCCAACGGCACCTACACCATCACCCTCAAAATGCGCGAAGCCTGGTGGGACAAACCCGGCCAACGCGTCTTCTCCGTCACCGCCGAAGGAAACCCCGCCCTCACCAACATCGACATCATCAAAGCCGTCGGCAAAAACCACGCCTACGACCGCACCTTCACCACCACCATCACCGACGGCCACCTCAACCTCAGATTCACCGCCACCGCAGACAGCGCCCTCATCTCCGCCATCGACATCACCCCCACCACACCCCCCAGCAAACCCAAACCCCCACCCCAGCCCGCACCCACAACCAGCACCACAGTGCTGCGCATGACCACCTACACCAAACCCATCAAAGACGCCGCCGGCAACACCTACATCGCCCGCCGCGGCTTCACCGGCGGAGACCTCGTCGAACCACTCCCACCAACCACCGACATCAAAGGCACCACCAGCGACACTCTCTACCGCCCTGAACTCATCCGCTGGAAAAACTGGTCCCACCCCCTACCCAACGGCACCTACACCGTCACCCTCCACACCCGAGAAGCCTTCTGGAACAAACCCGGCCAACGCATCTTCGACATCAAAGCCGAAGGAACCACCAAACTCGCCAACATCGACATCTACAAAGCCGCAGGTAAAAACACCGCCCACGACCTACGGTTCACCACCACAGTCACCGACGGTCGACTCGACATCACCCCCATCAACAAAACCAACCTTGCACTCCTATCAGCCATCACTATCACCCGAATCGACAAAACCCCCACACCCCCCAGCAAACCCAAACCCCCCACTATGCCCCCCACCACAACCCAACGCCCCAGCGGCATGCCCTTCGACTCCGGCCTCTTCCCCATGCACCGCGCCGACATCGCCACCCAGTTCACCCAACACCGAGGACGAGCTGCCGACGTCATCACCGTCTTCCCCAGCCGAGAAAACTGGGCCGAAATGTCCAACGACTGGTTCATGGACAACCAACGCATCCCCACCCGCTACACCGGCACCCTCGACGTCGGCGTCCCCCTCTGGCCCGACGAAGGCAACCTCACCACCGCAAGCACCGGCGGCTACAACACCCAATGGGAAAACTTCGGCCGCATGGTCGCCGCAAAATACCCCACCGCCTACATCCGCCTCGGCTGGGAAATGAACCTCCCAGGCTGGAAACACGCCGCCTACGCCCACAGCGCCACCCAATGGAAACAGGCCTACCGCCATGCCGTCACCGCACTACGCAAAGGCGGCCCACGCCTACGCATCGCCTGGGTAGTCAACGAAGGACCCGGACAAACCGACACCACCGACGCACGCACCTTCTACCCCGGCGATGAGTACGTCGACTACATCGGCATGGATGCCTACGACTGGGACCCCGGTTACACAAACGACACCAACATCGCCCACCACCGCGAGGCCCCCTACGGCTGGAACTTTTGGCTCAACTTCGCCAAAACCCACAACAAAAAATTCGTCCTACCCGAATGGGGAATCGCCCCAGCAAACCCCAACAGCGGCGGCGACAACCCCCGCTACATCGCCTTCGTCTACGACTGGCTAACCCGCAACGCCCGCTGGATCGGATACGAGTCCTACTTCCACGAAAATGCCCCCTACATCCGCTCCAACCTCTTCACCGACAACCCCCGCGCCACAGCCGAATACCTCCACCGCATGAAACGCCCTTGACCCACCCCACACGCCACAATGAACCCATGGCGACCACACACCCAGCCACCCCCAGCCTCACCACACCGCAGGCCGCCGACGCCGAACGCGCCCGAGGCCTGCGCATCATGCGCACCGTCGCCACCGCCCTACTCATCATCGCCGCCATCGTCTACGCCCTCACCTTCGGCCACGACGGACCCTGGGGATACGTCAACGCCACCGCAGAAGCCGCCATGATCGGCGCCCTCGCCGACTGGTTCGCCGTCACCGCCATCTTCCGCCACCCCCTAGGCCTACCCATCCCACACACCGCCCTCATACCCCGCAAAAAAGACACCGTCGCCACCAGCCTCGAAGACTTCTTCCTCGGCTACTTCCTCACCCCCGACGCCGTCCGACAACGAGTCCAAACCATGAACATCGCCCAACGCACCGGACGATGGCTCACCGAAGACGACCACGCCGAACGCGTCGTCCACCGACTCGCCCCCATCGCCTCCCGCGCACTCAACAGCGTCGACGACAACGAAATCCGCGGCTTCATCAACCACACCCTCGTCCCCAAACTCACCCACGAACCCATCAGCCCCCTAGCCGGAGCCCTCCTGGACGAAATCGTCACCGACCGCATCCACACCGGCCTAGTCGACCTGCTCCTCGACGAAGCCCTCGCCTGGCTCCTAGACAACCCCGAACAATTCAGCACCCTCATCGCCGACCGAGCCCCAACCTGGACCCCCCACTGGCTCAACGGAATCGTCACCGACCGCGTCCACACCGAATGCATCAAATGGATCCAAGAAGTCCGATCCACCCCCCACCACCGCGTACGCCAAGCCATCGACGACCTCCTCACCGACCTAGCCCGCGACCTCCAAAACGACCCCACAGTCATGGAACGCACCGAAGCACTCAAAACACGACTGCTCACCCACCCCCAAACCACCGAAACAGCCATCCACCTCTGGGAAGCCCTCGTCAACGTCGGACAACGCGCCCTCACCGACACCGACAGCCACCTCATCAACCGCGCCACCGACGAACTACGCGCATTCGGACAACGACTCCTCACCGACCCACACCTAGCCCAAACCGTCACCAACCGCCTAGCAGCCTCCGCCGAAGCCCTCATCGCCACCTTCGGACGTGATATCGCCACCGTCATCTCCCAAGTCATCCGCTCCTGGGACGGCAAAGAAGCAGCCGAACGCATCGAACTACACGTCGGCAAAGACCTCCAATACATCCGCATCAACGGCACCATCGTCGGCGGCCTGGCCGGCCTACTCATCCACACCATCTCCCACCTACTACTGTGAGAGAACAACAAACAAAACCGCACGTCCTCCACAACCCACCCCACCCCTGACGTATGCTGCGACGGCACCGGAATCTTCCCCGCACCGACACCGTGGGCCCGCCACACCTGGTGCATCAATGCAGGTGGACAACAGGAGGACCGATGACCCGCCGCTTCGTCAAGACCCTCGCAAGCGCGCTCGCACTGGCCACGATCGCCGCATGCTCGGCCGGGTCCACTAACGAAGACCCATCCTCCGGAACCCGACTCACCGTCGGATTCACCGCAGAACCAGTCAGCCTCGACTTCACCAAAAACGACGGCGCCGCCATCCCCGAAGCCCTTCTCGGCAACGTCTACGAAGGCCTCGTCACCCTCGACGAACACGGCATGATCGTGCCCGCACTCGCCAGCTCCTGGACCGTCTCCAACGACCGCAAGGTCTACACCTTCAAACTCGTCGACGACGCCAAATTCGCCTCCGGAGCCCCCTTCACCGCCGAAGACGCCGTCTACTCCATCAACCGCGTCTCCACCGACTGGACCACCTCCGTCGCCGACTACATGGACGTCGTAGAAAAAGCCGAAGCCACCGCCCCCAACGAACTACGCGTCACCCTCGAACGACCCAGCAACGACTGGCTCTACCGCATGACCACCCGCGTCGGAGCCATGTTCAGCCGCAACGACAAAAGCGACCACGCCACCACCACCAACGGCACCGGCCCCTACACCGTCACCAACTGGAAACGCGGCGACTCACTCCAACTAGGCCCCAACCCACACTTCGCCGGAACCACCCCCCACTTCCGCAACGTCACCCTGCGCTACTTCAAAGACGGCAACGCACTCAACAATGCCCTCCTCTCTGGCGGCATCGACATCATCAGCAACCTCGCATCACCCGAATCACTCAGCCAATTCAAAAATCGACCCGAATACAAAGTCACCGAAGGCACCACCACCGGCGAAGTCCTCCTAGCCTTCAACAACGCCAGCGGACCATTCACTGACGAACGCATCCGCCAAGCCGCCCGCACCGCCATCGACAAACCCAGCCTCCTCAAAACCTGCTGGGCAGGAAAAGGCACCCACATCGGCTCCATGGTCCCGCCCACCGACCCCTGGTACGAAGACACCACCCACAACCACCCCTACGACCAAGACAAAGCCAAAGCCCTCCTCGCCTCCGCCGGCACCCCCAACCCCACCATCCGGCTACGCCTACCCAACACGGCCTACGCCATCTCCTGCGGCCAAGTCGTCAAAAGCGACCTCGAAGCAGTCGGCTTCACCGTCCAACTCGACCAACTCGAATTCCCCGCCGCATGGCTCTCCCAAGTCATGAAAAGCAAGGACTACGACGCCACCATCATCGCCCACGTAGAACCCCGCGACATGGGCCGCGTCTTCTCACCTAACTACTACCTCGGCTACAACGACCCCGAATTCACCCGCCTCATCGGAGAAGCCGACCAAGGCACCCCCGCCCAAGAAATCGAAAACCTCAAAGCAGCAGCACAACGCATCTCCGAACACGCCGCCGCTGACTTCCTCTTCCTCATGCCCCACCTCGTCGTCCACAAAGCAGACCTCACCGGAATCAGAGCCAACGACACCTCCGAGTCCTTCGACCTGACCCGCATCGCCCGCAAATAAACACCACGACCGAGCGACACCACCCCCATGATTACACCCCCCCCAGAGGGCCCCATCCCCACCCGGCAACCACCACGGGCCACCACACCCCTACAACGAATAATCAACCTCGCGGCATCCCTCCTAGCCGCATCCATCCTCGTGTTCACATTCATGAACATCCTGCCCGGAGACCCCGCCCGCATCGCCCTAGGACTTAACGCCTCCGACGAAGCCGTCGCCGCGCTACGCACCCAATACGGTCTCGACCGCCCCCTAACCATCCAATACATCGACTGGGTCCACAGCCTCATCACCCTCGACCTAGGAAACAGCTACGTCACCGGCGCAGCCATCACCCCCCAAATCCTGGACCGCGCCGCCGTCACCTGCTGGCTCGTCGCCGCAGGACTGGCCATCGCCCTACTCATTGCCATCCCCGCAGGTATCCACGCCGCCCTACGCCACCGCCATGCCGACGGCATCGCCATCTCAACCCTCAGCCAAATCGGCGTATCCCTACCCTCCTTCCTCGTCGCCATCATTCTCGTCACCCTTCTATCCGTCCACGCCGGACTCCTCCCCAGCTCCGGATGGGCCGTCCCCGCCCACAACCCCACCAGCTTCCTCGCCCACCTCACCCTGCCAGCCCTGTCCCTCGGCCTTGTCCAAGGCGCCATCCTCACCCGCTACATCCGCGCCGCCGTACTCGAAACCTGGCAGCAAGACCACATCCGCACCGCCCGCTCAACAGGCATCAGCGCCCCCCACCTCATCACCACCCACGTACTACGCAACACCGCCATCCCCGTCATCACCATCCTGGGCATCCAACTAGCCAGCATGCTCATCGGAGCCGTCATCATCGAACAAGTCTTCGCCATCCCTGGCCTCGGCTCCCTCCTGCTCGACGCCGTCGGCAACCGCGACCTACTCGTCATCCAAGACGTCGTCATTCTCCTAGTCATCGCCATCCTCATCCTCAACACCCTCGTCGACCTGCTCTACACCCTCCTCAACCCCCGAATCCGGGTCCACGCATGAACAAACACCGCCACCTGCCTGCCCTCCTCATCGCCGGAGCAGCCCTATCAAGCCTGGTCATCCTCGCCGCGGCCTGCTCCTTCATTTGGACCCCCTACGACCCCACCGCTATGTACCCAACCCAACGACTCCAAGGAATAACCGCACAACACTGGCTCGGAACAGACAAATTCGGCCGCGACGTATTCAGCCAAATTCTCGTCGGCGCGCGCACCACCCTCACCGTAGGCATCAGCTCCGTCGCCATATCCGCACTCGTCGGTGTCCCACTAGGCATCCTCGCAGCCATGGGCCCCCGCCCCATCAGCACCACCCTCCTACGCGCCGCCGACATCCTCCTAGCCTTCCCTGCACTCCTCCTGGCCATCATGCTCGGAGCCATCTTCGGCAGCAGCACCCTGACGGCCGTCACCGCCATCGGTCTCGCCGGAATCCCCACCTTCCTGCGCATCACCCGCGCCAACGCCCTACGCATCCTCACCAGCGACTACATCGCCGCCGCACAACTAGCCGGACGCAGCCCCTGGTCCATCGCCTACACCCACATCTGGCCCGGCATCCGCGGCACCATCATCATTCAATGCTCCGTCGCCTTCGCCATGGCCATCCTGGCCGAAGCAGCACTCAGCTTCCTCGGCCTAGGCACCCCACCACCCCAACCCTCCTGGGGCCGCATGCTCCAAGAAGGACAAGAATTCCTCTACTCCCACGCCGGACTCGCACTCATCCCAGGAACAGCCATCGCCACCGCCGTGCTCGGATTCAACCTCCTCGGAGACGGACTACGCGACCTCACCGACCCCCGACTACGAGGACGACACCGATGACCACCACCGCACCACCACTCATCGACGTCCACAACCTCCACATCAGCACCGGAGAAAAAACCCTCGTCAACAACATCAACCTCCACATAGCCCCCGGGGAAAGAGTCGGACTCATCGGAGAATCCGGCTCCGGAAAATCACTCACCGCAGCCGCCATCGCCGGACTCCTGCCCGAAAACCTCACCACCACCGGCACCATCAACCTCCACGGCAACAACCTCCTCAACACCCGACACCACACCCGCGCCGCCGCCGCCAACATCGGCTTCATCTTCCAAGAACCGATGACCGCACTCGACCCCACCATGCGCGTCGGCAACCAAATCATCGAAGCCCTCCAAGCCCGCGCCGCACTCAACCGCACCCACGCACGCACCGCCGCGATCGAACTCCTCGAAGAAATGCGGCTACCCAACCCCACCCACACCATGACCGCATACCCCCACCAACTCTCCGGGGGACAACGCCAACGCGTCGTCGCAGCCATCGCCATGGCAGGAAACCCCGACCTCCTCATCTGCGACGAACCCACAACCGCCCTGGACGTCACCGTCCAAGCATCCGTCCTCGAACGCATCGTCGCAGGCGCCACCCAACGCGGATCAGCAGTCCTATTCATCTCCCACGACATCGCCGTCGTCGGCACCGTCTGCGAACGCCTCCTCGTCATGAAAAACGGCACCCTCGTTGACCACGCCCCCACACACACCGCGCTAGCAGCACCCCAACACGAATACACCCGCCTACTCGTCAACGCCGCCGACCGCGCCACCACCCCCCGCGCCACCAGCCACCAGCCACCCCCCACCCGCCACGGCGCCCACGTAGAAGTTGACAACCTCACCCACACATTCGCCCCCCAACGCCGCTTCGGACGTCCTACCCGAGAAGCAGTCACCGCCCTACAGAACGTCTCATTCACCCTCCACCCCGGAGAACGACTCGGAATCGTCGGCGAATCCGGCTCCGGAAAAACCACCCTGCTGCGCTGCCTCGCTGGCTTACAAACCCCCACCAGTGGCACCATCCGCATCGACGGAGAACACATCACCGCACGCCCCGAACGAGAACTCGGGTTCCTCCGAGACCGGCTCCAAATGGTGTTCCAAGACCCCGCAGGATCCCTCGACCCCCACCTGCGCGTTTGGCAAAGCATAGCCGAACCACTACGCGCCCGAAAACGCACCCTGCACCGCGAACGCGTATGGGAACTTCTCGAAGCCGTCGGCCTCGAACCCGACGCAGCCACCCGCTACCCCCACGAGTTCTCCGGCGGCCAACGACAACGCATCGCCATCGCCCGCGCCCTGGCACCCAACCCAACCCTCCTGCTCGCAGACGAAGCAGTCAGCGCCTTGGACGTCACCGTCCGCGGTCACATCCTCGACCTACTCACCTCCCTAGCAGACACCATCGGATTTACCCTCCTGTTCATCAGCCACGACCTATTCGTCGTCCAAGACCTCTGCGAACGCACCATTGTCATGCAATCAGGACACATCGTCGAAGACAGACCAAGCACAGACCTCTACCACGCCCCACAACACCCCTACACCCAACGCCTCATTGCCTCAGCCCCCACCATCACCGGCGCCCTTGCAGGCAAACAGGCCGCCGACCTTGCCACGGAGCCAACATGACCGGACGCTTTTACACCACGATCCGTCACGCAACCAGCGCAGAAATCGACGTAAAAAACTCCCGATTCCTTGCCCGCATCGAACCAGTCACCGACGAAACTGCAGCCCGCGCCATCATTGACACCGCACGCCGCGAACACTGGGACGCTCGCCACCATTGCAGCGCCTTCGTCCTCGGCAACACTCAACAAACCCGACGAAGTAACGACGATGGAGAACCCTCCGGCACCGCCGGAATGCCCATCCTCGAAACCATCGCAGGCCATGGACTCACCGACATCGTGGTCGTTGTAACACGATGGTTCGGAGGCACGCTGCTAGGCACAGGCGGCCTGGTACGCGCATACACTGAGGCGACCCTTGCCGCAATCAATACCGCCGAAAAAGTGACCTACGCAGAAGGTAAACGACTACGCGTAACTACCAACATGAACTCCGCAGGAAAGCTCGAAAACGCACTCCGCGCTGCTGGTTGTGTATTCCACAATGTGGAATACACAACCAGCAGCGTCATCATGCATGTCGACATCCGCTGCGGCCGTGAAAACGACATCCAAGAACTCGTCGCTGTCACATCATCTGGCCACGGAAGCACCACCATCACCGGCGCTACCTGGTCACCAATTGACATAAATCCGCACTAACCCGACCCACCCCATCTGCCAGCCTTGCTTCTCACTGACGGACTGATCCTGCGAACCTGTCCCAAAACCCGGTAAATTGGTAATGCGGCCCGCCCATGAGTGCGTGCGCTGTCATGCTCCCCGGCGTCAAGACTTGCTACAAAGCGAGCCTAAGAGGAGGTTCCCTCAGTGGTCGTTCTGCTCACCATCCACGCAGTGGCCGCTGTCTTATCTCCGTTCATCATAGAACGCTTTCGAGCGAGGGGATTCGGTATCTTGGCGGTACCACCCGCCTTGACATTCGCTTGGGCCCTCATACAGGCACCTACAGTACTCAGCGGTGCCGTCGTTGAAACCTACCCATGGATCCCCACACTCGGTCTTAACCTCACCTTCCGGCTGGATGAGCTGTCCTGTCTGATGTGTCTGGTCGTCGGCGGCATAGGAACACTTGTCCTCACCTACTGCGCAAGCTACTTCTCTGACGAAGAACCTGGACTTGGTCGTTTTGCTGGAACTCTCGTTGCATTCGCCGGGGCAATGCTAGGGCTGGTCACCAGCGACGATGCATTCCTGCTTTACCTGTTCTGGGAACTTACTACCGTCGGTTCCTACCTCCTCGTCGGGCACCGACCTGAAAGCAGATC
The DNA here is from genome assembly GCF_058996045.1 of Dermatophilus sp. B7861-1. Taxonomy (NCBI): domain Bacteria; kingdom Bacillati; phylum Actinomycetota; class Actinomycetes; order Micrococcales; family Dermatophilaceae; genus Dermatophilus; species Dermatophilus sp. B7861-1. The sequence continues at coordinate 1,430,856 of NZ_CM180082.1, read as the reverse complement.
CAGCCGAATCGCCGCCACGCAAGCCCTTGTTGTAACCGGCTTCGGCGGCCTAGCCATGCTCATCGGCATCGTTTTACTCGGTGAACAAGCTGGCACATACCGACTCTCGCAACTCATCAGCACCACCCCCCTCGACACCACAATCACTAACGCCGCTATCGCCCTCATCCTCACCGGCGCCCTGAGCAAATCCGCCCAAGTCCCCTTCCATTTCTGGCTACCGGGAGCCATGGCGGCCCCAACCCCGGTTAGTGCTTACCTCCACGCAGCGGCCATGGTAAAAGCAGGTATTTACCTCGTGGCCCGCCTAGCTCCATCTTTCGCTGATGCCCCCGTATGGCGCCCCCTTGTACTCACCATCGGTTGTACGACGATGCTCATCGGCGCCTACCGATCACTGCGGCAATACGACCTAAAGCTTCTTCTTGCTTTCGGAACCGTTAGTCAACTCGGATTCCTTATCGTCCTTGTCGGGTCCGGCTACCCAAATACCGCTCTCGCCGGAGTTACTCTTCTCCTCGCTCACGCGCTTTACAAGGGAGCACTATTCCTTATTGTTGGTGCCATCGATCACTCCACCGGTACTCGAGATCTACGCCGTTTGTCTGGCTTGCGCCGCTGCATGCCAGGCTTGTTTATTGCCACCATCATTTCCGCTGCCAGCATGGCCGGACTGCCACCCCTGCTCGGTTTTGTTGGCAAAGAAGCAGCTTACGACGCCTACCTACACACCCCGCTGCCCTACGGGAAAATCGTTCTCGGGGTACTCGTCGTTGGGTCAGCTCTCACCCTGGCCTACAGCTGGCGATTCATCTGGGGCGCTTTCCGCAACGATCCAAAAATTGAAGACACCCCCATTCACGCCCCCGGGATCTTGCTGACAGGAATTCCATTAATTCTTTCTAGCGGCACCGTCGCACTTGGGCTTTTCTGCAGTTATCTTGAGCCGTTCCTCCGAGGCGCAAGCAACGCTCTTGGAGACAGTGCAGATCTGCACTTGGCTCTCTGGCACGGCCTTACCCCAGCTTTATTTTTGACGCTGCTTACCTGGACTCTCGGCACTGTTCTTGTCTTGTTCAGCACACAGGTCAACCAACTTCAGGACAGAGTTCCTCCCTTGTTGTCGGCTCAGCTTGTTTACCGGCTGTGCATGCACCGGCTTGATCGCCTTTCTTTGGAGACGACGGGTCTGCTGCAACGCGGCTCGCTGCCTTTGTCGCTGTCTCTTATCCTCCTTGTCTTTATTGCTGTTCCAGGCGGGACGCTTTTGGCTGTAGCTCAGGACTGGGATCGCATCCAGGTCGATAACATCTCAGCCTGGCCGCAAGCGGCGATTGCCCTAGTTCTATGTACTGCTGCCATCGCATCCGTGCGTTCCCAACGCCGCCTGCGTGCCGTTTTCATGGCGGGAACTACTGGGTATGGGTGCGCAATGATGTACCTGGTTTATGGGGCGCCGGATCTTGCCTTGACTCAAGCGCTTGCCGAGACTTTTTCCATTGTTGTATTTGTTCTTGTGCTGCGTCGGCTGCGAACTCGATTCGACATTACGGCACCTTCTAAGGTCCGAGTGAGGCGAGTAATTTTCGGAACTGTCGTGGGTGTTATATTCACTGCACTTACCCTCTTGATGCCTGCTTTGCGTATTCACCGTCCAGCATCTGATGGGATGGCTGAACTTGCTTATCCCTTTGGTGGTGGAACGAATATCGTCAACATAATTCTTGTTGATATTCGCGCTTGGGACACCATGGGAGAAATTTCTGTCGCGCTGGCAGCGGCAACTGGAATCGCCAGTCTCATCTTCCTTCGTGAAGAAAATATGGAGCGGTTGCGTCCACGTTTATCTAGTGGTGCAAGTCGGCAAATGCAGCGGTCTCAACAGAATGTTCTTATCTCGCAGCCAGGTGTGCGTCAGTCTTGGCTTGTCTCGACTGCGAAGTTTGTCTCTGGTGAGCGTCGATCGGTGTTGATTGAGGTAGTTGCGCGGTTAGTTTTTCATCCGATTCTGCTGTGGTCCGTTTATCTTTTGTTCGCAGGTCACAATGCACCCGGGGGTGGTTTTGCGGCGGGAATGGTTGCTGGGCTCGCCCTGACAGTGCGTTATCTCGCAGGTGGAAGAGATGAATTGCGCGCGGCAGCGCCAATTTTGCCGGGTGTTTTGCTAGGAACCGGATTGTTCCTGTCTGCAGGTTTTGGTGTCGTATCGATGCTGTGCGGAGGGCACGTTCTGCAGACATGGACATTCAACCCGCACTTGCCGTTGATCGGTGAAGTTCACTTTGTGACGTCAGTTTTGTTTGATGTGGGTGTCTATCTCGTAGTGATCGGCCTGGTGTTGGACATGCTTCGCAGCTTGGGTGCCGCTCTTGATCGCCAGATAGAGCAGGAACAGGCTGGGAGGAATGTAAACGTGTTGAGTTCTGGCTTGTTGTCGAATAGTGAGATTTCTGGTCAAGGAACGAGTGGAATTTTACCCACGGAAGGGAAGATGCAGTGATTTCTAACCTTCCTTTAGCTATTTCCGTAGGCGTAATGGCGTCATGTGGTGTTGTTCTTCTTTTGGAGCGAGGAATTGTTCGCTCGTTTATTGGCATCATTCTTATGGGAAATGCGGTGAACCTTTTGTTCCTCGCTGCTGGTGGCGCGGCGGGTAAATCCGCGATTGTGGGGATGTGGCCCGTTTCTGAGATGAGTGATCCACTACCTCAGGCCATGGTGCTTACCGCCATCGTTATCACGTTGGCTTTGACCGGTTTTGTTATGGCACTCGCTCATCGTGCGTGGCAGTTGTCTAGCAGCGACATCATTACGGATGACGATGAAGATGCGCGCATTGCTCGCCGTGCTGCGGAAAACGACATGTCTGAGAGCGATTACGCCGGTGATCTGGACGAACCTGATCCGGGAGATGATCCTGACCCAGGGGGACATCACCCTGCTAGAGGTGAGAATGTGCAGGCCATAACGGGGAGCAGCCCTGAGGATCAGCGTGATGGAGGGCTCCGATGAGTGTGATGGCTGTTCTGGATTTGCTTGCAGAGGGGAATGTGCCTTCACCTGCGGGTGAAGTGGATCCGTGGACGTGGCTGGTCCCCTTGCCCGTTACGTTGCCGTTGATCGGTGCTGGGTTGACTTTGGTGGCGGTGCGTAAGGAGAAAGTGCAGCGGATTATCACGATCTGTGTGTTTGTCAGTGTGTTGCTTGCTTCCTTCGTGATGCTGCAGCGGGCGGATATGTATGGCCCTCAGGTAATGCAGGCTGCTGGTTGGGCTGCGCCGATGGGAGTCACATTGATTGTGGATCGGTTGGCAGCATTAATGGTGCTGGTGTCCACGATTGTGACGTTCGCGGTCATGATGTATTCGATCGGTCAAGGGCGTTCTAGTGCTGATATGGGTGATGGTGAGGCGCCGTTGCCGATTTTTCACCCGACATTGCTGGTGCTGGCGGCTGGCGTTGGCACCACATTCATTTCAGGTGATTTGTTCCACATTTATGTGGGTTTTGAAATGTTGTTGGTTGCCAGTTTCGTGTTGCTCACATTGGGGGGCACGGAGGAGCGGGTGCGTGCTGGTGTTAACTATGTTTTCGTGAATTTGCTAAGTTCACTATTTTTCTTAGCTGCGATTGCTTTTGTATATGCAGCTGCGGGGACAGTGAATTTGGCTCAGTTAGCAGTTCGTCTTCCTGAGTTGTCTTCCGCAGGTACGTTTACATTGTCAGCATTGCTGTTGATTGGGTTTGGTATTAAAGCTGCTTTGTTCCCGATGATGGGGTGGCTTCCTGACTCGTATCCAACGGCTCCGGCGCCAGTGACGGCAGTATTCGCGGGTCTGCTCACTAAGGTTGGGGTGTATGCAATGTTGCGCACACAGACACTGCTGTTCCCTGATGGTCGGTTGAATGGGATGCTCATGTGGGCGGCGTTGCTCACTATGCTTTTTGGGATTTTGGGTGCTATTGCGCAGGATGACATTAAGCGTTTGTTGTCGTTTACGTTGATTAGTCACATCGGTTACTTGGTTTTTGGGTTAGCGGTCGGTAATCAGATGGGCTTGTCGGCGGCGGTTTTTTATATGTGTCATCACATTGTGGTGCAGACGAGTCTGTTTTTGGTGACGGGGCTTATTGAGCACCGGGCGGGGACGACGTCGTTGGCGGAGTTGGGTGGGTTGGCTCGTACAGCTCCGTTAATTGCGGTGTTGTTTTTTATTCCCGCGATTAATTTGGGTGGTATTCCACCGTTTTCGGGGTGGTTGGGGAAGATTGGTTTGTTGCATGCTGGTGCGCAGGCTGGTGGGGTAGTGGCGTATGCGCTGATGGTCGGTGCGGTGGTGACGAGTTTGTTGACGTTGTATGCGGTGTCAAGGGTGTGGTCCCGGGCGTTTTGGCGTCGACCGGTTACGGAACTTTCTGCTGAGGTGGAGGTTCCTGCGGGTGAGCGTGAGTTTGTGTCAGCTGAGTCGATTCCAGTGATTGAACCTGATCGTTTGCGTGAGTTGCAGGGGCAGGCAGATCAGCCGGTTCCTCGGGGATTGTTTATTCCTACGGCGTCGTTGGTAGCGGTGTCGTGTGCGTTCACTTTGGCTGCTGGTCCGCTGTATGGGGTGACAGATCGGGCGGCTTCTGATTTGTTGTCGCGGACGCCGTATGTGCATGCGGTATTCCCGGCAGGGTGTGGTGAGGGGAGTGTGTGTCGTGGTTGATTCGAGTTCTGCGCGGCGTCAGTTCAGAGCGGTGAGGCGGCGGGTGCAACCGTTGCCGTTGGTGTTGTTGGTGACGGTGTGGGTGATGTTGTGGGGGAGAGCGACGTGGTTGAACGTCATTGGTGGGGTGGTGTTGACGGTGGGAATTTTGGTGTTGCTTCCTTTGCCGCCGTTGATTTTGGGGGTGCGGCTGCGTTTGTGGGCGGTGGTGGTGTTGTTGATGCGTTTTGTGGTGGATTTGACGGCGGCGAGTTTTCAGGTTGCTGCGAGGGCGTTGCAGGTGGGGTGGCAGCCGCAGGGGCGTTTGCTGCGGGTTCCTTTGCGTTCGGATAACGAGTTGATTGCTGTGGTGAATGCCGAGATGAACGCGTTGGTTCCGGGGTCGGTGGTGGTGGACTTGTCTCCGAGTGAGGGGTGGATGCTGTTGCATATTTTTGATGCGCCTGATGAGGAGTCGTTGCGGGTGGCGTTACGGAAGGCGCAGTCGCAGGAGGAGAGGGTGATTTGGGCGTTGGCGGAGAATCCGCAGGCAGTGTTGCGTGGTCGGCGGCGTTGGCGGTCTGTGGCGTCTGGAGTTGAGGGGCAGGTGCAGCGGTGAACGTTCAGCTGTGGGTTATTGGTGCGTGCGTAGTGATGTTGTTGGTCTCTGCGTTGTTGTCGGTTTTTCGGATGGTGGTGGGGCCAACGGCAGTTGACCGGGCGATTGCTAACGAGGTGTTGGTGTCAACGGTCGTGTGTGTTCTTGGTTTGTATATTGCGGCCACGCGGGATGGGTCGACGGTGTCGATTCTTATTTCGTTGTCGTTGGTTGGGTTTGTGTCTTCGTTGGCGGTGGCGCGGTTTGCGGCGCATGCTGATGATGCGGTGCAGCCAAGGTCGTTGGCGCCGGTGGTGGATGGGCGGGTTTTGTTGGAGGGTGCGGGCGGCGGTTCTGGTGAGGGGCAGTTTTCTGCAGGGCAGGGGGATCGTCGGTGAGTGTTGTGGAGCAGGTTGCTGATTGGGTGGCGCTGGCGGCGTTGTTTGTGGGGTCGTTTTTGTGTTTGACAGCTGCTGTGGGGTTGGGGCGGTTTCGGGACTTTTTTAGTCGGGTGCATGCGGCTGCTAAGCCGCAGACTTTGGGGGTGTTGTTGGTGTTGTTGGCGGTGGGGTTGAGGTTGCCGTCGTGGATTGATTTGGGGATGTTGTTGTTGGTGGGTGTCTTTCAGATGATCACGGTGCCAACGTCGGGTCATATGACTGGGCGGGGGTATTACGCATTGGCACGTTCGGATAAGGCTGATGAGGGTGAGGTTTCGGGACAGGGTGGGTAGTGCAGGTACACAAGTGCCTGGTAGCTGACTTGTTGTATGGGTCAGTTACCAGGCACTTGTGTTTTATCTGGGGTGGGGTGTTTAGGAGATGTTGAGTTCTCCCATGGGGCCCCATTGGCCGTTTTCGACCTGTTTACTGATGATTTGGGGGGTTTGGGTGAGGTATTGGGGGAATTCTTTTTTCATTGTTTCGAAGTGTTCGCTGGAAACGTGGGGTTCAGCTCCTTCGTCGGTGAATGCTTCGAGGAGGATGTAGGTGTTGGGGTCTTCGATGCTGCGGGACCATTCGAACCAGAGGTTGCCTTCTTCGGATCGGGTCGCTTCGGTGAAGGGGCGGCTGATTTCTGGCCAGTTATCTGCGTGTTCGGGTTTGATGAAGAATTTGACGTTGATGAGGATCATGCGTTCACGCTAACGGAGGTTGGTGATCTTCGCCGGGTGAGTTGTGTGGTGGGGTGGGGTTGTCATTGTTGTGTGGGGGCGGGATTTGGTTTTTTGGTCAGTGGTGGGGTGGGGCGTTCGGCCCAGCGGTCGGGTGTGTGTTCGCCGGTGGTGGTTATTTCGGTTCCGGCGGGTGCAGATGCGGGGGAGGGGGCTTCGACGGTGGTGCCGCGTAGGCGGGAGAGGGTGCGCATGAGGTGGTAGACGGTGAGGGCGGCGCCGGTTCCTAGGGCGATGCCGTTGAAGGTGAGTCCGCCGAGGACCCAGGTGAAGTCAGCGATGCCGATGACCAGGGCTAGGGCTGCGGTGTTGAGGTTGACGGGGTCGGAGAAGTCGACGCGGTTTTGTACCCAGATGCGTACGCCGAGCATGCCGATCATGCCGTAGAGGACGGTGGCTGCGCCGCCGAGGACTCCGCTGGGGATGGTGTTAATGAGTTCGCCGAATTTGGGGATCATGCTTAGTGCTAGTGCGAAGAGTCCGGCGACGACGTAGGCGGCGGTGGAGTAAACGCGGGTGGCGGCCATGACGCCGATGTTTTCGGCGTAGGTGGTGGTTCCGGATCCGCCTCCGGATCCGGCGAGCATGGTGGAGATGCCGTCGGCGAAGAGTGCGCGTCCGGTGATGTCGTCGAGGTTGCGTCCGGTCATGGCTGCGACGGATTTGACGTGTCCGATGTTTTCGGCGATGAGGACGACGACTACGGGGAGGAACATGGCAAGGACGGATGGTTCGAAGGTGGGGGTGTGGAAGGTGGGTAGGCCGATCCAGGATGCTTTGTTGACTTCGGTGAAAGTGACTTCGCCGCGGGTGAGGGCGGTGGCGTAGCCGATGAGTACGCCGATGAGGATGGATAGGCGTCCGATGAGTCCTTTGAATAGGACGGTGGTGAGGATGATTGCCAGGATGGTGACGGTGGCGGTGATGGGGGCTTCTTTGACGTTGTTCCAGGCGGCGGGGGCGAGGTTGAAGCCGATGAGAGCGACGATGGCGCCGGTGACGGTGGGGGGCATGATTGTGTCGATCCAGCGGGCGCCGGCGACGTGGACGATTGCTCCGATGAGTGCTAGGAGTGCGCCGACGGCGATGACGCCGCCGAGTGCGGATCCGGCGCCGTGGGAGGCAGTGGCGGCGGTGATGGGTGCGATGAGGGCGAAGCTGGAGCCGAGGTAGCTGGGGAGTCGTCCGCCGGTGATTGCTAGGAAGAGGAGGGTGCCGATGGCGGAGAAGAAGAGTGTGGTGGAGGGTGGGAATCCGGTGAGTCGGGGGACGAGGAATGTTGCGCCGAACATGGCTACGACGTGTTGGGCGCCGATGCTTATGGTGAATGGCCAGGAGAGGCGTTCTTCGGGGGCGACGACTGCCCCGGGTGTGATGGTTCGGCCATCTGAGTGAAGTTTCCACCCGAGTGAGGGCATGGTGTTCTCCTTGTTGCCGCGCCGTTGGTGGGCGTGGTGGCGGTGGGGTGAGGGGTTGGATGCCCCGGTTGATGTGGGGCGGTTGGTGCCGTCCGTGGCTGGGTTGCGCAACAGCGTAGCTGCAGGGGTGTTGGGCGTGGGTTGGGTTGCCCCGGTGGCTGGGGTGAGGGCGGTTGCTGGGTGGTGCGCCTTTATATTGGTGCGCGTGCCTGATGCGTTTGATTCCTCCCGTGGTCGTTCTGAGTCTGGTGTTGGTGGTGTGAGTGGGGGACGTTCTGGGGGTGGTCGTTCTTCTGGTCGGGGTCGTGGTCGGGGTGGCCGCGTGGCGCGGCGCCCGTTGACGCAGGCGGAGCGGGCTGCGCGGGATGCGGCGCGGGCTAAGCGTCGTCAGGCGCGGTTGGCTGCGGTTCCGCAGGTGTCGTATCCGGAGCATTTGCCGGTGGCTGGGGTGCGGGATGAGATTCTTGCGGCGATTCGTGACAACCAGGTGGTGGTGATTGCTGGTGAGACGGGGTCGGGGAAGACCACGCAGATTCCGAAGATGTGTTTGGAGTTGGGGCGGGGTATTGATGGGCAGATTGGGCATACGCAGCCGCGGCGTATTGCTGCGCGTTCGGTGGCGGAGCGGTTGGCTGAGGAGTTGGGGGTTGAGATTGGGGGTGCGGTTGGGTATCAGGTGCGTTTTAACGATGCGTCGAGTCGGGACACCTTGGTGAAGGTGATGACGGATGGGGTTTTGCTGGCGGAGTTGCAGCGGGATCGTTATTTGCGTCGTTATGACACGATCATTATTGATGAGGCTCATGAGAGGAGCCTCAATATTGATTTTATTTTGGGGTATTTGCGTCAGTTATTGCCGAAGCGTCCTGATTTGAAGGTGATTGTCACTTCGGCGACGATTGATCCGGAAAAGTTTGCGAATCATTTTGCTGGCCCGGATGGTCGTCCTGCGCCGATTTTGGAGGTATCGGGGCGTACATATCCGGTAGAGATTCGTTATCGGCCGCTTGTGCGTGAGCAGGTTTCGCGTTCTGGTGAGCGGGTTGAGGTGGAGGTGGATCAGGTTTATGGGATTACTGAGGCGGTGGAGGAGTTATGGACTGAGAGCCGTGGGGATGGTGGTGATCAGGATGTTTTGGTGTTTTGTTCGGGGGAGCGGGAGATCCGTGATGCTGTTGATGCGTTGGAGGCGATGAAGTTTCCAGGTACGCAGGTGTTGCCGTTGTATGGGCGTTTATCTGCGGCGGAGCAGCATCGGATTTTTGCGGGGCATTCGGGGCGGCGCATTGTTGTGTCGACGAATGTGGCGGAGACGTCGTTGACGGTTCCGGGTATTCGGTATGTGGTGGATACGGGGACGGCGCGTATTAGTCGCTTTAATCAGCGGACGAAGGTTCAGCGTTTGCCGATTGAGGCGATTAGTCAGGCAAGTGCTAATCAGCGTTCGGGCCGTTCTGGGCGTTTGTCTGATGGTGTGGCGATTCGTTTGTATAGCGAGGAAGATTTCGCTGGCCGTCCGGAGTTTACGGATCCGGAAATCATGCGGACCAATTTGGCGAGTGTGATTTTGCAGATGATTTCGTTGGGGTTGGGTGATATTTCAGGGTTTCCGTTTGTTGATCCGCCGGATCGTCGCCAGATTGCTGATGGTTTGCGGTTGTTGCAGGAGTTGGGGGCGATTGAGGCCAGGGAGAAGGGGCCCCATCGTTTGACGCGGCTGGGTCGGGATATTGCTCGTATTCCGGTTGATCCGCGGTTGGCGCGGATGTTGATTGCGGCGGATCGTAACGGGACGTTGCGTGAAGTGATTGTGATTGTTGCGGGGTTGAGTATTCAGGATGTGCGGGAGCGTCCTTCGGAGGGGGCTGATTCTGCTCGTGCTGATCAGGCTCATGCGCGTTTTAAGGTCGAGGGTTCGGACTTTATGACGTTGTTGGCTGTGTGGGATTACTTGTCTGAGCAGCAGCGTGTTTTGTCTGGTTCGGCGTTCCGTCGGTTGTGTCGAGATGAGTATTTGCATTTCTTGCGGTTTAGGGAATGGCAGGACTTGGTGTCGCAGTTGCGGGACACGGTCAAGGAGCTTGGTTTGCGGGTGGGGACGGGGACTTCTCCGGCTTCGGCGGTGCATCAGGCGTTGTTGACGGGGTTGTTGTCGCAGGTGGGGGCGTGGGATCAGGAAAAGCGGGAGTATGTGGGTGCCCGGGGGGCGCGTTTTGCTATTGGGCATGGTTCGGTGCTGCGGCGGGTGAACCCGGAGTGGGTGATGAGTGCCGAGTTGGTGGAGACAACACGGTTGTGGGCGCGGACGAATGCGGTGACGTCGGCGGTGGATGTTGAGCAGGCGGCGGCGCATGTGGTGAAGCGGTCGCATTCGGAGCCGCGGTGGAGTCGTGGGCGTGCTGCGGCTATCGCTGATGAGCGAGTGACGTTGTTTGGTGTGCCGTTGGTGATTGGGCGGCGGGTGGCGTTGGCGCCGATTGATCCGCATTTGGCGCGTGATTTGTTTATTCGGCATGCGTTGGTGGAGGGCGATTGGGATACGCCGCATCGGTTTTTCCATGACAACCGTAAGTTGTTGGATCGGTTGTCAGAGTTGGAGTCACGGGCTCGTCGTCGTGATTTGCTTGTTGATGATTCGGATTTGGTTGCGTTTTATGACGAGCGGATTCCGGCGTCGGTGACTAGTGGTGCTGCGTTTGATGCGTGGTGGAAGGATGCGCGTCGTGCGGATCCGGATTTGTTGACGTTTACGCAGGATGTGTTGGTTGCGGATACGGCTAATGCTGGTGATGGCCCGTTGGATGAGGCGTTGCGGGCGAAGTATCCGCATGTGTGGCAGCAGGGGGAGCTGTCTTTCCGGTTGACGTATGAGTTTGACCCAGGTGGTGCTGCTGATGGTGTGACGTGCCATATTCCGCTGGCGGTGTTGAACCAGGTGGAGAACGTGGGGTTTGACTGGTTGGTGCCTGGTTTGCGTGAGGATCTTGCGATTGCGTTGGTGAAGTCGTTGCCTAAGGCGACGCGTAAGCAGTTTGTTCCTGCTCCGGATCGGGCGCGGGCGGCGTTGGCGGCGATCAGTGTTGAGGGTGAGCCGGAGCCGGGTTCAGGTCCTGGGTCGGGGGTGTCTTTTGCGGATGAGTTGGCGCGGGGGCTGTATATCGTCACGGGTAAGCGGGTGCCGGAGGGGGAGTGGGGTATTGCTTCTTTACCTGCGCATTTGCGGATGAGTTTCACTGTGGAGGATGACCGGCGGCGCGCTATTGCTGAGGGTAAGGATTTGGAGGCGTTACAGGAGGAGCTGGCGCCGAAGGTACGTGGAACGATGAAGAAGGCCGCTGCTGATCTGGAGCGCAAAGCGGTGACGTCGTGGGATTTCGGTGAGCTTCCTAGTGAGTTTGAGGGTAAGCGTGGAAAGAACACGGTGAAGGGGTTCCCGGCGCTGGTCGATCATGGTGATTCGGTGGCGATTGAGGTATTGGGGACGCGTCGGCAGCAGGAGACGGCTACGCATGATGGTTTGCGGCGGCTGGTTTTGTTGAATTCGACGGCGCCGTGGCAGCGCATTTTGACGTTGTTGAGTAATTCTCAACGGTTGGCGTTGGGTAATAACCCGCATGGTGGCATTGATGCGCTGCTAGAGGATGTGTTGGCAGCAGCGGTGGATGCGATTATTGCTGAGCAGGAGTCGGGGATGTCGGCGCGGATCCGTACTGCTGAGGCGTTTGATCAGGTGCTGGCTGCGGTCAAGCGGGAGGTTGTGCCGCATGTGATGGACATTGTTGACATGGTGGTTCCGGTGTTGGAGCGGTCGTTGAAGGTGCGGTTGGCGCTGGATGCGATGCATGCGGATCGGGTTAAGCAGATGCGTGTTGATCTGGAGCAGCAGCTTGTGGGGTTGGTGTATCCGGGGTTTGTTGCTGCGACGGGTATGAAGCAGTTGGCGCATGTGGCGCGGTATTTGCAGGCCATGTTGGTTCGGATAGAGAAGGGGCCGTTGGACCTGCGTAAGGATGCAGCTGCGGCTGAGGTTGTGGCGCGGGTGGAGCAGGAGAGGTTGGCGGTTGTAGCGAAGTTGCCTGTGACTGAGCATGGTGCGGCTGATGTTGTGCAGTTGCGCTGGCTCGTGGAGGAGTTGCGGGTGAGTTTGTTCGCGCAGCGATTGGGGACGGCTGTTCCTGTGTCTGAGAAGCGGATTTATGCGGCGATGGATCGGGTGGAGGATGCTCGTGATTAGAGGGTTGTTGGGGTAGTCGACTTGTGGTGCCGATGGGGTGTGTAGGAAGCCGTCGTTGGCGCGGCCTGCTGCGTGTTTTCGGTTTTTTGGGTGTTGTGCTCAAGTGGCGGAATTATTGCGGCCGGTGTTGCGTTGGCATTCCTGCGTTGACTGAGTTGCTTTCGCATGGCGGGCCACGGCCTGCGGTTTTGCGTGTGTGACGAGGGAGATGTGTGCAAGAAGTTATAATGGTGCAAGTCATTTTTGCCTGCGATTCGGCACTTGAACACCCCGGCTCCGTAATGTCCCGCGAGATGAGCGGTGAGACACGAGCCGCGCTAGCCGTCCGAGCAGGAATGCGACTGACCTACCAACCTACGTGAAAGGTGTCGGTGCAGCACGTGGCGAACGCCTCCGCAGAAGCCCCAACCGGTAAGAATGGAACCAAGCCTCTTCCGGCCGAGTTCTCGCACCCGGCCATCGCCGAGCTGCTGGCGGCTGGTGCCGCCACAGGAACCGTCGACAGTGTTTCCGTTCAGCGCGCATTGGTCGCGGCTGAATTAACTTTGGCGCGTCAGAAGGCGGTGTTGCGTGCTCTTGAGATGAGTGGCATCACGGTCACTCTTGATGCGAATCACGCAGCGCAGGCTGTCGCTGAAGGTCTTGGTGACAAGCCGCGTAAGCGTACGCCGCGGCGTAAGTCGACTAAGGCTGCTGGTACTACGACGCGGCGTACTAGCCGGGCCACGACGAAGAAGGTCGCGCCTGCGGCTGACGCGGCGGAGGGATCGGAAGAGGCTGCGGATAAGCCAGCGCCGCGTAAGCGCGCGACTCGTTCGACGGCGAAGTCGGCGGCTGCGAAAACTACGCGTACTCGTAAGGCCGCGAAGGAAGATCCGGAGCTCGAGGACGATCTCGATGTCGTGTCTGAGGAATTCGACGAGCCTATTGTCGATGATCTTGTTGACACCGACCATGATCTCGTTGATGACGAGCCTGAAGATGATGACGGTGAAGAGGTCACTCCTCGGGGCAGGCGTTCACGTAAGTCTAAGAAAGACGACAAGAACGATGGCTCTGAAGAGTCAGGCTTTGTTCTGCGTGACGATGATGAGGAAGATGCTCCGGCACAGCAGGTTGTCACTGCCGGGGCTACGGCCGACCCGGTCAAGGACTACTTGAAGCAGATCGGTAAGGTCGCTCTCCTTAACGCTGAGCAAGAGGTTGACCTTGCTAAGCGTATTGAGGCGGGATTGTTCGCCGAGAAAATTCTTGAGCGTGAAGAGTTCGATCCGATGCTGACCCGCGATTTGCGTTGGGTCATCATGGATGGCCGTAACGCGAAGAATCACTTGCTGGAGGCCAACCTTCGTCTGGTGGTTTCGCTGGCTAAGCGGTACACAGGGCGCGGAATGTTGTTCCTGGACTTGATCCAGGAGGGCAACCTCGGTCTGATTCGTGCAGTTGAGAAGTTCGACTACACGAAGGGCTTCAAGTTCTCGACGTATGCGACGTGGTGGATTCGTCAGGCCATCACTCGCGCTATGGCTGACCAGGCTCGCACTATTCGTATTCCGGTGCACATGGTTGAGGTCATCAACAAGTTGGCTCGGGTGCAGCGTCAGATGCTGCAGGATTTGGGTCGCGAACCCACGCCGGAGGAGCTGGCCAAGGAGCTCGACATGACGCCGGAGCGCGTTGTCGAGGTGCAGAAGTATGGGCGTGAGCCAATTTCTTTGCACACTCCGCTGGGTGAGGATGGCGACAGCGAGTTTGGTGACCTCATTGAGGACTCTGAGGCTGTGGTTCCTGCTGACGCGGTGAGCTTTACGTTGTTGCAGGAGCAGTTGCACTCGGTGCTTGACACGCTTTCTGAACGTGAGGCGGGCGTGGTGTCGATGCGTTTCGGTTTGACCGATGGTCAGCCGAAGACTCTCGATGAGATCGGCAAGGTGTATGGCGTGACGCGTGAGCGTATCCGTCAGATCGAGTCGAAGACGATGAGTAAGCTGCGTCACCCGTCGCGTTCTCAGGTGTTGCGCGACTACCTGGACTGATCGCGGTAAAGCGGCGGGGACGTCACACATATGTGTGACGTCCCCGCCGCTTTATGCGTGGGTGGGGTGGTGTTAGTGGCGGTATTTCGCTGAGGCCGCGACGACAGATTCGAAGATGTCGCGGTCCAGGGCGGCTCCTTCGCGGCGGATGCTGTCGGCTGGCAGGGTTAAAAGGCGGTTGAGGCGCACTTCGCTGGGGCGTCCTTGACGGTCCCAGGCTCCGGTGCCGATGTCCATCCAAAATCGTCCGGCGCGTGCCTCTTGTGCGGCGTCTCGGTCGTGGTCTTTGCTGGTGAGTTGGAGGGCGTGGACGGTGTCGCCTTCGATGCTCAGAACCAGGACGGGCCGGTCTTTTCCTTGGGATGCGTCTTCTTCGAAGGGAACCCAGGCCCAGACGACTTCGCCGGGGTCTGGGCGGCCATTGCGGTTGGGGGAGTAGGTGATGTTCTCTGGTGCGCCGCTGTTGGTGGTGGGTGTGCGGTGGCTGGCTGGGGGGTGTGGGGTTGGGGGTGCTTCTGCTGGTGCGGGGGCGGTGGTGGTGTGTTGTGTTTTCTTCTCTGGGGTGGTGTTTTCGGTGCGGCGCTGGAGTTCTTCTCCAGCGAATCGCAGGAGGAAACGGAGCAGTTCACGTCCAAGACGTTGGAAGTTGAATGACACGCCGGAAGCGTAACGGGTGGCGGTGGCGTGGAGCGTGCCCCAAGGTGCGGTTGAAGTCGTGGGAGAATGGAGGGTGATTGTGCCGTTGGTGCTGTGCAGGCAGCTGTTTGATCAGTCCTGTAGACCGGGCGCCTGGCACCTGACCCCCGTCCGCTCTACCACTATCGAGGTCACCTAGTGTCACCGAAGGCTGCTTCGGCGCTGCCTCCCGCAGCGACCCCTGCCGAGCTGATTCGTAACTTTTGCATCATTGCCCACATTGACCACGGCAAGTCCACGCTTGCGGACCGGATGCTGCAGTCAACGGGCATTGTGCCTGAGCGGGAGATGCGTGCGCAGTATTTGGACCGGATGGACATTGAGCGTGAGCGTGGCATCACGATCAAGTCGCAGGCGGTGCGGATGCCGTGGTCGTTGGCTGATGAGGAGGGGCAGAACACTTACTGCCTCAACATGATTGATACTCCTGGGCACGTGGACTTTACCTATGAGGTGTCGCGTTCTCTTGCTGCGTGTGAGGGAGCGGTGCTGCTGGTGGATGCTGCCCAGGGGATTGAGGCCCAGACGCTGGCGAACCTTTACCTGGCGATGGAGAACGATCTGACCATCATCCCAGTGCTGAATAAAATTGATCTTCCTGCGGCGCAGCCGGAAAAGTATGCCGAAGAGTTGGCAGGCTTGATTGGTTGTGAGCCCGAAGATGTGCTGAAAGTGTCGGGGAAGACCGGTGAGGGAGTTGAGGAGCTTCTCGATCAGATCGTCCGGCAGATTCCCCCGCCGGTGGGTGTGGCTGATGCACCGACGCGGGCGATGATTTTCGACTCTGTCTATGACACGTACCGTGGCGTGGTCACGTATGTGCGAGTGGTGGATGGGATGCTCAAACCGCGAGAGCGGATTTCGATGATGTCTACCGGTGCCACGCATGAGCTGCTGGAGATTGGGGTGATCTCGCCAGAGCCGCTGCCGAGCAATGGGCTGGGCGTGGGGGAAACTGGCTACCTGATCACGGGGGTCAAGGACGTGCGCCAGTCTCGGGTGGGTGACACGGTGACGTTGTCCTCGGCGCCTGCCAAGGAGCCGGTGGGTGGTTACAAGGACCCGCGCCCGATGGTGTTCTCGGGTCTTTACCCGATTGATGGGTCGGATTACCCGGCGTTGCGGGACGCGTTGGACAAACTCAAGCTCAACGATGCGGCGCTGGTGTATGAGCCGGAAACGTCGGTGGCGTTGGGGTTTGGTTTCCGTGTCGGGTTCCTGGGGATGCTGCACTTGGAGATCGTGCGGGAGCGTCTCGAACGTGAGTTCAACCTCGATCTCATCTCGACTCTGCCTAACGTGGAGTACGAGGTTGTAATGGAAGACAAATCCGTTGTGCGGGTGACGAATCCAAGCGAATTCCCGGCTGGAAAAGTTAAAGAGGTGCGGGAACCGGTGGTGCGCTCGACCATCCTGGCACCGAGCGAATTCATCGGGGCGATCATGGAATTGTGCCAGTCGCGGCGCGGGTCGTTGCGCGGCATGGATTACTTGTCCCCTGAGCGGGTGGAGATGCGGTACACACTGCCACTGGCTGAGATCGTGTTCGATTTTTTTGACGCGTTGAAATCCAAGACGCGTGGCTACGCATCTTTTGAGTACGAGCCTGATGGTGAGCAAACCGCTGACTTGGTTCGGGTCGATATCTTGCTGCAGGGCGAGGAAGTCGATGCGTTCAGCTCGATCGTGCACAAGGACAAGGCCTACGCCTATGGTGTCGCGATGGCGGGCAAGCTGCGGGAGTTGATTCCTAGGCAGCAGTTTGAGGTGCCGATCCAGGCTGCGATTGGTTCGCGTGTGATTGCTCGGGAAAATATCCGAGCTATCCGCAAGGACGTGCTTTCCAAGTGTTACGGCGGTGACATCTCCCGTAAGCGCAAGCTGCTTGAGAAGCAGAAAGAGGGCAAGAAGCGCATGAAGATGGTGGGGCGCGTAGAGGTGCCGCAGGAGGCCTTCATTGCTGCGCTCTCCAGTGATGGTGGCGGCGAAGCCAAGGGCGGTAAGAAATGACGCTGAACTCCAATAATGGAGCTGACGCAGCGGTTGAGAACGTGCCCGAAGAACGTGTTCTCATTCCTCGTGAAGTGTTGTCATTTGCGCGTCGGGATGGGCGCTATTCCACGCGCAACGCTAAGGCATGGACCCCGCAAATGCAGGGTTGGTTCGTCACTCCAGAGCGTGAACTGCGGTTGACCAGCATCGCCCCGCAGTGGCGCTTTGACGCTCAGGCGGTGTTCGGTAGGTCGGCGCCGCTGATCGCTGAGGTGGGCTCTGGTACTGGTGATGCGGTTCTGGCACACGCTGAGGCTTTCCCTGACGCTGACCATGTGGCGTTGGAGGTCTATCGGCCTGGTTTGGCTCGCACCGTGGTGCAGGCTGAAGCGCGAGGGCTGAGCAACCTGCGGGTTTTGGAGGGTGATGGACGGGCCCTGATCGCCAATAACATAGAGCCCGGAACCTTTTCGGAAATTCACGTGTGGTTCCCGGATCCGTGGCCGAAAACCAAACATCACAAGCGCCGTCTTGTAGACGTCCGGTTTTTTGAGGATGTGGCGCGTGTTCTGGTTGCCGGGGGAGTGGTTCGGCTGGCCACAGATTGGGCCCCTTATGCCGTGGTGATGAGTGAGGCAGCCGCGCAGGTGCCGGCACTTTCTCCGATTCCGGGTGCGGTGACTGCCGTGACTGACCCGCAGGCACATGAGGACCCGACTGCTGCGGTGTCTACTCGGTCGCTGTATGGCCAAAGCGAGCGGTATGCGGTGCGGCCATTGACGCGATTTGAGAGCAAAGGTCGTGCCTTGGGTAGGCCCATCGCTGACCTTGCCTACGTGGTCACATCGACGGCCTGACCGTGCCCTCTCTTCCTCTTGGCGATCCGGCTCCTGCCGATGGTGCACTCCCGTCTGCAGCGGTAGCGGCGCTACAAGGGCCTGAACCGTTTGGTTATTACGTGCATGTGCCGTTCTGCTACCGCAGATGCGGTTATTGCGACTTCAACACCTACGTTCCATCTGCTGGTGTCGATGGCCAGGAGCAGATGCGCCGTTACGTTGCCGCCGCAGTTACCGAGATTGACTTGTCTGCGCGGGTTCTTGCTGGACCAGACAAAGCTTTGCGGCCAGTGGACACAGTCTTTTTCGGCGGGGGCACTCCCACGATGCTCGCCGCTGAGGACATCGTGACGCTGCTCGATGCGATCCGGTCCAGGTTTGGGCTGATTGATGGCGCAGAAGTAACGGTCGAGGCCAACCCAGACACAACGAGCGCGGAATCGTTAGCGCGGTTGGCTGATGCGGGGGTGACCCGTATCAGTGTGGGGATGCAGTCGGCAGTTGGGCATGTTCTAGAAACTCTTGACCGTACCCACACTCCCGACAATGTTGAGGCAACTATCGTCGCAGCCAAGGATGCGGGTTTGGTTACCAGCCTTGACCTGATTTACGGCACGCCGGGGGAGAGCCTGGCGGATTGGCAGGTGTCGCTGCATGCGGCGATCGCCCTGGAACCGGATCACATTTCTGCTTATGGACTGGTGATCGAAGAGGGCACTGCGATGGGGACGGCATTGCGCCGCGGTGCAGTTGCCCCGACCGATGATGACGATGAGGCAGCTAAATATGAGATGGCAGACCGGGTGCTCGCTGCTGCTGGGTACCGCTGGTATGAGGTGAGCAACTGGGCCCGTAATGAGGTGGGGCGCGGTCGCCACAACGAGGGCTACTGGCATGATGGGCACTGGTGGGGAGTGGGGCCAGGAGCGCACAGCCATATTGGTGGTGTGCGGTGGTGGAATGTTAAATACCCGGCCGCGTATGCAGCTGCGTTAGAGGAGGGTCGTTCGCCGGCTGCGGCGCGCGAGGTGCTGGATGAAGAAGCCCGTGTTACCGAAAAAATCATGCTTGGTATTCGCCTGGCTGAAGGGTTGCCGCTGTCGGTGCTGGATTCTGGGTTCACTGCTGGGCCGCAGGTGGCTAGGCAGTTGTCTCAGGAGGGGCTGCTGCGTGGGGATGCGTTAGCTGATGCTGAGCCCAGGGCAGTGCTCACTGACCGGGGGCGTTTGCTAGCCGACTTGGTTTTGCGGCGGATGCTTGGTTATTAGTGCAGGTGTTTTAAGAAGCGTGTGTGGCGCCCCACCCGAAGCAGGGTAGGGCGCCACACACGCTTCTAGGTAGTCAGGCTTTTGTGTTTTCGGCTTCGGTGCGTTGGATGAGTGCAACAACCTCGGTGCGCACGACTTTACGCATGGCGTTGGTGGGTAGCTCTTCGACGGAAACGAACCTGCGCGGGACTTTGTAGGCAGCTAGGTGCTGTTTGGCCCAAGCTCGGAGTTCTTCGTTGCTGGGCAGTTCTCCCTCGGGAACGATCGCGGCGACGACGTCTTCGCCACGTCGTGTGCCTGGGATCCCGACGACGGAGATGTCTCGGATACGAGGGTGGCGTCGCAGCGCATCCTCGACTTCAAGCGGAGAAACGTTGAAGCCGCCAGTGATGATGATGTCTTTGAGCCGGCCGGTGAGAACGATGAATCCGTCGGTGACGCGTGCGAGGTCGCCGGTGCGGAACCAGTCGTCAATGAAGGCTTCAGCGGTTTCTAGTGGTTTGTTGAGGTAGCCGGAGAACACTTGTGGCCCGCGGACGATCAGCTCGCCTTCTTCGCCTTCGAGGACGTCATTCTGTGGGTTTTTGGGATCAACGATCCGCACATCGGTGTCGGGGAAGGGGATGCCAATACTTCCTGCGCGGCGTCGAGAATCGAGGGGGTTGCCGACTATCACAGGTGAAGTTTCGGTCAGTCCGTATCCTTCAATGAGCATCCCGCCGGTGGTTTTTTCCCACTTCGCGACGAACTCTGGTGGCAGTGACATGGCGCCGCACAACGTGGTGCGCAGTGACTGCAAGCGCACGTGGCGTTCTTTGGCTTTTGTCAGGAAGGCATCCAGCAGTGGGGGCACCCCTACGAGAAAGGTTGCTGGGCGTCGTTTCATAGCTGCGACCATCAGGCTCGGGTCGGGGCTAGGAAGGGTGACAACAGTGGCGCCTGCGCACAAACCAGCGAAAGAGCCCAGCGTGAGACCGAACGCGTGGAACATGGGTAACACAGACAGGAACGTTTCGGTTCCCAAGGCTAGTCCGGTCCACTCCAATCCCTGCTTGCAGTTAGCTAGCAGGTTGGCGTGAGTCAAAGGAACGCCTTTAGGGCGTCCGGTGGTGCCTGAGGTGTACATGATCACGGCGGTGGCATCTGAGGCGGGGTAGCTGTGCGTGGAGGGCAACGCTCCATGCCGGAACAACGATTCCCAGGAGGCGCATCCGCGCATGAGTCCGCCGGCAGTTAACTGCGAGCGCATGTTGCGGGTCTTTGCCAGAGGTAGGCGTAGGGCTAGGCGTTTAGGTAGGGGCAGGGAGCGGGTGATGTCGACCCCGAAGATGTGTTCAACGCCGGTGCGTTGACGTAGCGGCATGACGGCGGGCAGGGAGTTGTCCCAGGCGACGACGACGCGGGCGCCGTGGTCGAGGAACATGGGTTCGAGTTCGTCGGTGGGGTAGAGGGGGTTGTGTTGCACAACGGCCAGGCCGATGCGTTGGGCTGCCAGGGTGGCGATGATGTTTTCGGGGCAGTTGGGTAGCAAGATGGCGATGCGTTCGCCGCTGCGCAGGCCGAGTTTAAGTAGGCCCGCGGCTACGCGGGAGACGTGTTCGCTGAGTTTTTCGTAGGTGAGCGCGGTGCCCATGAAGTCGATGCAGACGCGTTCGGGAAGTTTGGCCGCGGTGGCTTCGATTTTGGCGGGAATGGAGGTGTCCCAGTAGGTGAGGTGTCTGGCGACGGTGCCGGACTCTAAGGAGTCGGTGGCGAGTTGCTTTCCGATCATGTAGGCCTCCAGGTTTGCACTCGGGTACCGACTGAAGCTGCGGCTACGTAACCGTAACCTGTATGGTTACGTAGGGCGCGGCTTTGTTAGGAGCCGGGGCCTGAGGGTTTCAGTTTTCGGTGTCGGTTGGGGCGGTCACGAAGTCGATGAGTTCTTCTACTCGTCCAAGGAATTGCGGTTCGAGATCCTCGTAATTGCGTACCGTAGCCAGGATTGCTTGCCAGCCGCGGGCGATGTCGGCTTGGTCACTGTTGGGCAGACCTAGAGCTGCCAGGATTCCGCGTTTCCAGTCGGTGCCGCGTTCGATGGTGGGCCATGCGCGCAGACCGACACGAGTGGGTTTGACTGATTGCCATACGTCGACGAATGGGTGGCCGACGATGTGGACATGGTTGGCCCAGGGCTGGAGGGTGCGGGCTTTTTCTACGAGTCGGTATTCCTTGCTGCCGGGGACGAGGTGGTCCACGAGGATGCCTAGGCGTCGCTGCGCGGTGGGGGCGAAGTCGGTGATGATGCCGTTGAGGTCGTCGATTCCGCCGACGTATTCAACGACGACTCCTTCGACGCGTAGGTCATCTCCCCACACTTTTTCGACCAGTTCGGCGTCGTGTCGTCCTTCGACGAAGATGCGCGAGCCCAGCGCAACGCGGGCGCGAGCTTGAGCGACGGCGCGGCTGCCGCTAGCTGTGTATGTGCGGCTGCGTTCAGGGGTACTGCGGGGGGCGGTGAGAGTGACGGGTGAGCCATCGATGAGGAATCCTGGACCAAGGGGGAAAGCTTTGATGCGGCCTCGGCGGTCTTCTAGGTCTACGACCTGCATGCCGCCTGCTTTTTGTACCCGTGTGATAGCTCCGACCCAGCCGGAGGCTACTTCTTCGACGACTAGACCAATTTCTGCGGGTGTCTGTATGGATCTTCCTCGCGGGGGAGTGTGTTTGTGCGCGAGGATGTCACCGGAATATCGTCCCCGGCCCGCGGCGGCGGGGGCGGAAGGTTTGTGGGGGGAACGGGTTCGGGGGAATTCGCGCACGCGACCATCGTAGGGGCGCACCGAGTTGGCACTCGACCGATCAGAGTGCCAACATCAAAGGGAATCATTGATTGGCGGCCCCGCCCACACGACGGTTACCCGTTGGACTGTTTCAGGAGGTGAGTGGATGAACACCGATCGCAGGTTGACGGTCTTGTCAGCCATCATCGAGGACTATGTGGCCACCTCCGAACCGGTCGGCAGCAAATCCCTTCTCGATCGACACGCCCTGGGCGTGTCGGCTGCAACTATCCGTAACGACATGGCAGTTCTAGAAGAGCAAGGCCTCATTGCCGCGCCCCACACCAGCGCAGGGCGTATCCCCACCGATGCGGGATACCGCCTCTTCGTAGATCGTCTAGCCCAGACCCGTTCGCTTTCCTCGGCGCAAAAAAACGCTATCGCCGGATTCCTGGAAGGTGCCGTGGACCTGGATGACGTAGTGGAACGCACGACACGCCTTCTCGCCTCTTTGACCCGCCAGGTCGCGGCCATGCAGTACCCCTCGCTCACTCGCTCTCGCGTCCAGCACATCGAACTCCTACCCCTAGGAGTCGAGCGCGTCATGCTCGTGCTCATCCTCGACTCTGGCCGCGTCGAGCAGCGACGCATCGACCTGCCCGAGGACATCGACCACACCTGGAACGCAGAAAACCTCAGCCATCTACGAGACCGCATCAACGCTGCCTCGGTCGGCTGCCTCCTGCCGGAAGCAGCCGTGGCGCTGCGTGCACACTTTGAAGAAAACATCGGTCCCGAACACACCCTGGTCGAGGTGCTGCTACGTGTCCTTAATGAGGCACTCGTCGAAGAGAGCGAAGAACGTGTGCTTCTGGTCGGGACAGGAAACCTTGCCCGCTTCGGAACAGACTTTCCTTTAAGCGTAGGCCCCGTTCTCGAAGCGCTCGAAGAACACATGGTGCTACTGCGGCTCTTCGGATCCCTCGCCGAAGGCGCCCCCGCTGGCGCGGTGGGCGTCAGCATTGGCCAAGAAAATCCACACGAAGGACTCGCATCAACATCCGTGGTCGGCACGGGATACGGCGTCGGTACCGATACTCTCGGAGGACTGGCTGTCATCGGCCCTACCCGCATGGATTACCCGGGCACCATGGCTGCGGTCCGCGCGGTCGCCAACTATGTCTCACGAATGCTCGGGTCATGAGACCCGAACCCTCTTCCCACGCCACCGTGCACAGAGGACACAAACATGGCGAGAACGCCACAAGCGCTCGCCCCAGCGACGTGAAAACCGATATGTCCCCCAGGACAAGAAGGGCTGATTGGTGAACGACTACTACGCCGACCTCGGGGTCGAGCGCGGAGCCTCCGACGAAGAAATTAAGAAGGCCTACCGGCGCAAAGCACGCAAACTTCACCCAGACGTCAACCCTGGCCCCGACGCTGAAGAACAGTTCAAAAAAATCAGCCAGGCCTACGACGTCCTCGGCGACCCAAGCAAACGCAAAGCCTACGATGCTGGCGCCGACCCCTACGCCTCCGGCGGCGACGGCTACGCAGGCAACTTCAGCTTCAGCGACATCATGGACGCCTTCTTCGGCGGCGCCACCGGCGCCACCCGCGGGCCACGCTCGCGAGTGCAACGCGGCCAAGACGCTCTCGTCCGCCTCGACATTGACCTCGCCACTGCCGTGTTCGGCGGCGAGCAAGAAATCGTCGTCGACACAGCCGAAAAATGCGGCACCTGCCACGGCGAAGGAACCGCCAACGGCACCAAACCCGTCATCTGTGACGCCTGTGGCGGAGCCGGCGAAGTGCAGCAAGTACAACGCTCCTTCCTCGGCCAAGTGATGACCAGCCGCCCCTGCACCAAATGCCAGGGATACGGAACACTCATCACCAACCCCTGCTTCGAATGCTCCGGCGAAGGACGAGTACGCACCCGCCGCACCCTGAACCTCAAAGTCCCCGCAGGCGTCGACACCGGCACCCGTATCCAGCTCTCCGGTCAAGGCGAAGTCGGCATCGGTGGCGGCCCCGCAGCAGACCTATACATCGAAATCGCTGTGCGCGCCCACCCCACCTTCCGCCGCCGCAACGACGATCTACACTGCCAGCTCCACGTACCCATGACAGCCGCAGCCCTGGGAACCACCATTTCCCTAGAAACCCTGGACGGCAACCTCGACGTACGAATCGAACCAGGAACCCAAAGCGGAGACGTACAAACTCTGCGCGGCTACGGCGTCACCCACCTGCGTGGCCAAGGGCGCGGCGACCTACTCATCCAAACAATCGTCGACACCCCCACCCGCCTAGACGCCGAACAAACCGACCTGCTCTGGCGCCTAGCAGCACTGCGCGGAGAAGAACAGCCCCAAGGAAAAGTCGGAGCCATCCAAGAAAACCACGGCCTCTTCGGCAAACTCCGAGACGCGTTCCGCGGTAAATGACCCACCTGTTCTGCCCTCTGCATCCACCCGATGCAGAGGGCAGAACACTGCTTGAGAGGAAACCGACATGACCGCGGCGATGTACCGACTCCCCACCGGATCCCTCACCCACACCGCCCCCGGAGACACCCTCACCCTGACCGGAGACGAAAAACACCACGCCGTCACCGTCAAACGCACCACGGCAGGAGAAACCATTCTCCTGGCAGACGGATCAGGCCTAGTCGCCCACGCCGAAGTCACCACCATCACCGACACCGAACTATCCGCCCGCGTCACCACCATCAACAACGACAGCTACCCAGGCCCCCGCTTCATCCTCATCCAAGCGCTCGCCAAAGGTGACCGGGACCTCCAAGCGATTGAAGCCGCCACCGAGCTAGGCGTCGACGAAATCATTCCGTGGCAATCACGCCGCGCCATCGTCCAGTGGAAAGGCCCACGAGCCGAAAAAGCACTGCGCAAATGGCAATCCCAAGTAGAAGCCGCCGCTAAACAAAGCCGACGCCCACATGCCCCCACCGTGCAACCCCACATAAGCAGCACCAGTAACCACCTCGGCAACATCGTCCGCCACGCCGACCTTGCCCTGGTTCTGCACGAAGAAGCAACCACCCCCATCACCACCATCAACCTGCCAACCAGCGGAAACATTGCCCTGTTCGTTGGCCCAGAGGGCGGCATCAGCCCCGAAGAAATCGACATCCTCACTGATGCCGGAGCCACCCCAGTCCACATGGGACGCTATGTTCTACGCGCATCCAGCGCCGGACCAGCGGCCATCGCTGCACTCTCGTGCCAACAACGCTGGAACACCCCACCAACCATGTGACCCACCCCGAGCACACAACCAACCAGAAAGACCCCACCCGGTGCCACGCATCCCACTATCCCTGGTTGACTTCTGCACCATCGGCGCCGCCGAACGCCCAGCAGATGCCATCGCCCGGTCCGTCACCATCGCCCGCACCGCAGAAACACTCGGATACCACCGCATCTGGTACGCCGAACATCACAACTTCCACAGCATCGCCTCCTCAGCACCAGCAGTGCTGATCGCGCACATCGCCGCCCACACCAACCACATCCGCCTAGGGGCCGGGGGCATCATGCTGCCCAACCACACCCCATACACAATCGCTGAACAATTCGGCACCCTGGCCGAAATACACCCCGGACGCATCGACCTGGGCCTAGGCCGCGCCCCCGGAACCGACCCACTCACCCTGCAAGCACTGCGCCGCGATCCACGAGCAGCCGACAACTTCCCCAACGACGTACAAGAACTCATCGGATTCCTCAGCGACACCACCCCCACCCACGGCGTAAAAGCCATCCCTGGCCACGGGACACACGTACCCCTATACATCCTCGGCTCCTCCCTATTCGGTGCCGAACTAGCCGCCGCGCTGGGGCTGCCCTTCGCATTCGCCTCCCACTTCGCGCCCGCAGCACTCACCGATGCGCTCCACACGTACCGAACCCAGTTCCGCCCCAGCGCCACCACACCTCACCCCTACGTGATCGTCGCAGTCAATGCCACCGCCGCCGACACCTCCACCCAAGCCCACACCATCGCCCACCACGCAATAGGCAGACAAGCAGCCGCGATGGCCTTCAAAACCCGCGACATCACCCCTGAACAGATCAACGCCGCCATGAACAGCCCACTAGGGCAGCGCGCACAAACCATGATGTCCATCCATGCCATCGGCACCGGCGAACACGTCGCCGAATACCTCACCGATCTTGCGACCCGTGTCACCGCCGACGAACTCATAGTGGCAACACGGGCCAGCAACACCGAGACTTACCTACGATCCCTGGAAATCCTCGCCTCCGCGTGGAGACTAGAACCCCCAGAAAACCTGCCGGGCTAGACCGTCACCGCAATCTTTCCGCACACATCACCAGCATCCAGACGCGCAAACGCATCCCGCACATCCTCCAACGGCACTACCGCATCCACAACAGGGCGCACCCCAGTGGCCTCCATCATCGACAACAACCCACGCAACTCAGCAGGAGTGCAGCCCGTAGAACCAATCACCGACAACTGGCGGTAAAAAATGTGCGTCATCAACGCAGGCGAAGGATCCCCGCTCGTGTTGCCACACGTCACGATCGTCCCGCCTGCCTCCACAGACATCACAGAGTGCTTCCACGTCGCAGCACCCACCGTATCCACCACCACATCGACCCGCTCAGGCAAACGCGCACCACTTTCAAACACCCCATGAGCCCCCAGCGACGCCGCGAACTCACGCTTGTGCGTAGTACGCCCCGTGGCATACACCTTGCAGCCAGCTGCCACCGCTAAAGCAATCGCCGCTGAAGACACACCTCCAGAAGACCCCTGCACCAAAACCCGCTGCCCCGGGCGAAGACGCGCTCGCGTGAAAAGCATCCGATAAGCCGTTCCCCACGCCACCGCCAACACACCGGCCTGTTCGAAAGACAACCAGTCAGGCTTATCGATGAGATTTTCCGAAGGGACAGCGACCTTCTGGGCAAGCCCACCGTCAACACGTTCAGACAAAATATGGCGCTGCGGATCCATCGTCACGTCACCGCCACCGGCATCAGCATCACCCATCACCGGGGCCAGAAGAACTTCCCGTCCCTGCGAGGTGACACCAGCAGCCTCACAGCCCAGAGTCATTGGCACCCGATCAGCAGGATGGCCCACCCCACGCAACGTCCACAGGTCATGCGGATTGACCGAACTTGCACGCACATCAACGCTCACCCACCCAGGACGAGGTTCAGGGGCAGGAACATCAACTATTTCCAAACCATCGAGAGGAGATTCAGGATTCTGGGACATCACTCGTGCTGCTCGCATATACCCCACTGTGCACCCCCAAAGCCGCTACGTCCTGTGCATGAGGTAAGTAGTGGCGAACGCCTCGTTGACTTCAAATGCGTAGACTTGCAGGCACGATGAGCGATCAACCACCTATCGATGACTACCCAAGCGATGCAGGAGCAGACACGGCTCAGCCAAGCTCGGCACGCCTCGACACAGCCCTCGAAGCCATCCCCTCTGGCCACGAGCACAACCCGGACAGCCACAAACTTGCCATAGTGGTGCCCGAAAATCTTTCAATGGCAGCTCTGCTCGGTGCCCACGACACAGTTCTACGTGCTATCGAACGAGCCTTCCCTCACGTTGACATTTACGTTCGCGGCAACGAACTGACTGCCGAGGGCAGCAACGACGAACTCGCCATCCTAGAAAAACTCATCAACGAACTCCTCCACATCCTCCACGCCGGAAGACACCTGGACAAAGACGCCGTTGAGCGCTCCGTGCGCATGCTGCGCGAAAACACCAAAGAACGCCCCGCCGACGTCCTGACCACCAACATCATCTCCAGTCGCGGCACCACCATCCGCCCCAAAACACTGGGCCAAAAACGCTACGTCGACGCCATCGACACCCACACCGTCAACTTCGGTATCGGCCCGGCAGGAACCGGCAAAACCTACCTCGCCATGGCCAAAGCAGTGCAAGCGCTGCAAGCCAAACAAGTCAACCGCATCATCCTCACCCGACCAGCGGTCGAAGCAGGCGAAAAACTCGGCTTCCTCCCCGGCACCCTCACCGACAAAATCGACCCCTACCTGCGCCCGCTCTACGACGCACTCCACGACATGGTTGACCCTGACTCCATCCCACGACTCATGGCCACCGGAACCATCGAAGTCGCACCACTAGCATTCATGCGCGGGCGCACCATCAACGACGCCTTCATCATTCTCGACGAGGCGCAAAACACCACCCCAGAACAGATGAAGATGTTCCTCACCCGCCTCGGATTTGGCAGCAAGATCGTTGTCACTGGCGACATCACCCAAGTCGACCTACCCGGCGGAACCCAATCTGGCCTGCGTGTGGTCCACAACATCCTGGCCAATATCGAAGACATCCACTTCTCCTACCTCACCGCCGAAGATGTCGTCCGACACCGGCTCGTCGGAGAAATCGTCGAAGCCTACGGTCGCTGGGACGCCACCCACCAACAACCCCAGACACGCCGCCACAACCCCCACACCACCACCGAACACCCCGCGCAGGAGCACCAGTGAGCATCGAAATCCTCAACGAGACCGACATCAAGGTCGACGAGGTAGAGCTCGTCGCCTGCGCCCGCTACGTCATGGAAGAAATGCGCGTGCACCCCCGCGCTGAACTCTCCATCCGACTTGTCGATGAAGACGCCATGAGCACCCTCCACGTGCGCTGGATGGACCTCGAAGGCCCCACCGACGTCATGAGCTTCCCCATGGACGAACTCACCCCCGCCCCCGAAGGCGAAACCCCCATCGAAGGAGTCCTCGGCGACATCGTTATCTGCCCCTCCATCGCCGAACGCCAAGCCAACGAAGCAGGACACAGCACCATCGAAGAAATCCTGCTGCTACTCACCCACGGCATCCTCCACCTCCTGGGCTACGACCACGCAGAACCAGAAGAAGAAAAAGAAATGTTCGAGCTGCAGCGCACCCTCCTACTGACCTTCCTGGCCACACGCCGCCCCGAGACCAACTGATGTGGATGCTTGTCGGGGGCGTCATCCTCGCCCTCGTCTTCTCATATCTGCTCAAAGCGGCCGAAATGGCCTTCCGACGCATGTCCCCCTCACACGTCAAGGCCCTCCTTGACGATGAACGACACGGCGCCGAACAACTACGACGCATCACCGAAGACTCCGCCGCCTACCTGTCAGTCACCTCGTTCTGCCGCACCACGCTAGAAATGACCGCAGCAGTCCTAGCCACCATGGGATTCGCGACCATATACGGCGCCGCATGGCAAACCTACGCGTACTCCATCCTCGTCATGGTGGTGGCATCCTTCGTCATCGTCGGCGTCTCACCAGCCACCATCGGGATACAACACGCAGAAACCATCTCCCTATGGTCCGCCCCATGGGTAGTGCGGCTACGGCGCCTGCTAGCACCCGTATCACGCCTACTCATCGCCTTCGGTAACGCTGTCACCCCCGGCAAGGGATACGTCGACGGACCTTTTGAATCCGAAGCCGAACTGCGTGACCTCGTCGACCTCGCTGGTGAATCATCCATCATCGCCGAAGGCGAACGCTCCATGCTTCACTCAGTCATCGACCTCGGCGACACCGTAGTCCGCGAAGTCATGGTGCCTCGCACCGACATGATCACCATCGCCCGCACCAAAAACCTTTCCCAAGCCATGAGCCTGTTCCTGCGCAGCGGCTTCTCCCGCGTACCCGTCATCGGAGAAAACAGCGACGACCCCCTGGGCCTGCTCTACTTCAAAGACGTAGCTGGACGCATCCACATGGACCACGAAGCCAACTGGCTCCCCGTCACCGACCTCATGCGCCCAGTGCCCTTCGTCCCCGAAAGCAAATCCGCAGACCTCCTCCTGCAAGAAATGCAACGCGACCAAACCCACATGGCACTCGTCGTCGACGAATACGGCGGCACAGCTGGCCTTGTCACCATCGAAGACATCATCGAAGAAATCGTCGGCGAAATCTCCGACGAACACGATCCAGAAGAACGCCGCGTCGAAGACCTCGGCGAAGGACGCAAACGCATCCCCGCTGAACTACCCATCGACGACCTCGAAGCCCTCTACGACATCACCCTGGACCCAGAAGAAATCGACGACGTTGACACCGTCGGTGGCCTACTGGGCAAAGCTCTAGGCCGTGTCCCTATCCTCGGGTCCAGCGCAACCATCGGCGGCCTCGAACTCACCGCCGACCGAATGAGCGGAAGAAAACACCGCATCGACACCCTCATCGTCGCCCCTGCACCACCGGTCGACACCATCAACGAAACACCCACAGATAACGCCCCCGCACCAGCAGGAAGCGTTGACCAGAACAAGGAGCACCACTGATGACCGCACGCGAACCCGACACCACGAACTACCGAGCCGGATTCGCCTGCCTCGTAGGACGACCCAACGCAGGTAAATCCACACTCACCAACGCCATCGTCGGCGACAAAGTCGCCATCACCTCCAACAAACCCCAAACCACCCGCCACACCATCCGCGGCGTCCACACCACCACCACCGCCCAACTCATCCTCGTCGACACCCCCGGACTACACAAACCCCGCACCCTCCTCGGCGAACGCCTCAACGACCTCGTCCGCGAAACCCTCCTCGACGTAGACGTCGTCGGCTTCTGCCTACCCGCCGACCAACGCGTCGGCCCCGGCGACCAATTCATCGCACGCGAACTAGCCGACCTACGCCGCGTCAAGAAAAAACCCGTCGTCGCCATCGCCACTAAAGCCGACCTCGTCGACCGCGAACGCCTAGCCCAACACCTCATCGACATCGACCAACTAGGCGACTGGAGCGACATCGTTCCCTGCTCAGCCACCACCGGCAAACAGGTCGACGACGTCATCGACATCATCTCCACACACCTACCAGCCTCACCACAGCTGTACCCCACCGGCATGCTCTCCGACGAATCCGACGACGTCATGGTCGCCGAACTCATCCGCGAAGCAGCACTAGAAGGAGTTCGCGACGAACTCCCACACAGTCTCGCCGTCGTCGTCGAAGAAATGGTTCCCCGCGAAAACCGCCCCGCCCACGCACCACTGATGGACGTACGCGTCAACGTGTACGTCGAACGCGACAGCCAAAAAGCCATCATCATCGGCCGCGGCGGCGCCCGACTACGCGAAGTAGGCACCCGCGCCCGCACCCAAATCGAACAACGCCTCGGCCAAAAGATCTACCTCGACCTGCACGTCAAAGTCGCCAAAGACTGGCAACGCGACCCACGCCAACTCCGCAAACTCGGCTTCTAACCCACACCGGGGACGGCACACAGCCGTCCCCGGAACCACACTACCTACGTAAGAAAACAACCGTGGCCATAGAAAACACCCAAAAACCCAGCGGCATGCCTACCAGCAAATACACGCCCTTCCACGAACACATCACCGTGGACCTGCCCGAGCGCACCTGGCCATCTGCGCGCATCACCAAAGCCCCCCGATGGGCCTCAGTCGACCTACGCGACGGCAACCAAGCACTCATCGAACCCATGGACGCCGAACGCAAACTCCGCTTCTTCCAGCTCCTGGTCGACATCGGCTACAAAGAAATCGAAATCGGCTTCCCCTCCGCCAGCCAAACCGAATTCGACTTCTGCCGCCGCCTCATCGAAGAAAACCACATCCCCGACGACGTCACCATCCAAGTGCTTACCCAAGCACGCGACCACCTCGTCCACCGCACCTACGACGCCATCAACGGCGCCAAAAAAGCCATCATCCACTTCTACAACCCCACCTCCATCCTCCAACGACGCGTCGTCTTCAACACAGACGTCGAAGGCATCACCGCCTTAGCAGTCAACACCGCCAAGCTATGCCGCCAACTCGAAACCCTCATCCCCAACACCACCATCACCTACGAATACAGCCCCGAATCCTTTACCGGAACCGAACTCGACGTCGCACTCCACGTCTGCAACGCTGTCATCGCCGAATTCGACCCCACCCCACAGCGGCCCATGATCATCAACCTACCCGCCACGGTCGAAACAGCCACCCCCAACGTCTACGCCGACGCCGTCGAATACATGCACCGCAACCTGGACCGCAGAGAATCCATCATCCTCTCCCTACATCCCCATAACGACCGCGGAACCAGCATCGCCGCAGCCGAACTCGGATACATGGCCGGCGCAGACCGCATCGAAGGATGCCTCTTCGGCAACGGCGAACGCACCGGAAACGTCGACCTCGTCACCCTCGGCCTCAACCTCTTCAGCCAAGGCATCGACCCCCAGATCGACTTCTCCGACATCGACCGCATCCGCTCCACCGTCGAATACTGCAACCAACTACCCGTCCACCAACGCCACCCCTATGGCGGCGAACTCGTCTTCACCGCCTTCTCCGGATCACACCAAGACGCCATCAAAAAAGGCTTCGAAAACATGGCCGCACACGCAGCCAACACCGGCAAAAACACCGGCGAACTGACCTGGAGCGTCCCCTACCTACCCATCGACCCCCACGACATAGGCCGCTCCTACGAAGCCATCGTCCGCGTCAACAGCCAATCAGGAAAAGGCGGCGTCGCCTACCTCCTCGCCACCCAGTACGCCCTCGAACTACCACGACGCCTCCAAATCGAAATCCAACGCGTCGTACAACACCACACCGACACACACGGCGGAGAAATGACCGCCCCCCACATCTGGAAAATCTTCAGCAACGAATACCTCCCCGGAACAAGCACCGGACAAGACACCTGGGGACGCTTCATATCCCGATCCGTTCACCTAGACTCCGACCGACTCGGCGCCAACATTGTCACCGCCACCCTCACCGACAACGGCCGAACCATCCACCTCGAAGGCCACGGAAACGGCCCCATCAACGCCTTCACCGCAGCCCTAGCCAACTACGGCATCGACGTCCGTGTCCTGGACTACGCCGAACACGCTATGTCAGCAGGCGGAGACGCCCGCGCCGCCGCCTACGTCGAATGCGCCGTCGCCGGCCGCGTCCTGTGGGGCGTAGGCATCCACAACTCCATCGTTACCGCCTCCATCCAAGCCATCCTCTCCGCCGTCAACCGAGCAGAACGCGACGGAGACCTCACCACCTAAACCTCAACCACCACACCCACCGTCTGGCACAGTGAACAGCATGGACGTACTCGGCATGCCGCTGCAGACCTGGGTCAACAAAACCCCCGTCATCGCAGACCTGATCAACCTGCGAGAAACGGCATGGTTCAACCCCGCCCGCACTAACACCCATACCGCCCTAGCCGACGTAGGGCTCACCCTCGCAGACATCGACGACGCCGCCACCCGACTCCAACGATTCGCCCCCTACCTCGCCGCAGCCTTCCCCGCCCTAGAAGCCACCAACGGCATCATCGAATCGCCCATCACACCAGCCCCACAACTCCAAAACACCCTCAACCACACATACCAAACCCCACTACCCGGACAGCTCTGGCTCAAACGTGACGACTGCCTACCCGTCAGCGGATCCATCAAAGCCCGCGGCGGCATCCACGAAGTACTCCAACACGCCGAACATCTTGCCCACACCGCCGGACTGCTTGACTACTCCTGCGACTACCGCGTTTTGGCAACCCCACCAGCCCGCAACCTATTCAGCCAACACACCATCGCCGTAGGGTCTACCGGCAACCTCGGCCTATCCATCGGAATCATGGCCGCCACACTCGGCTTCAACACCATCGTCCACATGTCCGCCGACGCCAGGCAATGGAAAAAAGACCTCCTTACCGCACAAGGAGTAGACGTCCGCGAATACGAAGCCGACTACTCCGCAGCCGTCGCCGCCGGACGCGCTGAAGCAGCAAACGACCCATTCGCCCACTTCATCGACGACGAAAACTCCACCAAACTATTTTGCGGCTACGCCGTAGCCGCACGACGCGTAGCGGCCCAACTACGCGCCGCGAACGTACGCGTCGACACCGAACACCCACTGTTCGTCTACCTGCCCTGCGGAGTCGGAGGAGGCCCAGGAGGCGTCGCCTTCGGACTACTCACCGAATTCGGCGACGCAGTGCACCCCATCTTCGCCGAACCCACCCACTCACCATGCATGCTCCTAGGCGTCGCCACCGGCCAACACGACGCCATCTGCGTTGGTGATTTCGGCATCGACAACCGCACCGCCGCCGACGGACTGGCCGTAGGTCGCCCCTCCGGATTCGTCGGACGCGCCATGCAGCGCCTCCTCGACGGCTTCTACACCATCGAAGACAACCACCTATTCACACTCCTAACCCTCCTGCACGAAACCGAAAACATCGCCGCCGAACCCTCCGCCGCCGCAAGCCTGCCCGGACCCTGGCACGTCGCCACAGCCACCGAATACCGCGAACGCCTAGGAATCACCGACACCCACATGAACAACGCAACCCACCTCGCCTGGCTCACCGGCGGAGCCATGGTTCCCCCAGAGATCATGAACACCTACCTCTCCCACAACCACTCACCCCAGTAACCCCAGCACACACCGCCGCGCCACTACGCAGATACCCACCACCCTGAAACACTGGAGCAATGAAGATCGCCACACGCGTGCTCGCCGCTCTAGGACTTCTTTTCATCGCTTTAACCATCGCGGCAGTGGTCGCCTTCATGACCTGGTCCAGACCAGCAACATCGGCAACAACCACCCCCACCGCACCGGCCAGTCCCTCTCACCTAGCCCAAGGCGAATACAGCGCCAACAACCTCACCTTCGCCGCACCACAACTCGACACCTCCTCAGGCACCATCACCGACGTCCACCTCACCGCTGGGAACTTCGTCAACACCAGCAAGGGAAAACGCATCGACAACTTCAAAGCAAACGCCCTGGTCCCCTTCACCACCGTCCAAAACAAAATCGGTAACGGTGTCACCATCACCCCCACCGGAGATGGAAAAATCACCACCCGCACAACCTTCGAAATCCTCGGCCGACAACTGACCCTCACCGGAACAGGAACCATGACCGCCGACGCCGGACGCCTCGTCTTCAACCCCTCTGCCATCGGATTCCACGAAGGCCCCCCAGGACTGAACGTCCCCGAATGGGCTGCCGGGCGCCTCCGCTTCGCCATCCCCGTCCCTGCCCTACCTGAAAACGCCACCATCACAAACATCACCACCGAAAACACCGGATTCCGCATCCACCTGGCCGGTAGCCAACTACAACTACCCTCCTAAACCACACGCGAGCACCGCAGACACATCGAGGCGACAGCCACACACGGGGCACCCAACACGACTACGACAGAATGATCAGGTGCCCCTCTACCGCGAAGCCGCCATCGTGCTCAGAACCACCAAGCTCGCAGAGGCCGACCGCATCATCACCCTCCTCGGCCGCGAACGAGGACTCATCCGCGCCGTTGGCAAAGGAATCCGCAAGACACGCAGCCGCTTCGGAGCCCGCCTTGAACCCGGACTCGTTATCGACGCGCAGTTCTACGAAGGACGCAATCTCGACACCGTCACCCAAGTCGAAGTTCTCGCCCCCTACGGAGAACGAATCACCCGCGACTACGACGCCTGGACCGCCATGATCGCCATGCTCGAAGCCGCTGAACGATTCGGCCAAGAAACCACCAACTCCAGAAACCAATTCACCCTTCTAGCAGGCGCACTCGCCTCCATAGCGGCCGGGGAGCATGACATCTCAATGACCCTCGATGCCTACCTCCTACGCTCAGTCGCCCTCGCAGGCTGGGCACCAAGCTTCCACGACTGCGCAAAATGTGGAGCAACTGGCCCCCACAAAGCCTTCAACCTCACCGCCGGCGGAACCCTCTGCCCCCACTGCCGCATCCCCGGATCAGCTACCCCCGCCCTGGCCACCCTCACCATGCTCGGCGCCCTCCTCGAAGGAGACTGGGATACAGCCGAACAAATAGCTGAACCGCGATACCGCCGCGAAGGATCTGGCCTCGTACGCGCCTACGTGCAATGGCACCTAGAACGAGGAGTCCGCGCCCTGAAATACGTCGAACGCAACTAACCCAGCCCACACCCCAACCTCCAGCAGTTGCCCTCCATTGGCCCGGAGCGGGATGATCACACCCATGAGCAGCGAATACGCCCGCCCCTACCCGCACCCAAGTGGAGCAACTGCCCCCCAGATCCCCGCCAAATTCCTCCCCAAACACGTCGCCATCGTCATGGATGGCAACGGACGCTGGGCCAACCAGCGCGGACTCTCACGCACCAAAGGACATGAAGCAGGCGAGGCAGCGCTGCTGGACGTCGTCGCCGGCGCCATCGAAGCCAATATCACCCACCTGTCGGCATACGCCTTCTCCACCGAAAACTGGAAGCGCTCACCTGAAGAAGTGGCCTTCCTCATGGGGTTCAACCGCGACGTCATCCGCCGCCGCCGCGACCAACTCAACGAATGGGGAGTACGGATGCGCTGGGTTGGCCGCCGCCCCCGACTATGGAAATCCGTCATCAGCGAGCTTGAGATCGCCCAAGAGATGACCAAAGACAACACTGGCCTGACCCTCTACTTCTGCGTCAACTACGGCGGCCGCGCTGAACTAGGCGACGCAGCACGGGAAATTGCTCGCAAGGTCGCGGCAGGACAGCTCAACCCAGACAAAGTCGATGAGCGCACCATCGCTGCTCACCTCACTGAACCAGACATGCCTGACGTTGACCTGTTCGTGCGAAGCTCTGGCGAACAGCGCACCAGTAACTTCCTCCTCTGGCAAAGCGCCTACGCAGAGATGGTGTTCCAAGACACCCTGTGGCCCGACTACGACAGGACAACGCTGTGGAATGCCATCGAGCAATACGCCAGGCGCGACCGTCGCTATGGGGGAGCGGTCGACACTCCCGCCGTATGAGAACTAACTCATACCCACAGCAAAAGTGAATATTAATGCGCACCTATGCATATAGTTAGGTGTATGTCCACAGTTCTAACAAAACTCCCGGTCGGCAAAAACATCGGCTTAGCCTTCTCTGGCGGCCTCGACACCTCCGTCGCCGTGGCCTGGATGCGTGAGAACGGCGCCGTCCCCTGCACGTACACCGCGAACATCGGGCAATACGATGAACCCGACATCGCCTCACTACCAGGACGTGCACGGGACTACGGCGCCGACATCGCACGCCTCATCGACTGCCGTGAAACACTCGTCGAAGAAGGCATCACCGCCATCGCCACCGGCGCATTCCACATCCGTTCTGGCGGGCGCACCTACTTCAACACCACCCCCATCAGCCGCGCAGTCACCGGCACCATGCTTGTACGCGCCATGAAAGAAGATGGCATCGACATCTGGGGCGACGGATCAACATACAAAGGCAACGACATCGAGCGGTTCTACCGCTATGGCCTTCTTGCCAACCCCCACCTGACCATCTACAAACCCTGGCTCGATGAAGAGTTCGTCACCCAACTCGGCGGACGCCACGAAATGAGCCAATGGCTCACCGAACGCGACTTGCCCTACCGGGAAACCCAAGAAAAGGCCTACTCCACCGACGCCAACATTTGGGGAGCCACCCACGAAGCTAAAACCCTCGAACACCTCAACACCAGCCTCGAAACCATCAGCCCCATCATGGGAGTCCGCTTCTGGGACCCCGAGGTTGACATCCCCACCGAAGACATCTGCATCACCTTCGAACAGGGACGCCCCACCGCCATCAACGACACGGTCTACCCCAACCCAGTTGACCTAGTCATCGAAGCAAATGCCATTGGCGGACGCCACGGCCTGGGAATGAGCGACCAGATCGAAAACCGCATCATCGAAGCAAAATCCCGTGGCATCTATGAAGCTCCCGGAATGGCTCTGCTGCACATCGCCTACGAACGCCTCGTCAACGCCATCCATAACGAAGACACCATCACTGCGTATCACACGCAGGGACGCGCACTCGGGCGCCTGATGTACGAAGGGCGCTGGCTCGACCCGCAATCCCTCATGCTGCGTGAATCACTCCAGCGGTGGGTCGGGTCAGCTATTTCCGGCACCGTGACACTGCGCCTGCGCCGCGGTGAGGATTACTCCATCCTCGATACCGTCGGTGAAAAACTCAGCTACCACCCCGACAAACTCTCCATGGAGCGTGTCGAAAACGCAGCTTTCGGACCAACCGACCGTATCGGGCAACTCACGATGCGTAACCTCGACATCGCTGACTCACGGTCGCGGCTAGAGGCATACGCTGAACAAGGAATTCTTCCCAATACTGAAGAACAGAACGGTTCCACACGGGCGCTGACAGCTATGCATAGCGCAAGCAGCCATCACACCCCTGTGCATGCAGGTTCCTAGAGGGGCATAAACCGGATAAGAGCAATTCCCAGGGCAAACACCGCGACTGCGGCTCGTACGGCACGTCCAGGAACTGGCAGGTACTTCCAGCTGACAATGCCGAGAAAGATAAACAGTGCGAACCCAGTGCCAAAAAGAACCATTCCGATGCTGCCTGCAATAACAAGTCCGGAGGCAACAAGCAGACTTACCGCGGCAGCCCACATCCATGCCGGTACTTTGACCAGCACTGCGGCGGCCCTGTCAGTGCCCTTCAAAGCAGGTTTGGATGCCGATGCAGCAGAGCAGCCAGCTGGAACGGTAGGTGGGGTAGCGCAACTGGAAGATTGACCGGATGCTGCAGCAACGCCACCTGAGCCACATCCTCCATCTGTGGAGCGCGAGCACCCGCCACAGCCAACGGCTGCGCCGCTGGCGGGGTTGGCTGCGTCCTCGTGAAGACCGTTATCGGTGCCGGGGCGCTGCGCAGGTGAGGTCATATCTTGATCCTATGCCAATGGCCACCGACTGACATCTTGTCGGTGGCCATTGGCTGCTGTGTAGCTCGCCGCTGCGCGGCAGGTACGCGTGGACTTATATCACTGGGCGTCAGCCTGGATAGAGGTCAACGCGATGGTGTAGACGATGTCCTCGACGAGGGCGCCGCGCGACAGGTCGTTGACGGGCTTGGCGATGCCCTGCAGCATCGGGCCGATGCTGATAACGCTGGCGGAGCGCTGTACAGCTTTGTACGTGGTGTTACCTGTGTTGAGGTCGGGGAACACGAACACGTTTGCCTGGCCAGCCACGGGAGATTCGGGGGCTTTGCTCTGAGCAACCGATGTGGTGGTGGCGGCGTCGTACTGCAGGGGGCCATCAACGAGGATGTCTGGGCGCAGTTCGTGGATGCGTTCTGTGGCTGCTTTGACCTTTTCGATGTCGGCGCCAGAGCCAGAAGAGCCAGTGGAGAAGCTAATCATGGCTACGCGTGGGTCAAGACCGAATGCCTTAGCGGAGTCCGCGGACTGGATCGCAATGTCGGCAAGCTGGTCGGCGTTGGGGTCGGGGTTGACTGCGCAGTCACCGTA
Source organism: Dermatophilus sp. B7861-1 (assembly GCF_058996045.1). Lineage (NCBI taxonomy): Bacteria > Bacillati > Actinomycetota > Actinomycetes > Micrococcales > Dermatophilaceae > Dermatophilus > Dermatophilus sp. B7861-1. The sequence goes on along the minus strand of NZ_CM180082.1, from coordinate 1,391,791 downwards.
AACGAGGACCTCGTCGGGCAGCCCCATGAAGAACACCGACGAAACAAGCGATGCGCCGGGCTTGGTGCCTAGAATCTGCAGGGCCGGGCGGATGGTGTTAGCGGTGGTGTGCACTGCGCCAGAGACGAGGCCATCAACCTCATCAAGGTGAAGCATCATGGTGCCGAGCACGACTGTGTCACCGAGGGCGTCTTTGGCCATCGCTTCTGTCATGCCCTTGTGCTTGCGGCGTTCGACTAGAGCATCCACATACCGTTTTGCTGGTTCGGCTGGGTCGATGATTTCGATGTCTTCTGGCAGGGTGCGGCCCAGGGAGGCGGCAACGGCTTCGACCTCGCTGCGAGGGGCCAGCAGAACACAACGCGCGATGCCTTTTTCGTGGCATGTGATGGCGGCGTCGACAGTGCGAGGTTCGGAGCCTTCGGGCAGGACGATGCGTTTGTTGGCGCGTGCTGCCAGTGTGGTGAGCTGGCGACGGAACGCCGCAGGAGAGAGCCTGTTGTGGCTGGTGCTCTGCGTGATGGCGTCGATCCAGCTCTGCTCCAGTCGGGAGGAGACAGATTCCATGACGCGGCGGACTCGTACCTCGTCATCGGTGGGGATGCTGTCACTGAGGTGGGTGATGGCGTACGAGGTTTCGTACGTGGGCGCGTTGTTCATGTAGATGGGCAAGCCATTGCTCATGGCGGTGCCGCAGAGGGTGGCAACGGCAGGGTCGATTCCTATGCCGGCGGAGAGCACGATGCCAGCGAGTTTGGTGCCGTTGAGTTCGGCCAGGCAGGCAGCCATGAGGATGTCGTGACGGTCGCCGGGGGCAATGAGAACGTGGCCCTCTTTGAGGTGGGGGAGGGCGCCGGGGATTGCTTGTGCTCCGATAACGAAGCCCTTGACCCGTCGGTCGGAGTCTCCGGGGTTAACGGATTCGAGGCCGAGCTGGTCTGCCACGTCTTTCATGCGTGGTTCGGCCAGGGTTGGGTCTTGGGTGATGGTGGCGATGACGCGCAGTTCGCGGGCCTCGACGGCGTCGGTGTAGGGCTTGGTTGCCTCGGAGGTGGAAGAGGGCAGGCGGTTGAGGACGACACCGACGACGCGGCTGCTTTCCCCGATTTGGTAGTGGGGGAGGGCGACGCCCAGGCGCTCTGCGACGTGTTCTGGGGTGCGATCTGACCCGTTGACGACGAGGACGACTTCAGCGTCGAGGGTGCGGGCCAGGGCGGCGTTGAGGTCGTCGGCCCAGGGTGCTTCGTCTTCTTGGGCGAGGCCTTCGATGATGACGACTTCGTGGTCGCTGAGGACGGGTTCGGCGAGTTCGACGACTTCTTCCATGAGAGAGTCGACGAGGTTGCGGGACATGAGGGCGTCGATGTGGGCCCCGGGGATGGGTGTGGGGGGCTGGAGGGCGGTGACTAGGGAGACGAGTTGGGCGGAGGTGTCGGTGCCGTGGCTGTCGGGTCCTGCGAGGGGCTTGATGTAGCCGACTTCGACGCCACGTTCGTCGAGGGCGTGGAGTAGGCCGTGGCAGACGGCTTTGACGCCTGCGGCGTGGTTGGCGGGGACGACGAGAATTCGTCGGGACATGCGGTGACTCCTTCGAGCGCCTGCGGCGGTGCTGGCTCGGTGTGTAGTTGGGTAGGTGGTGGGCCCGGTGGTGTGCCGGGCCCACGTGGGTGTTAGCGGCTGAGGCGGTATGCGTCGCGTGCGATGACGAGTTCTTCGTCGGTGGGGATAACCCAGGCGGCGACGTCGCCGTCTTTGGTGATTCGGGCGGTTTTGCCGCGCAATCCGTTGTTGGCGCTGGGGTCGATTTCCAGGCCGAGGAAGCCGAGTTGCTTGATGATGTCTGCGCGGGTGACGTCGGAGTTTTCGCCGATGCCGCCGGTGAAGACGAGCAGGTCTAGGCCGCCGAGTGCGACGCAGTAGGAGGCGATGTATTTGGCTACGCGGTAGTGGAAGGCATCCAAAGCTAGAGCTGCTGCTTTGTTGCCTTTGGCAGCGGCTTCTTCGACGGTGCGCATGTCGTTGGAGACGCCGGATAGGCCTAGGAGGCCGGACTCTTTGTTGAGTTTGGTGTCGATGGCGGCGGCGTCGCTGGAGGTGGCTTTGCTGATGTAGCTGATCACGCCGGGGTCGATGTCGCCGGAGCGGGTGCCCATGATGAGGCCTTCGAGGGGGGTGAGTCCCATGGAGGTGTCGACGGATTTTCCGTCTTTGATGGCGGTGATGGAGCAGCCGTTGCCCAGGTGGGCGGTGATGATGCGGAGGTTTTCGATGGGGCGGCCGTCGGCTTCGGCGGCTTTGCCGGCTACGTATTGGTGGCTGGTGCCGTGGAAGCCGTAGCGGCGGACGCCGTGTTCGTCGTACCAGTTTTGGGGGACGGCGTAGCGGTAGGCCTTTTCGGGCATGCTCTGGTGGAAGGCGGTGTCGAAGACGCCGACCTGGGCCACATTGGGCATGACGGCGGTGACGGCTTCGATGCCGGCGATGTTGGCGGGGTTGTGCAGGGGTGCCAGGGGCACGGTGTCGCGGATGGCGTCGAGGGCTGTTTGGTCGAGGAGGACGGAGCTGGCAAATTTTTCGCCGCCGTGGACGACGCGGTGGCCGACGGCAGCGATTTCGATGTTGTGGGCTTTGGTGAAGTCTTCGACGCGGGCGAGGACTTTGCTGATGATGCCTTGGTGGCTGGTGTCGTCTAGGCCATCAACGGTGGTGCGTTCTCCGCTGATGTCGAAGCGGATGGAGGCTTCGGGGGTGCCGACGCGTTCGGCTAGGCCTGTGAACTCGCGGTTTCCGGACTCGGGTTCGATGAGTGCGAATTTAAGGGAGGATGAGCCGCAGTTAAGGACGAGGACGGCAGAGGTCACTTTTCACCTTCTCGGTATGGGGGTGCGGGTTGTTTGGCACCGCTTCGGGGTCGTGTCGGTGTGTTCGAGCCGGTCACGTTGTTGGGGTCGGCTGGGTGGCTCGACCCGCGGTGTGACATGGTATTTCACTTGTTGTAGAGGGTGTGGGTCGCGTTCTCTTTCAGAGTATCGCGGGGGTTGGTGGGGGGCCCATTCGGGTGTGGCCATGTTGGGTACGTGTGTTGGGGTGGGGTGTGGCGGGTCATACTGGTGGTGAGATGACTGCTGCACATGTACTTCCTCCGTTGATGATCGGTTCTTTGTCGATCCCTACTCCTGTCGTTCTTGCACCGATGGCGGGGGTGACGAATCGTGCCTTCCGTCGTTTGTGTCGGAGTTTCGCTGCTGAAGGGCTTCCTGATGGGGGGAGTTGTTTGTATGTGAGCGAGATGATTACTTCGCGGGCGTTGGTGGAGCGTTCGCCGGAGACGATGAAGTTGATTGAGTTTGATGCTGACGAGTTTCCGCGGTCGATGCAGCTGTATAGCGTGGATCCGGTGACGATGGGGCGGGCTGCGCGGATGGTGGTGGATGAGGGGCTGGCGGATCATATTGATCTGAATTTTGGGTGTCCGGTGCCGAAGGTGACGCGTAAGGGTGGGGGGTCGGCGTTGCCGTGGAAGCTGGATTTGTTCACGGACATTGTTTCGATGGCGGTGCGAGAGGCTTCTCGTGGTGGGATTCCGGTGACGGTGAAGATGCGGATGGGGATTGATGCTGATCACCTGACGTATTTGGATGCTGGTCGGCGTGCTGTGGATGTGGGGGCTGCAGCGATTACGTTGCATGGGCGTACGACGGCGCAGGCGTATAGCGGTCATGCGGATTTGGATGCGATTGCGCGGTTGAAGGAGGCTGTTCCGCAGGTTCCTGTGTTGGGTAATGGGGACATTTGGTCGGCTGAGGATGCGTTGCGGATGGTGGAGCGCACTGGCTGCGATGGGGTGGTTGTTGGTCGTGGGTGTTTGGGGCGTCCGTGGTTGTTTGCTGATCTTGCTGCGGCGTTTAACGGTAGTGATATGAGGATGCGCCCGAATTTGGGGCAGGTGGTGGATGCGCTGCGTGCTCATGCTGAGTATTTGGTTGAGTTTTATGGTGATGAGCAGCGGGGGGCGCGTGATATCCGTAAGCACATCGCCTGGTATTTGAAGGGTTTCCCGGCGGGGTCGTATGTGCGGCATAACTTGGCGTTGGTGAAGGATTTGGCCGCGTTGGATGCGTTGTTGAGTGAGTTGGATCGGGATCATCCGTGGCCAGGTGTTCCTGCTGAGGGTGCGCGGGGGCGTCAGGGAACCCCGCGGCGGGTTGCGTTGCCTGAGGGGTGGTTGGATAGCCGTTCGGTGGATGCTTCGGCGGGTGCGTGTCTTGCTGAAGCGGAGGTGGATGCTTCGGGTGGGTGAGGCTGGGGGTTAGGCGTGTTGGTCGGGGTGGGTGCCGGTGTCGTCGGTGGGGGTTTGCTGTGCAGGGCCGGTGGCGATGGGGCGTTCGGGGTTGCTGATCCAGTCTGACCATGCGCCGATGTAGACGGGGATTTGTCCGCCGAGGCCTGCTGCGCCTGCGGCGAGGGCGATGAAGCTAGCGACGACGCCGGATCCGCAGGTGGTTGCGATGGGTGTTTCGGTGGTGGCTCCGACAGCGGCGAAGCGTTCGAGGAGTTCGTCTGGGGGGAGGAGTTTGCCTTCGTCGTTGATGAGGTCGGTTGCGGGTAGGTTGACTGCTCCGGGGATGTGGCCGGCGGTGGTGTCGACGGGTTCGGTGCGTCCTTCGAATCGTTCGGGGGCGCGGCCGTCGATGAGGATGCCGTCGCGGGCGTAGAGCTCGGCTGTTTCGGCAGTGAGGTAGGAAAGGGTGCTGCGGCGTACGGAGAAGTCGCCTTCGTCGATAAGTCGGATGCCTGCTTCGGTGGGGAGGCGTTCGTTGCGCCAGGCGCTGAGTCCGCCGTCGAGGACGTAGACGTCCATTTTTCCGAAGTGGCGTAGGAGCCACCAGGCGCGGGCTGCGGCGAAGGATGTGAAGTCGTCGTAGACGACGACGGGTCGGTCGTTGTCTACGCCGCATTCGGCCATGTCGATTTCGAAGTCGTCGATGCGTGGCATGGGGTGGCGGCCGGTGTCGGGGGCAGGGGTTCCGGATAGGTCGCGTTCGAGGTCGACGAAGATGGCACCGGGGATGTGGGCTTGGAGGTAGGAGTCGTAGCCGTCGTCTGCGCCCAGTTGCCAGCGGACATCGAGGACCAGGGGTCGCTCGGCGGCGCCGCGGTGGAACTTTTCGGCGAGTTCGCTAGCTGTGATGAGGGGGTACCGGTGCATGAGAGGAAGCCTAATCGGTGTCGTAGTCAGGAGCGGGGTGGACAGGGTTGGATGCAGTAGGTGGCGTGCTGGGGTGGTGGTTTGTGTGGGGTGTGTGTTTGTTAGGCGTGTTTGTCGGTGGTTGTTTTTAGGGTGGTGGGGTGAGTGATTTTTTGGGTGATGTTGTGGGGGGTTACTCGTCGGGAAGTGGGGACGGGGGGCGTTATGGTGCGCGGGATCGGGCGCGGTGGGTGCAGGAGCCGGCGGCACGCAAGTTGGCTACTCGTGATGATTTTGCGCGGGATCGGGCGCGGATTTTGCATTCGGCGGGTTTTCGTCGGTTGGCGTCGAAGACGCAGGTGGTTGCGCCGTATTTGGGTGATTTTGCGCGGAATCGGTTGACGCATTCGTTGGAGGTGGCGCAGATCGGACGTGAGATTGCCTCGTTTTTGGGATGTCATGCGGATCTGGTGGATGCGGCGTGTTTGGCGCACGATTTGGGGCATCCGCCGTTTGGGCATAACGGTGAGCGTGAGTTGAATCGGGTGGCTGAGCAGGTGGGGGGGTTTGAGGGGAATGCGCAGACGTTGCGGGTGTTGACGAGGTTGGAGCCGAAACGGTTTCACGCTGATGGGCGTCCGGCTGGGTTGAATTTGACGCGGGCTGCGTTGGATGCGGCGTGTAAGTATCCCTGGGGTGCTGGTCAGGGGCCTGCGGGGTCGGGGAAGTTTGGTTTTTATGCCGATGATGAGCCGGTGTTTACCTGGGTGCGTGATGGGGCGCCTTCTCGTGGTGCTGGTGGGGTGACGCCGGTGGAGGCGCAGGTGATGGATTGGTCTGATGATGTGGCGTATTCGGTGCATGACGTGGAGGATGCGGTGGCTTCGGGGCGGGTGGATTTGCGGGTGTTGTCTTCGGTGTCGGCGTTGCGGGATGTGGCGGTGGTGGCGCAGCGGTATTACGAGCCGTCGTTGGAGGTAGAGGCGTTGGTGGAGGCAGGGCAGCGGTTGCATGCTGCTGATGAGGTGGTGGATGAGTTTGATGGGTCGCGGGCTGGGTTGGCTGCATTGAAGGACATGACTAGTGGGTTGGTGGGGCGTTTTGTTCGTCAGGTGCAGTCTGCGACGCGGCAGGTGCATGGTCCGGTGCGGTTGGCGCGGTACGAGGGTTCATTGGTGGTGCCGGTGCAGGCGCGGGCGGAGTGCGCGATGTTGAAGGCGGTGGCGGCGGCTTTTGTGATGCAGACGCCGGGGCATGCAGCGGTGATGGAGCGTGAGCGTGAGGTGGTGCGGGGGTTGGTGGAGGCGTATTTGGAGTGTCCTGAGGAGAGGCTGGATCGTGACTTGGTGGTGGATTGGGGGTCGGCTTCTTCGGATGAGGAGCGGTTGCGGGTGGTGGTGGATCAGGTGGCGTCGTTGACTGATACGCGTGCGTTGGCGTTGCATGCTCGTTGGTGTGGGAGCGCGTGATGGGTGGGGTGGTGTTGGGCTCGTAGACTGCCGTGTGCGCTTTGTTGGCGTGTGAGTGTGATTGGTGAGGTGGGATGGCGGGTCTGCTGCGTGAGGAAGATGTCGCTCTCGTTAAGGAGAGAGTGAATCTTGAGGATGTCGTGCGTGAGCATGTGACGTTGACGCGTTCTGGGTCGGACAGTTTGAAGGGGTTGTGTCCGTTTCACGATGAGCGTTCGCCGTCGTTTCATGTGCGTCCTGTGCATGGTCATTGGTATTGCTTTGGGTGTGGTGCCGGGGGTGATGTGATCGCGTTTGTTCAGGAGATTGAGCACCTGGGGTTTGTTGAGACTGTTGAGCGGTTGGCGGCTCGGGTGGGGGTGGAGCTGCAGCGTGATGAGTCTTCGGTTGCGGAGTCGGGTAGGGCGCGTCGAACGCGGTTGATGGAGGCGCATCGGGTTGCTGAGGAGTTTTATGCCGAGGCGTTGATTGGGGCGCGTGAGGCTAGGCCTGCTCGGGATTTTTTGCGGGGTCGTGGGTTTGATTCCAAGGCTGCGCAGATGTTTGGGGTGGGGTATTCCCCGCGTGGTGGTGATGTGCTGACGAGGTTGTTGTTGGATCGGGGGTTTACGGAAGAGGAGTTAACTCTTGGTGGATTGACTGGGCGTTCTTTGCGGGGGCTGTATGACAGGTTCCGGGGCCGGGTGATGTGGCCGATTCGGGATGTGACGGGTGCGACGGTGGGTTTTGGTGCGCGGCGCATTTTGGATGATGACCGGATTGATGCGAAGTATCTGAATACCTCTGAGACGCCGATTTATAAGAAGACTCATGTGCTGTATGGGTTGGATTTGGCGAAGAAGACGATTGCTTCGCAGCGTCGTGCTGTGGTGGTGGAGGGGTATACGGATGTGATGGCGATGCACCTGTCGGGGGTGCGGGGGGCTGTGGCTACGTGTGGCACTTCGTTTGGTGCTGAGCATGTGAAGGTGTTGCGGCGGTTGTTGCGTGATGATGGTGATGGGAAGGTCATTTTCACGTTTGATGGTGATGCTGCTGGTCAGAAGGCTGCTATGCGGGCTTATGAGTTGGATGATCAGTGGGTTTCGCAGAGTTTTGTTGCGGTGGCTCGTAATGGGATGGATCCGTGTGATTTGCGCTTGGCTGAGGGTGAGGCTGCGGTTGAGCATTTGATCGAGAAGCCGACGCCGATGTTTGAGTTCGCGGCGCGGACAACGATCGGGCGTTTTGATTTGCACACCAGGGAGGGGCAGGCTCACGCGATTGAGGCGGTAGCGCCGATTTTGGCTGGTATTGATGGCGAGGCGTTGTCGCGGATGTATGTCGATGATGCTGCGACGTGGATTGGTGTGCCGGTTGATCTGGTAGCTGGTGCTGTTGAGCGTGCGCGTGCGGGGGGTCGGCGTCCGGATGCGCAGGTGCATGGTGGGCGTCAGCGTGTAGTTGCCTCTGGGGGAGAGGTTTCGTCGGTGCGTTCGGATTCTGGCCCGGATGCTGATGGTGAGTCTGCGCCGTTGGTGTTTCCGCGTCCGGATTTACGTAATCGTGTGGTGCATTTGGAGTTTCAGGTGCTGCAGGTGTTGTTGCAGTATCCGGGGGCTCTTGATGACAGCGAAATTATGCCGTTGGTGCGGGCGCAGTTTACGGATCCGGGTTTGGCTTCGGTGTTGTTAGCAGTGTTGACGCATTGGGGTGAGCACACCTCGGTGAGTGCGTCTGCGTGGGTGGAGTTGGTGCGGGCGCAGGCTGGTGATCAGGCGGGGCCGACTGTGAGTTCTTTGGTGGTGACTCCGTTGTTGACTCGGTTGGATCCGCAGACGGGGTTGCCCAGTAAGCGTTTTGTGCAGTCGTTGCTTGTGGCTGTGCAGGAGGAGACGTTGCGGTCGCGTATTGCGGCTGCGGCGGGTGATTTGCGTCGTGCTGAGGCGATGGATCCGCAGCGAGCTAGGTATGTGGCGCAGGAGTTGACTGTGTTGCAGGGGCAGTTGGCGGCGTTGAGACACACGGAAGATTGATGTGATTTGACTAGGGGGTGGGTGAGGATGGGTGTCATGCGTTTTTTGTGGAGGAAGTCCTCTTCGGTGTTGCCGCAGGTTGTGAGGGATGCGGTGACGGAGCGGGGCGAGCGTGTGTTGGCGTGGGCGGGTGAGAAGTATGCCGGGGCGTTCATTGTGGCTACGACTGCGCGGTTGGTGGTGGTCGATGCTCAGGGTGAGGTGGTGGATGTTGGTAGATGGGGTGAGGTGGATAGTGCTGTGTGGGAGCCGGGGACGGCGACGTTGTCTGTGGCGTGGGTGGATGGGCGTCGTGGGAGTCAGTGGACGGCTGTGGGGTCTGCGACGCGGTTGGCTGAGAGTGTGCATGAGCGGGTGAGTTGTTCGGTGGTGGTGGCGGTTGATCTTGAGCGTGATGGTGCGCGGATTGGGCGGGCGGCGATTCGTCGTGATCCGCAGACACAGGAGTTGTTTGCGCAGTTGGTGTGGGCTCGGGGGCAGCGTCCGCGCGATGAGGAGCGGGCTGCGTATGGGGAGGCGGTGTTGGTGAATTTGTGTGAGCAGGTGGGGTTGCCTGAGTCGGTTGGGCGGGCGGCGAGTAAGGCTGGGATGGGGTCGTGAGAGGCGGCCGCACACGCGATTTCGTTTTCTCGGCAGACCTTTGCTAATGTTCTTTTCAGCAGCGATCCCCTGTAGCTCAACTGGCAGAGCATTCGGCTGTTAACCGAAGGGTTGTTGGTTCGAGTCCAACCGGGGGAGCAAAGCAGATTATGCCCCGTCCTGAACTCAGGGCGGGGCATAATCCATATTCACTCGCAGCAGCGAGCCACGGGCCAGTAGCTCAGCCGGTCAGAGCAGCGGACTCATAATCCGTCGGTCGTGGGTTCAAGCCCCACCTGGCCTACCGATACGCGGTAGAGAAAAATTTCTTTCCGCGCGCCCTCATGCCCAAAACACCACACAAGGCATCCAAGCGTGCCCTGAAACATGTTTAACCCGAGCGTCTTTGACGCGCGACCTAAGAACCCTCCCAGCAGGGTCGATCAGCTGTTCGACCCTCTACCCCTGGGAGATCTCCATGCGTCGTATGCGCTCGGTGGCCACATGGTCGCTCACTCTCATGCTCGTCACGTTCAGCGCAATGAACGGCCAAGCCGCACCCGCCTCAGCAGCTTCCACCACCACCTGGTCTCAGAAATCCGGCATGGCCATCCCCGGTACCCGCCTCGCCTGGGGACCCCCTGGACAACTCGAACACGATCTAGATCGCGTCGCTGCCAGCGGCGTCAAATGGCTACGCTTCGACGTCCCCTGGAGCCAAATTTCTTGGGAACCCGGACAAGCAGACTGGGCACGCTTCGACCGCATCGTCGAAGGCGCCCGCGCCCGCGGACTGCGCCCCTTAGGCGTATTAAGCACAATGGCGCCCTACGCCCGCCCCGCAGGCACTGACTGCCGATACGCACCTCGCACCGCCTCAGAACGCAAAGCCTTCGCCGGGTTCGCTAAACAAGCCGCCGCCCGCTACAAAGGCAAAATCAACCACTGGGAAATCTGGAACGAGCCCAACCTCGACCAAGCCTGGTCACCCACACCCAGCCCAGCGGCATACGTAGAGCTCCTCCGCACCACCACCCCAGCTATCAAATCAGTCAACCCCGCCGCCATCACTATCGCCGGCGGAACGGGCGGAGCCACCGGCGCGCCCGACATCACCCCCATCGACTGGTACACCGGCTTCTACGCCCAAAAACCCCAAGGCCTCTTCGACGCCCTAGCCGTACACCCCTACTCAGACCTGCGCTACGGCTGGGGAGGGGAAATGTCCACCGCCCCCATCATCCGCACCATCATGGACAAAAACGGCGACGCCAACAAAGAGATCTGGGCAACCGAAGCTGGATTCCCCACCGGCGGGCAATACCGCACCACCGAAAACGACGCCGCACGCATGATGCGCGAAAGTCACACAGCATGGACCCAAATCCGTAAACACGGCCCTCTGTTCTGGTACACCCTCACCGACACTAGCGATGCCACCAGCGAAGGACACTTCGGCTTCTACCGCCTAAATGGCACCGCCAAACCAGCCCTAGCGGTTCTTACTGCCCTCAACGCCCAACCCCTGCCTGCAGGTACCACCACCCCGGCGCCACCGGCCACAAAGCCAGGAACCGGATACGTCGTAGCACCTGCAGCTAACCTCACTACAAACGGAAAAACCACCACAGCTTCCTTCACCCTCTACACCACCGGAACTGTCCCCATCCGCTCCCTCATTATGGCCGTCCGCGACTCCTCTGGACGCAACTTCGACATCCCTGTCACTGCCACAACGACCTTACGAGGATCCCAAACCTTCACCGCCACCCGTGCAGCGCTACCTGCGGGCACCTACACTTACGCCCCAGCTTGGCAAACCACCAACGGAAAATGGAACGGCCCCACGCGCGAAGGTAAACACACCGTCGGAGCCACCCCCAATAGCCTCAGCACCGCTCACGCAACTATCAACAACACTGCTCGAGGCGCCACCGCAGACATCGTCACTAGCGTTGACGGAAAACTAGCCGTCAAAGCCCTCATCGTCGCCATGAGGGACTCCTCAGGAGCTAACTGGGATATCTGGACGGCCAAAAACACCACCTTGACCGGACTGCAACGTCACCACGGAACCAAGCAGCCCTTGCCCGCTGGCACCTACACCTACACCGTCGCCTACCAAAGCTCCGACGGTAACTGGCACGAACAAGCAGGCAAAAAAACTCTGACCGTTCATTAACGCCACCTGTGACGATAGTGGGGGCCACTGCACCTAGGTGCAGTGGCCCCCACTATCGTCACAGCAATACCAGCGCTTCAGGACACTGGCGTCAACGATCAAGCATCCGCAAGCGTCAACCCAATCGTGGACAGCAACTCATACGGAGGAATATTGGTCCCGCCAGAAGCAATCGCCAACAAGGCTGATGCAAGAGAAGCCATCGCAGAAGTCAGAATCAACGGATCCTGATCCTCCATCTCCTCACGCAAGATGTTGACGTACTCGTTGACGGTGCAACCGCCATCCATACTTTGCAGCCGAGCGGTAAGAATGGCCATGGCGCTCTGCATTCCCGGTGCGGGTGCAACAGGTGCGTCCGTCATGAATTTCCCCCTTGTAGAGACATGTCGTGGTCCGCCGGAGTCTCCGTCGGCCCCCGCCGCGGTGCACCCCCATGCGAACCACGGCGTGGAAGAAGCTCCGTTCTTCCGCGATCACTCCATAAGTGAAGCGCACGTCTTGATCGAGTGTCCAGTAGCCACAGACGTAAGAGACCTCCCGTTGTCGACAAGCCACAGCGCGCTCATTCCACGCTCGGCAACACACTTGAGGCACAATGTTCTTCGATCGATCGAACTAAAAATCTTCAATCGGACAACCGATCAAAACGTTCATCACGAACGACGCAAATCGCCCCGAACGAAGAGGGCACCGCCGCGCAGGGGTGCGCGGCACGCACACAGCTCGATCGACCGCGGGCCCTACAGCTGGGGAGTTGGACGGCCCACACAACCACATACACATAAACCGGCCACACGGGTGCCAGCTATGGGCGTTGGGGAAGACGTCCCACACACACCCAGGAGGACCGGATGTCTGCAAAGCCCACGGGCAACACAACACGCGGAGCCGTGTACATCCACTCGGCCCCAGCAGCGCTATGCCCACACATCAGTTGGGCGCTCGAATCAGTGCTCGGCGGCGAGGTCGACCTCGACTGGTCACCCCAACCCCTCGGGCGCTCACTCATGCGTGCCGACCTCACCTGGTACGGCGAACCTGGAACCGGCGCCGCCATCGCCAGCGCTATGCGCGGATGGGAAAACCTGCGCTACGAAGTAACCGAAGAACCCAGCCCCGGCCTCGACGGATCACGCTGGTCCCACACCCCCTCACTAGGAATCCACCACACCTGGATCTCCGCCTCTGGGGATGCCGTCATCAACGAAGACCGCATCCGAGCAGCCATGCGCCACGGAAACGCCACCGCCCTGCGCCACGAACTCGACCAAGCCCTCGGCACCGCTTGGGACGTCGAACTCGACAACTTCCGCCACGCCGGCGATGGCCGCCCCGAACGCTGGCTCTACCGCGTGAGCTAAGCGGACACACCGCACCCGTGCGGCAGCACCACTATGCCCGCACACACAACTCCTGGGACCACGCATGGCTGTGGGGCAACCCCGTTGATGGGCTGCCCCACAGCCATGGGCAATTACGCCGCCAACCTCACAGCGGAATGTTCCCGTGATCACCGCGACGCGCCGGAGCAGCCGCGATCGCCGCCGCGATCACACCACGCGTCAAACCCGGCTCGACAATCTCATCCACGACACCGATATCAACAGCACGCGGCAACCCACCAGAGAGCCTCTCATGTTCTACTGCGAGCTCACTCTCCACACGCTCGACATCCTCGGCAGGGACTTGCGCCAACTTCCGCCGATGCAAAATCCGCACCGCAGCGACAGAACCCATCACCGCGACCTCGGCATCGGGCCACGCGAACACCTTCGTAGCACCCAGAGCGCGACTGTTCATCGCCAAATAGGCGCCGCCATACGTTTTACGCGTTACCAGCGTGACTCGCGGAACCACCGCCTCAGCGAACGCGTGCAATAGCTTGGCACCACGACGCACCACCCCGTCCCACTCTTGGCCCACGCCCGGCAGATACCCCGGCACATCCACCACCACAATCAGTGGAATACCGAACGCATCACACATCCGCACAAACCGAGAGGCTTTCTCTGCACTCGTGGCATCCAGACATCCACCCAGACGCAGTGAGTTGTTTGCGATAACTCCCACCGTGCGCCCACCCAGACGCCCCAGAGTGGTGACGATGTTCGGCGCCCACTTCGGATGCAGCTCAACCGCTGTGGTTTCAGCGTCAAGCAGATCCTCGACTAACGGGTGAACATCGAAAGCACGCTTAGCCGAATCCGGTAAGAACCGTGCCAAATCCCGATCCTGCACCGACGCAGGGTCCAACGCTCCTTGGCTATCGGCGCCAAGCAGATCACACAGTTGGCGACCACGCTCGTAGGCTTCCTCGTCAGAATCGGTCACTACATGCACCACACCAGAACGACGACCATGCGGCTCAGGGCCACCCAGCCGCAGCGCATCAACCTGTTCCCCAGTCACCGAACGCACCACATCGGGACCTGTGACAAAAATGCGCCCCAGCGGCCCCAACACGACAACATCGGTCAACGCCGGACCATACGCCGCGCCACCAGCAGCAGGCCCCAACACAACAGAGATCTGCGGAATCTTGCCGCTGGCTTTGGTCATGATCGCGAAGATCAACCCCACGCCGTGCAGCGAGAACACGCCCTCAGCTAGCCGTGCACCACCGGAATGCCACAACCCCACTACGGGGCAGCTCTCGGCTAGAGCCCGCTCGTAGGCGGCAACGACAGCGCGGCACCCGTCACCGCCCATTGCTCCGCCTTGCACTGTCGGGTCGGCAGCGAAGGCGACCGCTGTGTTGCCATGCACCTGACCGATACCGGCCAACATTCCCGACAAGTCATCATCAGAGATAACAGTGAGCGTGCCCTCGTCGAAAAAACGCTCCAACCGACGCCGCGGGTGGCGGGGGTCTTCCTCGCGCGGAACCTTAGTTCGCTCTCGAACAGCCTGTGCAGCCTGCGTAGCAGCCACGCTTGGTGTCCGGGAAGTCACGAGACGCTCCGGAACGCCAAAGTCACGTTGTGCCCTCCGAAACCAAACGAGTTATTCAGCGCAACCACATCACCAGCAGGCAAGGCCCGGTTCTGGCCACGAACGATATCCAGGTCAATCTGGGGGTCGAGGTTCTCCAAGTTCTGAGTGGCTGGCACGAGGCGATCACGCAACGCAAGGATCGTGAAAACCGACTCCAATGCACCCGCTGCACCAAGCAGATGTCCCGTCATGGATTTCGTGGCGGTCAAACATGCGTGGTCGGCGTGGGTCCCCAAACCGGCGCGAATAGCTTTGGCTTCTGCACCATCACCAGCTGGAGTGGAGGTGGCGTGTGCGTTCACATGCACCACCGATGCTGGGTCAATATCGCCTTCGCTCAGTGCCCGCTGGATTGATAGTGCGGCCCCGGCGCCTTCAGGTTCAGGGGCGGCTACGTGGTAGGCATCACTGGATAGGCCTGCGGCGACAAGCTCTGCGTAGATGTGGGCACCGCGTGCAACGGCGTGCTCGTATTCCTCCAGCACAAGGATTGCCGAGCCCTCACCCATGACAAAACCATCACGGTCGATGTCATACGGGCGTGAAGCGCTCTGAGGGTCTTCGTTACGTGTCGATAGCGCGTGCATCGCAGAGAAGCCACCGATCGTCAGTGGGTGAATGGCCCCTTCGGTGCCTCCGGCCACGACGATGTCGGCTTTGTCACTGCGGATCAATTCAAGTCCATCAGCGATGGACTCAGCCCCGGAAGCACACGCACTCACAGGGGCATGAGCGCCAGCGGTGGCTTTCAGTTCTAAGGACACAGTTGCTGAGGGGCTGT
This sequence comes from Dermatophilus sp. B7861-1, assembly GCF_058996045.1. Taxonomy (NCBI): domain Bacteria; kingdom Bacillati; phylum Actinomycetota; class Actinomycetes; order Micrococcales; family Dermatophilaceae; genus Dermatophilus; species Dermatophilus sp. B7861-1. Next base: position 1,376,580 of record NZ_CM180082.1, on the reverse strand, counting down.
TCACGAGCAGCATCGGCACCGACAGCGGGAAAATACGACGGGGGCCCTTCGTGCGCAGCGTTTCCCAGGCGTCAACGAGGGTGTGCACGCCACCGATACCGGTTCCTACGCTCACAGCCAGCCGGTTGGATTCGATGTCGGGTGAGCCAGCATCGCGCCATGCTTGACGTGCCGCGATGAGGGCGTACTGGGTGGCGGGGTCTTGCCGGCGTATCTCTACTTTGGTGAGGACCTCAGATGCAGGCTGGGCAAGTTGTCCAGCAAAAGTGACAGGCATGTCGTACTGCTGAACCCACGGGGCCTCGATGTGTCGGATGCCAGAAGTTCCGGCAAGAGCGGCCTGCCAGGTGCTTTCGGCATCGGCACCGAGTGGATTGGTCGTCCCTATACCTGTGACGACGACACGCTTGAGCGTGGTGGACATGAGTGAACTCCTCGGTCATGGGGCCGTCGGAGCTGGCTCGGCTCGACGACTGGGCTAGGGGCCGCGGGTGCCCAGAGGTTGTAAGCCCCTGCGACACCCGCGCTATGACTGCGATCAGGCGCTCTGGGCGATCTTGATGAAGTCCACTGCGTCCTGAACAGTCATGAGGTTCTTCACTTCCTCATCAGGGATACGCACATCGAATTTCTCTTCAGCGTTGACGACGATCGTCATCATCGAGAGGGAGTCGATGTCCAGATCGTTGGTGAAGGATTTTTGCGGCTCGACCTCGGAGGTCTCGACGCCGGTCTCCTCGTTGACGATCTCGGCGAGGCCCGCGAGGATCTCCTGCTCGGTCGCTGCCATGGTGTTTTCCTTTCGTTATGCCTGCTCACGCACCATGAGGGCGCCGTGAGTGGGTGTTATGTCTGCCACGAGTGCGTGGCAGGGCCCGATTACCCGTCGGGCCTGGCGGGTCGTTCACGGGAGGCGGACCACCTGAGCTGCCCAGGTCAATCCGGCTCCGAAACCCATCTGCAAAGCGAGCATGCCGCTGCGGATGCGTCCTTCTCGGTAGAGCCGAGCCGTGGCCAAGGGTATGGAAGCAGCGGAGGTGTTCGCCATTTCTGCGATGTCTTCGCGTGCCACGATGACGTGACTAGGCAGTTCGAGCTTCTTAGCCATGGCCTCGATGATGCGGACGTTGGCTTGGTGAGGGATAAAAACATCGATGTCATTGACGGTGACCCCAGCGGCAGTGAGAGCTTGGCGGGCTACATCGAGGATCGTGTATGACGCCCACCGGAAAACGGATGGTCCCTGCATCCCGATCCAGGGCCAACGTCGTTCTTCATCAGTGGCATTGGGGTTTTCGACGCGGCGACGATATTCAAGCCAGTTTGGTTCTTGGGCAATGAAATCGCTGTGCTTACCGTCGGCTCCCCAAATGGTTTGGGCGATACCGGCAACAGGAGAGGGGCCAACGAGAGCCGCGCCAGCGCCGTCACCGAAGATGAATGCTGTTCCGCGATCGGTGGGGTTACGGAAATCAGAGAACTTCTCCACACCGATCACGAGGGTGTAAGTAGATAGACCAGTGCGGATAGCAGAATCGGCTGCAGCGATGCCGTAGGTGTAGCCCGAGCAGGCAGCGCTGAGGTCGTAGGCAGCGGCACCGGTGATACCCAGTTCGGTGGCAACTAGTGGTGCTGCTGCCGGAGTCAAAGTCGGGTAGGTCACGCTGGCGAGAATGACCTGGTCAACTTTCTCAGCAGCTATGCCTGCGTGGTCCAGGGCTGCTTGAGCGGCCTTGGCGGCCATGTAAACGATAGTTTCGTTTTCGTTGGCGACGCGGCGTTCGGCGATGCCGGAACGGTCGCGGATCCACTCATCGCTGGAGTCGATCGCTTCGACGATGTCGGCGTTGGGCACTACCCGGGATGGGCGGTAGTCACCGATGCCGAGGATGCTGGATCCTGGTGCCCCCGTAGTGGTCTGAAGTCGCAGCTCACTCATGATGTCTCCTACCTACACTGCATGCTGTTGCGATCAGGGTCTCGCATCTGCGCTGCCGTGGGTCGTTCACTCGGCGGCAGGGAAGAGGCGCAACAGCGGCATTCCCGGGGAGACAGGGTCGCCATCAGCGACAAGCCATTCGATGACACGGGATTCGCTAGAGGCGATCACGGGGGCAGTTTCACGTAGTGAGCTGATGGTGGCGAGGGTTTGACCTGCTTCAAGGTGATCACCTTCTTCCGTGCCGACACCTTCAGCAAATGTGATCGTCCCCTTCATCGGGGAGACGATGAGCCGCCAGTCGGGGGCACTACCGGCGTAGCACTCACTGCTGCCGTGTTCTTCGATCATGCGTTTGGCGGCGGGGATGTCTTCGGGGGTGTTCAGCGCCAGACGCTCAACACCTTTCATCGCTCGTTTGGCTAGTCCGGTCAGGGTTCCAGCTGGGGGGATTTCGATGATGCCTGTGACTCCCATCGCCAGCATGGTTTCCATGGTGAGGTCCCAGCGGACTGGCCGGGTCACCTGGTCGACCATCGCGTCTAGGAAAGCGCGCCCGTTGGTCATGACAGAGCCGTCGCGGTTGGTGATGAGGGGCACCCGGGCATCGTGGGTACTCATGGCGCGGGCGTATCCAGAAAGCACCGAGGAGGCTGACTCCATGTGGTGGGTGTGGAACGCGCCAGCAACTTTCAAGGGCATAACCCGAGTTTTGGTCGGTGGTTGCGCTGCAAGAGCGGCGAGTTGCTCGAGTGTTCCCGCGGCGACGATCTGGCCAGCACCGTTGCAGTTCGCTGCGGTCAGCCCTAGAGACTGCAGGTGTGTCAGGACTTCTTCGCGCTCACCTCCCAGGACTGCTGACATTCCTGTGGGGGTGAGCGCGCTTGCCGTGGCCATTGCTTTACCCCGTTCGCGAACGAACACCATGGCCTGTTCGGCGGTGATAACGCCGGTGGCGGCTGCTGCAGTGATTTCGCCGACGGAGTGGCCAGCACCGACACCGATGGCACGGAATCCGTCTGCCGGGTGTTCGAAGAGAGACAACAGCGACAGCAGCCCGGCAGCAACGATGAGGGGCTGGGCGATGGCGGTGTCTTTGATGGTTTCTTCGTCGGAGACCGTGCCGTGGGTGATGAGGTCAAGGTCTGCGGCGGCAGAGAGCCATGCGAGACGGTCCCGGAAGCCGGGAAGCTCTAGCCATGGAGAGAGGAAGCCGGGTTTTTGGGACCCCTGTCCGGGGCTGACGATCGCAAGCACACGTTCACCTTTCCGTGATGTCCGGTAACTCCGCAGGGGGAAACCTGTTGAAGTACCCGCGAGTATTTTGTGTGATTCCTACAAATTTTCTTCATTGAGCCTCAGTGGAAGAAGTTACTGACGAGTTGCCCCATCATCTGCACGGCTTGCTGCCGCAGCCTCGAGGCGTCCCACGGTCAGGGCTACTTCCACGACATACGCCTCACGCGGGTTAGTGAGGTCGTAGCCAATGTGTTCTTCAATACGAGAAAGCCGGTACCGGACCGTATTGGCGTGGACGAACAATGAGCGCGCAGTGGCCTCCACGCTGCGGCCGCAGCGCAAATAACTGTCGGCTGTTTCCAACAGCCCGTTACCTAAGGCATCTAGGGGGGCAAAAACATGGTCAACCAGATGCCTGCGCGCCGTGACATCACCATCAAGGATCCGCTCGGGCAACAACTCCTCGGCAGCTACTGGTCGAGGTGCATTCACCCACCCTGGGCATGCACGGCTTCCTGCGAGCGCGGCATGGGCAGATTTGTTTGCTGTCATCAGGTGCGCAACGCTCGGCCCGTACACCAGTGGTCCTGGCCCGAAGCAGTGCGAGAGTTCGCTAACGGTTTTTCCAGGGTTCTCGGCGCCGCCGATCATCAAAACCAGTCGGCGTCCTTGTACAGAAAAAAGAGAATCTATTCGTTGCCGTCGTAGGTGGGAGCGCATCTGGTCAACGGCTTCGTCAGCAGCGTGGGGGGTTTCTCCCACGACAACGAACACGCTGTGTCGGTCGTGCCAGCCGATCGTGGCTGCCCGTGAGACGACATCATCGTCGTATTCGCCGCGCATAACCGCATCCACGACGAGGGATTCCATTCGGGCATCCCAGGCTCCGCGGGATTCGGCTGCGACGGCGTAGGCGCGGGCGGCTGAGAATGCGACTTCGCGAGAGAATGTTGCTACGGCTGCACGTACCGCATCGATTTCATCTGCGGCTGCCAGCGCCATCACGTGTTCTTCCACGACTGAGACCACGGTGCGGGTGAGCTCTACGGTTTGGCTCAGGCTGATGGATCGGGTGAGTTCTCGCGGTGCTAGCGAGAACACTGAGGCGAATGATTCACCTTCGCGTTGTCCGGCTCGGTACCAGGCAATGAACGCACGAATAGCGGACTGGGCAAGAATCCCCACCCATGAGCGGGTATCTGCGGGTAAACGCGAGTACCACGCGAGCCGCTCTTCTAGACAGCTGCGCACTGCGGCCGTGATGTGGTCTGTTGAGGCAGTAATGGCATCGAGGGTGTTGGTTCGGATCTGCGTCGGGCGTGATTGATCCGGCGACATGCTCGGAGTGTAGGCCGCCTTGCCTGTAGTAGACCGTCAGGTGAACGCACACCGTTCGCGCTCAAGCGATTTAGCTGACCACAGCCTTGACCCCGGGGAGCGTTTTCGCTGGGATGACCTCATGAAACGCACCTGCGCACGTATTTTCGCCACTGCGGCGGCTGTTGGTCTTCTCACTGCTACGGCCACCGTTGCCCACGCTTTTCAGCCGGGGGAGTACCACTCTCCTGAGTCAGATGGCACCGCAATGCGCTCACCTTTGGTGATTGCTCACCGTGGTGCCTCTGGGTACCGTCCCGAACACACGCTGGCCGCCTACGAGCTAGCTGTTCAGTACGGCGCCGACTATATCGAGCCTGATCTTGTTTCCACCAAAGATGGTGTGTTGGTTGATCGGCATGAGCCTGAGATCAGCGGCACCACCGATGTTGCTCAACGTCCTGAATTCGCCCAGCGTAAGAAAACCGTCACGATCGACGGCGAAAAAATGACCGGCTGGTTCACTGAAGACTTCACACTCGCGGAGCTGAAAACTCTCCGTGCTAAAGAACGACTTCCGTACCGTCACCGTTCGGCGCGGTACAACGGCCGCTATCAGGTGCCTACGTACCGTGAAGTGCTTGAGCTGCGTGCACGGTTGAGCGCGAAGTACAAACGCTCTATTGGTGTTATCCCCGAAATTAAGCATTCCACGTATCACCGTCAGATCGGGTTGCCGTTGGAGAAAAAGGTTGTGGCCGAGACAACTCGCTTCGGCCTGAACCGTCCGGGGGCTCCTATGTGGATTCAGTCTTTTGAGTTGACGAATCTGCGCGATTTGAAGAGCAAGTATGGTTACCGCGCCAACACCACTTTCCTCACTGCCTCTAAGGGCGGCCCAGCTGATCTTGCTGCGCGCGGAACCACCTACGCCGAGCTACTCAAGCCTGCTTCACTAGCACGTCTTGCCCGTAGTGTTGATGGCATCAGTCCTGAGAAGGTGCAGATTATTCCGCGTACTTCTGCAGGTACCTTGGGCAAACCGACTTCTTTGGTTGCTGATGCGCACAAAGCACGCCTGAAAGTCATCCCATGGACGTTCCGCAATGAGAACACGTTCTTGCCTAAGGAGTACCGCGTCGGCACGAAGGACAGCCAGTACGGCCGCGGACGCGACGAAATCGTCACCTACCTCAAAACCGGTATCGATGGGTTCTTCACCGACCAGCCTGACACCGGCTACCAGGCACGTGAGCAGCTTCGGCGCAGCAAAAGTTGATTGATGTGATGCAGTAACAATGACAGGGGGGCTCTGGTCAATTGACCGGAGCCCCCCTGCGTGTGTTCGGGTAGGTATTACCCGTTAGCTCAGGCGTCGCCGCCAGCGTTACCGGAAGATCCGGCGGAGGGGTCGTCGAGCTTGTACTCGCGTGCTGCGGTCACGGGGACGTCAGCGCCGACCTTGCCTTCTTCAGCCAGGGCGATGAGCGCCTGGACTGCCATGGAGGGACCGTCGATGTTGAAGAAGCGGCGAGCGGCTGCACGGGTGTCGGAGAAACCGAATCCGTCTGCGCCCAGCGCGTAGTACTTCTGCGGTACCCATGGGCCGATCTGGTCCTGCACCTGGCGCATGTAGTCGCTGGTTGCGATGACCGGGCCGGGAGCTTCGGCGAGGCACTGCGTGATGTAGGGCGTGCGGCGTTCCTTGCCCGGGTCGCGCAGCTGCTCGTTGTCGCATTCCAGAGCTTCGCGGCGCAGCTCGGTCCACGAGGTGACCGACCAGACGTCAGCGTTGACTCCCCAGTCTTCGCGGAGGAGTTCCTGGGCTTCGAGCGCCCACGGAACACCAACACCGGAAGCCAGCAGCTGCACACGAGGTGCGTCTTCTTTGGCGCCTGCGTCGGTGCCGGACTTAAGCAGGTACATACCGCGCAGGATGCCGTCGACGTCGACGTTCTCCGGCTCCTTGGGTTGCACGATGGGCTCGTTGTAGACGGTCAGGTAGTAGATGACGTCTTCGCCGGCGTCGCCTTCTTCGCCGAACATGCGACGCATACCGTCCTGGACGATGTGTGCGATCTCGTAGCCGTATGCCGGGTCGTAGGAGACGACGCCAGGGTTCGTGGCTGCGAACAGCGGGCTGTGGCCGTCCATGTGCTGCAGGCCTTCACCGGTGAGGGTGGTCCGTCCTGCGGTGGCGCCGATAAGGAAACCTCGGCTCAACTGGTCGGCAGCTGCCCAGATAGCGTCAGCCGTTCGCTGGAAGCCGAACATCGAGTAGAAGATGTAGATCGGCAACATGGGCTCACCGTGCGTGGAGTACGACGAACCTGCAGCGGTGAACGCGGCCAACGAACCGGCCTCGTTGATACCCAGGTGCAGGAGCTGACCCTGTGGGGACTCCTTGTAAGCCAGCATCAGCTCAGCGTCCACCGAGGTGTAGTTCTGGCCGTGCGGGTTGTAGATCTTCGCGGTCGGGAAGAACGAGTCCATACCGAACGTGCGGGCCTCGTCGGGGATGATCGGCACAACACGCTTGCCGAATTCTTTGTCCCGCATGAGGTCCTTGAGCAAGCGAACGAATGCCATGGTGGTGGCAACCTGCTGCTTACCTGAACCCTTCTTAGCGACCTTGTATGCCGCGTCGTCGGGCAGGTGCACCGGGGTGTGCTTGCTGCGGCGCTCCGGAACGAAACCACCGAGCTGACGGCGACGTTCGAGGGCGTACTGCACGCGCTCATCGTCCGGGCCGGGGTTGTAGTACGGAGGCAGGTAGGGGTCTTTCTCCAGCTGCTCGTCCGTGAACGGGATGTGCAGGGTGTCGCGCAGCGCCTTCAGGTCATCAAGCGCGAGTTTCTTCATCTGGTGCGTAGCGTTACGGCCCGCGAAGTGAGAACCGAGCGTGTAGCCCTTAATGGTGTGGGCGAGAATGACGGTCGGTTGGCCGGTGTGCTTCATCGCACGGTCGTAGGCGGCGTAGATCTTGCGGTAGTCGTGGCCACCACGCTTGAGCTTCCACCAGATGTCTTCGTCAGACCAGTTCTCGACCATCTTCAGGGTGCGCGGGTCGCGCCCGAAGAAGTGGTCACGTACGTACTTACCGTCGTTGGCGCGGAAGGTCTGGAAGTCACCGTCGAGAGTGGTGTTCATAACCTCGCGCAGCGCACCCTGGCTGTCGGCAGCGAGGAGCTCATCCCAGCCACGACCCCAAATCAGCTTGATGACGTTCCAGCCTGCACCGGCGAAGTAGGACTCCAGCTCCTGGATGATCTTGCCGTTACCGCGCACCGGTCCGTCTAGGCGCTGCAGGTTGCAGTTGACGACAAAGGTGAGGTTGTCGAGCTCTTCACCCGCTGCCCACTGCAGGGCACCACGGCTTTCGACCTCGTCCATTTCACCGTCACCGAGGAACGCCCACACGTGCTGCTGGGAGGTGTCCTTGATGCCGCGGTTGTGCAGGTAGCGGTTGAACTGTGCCTGGTAGATCGCGTTGATCGGTCCCAGACCCATCGACACGGTCGGGAACTGCCAGAAATCGCCCATGCTGCGCGGGTGCGGGTACGAGGGGATTGCCTCGATGTTGCCGCTGACGATGTGGCTCTTCTCCTGACGGAAGCCGTCAAGACGGTCTTCGCCCAGGCGTCCTTCGAGGAAGGCGCGGGCGTACATGCCCGGGGAAGCGTGACCCTGGAAGAAGATCTGATCACCACCGCCGGGGTGGTCCTGGCCGCGGAAGAAGTGGTTGAGACCGACCTCGTACAGCGAAGCTGCCGATGCGTAGGTGGAGATGTGTCCGCCAACGCCGATGCCGGGACGCTGCGCCCGGTGTACCAGCACAGCTGCGTTCCAGCGCACGAGGCGACGGAATGCCCGCTCCATGTCCTCGTCGCCGGGGAACCACGGCTCTTGCTCGATCGGAATCGTGTTCACGTAGTCGGTGGTGCGCGTGGTGGGCACACCAACCTCGTTTTCGCGGGCGTGCTGCATCATCCGCAGCATCAGGTAACGAGCCCGCTGGGTGCCTCCATTACGGAGCACCGCATCCATCGACTCGAGCCATTCGGCGGTCTCCTCCGGATCTACATCCGGGAGTCGACTGGGCAGACCGTTGATGATCGGTCCTGATTCTTCGGAAGACACGAAGATTCCTTTCTGCGGGGCAGCCGGGGGTCGAGACGCGGCATCTGCGCGTCCCGGTTGACGCGGCATAACAACGCCACGTACTCGCTTGGGGGGTGGTTGCGCCGAATGTGACGCAGCCCTATGTCTCCATCCTGGCATTGATGGGCATTGATGACATCAGATGATGTGCCCACGCCAGCGGACTTAGGTTCATAGTATGAGACGTCGCGCGGTTCGTTTCTCACGGTCATTTCCTCGGTCGTTGACGCGAAATGTGTGAAGGACCGGGCAATGGCCGATAAGGACCTCGGCGTCGATATGAGGATTTCACGCCTCGTATACGACAATCGACGTGAGCGCGCCCGGTTGCGCTCGCTCCGGAGGCGGACCGTACGCGCCGCAAAACTCACAGAGCGAGCCGCGAGTGCCGCACACACATGAATCACGATGGCCAAAGATGAGGTGTACCGCAGGGCCCTCGTCGGCCGGACGCGATGATCCATTCCAGGACTCGCATAACGAGGAAGGTGCACAGAGTGGCAACGTCCGCACAGAACGGACATCTGAGCAAGCTTGGCTTCGGCAATGGCGACATCGTCATGGAGTTCGGCTACGACGACGACGTCGATGACAACCTCCGCATGGAGATCGAGGACCTCATTGATGGTGACCTCGAAGACGAAGACTTCGAGGAGGTTGTTGACGCGGTTCTCGTTTGGTGGCGCGATGGCGACGGCGACCTGACAGACAACCTCGTCGATGCCGTATCAGCTTTGGGGCCTAACGGATTCATTGTGTTGCTCTCTCCGAAGGTGGGCAGAGATGGTGAAGTCGACCCCGTCGAGATTGCTGAAGCGGCTGAAACTGCCGGGCTCAATGCCTCAGTGAGCACCAACCTGACCCCTCAGTGGTCCGCTACGCGCCTGGTTGCCCCCAAGAACGCAGCTAAACGCTGATCTCGGGCTCGTTCACCAGCACGGGAAGGCAAAGCCCCTATGTGCGATAAAACGCAGATACCTGAGATCGGTGAATACATCGCCGATTTCACTGCGCATGATCAGCATGGTGCCGTCGTCTCACTTGAGCGGTTGCGACGCCAGACCGCAGTTCTCGTTGTGTTCATTCCGTACGCCTTCTCTGGGATATGTCAGGGCGAACTAGACGAAATCCGTGACAATTACGAGCAGTTCCGATCCGAGCATGTGCAGACGGTTGTCGTCTCAACGGATTCGATGTTTACGCTGCGAGCTTGGGGTTACCAGAACGGATTCGAGTTTCCGCTCCTGTCAGATTTCTGGCCTCACGGGGGGATAGCTAAAGCTTTCGGGGTGTTTGATGAGTCTGCAGGCACGGCTATCCGAGGGACCTTCCTCATTGATCCCAGTGGCGTTTTGCAGTGGAAAATGATCACCCCGGCAGGGCAGCGACGAGACTTTTCTGCCTACAGGCAGGCGTTAGGGGTCCTCATCGGTGAGTAACGCGAACGGGTGAGCGCAAAATTTTTCGCCCACCCGTTCGCGTTATTGCCCGCACATAGGGCAGACTGTGAAACCGCGCTCTCCAGTAAGCGAGAGCAAGGACCTGTAGCTCAGTTGGTAGAGCACCGCGTTTACACCGCGGGTGTCGTCGGTTCGAGCCCGGCCGGGTCCACATGAGCGTTGCCACCCTGGCTGACGTGCTGACCATCCTCGAAAACTCCTACCCAGCCCACACTGCTCAGTCGTGGGACAAGGTTGGGCTCGTTGCCGGGGACCATGGTCAGCCGATTCAACGAATCCACTTCGCTGTTGATCCCACGCTCGACGTGGTTCGTGAAGCAGTCACCGCTGGCGCCGACCTTCTTGTGACACATCACCCGTTGCTGCTACGCGGAATCCACTCCGTAGCCACAACAACTGCCAAAGGCACCATCCTCACCGAAGCAATTGTCGCTGACCTGGCTCTTTTCTGCGCTCACACGAACGCCGACTCGGCATTCCCAGGCGTGAACACTGCTCTGGCAGCTGCGTGTGGTCTGGACCCAGAGGCCACCAGCCCCTTAAGCATCGAAGAAGGATCGCCACTAGGGCTAGTCGGTGACCTACCCACACCGATTCGCTTCGATGAATTCGTCACGCGGTTAGCTGAACAACTTCCACGTACCGCGGTGGGAGTGCGAGCCTCTGGGCCAGCGCACGGACAAGTGCAACGCGTGGCCCTGCTCGGCGGAGCTGGAGATTCCCTCTTTAACGAGGTCCGAGCCGCCAAAGCGGATGTATACGTCACCTCCGACCTACGCCATCACCCGGCAAGCGAAGCCCGCGAAGAAGCCTTCGGCGCCACGCCCTACCTCGTCGATGCTGGTCATTACGCCACCGAACACCTTTGGCTCGCAGAAGCAGCCGAAACTTTGCGATCCAACCTCCACACACACGGCCACGTTGTCGACGTGTACGTTAGTGAGCTTGTCACCGACCCGTGGAGCTTCGTTATTGGTGCCCACGGGCCGTGCGAAAATCCTGAGCGCATGTGACCAGAGCAGCACCACGACGCACATTCCGCTACCGTGCGGAAGGAACCTCAACGGCCACGGGCTGCCAGAACATGCCACGTCGCCCAGCAGGACAAAGTGAACACAGATAGGACCACGATGAAGGCCGACCCCGGTCAGCAATGGAAACTGCTCGACCTCGCCTCGCTGGACACGCGCACTGCGCAGATAGCCCACCGACGCGCCAACCTGCCCGAGGCCGAAGCCGCCGCGGCCGCCCTGCGCACCCTGGAAGATCTCGAAGCCGAACTGGTGCGCGCACGCACAGACCTCAGCGACACTGAGCGCGAAGCAACCAAAGCCGCCGCTGATGTCCAAATCGTCATCGACCGCATCAAACGCACCACCGCTCGCCTTGACGATGGCTCTGCCTCTGCCCGCGAACTGCAGAACCTGCAGTCCGAACTCGAATCCCTCGAACGGCGCCGTTCTGTCCTGGAAAGCGAACGAACAGTAGTAGACAAACGTGCACGAGTACTACGCGAACGTGTCACCGACCTGGAACCACGCGAAGCCGAAGCCAGCGCAGCTCTGACCCAGGCCCGCGCCGCGGAAAAGAAAGCCCGCAACGACCTCGACGATGCTGAGCACACCATCTCGCGCTCACGTCAAGACTTCGCAGAAGGGGTTCAGAGCGACCTGCTGTCCCTCTACGAAAAAATCCGGACAAGCACAGGCATGGGAGCCGCAGCGCTGACACAACGCCGCTGCGGTGGATGCAACCTGGAACTGCTTGGCCGTGACCTGCAACGCGTGGCCACTGCGCCTTTGAACGAGGTTGTTCGCTGCGAAAACTGCAGTCGCATCATTGTTCGCACCAGCGACTCCGGCCTGTGACATAGGCACACCAGATGCACACCGCCCCTGACCTTGATGCACCCACCCGACTATGGCTTGTGCGTCATGGCACAACCGCACACACGATGTGTGGCCGCATCTCAGGCAGGGGCGGCATCGACCCCGATCTTGACGCCAACGGAGCAGACCAAGCCGCACGCGTCGCAGCAGCATTACACCGCGAAATAAAAGAACCCGACGTACAGGTTGTGAGCAGTTCACTGCGCCGTGCACACACAACAGCCCACGTGATCGCCGCAGCAGTCAACACAGACGTTGTCTGCCGCCCTGCGTGGGATGAACAAGACATGGGTGACTGGGATGGCCTCACCTGGTCTGAGATCAAGGCTCGCGGAGCAGACGCAGCATCCGTCCGATGCGGGAACACCCAAAGCGCCCCCGGTGGAGAAAATTTCGCGCAGCTGTGCACACGCGTACACCAGGACTGGGAAGACATCATCACTACAGCCCGGTCTCTGGTCATCATCACGCACCGCGGCCCCTTAGATGCCCTCCTGGTCAAGCTGCTCGGAATCGACCGCAGCACCGCGGCACTCTTTGACATCGCACCGTGCTCAATCACCCGGATCCGCGCGTGGCGTGATGGAGGCGTAGCAATCGACACAATCGGCGAAAAAGCACACCTGCTCAACCAGTGAAAGCCGGGCGAACCCCGACGCGCGTGCTTTGCATTAACGCCACACCATGCATCAGGGGGGAGGTTACCGGTATACCGGTAACCTCCCCCCTGAGCTATAGACAGATCAGAGCAAATCGTGCAGCGCGGGCGAGACAAGCTCCAGCACAGCCTGACGCGCCTCAGCGGCGCTACGGGCCTGCAAAGCCGACTCAGCCATGTGACGGCACTCGTGCAGCTGATGCATGCGCAGCGCAGCCCGCACTGCCTTCACCCGGCCCGGGGCCATCGACAAGCTCGTGACACCAAGCCCAACCAAAACCAAAGCCATCAACGGGTCACCGCCGGCCTCGCCACAAACACCTGTCTTCTTACCGCTTGCCAAACCGGCTTCACAGGTGCGCGCCACCAGTTCCAGCAATGCTGGCTGCCACGGGTCAAGAAGAGAAGAAAGCTCTCCCTGCATGCGGTCAGCGGCAAGGGTGTACTGCGACAAGTCGTTGGTGCCGATACTGACAAAGTCGACAACCTCAAACATGTGGCGAGCCCGAAGAGCAGCCGCAGGAATTTCAACCATGATGCCAACGCTGGGCAACCCATGAGCTCGCGCCCGCTTGGCGAACCATTCAGCCTCATCCACCGTGGCCACCATGGGAGCCATGACATGCACGTCAGCCCCGGTAGCGCGGTGAGCGGCAGCCAAAGCCTGCAACTGTGTTTCCAGCAGGTCCACACGCGCCATCGACAACCGCAGACCTCGCCGACCTAGCGCAGGGTTCTCTTCTTCACCGAGGTCAGCAAACGCAAGCGGCTTGTCTGCGCCCGCGTCGAGCGTGCGGACCACAACACGGCGGTCACCGAAAGCGGTGAACACATCGGTGTACGTAGCGGTCTGCTCCTCCAATGTGGGAGCGCAGTCACGCTCAAGGAACAAGAACTCCGTACGGAAAAGGCCAGAGCCCTCAAGGTCCTGCTCCGCGGCAGAACGGGCATCCTCGATCGTGCCGATGTTGGCGAGAAGGGCAACTTTATGGTCATCCATCGTTGCGCCCGGGCCCCGGGAGCCCTCCAGAGCTCGTGCACGGCGGGTAGCGCGCTCAGCGAGCTGGGTCTGCTCCTCCAACGTGGGGGAGATGATGACTTCTCCTACTCCACCATCGAGGGCGATTTCCGTGCCGTCACTGACATCCAACACGCCTTTGACCTGCACTACGGCAGGGATGCCCAGCTGCGCAGCCAAGATCGCTGTGTGGCTGGTCGGGCCGCCCTCAGAAGTGACAATCCCCAACACAGTTCCGGGGGTGAGAGTGGCGGTTTCGGCAGGAGCCAAATCTGCGGCAACAAGTATGCAGGGGCGAACCAGCTCGGGAATACCAGGTTCGTTCAAACCGCGCAGCCGGCAGATCACCCGATCCCGAACATCACGCAAGTCTGAGGTGCGCTCTGCCATGTAGCCGCCCAGGCTTTCGAACATGGCGATGTAGTCGGCCACAGCGTCGTGAACAGCGCGAGTAAGGCCACTACCAGTTGCGAGCTTGCCCTCGATACCGGCGGCCAGACCAGGGTCCCGGGCCATCATCGCCGTAGCTTCCAGGACAGGGCGGGCGCTTTCAGCGGCGTGGGCTACGCGTGCTTCCAACCCAGCTGCTGTTGCCTCGAGTGCTTCCCGCACTACGCGAGTGGCTTCAGCAACGTCAGTGGTGGGAGGCTCATCGGCATCAAAACCGGGGGCCGGTCGTACGGTGACGACCGGCCCCGAGGCGGTTCCTGCCGACACGCCGATCCCGGTAAGGATGCGGTGTGTCTCAGTCATTGATTCACTCCGCGTCCAGGTCGCGGGCCAGGAGCGCGACGAGTTCGTCGAGCTTGGCCTCAGCGTCGGCGCCTTCGGCAGACAAGGTGACCTGCTCGCCGTGCTTGGCGCCCAGAGCCATCACGGCCAGGATGCTGCGAGCGTCGACGGGTTGGCCGCCCTCTTTAGCGATTGTCACGGGCAAGCCCGTAGCGGTAGCCGCCTGAACGAACAGGGAGGCGGGGCGTGCATGCAGCCCTACTGAAGAGGCGATCTCTACGGTGCGGGTGGCCATGTTTTGACTCCTTCGATGGTGCTTTCCGTCCAAGCCGGTTGGCCCGGGCAGTGTATGGAATGCCTAGAGGGCAGGTGTTGCAGCAGAGACTGTGGGGCGCGCTGCGTGGCTTTTAAGGAGAACCACGAGGGCGCCGGTGACAATCATGCCGACAACAACGGCAAGGACAAACATGAGTGCGTTACCGATAAGAGGTGTGACCCACACACCGCCGTGCGGAGCGCGTAATGTGCATCCAAATGCCATGACGAGGGCGCCGGTAACTGCAGAACCCGCCATCGAAGAAGCGATAACGCGGATCGGGTCAGCCGCGGCGAACGGGATGGCCCCTTCGGAAATAAACGAAAAACCGAGAAGCCATGCAGCTCTACCGTTTTCACGCTCAGGTTCGGTGAACAGTCCGGGGCGTATCGAGGTGGCCAATGCAAGCCCAAGAGGGGCAACCATCCCTGCAGCCATCGTGGCAGCCATGATGACCAGTTGAGGGGCTTGCATGTTGGTTCCAGCAGCCGCCAGACCAGTTGTTGCGAAAGTGTAGGCCGCTTTATTAACTGGGCCACCAAGATCGAAGCCCATCATCAGTCCAAGGATCGCGCCCAGCAGGATCGCGCTAGAACCGGTCATGCCGTTAAGTGCGCCGGTGAGACCATCCATGAGGGCCTTAATAGGACGCCCGAGAACAAGAATCATCGCCGCGGCGGTGATCAGCGTCGACAACA
Organism: Dermatophilus sp. B7861-1; assembly: GCF_058996045.1. Lineage (NCBI taxonomy): Bacteria > Bacillati > Actinomycetota > Actinomycetes > Micrococcales > Dermatophilaceae > Dermatophilus > Dermatophilus sp. B7861-1. The sequence goes on along the minus strand of NZ_CM180082.1, from coordinate 1,361,153 downwards.
GCGGGATGACAACAACAGGCATGACACCGCGCACACCCTTGTGAACTTTCCAACTGCTAATCCAACGTGCAATGAACCCACCGATGAAACCGGTGATGATGCCACCGATGAAGCCAGCGCCGAGAGTAACGGCAATAGATCCGCCGACGATCCCCGGGACCAGGCCTGGGCGGTCGGCGATGCCGTAGGCGATGTACCCGGACAGGATTGGCACAAGGAACCCGAACGAAGCTGCGCCAATGAGGAAAAGCAGTGCTGCCCAGTGCATGCCATTGGCCGGGTTGAAATCGGCCATGAGGTTAACAGTGTCGGGCTTGCTTTCAAGAGCAAAGTTTTTGGTGACGTCGATAGCGCCGGTTTGTCCGCCGAAAACCTGCGCGAGCATGAATCCTAGGGCGATGAGGATGCCACCCGCAGCGACGAACGGAATCATGTGAGATACGCCAGTCATGAGCCATTGACGAACCTTGGTGCCTGCACCAACTCGCTCAGGTTCTGCCGATGAGGTTGCAGGCTGATTCGTGGAGGTCTCTGGGGTGGTCGATGCAGGGGCAGCAGTGCTGTTCTGCTCGGCTTTGGCTGCAGCTGCGGCGATGAGGGCCTCGGCGTCGCTAATACCTTTTTTGACGCCCACGTCGATGGTGGGTTTACCCGCGAAACGTGCGATGTCTTTCACTTCGAGGTCGTGGGCGAAAATGACAGCGTCTGCTTCGGCGATTTGTTCTGCAGTGAGGGGCTCAGAGCCCGCTGACCCTTGGGTTTCCACGAGCATGGTGTGACCAGCTGCTTTAGCGGCTTGTTCAAGGGCCTCAGCGGCCATGTAGGTGTGGGCGATGCCGGTGGGGCAGGAGGTTACTCCGACGAATTTCATGCGGTCACCGCCGCGGTAATGACCTCGACGACCTGCTCGGTACTGCTGGCCTCGCGGAGGTTGTTTTTGAACTCGTTGTTCATGAGTTTGCGGGCAAGTTTGGCCAGGATGGCCATGTGGGCGTCATCGCCGCCGTCGGGGGCTGCGATGAGGAAAATGAGGTGGGCAGGGCCGTCTTCGGCGCCCCAATCGATCCCCTCGGCACAGCGACCGAAGGCAAGGGAGGGCTCGGAGACGGTGTTGCTGCGGCAGTGCGGGATTCCGATACCGCCGGGAAGACCGGTAGCCATTTGGGCCTCTCGAGCTTCAACATCGGTGATGAATTGCTCGAGGTCGCTGACGCGTCCGGTGGAGACGAGTGTTTCAGCCAAGGCGCGGGTGGCGGTGGCGCGGTCGGTGGCGGGTAGGTCGAGGATGACGTGTTCGGTGCGAATGATGGACAAGACGAACTCCTTTGGTCGCTTTTTCGTACCCGATGTTGTCGGGTGTGTTGTCAGTCTGTAAGGGGAAGGGATAGGTCGGGACTGTCGGTCAAGACGGCCTGGACTGCCGCGACCTGCTCGGGGGTAGGTACTTCGCTACCTGGAAGCGCAACCGCAGCTGCGCCGAAGGCAACAGCACGTAGTAAAGCTTCTGGTCCGGGCAGGCCTTCACTTGTGGCGAGGAGGAACCCGGCAAGGGTGCAGTCACCAGCAGCGACCGTGGACACAGGGTGCTCAATATGGGCGCTGGCGTGGGTAAGGCTGTTGGCGGTGATGTATGCGGCGCCGTCTTTGCCCAGAGAAACAAGCACTGAACCGACACCGGAGTGAATGAGGCTACGGGCTGCAGTGACGACACTACCCAGATCGGGAAGGTCTTTGCCGATGAGCTCGCTGAGTTCTATTCGGTTGGGTTTGATGAGGTCAGGGCCAGCGTTGATGGCGGAAGCCAGAGCAGGGCCAGAGGAGTCAATCGCGATTTTCCCCCCCTTGGCATGGATGCGGTCGGTGAGCTGAGCGTAGATGTCTTCGGGCATTCCTGGTGGAAGGCTGCCGCAGGCTGCTACCCAGGTAACGCTGTGGTCATATGCGTTTTCGACGGTGGTTAAGAGTTCTTCGAGTTCGTGGTCGCTCAGGTGCGGGCCTGTTTCGTTGATTTTGGTGGTGCTGCCGTCTGGCTCCACCAGGGCGATATTGGCTCGGATGCCTTCGCTGATGGGGACGGTGGCTACGGGGCATCGGGCCTCGGCGAGGAGGTCGGCCATGATTTTTCCGTAGGGGCCACCCAGGGGAAGGACTGCGCAGGTGGGTGCGCCGTGGGCCGAAACAGCGCGCGAGACGTTCAGCCCTTTGCCGCCAGGGTCCATGCGAGTTCCAGTGGCACGGTGGACTGTTCCGTGGCCGAGGTAGTCCACGGAAATAGTGCGGTCGACACTGGGGTTAGGGGTCAGGGTGAGGATCATGCGACGAGAACCTCTGGTCCTAGTGAGCGGATTTCGTTGGCCATGTCAGCGTCGATGCCGCCGTCAGTGATGATGGTGTCGACGTCGGAGAAGTCGGCGAATTTGGAGAAGTGAGCGTCGCCGAATTTGCTGCTGTCGGCCAGAACGATAACCCGCCCTGCCGCGGCGATCATGGCTCGTTTCATCGCTGCTTCGGATTGGTCTGGAGTGGTGAAGCCTGTTTCGACGGAGATGCCGTTGGTTCCCATGAAGGCGACATCGACGTGTACTTCTTCCAGTGCGCGTAGCCCCCAGGTGCCGATGCTCGCGTCGGTGCGGGAGCGGACAGCGCCGCCAAGAATATGTAGTTGCAGGTCGTGACGTCGGGCGATGACTTCAGCGACAGGTAGAGAGTTAGTGAGGACGTTGAGGTCCAAGCCGCGGGGGATGTCGTGAGCGATGCCGATGGTGGTGGTTCCGGCGTCGAGGAGGATGGATCCAGCGTTGGGGATACAGGAGAGCGCGGCAGCTGCGATACGGCGTTTTTCGGGTGCGTGTTGCTCGAGTCGGACTGCTGAAGAAGGCTCAAAGTCGAGTTTTTCCACGGCGACGGCGCCGCCGTGGACACGACGGATGAGCCCCTTGCGTTCGAGTTGCGTGAGGTCTCTTCGTACTGTTTCTGGAGTGACTCCGAGTTGTTCGGCCAGGGCAGTGACCTCTACCCGTGTGGCTTGACGTGCGCTTTCAACGATTTGCGCATGGCGCTCGAACTGATGCATCGACTCTCCCGACGTTGGATGGTCGCAACATTAGCGGAGCAAAACAGACATAAACAAGCCGTTTCGCAGGCCCGGTTAAAGCATGAATACGGATGTGTTTTCCTTGCATTTCTCTGAGATGAGACTTATTTCTGCAGCTTAGAGAGGAATCGGGGTAGTTTTTCCGGTTTTCCATCTCTGCTGTGGGCTGATGCCCGCTTGTCTGTAGCTGTTTTTGTTATGCAACTCACTCGGCGTGAGTGGGTTCGGGAGTTTGGGTCGTGGATGGCAGGGCCTCAATGGGGCGGGTCATGTGCGTCAAAGTGGTGACCAGTAAGCGCCGGAGCATGTTGGGTGGGGCACCGCGCAGCAGTGAAGCACGGATGGCGCGCTCAAAGACGCCGCTGAGTACTTCGGTGAGGTCACTGGGGTCAATGAGAGGTTCACGGCCAAGACTGGCTAGCCCTTGCGACACCAGTCGCGCTGTGCGCTCGTTGAACTCGGTACTCCAGCGGCCAAATGTGCCGCCGGGATCTCCGCGGCGGATAGCAAGTAAAGCTAATTCGTTCATCATCGTGAAATATTCCGGGCCCATCGGGTGGGAGGCCAAGAAAGCGTCGACAACGCCACTGAAGTCGCCGGTGGGGCAGACGGTGGCGTTCTCGATTGCCTGAGCGACCGATTCGCTGCGGGCAATGAGCACCTCGACGATCAGCTCATCTTTATCGGAAAAGTTGGAGTAGAAAGCTCCGCGCGTGAACCCGGCCTCCTCGGCGATTTGCTCAACAGTGGTAGCGATGACGCCGTTGCGAACAAAAAGAGTGGTGGCCGCCTCGACGAGGTGCGCGCGGGTGCGGGCACGACGAGGCGAGATCGTCGTGCCGTGCGAGTTATTCATCTGGTTGTCTCCTGGGTCGATGGGGGAGTGGGTGTGTTGATGCAGATGGTGATTGCGGGCTGAGAGTGCCCATTGCCGACATCCCAACTAAAGGATACATTCATGTATTGAGTACATTTGTGTATCGAACTGTGAGGTGGGCAGTGACCTACCTCACCGCGGCCCCACACATCACGCCCGCACCCCGCTGACCATCACACCCTCAGGAGAGTGACTGCCTGTGTCATCAGCCCTCTACACGCTCGGACGCTGGTGCCACCAACACCGCCGCCACGTCCTCGCCACCTGGCTGCTAGCACTCACCCTCATCGCATCCCTCGCCGTTGCGATAGGAACAGGCACCAAAGAGGAATACCGCGTACCTAACAGCGAATCCCAAGAAGCACTCGACTACATCAAAGGCACCTTCCCCGAAATCTCCGGCACCTCTGCCCAAATCATCGTCATCGCACCCAACGGGCGCACCATCACCGACCGCGCCATTCGCACCGACATCGAAAACAGCATCAAACGCATCGAAAACATCGACAGCGTCAAAGCCGTTACCAACCCCTACGACAAGAACGTCTCCGGCTCACTATCCGCAGACAACCGCGCCGCCCTCATCAACATCCAATTCACCGGCGACTTCTTCTCCATCACCGACACCACCCGCGACACCCTCACTAACGAAGCAAACACTCTCACCCACAACGGCACCCGCGCCGTCGCCGGCGGAGCCATCTACAACAACGCCGTCCCCACCATGAGCTGGACCGAAGGCATCGGGCTCATCCTGTCCTCACTAGTCCTACTCATCTTCTTCCGCGCCATCCGCGCCACTGCCGCCCCCATCGTGTCTGCACTCCTAGGTGCAGGCGTCTCCCTCGCCCTCCTCTTCCTCGCTACCAGCATCACCGTCCTGACCGGCACCACCCCCATGCTCGCCCTCATGATCGGCATGGCCGTCGGCATCGACTACTCCCTGTTCCTCCTAGCACGCCACCGCGAAAACCTCCTAGAAGGCATCGACCCGGCCGAATCCGCCGCCCGCGCCACCGCCACCGCCGGATCCGCTGTTCTCTTCGCCGGATTCACTGTCATCACCGCCCTGGTAGGACTTAGCGTCGTAGGCCTACCCTTCCTCACCACCATGGGTATCGGCTCAGCCATAGCCGTAGCCATCGCCGTAGCCGCCGCCCTAACCATCAGCCCAGCCCTCATGTCACTACTGGGCCGAAACATCCTCGCCCACCGTCAGCGCACCAACCCGCCCAGACACGCCACCACCGGCCCCCGATGGGCACACATCTGGATCCGCACCGTCACCCGCTTCCCCCTCCTGACCATCATCGTCCTCACCAGCTCACTCATCTTTGCCTCTATCCCCGCCCGTCACCTCGAACTCGCCCTACCTGACGCCGGCACCACCAACCCCGGCACCAACGCCCGACTCGCCTACGACCTCACCGCTGAGCACTTCGGCCCTGGCGCCAACGGTCCCCTCCTCGTCGTCGCCGACATCGTCAAATCAGAACGCCCCCGCGAACTCATGGACGACCTCAAAAAAGAAGTCGCCTCCATTCCCGGCATCCACCACGTCTCCCTGGCCACACCCAACCGCAACGCCGACACCGGCGTCGTCATCGCCATCCCCACCACCGCCCCCAGCGACCCCGCCACCACCCAACTCGTCCACGAAATCCGCAACCGCGCCACCACCTGGGAAAACCGCTACGACACCACCCTGTCTGTCACCGGCGCCACCGCAGCACAAATCGACATCTCCGAAATGCTCGGAAAAGCACTCATCCCATTCGCCCTCGTCGTCATGGGGCTGTGCCTACTCCTACTGCTCATCGTCTTCCGCTCCGTCCTGGTCCCCCTGACCGCCACCCTCGGATTTCTCCTATCCGTCTTGACCGCCTTTGGCGCCGTAGCCGCCGTCTATTCCTGGGGCTGGCTCGCCGAACCCCTCTCCGTCAGCCGCCTAGGCCCAGTTATCAGCTTCATGCCCATCATCCTGATGGGTGTCCTATTCGGGCTCGCCATGGACTACCAGATGTTCATCGTGTCCCGCATGCACGAGCACTACAGCCACAACGGTGACCCCGACAGCGCCGTCGAAAACGGATTCGCCGCAGCAGCCCCCGTTGTCACCGCAGCAGCAGTCATCATGGTCGGCATCTTCGCCGCCTTCGTCCCCCATGGGAGCGCCACTATCAAACCCATCGCACTGGGCCTAGCCGTCGGTGTCTTCGTCGACGCCTTCATCGTCCGCATGGCCATCGTCCCCGCCGCACTCAAACTCTTCGGACACGGAGCCTGGTGGCTCCCCACCAAACTCGCCACCCACCTACCTGCCATCGACGTAGAAGGCACCGGAGTTATGCGCCAGATCTCAGCCCAAAAAACCGCCAACCGTCACCCCCAACGCATCGTCCACGCCACAGAACTCGCCGTCACAGGAGCACGAGGCACCGTCTTCTCCCACCTCGACCTCACCCTCAACGACGGACAACTCGCCATCCTCGCCGGCCCCGAAGGATCCGGAAAAACAACCGCTCTACTCACCCTCGCTGGCCGCATCTACCCCAGCTACGGAGACCTCACCGTCGGCGGGCACGTCATGCCCGAACACTCCGGCACCATCCAACACCTCGCATCCCTGGCCGAAATAAGCGGCGTCAACCCCCTCGAAAATGACCTCAGCGTCAAACAAAACATTGCCGAAACACTTTCCACTCGCACCCTCATGCCATGGGCTCGACGCCGTGACATCGACATCGTCATCGACAGCCTCAACCACCTCATTACGTACGCCCTCGACACCGCCGATCTACCTCTAGAGCCCAGAGCAGGCAGCAGTTATCTCGTCCACCGCGACACACTCGTCCGCGACCTTCCACGCCTGAGCCGCATGCTCCTGGGTATCGTCCTAGCCACCATCGGACGGCCACCATTCATCCTCATTGACGACATTGACACCCTCCGCACCATCGCCGAACGCCGCGGAGCCTGGGCTGCTATCGGCCTGCTCCTGCGCGAACGCGACACCCCCCTAGCTATCCTCACCGCCTGCCAAGACCCATTCCCGACCAACGAACTCACCACACTCACCGGCCTATCCGAAACCGATATCACCCACATCGACATCGCCCACCCCATCCACCAAACAGACACACCCACCACCTCCGAAGAAACAGTTACCCAGCAGCCGGCCACCGCATCGAAAGCACACAACTGATGGCATTACTTCCCACCCTCAGCAGCTCAGAACTGCGCCGCATCTCCCGAGGATGGTTCGGCAAACTCGTCGTTATCGCACTCCTTCTCATCCCATCCCTCTACGCCGGTCTGCTCACCTACAGCAACATCGACGCCACTAACCGCCTCGACAACGTACCGGCCGCTATCGTCAACAAAGACGAACCTGCCACCGTCACCGACGCCAACGGCAAAAAACAGGTAGTCCCCCTCGGCCGGGTTGTTAGTGGAAAACTCACCGGAAGTGACGCCACCAACAACCTCAAGTGGAAACTCACCGACGAAAACGACGCCAACGATGGCCTCGCTAACGGTCGTTATTACGCCGTCCTCACCATCCCCAAAGACTTTTCCACCCAAGCCACCTCTTCCTCCGACCCGAAAAAAGCCACAAACGCCCGTCTAGAACTCAACACCAATGACGCAACCAGCTACCTGGCAGGAAACATTGCCGGAACAGTCGCCACCCGCATCACTGACAGCACTGGCGACGAGCTGACCAAAAAATATCTCGACCGCGTCTTCCTCGGCTTCAATGGAATATCCGAACAAATGGGCAAAGCCGCCGACGGAGCCAAAAAACTCCAAGACGGATCTCAACAACTTGTTAACGGCGTCACCTCCGCCCATAAAGGATCCGGAACCCTTGACTCCGGTATGGGGCAGCTCGTCACCGGTAGCCAGAACCTCGCCTCCGGGAACAAACAGCTCGCCGACGGGGCCGGCAAACTTTCTGACGGGGCCGGCAAACTTTCTGACGGGGCCGGCAAACTTGCCACTGGTCTCAACACCGCTAAAGACAAAACAGCTCAACTACCTGAACAAAGCAAACAACTCGCTGACGGTTCTAAAAAACTTGCCGACGGTATCGGGGCTGTTGATACTGGCGCCAAAAAACTTGCTGAAGGAACTAACTCCCTGGCCAAAGCCACCACCGCGCTACCAGAACAGGTAGGACAACTCGCTCAAGGGGCCACTGCCTTCGCTGACGGTTCTAAAAAACTTGCCGACGGAGCTACCCGCTTGGGCGCTGGAGCCCAAACTGTCGCCACCGGCGGCACCGCGCTGGCTAAAGGGACCACTCTTCTGGCTGGTGGGGCCTCCCGACTCAAAACCGGTGTGGACCGCTACACCGGCGGCGTTGACCAACTTGCTTCCCAATGCGCAGCTTCCGGCGCGAGCGAAGCTTTCTGCGCCCAACTGAACGCAGTCAGTGACCAAAGCGGCTCTATCCGCAGTGGTGCAGGGCGATTGGCTGTCGGAGCAGCGCCACTAGCATTGGGAGCAGAACGACTCCAAGCAGGTGCTACTCGTCTTGCTGACGGTGCTGCCAAATACAACCAAAGTGTTCAGCAAGCTGCTCCCGCCGCTGCTCGTCTGGCCGATGGTCTGAAGAAATTTGCCACGTCCGTTCCAGCTCTCGCCACGGGGGTACAACGTCTCCAGGACGGCGCCAACAAATTGGCGCAAGGGACAGGTCCTCTACACGCCGGAGCCGACAAGCTCGCCGGTGGGCTAGGCCAGCTAGCGGCAAGCACACCCGCTTTAACGAAAGGCATCGCTGATGCCGCTAACGGAGCCACGGCACTGTCCACAGGAGCCACTAATCTGCGCGGCGGTGCAGACAAACTCTCTACAGGAGCCACGAGTGCCGCTGCCGGGGCCACCAAACTCGCTGAAGGAAACGCTAAAGCTGCTCAAGGTGTTCACGACCTGCACACCGGACTGGGCAAACTTGATGACGGTGCCGGCAAACTCTTGCACGGATCAACAGATCTGGCTAAAGGTTTAGCGACCGGCGCAAAGAAGGTTCCTACGTACGATTCGGATGAGCGTAATAAGCTCAGCGCGGTCGTGGCTAAACCAGTTGATGGGGAAAATGTTCGCCTTAACCGTGTCGCTAACTACGGTGCTGGACTTGCGCCATACTTCTCCGCTTTAGGGCTGTGGGTCGGCGGCATGGGCCTGTTCTTCATGCTGCGTCCGCTGCCAAAGCGTGCCATGGCCTCTACAGCATCACCATGGCGAGTGGCTTTGGCTGGGTTCGCCCCTGCGGCGGTGATTGGCGTGGGGCAGTCAGTGTTACTTTTTGCGGCCATGCACTGGGCTCTGGGAATCACCATCAGTAACCCTGGACTGTTTATTGGGTTCGCTGCGTTGGCTTCGTGTGCTTTCATGGCGATCAACCAGGCCTTGGTGGCTGGATTGGGCCCAGCTGGCAGGTTTATTGGGCTTCTGCTTGTTGTGGTGCAGCTGTCTTCAGCAGGAGCTACTTATCCCATCGAGACTGCTCCAGGATTCTTCCAATTCATGCACCCGCTGTTGCCGATCACATACACGGTGCAGGCGTTCCGTTCACTCATTGCTGGAGGGACTTTGCACTTGGCACCTGCCGCTTTGGTGATGTTGTTGTGGCTGATCGCGGCTCTTGGACTAACAGTGTTTACGGCAGCGCGGGGCAGGATGTGGACTGTTTCGCGGTTGCGGGACGGAGCGATTGCATGAACCTGATTAGGTAGTCCACCTCGCTACAGGTTTGTGGAGGTGATGGTGTCGAGAATCATCGATGCCATCACCTTCACTCCTTCTGGGGAAGGGTGCACCCCATCGGGAACGAGGCTGGTGCGGGTGGCGTCGTTGGCGGCACGGATTTTGTCAGCCCAGGGGACGAGGTGGAGGTTGGGGTGCCGAGTGGCAGCTTCGGTGAGCATGCCGTGGAGTCGAGTTGAGGCGTTTTCGTCTGCGGTGGGATTGGCGGCGCGGCGGACGAGGGGAGTGACCCAGTAGATGTGGCGCTCTGGGCCTGCGGTGCGCATGATGCGTTCGATTTGTACGGGAAAAAGTGCTGGTTCGAAGATGTCGTTTTCGCCCGAGACGATGACCAGTGTGCGAGGTTGTGCGTTGGCGGCGTCGATGGCTACGAGGGCGTCTGCGGCTGCGTGGGTGGGGCGGCCGTTCCAGTGATCGAAGGTCATGGGGTGTTGGTGTTCTTCGAGGGTGCTGGCCAGGGCAGAGTGTAGGCGGGCGGCTACGGAGTCCCCAAGCAGGAGTACGCCGTGGGGGTTGTCGGCGACTTTTTTCATGGCGGGGATGGGGTCGTTTTTGTGTCCGTAGTGTTGCCAGGGGCCGATGGGGCCTGAGCCGCTGAGAGGTTCCGCAGTGGGGGTGGGTTGGGTGTGGGGGGCGGTGGCGCGGCCGATGAGGCAGCCGCCGGTAAGGCCTGCGCAGAGGGCGGCAATTGTCACTGCGGTGAGGATGCGGTGAGGCAGGGCAGGGCGAGGCGAGGTGTTGGTGACAGTCGCAGTGATGTCGGTGCTCGTAGCCTCGATGGTGGGGGAGGGGTTCATGACGTCTACCGAATCGGCTGGGCGGTAACGCTTTTGAGTGTTTTGTGGAGGTTGTTAGGGGGAGCGATCTCGATCGTGTCGTTGAGGTTAAATTTTTGGAAGTTCCGTCTATTGAATTAATTTTGGCCAGCGCGTTGACCCGGACAAGACGGTGCTGGCCTGTCGTTTCGTCGCCGATGACCCGTGGTGTCGCCGTTGCGGCAGCCAGGGGCGTGTGCGCGACACCACAGTCCGGGGGCTGGCCCACGCACCGCTGGGGTGGTGACCCACGGTCCTGCAAGTCGGGTTGCGTGGCTCTTCACAGTTGAGCATGGGTGAGGGGCAGGCCGCCGGCGATGCGGCATTGGAGCTCGATGAGTCCGTTCACTGCCTCGGTGCCGCCGTTGCCGGCACCGCCGGTGTCGAAGTAGCCGAGAAACTCGAACCGCCAGCGGCGCAACGTCTTGCCGGTAGGCGACTTCGGGGATGGGGCAGGTGTGGAAGCTGGCGAGGACCTTCTCGACTGCGGCGCGACCGGCCTGGTGGGTCTCGTGGGGGTAAACCGCCGGAAGGCCTGCGCACACTGGTAGACGATCTCGACCTCGAGGTGTTCCTCGCGGGCGGTGAACGCCACGGCCAGGCGGACACGTTGGCGGCGGGTGAGGCGCTCGGTGCCGGTGCACAGGATGTTCCGCACGCCGTAGAGCGGGTCGCCGGAGTGTCCACGGCGTCCGGTGGCCTCCTGTTGGACTCGGCGACGCACGTCGTCGACGAACTGGGTGGCGAGCTTGACCACGTGGAACGTGTCGCGCACGGACGCAGCGGCGGCGAGCTGCTCATCGATGGCGTTCTCGTACCCGTGGAACGAATCCAAGGTGACGACCTGGACCCCGGCGCGGAAGGCGTCGCCAGGCTCGTCCAACCAGTCCTTGTACACCTGGCCCGAACACCCCGGGACCAGGTCCAGGAGCCGTGCGTGGATACGCCCGTTCTGGTCACGGGCCAGGTCGACCATGCCGGTCAGGTCCTTAGGATTGCGTCCTCCGTGTCCGACGGCCAGGGTCCGGTGGAAGCGTTCGATCTTGCCGTTGGTCTGCGGCCGATACGGGCGGGTGCGCTTATGCCGGATGCCGAGCTCTGCACAGGTGTCTCGCCACACGGTGACCCCACGCTCGTTGAGCCACTCGACAGCCCGAACCAAGACCGCAGTGGCGGTGATCGCAGTTTCGTCGTCGTGGATCTCGGCGTAGGCGACGCGCGAGTAGTCGTCGATGACGGGTACGCCGCTGGAGAACTCGCTCATGGACCTGTGGTCGCTGCTGTCGTTGACGGCGCCGATGCTGTACCCGCAGCCGCACCATTTCGCCACGGACTACAAGACCCCGATCGAGGTCGACGGTGATCGGATGCGCCTGGCGTCGTTGCGTCGGTCGATCGCATCTTTCGTGTTGCGCCGCACCAAGGAGTCCGTGGCCCGCGATCTGCCTCCCAAGCAGGAGCAGACCCTCGTCGTGCCGAAGAATCCGGCCCACCGCAAGGTCTACGACCGCCACCTGCAGCGCGAGCGCCAACGCGTCATGGGGCTGCTCGCCGACCTCAAGAGCAATCAGGTCGCCGTGCTCTCGGCGTTGACGACGCTCCGCCAGATGGCTCTCTCCCTCTCTACTCGATGAGCAATACGCCGCGATCGAGCCCAGTAAGGTCGAGGTCCTCGTCGAGCACCTGACCGAGCTCGCCGCCGAGGGGCACCGTGCGTTGATCTTCTCCCAGTTCACGCGCTACCTGCGGCAGGTCCGCGACGCCCTGTAGAAGGCGGGGATCTCGACGGAGTACCTCGACGGCCGCGCCCAGAACCGCCCCGAGGTCCTCACTCGATTCCGGGAGGGCGACGCCACCGCGTTCTGCATCTCTCTCAAGGCCGGCGGGTTCGGCATCACCCTCACCGAGGCCGACTACGTCTACGTCCTCGACCCGTGGTGGAACCCGGCCGCCGAGGCCCAGGCCATAGACCGGCCCCACCGCATCGGGCAGGACAAGCCCGTCATGGTGTACCGCCTCGTCGCACAGGACTCCATCGAGGAGAAGGTCCGCGACCTGCAGGAGCGCAAACGCGACCTCTTCGCCCGCGTCGTCGACGACGGCGCCGCCTTCTCCCAGGTCCTCACCGCCGATGACCTGCGCAACCTCCTCGCCTGAGGAATTCCTCACCTCCACACCCCCCTTTTTCAGTCAATTCCCAGCGACACGACGCCAACGGCGAACACCTGACTTTTATCTGAAAGCCGCAGGTCACAGTATGGACTTCCTTCGATCACGATCCGGATGCAGAGCCCTTTCGGGCTGGATCGCGAACCATTGCCTTCCCGAGCGTGGTCGGCGGCGAGCGGATCCCGAGGCACCCGGCCGACGGACCACGCCCATCACACACAAGGGGAAACCATGCACCTATCGGCTCTTGCGTCTGCCGCGGCCGTCACCGCCCTGACCGCATCGATGTTCATGGCCGCAGCTCCGGCTCAGGCATACGAGACATCGTCTGCCCGCGAACGTATCCACACCACCGTGGTGAAAGGGAACTCGGCCGCCTTCACCTCCCCGAGCGGAAACATCACCTGCATGATGGTCAAGAACGGTAAGAAGACCGCCGTGCGTTGCGACATCTCCAAGAAGACGTGGCGAGTCATGAAGCCTGCCAACTGCACGGGCATGGGCGCAGCAGGTGTCGTCCTGAATGGCCGCGCCGACCAGGCATGCGTTGCCCACCCGGGCGACACCACGAGGGGAGCAGCCGTCATCTCGAAGACCAACGACATGATCGGCTGGTACAGCCGCCACATCGGCGTCCCCACCCGGACGGCGAACAATGACGGCGCCAACGCCGGACTGCGGTACGGGCAGGCGCTGAAGCTCGGCTCGGCCACGTGCACGTCCTTGAAGTCCGGCGTGAAATGCGTCGACAGTAACCGACACGGTTTCACCATCTCTCGCGGCTCGTACACCTTGTTCTGATCCAGTGCGCCGAGACGCCGGTCATCGAACCTTCTGAACGCTGAACGGTGCCCTCGCACGACGAACGGCGGCCCACCGACGAGATGGTCGGGGGCTGCCATCATCGGCGTCGAGTACGGCAAGCCCTCGGCGTCGCGCACGGCGCAACGCAACGGCTACCGCCACCGCGACCTCGATCCCCGGGTAGGAACGATCGACGTGGCCGTACCCAAGCTGCGCACCGGAACGTACTTTCCCGAGTGGCTGCTGCAACGGTGTAAGCGGGCCGAGTCTGCGCTGATCACTGTGGTCGCGGACTGTTATCTGGCGGGGGTGTCGACCCACCGCATGGACAAACTGGTGAAGACGCTGGGCATCGACTCGCTGTCGAAGTCCCAGGTGTCCCGGATGGCTGCTGACCTGGACGAGCTCGTGGCCGACTGCCGCCACCGCCGACTGGACGACGCGGGCCCGTTCACGTTCGTCGCCGCTGACGCCCAGACCATGAAGGTCCGCGAAGGCGGGCGCGTCATCAACGCCGTCGTCCTGCTCGCTACCGGCGTGAACGCTGACGGCCACCGCGAAGTCCTGGGCATACGGGTAGCCACCGCCGAAACCGGGCCCGCGTGGAACGAGTTCTTCGCCGACCTCCTCGTCCGCGGCCTGAGCAGGGTCCGCCTGGTCACCTCTGACGCGCACACGGGCCTGGTTGAAGCCGTCGCCGCGAACCCTGCCCGGCGCATCCTGGCAACGCTGCCGCACGCACTACACCGCCCGCAGCCTCCTGGAGGCCGGCGGCTTCAAGACACACCTACACCGTTGATTGGGAAGAGCCATTAACGCCCCGGGTGATGGTGATACTTGATGTCGGCAACCCCAGAGAAAAATAAGAGCTAATGCGATTCCCTCCACGGAACGGGTGAATGTGTCGATGTCGATATTGCCGACACTAGTCAGAGAAGAGATGAGAGCGGGCTTGAGGAACTCCGGGAGTGGGAGCCCTTGAAACCCCTGCGGTATGGCTTGTCACGCACGTGAGGCTTCTGGGCGCCATATGGGTGTCGAGACCTTGGGCTTGGAGCTTACGCGCGGTCTCTCGGACAGGCAGAGAAAAACTGCAAAATATGTGGAGGCGGGAAAGAAGTCACATATCAACCATGCAAGATCGTTGCTCGGCATGGTTGAAGTGCTGCCCGCCCCCACAGTGAGGTGAGATGCGCTTTTCAGCAGGTAGTGGATGAGGTCAGTTGCCAACCGTGTGCAGCTCGTCTGCGGTCCCAGAAGCGGCGGTAGGTTCCTGATGCTGCGTGCAGCTGTGCATGTGTCCCAATCTCCTCGATGCGCCCTTCCTGGTTGAGCACGACGATTTGATCAGCGTCCTCAATGGTTTCCAGTTTGTGGGCAATGACGATCAACGTAGAGGAAGCCCGTAGCCGTGCAACTGCCGCCATGACGTTGCCTTCGTTCTCGGCATCGAGGGCAGAGGTTGCTTCATCGAAGAGAA
Organism: Dermatophilus sp. B7861-1; assembly: GCF_058996045.1. Classification (NCBI taxonomy): domain Bacteria; kingdom Bacillati; phylum Actinomycetota; class Actinomycetes; order Micrococcales; family Dermatophilaceae; genus Dermatophilus; species Dermatophilus sp. B7861-1. The sequence goes on along the minus strand of NZ_CM180082.1, from coordinate 1,346,139 downwards.
CGATGGGGGCGTTTTTGAGCAGGGCTCGTGCGATGGAGACGCGTTGGCGTTCACCGCCGGATAGACGTCGTCCACCTTCACCCACGGCAGCGTCCCAGCCGAGCCGGTCAGCGATTGATGTGACTCCAGCCAAGTCGCTGACCTCACGGATTTCAGCGTCGGTGGCTTCAGGGCGAGCTACTCGAATGTTCTCCATCAGGGTGTCGTCAAACAAGTACACGTCTTGGAACACCATCGACATTCGTGCCATCAGGTCTTCGGTGCGCATCTGGCGAATATCGACGTCATCGACGCGGATTTCTCCAGCGTCAACATCCCAAAAGCGCGCGATAAGTCGTGCGAGCGTTGTTTTACCGGAGCCTGAAGGGCCCACGATGGCTGTCATCGTGTGTGGCGCAACAGTGAAAGAAACATCACGTATGACAGGGCGTTCGGGGTCATATCCGAATCGCACGTTCTGTAGCGCTATTTCGTGGCCGTCTGTGTGGTTAACAGGCTGGGCTGAGTGGGTGGGTTCGCTCAACAGGGGAGCGTTGACGATTTGTCCAAGGTGTTGGAGAGGTTTGCGTAGCACCCCAAGGTTGAGCATCAGTTGGCCGAGTTGTTCGAGGTTGCGTGCGTAGCGCAGCAGTACCCCGATGAACACCACCGTGGTGATGGGGTCCAGCTGTGTATGGATGATGACGGTGATTGTTACGACAACGACAGATTGAAGAACCATGCCGTTGAACAAGATCGGCAAGAGGCTGAGCCATAGTTCTTTGCGTTGCGCGCGTTCATTTTCTGCGGCGGCTTGTCGTAGAGGTTCGTAGTTGATGCTGCGCCCGGCTGCGCGCAGCATGGGTTGGCAGGAAGCGAACTCAACGAGCCGGTGGGCTACTTCGTTTTCGCTGGCGGCGGATGCGCGGCGAAGACGGTTCAGTAGCGATTGGGACCACATCAATGTGATGGCGATGAAAGGTGCCAGGAGAGCCAATGTCCAGCCCACGCGAGGCTGCCAGAGGGTGGCACCGCCGATAATCGTCAGCAGACCAGCGGCATTGCGAACGATCTGCCCGGTGTATTGGGCACTGTTCTCAGCAACGAGGACCGTGTCACGTGCGATGAAGCGCGATAGTACGGCTGTGCGGGCGGGGGTGAACCAGCCCATGGGTAGGCGTGCAAGGGTGCGGCCTAGCCGGTCATTGGAGTTGTTGAGGTAATCGATGACTGCGGCGTATCCGAAACGGGCCGAGGTGTATTGCCAAATTGCGCCAATGAGGGCTAGTGCGCCGATGGTGGCGATCCATGGTGTGGCTGGGTTCCCCTGTGCCAGGGCTGATGCTAGGGGCATCAGCAGGGACACGGCTAGACCATCGAGAGCACCGCCGACAGCATTCATGAACAGGAAGATGCGTTGCCGTCGTTGCCCTTCGGTGCCCAAGTAGGGGCGCAGTGCGTTGATCAGTAGCGGATCGCGCCAGGCGGAGAGCGCGCGGGTAGCGGATTGCTCAGACATGGACAGCTCCCAACAGCGTGGAGAGTTCGGCGTGCGTGGGGTTGGACTGCACTGCCGCGATCTGACCGTCGCGAAGAGCCACTACTTGATCGACGCCGATGACTGAGGCGGCAGTGTGGGCGATCACGATGACGGTGCGTCCGATGGCCAGGTGGCTCAGGGCCGCCTGGACTTCGGCCTCAACCTCGGGGTCGGTGGCGGTTGTTGCTTCGTCGAGGATGACGATCGGGCGGTCGGCCAGGAGTGCCTGTGCGATGGCTAGGCGTTGGCGCTGTCCTCCGGAAAGGTTGGCTCGGGAGTCCAGGCCATTTGGCAGGGCTGCGATTTCGTCCCAGATGTGGGCTCCGATGGCGGCTTGGCGTACCTGTTCTTCGGTTGCTTCTGGTTTAGCTAGGCGGATGATTTCCCGCAGTGGAAGGTCAGGAAGGTGCGGGGTTTGTAAGACGAATGCCACATGTTCGTAGAGGTTGTCGATGTCGCGGATATCGACTCCGCCGATGCGTATGACGCCGCTGGTGGGGTCGTTAAATCGGGCGATCATGGTGGCGAGGGTGGATTTTCCTGACCCGGAGGGTCCTACCAGGGCGGTGGTTGAACCGGCGGGAATGGTTACTGACACGTTGCGTAGGGCCGTGGTGCCTTCGTTGTAGGAGAAGGTGACGTTTTCGAATTGCACGGATGTGTCGGCGGGGGTGTGTTTCTGATCGGTGGGGTTGTGGGTGGTCAGTGTTGGAGTGTCTATCAGATCGCGGATGCGCACGGCGGCGCTTCCGGCTAGCTGGTAGGACCACATCGACCCACCGAGGACGACCACTGCGCCAGGGATGACTAGCGAGATCAGTGTGGTGGTGAGTAGGTCGACAACTCCGACATGCCCGGCCTGGACGAGTAGAGCGCCGATAGCGGTGTTGACGAACAGCAGCACTGAGGTGCTGACGACCGCTTCGGATAGGGCGCTAATACGCAGCAGTGGTTTGATCCAGTCGAGGAAGAAATCGACGAAGCGCGTTGATGCTTGTGTGAATCGTGAGTGGGCTTCGTTGGTGCGTCCGAATGCTCGGACGACTTCGATGCCGTCGCAAAATTCGACCACCGTGGCTGATGCCTGCTCCAGGAGGTGGTTCATTTGTGCGGTTTTTTCGCCCATGCCGCGCATGCTGAATAGCTGCAGCAGCACGTATAGCGGCAGCGTCGCGATAGATAGCAGGCCTAGGCGCCAGTTGACGACGAAGGCGTAAACCACCAGACATATGGGGGAGACGATCGCAAAAGTGGTTTCGACTGGGGCGTGGGCGATGAGTTGGTGCAGGGTTTTGGTGTCGTCTTGCACGGCTTTGCGGACGCGACTTGAGTTGGTTGAGGTGAACCATGACAGGGGCGCTTGGGCCAGGTGGGTGATGAGTTCTCGGCGGATATGCCCGGCGAGTTTCAGGTCGGCGAAATGGCAGACGGTCAGTGCGAGAAAGTGCACGAACAATTGACCAAGAAATGTGGCGATGAGGATATATGTGACATTTCGCACATTGTTCGCGTCAGGGGCGTTGCTGAGTAGTAATCGTCCGAGTTCAACGAGGGCTACGTAGGGGGCGATGGAGAGCAGCCCGGAGAGCCCGCCCAGTATTCGTGCAGTCAGTAGAAGGCTGCGAACAGGGGTGAGCAGAGTTCCTAAGGCTGCTTGACCTGCTTGATTGTCGGGTGAGTCGGTATCCAATTTTCCTCCTCGGCGGTGTCCCGCAGCTCGCGAGGCGGGAGCTCCCTGTGGGTAGGTAAAGCTATCCTAAGTGAGCGATTGAGGGGTTCTATTTCCGTATAGTTAATGATAATGGTTCTAAATATGAACGTTATTTCTCGATACTCGGCGCGCCCATGACAGGCAATAGTTCCGAACCCCTCACGCCACCCCCCGAGCACACAACCCAGGAGCCAATGAGTCCGCTGCAACGGGCCTACATGGTCGGCCGACTGCACGACCTACCCCTTGGCGGACAAGAATGCCTGGTCTACATCGAATTCCGAGGAGGTGAAATCGCTCAACAAACTCTTCAGCACGCCGTCGATGTCGTGCATGGTCACGCGGCGCTACGAGCCCGCTATAACCCCGAGCACATGATCATGGTGGACACCAACGTGCCCCCTCCACAGGTGAGGGAATACACGATCGGGTCGCAGATCTCACACCGCGCCGACGTGCGCCGGATACTGATGCAAGAAACCATCAACATCGAAAAAGGACGCAACTGGTCAGCGGCCATCAGCAGCGGCCCTGACCACGAACAAGTCATCCACCTCGTTTTTTCCCTTGCCGCAGTCGACCTGGCCGCAGTTGGAGTCGTCCACGAACATCTGGCTCGCGTGTGCCGTGAACCGGACTACACACCAGCCATGCCAACAACAATCGCGCAGGTATACCAACAACACCGCGAGCGCACCTGCCCCCGGCCGCGTACGCAGCAAGCCGATAAGCCCGCCATGTTGGATGGCCCCAAAATTGACGGCCTTATCTCCCCGACACAGGCTGCGACAGACATGACCACGCTGCGTCACTATCTCTCGCAAGAGCAGTGGCAACAGCTGGAGCAGCGAGCAGACGAACACGGCGTCACTACTGCTGCGCTGGTGTTGACTCTGTATGAACGCGTGATTCGACGTTGGTCACACAACCTAGATTTCTGCGTCACCATCGCCGCGCTCAACGTGCGGGGAACTGAAGACATGGTCGTGGACCGCACCTGTGCCTACGCCCACCGTGCTTACGACGGTGAAACTTTCGCAGAAGAACTTGCTTGCGTCTCAGCTGAACTGCGTCGCTGCTTAACGGAGCAGTGCGATGCCATGGCCGAAATGCGCCAGGCTCAAGTGCTTGACCAGCCAGTGGAACCAAGCCGATTTGTGTTTACTTTTGCGCCGGCAACAAACATGTTTCCGCCGCACGCAGTCCGCACACTAGGGACACCAACCACCTGGGCACAGACACCCCAAACTGCTTTCGATTTACGCATCGCCAGGGTTGATCACGACACGATTGAAGTAGCCGCCGATGTGCGGGATGTGGCCCTTCCCGCAGATGTGAGCGAGGGTATCTTCACGCTGCTTCTCGAACAGATCGACGACGTGATCACTCACGGGTCCCCACGTGCCCAGGTTCCTCGCGAACAGGCTCGACAACGCGCTGCAGCGAACGCGAGCCAGCCGTGTACACCCCAGCTCCTGCATGGGGGCGTGCGCGCGCATGCCCAGCACACCCCACATGCGGTGGCGCTCGTTGGGCCCGATGGAGAAACCGTCACCTATGCACAGTTGGATGCTCGAGCGCGGTCAATAGGGGCGAAGATCGCCGCAGTGGCTGCCCCAGGCAGCTTGGTGGCCGTTCAGATGCCTCGCAGCGTTGAACAGATCGTGGCTCTCGTGGGCGTGCTGTACGCCGGATGTGCCTACTTGCCGGTGAGTATTGAGGCTCCACAAGCCCGCGTAGAACGGATTCGTGAACGCTCAGGTTGGGCGGCTTTGATCACAGCCGATGGCGGAGACCTTGCCGGTGTGGATGCTGCGCCCCTGGAAGAGCCGGTGCCTGTTGATCCAGAGTCATTGGCGTATGTGATCTTCACCTCCGGGTCCACCGGGGAACCCAAAGGGGTTTCGATTAGTCACCAAGGGGCCCGAAACACTATCGATAGCCTGCGCCAGCGGCACAACATCGGCACCGGCGACACGCTACTTGGCACTTCCGGTGTCGATTTTGACCTCAGTGTTCACGATGTGTTCGGTGCTTTCGCTGCCGGGGCGCGGCTAATCGTTGTTGATGAAGCCGACGCCCGGGACCCTTTCACCTGGGCCGAGCTGGTGAAAACACACGGCGTGACTATCTGGAACAGCGTTCCCATGCTGTTGGAGATGCTGGTAGCTACCGGTGAGCAGTTACCCACGCTGCGCCTGTTCCTTGTTTCCGGGGACTGGATTCCCCTGGACTTGCCGTCCCGGTCACGGGCGATGTCGCCAGGATCGACGTTTGTGGCAATGGGTGGAGCAACCGAAGCCAGCATCTGGTCTAACGAATACGTCATTACAGGTGAGATACCGAAGCATTGGCCATCAATTCCCTATGGGCTGCCCTTGGATGGGCAGCAGTACCGGGTCGTTGATGCCCGTGATCGTGATGTGCCTGATGGGTGCGTCGGTGACTTGCTTATTGGTGGAGCTGGGGTAGCCAACGGCTACTACAACGACCCAGAGCGCACCGAGGCATCGTTCTTGACTGATCAGGACGGTGTGCGCTGGTATCGCACTGGCGATCTGGGCTTGTGGGCTGAAGGACTCGTGTTCTTCGCTGGGCGGCGAGACACCCAGGTGAAGGTTCGCGGGCACCGCATCGAGTGCGCTGAGATCGAAGTGTGCCTGAGCAACCTGCCAGGTATCGGCCGTGCTGTTGTGGTCCCGATCCGGAATCGTTCTGCCCTGGGAGCTGCGCTGGTGCCTCACGAACAGGCACAGGTCGACGTGCCCGCGGCACTAGCCCACGTTGCCCAGCAGCTTCCGCATTACATGGTTCCAGCCAGCGCCATCATCGTCGATGACTTGCCGGTTACGTCGAACGGGAAAGTGGATCGGGCTAGCCTCATCGACTGGATCGAGCGAGGTTCTGACCTGCAGGCTGTTGAAACGGTTGATGCCGACGATGACTTGGCGCTGGTGTTGAAAGTCTGGGCTGATGTGCTCGGCGTGCCGGTGCCAGCTGCAGGTAACTTTTTCGAGCTCGGTGGTGATTCGCTCACCGCTACCCGGATGTGTGCGCAGCTACGCAGCCACGGGTTTGAGGCTCAGCTGACGTCTTTGTTCCGGTACCCGAACGCTGCTGCCTTCACTGCCGCGTGCCAGCAGCACATCGAAGGCACCGCCACTGACGGTAAAGCTGAATCAGCCCAGCAGCGCGGAGAAGACCACGCGCACAGTTGGCAAGAGCTCGCCGCTGCGCAGGAAGTCAGCCTTGACACGCTCGGGCTAGGGCAGTGGTGTCGCTGGATGTGGAGCCAGGTGCTGGCCGATGTGGCTGGCAACGAGATCGAAACAGTCGTGGAAGATGACAGTGACTTTTTTGAGCTCGGCGGTGATTCCCTCAAAGCGGCGCGGCTGTGCGCTGACCTGCGCATGTCCGGAGTGAGCGTGACTGTGGCAGATGTGTTCCGCCATCCACGGTTCGCTGATTTTGTTACCCGCTGCACCCTACTGGAAACGGACCACGTGGAGCAGAGTGCCACCATGGTTGGCTCCGTAGAGCAAGCGTTCCCGCTGACACCGCTGCAATTGGCCTACGCGCTGGGAGCAGATGGTATTCCTGGAGTGATTCGCACCGATCCATGCGTTGCCGTGATCGTCTCGAGCACAGACACAGCGGTGCAACGACGTTGGCGCGTGGCGCTGGAAGCTGTGGTCGCACGCCACGACATCTTGAACCTGGTGCGCTCGGGTGATTTTGAGCAGCGTGTGGCTCCCCGCAGCACGCCAGAATTCGTCGAATTGTCACTGCCGATGACCGACGAACAGTTCCGTGCGCTGCTTCAGCAAATGGATGTAAACATGCAGGCCAGCCCGGCAGTGCGAGGGGTGGTGCGCACAGACCGACCCGATGAGCTGGGGTTGGTGTTCAACTATCTGGCGCTGGACTCTTCCAGCGTGGCGATTATTTTGCGTGACTTCGCCCAGATCGCCGCAGGAGCAGACCCAGGCACAAGCACAGTCTCGATCGATGCTTTCCGCGCCTACGTGGACCAACCCCCGGCGCCGACACAGGCTGCTCTTCCACCGCCGCCGCAGATCCCGGTCGGTGCGGTGCCTACTGAGCCAGTCACCTTCGTTTCAACAGGCCAGGTACTGACCGCGGATGTGGTCCAGGCATTGCAGCTGCGCGCCCGCGAACACGCCGTCACCGTCAACAGCATCGTCCTGAACTGCCTAGCGCAAGCTGTGACATCGGTGAACGGACAACAGTGCGTGACGATCAACATTCCCACTGCGCACCGTCCTGCCAACGCCGACAACGCTGTGGGGCAGTTCAGCCAGCTGGCGCTATGCACGATCGAGCAGAACATGGGGTGGGAACAAACCCATGCCGAGCTTGGCCGGGCCGTAGCCACAGCAGGCCAGCTCAACGTGCAACGCACCACCGGCCGGCAACGCTACCCACTGGTGTTCACCAGCCTGTTGGGCAGCGCATTGAGCCAACCGTTAGCTGACGGCCTCGTCCACACAGTTTGGACACACACCCGCACCCCCGCGGTCTTGATCGACTGCCAGGTAACACCGATGCCTGGTGGGCAGATTGAACTGCGCTGGGACATGCCCGCAGGCGTGGTAGATGCACAGTTCACGGACGCCGCGTTCAGCACATTCGTGTCCTTGGTCAAGCAAAGCGCCGAGGCAGAACCAACCTCAGTGGAGGAAGCCTCGTGAGCCTCATCACTGCCCTGGGCGCCTCGGCAACCAACAACAGCACTACCCGAGTAGTGCTGTTTCCACACGCCGGTGGCACCCCCCGCTCTTATCGGCACATCGCCGCAGCCCTACCGAACATGCGCGTAGACGCAGTGACCTACCCCGGCCGGGATCACCTGCTAGACCGCCAACCTGCTCCCAATGTCGAAGCGATCGTTGCCGAAGTAACCCAGGAGCTCAGTAGCCACACCGATAACACCGATCTGCTCATTCTGGTTGGGCACTCCCTGGGCGCATTCATCGCTTACGAAACCACCGCAGCACTGGAAGAACTACACCGACCGCAACGAGTCGTTTTGGTTGCCTCCGGTCAAAACCCGCCGCTGCCACGCAGCAGCACCGCCACTACACCCACCCCAACGGAAGACGAAGACATCATCGCCGACATCGTCAGACAGAACCCCGCAACAGCTCAGGTGTGGGCCGACCCGCATCTTCGCGAGTTCTTCCTACCTGCCGTGCGCGCCGACTATCAGCTGTTGCACAGCTACGTCCCCTCTGGACGCCTCGTCGAGCAAATCCACGTGGTCGCCCCCCGCGACGACGAAGAAATCGACCATGAGCTCATCGACCAGTGGCAGCGATTCTCACGCCATGAGGTGTCCATGACTGAAGTTCCCGGCGGACACATGTACCTGGAGAACAACGGTGACCTCTTAGCCGAGGTGATCCTGGCGGCCAGCAACAACAGCACCGCTGACGAACACACGAAGGCGGCCCACCATGCATGAGCTCGATCTGTTCACCCCACAGCAAGCCCAGAGCATCGATGCCATCCTCACCGGCACCGGCCGACGAGCAGTCGATGCCGCCGCAGTGCTCCTGCTCGAAGCAGCACAACAAACCTGCGCAGAAACGCTCACAGCGCCAGTTGGCGCCGCCGCATCAACCGGATCGGTGATCTCTCGCGTACTGGCATTCACCCTGCGCACTGACACCGGGGTGCAGCTAGCGGCAGCCGACGGCACCCCCTGCTGGCGAGTGGAAACAACCAGTTCCGGGTCAGTGCGAATCGAACGGGCCCCCCAGGGGCCAACCGTTATCGGACTCAACACAGCGGTACTCCAAACCACCCGCGACCTAGCACGATGGCTCCTCGAAACAGACCCCCAGCGGTGGATGCAGCAGCTGCCTTACCCGCGTGAAAATGCGTGGCGGCGCCGTCTCGAGGACGAAGCGATCACAGCCGAACACCTGCTGTGGCAGTGGCTGCACCTTGACAGCCTTCCTGATGCCGGTGTCAGCGCAGCTGCGTGGTGGGAACACCTGGGGTACAGCGGTGATCTGGGGCTTCTGCGCGAGATCTGGATTGATTGGTTGCTCAACACAGGCACCCTGATCCTTGACGAAGACCGCCTACGGCCAGGAACACGTAAAGGCACGTTTTCACAGGTCAGTGACCCCGCTGTGGTGTCACTGACCTGTTCTTTTGAGGCCCACCATGACCTCATTACGCGCATACTCACCGGGCAGGCTTCAGGCTTGGCCCTCCTTGACATCCCCGAACTACGACCCGCCAGCATCGCTGCTACAGACCCACCCCTGAGACCTGTGTGGGATGACATCGCAGCCATGGTTCAGCGCGCAACCTCCCAGGCACCGGAATCCACACTCACAGTCGCTGATGTTGGGGGATCTCTTACCGACAATCAGCAACTGCGCGAACAACTCCTACAAGCAGGAGCCCACATCGTGGCCGTACCAGCCGGGCGCCCTACCCAGGAGAACGTCGAAGCCGACATCGCTCTCGCAGTGCAGACGCTGCATCGCTGGGCAGACCCAGCCCAAGCAGTCCAGGACGTGGCACGCAGCATGAAACCCGCAGGGCACCTTCTCGCCGTGGAAACCACAACAACCGGACCTCTTGGCCTGCTCATAGCAGGCCTGATCGAGGGTGGATTCATCGATGCGCACGGCGCCCGCCGTAACACCCCCGCACATGATCGCCACACGTGGCTTAAAGAGCTGGAACGCGAAGGAATGAGGTGCATGTGGGCTACAACTGGCTCAAACCCCACCGTGGTCATCACTGCGCTATCCACCCAGCAACCCACCGCAACAAAGACCCCCACACCTGCAACGAGGCAGGCCAGCCCGCCCAGCACTCCCACAGAGATCGAACTTGCCCAGATATGGGCGGAGTTGCTGAAAACACCACCAACCAGCATCGAAGACTCCTTCTTCGAATTAGGCGGCGACAGCCTGCTAGCAACCCGTCTGGTTTCCACAGTGCAGCACCGATTCAACATCACGCTGCCTATGCGAGAGCTCTTCGCCGACCCCCGGCTAGCAGGCGTTGCCCAGCGAATCGACGAACACGCCACCAACGGACTGGATGCAGATACGACTATCGACGAGGGAGTCTTGTGACCAGACGAGCAGTAGGAGTTATTGGAGCTTCTGGTGATATTGGCCAGCGAGCAGTTGAGGCGTTACTGCGGCTGGGAGCACTCACCATTTCAGATCTGACACTCGCGGGACGTCGAGTAGAAAACATTCCGGCCCAACTACATGGACAGGCAACGCAACGCCGAGCCCTAGATGTCACAGACACCGCCGAACTAGCGCGATTCGCCACCGACCATGACGTCGTGCTGGACGTGACCGGACCAGCTCACCAACGCGCCCTGAACAGCGCCGCCGTGATAAGCGAACACGGCACTCACGTGGTAGCTGTCGGCGGCCCAGCAGATGCCCGATCCGTGCAAAACCTGCACATCCCGAAAAAAACAACAGCGTTGTTCTACGCCGGCGCGATCCCTGGGGCCTCCGGCATTATCCCGCGGGCACTGCTGCAGCAGTGCCCCACCGCCAGGACCTTGGAGGTCATGGCTGGCGGGGTAGGGGCCTTCACACTCGCTGGTGCTGAGGATTACCTTGCCGGGTTAGCACACGGAGATGTCGAGCCCATGGCTGCCTGGCGTGAAGGGGCAGTTCGTTCCGGGGCAGCCACTCGTATCGAACAGGTACGGCTTGCGGAGTTCACCGACCCCGTATCGCTGTTCCCATACTGCGACCTGGAGGGGCAAGTAGTTGCACAAGAACACCACCTGACAGAAGCCACCTGGTACAGCGTCATGTCCGGTGAGGGAATCGCCGAAGTGCTACAGGTCGCCGCTGGCATGGGCATTAGTGCAGGGGCGCAACGGCTACGGGACGCCAGCATGGCTTTGGCTGCGGGGCGCCGCGTGCACGTCATGATGCGTGCACGAACTGAGGATCAGCAGCTGGTGCTCCGTGCGCCAGGGGAAGCAGTGTTGGCCGGATGTGTGGCTGCGGTGGCAGTCAACGAAATCCTGGCTGGTCAGGTCGGCGCGGGTGCTGCCATAGCCGCTCACGCTCTGGACCCGCAACGCGTCGTAGCGGCGCTATCGATAGCTGACCAGCGCGTAACAGTTACCCGAAGCTGCGTGGACTTCGGGGCAACAGCAGAGGGCACCGGCGTTGATATGGATGAGGGAGAGTTGTGAACCGACAACGACGTGTAGTGATTGCTGGCTCCACGTTTGGGGCCATGTACGCGCGCGCGGTGAGCACGATGCCGCATGTAGATCTTGTGGGCATCCTGGGGCGAGGGAGCCAGCGTTCAACGGCTCTGGCCCAGCAGTGCGAGGTGCCGCTGTTCACCTCACCAGCGCAGGTACCTGACGATGTGGATTTGGTGTGTGTCGTCGTCCGTTCCGGTGGGGTCGGGGGATCAGGAACACAATTGGCGACCAGTCTGCTTGAACGTGGCATCTCAGTTTTGCATGAACTGCCTGTTGGCCAAGCCGACGCCCGCACGCTGGTTCGCGCGGCCCGTGCCGGTGGGGCGTCAATAACGATCGCTGATCTGTACCGCTGGTTGCCCGCGGTACGGGCATTCCGCAACGCCGCGCATGAACTCCTGGCCCACGAGGACGCCCTAGCCATCGAGGCGTCGCTGTCTATCCAACCTGCCCAAACTCTGGCGCGCATGCTCTTGGATTTGGGGATCAACTCCAGACCAGTCGATATGACCGTCACCGGGTCATTGGTCAGCGGCACTCTCGGATCGACACCGGTGACGGTGCGGTACGCGACAGTGCTCGATGACCGCGACACCGACAACAACGTGCGCTTCCCCTCGATGTCGATCCACACCGGCAGCGGCACCCTTTGCCTGCGAGACGTTCACGGCCCGGTCCTGTGGACCCCCACGCTGCATCTACCGGAGGGGCTGTGCAGCGACCCCCAGATGAGCGCAGCCGACACGATGATCGACTCCACAACTATGGCGCTGTACGAACAGCCAACAACAACCGGGGCAGCTCTGCGTGACCTGTGGCCGGTAGCCATCGCACAACAAATTGACCAGGCCCTGACACAGGCAACCCATGGCGGTATGACCGCTACGCACGCCCAGCAGGTACTCGCTGTTGCCTCCTTGTGGACGGCGTTGTCCAGTGGCCTAGCTTTCCCTCCTTCGGTCCCTGCGGTCGACCTTCAGGCTCGCCGCGCGCTCGCTGAGCGCATGTCTGCCGCTGCGCGCCAGGGGAGTACCGATGAAACAGAACCGTATTCGTTGACCGCAGCTTCTGAGAGGGGCGTTCGCCTGTGATCCCTACCCGTAACCTCATCGATGTGTGGCGTGCCCAAGGAATTGATCTGTGGGACGACGATGGCCGGCTTCGGTACCGCGCACCGCGCGGAGTTGTCACTGCCGAAACGCTCCAGGAACTGAAGGCACGTAAGGACGAAATCTTGACGGTGCTGCGCGCTGACCGCGGCCCGAGCGCAGATAGTGAACACCGCTACGACCCATTCCCGTTGACGGATGTGCAGAGCGCCTACTTGATGGGCCGTTCGGGAGCTTTTGACCACAGTGGCGTGGCCTGCCACCTCTACTGTGAGGTGGACTATCCCCGGCTGGAGATGGAGCGTGCCTGCACTGCGTGGCAAGAGCTTGTCCGTCGCCATGACATGCTGCGTGTGCGTATTGACCCGGCTGGCTATCAGCAGGTGCTTGCTGATGTTCCGCCACTACCGATCACCGTGTCTAAGCTGTCTGACGCACAAGAATCGACTCGGGTCGAGCACGTGCAGCAGGTTCGTGCAGCGATGTCGCACGCAGTGCACCCAGTGGGGCAGTGGCCGATGTTCGCGGTGGCTTTCACGCAACCGCATGAGGACGATCCCGATGGCACCACGCTCATGCATGTCTCGTATGACTTCCTGATGGGAGACTGGGCGAGTTTGCTTAGCCTGCTTCGCCAGTGGGAGGAGCTGTACAACGGTGCAGAAGGTGCACAGCGCTCGCCGGTGCAGTTCCGGGATTTCGTGGTGTGGGAACGTGGGCAGCGGGAAAAAGCTCCTTACCGTCTAGCCCGCGACTACTGGCTGCAGCGAATTGATGAGCTGCCTGCCGCTCCCCAGATTTCTTTGAGCGAGCGTGAAAGTGATTCGGCTTGCTGGTCAGGCATTGAGGCCCTGATCGCCCCCGAAGCATGGAGCACGATCCGTTCACGGGCGCAGGCCGTGGGGTTGACGCCTACGGCGGTGGTGCTGACGTGTTACGCCGATGTGTTGGCGCAGTGGGCGCAGGATCGGCATTTCTGTTTGAACTTGACGGTGCTTGATCGTCCCGCTGAGGTTCCAGGCGTTGATGAGATCATCGGCGACTTCACGACGGTCACTTTGCTGGAGGTGGGGGGCACAGCTGGCTCGTTCACTGAACGTGCCACGCAGGTGATGCACCAGCTTCTTGAGGATCTAGATCATCGCGCATTCAGTGGCGTGGAGGTGATGCGGGAGATTGCGCGTAGGCGTGGCCGGCAAGCCGCAGCGATGCCGTACGTGTTCACAAGCGCTATCGGCGTGGGTAGCCAAGATTCGGCTGAGAGGCAGCGGGGCAAGATTGTTCACAGCATCAGCCAAACTCCGCAGGCGGTGTTGGACTGCCAGGTGATGGACGATGCTGATGGGTTGCACATCCACCTGGATGGGCGAGTTGGTGCGCTGCAGGAAGCAGTACGCAACGACATGGCCGAGGTGCTAGTTGCCGCGTTGGAGAAGCTGGCCAGCGATGAGGGCGCATGGGATGCGTTTTCGCCGGTGGGGCTTGCCCAATGGCAGCAAGTTGAACGCGATCACGCCAACAACACTGCCCGGCATCAGGTGGAGGGCACTTTGCATGGTGCTCTTGCGCGTGCGGCTGCAGGTGCTCCGAACGCTCCTGCGGTTATCAGTGATCAGGTGTGCTGGAGTCACGCCCAGTTGCAGCAGTACGCGCTGACTGTCAGTGCAGCGTTGCGGCAACGTGGCGTGCAGCCAGGAGATCGGGTTGCGGTGTGTGTGCCGCGCTCGCCTGAGCAGATCGCAGCAGTTCTTGGGGTTCTTGCGCTGGGGGCTGCGTATGTGCCGATTGATGTACGCCATCCTTCGGGGCGTCGGAGCATGATTGCGCGCAGCGCCGAAGTTCGGGTGTTTATTCATGACGCCTCGACTGCGCTGGAGCCGTTGGACGGTGTTACGGCGGTTGAGTTGGCTTCGTTGCTCACCGGTGAGGCTGGTCAGGCTGCGACGTGGGTCGCCGATGTGGGGGACCCGGATGATCTTGCGTACGTGATTTTCACTTCGGGTTCGACGGGTACCCCTAAGGGGGTGCGGATGAGTCACCGTGCTGTGCTCAACACGATCGAGGACGTGAACCGTCGGTGCGGTGTTGATGCTGCAAGCCGGAGCATCGCGATTGCTGATCTGAGTTTCGATCTGTCGGTGTACGACATTTTTGGGCCGTTGAGTCAGGGGGGCGCGGTGGTGTTGCCGCCGGCGGAGGCCGTACCTAATCCTGCTGCGTGGTTGGCTGCTGCTGCGGACAACGGCGTCACCATTTTCAACACTGTCCCGGCTGTGGCGCAGATGATGTTGAGTGCGGTTGAAGGTGGCGCGTTGCCTCCGGCGGGGGTTCGTACGTGGATCCTTTCTGGTGATCGGATTCCGCGGGATTTGGTGCGGCGGTTGCATGAGGTGTTCCCGGGCACGGTTTTTGAGGCTATGGGTGGCGCTACTGAGGCTGCTATCTGGTCGATTGCGCACCGTATTGACCTTGAGTGTGTTTCCGGTGAGGTGCCTTATGGCACTCCGTTGGCGAATCAACGCTTCGCGGTGATTGATCAGGCTGGTCAGGATCGGCCAGTGGGGGTCAGCGGGGAGATTGTCATCCTGGGTGCGGGTTTGGCGCAGGGGTATGAGGATTGTGCGCAGACCGAGCGGGCTTTCGTTGATGATCCGGTGCGGGGTCGGTTCTATCGCACTGGTGACGCGGGCCGGTATTTGCCTGGCGGTGAGATTGAGATTGAGGGTCGTTTGGATGACCAGGTGAAGATCCGGGGGCACCGGATCGAACTTGGTGAGGTTGAGAGTGTGCTGGTCGCTGACCCGTCGGTGCGTCAGGCGGCGGTCGTGGTTGCGGGTGAAGGCGCCCAGCGGGCGTTGCATGGTTTCATCGTTGCTGAGCCGGGCAGTTCTGATGCTGCTGGTGAGCCAGTCGTGCAAGCCATGGAGGAGGCTGCGGCGCTGGCTGCAGATGTGGTTGATTGCACCGATGCTGAGGGTATTGCTGCGTATGCCACGGCGATGGAGAAAGCGTGCGTTGCTTCCATTGTTGAGGTGCTTAGCCGTGTTGATGCTGGTTTGCCCGTGGCGGCAGCACATCAGTGGATTGTTGATATGTGGCGGCAGACGTTGGCTGTATGGCATCCGCATCTGTTGGACGGCGGTAACCAGGCGGCAGTGAATCTTGGTGCGGCTGAGGTGCAGCGGTTGTGGGAGGAGGTGGAGCAGCTCAGCCCGCGGGGCGCGGATTATCGCGGTGTGACTGCGTATGTGCGCCGGTGCGCTGATGTTTTGCCGCAGTTGCTTAGCGGGGAGCAGCGTCCTTCAGATTTGTTGTTCACCGACGGTGTGGATGACAGTTCTGCGCAGGTGTATCGCAAACGGTTGAGCATGCGTTGGGGAACTGAGACTGTCGCTCATCTAGTGGAGCGGGTGGTTGAGGAGGATCCGCAGCGCCCGTTGCGTGTTCTCGAGATTGGGGCGGGTACGGGTAGTACTACTGATGCTGTGCGGCGCGGCTTGGGCGATCGGCCGTATGAGTACGTTTTCAGTGATCGTGCATCGTTCTTCCTTGATGCTGCCCAGCAGCGCTGGGCGGGTGATCCGCGGATGACGTTCACGGTGTTTGACCTGGATAAGGATCCGGTTGAGCAGGGAATTGAGCTTGGATCATTTGATCTTGTGTGTGCTTTTGGGGTGCTTGAGAATGCTCGGCATATCCCGCGGGCTCTGGATCGGGTGGCTGCGTTGGCTCGCCCCGGTGGGGTGGTCGTTATTTCTGAACCGGTCGGGGTGCAGTGGTGGATCATGGTTTCGCAGATCTTCATGATGACGCGCCCGGAGCCGTCGAGCCGCCCTGAGGGAGTCCTTTTCCCTGATGGCATCTGGTGGTCTGCTCATATTGGGGCAAGCACGGGCAGTGATGTGGCACTCACACCTGCGGCGGATAGTGTGCTGGCCCCTGAGGGGTTTGGTTTGTTTGCTTCCCGTGTGGGATGTGCTGCGGTGGATTGTCAGGTGCAGGATCAGTCCATTCTGGCCGAGGCGCGCCAGCAGCTGCCTGAGGTGATGGTTCCGGTGAGTCTTCGCCGGTTGCCTCAGCTGCCGTTGACTCCCAATGGCAAGGTTGACCGGCGGGCGCTGGTTGATCTGACAAGAGCGCAGGAGGCGGGGCGGCCTGTACAGCCACAGCCGCAAGAGAGTCTTACGTGTGATCTCACGGAAGCAGCCGCTACGTGGGCGCAGCTGCTTACGCAGCTGTGGAAGGAGCACCTCGGCTCAGACAGTGAGCTGAGCTGGGCGGTGAATCCGTATGATCTCGGTGCGAATTCGGTCTCGGCGGCGGCGGTGTCTACCCAGGTTCGGGACCGGTTGGGCGATGGGGTTTCTTTCGAAGCAGTGTTGCGGATTTTGTTGACTGCTCCAGATATTGCTGCAACAGCAACCGCCCTGGAGCGTCTGGAAGCAAACTCTGATTCCACGAGTGAGTCGGCTTTGGCAGAGGCTGGTCAAGATCAAGAGCCGGTGCAAGTGATAACGCTGGGTGAGTCGACTGCTGCGCCAGCGGTGACCACTGTGGTGTTCTCCGACTCATTGGCCTCGGCGGATTCGATGCGGCCATTGCTGCGCAGACTGTGGCAGCACCCTGATGCCCAGGAGCTGTTCGGCGCTGACGGTGATGTGCGCCTGGTTGAGGTGCCTGACGATGAGTGGTTCTGCTCTGTGCCAGCTGCAAGCGTGATCCAGCAGATAGCAGCCAATGTAGCGGCTTCTCTCGAGCAGACAGGTGCTCAGGAGTACTGCTTGATTGGGTATAGCTTTGGCTCGCTCGTGGCTATCGAGGTGGCACGTCATCTGATCGAGAATGGTTGTACGGTTCGGCCTCTGGGTCTGATCGATCCTCATGTTGTTCCAGCGGGTATTCACGATCGCCTAGCTGAGGTGATGTTTATTACTTCGCTGGGGGCGCAGACGCAGATGTTGTTCCCCGATGCGCCCCCGTTGGTGACTTTGCTTGATTCGGTGGTTTCGGATCCTGCTGCTCATCCGGATGCTGCAGCGTTCTTCGCTTCATTGGATGCGTTGTCTGAGCAGGATCGGTGGGAGCTGTACGCAACGGCGGTCTCTACTTCGCATCGGCGAGCAGTCTGTGACCTGCAACGTATGTGGCGACGTTATCGACACACAATGAACTCCGCTATGGAAGAGCCTGCGGATCTTGTGGTCGATGCGGTGATCATCCAGCCGTGCGATCACCTCGGTTTCCGCCCTGGGGCGCACGACGAATTCTTTGCTGTGTGGCAGGAACGCTTCATCGGTGATATTCACCGTGAACACGTACCAGGTAACCATTTCACCCTCGTCACTGGTGAATTCGTATCTACTACGGCGCAGGCTTTAACTGCTGGTTATCGAGCTCTTGTGTAAAAAATGTCAGTCAATTCTGATGCTTTAACTCCGTGAAAACCCCTCGAAAGGATTTTTCTGTGACCAACCAGTCCACCTCCGACTCTGCCTCAGCGCCGAGCAGTCAAGCCCTCGTTCCTGACTCCCAAGGCAGCGCCTCGGCAGTGAAGAAGCCGTGGTTCACCGCCCGCGATTTGATCACCGTGGGTATTTTTGGGGCGATCTATGCGGTGCTGAATTACGCGTTCGGCATGCTTGGCATGTTTGGCCCATTGGTGTGGCTGCTCAGTGTTCCCCCAGCGATCATCATCAATGGCATCACGTTTGTGTTGTTCTACAAGCGGGTACGTAAACCCGGCATGATCTTCCTGTTCTCGCTGATCCTGTCGATCGTTTTCGTTCTTCACGGTGGTGCTCTGTTGGGGGCGATTGCCACCCCCATCGTCGCTTTCATTGTTGAGTTCGTTGCTCGTGCTGGTGACTACCGCACGAGGGCTTCAGCGATCGCGTCGTACACCTTGTTCGGTCTGACCGCGTTCACACCGTTTGTTCCGATTCTTCTCAATGCCGACACCTACTTCCAGACTCCTGCTTGGCAGGCCATGGGCCCAGAATTCATCGCCGCGGCGCAGCAGGTGTTCACCGTGCCGATGCTGCTGGGGCTGGCAGTGGCTTGCCCAGTATCTGGTTTCCTCGGTGGGCTGCTTGGAACAGCAGTGGTGCGTAAGCATTTCCAGCGCGCTGGCCTGGCATGAGAACGAGCGAGCCTGAGAGCTTGCGTGAGCGTTTAGCGCTTGACCCACGGACCACAATGCTGCTTGTTGCTGGCGTCAGCGCGGCAGCATTGGGTCCGTATGGTCAGCACTTCATCGTTCCCGGTGTTGCTTTAGCGGTGCTGTTAGCGCTGTCAGTCAATGAGTGGCGGCGTGCTGTAGGGGTGAGCGTGATCGCGCTTGGTGCGTGGCTGGCTGCGCGGCTGCTACTGCCGATCTCCTCTCCTGCAGTGGCAGCTTCGGTTGTCGTGCCGTTGGATTACGTGGCCCGGTACTCCGCTGCTGTAGGGGTGGCGATTCATTTGTTCGCCACCACATCACCGACAGTGCTGCACGCGGCACTTCGGGCGCTGCGTTTGCCGCGTTCGATCGCTGTGACTCTTGTGGTGATGATCCGGTTCCTTCCGGTGGTATTGACCGAGGCGTGCGCGGTTCTTGATGCCATGCGGCTGCAAGGTTTGACACGTCCGTCGGCACTGTTTCGTCACCCCATATTGGTGATTGAGAGGTTTACTGTGCCGATGATCGCCTCCAGCTTGCGGGCCGGGGATGATTTGTCGTCGGCGGCGTTGCTGCGTGGGTTAGGGTCACCGACGCCTCCGAGCGTGCTTCATCCGCCACGGTTTCGGGCGATTGATGCCGTCTGGGTCCTGATTGCAGTCGTTCTCTTCGTTGCGGGGTGGTACTGGACGTGATCGATCTGAGCAATGTGAGCTGGAAGTACCCGCACGCTGAACACCACACACTCACCAGCATTGATCTGCATATCAATGCTGGTGAGTGTGTGGTGGTGTGCGGCGCCAGCGGAAGCGGTAAGTCGACGTTGCTACGTCTGATTAATGGTCTGGTTCCGCACTTTTATGACGAGGGTGATTTGCGTGGTCGTGTGACTGTTGAAGGTGTAGTGACCAGCCAGGCTGATCTGGAGACCATTGGTCGTCGCACGGGCACTGTGCAGCAGCATCCGCGTCGGCAGTTCTTCACAAACACGGTGAGTGAGGAACTGGCTTTTGCCATGGAAAATTTCGCTCTACCCGTCCCGCAGATCGCTGAACAGGTCAGCGCTGACCTGCAGATTTTAGGTCAAAACATGGACGTGTCGGTGCCGTTGACATCGCTATCGGGAGGGCAGCAGCAACAGGTTGCGCTGGCCTCTTCGACAGCGCATCGTCCGCGCATCTTGTTGCTGGATGAGCCCAGCTCTAACCTGTCCACCGAAGCTATCGCTGCTTTGCGTGCGACGTTGGAACGTCACCGCGCTGCAGGTATGACGATCGTTATCGCCGAACACCGCCTGAGCTACCTGAACGGCCTAGTCGATCGTGTCGTGATCATGGATTCTGGTGAGATCTCAGCGATATGGGACGCCGAACGTTTCGCCGCAACTGATGATGCTGAGCTGGAAAGCCTGGGTTTGCGTGGTGAGGTTTGTGCGGCACAGCTGGCCACGAGGCCAGCTGTTGGGCCCAGCATCGCTGATGCCAGCGAGGCCTGTGATGTTCCTGAGGGAGCGTTAGAGCTACGCAATATTGAATGTCGGGCTGGGCGGCGCACGATTGTGGCTATCGATCGGCTGACGCTGCCACGCGCAACGGTGACTGCGTTGCGTGGCAGTAACGGTGCAGGTAAGTCAACGTTGGCTCGTGTTATTGCTGGCCTGCGTCGGGCACGTGGTGAGATCCGTTTGGATGGGCGCAAGCTCAGTCGTGGTGCTAGGCAACGGGCTAGTGCTCTGGTGATGCAGGACGTGCAGCGGCAACTCTTCACTGACACGGTGGAGGCAGAAATCGAGTTGGCTGGGCGTGATGCGGCAGGAACTGTGGTTGTGACTGATCTGCTCCAGGCTTTCGATTTAAGCAAACTCACTGGACGTCATCCGCTGTCTTTGTCTGGGGGTGAGCAGCAACGCCTGGTCATTGCAGGTTCTCGGTTGGCAGGGCGACCCATCGTTATTTTCGATGAGCCAAGCTCTGGTGTGGATCGGCGTCACCTAGAGTCGATTGCCGCGCATATCCGCTCTGCGGCTGCAGATGGCGCAGTGGTGATCCTGATTAGTCATGACGAGGATCTTTTGGCGCGTGCCGCTGACCAGCAAATTACGCTGCGCCCATTGCATCAGGTTGGGAAGCCTGCGGGAGAGCGTGCATCTACAGCTGTCTCTTCAGGTGCTCACGTGGCACTGTGACGGCGTGTTTTGGAAGTTCTTGCGCCTTTATGAGTGCTGGGGCATGAGTTCTTGCTCGATTCCCGTCAGGAGGGAACGGATAAGAAGGCGAAAGTAGCGTTCGCTGATCCGTTCCCCTGACGGGGTGGGCAGGTGAGCGAGATAGTCATCGCGCATCATTGCTAGTGCTGGCGATTCTTTGGCCAGTGGTTCTAGCTTGTTGACCATGGCGGTGATGTCGTGGTGGTTGGAAGATAGGGGAGATTGGCGGTCGTGGTGCTCGATGGCGTCGAGTGCGACGTTAACGATCATCGTGTAAGCCGGGATGGCGTTTTCTTCTAGGCCTGCTTCGGTGAGTTTGACTATCGCCGTTTCGAAGAATGGTACGAGTGGCCGTGGTGGGAGACCGTGCTCTAGAGAGTCCATGACGTGGCGTGTCAGACCGGTGTAGCGCAGCAGGATGTCGCGTAGTGCAGTGAGCGCTTGAGTGAACCACTCCTGCCAGTTGAGGTGTGTATCGGGCAGCGTGAGTTCAGCGCATATCTGGTCGCGGATTTGGTCATGGATCTGCGTTTTGGTGGGGAAGTAGTGGTAGATCACGGAGGGCACTACGTCTAGTGCGGTGGCTAGGTCTCTGATGGTCCAGTTTTGCAGTCCGTGTTCTCTGGTGAGTGTGCAGGCGCAGTCGATCACGCGTTCGTGGGTCAGGCCCGCGCGTCGTGAGGTGTCCTTGCCAACCATGCCTGTGAGTGTAACGACACATTGCCAGCACTAGAACGCTGATCTAGTGTTGTTGACAACGGTTCTCAATGGATAGGAGTGGTCACTGTGCCAGCGGAATCTCATTCGGGCTCACAGGCAAAGCTGTTACTCACGATGGTTCTGCTCGCCTTCATGGGGCAGATGATGCTCAACCCTGTCATTGCGCCACTTTCGCGAGCCATGGGACTAGCTGAATGGCAAATCGGCGCTACTATTTCCGCCGCAGCGCTGGCTCTAGTACTACTCAGTCAGTTCTGGGGGCGCCGCTCTCAGCGTTTGGGTGTCAAACGCACTTTGGTGACTGCCATGGTGATTGCCCTGTGCGGTTTAGGCGGTTTCACCGCCGTGGCCTGGCTTGGCGTACGCGGAGTACTGACTGACGGGCCGTTGTTTGTCATGACTTTGCTGACGCGAGGTCTTATTTATGGCGGTGCAATCGCGGCTATCGCGCCAACCGTGCAGGCCCATCTGGTTACGCACGCCGCTACTGAATCCGAGCGAGTCAAAGCGGTTGGCGCCTTAGGGGCAGCTCAAGGCGCCGCTTCCATCCTGGGGGCCGTTGCAGGCGGTGTGCTGGCAGCTGCAGGTGGCTTGCTTTTTCCGGTCAGCGCGATGCCGGTAGTGATGCTGATTGGGATCGTCATCCTCGTCGTTCGATTCCACGAGCAGTCACCAGATCGGCTTGTCGAAAAGCCAGCCAGTGTTTCTTTCCGTGATCGGCGCGTATTTCCCTATCTCGTGACCGGGTTTTTGCTGTTCTTGGGCTTTTCCACTGTGGCCACTCTTGTCGGATTCGCTGTCCAGGATCGGTTCCATTTCACTTCTAATGGCACCGCCGCGATCACAGCAGGAATGCTGCTGGGGCTCTCACTCGTGATGGCCTTTGTGCAAGGGGGAGTAGTACGCCGCCTTGGCTGGCCTGCACACCGGCTATTACGGGTGGGATTCGCCGTAATGACGGTCTCAGGTGTTTTGCTCTTTATCGATGCGCCGGTGTGGGTGTTTGGGGCAGGGTGCCTTCTTCTTGGCGCCGGCAGTGGTTTGGCAATGCCTGGGTACACGGCAGGGCCAACACTGGGTATGGACCGTGAATCCCAAGGTGGCCTGGCTGGTCTCATCAATGCAAATAATGGCTTGACGTATGTCATTGCCCCGATTGGTTCTACTGCGCTCTACGGCATTCATCACACGGCACCGTTCTTAGCCGTTCTTGCTCTTTTTACTGTGGGGCTGGTGTTCACTTTTGTGCACCCGCTGTTCAGGAATGAGGGTGTTGTGAAGCAGTCTGGCAACGACGCTGCTGACAGTGAGGGCCAGGAAGCTACCGTGCCCAAGGTGGATCAGCCTGTGGGGTGAGAGTTGACGTGAATCCAGCTCGGCACGGCTGATTATCGCGAGACGTTCGTCCTGTCTTTTGTGTCGCTGCTGGCCTAACCAGTTTGATCTGGTGGAATTTCAGCAGGTGCCGCGCCTGATAGGTCCGCTTTCAGTGGTGGGTGAGTGCATGTTCAACGCACCTCTCAGAGTCTTTTAAGGTTCCCATCCCAGGGTGGAAATGTCGGAACGGACCAGTTCTGTTGGCCCCCGGTCTGCGGACCGGGCTTCTCGAAGAAGGAGCGTGGAAGAATGACGAAGCCCCTGAAAACTGTTGTCGCCGGAGCCGGTGTCACTGCTCTTGCGTCTCTGGCCATTGCTGCAAGCACGGTTGCCGGTGGGGCTGCGAATGCTGCCCCTGCTGTGAGTGCAGGTCAGTCCGTTACGTCCACCGCCGTGGTGCGTGACGTTGCAGATCACCCGATTCGTGGGTCCATTAAGGCTCCCGCGGATCGAGGACAGAGTGATGCAGCCGAGCAAGCTCAGCTGCAAAAGCTCGCAAAGATCAGTCTTGATCAGGCACGCAAGATTGCCGTGAAGGCTGTGCCCGGCAAAGTCGTCAAAGCTGAGTTGGATGAAGAGGACGGCTGGGTCGTCTACAAGGTCGAGGTGAGAAGCTCTCAGGGCGTAGAGACTGACGTCATTGTCGATGCTGGCAATGGTCGGATTCTCGCTCAGGAGACTGACACCCCTGATGACGACGACTGAAAACATAAATTGACGGGCTGCAGCTGTCTGTCACATAAGGCTTAGGCAAGTGCCCCTGCTTGGTTCTCTATATCCGGGCAGGGGCACTGTCATGTGTGTGATGTCTATGCAGTGAGCCAGTGGGGTGTTGGTGGGCCGAGCCAAGGAAGCGTTTAGACTTATGTGCGGATGAGTCGGCCAGGCGGTCGCGTCGAACGGTAGTTCCACTGTTGGTGGTTTCCCGTTCGCCGAGGAACGTCCGGGCTCCACAGAGCAGGGTGGTGGCTAACGGCCACCCGGGGTGACCCGCGGGACAGTGCCACAGAAAACAGACCGCCTGTGCATGCAAGTGCACAGGTAAGGGTGAAACGGTGCGTGTAAGAGACCACCAGCATCCTTGGTGACAAGGATGGCTAGGTAAACCCCACCCGGAGCAAGACCAGACAGTGTGTGTTTGAGGGCTGCTCGCCTGAGCACACGGGTAGGTCGCTGGAGCTGCACAGCAATGTGCAGCCTAGATGGATGGCCGCTCAATGACAGAACCCGGCGTATCGGCCGACTCATCCGTTTCAATGGTTCTGATCTGCGGTTTTTATTACATGCTTGCCGGGGCAGTCCGCACTGAGTCCGCAACAGCGGATGCTCCCAGAACGGAATCTACGGCCGCTCGTGTTCTTTCATCGGAGTCTGGCCACATGTGTGCGTAGGTTTTCCAGGTTTCCATGGCGGTTTTGTGGCCCAGCATGGCCCGTACTGTCTCAGCGCTTTCGCCGTGGCGGATGAGCAGTGAAGCGTAGTAGTGGCGCAGGTCATGGAAGGTGAATCCGTGTACGTCGGCATCTTGGCAGGCCCGCCGCCAGGTGGCACCGAAGTTGGAGCGGCGTAGCGGAGCTCCGTAGGTATTAGTGAATACAAGTCCGTCCGGTCCGGTCGCGTATTTCTGCAGGTGAACAGCTAATGCTTGAGCTACAACGGCGGGCAGAGGGATGATGCGATCACTGTCTTCGGTTTTTGGCGGACCGAATTCAGGCTCACGTCCGGCCAGTCCGATGAGTTGCCTGTCGACGGTGATTTGTTGGCGAAGAAAATTGATGCGATCAATGGTGAGGCCAAATAGTTCGCCTTGGCGCATGCCGGTGCCGGCTGCGGTGACGATCAGTGCAGCGTATCGATCTGGCACAGCTTCGCGTAGGGCTGTGACTTGCTCGGTGAGCATGACGGCCACTTTTGTTTTCTTGGGTTTAGGTCCTCTGACTTTGCGACAGGGTGAATCAACGATTCTTTTATCTTCTACTGCTGCGCGAAAAATTGTTCCAACATATCTCCAGATAACTGATGCCGTGTTTGTGGAGAGATTTTCATCGAGTGTTTTCGCGAGGGCCTGCATATCGGTGTGCCGGAGCGTATCGAGTCGACGGTCACCGATGCTGGGATAAACATGGTTTCGCAGGTGTCTTTCTACCTGCTCAACGGTTGAAGGGCGATGTGTTTGCTTTGTTCGCCAATATTCTGCGTACTGTTTGAAAGTTATTTTTCCGGCGTCTGGAGCTACGTAGGCACCGGTGGTCATTGCTGCAGTAATTTCATTCAGCCAGTGCGCGGCGGCTTTTTTTGTTGTGAAGTGGCGGGCATGTTCTTTTCCGGCACCATCGCGATATCTAGCACGCCATCTTCCGTTTGGGCGTTTTGCGATATTTCCGGTCATTGGCCTTTTGGACATGATCCCCCGCGATGCGTATTAACACATTTACCGGCACCTACTAGGTGCCGGACGGTCAGTTATCCCTTGTGTGCTGGATACCCCTACTGGTGGGGGATCTCCAGCACACAAGGCTTTTCGGGGTCAATCATATTCTCACTGCGACAGGTGGATTCAACTTCGGGTGAGCAGAGTCCGCGCAGCGAACAGCCGGGGCTTCTTGTGCGCCTCGCATGTTTTTCATGTTTTCCGCGTGACGAAGAAGTAAGTAATTACTGAGTGCTATCTACCCTAATTACCAACTTGTGTGACGCGGTCTTCCTTCGTCATATCCGGCTGCGGATTGAATCCCAACGACGGCATTCTCATGAAATTCAGAGATTGTTCTAGCTCCGGCGTATGTGAAGGAACTACGAACGCCGGAAATGATTCGATCGAGAAGATCTTCGACGCCAGGTCGTTCTGGATCGAGATACATTTTTCCGCTGCTAATTCCTTCTTCAAAATGTTCGGAGCGGGCTCGCTGATACGCAGATTGCCCTTTGGTGCGATTTTTTACTGCACGCGCGGATGCCATTCCGAAGCTTTCTTTATATAGGCGCCCATCGGTATCTTGCATAAGGTCACTGGGGCTTTCATGGGTTCCTGCAAACCATGAGCCAATCATCACACTGGAAGCCCCTGCGGCTAAAGCGAGGGCAACATCGCGTGGATGTTTTACGCCGCCGTCTGCCCATACTGCGACGTTCTCTTCGCGGGCAGCAGCGGAGCAGTCGAGGACGGCAGAGAATTGGGGGCGCCCCACTCCGGTCATCATGCGGGTGGTGCACATGGCGCCGGGGCCGACTCCAACTTTGATGATGTCGGCTCCAGCCCGGGCGAGATCGCGTGCTCCAGAAGCGGTAACGACGTTCCCTGCCGCGATGGGAACACGTCGTCCCGTCACTTCTGCGTGTCTATTTCGTTCTGAGTGAATTAGTTTGAGTACATCAATCATTTTTTCTTGGTGGCCATGAGCGGTGTCCACGACAAGAACATCGACGTTTCCCGCCAAGAGTGTGGCGGCTTTGTGAGAAACATCACCATTGATGCCGATTGCTGCCCCTACTGCTAGGCGCCGGTGCTCATCAAGGTTGGGCGTGTAGATAGCTGAGCGGAGAATTCCTCGTTTAGTCAGCAGCCCAAGGAGAAGGCCATCACGCAAGACCGGGATGGCTTTGATGTGTCGTCGTTCAAGGAGCTCAAAAACGTCGGCGAGGTCGTCGTGTTCGGTGACGGTAGGGAAGTCAGTAGTCATCGCCTCGGCGACACTGCTGAATCTATCGACTTCGAGGATGTCGTGTTCGGTAACGATCCCGACGGGTCGCTCGTTGTCGGTGACAACAGCTAGGCGGTGAGAGCGTTTGCCGAGGATAGCTATGACGTGCGCAACTGGATCGGTGGGGGAGACGACGATGGGGGTTTCGTATACGGGGTGTGCGTTCTTAACTTTGGCGATGGTGGAGTTTGCGATGTCGAGAGGAATGTCTTGGGGAAGTATCGCGATTCCGCCACGACGGGCGAGGGTTTCAGCCATGCGTTTGCCGCTGACGGCTGTCATGTTCGCGGCAGTGATGGGGATGGTCGCGTTGGTGCCATCACCTGCGGTGAGGTCAACGTCTAGACGTGAGGTTACTGCTGAGCGTGAGGGCGTCATGAAGACGTCGTTATATGTCAGGTCGTGTGGGGGAATGCGATCGTCGATGAACTTCACTGCAAAAATTTTATGTGGCAGTCAGGCTGTATGTAAGTGTTGCGCATCGCAGTGACAATGCATGTGTTTACGCTGGTTTATGCGGATCACACGTTTTGGTCATTCCTGTGTGTTGTTCGAATCGCAAGGGGCACGGATTTTGGTCGACCCGGGCGTATTTTCTTGCGGGTTTGAAGACGTGCATGACCTTGATGCGGTGGTGGTGACGCATGAGCATCCAGATCATGTCGATGTGGATCGTCTTGCGGGGTTGATGGAGGCTAATCCGCAAGCGCAGCTGTTCTCCGAGGCTGGGTTGGGGCGTCGGCTGCGTGCTGAGTGTGGCGTGGAAACGGTGGATATGGCGCCGGGTGAGTTGTTTTCTGTGGGGACGGTGATGGTGGAGCCGGTAGGGAATATGCATGCGGTGATTTATCGCACGATGGAGCGGGTGCGTAATACCGGGTTGGTGCTCCGTGAGCAGGGCGGTGCGGTTGCATATCACCCGGGGGATGCCTTGGATGTGGTTCCTGATGCAGTGGATGTGTTGTGTGTACCGATCGCGGCGCCGTGGAGCGCAATGAAGGAAACGATTGATTGGGTGGCTAGGTGTGGTGCTCGTCGCTTAGTACCTATTCACGATGGGATTTTGTCTGCTGGTGGGCGGGAAATTTTCATGCGTCAGATCGCGAATTTGTCGGTGGGTGTAAATGACGATCCGCGGGAGTGGATTGTTGATGCCATGCAAGAACCGGTCACGGTGTGACCGGTTGGGGCAGAGAATTCCTGCCCCTGCACCGGTCAGTGTGGTGAGGTTGCCAAGATGGCACTGCGGGGGAGTGGTCAGCCAGCGTATTGCGGGTTGTGGCGGGGGTGGGTGGCGTCTACTGCTTCGTGGGCTGCGCCGATGATACCTGCGTCGTTGAACAGGGCCGCGGGAACTGTGGGGGTGCGCAGGTCGAGCAGTGGCAAAAATTTTTCGGCGCGTTTGGAGACTCCTCCGCCGATGACGATGAGGTCAGGCCAGATGAGGTTTTCCAGGTGGGTGAAGTAACGCTGCAGTCGCGCTGCCCATTCTTCCCAGGTGAGGTTTTCACGTTTGCGGATTGAGCTTGCGGCGCGTGTTTCGGCGTCGTGCCCATCGATTTCGAGGTGTCCGAATTCGGTGTTGGGGACCAGGCGTCCGTCAACGAGAACGGCTGAGCCGATACCGGTCCCTAGGGTTGCTACTAGTACTGTGCCAGCGATGTTTTTTGCTGCACCGTAGGCGAGTTCGGCTACGCCTGCGGCGTCAGCGTCGTTAAGAACAGTGACTGGGCGACCCAGCCGTTCATGCAGCGTGGTGGAGATGTCGTAATTAATCCACGTGTTGTCGATGTTGGCGGCGGAGCGGACAACGCCGTGGGTGACCACTCCGGGGATGGTGACGCCGATGGGGCTTTGGCCTGTGTGTGGCTCGAATTGGTTGGCGATGTGGGCGACGACGTCGATGACGTCTTCTGGTTTGGCTCCGGCGGGGGTGTCGATGCGGAGGCGTTCTTCGGTGAAGGATCCAACGGTGAGGTCAACGGGGGCGCCTTTGATGCCGCTGCCACCGATGTCGATGCCGAGGGGGAGCGCGTTGGGGGCGTGGGTCATGAGTGAACAGCGTACTGGTGCTGCACGCTGGTCGTCAGGACGAACGTGGGGTGGGCGGGTTGAGTTAGATGGAACAGATTCATCCGTACTTCTGCTGGGGGTGAAGGTATTCCCAGCAGAAGTACGGATGAATGGTTCAGGGAAGGGTCAGGATTTCGGCTCCGGTGTCGGTGATAAGCAAGGTGTGCTCAAATTGCGCAGTGTTGCGCAAGTCGCAGGTGGTGGTGGTCCAGTCATCATCCCAGGTCTGTCCTTCAGGGGATCCTAGGGTCAGCATGGGCTCGATGGTGAACGTCATTCCTGGTTCGATGACGTCGTCATACATAGGCGCCGAGTCGTAGTGCGGGATAACCAGTCCGGTGTGGAAGGCGGGTCCAACGCCGTGGCCAGTGAAATCTTGGACTACGCCAAGACCGTGCCGTTTGGCGTAAGTTTCGATGACGCGACCGATGACATTAACTGCACGTCCGGGTTTGGCTGCTTTGATGGCACGGTTGAGCGCTTCACGTGTGTGCTCGACGAGAGCTTTGGTTTCTTGATCGACGTCACCAACGAGGAAAGTTGCATTGGTGTCGCCGTGCACACCGCCGATATAGGCAGTGACATCGATGTTGACGATGTCCCCATCCGCCAGAGGGCGGTCATCAGGGATGCCGTGGCAAATGACTTCGTTGACGGAAGTGCAGCAAGATTTCGGGAATCCTCGGTATCCGAGAGTGGAGGGGTAGGCGCCGTGATCAATCATGTATTGGTGCGCGATGGCGTCCAGTTCGTCGGTGGTAACGCCTGGGGCTACGGCCTCACCAGCAGCGGCGAGCGCGCGGGCTGCGATGGTCGAGGCATGTCTGATTGCTTCGATCATTTCTGGTGGACGAACTTCAGAGCCGGTGAACGGCCTAGGTTCTTCCCTGCCCACATATTCGGGGCGTTCGATGCTGTGCGGCACTGCGCGCGTAGGCCCAATGCGGCCGGGTTTGACCGATCCGTACGTCACTGACATGGGGCAGAGTCTAGGCCGGTTGCTGTGGGGATCTTATTTCGGTGGCACGAGGTGATTAGATACGCGTCGGGTGCCCGGGGATCGGTGCCAACAGGCACGAGATTGGAAGGTAGCCATGAGGTCACGACCATTTGGTGAGAGAACAACGTTCCCGGGAACCGTGATGTCCGATAGGGCCGGGTGCGCCCTTGTTGTTGTTGATGTGCAGAGGGATTTTTGCGAGGGCGGCTCATTGGCTGTCACTGGTGGCGCTGGGGTCGCCGCAGCGATCACGCGATACATCGGCTCTGGCCATGAATATGACCTTGTGGTCGCTACCCGTGATGCGCATGAAGATCCGGGAACGCATTTTTCTGCGACTCCGGATTTTGTTGATTCGTGGCCAGCTCACTGTGTGCAGGGCACTCCTGGGGCGGATTTCCACCCGGCACTGGAGTTCCGTGACTTTGATGCACAGTTCACTAAGGGTGCGTTTGCGGCCGCGTATTCGGGTTTTGAGGGAGCCACGGCTGCCGGAGTCACTTTGGCGTCGTATCTGCATTCACACGGCATTGAGACGGTGCACATTGCAGGTATCGCTACGGATTACTGTGTCTCGGCTACAGCGTTGGATTCTATGAGTAGAGGGTTCGCTACAACGGTTTTGGTTGATTTGACTGCTCCGGTCAACCCGCAGGCTCTTACTGCGGTGTTTAACAAATGGCGCCGCGCCGGAATTACGGTGGCAACTTCCAGCGCGAGCAGTGACGTCGTCGCTGGCTGATCTTTGTTTCTACCACTCCAGCACTTATGGGATCTCACCACGTAGGTGGTTCCCCACCTACGTCAAAGGTATGGTCGGACGGTTGCGGGGCAACACCGCACAGAGGGAGGAACAGTGTCACTGCTGGAGCAGGTCAGCGGCCCGGAAGTGGTCCGCTCCATGACGACGCACGAACTTGACACGCTGGCGGGGGAGATTAGGTCTTTCCTCGTCGACTCGGTCTCACGCACCGGAGGGCATCTTGGCCCTAACTTGGGAGTCGTGGAGCTGACCCTAGCGATCCACCGTGTGTTCGAGTCCCCGAAAGACTCCATTGTTTTTGATACTGGCCACATCAGCTACGTGCATAAGCTGCTTACCGGCCGTCAAGATTTCACGAATCTGCGTAAGCGCGGCGGGCTGTCGGGTTACCCCTCCCGTGCTGAATCTGTTCACGACATTGTGGAGAACTCTCACGCTTCTGGTTCGCTGAGCTGGGCGAGTGGTATCGCACGTGCTCGCAAGCTCGCGAAAGAAACTGGCCGCCACACTGTGGCTGTCATTGGTGATGGTGCTCTCACAGGCGGGATGGCGTGGGAAGCCCTCAATGAAATCGCCGCGGACGACTCTTTGCCCTTGGTCATCGTCGTTAATGACAACGAACGTTCTTATGCCCCCACCACCGGTGGCCTTGCTCAGCATTTGGCGATGTTGCGCACTGAACCTGGCTATGAAGAAATGCTCAGTTGGGGCCGGCGCACCCTGAACACCCACCC
This sequence comes from Dermatophilus sp. B7861-1, assembly GCF_058996045.1. NCBI lineage: Bacteria > Bacillati > Actinomycetota > Actinomycetes > Micrococcales > Dermatophilaceae > Dermatophilus > Dermatophilus sp. B7861-1. The sequence continues at coordinate 1,314,827 of NZ_CM180082.1, read as the reverse complement.
GGTTGGCCGCACCGTCTACGAGACTCTGCACGGGGTCAAAAAGGGTCTTAAAGATATCGTTGCTCCCCAGGTCATGTTCGAAGACCTTGGCCTTAAATATGTCGGACCTATCGACGGTCACGATGTCGAGGCTATTAGCCGCGCTTTGCGGCATGCTCGTGATTTCGGTGGTCCTGTTCTTGTGCACGCCATCACCGAAAAAGGACATGGCTACGAACCGGCGCTGGCTGATACCGATGATGCTTTCCATGCGGTGGGTGTGATTAACCCAGAGACAGGGTTGCCGCTGGAAATTTCTGGGCGTAGCTGGACGGATAATTTCGCTGAAGAGCTCGTCAAGGTGGGGCAGGAGCGTAAGGACGTCGTAGCGATTACGGCAGCCATGCTCATTCCAGTGGGGTTGCGTGAGTTCGCTGCGGCGTACCCGGATCGGGTTTTCGATGTGGGTATTGCCGAGCAGCATGCGATAGCGAATGCTTCAGGTCTTGCTTTTGGTGGAATGCACCCGGTGGTCGCGATCTATTCGACTTTCTTGAATCGTGCTTTCGATCAAGTGTTGATGGATGCGGCGTTGCATAAAGCCGGTATGACGATCGTTTTGGATCGCGCGGGCGCTACCGGCAGTGACGGCGCTTCGCATAACGGCATGTGGGATTTGTCTGCGTTGTCGATTGTTCCGGGAATGCGGGTGGCGGCACCGCGCGATGGGGCAACTCTTCGTGCTGAGTTCCGAGAGTCGGTGGCGATCAGTGATGGTCCGAGCGCGATTCGTTTCCCCAAAGGCAGTGAGCCTGCTGAAGTACCTGCCGTGGGGCGTTTGGGAGATATGGATGTGCTGTTTGCTTCGAGCGAGCAACTCGCCACCCAGGACACCCCGGTGGATCTTGTCATTGTTTCTGTAGGGGCGATGGCTCCGGTAGCTATCGAAGCTGGCCGCCGCATGTCTCAAGAGGGCCTGTCGGTCATCGTGGTGGACCCGCGGTGGGTGCTTCCGGTCAGTCAAGACGTGGTGGCGTTGTGCGCGCGTTCTACGCGAGTGGCAGTAATTGAGGATGGCTTGGCCGCTACCGGAATCGGAGCCGCTGTGGCTGCTGCACTGCATGATGCGGATATGGAAATCCCGGTGACCCGTTTTGGTCTTCCGAAGGAGTTCTTGGAGCATGCCAGCCGCGGTGAGGTTCTCGCTGACGCTGGGTTGACGGTGGAGGCTGTGGTGGAGCGGCTACACAAACGCTGCGCCATTGTGTGCCCTGATCGCAGCGCTTAATCGTAGGTAATAGCTCAGAGGGCTTACCCCTTGCCGGGGTAAGCCCTCTGAGCTATTACCTTGTTTTCTGCGTTTAGATGTCGCGGAAGATTTCGATGTTGGCGCCCAGAGAGTTCAACCGATCGGCGAGGTCTTGGTAGCCGCGGTTGATGACGTACACGTTACGTAGGTAGGAGGTACCCGGGGCAGCCAGCATGGCGATGAGGACAACGACTGCCGGTCGCAGTGCTGGGGGGCACACAACTTCCGCTGGACGCCAGCGGGTGGGCCCTTGCACGGCGACGCGGTGCGGGTCCAGGAGCTCCACCGAGGCGTTGAGGCGAGTGAGCTCAGTCAGGTAGATGGCGCGGTTCTCGTAGACCCAGTCGTGGATCATGGTGCGCCCTTCGGCAACTGCGCCGATGAGAGCGAAGAACGGCAGGTTGTCGATGTTCAACCCGGGGAATGGCATCGGGTGAATTTTGTCGATCGGTGCCTTGAGCTCTCCGGGCTTGGTGGTCAGATCAACCAAGCGAGTACGCCCGTTTGCCGAGGCGTACTCCTCAGTAAGCTCATATTTGAGCCCCATCTCCGAGAGCACCGCGAGTTCGATCTCCATGAACTCGATCGGAACACGCTTGATGGTGATTTCGGAGTCGGTAACCACCGCGGCGGCCAGCAGGCTCATCGCTTCGATGGGGTCTTCGGAGGGGAAGTATTCGACATCGACGTCGATGTGGCTCTTACCAGTCACTTTAAGTGTGGTGGTGCCGATACCTTCGATCTGCACGCCAAGCTTTTCTAGGTAGAAGCACAGGTCTTGAACCATGTAGTTCGGGCTGGCGTTGCGGATGATGGTGGTTGTTTCCCGCATGGCTGCCGCCATGAGGGCATTTTCGGTCACGGTGTCACCGCGCTCAGTGAGCACGATTGAACCGGTGGGGGTGGCCGGGGTAACTGTGGCGCGGTAAAGGCCTGTGGTTGCTTCCACTTCGAGACCGAAGGCCCGTAGTGCAGTCATATGGGGCTCGATCGTGCGGGCTCCCAGGTTGCAGCCACCTGCGTAAGGCAGGTCGAAGGAGTCAAGCTGGTTCATCAACGGCCCGAAGAACATGATGATGGAGCGGGTGCGGCGTGCCGCCTCAGCGTCCAGCCTGCTCAGGTCGAAGGTGGCTGGGGGAGTGATTTGCAGGTCATTGGAGTCTTCGAACCAGGTGCATTTAACGCCAATGGAAGTCAGGACCTCGATGAGACGATTGACCTCTTCAATGCGGGCCATGCGGCGCAAGGTGGTGGTGCCTTTGTTGATCAGGGAGGCACATAGCAGCGCCACGGCTGCGTTTTTACTGGTGTTGATGTCGATACTGCCAGATAGTTTGTGCCCACCATCGATTTTGAGGTGTTGTGGTCCGGTGGTCCCCAGGGAGACAAACTCGGAGTTCAGGTTTTGCCCAAGCCTGGAAAGCATTTCAAGGCTGAGATTTTGTTTTCCTTGCTCGATGCGGGCGACTGCACTTTGGCTCGTATTGAGCAGTTCGGCGAGATCAGATTGCGTGAGTCCGCGTTCCTTGCGGGCTTCTCGCACGAGGTCACCGATGCGAGCGAGGTAATTCTCCGACATGACACCTACTAACTCATATATGAGATATTCAGTCAAGTGCGCTGTGCGCGAGGTATGTTCCGATAGATAGACAATGTGATCACAAGAAGGTCACAGCCAAGAAAAGCTCCAGACAAGGCGCAAATACCCTGCGAGCTTTTGAACACCCGTCTCACTATTTCACGTGTTCGCGACGAGCCATAACGCAGTGGTAGCGCTTTCACTCCTCACAGACGGCCGGAGTGGTGGGCGCCTGCGCTATTAACGGGGCAACTGCCTGAATCTGCCACGGGCGAGCCCCCGCCTGTACCAGTCGATCTGTGACCTGCGCATCATTTTCAACAGTGTCTTCCATGTCCCAAATCACACGCCTGAGCAAAGACGGAGAAATAACATTCTCAGGTGGCACATTGTTTGCCTCAGCAAAACGGGCAATCCCATCCTTAGCGAAAGCCAACCGCTCAAACGCAGCCGGGCGGCGATCCTTCCACGCTTTCATCGGCGGCGGGGCATCACTGCGCACATTCAAAACAGGCAATTCTGAATCCGCCAGTGCTGACACCTCATCCACAGCAGCACGCCACGCAGACAGGTACCGACGAATCCCTTTATGAGCTCCAGCGCGCCCTAAATCCTGGCGTTGCGTTGCGGCAACAGCAAGATCAACAAGAATCTGATCAGGTAAAACGCGCCCCGGAGCTAAATCCTTTTCGGCAGCGATGCGATCACGGGCGTGCCACAAAGCACGCAGAAAACCCGCTCCACGACGATTACGGATCTTCTGAAAACCATGTGTCCGACGCCATGGGTCAGTACGCGAAGGCGGCCCAGTGAAATGAGTTAACGCCTCGAACTCCTGCTCAGCCCACTCAAACTTGCCCGCAGCGCGCAGGTCCTTGGCAACTGCTTCCCGCAAATCAGCCAACAACTCGACATCAAGAGCGGCATACACCAACCAGTCCCGCGGAAGCGGACGCGTAGACCAGTCCACCGCAGAGTGCTCTTTAGCCAATCGCACACCCAAATAGTGCTCAATAACCGTGCCCAACCCCACCCGGGGAAGCCCCAGCAAACGACAACCCAGCTCAGTGTCAAACAAACGACTGGGAGACAAGCCAATTTCGGTCAAGCATGGAAGATCCTGCGTCGCAGCATGCAGAATCCACTCAACATCACGCGTAGCTTCTTGTATGGGCGACAAATCAGCACACGCCACCGGATCGATAAGAACGATCCCTGCACCCTGACGTTTGAGCTGAATCAAATATGCGCGCTGCCCATACCGATACCCAGAGGCACGCTCAGCATCAACCGCAAGCGGGCCGCTACCGGCAGCAATCTCTTCCGCCGCGCGAGCCAAATCACGCCCATCAGTAATAACTTCCGGAATACCACCAGCAGGCGCCCGCAAAAGCGGCGCAGAAGCTTCCTTAGCGGCATCCTCGGAAACAACATCTGGTTTCTTCGACCGCACGGGAGCCGGCGAAGCCTGAAGAAACACCAAAGAAGTAGACCCGGCTGGAGGCGCACTGGCCTGCCCTTGCTCTCCTGAAGCGCTGAAGGGCTTCCCATCCGAGGGGTCATTAACGTGCTGTGCTGCCATCAATCTATGAGCTTACGCGCCACGGTGGGTCACGAACCTTCAGCGGAGCGCATCCAGCACTGTGATGTCATTTCGCGCCGGCGGCAAACCCCCCATGTACGCCAACAAATCACCAAAAGCGCGGAACTGCCCAGCCACATGCCGATCCACCGGCGACCAACTCGCCCGCACCTCCACCGCATTGGATGCACGCTCACCCTCCAACGCACCAAAACCACGCGAGGATGTACGCGTCACTGTCCCACCCAAACGCTGATAATCCACCCCCTCAGCAGTCAACGAATCCGTCAACCACGACCACGTCGCCTCAGCAAGCAGCTGATCCTCAGCCACCTCCGGCTCCACATCCGCCTGCGCGAAAATCACCACCCGCCACACCCCGCCCCACTCCTCATGACCAGCAGGGTCATGCAACAAAACAAAACGCCCCGTCGCCGTAGCATCCCCGCCCCGGGCAGGCCACACATGCACCGCATACGCAACCGCATACGGAGCAATCCGCTTCGGTGCAGGCAGCGGCTCAATCTCCACATGCCGACGGAACCGGACGCTCTCCAACTCCCCAACCGCCTGAACAAACACAACAGGAGGGCCGACGGTGCCGTAATTCACCCTATGAACATAACGATGTGGGTCGATCTCATGTCGGCCCCTCCCTATGACACGCCGATCAGTTGCGTCCCACCCGTTCATGCCAGGATCAGACTGTGACAATTTCGCCGCGACCCGCGTCCGCCCTGGAGTCCTACCACCCCGACTATCTGGACTCGGTAATCGAGCGCGCACCCTTGCTGGTCCGCGCCGCACTCCGACACCCCGGACCACGACCACCCGTATGGTTCATGCGCCAAGCCGGCCGATCCCTACCCGAATACCGCCGCGTACGCGGCGAAGGATCCATGCTGCGCGCCTGCCGCAACCCCGAAATGGTCGCCGAAATCACCATGCAGCCCGTCCGCCGCCACGGCGTCGACGCAGCCATCTTCTTCAGCGACATCGTCGTCCCCGTATCCGCCGTAGGCATCGACATCGACATCGTCCCAGGTACCGGCCCCGTCGTCACCGACCCCTTTACAAAATGGAGCGACCTAGACCGCCTCGAACCACTCACCCGCGAACACATCCCCGACATCGACGAAGCAGTCCGACTCACCATCAGCCAACTAGGCACAACCCCACTCATCGGATTCGCTGGCGCACCCTTCACCCTCGCCTCCTACCTCATCGAAGGAGGCCCCAGCAAAACTCACGCACGCACCAAAGCCCTCATGCACGGCGACCCAGACCTCTGGCACCAACTCGCCGCACGCCTAGCCCAAATCTCAGCAGCTTTCCTCGAAGTTCAAATCACCGCAGGCGCGCAAATGGTCCAACTCTTCGACTCCTGGGCCGGAGCGCTGTGCCGCGCCGACTATGAACGCTTCGTCCAACCCCACTCAGCAGCTGTCCTGGACCACGTACACGAACTCGGCGTCCCCGCCATCCACTTTGGAGTCGGCACCGCAGAACTACTCGGCTCCATGGCCAACGCAGGATCAGACGTCGTCGGAGTGGATTTCCGCACCAACCTGGCCGAAGCTAGCACCCGCCTAGGCAACCGGTACGCCGTACAAGGCAACCTCGACCCCGCCCTACTAAGCGCGCCCTGGCCAGTCATCGAAAACGAAGTACGCCGCATCATCACCGAAGGACGCAGCACCCCCGGACACATCTTCAACCTCGGACACGGCGTCCCCGCCGACACAGACCCAGACGTACTCACCCGCATCGTCGCCCTCATCAAGAGCTGCACAGACACACCCAACTCCTAACTCCAACCAACGGCCGGGGCCCACCACGCCCCGGCCGCCACACCGGTCGGCACTACCCCCACCACACACCCGTTCGATAGGTTCACAGCTATGAGTGGTAACCAACGCGCCGCCCGCATCCGCGAACTCAACGACACCATCCGCTACGCCATGTGGTCTGTCTTCGCCGTAACTTCACCCCTGCCCCGCGAGGACGACATCCGCGCCGAAATGACCCAAGAAGTCGAAACCGTCCTGACCGGCCTGGCCGAAACCGCAGGCCTGGTCGTACGAGGCAGCTACGACATCTCCGGAATGCGCGCAGACGCCGACATCATGTTCTGGTGGCACGCACCCACCATCGAAACCGCCCAAGCTGCCTACAAAGCCATCCGCCGCACTCGCCTAGGCTCCCACCTAGAACCAGTTTGGTCCGCCGCAGCACTGCACCGCCCCGCCGAATTCAACAAGAGCCACATACCCGCATTCCTCTACGACGACCACGCACGCGATTACGTTTGCGTCTACCCCTTCGTCCGCTCCTACGACTGGTACGTCCTCGACGACGAAGAACGACGCGACATGCTTCGCGAACACGGCCAAATGGCCCGCGACTACCCTGACGTGCGCGCCAACACCATCGCCTCATTCGCCCTCAACGACTACGAATGGATCCTCGCCTTCGAAGCCGACGAACTCCACCGCATCGTCGACCTCATGCGTGAACTACGCGCCAGCCGCGCCCGCATGCACGTTCGTGAAGAAATCCCCTTCTTCACCGGCCCTCGCAGAGACATCGCCACACTTATCAATGAACTTCCCTAACCACCGAGGGAACCGTGATGGGGGCGAAGTCAACAAGACTTCGCCCCCATCACATCAGTTACCGACGAACACCAGATCAGTCCCCCGACTTCTGTGCCGGCTCCAACGTCAAACTGATGGAATTAATGCAATAACGCAAATCCGTTGGGGTTCCATACCCTTCACCCTCAAAAACATGCCCCATGTGCGAGCCACACTGAGCACAGCGCACCTCAACCCGCCGCATCCCCAGCGAATAATCCTCGACATACTCCACACGGTCCTCAGCCAACGGCGCATAAAACGACGGCCAACCGCAATGACTCGCAAACTTAGTTGAACTGCGAAACAACTCAGAGCCACAGCCGCGACACCGATAAATACCCTCAACAGTGGTGTCCGTGTACTCACCAACAAACGGTCTTTCTGTACCAGCCTGCCGCAACACCTGATATTCAGCCGCAGAAAGCACCTCCCGCCACTGAGCGTCGGTGCGGGTCACAGGATAAGAAGACTCAGACGCCGCCATACACACCCCAACACACAAACTCCCCACAACGTTCCCGCACCCAGTACACCCTCACACCAAATCACTGAAAACCCTTGTCCGACACTGCCGTCCCAGACAACCCCCTAGATGCAACCTGACCAAGCAATGCCCTGCACCAACGCCCTGCCGACCGCAAGGGCCACCGCAATGCACACATACACATGCCACACCTGACCCCAAGCAGGTTTTACCTACTGGTGACCCCACCCTTTTGTGGGGGGGACACCCATCCCGGCCAAGGAGACCTGCCATGCCCAAAACCGCCACCATCCTCAGCAAAGCCCTCGCTGCTGCCGCCCTATCTACCGCTGCCTTCCTGCTGACCCCCGCCCCAGCAACCTTCGCAGCCGAAGAGCTCCCCACAAACGTCGAAATTTCCGCCGCAACAGACACATTCGTCACCTGGACCAGCGCAACCAGCCCTCGCGATTGCTCCTCAAAACACTTCGCCGACCTCACCCAAACCCCACAATGCGGCCGCGGCATGGCCTTTACCTACCCACAGCAACTCGCTGAACAGCAACCCCGCACCGCAGGAGAACTACGCGCCTACCTCAAAACCCTGCAACTCAGCCTGGCCCCCGGGCAGCAAATAACAGTGCAATTCGACCGATACATTGGATCCCAAGACGAAGTCGCAGCCGTCATCGCAGACAAACGACTCACCGCAGGCGAAGACGCCCGCATCGCAAAAGAATGGCACGTAGTTGTCCTCACCGGCGCAGAAAAACTCGACCACTGGGTAACCTGGATCGCCCCCTACCGCCCTACTGACTGCTCCGCAGAAGACTTCGCCCAATACGCCACCGGACCCCTGTGCGGAAACGGTCTCGCCCACGCCTACCCACAGCCCCTCGCCCCCGAACAACCCAAGTCCCCCAAAGAACTGCCCGCCTACCTCGAAAAAATCAAAGAACACCTCGCTCCCGGACAGAAAGTCACAGTCCAAATGGACCACTACTCCGGCGATGCCCAAGCAGCACGCAAAATCCTCGCCGACGGTGTTCTACGCATCGGCGAAAACAGCTCCTTCATCGACACCTGGCGCGTAGTCGTCCTCCAAGGCGAGTAATCCCCACAACACCCCAATAAACCCTCCACAGGGCCCCAAGGATCTGTTTCTACTCCCTCATAAGAAACCACTCATTCACCCAGCATTCGCCGGTGAAAACGGTTCGGGGGTGGAATCACCCAAGGGGCCCTGACACGATGGCGGAGTGAAAAAAGCGACAGGTGAACAAGCAAAGTCATGGGGACTGATACGCCCACTGGCCTTAGCAGGAGGCGCCGCAGGCCTGAGCGCTTTAGCAGCCTCAGCAGGATGGGTCGGCGCCGGAGCATACCTAGCCCGCATGCTGCTCACCCCGGTGTACGACAAACCAGACAACGTCCGCGTCTGCGCAATCGACCGCAAAAACGAAACAGTCACACTCATCGCATCCGCAGACACCATCGTCCCGGGAAGATACGGCGTATGGCTGAACCGAGGCGGCTCACACATCCGCATCGGCCATATCGTCGACCGCGACGACAAAGCAGGAACAATCATCCGACGCCTCGAAGGCATCGACTTCGGCGAACCTGAACCCGGCGGCGGCCGCTGGGACAGCTACTACTGGGCAGTCGGCCCCGAACGTGCCTTCGGATTGCCCTACGAAGACGTCTTCATCCCCTCAGAAGTCGGCCCCCTACCCGCGTGGTTAGTGCGAGCAGAAGAAGTAGGGCGCTCGCGACGCTGTGCTGTTCTTGTGCATGGTCGCGGAGCAACTCGGCACGAAACGTTGCGATCAATTCCTGTGTTGCATCGCCTTGGTTGGGATGTATTGGTGCCTTCATATCGAAATGCTCCTGGGGCGCCCTCAAGCGCGGACGGCCTGTACAACTTGGGCCTGTCAGAGTGGCGCGACGTAGAAGCGAGCGTGGATTTCGCTGGTCGGGGCGGCGCTTCAGAAGTTGCGCTTTTCGGGTGGTCGATGGGCGGGGCAGTAGTGCTGCAAATGCTGGACTTATCGCCCCTGTCTTCGCTGGTGACACGGGTGGTTTTGGATAGCCCTGTGGTCGATTGGGTGGATGTGATCGCTGAGCAGGGGCGGCGCCGGCATATTCCTCCGCAGCTGGGCACTTTGGCGCAGTCGATGATTGGTGCGCGATGGTCTCGACGGCTTGTGGGCGTGCATGAGCCGTTGGATGTGGCGCGAACGAGTTGGCAGCACAGATCGGGGGAGTTGGCGCATCCGATGCTGCTAATCCACTCGGTGGATGACGAGGTGGTGCCGGTGGGGCCTTCGCGCGAGTTAGCTCAGTTGCGACCAGATTTGGTTCGGTACGAGGAGTGGGAGGTTGCGCGGCACGTGAAGGAATGGAACACCGATCCGCAGCGCTGGGAGGCCGTCGTAGCGGACTATCTACAGAACGGGGTGTAGGTGGCTAGTTGAGGGGCCTGAACGGGCCCCTCAACTGTTTTTAGTCTTCGTCGTCGTGGCTGTGGCCAGTGGTGGTTTTTGCCGCCCAGGCTGGGATTTCTTCTTCATCCCAGGGGCAGAGTTCCTCGAGGATGTTTTCTGTGGTTGGGTCTGGTTCGGTGGTGGGGGCGGGTTCTTGCGTTTGGGTGGTTTCGTCAGTGGGGGAGGGGGGCTCTTCGCTTGGTGTCGGTGTTTTGGTGGCGTCGTCGAGGGCTGCGTAGGCGGCTGCGGCGGCGGCTGATGAGGCGGTGTAGTCGTTTTCGGTGGTGGGGGCGGGTTCTTGCGTTTGGGTGGTTTCGTCAGTGGGGGAGGGGGGCTCTTCGCTGCGCAGGATGATCACTGAGCGGCTGTGCACGGTGATGGTGGCTCCGGGGAGGTGGCTAGTGGGTTCGTGGGGGGAGCCGGTTTCGTAGTAGGTGTTGATTTCTTCGACCCAGTGGACGTTGCTTAGTTCGGTGGGGACGGTGAATTCGACTGGGGCGCTGTGGGCGTTAAACATGAGGATGAAGTCATCGTCGTAGACGGGGCGGCCGCGTTCGTCTGGTGCTGCGATGGCGTTGCCGTTGAGGAAGACGGTCAGGGTGCGGGCGTAGCCGGTGCTCCAGTCATCGTCGGCCATTTCGGTGCCGTCGACGCGTAGCCACAGGATGTCGCGCAGGGGGGAGGTTCCTCCGTGATTGGCGTTTCCTGCGAAGAAGCGGCGGCGTCGGAAGACGGGGTGTTCGCTTCGTAGTTTGATGATTCGGGTGGCGAAGTCGAGAAGTGTGGTTTGGTCTTCGTTGAGTTCCCAGTTGATCCAGGATGTTTCGTTGTCTTGGCAGTAGACGTTGTTATTGCCGTTCTGGGTGCGTCCAAGTTCGTCGCCGTGGGCGAGCATAGGGACGCCTTGGCTGACCATGAGGGTGGTGAGGAAGTTGCGGGTTTGTCGTAGGCGTAGGGCGGTGATGTCGGGGTCGTCGGTGGGGCCTTCGGTGCCGCAGTTCCAGGAGCTGTTGTGGCTTTCACCGTCGTTGCCGTTTTCACCGTTGGGGAGGTTGTGTTTTTCGTTGTAGCTGACGAGGTCGCGCAGGGTGAATCCGTCGTGGGCGACGATGAAGTTGATGGAGGCGATGGGGCGGCGTCCGGATTGGGCGTAGAGGTCGGATGATCCGGATAGGCGGGAGGCGAATTCGGAGAGGGCTGCTGCTTCTCCGCGCCAGTAGTCTCGGACGGTGTCGCGGTATTTGCCGTTCCATTCGGTCCATAGTGGTGGGAAGTTTCCGACTTGGTATCCACCGTCACCTAGGTCCCAGGGTTCGGCGATGAGTTTGACCTGGCTGATGACTGGGTCTTGTTGGATGATGTCGAAGAATGCGGAGAGTTTGTCGACTTCGTGGAATTGGCGTGCCAGGGTGGCGGCTAGGTCGAAGCGGAATCCGTCGACGTGCATTTCGGTGACCCAGTAGCGCAGTGAGTCCATGATGAGTTGTAGGACGTGGGGGTTGCGCATGAGCAGGCTGTTTCCGGTGCCTGTGGTGTCGTAGTAGTGGGCCTCGTCGCCTTCGACCAGGCGGTAGTAGGCCTGGTTGTCGATTCCTCTGAAGGACAGGGTGGGGCCTTTGTCGTTGCCTTCGGCGGTGTGGTTGTAGACGACGTCGAGGATGACTTCGATGTCGGCTTCGTGGAGGGCTTTGACCATGGATTTGAATTCAGTGACTTGTTGTCCGCGTTCCCCGGAGGCTGAGTATTCGTTGTGGGGTGCGAGGAATCCGATGGTGTTGTAGCCCCAGTAGTTGCGTAGTCCTTTGTCGATGAGGTGGAAATCTTGGACGAATTGATGGACGGGGAGGAGTTCGACTGCGGTAACGCCTAGGCGTTTGAGGTGGTCGATGGTGGCGGGGTGGGCGAGGGCTGCGTAGGAGCCGCGTAGTTCTGGAGGGATGTCGGGGTGTGTTTGGGTCAGGCCTTTGACGTGTGTTTCGTAGATGACGCTGTCGTGGTATTCGTGCCTGGGTGGGCGGTCGTGTCCCCAGTCGAAGAAGGGGTTGATGACTACGGAGAGCATTGTGTGACCGAGGGAGTCGGTGTCGTTGTAGCTGGTGGGGTTGTCGAATGCGTAGGAGAAGAGTGCTTCGTCGCCGCTGCCTAGCCCTTCGATGGCTTTGGCGTAGGGGTCGAGGAGGAGTTTGTTGGGGTTGCAGCGGTGACCTGAGGCGGGGTCGTAGGGGCCGTGGACGCGGTAGCCGTAGCGTTGTCCGGGTTGGATTCCGGGGATGTAGGCGTGCCAGACGTAGCCGTCGACTTCGGTAATTTCGAGGCGTTTTTCGTTGCCTTCGTCGTCGATGAGGCAGAGTTCTACGCGTTCGGCCACTTCGGAGAAGAGGGCGAAGTTGACGCCGGATCCGTCGTAGGTGGCGCCGAGGGGGTAGGCGTTTCCGGGCCAGAGCTGCATGTTGCCTTCCTTGTGCACGTAGTGGGGCGGTACTGGTTGCGGTTGGGGTGTGCACGTTGTGACGTGGCGGCTTCGGGCCGCGTTGTGAGCGAGTTTCGCTGTGTGGCAAGAGCTTAGTCAGGGTGACAGTGGGGTTGGGTGAGTTGGTCGGCGTGGCGTCGGTTCTGGGGGTGTGGTGGGGGCGTGGACTCGATACCAGGGTGGTGATGCAGGCAGGATGACGGGGTGAAGAATGGGACGTCCGACGATTTGTTCTCTGTTGCGACGGAAGGCCTGGTTGAGGATTCCGAGCATTTGTTCGGTCTTGGTGGGCATGTTCGCCGTCCGTTGACGTGGGGGTATGTGAGGGTGGCGGAGACGGTGCCTGATGCTGCTCCGGCGGATCAACCGGGGGTGCGTGAGCAGCAGCTGTTGTTGCGGCGGGCGGGGGTGAAATCGCAGCGGATTGTTGTGGAGGTGGCTTCGAGTGCGCGCCAGCGGCGTCCTCGTTTGGATTCGTTGATTCGGGTAGCGCATCCGGGAGACACGATTGTGGTGACTGCTTTGGATCGGCTGGCGCGCAGCACGTCGCATTTGTTGCGGACTATCGCCACGATCGCTGATGAGCGAATTATGTTGCGCTCGTTGGAGGAGGGATTGGATACGGGCACGCCTGAGGGGCGGGTGGCTCTGAATGTGATTACGGCGTTGGCTGGGGTGGATTCGGCACTTATTAAGGAGCGTACGGAGGTGGGGATGGCGCGTGCCCGTAAGGAGGGACGCAAGCCTGGGCGTCCCTCGCGAGTGACGCGTGAGCAGTATCAGCATGTGTGGCGGATGAGTGCTGATGGGGCCTCGCATCGGACTATTGCGCGGAGCACGGGGGTGAGTCGGAGTGTGGTGGGGCGGATCCTTCGGCATGAGTTGCCGACATTGGAGGAGCGGTATGAGTTGACTACGGAGGGGGAGTTGCCGCTGTGATCTGTGCGTTGTTCGGGTGGATTTGGTTCTGCCCGAGAGTTCGGGTTAACGTTTCTGAGCACGCAGCGATCGGGACAAGTTCCCGGAGTTGATGCGGAAATTCGGTTGGGTTTATCGCGGAAACTGCTGCATGTCGTGCGGATGTGGCTCAGTTGGTAGAGCATCACCTTGCCAAGGTGAGGGTCGCGGGTTCGAGTCCCGTCATCCGCTCTGGAGGGGACAATCATCTCCTGTTTCTCCCCTTTTTGGTGGAGTGGCCGAGAGGCGAGGCAACGGCCTGCAAAGCCGTCTACACGGGTTCAAATCCCGTCTCCACCTCGCATAGGTACACCATCAAGACCCCGGGCGATTGGCGCAGTTGGCTAGCGCGCTTCCCTGACACGGAAGAGGTCACAGGTTCAAGTCCTGTATCGCCCACCATGTATTGAGTGTCATTTGATGCTCTTTCATGCCGCGTAAATTGGCTGTGAGCATGAGTTTTTCCTGCTGGTAGGTGGTTTGATAACCAGGTAGCCAGGAGCGATGGACTCGGCGAGTGTGCTAGGGTACGTGGAGCATCATGCGGATGTGGCTCAGTTGGTAGAGCATCACCTTGCCAAGGTGAGGGTCGCGGGTTCGAGTCCCGTCATCCGCTCTGGAGGGGACAATCATCTCCTGTTTCTCCCCTTTTTGGTGGAGTGGCCGAGAGGCGAGGCAACGGCCTGCAAAGCCGTCTACACGGGTTCAAATCCCGTCTCCACCTCGCATAGGTACACCATCAAGACCCCGGGCGATTGGCGCAGTTGGCTAGCGCGCTTCCCTGACACGGAAGAGGTCACAGGTTCAAGTCCTGTATCGCCCACCATGTATTTTGGGCCCCGGATCTAAATCCGGGGCCCAAAGTTTTTATGCGTGACTTTGTCACCGAAAAATTTTTTCACTCAGGCGAGTTGACCGAAAAAGCACGTTCTACACCTACGAACCAGGTACGTAGCACCTTCCACGCTCATTGCAGACAGAGCCGCCCTACCCTGGCAGTCAAACACTCAGGTAATGTCCTTTCGACGCATACCCGCCACGCACCACCATCACGACACCACTAGTCACGGAAGACGGGTCGGAGATAGCCCGAGTGAGAAACTCACGCAGAAACAGCACGACAGCCAAACGCACCGTCAGACATCTCAAAGAAGTCGTCCGCTTCGGAGCTCCTTCTCCCAACCTTGATGGCCGCACTATCGCCATCCTCGGCATCGGTGATGCCACCGCCAGCGCAATCATCTCAGCTCTGCACGCTGAAGGCGCCAAAACTGTGCGGATCGAGGGAAACATCCCTACCGAAATTCACAGCGACCGTGATGAAGCTGCTGCTGCGCTCCGCCGCGCGCTCACGCCCCACGGCACCACCGTCGACGGCATCATCGATCTTGGCCTGGGCATCTTGACCCTCCCCAAAATCCGCGATTCGTGGATCGCTCAATACCGTCAAACAATCATGGCCCTGGAAATCGTGGGCCCGGAATGGGCTCGCGCTGGAGACGCCAACCGTTACTTCTACATAGCCCTAACCCGAACTGGGGGAGAACTAGCCACCCCCGCAGCCCCAGAAAACCCGCACGCAGGCCTATGGGCCGGACTAGCCAAAGCGCTCCCGCTGCACTACGAATGCGTCAACACTCGCGTTGTGGACTTTCCCACCTACATCGACACGCAAACCCTTGCCTACGGCCTGATCCGTGAGCTTTACCGCTGGGGAAGCTTCGAAATAGGGCTACTCGATGGAGTGCGTTATCGCCCCGTCTCCGTAGTCGAACCCACCCCAGCCCCCATACTCACCCTCACCGACCACGACACCGCCCTCGTTACCGGCAGCCACATCCCCGTCGTCTGTGCCCTTTCGCGCCGCCTCATTGACACCGGAACACGTGTTGTAGCCGCAGTTGCGCCCAGTGCGCCACGTAGCCAACGCTCCTATCTTTTGCGCTCAGGGATCGAACCCCGAACCTGCGACATCACCCAACAAAATGAAGTCAACGCCCTCATTACTGAACTAGGGCCCCACCTGAGCGCCGTCATCCACGCCGAAGGAGCCGACCTTACTGTTGAAGAAAGAAACGACCCCCTCGACAGCGCGAACAGGCTACTGGAACGACGCATCAAAGGGTTCCTCCACCTGCTAGATGCAGTGAAAAACAATGCTGATCCAGCCGTGATCTCCGTGCTCACCAGCACAACCCGCCCAGCCCTTGCTGGTGCGCACAACATCCACGCTGGCGCCATCGCTGAACTTCTCTCATATGTAGCCAGGTGGGCCACGCAAGAAATCCCTCCACGCACCGCCGTGCAAACCCTGACCGCAGGCATCACCGACAAATCCGAAACCGCTGTCTACGCACACGCCTGGGCCAACGAAATTCTGGCCACCTCCGAAGGAGCAGTCGACCTCGGTGACCGTATCGAAGTCACCACAGGGCCAATGCTTGCTCGCGGATACCTCGCTCATAGCGACGTTCCTGGAACCCGCGAAACCCGCACCGCCCTGGCACGAATCGGACGCCCAGAGCACTACATCAGTGACAAAAGCATCGCCATCCGTGTAGACCTAGCCCCAGCAGGAGACAACGCCAACCTTGATGTGCGCCTCGAAGGCAACCCTTGCGTACCGATCAGTGTTCTCGTTGACCAGATGGTCGCCACAGCAGCTTGGCTAACCAACGACATCCGGCAACGCGTGATCGAAATACGTCACCTGACGGTCAACCTGCGCGGTCTAGCTGAGGCAACGATGCACCTCGTTCGTGTCGCAGCCAATCTCACCCACGCCTCAAACAACACCATGCACGCTCGTCATATCGAAGTCACTGCCAGCTGCATGGGCAGACAAGTCGCCCACGCCGTCATCACCTTCGCCGGAAGCTACCCATCACGGCTACACACACCCGCCATCGAAACCACCGAGAACATCGCATACCAGCACCCCATCGGCCCCCAAGAAGCACCCGTCACCATGGTGTGGACCGGGTTGGCCTTCGACCGCATCGGTGAACGCGATGAAAACTCCGGAAACACGCGATACACCGTGCGACCTGACCGGCTCACCGACCAGTTCTCCCCAGGATTCGTTCCAGCACCACGCATCGGCTATAACCTCATCGAGAACTTAGCGGCACGGAGTTATCCCAACAGCCCCGCAACCGCATTCACGATCGATAGGCTCATCATCCACGCACCCTCCGTCACTCGCGGAAAGCTCTTCCTCGAACCGGCAACAACCGAAGGTGGCGCACGAACAGCGTGGAAAGCTAGCACTACCGGGGGAGATGTCATTCTCGAGGCACGAGGGGTGGCCTACAACAGCGGTACTGCATGCAGCGCACCTGCATGCTCCGCTGAAGAAATTCACATCCAATAAAAGTAAGAAACAAGGGGGAGTCATCAGCTATGCCAGCGAGATATCAAGTCGGTGACAAATTGGCGCCGACCATGTCTCAAGTCCTACTCACCAGCGCCGATCACAACAACTGAATGGAATCGATCCGGTTCGACAAGGGCCCCCTTGCTGCGTGTCCTGCCAACGTTGACAGCACACGACGTGCAACCGCACCAGCCCACCGTCGACCTGATGCCACGGAAAGGCAATAATGAACCTGGATATTGCGTCGCGCCGATACGCGGTGACGTTGGCGCACCGGTGCGAACTCGGGACCTCTAACACTCGTGAAATCTCAGCCAGAAGCCTCACTGAACTTCTTCGCGTGCTACATGAGGGCGAAAACAACTACCAATCCTGCAGCTACTGCGGAGAGGCAGGGATGGCGATCTCTTCCATCTCCGTAGTTCTCGAAGAAGAAGCCCTTACCGAACGACTCGGAGCCTACGCAGACGAACTCTTCGCCGCGGTCTGAACAGGAACCGCAGCCGCAGCACACACGTTGAATTCCTCGGGGATAGGCCACATGTAGCTGCGATGCAGGGGGAGACATGGACGACGGGGGAGCCAAACTTTTCCATCCGGGGCAGTGGCAATGGCATCAGCGGCTTCAAGCTAACGCAAACGCATATCGGCTGTACCGACTCGGTGTCGCAGTTGCGGGATTCCTGATCGTGATAGCGGGGCTGATCATGGTCCCCTTGCCCGGGCCCGGGTGGCTCGTCGTCTTTATCGGTGTGGCGTTATGGGCATCTGAATTCACCTGGGCCCATCGCCTCCACCAATGGGGATGGGCCAAAGTTCGCGCCTGGACTACATGGATTGGTGCCCAATCGCTAGCCATACGCGGGGCAGTAGCACTAGGGACGTGCCTGATCGTATGGGCTGCGCTATGGATCTCGGCTTGGAGCACCGGAATCGCCGACCGGCTTCCGCAACCGATCGGCGATTTCATGCACACCTATCTTTTTCTCTGATGCACTAGCGCGCGCTTACCGCATCACGAAATGAATAGCTGCCGTAGCGGAGAAGCCGCCGCCCCAATCGAATAGACAAACCAGTAACCAATCGCCCCGCACAAGAGAACAAATACAATCGACTCCCCGCGGGTGCCGTTAGAGAAAAGCCCAAGACCCCACCGGCCGCCACCAATACGAGGCGCTTTCGCTGTCGTCAGTGAATCTCCGATGATGTGCACTGCCACTCCCACTGCTGCCGCCAAAGGCATCCACCACGGATACCAGCTGAAGTGATAAGCAAGCGCCCCAGCAATTGCAGACAAGGTCAGGTTTGTGCCTGGGTGCGAGGTATCACCAGGAAGCACATCGTCTAATCCAGTCAATGCCAATCCGGTAACCCAAGCAACAACCAAGGCCGCAGCCAGGGGATACATACCTGCCAGCAGAACCAGACCAGCCATCGCCAACGACGACAACACCAGATAGTGAGTCTGTTTACGGTGCTTAACGACCTTGCGCAGTGGCCACGTCAAAGTTGCTGATAGCCGTCCCCACACTCGCGTTGCCTTCGATCGGGGGGTGTCTAAGTCCGAAGCGATCGCCCACCCGGCCGCAACAGCTGCGAACAGCAACGCATCACGATCGGACAAAACATGAAGACCTGGCAGTGACGTCCCAGAAACCAGCTCGTTCCACGGATCAACCGCCATCCGTGACCACGTCGCCACCCATAGCCCTCCGGCGAAACCACTCACTGCATGTGTTGTGCCCTGCACTGACGTACCCCCTCTAAACAACGTCCTTGTCCAATGACGACCAATCCGTGGCCACACGATGAGGCGAGGTCTTCTGTGACCAGAAGGCACACCACGCGCAGCGCTACACCGTGAACTGCGCATCCCACAAAGTCGTGCCGCGATCATCGCACTGACGCGAAAGCCACAGGAAAATAAGCCTGCTCGCACCAGAAAAACCACTAATTCCATCCCCGATTTGGGTGATCGGGGAACCATTGGATACAGTTGCGAAGCACTTGGGCATACAGCTCACGGACGTGTAGCTCAGCTGGTTAGAGCGTTCGCTTCACACGCGAAAGGTCAGGGGTTCGAGTCCCTTCACGTCCACCACCAAACAAGGCCCGAACCGAAATCCTGGTTAATTTCGGTTCGGGCCTTGTTGCTATGTGTGAGCCTCATTAAAGGCAGCGGCGCCTGAAGAGGCAGCGCCGAATTACCTAATTACCTGCTGGGCCTCACTTCAGCTCTCACCCCCTCAGTCAGCCCCACATCAATAACCTGTATCTCCGCTGAGAATTTTATTCAGGCGTGACGCATCATTCACCTGACTCACAGGCAAAAAGCAGGAAAGCCTCTCAGTGGCACGCAAACTTGACAGCCACATCGCCCGCCATACAGTTCACCATCCACTCTTCTTCCCCTTCTCACCAGGAAAAACCGTGACATCCTCGGCAGGCGCCAATCAGCCATCTGCCCGCGGAGCGCATGCGCTGACTCCACGCAAAACCAGCTGCCCACACACCCCCGCACACCCCCTGTGGGTGCCCACATATGCTGCAAATAAAGGCAAATCCCCATATACACATATGTGTGACCTGCAGATGCTGTGGGTCACCTTGTGGCCAGGTGGGTCCCATCTGCATGGGTAGCGTTCTCCTCGTTGGCCGCGAGCCAACCTGTTTCAAGGCGCCACGCCGCGAAACAACACCCGATGTCGCACCGATGACGGCACGTGGACGGATGAACAGCGAGTCCCCTCGAACGACCACGCACCCACTCGAGCACGTCGAAACTCGACACCGCCCTGAAGCGGAGCGTCAAAAGAACAAAACTCCCCAGCCCGGCTCAGCCGGGTTCTTACCACCCTGAGGAAAACTTATGTTCAGCTCACGCAAGGCAGTTGCGGGCCTGGCCGCCTGCGCCCTGTCAATCTCCCCTTTCATCTACTCCGTGCCGAGCCACGCTGCTCCTCTCACCACGCAGACCAGCTTCTCAGCTCAGTCTCACGTCTCCGCAGAGGCCATCGCTGCCTACCGCGCTGAGGCCAAGAATGACCTGAACAAGATCAACAACTCCATCAACGAGCTGCAGACCGCCAAGGAAATCGCTCCTGACACGAACTACCTCAAGGAGATCAAGCAGCTCCTGAAGACCGCCTTCGAGCTGCGTGGCACCATCACCGCCATCGCCTCTGGGCAGCCTCCGGCATTCGACCCCGCCACCATCAAAGCCCGCGTCGAGGTCGTTCGCCAGATCGCTATCACCATCCACTACTCCCACAAACACCTGCGTAACAAAGTTACCCAGGCACACGCCGAGCTCGGCTTCGCAGTCACCAAAGCCATCATCCGCGTCTGCAACCCCACCTCCACGATGGAGCAGCTGAACGCTTCCCGCGATGAGCTCATCCAGGATCTTGAGAAGGTCAAGAACTACCCCGACCTCAAGCCGACCGACCGCGCCACCATTTACGTCAAGGCCGGCCTGAACCGCAAGATCTGGGAGATCCGCTGGGGCCGCGACACCAAGATCCTCGGCAAGGCCGAGCGCGGTGTTTACAAAGAGCTCAACAAGAACATCACACACGCTGTCGGCGTCTGGGCCAAGATCAACGTCACCGTTGCCGACGTCGACAAAGAAATTGCCGCGCTCGACGCCGCCTACAAGAAGGCGTTGGGCACGCTCAAGAAGTGATTCACCCCCGGTGAACACGCGTCCCGCTCCTTGCACAAGGGGCGGGACACCCCCCAAAAAAGCAGGGATACACAGGGGCGCACCTCCACGGCCCCAATGCCCTTCGACAAGGCATAAATACAGGAGAAAGTATGCAGAAAAAGCTCAGCAAGCGCGCCTCCCGGATGATTGCGGCTACCGCCGCATGCGGCCTGGCCTCCTCATTGGTGGTCGGCGGGACTGCTTTCGCAGTAGACGGGAAGCACGACCAGTCGAGCCACAAGCCGGCAGCTACCTCCGGTGACAAGAAAGCCGGTGACAAGGACAAGAAGGCCAAGACCCCCGAAAAGGCCAACCTGGTCAACCCCATTCCCTTCGCTCTCTCAAGCGAAGAGTTCAAAGAGCTTTTCGACGACGTCATCAACGACCGCACGAGCGGAGCCGACCGCGTTCGTTCCTTCGTGAACAAGTTCACCGGCGGTGCCATCAAGGATGGCTTCTACCGCAACTGCCCGTGGATTGACTTCCAGGACCGCAACCCGAACCAGCCTGGCGACAAGGGCTACGGCGACGATCCCACCAACCCCAACCCCACGCACCCCGGTGGTGACAAGACCCCCGGTGGTGACAAGACCCCTGGTGGCGACCAGACTCCTGGTGGTGACAAGACCCCGGGCATGCCTGGCACCCCCGGCGGTGACAAGACCCCTGGTGGCGACAAGACCCCTGGTGGTGACAAGACCCCGGGCATGCCTGGCACCCCCGGCGGTGACAAGACCCCCGGCGGCGACCACGGTAAGAAGCCTGGCGATGGCACAGGTGTAGGCAACATCGGTGGCGACAAGCCTTCTCGCCCTGGTCAGCCTGGTGACCCGTCGCACCCCGGCAAGCCTGGTCAGCCTGGTCAGCCCGGTCAGCCTGGCAAGCCTGGTGACCCGTCGCAGCCTGGCAAGCCTGGTCAGCCTGGTGACCCGTCGCACCCCGGCAAGCCTGGTCAGCCTGGTCAGCCTGGCAAGCCTGGTGACCCGTCGCAGCCTGGCAAGCCTGGTCAGCCCGGAGAAGGATCCAAAGACGCTCAGCTCGACCAGATCGAGCGCGCGATCTTCGACAAGATCAACCAGACCCGCCAGCAGGCTGGCGTTGCACCACTGAAGTGGGACCAGCGCCTAGCCAACGACTCCCGTGCATGGTCGAAGCACCAGGCTGACCTGAACACCATGGTTCACGACAAGTCCAGCTTCTACTACAACAACTACGGGGAAATCTTGGCCGCTGGCCCGGACCCGGCGAAGACGGCAGTCAACCAGTGGATCAACTCCCAGCCGCACTACCTGCCCATGGTCTTCAAGGGCCACACCATCGGTGGCGTGGGCGTGTACAAGCACCCCACCTGGGGCTACATGGTTACCGCTCGCATGGGCGCCAAGTGACCCAGCACCTCCTCTGATCACCAGTAGAGCACTACCTGCTCACTGATGATCTGAGCACATCGCAACACAGTTGGGGTGTCACGGATATATCCGTGACACCCCAACTGTTTATTTGCTCCACGCATTTGCTGCACTTTTACTCCATGCGCAGAACCATCCCGCAATAACCACCCATTCACTCCCAGCTTTCCTGAAAATAAATAAAATTAAACACATGACCGCTCAAAGGGGAGTAGCCATGCCCAACCGCAACCTCACAATCGTTCCCGGCTCTAAATCAGACCGCGACACATGCGCTGAGGTACTCGCACAAGCCTTCGCCGACGACGAATACACCCTCGGTCTCATTCCAGCCCGCGACCACCAACGACTCCCAACCCTCTTCCGCCGCATCATCACCGAAGTAATCACCGCCAACGGCTACGTGTACCTCGCCCGCGACACCACCAACGGCCAAGCACTCGGATGCGCACTCTGGGGCGTCCCCAACGAACACGTCACCCTCCTCCAACAGCTCAAAGGTCTACCCACATACCTCTCCATCTTCGGTAAACGATTCCACCACGCCCTACTCACCCAAAACGAAATCCGATCACACCTACCCACCATTCCCCACTGGTACCTCAAAGCCGTAGGAACCATCCCCTCCGCTCGTGGCCGTGGCGCCGGAAGCGCTCTCATCCAACAAGGCCTCCACCACGCAGACAAAGCAGGACAAGCTGCCTACCTCGAATCATCCAAAATCTCGAACATCCCCTTCTACGAAAAATTCGGATTCAACCAGATATCAACAGTTCCCGGACGCGGCACCATCGACTCGGTCGGCATGTGGCGACCAGCCTCCACATGCCCCCAAACAATCACACCTCACCCCACCCCAACTGGCCGATAAACCCCTACCCGCACCGCCAACGTCACCTCAGAAGGCAACACCAATCCATCAACATCTCCCGCATGATGCGCCCCAGGACCCATCCCCACCAAAAGACGACCCTGCGCAGCCTCCACAGGCACCCGACTCTCCACACACCGCTGCGAAACCACCTCAAACCCCTCCATCGAAGCCGCAAGCCTCTCTTCCTTACGCGGATCCACCCTCACCCGCATAGCCCCCGATAACTCCGCCAAATGATGAGACAACGGAGTCACCACCACAACCACACCATCCGGACGCAACACCCGCCCCAGCTCCGCGCCATGACGAGGCGCGAAAACCACCAACGCAACTTGAACGCTCCCATCCCGAATCGGAAAACGCTCCCACGTATCAGCCACCACCGACACCAACCCCGCATGCGCCTTAGCCGCCCTACGCGCCGCATACACCGACAAATCCATACCCACCCCAAAACCCAACGGCGTCTGCGACAAAACCCCTGCCGCGTAATAGCCAGTCCCACCACCACAATCCAAAACCCCACCCAACTCCACCCCACCAGCAGGCAACACCCCGCCCTCAAGTACCGCCTGCACCACACCATCCAAAATAGGGCGATACAACCCCGAAGACTGCACCTCAAACCGCGCCGCCACCATCGCCGCATCATCAGCAACAAGACCATGCCGACCCCGGCCACCCAACAACGTCACATGCCCCTGACGAGCTCGATCAAAACGATGACCCGCCCCACAACCAAAACACCGAACCTGTACATCAGGCTCTAAATCCCCACCACACACCGGACAAGCCAACATCATCCAACCCGACGCAGCCACGCCCCGCACCTGCTCCGAACTCACCGCTCAACCCCCTTTTTCCGCACCGACAACACAACACACATAGCCCTGCGCACAGCTCATTAGGCGATCATGCGCACCCCTCGATTGCTACCAGGGTGGGTACCAGGACGTAGCATCATTGCGCGAACGTTATACAACGCCGCATGTACATCAACACCACGTAACTAATCGAGGAGACCATCGTGCCCACGCAGATCACCGTGACCGTAGCCGGAGAGCAACGAACGGTCGAGCAGGGCACGACTGCCGCTGACCTGTTCGCCGACAACAAGCGCATCGTCGCTGCCCGCCTCACCAACAACGACAGCAGCCGCGTTGTCGACCTCGCCCACCCCTTGTCCGACGGCGACACTATCGACAGCGTCGACATCGGCAGCGAAGACGGCCTCAACGTACTGCGCCACTCTGCCACCCACGTCATGGCCCAAGCCGTACAACGCATGCGTCCCAACGCTAAACTCGGCATCGGCCCCGTGATCACCGACGGCTTCTACTACGACTTCGACGTCGAGGAACCCTTCACCCCTGAAGACCTGAAAAAACTCGAAAAAACGATGCAGCGCATCGTCAACGAAGGGCAAACCTTCCGCCGCCGCGTCATCACCCAAGCCGAAGCCGAAGCCGAACTAGCCAACGAACCCTACAAACTCGAACTCATCAGCCTCGCTGGAGGTCCCGGATCTGGTAAGAACGCTGATGACATCGACGCCGCAGCAGAAGGGGCGTCCATGGAAGTCGGCGGCGACGAACTCACCATCTACGAAAACGTCGATCGCAAAGGCGAAGTCGTTTGGCGCGACCTATGCCGCGGCCCCCACGTACCCACCACCAAAATGCTCGCCAACGGCTTCAAACTCATGCGCTGCTCCGCCGCATACTGGCGCGGCGACCAACGCAACGCCGGCATGCAACGCCTCTACGGCACCGCATGGCCCACCAAAGACGAAATGCGTGCCTACCTCGACCGCATCGCCGAAGCCGAAAAGCGCGACCACCGTCGCCTAGGCAACCAGATGGACCTGTTCAGCTTCCCAGACGAAATCGGCTCCGGACTAGCCGTATTCCACCCCAAAGGCGCCATCATGCGCATGGAAATGGAGGAATACTCCCGCCAACGCCACATCGCCGCCGGATACAGCTTCGTCAACACCCCACACATCACTAAAGGAAACCTGTTCGAAGTCTCCGGACACCTCGACTGGTACCGCGACGGCATGTACCCCGCCATGCAAATGGATGAGGAACGCGACAGCGAAGGCAACATCACCAAACCCGGCCAGGACTACTACCTCAAGCCGATGAACTGCCCCATGCACAACCTCATCTTCCGCTCCCGCGGACGCAGCTACCGCGAACTACCACTACGACTCTTCGAGTTTGGAACCGTCTACCGCAACGAAAAATCCGGCGTTGTTCACGGCCTCACCCGCGCCCGCGGATTCACCCAAGACGACGCCCACATCTACTGCACCCGCGACCAAATGCGCGGCGAACTCACCCGACTGCTCACCTTCGTCCTAGACCTACTCAAGGACTACGGACTCGACGACTTCTACCTCGAACTCTCCACCAAAAACCCAGAAAAATTCGTCGGCGATGACGCCACCTGGGAAGAAGCCACCGAAACACTGCGCCAAGTCGCCACCGACTCCGGCCTAGACCTCGTCCCCGACCCCGGCGGCGCCGCGTTCTACGGCCCCAAAATCTCCGTACAAGCCAAAGACGCCATCGGCCGCACCTGGCAAATGAGCACCATTCAGCTCGACTTCAACCTGCCAGAACGATTCGAACTCGAATACCAAGCCGCAGACGGAACCCGTCAACGCCCCGTCATGATCCACCGCGCGCTATTCGGTTCCATCGAACGATTCTTCGGCGTTCTCGTCGAACACTACGCAGGATCATTCCCCGCCTGGCTCGCCCCCGTGCAAGTCACCGGAATCCCCGTCGCAGAAGAACATGGCGAATACCTCGAAGAAATCGCAGCACGCCTACGCGAACACGGCGTTCGCATCGAAATCGACCACAGCGACGACCGCTTCCCCAAGAAAATCCGCAACGCATCCACCTCCAAAGTCCCTTTCACACTCATCGCCGGTGAAGAAGACCGCAGCAACAACGCCGTCAGCTTCCGCTTCCGCGACGGCAGCCAAGAAAACAAAGTCCCTGTCGACGTAGCAATCGAACGGATCCTCACCACCATCCGCAGCCGCGACAACAACGACCCTGTCGCCTCCACCCACACACCCGAAGAAACCGAGTAACAAAAGCACAAACCACACCTGTCAGGGGTGGCACGGACACACACCGTGCCACCCCTGACTCACCCCACCACCAGACCTAAAATCAGGCCCATGACCCAACCGCCCCGGATCGACCCAGCCACGCAATTTGCCGGTGAACACGACGGCTTCGAACGCCTCTGGACCCCGCACCGCATGGCCTACATCCAGGGCAACTCCGAAACAAAAAACACATCACAACCACACACGGCAAAAGAAAACGACTGCCCCTTCTGCACAGGCCCCACCAAAACCGACGAAGAAGCACTCATCGTCCACCGCGGAAAACACTGCTTCGCCATCCTCAACCTCTTCCCCTACAACCCCGGCCACCTCCTCATCTGCCCCTACCGCCACATCCCCATGTACATCGACCTCAACGACGAAGAACTCGACGAATTCACATCAATGACCCGCCAAGCAATCCGCATGATGCAGCGCGTCAACGCCCCACACGGCTTCAACATCGGAATGAATCAAGGCGCAGTAGCAGGCGCTGGCGTAGCAGCCCACCTACACCAACACATCGTTCCCCGGTGGTCCGGAGACGCTAACTTCTTCCCCATCATCGGCCGCACCAAAGCCCTACCCGTCCTCCTCGATGACACCCGACGCATGTTCACTCAAGGATGGACAGACACCACCCAATAAGCAGCACCACCAACCGACAAGAAAAGCCACCCCGTCACATAGGGTGGGCTAATCATGAGCACACCGGCATTCGCAGCGCCTACCCGACACCACACACCCACCCACGACAGCGAATGCCCACCACCACAACGGCGGCCCCCACACACCAACAACCACGAAGGGGCCCCATGCTGAACAAATTCGCCCGATCATTCGCCACCAAAATCGCCACTCCCATCGCCAAAATCCTCCTGCGCATAGGCCTCAACGCTGACGCAGTCACCACCATCGGGGCACTAGGCGTATGCGCAGGCGCACTCTGGTTCTTCCCCCGAGGAGAATTCGCACCCGGAGTCCTATTCATCACATTCTTTGTCCTATTCGACCTCCTCGACGGCACCATGGCACGCCTATCAGGAACCACCAGCACCTGGGGAGCCTTCCTCGACTCAACCCTCGACCGCCTCGCCGACGGAGCTGTATTCGGCGGCCTCCTGCTCTTCTATGCCCGCCAACCCCACGAAACCTCCGCCACCTGGGCCTCACTGTTCTGCCTCGTCTTCGCTTTCGTCACCAGCTACGCCCGAGCCCGCGCCGAAGGCCTAGGCATGACCGGAGCAAACACCGGCATCGCCGAACGCGCCGACAGACTCCTCATCACCCTCGCCGGAGCATTCATCGTCGACATCGCCAACCTGCCCAGCGACACCCTCGGCTACATCCTGTGGGCCCTAGCTGCCGCGAGCGCCCTAACCGTATGGCAACGAATGCACGCAGTCGCAAAAGAAATCGAGAAAAAACGCACCGACCACACCCATCCCATGCCATGAAAAACCCCACACACACCTGGCGTAAACGCATCAGCAACAAGCTCACAACCAGCGCATTCGCCACAGCATGGCAGGTTATTCCACGGCTACCGCAACGCCTGACCTTCGCTCTGTTCGACCTCGCCGCTCACCTGACCTATATCGCTAACGGGCAAGGCGTACGCACCCTGCGCGAAAACTACCGACACCTACACCCACACCTACCGCACCCTCGCCCACTGGAAACTCTCGTCCGTGACGGAGTTCGCTCCTACCTGCGCTACTGGTGCGAACTATTCCGGCTACCAGCAATGACCCCCGAGGACATCCGAAACTGCACCCGAATAGAAGGACTGCATCACATCCGTGCAGCCATGGGATCACCTGAGCAGCCCCGTGCCGTTGCCTGTTTCCTTTCCCACAGCGGAAACTGGGACCTCGCAGGAGCATGGGCCCAACTCGACTTGGGCCCCGTCGTCACAGTCGCCGAACGCCTCCAACCAGAAAGCATCTTCACCCTTTTCCGCGCTACTCGCCACGCCCTAGGCATGCGCATCATCGCCCTCACCGGCGAAGGAAACGTACTGCGCACCCTCCACAGCGCAACCAACAAACCCGTCATCATCCCCTTACTGGCCGATCGAGACCTCACCGGCGGGGGAGTGGCTACCACCTTCCCCGGCGGTCACATCAACGCCAGCGTCGGCCCAGCTGCCCTGGCCATCACCGCAGGAATAGAAGTCCTACCCGTCACCATCCACTACGAATCCACCCCCAAGACCACCAGTTACCGCACCGTCATCCAATTCCATCCACCTGCCCCACCCACCAGCGGGACAACCCACCAACGCGTCCGCGACACCACCCAATACTGCGTTGACATCATCGCCAACAACATCCTCAACCACCCCCAAGACTGGCACATGATGCAACCCATCTACACACCCCAAGGCACCTAAGATGCGCATCGGAATCGTCTGCCCCTACAGCTTCGATGTCGCAGGCGGCGTGCAAAACCACACCCGCGACCTCGCCCACCAACTCCACACCCGAGGACAC
Organism: Dermatophilus sp. B7861-1; assembly: GCF_058996045.1. Classification (NCBI taxonomy): domain Bacteria; kingdom Bacillati; phylum Actinomycetota; class Actinomycetes; order Micrococcales; family Dermatophilaceae; genus Dermatophilus; species Dermatophilus sp. B7861-1. The sequence goes on along the minus strand of NZ_CM180082.1, from coordinate 1,286,373 downwards.
CACGTCGCCGTACTCGCCCCGGCAGCCGAAACCACCCCACATACCCGCAACTTCACCAGCGCCGGAAGCTCACGCGCCATCCCCTACAACGGCTCCATCGCGCGCCTAGCCTTCGGCCCAGCCGTAGCCAACCGTGTCACCACCTGGCTAGAAAACGGCCGCTTCGACATCCTCCACATCCACGAACCTCTCGTACCTAGCACATCCATCCTCGCCCTACGCGCCGCACGAACCCCCATCGTGGCGACCTTCCACACCAACCTCGAACGCTCCCTCGCTATCCAAGCGGTATCCCCGCTAGTCCGCTCATCCCTAGAAAAAATCCACGGCCGCATAGCCGTCTCCCAAGCCGCCCGACAAACCGCCCTCAACCACATGGGCATCGATAGCGTCATCATCCCCAACGGCGTCGATACGCACACCTTCGCTACCGCCACCCCCAACCCCACCTGGACCGGAACCCCCAGCCACCCCACCATCGCCTTCCTAGGCCGTATCGACGAACCCCGCAAAGGTCTGCCCGTCCTGGCCGATGCCCTCCCACACCTACTCAAACACCACCCAGGCCTACGCCTACTCATCGCCGGCCACGGAGACATCCCCACCGCCCGCAACCTCATCCCCACCTCAGCCCGCCACGCCGCTCACTTCCTGGGAGCAATCCCCGAAACAGACAAAGCCGCACTCCTACGCTCCGTCGACGCCTACATCGCCCCCCACACCGGAGGCGAAAGCTTTGGCATCGTCCTAGTAGAAGCCATGAGCGCCGGGGCACCAGTCATCGCCTCCAACCTCACCCCCTTCACCCACGTTCTTGGCGACGCCGGAATCACCTTCCCCACAGGAAACTCACACGCCCTCGCCCAAGCCCTCACCAACCTCCTCCACAACCCCAAACTACGCGAAAAGCTGCACCTAGCAGGCCTTGCCCGCGCCGCCACCTACGATTGGCGCCACGTCAGCGACGACATCCTCGCCGTTTACGAAACAGTCCTCGAAGGAACCCGCGCCACACCCCTGACCAACACCGCAACAGCCCTCTGGGCCACCCTCAAAGCGACCCTTACCCCATGAACACCACCTGGATCCTCACTACCCTGCTCATCCTCGCCCTATTCGCCTGGCACCTTTCCTACACAGCAGCGCGACTACACCGCCTCCATACCCGCGCCGAAGGAGCCCTTGCCGCCCTCGACGCCTACCTCATCCGCCGCGCAGAAGCAGCTACCGCCCTGGCAAACTCCGGCCTCCTAGACCCCGCCAGCTCACTCATACTCGCCTCCGCCAGCGCCGAATCCATCCATAGCGACTACAGCCTCCTTACCCTCGACTGGGCTGAAGGAAAACTGGCCCTACGCGAACTCACCGAAACAGCCCTCACCGTCGCACTCCGCGAAACCCTGCCCACCTCCACCCCCACGAACAGCAACTCACCCGAATCTGACCCAATCGCCCACACCATCGCCACACACCGCCGTGTCCAGCTAGCCCGCCAGTTCTACAACAACACCGTCAGCGACGTCCGCCGCCTGCGACACACACCCCTGGTACGCATCGCCCACCTCGCTGGACACGCCACCACGCCCCGCCCCATCGAATTCGACGACGACCTCACCGCGTCACCCACCTAACCCACACCCATCCAGACCAGCCACAACGGTGCTGCGCGTATCGTCTACCCAGGCATCAGTCATTAGGAACGCAAGGGAGCACCCATGACCGAACAGTCATCCGCCCAGTCCGCTGTAGGCACCACCCGCGTCAAACGCGGCATGGCCGAAATGCTCAAAGGTGGCGTGATCATGGACGTCGTCACCCCAGAACAGGCCAAAATCGCTGAAGACGCAGGCGCCGTCGCAGTCATGGCCCTCGAACGCGTCCCTGCCGACATCCGCGCCCAAGGCGGCGTCTCACGCATGAGCGACCCCGACATGATCGACGGCATCATCAACGCCGTCTCCATCCCCGTCATGGCCAAAGCACGCATCGGCCACTTCGTCGAAGCACAGGTACTGCAATCTCTGGGCGTGGACTACGTCGACGAATCCGAAGTACTCACCCCCGCCGACTACAGCAACCACATCGACAAATGGGCCTTCACCGTCCCCTTTGTTTGCGGCGCCACCAACCTCGGCGAAGCCCTACGCCGCATCACCGAAGGCGCAGCGATGATCCGTTCCAAAGGAGAAGCCGGTACCGGCGATGTCTCCAACGCCACCACGCACATGCGCAAAATGCGCGATCAAATCCGTTGGCTCACCTCGCTCCCCGAAGACGAACTCTACGTAGCCGCAAAAGAACTCCAAGCCCCCTACGACCTAGTCAAAGAAGTAGCAACCAACGGCAAACTCCCCGTCGTACTCTTCACCGCTGGCGGTATCGCCACCCCCGCCGACGCCGCCATGATGATGCAGCTGGGCGCCGAAGGCGTCTTCGTTGGCTCAGGCATCTTCAAGTCCGGAAACCCCGCCCAACGTGCTGAAGCCATCGTCAAAGCCACCACCTTCTACGACGACCCCGACACCATCGCCAAAGTCTCCCGAGGCCTGGGCGAAGCAATGGTCGGAATCAACGTCGACGACATCCCCGTACCCCACCGCCTCGCTGAGCGCGGCTGGTGACCTCTGATCTGCGCCTGCTACTGAAATACACATAAACAAACACAGCCGTGGGCAGCGGTGCGACATAAAACACGTTCTCGCACCGCTGCCCACAAACACATAGGGAAGTAACCACAAATCTCTACACCACTGCCTCGCAAGACACACCAGAACCGCAAAGAATCTTTTTCAGACTAATTTCAGTGCGATATTCACAAATTCCCAGCTAGTTGGCCATGTGCAGACAACAGCCACCACAGCCGCCTAGGCGCTTGCCGACACCACAAGTTCCTGCAGGCCACCCCATGGCCTCACTGTTAGGGCATGACATCATCACAACCTGGTGAGCAACGAAGCTCATCAACGAGCTCGCCCCCTGCACAGCCAGCCGAAAACGCCTCCCTCCACCTCGAAGACGCAGGCGACACCGGCTACCACAAATCGCTCACCAACCGTCAGGTCCAGATGATCGCCCTCGGCGGCGCCATCGGAGTCGGCCTCTTCCTCGGTGCAGGACGCCGCCTGGCCATCGCAGGGCCTTCACTTATCCTCTCCTACGCCTTCTGCGGCGTCATCGCTTTCTTCCTTATGCGTGCCCTAGGCGAACTCGTCATGCACCGTCGCAGCTCCGGATCCTTTGTCTCCTACGCACGTGAATTCTTCGGAGACCGCGCCGCCTACATGGCCGGCTGGATGTACATGCTCAACTGGATGACTACAGGCGTCGCCGAAATCACCGCCATTGCCGTGTACATCAGCAAATGGCTACCCGACACCCCTCAATGGATCAGCGCACTCGTAGCCCTAGCCCTCGTACTAGCTATCAATCTCTCCAGTGCAAAAGCCTTCGGAGAGCTCGAATTCTGGGCCGCCCTACTCAAAGTGCTCGCCCTATCGGCCTTCCTCATCGTCGGCACCGTCATGGTCATCATCGGTTTCAAGTTCAATGGCAACCCCGCCGGACTACATAACCTGAACTCACCCGATGGATTCTTCCCCAACGGCAACACCCTCGCCTTCGTCATGCTCATGCAAGGCGTCGTCTTTGCCTACGCCACCATCGAACTCGTCGGCACCGCAGCCGGGGAAACCCACGACGCCGAACATGTCATCCCCAAAGCAGTCCGCGCTGTCATCTACCGGATCGCCCTGTTCTATGTCGGCAGCGTGTTCCTGCTGTCCTGCCTGCTGCCCTACACCGCCTACAAAGCTGGCGAAAGCCCCTTCGTCACCGCTTTCGGATCCATGCTTCCCTGGATCGGTGACCTCATGAACGTCATCGTCATCACCGCAGCGCTCTCCTCATGTAACTCCGGCCTCTACTCCACCGGCCGCATCCTGCGCTCCCTGGCAGCATCCGGCGAAGCCCCCCGCTTCACAGCCAAACTCAACAAAACCGGCGTACCCGCAGGCGGCATTCTCCTCACCGCATTCGTGTACTTCCTGGGAGTCATCCTCAACGTGTTCATGCCCGGAGAAGCATTCGACATCGCCGTCGAAACCGCCGCAGTCGGCATCGTATGGACATGGGTGACTATCTTCGCCTGCCAAATGGCCCTACGGAAACGCATCAACAAAGGCCTAGTCGAACCCACCTCATTCCCCATGCCCGGAGCCCCCTACACCGGCTGGTTCGGCATCATCTGCCTGGTGGGCATCATCGTGATCATGCTCATCGACACCTCAAACGAGTTCTTCAACTGGAAGGTGCTCGGCGCAGCAGCCCTATTCACAGCCACCGTGTGGTTCCTATGGCCGCTAGTCAAACGCAACAAAGAACGTCACCCCGAATTCCAAAAAGCCACCGAACTCACCTTTGAATAAACCCCAAGAAACACAGCGGCGGACAGAAGCCCACAAGCACATCTGCCCGCCGCTGCTATTTGCCTAACCCACCGCACCGCACAACGTAGCCTTTTATGACGTGACATCGCCCACCATCGGAATTCTTGCGCTCCAAGGCGACGTGCATGAACACGCCACCGCCATCACCGCCTGCGGCGCCACCGCAGTGCCCATTCGCCGCCCCGAAGAGCTCCACACCGTGCACGGCATCGTCCTACCCGGGGGCGAATCCACTGTGATCGACCGGCTCCTACGAACCTTTGACCTCCAAGACCCTCTCAAAGAACGACTTCGCAATGGCATGCCCGCCTACGGCTCCTGCGCCGGAATGATCCTGCTAGCCAACTCAATCCTCGACGGCGAAAAAAGCCAACAAACCCTCGGAGGCCTCGACATCGTCGTGCGACGCAACGCATTCGGACGCCAAATCGCCTCCTTCGAAACAGACCTACCCGTAGCTGGCATCACCACTACCGACACCCCCATGCGCGCCGTCTTCATCCGGGCCCCATGGGTAGAAACCACCGGCCCTGAGGTTGAAATACTCGCTTCAGTCACCACCGAAACACCCACCGGTCACAGCACGCCCCGCCCCGTAGTCGTCGCCCAAGGAAACCTCTTAGCCTCCGCATTCCACCCCGAGATAACCGGCGACCACCGCATGCACCAGCACTTCGTCAACCTCGTTCGAGCAAGCTAAACAGCCCACCCCACTCTGAAGGCGCAGGCCACTACACGACAGATGGGTACGATGGTTCGGATCTGGATGCGATCGATACCGACAAATCCGCGGGCACTCCGTTCCGATTTTCGAGGAGACAACGTATGAGCGGTCACTCCAAGTGGGCGACTACCAAACACAAGAAAGCGGCCATCGATGCCAAGCGCGGCAAGCTGTTCGCCAAGCTGATCAAAAACATCGAGGTCGCGGCACGTACTGGCGGCGGTGACCCAGCCGGTAACCCGACACTGTTCGACGCCATCCAGAAGGCCAAGAAGAGCTCGGTCCCCAACGACAACATCGACCGCGCCGTCAAACGCGGATCCGGTGCAGAAGCAGGCGGCGCCGACTGGCAGACCATCATGTACGAGGGCTACGCCCCCGGCGGTGTCGCAGTCCTGATCGAGTGCCTGACTGATAACCGCAACCGCGCCGCCACCGAAGTGCGCGTGGCCCTGACCCGCAACGGTGGCTCCCTAGCTGACCCCGGTTCGGTCGCCTACAACTTCGAACGCAAAGGCGTCGTCATCGTCCCCAAGGCGCAAAAAGACGGCGAAGCAACCGAAGACTCCCTGCTGGAAGTCGTCCTCGAAGCTGGTGCTGACGAGGTCGAAGACTTCGGTGATAGCTTCCGCATCATTTCCGAAGCCAGTGACTTCGTTGCCGTCCGCACAGCCCTGCAAGAGGCTGGTGTGGACTACGACTCTGCTGAAGCAGAATTCGTCCCGAACCTGCAGGTTCCGCTCGATCTCGAAGGTGCACGCAAAATGTTGCGTGTCGTTGACGCCCTCGAAGACAGCGACGACGTGCAGAACGTCTTCGTTAACGGCGACATCTCACCTGAGGTGGCCGCCCAGCTCGAAGACGAAGACTGAGCACACTTTCTGCGCACACGCGTGAATGTATGAGAGCGCCAGGTGACTCAATAAGACCTCCTGGCGCTCTCACACATATAAAGAACAAACGAAGAGGAGCAGCGGTGCGAGTTCTGGGAGTAGATCCAGGATTGACCCGATGTGGTGTAGGCGTAGTCGACGGTGCTCCTGGAAGACAACTGCGCATGGTTGCGGTAGGTGTAATCCGAACCCCCACTGGCGATCCAATTCACGAACGGCTCAATTCTTTGGCCGGTCAACTCGATGAGTGGCTCGATCAATACCAGCCTGAATCAATTGCCGTGGAGCGGGTTTTCGCCCGCAATGACGTGAGTACGATCATGGGCACTGCGCAAGCCAGCGCAATCCCTATGTTGGCTGCAGCCCGACGAGAAGTGCCGTTAGCGCTTCATACACCCAGTGAGGTTAAAGCTGCGGTTACAGGCAATGGGCGGGCCGATAAAGCGCAGGTGACAACTATGATCACCCGGATTTTGGCTCTGAATGCTCCTCCTAAACCCGCTGATGCGGCAGATGCCTTAGCGCTAGCGGTGTGTCACGTGTGGCGTGGGGGAGCGGCAGCACGTATCGAGCAGGCAACAAAGCGGGCGCAAGGGCGCTGAGAGGCAACGTTTTACCTTCGATGGGATGCGGTAGCGTTGCAGGCGAACACATGTCCGAATATGTGCCTTGCGTTCTCCGGTGGCGTGAGGTGCCCAACGCAAATCAGCATGGTTTAGGAGAAGCATGATCGCCTCGATCAGCGGCACGGTCATCAGTGCAGGGCTAGATCAGGCTGTGATTGTGGTTGGGGGTGTGGGGCTACAGGTGCGTCTCACTCCTGCCACCGCGGCCTCACTGCGAGTTGGAGAACAGGCAGAGCTGGCCACGAGCCTGGTGGTTCGTGAAGATGCGTGGACTTTGTACGGATTCGCTGATGCGCAGGAGAAAGAAATTTTCGAGGTTGCGCAAAGCGTCAGTGGAGTGGGCCCCAGGATGGCGTTGGCCATGCTCGCGGTGTTCACGCCTGCCCGGCTGGCGACAGCGATCTCTGCAGGAGAAGTCACTGCTTTGGTGAAAGTTCCTGGCATCGGTAAGAAAAGCGCGGAACGGATCATTTTGGAGCTGCGCGAAAAGATGACGGCACTCGGCCTTGACGAAAACCCCCACCATGAAGAGCTCGCTGCCAGTAGCAGTGATGAACCGGTCTGGAATGATTCAGTAACTGAAGCTCTCATGAGTCTGGGGTGGTCTGCCAAACAAGCCGAGGCAGCCCTAGGACGGGTAGCGAAAACCGTGGATGCTGATGCTCCCGTGGGTGTCGCATTGAAAGCTGCGCTGCAGGAGCTCAGCCGATGAGCCCTTTGGGAGAGCACTCGGCCGACACGTGGGACGACGGCTCGTATGACGCATCACCACGCATCGTTGACCCTAGCGCGCACGTTGATGAATCCGGTGACGAACGTCAGATCGAAGCTGCGCTACGCCCGAAACGGCTTGCTGAGTTCCCTGGTCAGCGTCGCGTCCGTGACCAGCTTGGCCTTGTTCTTGAAGCTGCTAAGCGTCGTGCTTCCAGCCCGGACCACATTCTTTTATCTGGGCCGCCGGGACTGGGTAAAACCACGCTAGCCATGATTGTGGCCTCTGAGCTTGGGGCTCCTATTCGTATTACGAGCGGGCCAGCTATCCAGCATGCTGGGGACTTGGCTTCCATCCTGTCGTCGCTGACCGAAGGGGAAGTGCTTTTCCTCGACGAAATTCACCGTATGGCCCGCCCCGCTGAGGAGATGCTCTATCTAGCGATGGAGGACTTCCGTGTCGACATCATCGTGGGTAAAGGTCCAGGCGCTACGGCAATCCCGTTGGAGTTGGCGCCTTTCACTGTGGTGGGGGCCACCACGCGGGCTGGTTTGCTGCCCGCTCCTTTGCGTGATCGTTTCGGGTTTACTGGGCATCTTGATTTTTATGACAGTGGTGAGCTCCTTGCCATTGTTCGCAGATCAGCGAATCTTCTTGATGTCGAGGCCACTGATGAAGGTCTTTCTCAGATAGCTGACCGCTCACGTGGCACCCCTCGGATCGCTAATCGGCTTTTGCGGCGGGTGCGTGACTGGGCTCAGGTGCATGGAAGTGGTGTGCTCGATGCTGATGCTGCTTGTGCGGCGCTGGAGTTGTTTGACGTTGACAGTCGCGGGTTGGATCGTCTTGACCGTGCCGTGCTGGATGCGTTGTGTCGTCGTTTTGGAGGTGGACCTGTTGGGGTCGCGACATTAGCTGTCGCGGTGGGGGAAGAACCAGACACTGTTGAGACCGTTGCAGAACCATTCCTGGTACGTGAGGGACTCATGCTGCGTACAGCGCGTGGCCGGATTGCTGCTTCAGCGGCCTTTGAGCATTTAGGAATCCCTGTTCCTGACAATCCGGCCCTGTCTATGCCCGGTGCGCAACGGAACTCAGGATCGGATTCAACCGTCGAGAATGATCAAGGCGGCTCAGGTACAGGACGGCTATAGGAGACTGACACACACCCCCACGAGTCGCGCGCTTGGACACATCGACGCGTCACCTAGACTCGGAGGGCGCAAAGGCGCTCTCACCGTGCGCAACCGGACACTCCACGACCGTGGCGCGACCCCGGGGGAACGGTCATCGTGACTCCGTAGAAGTGCAGGTGTGGTGAGTCCGTCCATGTGTACGGTGCAGCACCGCACGACAGTGTGCACCGCTCGGTGCGTGCCATCCGTGGAGGCGTATCCGCTGATTCGCTTGGTCGGCGTCGATGCTCGTCTCAGCCTGACCGGCTCGTACGGCTGGCCAGCGAACGCATAACTCCACCAGAACAACGAGGACGATTCATGCATAGGATCCGGAACCGTCGGGCCCGCCCGGCGCCGTGGACGCGCGACTCGCTCGATCACTCGAGTGATCGCAGCAACTCGGTGAGCAGGGGGCGTCGTGGCGAGTGAGGGATCAAACGTCGGGGTAGAAAGCGGAGCGCGCCGCCCCAACACCCGACCAGCACACAAACGCGCTACCTCTGACCTGGTGATATGTACTTTCATATCGCTTGGTTTGGTGGTACTGCTTGCTTTGTCCGCCACGATGTGGGGTGGGCAGTGGGCCCCCAAACTGGGCCTGGACCTTGAAGGCGGTACGCAGATGATTCTGCAGCCGCAAACACAAAACGGGCAGACCGTCGATCAACAGCAGCTTGATCAGGCTGTTGACATCATCCGTGCCCGTGTTGACGGGCAAGGTGTGGCTGAAGCTGAAGTCTCTACGCTCGGAAACAACGTTGTTGTCTCTGTTCCGGGCCGGATGACTAAGCAGCAGGAAGATGGCCTGCGTGCCAGTTCACAGATGGCGTTCCGTCCAGTACTGGGCATGATTCCTGTCCAGCCACCGGGTGCTACCCCCTCGCCGACACAGAGCCCCGCTCCCAGCGGTTCTGCGAGCAGTCCACCGGCAGCCAAGCCTGGTACGACTCCCGCCCCATCTGGGTCACCATCAGCTGCTGCGACTCCCTCGGCGTCCACTCCCGCTGGTCGCCCCAAGGCAGCTGCGGCTCCTGCTCCAGCACCGAAGCCGACTACACCGGCGCCTACGACACCTGCTCCTACGGGTAGCGCATCTCCTACTGCAGCTCCGACGGGTAAGCCCACTGGTGCTCCCACCGCTAAGCCGACGGCACCGGCGGCGCCTCCTACGATCACTGCAGATGTGCGTAAGGACCCAACCAAGCTGATCGAGGCAGCTACCTCAGAGGGGTGGCTTACCCCCGAGCTCCAAGGTGAGCTGAAGCAGATTAACTGCCAGAAACAAGACGTGACTAAGCGTCCTGACCCGAACAAGGCCACCGTTGCTTGCGCTAGCGATGGTCAGAGCTTGTATGTTCTGGGCCCGACAGTGATGGACGGTAACAACATTGCTGATGCTTCTTCAGGTATGGCCACGAACCCGCAGACGGGCCAGCCCACCGGTGGTTACGAAGTCCAGCTGAAGACGCACGATGACTACGTCCAGGCGTACGCGACGATTTCTGGATACATGGTCAAGCTGGGGCAGCCGCGCAACCAGTTGGCAGCTGTCCTTGACAACCGGGTTATCTCGGCACCGTATTTCTCTTCTGCTATCACCGGTGGTCAGGCTTCGATTTCCGGTAATTTCACTGCTGATCAGGCCAAGCTGCTTGCAGACCAGTTGAAATTTGGTGCGCTTCCGATGTCTTTTGAGGTGCAAAGCACCGATAACGTCTCTCCGACCGTGGGTGGCGACCAGCTGCGCAACGGTCTGCTTGCCGGTCTGCTCGGTCTGATTCTCGTTTTCGTGTACTTCCTGTGGCAGTACCGCGTCACCGGTTTGGTTGTGGTCTCTTCTGTGCTGCTCGTGGCGGCCTTGACCTACATCATCTTGACCTTGCTTGGTTGGGGGTACAACCTGCGCCTCACAATGGCTGGGGTGACGGGTGCGATTGTTGCGATTGGTACTACTGCCGACTCGTTCATTGTGTATTTCGAACGTGTTCGTGATGAGGCTCGAGAAGGTAAACGTTTGGCAGCAGCGGTTGAGTCTGGGTGGATTCGGGCACGGCGCACGATCCTTATCTCGGACAGCGTGAACCTCATCGCGGCTGTTGTTTTGTACTTGCTCGCAGCGGCGAACGTGCGTGGATTCGCGTTCATGCTGATCGTGACGACACTGCTGGATCTTTTCGTGACGTTCCTCTTTACACATCCGCTACTGACATTGCTGGCTCGTACGAAGTTCTTCTCTTCTGGTCACAAGTTGTCCGGCTTCGACCCGAAAACTCTTGGCACGGGTGCTGGATATAAGGGTGCTGGACGATTCGTGCCGGGTCCGACCGCGGGTGCTGCCCGCCCGACCGGAGGTAGCCACGCATGAGTAAGCTCACCGACTTCGGAAATGACCTGTACACGGGTCAACGTTCAATCCCGTTTGTGGGGAAACTGAAGCTTTGGCTTTCCATCTCAGCGGTTTTGATGGTGATCGTGGCGTTGGGTGTGGGGCTTCGTGGCCTTAATCCCGGTATCGAGTTCACTGGAGGGTCGGACTTCCGGGTTTCTGGTGTTGCCGACACGCAGAGCTACGACACGAAAGCTCAGGCTGCAGTTAAGGGTGCCTCTGGCGTCGATGTTGCTTCTTCGACGGTGATCAGTGGGAACACGGTCCGTATCCAAACGGAGCGGATGAAAGATGACTCAGTTCGGCAGGTCAGTGCCGCGCTTGCGAAGACCTTCGGCGTTCCCGTCGAGAATGTGAACTCTTCGGTTGTGGGTCCTTCGTGGGGTGAGTCAGTTTCAAAACAGGCAATTCAGGCCCTAGTAGTCTTCCTCGTCATTGTTTCGTTGGTGCTGGCTTTGTACTTCCGTACGTGGAAGATGTCGTTGGCTGCGCTGATTGCTTTGGCGCACGACATGATCGTGACGGTCGGTATTTATGCCTTGGCCGGTTTTGAGATCACGCCAGCTTCGACTATCGGGTTCCTCACTGTTCTCGGATATTCGATTTATGACACGGTAGTTGTGTTCGACAAAGTTCGTGAGAACACTGCGGAGGCGGCAAAGACGGGGCGTCAGACGTATTCAGAGGCCGCAAACTTGGCGGTAAACCAGACACTCATCCGTTCGATTAACACCACGATCGTGGCTTTGCTGCCGATTCTTGCGGTGTTGGTGATGGGCTTTACGGTGATCGGTCCGGGAACGTTGCTGGACTTGTCGTTGTCGCTGTTTGTCGGTGTCAGCGTGGGTGTATACAGCTCCATCTGTATTGCGACGCCGTTGTTGGCGCATTGGCGTGAGAAAGAGCCTGCTATGCGTGAGTTGTCGGTGCGTGCTCGCAAGCGGCGTGAGCAGCTTGAGCAGCAGGGTGTGCGCGTGGATGCTCGCGGCTATATCGAGCAGTCTGTGATGGCGGATCAGTCAGCTGGGGATGCCTCAGCTCCTGAGCCGGTTCCGGCGCGTACGGGTGCGTTTGAGCGTCCGGTGCCTTTGGCTTCAGATCAGGAAGTTGGTCCGCAAACGATGACTGGCCGTCTGATTCACCCGTCGATGTTGCAGGAAGACTCGAAGGGTAAAAAGAAAAAGAGGTTTGGTCGCAAGTCTCGCTGATGTGAGTAGGTGAGGTGCCGTGAGGGGCACACCGTTTGGTGTGCCCCTCACGGCACCTCACGGAGTTGTTGAGCAAGTGCTGGGGATGGGGGTGGGGTTGATGGTTTAGGCTCACGTTCGTGTCGCAACGCACTGATTTGGCTCACCTTGTTTCTTCCCGTCTGGTTGATGTGGAGGATTTCCCTTCTCCGGGTGTTCTTTTTAAGGACTTCACCCCTGTGTTAGCTGACCCTGAGGTAATGCGCGCTGTGGTGGATGATGTCGTTGCGCGTTTTTCGGGTGAAGTGGATGCGGTTGCGGGGGTGGAGGCGCGTGGCTTCATGTTGGGCGCTGCCTGTGCTGTAGCGATGGGTGTGGGTTTTGTTCCGATCCGTAAGGCGGGCAAGCTTCCGCGGGCTACGTTCAGTGCGGAGTATTCGCTTGAGTATGGTTCGGCAACGTTGGAAGTTCATCAGGATGCCTTTTCCCGTGGAGACCGGGTGTTGGTGATGGATGATGTGTTGGCTACGGGTGGTACTGCGTTTGCTGCGTGTTCGTTGGTTCGGCGTACGGGTGCCAGTGTTGTTGCTTTCGACACAGTGGTAGAGATCGCCGCGCTTGGGGGGCGGCAGCGGCTAGTTGATGAGCAGGTTCACAGCCTTCTCGTGGTGTGAGGGGCGCAGAGCGAACACGGTGTGCGGTAGTGAAAAAAGGCGACGGTCAGTTAGGGGCACTATTATTTCTTCATGAACGACACTCCGGCCCGAACGCAGCAGACGCCGCCTGAATCTCATTCGGTTGCGTCCTCCTCGTCCGCGGGTGGGTGGATGCGGGCACGTTTGGCGTGGTGGAGCACGCCGCGTGGTTCTGTGACTCCAGCGATTGAGCCGTTGGTTCGTGCGGTGCGTCAGGCGCACCCGAAGGATGATATTGCGTTGATTGAGCGCGCTTATGAGGTGGCTGAGCGGGTTCACAGTGGGCAGTTCCGTAAGAACGGGGATCCGTACATCACACATCCGATTGCGGTGGCGAGCATTCTTGCTGAGTTAGGGATGACGTCGACCACGATCGCGGCTGCTTTGCTTCATGACACGGTTGAGGACACTGATTACAGCCTTGAGGAAGCTCGAAGCGATTTCGGGGAAGAGATCGCGATGCTTGTTGACGGCGTGACGAAGCTGGACAAGGTCACGTACGGCGATGCTGCGAAGGCTGAGACGGTACGAAAAATGGTCATCGCGATGTCGAAAGACATCCGGGTGTTGGTGATCAAGCTGGCTGACCGGTTGCATAACGCGCGTACGTGGAAGTACGTCCCTGCCCAGAAGGCGCAGCCTAAGGCGAAAGAGACTTTGGAGATTTATGCGCCTTTGGCTCATCGCCTTGGGATGAACACGATTAAGTGGGAGTTGGAAGATCTTTCTTTCGCGACGCTGTATCCGAAGGTGTACGACGAGATTGTGCGGATGATAGGGGAGCGGGCACCTGCACGGGAGGAATATCTGGCGAAGGTGAAGGAGCAGGTGGGCTCTGATCTGAAGAAGGCGGGGATGGATGCCACGGTGACGGGGCGTCCGAAGCACTACTACTCCGTGTATCAGAAGATGATTGTGCGGGGTCGTGATTTTGATGAGATCTACGACTTGGTGGCTGTGCGGGTGTTGGTGGACACGATTCGTGATTGTTATGCGGCTGTGGGTGCGGTGCATGCGCGGTGGACGCCGATGCCGGGGCGTTTTAAGGATTACATTGCGATGCCGAAGTTCAATCTGTATCAGTCGTTGCATACGACTGTGGTGGGGCCGCAGGGAAAGCCTGTGGAGATCCAGATTCGTACACATCAGATGCACCAGCGGGCTGAGTATGGGGTCGCGGCGCATTGGAAGTACAAGGAGAAGTCCGGTGGGGTGCCGAGCAATATGGCTCAGCCGGTGGAGAACGGTCATACGGATTTGGATTGGTTGCGTCAGGTTCTGGATTGGCAGAAGGAGACGCGTGATCCTGGCGAGTTTTTGGATTCGTTGCGGTTTGAGATCAATAGCCGTGAGGTGTACGTGTTTACGCCTCGGGGTGAGGTGATTGGTCTTCCGACGGGGGCCACTCCTGTGGATTTTGCGTATGCGGTGCATACCGAGGTGGGGCATCACACGATTGGGGCTCGGGTTAATGGTCGTTTGGTGCCGTTGGAGAGCCGTTTGGAGAACGGTGATGTCGTTGAGGTTTTGACGAGCAAGGTTGACGGGCATGGCCCTTCGCGAGACTGGATTGATTTTGTTAAGTCGCCTCGGGCACGGAACAAGATTCGTGCGTGGTTCACCAAGGAGCGTCGTGAGGAGTCGATTGAGCGCGGCAAGGATGAGATCACGAAGGTGATGCGTAAGCGTCATCTTCCGTTGCAGCGGTTGATGACGGCGCAGATGCTGGAGTCTATTGCTACGGGGTTGGGGCAAAAGGACATCAGTGGTTTGTATGCCTCGGTGGGGGAGAGGAATATCTCTGCCGAGTCGGTGGTGGATCGTATTGTTCGCTCGCTTGGCGGTGAGGAAGGCGCTTCGGAGGATCTTGCTGAGGCAACGATTCCGGGGGCGCGTAACACTGGTCCTGCTGATGCGGGGGGCACGGATTCGGGTGTCACTGTTGTTGGTGTCTCGGATGTGTGGACGAAGCTGGCGCGTTGTTGTAGCCCGGTTCCTGGTGACGACATCATCGGGTTTGTGACGCGGGGTAAGGGGATTTCGGTGCATCGCCGGGATTGTCCGAATGCTGATTCTTTGTTGGCGCAACCGGAGCGGATTCGTCAGGTGCAGTGGGCTCCGAGTTCGGCGAGTGTGTTCCGGGCGCAGATTGAGATTGAGGCGATTGATCGGCAGGGGTTGTTAGCGGAGATCACGAGTGTGATCACGGATCAACGTATCGGCATTGTGGAGTCCAGTGCGCGGTCAACGAAGAACGATCACATGGCGTATATGAAGTTCACGTTCGAGATGGGAGATGCGAGCCATCTGGACCATATAGTGCGTAATTTGCGTCGGATTGATGGGGTGTATGACGTGCGTCGAGCGTTGGGGTCCCAGGCTAGGGGGCTCGGTCAGCGGCGGTGATTCGGCTGTGTTGTAAGTAGTGCGGGTTATCTCCAGTGGAGATAACCCGCACTACTTACATATATGTGGTTATTTCAGTTGATCAGCGTCCGAATTCAGCGAGTCCGGCTTGTGCTTGTTTCAGCCATTGTTCGCGTGCTTCGAGGGCTTCGCGTGCCTTGGCAATTTTGGCAGCGTCGCCGCTTTCCTCTGCGCGGGCAAGGGCCTTGCGGTATTTCGCGAGTTGTTCTTCTGCCTGGGCTGCGAGGCTGGCTGCGCGGGCGGCGACCTCGGGGTTACTGGATGCCCATTTCTTGTCTCCGGCTTCGCGGATGGCTTGTTCTACGCGGCGCATGCCTTTTTCCATGCGGTCGATGTCGGCGCGTGGAACTTTGCCTGCGGCGTCCCATTTGTCTTGCAGGAGGCGTAGTGCAGCTTTGGCTTTCTCGACGTTTTTGACCGGCAGAAGCTTGTTGGCTTCTTCGAGGAGTTGTTCTTTGACCACGAGGTTGGCTTTGAACTGTTCTTCTTCGGCGGCGCTGACGGCGTCTTTGGCGTCGAAGAATGCGTCCTGGGCTGCTTTGAAGCGCTTCCACAGGGCGTCGTCATCGGAGCGGGAAGCCCGGCCGGCTTGGCGCCAGCGGTCCATGAGGCGTTTGTAGGCACCTGCAGTGGCTCCCCAGTCTGTGCTGTCTTTGAGCTTTTCAGCTTCGGTGACGAGCTCTTCTTTGCGTGCTTTGGCTGCGGCTTGTTCTTGCCCTAGCTGGGCGAAGTGGACGCGGCGCATCTTGTCGAAAGAGTTGCGTGAGGAGGACAGGCGCTGCCAGAGACCTTGTTCGGTTTCACGGTCAATGCGGGTGCCTTGCCGCTGCGCTGTTTTCCATTCGTCGAGCAGTTCGCGCATGCGGGCGCTGGACTGCTTCCACTGGATTTTGTTTTCGGGCTGGGCGGCGATCTTTTCGGCCTCGGTGACGATTTCTTCGCGGCGGGCGATGGCTTCGGCGCGGGCGATGGCTCGTTGTTCGTTTTCGACGGTTTTGCGCGCTTCGATCGCGGTTGCGATGGTTTCGATGCGGTTGTCGAGGGCGACGAGGTCACCGACGGCGTGCAGGTCTTTGACGGCTTGGCGAAGGTGGTTGAGGCCTTCTTGGGCTTCTTTGGCGGCGAGGTCGGTTTGGGTGACTCGCTGGTAGAGCAGGTCTGCTACTGCTGCGACTTCGTCGAATTTGCGGGCGAAGTAGGCGATTGCTTCTTCTGCGGTGGCGCCGGGGTAGGAGCCCACGGGGCGTTCGCCTTCGGGGGTGCGGACGTAGACGGTGCCGTCTTCGTCGACGCGGCCAAAGGAGGCGGCATCGCCGGTGGATAGTGTGGTCGGCATGCCCTCGATCCCGGGCTGGAGTGCTGGGGAGGTGGCCGCGGTGGCGGGGGTTGCCACTTCTTCGGGTGCGGTTTCCTTCGGCGCTTCAGGCGAGGGGGTAGGGGTTTGCGCTGCCTCGTTGGTGTTTTCCGAGACAGCTGTTTCCGCAGTGGTGTTCTCGGACTGCTCGGTAGCGGGAGCGCTCTTGTCGATGTCGGACACGGCGATGGCCTCATTCTTCGTAGACACCGGCTTGATGCCGGTTCGATGGAAACGTCGCCTACCACGATACGCACGGTTTGCTGTGGAGCGGTCATCTGGTTGGGGTCTAGTGGGGGTTATGGGGGATGTGTCACGGGGGATAGGTGGGGGCGGGCTGCTGCGTATTGGCTGGAGGAGGCTAGGGTGATGGGGTGTTTGTTGTGGGTTTTTCTGCGCAGGCTTTTGGCACTAATTGTTTTGTTGTTGCGCCGGATAAGGGTGAGGAGTGTCTCGTTATTGACCCTGGTTTTGGGGTTGAGGGTCAGTTGCGTGAGGTTGTGGATCGGTATCGGTTGCGTCCGGTGGGGTTGTTAGCCACGCATGGGCATTTGGATCACACGTATTCGTTGCCGGTGTTGTCGCAGCAGGTGGGGATGCCGGTGCGGATTCATGGGGCGGATCGGTACCGGTTGGCGGATCCGGCGTTAGCGTTGAGTGCGGATTTGTTGTCGATGGTGGAGCAGCAGTTGGGGTTTGGGGTGCAGTGGGTGCAGCCACAGGATGTGGTTGAGGTCGACGGTGGGCAGGTGGTGTCGTTGGCTGGGTTGGAGTTTAAGGTTGTGCATGCTCCGGGGCATACAGAGGGGTCGGTATTGTTTCGTTTTTCTGGGGTGCCGCAGGGGGTGGCGGCTGATGTTGAGGTGGATCACACAATTTTTAGTGGTGATGTGTTGTTTGCTGGGAGTATTGGCCGCACTGATTTGCCTGGTGGTGATGGCCAGCTGATGCAGCGGACGCTGCGTGAGGTTGTGTTGGCGCAGTCTGATTCTGGGCTTGTGTTGCCTGGTCATGGTCCAGCGACGACGATCGGGCATGAGAGATTGACTAACCCCTACCTGCAAGGACTGCACTCATGAGTATGAAGGTGACGCCGATTAGCGGCTTTCCAGAGTTTCTTCCTGCTGACCGTTTGGTTGAGCAGCATGTGTTGTCTGTGATCGCTGAGACGTTTCAGTTGCATGGTTTCGCGAATATTGAGACGCGCGCGGTGGAGCCGGTGTCACGGTTGCTTGGTAAGGGTGGTGATGCAGATAAAGAGATTTATGGTGTTTCGCGGTTAAGTGCTGATCCTGGTGATGCCGATGAGGTGGATCCATCTCGCCGGTTGGGTTTGCATTTTGATTTGACGGTTCCGTTTTCGCGGTATGTGTTGGAGAATGCGGGCAAGTTGCAGTTCCCGTTCCGTCGGTATCAGATTCAGAAGGTGTGGCGGGGTGAGCGGCCGCAGGATGGCCGGTTCCGTGAGTTTGTGCAGGCGGATATTGATGTGGTGGGGGCAGGGGAGCTGCCGTTCCACTATGAGGCGGAGATGCCTCTGGTGATTGTTGATGCGTTTAGTAAGTTGCCGATGGGGCCGTTCCGGGTTCAGGTCAATAACCGGAAGATTCCTGAGGGTTTTTATTTGGGGTTGGGGATTGCTGCTGAGCAGGTGGTGACGGTGCTTCGGATTGTCGACAAGATCGACAAGGTGGGGCCTGAGGCGATGGTGGCGATGCTGGTGGAGGCTGGGCTGTCTGCGGAGCAGGCGGATAAGTGTTTGGCGTTGGCTCAGATCAGTTCGACGGATTTGTCGTTTGTGGATCGGGTGCGTGAGTTGGGTGTGGAGCATCCGACTTTGGAGAGTGGGCTTGCGGAGTTGGCTGCGGTGGTGGAGGTTGCTGCGCAGCAAGCTCCGGGTGTGGTGGCTGCGGATCTGCGTATTGCGCGGGGGTTGGATTACTACACGGGTACTGTGTATGAAACGCAGTTGATTGGGCATGAGTCGTATGGGTCGATTTGTTCTGGTGGCCGGTACGACTCGTTGGTTTCTGATGGTCGGACTACGTATCCGGGTGTGGGTATTTCGATTGGTGTTTCGCGGTTGGTTGCGAAGCTACTTGCTGATGGCGATGTGGTGGTTTCGCGTCCGACGGCGACGTGTGTGTTGATTGCGCTGAATCAGGATGAGGATCGTTCGCGGGCGATGGGTGTTGCGGCGGCGTTGCGGTCGCGGGGGATCGCGTGTGAGGTTGCGCCGAAGGCCGCGAAGTTCGGTAAGCAGATCAAATACGCGGATCGTCGAGGGATTCCGTTTGTGTGGTTCTTGGGTGCGGAGGGCGAAGATGGCGTAGTTGCGCCGGATTCGGTGAAGGACATTCGCAGTGGGGAACAGGTGCAAGCGCAGGCGCAGTCGTGGTCTCCGTCGGCGCAGGATGTGCGTCCGATTGTGTCTGCCCGGGTTGCGGCCGTGGTTGAGGGGGCCTGACCTGCGAACGGGGCCTGTTGAGCGTTCTGGGGAGGGGGATGAGTATGTCCTCCTCCCCGGGCGTGTGCCGTCGGTAGAGCGGTCGGTGCGGGTGTGGCTGGATCATTTGCGGGTTGAACGGGGGTTGGCGTCGAATACGTTGTCTGCGTATCGGCGGGATTTGGGTAAGTACGTGGAGTTTTTGGGTGGGCGTGGGGTGCAGTTGCTGCGGGATGTTCGCACCGCGGATGTGGTTGATTTTGTGTCTGCGTTGCGGCAGGGCGAATTGGGGCGGGTGTCTTCACTGGCTTCGACGGGGCGGATTCTTGCGGCGGTGCGTGGTTTGCATGCGTATGGGGCGGCTGAGGGGTGGTGTGTGGATGATCCGGCGGCGGTGGTGCAGCCTCCTGCGTCGCCGGCGCGGTTGCCGAAGGCGTTGTCGGTGGATGAGGTGGCGCGGTTATTGCAGGCTGTTGAGGTTTTGGGTGATGGTTCGGTGGCGGATGTTGCGTTGGGGTTGCGTGACCGTGCTTTGTTGGAGTTTTTGTATGGCACTGGGGCGCGTGTATCTGAGGCAACTGGGTTGGATGTGGATGGGGTGGATTTTGAGGAGGGGTCTGTTCGGCTGCGGGGTAAGGGCGATAAGGAGCGGATAGTTCCGTTGGGACGGTATGCGGTTGAGGCGTTGGAGGCGTATGTGAGGCGTGGTCGTCCTGTGCTGGTGGAGGCGGGGGCGCGTGGGGGTCGTGGTCCTGGTGCGGCTTTGTTTCTTAATAGTCGGGGCAAGCGTCTTTCTCGGCAGTTGGCGTGGGGGGTGATTACGGGTGCTGCGCAGCGGGCGGGGTTGCCTGAGGGGATTGGTCCGCATACGTTGCGGCATTCGTTTGCGACGCATTTGCTTGATGGGGGCGCTGATTTGCGTGTGGTTCAGGAGTTGCTTGGGCATTCGAGTGTGACGACGACGCAGATTTACACGAAGGTGTCGATGGCGCGGTTGCAGGAGGTGTATGCGGGGGCGCATCCGCGGGCGCGTTTTTCCTGATGAGGTGTTTAGGCGGTGATGTTGGGTGAGTTATTTGGGGCGTGTGCTCAATTCGCTTGTTCAGGTGCCGGGTGCGGGGTGAATTGCCCTGGTAGGGTCGTGGCGAAACGCTATCGATGGTGGTGGCCGTGATGCCGTGTCGAAGGAGGGCGAACGGATGAGTTCCCCAGCTGGTTCCGATTTCCTCAGTCGGTCGGATGCGCCGGAGGCCGTGATGGATGAGCCGCTACCCGGCAGTGAGTGTGTGGGGGTGGGCACGGTTGATCTGACTGGTCGTGTCTTGCCAGATTTTGGTACGCCTGCGGTTTTGGACCGGCATGGTCCGGCGCGGATTATCGCGGTGTGTAATCAGAAGGGTGGGGTTGGGAAGACGACAACGTCGATTAATTTGGGTGCGGCGTTAGCTGAGTTGGGTCGGCGTGTGTTGTTGGTGGATTTTGATCCGCAGGGTGCGTTGTCGGTGGGGTTGGGTGTGCCGACACATGATCTTGATATGACGATTTATAACCTTCTCATTGAGAAGGGGCACGATGTGCGTGATGTCGTGCAGTCGACGAGTAATCCGAATATGGATTTGGTTCCGGCGAATATTGATTTGTCGGCGGCTGAGGTTCAGCTCGTTGGTGAGGTGGCGCGGGAGATGGTTCTTTCGCGGATTTTGCGTCCGATTGTGGATGACTATGACGTGGTTCTTATTGATTGTCAGCCGTCGTTGGGGCTGTTGACGGTGAATGCGTTGACGGCAGCGCATGGTGTGATTATTCCGTTGGAGACGGAGTTTTTCGCGATGCGCGGTGTGGCTTTGTTGGTGGACACGATTGACAAGGTTGCCGATCGGTTGAATCCGCGTCTGAAGATTGATGGGATTTTGGCGACGATGTATGACGGTCGCACGCTGCATAGTCGTGAAGTGGTCCGTAGTGTGGTGGGGCATTTTGACGAGAAGGTTTTTCACACGGTTATTGCACGGACGGTGAAGTTCCCTGATGCAACGTTGGCTGCGGAGCCTATTACGGCGTATGCGCCTTCGCATGGTGGCAGTGAGGCTTACCGCCAGCTGGCGCGTGAGCTGATTTGGCGTGGGGATGCCCCCTGAGCGGCGTATCGGGCATGGGGGGTAGTTCTCGCGTACCCCGTGAGGGTGTGAATTCAGGGCAGCAGGCTCCTGGTGGCGTGCTTACGCGGCGTGACCGCCCGTCTTTTGAGGTGCATTTGGATGTTTTTAATGGGCCTTTTGATTTGTTGTTGGGGTTGATTAGTAAGCACAAGCTGGATATCACTGAGATCGCTCTTGCGAGCGTGACGGATGAGTTTATTGCTCATATTCGAGCGATGCAGGCGGCTGATCCTAATTGGGATGTTGATGTCGCTTCGGAGTTTCTTTTAGTCGCGGCGACTTTGCTTGATATTAAGGCGTCGCGTTTGTTGCCGACCCCTGAGGTTGAGGATGAGGAGGATTTCGCGCTGATTGAGGCGCGGGATTTGTTGTTTGCGCGTTTGTTGCAGTATCGGGCGTATCAGGAGATGTCGGAGTGGGTTGCTGAGCGGATGGGTGCTGAGGGTCGTGCTGAGCCTCGGCGTCCGGGTGTAGATCCGTTGGTTTCTGGTTTGGTGCCTGAGCTTGTGTTGGGGATTTCGGCGGAACGTTTCGCGGCAGTGGCTGCCGGGGCGATGACGCCTAAAGCTGCGCCGGTGGTGGCGACGGAGCATTTGCATCAGCCGTCGGTGTCGGTGGCTGAGCAGGCTGCGATTGTGGCTGAGCGGGTTCGGGATGGGGGTGAGGTGTCGTTTGATGATTTGGTTGTCGATGCGGAGTCGACTTTGGTGGTGGTGGCGAGGTTTTTGTCGTTGTTGGAGTTGTTCCGCTCGGCGTCGGTGGATTTTGTGCAGGATGCGGCGTTGGGGGTGTTGCGGGTTCGCTGGACGGGTGAGGCGGAGGATGTCTGTGCTGATGGGGTGGTTTTGTCGTCGTTTGATGAGTTTGAGGAGGAGTGCGCGTGAGTGTTGAGGCTGTTGAGGGGGTTGGGGGCAAGGATGTTGAGGGTGAGGATTTTGTTGTTGATGAGTTACCGGGTGGTTTGAAGGCTGCGTTGGAGGCAGTTGTCATGGTGGTGGAGGAGCCGGTGACGGTGGAGCAGTTGTCTTCGGCGTTGTCAGTGTCTTCGCAGCGTGTGGAGGCGACGCTGGAGGAGTTGCGGGATGAGTATGACTCGCAGGGGCGTGGGTTTTCTTTGCGGTGCACGGAGATTGGGTGGCGTATTTATTCTCGGGCGGAGTTGGGGCCTGCGGTTGAGAAGTTTGTTTTGGAGGGGGCTAGGGCGCGGTTGACGAAGGCTGCGTTGGAGACGTTGGCGATCATTGCGTATCGGCAACCTGTTTCTCGGGCCCGCATTAGTGCTGTGCGTGGTGTGAACGTCGATGGTGTTGTGCGTACTCTTTTATCTAAAGGGTTGATCACCGAGATGGGTTTGGATCCGGAGCACGGCGCGGTGCTGTATGGGACGACGCCATATTTTTTGGATCGGTTGGGGGTTGGATCGTTGGATGATTTGCCTCCTTTGGCGCCGTATCTTCCGGAGGTCGAGGAGGTCACTGATCGTCTCGATGTGGCGTTGGATGTGGAGTCTGCCGCGGATCGGTGAGTTTGTGCGGCGTAGTGAGTGCTGCGTCTTTGTTTGTCAGTGCCGTCCCGTTTACGTCGGGGTGCGGTTGTTTGTTGTCGATGGAGTAGGGATTTCAGGATGAGTGGGCGTAGCGGCAGTGGAGCACGGCGTAGTGGTGGGTCGGGTGGACCTAAGCGTGGCTCCGGCTACCCGAAGAAGAGTTCTGGTGGGGGGCGTGCTGCGTCTGCGAAGGCTGGCCGCAAGGCAGTGAGGCAGCCGCGTCGGGGTCGTGGTGATTTGCGTCCGGATCAGTTGGCTCCGCGGGAGAATCGCGCTCCGGCGGTGGATGTTCACGATCCGGATGGGGTGCGTTTGCAGAAGTTGTTGGCCAGCGCGGGAGTGGGGTCGCGTCGGGCGTGTGAGGCATTGATTGAGCAGGGTCGGGTGGAGGTTGATGACCAGGTTGTTACGGAGCTGGGTATTCGGATCGATCCGTTGGCTCGGCGTGTGCGGGTGGATGGTCAGTACATCAATTTGGATTCCTCGCGCTCGTACTACGCGTTGAATAAGCCTGTTGGTGTGGTGTCGTCGATGGACGATGAGTTCGGGCGTCCGGATATTTCGTACATGTTGTTTAACCGGCAGGAGCGGTTATTCCATGTTGGTCGTTTGGACGCTGATACCAGTGGCTTGTTGTTGCTGACCAATGATGGTGAGTTGGCGCATCGGTTGCAGCACCCGAGTTACGAGGTGGCTAAGACGTATGTGGCTTCGGTGCCGGGGCCGATTCCTCGGGATTTGGGGCGCCGTTTGCGTGAGGGTGTGGAGCTAGAGGAGGGCCTGGTTCAGGTTGATTCGTTTAAGTTGATTGACTCGACTCCGGGTAAGGCTTTGGTTGAGGTTGTGCTTCATGAGGGCAAGAAGCACGTGGTGCGTCGTTTGTTGGATGCGGTGGGCCACCCAGTGTTGACGTTGACGCGTATTGCGGTGGGTCCGATTCGTTTGGGTGACCAAAAGAGTGGCCGGTTGCGTGAGTTGAATGGTAAGGAGATCGCTGACCTGTACGCGGCGGCGGGTTTGTAAGACGTTTTCATCTTGTTGGTATGTGGTCACCCCCGCGAGAGATCTCGCGGGGGTGATTGGTTTTATTCCCAGCTAGGTAGCTGCGGGGTTTGGGTGCGGGCGCGTTTCATTTCGAAGAAGGATGGGAAGGCTGCGATGGCGTTGAAGGCGTCGTAGATTTTTCCGGCTTCTTCGCCGCCAGGGTTGTCGGTAATGACGGGTCCGAAGAAGGCTTGCGTGTCTGCGAATTGGACGATGGGGCAGCCGCTGTTTTCTCCGACGGCGTCCATGGCTTCGTTGTGAAGTTTTTCGAGAATGGGGACGTAGGTGTCGTTGTTGGCAGCTTCAGCGAGGGTGGGGTCGAGCTGGGCGTTAGACAGGGCTTGGCGGATGACGTTGTCGTAGGCGCCGTAGCCTTCTTTGTTATTTTCGCCGTTGATGTGGATGAGGGTACCCATCGCGGTGTAGAGCTCGTCGATTTTGTCTGGCTGGGTGTGGTGAACGGCAGCGAAGACGCGGGCGGGACCAGAGTTGGCCTGCATTTTTCGTGCGTATTCTTCGTCGATGTCGTTGGTGCTGTTGAGGATAGCTAGGGACATGGGGCGGAAAGTGAGGGTGATGTCTCGTACTTTTTGTACGTCTTTGAGCCATCGTGAGGTCATCCAGGCGTAGGGGCAGGCGACGTCGAACCACATAGTTACGTTGTTGGTCATGGGTGTAGATCTTTCGTCGTGAGCTCACGTCGAGGCTCTGTGGGTGGTTAACTGGCCCCCACAATATCGAGGGGTGCGTGGGTGGGCTCTGGGTTCGTGCTGGGTCGTGGCTTAAGGTGCGGGGCCGTTAGGCTGTAGTAATGAGTAAGAACGAGCCCCTGGTCATCGCTATCGACGGCCCTTCCGGAACCGGTAAGTCCAGCGTGTCCCGTGAGGTGGCCGCCATGTTCGGTATCGATTATCTGGACACGGGGGCGATGTATCGGTCGTTGGCTTGGTTCTGCCTGGATAAGGGCATTGATTTTGAGGATGTTGCTGCGGTGGGTGCGGCGGCTCGGGATTTGCCTTTGGAGATTGTGACTGATCCGGGTGCGCCGGCGGTGTTTGTTGATGGTGTTGATGTTTCGCAGGAGATTCGTTCTTCTCAGGTTTCTGGTGTGGTTTCGAAGGTGGCGGCTGTTCCTGCGGTGCGGGAGGAGTTGATTGCTCGTCAGCGCGCGATTATGGCTGAGTGCGCTGCTGATGGGGGAGTGGTAGCTGAGGGGCGGGACATCACTACGGTGGTTGCTCCGGATGCGACGGTGCGGATTTTGCTTACTGCTAGTGAGCAGGCGCGCCTGCAGCGTCGGGCAACGCAGGAGGCGGAGCTTTCTGGCGGCGATTCGGTGGTGACGGACCGTACGCGTGCAGAGGTTGTTGGTCGGGATGCGCAGGATTCGGCAGTGACGTCGTTCGTTGACCCTGCTCCTGGGGTGACGTTGTTGGACACCACCGACCTTGATTACGAGGGTTCGGTGCGTGCGGTGGTGGCAATTGTTGCTTCTGAGGCTGATTTCATCGGTGATAGTGATGATGACGGCATCTATGAGTTTGATGCTGCCGGTGCTGATGATGTGGCGCAGGATGCTGATTCTTCTGGTGTGGAGGTTGTGTACGTACCTGAGGGCGCTTCAGGTTCGTTGCCTCGGGGTGGGGACACTGATGAGGATGCGGGTGTAGCGCGTGCCCTTCGTGCTGGTCTGGAAGAGTTCGATCTTGATGATGCTGATTTGGCTTTGGTTGATGGTCAGTTTGCCCCGGATGCGCAGGAAGATGGTGAAGGTGCCGCGCCGGTGGTGGCGGTGATTGGGCGCCCAAATGTGGGTAAGTCCACGTTGGTGAACCGCATCATTGGACGCCGTGAGGCGGTTGTGGAGGATGTTCCTGGGGTGACGCGTGACCGTGTCGCTTATGACGCGGAGTGGGCGGGGACGAAGTTCACTTTGGTGGATACCGGTGGGTGGGAGGTTGATGCCACGGGGATTCATCTGCGGGTGGCTGAGCAGGCCGAGATTGCGGTTGGCTTGTGTGACGCAGTGCTGTTTGTGGTTGATGCCACGGTGGGGGCCACGGACACCGATGAGGCGGTTGTGCGGTTGTTGCGTCGTTCGGGTAAGCCGGTGGTTCTTGTGGCGAACAAGGTTGATGACATGCGTGGTGAGGCTGATGCTGCCGCGTTGTGGTCGTTGGGCTTGGGGCAGCCGTGGCCTGTTTCGGCGTTGCATGGCCGGGGGACTGGTGATGCGCTGGAGGCGCTGATGGGGGTGCTTCCGCAGGAATCTCAGGTTGAGGGTGCGTATCGGCGTGGGGGGCCGCGCCGTGTGGCGTTGTTGGGGCGCCCGAATGTGGGTAAGTCGAGTTTGTTGAACCGTTTGGCTGGTGAGGAGCGTGTGGTCGTCGATAACGTGGCGGGCACGACGCGTGATCCGGTGGATGAGTTCATTGAGTTGGGCGGGACGACGTGGCGTTTCGTTGATACTGCTGGTATTCGTCGTCGTGTTCATCTGACTCGTGGTGCGGATTTTTATGCGTCGTTGCGTACGCGTACGGCCTTGGAAAAGGCCGAGGTCGCGGTGGTGTTGATTGATGCGCATGAGCCCATCAGTGAGCAGGATATTCGGATTGTTCAGCAGGTTGTTGATGCCGGCCGTGCTGTGGTGATCGCTTATAACAAGTGGGATCTCATTGATGAGGAGCGTCGCTACTACTTGGAGCGGGAGATTGAGCGGGAGCTGGTGCAGATCGCATGGGCTCCGCGGGTGAATGCTTCGGCGTTGACGGGGCGGCATGTGCAGAAGTTGGTTCCTGCGTTGGAGCAGTCGTTGGCTTCGTGGGATACGCGGGTGCCGACGGGTCGATTGAATGCGTTGTTGGGCGAGATTGTTGCTGCGCATCCGCACCCGGTTCGTGGCGGTAAGCAGCCGCGTATTTTGTTCGCGACGCAGGCTTCGACGCGTCCGCCGCGTTTTGTGTTGTTTGCTAATGGTTTTATCGAGGCGGGGTATCGCCGTTTCTTGGAGCGCAGGTTGCGTGAGGAGTTCGGCTTTGTGGGAAGCCCGATTGAGATTTCGGTTCGGGTGAAGGAGAAACGTCGCCGTAAAGAGAAGTGACGGGGCGCCGGGTCCGCTGCTCCGGATGGCGCGCGTAGGCGCGTGAGCAGCGGATTCGGTACTCGCGGCGAGGATGGGGTAATGTTTTTCCTGTTCACGGGACGTGGCGCAGCTTGGTAGCGCACTTGACTGGGGGTCAAGGGGTCGCAGGTTCAAATCCTGTCGTCCCGACGTGAAAGAAACCGGACCTAATTTTCAGGTCCGGTTTCTTGTGTTTTGGCGAGTTTTTAGACGTGGAAGTGACTAACAAGTTCGCGCAGGCTGGCACTGCCATTGGCTAGTCGTGCGATTTCTTCAGATATCCGTTCTGTGGTGCTAGAGGTGCTACGGGATGACTGGGCGGTGCGTTCGACGTTCTGTGCGATGCTTCCGGCTCCGCGAGCAGCGTCGTTGACGCTGCGGCTCATTTCGTTGGTGGTGGCGGTTTGTTCTTCGACAGCGGAGGCAATGGTGCCTTGCGAGTCGTGGATCTGGGCGATGATGCTTGCGATTTCGTTGATGGCGTTCACAGCGGCATGGGTGTCGTTTTGGATGGTTTCGACGCGCAGTCCGATATTTTCGGTGGCTTGGCTGGTTTCTCGGGCGAGATCTTTGACTTCATTGGCCACCACGGCGAAGCCTTTACCTGATTCTCCGGCGCGGGCGGCTTCGATGGTGGCATTGAGGGCCAGTAGGTTGGTTTGTTCCGCGATACCGGTGATTGTTTTGACAACTTCGCCGATTTCGGCGGAGCTCGTTCCGAGTTGGGTTACGGCGGCGTTTGCGGTTTCGGCAGCGTGCACGGCTTGAGTGGCGATGGCGGCGGCGGCGTTGGTGGATTTGGCGATCTCGCGAATTGATGCGGTCATTTCTTCGGTGCCAGCTGCGACAGTTTGGATGTTTTTGTCGACGTTGCTGGCTTCGCGGGCGGTGGAGTCAAGTTCGGAGAAGCTGTTGACGGCAGCGGTACCGACGTTTTGGGAGAGCGCGGTGAGGTTCTGGGCGTTGTCGGCGACGTCTTGGGCTGCTTCCATGACGCGGGTAATGATGCCGATCATCGCGGTACGGGATTGTTCGAGTGCTTGGGCAGTTTCACCGACTTCGTCATGGGTCGTGATATCAGCTGGCACGGTGAGGTTGTTGTGTGACATGGCAATGAGCGAGTCGCGGACTGAGTGCAGTGATCGTGCGATAGGCAGGGCGATCATGCGAGCGGTGAGAGCAATCAGTCCAGCTAGGACAATGGTTATGGCGATGATCACCCAGGGCACGAAGGCGATCACGGAATTTTTTTGTTCACTCAACGCTGTAGCGCGAGTGGTTGCTGAGGCAGCAAGCGCATCGGAGGCGTCAGCAATTTTTGTGAAGGCTTGTCCGGCTTTGCCGCCGTTGATTTCGCCAGCGGCTTGGTCAATTTTTGCTCTGTTTTCGGTGGCGTACAGCGTGCGTACTTCGGCTTCGGCGTCAAAGAACTCTTTGTAGCCTGCTTCGACGGTGTCGAGCTGTTTTCGTTCATCGTTGGTGATGTCGGCTCGAGGGAAGGCTTTGAGGTCTGCTTCAAGAGAGGCGCGGGCTTTGTCGAATCCTTTGGCGTTGTAAGCATCCTCGCCGCTGAGTGCTCGTTTGGCGCCGAGGCGGTAAACATCACCGAGAACGCCGAGTTGCCAGCCAGAAATGTCCAGGTTGTGGGTTTGCATACCCAGGGCAGCTTTTTCGACACGCAGCGCTATGTTTTGTTCGTCATTGACGTTGCTGATCTGACGGATTGCCAACAGGGCGGCGCCGCCGATAAAGAGGGCCCCAATGAGTCCAACGAGTCCAACGAGCGCGATCTTGACGGTGATGCTGATGGGTTTTTTACCGGTTGCTTCCGTGGTCAAGTGTGCGTCGGTGGACAAGGCGAGGCTCCGATTCGTGGCATGGGGTGCGCTGCATGGGCGGCTTCTGTGTTGCGGCGTACCTGGGCGACCACCTGTGCAAGGTGGTGCCTTCCTCATCGGCCTGTGGAGCCAGATTGTGAGTGCGCCTATGGCCCAGCCTTGCCGCGAAAACGGGATTGAGCCAGGGATTTAGTGGTTTTTGGGGTGGCGTTCGAGGCTGGCGGCGATGTCGGGGGCGTAGAGAAAGGTGGAGCGGTCTGGGCGAGTGTAGTTCTTGCTTGTGGCTGCGGGGCGGGGCGGGATGGTGATTTCGTGGTCTGGGAGACGTTTCCAGGGGATGCGGGTGAGGATGTCGTTGATCACGTTGATGCGGGAGCGCTTTTTGTCTTCGCTTTCGATGGTGATCCAGCGGGCTCCTGGTAGGTCAGTAGCTGCGAACATGGCGTCTTTTGCGCGGGAGTATTCTTCCCATCGGTTGATGGATTCGACGTCCATAGGGGAGAGTTTCCAGCGGCGCATGGGATCGGTAGCGCGGGATCGGAAGCGAGCTTGTTGTTCTTCATCGGAGACGGAGAACCAATATTTGAGCAGGCGTATGCCATCTTCAACGAGCATGCGTTCAAAGTCTGGGGTTTGGTGGAGGAAGCGCTGATATTCGACGTCGGTGCAGAATCCCATGACGTGTTCCACTCCGGCGCGGTTGTACCAGGACCTGTCGAAAATGACTATTTCGCCCGCCGCGGGCAAGTGGGTGACGTACCGCTGGAAGTACCACTGTGTCTTCTCGCGTTCGGTGGGGGCAGGCAAGGCTACGACGCGGGCGTGACGGGGGTTGAGGTGTTCAGTGATGCGTTTGATGGCGCTGCCTTTGCCCGCGGCGTCGCGACCTTCAAAGATGAGGAGTACGCGTTCGCCGCTTTCTATTACCCATTGTTGAAATGCGACGAGTTCGGTTTGCAGGCGGCGTAGTTCTTTTTCGTAGGCTTTTTTATTGAGCTTGGCAGGTTTGTTTCGGTTCGTTTGTGTGGTTCCCTCATTCGTCGACATAGAGGGACTGTACCTAGGGCCGTAAGTGCTTATGCCCGCAGAATGGGGACGCCTGCGTGATCGGCGGTACGCGGACGTCCCCACTGGGGGAGTGCTCGGTTCATTCCCCTACCGTGAAATCGGGAAAACTGCGGAGATGGTGACGGTTACCTGGATGCTGTTAGTGCACATCATTGGCCCCCGAACTCAGGTGTCGTCACGTTCTCCTGTGTGCTTAAGCCACAGCGGCACAATGGCCAGCAGGGCGATAAGCGCAATCCCGACAAGCACGATTGCTTGTACGAGCAATTGAGTGATCTGCATATGAGAAGAATGGCTGACGTATCTGTCGCAATTCCGTGTTTGCCCTAGAGATTTCCTGTATTTAAGGTCACGATTTCTATACGATTTTCGTTCACGATCTCCATACCCCGGAGGCGCCGCGGCGATGGGAACCCACCAGGTGGGTATCGACGATGCCGACTGCTTCCATGAGGGCGTACATGGATGTAGGACCAACGAACACGAATCCGTTTTTCTTCAGCACAGCCGACAGAGCTGCTGATTCGTTTGATGCGGAGGGGATTTCGCTAAGACGGAAGGGTTCGGGGGTTATCTGTGGCTGGTAGGACCACACCAGTTCGGCTAGTCCTTGCCCTCCTTCGATTGGCTCGGGGGCAACTGTGGCTGGTTGTGTTTCATGAATGAGCACTCGTCCGCGTAGTGCGCAGGTGGCACGGGCATTGGTAAGCGTGGCCATGATTTTTCCGCGATGCCGCACGATTGCAGGGTCGTTCGCCAAGCGTTCGACGTCGACGTCATCGAATGCGCAGACTGAGTCTGGGGAAAAGTTATCGAATGCGCGGCGGAATGCTTCACGTTTGCGAAGGATGGTTTCCCAGGAAAGTCCTGCTTGGAAAACTTCTAGAGATAGCCGCTCAAACATGCCTCTTTCGTCGCGTACAGGCATTCCCCATTCAGTGTCGTAGTACGTCAGTAGTGCTTCGCTGCCGTAAGCCCAGGGTGTCCGTGCCAGTCCGTCTTCTCCGGTGACAAGGTCGGGACTGGGAGTGATGGGAACGTATCGACGGACAGTCAGCCCATCGTGGGTGTCAGCTGCCATGCTCCCTAACTTTAGGCAATGTTGCTTTCTTACTGGCGTGGGCTCTGTATGTGGAAGCTTTTTATCTCCTCGCGCGACCGGTACGAAAGCAGCGGCAGATCCGTATACCTTGGTGTCACCCGAAACCCCACCTACGTGGACGCACCGGCGTTCACGGCGTCAAAGGGAGAGTCATGAGCGATCTCGTCTACCCCGAGAACCTGCAGTACACCACGGACCACGAGTGGGTCAGCATCACTGATGGTGTTGCCCGCGTCGGCATTACTTCGTTCGCCCAGGATGCTCTTGGTGACATCGTCTACGTATCCGTCCCCAACATTGGTGACGAGGTCGAGGTCGATGGCGCAGCCGCTGAGGTTGAGTCCACCAAGTCGGTCAGTGACGTCAACAGCCCTGTGGGTGGTGAAGTCACGGCAGTGAACGAGAAGCTAGACGAGAGCCCGGAGCTACTTAACTCCGACCCGTACGGAGAGGGCTGGATCTTTGAGGTAAAGCTTGCTTCTGCGGATGCCACGGCTGACCTTCTCGATGCAGCGGCATACAAGGAGATGCTCGACTGATTCGGGTGGGATCTACCCTCGGGGACTATCCCCGAGGGGTGCGGTCCCTTCCCCCTTTCTCACAGTCTTCTGAACTTTTCTTGTGAGGCCGGAGTGGGCACGTGGCCCTTCTTCCACCCGAACCTCGATTCATGCTCTAGGGTTTGTAGTTCCGGTGGGGCACACAGTGATGTGTTCATCGGGCAGCGGCTTTCACACCGCGACTTGACCAGAGAACAGAGCCCGCACATGCGGGCCGGACGCGAACGGAGCATGTCGTGAGCGACAGCACCCCGCAGAATTTCGGAGCCCCACGCACCGACCCTGCGACCATGCAGTTCACCGGCATAAATATCCCGGAAAGCGCCGACGTCGACTACGGCCTCCGAGACGAAGACCGCACCACTGCCGAGGCTCTCCGTCCAGGAACTGCCCTGCTCATCGTCTTGCGCGGCCCTAACCGCGGAGCACGTTTCCTGCTCGACTCTGCCGTGACAACTGTGGGGCGCCACACAGACAGTGACATCTTTCTCGATGACGTCACTGTTTCTCGACGGCACGCAATTTTCGAGTACAAGGACGGCTTCTTCCACGTTCGTGACGTCGCTTCTCTCAACGGGACCTACGTGAACCAAGAAATGACCGACTCGGCGGTCTTGCGCAGCGGCGACCAGGTTCAGGTCGGTAAGTTCCGTCTTCTTTTCCTCGCCAAGGATGAGATCTGACCGTGTCTGGTGCAGAGCACGAGGAAACGACTAAAGGAGAATCGTTCACGATCGGCGCGGTTGTTGATCTGCTATCCGAGGAATTCCCGGATCTCACGATCAGCAAAATCCGGTTTTTGGAGTCCAAGCAGCTGGTAACCCCTGCCCGTTCTCCTTCCGGATATCGACACTTCCGCACATCTGATGTGGAGCGCATCCGGTACATCCTGCGTGCTCAACGCGACAATTTTTGGCCACTGAAGGTCATCAGGGAAGCCCTCGATGCAATGGATCGAGGGCTGGAACCTGCCCTCACGCTCGGCTCGACTCCCACCGCTCCAGCTGTGGAGCCCCCCGCCGTTCCCGATGCAGCAGAACTCCTCACTCCACCAAACAAGCTGCGCATCACTCTGGCTGAGTTAGCTCGATCTGCACACACCTCAGAGGCCTACATCGAATCTCTCGTCGGATACGGCCTCATCGTCCCTGACGAGGCTGGACACGTCGACGGTTACGCCATCCCTGTTGCTACTTCAGCAGCAGTACTGGCCTCTTACGGGCTTGAGCCTCGCCACTTGCGGACATTCCGCACCGCTGCTGAACGTGAAGTAGGACTAGCGCAACAGCTCAACCCCCGCCACGACGATGACAGCGGCGCAGAACGTCTCGGAGAGATGCTGCACGAATTCCTCACCCTCCACGCCGCATTAGTGCAGGCAGGAGTGGCGCGCTCACGTCACCCCTGAAGGTTCCCTTGGCCCGAACGGAAGAAACATCGATGCTTGCCCTGGCCATCTTGGGAGCGAATCGCGATAGGTTGGAGGGGTGCGTGACCTCGATGTGCTTGGCGTAAGAGTGGAAACCCCTACCAATCAACCCATCGTTCTCCTGCGTGAACGTGAGGGGGACCGTTACTTACCTGTCTGGATTGGTGCTGCAGAAGCTGCCGCGATCGCTTTCGCTCAACAAGGCGTTGAACCACCCCGCCCTTTAACCCATGACCTGTTGCGAGATGTCATCACTGGCCTTGGCGTTCTTCTTAACGAGGTGCAAATCGTCAAGCTCGAAGACAAGGTTTTTTATGCCGACCTCATCTTCAGCAATGGCGTGCGAGTGAGCTCACGCACCTCTGATGCGATCGCTTTAGCGTTGCGAACAGAGTCACCGATCCGCGTGGTCGATGAAGTGATGGATGAGGCGGGAGTCATCGTCGATGACGACCGTGACGACGAGGTCGAAAAATTCAGGGAGTTCCTCGATAACGTCTCTCCCGAAGATTTCGACACTGAAGGTGGCCCTGAAGAACCCGCAGGAGATGACCTGGACCCGAAGTAGAACACCGCCGTTTGCATGCATTAAACCGCGACACGTGCCGTTGACGAGCATCGTTATCGTTGACCCTCGCTGGAGGTGTCCGTACTTTCGAAGAGTCGGCCCGGCGCGAAGCACTCCAGCGAAGCATCATCTGGGCCACCATTAACCAGGAGGCCCTATGGGTAAGGACAATGAAATGCCGGGCACCGAACCGGCTCTCACCCTTCCCTCGGCCCCGCCTCCAGAACAGGTTTCTGGCGAGGACCCGCAGACGCTTCCTACAGATGCTGGGTTCCGTGGACCTGTCGCCTGCAAAGCTGTAGGAATCACCTACCGGCAGCTGGATTACTGGGCACGCACTGGTTTGGTAGAGCCTTCAGTGCGTAGCGCTGCCGGATCTGGCAGTCAGCGTCTTTATAGCTTCAGCGATGTCCTCGTCCTCAAAGTAGTGAAAAGGCTGCTAGACACGGGGGTTTCGCTCCAGCAAATCCGAAACGCTGTCGATGCTCTTCGCCAACGCGGTACTCATGATCTTGAGCAGGTCACCCTTATGAGTGATGGGGCCACCGTGTACGAATGCACCAGTAACGATGAGGTTATTGACCTTCTCCAAGGCGGCCAGGGTGTGTTCGGTATCGCTATTGGGCGAGTGTGGCGTGAAGTCGAGGGTGACCTTGCTGAACTGCCGGTCGAGCGCCTCGGCGAACCGGCTGCACCAACCGAACCAGCCATTGATGAGCTCTCTGCCCGCCGCGAGGCCCGCAAAACCGGTTGACGCTGAGGGGCACACGTCACTTGTGATGCAGGTAACGTGACCTTGTGTCCATCCGCGTCTGGATCCGCAGGTGGAGACGCCAATGTTAGTGTCAAAAAATCCCAGGGTGATCGTGGGGGCCTCGCAGGTGAGCACACGCCGTCGGTATTTGCCGATAACTCACCCACCGGTGTTCCAACGACCCGATATCGACAAACGGAGCACCGGCGCCAGTGACCGTCGGTGCACGAGTCAGCAGGCAGGAGAATTGCCTTGAGCACCGATTCCAACCGCACCGGCGAGCTTTCGGCTTTCGTTGGACGCCACATCGGCCCCACGAGCACTGACGTGGAGCAGATGCTCCAGACGATCGGGGTTAGCGACCTCGATGCGCTCGTCAATGCAACGATGCCCTCACAGATCCGGTTTAACGACGTCCTTAACATCCCGGCCGCCTCGTCTGAGAACGCTGTTCTTGCCGAGTTGGCCGAGAAAGCCGCCCGTAACACGGTCAAGGATTCGATGATCGGCCTGGGCTATTACGGCACGATCATGCCTAGCGTGATCCGCCGCCGAGTGCTGGAAAACCCTGCCTGGTACACGGCGTACACGCCCTACCAGCCAGAGATCTCTCAGGGCCGCCTGGAGGCGCTGCTGAACTTCCAGACGATGTGCAGTGATCTCACCGGCATCGACATCGCGAACGCATCCCTGCTTGATGAAGGAACCGCCGCAGGTGAAGCCGTGACGTTGATGCGTCGGGCCAGCAAAGCTGCCAAAGACGCGGTTGTTGTTGTCGATGCGGACCTGTTCCCGCAAACCAAGTCGGTTATCAAAACGCGTAGCTGGCCGGTAGGAATCACTGTCGTTGAGGCTGATCTCAGTGGTGTCACTGACGCTGCCTCTTTGAAGGAAGCTGCCGGTGGCCACGAGGTATTCGGTGTCATCGTCCAGTACCCCGGTGCTAGTGGCCAGATCCGTGACTACGCTGCTTTGGCTGAGGCTGTCCACGAAGGTAAAGGCCTTGTGGCTGCGGCAGCAGACTTGTTGGCGCTGACGCTGCTGACGCCCCCCGGTGAGTGGGGCGCAGACATCGCGGTAGGTACCTCGCAGCGTTTCGGTGTGCCCATGCAGTTTGGTGGACCTCACGCCGGTTACATGGTGGTACGTAAAGGCTTGGAGCGAAACATGCCTGGCCGCCTGGTCGGCACCAGTGTGGACGCTGATGGCAACCCAGCGAACCGTTTGGCTCTTCAGACTCGTGAACAGCACATCCGCCGCGAGAAAGCCACCAGCAACATCTGTACCGCGCAGGCTTTGCTGGCCATCCTTGCCTCCATGTACGCGGTTTACCACGGCCCTGCTGGGCTGAAGAAGATCGCTACCACAGTGCATGCCCACGCCCGTGTCATTGCCGACAAACTCACTGCGGCTGGCGTGAACGTCATCACTGACCGTTTCTTCGACACCTTGACCGTTTCGGTCCCCGGTGGCGCCGGAGACATCCTGCTCAAGGCTGTGGCACACGGCATCAACGTCTGGCGGGCCAACGACGACACGATCCTGCTCAGTTGTGATGAAACTACCGACAGCGACACTGTTTCGCGATTGCTGTCTGCGTTCGGGGTCAAGATCAGCGCCGAAGAAGTCGACGAGCTCGTCTCAGGACTGCTGCCTGAGGGGAAAGAACTGACCGCTGCATTGAGTCAGGAATGGGGTCAGGCTTTTGCCCGTACCTCGGCTTTCCTGACAGCGGAGGCCTTCAATACTGTCCACTCGGAGTCTCAGATGCTGCGCTATCAGCGCAAACTTTCCGACAAGGACTACGCACTGGACCGCGGCATGATCCCGCTGGGTTCGTGCACGATGAAGCTTAATGCGGCCACGGAAATGGAAGCCGTCACCTGGCCCGAATTCGCTAACCTGCACCCGTTCGCCCCTGCGGACCAGACGCAAGGTATCCGTGAAATCATCACCGACCTGCAGCGCTGGCTGGTAGAAATCACTGGATACGACGCATTCACCCTCCAGCCGAACTCTGGTGCTGCCGGGGAGCTAGCTGCCCTTACTGCCATCCGTGACTACCACACTTCTCGCGGTGAGGGTGAGCGCGATATCTGCCTCATTCCCTCCAGCGCACACGGCACCAACGCTGCGAGCGCGGGTATGGCCGGGTTCAAGGTGGTTGTGGTCAAGAGCACCGAGGGCGGTGAGATCGACCTCGAGGATTTGCGGTCCAAGCTGGATAAGCATGCGGGCAAGGTCGCGGCGATCATGATTACGTACCCCTCGACACATGGTGTCTACGAGGACACGGTGACGACGCTGACGGAGTTGGTGCACGCCGAGGGTGGACAGGTCTACATCGATGGGGCGAACATGAACGCTCTTGTCGGTATAGCTAAGCCTGGCCAGTTCGGTGGAGATGCGAGCCACTTGAACTTGCACAAGACGTTCGCGATTCCGCACGGTGGCGGCGGCCCTGGCGTTGGCCCGGTGGGCGTGAAGTCGCATCTGGCGCCGTTCTTGCCTAACCACCCGTTGGACCCGAGCGCAGGTCCGCAGACGGGTTCTGGCCCGTGTGCTTCGGCGCCTTTTGGTTCAGCTGGTGTGCTGCCGATTACGTGGGCTTACATTCGCCTCATGGGTGGCCGGGGGTTGAAGCAGGCCACCTACAGTGCAGTGCTCAACGCTAACTACATTGCGGCGCGGCTGCGGGATTCATACCCAGTGTTGTACAGCAATGACGGGATCGTGGCTCACGAGTGCATTCTCGACCTGCGCAAGCTCACGCATGACAGTGGAGTGACGGTCGACGATGTGGCCAAGCGTCTTATCGACTATGGCTTCCACGCCCCGACGATGTCGTTCCCGGTTGCGGGAACACTGATGGTGGAGCCGACTGAGTCCGAGGACAAGGAAGAGCTCGACCGTTTCTGTGACGCGATGATTGCTATTCGTGCAGAGATTCAGCAGGTTCAAGATGGTGAGGTTGCTGTGCAGGAGAGCGTGCTGCGTAACGCTCCGCACACGGCGGCCAGCATCGCGGGGGAGTGGAACCACCCGTATAGCCGTGAGATGGCTGTGTTCCCGGGCAACGTGGATCCGGCTTCGAAGTATTGGCCTCCGGTGCGTCGTATTGATGGCGCGTTCGGTGACCGGAACTTGGTGTGCACGTGCCCGCCGATGGAGTCTTACGAGGACTGAGGTTGAGGTGGCGTGGTG
Source organism: Dermatophilus sp. B7861-1 (assembly GCF_058996045.1). Classification (NCBI taxonomy): domain Bacteria; kingdom Bacillati; phylum Actinomycetota; class Actinomycetes; order Micrococcales; family Dermatophilaceae; genus Dermatophilus; species Dermatophilus sp. B7861-1. The sequence continues at coordinate 1,248,907 of NZ_CM180082.1, read as the reverse complement.
GAGGTTGAGAAACCTCCACCACCGATCCTTTCTCATTTTTTGAGACGCATGTATGGGGTTTGGCCCGAGCGTTCTTATTGACGCTCCTGCCAAGCCCCATGTGCGTTGTGCGCACCAGGGATGCGTGCGCACGCTCACAGGTGGTAGGCGCAGAATGCATGCGTGCCCATGGGTGCGCCGTAGCGATAACAGCAGGTGATGCCGGTAGCGTGCGGTGTGTCTGTGTCACCCCCGCTGGAGGAGGCTCTGAGCCGTATGGGTCGTGAGATTACGTCACCGGAGTGGGACTTTTCTTTACCGGGCAGGTTTCGTTCCAAAGTGCAGCTTGACCTGGATGTTTTCGAAAAACTTTTATCCGGAACAGATTTCGCTGAAGAGACCCCCATGACTGGGGTTGAGCTCGAACTGGACCTCATTGACGCCAATGGTCAAGCCGTGTTTGACAGCCTCGCTGTCATCGATGCCTCTGAGGGGATCGATGTCGTGCCTGAGCTAGCCCGGTTCAATGTGGAGGTCAATGCCGAGCCCCGCCTGCTAGATGGGGATGCGCTCCACCGGCTCCGGGCCGAGCTGCGGGCCTCCATGGGTGAGGTGAACCGGGCTGCAGCCACGATAGGTGCCAGTGTGCTGCCCATCGGTCTGCTTCCTACGTTAACTACCGAGGAGTTAGCGGGGGAGTGGATGACCGAATCTAGCCGGTTCCAGGCGTTGAATGATGCGATCATCCGCGCCCGAGGCGAAGACGTAGTTTTGGACATCACAGGTCCTTCCCGCGAGCGCCTGCATATGGGGTGGCCCACTGTTGCTCCCGAAGGGGCATGCACGTCGTTTCAGTTGCATACTCAGGTGACGCCGCGTGACTTCGCACGGGCGTGGAACTCAGCGCAGGCGATTGCTGGTGCTCAGGTGGCGATTGGGGCGAATTCGCCGTATTTTTTCGGCACGGAGATCTGGCAAGAGGGTCGGGTTCCTGTTTTCACTCAGGCGGTAGATACACGGCCGGCAGAGTTAGTGAATCAGGGGGTGCATCCGCGGGTGCACTTTGGGGATAACTGGATTACCTCGATCTTTGATCTACTTGAGGCGAATGTGCGTTATTTTCCGCCGTTGCTGCCAGAGATGAGTGATGAGGATCCAGAAGCAGTGTTGGCTGCTGGGGGAGTTCCGCAGTTGGAGGAGTTGATGCTCCACAATGGCACTATTTATCGCTGGAACCGCCCTATTTATGACACTGCTGGGGGAGTTCCGCATTTGCGTGTGGAGAATCGGGTGTTGCCGGCTGGGCCGACTGCTGCTGACATGGTCGCTAATGCTGCGTTTTTCTTCGGGGCTACCCGGTTTTTCTCTCGGCAGACTCGTCCTATTTGGAGCAAGTTGTCTTTCACTGCCGCGGAGACGAATTTTTTGCGCGGTGCGCGGGATGGTTTTGATGCTCAGATGTTTTGGCCAGGTGTTGGGCGGGTAACACCTGATCAGCTTGTTCTTGATGTGCTGCTGCCTGTCGCGGAGGCGGGTCTGCGCAGCTTGGGAGCAGATCAGGATGCTATCGACCTGTACTTAGGGGTGATTGAGGGGCGTTGTTTGTCGCGCACCAATGGGGCGGTGTGGCAGGTGCAAGCAGTGAAGGCTTTTGAGTCTCGTGGACAGTCCCGTGCTGAAGCGTTGCGATCTATGACGTTGCAGTATCAGGCCAATGCGCGCACGGGTGAACCAGTGCATACGTGGGATATCCCTCACAGTGGGGGAGTGTTGCCGCCGGTGGATAGCCTGACCGATCAGGGTGCTGAAATGCCCAGTTCCGGTGGGAGCAGCCGGCGCAGGGAAGGTCCGGTTGTCGCGCATGCTGTGCCTGGGCCGGTAAAACCGGAGTGATTGGCGTACTAGGCTCGAGTTGACCGACGTCCATCAAGCCCGAAAGTGGTTCGTTCATGTCAGACACCGCTGCGTCCGTGAAACGTGTGGCTCTGCTCACCGCCGGGGGATTTGCTCCCTGCCTGTCGTCTGCTGTCGGTGGCCTCATCGAGAAGTACTCGAAGGTGGCTCCCGATGTTGAGATCATCGCGTACAAGCACGGCTACCAGGGCCTGCTCAGTGGTGACTTCTACACCATCACTGACCAGGTGCGTCAGAACGCACACCTGCTGCACGGTTTCGGTGGTTCCCCGATCGGAAACTCTCGTGTGAAGCTGACCAACACTGCTGACCTCGTCAAGCGTGGGCTGGTCCCTGAGGGTGTGGATCCGCTGGACTTCGCAGCCAAGCGCCTGACTGAAGATGGCGTGGATGTGCTGCACACCATTGGTGGCGACGACACCAACACCACGGCAGCGGACTTGGCTGCTCACCTAGCCTCTAATAACTACCCGCTGACAGTAGTGGGCCTGCCGAAAACAATCGACAACGACATCGTCCCGGTCCGCCAGTCCCTGGGGGCTGACACTGCAGCACAGTACGGCGCTCAGTTCGCTGCCAATGTTATTGGTGAACACAACGCTAACGCACGCATGCTCATCATTCACGAAGTGATGGGGCGTAACTGTGGCTGGCTAACCGGCGCGACTGCACGCAAATACCGTGAGTGGCTCGACACGCGCCAGTGGCTTCCTGAAATTGGTTTAGACCGCCGTGCATGGGACATTCACGGCATCTACGTGCCGGAAGCTCATATCGACATCGAGGCAGAAGCGAACCGCCTTAAAGCCGTTATGGATGAGGTGGGCTGCGTTAACTTGTTCATCTCTGAAGGCGCCGGCGTTGAGGACATCGTGGCCCGTATGGAAGCTGAAGGGGCAGATGTGCCTCGGGACGCATTCGGTCACGTGCGCCTAGCTGAAATCAACCCAGGGGCATGGTTTGGTAAGCAGTTCGCTGCGCTACTGGGTGCAGAAAAGGTCCTCGTTCAAAAGTCAGGTTATTTTGCGCGCTCCGCTGCAGCGAACGAATATGACCTCACCCTCATTGCTTCTATGACCGATCTCGCTGTCGACAAGGCTTTGGCTGGCGTTCCCGGAGTTATTGGCCATGACGAAGAGAAAAATGACGAATTGCGGGCAATTGAATTTGACCGCATCAAGGGACACAAAGCCTTCGACGTCACTCAGGAGTGGTACGTAGAAATGCTTGACCAAATTGGCCAGAAGCACTGATATTTAATCTTTTTCGTGCTGAACCCCACCTCGCGAAGCGAGGTGGGGTTCACTGCTGCATCGACCCTATTTGCGTAACAAGCAGGGGTTTTATGACACGAAATGATTACATCCTCACCTCAGATGCAGGCAGATGCGGACGACTGGTAGGCGGACCCGCCAAGATCCAAAGCCTTTTCCAGCACGGCCGCACGATCGGCTGTGAAACGCACACTGAGGAGAATCCATCGTGCGAATCCGGCACCTATCTGTCGCAACCGCTATAGCTTTACTGGCCCCCATGGTGACAGTGGTATCGCCTGGCATTTTTGACGCTTCCGCTGATCCAATTCCCGTGTCTACAGAAAAAACTGAAGTTGCTCTTCAAGCCCCCGAGGCCACCGCGGGTACCGGAAAAGCATTGACCGCCCGCGATAAAAAGCTGGCCCAAGAACAAGCCGCAACGGCAGAGCTATCCCCAGCAGCAAAGAAAAACCCACACGTGCTGGAAATCTCCCCGGAACAGAAAGTTCCCGCACCTCTGACAGTTATGGGTGTGACATGGAAAGCCGGAACCGGCACCGATGTTGTCGTCCAATACCGACTGCGCACCGCAGCAGGGTGGGGCGAGTGGAAAGCTGTTGAAGCAGAATCCGGTGAAGAAAAAGCCGACCCCAATGCTTCATCGACCCGCGCCGGGAGTGACCCCATCGTGGTCACTGAAGCCACCCACGCCCAAGTTCGCACCCTCGGCCCTGTCGGACAAGACACGGTAGACGCCAAACTCAGCCTCATCGACCCCAACGAATCACCGGCCGACTCCACCGTCGGAACTGTGGCTCCTGGCAGCGCAGCAGCCGCAGTGAACCGCCCCTGGATCAACTCCCGTGCCGCCTGGGGTGCTGACGAATCGTTGCGCCGTAATGCACCCAGTTACGGCGTCGTCCGCGGAGCAGTGATACACCACACGGAGGGGACCAACAACTACAGCCAATCCCAGGTACCTGCCATCCTGCGCGGAATCTACGCCTTCCACGTCAAAGACCGTGGCTGGAGCGACATTGGCTACAACTTCCTTGTCGACAAATGGGGACGCATTTGGGAAGGCCGTGCTGGCGGCACCAGCAGCGCTGTTGTCGGTGCACACGCATACGGCACTAACAGCGTCACCACCGGCGTCTCCGTGATGGGTAACCACAGCCAAGCGCCCATCTCTAACGCAGCCGTTAACGCCGTTGAGCGAGTTATCGCCTGGAAAGCATCTATCCACGGTTTCAACCCGCAAGGCACCCAAACCATCTACGGACGCACCTACCCAGCAATCGTTGGACACCGTGACGTCGGCGCCACCGAATGCCCCGGGGACTACTTCTACTCACGGCTACCGCAAATCCGCCGAGATGTTGCCCGAATGGTGCGCAATGGAAACGGCAGCAACGGAGTTCCCGGAGGTGTCTCTCGCCCTCCGGCACCGGCTCCGGCACCAGCCCCCAAACCGCCGGTGTCAACCCCTGGTAACCAACTTGTGGGCGCAGCTGATGTGATCATGCGCGGCACCTCAAACGCCCTGTTTGCCTCCGCCTACACCGGCAATGACCTGGCCTTCGCCCGCAAAATCCACAGCGGCAACTTCGCCTCCTATGGCAGCGTCGTTGCCGCTGGAGACCTCAACCGCGACGGTCGCGGTGATGTCCTGGGCGTAGACCACAAAGGGCGGATGTACCTGTTCACCGGAAAAAACGACGGCACCTTGGCCAACGGCCGCCAGGTCGGGCACGGGTGGGGCGCAATGCGCTCACTAACCGCCGGAGCCGATTTCACCGGCGACCGCATCCCCGACATGCTCGCCACCAACCGCAGTGGACGGCTCTACCTCTACCCCGGTAAAGGCAACGGCACCTTCCACCGTGCCCGACCAATCGGATCAGGCTGGCACACGTTCAAACAAATCATGAACATGGGTGACTGGAGCGGTGATGGAAAAACAGATGTCATCGGCGTCCGCAACGACGGACGTGCCTTCCTGTACACCGGCAGCGGCACCGGCAAGTTCAGCAGCAAAGCCATCCCACTCGATGGCTACTACGGGGCCATGCGTTCCCTGACCCCCTTGGTCGGCAAGGCAGCTTTCGTGGGAGTAGACAAAGACGGCATCGGTTTCCTCATCAAGAAGAACGGCGCCAGAGGAACCACCATCAACATCACTACCCCCAACTTCATTGGACTAACCGTCTACAGCGGCTAGTCGCGACACGAACTCCGGTACGCCTCACCTTCCTTGCAGGGCCGAACGCATGAGCCGAACATGTTTTTCATGAACAGCTCCGCGTCCGGCCCTGCCCCACACTCAGGAACAGTCGTGGATCTGACAAAATACGCATGGTTATCCATCGCCGCCGCGCTGGGAACTATGGCACTCAAAATCGTGGCTTGGTGGATGACCGGCTCAGTCGGTCTGCTCTCCGACGCACTCGAATCGTCCGTCAACCTTGTCGCCGCGATCATTGCGCTCATCAGCTTGCGCGCAGCCGCGATGCCCGCCGACGCCAACCACCACTACGGCCACAGCAAAGCTGAATACTTCTCCGCCGCTGTCGAAGGCATCATGATCTTCGTCGCCGCCACAGCTATCTGCTTCACCGCCACCCAACGCCTACTTGATCCCAAACCCCTGGACAACATCGGCCCCGCCCTAGCTATCTCCCTGGTGGCAGGAGCAATCAACGGTGCCGTGGCTCTCATCCTTATCCGCGCCGGTAAAACTCACCGATCACTCACTCTCACCGCTGACGGCCGCCACCTCATGACCGACGTGTGGACCTCCGTGGGGGTTGTCGTCGGCGTAGCTCTAGTACTTGTCACCGGCTGGGAAATCCTTGACCCGATCGTGGCCCTCGCCGTCGGCATCAACATCATCATCACCGGATGGAAACTCATTAAAGAATCCATCGACGGCCTCATGGACGTCTCCTGGCCCAAAGAAGAAAACACCCGCCTAGCCGAAATCGTCGCCGCCCTCACCCCAGCACCCACCGCTGCCCACGCCCTACGCACCCGAGAAAGCGGACAGCAACGCTTCACCTCCATGCACCTACTCGTTCCCGGCACCTGGACCGTGAAACGCTCACACGACCTCGCCGAAGAAATTGAAAAAGCGATCCGCGCCGAGTTCGGTGAAGTGAGCATTTCTATCCATATCGAACCCAGCGAAGACCCCCGCTCATACGACGACTACGAACACGAAGTCACCATTCCCACAGAGCCGATGCCCTGACCGGTTACACACCGGCCAGGGCATCTAGCCACTACACCTGCGTAGCAGTCTTCTCACCTTTGAGCTCATACGTGCGCGAAAAACCCGTGTCTTGATCGCTCAACGTCACCGACACAATGCCGTGACGGTCAATGGTGTACCGCTCCTCAATGAGCGGCCCGATCTCCGTACGCTCAACCGGCACCGCAGCAACACTGCCAGGAGATTCATTCTCCATAGCTTGCAACGCCGCATCGAAGGGAAAAACCACTTCCGCGAACGGTACGATCTGCCCACGCGGCCCGCCGAACTCATCCAACGTCCCGTACTCAACGAAACGGAACCAACCTGCGTTATGCGCGGCCCGATAGGTACGGCTCACCGACACATCACTGTGCCGATCGACCAACACACTGCGATCTACCAGAGGATCAAAGGACACCTGACGGCCACCATCACCTTCACGGAACACGCCAAAGCCACGCGAAAGACGATCCGACAGCGAATACCCCGCGCCCTCGTCGGCAGCAATCGCCAACCCAATAGCAGTCGAGGCTGCCGGGTAAGGGGAACGGAACACACGCCGACCAAACTGCGCTTTGACCAGCCTGGGCACCAGTGGCAACCCACTAGCACCGCCTACCAAATAAATGCCAGCAACTTCTGAATCGGTCAACGCTTCATGGTCAAGGCCACCGACCAGTGGCGCCATAGCCTGGATTGTTTTCTTCACCAACGGGGCAACCTCTTCATAGAAATCCGCCACCGTCACTGTGACCGCAGCGCCATCAACCTCAAGAGGGATCCGTTTGCTCTGCGGAGACAAATGCTCCTTGGCGTCCCGACAGTCCTCCAGCAGCTGGGCATACACCTTGGCTCCCAATTCTTCACGGGTACGACCAGCAGCACGCATTGCGCAACGAGCCAATCCCGCATCGAAATCGTCACCACCGACGGTGTTCAATCCCGTCGAGTCCATCACCTGATGGTCGGTGCCATCAGCATTGACCAATGAAGCATCAAACGTCCCACCTCCCAGGTCGTACACCACCACCCGGGAACGGCGCGAGTTCAACGTGCGGCTTTGCCCGTGCGTGAACTCAAAACCAGCAGCTGAAGGCTCATTGACCATTCCTGTCACTGTGAAGCCAGCCGCACGGAAAGCCTCCAAGGTCAGGTAACGCTGTGGGCCGTGTGCGTGCGCCGGAACAGCCAACACGGTGTCCAACATTCCAGGGCCACCTGCTGACACATCTGCTGCAATCGAAGACTTCGTCGCCAATGCTTCCCGCAATGCCTGCGCATAGCCCGTCAATACATCAATGAGAGGGACCTCGCGGTCACCAATACACACCGGCGTCGCTGCAAACACATCAGGGCTAGCCAAAAGGCGCTTAAAAGAACGCGTCAAACGTGCACCATCCGCTGCTGCCTCCAATGCAGCAAACCCATACACCAAACCATCCGACGTATCAGCCACCACTGACGGGAAATGACAGTGCGGCTCATCATCAGCATCGAAGAAAGAGACGACCGGGTAGTTCCCTCGGTCCGCGTAAGCAACAATTGTTCGAGTAGTTCCAAAATCGATGCCAAAAGTCATGCCAGGAGCTTAACGACGCAGGCCACACACCCACTCTCCCGGCCCTGCCACCAATCAACTACAACAACAGGGGAGTAGCGTTCATCACATGACCGGAGCACCACGACGCCCCCGAGACAGAATCAGCAACGCGCTCCGCAACCGAAACCGCGTCGCACCCATCAGCCTGCGCGTTATCGGCAACGGCCCCACCGTCTTGCTCGCCACCGGCCTAGGCCTAGCAGCCCACACCTTCAACGACCTCACCAGAGAACTCACCAAAGACCACACCGTCATCACCTTCGACCGTCCCGGCCTCGGACACCTATCCGACATGCCCCGCCACGACCCGCCCACCCTCAACGACGAGATCAACCGTGTCGTCACCGCTCTGGAAATGGCCGAACGACGAGGAGCGCCTCTACCTGCCACCATCGTCGGCCACTCTTGGGCGGGATTCATCGTTGAAGCCGTGGCCCGTACCCACCCGGATCTGGTCGCTGGCGTCGTCATCCTCGACGGCAGTATCGAACCCGACCTACCCGTCCCCGCGCGCAGGCGCCGCATGCTCCTACGCCTAGGCAGATTCCTCATCCGCTACTCCGTGCCACACAGCCCACTACGCCGCTTCGGTGCAGCCTGCATCGAAGATGCCGCCTACCTGGATTTAGCCACCGAACTACACCGCCTCCGCGCCGAAAAACCTCTCCCCGCCATCCCCGTACACCTCCTCGTCGCGGTGTGGCACAGACTCCTGCCACATAACCGCAACTGGATTAAGCAGCAACACGACCTCGCTGAAACCCTCAACACCGAAAACCCCCGCCACAACCTCGTCACCGTCCAAGTTGTCCAATGGGCCGGACACCACCTCGCAGGCTGGGCCCCCACAACCGTCGCCGAGGCTATCCGCGACGTTGAAAGCACCCACAACACCGAAAAACAAGCAACACAGCAATTCCGCCTCGAACGGAACGAGATGCCCCCACAGCGATAGTCACTTACCGTCGAACTATGGCCTCACTGCGACAGCTCCTCGACAAACTCCCCATTGACGACGCACTCCTGCGCCGCATCCCTATCCCAGGCACTTCTGGCAACGTCATCCTTGAAATAGACGCTGCTCGTGGTCTGACCGAAACTGCACCCACCAACCCCCTGGAAATCCTTTCCCAACGCACCACGCCCCGCCTATGGGAAATCATCTGCGGTCTGCGCGACGCAGCCCATGACGATAAGGTCGTTGCCCTTGTCGTCCACGCTGCAGGTGTCTCCATGAACATGGAGCTTGCCGACGAACTCACCCGCGCCATCCGCCGCTTCCGCGAAAGCGGAAAACCCACCCTCGCCTGGGCGGAGGCAATGGGCGAAAACAACTCATCCCTCACCGAGCTACTCATCGCATCCGCCTGTGAACACATCTGGCTCCAACCCAGCGGCCTCATCTCACCAGTAGGCACCTCGTTAACCAGCCCATTCTTCAATGACGCCCTCAACCGAATCGACGCTAAACCCGAATTCGATGGCCGTAAAGAATACAAGAGCGCCGCTGACGCCCTCACTGAACGCCGCTTCACCGACGCTGACCGCGAGCAATACCAAGCCATCCTCGACAGCGGCATCGATGCCGCCTTCGAAGAAATCGCCGCCGGTCGCGGTATCGAATTAGATTCTGCCCGCAGCATCCTCGACGCTGGGTTCCTCACCCCCGAACAAGCCAAAGAAATCGGCCTGATCGACCACATCGGATACCGCGACGAGGCCTACAGCTGGCTATACGAGCGCTTGGAAGACCCCCAGCGGGAGCGCACCACCACCCGATATGTTGAACGCTACGACCACTCGGCTATCCGCAACGCTCTCCAACGCAAACGCGGCAAACGTAACGTGGCGCTCATCACCGCGCACGGCCCCATTCACCTAGGCCGTTCCAACCCTGGCCCTCGCGGTCACAGCATCGGATCCGATGACCTCGGCGCTGCCCTGCGCCACGCAGTCAATGAAAAAGTTGAAGCCGTGGTGCTGCGCATCAACTCCGGTGGAGGATCCGCTACCGCCTCAGACACCATCCGCCGCGAAGTAATGCAGGTCCGCGAAGCCGGGATCCCTGTCATTATCTCCATGGGGCAAGCAGCTGCATCTGGTGGCTACTATATTTCCTCAGCTGGCACCGAAATCGTGGCTGACCCGCACACACTCACTGGCTCCATCGGCGTGATCGCTGGGAAAACCAGTGTCGGTAAAAGCCTGGAACGTATCGGCGTCACCCACGACTCCATAACCCGAGGCCGGCACGCGACCTTCCTGTCCGTTTTTGACGCTTTCGACAAGGATTCCCGCCAAGAACTGGGCCGTCTTTTGGACATTGTGTATGACGACTTCATCAGTAAAGTCGCTGAAGGGCGAAACATGCCAGTCGATGAAGTCGAAAAACTCGCCCGCGGCCGCGTGTGGTCTGGCCGGGATGCACACACCCACGGACTCGTCGATCACCTTGGTGGTTTGGACGAAGCTGTCGACCGAGTCGCTTTCCGACTCGGTGTCACACGTGCAGAGATCGATGTGACGCCTATGCCAAAGACCGGTCCGTTCGACCGATTCTTCCCCACAGACAACATGGACACCCCTGTGGCAGCGAACGCGTCTTTGCTTGGGACTGCACTAGCACAGGATCTTCGCGGTGTTATCGGCAGCGGGGGAGAGACGCTCTTGTCTCAGGCGGTTGAACTGCTCGGCCTGAACTCTGAAGGGCTACTACGCGCTTCCTTGCCTCAAATCCGATAACTAACCACACCCTGGTGCCTCCTGCCGGAGGCACCAGGGTTAATCGGTCATCTCTGTTCTGGTCAGCAGTACCATCACTTCACAATGATCTGACTGCGGGAACATGTCGAAAATGCGGGCTCGCTCAATCCGCCATGAAGTCATCACAGCCAGGTCTTCTGCCAGCGTGGCTGCCTGGCAACTCGAATACAGCACTCGTTGCGCACCAGAGCCTTCCAGTACGCGTGCCAACTCTGACCCCAACCCACGGCGAGGCGGGTTCACCACAACTAGGTCAGGAACGCAATCCTGTTGCCCCACCCACTGCCGTGCATCTGCCGCCACAAAAGCGACACCGCTCAACCCAGTGTCCTGTGCCGTTCGTTTTGCCGCTGCGACTGCTTCGGCAGAGACTTCGACGCCCACTACTGATTCCACAACGGCGGTAAGCGCTAACGCGAACCCACCAACTCCGCAATACAAATCCCAGGCGTGTTTAGCGCCGATATCGTGAGCCCACCGCACGGCTTGCTGATACATGTCAGCAGCAATCTCGCTGTTAGTTTGGAAGAAACTTTTCACCCCTAGCTCTAGGGTGAGTCCAGGTAGGCGCATCGGTAAGGTGGATTCGGGGGTGAGGATCCATTCCTGTTCTCCCTCGAGGACCGCTTTATGCTCCGGTAGAACATTCACGGATACCACACGCACATGGGGGAGTTGTTCGGTAAGTACGGGAAGCGCTGCACGCAGAGCAGATACGGACCTCTCGGAGCGCACCACGAAACGCACCATCAGTTCACCGTCAGGATTAACGGTGATGAGCACATTCTTCAGTTCGCCTGAACGTTTCGGAACGTCGTAGGGGACCAGGCCACAGGCTGTGATCATCGCGGTCACTGCCCCGAAAGCATTTTCGATACGGGGGTCAATCAGTGCGCAATGACGCAGGTCAACAGGGCGGCGATCACGGTCCAAGATACCGAGCGTGGGGGCGTGAGTAGTGCCTCCAACAACCATCTTGGCTTTATTTCGAAATCCGCTGGGGGAGTGGTAGACGGGTTCCTCCCAAGCACATCCCTCCGGGGCGGTATATGGGGCTAGCAGTGCCTGGATGCGCGCCTGCTTGCTTGCTATCTGGTCTCGATGCGGTATCCCCAGCATGGTGCAGGAACGGCATTCGGCTGCGGTGTAGTAGTCGCATGAGAGGGGGTCCAGATCGCGCTTGGCTTGGCGCAAGAGGATTGAGGCTGGGTCGGGTCGGGTCACCCCGAGATTCTACGGAGCGCCCCAGCGAATCTCACCTATCGCGACAAGGCCTAGAATAGAAGGGAATTCGGTTCATGACTGTGTATGAGTGGCAGTGGTGCCGGGTCACCAGAGAAGGGACTCTCTATGCATTCGCAGGCAACGAGTCGCCTCGTCGCCGAACATATGCCCGGCCTTGGACAACATGTGCACCGCTATGACCCGGCATTTCTTATCGTGGCCTGTGAGCGTTCGTTCGCGGTGTCTGCGGAGCAGGCGTGGAAGGCCCTTACTGATGATTCGGCAGCTCCACAGTGGATTGGCCCTCGCAGCACGAACAACAACACTGGCCGTGTTGACATTCTTCTCACGCAGGAGAACCCCTCACCATGGCTGACGTTTACTATCAAGGATGCTCAGCCTGGGCGCAGTATCACGCTGGCGCTGGATGCATCCAAAGGTGAGCGTGTTTCTCCTCATCACATCACGTTTACTCTTGATTCGGATCCTCGTGATGTTGTTCCTGGATGCACGATCACAGTGATGCAGTCATACACGTGCGCGCAGACGCTTGAGCAGCGGGGCCCGTTGTGGGAGTTCTATCTCGATCGTTTGGCGTGCGTAATAGAGGGGGGCGATGCAAGCCAGGTGAGGCTGCATCCGTATTACCTTCCGGGGTTGGTGCCGCACTATCGAGGCATTCTTCGACAGGCTATTCGCAACGGTGGTGACCGCATAAAAAACCGCGACCTCCCCTAGGTGGAGTGGTCGCGGCGTGGTGGCGTGTGGCTGTTTAGAGGTTGTCGTCGTCGAAGAGCCCTCCGAAGACTCCTGAGTCTGTGTCGTCTTCGAAGATGCCACCGAAGCGGGTGAAGGGGTCTTCATCAAAGAGTTCGCTACCGAAGCTGAGCATGTCGGAGGCGAAATCTTCGATGCCTTCGCTGAGTTCACCGATTGCTTCGCCTAGCCCGTCGAACATGCCGGGGTTAAGGAGCATGGCCATTCCGGTCCACCAGGCTAGGTCGGCGGCCCAGGCTGCCATGAGGGCGTCTCCGTAGCCCTCTGCTTCAGCTTGGGCGGCAATGTCTGCGAAGTGGCCGGACCATTCTTTCGCTACGCCGAGCCCGACAGCCCAGGGGAGGAAGCGACTGAAGATGCCTGCGGCTTCTTCGTATTGGAGTTGTTTCTGTTCGGCGCGACCGAGGTATTCCTGGAATCCAGCGGTTTGGGCTGCTAGGGCTGATCCGACGGCGGTGCGGCTTGCCCCACCAGCGGTGTACCAACCTTTGGTGATAGCGCCGGTGTTGATTTCTTGTTGGAGGGTTAGTGCTGCGCCGCGCATATTTGCTTTGGCTGCTTCGAGGGCGACGGTGTCGCCGGTGGCGAAGATGGATTCGTAGAGGTTTCGGCGTAGTGGTTCGAGGTCGTCTGGAGATTTGTCGGTGCGGGTGATGATCCAGTTGTCTTTGGTGTTTTTGGCGGGTTTGGTTGTGCTGGCTGTTCCGGTGTCGGTGGTTTCAGGAGTGTCGCCGGCACGGTTTTCGATGCGGTAATAGCCTTCAACGGTCATGGCGACGAAGGCTGCGGCAACGTCAGAGCCGCTAGTGTTGCGGTCGCGGATGATGCCGGTTTCTTCAGGGCGCATGCGTTCGGGGGCTTCGAAGCGGACGGCGACGGGTAGTTTGCGGTCGGCGGCGGTGATTTGCCGGGTGGGCGCTTCGGTTTCGGAGGCGGGGATGATTCCGGGTGCGACGCCTTCGAATACTTCGTCGTGGGCGTCGTCGCTGCCGCCGAGTAGGCGTGAGAGCACGGCTACGCCGAGGACGACGGCCAGGATGAGAAAGATGAACCCCACGAATGACTCCTTGCCGGGTGGGTGCGGCCTTGGGCCGATGGATTGTGTGTGTAAGAAATTACGGTGTTCTTGGGTGAGAACTGTGCGGTGGGTGTTGGGTGGCCGGTGGGCTTGTCTTTATAGGGTGGCCAGTTCTGTGACGGCGTCAGTGCATGCAGCGAGGAAGTCGTGAGTGCGGCTGGTGATGAGGATGCCTGTGCCGTTGCTGGCGAGGTGTTGGGTGATGCTGCCCAGGAGTTCGGTGGTGGCTTCGTCGGTGGTGGCTTCGTCGCAGATGAGGTAGGCGGGGTGGGCCAGGAGGAGGCGTGCGAATGCGGCGCGGCGCAGGTCGGCTAGGCAGACTTCTTCAGGGTGTGCGTGCAGTGCGGTGGTGGTGAGTTTGACGAAGTCGGCAGCGTTGCGGACTTCGTCGGTAGTGGTGAGGTGATTGAGGTCAGCTGCGTGGGCTGCGTGCGATTCGCGGCTCCATACGTAGCGGATGGCGTCGTGGGAGTGCGCGGTGGTTTCGGTGCCATCGGTTGCTGAGCGTAGGACGGCGGTGTTTTCGATGGGCGGTAATGATTGGGCGGTTGAGGTCAAGAGTGGTTCGGCGATGAATTGGGCCAGGGTGCGTTGTGGGTCGACCTGCTGACGTGGCGATGAGGTGAGGAGGTGGATATCGCTGTGGGGTGCCCCTTTTCGCGCGGCTACGGGTGTGCCATTGCAGGTTACGTGGCCTGAGAGGGGTTCGATGTGGCCGGCAAGAACGCGGGCGAGGGTGGTTTTTCCGCTGTTGGGGTCTGCGCGTAGGCCAATTCGGGTGCCGGCGGGAATGGTGATGCTGATGTTGTCCAGGACGAGTGTTCCTCCGGGGCGGGAGGGGCTGTCGAGCCATCCTCGCCATCTGCTTCGGCCTGCGCGGCCGAGGGCATATCCGGCGCAGATGTTGTCGGCTCGCAGTTCGTATATGGGGTCGGCGGGATCCTCGGTGGTGGGGATCCGATTGTTCATGCCGTTGTCCTCCCGTTGCCTGCGGTTGCCGTGAGGCACCATTGTCGTTCATGCGTGGTGCGCAGGCGTGAACGGTGTTTGGTTGTTGTGTTGTGGTTGTTGTGTGTAGGGGAGTGGGTTGTGAGTGAGTTGTTTGCCGATCAGGTGTATGAGGTTGTTCGGTTGGTTCCTGCTGGTCAGGTGGTGACGTATGGGGATTTGGGGGAGTTGTTTGGTAGGTCGCCGCGGCATGTGGGGCGGGTGATGTCTGGGTGTGGTGGCAGGCAGGTGCCGTGGTGGCGGGTGGTGAATGCTTCTGGGCGGTTGCCGGGGTTTCTTTTGGTGGAGGCGGCGGCGCGGTGGCGGGCTGAGGGGATGGTGTTGCGTGATGATGGCTGTGGTGTGGTGTTGCGGCTGTGCCGGGCAGATTTGGTTGCCCTTGGTGATGTTATTGAGGCCAGTGTGGGGGAGTTGCCTGGGTTGAGGCGGGGGAGTGGTGGTGGTTTTTCCTCTGGTGATGGGTGGTGAAGGTGGCGCCACGCGGGGTTTGGGGTTCTTGTGTTCCCCTGGCGAGTGGGGTGCTCACGTTACCCTGAGCGCCATGACGAGCCAGGAGCGGACCCGGTCGGGTCAGGGTGATGATCGTGATCCCATGGCGACCGCGCGTGCTCTGGATGATCTTGTTCGCTCGATTGATGCTGGGGAGGTGGGGGCGTCTTCTTCGGAGCGGGCGTATTTGATTGGGGCGGCGGAGGCGTTGCGTCGGTTGGTGGATTCTGGGGCGATGTGACATACCTTTTGCTGTACGCATTAGCGGTTTTTTGGCTTGTTTCTTCTGCTCAGAACCTTTGCTGTACATGATGACTATTTGATGTACACAAAAGGACCGTTTGTTGTACACTCTGGGGGAGAGGCACCTATCTCATAGGGGAGAGCAGTATGCGCGCTATCGGATACACCCGCGTTTCCACCGCAGACCAAGCAATAAATGGCATCAGCTTGGATACTCAGCGAGCCACGCTCACTAGTGCCGCACAGGCGCACGGATGGAGCATTGAGATTGCCTGCGATGAGGCGGTTTCCGGCACCCAGGATCACCGAACCGGCCTCGATGACGCCCTGACCAGGCTTGATGCAGGCGAAGCAGACGTTTTGATGGTCACTCGACTTGATCGCCTCACGCGATCTGTGGCTGGCCTAGCCGACATTCTCACCCGTGCAGATAAGGGCTCCTGGGGGCTAGTTATCCTCAGTCCAGCCATTGACACCACTGACCCTGCAGGGCGTTTCACCACCACAATCCTGGCCTGCGCAGCCCAATATGAACGCGATCTCATCGCTCAGCGCACCCGCGAAGCTTTGGCGCACAAAAAAGCCACGGGTGCAACACTAGGCCGCCGTAGAAACGTTGACCCAGACATCGTGGCTCGAATTCACCGTCAACGCAGCGAGAAAAAATCTCTACGTGCCATCGCCGAGCAACTCAACACCGAAGGAATCCCAACAGCACAAGGCGGCGCGAAATGGCATGCCTCGACAGTCAGCGCGGTACTGAAGCTGTATCCGTTGACAACGGAGTGAAAAACGGTCGCAACAAGCGCATGAGGGGAGCTGTACAGAACCCCTCTCAGGTGCCGTTCTCCAGCTATTTTGACATAATGTTGATTATCGGCGTTATATGGAAAGTGGTGAGAACAGCTCAAACGCTCGGCTGCAAACCCAACAATGCGCCAACTCACCGCCATGTGCACCGCAGCACCGAAATGAACTGCATCGACGTAACCCGTGCAGCCGCCTAGTCTGCTGCTCCACGCGGTCAGTCACATCGCAGCACCCCCGTAGCCCACGCACACCAAAATCAGCTGACCCCAGATTTTCGCCACCCATTGACTTCAGCCAATATCGCCCACAACCACGGCAGTCCTTTTCATGGCTACCGCGCCCTCAGAACAGGCTTTACCTGCACATACTCCCCCGGCGCTCCTTCAGTCAAAATCGCCAATCATCGATATACGTCGACGATAGGCCTGCCGCAGTCATCTATCAGTGAGGTAGTTTCCATAGATATGGCGGACACAGCCCCCGACCCACGGACGCACAACGTCGGCGTCACCGACGTGATGCTGGCAGTTAACGCCGGCCGCATCGACTCCGCCTCGTTTTCCCACGAGTCTGTCGAAGCCCTCGTGGCGTTCCGTGATCGCTACAAATACGCCCTCGATGAAGTACTTACCAAGATCCGTATCCTGCGCGAAGAGTTCGACAACGGCATCTGTCACAGCCCGATCATGCACGTCAAACACCGTCTGAAAAGCTACGACAGCTTGATCGCCAAAATGCAGCGACTCGACTGCCTCTATGACCTCACCGCAGCAGCCACCGTCGTACGAGACATCGCCGGGGTGCGCATCACCTGCCCCTACGTCGCCGATGTCTACGACATTTGCAACATCCTGCAACGACAACCCGACCTCGAACTACTCCAAATCAAGGACTACATCGCCACCCCCAAACCCAACGGATACCGCTCACTGCACCTCATCGTGTCCGTACCGGTATTTCTTGCCCACCAAACCCTGCATCTGCCTGTCGAAATCCAAATCCGCACCATCGCGATGGACTTCTGGGCCAGCGTGGAACACGAAATCCGATACAAGTACCAAGCGACTATCCCCCCGCACGTCGAGCGCACCTTACTGGATGTGGCTGCCACAGCAACTGCCCTCGACGCACAAATGGCAGCCTTACGTGATGAAGTGCAGAATTGCCAATCCTCCGCCACCGCAGTCGACGCCTCTCCCCCATCAGTGCTAGGCCACAACCGTTAAACACGTACATCTGCATTACGAGCCAGGAACCTCCCTGTTATGCCAGCCCCGCTGGCAATCATCTGGGCAGGAGTTCCCGTGAAAACAACACGCCCCCCGTCTCTACCCGCCCCAGGACCAAGATCAATGACCCAATCTGCATGTGCAATGACCTCCTGACGATGCTCGATCACCACAACCGTGGAACCTGCGTCAACAAGTCGATCAAAAAGCCCCAGCAGCCGCGCCACATCAACCTCATGCAAACCAGTAGTGGGCTCATCGAGCACAAGCAGGGCAGCCGCTTCGCCCATGCGCGCAGCAAGTCGCAGGCGTTGCCGCTCGCCTCCAGAAAGCGTTGTTAATGACTGCCCTAAAGTCAGGTACCCGAGGCCAACAGCACAGATTCGGTCAAGAATCTTCACCACGGCAGGGATGCGCCCATTCCCTTGCCCGAAGAAAAGCCGTGCACTATCCACCGACATTGCTAAAACCTGCGCGATATTGCACCCATCGCTGTTTTTCCCCTCACCAAAGCTGTACTCCAAAACGTGGGATTGAAACCCCACTCCCCCGCATACCTCACACGGAGCACTCACAGTTTCCATAAAACCCAAATCCGTATATACGACCCCGATGCCTTTGCAGTTGGGGCACGCCCCTTGCGAATTTGCGCTGAACAACCCCGGCTTAACCCCATTAGCCTTTGCAAACGCTTTCCGTATCGGATCAAACACACCTGTATATGTAGCGACGCTAGAACGACGCGAACCTTTAATAGGCGACTGATCTATCGACACCACCCCTTCCCCCACGATCGACCCATGCACCAAAGAACTCTTACCTGACCCAGCCACCCCCGTAACCGCCACCAACACTCCCAACGGCACATCTACATCCACTCCCACCAGATTGTGCGAATTAGCACCCCGAATCGGGAAAACACCCACAGGTGCACGCACCATAGATTTACATTTCACCCCCGCACCCAAAAGACCAGCACTCACCTCACCACTGCCCCACTGATCAACCCCACCCGCAAAACACACCATCCCGCCTTCTGGCCCGGCACCTGGCCCCATCTGCACCACATGATCAGCAATCCCAATCACCGCAGGATTGTGCTCGACCACCAAAACGGTGTTTCCTTTATCCCTCAACCGCAACAACACCGCATTCAGCCGCTCAACATCATGCGGATGCAGCCCAGCACTAGGCTCATCAAACACGTACGTCACATCCGTCAACGACGATCCGAGGTGACGGATCATCTTTGTACGTTGCGCCTCTCCACCGGAGAGGCTTCCTGAAGAGCGACTAAGGGACAAATACCCCAACCCAATCTCAACAAAAGAATCAAGGAGCCCGCATAAGCCATCCAACAGCGGCGCCGCTGCTGGAATCTCCAGCTCACGGAGCCATGCCGCAAGATCTGTCACCTGCATGGCACAGGCATCTGCGATGTTCTTCCCGTCGATGCGGCATTCCAAAGCGTGCGGAGCCAAACGTGTCCCCGCACACTGCGGGCACTGGCGAAACACGATCGCGCGATCAACAAAAGCACGAATGTGCGGCTGCATAGCTTCACGATCTTTGGACAACATTGATGTGCGGATACGGGACACCACTCCCTCAAACGTAAGGTTCACTCCATCCGCGGTGAACTTCGTCGGCTCTTTATATAAAAGATCCTCGATCTGTGTAGGTGTGAAATCTTTCAGCGGAATATCCATCGGGAATCCAAATCCAGCAAAAATGCGCCCAAACCACCCATCCATCGAGTAGCCCGGAACAAGAAGCGCTCCTGCAGCTAATGACTTGTCCTCGTCATAAACAGCACTCACATCCACATCCGAAACTGACCCTGTCCCTTCACACTGCGGGCACATCCCGCCAGTCACTGAAAAAGAGCGCTTCTCTTTGACAACTTTCCCTTTTCCTCGAGAAACCGTGACTGCACCAGCCCCACTCATCGATGGCACATTGAACGCGAACGCCTGCGGTGACCCCACATGCGGACTCCCATACCGCGAAAACAACATCCGCAAGTAAGTATTTGCCTCTGTCACCGTGCCGACAGTTGAGCGAACATTTGCACTCATCCGCTCTTGGTCAACAACAATCGCCGTGGTCAAACCACCCAAATAGTCAACATCTGGCCTGGGCGGAGAAGGGAGAAAACCCTGCATAAACGCCGGATATGTCTCATCGATCAGCCGACGACTCTCAGCGGCGATTGTCCCGAAAACTAAAGAGCTCTTCCCTGAACCGGACACCCCCGTCACCACGGTCAGCTTCCGTTTCGGCAGGTCAACATATACATCACGGAGATTATTGACTCGGGCACCCCGCACTCGAATCACATCATGTGCATCACTAGAACATTGCTGTACAGACATGACTGCCTCTTTCAACCAGTTCCCCAGATAAAACAATCGGAACAACTGGAAACGAAATAAGCAGCAACCACCCTGACCCAAAACCAACGTCAATGACCCAAAGCGCGACGCGGTCCTCTGACGAGGCGCGGACTGCACGGGCCGTTGCCCCTCTTCGCTATAAAAATCTTCACGCCGCGGCGGGAACCATCATGCGCATTTTTCACGGTCAGCAACCAGTAGTTTCGCCAGCTCAGGAGCATCTTTGCGTTCGATCAACCGGATCGAGATATCACTGCCAGAAATCACACTTTCTCCCGCCAAGGTGCCGACAATGATGGACTGAAAAGCTCTTTTTACTCAGGCAACAGATTGAAGCCAAAGACACCAACAAGACAGACTCAGCAGCTACCTCCCACATAAAATCAGGTGTGGGGCCCACCCAAAGTAGACCCCACAACCCACCGGCAAGCCCGGTATCAGTTCTTAAACGCATCCTTCACGTGCTCGCCAGCCTTCTTCAGATCAGCTTCTGCCTGATCAGCGCGGCCAGCAGCCTCCTGCTTGCCATCACCGGTGACCTTCCCTACGGCTTCTTTCACCTTGCCCTGAAGATCCGTCGCGGCGTTCTTGACCTTGTCATCAAAACCCATGCTTGCTCCTTTCTGACCAGCGCTCAGCGCCAATCCGACACACAGCTGTGTCTTAACGGAACTGCTCCAGGCGCCACCACACAGACAGCAGCACCCACCGCGACCTTAACCGCCAGCTGCCCACCCGTGCCCGGTTAAACACCTCTTCGGCATGTCCCCACAACGCAGGCCAGCACTTACTTTTCTGCACTCCATACGCTGCACAACCACGCTGGCCTCCGGCAGTGGGAAGATAGAGTTTCCCGCGTGACCGCCAACGAGACCCCGCAGAACCTGAACGACCACGACGACGCCGGCGAGACACTCGCACGCTCCACATCAGAAGCCTCATACAAAGCAGCACAAGAGCGCAGCGCCGCAGTCGAAGCCGCCATCGCCGAGGATGCCTCCCGCTTCCGCGTCCTCACTGGCGACCGCCCCACCGGAAACCTGCACCTCGGCCACTACTTCGGATCCCTACGCAACCGGGTCCGCCTCCATGACGCTGGCGTCGACACCTGGCTCGTCGTCGCCGACTACCAAGTCATCGCCGACCGCGACGGCGTAGGCCCCATCGCCGAACGCGTCCGTTCCCTCGTCACCGACTACATCGCCGTGGGCATCGACCCCGAAAAAGCAACCATCTTCCCTCACTCAGCCATCCCCGCCCTCAACCAGCTTATGCTGCCCTTCCTGTCCCTGGTCACAGACGCAGAACTGCGCCGCAACCCCACGGTTAAAGCCGAATCCGACGCCACCAACGGCCGTCCCATGTCCGGCCTCCTACTCACCTACCCCGTCCACCAAGCCGCAGACATCCTCTTCTGCAAAGCCAACCTTGTCCCCGTCGGCAAAGATCAACTCCCCCACCTCGAACAAACCCGCCTCATCGCCCAACGCTTCGACAAACGCTACGGCCGCGCCGGCGAGGGAAAAACTCCCGTCTTCCGCCGCGCTGATGCCCTCCTATCCGAAGCACCCAGCGTGCTAGGCACCGACGGACAAAAAATGAGCAAGTCCCGCGGCAACACCGTCGAACTGCGTATGAGCGCCGACGAAACAGCCAAAGTCCTCAAAAAAGCCGTCACCGACTCCGAACGCCACATCACCTTCGACCCAGAAAACCGCCCAGAGGTCTCCAACCTCGTCCAACTCGCCGCGCTCGCCACCAACCGCGCCCCCCTGGAAATCGCCGAAGAAATCGGCGATGGCGGCTCCGGGCAACTCAAAAAACTCGTCATTGAATCGGTCAACGACATGCTCGCCCCCATCCGCGCACGCCGCGCCGAAGTTGAAGCCGACCCCGCCATCATCGAAAACACCCTGCGTCGCGGCATCGAACGAGCCAACGACGTCGCTAACGACACCCTTAACGAAGTCCGCCAAGCAATGCGGATGCACTACCTGTAAAACCCATCGCTTCATCCTTAGCCAGGCCGCCCACCCCACCAGCGGGATGGGCGGCCTGACCTATCCCCAACTGCTGTGTCACACTCCCCCACACGCAAACCCCATGCATACAAACAGGCACGTCGCGACCAGACTTCTCGACCCCCGAGTGAAACAATCCATACGGGGACCAATCGAGGACAGGTGGAACTCAGTGACACACTCGTCGCGCACACACGCCACAGCCCACGCCACGGGAACTCACAGCCGAGCCCATGCCACAACCTGGGCACAACGCATCACCACCTCTGTCGCGCTGGCCATCCTCGCCGCCAGCGCCGCCCCAGCACCAGCCACGGCAGAGATCACCACCCCACAAACAGCACAAACCGGCACACCCGGCGCAGACGAACGCGGCCCCCTCAACAAAAACGAAGTCGCCGCCCAACTCGCCCAAGCCGAAAAACTACGCACCCAACTCGCGCAGCAAAACGCACAGCTAGCAGCCGCCTCACAACGTCTCGACGCCGCCGCAGCGGCAGCCACCGCAGCGATGGAAAAATACGCCGACGCCAAACGTGCCCTTGAAGCCGCCATCGCCACTGAAAAAACTGAACGCGAAAAACTACGCCAACTCAGCCAACACGTCACTGACGCCAAACGAGACGTCGAAGCCATGGCCATCGACGCCTACACCAACGGCAACGGCTCCCTGGCAGATCTAGCCGCCATCATCAAAGTCGCCACCGGCACCCGCGACCAACTCTCCGCAGCTACCCTGTCCGCATACCTAGCCGACACCCGCAACTCCCAACGAGAGCACTACACCTCCCTGGCACAGCGACAACAAACTGCAGCTACAGCCGCAGCCAACGCCCGCCTCACCCGCGAAAAAGCCACCACCGCCGCCGCAACAGCCAAAGCAGCCGCCGACGCCACCGTTGCCACCCATCAAGCCGCAGCCAACGCCCTGGCCGCCCAAGTCGCCGCCACCCGCGGAAAAATCGCCGCCACCGAAAACATCCCCAGCGACGCTGCAGCAGCAGCCGCTCTGGCCCAACGCGAAGCCGCCGACGCCCTCAGTAACGGCACCAGCTGCTCCACCGACAACGCCACCTACCCCAACGGTCTCTTCCCCGACTCAGCACTGTGCCCCCTCGTCACCGCACCAGGACACAAACTGCGCCCTAGCGCAGCCAGCGCCTTCGACCGCATGAGCACCGCTTACCGGAAAGAAACCGGAAACTACCTGTGCGTCTCCGACTCCTACCGGTCACTGGCCGAACAAGTCGACATCCGCCGCCGCAAACCCGACCTCGCCGCAGTACCTGGCCAAAGCCACCACGGCCTAGGCATCGCCATTGACCTGTGCGGAGGAATCGAAAACTTCGGCACCATCGCCTACCAGTGGATGAAACAAAACGCCCCCCTCTACGGCTTCTACCACCCCACATGGGCAGAACCAACTGGCAGCAAACCTGAACCCTGGCACTGGGAATACGCCAACTAACCTCACAACGGCTCATCCAGTCACACGGGAATGCATCACCCACGCGCATAGTTGAGAGACAATGACACGTCGCGCCCATAACGGCACGACCGACACGGCACCGGCTCAACAACAGCCAGCAAGCCACTTACCGCTCATCGTCCAGGAGGCCATACATGGCAGAACGTTCGCTTCGAGGAACCAACCTCAGTGCCCTGAGCATGGAAACCGATGAGAACGTCGTCCTCAGTGAGCGCCGCATCTCCAAGTACGAGTGCCCCAACGGGCACATCAGTGAGCTGCCCTTCTCCATCGAGGCCGACATTCCCCCGATCTGGGAGTGCCGCTGCGGCCAAGAAGCCAAACTGGCCGACGGCCCCGACCCCGAACACAAACCGGGCAAACACGTCCGCACCCACTGGGACATGCTTCTCGAACGTCGCAGCGAAGAAGAACTCGCCGAAGTACTCATCGAACGCGTCAACGTCGTCCGAGCCCGCCGCGGCGAAGAACCACTGACCTCACTGAGGTAAAACTCTCCACACATGCGTGAGGCGAGGCCCCCACGCCGGTCCTACCGGCAACCAGGGAGCCTCGCCTCACGCATGCTCACACGTAGTTACGAACGCGAACGCTTCACCGCACCCACCAACCGTGAAGCAAGCCCCGCGACCTGGCCACACCGATACTTAGCCCCCCACACCGTCACATTCCGCAACGCCTCCACGATGATGTCCGAGCTCATCTTGGAAGTGCCCTCCTCACGCTCAACAAACGCGATCGGCACCTCAACAATCTTCAACCGCTTCTTCACAGCACGCCACGTCAAATCGATCTGGAAACAGTAGCCATGCGACTGCACGCCATCGAGCCCCATCGTCTCCAACGCACTCACCCGATATACCCGGAATCCAGCCGTAGCATCATGCACCGGCATCCCCAACAGCACCCGCGTATACGTGTTCGCTCCCACCGACAAAACCTTGCGATGCAGCGGCCAATTCACCACCGAACCACCAGGAATCCACCGCGACCCAATCGAGACATCCGCGCCATCAATCGCCGCAACAACAGCCGGCAAATCAGCAACCCGATGCGAACCATCCGCATCCATCTCAACCACAGCGTCATAGCCTCGCTCGGCAGCCCAAGCAAAACCATCCAGATAGGCCTTCCCTAGCCCCTCTTTACCCGCACGATGCCGCACAAACACGTGCTCATCCTCAGCCGCCAATGCATCAGCGATCTGCCCCGTACCATCCGGAGAGGCATCATCGAGCACCAACACGTCCGCAGCAGGCAGCGCCTCACGCACCCCCCGCACCGCACGCTCCACGTTCTCCTTCTCGTTGTACGTCGGGATGAGAACAACCGGCCGCTGAACCGGCTCATACGTCTGACGGGACTGGGGCTCGGAGAAGTGATCGATCACCCGGCGAGTCTAGCCGGGCCACCCCGACGAGCGCGGACAGCCTGAACAAACAGAAGAAGCATCGTAATGACGCTGGTCACGACCCCCGGCCACACCGACAGATAAGCCGCAGGTGTGAGATTTTCGCGCAACGGCAACCGGCCAGCAACCACAGCCTGCGTGTACAAATCCGTGCGCTGATGCGCCGCCCCATCAGGGGTGATCAACGCACTGACACCCACCGTCGAGACATGCACAACAGAACGACCAAACTCCACCGCCCGGATACGCGAAATCGCAAGCTGCTGCACCGACTCGTCAGTGAACCCAAACGTCGCATTATTCGTCGGCACCGCAAGCAGATTCGCCCCAGCCTGCACCCCCGAACTCACCGCCGTATCAATCGCCACCTCAAAACAAATAGGCGTGGCCACCCGCACCTGCCCATCCCGCAGAGAAAACACCACATCCCGCGCACCCTTAACGAAATCCCACGGAAGCAACTGGTCAACCAACGGGGTGACGTGACGCAACACCGACCGGAACGGAATGTACTCAGCAAACGGAACCGGATGCCTCTTGTCATAGCGATCCACAATCCCGCGACCGGGCAGAAACAGCAGCATCGCATTCGTCACCTGCGGCGCAGGCTCAGCCAAAACAGCCCCCACGAACAACGGCGCTCCCACCGCTTGCACTGCCGACTTAATCACCGCACCAGCATCTGAATTACGTATCGGATCAATATCCGAGGAGTTCTCCGGCCACACCACAAGATCCGGGCGCGGCATTTTACCCAGCGTGATCTTACGCGCAGCCTCCTTCGTGGCATCAGCATGGTTATCAGTCACCGCGCGCCGCTCAGCATTGAAATCCAACCCTGCCCTAGGCACATTCCCCTGCACCCCAAGAACCTGCACCGACCCCGTATCATCGCCCAGCTGCCGCGGAAGCACCGCAGCGCCACCAACCACCAGCAACGCAACTACCGCCGCAGCACAAGCAGACCACAGGCTCTTACGCCCTTGCGGTGAACGCCAGGCACGCAGCAGCCCCCGCGCCCCACACGCCAGCAACGCCCCCACCAACGCCACCAAAAACGTCAGCCCGGTTGCCCCTACATACGGAACAGCCGACAACATCGGTGAATCCGCCTGCGAAAACGCCAACCTCCCCCACGCAAACCCGCCAAAGGGAGTCACCGAACGCAACCATTCCGTCCCCGTCCACACCACCGCAGCTGACACAGCCACCGGCAATCGCCACCCCGGC
Organism: Dermatophilus sp. B7861-1; assembly: GCF_058996045.1. Taxonomy (NCBI): domain Bacteria; kingdom Bacillati; phylum Actinomycetota; class Actinomycetes; order Micrococcales; family Dermatophilaceae; genus Dermatophilus; species Dermatophilus sp. B7861-1. The sequence continues at coordinate 1,222,737 of NZ_CM180082.1, read as the reverse complement.
ACCGGGCGCTGCACAGCAGCCAACGCCACCCCCGCCAACGCCATATACAGCGACTCCAGCGTCAACAACGCGAAAATTGGCAGCGACCAACCCAAAAACACCGCCGTCCACTGCAACAGCGGCGCAAAGAAACACACACCACACACAAACCCCAACACCGCGCCACTACGTAGACCAACCCCACCGGTAGCCACCACAAACAACGCCACACCCAACGGCGCCGCCCACCACAGGTCATACGAAGGAAAAGCCAGATAAAGAACCCCACCAGCCAGCGCGGCAATCACACACCGCACCCACCACACCCCAGACTTCCCCCAGTCCCCCACAACAAACCGCGACACCACAGTCGGCATCCCAGCCCCCTCACTTCGTGACACGGCACGAACGGAAGCCACATCAGCAGAAACCGAACAGTGCCTTGCAGGGACGGGACCCGTCACCTTTGGGGCCGCCTCGCAATACGAGGACGTTTTCTACTCGGTGAACGGGTCCCGTCATCGCCGACCGAACTACCGACCGATAGCAGTCGATGCAACGATCGACCGGGTCGGCGCCCTGAAGACGAATTCCAAACTACCGAAAACGTCAGGTCGGTCAACTCAAGCAACGCTACCCTTGACCAGCACCAACACCGTAAACGCGCAGGTCAGAAAACTATTCACCGCGTGTTTCGCGGATACCGAAAAGATCTACTAAAACACCCCCACACACCCACATACATGCAGGCAAGAAGGCTACCCACCCAACACGCCAGTATCGTCACCCCTGTGACTGGTGTTCTTCTTCTCGATGCCTCCTCCCTCTACTTCCGTGCTTTCTACGGCGTCCCAGAACGCCCCAGCAACCCCCAAACACCACCCACCAACGCCATTCGTGGCTTCCTCGACATGATCTCCTCACTCATCACCCACTACACCCCTGAGGGGCTTGTCGTGTGCTGGGACGAAGACTGGCGCCCCGCCTTCCGCGTCAACGCCCTCCCCAGCTACAAAGCCCAACGCGTACGCATCACCACCGAAGGTATCCACGAAGAAGACACCCCCCACGACCTCACCATCCAAGTCCCCATCATCATCCAGGCACTACGCGCCCTAGGAATACCCCGCATCGGCGCCAGCGGATACGAAGCAGACGACGTCATCGCTACCCTCGCCCACCGCTGGGCAACCACCCCACAACACCCCATCCACGTCGTCACCGGCGACCGGGACCTATTCCAACTCGTCGACGACACAAAAGGAATCGACGTCCTCTACACCGCCAGAACCGGCGTACGCGCACCCGAACTCGTCAACGAAACCTACCTACACACCACCTACGGAATACGCGGCGGCCGCGGCTACCTCGACTTCGCCACCCTACGCGGAGACCCCAGCGACGGCCTGCCCGGCGTACGCGGCATCGGAGAAAAAACCGCCCGCACCCTCCTCGAAAAACACGGCAGCCTCGCTGCACTGCGCGCCGCCGCCACCGACCCCAACTCCGAACTGACTGCAACACAACGTACACGCATCACCAACGCCTCGGACTACCTCGACGCCGCCGCCACCGTCGTAGCAACCGCCACCGACGCACCCATCGGCGACGTCAACCCAGCACTACCACGCCATATCGCCGACCTACGCCTGTTATCTGACCTCGCCGCGCGCTACCGCCTCGCCAATACCTTTGACCGCCTCCTAGCCGCATGCGCCATCGCATAACCCATCCACATCACCCCATCCGATCCGCAGCCACCACACCACGCATCACCGCATCCACTGCACTACGGGCCGTACGACTCAACTGCGTAGTAGGAGCAACCGCCATGATCTGATCCAACAAATCCACAACCTGCTTACACCGGCGCACAAAATCACCCGCCGCCAAATCCGTCTCAGCCAAAACCGACTCAAGCGAACGTCCTTTGGCCCACGCATACACCAAATGCGCAATCCCAGGGTCCGGGTACGCCGTCACCGACACACCCCCATCAGACTCAGCATCCTCAAGCCCACTCCACACCTGAACCATCTCGTCATGGGCACGCATCAACGCCGCCCCGCCACCACGCGGTGAGGGCTCCCGCTCCTCCTTACGCGGCTCATTCACCAAACACGACACCGCAGCAGCCAACTGCGGAGCATCCAACTCATCCCACACCCCAGCTCGCAAACACTCTGCAGTAAGCAAATCCCGCTCTGTATAGATACGACTCAGCAGTCCCCCTCGCTCAGTGACCGACTCACCCCCTTGCGCCAAATACCCGAAACGCTCCAACACCATGCACGTACGATCAAACACCCGCGCCACCGAATTCGTACGACTCTCCACCCGACGCCGCAACGCCTGCGTCTCACGCTCCAACCTCCACCACCGCTCCGCCCACCGAGCATGCTGCTCACGATCAGCGCACCCATGACACGGATGCGAACGGATCTTCTTACGCAACTCAGCAACCCGACCCTCAATAGCCTCGTCTTTTCCACCCTTAGTCGACTTACGAGACGCAAAATCCGGCGGCACATCCGGCACCCGCTCCCGCATCAAAGCCGCCACATCCTTACGCACCTTCGGATTGCGGTAGTTCACCTTGCGAGGCAACCGCACATGCCCAACCGGCACCAACGGCTCATCCATCTGCGCAGGATCCACCGTGAACAAACGCCCCTCCTGCGTACACACAACCACCTCACGAGCATGCCCAACCGGCACCACCACACCCCGCTGCTGACGCCTACCCACACGCACAAAAACAACATCCCCCCACCGCAAATCTTCCAACGAAGCCCGCGCAATAGAACGCTGCCGAGCCGAACGCGCCTTAACCGCGTCCTTCTCCAAACGCCCCAACTCATGACGCAACGCCGAATACTCACGGAAATCACCCATATGGCACGTCATCGCATCGCCATACCCAGCCAACGCTTCCTCATGCTCAGTCAGCTGCTTAGCCATCCCCACCACCGACCGATCAGCCTGGAACTGAGCGAACGATGTCTCCAAAATCTCTCGCGCCCGACCCCGACCGAACGTGCCAACCAAGTTCACCGCCATGTTGTACGTCGGGCGGAAACTACTACGCAACGGATACGTCCGCGTCGAAGCCAACCCACCCACCGCCAACGGATCCACCCGCGGGTTCCACAGCACCACCGCGTGACCCTCAATATCGATCCCACGCCTACCGGCTCGACCAGTCAACTGCGTGTACTCAGCCGGAGTGATGTCAGCGTGCGTCTCCCCATTAAACTTCACCAACTTTTCCAACACCACCGTACGTGCAGGCATATTCACCCCCAACGCCAACGTCTCAGTGGCAAACACCGCCCGCACATACCCGGCAAGAAACAACTCCTCCACAATCTCCCGGAACGCCGGCAACATCCCCGCGTGATGCGCCGCGAACCCCCTCGAAGCAGCCTCAACAAACTCCCAATAGTGCAAAACCGATAAATCCTCAGCCGCCAAGCCAGCCACCCGCGACTCAACAATCCGGCGGATCTCCTCGGCCTCAGCAGTGCTAGTCAGCCTCGTCCCATGGCTCAACAGCTGCGTCACTGCCGCATCACACCCCACACGACTAAAAATGAACGTAATCGCAGGCAACAGCCCCGCCCGGTCAAGACGGTCAATGACCTGGGCCCGGTTTGGCACCCCCGCCGGGCCACGACCACCACCCAGCCCTTGAGCACCACCGGCATGCCAACGATCCGCACCCCGGCCACGCACCTGCCGTCCACGGCGCCCCCGCGGCGCACCCCGATCTTCCAACCGACCACGCCGATCCGTATTCGAACGCGAACTACGAATCGCCTCAATCAAATCCGGATTAACAAGCGCACTTTCCTGGCGTGCCGCACCAGGACGAGCCGCGCCACGGGTATCAGCACGATCAGGCTCAGCATCAACAAACAAGTCATAAATCGTTGTCCCCACCATCATGTGCTGCCACAACGGAACCGGGCGATGCTCCTCCACCACCACCTCGGTGTCACCCCGCACCGCCCCCAACCAATCTCCAAACTCCTCAGCATTACTGACCGTCGCAGACAACGCCGCCACCTGAACATCACCAGGAAGGTGAATAATCACCTCTTCCCACACCGCACCACGCGCACGATCTGCCAAGTAATGGACCTCATCCATCACCACAAACGCCAAACCACGCAACGTATCGGACCCCGCATACATCATGTTGCGCAGCACCTCCGTGGTCATCACCACCACCGGCGCCTCACCGTTGATCGAGGAATCCCCCGTCAACAACCCCACTTTCTCAGCGCCATACCGCGCCACCAGATCGTGATACTTCTGGTTCGACAACGCCTTAATCGGCGTGGTGTAAAAAGCTTTCTGCCCCCTCGCCAACGCCAAATGCACCGCAAACTCACCCACGATCGTCTTACCCGCGCCCGTGGGAGCAGCCACCAACACACCCCTGCCATCTTCCAACGCAGCACACGCCCGCTCTTGAAAATCATCAAGCGGAAAATCAAGCAGGTCACAAAACTCCACCAGCCGACGATGGCGGGCAACACCTTTAGCTCGCGACCGGGCATAACGCTCTGCAGGAGACGACATGTGGCCCAGGCTACGTCAGAGAACCCCTGACGACCCCAGGCCACCGCACTAGTTACAACGGGCTGGCCTGATCATCACTGAGATTCGACCACTCAGGACGTTTACGCGCTTTACTTCGCTCCAACAGTGAAGCCACGGCCCACGCTGCGAAATACAAGACAGTCATCGGGATGGCCAAACCAAACATCGTCCACGGATCCGGCGTGGGGGTGATAAACGCAGCAAACACAAACAACCCCACCACCGCGAAACGCCACCCGCGCAACATCGCCGCAGCGGGGAAAACCCCAATCATGTTCAACCCCACCAAGAACACCGGCAGCAAAAACGCACACCCAAACGCCACAATGAACCTGGTCACGAACGTCAAATACTCATCCGCGGGCACAATATTGACACCCTGCGACGGCGTGAAACCAATCAAAATGACAATTGCCTTCGGCAACGTCACATACGCCAACCAACAACCCGACACAAACAACGGGATCGCCGTCAGCATGAACGCCAACGCCGTCCACTTCTCCCTACGACGCAGCCCCGGCACGATAAACGCCCACACCTGATAAATCCACACCGGGCTGGACAAAATAAGCGCCACAAACAGCGCCACCTGAATCTGCACCGCCAGCGGCGAGGTCAGCGTCGCATAGTTCACATCTCCCCGCCGCATACGCAGCGGCGAAGTCAAATCGTTCAAGATTGGCTCGTACCACATCCACCCAGGCACAGCAGCCACAACCAACGCCAGCAGCGCAACCAAAAAACGGTTTTTCAACTCCCGCAGGTGCTCCGCGAGAGGCATACGCCCCTCCGGATCCCTACGACGATGCTTCAACCGCGGACGACGAACCTGCCTGTGCACCGAACTTCCGGCAACACCGGGACCGTCAACATCGGTCACCTCATGCCCCCCAGAGGCACTCACGCGCGGTACTGCGCGTTACCCGAACCATCATTAAAAGGACGTTTCTCCTGCACCGCAGACGGAGTTTCCTGCCCAGCCTGCGCCGAAGGACGCTGCTCCGGCTCACGCGGCGCCGCCTGCTGAGGCTGCTGAGGCGCAGTAGTCGAAGGAGAAGCAACATCACCATGCACCGTGTCCTGCGAAGCAGCACTACGGTGATCACGCTTCAACTCATCAACCTCAGACTTAAAAATCCTCATCGAACGCCCCAAACTACGCGCAGCATCAGGCAACTTCTTCCACCCGAACAACACAACGATGACCACAATGATCACCAGCGCTTCAGGACCACCAAGCCAACTCGGCATGACCAGGCCTTTCATCAGAAAACATTCATTGTCAACCCCGACATCACACACCTACCGGAGCCCTGGCCAGTCTAAGCGCGCAAACTCACCTGCGCCTGCGAGGCAACCTGCACATCCCTTCAGGTTCCATACCCAAACTCACTCGTAATAATCCAACGCACGCTGCACACCACGCGAGACCTCAACCGCTACATGCGCCGGCTCAACCACCCGCACCGACCCACCAGACCTCCACACCAAACGCCTCACCCACGAGGGATCCTTCACCAACAAACGCACCAACTGATCCGGCTCATCAGCCCCACTAGCAGACCCCTGCACGTCCTCCACCGACACCACCGGGTAATACTCACCAATCCACCGCGACTGCGGCCCCACCCGAAGAACCACCTCAATAGAAGCATCCAGCGGCCCCTGCGCAGGCGCCGCAACATCCTCAAACGCCCCCCGCGGAGGCACACTCTCCACCTCCAACACCTCCAACGACACAATCCGATCCAACCGGAACGTACGCACCCCCTGCGCCCGATGGCACCAACCCCGCAAATACCAATGCGCCCCCGAATGCTCTAACCGCACCGGATCAACATCCCGATCCGTCACCTCATCCCGCGCAACATTCAAATAGCGCAACTGCACCCGCCGGTTATCACGCAACGCCTGCCGCACCTGACCAACCCACCGCGCAGCGTCCTCATCAACAAGATCCACCCCCATGCGCCGCGCCAACTCCACTGCATCATCTCCACCAACATGCCCTGTAGCCTCCACCAACTTCTCCAACGCCGAAGCAACCACCGCCGGATCAGCAAGACCAGGAACCGACCCCAACGCCTCCAACCCCACGATCAACGACAACGCCTCATCAGGAGCCAACCGCAACGGCCGCGAAATCTCATCCGCATTACGAATAAACACCTCCCCGGACTCCCAATCCGCCTCAATCAACACATCAGGAGTAATCCCAGGCGTACCGCACAAAAAAATCACCGCCAAATCCTTCTCCACCTGCGCAGCAGTGACCCCAAACACCTTCGCCACCTCCTCCACCGACTCCCCCGGATGCTCCAACACCCACGGCACCATCGTGAGAAGACGCTCCAAACGCCGCTTCGCCGGTTCCATACTCATCGCTGCCCCTCCTCAAACCCAGCCGCCGCAACACCCTTCAACAAACCCACCACCCGCACCCGCAACTCCTGCGGAGCAACCACCACCACATCAGGCCCATACGACGCCAACTCCCCCGCCATACGGTCCAGATCATCAAAATCCACCACCAACGAATCAAAGCCTGGCATCGAAAAATCAACAACCGACACATGCTCAGCAGCATCACCGCCAACCTGTTCCGCTGCCCGCAACCGCAACGCCGCACCCGCACGCCGCGCCACCAACAACTCAGCGCGACCCCCCGCTCCCGGATCCACACTGCGACGAATCATCCTCATCGGATCATGCCCTGCAGGAATCTCGTACGCACCCGCCCGCCCCACCGGCTTAACCTCCGAAACAATCCGATCAAGCCGGAACAACCGCTCCGCCCCCCGAACCACATCAAACCCCGTCACATACCAACGCCCATGCCACGCCTGCAACCGCCACGGCTGCACCTGCCGCGATGAAACCTCACCACCAGAACGCCGATAATCAAACTTCACCGCACGCCGCGACATCACCGCACGCCGCAACACCTCAAAAGAAGGCACCGACGTCGAAACCATGAACTGATCAACCTCATCAACCACCCCATCAGCCACACCTGTCAGCAACGCCGACTCCCCCGACTCAGCACCAGCCGCCGACAACTTACGAATCGCCGACGCAGCAGTAGGCGCCAACGAACTCGACGACCAAATCCGAGCAGCCAACCGCAACGCCTCCACCTCACCAGCGCTGAACCGAATCGGCGGCAAAGCATACGCACGACGATCAATCCGATAACCGACCTCGTCATCAAAAAACGGATCCACCGGCTGCGTCAAAAGCGGAATCCCCAACTCACGCAACTCATCCTTATCGCGCTCAAACATGCGATCAAAGAGCTCATCACTGAACTGCTCATACTGCCGCACCTGCCGCCGCAACGTCTCCTTAGGTAGCGGACGACGCGTAGCCAAAAGCGCGAGAACAAGATTGAGCAGACGCTCAATCTTGGCGTCACCGTTCGAAGATCCCATGCGGCGAAATCTAGTCCACCCAACCCCACTCACCGCAGCGAAACCACACCGCCATCCCCACGCATGCTGACAAGCAACTGCTCAACCCGCTCATCATGCGTAGCAAACGGATCCAACAACTCCACCTCCCGATCCACCCCACCACCAACCTGCACCCGCGCCCAATCCACCGAACACGGCAAACCAGCCTGCCTCGCCGCCACCACAACAGCCCCACGCAACACCGCCCGCGTCCTGGGCGGAACCGTCATCGCCTCCCGCGCCCGCGCATCAGAAATAAACACATCCACCTCACCAGCACGCTCCAACGCAGCAAAAAGTCCCTGCCCCGGACGCACATCATGAAACAGCAAATCCAAAGCAGCCACCCGCGCATCCTGCAAATCCGTGCCATGACGCTCCATAAACCGATCAAGAACACGCCTCTTGACCGCCCAATCAACCTGCCGCGACAACACCGCCCAATCCTGCGACTCCACCGCCGTAAGCACCCCATCCCACAACTGCAACACCCGCTCATCAGCAGGCCCCAGCACACCCACCCGATCCACGTAATCGACCACCGCCGCATAAAACGCGCGCTGCACCTCAACCGCACGCACCCGCTTGCCATCAGCAAGAGAAACCACCGACCACGGATCCCTACTGATCGCACGAATAGCACGCGCATTCGACATCAAACCCACAACCGGCGCAGACGCACCACTTTCCAACACCCGCAACACCAGCTCCGTGGTCCCCACCTTCAACAACGTGCTGGTCTGCGTCATCGTCGAATCACCCACAATGATGTGCAAACGGCGGTACATATCCGCATCAGCATGAGGCTCATCGCGGGCATTAATCATCGGACGCGAACGCGTAGTGGCATGCGAAACCCCCTCCCACACCACCTCCGCACGCTGCGAAATATCAAACCGAACCGGCTCATCCACACCCCGCTGCGGACGAACAACCCGCCCAGCGCCACAAAAAATTTGCCGCGTCACCAAAAACGGAGCAAGCAACTCCGATAAAGCCTCAACACCCCCACCACGACGCACTAAATAATTCTCATGACAGCCATACGAATTACCAACAGAATCAAGATTGTTCTTCAACACCCTGAACGTGCCCTCGATACCGTCCTGGGCCAACCTACGAACAGCACCACCAGCCAGCTCATCCATGATGAGCTCACCAGCACGATCATGAGCAACAAGATCAAACACATCCGTGCACTCAGCAGTGGCGTACTCAGGATGATTCCCCACATCCAGATACAACCGAGCACCACTATCGGTAAAAACATTAGACGTGCGATGACGGCCAATAATGTCCCGAAACATCGCCCGCGCAGCCTCATCCCCCGACAGGCGCCTCCTACCCTCATACGTGAAGGAGACGCCGTACTCGGTTTCCACCCCCATGACGCGAGAAGTCACGCCTGACCTTCCAGCACGCCCCCACTCTCACCAGCACCATCACACGAACGCAACCACTCCTGCACCCGCGCCATCGGAACCCGACGGAAAGAACGACGCGCACAACCCCGCTCCAAAACAGCAACCTCCAACTGGCTACTGCGCTCAGCGGCATCCCCACGAGGCAACAGCGCAGCAGCCGCCTGCCCCACTGCGTGCGCGCAGCTCATTCCCACATCCCAAGAGTGGCGCAAAGTCGCACTCAACGCCTCTCCATCACCACCCATCGCAACAAAACCTTCCTCGTCTCCGACGCTGCCATCAAAACGCAACCGGAACAACGAATCCTCAGCCGCAGTGGCACCAACCTCAGCCACAACAAGCTCAACCTCATACGGCTTAGGACCAGCCGTGAACGCCACTCCCAACGACTGCGAATACGCATTAGCCAAAGCCCTAGCCGTGACATCCTCACGCGCATAGGCATAACCACGCCCATCGGCATAACGAATCCCCGCCACCCGCAAGCTCTCAAACTCGTGATACTTACCAACCGCGGCGAAAGCGATCCGATCATAAATTTCGGAAATCTTATGCAACGAAGTCGACGGGTTCTCAGCAACAAGAACCACCCCATCAGCACAGCTACCCACCACAACCGACCTGCCACGCGCTATACCTTTACGCGCGAACTCAACCCGATCCTTAACAAGCTGCTCTGGTGAAACATAAAACGACGTACTCATGCCCGGCCCTCCTGCCGCTGGCGACGCGCAGCCAATAACTCAGTCACGATGCCCTCCAACTTCTGTGGGCTCACCTCTTCAGCCCCATCAGGAGTAACCACCGCACACGTAGGCCAAATACCTCGAGCAAGATCAGGGCCACCAGTTGCACTGTCATCATCAGCGGCATCCACAAGCGCTTCAATAAGCACACGCACAGCCTCATCAGCGCCAAGCCCAGGCCGCCACGTTTTCTTCAACGAGCCACGCGCAAACATCGCACCGGACCCAATCGAATGAAAATCGTGCTCCTCATAACACCCACCCGTGACGTCATAAGTGAAAATCCGCCCCGGCGAAGCAGAACGCGCCACACGCCGATCACCAGCCGGATGCGAAGCAACGAACAACGGCAACACCGGCAACCCACGCATCGCCATCGTCATCTGGGCACGCAACATCGTTGCCAACCGGTTGGCTTTGCCATCAACCGACAAGGGCACACCCTCAATCTTGGCGAAATGCTCAAGTTCCACACCAAAAAGTTTGACCAGTTCAACCGCTAAGCCAGCGGTACCAGCAATCCCCACCGCCGAATGCTCATCCGTAACAAACACCTTCGTGATGTCATGGCTAGCGATAAGACTGCCCGCTGTCGCCCGACGATCACCAGCAATCACCACACCCTGACCAAACGTAGCCGCAGCAATAGTGGTCCCATGCGGAGCAGAGGCATGCCACCCCGATTCCCCCACACCCTGCACAGCACAATCACCATGCCCCGGCAACAAATACGGCGCCGAATCAGCGAGATACTGACTAAAGGACGAATCCTGCAGTGGCCCGATCACTGTCCACCCTTCTGTACAAAGTTCGCAACAAACTCTTCAGCATGAGTCTCCAGAACAGCATCGATATCATCCAAAACCGCATCAAGATCAGCATGCACACCAGCAGCCCGACCAGACTCCGCTACCTGCTCAACACACACATCATCTTCTTCATAACTATCAGAAACACGTTTTTGCCCCGCCATCACAACCTCCTACATCTAAGTTCAAATCTGTTTTCAATCTAACCGGCCATCCACCAGAAAATCGCACCCGCTCACCGCCCCAAACGCCGCTCCCACATACGAAAACAGATCACCCCGACACTGCCCAACCGGATCATCACCAACCTGATCACGCGCACCCAAAGCAGGATCAACACACCACAACCGCGACACACCAGCATCCTCAAGCACGAGAGTTTCCCACGACGCGGCAACCACATTCACACCCCCATCAACGCAACGCCCCCGCAACCACGCCCGCGTATACGCCGGCGGCAACCACATAGCCGCCGCGACCTCATCCTCCGAAACAAGCCGACGCAGCCGCCCCGCCCGTTCAAGCACACGCGCCACCCCCACACCAGGGCGAGTATCAGCCCACTGAATATCCACCGCACGCAACTTCGGACTATCCCACGAACCCCCCTCACGCGCCCGATAACGCTCCACCACTGCCCACTTAGCAGCCCAATCAAGCAAATGCGACACCGCCTCCGGCCCATCCGCCAACCGCGTCAACACCTCATCCCACCAATACAAAACCTCATACGTATCCGGGTCACTCTCAGCAGTCACACCAGCATGCTCAGCCGCCGCCTGCCAATAAACACGCAACATCTCCACAGCACTGATACGCCTACCATCAACAAGACGAAGACGATGCCGACCCCGCACATCACGAGAAACAGCAATAAGCTCAGCCAGCGGATCAGCCAACTCAAACCGAGGGCACACACCACCCTCGATCAGACCAAGCACCAACGACGTTGACCCCACCTTCAGCAACGCCGAAATATCCGCCAAATTCGCGTCACCGATAATCACATGAAGCCGCCGAAAACGCCCCGGATCAGCATGCGGCTCATCACGAGTATTAATAATGGGACGACGAAAAGTCGTCTCCAACCCAACAAGGGCCTCCATAAAATCGCTACGCGCCCCAATCTGAAAACCACCCACCTGAGAACGCTGCCCGAGACCAACCCGCCCCGCCCCGGCAAGCACCTGACGAACAACAAAAAACGGAATCAACAACTCAGCAATCCGCTCAAACGCAACTCCACGGTCAACGAGATAATTCTCGTGACTGCCGTACGAAGCGCCCTTACCATCCGTGTTGTTCTTGTACAGCACAAGGCGCTCGCCACCGTTGCCAGCTGCCGCGATATCACTACCGGTAAGCATCGCCGCCGCATCCGTAAACGCAATCTCCCCCGCGCGATCCCACATCACTGCTTGCCGCGGAGTAACACACTCAGGACCGCTGTACTCCGGATGAGCATGATCAACGTAAACACGTGCACCATTAGGGGCAGCAAGGCTCGCCAAACGAAGATCCTCACCCACCTCATCAGTACGCATCGCCCCCTCGGCACAGCTGCGATCAAGAGTCCACCCGCGCGCATCCACCAACGGACTTTCACCCGCATAATCCCACCGTGCAACCCGATGCCCCCTCGCCGCAGCCAACACACCATACGCATGCACAAGAAGCCCCGAGGCGGTCATCGGATTAGCGTGAGGATCACCCGCGACGGTAATACCGAACTCAGTCTCGAGCCCCACAACTCGATGGACACCAGTACAACCACGGGTGACAGAAACCATGCAACGACTCTACGCATCACCAACAACGGGTTCACAAGAGCACCTAGGCTACTGAGGTGTGCATCCCCGCACACCACTAGTGACATAGCCTGACGATGGTGCTGCCCTAAGCAACACCAGGTAAAAGACCCAAAACCTGTGAGGATCAGCTGTGCGCGACGTGATCGTGTTCTCTGGCAGTGCCCATCGTGGGCTCGCCGAGAACATCTGCCGACACCTGGGTGTCCCCCTGTCCCCCACCGAGATTCAACGCTTCAGCAACGACTGTTTACAGGCCCAGTTGCTCGCAAACTGCCGCCAACGAGACGTATACATCGTCCAACCACTCGTGCCCCCCACACAGGATCACCTCATGGAACTACTCATGATGATCAACGCGGCACGAGGGGCATCCGCCGCACAAATCACTGCAGTAATCCCCCACTACTCCTACGCCCGCTCCGACAAAAAAGACGCCTCACGCATCTCCCTGGGCGGACGCCTGGTCGCCGACCTCATCCACACCGCCGGAGCAGACCGCGTACTCACCATGGAGCTGCACGCCCCCCAGGTACATGGATTCTTCTCCGTACCTGTCGACCACCTCTCAGCAATCGGTGTACTTGCCGACCACTTCCGCGGACGAGACCTCAACAACTCCGTCATCGTCTCTCCCGACCTCGGCAACGCCAAAACCGCTTCCCTCTTCGCCCGCCTGCTATCCCTACCCGTCGCCGCAGGCAGCAAAATCCGACACGGCGACGACAACATCGAAATCGAATCAATCGTCGGCGACGTAACCGGTAAACGCGCCATCATCCTCGACGACGAAATCGCCACCGGCGGATCAATGATCGGCCTGCTCGACCGTCTCGCCGAAGCTGGCTGCCCCGGCGCATCCGTCGTATGCACCCACGGCCTGTTCGCAGGCAAAGCAGTCGAAAAACTCACACAACACCCTCTCGTCGACGAAGTCGTCACAACAGACACCGTCCCCTCCCCCACCGGATGGGACAAACTCACCGTCGTATCGATCGCTTCACTCTTCGCCGAAGCCATCGCTCGCATCCACCAAGGCGAATCAGTCAGCCGCCTCTTCGATGGAATCGACCCACGCCACGCCTCACCACAACTTGGCTTCGACCTCGATTTCGGCACCCAGGAGTCCTAAATGAACACCACATCCCCTCTGCCCCACTCAACGCGTCTAGTCCGCCTCCCCGCAGCAGCTATCGCCGCGATCGACGTTGTCTGCATTGTCGCTTTCGCAGCAATAGGACGTGGCAACCATGGAGAATCACTCGGACTAGCTGCGATCCTCGGCGTCGCAGCCCCCTTCCTTATCGGTCTAGCCGCAGCCTGGGCAGTTACCTACGCCTCAAAACACGCCGCACCCCGCACTATTCGCCAAGGCGTACTCGTATGGATCGTCACTCTCGCTGGCGGAATGTCTGTGCGATCCATGAGCGGCGGAGGCACCGCTGTTGCCTTCGTAATTGTTTCCGCAATCTTTTTGTCTTTGACACTCATCGGGTGGCGAACCGTAGCAGCACGACGCTCCGCCTAACCCGGAGATTTCACGGTGTGAGTAGCCCCTGAATGCGAGAAGTGCCATTGAACTGCAAGGATGTCGCTTGCGACGGCAAACATCAGCAGGGATCGAAGGGCACTTCTCAGGTGAGTAAGCGTAGCGGGCTGTACCCGCATGTCCGCCTCGACGCGGCGCGGGTTCCTGCGGTCGCGCAGGCGGGTGGGGTGTTGTTGACGCGCACGGCCCGCGTCAGCGGGCTGGACGCGGCTCTGAGTGAAGCCTTGGCGCCGTGGCGTAAGCCGCTCGCCAGGCACGATCCCGCGAAGGTGATTTTGGATCTGACTGTCGCTCTTGCGTTGGGTGGGGATGACTGCTCGGATGCGAACCTGCTGCGCGCTGAACCAGGCTTGTATGGGGCCGTGGCATCCGACGCGACGATCTCGCGCACCATCACTACCCTGGCCGCTGACGTGGGCAAGGTCGAGAAAGCGATCGCCGCCGCGCGGGCCACGGCCCGGGCCAGCGCGTGGAAGCACGCCGCCAACCACGCCCCCGACCACGCGATCAGCACCGACAATCCGCTGGTCATCGACCTGGACGCGACCCTGATCACGGCTCATTCCGACAAGGAGAAGGCCGCACCGACGTTCAAGCGGGGTTACGGGTTCCACCCGTTGTGCGCGTTCCTGGACCACGGCGCCGAGGGCACCGGTGAACCGTTGGCGATGCTGCTACGCCCCGGGAACGCCGGGTCGAACACTGCCGCCGACCACGAGTACGTGATCAAGGAGGCGTTGAAGAACGTCCCCGGCATCAACCCCGCCCGGCCGGGCAAGAAGGTGCTCATCCGCACCGACGGCGCGGGCGGCACCCGGGACCTGCTGTGGTTCCTGCACCGTCGCGGACTGTCGTACTCGATCGGGTGGACGTTACCCGCGAACACTCCTGACCTGTACAAACTCATCCCTCAGCAGCTGTGGCAACCCGCTTACAACGCTGACGGCGCCGTCCGTGAGGGCGCTGACGTGGCCGAGTTCACCGGGGTCCTGCCGTTGAAGGGGTACCCGCCGGGGATGCGGGTGATCGTGCGCAGGGAGCGGCCCCACCCCGGCGCGCAACTGCGTTTCGACGACGTCGGCGGCTACCGGCTGACCGCGTTCGTCACCAACACCACCCGCGGGCAACTGGCTGACCTCGAGCTTCGTCACCGCCGCCGCGCCCGCTGCGAGGACCGCATCCGCATCACCAAAGACACCGGACTGAACGCCTTCCCGCTGCACAGGTTCGATCAGAACCGCCTATGGCTGTTGATCGTGCAACTCACGGGCGACCTCCTCGCCTGGATGGGCCTGCTCGCATTCACCAGCCACGATGCCCGCCGGTGGGAACCCAAGACCCTGCGCGTGCGCCTCTTTACCACCGCCGCGACACTCGCGCGCACCGCCCGCCGCAAGACACTGCACGTGAAGAACACCGGCCCCTGGGCGAACCTGATCGTCACCGGCTGGGGCGCTCTGGCTGCCTTGTCGCCGCCCTGACCAGCACCGACGCCCATCCCGACGACCCCAGCACAACCACCTCGTGAGTGGAACACGACGCCCGCCGGAGCCGAGATCCGAAGGGCAGTCGTACCCCGATGCCAGAATTCACCCCGCAGAAGCGGCAACGGCGCCGACTACACCGACGCCGCCACCCGATGAAACATCGAGGCTAATGCAGCGCTACGTCGAGGCCAACCCTCAGGCCGTGAGCAATTTGCTCATCGTCGACGTGGATCACCCCGACGCCGCACTGCGCGCACTGTGTAACCGCCCGTTGCCGAATTTGATCGTCGAGAACCGCAAAAACGGTCATGCGCACGCAATTTGGGCACTGACCGAGCCGGTCACCCGCACCGAATACGCACGCCGAAAACCGCTGGCCTATGCCGCCTCGATCACCGAGGGACTACGCCGGATGCTCGATGGAGACGCCGCCTACTCCGGCCTCATCACCAAAAACCCCACACACGACGCCTGGGACGCGATGCAGCTCACCGACCGGACCTACAGTCTGGACCAGCTACGCGACGGAATGGGCGAACACATGCCCTCCCCACGGTGGCGAGAAACCAAGAGCCGCAAAGAAAATCCGGTTGGCCTGGGCCGAAACTGCTCTTTGTTCGAGACGGCGCGCACCTGGGCATATCGAGAGGTTCGCCACCACTGGGGCGACTCTGCGGGCCTCAACGTCGCTATCGAATCACGCGCCCATGAGCTGAACTGCGTTTTTTCCGACCCACTGCCCTCCTCCGAGGTCCGCGCAATCGCCGCCAGCATCCACAAATGGATCACCACACGCTCCCGGATCTGGGCCGACGGTCAAATCGTCTATGAAGCGAACTTTTCAAACATCCAGGCGGCACGTGGCCGCAAGTCGAGACCAGGACGGCGAGAGACAGCAGCCGCTCGATGGAGGGACAGCAATGAGTAGCGTTTTGGGGCGATCCCCCCCCCGCAATGGCAAAACTGCTCGCGAGGCCGCCGAGCGAGTGGGGATGTCCGTCCGAACTGCCCAGCGTTGGACTAGCGAACCTCAAGAGGTCTACCTTTCACGGGCACAACAACGCCGCGAACAAATCCGTGCACTACATGCTGCTGAACCCAACTTGCCCATGCGAGCAATCGCCGAACGTCTGGGGTGCTCAGCCGCGACTGTCTGCCGCGCTCTCTCTGACGAAGAAACCGAGAGCTCAAAGGCCAGCTAGCTAAAGCAGTCGACTTCGTCGACGTGTGCCACCCCAGCAGGCACCGGGTGCCCCGAGCGTATCCACCTTCCTCGCTTTGGACACCCACCAGCGTCTAAGAGCCCCCAGAGCCACACCTCGTCCGTGTTGTAGCTCAACACAGGGCCTCTAGCACCCCAAGATCCACTTAGTGAGGAAACATCAATGATCTAATGCGCTCACGAGACGTGTCACATGGATGCGTCTGGCAACAAGGAGGCTGTCATGAAGTGTGCAGTCATCGCATCCGCCTCGCTACTACTGGCCAGCACGGCTCCACAGGTAGCGCCAGCACCCACCGTTGCGTGGGACCCAGGGACAGCGACAATCAGCATCACCAACCTCAACGAAGCTCGCGCCCAGGCCATGGTGGTCACGCAGTCGCTGCCAGCGACGCCGAAGAACCTATCCCGCCCCATGGAAAACCAGGCAACCAAGGAGATCGCTTCGATTCGCGCCACAGCCGAGCGCGACCAAGACATCGACACCTTCACGGCAGCCAAGGTCGCTGTAAAGGTCACACAAGCGAAAACCTCCGACGGAAAAGCCGAAGTCAAGTATCGGATTGACACGGTTCTCAATCGCAGCGCTGCCGCAGTTTCAGAAGGGGCGCCCGCGACCATGGAGACCGCAACGGACCGCACCGCACGCTTTGCTGCTGAGAACGGACGCTGGGTCCTAACCGAAGACGAAGTGCAGAGTCAAGCCGAAGACGAAGAAGTGAAGCCCCGCCGCGTCACAGAAGAACCCACTCAGGCAGGGATGGAAGACGTCATCGAAGCTGCGGCTGCAGGACCGGGTGCCACAACCGGACCACTCGCAAAACCCTCGGATGATGTTCGCGATGCTGAGGTAGGAGCTACTTCCTCTGAAGATGCGCAGGGCGTGTCACCACGTGCCGCCGCTTACTTCAACCGATCCAAAGGCGTGGAATATGCAAGGAAATACGCCAAGTCTTACAACTCGTCCTACCACAAATGACTGCACCAATTTTATCTCCCAGATCATGCGACATGGCGGCTGGTCCATGCATGGGTCCAACCGAACCAGCACAAAGGACTGGTACTACAACTGGGGAGTCACCGCGCGCCCGAGCCACAGCTGGACCTGGGCGCAGAAGTTCCACGAGTACGCCAGGGGTGGATCAAATCGGGTTGTCGCTAAGGGCAAGCTGACAAGCTTGTCTGTCGGGGATGTCATTCAGGGTGATCTAGTGGGGAAGGGAGAAATCAACCACTCCATGTTCATCACGAAGAAGGACAGTAAGGGTGAGCTTTACCTCACCTATCACACGAGCGACACAGTGGACCGTCCTTTTAGTGCCATTCGACGCCAGTATCCGAAGGGCAAGTGGTACTTCCAGGGGCCGAAATGAGCCGCCGCGCGCTCATCGTCGCCGCAATAATCATTGCAGTAGTGGCAGTGGGAGGATTCGCCCTCTGGCGTACCACTCTGCCGGGTGCATCCAGCCGAGAGAGTGCCGTCAACCGCTACATGACGGCGGTATCGACAGGTGACGAGAAAGAACTCGCCTCGATCCTGCTTCCGACCGCCGTGCAGGACGGGCGCCCAGACCTGGCCGGCATCGGAGGTAAGAAGCGGTCGGCGCCGGTCGTCATTACCTCGATCAATGCCAAGCCAGACCTGGGCGAGAACTACATCGCAAACGTTTCCGGCACTGAGAACGGGGCTCCGTTCCATACGGCGCTAACGCTGTATTACATGGATGGACGATGGTTCGTAGGCGCAGAGACTAAGCCCGAAGCGAACCACTGAGAGAAGAGCCCTGCTGATCTGCAGAAGCACCTACCCGATCAGGCAGGACATGACCTATGGACATGCCAGGGTCTAGGCATGAACAGGCCCACCCCCCAGTCACGGCCCGTGTTCACCATCAGACAGGCCGAAGATCAGTGTGGCGTGAGCATGAAAACCATCCGCCGTCGCCGGGAGCGGGGGACTTTCCGAATGCTTACCAAAACACCAACGGTCACTGGCTGCTGCCCGTCGAGGATCTCCTCGCGGCCGGTTTCCACCTCGCCGCGCCCTGACTAACGCAGGTTGACAGCATGGGCGCCCCTGTAGACACCGGGATGGCCGCCTCCCCTGGACACCCACCCATGTCCAGCATGGACTCCCTAAGACACGAGGAAGTGACCGATCTTCGGGTCGAAATCGAGAAGGAACCGGGCCTGCGGCTCGCTGCCGAGCGAGAGGTGCAGGCGATCACCGCTCACCTGGCCACTACTCAGGGCGCACTGAAGATGATCGGGGGCACGTCCCCACAGGTCGAGACCCGCATCGAGCGAGTGGAGGTGACGCCCCGGTGGGTGTGGCCGACCATCGTCGTGGCATTGCTCGTCGTCTTGGTCTCCTTGACAGCGGGGTGGACCCTCAGTCAGCGCGCACAGACTGCCCCAAAGCCGCAATCCACGACGAGCGCGCCACTCCCGGATGAGGCCGGTCCCGCAGTGAGTATCGACCACAACGACGCACTAACCCGGAGATTTCATGGGGGTGAGTGACCCCTGACGCGAGAAGTGCCCTTGACCTGCAAGGATGTCGATTGTCTAGGCCGATATCTGCAGGATCAGAAGGGCACTTCTCAGGTGAGTAAGCGTAGCGGGCTCTACCCGCATGTCAGGGTCGACACCGCGAACGTCCCGGCGGTAGCGCACGCGGGCGGGGCGTTGCTGACGCGCACGGCTCGCGTCAGCGGGCTGGATGTCGCGTTGAGTCGTGCCCTCGGGCCGTGGCGTAAGCCTCTGGCCAGGCACGATCCGGCGAAGGTGGTTCTGGACCTGGCGATGTCTTTGGCGCTGGGTGGAGATGCCTGTCGCGACGCGGCGTTGTTGCGGGCCGAACCGGGACTGTTCGGGCCGGTCGCCTCGGACGCGACCATTTCCCGCACGATCGCGGCGCTGGCTGGTGACATCGACAAGGTTGAGAAGGCCATCGCCGCGGCCTGCGCCGCCGCGCGGGCACACGTGTGGCGCCTGGCCGGCGTCGACGCCCCAAACCACGACGCCTCGGCGGCGAATCCGCTGGTCATTGACCTAGACGCCACGTTGGTGACGGCCCATTCGGACAAGGAAAAGGCCGCGCCGACGTTCAAACGCGGCTACGGATTTCACCCCTTGTGCGCGTTCGTCGACCACGGCCCGCAGGGCACCGGGGAGCCATTGGCGATGCTCCTGCGCCCGGGCAACGCCGGGTCCAACACCGCGACCGATCACGAGAGGCTCATCAAGCAGGCGTTGGCCGCGACGCCGGGGATCAACCCGCACCGGCCGGGTAAGAAGGTTCTGATCAGGACCGATGGCGCTGGCGGCGCCCGGGAGCTGTTGTCCTTCCTGGATCGTCGTGGGGTGTCCTACTCCATCGGGTGGACCCTGCCCGTCAACACCCCCGAGCTGTACCGGCTGGTGCCCGAGGATGTGTGGCAGGCGGCCTACAACGCCGACGGCGCCATCCGTGAGGGCGCGCACGTTGCCGAGTTCACGAATCTCATCGCGTTGAAGGGGTACCCGCCAGGGATGCGTGTCATCGTCCGTCGCGAACGGCCCCACCCCGGCGCGCAACTGCGCTTCGAGGATGTCGAGGGCTACCGGTTGACCGCGTTCGTCACCAACGCTAGCCGGGGACAGCTGGCTGAGCTGGAGTTACGTCACCGCCGCCGGGCGCGTTGTGAGGACCGTATCCGCATCGCCAAGGACACGGGCTTGACGAACCTGCCGCTGCAGGGATTCGACCAGAACCGGTTGTGGCTGCTGGTCGTTCAGATCGCGAACGACCTTCTGGCGTGGATGGGCATGCTCGCTCTGACCAGTCACGAAGCCCGCCGGTGGGAACCCAAAACCCTGCGGCACCGCCTCTTCACGATCGCCGTGACACTCGCCCGGACCGCCAGAAGGCGGCTCCTGCACGTGAAGAAGACCGCCCCCTGGGCAGACCTGTTCACCACCGCCTGGGACAACCTCGCCGCGCTGTCCCCACCCTGACCGGCACCCCCACCCGACCCGACGAGCCCAGCACGCCCCCTTCATCGTTCGTGGAAGACGCCGCCCACCCGCCGCGACAGGCGGGCGACTGTCATACTCACCTGCCAAAATCAGCCCCATCGAACGACAACGGCGTCGGCTACGCCGACGCCCCAGCCCGATGAAACATCCGGGCTAATCACCCATCACTTTTCACGGCTCGACCTGGACGTCCAGGTCGAGCCGTGGCGTATGCGTAAGCGTGCGTTCCACCCGGCAAGCACTGTGCACCACTCGGTGAGCGCTTTGTTCCACACGAGCACGCTGCCTGGAATCAAGGTTTTCGCCAGTAATAAAGACCGAAGTCGAAAAAGAGTCATACCGACGCTGCGCGCAGTCGTACTTCCCCCTCACCGTGACTGTTTCTTCAGCGCCCTCCCCCAGGTGCCGATCTATCAACGGTTCCAGCGACAATGCGGCACAACCAGCCAACGCCGCCTGAAGCAGCTCCGTAGGGGTCCACGTATCTACATCCCCTGCCGTAGCGAGACGAATAACGCCACCGCGACCGTTGTGGGCAACGAAAACGCCGTCAGTCTCTTTGCAGACGCTGACCGCTTCATCTGATTCGTTCGCTTCACTCATGGCCTGAACCTTTCCGGTATGCGCGAATCTTGGTGATGTCGCTTTACCGCACTGGTGGAATCACATCCACGACTCGTTCACCTCTGGTGTCCAGCACACGCCACCATTCATCTGCGCTAGCTACACCGGGAACGTTGCCGCTCTCACGGAATTCGGCTGCACATGCTTGCCGCAAATGCTTACCCGTGAGTCCTTTGTCTCCCCCGGCTAGGACTTGCTTAATCGCTAAACGTTTAGCGCGGTCAACAATGTTGGCGATCATCGCGCCAGAGACAATGTCAGCGAAATAAACTTCTTCCTTACGTCCGGAAGCGAATAGAAGCGAACACAAGTGATGTTCCTCGCTGCGCTCGTACAGGAAATCCACCACCGTGTCGATGAGATGCGCGACTGCTACCTGTCGGTTCCCGTCAGCCTCAGCGAGCACCTCTGCTCCCAAAGGCAGCGAGGGCACCACGTATTTGCTGAAGATTTCCCGTGCTGCCGTGGCATCAGGGCGACCGATCCGGATCTTTGTGTCCAACCGACCGGGCCGCATCACTGCAGGGTCGAGCATGTCTTCACGGTTGCTTGCTCCGATGATGATCACGTTGTTTAGCTGTTCTACACCGTCGATCTCAGCGAGCAGCTGGGGAACAATCGTGGTTTCCACATCGGATGAAATTCCCGAGCCCCGCGCGCGGAATAGTGCTTCCATCTCATCAAAGAACACAACCACGGGGATCCCGTCACTGGCGTGTTCTTTAGCTTTGGTGAAAACTACTCGGATTTGTCGTTCAGTTTCTCCGACAAACTTATTGAGCAGCTCGGGCCCTTTGACGTTGAGGAAGTAGCTGCGTGGCGTACCAGATGCGCCCGTGGCTGTTGTATCGCGTTGAGCGCTTTGACGTGCCAAAGAAGCAGCAACTGCTTTGGCGATCAGGGTTTTCCCTGTTCCGGGAGGGCCGTAGAGCAGTACGCCTTTAGGTGGGCGTAGTTGATGGTCTCGGTATAGCTCTGGATGCAGGTAGGGCAGTTCGATGGCGTCCCGGATTTGATCGATTTCCTCAGAGAGCCCACCGATGTCGTCATAGGAGACGTCAGGAACTTCTTCGAGGGTGAGATCTTCGACTTCGAGTACGGGTACTGGTTCGAGGGCGAGAGCAGCACGGCTGTCGATGAGGACTGGGTCGCCTGGTTTGAGTGGTACGCCTTGTAATTGGTGGGCTCGGCGCACAACGCGTCGATCTTCGCCGTGTGCGGTGACAACGAGTCGGTCTGTGTCCCATAGTTCGTGCACGATCATCACGTCTCCGTGGCGTGCAGGACTCTCGTCGGGGTCGATGCGGGCTACAACGGTGAGTTCTTCGTTGAGGAGCACTTCATCGCCGGGGTGGAGTCGGTCTTCTAGCCCTGGGGCTAGACGTGCCCGTATGGGCCGACCGTTGCTGACAAGGTCGGCCCATACGTCGCGGGCGAAGGTGACCACGGCGTGGGTTTGCGGGGGTGAGTCGAGCGCGGCGACTCGTTCTCGCAGTGTTGCTAGTGCATCCCGTGCTGAATTGAGGGCCTCGACGAGTTGTTCGTTGCGGCGCGCCAGTTGAGCGTTTGCGTGTTCCAGGCGCTTGGGGTGGCCGCTGTGTTCGTGTGCCGTGGCTGGTGTCGGTTGGGTTCGTGGTCTTCCTGGGTCAGGAGTTGGTCCGGTCATCTGCGCCCTCCGGGGGTGGCGCGGAGCCTTCTGGTAGGGCCCCGGTTGTCCGTTCGGTCATGTGTGCAGCGTTTGTAGTGGCTTCGCGTGCTGTGCGGCGCAGTTTTTTGTCTGAGAGGGGGCGTTCGCCTGCGTCGGCGGGGGTCCATTCTCCTGCACCGAAGGGCGTGACTGTTTCGTCGTGTGCCCCTTTTGCTGGGCGGCGTTTGCGTAGTGGTGGGGCGGTGTTGGGGGCTAGACGGCGTGCGGTGATAAGGAATCCGGTGTGGCCGTGCATGCGGTGTTCGGGGCGTACTGCTAGTCCTTCGAGGTGCCATCCGCGCACGAGTGATTCCCAGGCGGCTGGTTCGGCGAAGCCGCCGTGGTCGCGCATTGCTTCGGCAGTGCGGGAGAGCTGGGTGGCTGTGGCTACATAGCAGATGAGAACTCCGCCGGGCATGAGTGCCTCGGCGACGGCTTCGAGGCATTCCCAGGGTGCGAGCATGTCGAGGACGACGCGGTCAATAGTGCCTGGTTCGCAGGTGGCTGGTAGGGCTTCTACGAGGTCACCGACGGTGACGGTCCAAGCGGGGTGTTCCATTCCGAAGAATGCTTCGACGTTACCGCGGGCGATCTGGGCGAATTCTTCTCGGCGTTCGAAGCTGTAAAGGTGTCCGTTGTCACCGACGGCTCGTAGGAGTGACATGGATAGTGCTCCGGAGCCGACACCTGCTTCGACGACACGTGCGCCGGGGAAGATGTCGGCCATTGCAACGATTTGTCCGGAGTCTTTGGGGTAGACCACTTGGGCGCCTCGTGGCATGGACATGACGTAGTCAGATAGCAGTGGCCGTAGCGCGAGGTACTCGATGCCGGCGGTGTTCTTCACTGTTGATCCGTCGGGTGCGCCGATGAGGTCGTCGTGTTCGACGCTGCCGCGGTGGGTGAAGAATTGGCCTTTGGGTTGGAGCGTTACCGTGTGGAGTCGCCCTTTAGGGTCGGTTAGCTGTACGCGTTCCCCGGCTTGGAAGGGGCCACGTCGCAGGGAAGCTCCGGTGGGTTCGGCCGAGTGGTTTTGCTTGCTTGCGTTGGTCACTCATCCAGTCTAGGGCGGATTGGCTGGTCAGCTTTGCGTGCTGTGTGAGGGGTTGTTGAGGGCGGAGGCGATAAGGCCCGCTTCGGCGACGGCGAAGGGGGTGCCGTTTTCGACGAGGACGACGATGGGTGAGTCCATTTCGTTCATTGCGATGACGATGGTTTCGGCGTCGAGGTTGTGTTGGTGGGTTTCGAGGGCCCAGTTGTTGGTGGGGAGTTTCATGCCGGCGGAGGCGGGGGTGTTTGGTCCGCTGTGTTCGAGGGCCATGCGGACGGTTTCTGGATCGAGGTATCCGCGGGGGGTTCCGTCTGTGTCGGTGACGATGACGACGGCGGGTAGGTTTCCGTTTTCGTTAGGTCCGCGTCCGGGGATCTCGCTGAGGGGGGCGTCGATGGGCATGATGCGGACGGGGTGCAGCAGGGTGGTGATGTCGACGTTTTCGAGTTGGGTGAGGAGTTTGGAGGTTTTGAGGGTTTGGGTGGCTGCGGTCCATAGGTACGCGGAGAGGACGACGGCGACGGCGATGTTCCAGAGTGATCCCCATGGGCTTGCGGTCCATATGCCGTAGGCGAGGGCTGCGATGCCGGCAAGGACGAGGAGGCGTCCGGCGTGGGCAGCTACGCGTGTGCCGGTGGTGCGTTTTCCGGTGGCTTTCCAGACGAGGGCGGAGACGATGTGTCCGCCGTCGAGTGGGATTCCGGGCAGGAGGTTGAAGATTGCGACGAATGCGTTGGTCCAGGTGACTGCGCCGGTCAGGACGAGGGCGAGGGGGTCGGTGACGATGTTTTCGAGTGCTATTCCGCAGAGGGCGATGACGCCGTTTGCTAGTGGTCCGACGGCGGCGATGGCGGCTTGTTTGCCGGGGGTGATGTTTTCGGCGTCGTATGCGGTGTGTCCGCCCATGAGGTCGGCCATGACGCGGTCGACGCGGAATCCGAATCGCAGTGCGAGGAGTGCGTGTGCGAATTCGTGGACCATGACGGAGGCGAGCAGCAGGAGGGAGTACAGGAGGGCGGCTGCGTAGGAGGCCCAGCCAATGCCGGGTACGAGGCGCGCGAATTGTGGTCCGAGTGTGGTGATGAGGAGGGCGGCGATGAGGAACCAGCTGATTCCCACGTAGATGGGGGTTCCGATCATGGTGCCAACGAAGATGGCACCGGAGGGGCGCTGGTGCGGTGCCGTGGCGGGACGGGACGGGGTGGGTCCGCTGGTGTCCGTGGGGCGGGGCATGGTCATGACAGTACTTCAATGGCGGGGGTGGCCTGAACGTCGGCATGGGGTGTGCTGATGACAAACTGGGTTTGCAGGGTGGCGGTTTCGGGGGTGTTTTTGGGTGGCGTGGGGAGTTGGTTGGGTTGGTTGTCGGTGGGCGTGTTTAGGGTTGGGGGCATGCCAGCGCTTTCTCCGTCCCGAGCTTCTGATTTCATGCAGTGTCCGTTGCTGTATCGCTTTCGTGTGATTGATAAGTTGCCTGAGCCTCCGACGGCTGCGATGGCGCGGGGCACGTTGGTGCATGACGTGTTGGAGCATCTTTTTGATGTGCCGGCGGCGGAGCGGACGCAGGAGTTGGCGGTGTCGATGGTGGCGCCGACGTGGGAGCGGATGCTGCAGGATCGTCCGGAGCTGGCTGGTGTGGTGGATGCGCAGGATGAGGTTGCGGTGCGGGGGTGGTATCGGGAGGCTACGGCGTTGTTGCAGCGGTGGTTCACGTTGGAGAATCCGCAGTGGTTGGAGCCTGCCGAGCGTGAGTTGTATGTGGAGACGGATCTGGATGGGTTAACGCTGCGGGGGTATGTGGATCGGCTGGATGTGGCTGCTGATGGCCGGATGCGTGTGGTGGATTACAAGACGGGGCGTTCGCCTGGGGTGGGGTTTGAGAGTAAGGCGTTGTTCCAGATGAAGTTTTATGGCTTGGTGTTGTGGCGGATGCGGGGGCAGGTTCCGGCGCGGTTGCAGTTGGTGTATTTAGGGAATGGGGACATTATTCGTTTTGATCCGGTGGAGCAGGATTTGTTGGGGTTGGCGCGCAAGGTGCGTGCGTTGTGGGATGCGATTACTGCTGCGGCTGAGGTGGGTGAATTCTTGCCCTCGAAGAGCAAATTGTGTTCGTGGTGTCATTTTCAGCAGGTATGTCCGGCCTGGGGTGGGACTGCTCCGGCTATTCCTGAGGGTGCGATTGAGCGGGCTTTGGATCCGACGGCGGGTACGGCTGCTTCGGATTCGCGGGAGGCTGCGCAGCAGGGGGCTTCGTGTGTGTCGTGAGGTTTTAGGTGGGGTTGTTATGTAGTGATCCGCGCAGGATGGCCTCGACTCCGAAGGTGAATGCGGCGTCGGTGGGTTGAGTTGGTGGGGTGGGTTGGGTGAGGCCTGCGCGGGTGAGTTCGCTGCGGTTTTGTTCTTCGGCGACGTATCCGAGGATGAAGTGGACGAGTGTGCGGGCGGTCCATTCTGCGTGGTGTGCGTGGGGGTGGTGGTGACGGATGGCGTGGGTGATGGGGGTGATGGGGGTGGGGCCCTCTGGGTGGAGGGCGCGGGCGAAGGAGACGATTTCGGCTCCGTCGCGTACTGCTAGTAGGCAGGTTCGTAGGTCGTTGGCGAGGGTGGCGGGTGTGCGTGTGTCAGGGGTGGGTGTGGTGGGGGTGAATGGGGGGCTGGTGAGGATGGTGTCGGCCAGGAGTGCGAGGAGTTCTTGTTTGTTGTCGACATGCCAGTAGAGGGCGCCTGGGGCAACACCGAGGTGGGTGGCTAGGCCTCTCATTGATAGGGATGGCAGTCCTGCTTGTTGGATGAGGGTGAGGGCGGCTTGGCCGATGGTGTCGCGGGTGAGCGTCACGGGGACTCCTGTCGGGCGTGGTGTGAGGTTTTGAGGGTAGGTGGTGGGGGCGGGGTGAGGTTGGGGCGTGGATCATGTTCATTCTTGAACATTGTTCAAGGGTTTCTGCTTACTCTTGAACGGTGTTCACTAACTATGCAGATTTAGCTGACCGTTGCCTTGCTGGCGAACCGTTAACGCATGAGGATGCCCTGGCGATTTTGGGTTCCCCTGAGGCGGACCTGTTGGATCTTGTGGCTGCGGCTGGGCGGCTCCGGCGGGCGTATTTCGGTAACACGGTGAAAGCGAACTACCTGGTTAATTTGAAGTCTGGGTTGTGCCCTGAGGATTGCAACTACTGCAGTCAGCGTCTGGGGTCGACCGCCCCGATTGAAAAATATTCGTGGTTGAAGCCGGAACAAGCGTTGGAGCAGGCGCAGCACGGTATCGGCGCTGGGGCGACGCGGGTGTGTTTGGTTTCCAGTGGGCGTGGCCCAAGTAACCGGGATGTGGAGCGGGTCGGGGACATTGTTTCTCGATTGAAGGAAGAGAACCCGAACTTGGAGGTATGTGCCTGTTTGGGGTTTTTGAAGGATGGGCAGGCTGAGCGGCTGCATGAATGCGGCGTGGACGCCTATAACCACAACGTCAATACGGCTGAGTCTCGTTATGACCAGGTGTGCTCTACGCATACGTACGCCGATCGGGTGGATACGGTCACGAAGGCCAAGAATGCTGGTCTATCTGCGTGTTCGGGACTGATTGTGGGGATGGGTGAGAGCGATGAGCAGATCGTTGAGGCGTTGTTTGCACTGGTGGAGTTAAAGTCCGATTCGATTCCGGTGAATTTCTTGATGCCGTTTGAGGGAACGCCTTTTTCCCAGGAGTGGTCGTTGACGCCGTCGCGGTGTTTACGGGTGTTGGCGCTGGCACGGTTCGCTGCTCCTACGGCGGAGTTGCGTATTGCTGGTGGTCGGGAGATGCATTTGCGGTCGTTGCAGCCGTTGGCGTTGCACGTCGCGAATTCGATTTTCTTGGGTGATTACCTCACGAGTGAGGGGCAAGCGACTCAGGATGATGTGGCGATGATCCACGATGGGGGTTTCGTGATTGTCGGCTCTGCTGAGCATGCTGCTCAGCAGTGTGTGGATGAGTTGTCGCAGGTTTGTCCGGGCTCGCCTTCGGCTGAAGATGCTCGCGGTGGGCATGTGCACGCAACGGTGCGGCATCGCGGTGCGGGTACATCGTTGGCTCCGAATGCGTGAGGTGTGAGCGTGTCGCGTTGTGTTGACGACGTTGGTGCTGGCCTGGAGCGGGCGGCTGGTGGTGTGGATGTGATCAGCCGAGATCGTGGCTTGGTGTGGCATCCGTATGCGCCGTTGGATGGTCCTGCGCCGTACGCGGTGCGTGCGGCGCAGGGCACACGGTTGTCGGTTGAGGCTGCCGATGGTGCCTGTTTTGAGGCTGTTGATGCGATGAGTTCGTGGTGGAGTGCGGTGCATGGGTATCGCAACCCTGCGTTGGATGATGCGGTGCGTGAGCAGGTGGGGCGGTTTTCGCATGTGATGTTTGGTGGTTTGACGCATGCGCCGGCGGTGGAGTTGGCGGAGCAGTTGCGGGAGTTGGCGCCGGGTATGGCGCATGTGTTTTTTGCGGATTCAGGGTCGGTATCGATGGAGGTGGCGTTGAAGTTAGCTGTGCAGTATCAGGCTGCGCAGGGGCGCCCGCAGCGGGGTGGTTTTGTGGCGTTGCGGGGTGGGTATCACGGGGACACGTTGGGTGCGATGAGTGTGTGTGATCCGGTGGATGGGATGCATGCGGCTTTTCCGGCGTTGTTGCCTCGGCATGTGTTTTTGCCGCGTCCACCGGTGGCGCGGTTGGTGAATGCGAGTGAGGTTGATGGTGGGCTGGAGGGCCCGTGTTCGGCTGCGGGTCGGGTATTGGTCTCTGATGAGGCTCAGGTGCAGGCGTGGGTAGCTCAGCTTGAGGAGGTGGTGGCTGAGCATGCTGATCATGTAGCGGCGTTGGTGGCTGAGCCAGTGTTGCAGGGGGCTGGGGGCATGTATGTGTGGGCACCGGAGGCGTTGCGGGCGATGCGGCGGGTTGCTGATGAGCATGGGTTGTTGTTGCTGTTGGATGAGATTGCGACGGGGTTTGGGCGTACTGGGCAGCTGTTTGCTTCGCAGTGGGCGGGGGTGTGTCCGGATGTGATGTGTGTGGGTAAGGCGTTGACGGGTGGGTATATGACGCTGGCGGCGGTGCTGTGTTCGGCCAAGGTGGGTGAGGTGATTACGCGCTCGCAGTTTCGGGCGTTGTTGCATGGGCCGACGTTTATGGCTAATCCGTTGGCGTGTGCGGTGGCTGGGGCGTCGGTGGGGTTGGTGCGGGAGCGGTGGGGTGAGCAGGTGGCGATGTTGGAGTCGGAGTTGTTGCGGGGTTTGGAGGCGGCGTGGGGGTTGCCGTCGGTGGTGGATGTGAGGGTGCTTGGTGGTGTGGGGGTGGTGGAGTTGTGTGAGGAGGTGGATGTGCCTGCGGTGACTCGGGCGGCGTTGGAGGCGGGTGTGTGGGTGCGTCCGTTCCGGCGGTTGGTGTACACGATGCCGCCGTATGTGGCTTCGGTTCAGGATGTGGCGCGGGTCGCTGCGGGGATTGTCTCGGCGGTGGGTGCGGTGTATGGGGTGGGGTCGCGGTGAGTTCGATGTGGGATTGGGTTCAGGGGCGTCGTTTGGCTCGGCAGCGGCGTGGTTGGGTGCGTGCTGCGGGGCCTGCTGCGGTGGTGCGGACGGATTTGTCGAGTAATGACTATTTGGGGTTGTCGCGTGATCCTCGGGTGTGTGCGGCGGCGCGGGATGCGGTGGAGAGGTTTGGGGCCGGGGCGCGGGCTAGTCGAGTGGTTTCGGGTACGTCGTTGGCTCATGTGGAGTGTGAGCAGGCGGTGGGTGAGCTGGTGGGGCAGCCGTCGGTGTTGCTTTTTTCGTCGGGGTATACGGCGAATTTGGGGGTGGTGTCGGCGTTGGCGGGGCCGGGGACGTTGTTGGTGCTGGATGAGCATGTGCATGCGTCGGTGGTGGATGCGACTCGGTTGGGTCGGGCTGAGCTGGTGGTGACGCCGCATGGTGATGTGGGGGCGGTGGCGCGGGTGTTGCGGGAGCGGAAGGTTCGGCGTGCGTTGGTGGTGGTGGAGTCGGTGTATTCGGTGTTGGGTGATGCGGCTGATGTGGTGGGGTTGGCGCAGGTGTGTGATCGGTATGACGCGTTGTTAGTGGTGGATGAGGCTCATGGTGTGGGTGTGTTGGGTCAGGGGCGGGGTGGGGTGGTTGCTGCGGGGTTGGCTGGGGTGGGGCATGTGGTGGTGACGGGAACGTGTTCGAAGGCGTTGGGGTCTCAGGGTGGTTTTGTGGCTGGTCCGGAGGTATTGCGGGATCACGTGGTGAACACGGCTAGGTCGTTCATTTTTGATACGGGGTTGGCGCCGGCGTGTGCTGCTGCGGCGGCGCAGGCGGCGCGGATTGTGGCGGGGTCGCCGGAGTTGGTGGCGGGGTTGCATGTGCGTGCGGATGCGGTGGCGCGGATTTGTGGTGTGGGGCGGGCGCCGGGGGCGGTGCAGTCGGTGCCGGTGGGTGATGCGTCGGTGGCGGTGGAGTTGGCTGGGCGGTTGGCTGAGCGTGGTGTGGGGGTGGGGTGTTTTCGGCCTCCGAGTGTGCCTGATGGGGTTTCGCGGTTGCGGTTGAGTGTGGATGGCAGTGTTCCGTTGGCGCAGGTGCAGGAGGCTGCGCGGGTGGTGCGTGAGGTTGTGGATGGGGTGGGTGTCGGGCGGGGTTTTTCGTCGTCGGTTGTGGATGGGAGTTCGCTGTGACTGTGACTGGTGCTGTTGGCGTCTCGTTGGGTGAGGTGGGGTGTCCGATGCATGCGTATTTGGATGCGCATGTGCCTGATGGGGGGCCTGGGGTGGGTGGTTTTGTGCGGGTGAGTGATCCGGTGTTGGTGCGTGAGGTTTTGGGGCGGGCGGATGATTTTGGTCCGGAGAATGCGTTGACGGCGATGGTGCCGTTGTGCCCTGAGGCGTTGCGGGTATTGGCGGGGGTGGGGTTTGCGTTGCCTCCGGTGTTGGCTTCGGCTAGTGGTGCGGCGCATCGGTTGGTGCGTGGGGTGGTTGCTGGGTTTGTGTCTCCACGGCGGGTGGATGGGGTGGTGCCGCGGGCAGAGGCGTTGGCTGATGAGGCGTTGGGTGGAGTGCGTGAGGTGGTGGATTCGGGTGCGGTAGTGGATTTGAGTGTGGCGCTTACGCGTCGGGTGGCGGCGCCGGTGTTTACGGAGTTGACGGGGATGCCGATGCCTGAGCCGGTGTCGTTGCGGCGGTGGAGTCAGGATTCGTTGGAGTTGTTTTGGGGGTTTCCGGATCGGGAGCGTCAAGTTGAGTTGGCGGTGAGCGCGGCGGAGTTGTTTGCGTGGTTGCGGGATGCTATTGAGGTTCGCGCGGGATCTTGGACGGTGTTTGATGCGTTGCGGGAGGCGGGGGTGGATGCGCGCCGTCGGGCGTCGTTGGCGTTTTTTCTTGTGATTGGTGGTCAGGAGACGACGGCGATGTTGGGTGATATTGCGTTGTATTCGGCGCTGCGTTCTGGTGGTTTATGGGCGAGGTTGGGGGGGTTCTGATGAGGTGGTGGCGCAGGCTGCGGCTCGGGAGCATGTGCGCTCGTTGTTGGCGACGACGTCTTCGGTGGCTGCGTGGCGGCGACAGGCGGTGCGGGATACGACGCTTGCTGGCAGGTGTATCCCGGCTGGGACGCAGTTGTTGGTGGAGTTGAGTGGTCATCATGTGGATGTGCAGGCGGCGGTGCGGGGTACGGGGTACGGGTTGGCGTTTGGTTTTGGGGTGCATCGGTGTTTGGGTGCGCGGCTGGCTGAGGTGGAGGCGTCGTTGATTGTGCGGCGTGCTGCTGTGGCGTTGCCTGATGTTGTGCCGGTGGGGCCGGCTGCGCGGTGGTGGCGGTTGAGTTCGTTTCAGGCGCCGGATGCGGTGCGTGTTGGTGTTTCGGGGGTGGGGTTGTGAGTCGCGTTGTGGTTGTTACTGGCACGGACACTGATGTGGGTAAGACGGTGGTTACTGCTGCGTTGGTGGCCAGTGTGCGGGCCTGTGGTGGGCGGGTTGCTGTTGATAAGCCGACGCAGACGGGGGTGGAGCCTGGGCAGGAAGGTGATGTGCAGGTGGTGGCGCGTCTGTCGGGGGTTGAGTGTCTGAGTGAGGGGGTTCGGTTGGTTGCGCCGATGGCGCCGGTGCAGGCTGCGGCGCGGGAGGGGGTGTGTTTGCCGTCGTTGGCTGCGCATGTGGAGCGGATTGCTGCGTTGGCTGCGCAGTGTGATGTGGTTTTTGTTGAGGGTGCTGGTGGGTTGTTGGTGGAGTTGGATGGGGAGCATGGCACGGTTGCTGATTTGGTGTGTGCGTTGGGTGAGTCGTGTCCTGATGTGGAGTGTGAGGTGGTTGTGGTTGCGCGGGCGGATTTGGGCACGCTTAATCACACGGAGTTGACGTTGGAGGCGTTGTTGGCGCGGGGTATTTGTGTGCGTGGGGTGGTGATTGGGGCGTGGCCGGATGATCCGGGCCCTATTGCTGAAGATAACCGGCGTCATCTTGCGGGGTTGGGTGATTCGCATCGGTATGGGGTGCCGTTGTTGGGTGTGGTGCCGGTGGGGGTTGGCGCGTGGGAGCGGGAGCGTTTTTGTGCTGCTGCTCCTGCATGGTTTGGATGTTCGTTGTGAACTTTTGAGAGGGTTTGTGCCGCTCATATATGTCTGGGGGCAACCACATGGCGTGGTTGCCCCCAGACATATATGAGTTTGTTGTGGTGTGTCAGACCTTGAAGTACTTGGCTTCTGGATGGTGGACGACCATCGCGTCAGTGGATTGTTCGGGGTGGAGCTGGAACTCTTCGGAAAGTTCTACGCCGATTCGCTCGGGTTCGAGTAGTTCGACTAGCCCAGCTCGGTCTTCGATTTCGGGGCAGGCGGGGTAGCCGAATGAGTATCGGCATCCGCGGAATTTCACGTCGAGGACGTCGCCGAGGTCCAGGTCGGCGCTATCGGTGAAGCCGAGTTCGTCACGTACGCGGCAGTGCCAGTATTCGGCTAGCGCTTCGGTGAGCTGAACGGATAGGCCGTGCAGTTCGAGGTAGTCGCGGTAGGCGTTTTCTTGGTAGAGCCCTGCTGTGACTGTTGATACGTGCGCGCCCATTGTGACGAGCTGGAATGCGATCACGTCAGGGGTGCCGTCGGCGTCGTATTTCTCTTTGGAGCGGAAGAAGTCTGCGAGGTTGAGTCTGCGGTCGCGGCGCTGCCGTGGGAAGGAGAACCGGATGCGTTCTTCACCGGCGGTGTGCTCGACCATGGTGGCGGTTTCTTCGCTGCCGGGTGCGGGTTGGGTGCGTGCGGTGCCTTCGACGTGCTGGCCGTGGCTGTCCCAGAGTACGACGAGGTCGTTGCCTTCGCTGTAGCAGGGGAAGTACCCGTAAACGACTGCGGGTTGCATGATTTCTTCGGCGAGGATCCGGTCGAGCCACATGCGTAGGCGTGGGCGTCCTTCGGTCTCGACGAGTTCTTCGTAGTCGCGTGCGGGGATAGAGGTGAGCTCTTCTTCGGCGTTTTGTGAGGCGTTGCGGGTGGGTTTGAGTCCCCACTGTCCTAGGAAGGTGGCGCGTTCGTCGAGGTATGCGGAGTATTTGGCTAGGGGGATGCCCTTGACCAGTTGTGTTCCCCAGAACGGTGGGGTGGGTATTTCGTTGTCTTCGGTGACGTCTGAACGTGTGGTGTCGTCGGTGGATGCGCCTTCGATGTTCGGGGAGGCCACGTTGCTGCGGACTCGGCGTTCCCGACGGGCGGGGAACACCTCGCCGACGGGGATGCCTTTCTTTTTCGCTTCGGCAACGTTTTCCATCAGGCGTAGGCCTTCGAAGGCGTCTTTGGCGTAGCGGACTTCGCCGCCGTACAGCTCGGCGAGGTCTTGTTCAACAAATGCTCGGGTGAGGGCGGCGCCTCCTAGAAGGACGGGGAATCGTTCGGCGATGTTGCGTTCGTTGAATTCGAGCAGGTTGTCTTTCATGACAACGGTCGATTTAACGAGCAGTCCGCTCATGCCGATGGCGTCGGCGTCGTGTTCCAGGGCGGCGGCGATGATGTCGTTTACGGGTTGTTTGATTCCGATGTTGACTACGTCGAAGCCGTTGTTAGACAGGATGATGTCGACGAGGTTTTTACCGATGTCGTGGACATCGCCTTTGACTGTGGCGAGCACGATTTTGGCTTTGGCGCGGCTGCCGGTGTTGCCTGCTTCGGCTTCTTGGGCCTCGATGGTGGGTTCGAGGTGGGCGACAGCTGCTTTCATTGTTTCGGCGGATTGGAGTACGAAAGGTAGCTGCATCCGTCCGGATCCGAAGAGGTCACCGACGACTTTCATGCCTTCGAGTAGGTCATCGTTGATGATGTCGAGGGCTTTACGGCCTTCGGCAATGGCTTCGTCCAGGTCTGCTTCTAGGCCGTTGCGTTCGCCGTCGATGATGCGGCGTTGGAGTCGCTCCCCTAGAGGTAGCGCGGCCATTTCGGCGGCGCGTTCTTGTTTGAGGGATGCGGAGTCCACGCCTTCGAACATTTCGAGCATGGTGGCGAGCGGGTCGTAGGTGCATTCGCCGTTTTCGTCGAATTCGCGCCGGTCGTAGATCATGTCGAGCGCGACTTTGACCTGTTCTTCCGGGATGCGGGAGGTGGGGATGATTTTGGCGGAGTTGACGATGGCGCAGGTGAGTCCGTTTTTGACGGCTTCATCGAGGAAGACGGAGTTCAGGACGATACGCGCGGCGGGTTTAAGGCCGAAGGAGACGTTGGATACGCCCAGGGTGCTGGAAATGCCGGGGTAGAGCTCGTTGATGCGGCGGATTGCTTCGAGGGTTTCGATGCCGTCGCGGCGGGTTTCTTCTTGGCCGGTGGCGATGGGGAAGGTGAGGCAGTCGACGATGATGTCTTCGACCCGCATTCCCCATTCGGGTCCGGTCATGGCGTCGACGAGGCGTTGGGCGATGCGGACTTTGTCGTCGGCAGTGCGTGCTTGTCCGTTTTCGTCGATGGTTAGGGCAACAACGGCCGCTCCGTGTTCTTTGGCGAGTTCGAGGACGCGGGTGTAGCGGGAGGTGGGGCCGTCGCCGTCTTCGTAGTTGACGGAGTTGACGATGGCGCGGCCGCCGAGGCGTTCGAGGCCTGCCTGGATGACGGCTGGTTCTGTGGAGTCCAGCACGAGTGGCAGGGTGCTGGATGTGGCGAGTTTGGCGGCGAGGGTGGACATGTCGTCTACGCCGTCGCGGCCGACGTAGTCGATGCAGACGTCAAGGACGTGTGCGCCGTCGCGGGTTTGGGTTTTGGCGATTTCTAGGCAGGTGTCCCAGTCTCCGGCGAGCATTGCTTCGCGGAATGCTTTGGAGCCGTTGGCGTTGGTCCGCTCCCCCATGGAGAGGAAGCTGAGGTCTTGCCGTAGGGGCACGGCGGTGTAGAGAGAGGAGACGGTGGCTTGGGTTTCGGGGGTGCGGGGGGTGACTGGTTTACCGCCGACGGCTTGGACAACGGCGGCTAGGTGTGCGGGGCTGGTTCCGCAGCAGCCACCGACGATGGAGACGCCGTATTGAGTGGTGAAGCGTTCGTGGGCTTCGGCGAGTTCTTCTGGGGATAGGGGGTAGTAGGCGCCGTCTTTGCCGAGTTCGGGAAGGCCAGCGTTGGGCATAACTGATAGTGGGACCTGGCTGTGGTCGGCCAGGTAGCGCAAGTGTTCGCTCATTTCGGCTGGGCCGGTGGCGCAGTTGAGGCCGATGGCGTCGATGCCTAGTGCTTGGAGCGCGGTGAGGGCGGCACCGATTTCGGATCCCATGAGCATGGTTCCGGTGGTTTCGATGGTGACCTGGGCGATGATCGGCACGTCGGTGCCTGCTGCGGTGTTGGCGCGTTTAGCGCCGACGACGGCTGCTTTGGCCTGGAGTAGGTCTTGGGTGGTTTCGATGAGGAGGAGGTCGGCGCCGCCGTCGATGAGTCCACGGGCGCATTCCTGGTAGGAATCGCGCAAGGTGGCGTAGGTGGCGTGTTCCAGGGAGGGAAGTTTGGTTCCGGGGCCGATGGATCCCAGAACGAATCGGGGTTTTTCGGGGGTTTCGTATTCGGCGGCGACTTCAGCGGCGATACGTGCCCCGGCTTCGGCGAGTTCGTAGGTGCGTTCGACGATTTCGTATTCGCCTAGGTTGCCGAAGTTGGCGCCGAAGGTGTTGGTCTCGATCATGTCGACGCCGACGTCGAGGTAGGCGCGGTGCACCGAGGAGACGATGTCGGGTCGGGTGACGTTGAGGATTTCGTTGCAGCCCTCGTAGTCCTGGAAGTCTTCCATGGTGGGGTCTGCTGCTTGCAGCATTGTTCCCATGGCGCCGTCAGCGACGAGTACGCGTTCTTTGAGAAGGCTACGTACCAACGCGGAACGCTCGGCTGTTTGTTCTACGGAGCGGCTGCTCACAATCTGGACCCTTCGTTTCGACACAGAGGAGGGCGGCGCGCCTAAGCGCGCCGGATCCATACTACGAGGCTGTAGGTGGTGCTTTCTCAGCGATGCGGCGCTGCGGAGGGACAGTGCCTACCTCTAGTGTTGTCTGAGTCGTTCCTCTCAGTAGCATCCCGAGGTCGACATCGGGCCTTCCCGATTACCGCACAGAACAGGAGATGTTGTGATGCTCATCGAGACCCAGGAGAACGGCCCCCTTAGGGACCCCGTCTTCATTGCGGCCTTCGAGGGGTGGAACGACGCCGGAGAGGCCGCGACGGGCGCCAGTCACCATTTGGCGAATGTGTGGGATGCCGAGGAGATGGCCACCTTGGATCCGGAGGATTATTACGACTT
The DNA here is from genome assembly GCF_058996045.1 of Dermatophilus sp. B7861-1. Lineage (NCBI taxonomy): Bacteria > Bacillati > Actinomycetota > Actinomycetes > Micrococcales > Dermatophilaceae > Dermatophilus > Dermatophilus sp. B7861-1. The sequence continues at coordinate 1,185,540 of NZ_CM180082.1, read as the reverse complement.
TCAGGTGACTCGACCAACGGTGACTGGTACGGGGGCTGATCGGATGATCAATTGGCCTAGTACTCGTTTCGCGGTGGCTCGGGGGGTGTTGCCTGAGCGGGATGTGGTGTTGGTGCGTGGCCCTGAGCCGTCGTTTCGGTGGCCCTCTTTTGTTGAGGATGTGGTGGGTTTTGCTGAGGACTGCGGGGCTTCCATGTTTGTGACGATTGGGGCGTTGCTGGCTGATACTCCGCATACGCGGCCAACTCCGGTGGGGGTATATGCCGAGGATGAGTCGTTGCGGCGGGAGTTGGGGCTTGAGGCGCCCGCGTATGAAGGGCCGACGGGGATCACGGGGATCATCAGTTCTGGGGCTGGGGATGTCGGGATTCCGAGTGTTTCGGTGTGGGCGTCGGTTCCGCACTATGCGGCTTCGTCGCCGTCTCCCAAGGCGGTGTTGGCGATCATTGCACGCCTGGAGAGTTTGTTGTTGGTGGATATTCCGCGGCGGGATTTGATCGATTTGGCGACTGCGTGGGAGCAGGGGGTGGATGAGTTGATGGCGGCTGATGCGGAGATCGCGGAGTACGTGCAGTCGCTTGAGAAGGCCAAGGATACGGTGGATTCGCCGGAAGCCTCAGGTGAGGCTATTGCTCGGGAGTTTGAGCGGTATTTGCGTGGCCGTGATGGTGAAGAAATGTGACCTTCTGGCCCTGGCCACTCCCCCGGCCTGTGGTGGCCAGGGGGTTTAGCCAGGGGTTTTGTGTGTTTAGAGGGTGATTCCTAGGAGGGCGTCGATGATGCGGGCGGCAAGGTTGTCCGCATCATCGGGGGCGTCTGTGGGTGTGTGTCCGGCCAGGATCGCATCGATCGCGGCAAGTGCTCCGGGTGCGTCGAGATCGTCGGCGATTCGTTCACGTACGTGGTGCACGATGGCGTTTTGGGCTTCGATGGGTAGGGCAGGAATGTGGGTGCGCCAGCGACTGAGGCGTTCTTTGGCGGTGTGGAGGACCTCGTCGGTCCATTCCCAGGGGCTGGCGTAGTGGTGGGCGAGGATGGCCAGGCGGATGGCCATGGGGTCTTCACCAGCTGCGCGGAGTTTGGAGACGAAGATGAGATTGCCTTTCGACTTGCTCATTTTTTCTCCGTCGAGTCCCACCATTTCTTGATGGAGGTAGAGACGCGCGAAGGAGCCTTCTCCAGCCAGAGCGTCGGCTTGGACAGCGCTCATCTCGTGGTGGGGGAAGATGAGGTCGACTCCGCCGGCTTGGACATCGAAACCGGGGCCGAGGTGGTCCAGGGCGATGCAGGTGCATTCGATGTGCCATCCGGGCCGCCCGGATGGCAGGCCTTCAACGTCCCAGGAGGGTTCGCCTATTCGGGCTGCGCGCCATAGGAGTGGGTCAAGCTGGTCGCGTTTGCCTTCGCGGTCGGGGTCGCCGCCACGATCAGCGAAGACCTCCATCATGCGATTGCGGGACCATGTGGAGGAGTTACCGAAAGTGGGTTGGGTAGATAGGTCGAGGTAGATGTCGTGTGCTGTGTCACTGACAGCGGTTCCGTCGGTGATAGGCACGGTGTAGGCCGCTGCGTTGTCCAGGAGTTTGGTGACTCCAGCTGCAATGGGTTTGATGTATTCACTTACCCCGATGAAGTGGTTGGGGGGCAGGACGCGTAAGGCGGCCATGTCGTCGCGGAAGAGGTCTGTTTGTTCGGCGGCGAGGTCTTGCCAGTTCACGCCGTCGCGTTCGGCGCGTTCAAGGAGTGGGTCGTCTACGTCGGTGACGTTCTCGCAATATGTCACTTCGTGGCCTGCGTCCAGGAGTGCTCGGTGTAGGAGATCGAACATGACGTAGGTGGCGGCGTGACCCATGTGTGTAGCGTCGTATGGGGTAATTCCGCAGATATAGAGCCGCGCGGTTGGTGGAGCGTCGACGGGTTTGCGTTCGCCGCTGCTGCTGTCGGTGATGGTCGGCTCGATTCCCATACCGGTGACGGTGGGGATGTGTGGTGATGCCCAGGTTCGCACTCGCCAAGGGTACCGACTGCGGTGTTGGGGATTGGGTGGGGGCTTGTGTCTTTGGTGCCGGTTTTTATAGGGCAGGCCAGGGCAGGCAGGGCCAGTCTTGGGCGGGGTGGGGGTGGTGTTGTGTGTGTTGTAGTGCGGTGATGCGCTGGTGCAGGGCGGTGATTTCGGTGGGGGTGAGGAGTTCTTTGAGGGTTTTTCCTGGCGCGCTTTCGAGTGTGTGCTGCAGGGTAGTGAGTTTTTCAATGTCGTTTATGGGTAGGGGTCTGCCTGCCCAACCCCATAGAACTGTTCGTAGTTTGGGTGTTTCGGATAGGCATAGGCCGTTGTCGATGCCCCATATGTGCTTGTTCCAGAGCAGGATGTGGCTGCCTTTGCGGTCAGCGTTGTTGAGCACTGCATCCAGTGTGGCTAGGGAACGTAGTTGGGGGTGGTCGGCGGTGGCCAGGGTGAGGGGGGTGCCGTTGTGGTCGGTACCGCGGGCGATGGGGATCCAGTCTGGGGGTAGGTCTGTTGGGGGTAGGAGGTTGATGAGTGGGGTGGATGTGGGTCGGTGGTGTAGCTGTCCGGTTTGTTCTGGGGTGGGGCCGATCCATTCTTGTACTGATCCTGGCCCGAGGGGGCCTTCACGCAGCACGGTGGTGGGGATGAGGTCCCATCCTCCGGCGGAGGAGATGAGGTAGGCCGCGGCTTCGCGTGCTGCGAGTGTTCCGTGGGGGAAGTCCCATAGGGGTGTTTCGCCGCTGATGGGTTTGTAAACGACGGGGTGTCCTGCTGTGTGTGCCAGGTATACGTCGTTGGATGCTTCGGTGAGGCGGCCGATGAGGGTGATGTCGTCGGTGTGGAGTTGTTCGGGTTTAAGGGGTGTGTGGGGTTGGGGTGTCATGCCGGGTTAGCGTTTGAATCCGTTTGCGCGGGGGCACATGTGGCCTTGGGGGTTGAGGGGTTCGCCGCAGAAGGGGCAGGTTGGCCGCCCGGCTGCGACGACGTTGTGGGCGCGGTGGGCAAAGGCTCGGGCGGTGGCGGCGGAGATGACTACGCGTAGGACGAGTTGGGTGGGGTCTTCGTCGGGATCGGGTTCGTGTCCTTGGAGCAGGTGTGTCAGTGTTTCTGGGGGGTTGTATGCCTCGTCGAGGGCATGGCATTCGACGATGATGCGGTCGCGTTCTGCGTCCCATGCCAGGGCGAGGGTGGCGGCGTTGAAGTCCTCGGCCAGTGGCATGTCTAGAGGGGCGTTGTCGATGAGTAGTTCGGCGACGTGGTCGAATTCGTTACCGACGACTGTGTCGAGGAGGTCGTCGATGCGTTGGGCTAGTGCAGCTACCTGGGCTTTTTCGATGGTGACGGTGGTGATGCGTCGTCCCTGGGTGGCTTGTAGGAAGAATTGACGCGCGCCGGGTTGGCCTACGGTTCCTACGATGAACCTTTCCGGGGGGTCGTACTCGATAACCGCCATGTCGGTCACCCTAGTCTCATCGAGGGTTGATGGCTGTCATGACGGGCTTCTCGGTGCAGGTTGTGATGTTTTGTTGGCGGGTGGAGGGGTGTCATGCTCCCCCGCCGATGGTGCCGTCGCCGGTGGGTACGTGGGTAGGAGCGGTGTGGATACGGCGCAAGGTTTCGGCAACGCCGGAGGGGGGAATGTTGATGGCATGTAGGAGTGGTTTGGAGTCTGTGTATTGCACGAGTGAGGTGGAGGTTGGGGTGACGTGCAGGCGCTGGAAGGTGTCGAGGTGGGCTCCGGCGGCGTCGGCTAGGACTGCTTTGATTGGGTCGCCGTGACTGACCACAACGGTGATGCTTTCGGGGCCGTTGGTGGTGTGGTTGATGTGGTCGATGTGGCGTACTGCTGCGATGACACGGGCGGACATGTGCGCTAGTCCCTCTCCTGCGAAGGTGTCGCTATGGGGAAAGGTCACTGCGCTTGGTTGTTGCTGTATTTGCTGCCATAGGGGCAGTCTGGTCAGTTCGTTGATGGGTTTGCCTGTCCATTGTCCGTAGTGGCATTCGCCGAGATGTTCGTCGGTGTCGATTGCGAGGTGGGGCCAGGCTGTGGTGGCGATGATTTTGGCGGTCTGTTGGCAGCGTTGCAGGGGGCTGGCCACTATCTGGGTTACGGGGGTGTTGGTTAGGGCTTGGCCGAGTGCTGTTGCTGCGGTTTCACCATCGTGGTCTAGTCGTATGTTTGGGGTCCATCCGGCGAGTATGCCGTTGGCGTTTGCGGTGGTGCGTCCGTGGCGGATGAGCAGCACGTATCCCATTTGTTGATGGTACGGAAAACGCCCGCCATGTCACGAGGGCGCGGGCGGGCTTTTTCTGTTGGTTACGGGCGATGTTTAGTCGTCTTCGTCCGTGTCGTCGTCCTCATCGGAGTCCTCGTCGTAGTCCTCGTCGTCGAGGCTGTCCTCATCGTCGTCGTCATCGTCGTAGTCGTCATCCTCCTCGTCTCTGAACACCACGAGGGGCGTGACCTCGTCGAACGCTTCTTCGAGTGCTTCTTCGTAGCGTTCGAATGCGTTCTCGAGTGCGTCGTAGGCAGCACGCACTGTGTGGTCGTTGTCTCCATGGCTGGAGGCAGCAGCTTCGAGGTGTCGTTCCAGCGCTGCTACGAGGGCGTCGAGCGCTACGCGGGGGTTGACGGTCATGCATCGAAAGTACCTCTTTCGTGGGTGCTCCACAGACCATTGCGCAGCGTGATGCATGGCATGAATCTCCGCGGGGGCTGGAGAGATACATTGAGAAGCTTTCTTTTCAGATGGCACCGGGGCACGGGGTCTGGGGCTCGAGGTGGGGCTTGTCGCTTTTGGGGCATTGATAGGCGGTTTTCGCGCTGGGTGTGGCGGCGTGCTAATGTTCCATCCCGTTGTGAGACGCGCTCACTGGAACTGGCTGGTCATCTTGGCTCAGAAACAAAAGAGCGTTGAACGCAGCGGTGAGAATCTCGATTCGACGGAACGCGAGAGTTTCACGTAGGATAAACGCAGTTCACCTGTCCGGGTGGCGGAATGGCAGACGCGCTAGCTTGAGGTGCTAGTGTCCTTTATCGGACGTGGGGGTTCAAGTCCCCCTCCGGACACTCTAATTTCTTAGCGAAACCCAGTATTTTCTAGAAAAGGCTGGCATCCGAAATGGATGTCGGCCTTTTCTTTATGTGTTTTGAAATTCGGTTTTTTTGTGAGGCCGCAGCTATGAACTGAGTACCCCCTCACAGATTCGGCTGTGCGCTTTATCTCCCTGCCGGGCAAAAGCTTTCGACTACTTTTTTCTTAACTATTTCCCTCACCATGAAGTTTCTGCGCCTTGGCAGATGCCCCACAGACTGGAGTTTCAGCGTGCTTCACCTTTCTGATCTTGTCGTTCGCTTTGGTAAGGCAGAGACAGATCGGAACGTACTTAATGGTGTTTCGGTAACTTTCGCTCCCGGATCTAGCACCGCGATCATGGGAGCTTCGGGGTCAGGCAAGTCAACGCTGCTCAATTGCGCGGCCGGGCTGCTTGCCCCGACTTCTGGGCGGGTACTGCTGGATGACTTAGATCTAGGAAGCAGCGACCAGGCCACCAGAGACCGGGTGCGCCGCGAAAACTTCGGCTACATCTACCAGGAGTACAACCTGATAGATGCTCTCTCAGTCATCCAAAACGTTCAGCTACCAACATTCTTCACGCAAGGGAAGCTGACTGAGCAAGAGGCGCTCGCGTCATTGGAGTCAGTGGGAATGCAAGAGTTCTCCCGGCGGCTGCCTGCGTCCTTATCTGGTGGACAACGCCAGCGTGTGGCGATCGCTCGCGCCCTAGCGGTCCCCCGACGTGTGGTTTTCGCTGATGAACCCACCGGAGCTCTAGACAGTCGCACCAGTCGGGACGTGGTTCACGAGTTGACGAAATTAACACAACTGGGCACAGCGCTGGTGTTGGTCACTCACGATGCCGTGGTTGCCTCGGCCATGGATCGAATCCTCATCTTGCAGGATGGTCACATAGTTAGAGATCTTCCCGGAGGCGACCCGTTCGCTGCTTCCCAGGCGTTCACCGAGATCACGGCCGCAGCATGAGGGGTATCGCAGGGGTATCGAAAGTTTCGCTACGCCTATTGGGGTTCCACCGCCGTACCTACATGGGGTTGGCGCTGGTTGTTCTAGTGGTCACAGCTATGGCCGGGGCGATGTTGCTGCTTATGCAGGGATTGCGCGGCGGGCATGTCATTGCCGCTGCAGGAACCTCCGCCGCAGAACTAGCTCAAATGCGCCTTGACCTGCAGGCAATAGGACTGTTGTTGCAGATCATTCTGGTTCTCACGGTGTCCATCGCGATGGTTTTGGTGGCCGGCTCGGTGCGGACAGTTATTCATGTGCGCTCCCAAGAACTGAGGATGTTGCGGCTTAACGGCGCCACTGCCCACCAACTGCAGGCCATGGTCGCCGTGGAGACAGCTGCGCTGACTGCGATGGTGGGAGTCGTTGGCGGGGTCACCGCGGTGTTCCTGACGCATCCGCTCTTTGCGGCCTATCAAGCCATCGGGTCCATCGGGCGGCACATAACGTGGGCAGGACACCTCGATTTAGGCGCTTTAACGTTATTCGTCCTCACTGAGATGGCCTTGGTGGCTCTGATCGGGTTCGTTCTCACCGGCCGGTTAGCAAAAGACGTGGAGAGTACACCAACGCGGCACGCATCCCGGCGCCGGAGCGTGGTAGGCCTGCTTATTCGTTTGACGTTAGTGGGTGTTTCTGTCGCTGTGTTGTTCGGTGCCACAAACACCGCCCCGCAGGCAGGACAACTTGCGGTGCTGCTGCCGGTCTTCGTCACAACAGCGATTGGTGCGTTGACTCCCTGGGCCATCACTTGGGTTGCAGCGGTGGCCGCCCGTGCGGGAGGCCGATTCGCTCCGGGAGTGTTCACTTTGACCGCAGCCCGGGCTTGGAGTGACCGGCGGCGGCTATCATCGGTCGCTCTGCCGATGGTGATCGCTGTGGGGCTGCTTGGTGGGTTTCTATTCAGCTCGGCAGCAGACGGGCGACTGCAGTTAGAGCGAGCAGCCCGCCAATACCAGTACGCAAGCGCCCTCGATGGGGTCTCCCCCACGGGGGCGGTGGATGCAGCGAATTCGCTGCAAACCCGTAACTTCCACGCGATTGCACTCACCTCAACCTCGCAGGCATTCATAGGCGCAACCCGGACCCGGGTAGCAGGGGTGAGTGACCCGGCGGGGTACGTTTCGATGCTCGGTGGGTCATTGACTGGTCGACTACCTCACGACGCTGGTTCAACAGCGCAAATCCCTGTGCTAGCTAGTACACGTGGGGCTGCTCTGGGCAGAGAGGTCGATCTGACTCTTCTCGACGGTTCTCGGGTAAAGGGGCGGGTTGTCATGACAGCAACTGGTTTGCCTGACGAGGCCTACTACCTACCGATATCTGAGGCTGCGCGCCACGGACAGTTCCCCTCCGCGCAGGTTCTCACTACCGCAACACCGCACCAGCTACAGCAATTCATGAGTGGCGTCGCTGGTGCGGGAGCCGTGAAGTCGAAGGAGGAGCTACTCGCACAAGCCCAGAAAACCCGGATGCAAAGCAGCTTGAGCGGCAACCTGTCCATCTTCGGGATGATCTATGTGATGGCATTGGTCTCATTGATACAGACAACAACGCTGACTACACGGTCACGGGCGCGGGAGTTCACGCTGCTGCGCCGGATAGGTTTAAGCGGCGGCAACATATTTGCTGTCACCGTTGCCGAAGCTGTCGTCGTTGGGCTCGCTGTGACGGCCTTGCTCTTCGCATCCTTCATGGTTGTGGCCCTGAAGTTCGCCCACGACCTTCACGTAGACCTGTGGGCAAGCGTCATTCCCGTGCTTTTCCCCGTGGCGTTAGTGCTCCTAGCGGTGGTGGGTATGTATGTCGCGTTGGTCGCAACCTGTACGCACATACTGCTGCGATCAAAGACATGATCCCACCCACACCAGCAGCAGAAGAGAACTCCCCTGCCGCTGGCAGGGGAGTTCTCTTCTGCTGTGTCGTTCCTGAAGACGCGCGCTATTGATCAACTACTCCCGTAAAGGTCCCTTATCTCTTTAGGGTTACCGGTGAGCCTCCCGTTGCAGGTTCATTAACCGTTGTCGCGCCACAGTCGCGACACGACCCGAGTGAAAAGGACATCCACCGTGGACCCCAGCTCCTCTTCCCCCTCTTCTCCAGCAACGCATTCACGTTGGCGCCCCGAGAGCGTGCGCACTGGACCATCCAGCGACGACGTTGGTTTATTCGGACAGCCCCGAGGGTTGCCGTGGATGCTCCAGGTCGAGATGTGGGAACGGTTCAGCTGGTTCGGGATGCGGGCCATTCTGCTGTACTTCATCACCGATACCTTCGCCAACGGCGGTCTGGGTCTGGACAAAAACACCGGCCAAGTCGTCATGGCCACCTACCAGGCATCTGTGCTGTTCCTGACCATCCCTGGTGGCATTTTCGCTGACCGTGTGATCGGCCCATGGCGATCAACCCTGTACGGCGGGGTAGTCATCATGCTCGGCCAGTTACTTCTTGTCGTGCCAATCCCCCTTACTTCCTGGATCGGGTTGTTCCTCATCGCCTTCGGTACCGGGTTCATCAAACCGAACCTGTCCACCATGGTCGGCGGCCTCTACGACGAGAAAGATCCGCGCCGCGAAGCTGGGTTCCAGCTGTTCTATATGTCAATTAACGTGGGGTCGCTGATCTCCCCGCTTATCACCAGCTTCCTCAAAAACCAGTACGGCTACCACGTCGGTTTCATGGCAGCAGGTATCGGCATGGCCTTCGGACTGGTCGCATTCGTGTACGGACGAGGCAAACTGTCTCAGTTCGCCTTCGATGTCCCCACCCCTCTCAAGCCCGGCGAAGGCAAAAAGCTGGCTCTCTACACCGTCCTCTTCTTGGCCACGGTACTGCTGCTGACATGGCTTTACACCCCCATCTTCGGTGGCCTGGCCCAGGGCATCGCCTACGTTGTGTTCACGGTCGCCGTCGCGGCCTCAGCGTTCTACTTCATCACCATGTTCCGCAGCCCGCAGGTCACCCCCCACGAACGGGAACATCTGTGGGCGTTCCTGCCGCTGTGGGTGGGCAGCATGCTGTTCACGATGATCTTCGAGCAGGCCTCCGGAAAGATGGCCAGCTTCGCCAAGGACAACACTGACGGTGTGATCGCCGGCTCCTTCGGCCTGTCGGCGGAGGCCTACCAGTCAATCAACCCCGCAGCAGTGCTCATTCTGGCGCCCATTCTGGGCTGGGTGTTCACCCGCCGGGCAGGTAAATTCCCCACAACGGCGATGAAGTTCGCCATCGCCTTGGCGATCATCGGTTTCAGCGCCCTCATGATGGGCTGGGGCTTCGACAAGTTCCCCGGTGGCACCAACCTCGCACCATGGTGGTTCCTAGGCCTGGTGTTCCTTGTACAGACCGTGGCCGAACTGTTCATGAACCCCGTCGGCCTCGCCGCCACAACATCATTGGCGCCCAAACAGTACGCATCCCAAACGATGACGCTGTGGCTCCTGGCTGCCGCCGCAGGACAGGGCACTGCCGCCGTCGTCATCGACCAAACCAGAGACCTCGGCGACGTGACGTTCTATTACGGCCTAGGAATCGTGACAATCATCGTCGCGGTCGCCATGGCTTTGCTCTCCCCCTGGACTCAGTCGAAGATGTCTGACATCGGCACTGGAAGTAACCCAGCTGAATAAGCCCGCACCACTGAATCACACGTAACCCCTGGCCTAAGGTTCCCCCAAGGTCAGGGGCTACCTACATCTTTGAGGGCAGTGAGCCGCTCATCACTAGGCCGCGACAGCCTCCACCCATAGCGCGACGATGTGCGCGCGCGTGAAACTTACCGTCGCCGGAGCAAAAAACGTACGCTCAGCGGTTCCTTCCACCACGATCTCGTAACTGTCAATGTGCTCATCGTGAATAAGGCGCTGCAGGTGATCATTCGGGTCACCCTCAAACGGTTTCGTCACCCACTCCGTGCCATCGATCGTCCGTAACCGCACTTGCCACTGTTGTCCAGCCATTCCCAACCTCACCTTGTTCCTCAAACGCAAGCCTTGTTATCGACTCCGGTAACTCTGACCGGGATACGGAACCTCATCGCCGCCACGGGCAAACAGCCCATCACCCCCAGAACGCGAATCACGCACCGCGCGCACCGCCTCAATCGTCTCCGGGTCATGTGCATACGCAATCGGGTCCTCAAGCAAGGCGCGCAACACCAATGCATACCCCGGCCCGTCCAACCCCAAAGTGCGCTGTGCTTCGGCGAGCTTCTCCACCTGAGCACTTGGACCTGAACCCCACTTACGCTCCAGCTCCAAGACCCGACGATCCCGGTCCGAAAGGCTCGGCGGACGCTTCCGGCGAGATTCCTGCATCGTGTTTCCCCTCCTACTCACACATCTGGTGATGTGATCCGTCGAGGACTCATCGGCCACAACGAGCCCTGACTGAGCACCACGCCATCCAGAGGCTCACCGTCGTCTGTACAGTGACCAGAAGTGACAAACACACGCCCAGCAACGCAGCGCAGTCACTGAAAATAACGACCGCGGCGACCACCGCCAGGAGAGGATCAGGTATGAAACTCGTGGTGACAGGAGGAGCTGGCTACATCGGCTCTGTTGTGACATCGCAGTTACTCGAAGCCGGGCACGACGTCACCGTGGTGGATGACCTCTCCACAGGACACGCCGACGCAGTCCCCGACGGCGCAGCGTTCGTCCAAGCCCGCATCCACGACATCCACGACATCCTTGCCGACGTGCGCCCCGATGGGCTTTTGCACTTCGCCGCGAAATCCCTCGTCGGTGAATCGGTCGAAAAGCCCGAACTGTATTGGGAAAACAACGTTGTCGGCACCTTCCGCCTCCTCGAAGCGGTGCGACAAAACAACGTTCCCCGCATGGTTTTCTCCTCCACAGCAGCGGTCTACGGGGAGCCTTCAACCCCTCTGATTACCGAGGATCTAACCCCTAACCCCATCAACGCCTACGGTCGTTCCAAACTCGCCATTGACATGGCTCTGACCGATTACGCCAAAGCACACGGACTGGCTGCCACCTCACTGCGCTACTTCAACGTCGGAGGAGCCCGCGGTAAATACGGCGAACGCCACGCTATCGAGACACACCTTATCCCCAACATCCTCAAAGTGCCCGCCGGGGAACGCGACCACGTTTACCTCTTTGGCCAGGACTACCCCACCCCCGACGGCACCTGTGTACGCGACTACCTACACGTCGTTGACCTGGGCCGCGCACACCTACTCGCCCTGGACACCAGCGAACCCGGAACCCACCGTGTCTTCAACCTCGGCTCTGGCACCGGGTTCTCTGTCAAAGAAGTCCTCGAAGCCGCCCGCGCAGTCACCGGCCACCCCATCCCCGCCGAAGTGAAAGACCGCCGCCCCGGCGACCCAGCCACCCTCGTGGCCAGCTCCGCCAAAGCAAAAGAAATCCTCGGCTGGGAACCGGAGTACGAAATCAACCGGATCGTCTCCGATGCGTGGGAGTTCATCCAATCCCGCATGTGAGACCAGCGAACCCAACCAGGTGAATCATGGGCACCGGTGCAGCAAAAGAGGCTGCACCGACCCAGCTCCCCATCGACGAAGCGCCGCACCAGCCAACGTAATCGGCCACCCAGAAGCGCTGCGATCAACAACAAGCAGCACATCCCGGCCAGCGACACCGCCCCCACCAGATAGCTGCGGGGGCGGCGCGGATGCGATCGCTGCCTGCCACAACGCGGCCTCCACGCCACCAGCAGGGCGCTCCCCCTTCTCACTCACAGGGGGCCTGACCAGCCAGTTCCCCACTTCGATCCGCCCCGCCGCGCCCAGATACGACGCGACCTGCCCCGCCACCGGATACGGGCCCTGCGGGTGCGTTAACGTCGCCAACGAGCAGATAAGACTTGGACGTTGCGGCCACGAAGCGCTCCAGCGCCGAAGCACCCCCACCGCCGCTTCACACAACTCACGCGGAGCATCACCCGGAGCTTGCAGGCACGACTCGATCACCTCACACCACTGCGGGGCATCCATGTCAATAACAACGCGCCCCTCAAGGGACATCTCCCCCGCCGGGATTCGCCCACGCCGCCCGAACTGTCCACCCGGCCACATTTTTCGAGCAGGCAGCCGATGATCAATGCTCCGTAGCTGCTCAGCCACCACCGCCACCACCGCCGGATCGGCGGCCGGCACCAACGGGCCAGGTAACCCACCCAGACACACCGAACACTGCCCACACGGCCCACCCTGCGGATCATCCAGGCTGGCGCGCAGCAACTCCATCAAACACGACCGGCCCTGCACATAGTCACGCATGATCGCTGCTTCACGTTCACGCACCCGCACAATGGCGGCGTAATGGTCAGCGTCATACCGCCACGGCGTACCCGTGGCCACCCACCCCTGCGGGGTTCGTTCAGTCACGTGGTCAACCGCTAACTGTTTAAGCAGCAACTCCACACGTCCCCGACGCAACCCGGTTACCGCCTCCAACGCAGGCACTGACTGCGGCTCACCAGTGTCAAGAGCATCAAGAACCCGGCGCGCCATGCCTTCATCAGGCAACGTCGCCGTCGCGAAATGACGCCACACCGGCTCATCAGCCGCGCTGGGCAACAAGGCGACAAGAGCATGCTCAATACCACGACCTGCGCGCCCAACCTGCTGGTAGTACGACACCGGAGACGGCGGCGCCCCCATATGAACAACAAACCCCAAATCCGGTTTGTCATACCCCATCCCTAACGCACTCGTAGCGATAAGAGCTTTGACTTCATTACGGCGCAGCTTGTCCTCAAGTAACGCACGCTCAGCCGCCTCAAGCTGCCCCGTATACATCGCCACCGGATAATCCACTCCATGCACAGCTTGAACCGCGCAGGTAGCGCGCTGCGCATCAGCAACCGTCAACGCATACACAATCCCCGACCCCGGCAACACCGGCAGCATCTGCGCCACCCACGCGTACCGCTGCAACGCAGACATCGGTGGAACCACCGCCAACTGGAGACTGTCCCGCCCCAACGGACCCCGCAAAACCGTTGTCGCCTCACCCAGTTGGGATGCAACATCCTGCGTGACACGCGCATTGGCTGTCGCCGTGGTCGCAAGCACCGGAACCTGGGCATCCAACCGCGCCAACACCTGCGCGATACGGCGATAATCTGGGCGGAAATCATGCCCCCAGTCAGAGACAGCATGTGCCTCATCGATGACGAGCAACCCCATGTTCCCCATCAACGCCGACAACACCCGCCGACCAAACGTCGGATGAGCTAGCCGCTCCGGCGAGATGAGCAACACATCCACCTCACCGGCAGCTAACTGTCCCTCCACCGCAGACCACTCATCCACGTTCGAACTGTTCAACGTCACCGCGTTCAACCCAGCACGACGGGCCGCCTCAATCTGGTCACGCATCAACGCCAACAGCGGAGACAACACCAACGTGGCACCACCCCCGGCGGCGCGACGCGCAGCTGTAGCGCACCAATACACCGCCGACTTACCCCAACCCGTTGCCTGCACCACCAACACCCGCGCCCCATCACAAGACAACGCAGCAACAGCCTCGGCCTGGTCATCACGCAGCCGCGCACCCGGCCCAGCCAGGCGACAAATCACCTCACTGGCAGGGCCCTGCCACGGGATTGACCGGGCCGCCCCGCTCACGCCGCGCTGTCCGTGCCGGGTTTCTTCTGCGCCGCAGCAGCGCGACGCCGCTCACGATCCAGGCGGTCCATTTCATTTGCCTCCGCCAACGTAGGAGCCGTGCCACCCAGGCGCGCCGGCAAAAACTTCAAATCATCACCCTCAAGGCGAGGATATTCGGCCTGCGCGTGGTCAAGTAGCAGCTGCATCTCGGCGCGCAATGTGGCAGAAACCTCATCGGCCGGTGCCTGCTTCGGCGCACTAATCGCTTTGCCCACCGTCAACGAAATCGGAGTACGGCTGTAACCCAAACGACGAGGATGCCCCTTCGTCCAAATCCGCTGCGTACCCCACAACACAATCGGAATGATCGGCACCCCTGTGGCCTGCGCCATCCGGATCGCACCAGTCTTGAACTCCTTCAACTCATACGAGCGAGAGATCGTTGCTTCAGGGAACACCCCAACCAGCTCGCCAGCTTTCAGCGCTTTCACCGCATCCCGAAACGCTTGACTGCCGTTCTCACGATCCACCGGTATGTGCTTCATCCCCGACATCAACGGCCCAGCAATCGGGTGATCCCACACCGATTTTTTGCACATAAACCGGATCAACCTGCGGCTGGGGCGAGCCGCCAAACCCGCATACGCAAAATCCATGTACGAAAGGTGGTTCATCACGATCACCGCACCACCCTCTGTGGGGATGTTCTCCGAACCCGTCACTCTGAAACGGATACCTTGGGCAGCGAAAAGTGTGCGGGCAACAGCGACGACCGAGTTGTAAACGGGCTCCATGGCGTACAAAACTACCGCCTCCAACAGGCAGAACACGATCTGCCTGGATGCCCTTACTCGCCGAAAGACACTTCAACACTGACGCAGCCGCAACTCACCCCCTAGGGTGAAGATATGAGCCTCGAACGCCCTATCCCACCCGACCCCTACAGCATGCTTCCCGTCGTGCCGCCATTCGCGTTGACCAGCGTCGACTTCAAAGACGGCAGCGACCTACCCAAATCCGCGGACTTCAGCACCGATAACCTCTCCCCCGAACTTTCCTGGCACGACGCCCCCGCGGGCACCAAATCATTCATGATCACCTGTTTCGACCCTGACGCCCCCACCCCCTCAGGGTTCTGGCACTGGGTTGCCGTAGGTATTCCCGGAAACGCCACTTGCCTGCACGCCAACGCTGGCGCCGAAGGCGGCGAAGAACTCCCCGCTGGTGCCTTCCACCTCAACAACGACTACGGATACGCCGGCTTCGGAGGAGCAGCTCCCCCCGCGGGCGACCGCCCGCACCGATACATTTTTGCCGTCACAGCCCTGGACGCCACCGCCGAAGAAATCGGGATCACCGCTGACTTCTCCCCCGCCAAGGCCCACTTCTTCGCACTCACACACGTTGTGGGACGCGCAGTACTCACCGGCACATACGCCATCCCCGCCTAACCGCACCACTAACAAAAACCAGGCTGTACCGAACAGCGAGCTCATGCCCCTGCTCTCACCAACATGAACCAGCGGCAAGCCTGAAGACAGCCCGCCCGATTCAGGCTTGCCGCCAATCTTTTACGAGACGATCAACGCACCCGCAACGCCCACATAGCCACCGCTGAAGCCGCAGCCACATTCAACGAATCAACACCATGCCCCATCGGGATACGCACCACCACGTCACTCTTAGCCAACGTGCGCTGCTGCAGCCCATCCCCCTCAGTGCCCAGCACCAGCGCCAACCGCTCCGGCGGATCAGCAGCCAACTCATCCAGCGTCACCGAATCATCCGACAACGCAAACGACGCCACCGACACCCCCCACTGCCGTAAACAATCCGCCCCAGCAGGCCACTGCTCAATCCGCGTCCACGGCACATTCAACACATTCCCCATCGACACCCGCACGCTCCGGCGGTACAGAGGATCAGCGCACCTAGGCGTCACCAACACGCCATCGACACCCAACGCCGCAGCGGACCGGAAAATCGCCCCCACATTCGTGTGATCAACAATGTCTTCCAACACCACCAACCGCCGCGCACCCCGGACAACATCCTCAACCGAGGGCAACTGCGGGCGGTGCATCGCCGCCAACACACCCCGATGTAGATGGAATCCTGTCATCGCCTCGATGACCTCATGCTCCCCCACAAACACCGGCACTGACTCGCCCTCGAATTGAGCCACGAGATCAGACAGCTCATTCACCCACCGCGGAGCTAACAGCAGCGAGCGAGGGCGATGCCCCACCGCCAACGCCCTCCGCAACACCTTCTCGCTCTCGGCCATATACAAACCGCCTGCAGGCTCAAGAGCACGGCGCAGGTTCACATCAGTCAAAGAAAAATAGTCGCGGACCCGTTCATCGGCGGGATCAGTGATAGTGATCGGCACGAACGGACCTTATCGACCCACACCGCGCCCCGCCGAAACGTTCCCTGGCCTCACCTCACGGTCGCTGCCCACGCATGCGGGCCTCACTGTCGTGCACCTCTGCCTCTGAACGCTGAACTTCCTCACGAGCCCGGCGTAACGCCTCCCGCGGATCCTCCAAATCCGTATCCACGAACGGATTGTCCTCCGGTACGTCATCGGTGTACTTCGGCGTGTTGCCGCTACTCGCAGCAGGGAACGTCGGGCCGTTCTTCCCGCCAAAAGCCCCCGCGAACCCGCGCAACGCCTCAGTGAACTCACCTGGAACAACCCACATTTTGTTGGAGTCACCCTGCGCGATCTGCGGCAACACTTCCAAATACTTGTACGCCAACAACTGCTGATCAGGTTTACCGCGGTGAATCGCATCAAACACCTGCTGGATCGCTCGCGCCTGCCCCTGAGCTTCCAACACCTTCGACTGGGCATCACCCTCGGCCTTCAAAATGGCCGCCTGCTTTTCACCCTCGGCCTTCAAAATCGCTGACTGCTTCACACCCTCAGCCGTCAAAATCGCTGCCCGCCGATCCCGCTCAGCACGCATCTGCTTCTCCATCGAGTCCTGCACCGACGCGGGCGGTTCAATGCTCTTCAGCTCCACCCGGGCCACACGGATCCCCCACTTACCGGTCGCCTCATCCAAAACACCACGCAACTGGCCATTGATCTGATCACGGCTAGTCAACGTCTGTTCCAAATCCATCGCACCGATCACGTTCCGCAACGTCGTGACCGTCAACTGCTCAATACCCTGAATGAAATTCGCGATCCCATAAATCGCGCTCTTAGGGTCAATCACCGAGTAATAAATCACCGTGTCAATGTTGACCACCAGGTTGTCTGAGGTGATCACCGGCTGAGGCGGGAACGAAACCACCTGCTCACGCAAGTCAATCCCCGCCCGAACTGTGTCCACAAACGGCACCAAGACGTAAATACCGCCATCCAGCGTCCGTGAATACCGCCCCAACCGTTCAATGATCAGCGACGTCTGCTGCGGAACAATCTTGATCGACTTCACGACCAAAAGAACCGCCACCGCTAAAAACAGCAACAAAATAATGGTGGCTACCACGCCAAAATCCTTCCCCGAAAACATCTACAACTAACTACCAAGCACAATTGCACTCAACATCCACCGCCAGTGACGGCAAACAAAAACAACACACAAAATCAGTCACCCACGCCAGAAACCGCGTCCTGTGGCCCCACATGCGGAACCACCAGCAGCGTCACCCCATCAACCCCCGACACCTGCACCCAAGCTCCCACTGCGCCAGGTAACACCCTCGCGCCTTCAGCCCACCGCGCCGACCACACCTCACCATCAACCTTCACCTGGCCCCCACAGTCAGTGACCTCTTCCACCACCACCCCACGGCGCCCCACATACGCCTCCTTACCCGAGGCGAACTGCGGCAACGACGCTAAAAACCGCTGCTTCAGCACCGGCCGCACCGTGAAAATCAACGACACCGCCACCACAGCGAAAACCACTACCTGGCCCGGCGCACCCACCACAAAAGCAGTCATGCTGGCGGCGAAAGCGCCCGCCGCCAGCATGAGAAACACAAAATCAGCGCTCGCCAGCTCCACCCCCGCAAGGATTAACGCAGCACCAAGCCACGCCGCCCACGCGTTGTGAACCAACCACTCTGGAAGATTCTCCACAGCACCCTCCTACGGGTAGGGCTGGCTCGGCTCCTTAACTGTTCGCGTAAGCCGTCCAGCGGTCACCGCGACGCTCCACCGTCAACGACAGCCCGAACGCCTCCGACAAGTTCTCGTTCGTCAACACCGATTCCAGCGGACCTGCCGCCACGATGCTGCCTTCCTTCAACAGCAAAGCATCTGTGAAGCCCGGTGGGATCTCTTCCACGTGGTGTGTCACCATCACCATCGCCGGAGCGGTCACATCATGGGCAAACGCACTCAACCGGGCGATCAAATCTTCACGGCCACCCAAATCCAAACCAGAAGTGGGCTCGTCAAGAAGCAACAACTCCGGGTTAGTCATCAACGATCGTGCGATTTGCACTCGCTTACGCTCACCGTCAGACAATTTGCCGTAGGGACGGTCAGCAAAATGGGACATCCCCAATGCCTCCAGCAACCGTTCCGCGCGACCGGTGTCAACACCCTCGTACTGCTCATGCCAACGCCCGACACGGTTGTATGAAGCAGTCCGCACAACATCCAAAGCCGTCTCTCGAGCTGGAATCCGCTCAGACACAGAAGAACTCGCCAAACCGATACGGCCGCGCAGCTCAAACACATCCACCGCGCCCAACACCTCGTCCAACACCCCAGCAACACCAGAACTGGGGTGCAGACGCCCCGCAGCAATCTGCAACAACGTGGACTTCCCTGCCCCATTGGGGCCAAGCATGATCCACCTCTCGCCTTCCTCCACCGACCACGTAATGTCACGAAGGATCGTGGTGGCGCCCCGCACCACACCCACCTCGGAAAAGTCCAGAACATCGCTCATGCGAAAAACCATATGCGAGATGGTGGTCCGCTCGCGCACACTTGGGCCCCTCCTCAACCACCCCTACCATGACCACGTGCCACCCATCCCCGCCTCCATCAGACTCGCCCTATGGGGAACCCGCGTCCTCACTGGCCACCTACCCTCCGCAGCCCTAGACCGGCTCATCGCCCCCGACATCGACACCACAGAACCCATACGACCCCATATCGAAACCTGGGCAGACCTAGGCGAACGTGTCGTCCTGGCGGCGCTCCCCCACCCCGGTCACCCCACCCTCTGCCCTCACGGCTCCTCCGCCTTACTCTCAGCAGCAACCACAGCTAACGAATGCGTCTTTGCCCCCACCCTCGGAAACGCGCTCGTCCCCTTCGGATGGGATAACCAACCCGGCATCCCCGACGCCCAACGCCCCCGCCCCGAAACCTCCACCGAACCAACAGCCCACTGGAAGATCTACGAAACGAACGCCACCCCCACCTGGCAACTCGAAGCACTCTCCCTACGTGACACTCGCCACACCCTAGCCAGCGAACGCGAAAACGCCTTAGCTCTCCTCGCCGAAACACACTTGCCCTGGCAGTCACGCGGCCTACGCGACCTAGCTGAGGCCGCACTGGACACCGGCAACTCCTACCTGCCTGATGCACTACCCGAAAGCCACCGCGCCGTCATTGATGAAGCCGCCACACTCGGACATATGGCACGCCTTGGACTAGCGATGCCTGACGACGGCGCTCTCGAGCAAGTAAACCGCCGCGCCGAAGCACTCCGCAGACTCACCATCGCCGCCGACACCGCACTCGCTTCAGCTACCTGCATCGCCGCCCTCACCCTTGCCGGGCTGCGCAATAACCACCCCGAAGACGACTAGGCCCTGTCCCTGCGGGAGCCAGAAAAGAACCAAACCATCTCCGCTCCCACAAGAACAACAGCAGTACCACTCACCTACACGAGCACAGATTCATACACCTGCATCGTCTTATCGCCGATGGAGTCCCACGAGAACTGTTCCACCGCCCGCGCTCGACCAGCAGCACCTCGACGCCGCGCCTCCTGCGGGTCAGCAACAGCCTCATTCAAAGCATTGCCCAAATCGTGAACCCAAGCATCCTCATCAACTGGAGTTCCTGATCCATCATCGACCTGCTCGATATCGACCAGCCACCCGGTCTGGCCATCAACAACAACCTCCGGGATGCCGCCAGTTGCGGTGGCCACCACGGCCGCTTCGCATGCCATTGCCTCCAAGTTCACGATTCCCAGCGGTTCATAAATCGAGGGGCATGCGAACACGGTGGCGTTCGTTTCCAACGCAATCACCTTGTGACGTGGAAGATGCTCAGGGATGTACACCACGCCTTGGCGCGTATCCTGCAGTTCTTTCATCAAAGCAGCGATCTCGGCCCCGATTTCGGGAGTGTCAGGGGCGCCAGCGCACAAAACCAGCTGCACATCTGGTGGCAACGACTTCGCCGCACGCAGCATGTACGGCAACCCTTTCTGACGGGTTTGGCGGCCCACAAACACGATTGAGCGAGCATCGGGGTTCACCCCTAGAGAGCGAACAAGGTCTTTGCCTGCATCTGAGTGGTCCGGGGCCCATTTGTGCGCGTCAATACCGTTGTGCACCACCTTGACTTTGTCTGGGTCTAGGTCGGGGTAGCACTTAAGGATGTCGGCGCGCATGCCGTGGCTGACTGCGATCACGGCCGCGGCGGCTTCGTAGGCTGTTTTCTCGATCCAGCTAGAAACGCGATAGCCGCCGCCGAGCTGCTCTGCTTTCCATGGCCGTAATGGCTCCAGGCTGTGTGCTGACACTACGTGCGGAATCCCTGCCAGCACAGATCCGAGATGGCCAGCCATGTTCGCGTACCACGTGTGGCTATGAACAAGGTCAGCGCCAACAACGTCAGCTGCTATCGCAAGGTCCTGGCCTAGGGTTCGAATAGCGCCGTTTGCCTGCGCTAGTTCGGGCAGTTCGGGGTAGCCGCTGGTTCCTGGTTCATCGACAGGGTCACCGAATGCACGAACTCGCACATCGATATCACCCCGTGCCCGCAAAGCCTTAACTAGTTCTTCGACATGGACACCGGCTCCGCCGTACACATTCGGCGGGTATTCCTTGGACAAAATATCTGCTCGCACACGGTGACCTTATGCGCCTGTTGCCCTTGGTCGCAGCTAGCTGTCAGAGCTGACTCGTTCGTGAGTGAACTCATAGAACGTCTCTGCACCCCGGCTCCATTCCCGCTGTGCCACAGCGTGATCACTGAGGTGTTCGCATTTGTCCACGCGGAACACCAGCGGGCGGAATATCACTAGATTCGAGGCATGCCCACGACCAAGAAACGCAACCCCAACGTTTTGGCTATCGTCCTGGCCGGCGGTGAAGGCAAACGACTCATGCCGCTCACTGCTGATCGGGCAAAACCTGCGGTCCCCTTCGGGGGCGTATATCGCCTCATCGACTTTGCTCTCAGTAACGTCGTGAACTCCGGCTACCTGAAGGTGGTCGTGCTCACACAATACAAATCTCATTCCCTCGACCGGCACATTTCGCGCACGTGGCGGATGTCAAACATGCTCGGTAACTATGTGGCTCCTATCCCTGCGCAGCAGCGCAAAGGGAAGCAGTGGTACATGGGCAGCGCTGATGCGATTTATCAGAGCTTGAACACTCTGGACGATGAGCGACCTGACATCGTTGTGGTGGTTGGCGCTGATCACGTCTACCGCATGGATTTCAGCCAGATGGTTGAGCAACACGTCGAGACGGGTGCGGGCATCACCGTCGCGGCGATTCGTCAGCCGATTGCGTTGGCTGACCAGTTCGGTGTGATCGAGGTCGATGAGGCCGATAACTGCAAGATTGGCGCATGGCGGGAAAAACCAACGGATGCTAAGGGTTTGCCTGACTCTCCGGAGGAAGTTCTCGCCTCAATGGGCAACTATGTTTTCGACGCTGACGTGCTGCGCGATGTGATTATGCAAGACGCGGAGAATGAGGACAGCGACCACGACATGGGTGGGGACATCGTTCCTCATTTCGTTGACCGTGGCGAGGGGTTCGTTTACGACTTCAACAACAACGAGATCCCTGGCGCTACCGATCGAGACCGGGCGTATTGGCGTGATGTGGGCACGATTGACTCGTACTACGAGGCAAACATGGATCTGATCCAGATAGAGCCGATCTTCAACCTGTACAACTACGACTGGCCGTTGTTTACGAGCATGTCGGTACCGTATCCGCCGGCGAAGTTCGTGCATAACGAGGAGGGGCGTCGTGGGGAGGCGCTGAACTCGGTCACTTCCCACGGGACGATCATTTCTGGTGGCAAAGTCAATGGGTCGGTGATCTCACCGAATGTGCTGGTAAACAGCTATAGCGAGGTGGATCATTCGGTGTTGTTGGACAACGTGAAGGTGGGGCGTAAGGCAACGATTCGCCGCGCGATCCTCGATAAAAACGTGGTGGTTGAGCCCGGCGCCACGGTGGGTGTGGACCCTGAGGTGGATCGTGCGGCGGGCTGGCATGTCAGCGATGGCGGCGTGGTGGTGGTTCCTAAGGGTGCGGTTGTGCGCGCGCAGGAGTGAGTGATGTGGTGAGCGGGGTTGGCTGTTGTGGGTGTTTCACTGCGGCTGGCCCCGCTGCCGCTGCTGGTTAGCGTCGTTCGGGGCGTGAGCTGAAGTATTGGATGCTGCCGATGTGGGTGAACCCTTCGGTCATGAACGCTGCTGCCATGGCGGCGTCGCCTGCGAAAACTGCTGAGGCGATGACTTCGTTTTCTGGGATGCTGGCTAAGGCGCGGTGGAGCAGGTCGGGGCCGTGTCCTTGGCCTCGCCGTTCGGGGGCGATTTCGACAGTGATGCCGCGTAGGCCTCCAACGCCGTTACCGATGACGACGACGTCGTGTTCTTCGGGGTTGGGGTGGCCGAGTACTTGCACTTCGGTCATGGTGCGGCGGGCGATTTCGACGGTGGGTCGGTGGTTGAGGTCGGGGCGGCTGACGAGGGGTTCGGAGTCGCCGTTTTCGTTTCCGGTGCCGGCGGCAAGCATGAGCATGTTGGGTGCACCGATCCAGCCTGTGGGGCCGGCGAGGTGGTTGAGCACGCGGGCGCTGGTGGCTTCTGGGCCGCCGTTGACTCCTATTTCTTCGAGCTGGTTGTCGGTGAAGTCGTAGGAGACGGCCAGGATTGAGTGGGTGCCGAAGCAGAGTATGGCTTGGATGTTTGGCCCCCAGGGGGTGACTCGGGTCCAAGCGCCGTCGTTAGGGATGGGTTCTCCGGCGGCGAGTCCGCGCAGAAATCGTGCGAGGGGGTGACGGGCGGCTGTCCATACGTCACGGCCGAGGGCGTGGTGAGGGTTTGCGGTCGTGGTCATGATCTTCAACCTTGCTGTGTTCCAGCCCGTGAGACTGTGGGCGTGTCGCCGGATTCATCGGCGTCACAAGACAGTTCCTGAGATACGTGACGGTTGGACAGATGCATCAGTGGCGTGAGCAGAGGTTTTGTTCGCTGCTCACGCCACTGTGTGTTCCTCTTTGTGGTGTGTTGGTTTAGCCGCCCAGAGAGTGGAATCCGCCGTCGACATGGACGATTTCACCGGTGGTGGCGGGGAACCAGTCTGACAACAGGGCGATGCATCCTTTGGCTGCCGGCACGGGGTCACTGATGTCCCATCCCAGCGGGGAGTGTTCGCCCCATTCAGCGAAGCGGGAGAACTGTGGGATGGATGTTGCTGCGGTGGTGCTGATGGGGCCGGCTGCGATGAGGTTGCAGCGGATGCCTTTGGGTCCCATGTCGCGGGCTACGTAGCGTGAGGTTGATTCGAAGGCGGCTTTAGCTACACCCATCCAGTCGTATCCGTTCCAGGCAACAGATGCATCGAGGGTGAGCCCGACGATGGCGCTGCCGGGGCGCATGAGTGGTTCGGCGGCGACGGCGAGTGCTTTGAGGGAGTAGGCGGAGATGTGTAGTGCGGGGGCTACGTCTTCCCAGGTGGCGTTGATGAAGTCGAATGCGGGCTTGGGTGCGAATCCGATGGAGTGCAGTACGCCGTCGAGGTGGTCGCTGTGTTCGCCGATGCGGTCAGCGAAGGCTTCGAAGTCTTCGGGTTTAGATGCGTCGAGTTCGATGACGGGGGCGGTGGTGGGCAGTCGGCGGGCGATGGCGCTGGTGATTTTCATCGTGCGCCCGAAGGAGGTGAGGATGACGTTTGCGCCCTGTTCTTGGGCGAGTTTGGCGACGTGGAACGCGATTGAGGATTCGGTGAGGACGCCGGTGATGGCGATGGTTTTGCCTTCGAGGATCGGCATTGTGTGTGGGGTTTCCTTTCAGATGTGAGGGGATAAGGCGTGGTTGGTTAGCTTCCCATCGCGAATCCGCCGTCGACGGGTAGGACGACGCCGTTGACGTAGGAGGCGCCGGGTGAGACGAGGAACTCTACGGCGTTGGCGACTTCGGTTGCTTCTCCCATGCGGCCGAGGGGGATTTCTTTGCGGTAGCTCTCTTTGAGGTCTTCGGGGAGTTCGTCGGTCATGTCGGTGGCGATGAAGCCGGGCATGATCACGTTGGAGGTAATGGATCGGGGGCCGAGTTCGCGGGCGAGGGAGCGGGATGCGCCGATGAGTCCGGCTTTGCTGGCGGCGTAGTTGACTTGCCCTGGGGATCCTTTGGTGCCAACGATGCTGGAGATGAAGACGATGCGTCCTTTTTTGAGGCGGAGCATTCCTTTGGCGGCACGGCGGGCGCAGCGGATGGCTCCGACGAGGTTGGTGTCTAGGACGTCGTTGATGTCTTCGTCTTTCATGCGCATGAGGAGCATGTCTCGGGTGATTCCTGCGTTGGCGACGAGGATTTCGATGGGGCTGCCGAGGAGTTCTTCGGCGGCAGTGAAACCGTCATTGACGCTGTCGGTGTCGGAGACATCGAGGGTGACTACGTCGAGGCCTTCGGGGGCTTGGCCGGAGCGTGAGCCGACCACGACGCGGTAGCCAGCTTCTTGCAGTCGCAGAGCGGTGGCTAGGCCGATGCCGCGGTTTCCTCCGGTGATGAGGGCGGTTCGCGCGTCTGTCATGGGGTCTCCGTTCTGGGTATTTCCGTCGTGGGACGGTGTTGGATTCTGTTCTATGTGGCTCGGACGAGACTGGGAGTAGTTCGTGAGCGAGGCGAGCCTGTGTCTATGGCTGTGAAGGCCGTTGAGGTGAGGGTATCGGTGACTCGCGGGTAGGAGTAGCGTGGAGTGGTGACACGTAGCGAACAGGATGGCCCGATCGTTTATTCGATTTCGGATGCTCCGGTATCTGCGAGGGTGGATCATGACCGGCGTGTGCGTGGCTATTTGATTTCGATGGGGATTCGTACGGCTTCGTTTGTGTTGGCGTATGTGTTTTGGTTTGTTTTTGAGTTGCAGTGGGTGGCGTGGGTTTTTGTTGCATTGGCGGTGGTGTTGCCGTATCCGGCGGTGATGTTGGCGAATATGCAGGAGAAACGTTCTTCGCGTGGAAGTTTTGAGCGTCCGACGCGGGCTATCGGTCCTGGTTCTTCGGGAGGCGCTGGGGGGTCACAGGTCGCTGTTCGTGATGCTGGGTCTTCTACTGAGGGCTCGCAAGTGCCGCCGGCGTCGGGGCGTTCGTGGTGGGTTGGGTGAGGTGTTGATGGTGGGGTGTTTTAGCCGCCAATGGAGGACATTGGCCTGGCTGGTTGGGTGAAGTCGGGTTCGCCGATGCCGTGTCCGCGGAGTTTGCGCCACATTTCCCCGCGGATGAGGGAGAGGAGTTCTCGGTCGGTGGCGCCCTCGCGTAGGGGGGTGCGTAGGTCCATTTCTCCGCGGGCGAAGAGGCAGTTGCGCACCATGCCGTCGGCGGTGAGGCGGACGCGGTCGCAGGCGTGGCAGAACGGCGCGGTGACTGAGGCGATGATGCCAACGGTGGCGGGGCCTTCGTTGACGAGGTAGTGCTCTGCGGGTGAGCTTCCGCGGTTTTCGTTCAGAGGGGTGAGGGTAAAGCGGGTTTGGAGTTCTTTGCGTAGTTCTTCGGCAGTGATCATGTCTTCGCGGACCCAGCCGTGTTGGGCATCGAGGGGCATTTGTTCGATAAATCGCAGCTGATAGCCGCGTTCGATGCACCAGGCGAGGAGATCGGTGACGCCGTGGTCGTTGATTCCGCGCATGGCGACGGCATTGATTTTGATGGGGGTTAGGCCTGCTTCAGCGGCAGCTTCAAGGCCTTCGATGACATCAGTAAGGCGGTTGCGTCGGGTGAGGCGGTGGAAGATGTCGGGGTCGATGGTGTCAAGGCTGACGTTGACGCGGTCTAGGCCTGCTTCAGCCAGTGCGGTGGCGTGTTTTTTAAGGAAGACGGCGTTGGTGGTCATGGCTACGTCGGGGCGGGGGGTGAGTTGGGTGAAGGCACGCACGAGGTCGGGTACGCCTGGTCGCAGGAGCGGTTCTCCTCCGGTGAGGCGGATTTTGGTGACTCCTGCTTCAACGAAGATCGCAACGACGCGGGTGAGTTCTTCATCGGTGAGCATTTGTGCGCGGGTCATCCATTGGAGCCCTTCGGCGGGCATGCAGTAGGTGCAGCGTAGGTTGCAGTGGTCAGTGAGGGAGACGCGTAGGTCGCGTGCCGTTCTGCCGAATCTGTCGCCGAGGGGCCCGGTGCTGGTCGACGTGGTGGCGGGGGTGCCGTTGGCCATGGGGTTCGTCTCCTCCGGTGGTGGTTACGGCCGGTGAGTGGGGTGCCCGGTTCTCGGTCGTTGAAGGATCATGTCATGGAGGTTCCTTTTGTTGCCATGGTGGCGGACCTCAGAAGTGCTGAAGAGGCGGGGCGGGGTTGCAGGGGGTTCGAGCGAGTAACGTGCTGCGGGTGGGACGTGCGGTTGTGATGAGGTGGCTGACGCCGCGGTGGCTGGGGGCTACTGCGGTGGCGTTGGCGTTTTTTGTGTTGTGTCAGTTTTTAGGGCAGTGGCAGTGGGGTAGGTATGAGGACAAGCTGGCTAATCGGGAGCGGGTGGAGTCGTTTTATTCAGCTCCGGTGAGGCCGTTGTCGCAGGTGGTTCCTGCGACAACGGCGCATCCAGGTGGTGCGGTGGGTAAGGACCAGGAGTGGCGTCATGTGCAGATGCGGGGTGAGTACGTTCCTGGTGCGCGTTTCATGGTGCGTAATCGTCCGCAGGATCGTTCATATGGGTATGAGGTTTTGGTGCCGTTGCGTTTAGAGGATGGCACTGCGGTGATGGTAGATCGTGGGTGGGTGGCTAATGGAGAGCGCGCGGATGTGTTGCCCTCGGTTCCGGCGCCACCGTCGGGGCCGGTGAGTGTGTCTGGCTGGGTGCGCCCGGGGGAACCTGCGTTTAACGAGAACACTCCCGCGGGGCAGTTAGGTTCGATTGATGTGGAGCGGATGCGTCGGGAAAGTGGGCTGCCGCTGCGGGGGGCTTACGTGGTGTTGGAACGTGAGCAGGATGGTTCTGGGGTGTCTCCGGCGCGCCCTGACCCGTTGTTGCCGCCGCAGACGGGGTTGGGGCCCCATTTTGCGTATGCGTTGCAGTGGTGGGTGGGGTCGTTGGCAGGGTTTGTCATTGTGTTTGTCTATGTGCGGCGGGAGGTGCGGGATGAGTTGATTTTGTCTGGTCAGCTCACCCCGAAGGCCCCTAAACCGAAGAAAACGCGTATTTGGGATGAGGAGGACGCCTAGAGCCTGGTTTTTGGCGCTCGCTTCACTGTTCGGTGGTGTGTAGTGAAGCGAGCGGGTGGGGTTGTTAGGCCAGTTCGATGAGGTCTTTGTAGTCCGGACCCCAGAAGTCTTCGACTCCATCCGGTAGGAGGAGTACGCGTTCGGGGTTGAGGGCTTCGACTGCGCCAGCGTCGTGGCTGACGAGAACGACTGCGCCTTTGTAGTTGCTCAGGGCGGCGAGGATTTCTTCGCGGCTGGCTGGGTCGAGGTTGTTGGTGGGTTCGTCTAGCAGGAGCACGTTGGCTCCAGAGACGACAAGGGTGGCCAGTGAGAGGCGTGTTTTTTCACCACCGGAGAGCACTCCGGCGGGTTTGTCGACGGCTTCGCCGGAGAAAAGGAAGGAGCCGAGGATTTTTCGGCATTCTGTTTCGGTGAGGTCAGGAGCGGAGGCGACCATGTTTTGCAAAACGGTGGCCTCGCCGTCGAGGTTTTCATGTTCCTGTGCGTAGTAGCCCAGGCGTAGCCCGTAGCCGGGTTCGACTTGCCCGGTGTCGGGGGTGTCTTTGCCGGAGAGGATTTTCAGCAGGGTGGTTTTACCGGCACCGTTGAGCCCAAGGACAACAACGCGGCTTCCTTTATCGATGGCGAGGTCGACATCGGTGAATACTTCTTGGGAGCCGTAGGCCCTGGAGAGCCCGCTTGCGCGCAGCGGTGTTTTTCCGCAGTGCACTGGGTCAGGGAAGCGGAGTTTGGCCACTTTGTCGTGTACTTGCACTTCTTCAAGTGATGACACGATTTTTTCGGCGCGTTTGAGCATTTGCTGGGCAGCGACTGCTTTGGTTGCTTTGGCGCGCATTTTTTCAGCTTGAGCGTTGAGTGCGGCGGCTTTCTTCTCGGCGTTTTGGCGCTCGCGGCGTCGTCGTTTTTCGTCTGTTTCGCGTTGCTGGAGGTAGGTTTTCCAGCCGACGTTGTACTGGTCGAGAACTTGTCGGTTGGCGTCGAGGTAGTAGACCTTGTTGACGACGGCGTCGAGGAGTTCAACGTCGTGGGAGATGACGATGAGGCCGCCTGCGTAGTTGCGTAGGTATTCGCGTAGCCACACGATCGAGTCGGCGTCGAGGTGGTTGGTGGGTTCGTCGAGAAGCAGGGTGTGGGCTTGAGAGAAGAGGATTCGGGAGAGTTCGACTCGTCGGCGTTGTCCGCCGGAGAGGGTACCGACAGGCCGGGTGAGTTCTTTTTCGCTCAGACCAAGGGCGGAGGCGATGGCAGCGGCTTCGGATTCGGCGGCGTATCCGCCTGCGTCTTCGAAGCGTGCTTGGAGTTTGGGGTAGCGTTCCATGGCTGCTTCGGCGGTTTCGGGGACCGCTGATGCCATTTGCCCTTCGGTTTCGCGCATGCGTTGTGCGAGGTCGCCGAGGCCGCGGGCGGACAGGATGCGGGCGCGGGCGATTTCTTCCAGGTCGCCGTCGCGGGGGTCTTGGGGTAGGTATCCGAAGTCTGCTGCGCCTGAGATGCGGCCGTTGTCTGGGCTACGCCATCCGGCGAGGGTTTTCATGAGTGTGGTTTTTCCTGCGCCGTTGCGCCCTACCAGCCCGATGCGGTCTCCGGCTGCGACGCGGAAGGTTGCGCCGCGTAGCAGTAGTTGAGCGCCTGCGCGCAGTTCGATGTCGGAGGCGGTGAGCATGGGTGTGGTAACTCCTGAGGAAACGGGGTTGGGGCCAGGCGTGCGTGCGCCACCGCCCAGTCTAGGTCTACGGGGTGGCTGGGTGTTGGTCAGGTATGTGTGCAGGGGGCCCGCGGCGCTGCGGCGCCACCCCTGGCTTTGTCCTCAGGTGTTTGTTTGTGGCGAGGTGATGCCCGCGGGTTAGTGGTTTCGCAGTGCGTTGATGAGGTCGTTTTTGTTCATTGTTGAGCGTCCGCGGATATTGAGTTCGGTGGCTCGTTTGCGTAGTTCTGCCACAGTCCAGTCGTCGTAGGAGCCTGATTTTCCGCCTTTGCTGCCAATTTTTTCGCGAGAGGAGGCTGCTGCTGCGTTGGCGATAGCGGCGGCTTTGCTTTTGCTGTTGCCTTCTTCGCGGAGTTTTTCGTAGAGGTCGGGGTCTTTGATTGAGTCGGCCATGTCAGTTTTTTCTCGCCTCGCGGGGGTGGGTCATGTCGATGGGAACAACCCAGGCGTCGAATTCTTCTGCGGTGAGGTAGCCGAGGTTAAGGGCTGCGGCTTTGAGGGTGGTTCCTTCTTTGTGGGCTTTTTTGGCGATGCTGGCTGCTTTGTCGTAGCCGATGTGGGGGTTGAGGGCGGTTACTTGCATGAGGTTGAGCTCTAGGGCTGCGGCGATGCGTTCATGGTTGGGTTCGATTCCGGTGGCGCAGTGGTCGGTGAATGCTGCGCATGCATCGCCGAGGAGGCGGATGCTTTCGAGTACGGCGTGTGCCATGACGGGTTTGTAGACGTTGAGTTGGAAGTTTCCTTGGCTTCCAGCGAATCCGACGGTGGCATCGTTACCGAAGACGCGGGTGGCGACCATGGTTATGGCTTCGCATTGGGTGGGGTTGACTTTGCCGGGCATGATCGAGCTGCCGGGTTCGTTTTCGGGGATGCGTATCTCACCGATGCCGTTGCGGGGTCCGGAGGCGAGCCAGCGGACGTCGTTGGCGATTTTCATCAAGGCCATGGCCAGGCCCCGTAGGGCGGAGCTGAGGGCTACGAGGGCGTCGTGGGCGGATAGGGAGGCGAATAAGTTGCTGGATTGGCGGAATGGGTGTCCGGTTTGTTCAGCGATTTTTGTTGCGGCGAGTTCGCCGAATTGTGGGTGTGCGTTCAGGCCGGTGCCCACGGCTGTGCCGCCGATGGCCAGGTCGAGGATGTCGTTTTCGGCGTGGTGGATATTGGCGAGGGCCAGGTCGAGTTGGGCTACCCAGCCGCTGATTTCTTGACCGAGTGTGATGGGGGTGGCGTCTTGCAGGTGGGTGCGTCCGACTTTGACGACGTCGGTGAATTCTTCGCTTTTGGTGGCGAGGGTGTCGCGTAGGTTGCTGGCCTGTTGGTAGAGGAATTCGTGCAGGTCTAGGACAACGGCGATATGCATGGCCGTGGGGAAGGTGTCGTTGCTGCTTTGGCCGCGGTTGACGTGGTCGTTGGGGTGGATGGGGGTTTTTGTGCCCATGTGACCGCCGAGGATATCGATGGCGCGGTTGGAGATTACTTCGTTGGCGTTCATGTTGGATTGGGTGCCGCTGCCTGTTTGAAAAACAACGAGGGGGAAGTCGTTGTCGAGGTGGCCGTCGATGACTTCGCGGGCGGCTTGTTCGAGTGCGTCGAGGGCAGTGTTGTCCAGGGCGGCTAGTTCGCCGAGTTCGCGGTTGGCGCGGGCGGCTGCGAGTTTGAGGTGGCCTAGGGCGCGGATCATTGACCGTCCCCAGATGAAGGTGTCGCGGCCGATGGGGAAGTTGTTGATGCTGCGTTGTGTTTGGGCTCCCCAGTAGTGGTCGGCAGGAACCTCGACGGTCCCCATGCTGTCGGTTTCGTGTCGAGTGTTCATACAGTCACTCTAGGTGGCAAGATTCCCTAGCGGGAGAGCAGTTCCGGTGAGTGCCAGCACATTTGGCGAGTCTCCTTTCTTCGCTGACTTTACAGAGTGTGACCTCACCCAGCATCTACGCTCTTCGCGCCGCTCCCGCACTCGAATGGATACGTCACATGGCGTGAATGGCAATCAAACTCACGCCAAAGGGCCACTATCGAAGAGTGAAACCAATGCTGGCAACCTCCACTACCGGTGTCCCTACGAGCGCTGATTGGGTCCACGAAGTGAAGTGGGATGGCATGCGCGTCCTGGCAGACGTTCATCACAGCCACGCCTGTCTTCGCACACGTAACGAAACGGATGCCAGCACCCGGTTCCCTGAAATCGTGACTGCTTTAACTGGGCAGAGCACGCCAGCAGATGTGCTCCTCGATGGTGAAGTTGTGCTTTTCGATGAGGCAGGCAGCCCGTCGTTCAAGAAACTACAAAACCGCATCTTCGTAAGGAGAGCAGACACTGCTCAGCGCTTGGCGGCCACCGCACCAGTCACTTTCATGGTCTTTGATCTGCTCCGGTTCAACGGTTGCGACCTCACAGACGAGCCGTGGACGGTGCGGCGCCAGCTGTTGGAGACACTCACCTGGAACAGCGACCGCATCACAGTGACACCCACTTTTCCTGATGGTGAAGCCCTCCTAGAAGCAACCCAGGAGCAGGGGCTAGAGGGAATCATCAGCAAACGTATCGATGCCCCTACTCCCCCGGTAAACGCAGCAAAGCATGGCGTAAATTGCCCCACCGGCCCACACATTCGATGGTGATCGGCGGTTGGCGGTCTGAAACTGGCTCAGAAAACCGGGTGGGTTCTTTCCTTGTTGGCCTACCAGAAAGCTCAGCTGGTGAAGCTACCCGGCTATGTTTCCTTGGCCGTGTCGGTAGCGGCGTGGCTGGTTCGGTACAGGAAACGCTGGTGCCTTTGCTGCGCGAGCATGCCGCGAAAGAATCCCCCTTCGCTGCGGACCTTCCCGATGCAGATGCTGCGGGGGTGCACTGGGTTCATCCTCGTCTTGTTATCGATGTTCGCGCGCTGGGCGGTATTCCAAAACCGGGCTACCGGCTACGTCAACCTTCATTCCAGGGGTTGCGTCCTGACCTGACCCCTACCGATCTGGTCACTGAAACCACCAGATCAGCAACTTCTGAGGCCACCGTGACACTCACTGACGCAAGCAAAGAAGCCGAGTCTTTGCCGCAGCAGTCTCAGGCCGTGAACGCAGATATCGAGGGCCGCCGTGTTCCGTTGACCAACCTTGAGAAGGTTCTCTACCCCGATTCAGGCACCACTAAATCCGAGATCATCAGCTACCTGGTGGAGGTTTCGGCTGCGCTTCTGCCTGCGTTGGCAGCCCGTCCAGTCACCAGGGTGCGTTGGCCGCATGGGGTACAGGGTCCATCGTTTTTCGAGAAAAACGCCCCGAAGAATACTCCTGAGTGGGTGCGGACCGTCATCCTCCACTCCCCCGGTTCGCGCCGCGAATCTTCCCAGGTCACATATCCTCTGGTTGATGACTTGTCGACACTGATGTGGCTGGGAAATCTCGCTGCACTCGAACTGCATGTGCCGCAGTGGCGCATCGACAGCCAGGGCGCGCCGTGTGCCCCGGATCGTCTAGTTATTGACCTTGATCCTGGGGAACCTGCAGGGCTTACTGAATGCGCGCGCGTTGCACTTATCGTGCGTGATGCCCTGCTGGAGCAGGGGGCGGAAATTATCGTCCCGGTAACCAGCGGTAGCAAAGGCATCCAGTTGTATGCCCCTGTTGCCGGTGACCCTGATGATCGTGACGCCACTCGTTCTCGCGCTCAACAGTTAGCGAAAGCTCTTGAGCAGAGCCACTCTGAGATGGTGGTTGCGACGATGAGGAAGGCGAAACGACCAGGCAAGGTCTTGCTCGACTGGAGCCAAAACACACGCTCTAAAACCACGATTTGTCCTTATTCGCCGCGTGGTAAACATCGCCATGTCACGGTCGCTGCGCCGCG
Source organism: Dermatophilus sp. B7861-1 (assembly GCF_058996045.1). Classification (NCBI taxonomy): domain Bacteria; kingdom Bacillati; phylum Actinomycetota; class Actinomycetes; order Micrococcales; family Dermatophilaceae; genus Dermatophilus; species Dermatophilus sp. B7861-1. The sequence continues at coordinate 1,152,665 of NZ_CM180082.1, read as the reverse complement.
TACCTGGGATGAAGTAGAGGCCGCCGCTACCGGTACACCGGCGCATACGCTGACTCAACTCGGCCCGCGCGAAGTGCTTGATCGGCTGGAGAAACTCGGCGATCTTTTTGCCCCTGTGCATATGTCGACCTGACACGCAGATAACCGCAGGTACCCCTGTGTCAAGGCAACAGCACTTTTAGGCTGAGCAGCATGTCTGCTGCCGATTCACTCAAACCTATCGACGCCTTGCGTCGAATTGCGTTCCTGCTGGAGCGCTCGCGCAGTCAGACTCACCGGGTTGAAGCTTTCCGCCGCGCAGCAACAACGATTTTGCGTACACCTGAGGAGGAAATCCGTGCCCGTACTGCGGCAGGGACACTTACTGAGCTGCCTACTATCGGGAAAAGCACAGCAGCTGTCATCGCGGACTGTTTGGCTGGTCGGCGTCCTGCATATCTCACGAGCCTAGAGGAAACTGCCACTGGGCCACTCATTGAAGGTGGCGAAGATCTTCTGGCAGCTATGCGCGGTGACCTGCATTGTCATTCGAATTGGTCCGATGGTGGGGCCCCTATCGAGGAAATGGCCGCGACAGCGATAGAGCTTGGTCGTGAATACATCGCTCTTACTGATCATTCGCGCAATCTGCGGATTGCGCATGGTCTTTCCGAGCAGCGGCTGCGTGAACAGCTCGATGTGGTTGCGGCGATTAGCCAGGCCTTGCCGCGTGATGATTTTCGGCTACTGGCGGGGATTGAGGTCGACATCTTAGATGATGGAGATCTTGATCAAGATCCTGAGCTTCTCGATCAGGTCGATGTGGTTGTCGCCTCGGTTCATTCCAAGTTGCGCATGAATGCTGATTCGATGACGCAGCGAATGGTGAAGGCCGTGAGAAATCCGCGAACGAGCATTCTTGGTCACTGCACGGGGCGGCTCGTGGCTGGTGGGCGGGGGCAGCGCCCGCCAAGTGTTTTTGACGCCGAAGCTGTGTTTTCTGCCTGTGTTGACCATGGGGTGGCTGTTGAAATTAATAGTCGCCTTGAACGGCAGGACCCTCCTGATGAGCTGATCGCGATGGCTCTTGATATGGGGTGTTTGTTCTCGATTAACACTGATGCTCATGCGCCTGGTCAGTTGGATTTTTTGGCTTATGGCTGTGAACGGGCGCAGCGGCTAGGGGTCCCTGCCGAGCGAATTGTGACGACGTGGAATGTGGATCAGTTGCTGGCGTGGCTAAGGCGAAATTGACTGTTTTTGTGTGCTGCCCATTGGGCTGCCAGCTGCAGTGGAGGCGGTTGACGGCGTTGAGAGTGGCGTCAATGACTTGATCGGCTGGTATGCCGCGGTCGAGGAGGTGAAACCCTGCATCCACCATGCTCCGGGTAAGTTCGGCGCCAATCTGTGCCTGGGTGTCGTCTGCAGTGAGGTGTTGCCATGCGGCCAAGAGCATGTCTTGGGTGTTGCGGTGGGCATGGGTTACGGCCTGACGTGTTCTGTCGGTGAGGGGTGTGTTTTTGGTGATGTTCATGAGCCAGCCGTGACCGGTGAGGGCGGCTTGTTCGAGGTTGCTGCGGCACCAGGCATCGATCTGTTCAGCGGGGGTGTGAGCACAAGTGACTGCTTCGTTGACGGCGTTGAGCCAGCTAGGCAGGTGACGTTCGAGTACGAGTGTGCGCAGGTCGTCGACGGAGTCGACGTAGCGGTAGATGCTGTTGCGGGCGATTCCTGCTGCTGAGGTGACGGCTCCGGCGGTGAGGGCTTGAGGGCCGTCGGTGCGCATGATGTGTTCGGCTGTGTCGATGAGGGTGGTGCGGATGTGTGCGCGGTGTTCGCGCATGGTTGAGGCAGTGATGCGTGGCATGACTCCTCCTGGGGATGGTGCCGCGTGGTGAGGGGGTGGTGGTTGATGTGTTTAATCAGTGTGCCTGATGAATTGTTTTAGCGACACCCTGTCTCTAACCTCAAAGAAGACATATCGCCACCGTGACCCGACTACTCGCCGGGCCATTGCCTCGTTTTCAGGAGTTCTCGGATGTCACCTACTCCCCCACTAGCCTCATCTGAGCCCCGCGATCACCGCTGGGCGGCGTTGGGTGTGTTGGCAGCTGGCCTGTCGATGATTGTGCTTGATGGGACCATCGTTGGTGTCGCTCTGCCTCAGATCATCACTAGCCTGCGCCTCGATCTCACTGAGGCGCAGTGGGTCAACAGTTTGTACGCCGTTGTTTTCGCTGCGCTCTTGTTGTCTTTTGGGCGGTTGGGTGACGCCTATGGGCGGCGCAGGCTTTTCCTTGCTGGTATCGCACTTTTCACGGTGAGCAGCGTGACTGCTGGGTTCGCTAGCACTTCCGGGGCGCTTATTGCTTCTCGTGCTGTACAAGGCGTCGGTGGCGCCATGATTTTGCCTACCACCTTGTCCACGGTGAATGCCCTTTTTCGTGGGCGGGAGCGGGCGGCTGCGTTCGGGGTGTGGGGGGCTGTGATGTCTGGGATGGCTGCGATTGGGCCGTTGCTGGGTGGTGTTTTGACTGAGTATGTGTCGTGGCGGTGGATTTTCTTCGTGAATATCCCCATCGGGGCGGCGATCATTATGGCTGGGGTGCGCTGTGTTCCAGAGACGCGCGGGGAGCCTGGTACAGGTGGGGCTGATTTTTTTGGTGGACTGTCCAGCGCTTTGGGGTTCGGGTTGATTGTGTTCGGGCTGATTGAGTCGCAAAATTTGGGTTGGTGGTCTCCTAAGAGTGCTCTGCAGATTGGTGATCTGTCGTGGCCTGCTACGGCACCGGTTTCGGCAGCGCCGGTGGCGATCGGTGTGGGTGTTCTTTTACTGGGTGTTTTTTATGTCGTGGAGCGCGGGCGTGCTCGTGCTGGTCGCACGGGGATTATCGATCTTTCTTTGTTCGCGATTCCTAGTTTCCGGTGGGGCAATGTTGCGGCGGCGGCGGTTGCGGTGGGTGAGTTCGCTTTGGTGTTTGTGCTTCCGCTGTATCTAGTAATGGTGTTACACGAGTCGGTTCTTACCTCAGGTTTGGTGTTGGCTGCGATGGCGCTTGGTGCTTTTGCAGCTGGGGCCCAGGCGCGTCACGTCGCAGCGCGCTTGGGGGCTCCGAAGGTTGTGTTGCTTGGGTTGGGGCTTGAGGTGGTGGGATCCGCTACAACTGCGCTGATTCTTGGTCCACAGACGTCGGCGTGGTTGATTGCGGCGACGCTGGTGGTTTATGGCGTTGGTTTGGGGTTTGCTTCTGCGCAGTTGACTTCTACGGTGCTGCTGGATGTGCCGACTGCGCGTTCTGGTACTGGGTCGGCGGTGCAGAGCACGGTGCGGCAGGTTGGGTCGGCGCTAGGAACAGCGCTGGCGGGGTCCATGCTTGCTGTTGGGTTGGGCAATCGTGGTTTTGGGGCTGATCCGCAGACATTTTCGACGGCTGCGGGATGGTCTATTGCTGTCTCGGCCGCGTTTTTGTTGTGTGGTTTTGTAGCGGCTTTGCGGGTTGCCGCAGTGGCCAGTGTGGAGGATGGCCAGGCAGCAGCTGCGTAAGACCGCTTCCCTGATCGGGTTGTGTTCTGGGAACGCACAGGGTGGGGGATACAGATGTCTGTATCCCCCACCCTGTGCGTTTTTAAAGGGCTGCTGCGATTTTGTGTAGTAGCTGTGGGGCGTCTTGGGTGTCTGTGATGGCTTCGATGAGTACGAGTGAGTTGGGGTTGGCTGCTGCTTTTTCTAGTGCTTGCTGCATCTGAATGCCGGTGCGTGCGGTGATGGTCATGGAGTGCTTTGGGCCGGCGCCGAAGAATTGCAGTGCGTGGGTCCATCTCCATGCGGGGATGTCGTTGTAGGCGGCTGTTTTGCCGTGGATCATCCGTTCGACTGTGTATCCGTTGTTGTTGACGAGGACAATCACGGCGGGTACGTGTTCGCGGATAATTTGTCCGAGTTCTTGGATGGTGAGTTGGGCGGCGCCGTCTCCAATCAGGAGTACTGGTCGGCGGTTACGGTTGGCGAGTCCGGCGCCGAGCATGGCTGGCAGTGTGTAGCCGATGGATCCCCACATGGGTTGTCCGATGAATGTGACTCCTTGGGGTAGTCGCATTCCGGACATGCCGAAGAAGCTGGTGCCTTGGTCGGCCAGGACGATGTTTCCTTCGGTGAGTGAATTGGCGACGAGTGTCCAGAGTGTGTCTTGGGTGAGGGGGTCGTCGGTAGGTTCGGCGGTGATCGATTCGCTTGGGCGTTCTAGGGGCATGCCTTGCGGTTGGATGTCGGTAAGCACGTTGGTGAGGATGCCGATGGCGCGTTCCATGGATAGGGGTGTGAAGAGTTCTTGCCCTATGCGGCTTATTGATCGTCGTATTTCGAGTTGTCTTGATGTGTCGATGTTTCCGCTGAATCCTGCGGTGGTGTTGTCGGTGAAGTCGACGCCGATGGTGATGAGGGCTTGGGCGTCTTCAATGGTGGAGCGTACTGGTTCTTCGGAAGCGGAGCCGACGTAGATACCAGCGAAGTTGGGTGCGGATTCGTCTACGAGTGTTTTTCCCCAGCTCAGAGTGGCTACAGGTAGTCCGGTGGCGGCGAGGAGGTTATTGAGGGCTTCGGTGGCGCCGAGGCGTTGGACGGCGATGTCGGCTAGTACTGCTGTTTTCTTGTCGGTGAGGAAGGCTCGTGCTGCTTTGTCGAATGCGTTTTCTGCTGCTGTGGTTGAGGCTTGGGTGATGAGTTTGAGGGGGGCTGTTGGGGGTTCGGTGGGGGTTGCTGCTACGTCTGCGGCAAGGAGGAGGAATCCGGGTTTTTTCTCGAAGATGGCGGTGCGCAGTACATGGTCGATTTCCCATGTTGCGCTGGGGGCTTCGAGGTTGGCGGTGGCGCAGCTGATTTCGTTGGCCATGCGGAGGAAGTGTTGGAAGTCTCCGGTTCCGAGTGAGTGGTGGAGTTTTTGGTGTGCTGCTTGGATTTCTTTGCGGGGGGCTCCGACGATGTGGATGACTGGTACTGATTCGGCGTAGGAGCCGGCGAGGGCGTTGGCGGCGGAGAGTTCACCGACGCCGTAGGTGGTCAGGAGTGCGCCGGCGCCGCGGATGCGGGCGTATCCGTCGGCGGCGTATCCGGCGTTGAGTTCGTTTCCGGAGCCGACCCAGCGGATGTGGTTGTGTGCGAGTACGTGGTCGAGGAAGCGGAGGTTGTAGTCGCCGGGTACGCCGAAGAGGTCGGTGATGCCGAGTTCGGCTAGGCGGTCTAGGAGGTAGTCGCCAATGGTGTAGGTGGGGTTCATGGAGCCTTCTTTGCTGATTGGTGGGAGGCTGCCGGTGGAGGGGGACACCCGGCGCTTCATTGGCCCCATCTAAGCAATTTAGTTGTCGCTTACCAATTTTCTAGACTCTGTTTGGTGTACGTGGCTTGCCTGTGGAGTTGGCCCCCACCAGGTGATGCGGCGCCATATCCACTCAAGGGGGCCGTAAGAGAATCGCAGAAACCACACTCGGAGCAGGCAGTACTGCGTTACGAGGATTGCGATGGCTACAGCGATGACAAGCCATAGGTTCGTGCTTCGCGGAAGATCGAGCATGTGGCCGGCGGCTAGCATCATGGGTGTGGCGGTGAGGTAGCAGGTGAAGGCGGCGCGGCCGAGTGGTTCGAACATGCCGCGTAGTAGTCGGCGCAGGGGGGTTTGCCACAGTAGCGCCAGGGTGAGGATGTATAGCACTGCCATGATGGCGCCAGCGACGCCGCCTGCGGTGGTGAAACGCGGGTCACCAGGGTTGTGCCATTGCCAGTAGAGCGCGGCAACTGAAGCGAGGGCGGACACCGCAGCTAGAATTGCGATGCGGCGGTTTGCATGTTCTAGCCGGGCTGGCCAGTTGTTGCGGGCGGCGGCAGCGCCGAGGAGGAAGGCTCCGGGCATAGTTGCAGGACCGCTTCCGGTGAGCGCGACAGCGGTGATAGTTAAGGTTAGTCCGGCTGCCAGGAGTACGTATCTGTTAAGGAGCAGAACTAGTGGTGCCACTACTAGGCCTGCTACGGCGTAGAAAGTCAGGATTTCTCCTGGGTAGATGAGTTGGTGAGCCAGCCCGATAAGTAGGAGTGCTCCAAGGCGCCTGCCGAGCACGATCCACGGTGAGCGCCCGCGGCGGGTTGCAGAGTCGGCAATGAATGCCAGGGACATGCCGAAGAGGAACATGAAGATCGGTACGAATCGTCCGCTGATGGTCATGTAGAACGTTTGGAGCAGGCCTTCGGGTGTAGGGAAGGCATCGATGCGTTCGCCCAAGTGCGCAACGTCGGGAATGTTGACGAACAGGATTCCTGCGATGGCGAACCCTCGGAGGGTGTCGAGAAATGGATATCGGTGGGTGATTGGTGTGGACATGTCATCGACGATATGAGCAGGCAGAAAAGATTGGCAGGCACCTTGTAGCTGTCCCACCTGGAGGGGGACAGTCCGGTGGCGATGTTCCACCCGTGGGTGGAACATCGCCTTCTCTTGCGCAGGTAGCGGCCTGTCTGCCCCTAGGGTGATCAGGGAAAGTCCGGCCCTTTGTCTTTGTCTTTGGAAGGGGGAGCGCATGCGGGCAGAGGAGTCTGTTGTCGGCGGCCAGGGATGGCGTGATTGTTTATTTTCTGTCCGCCGCAGGGTTAGCCATCGACAGTTCGATGTTATTGCGATGCTGCTTCTTGCGGTGCCGGTAGTGACTTCTATTGTGCTCGAATACCGTTCAACCATAGGGGCGGCATGGGCGGTGGCGATGTGGCTGCCGCTATGGTGGCGGCGGTCGCATCCGAATCTGGTGATGTGCGTTCTTACGATCTCGGGTTTGTTGCAGGTGGTGTTCACCGATACTTTCGTTGATGCTGATGTGACGTTGCTGGTGGGGCTTTATTCGGTTGCTCGGTATGGCGGTCGGCGTGGGGCTTTGGGGTGGCTTGCGGTTGTGCTCGCTGGGTGTGTGGTAGCAACGTTTGATTGGACTCGCGATGAGGTGCCGTGGGTGTCGCCGGAGCTGCTGGTAAAGGATATGCAGCTGATGGCGGCGCTGTTGTCGACTTCGGCGTTGCTGTCGTGGGGGTCGGGGCGGTTGATGCGGGTTGCTGGGGTGTTGCGGGTGGTGCGGGCTGACGCGGCGGAGGCTGAGCGTGCTCATGAGGTGCGTGAGGCAGTTCTTGCTGAACGCACTCAGATCTCCCGTGAGGTTCATGACATTGTCGGTCATGCGCTTACGCTGATTGCGGTGCAGGCAGATGGGGGTCGGTATGTTGCTTGTGCTGATGAGATTGAGCTTTCTGTGGATGAGCGGCTGCGGCAGGCTAGTGGGGTGTTGGAGGCGATTCGGGTTCAGGCCTCGGCAGCGTTAGGTGAGACCCGGGCGTTGGTGCGCGATATGGCTGTTGATGAGGTGGATTGTCAGCGGCGTCCGTTGCACGGAGTTGCTGACATTGTTGATTTGGTGAATCAGGTTCGCGGGACTGGCCGTGTGGTGGAGTATGCCTCTGAGCTGGAGTTAGGTGAGGGCGTGGATGCTGCTATGGGGGCAGCGTTGTATCGGGTGGTGCAGGAGTCATTAACGAATGCGGTGCGACATTCGGGTGGGGCGATCCGGGTGTGGCTTGGGGGCGCCCAAGGTGAGGTGGTGGTTCGGGTTGTGAATGATGGGCCTGTTGTTTCTGGACGGTCCGGTTCGGGGCGGGGGTTAGTGGGGATGCGTGAGCGTGTTGAGGCTGTTGGTGGGCAGTTGCGGCATGGCCCGAGGGAGGGGGGCGGTTTTGTTGTGGAGGCGGTTTTTGCGCCTAGGCATGTACCTCAGGTGTCGAAGGAGGGCGCATGAAGCGTGGACGGATTCTTCTGGCTGATGATCAAGCCATGGTGCGTACGGGGTTTGGGTTGGTGTTGGCTCCGCAGCGGGATCTTGAGGTGGTGGGTGAGGCTGTTGATGGGCAGCAAGCTGTGGAGCTTGCTGCCTCGTTGCGTCCTGATGTGGTGTTGATGGATGTGCGGATGCCTCGGTTGGATGGGATTGAGGCGACGCGTCGGATTGTTGCCCAGGTTCCGGGGGTGCGGGTGCTGATTCTTACGACGTTTGATGTGGATGAATATGTTGTTGATGCGTTGAATGCGGGGGCTTCCGGGTTTCTGGTGAAGAATGCGGGTGCCTCGGAGTTGCTCGCTGCTGTTCGTGCGGTGCTGGCTGGAGATGCGGTGGTTGCCCCGGCAGCAACGCGGCGTTTGCTTGAGCGGGTGTTGCCGTTGGGGTCGGTGGCGCCGAAGGCGTTGGTGGGGAGCTTGAGTGAGCGGGAGGTGGAGGTGATGCGTTTGATTGCTCAGGGGTTGTCGAATCAGCAGATTGCGCAGGTGTTATTTCTTGCTGAATCAACGGTGAAGACGCATATCAATCGGATATTAGCCAAATTGGGGGCGCGTGATCGGGTGCACATAGTGATTCTTGCGTATGAGGCGGGTTTGGTTCGGGCGGGGAATTGATGGGAGGTGAGGGGATAAAGGGCGTTGTTGTTGGGTGATGGATGCTGGGGTGGTGGTTATGCGGTGTGGGTGGTGTTTGTTGGGTTTTCGGGGTGAGGGTGCGGTGTAGCAGTGGCGCGCGGGGTTGGCCCCCACCAGGTGATGCGGCGCCATATCCACTCAAGGGGGCCGTAGGGGAAGTGAGAGAACCAGGCGCGGATGAGGCAATGCTGGGCCAGGAGGATCACCAGGGCCATAGCGAACACGATCCGTAGGTCTGTGATTTTTGCGTATCCGAGTAGGTGTGTTGCGACGAGGACTATGGGTGTGGCGGTGAGGTAGCAGGTGAAGGCGGCGCGGCCGAGTGGTTCGAACATGCCGCGTAGTAGTCGGCGCAGGGGGGTTTGCCACAGTAGCGCCAGGGTGAGGACGTATAGCACTGCCATGATGGCGCCAGCGATGGCACCGGCTGCGGTCGTGCGTGGGTCTTCGGGGGTTTGCCATTGCCAGTAGAGCGCGGTGGCTGAAGCGAGGGTGGACACCGCAGCCAGAATTGCGATGCGGCGGTCTGCGTGTTCTAGCCGGGCTGGTATGCCGTATCGGGCAGCGGCGGCACCGAGGAGGACCACTCCGGGGATGGCGGGTACTCCCCCACCGGCAGCGAAAGCTGCGATTGCTGCGATGAGCCCGAGTATGAGTAGTACCTGCTTTTTAGCAAGGAGTACCAGTGGTAGAACGAGCAGTCCTCCTAAGGCGTAGAGGAAGAGCACTTCTCCTGAGTAGAGGATTTGGTGGACCACCCCAAAGAGCAGCATGGCAGTGAGGCGTCTGCCGAGCACAACTTTTGGAGACCGGCCGCGACGGGTCGCGGAGTCGGCGATGAATACTAGAGACATGCCGAAGAGGAACATGAAGATGGGGATGAATCGGCCGGTGATGATTGTGTGAAATGCGGGGACTATGTTTTCGGGCTCGAGGTTGATGGGGGCGTCTACGTCTTGCCAGAGGGAGGTGATATCGGGGATGTTGGCTACGAGAATGCCCGCGATGGCGAATCCCCGGAGGGTGTCTAGGAAGGGGTAGCGATGGCTGGCCGGTGAGGTCATAGGGTCAACCGTAAAAGCCGCAGTGGCGTGGGCGGGTTCAGCCCTGTGGGCACTTGATGATAATCCGTGTATGGATTGCAGCGCGGAGTCGCGGCGGCGTGCTTGGGAGAGATTGACGGGGCCCTGGATGACGGGGGTGGCGCTGCTGTTTTTGGTTGCGTTTGCGTGGCCAATTTTAGATCCGGGGATCTCGCGACAGTGGCATGAGATTTCCGCGGTGGTAATGGATGTGACGTGGGGATTGTTTGCTCTGGACTACGGGGTGCGGTTGTGTTTATCGCGGCAGCGTTATCGGTTTTTGTTACACAGTCCGATTGAGTTGTTAGTGGTTTTACTGCCGATGCTGCGCCCATTGCGGTTGTTGCGGTTGTTAACGGTGCTGGTGGTGGTGCATCGCACATCTGCAGCCATGCTGCGGGGGCGGGTTGTGGTGTACATCGTGGGTGGGGCGTTGTTTTTAGCGTTTGTTGGGGCGTTGGCGATGTTGGATGCCGAGCGGGGTACACCAGGTGCACATATTGATACGTATGGGGATGCGGTGTGGTGGGCTTTGGCGACGATGACGACGGTTGGGTATGGGGATGCGTACCCGGTCACTATGCATGGGCGTTTGATTGCCGCAGGCATGATGATTGGCGGTATTGCGTTGTTGGGTTCGGTAACTGCGTCGTTGGCGTCGTGGTTGACGGACCGGTTGGCGGTTCCTGATGAGGGTGCGGTCTCGGCAGAGTCGGTGGCAGTTGCTGAGTTGACGGCGCGAGTTACTGAGTTGACGGCGCAGGTGGAGAGGTTGACGGAGATGATTGAGCAGCAGAAGGATGCGGGGCCTGCTGCTGGGGAGGTTTGTTCATCGGTATTGTCGCAGTCGCGCACTGACGCGTAAGATCGACACATATTCGCATCAAAATGATGCGTTTGTGAGGAGGGTCAGAATGGAATCGCTTAACGTCGCTCGCAAGGGAAACACTGTTCGCCGTATTACTGCGAACCTGCGCGACCGTGACTCCAAAAACCTGGACATGATTGCGCAGACACAGGGACTGAACCCCAATGACGCGATCCGACAGGCTTTGGCCACGCAGGCGTTTCTTCAAGATGCTTTGAAGAAGGGTGGGGCGATTTTGGTGCGTGAAGCCGATGGCGCTATCCGTGAGGTTCAGTTCGTTGGGTGAAGAGGCTGAACTTCCGGTAGAGGAATATCCACCCCAGAACGACTCGGTCAGTGAAGGCCCCTCCTTAGGCCCGGTGGAAAGAAGCCGGGAACGCAAACGGTCATGGATCGTCGGGGTTGCGTTGTGTTTATTTATCGTCGTGACCGTACTGCCGATGGTTGCGGTGATTTTTGGGTGGCGTTCGTGGGCTGAGATTAAAGATGTATCGGCTTTGGTGGTGCCGGTTGTCGTGTCGGTGGTGGGATCGATTACTGGTTTTTATTTCGGTTCTCAGCACTCATGATGGGTGAAAAGGTAGGGGCCTGACTCGTGTTGAGTCAGGCCCCTACCTTTTGTTCTTTTTTACTGGATTGCTGGTGGTGGTGTAGGGGCACCTTCGGGAGGGAGTACTTTCGGGTAGCTGATGACGGTGGGGCCGCTGGCTGCTGATGGGGTGGCAGTTTGTGGGGTGTTTCCTCGGGCTGGGGCGGGGTCCCAGTGGGTGTCGACAAGTTTGCGCTGCACGATGATTGCTGCAGTGAGTAGCGCCAGCGCTAGGAGCGCGGCGACGATGATTCCACTGGCGGTGCCTGGGCGGGAGCTGTAGCCGATGATGAGGCCGAACCAGCCGAAGTCGGTGTCGCCGAATGTGGTGTTCGCGGTGCCAAGGTCACCGAGTACTTTCATGAGCAGGGCGGGCAGAAAGGTGATGAGCAGTCCGTTGACGAATGCGCCGGCGACTGCGCCTCGGCGTCCGCCGGTTGCGTTTCCGTATACGCCTGCTGCGCCGCCAGTGAAGAAGTGGGGTACGAGGCCGGGAAGGATGAGTGCTAGGCCGAAGGTGGGGCCGAACCACAGTCCTAGGGATAGGAGCACGAGGAGTCCTCCGGTGAAGCTCGCAATGAAGCCGATGAGGACGGCGTTTTGGGCGTAGGGGAAGACGATTGGGCAGTCGAGTGCAGGGATTGCTCCGGGGACGACTTTATCTGCGATGCCTTGGAAGGCGGGGATGAGTTCTCCCAGGATGGTACGCACGCCGAAGAGGATGACTGCGACGGAAATACCGAATTGTAGGCCTTGGGTGACTGAGTGCATGAGGTAGTTGCCGACGTTGGTTGCGCCGCCTTCGAAGGCGGTGAAGGCAGTTTTTTCGCCGGTGCGCAGCAGGAAGGCTACGGCGACGACGAGGTACATGATCACCATGGATAGCGCGGTGGCGACCATGGAGTCGCGGAGGAATCGGAGTGATTCTGGGACTTTGACATCTTCGGTGGAAGGGCTTTTTCCTGAGCCGTTGACTGCGCGGCCTACTGCGCCAGAGGCGATGTAGCCCAGGGTGCCGAAGTGTCCGATTGCTACTGAGTCATCGCCGGTGATTTTGCGGGTCCAGGGGTGTGCGAGGGCGGGGAGGGAGACCATGAGGACGCCCAGGAGGGTTGCGCCGAGGGCGACGACGATGGGGGCGGGGATTCCTGAGGACATCATGACGACGGTGATGAGTGTCGACATGAAGAGCAGGTGGTGTCCGGTGAGGAATACGTAGCGCAGAGGTGTCAGGCGTGCCAGCAGGAGCGCTACGACGAATCCGAGGATCATGATCCAGGAGACGTGGGCGCCGAATTTTTTCTGTGCGATGCCGACGATTGCTTCGTTGGTGGGGACTACTCCGTGGGCGCCGAGTGCGCCTTGGATCATGATGCCGAGGGGTTCTAGGGAGTTAACGACGAGGTTAGCTCCGGCGCCGATGAGGAGGAATCCGAGAGTGGCTTTGAGGGCGCCGGCGATGATTTGCCCTGTGGACTTTTTCATCGCGATGAGTCCTACGGCGGTGATGATGCCGATGAGGAATGCCGGGACGGCGAGGATTTCGTTGACGATGAATTGTGCTGTGGCGGCGATGATGTTCATGTCTGTTCCCGTTCAGACTGCGTAGACGTGGCGCAGGGCGGCGTCGATTTGGGGGGCTGAGGTGAAGTCGTCAATGACGACGACGGGTACTCCTACTTCGCCGAGTGCTGCGGCGATGGCTCCTGAGGTGAGGAGTACGTCGGCTTCTTTGGCTCGGCCTCGGGCGGAGATGGTGTCGGTTGCTTCTACGCGTATGTATTTGTCCCATCCCCAGGTGGTGAGGACGCTTTCGAGTGTGTTTTTGAGAAACAGGCTGGTTCCGAGGCCGTTTCCGCAGACGGTGAGGATGAATCCTTTGCTGGGGATGGCGTTTTCATGTGTGGTTGGGGTTTCGGTCTTGGTGGTGACGGGGGTGGATGGGGTTGCTGTAGCTGGCTGACTGGTGGGGTCTGTGGTGAGTGCGGCGTGTAGTTCGGTGGTGGTTGTTGCTGCGTCGATTGCTGCGCGGCGGGCCGGGTCGGATAGGAGTCCGGCCAGTTCTGCGAGGGCTTGCTGGTGGGCGTCGCTGTCGGTGGCGGCCAGGGCGACGATGAGGGTGACGGGGTCGTTATCGGGGTTGCCGAATTCGACGGGGTGGGTGAGGCGGATGGCCGACATGCCGGTGTGATGGACGCTGCTATCTGGGCGGGCATGGGCGAATGCGAAGCCGGGTGCGATGACGATGTAGGGGCCGTGAGTGTCGACGGTGGCGATCATGGCGTCGGTATAGGCCGGGTCTGCTGTGCCGGTGGCACTGAGGAGTGCGCCAGCTTCACTTATGGCGGCGCGCCAGTCAGGTGCGGTGATATTGACGTTGACCGCTTCGATGGGGAGGAGTTCTTTCAAGCGTGACATGAGGGGGTCTCCATCCGGTGAGGGATTTGCGGTTTCAGCCTACGAATCGGGCTGTTGGGGTGCGAATACTGGTGGGGGTTTATGTGAGAAGAGGAACATATGTGGCTCAGGTCTCCGATCGGTGCTGTTAAGGCACGGTGGTGGCGTGGCGGTTTTTCTTGACGGCGAGGTGCCATGCGGCTGAGGCGGCAATAAGGGCGATTGTTGCGGCGAGGGCTGAGCGTGTGATGGCACCATAGAGCAAGTCGCGCAGTTCACCTCCGGCGGCAAGGACGGGGAGGGCAGTTAGGGTTGTTGCGGTGGCTGCAGCTAGTAGAGGAAGAGTGAGTACGAGTAGTGCCGTACGTGGGTGGCGGCGGGGTGTGGCGGGACTGGCGGGTGCGCGCAGTGTGAGGACAACGGCAGTGATGGCCAGGGCCGTGAGACCACCAATACCGCTGATGTATTGGGCCCATTTATACCCAGGGAGTCCAGCGTGAGTGGTGGCAAGGAGAGGAATTGTTGTCGCTCCCCATCGGCCGGCGTGTGTGAATTCGCCCCAGATGACATGGGTGGCCGCACCGATGGCTGCCCCCAGGGCGACTAGGGGTAAAGGTGGGCGTTGTTGAGTGAGGGTGATTCGCCTTCGTAGCGGGGCGGGGGCTGCATCGAGCAGGGGGTGGCGTATGAGGTTCCACCAGGCGTACCAGAGCGCACTGGCTACGATGAGGTCAAAGGTGAGAATGCCGGTGAGTGTGTGGGTGGCGTCGTATGTGATGGGTATCCAGGGCATAAAGAGGGGGGTGTCGGGAATCATTGCGCCGATACTCAGGGCAGCGAAGGGGATAGGGGTGCGTAGCAGTGGCAGTACGGCGGCGGGGTGAGCGAAGGTTACTGGCATAGCCGCAGGGTAAAAGGCGTTGTGGTGTGGTTGTTGTTGGGGCGCCTGAAGGTTGGGTGGCGTGAGAGTTTATTGAAAATGATTGGTGGGCTTGGTTTTGCGTGAGGGATGTACACATGCCTGCTTTTATCTGCTGTGGCTACTTAGATACTTTTTCCGTACTTCTTTTGGCGAGTTTTATGTTCATGCGCTGCGCTTTCCCTCCCTTGTGAGCTAGGGCGTATTAATGAATTCACGGAAGGGGTTTGTGTTCGCTGCTAGCGGGCACGGAAAAGGGCTCATTTCTGCGCGTAGCGATGTTTTGTTGCGATTGAGGAGTTTGGGTTCCTCTCGGCACGGTGGGTCACGGTTTGGCGTCATTGATTGGTGACCCACAACGTCAAGGGCCGTCTCATGTAAGGGACAGGGATGTTCTCAGCTACCGCCCACCTAGCCAGGAACGCAGCTGCAGCTCATCGCATTACAGATAAAGAGTGTCTATATGTCTATAGGTGGATAACTATTCACATATCCGCAGGTGAGCTCCACAGCTCTGACAGATAGCACGCGACAGTCAGCCTTTTCCCAGCCCCTTCACAGTTGACATAAACAGCGCTAAAAAACGACTGCGGTAGCGGGAAATCGATTGTGTGAAAGTTTTTGCGCAACCCTGTTACACAAGCTGCAAAACGGAAACAGGCAGGTCACGATCTCGTAACGATGTGACCAGCATCACAATCGACACGCATCGACAGATAACGGATTGGTTTCAATCCGGGCATGGTCTAGCTTTCTTTCTGGCCGCCACCCCTGAGGCGGCCGCCGGAGAATGACGCTGAGTCCTACCACCATTCCCCGGCAGTACCTACACAGAAATGTGTTGGTGGTAGGAGCGGAGCACCCAATCTTGTGGACTTCCTAGAGAAGTCCTAGGGGTGAAGTGATCGGTAAACACGATCACCGGGAACCAGTGATATCCCGAACCCGACAGGTCATGCTTCGTAAGCGCCTCCTGGAAAACACCACGAAAATGAACAAGAATTTTGCCCCTGCGCGAATTGCCATCTCCGGACTTCTAGCCCTCGGACTTTCTGGCGGTGTAGCCGCCACGACCGCGTCGTCGCAAGCTTCCGCAGCAACTCCAGTTCCCAGCCGCGTCAAAGCCGCTGGATTCTCCGCCCGCATGGGCGCCCAGGCCGTCAACGTCGCTGCCACCAAGCGTGGCACCCCCTACCGCTACGGAGCCGCTGGCCCCCGCGCATTTGACTGCTCAGGCCTCGTCCAGTGGACCTACGCCCGCGTGGGTAAAAAGATGCCCCGCACCGCCCAAGACCAGTACCGGGCCACCAAGCGCATCGCCCGCAGCACCGCACGCCCCGGCGACCTCGTCTTCTACGGCAGCTCCCAGAAGTACCACGTCGGCATCTACGCCGGTAACGGAAAAATGTGGCACGCCCCCCGCACCGGCCAGAACGTCAAACTAGTCAACGTGTACGGGTCTCCCTCGTACGGCCGCGTCCGCTGATAACAGCAACACTGCCCTACCGACAGCTCAGGAGCGCACCGATACAACCGGTGCGCTCCTGAGCTGCACCTACCGCATTAAAAACTCACGAAACTACTCCCCCACATACGTGCGCTGAACCCGCCGACCAATCCCGGTAAGAACTTCATACGAAATTGTCCCCAGCGCCTGCGCCATATCATCAGCGCCAAAACATCCATCACCTGCACCACCCAGCAACACCACCTCAGTACCCATCGACTCAACCGCACCTTGCCCCAGATCAAGCAACAACTGATCCATACACACACGCCCAACCACCGGCACCGGCCGCCCAGCCACACACGCACGCGCCACATTCGACAGCCCCCGCCGGTACCCATCGGCGTACCCGACCGGAACAGTTGCAATCACTGTTTCTCTTGGTGTCGTCCACGTCCGCCCATACGAGACCGTCTCCCCCGCTGCCACAGTCTTCACCACAGAAATAGGTGCACGCCACTGCAATACCGGCTCCACCTGCACCGAACGCACTGTCCTGGCATCCGGGTAATACCCATACGCCAAAATTCCCGGCCGCACCATAGACCCCCAAGACTGCGGATACGCCAGCACACCTCCGGAATTCGCTGCATGCACCAGCTCAGGGAAATACCCCAACGCCTCCGCAACCTGCGGAACAGCCTCACCAAACCGCACGATCTGTTCCTCAGTAAACGCCACACACCCAGGGTCTGGATCATCTGCAACAGCGAAATGCGTGAACACACCCTGCACCCGAAGATCAGGACACCTCGCAGCAACATGCGCAGCCAACAGCCCCGCATGCGTAAACTCCACCCCCACCCGACGCATCCCCGTATCGATTTTCAACTGCACCGGCACCGGACCATCCCAATACGGCTGCTGCCCAGCCTGCCGCAACGCCGCCACCGCTGCCTGGACAGCATCCGCCTCTGCAGCTGACTGAACTGACAACACCACCCCTGCTCGCAACCCCACCTCAAGCTCGCCATGAAGCGCCGGAGACATTTTGAGAATCGGTAGCTCCACACCAGCCTTGCGCAGCTCCAACCCTTCCGCGACCGTCGCCACCCCAAGCCAATCCACCAGCTTGCGTTCCTGAACGAAACGCGACACCGCCACCGCGCCGTGACCATACGCATCGGCCTTCACCGGCAACAAAACACCTCGCCCCGACCCCACGTGCGAACGAATCGCACGCAAGTTCGAAGCGAGGCGATCTAGCCGAACCACAGCCCACGAAGGGCCGCTCTGCCCCTCCTCCACCACGTCGGACAGAGAAAAAGACAATGCATGTTCGGTCGAGGTATTCACCCCGGAATCATCACACGTTGAACCCTAGAGCGCGCAGTTGCTCCCGACCATCCTCGGTGATCTTGTCCGGGCCCCACGGCGGCATCCACACCCAGTTAATACGGTGATCATCAACAATTCCGCTCAGCGCCATAGCAGTTTGCTCTTCAATGACATCCGTAAGCGGGCATGCCGCACTCGTCAACGTCATATCAATCGTGGCTCGCCGCTCACCATCAACAACAACGCCATACACCAAGCCAAGATCAACCACATTGATACCCAGCTCAGGGTCAACCACATCACGCATGGCTTCTTCTACATCAGCCGATGTTGGTAGCGAAGTCACCGCAGGCTTGTCCTCATACGGATTCGCGTCTGTGGTCTCATCACCAGATGGGCTGGTTTCACTCATATATGTCTCCTGATAGGACGACGCTCAACGCGCCAGTAACGCCTGTGTCTATTTCACAGCCCGAAGCTGCCGGTCAGCAATCGATAGATCCACCGGCACGAGCAACAGCATCAGTGAACGCCGACCACGACAAAAGGGCACACTTCACTCGCGCCGGATACTGAGAAACCCCAGCGAACGCGACACCATCACCGATGGTCTCCTCGTCCCCTGCATCTTTGCCCCGGCTGGTCAGCATCGCCTTCATCGCCTCATAGGTGTGCATCGCCTCACCCAACGGGTGCCCAATAATCTCCTGCGCCAACACAGAAGCCGACGCCACCGAAATCGAACACCCCTGCGCGTCATAAGACACGTCCTGCACCATAGCTTCGGCGCCCTTCTCCGCGTTCAACAAGTGAACCCGCAGCGTGATCTCATCGCCACAGCTGGTGTTGACGTGATGCACCTCCGCACCAAACGGAGCACGCAACCCCGCATGCTGTGGATGTTTGCTGTGATCAAGGATCAATTCCTGATACATGTCCATTACAGGCTCACCCCGAAAATCGACGGGATCCGATCCAAAGCCGCCGCCCAGGCATCAATCTCGTCATGAGTGGTGTACACAGAAAAACTGGCCCGCGTGCTAGCAGTAACACCCAGCTTGCGGTGCAGCGGCCCTGCACAGTGGTGACCGCTGCGCACAGCGACACCGGAATCATCAAGAATCTGCGCCACGTCATGCGGATGCACATCTTTAACCGTAAAAGCCAACGCGCCAACACGATCAGAGGCCTCCAACGGCCCCAGCACCGTCATCCACGGACGCTGCGCCGCAACCTCAAGCGCATGCTCCATCAACTCCTGATCATGGGCCTCAACCTTGTCCATGCCCAGATCACAGAGATAACGAGCAGCAGCCGCCAGTGCAATGCTCTGCGATACCACTGGCGTTCCTGCTTCAAAGCGGGTCGGCGGGGGGAGGTAGGTTGTCTTCTCCATCCGCACGAGCTCGATCATTGACCCGCCTGTGGTGTATGGCGGCATCGCAGCCAACAGCTCACGCCTACCCCACAGCACGCCGATCCCAAGCGGGCCAAGCATTTTGTGACCGGTGAAAGCAACGAAGTCCGCGCCCAGAGAGCGCACATCGACCGCCATATGTGGCACTGACTGCGCCGCATCCACAAGCACCAACGCTCCCACGGCATGTGCCTTAGCCGCTACCGAAGCGACGTCGTTACGGGTGGCCAGCACGTTCGACACCTGGGTCAAGGAAACCAGTTTGGTCCTCTCACTGAGCACCTCGCCCCAGGCTTCATCAGGGATTCTTCCGGAATCATCGAACGTCACCCACCGCAGTGTCGCCCCTGTGCGGCGACACAACTCTTGCCATGGGACAAGGTTCGCGTGATGTTCCATCTCGGTGATGACGATTTCGTCCCCAGGGCCCACACGCAACCGTGCAGCCAATGACTCCTCGACACCATCAAGGGCTCCAGGCGCAGCCGCGTTCGACAACGCATACGCAACGAGATTGATCGACTCTGTCGCATTCCGCGTGAAAACAATCTCGTCGACCTCAGCGCCCACGAAACCTGCGATCGTTGCGCGTGCCTGCTCATAGGCCTCTGTTGCCTCTTCAGCGATAGCGTGCGCCCCGCGATGCACCGCGGCATGGTAGTGCGCGTAGTAATCGCTTTCGGCGTCGATAACGACCTGAGGCTTAAGCGACGTCGCTCCCGAGTCCAGGTACACCAGCTGGCGGCCACCGCGGACTGTCCGCGCCAATTCCGGAAAATCAGCTCGGATACGCACAAGATCATCCTGCGTGAACGTGCTGGTCATGTCACCTCCGTGAGGAATTGGTACCGGCAAGGTGTGCCGTACCGGTACAGGAAAAGCGATCAGGCGTTCGCGTTAACGAAACGGTCGTAGCCGTTCGCTTCCAGCTCCTCCGCCAGTTCCGGGCCGCCGTGCTCAACAAAACGTCCTTTGACGAATACGTGCACATAGTCCGGCTTGATGTACCGCAAAATGCGGGTGTAGTGCGTGATGAGCAACGTGCCCATCTCATTAGCCTCAGCGGCACGGTTCACGCCTTCAGAAACGATGCGCAGCGCGTCAATATCCAAGCCTGAGTCAGTCTCGTCAAGAATGGCCATCTTCGGCTTCAACAATTCAAGCTGCAGGATCTCGTGACGCTTCTTTTCACCGCCGGAGAACCCGGAGTTGATGTCACGCTCAGCGAAGGCCGGGTCCATCTGCAACCGCGCCATCGCCTCCTTGACCTCTTTAACCCAGGTGCGCAGCTTCGGTGCCTGACCGTCAATAGCGGTCTTGGAGGTACGCAGGAAGTTACTCACCGAGACACCTGGCACCTCGACCGGGTACTGCATCGCAAGGAAAACGCCCGCCTTAGCACGCTCGTCAACACTCATCGCCAGCACGTCTTCGCCATCGAGAGTGACCGACCCGCCGATCACGTTGTATTTCGGGTGCCCGGCCAGCGAGTACGCCAACGTGGACTTTCCGGAACCGTTCGGTCCCATCACGGCGTGCGTCTCACCAGAGTTGATAGTGAGGTCAACGCCTTTAAGGATCTCTTTGGGGCCGCTCTCGGTGTCAACCGAGACGCGCAATCCTTCAATTTTGAGAGTGGACATTTCGCGGATCTCTCCTCGCGTGTGCAAGTTCGGAAGTTCAAAAGGTGCGTCCCCGCATGTGCTGGGGAACACAGAAATCAAGCGTTGATGCGGCGGGTGGGGTCGACGTACACGTTCTCGTCCATCACCCGCACCGCATACACGCCCACCGGCGCGAACGCGGGAGGGCACTGCGGCTGGCCCGAGCGCAGATCGAAGCGGGCACCGTGAAGCCAGCACTCGACCTCACAGCCTTCAACATCACCCTCAGCGAGACTGACCGCACCGTGCGTGCACAGCTCATCAATCGCATGTACCTGGCCGTCTTCATCGCGGACGATTGCCATGCGTATGTCACCGACAACTGCCGGTGCGCCACCGACTTCGGGTAGGTCCGCCACTGAGCAGACAAGTTCGAACGCCTCGCTCATGCCTGTGACTCCTGCTCAGCTTTGATGCGCGCAGATGCCTCCAGCTCAACCTCAATTGCTGCGGTGAGTCGATCCACGACCTCATCGATACCGATCTTCTTGATGACCTCAGCAAAGAAGGCATGGACAATCATGCGGCGTGCTTCGTCTTCTGCGATGCCGCGGCTCATCAGGTAGAAGAGTTGTTCATCATCGAAACGTCCGGTTGTGGAAGCGTGCCCGGCACCGACGATTTCACCGGTCTCGATCTCCAAGTTGGGAACGGAGTCCGCGCGCGGCCCATCAGTAAGAACAAGGTTGCGGTTCATCTCGTACGTCTCGGTGCCTTCAGCTGCGGCGCGGATGAGCACATCCCCCACCCACACAGTGTGGGCTTCCTCGCCCTGCAGGGCGCCTTTGTACTCCACGTTGGAGTAGCAGTGCGGCTCAGAGTGGTCGACGTAAAGACGGTGTTCGAGGTGTTGACCGGCATCAGCGAAATACACGCCCAAGCCTTCAAAACGGCCACCGGTTCCGGCGTACGTGGCGTTCGTGTTGACCCGCACGATCTTGCCGGACAAGCTCACCGCGATGTGCCGCACCGAGGCATCACGCCCCACGACCACGTCGTGCTGTGCAAGGTGAACGGCGTCGTCATCCCATTCCTGCAGTGACACCACTGACAGGTCGGCGCCATCGCCAGTAACAATTGACACCAAAGAGCCCAAACGTGCCGAACCGGTGTGCCGCAGCACAAGACGAGCACGCGAATGCCGTCCCGCCGTGACGAGCAGGTGCGAGAACACTGCCTGACCCTGCCCCACGGTGGGCACACGGATCGGCTCAGTGACATCAACATCAGCGGGGATGTCGATGCGCAGCACTGCGCCAGCTCGGGATGCGGTGACCGCGGCAGCACGGTCTCCACCAGGCTGAGCGCCCAGCTCACGCGCCTCTTCCAGGGTCACAATCGAGGCAGTGACGCCCTCAGGAAGGTCAGTGGGCACCTGGGGTGGTACGCATGCTTCACCTTCGGCGAAGAAATCACCGAGGCGATCAACCGGGGTGAAACGCCAGTCTTCTTCACGCCCATGCGGAACGGAGAAGTCAGACGGAGTAAACGAACGTGTGCGCTCAGCGCGGGACTGCTCCGGAACAAAGCCTTGCCCCGTGGAGGGCGTTACGGTTTCTGGGGTGACGAGCGGCATCAGCCGACGGCTCCTTCCATCTGCAGCTCGATGAGACGGTTCAGCTCAAGGGCGTACTCCATGGGCAGCTCACGCGCGATGGGCTCAACGAACCCGCGCACAATCACGGCCATGGCTTCGTCCTCGGTCAGGCCTCGGGACATGAGGTAGAACAACTGGTCTTCGCTGACCTTGGAAACAGTCGCTTCGTGCCCCATCTGGACATCGTCTTCACGGATGTCGACGTACGGATAGGTGTCCGAGCGGCTGATGAGGTCAACCAGCAAGGCGTCACACTTGACGGTCGATTTAGAGCCGTGCGCGCCCTCATCCACCTGGACGAGACCGCGGTACGAAGCGCGACCACCGCCACGGGCAACGGATTTGCTGATGATGTTGCTTGAGGTGTTCGGGGCGGCGTGCACCATCTTGGAACCGGTGTCTTGGTGTTGGCCTTCGCCAGCGAACGCGATCGACAATGTCTCGCCTTGGGCGTGCTCACCGAGCAGCCACACAGCCGGGTATTTCATCGTCACTTTGGAGCCGATGTTCCCGTCGACCCATTCCATCGTGGCGCCTGCTTCGCAGGTGGCGCGTTTGGTGACGAGGTTGTAGACGTTGTTGGACCAGTTCTGGATGGTCGTGTAGCGCACACGCGCATCCTTTTTGACAACGATCTCGACCACCGCGGAGTGCAGCGAATCAGTCTTGTAGATCGGGGCGGTGCAGCCCTCGACATAGTGCACGTAAGAGCCCTCGTCAGCAATGATCAGCGTGCGCTCAAACTGGCCCATGTTTTCCGTGTTGATGCGGAAGTACGCCTGCAGCGGGATATCCACGTGCACACCCGGGGGCACGTAGATAAACGATCCACCGGACCACACGGCCGTGTTCAGTGCCGCGAACTTGTTGTCACCGGCAGGAATGACCGAGCCGAAGTACTCCTTGAAAAGTTCTTCGTGCTCACGCAAGCCGGTGTCCGTGTCGACGAAGATGACACCTTTTTCTTCAAGGTCTTCACGAATCTGGTGGTAGACAACCTCAGATTCATACTGCGCGGCTACACCTGCCACCAGACGCTGCTTCTCCGCCTCCGGGATGCCCAGCTTGTCGTAGGTAGCTTTGATGTCTTCAGGCAGATCGTCCCACGTGGTGGCCTGCTTCTCCGTTGATTTAACGAAGTACTTGATGTTCTGGAAGTCGATACCTGTCAAATCAGCACCCCACGCAGGCATGGGTTTCTTATCGAACAGGCGTAGCGCCTTCAGACGCAGTTTTTCCATCCATGCAGGCTCGTTCTTGCGTTTCGAGATGTCAGTGACGACATCTTCATTCAAGCCCCGTCGAGCACTTGCCCCGGCTGCGTCGCTGTCGGCCCAGCCGAACTCATACCGGCCAAGATCCTTCAGGCCCGGATTGAGCTCTTCGATGTTGGTGCTCATCGCGGAGTCCTTTCATCATCTTTTATCTCGTGATTGCTGCGTGTCCGCGACCCGTGAGCTCGCACTGCGCGCGGTGTAGAAGTGCGGCACACATCTGCGCCGGAAGAACGATGCACCCTGATTGCAGGGACAAATGTGGTGCACACGTGGCCACCACCAGCCAGCGTGGAAAGGCGCTGCACGTGAACGCCCAAAAGATCAGCGAATGCCGCTGCTTCGGCATCACACAACGACTGATACTCGGCCGCAACCGTTTGCACCGGGCAGTGCCCCTGGCACAATTGCACCCCCGCTGTGGCGACATCGTCGCTCGTTGACCCTGCAGGCACCGGGCCTTGCACAGAGCGGGCAGTTGCAGCGAACCCAGCGTCCGTCAGTGCCTCCGCCAATGCCACGGCGCGGCTAATCGGGTCCGGGCCGGCTTTCTCTACCTGCGGCGCTAGCGTGGCAACAAGATCCGCTGCTCGCTGAGCAGCGAACTCCTCCACCGCTTCAGGGCCCAGGCGGGTGCTTAAAAATCGCAAGGCTGCTCGTGCGATGTCGTCGTAGGCGGCGTCAAGGCTGCGGTGTGCCGCGTCCGTCACCACATATACGCGGGCTGGTCGACCTCGACCTCGCCCAGAGATGTTGGTTTCACTGCCCGCAATGAACTGCTCTTCTTCCAGGGCAGTCAGGTGACGGCGCACCGCTGCCGGAGTGAGCTGTAGGTCTTCAGCGATCTGTGCTGCGGTAATAGGGCCGTTTTCAACGATGCGGCGTAATACCTGTTCGCGGGTACCCGCGCCTGTTGCGCGAGCAGTTTCCGCCCGGGCAGCAGGACGAGACGTGGATGCTTCATCCATAGCCATAACCCCCTGACGGATCGGAACTGTCGAGACACCTCAGCGATAAACGCAACATCATTCTTGCTTAATTCTGGAAACCAGCAAAGAAGGGTCACCTAACCCGCATGCAACAGGCCGCAACAACCGACCCTCAGTACGCCCCGCAGATAGACTCCGGCACGTGTCACGTCCAGCCGTGCTCGTACAGCACCTCGTCAAACAATTCGGAACAACCACAGCCGTAGCCGACGCCACCTGGTCAGCAAACCCCGGAGCCATCACCACCGTCCTGGGCCCTAACGGCTCCGGAAAAACCACCACCATGGAATGCCTCGAAGGCCTCCAAACCCCCACCTCCGGAACCGTCCGCGTCCTGGAAACCAACCCCCTCACCGCCGACCCCGAACACCGCGCCCGCGTAGGCGTCATGCTCCAAGACGGCGGCCTACCCAACACCGTCACCAGCGGCAGACTCCTACGCCACCTCGCCAACCTCTACCGCAACCCCATCCCCCCGGCCGAACTCGCCGACCGTCTCGACCTAACCAGCTTCGAAAAAACCACCGTCCGACGTCTCTCCGGCGGACAACGCCGACGCCTGGCCCTGGCCGCCGCCATCATCGGCCGCCCCCGCGTCCTCTTCCTCGACGAACCCGCGGCCGGCCTAGATCCCCACGCTCGCCTCGACGTCTGGGACTTAGTCACCGAGCTACGCAACGCAGGCGTGTGCGTCATCATCACCACCCACTCCTTCGAAGAAGCCGAACGCCTCGCCGACCACGTCGTCGTCATGAACGAAGGCACCGTCGTCGCCGACGGAACTGTCCAGCACATCGCCGGAAACGACACCCTCGAAAACGCCTTCTTCAACCTCACCCCACGCCAGCACCGCAGCTTCACATCCCAGCAATGGATCAACGACCCCACAACCACGGAAGACTCCGCATGAGCGTCACAACCACCACCCCCTGCGGCCCTGCGCCCCGCCGCACCATCATCCTTTCTCACGCACGCTTCGAACTAGGCACCCTGCTACGCAACGGCGAACAGCTCCTCGTCTCACTCATCCTTCCCCTGCTGGCCCTAGCTGCGTTCACCTACATCAACCTGCCCACCTCGCACGCCACCAACCACACCCCCATCAACCTCATCACCCCCGGCGTACTCGCCCTAGCCATCACCTCCACCGCCTTCACCGGCCAAGCAATCTCCACCGGATTCGACAGACGCAATGGCGTACTGCGCTACCTGGGCGTCACTCCCCTGGGCCGCACTGGACTCATCTGGGCCAAAGCTATCGCCGTACTCACCCTGGAAATCATCCAACTCCTCATCATCTCCGCAGCCGCTCTCGCGCTGGGCTGGCGCCCTGAACCACTCAGCTTTCTCCTTTTCGTGCCAACCTGGATCCTCGGCACCTGGTGCTTCGTTGCCTTCGCCCTCCTGCTGGCCGGAACCCTGCGCGCCGAAGCCGTGCTCGCCCTGGCCAACCTCATTTGGGTGCTCCTCGTTGGCCTCGGTGGCGTCCTGTTCCCACCCGCCATCCTTCCTACATGGCTCGCCCCTGTCATCTCCTGGCTACCCGCTGCAGCCCTGGGCGAAAGCAGTCGCGCAGCCCTCCTCAACAACATGACAGACCCCACCGCACTCATCCTGCTCGCCGCATGGGCCACACTGGCCACATGGGCAACCGCGCGCTTCTTCCGCTGGTCCGACTAACCAGCCGGACCAGCACAACTGTTGCGGCAGCAAGCACTACAACACCCGCATATGAAACTGGTCGCCGCCTACAGACGCGTCCGTGACACAGACACTAAGCTCGCCTCATCAATAAGCTCTCAAGCTGCACCACCGTCACAACCATTAATGTCAGCCGCTAAATCGAGGGAAATATCGACTCTACGCGAAACCCAACTACCGCAATTAAGGAGCTGCGCTCTAGGGAGCCTGCTCTCAAACTCAAAACTGCGGTGTACATGGTGAAAAAATCAGCGCAGCCTGATCCTTTTCACCAAGAAAGCGTGGAGGACACCTGGGCACCTCCACATACTCCACCTGAACCCACCCCGTAGAGTCTGCAGCGTGACCCAGACACAGTAGAGTCTGCAGCGTGACCCAGACACACAACTCCCCCACACCCCCAGCAGCCAGCACCGACCCCCGCTGGATATTTCCCCTCCTCATCGCCAACCTCATCGCCGAGATGGGCATCGTCGTCACTGGAGGGCTGGTCCGCCTCACCAAATCAGGACTGGGATGCTCCACCTGGCCCCAATGCACCCCTGGCTCATTCGTGCCCACCGCCACCCAACCCGAAGGCTTCCACAAATACATTGAATTCGGGAACCGCACACTGACCTTCGTGCTCTCTGCCCTGGCTGTCGCCGTCGTCGTCGCAGCCTACAAATACCTCCGCGGACGCGGCTACCTCGCCCCAGCCACGGTTATCCTTCTCGGCGTCCTCGCCCAAGCTATCGTCGGTGGAATCACTGTCCTGACTGGCCTGAATCCAGCCACCGTGGCATTCCACTTCCTCGCCTCGATGATTCTCGTTGCCGCAGCCACCCTGCTCGTTGTCCGATACGTCAACGAAAACCGCCCCAGCAGCACCTTCCCCCGCCCCGTTATCATCCTCGGACGCGCCATCATCGCCATCTACACCGTCGTACTCATCCTCGGAACCGTTGTCACCGGGTCAGGGCCCCACTCCGGCGACGCAGCCACACCTGCCCGCCTCAACTTCGACATTCGGGCAGTCTCGTGGTTGCACGCCGACTTCGTGACCGCATTCCTGGGCCTCGTGATCGGCATGCTCGTCGCGGTGTACCTCTGCAGCCCTGACCACGGCCCCCGCCGCGCCTGGAACGCCGTCCTGGCCGTGACCATCCTGCAAGGCCTGCTCGGATACACCCAATACCTCCTGGCCGTACCCGAAGGTCTCGTGCTGGCTCACATGACCCTCGCAGCGGTCTTGACCGCCTCAGTCACCTGGGCATACATGACACTGCGACCCCACCCCGCAGCAATAAAAACGTCCGCTACCCCACCCCAGGCAGCGGACGTCACGAAGTGACCTAGATGCCGCTGGCCCTCACAGGCCAAGCGGCACAAAAATCAGCGGATCTACAGCCACACCAACAAACAGCAACGTCAAATAACTAATCGAAAAATGGAACAACCGCATCGGTTTCAACGCAGCCAACGTGGTGTTCTCTGGATCCTTCGCCCGCTTCAACAGCATGTGCGATTCCCGGATGAACAACGCCCCTGAAGCCACCGCCGTCACTGAATACACCCACCCCATCGGGGCCACCGGGATTAGCGCCAACGAAACAGCAACAGTCGCCCAGGCGTACACAACCACCTGACGCGCCACTGACACATCTCGCGCCACCACCGGCAACATCGGAACACCCGCCGCTGCGTAATCGTCTTTAAAACGCATCGACAACGGCCAGTAATGCGGCGGCGTCCAGAAAAACACCACCAAGAAAAGAATGATTGGAGCCCAGCCAATAGAGTTCGTCACCGCAGCCCAGGCAATCAGTACCGGCATGCATCCAGCAGCGCCACCCCACACAATGTTCTGCGCCGTCCGACGCTTCAACACCATCGTGTAAAACACGACATACAAAAAAAGCGCAGTCAACGCCAGCGCCGCCGACAACACATTGACGAACCACACCAACGTCACTACCGCAGCCACGCCCAACAACACCGCGAAAACAAGCGCGCCACGCTCCGAAACCGCACCCGTAGCCAACGGGCGATTCTCAGTACGATGCATCAAACGATCGATGTC
The DNA here is from genome assembly GCF_058996045.1 of Dermatophilus sp. B7861-1. Taxonomy (NCBI): domain Bacteria; kingdom Bacillati; phylum Actinomycetota; class Actinomycetes; order Micrococcales; family Dermatophilaceae; genus Dermatophilus; species Dermatophilus sp. B7861-1. The sequence goes on along the minus strand of NZ_CM180082.1, from coordinate 1,124,847 downwards.
GCGATCCAAATAACAGTTGAAAACGTTCGACGACGCCGCCGCCAGCGTTCCCCCCACCAAAGTCGCCGCGATCAAACCGACAGACGGCACCCCCCGCTCAGCAAGGAACATCACGGGAAACGTCGTCACAAGCAGCAGCTCGATAATGCGCGGCTTCGTCAACGAGACATAGTCACGCAGAACCTGCCGCCACGACCGCGAGGTATCCCCTCCGGGAGCCGAATTCGCTCGAGGTTGTATAGCAGTCACGGTGTCCTTCAATGTGAGAAACAGGGCGGCGCCAAAGGCAAAGGCACGAAGCCTCGCACAGACCATTCACGGCGGCTTTCTACTTTGCCGCACGTGATGAGGATCACTCCACCCAAGGGCCGGATCAACGGCCAGCATACGCGGCTCAGATCACATCGAGGCCCCAGACCCCCCAACCTCGTCGCCAACACCCCACACCTTGTGTACTAAAGCCCACAAAGTCACCTCGGTGCCGCGAACAACACACGACAATGTGAAGAGCGCTGCGACACGCGCCGATAGGGTCAAAGAGGAAACCCGCAAGGCACCCGCCCCGGGAACAACCGTGTCTCATCCGGTGTTGCAGAAGGTCCGCGCCACCAACCCGCTGACCACGCCTCACCTGCATCAACGATTTGGATCAGGAGCACCTTGAATATGAGTGAAAACTCCACGGCTACAACACGCGACGCCTCGTTGCAGCCGCTGAAAGCTGACGCCCTCGGCTGGAACAACACCGACCGCCGTGCCGTCGACACAGCAAAAATCCTCGCCGCCGACGCGGTACAGCACAAAGGAGACGGCCACCCGGGCTCAGCCGTCTCACTGGCACCGGTCGCATACCTGCTCTACCACGACATCATGAACTACGACCCGTCCGATACTCACTGGCTCGGACGCGACCGATTCGTTCTCTCCGCAGGACACTCCAGCCTCACCCAGTACATCGCCCTCTACCAGGCAGGCATCGGCCTGGAACTCGAAGACATCAAAGCCCTACGCACCTGGGGCTCCAAAACCCCCGGCCACCCCGAGTTCCACCACACCGACGGCGTTGAAGTAACCACCGGCCCCCTCGGCTCAGGTCTAGCCACCGCCGTCGGAATGGCCTTCGAACAACGCCGCCTCCGCGGCCTGCTCGACCCCGACGCTCCCGAAGGAACCAGCCCCTTCGACCACCACATCTACGTCCTCGCCGGAGACGGATGTCTACAGGAAGGCGTCGCTAGCGAAGCCTGCTCCCTGGCCGGAACCCAACAACTGGGCAACCTCACCCTCATCTACGACCAAAACCTCATCTCAATTGAGGACCGCACCGACATCTCCTTCACCGAAGACGTCGCCCAACGCTACGAGTCCTACGGCTGGGATGTCCGCCACGTCGACTGGCGCGGAGAAAACATCTCCTCCGAATACGTCGAAGATGTCGACGCCCTCGCCGCAGCTATCAACGACGGCAAAAAAGTCACCGACAAACCCACCATCGTCATCCTGCGCACGATCATCTCCTGGCCCGCACCAACCAAGCAGGACACTGGCGCATCACACGGCTCCGCACTCGGCGCCGACGAAATCGCCAACATGAAGAAACTGCTCGGCTTCGACCCTGAAAAAACCTTCGAAGTCGACAACGACGTCATCACCCACACCCGCGAATCCTTCGCCACCAAAGGCGCCAAAGCCCGCGAAGAATGGCAAGGACGCTACGACGCCTGGAAAGCAGCCAACCCCGAACGCGCCGCATTCCTCCAGCGCCTCATCGACCACAAACTCCCCGATGGATTCGCCGAAGCATTCCCGGTCTTCGAAGCATCCGAAAAAGGCCTCGCCACCCGCGCAGCCTCCGGGAAAATCCTTTCCGCACTCGCCGACGTGATGCCCGAACTATGGGGCGGATCAGCCGACCTAGCCGGATCCAACAACACAACCATGGACGGCCAACCCAGCTTCATCCCCGCCGAACACTCCACCAGCAAATTCTCCGGCACCAAATACGGCCGCACCCTCCACTTCGGCATCCGTGAAAACGGTATGGGCATGATCCTCAACGGCATCGCCTTGTCCGGACTCACCCGCCCCTACGGCGGCACCTTCCTGACCTTCTCGGACTACATGCGCCCTGCTGTTCGCCTGGCCGCGCTGCAGGACATCCCCGCCACCTTCGTCTGGACCCACGACTCCATCGGGCTCGGCGAAGACGGCCCCACCCACCAACCCATCGAACACCTCCCCTCACTACGCCTCATTCCTCAACTAGACGTAGTCCGCCCCGGCGACGCCAACGAAACCGCCATCGCCTGGCGCACAATCCTCGAAAACCGACGCGCTACCGGCATCGTCCTATCCCGTCAAGCAATGCCCACCCTGGACCGCACTCGCTTCGCCTCCGCCGAAGGAGTCGCCAAGGGCGCATACGTCCTCGCTGACACCGACGGCACCCCCGACGTGGTCATCATCGGCACCGGCTCCGAACTGCATCTAGCAGTCCAAGCAGCCGAACAGCTCTCCGCTGAAGGCATCAAAGCACGCGTCGTCTCTGCCCCCTGCCTCGAATGGTTCGAAGCACAAGAGAAGTCCTACCGCGAAAGCGTCATCCCCACCGACGTGAAAGCACGCGTCGCCGTCGAAGCCGCACACCCAGCCCTGTGGCGCACCATCGTCGGAGACGCCGGACGCATCATCGGCATCGACCACTTCGGCGCATCCGCCGACAGCGCCACGCTCTACCGCGAGTTCGGCATCACTACCGAAGCAGTCGTTGCGGCTGCCAAAGAGTCCATCGCTGCAGTAGAAGGAAACTGATTCACATGACCATCAACAGCAACATCAAAGCCCTCGCCGACGCCGGCGTCTCCGTCTGGCTCGATGATCTCTCCCGCACCCTCATCTCCAGCGGAAACCTGCAAAAACTCATCGACGAATCTGGCGTAGTAGGCGTAACCACCAACCCCACAATCTTCGCCACCGCACTATCCAACGGCGAAGCCTACGCCGACCAGGTAGCACAACTGGCCGCCGCCAACACCCCCGTTGACGATGCCGTCTTCGCCATCACCACAGACGACGTCCGCAACGCCTGCGACGTCCTCAAACCCATCTACGACGCCACCGGCGGCAAAGACGGACGCGTCTCCATCGAGGTCGACCCACGCCTGGCCCACGAAACTGACGCCACCGTCGACATGGCCAAAAAGCTCTACGCCACCGTCGACCGCGAAAACGTGATGATCAAAATCCCCGCCACCACAGCGGGCCTACCAGCCATCACAGCCGTCCTTGCCGAAGGCATCTCCGTCAACGTCACCCTTATCTTCTCTCTCGACCAATACCGCGGAGTCCTGGCAGCCTTCATCGAAGGCATCGAGAAAGCCAAGGAGGCAGGCAAAGACATCAGCAAGATCCACTCCGTGGCATCTTTCTTCGTCAGCCGCGTCGACACCGAAATCGACCCTCGACTCGAAAAGATCGGCACCGACGAAGCACTCGCTCTGCGCGGAAAAGCAGCAATCGCCAACGCACGCCTGGCCTACCAAGTTTTCGAAGAAGCCTTCGCCACCAGCCGCTGGGACGTCCTCGAAGCAGCAGGCGCAAACAAACAACGCGCGCTGTGGGCATCCACCGGTGTGAAAAATCCCGAATACGACGACACCATGTACGTGGTCGACCTCGCCGCACCACACACGGTCAACACCATGCCCGGCAAAACCCTCGAAGCTGTCGCCGACCATGGCAAGGTCCGCGCCAACGCCATCGCTGGCAGCTACGAAGACTCCCAAGCCACCCTCGACAAGCTCGCCGCCCTCGGAATCTCCTACGACGAGGTCGTCACCAAGCTCGAAAAGGAAGGCGTCGAAAAATTCGAGAAGTCCTGGACCGAACTCCTGGACTCCCTCACCAGTGAACTGGAGGCCAAGAGCAAGTGAGTTCAGCGCGAGAGCCTGCAGCGGGGAATCCCCTCCGCGACCCTCGAGATAAACGACTCCCCCGCATCGCTGGGCCCTGCAGCCTAGTCATGTTCGGAGTCACCGGAGACCTATCCCGCAAAAAACTCCTACCAGCCATCTACGACCTGGCAAACCGCGGCCTCCTACCCGCCGGATTCAGCCTGATCGGATTTGGCCGCCGCGACTGGGACGACAACCGATTCGCCCAATTCGTGAAGGAGTCAGTGCAGGCCCACTCGCGCACTCCCTTCCGGTCAGAAACCTGGGACCAACTCGTCGGCGGTTTCCGGTTCGTCACCGGCGCTTTCGACGACGAAGAATCCTTCCACCGACTCAGTGAGGTCGTGGTTGCTGCCGATACCGAACGCGGCACCGGCGGCAACCACGCCTTCTACCTATCCATCCCACCCAACGCATTCGCAAAAGTCTGCGGACTCCTGCACAAAACCGGCCTCGCCGACGACAGCGACGGCTGGCGCCGCGTCGTCATCGAAAAACCCTTCGGCCACGACCTCGAATCCGCACGCGAACTCGACCGCGTTATATCCGATGTCTTCCCACCAGACTCGATCTTCCGCATCGACCACTACCTCGGCAAAGAAACCGTACAAAACATCCTGGCGCTTCGATTCGCGAACCAAATGTTCGAACCCATCTGGAACGCCCACTACGTCGACCACGTCCAAATCACCATGGCCGAAGACATCGGCATCGGCGGGCGCGCCGGCTACTACGACGGAATCGGTGCCGCCCGCGACGTCATCCAAAACCACCTCCTCCAGCTCCTGGCCCTCACCGCCATGGAAGAGCCCATCGCCTTCGACGCCGACCACCTACGCACCGAAAAAGAAAAAGCCCTAGCCAGCGTCATCATCCCCGGCCCCATCGAAGAATGCACCGCACGAGGCCAATACGCAGCCGGGTGGCAAGGTTCCGAACACGTCGCGGCATACCTCGATGAAGAAGGCGTCAACCCCTCCTCCCACACCGAAACATTCGCTGCCGTCAAACTCGAAGTCGCTACCCGCCGCTGGGCCGGTGTGCCCTTCTACCTGCGCACCGGAAAACGCCTCGCCAAACGCGTCACCGAAGTCGCAGTCGTTTTCCGCAAAGCACCACATCTGCCCTTCGACCAAACCGCCACCGGAGAACTCGGCGCCAACGCCATCGTCATCCGCGTCCAACCCGACGAAGGCATCACCTTGCGATTCGGCGCCAAAGTACCCGGAGATCAAATGGAAGTCCGCGACGTCACCATGGACTTCGGATACGGGCGCGCCTTCACCGAGTCCAGTCCCGAAGCGTACGAACGCCTCATCCTCGACGCCCTTATCGGCGACCCACCCCTGTTCCCTCGCCACGAAGAAGTCGAGCTCTCCTGGAAAATTCTCGATCCCATCACCACACACTGGGAAAACAGCACCACTCGTCCAGAGCAATACACCCCCGGGGCGTGGGGGCCCAAGAGCGCACATGAGCTGCTCGAACGCGACGGCCGTCAGTGGAGGATGCCATGATCATCGAACTGCCCGACACCTCTATCCCCGCCGTCGCTAAACGCATCATCTCCGTACGCGAAAACAACGGTGCCATGGCGTTAGGCCGGGTTATGACCCTCGTGGTCATCACCGAAGAAGAAACACTCGAACCCGTACTCCACGAAGCCCAAAACGCCACCCGCCAACACCCCAGCCGCATCATCGTGGTGGTTTCAGGAAACCCGAACAGCCGAAACAAAGTTGACGCCGAAGTGCGCATCGGCGGAGACGCCGGAGCAAGCGAAATCGTTGTTTTGAAGCTTTACGGCGAACTCACCCAACACGGCTCAGCTGTCGTCCTTCCCCTCCTATTAGCCGACTCCCCCATCGTGGCCTGGTGGCCCCGCACCGCCCCTCATAACGTCGCTGCCGACCCCATCGGTGTCCTAGCGCAACGGCGCATCACCGACGCTCAAGCACAAAAAGAATCCATCAACTCCATGCATCACCGCGCCGAGCACTACCACCCCGGCGACACTGACCTCGCCTGGACCCGCACCACCAGATGGCGCGGAGTACTCGCCTCACTGATGGAACAACCACCACACGAAAACGTCACCGCAGCAACAGTCACCGGCAACCCTGACTCAGCCTCTGCACACCTACTCGCCGCGTGGCTCCAAGTACGGCTACAAGTGCCGGTGCAGCTGCTCACCACCACAGATCAAGAAGGAATCTACGGAGTAACCCTCGAACGCCCATCCGGAACCACCCAACTCCTCCGCCCCGACGGTGCCACCGGATACATCACCCACCCCGGTGAACCCGAACGCTGTATCTCCCTGCCTCGGCGAAACGACGACGAGAGCCTCGCTGACGAGCTCTCCCGACTCGATGCCGACGAACCCTACGCCGAAGCACTCCGACTCGGCCTACCCGAAGTCACCATCACCCCGCAGCAGCACAGACGCTCCCCCGCCTAACAGCAGCAAAATAGGGGTGGGGCCCAACCTTCAAGGCTGGGCCCCACCCCTATGTGTTACAGCTGGGCGAAAACCACCTAACCGGCGAAACGTGTAATAAGCCCCAGCCCAACGATCGATGCCAGCCACACCAACGCAATAAGAATCGTGTAGCGGTTGAGGTTACGTTCAGCCACCGACGAGCCACCCACAGTTGCGTGCATGGCACCACCGAACATCTCGGAGACGCCGCCACCCTGCCCCTTGTGCATGAGGATCAGAACGGTGAGGAACAAACTCGTGATGACCAGCACAACCTTGAGAACGATCGAGAGAATGTCCATGCGGTACTCCTGACCTGCCAAGCTTGACGGTACAGCGGGCACGGCGGTGCCCAATCCACTCATGAGTGTAGGCGATCACGTCGCTGCAGACGCGGCACAACCTGCGACTGCAGCGACGAGGCCGCTCAGAAACACTTAACCTCAAACAGTCCAGGCTCAGTTGCCAGCCTGCTGGTAGGTGCAAATCGGTGTGAAATCCTCTGCCTTCAACGAAGCGCCACCAACAAGCGCGCCATCAACATCGGGCTGCGCCATGATCTCCACAACATTACCGGCCTTGACCGAACCGCCGTACAAAACACGTACAGCTTCAGCAGTCTGCTGGTCGTACAGCTCCGCGAGCTTGCCACGGATCGCTGCGCAGACCTCCTGAGCATCGGCTGGTGTAGCAACCTCGCCAGTACCAATAGCCCAAATGGGTTCGTAAGCAATAACAATGCTCTTAACCTGCTCCACCGGGATACCGGCCAGGTCCGCTTCAATCTGGCCCAGAACATGCTCGACCTGACGGTTCTCTTTACGAACCTCAAGAGCCTCACCGCAGCACAAAATAGGCGTAAGGCCGTGACGGTAGGCCGCCTTCACCTTACGGTTCAGCAGCTCGTCATTCTCGTGGTGGTATTCGCGACGCTCGCTGTGCCCAACCAGAACGTACGTGCATCCCAGCGCTTTGAGCATGTCACCTGAGATTTCACCGGTGTAGGCGCCACCATCATGCTCAGAGATGTCCTGCGCACCATAAGCCAGCTTCATGTTGTCGCCCTCAACGAGGGTCTGGACTGTGCGGATGTCAGTGAAAGGCGGCACAACTGCGACCTCTACCGCCTCAAAGTCGTGCTTGGCGTCCTTCAACGCCCAGTCAAGCTTCTGTACCAAGTGGGCGCCCTGCTGGTGGTCCAGGTTCATCTTCCAGTTGCCCGCCATCAGGGGCGTACGGTTGCTCATCTCTCTCCTCGAACACGACTCTGTTACAACAAAAAAAGGGGGTATTGCTGCCCAGGGAACCGGGGCGTCTTTGTGCAGTGGCCACCAATCGGGGCCACCGCACAAAGAGGAAGCTACTTACTTAGAAAGAATCTCGATACCCGGCAGCGCCTTACCTTCGAGGTACTCGAGGCTGGCGCCACCACCGGTAGAAATGTGACCGAAGTCGTTGTCAGAGAAGCCCAGGCTCCGCACAGCAGCAGCCGAATCACCACCACCGACAACCGTCAACGCGCCACTCTTGGTCGTCTCAACAAGCGCAGCTGCAACGGCTTTGGTGCCACCAGCGAACGACCCCATCTCGAAGGCACCCATCGGCCCATTCCAGAAAATGGTTTTGCAGTCCTCGAGCTTGGAAGCAAACAACTTCTCCGTCTCAGGACCAATATCAAGACCCATCTGATCGGCAGGGATTTCCTCAGAAGAAACCACCGAAATCGGTCCATCCTCACCAAACTCCGGAGCGATCCGCGTGTCAACCGGCAACACCAGCTCGACACCGTTGGCCTCGGCAGCCTCGATGAAGCCCTTGCACGCCTCGATCTTCTCCGGGTCAAGCAGGCTCTTACCCACCTCGAAACCACGAGCAGCCTGGAACGTATACGCCATACCGCCACCGATGATCAGACGATCCGCGGTCTTCATCAGGTTCTCAATGACGGCCAGCTTGTCAGCAACCTTTGCGCCACCCAACACCACTGCGTACGGACGCGCAGGCTCCTCGGTCAAGCGCTTAAGCACCTCAACCTCAGAACGCACCAACCCACCGGCGTACGCAGGAAGTCGCGTCGCAATGTCATACACCGAGGCCTGCTTACGGTGAACCACACCGAAGCCATCAGAAACATATGCGTCAGCCAACGCGGCAAGCTTGTCGGCGAACGCTCCTCGCTCAGCCTCGTCCTTGCTTGTCTCACCAGCGTTGAAACGCAGGTTCTCCAACAACGCGACCTGGCCATCCTGCAATCCAGCAACAACGCTGGCAGCAGAGTCACCCACCGTGTCCTCAGCGAACGCGACATCCAAACCAAGCAGCTCACTCAAACGCCCCACTACCGGCTTAAGCGAGTACTTTTCCTCTGGCGTGCCCTTTGGACGCCCCAAGTGAGCCACCACAATAACCCGCGCACCTGCATCAGCTAGCGCCTTAATCGTGGGGATCGATGCCCGCACACGACCGTCATCAGTGATGTTGCGGGATTCATCCAGCGGCACGTTCAAGTCGCTACGAACCAGCACGCGCTTACCGCTCACACCCGAGTTAATAAGCTCCTCGGTGGTCTTCATACGCATTCACTCCTTTAGAGCCCGACCACATGGACAACACCACGAGCCGGACGATGCAAAGTTCAGGTAGATCAAGCCCGCATCCACACCGGAACGAGCCCAGACAACGACGCGTGCGCCGGGCGACCGGGATTCCGGCCACCCGGCGCACGCGCGAAGTCAATGCGAAGCGACGGAGACGATGACGTGATCAGCCACTCCGTGCCACGCCACATCGATGAGAATCGACGTCAGAGCGACTTGCCGACCAGCGTGGTTAGGTCCACGAGACGGTTGGAGTAACCCCACTCGTTGTCGTACCAGCCGACAACCTTCACCTGGTTGCCGATAACCTTGGTCAAACCAGCGTCGAAGATGCAGGAGTGCGGGTCGGTCTCAATATCCTTGGAGACGATCGGGTCCTCGGTGTAGGACAGGATGCCCTTGAGCGGACCCTCCGCGGCAGCCTTGACTGCAGCGTTGATCTCCTCAACCGTGGTTTCCTTGCCAGCCTCGAAGGTGAGGTCGGTGGCCGAACCCGTCGGTGTGGGAACACGCAGGGCGTAGCCGTCGAACTTGCCCTTCAGCTCCGGCAGAACCAGCGCCACCGCAGAAGCGGCACCCGTCTTGGTCGGGACAATGTTCAGGGCTGCAGCGCGGGAACGACGCAGGTCGCTGTGCGGGCCGTCCTGCAGGTTCTGGTCGGCGGTGTATGCGTGCACCGTCGTCATCAGGCCCTTCTCGATACCTACGGCCTCGTTGAGGACCTTGGCCATCGGGGCCAGGCAGTTCGTCGTGCACGAAGCGTTCGAGATGATGGTGTGCTTGGCAGCGTCGTAGTCACCGTCGTTAACACCCATGACGATGGTGATGTCTTCGTTCTTCGCCGGAGCGGAGATGATGACCTTCTTCGCACCACCGGTGAGGTGCTTCTTAGCGTCCTCAGCCTTGGTGAAACGACCCGTGGACTCGATCACGATGTCCGCGCCAACAGAAGCCCAGTCCAGGTTGGCCGGGTCGCGCTCTTCGAAAACCTTGATGGCCTTACCGCCAACGGTGATCGAGGACTCGTCGTAGGTGACGTCCTGCGGGAAACGCCCCAGGATCGAGTCGTACTTGAGCAGGTGGGCGAGCGTCTTGTTGTCGGTGAGGTCGTTGACCGCAACGATCTCGACATCGGCGCCAGATGCGGCGACAGCACGGAAGAAGTTGCGGCCAATACGGCCAAATCCGTTGATACCTACGCGAACAGTCACAGGTGAACCTTCCTGGAAGCGTTGTCTATGAACGGTGCGGGCACGTCATCAGCGTGGACCCGAAACGGGCGACCACTGTGAGAAAACCTTCCGGCGTACCCCTCACAGTGTTCAACGCGTATATCTCCCCACTGTTCCTTACAGAGCAGTGAAATTCACCGAAATATGCGTAGAGCAAGCCATACGGCCCGTCGCACGCACACTCGATGGGAGATTCCGTTCGAGTCGCACACCTGCGTGCGACACTCCGAGCCTATGCCATGAGCACGTCGCCCAAAATCCTTACCTACGAGATAGAGACTTTCGTCTCTCTCCTTTTCGCAACAATTTGCGCCTGAGCTGCAAAATCAGATGAGATTCCCGATCAGGAATCAACTGTCTCCTCATTCAAAGCAGACTCGGTATTCGGTATACCCAACGACGCAGCCCTCTTATCCGCCATCGCCAACAACCGCCGAATACGGCCAGCGACAGCATCCTTGGTCATCGGAGGCTGAGCCAAACCACCCAGCTCCTCCAAACTCGCCTGCTTATGCGCCAACCGCAGCTCCCCAGCAGCCTTCAGATGATCCGGGACATCATCGCCCAAAATTTCCAACGCACGACGCACCCGCGCCCCCGCAGCCACCGCCGCCCGCGCGGATCTGCGCAAATTCGCGTCATCAAAATTAGCCAACCGGTTCGCTGTGGCCCGAACTTCCCGACGCACCCGCCGCTCTTCCCACGCCAAGACAGCATCATGGGCACCCATCCGCGTCAACATCGCCCCAATAGCGTCACCATCACGGATCACTACCCGATCCACACCGCGCACCTCACGGGCCTTGACCGCGATACCCAGCCGGCGGGCCGCACCCACCATCGCCAACGCAACTTCTGGCCCCGGACTGGTGATCTCCAACGAACTCGACCGCCCCGGCTCCGTCAGCGACCCATGCGCCAAAAACGCGCCACGCCAAGCAGCCTCCGCATCACACGTCGACCCATTCACCACCCGCGGCGGCAACCCCCGCACCGGGCGGCCCCGCACATCAATCAACCCTGTCTGCCGCGCAACCGCCGCACCACCCTCATGCACCTGCACTACATACCGCGTAGAACGATGCAAACCACCGGCAGCAACCACCATGAACCGCGACTGCACCCCATACAACTCACCCAACACCGCATGCAGCCGCCGGGCACTAGCTGCCGTATCCACCTCAGCCTCAATCACCACCTGCCCCGAGACGAGATGTAACCCCCCTGTGAACCTCAACAAAGCACTCACCTCTGCCTTTCGGCAGCACGGCTTAGTCACGCTCAGCCGACTCAACTCGTCCTTCACCTTCGCGGTCATCGCCATGTCGACAATCCTGCCACCCGGGTCAAGCACCCCTTAGAGCACGCAGAAGCACCCCAAACACGCAAAACCCAACGAAACCCACTCAGGCAAACAAGTCCCGATACGCCGCAGCCAACCGCAACGTGTCATGCACCTCAGCAGACTCACTGGAGGCCAACCGCGTCAACACCACCGTGGCTCCCAGCTCAGCCGCCGCGTCCCGCAGTGCTTCCTCGTCATCAACCGCAGCTGGATCCGCCAACACCGCATCCACCCGGAACCCTGGCGCATAGGCCGCCAGCGACTCAATATGCCGCGCAGCCGTATACCCACTCGTCTCGTCCGTGCCCGGCGACAAATTCAACGTCAACACACGTTTAGCCGAAGTTTGACACAGCGCAGCCCGCAACTGCGGCACCAACATGTGCGGCATCACCGACGTAAACCACGAACCAGGCCCAAGAATCACCCAATCTGCCTGATCAATCGCAGCCAATGCCTCTGGGCACGCCGGAGGATCCGCCGGATCAAGACGCACCGAAGCCACCTGACCGCTCGTCTTCGCTACGGACACCTGCCCCCGCAGCAACACCGACGCCTGCGGATCTTCAGGCACCAAATCAGTCACATCGGCCTCAATCACCAACGGCACCCCCGCCATTGGCAAAACTCGTCCACGAGCATCAACCAGACGCACCAACGCATCCAGCCCCGCAACTGGGTCATCCAGCAGATCCCACAACGTCAGGATGAGCAAATTCCCCGCCGCATGGCCCTCTAATGCACCGCCAGCCCCATACCGATGCTGCAGCACCTGACGCCACCGACGTCCCTCCGCCGTGTCATCACACAATGCAGCAACCGCCATCCGCAGATCACCCGGCGGTAACACTTCATACTCACGCCGCAATCGACCACTGGAGCCGCCATCATCAGCAACTGTCACCACTGCCGTGATCTCATCGGTCACATGGCGCAACGCCCCCAACGATGCAGCCAACCCATGGCCACCCCCCAACGCCACAACGCGTGGATCCCCAATGCTCACTCGCGCCCCAGATCGCGATGAAACGTCATCACAGACACCTCCGCCGTCCCGATACGGTCACTCAACGCCTGAGCCACCGCCACTGAACGGTGCTTACCGCCCGTACAGCCAATGGCGACAGTGACATACCGGCGCCCTTCAGACAAATACCCCTCAATCATGACCTGCAGCACACTGTCCAACCGCTCCAAGAACTCCACCGCCCCTGGACGAGACAACACATACTCCGACACCGGTGCATCAAGCCCATTGAACGGGCGCAACTCCGGAATCCAGAACGGATTGGGCAAAAAGCGCATATCAAATACCACGTCCGCATCCAACGGAACCCCGTACTTGAACCCGAAAGACACCACTGCCATACGCAGCCGCACCTGCGTGGCCTCGGCAATCATCGACCGCACCTTGGCCGACAACTGATGCACATTCAAACCAGAGGTGTCCACAACCAGATCTGATACAGACCGCAAATCCGCCAGTCGAGCCCGCTCCGCCTGGATACCGTCAAGCAGCCGCCCCTCCCCCTGCAACGGGTGCGGACGACGCACACTCTCAAAACGCCTCACCAACGATTCATCATCAGCATCAAAGAAAATAATCCGAGGATTGATGCCTGCCTCGCGCAGCCGCATCAGAGCCGAGAACAATGCATCAAAAAATTCCATCGACCGCACGTCGGCAACAACTGCGAGCCTACGCACCGTGCTCGATGGGCGAGCCATAAGGCGCCCCAGCTCAGAAAGCATCTCTGGCGGAAGGTTGTCCACTACGTACCAGCCGAGATCTTCCATGCTCCGGGCCGCAGTGCTACGGCCTGCCCCGCTCATACCGGTCAAGATGACAAACGGCATGCCTTCATCCAGGGCGTTCTCTCCCGGTGGGTGTCCTTCCCCCATAAACGTTGGTTCAGAACTCATGATTTCCCCCATCCTTGACGCACTGCCATTTTCCCTCGACACCACCGTATGAGCCCCCGCACTCATGAATCGGCCGCATCAGCATCATTTGCAGCAATGATGCGCTCCCCCTTCAACCTTGACACACACCACCACTCGCGGCGAGAACTGTGCTGGGTCTATTTCAGGAAACTTCGCCGGTCACGGTATTGATGCTGGGATCCGGTGTGTTCGCTGCAAGCGCGGTGACAATCACCTCTGCCAGCTTGGGGCCAATTCCTTTCACCGCTGTCAGCTCTTCAGGGGTTGCTTCACGTATGCGTTTCACCGAACCGAAATGCGACAGAAGCGCCTTACGCTTACTTTCTCCCAAACCAGGGATGCCATCCAGGGCGCTACGCGTCATCGCTGTACTGCGCCGTTGCCGATGGAATGTGATTGCGAATCGGTGCGCTTCATCACGCAAGCGCTGCAGCAGAAACAGCCCTTCACTCGTGCGCGGTAACACGATCGGAAAATCATCGTCGGGTAGCCAGATCTCTTCCAGTCGTTTCGCCAGGCCGACAACGACGACATCATCAACGCCGATTTCATCAAGAGCTTCTTGCGCCGCCCGCACCTGAGGCAGCCCCCCGTCAACCACTACAAGCTGAGGGCTGTAGGCGAACTTCGTTGGCGCCGAGGCGCAAGCAGCTGTCCCAGCTCCTGCTATCGGTCTACCGCACCGGTCAAGTGTGAGTTCATCTCGTGTGTCAAAGTTCACGGCCTCTGCCGCCGAAGCGGTAGGCGTCAATGCTTGTTCGTCGATAGATGGGGCTCGTGCGGCGCGTTCCCGCTCACGGCGGGTGAAACGCCGTTGCAGAACTTCCCGCATCGCAGCAGTGTCATCATTACCCGCCTCAGGGCCCAACCCCGCCACAGGAGTGGGGCCAGAAGCGTTGGAATCCACGGGGGTTGGGTTTCGCCCTGTGCCACGAATAACGAATCGTCGGTATTCCGACTTGCGGGGAAGGCCATCTTCGAAAACGACCATTGAGCCCACCACATTCGTCCCTTGGATGTGGGAGATGTCGTAGCACTCGATGCGTAGCGGAGCCTCATCCAGACCGATGGCATCTTGGAGTTCCTGCAATGCGCGACTGCGGTTAGTGAGGTCACCTGCGCGGGTGAGTTTGTGCCGGGCTAGAGCCTGCTCGGCATTGCGCGTTACCGTCTCTAGGAGGGCTTTTTTGTCGCCGCGTTGGGGGATGCGCAGAGCCACGTTGGCGCCGCGCCGCTCCCCCAACCAGGCGCGGAGCACTTCATCGTCAGCAGGAAGCGCGGGAACCAATACTTCGTGGGGTACTACTTCTCCAGCTTCACCGCCATAGATGCGTTGGAGTAGGTGCTCCACGATACGGCCATCGTCTTCGTCTTGCCGTTCGGCAACCCAGCCTCGTTGCCCTTTTATTCGACCACCTCGAACATGGAACACCTGGACTGACACTTCTAGGTCATCGCCTGCCAGGCCGAATACGTCAGCATCTGTCGCGTCTCCCAACACCACAGCGGTTTTCGCTAGTGCTGTTTTGAGTGCGGCGACATGGTCTCGCAGGCGGGCTGCCTGTTCGAAGTCAAGATCGGCGGCCGCGGCACGCATTTTTTTCTCTAGCCGGGTGACGAACTTGTCCGAATTTCCTTCGAGGAAGTCACACAGGTCTTCGGCCAGCTCACGATGTGATTCTTCGTTGACTCGCCCAACGCACGGTGCTGCGCATTTGTCGATGTACCCGAATAGGCATGGCCGCCCTGATGCTTCGGCCCGGCGAAAAACCCCCGCACTGCAGGTACGCACTGGAAACACACGTAGGAGGAGATCGAGAGTTTCCCGGATCGCCCAGGCGTGGGTGTACGGCCCGAAGTAGCGGTTGCCTTTTTTCTTGTTTCCGCGCATAACCAGGGCGCGCGGGAATTTCTCAGCCATCGTGACCGCGAGATAGGGGTAGGACTTGTCGTCGCGGTATTTGACGTTGAATCGTGGATCGAACTCTTTGATCCACGAGTATTCAAGTTGGAGCGCCTCGACCTCATTGGATACCACCGTCCACTCAACACGGCTGGCTGTTGTCACCATCGTGTGGGTGCGCGGGTGTAGCTGTGTCAGGTCTTGGAAGTAACTCGACAGGCGAGGCCGCAGCGATTTTGCTTTGCCGACATAAATGACCCTTCCCTCGGGGTCACGGAACCGGTAAACGCCCGGATCTGTGGGGATTTCTCCAGGGCGGGGCCGGTAGTGGGATGGGTCACTCACGCGACCGGTACGTCGAATTTCTGCAGTGCTGCAGGCGCGGGGCCAGCAACTGGCTGTCCGGTAGCTGGGTCATATTGCGCACCGTGCTTGGGGCAGACCAGCTTTCCATCATCGGACATTTGGTCAATGATGCCCCCGTCATGCGTGCAGACGCTCGAGAACACCATGTAGCTACCCTTTTTGGGTTGGGTCACCACAAGAGCGGGCTCTTCGATGAAAGCTGCCCCACCAACGGGGGCTTTTCCTTCAGAAACAGCTTTTTTAACGGCAGCGATCACCGCGGCCTGGTCCACTTTCGGCGCGGCAGGCTGGCCAGCGCCACACGCAGCGAGAATGGTGATTGTGGCGGCAGAAACGCCCAGGCCAGTAATGCCGCGCAAGACGGTACGGCGGTCCATGTCACGGTTTCCTGCCGGTTGGCGTTGTTCGACGGTCATGTCGGTTCCTTCCTGCTGGTGGCGACGTGGGGGTGCACACGTCTGGACACATTCTCGCGTCAGGACTTCAATGCTTTGGCCTTGCGGCGTGTAGAGGCACTTACGCCACTGCTCTTGGCCGTTGTTTTCGCATTTTTCCCGGTTGTTGTCTTTTTCGCAGCACTGGTTTTTTTCGTGCTGCTTTTAGCTGCCGTCGAGGCTGTTACCGTTTTCCCCGAAGCCGTGGATGGTTTCACGATCGTGGGCGTAACGCCGGAGCGTTCCAACAGGGGCGCCAGGTAAGTTCCGGTGTGGCTTCCTTCAGTACGGGCGATGTCTTCTGGGGTTCCTTCAGCGACAACAGTTCCGCCGCCAGCGCCCCCCTCAGGCCCCATGTCGATGATCCAGTCTGCTGACTTGATGACATCCAGGTTGTGTTCGATCACGACAACCGTGTTGGACTTGTCCACCAGCCCCTGCAGCACAAGAAGGAGTTTGCGGACGTCTTCGAAATGCAGTCCTGTGGTGGGTTCATCAAGGACATAGATCGTTTTTCCTGTGCTGCGGCGTTGAAGTTCAGTGGCAAGTTTGACGCGTTGGGCCTCACCGCCAGAGAGAGTGGTAGCTGGCTGCCCTAAGCGCACATATCCCAGACCGACTTGGGTGAGTGTTTCTAGGTAGCGGACAATCCCAGTCATGGCGCCGAAAAATTCGGCAGCTTCAGCGATGGGCATGTCGAGAACTTCGGCGATGGATTTGCCTTTGAACTTCACTTCGAGGGTTTCGCGGTTGTAGCGGGCCCCGTGGCACACCTCGCAGGGCACGTACACGTCAGGAAGGAAGTTCATTTCAATTTTTAGGGTGCCGTCACCGTGGCAGGCTTCGCATCTGCCGCCTTTGACGTTGAAAGAGAACCGTCCGGCCGTGTAGCCGCGCATCTTTGCCTCGTTGGTTTCAGCGAAGAGTTTACGGATCTTATCGAAAACACCTGTGTAGGTGGCTGGGTTGGATCGTGGAGTTCGCCCGATCGGACTCTGATCAACGTGAACAACTTTGTCGAGTTGTTCGGTGCCCTGAACTTGCCGGTGACGGCCGGGGACGTGACGGGCCCGGTTAAGCCGGTTGGCGAGCACGTTATAAAGGATGTCGTTGACGAGGGTGGATTTCCCAGAGCCGGAAACACCAGTGACGGCGACGAAGCAGCCTAACGGCACAGTGACGTCAATGTTTTTCAGGTTGTTTTGTTTCGCACCTAGGACGCGCAGGGTGCGGTTTTTGTCGATGCCTCGGCGGGTAGCGGGGACGCTGATTTCTTTGCGGCCAGACAGGTACGCCCCGGTGACGGATCGGTCAACTGTTTTGATGCCCTCCACAGGGCCGGAGTAGACAACTTCACCGCCGTTTTCACCCGCCCCAGGGCCGATGTCAACCAGCCAGTCCGCAGAATCGATGGTGTCTTCATCATGCTCAACCACGATGAGTGTGTTGCCGAGGTCGCGCAGGCGTTTCAACGTGCCGATGAGGCGGTCGTTGTCGCGTTGGTGTAGCCCAATGGAAGGTTCATCGAGAACGTAGAGCACGCCAACAAGGCCTGAACCGATTTGGGTGGCAAGGCGGATGCGTTGTGCCTCGCCACCGGAGAGAGTGGATGCGGGCCGAGACAGGGACAGGTAGTCCAGGCCAACGTCAAGGAGGAATCCGAGTCGGGCACCGACTTCACGCATCACTGCGTCAGCGACTTGTTTTTCTCGGTCGGTGAATTCGACGGAGGACAAGAAGTCCAGACATTCCTGAATGGCTAGGTCGGACACTTCGGCGATGTTGCGTCCACCGATGGTCACAGCGAGAACTTCGGGTTTCAGGCGCGCTCCGTGACAGGACGGGCACGGGATTTCCCGCATGTAACCTTCGTAGCGTTCCCGTGATGATTCGGATTCGGTTTCTTTGTAGCGGCGATTCACGGTGGCGATCGCGCCTTCGAATCCGGTGGTGTAGGCCCGTTCTCGGCCCCACCGGTTTCGATATTTGACGTGGACTTTGTAGTTCTTTCCGTGCAGGAGTGCTTCTTTGGCTTCGCTGGACAGCGAACGCCACGGCTGGTCCAGGGTGAAGTGCAGCTCTTGAGCTAGCGCGCTGACTACTTTTTCGTAATAGTCGGCGAGTTTTCCGGCTTGAGACCAGGGCTGAATGGCACCTTCCCTGATAGACAGTTCTTCGTCTGGGACGATGAGTTCGGGGTCTACTTCTTTTTCGGTGCCGATGCCGGTGCAGGTAGGGCAGGCGCCGAAAGGGCTGTTAAACGAGAAGGTGCGAGGTTCGAAAGCTTCGACGTTGATTTCATGCTCGTTGGGGCAGGCCAGGTTTTCGGAGAATCGTCGCCGCGCTGGTAGGTCACTGTCACTGTTGTCAGGGACATCAACGAAGTCGATGAGCACGATCCCTGCGGCCAGGCGTAGCGC
Organism: Dermatophilus sp. B7861-1; assembly: GCF_058996045.1. NCBI lineage: Bacteria > Bacillati > Actinomycetota > Actinomycetes > Micrococcales > Dermatophilaceae > Dermatophilus > Dermatophilus sp. B7861-1. The sequence continues at coordinate 1,106,171 of NZ_CM180082.1, read as the reverse complement.
TGTTTCGACTGAGTCAGTGAGACGTTGACGGTTGGTGTCTTGTCCTGGCCCTTTAGCGACGAGGCGATCGATGATCACCTCGATGGTGTGTTTCTTTTGTTTTTCTAGGGCGGGTGGGTCGGTGAGCTCATAGCGCTGCCCATCGATCAGCGCCCGCGAGTATCCCTGTTGTTGCAGGTCTTTCAACAGTTCAATGTGTTCGCCTTTACGGCCGCGCACCACCGGCGCTAACACCTGGAATCGGGTGCGCTCAGGAAGTTCCATCAGCTGGTCAACGATTTGCTGCGGTGTTTGTCGTGTGATGGCTTCGCCACACACCGGGCAGTGGGCTCGCCCAGCGCGAGAGAACAACAGTCGCAGGTGGTCATGTACCTCTGTGATGGTTCCCACCGTGGATCGGGGGTTGCGGTTGGTGCCTTTTTGATCGATAGACACCGCCGGGGACAGTCCCTCGATCATGTCGACGTCGGGTTTGTCCATCTGCCCAAGGAACATGCGTGCATATGAGGACAGGGACTCAACGTAGCGTCGTTGCCCTTCAGCGAAAATCGTGTCGAAAGCCAAGGAGGATTTCCCTGACCCGGATAAGCCGGTGAATACGACCAGCGAGTCACGGGGGATGTCGATCCCGGCATTCTTCAGGTTATGTTCCCTGGCCCCGCGTACGACGATACGACCAGAGCTACCCTCGGCCGTCCCCGATCGACGCGCTACGGATGATGAAGAAGCTTCGACTGGCACACATGTCACTCTAGGGGCAGGGGGCGACATCGTTCGCGCCAGCGGCATGGGCGATTCATTCATCAACGTTGTTACATAAGGCCCGCCTGATCATTCTTAAACACCACTGCGCCAGCGATCTACCAGGAGAGAGCATGCAGGACACCCACAGTCACTACACCGGCGAGGTCGTCAGCGGAGGCCCCAGCGACGTACGTGACCTCGGCACGCTCACTATCCGTAAAGCCAGCGTCGGCCCGATGAACAACAACGTCTATCTACTTACGCCTAGCGACGGCAGTGGATCTCTGCTGATCGATGCCGCCACCGATGCAGCACGGATCAACGGCTTGATCGCTGAGAGCGCAGCACCTGTAGCCACGATCGTGACTACGCACCGACACCCCGACCACACCGGAGCTCTGGTTGAGATCGCAGATGCCACGGGGGCTGAAACCATCGCAGGGGTACGTGACGCCGCCGCTCTTCCTCTGCCAGCGCATCGGACTGTGGATCACGGGGACACCATCACCGTTGGGGAACACACTGTGGACGTCATCGCGCTGCGGGGGCACACTCCTGGCGCGATTGCATTGGCCTGGACCGCCCCCGATGGCAGCGCGCACCTTTTCACCGGGGACTCGCTTTTTCCTGGCGGCGTAGGAAAAACAGACAGCCCTGAAGATTTTGTTTCACTCATCGATGACGTCGAGCAGCGCCTTTTCGACGTATATGACGATGATGCCTGGGTTTACCCCGGGCACGGCTCGGATACCACCATCGGCACCGAACGCCCCAGCCTTCCTGAATGGCGCCAGCGGGGCTGGTAACCCCACTGGCGGTGAGGACGTAACAAGCTGGGAGTCGCGGTCTTTTCGCCGTACAGGGCCAGGACACGCTCGGAGGCAGCGATCTAGACGATCATGTTCTCGGGGCTGCGACGGACTGGCTCAGGCAAATAACGACCACCGGGACCGATGGCAAGAAACGTGACACGCCGTAGCTAAGTTTCATGTTCTTGTGCACGTACCCGCTATTCACTGCGGCGGCACCGACAAGGCCACCGATGCCGCCGCATATTCCACTCAAGGCGACTTGCTCAGCACTGAACTGTAGAACTTTCACGCAAAAAAGACGCCCCACCTTCCCCGAGCGCATACGCAAACCATGAGCAACACGTATCGAAAACCGGCCGCCATAAATATCGACTCGCGCACCTACAAGAAATCCAGCAATCACGGCAGCCGTAGACTCAATAGAGTTCAAAACTTTCATATGAAACTAATCAACTTTTAAAGAAATAACAGCAAACAGCGGAATCACAAATGCAGCGATCTGCGTAGCGAAAGCCCCCAGCATCTCAGACGTCGCCAATGACGAAAGCACCGCCCTATCTCTCAATCGCAGGAACGATGTACCTCTATCCCCCAAAAAATTACCGGACCCGCACAGGCCGGTTCATCTGTCACCTAATACCGACACGGCATGACCAACCCCTGCCCACCAAACAGCGCCAACTTAGGTAAGAGTAAGTAAGCATCCTCACCCACCCATCAAGCAGTGTGGCATTCATGACTGCGTAATAGGACATGTTCGCCCCCTTTGCGACCTACGATCAATCCTGAACCCCCAGCATCAGGAGGAATCATGGCCCACCGCATCGCCAACGAATCCCTACGCCGCAAAATCACCACTGCTGAAGACGCAGCCGAACTAATCAAAGATGGTGACAACGTAGGCTTCGCCGGCTTCACCGGCGCCGGATATCCAAAAGCTCTCCCCGTCGCCCTGGCCGAAAAAATGCGCCGTACCCACGCCGAAGGCAACGAATTCCGCATTGGGGCATGGACTGGAGCTTCTACCGCCCCCGAACTCGATGGTTCCCTCGCCGAAGCCAACGGCATCTCATTACGTACCCCCTACCAGTCCGACCCCGCCACCCGAGCCCGCATCAACGCCGGCGACATGGACTACGTAGACATCCACCTGTCCCACGTTGCCCCCCTGGTGTGGGAAGGGTTTCTCGGTAACCTCGACGTCGCCGTCATCGAAGTCGCCGGGATCACCGAAGACGGACATCTCATCCCCAGCTCCTCCGTCGGCAACAACAAAACCTACCTAGACCGCGCCGACCGCATCATTCTCGAAGTCAACAGCTGGCAAAGCGCCGACCTCGAAGGAATGCACGACATCTACTACGGCACCGCATTGCCCCCTAACCGGGTACCGATCCCCCTTGTGGCCCCCGGAGACCGCATCGGTGAAAAGTACTACCGCGTCGACCCCGATCGCATCGTCGCCGTGATCGAAACCGACCAAGCCGACCGCAACACCCCCTTCAAGCCACTCGATGACACTTCCCGAGCCATCGCTAACCACCTCTTGGACTTCCTCGACTACGAGGTCGAGCAGGGCAGAGTCCCCAAAGAACTTCTCCCTCTGCAGTCGGGAGTCGGCAACATCGCCAACGCTGTCCTGGCCGGCCTGCTCGACCGGCCCTACCGTGACCTCACCTCCTACACCGAGGTGATCCAAGATGGAATGCTCGATCTCATCGACTCCGGCAAAATCGCTGTCGCCTCAGCAACCGCGTTCTCGCTATCTCCTGACGCTGCCGAAAAGATGAACCGTGACGCCTCGCACTACCGCAAACACATCATTCTGCGGCCCCAGGAGATCTCGAACCACCCTGAACTCATTCGGCGTCTCGGTGTCATCTCCATGAACGGGCTCATCGAAGCTGACATTTACGGCAATGTGAACTCGACACACATCATGGGTTCGAAGATGCAAAACGGTATCGGTGGGTCGGGGGATTTCTCCCGCAACGCCTACATTTCCACGTTCGTCACACCCTCAACCGCTAAAGGCGGCGCGATCTCGGCGATCGTCCCGTTCGTTTCACACGTGGACCACACTGAACATGACGTTGACGTGATCGTCACCGAACAAGGACTAGCCGACCTGCGTGGACTGGCTCCCCGCAAACGCGCCGAACGCATCATCAACAACTGCGCCCACCCCGACTTCCGCCCCATGCTGCGTGACTACTACGAGCAGGCCCGCAAAGTCGCCAACGGCCAGCACACCCCGCACGACCTAGAAATCGCGCACTCGTGGCACCAGCGGTTCCTGCGCACTGGATCCATGAAACCGGAAGCCTAACCTTCCCCGTCATAGGTTGGGGCGGGGCGACTGTCGCCCCGCCCCAACCTATGACCCTTTTCACTCTGTAGCGCGAATCATTCCCCGCAGCTCTTTCTTCAAGTCTGAGATTTCATCACGCAACCGCGCCGCCAACTCAAACTGAAGCTCTTCAGCAGCACGATGCATTTGCTCAGTCAGTTGCTGCACCAAATCAGCCAACTCAGCCTGCGGCATCCCTGCGGTATCCAGGCGAGAGGCCTCAAACTCCATCCCTGCCGACTTTCCACGCTCGGATGCACGTTTGCCTCGCGAGGCAGCCCGAGCACTACCTATCAACTCCTCGGTGTCTTCATCCTCACGATGCAACATGTCCGTGATATCTGCGATCTTCTTCCGCAGCGGGGTGGGATCGATACCGTGCTCAGCGTTATAAGCCAGCTGTTTTTCCCGACGCCGCAGCGTCTCATCAATGGCTTGTTGCATCGAGGGCGTAATGGTGTCGGCATACATGTGCACCTGCCCCGAAACGTTACGAGCAGCACGGCCAATCGTCTGAATCAAGCTGCGAGTAGAGCGCAAAAACCCTTCCTTATCGGCGTCGAGAATCGACACGAGCGACACCTCAGGAAGATCCAAACCTTCACGTAGCAAGTTGATACCAACCAGCACGTCAAATACCCCGACCCGCAACTCACGAAGCAGCTCCACGCGACGAAGAGTGTCTACCTCAGAGTGCAAATAACGGACCCGTACACCCTTATCCAGCAGATACTCCGTGAGATCTTCAGCCATCTTCTTCGTGAGCGTGGTAACCAGCACCCGCTCCTGTTTGGCTACCCGCTCATTGATCTGCGCGAGCAAGTCATCGATCTGTCCCTTAGTTGGCTTCACCACGATCTCGGGATCAATCAGCCCAGTGGGCCGGATAATCTGCTCCACAAACCCATCAGACTTAGCCAACTCGTAATCACCAGGTGTGGCAGACAAATACACCGTCTGCCCAATACGCTCCAGGAATTCTTCCCACTTCAACGGCCGGTTATCCATCGCGCTAGGCAGCCGAAAACCATGCTCTACCAACACCCGTTTACGTGACATGTCGCCCTCATACATGGCACCGATCTGCGGCACTGTCACGTGCGACTCATCAATAACGAGAAGGAAATCCTCCGGGAAATAGTCGAGCAAACAGTTCGGTGCGCTGCCCTGTTCTCGCCCATCGATATGCATCGAATAGTTCTCAATACCCGAACATGCGCCCATTTCTCGCATCATCTCGATGTCATAGGTAGTGCGCATCCGCAACCGTTGCGCCTCGAGAAGTTTCCCCTCTCGCTCGAATTTTTTCAGCTGCTCAGCCAGCTCAGCTTCAATACCGGCAATAGCGCGCTCCATACGCTCCGGACCTGCCACATAGTGCGACGCCGGGAACACATACAGTTCGTTTTCTTCACGAACTACCTCACCCGTCAGTGGATGCAAGGTCTGGAGACGCTCAATCTCATCACCGAAAAATTCGATACGAATCGCTAGTTCTTCGTACTGCGGAATGATTTCAACCGTGTCACCCCGCACCCGGAAAGTCCCTCGTTCGAACGCGAAATCGTTACGGCTGTACTGCATCTGAACAAACTGACGCAGTAAGTCGTCACGTTCCATCTGCATCCCCACTCGCAGCCGCTGCATCCGGTCGACATACTCCTGCGGAGTACCTAATCCGTAAATGCACGAAACTGAAGCAACCACCACCACATCACGACGCGTCAAAAGCGAGTTAGTCGCCGAGTGCCGTAGCCGCTCAACCTCATCATTGATCGAGCTATCTTTCTCGATGTACGTGTCCGTAGATGGCACGTAAGCCTCGGGTTGGTAATAGTCGTAGTAGCTGACGAAGTACTCGACCGCGTTGTTCGGCAGCAACTCCCGAAATTCGTTAGCCAACTGAGCAGCAAGAGTTTTATTCGGTGCCATCACCAACGTTGGACGCTGTACCTGCTCAATCATCCACGCTGTCGTGGCTGACTTACCCGTACCCGTAGCACCCAGCAGAACCACATCCTGCTCACCCGCATTGATACGGCGGGTCAACTCTGCGATGGCGGCCGGCTGATCACCACTAGGCGAATACTCCGAAACAACCTCGATAGGGGCGACCGTGCGCTGCAGATCGGTGATAGGACGCATGCCTTACACCGTAAACCTGCCTGCCAACTAACAGAGCCCCTGACAGCTTCAGCCCTGCCATCCTTCTTTACGCGCCCAGGCTTGAATGCGCGGCCACACTTCGTTGAACCACGGCGCTTTCGAACGACGATACTCCTCAACAGAGCTGCTCTGCGCGTCAACAGTTGCCTTCACTTCCACGTACTCCTCAGCAGCTCCCGGATCTCCCCGCAGCCAATCCCGGAACAGCAACGCGTACTGCCAGCCAGCGCTACCAATCTCACGCACATGCAAATGAACTACCTGTCCTGGGTCACTTGAACCGTGAAAACGCTTAATCCACAACGAAGGGTCCGGTAAATCATCAGTAGGGTGATCCAAGCGGTACTCCTCAACGCGGGGATACCCCAGATCAGTCAAAATCCGCACAAACTCAGGATCATCAGCTTCACGTAGATCCCGAACCCCGACCTGGATATCAATCGCGTTTTTGCCCTCCATACCAGGCACTGCAGTAGAACCAACGTGCTCAAATTCGGGGGCTTTATCTCCCAGTGCTGCAGACAACCGGTCGATAATCCGTGCCGCCTGGGCAGGCCACTGCTCGTCATAATCCACCAGCACCGACGAGTTTTCAGGCCGGTAAATCCGCCCAGCGATGAGATTGTCGCGGAACGGGATAATCCGTTCTTCCCACACTTTTTCTACCTGGGCGAGAAGCTCTTCCTCTGTCCCAGAATTATCCAGCCACACATCTGCTGCTGCCCGACGCGCATCATCGTCAGCTTGATGTGACATCCGTGCCATCGCGTCAGCGTGGCTCATTCCACGCTTTTCCACCAATCGCCGTGCGCGCTCTTCAGCTGGGGCGTGCACCACCAAGACGAGGTGATACTGCCTACCCATATGCTTCTCCACCAGCAATGGGACATCGTGAACAATGATCGAATCTTCGGGCGCGGCTGCCACTATTTCTGTGGTGCGAACAGCCACCAGAGGGTGCACGATCGCCTCGAGGTCGTTTCGCGCCTCTGCGTTCTGGAAAACGGTCGCCGCCAGCGCAGCCCGATCGATCGCGCCGTCTTCACCTACTACTTCGTCACCAAAACGGTCTACCACCGCACGAACAGCGCCACCGCCTGGCCCTAACAAATCTCTCACTATGGCGTCTGCGTCAACAACTACAGCTCCTCGCGCGCGCAGCGCGGTCGCCACTGTGGACTTTCCCGATCCGATGCCGCCCGTCAAGCCGATGTTCACCATGACGCCATGGTAGGCCTCCTGGCCCCGTTACGGCGGGAAAACGCCACGTGAGAAAGGCCCTGTCCACCTGGGGTGGACAGGGCCTTTCTCACGCTCTGAAAATCACCTGCGGAGCAGCAGCTCCAGCGTGATCATCGCTGCGTCACACTGATCAGGCGCTGCCGGTCAGCTTCTCACGAAGAGCCGCGAGGGCTTCGTCGGAAGCGAGCGTGCCTTCAGCAGCGGACACCTGTGTGGTGGTGGCGCCAGAGGAGTAGGACGTCGCCTCGGCGGCGCCAGCCTCTGCAGCCTCGGCCTCGGCCTTGGAAGCGGCCTCGACCTGAGTGCGGTGCTGCTCCCACAGGCTCTGAGCCGTGGCGTACTCGCGCTCCCAAGCCTCGCGCTCGGCGTCGTGACCGGGCAGCCATTCGTTGGCCTCCGGGTCGAAGCCATCGGGGTACTTGTAGTTGCCAGCCTCGTCGTACTCGGCCGCCATACCGTACAGCGTGGGGTCGAACTCGGCGCCAGCCAAGGCGATGTCGTTGGCCTGCTTGAGCGACAGAGAGATGCGGCGGCGGTCCAGGTCGATGTCGATGACCTTGACGAAGATTTCCTGACCAACCTGCACAACCTGCTCCGGCAGCTCCACGTGGCGCTCGGCCAGCTCGGAGATGTGCACCAGGCCCTCGATGCCGTCCTCGACACGCACGAAGGCACCGAACGGAACCAGCTTGGTGACCTTACCGGGCACGATCTGGCCGATGGCGTGCGTACGGGCGAAGGTCTGCCACGGGTCTTCCTGCGTAGCCTTCAGCGACAAGGAGACGCGCTCGCGGTCCATGTCGACGTCGAGAACCTCGACCGTGACTTCCTGGCCAACCTCGACAACCTCGGAGGGGTGGTCGATGTGCTTCCACGACAGCTCCGAGACGTGCACGAGACCGTCGACGCCACCCAAGTCCACGAACGCACCGAAGTTGACGATCGAGGAAACCTGGCCGGAACGAACTTGGCCGCGCTGCAAGTCGTGGAGGAACTTGGAACGAACCTCGGACTGCGTCTGCTCGAGCCATGCGCGGCGCGACAGGACCACGTTGTTGCGGTTCTTGTCGAGCTCGATGATCTTGGCCTCGATCTCCTTGCCGACGTACGGCTGAAGGTCGCGGACACGGCGCATCTCCACGAGAGAAGCGGGGAGGAAGCCACGCAGGCCGATGTCGAGGATGAGACCACCCTTGACGACCTCGATGACGGTACCGGTGACGACGCCGTCTTCTTCCTTGATCTTCTCGATGGTGCCCCAAGCGCGCTCGTACTGTGCACGCTTCTTGGACAGGAGGAGGCGGCCTTCTTTGTCTTCCTTCTGGAGGACAAGAGCTTCGACCTCGTCGCCGACGGTGACGACCTCAGAAGGGTCAACGTCGTGCTTGATGGACAACTCACGCGAAGGGATAACACCTTCGGTCTTGTAACCGATGTCGAGGAGGACCTCGTCGCGATCGACCTTGACGATCACGCCTTCAACAATGTCACCGTCGTTGAAGTTCTTAATGGTGGCATCGATTGCGGCGAGCAGCTCTTCACTCGAGCCGATGTCATTGATCGCGATCTCGGGGGTGGAAGTCATGTAGTTGGGGCTCCGTAGGTGGACAGAAAATCGGGAGACGACACATGGGTGCCGACTCTTGGACAAATTCTTTCTTCGCCTCTGCGCCGGACTTCATGATCCGGGAAGCACTTCCATTCGACGGTGACATCCGTTTCACCGCGTCACAGGGACCGTGCGTCAAACAAATCGTCAGGCGCGCATTTAATTACCGATCCATCAGACAATGGTTGTATGCAGAGACCGACTAATCCTACCGTTCACAACTGTTTCGAGCAAAGGGCGATAGGCGTGTTCAGCACCGATACCCAGCAACGATTTTGAAATCAGCCACCAACATCCACAACCAACCAGCCAACCTTCCCGAGAAAAGAATCTGTCATGACAGACCCCACCCAAGAACCACGCACTGCCGGACGCGGAACAACACACGCCGAAGCCACCGAAACACACCGAGGCAACCGAAACTGGTGGAGCACAGAAGCAAACACTTATTACGCCGAACACGGTGACTTCCTCGGCGACGCTGAACTGGTCTGGGGCCCAGAAGGAATCCGAGAAAGCGAACTACACCTCCTAGGAGACCTCACCAACAAACGCGTTCTCGAATTCGGCTCCGGCGCCGCACAAGGCAGCAGATACATAGCAGCATGCGGCGCCACAGCCATCGCATCAGACATTGCAGAAGGAATGCTCGACGTAGCCAAACACCTCAACGCCAAAACCAATAACGCCGTACCACTCGTTCAAGCCGACGCCGTCGCCCTACCCTTCGCCGACGCCAGCTTCGACATCGCCTTCAGTGCATACGGCGCAACACCATTCATCGCCGACCTCAACGCAATGCTCCACGAATGCGCGCGCGTCCTCTCCCACGGTGGCCTCCTCGCATACTCAACCACCCACCCCATCCGCTGGGCCTTCCCCGACGCCCCCGATGCCCTCCACGCATCCATGAACTACTTCGACCGCTCGCCGTACATCGAACGCAGCGGCGAGCGCATCGACTACGCCGAATACCACCGCACCATCGGCGATCACGTACGTGCACTGGCAACCAGCGGATTCACTGTGCTCGACATCGTCGAACCAGAATGGCCCAGCTGGAACACACAAACATGGGGAGGGTGGAGCCCCCAACGCGGCGCTCACATTCCCGGGACCGCGATCTTCGTGGCGCGCAAGTAACTACACATACTTGCGCGCCACGCACTGATCAGTGAGCGGCTGTCTGCCAGTTATCGCCAACACCGATATTGACAACAAGCGGGACAGACAAATCGATCGCGCCGCCCATCTCACGTTGAATCAAGCGCGCCACCTGATCCTTCTCCCCCGGCGCTACCTCCACCACCAATTCGTCATGCACCTGGAGCAAAACGCGTGAGGCGATTCCCGCCTCATCAATCGCTTTCTCTACACGCAGCATGGCGATCTTGATGATGTCGGCGGCAGAACCTTGGATAGGTGCGTTCAACGCCATTCGTTCAGCCATGTCACGACGTTGCCGGTTCGATGAGGTCAAATCAGGCAAATAGCGGCGCCGTCCCAACATCGTTTCGGTGTACCCCTGCTTACGCGCAATCTCGACTACCTCAGCCAGGTAATCCCGAACGCCACCGAAGCGTTCAAAGTAGCCCTCCATCAGGGTATTCGCTTCGGCGGTAGAGATTTTCAGTTGCCGTGACAAACCGAAAGCTGACAGACCATACGCCAAGCCATACGACATCGCTTTCACTTTGCTGCGCATAGCAGGCGTGACGTCTTCAGGGGAGACCTCAAACACACGCGACCCGACAAAACGGTGCAAGTCCTCACCGCTGCGGAAAGCCTCAATAAGCCCCTCATCACCAGACAAGTGAGCCATGATGCGCATTTCGATCTGGCTGTAGTCCGCAGAAAGGACGGACTCGTATGCCACCGAACCCTGGCCGCCGGTTGCTTGGCCTGGCACAAAAACACTACGGATACGGCGACCAGAGTCAGTACGGATCGGGATGTTCTGCAAGTTTGGGTCTGTGGAAGACAATCGCCCTGTGGCCGCAATTGTCTGCTGATATGTGGTGTGAATTCGCCCGTCGTCAGCGATGGCTTTAATGAGGCCTTCCACCGTTGAACGCAGTTTTGAGGCGTCGCGGTGGCGCAGCAGCGCTGCAAGGAAAGGGTGCCCCGTACGTTCGAACAAGCTGTTCAGCGCATCAGCATCCGTGGTGTAACCCGTTTTCGTTTTCTTCGTCTTCGGTAGATCCAACTCCTCGAACAGCACAACCTGAAGCTGCTTAGGAGAAGAAAGATTCACCTCATGTCCGATAGCGCCGTACGCCTCTTGCGCAGCATCGGCGAGGGCATCAGCGAAATGCTGCTCCAGCTCATTTAACCGAGCACGATCCACAGCGATACCTCGACGCTCCATCAGAGCCAGAGCTGCCACCAACGGAAGTTCAATATCCCGATACAGCGTCATCTCGCCGCTGCTATCCACCAACGCCTCAAGCGCATCAGCAAGATCCAGCACCGCGCGAGCGCGTGCCATCGCATCACTGGCTGCAGCGTGGTCATCACCGCCACCGATATCCAGCATGCCTTGGCCATTACTGCTTCCATGCGCCAGCTCGCGATGCAAATGCCTCATCACGAGATCGCCAAGGTCATAGGAACGCTGATCTGGGTGAACCAAATAGGCGGCGATAGAGGAATCGCCCGACAGCCCTGCGGGGGTGTACCCCCGAGCGGTTAACGCTTGCAAAGGGCCTTTCGCATCATGCAAAACCATCTGTCGTTGCGGATCGGTAAGCCAGGCAGCGAAAGCTTTCTCGTCTGTACCCGTCAACGATTCCAGATCGATATAGGCAGCAGCGTTATCAGGGGCAGCGATAGCAACAGCCCACGCATCCCCAGTACCGCGTGCCCATTGCCCTTCAACCATGACGCCAACGCGTTCACCAGCACGAGTATGTGCATCCAGCCACGCTCCAAGCTCACCAGGAGCCAACACTGTTTCTTCCAATTCGACAGTGCTTTGCGTGCTTTGGCCGCCGCTGTCGTGGCCAATTACTTCAAAGAATCGGTCCCGCAGCACCCGGAATTCCAGCGCGTCAAATACCGCATGCACAGCCTCTCGGTCAGGGCCCTGCCACTGCACATCATCGATAGTGACGGGAAGGTCAAGATCGGACGTCAACTGGTTAAGCCGCCGGTTACGCAGCACTGATTCCAGGTTGTCCCGCAGATTCTGGCCTGCTTTGCCTTTAATTTCGTCAGCGTGGGCGACGATGCCAGACAGGTCGCCATACAGGTTCAGCCATTTAGCTGCTGTTTTCGCCCCGACGCCTGGCACCCCAGGGAGGTTGTCTGCCTTCTCCCCCACGAGCGCAGCCAGGTCGCTATACCGCTCCGGGCGCACCAGGTAACGTTCTTCGACACCCGCAGGATCCAGGCGAGCCAGCTCAGAAGTGCCACGCAACGGGTACAAGACTGTGACATGGTCCGTGACCATTTGCATGGAATCCCGATCACCAGAGACCACAAGCACCTCGTGCCCGGATTCCTCCCCACGAGCAGCCAGTGTCGCGATTACATCATCGGCCTCATACTGCTCGACCGCAGTGTGCCGGATCCCCATCGCATCCAGAACCTCGATGATCAGCGGGATCTGGCTAGTGAACTCTTCTGGTGTTTTAGCTCGGCCAGCTTTGTACTCCGGATACTCCGCCAAACGCAGCGTTGGTTTGAAAAGGTCGAACCCCACTGCCACGTGTGTTGGCTGTTCATCCCGCAACAGGTTGATCAGCATTGAGGTGAACCCGAATACAGCGTTCGTTGTTTGTCCCGTAGCTGTCGCGAAATTCTCCGCAGGCAGGGCAAAAAAGGCCCGGTAGGCGAGGGAGTGTCCGTCAAGAAGAAGTAGTCGACCCACACACCCAGCCTAGGTGCTCGGGGCACGACTACGCGCCCACCTCACAATGCAAAAAGAGGAGGGAGCACCTTCTAGGTATTCCTCTCCTCTTTCTTGCCGCGCAGAAACGCGCTTACTTCTTCTTACCTGGCAGGCCCGCAATCACTGCCTCAGAAACCTGACGCATCGACAGTCGTCGGTCCATCGCGGTTTTTTGGATCCACCGGAACGCGTCAGATTCGCTCAGCTTGAGCTGAGTCATCAACACACCCTTAGCGCGATCTACTGCCTTGCGTGTTTCGAGGCGCTCCCCCAGATCGGCGATCTCAGCCTCAAGTTCATGCATCTCTTGCCAGCGGCTGCGGGCAATATCGATCGCCGGACGCAGATCATCGATAGTGAAAGGCTTAACCACGTAAGCCATGACGCCTGCTTCACGCGCTCGCTCAACCAGGTCACGGTCACTGAAAGCGGTCAACATGATCACAGGGGCGATGCGTTCGGCGTGCAGTTTCTCGGCGGCCGAGATTCCATCGAGGACTGGCATTTTCACGTCCATGACTACGATGTCGGGGCGCTCTGCGGTGACTAGCTCTACAGCCTCTTCACCGTCAGCGGCCTGCGCCACGACCTCGTAACCGGCTTCTGCGAGCATTTCGGCCAAGTCAAGGCGGATCAGTGCCTCATCTTCGGCCACCACGACCCGCAGGGCGTCGGATTCACGTTCGGGGGTCGACTCAGCAGGGGCCTGCTCTTCAGTCGTCTCGTTGGCTGTCACGCATCGATTCTAGGCGCCTACCGCACCTGCTGACACCGGGTGTGTTGACGTTGTTGCATGCCGCAGAACGAAAAAGAGCCCCACATCACACTTACCGACACGTAGCGATAAAGCGCGCTTGCCTCACACAGGGGCCAACACCCTGCCAGCTCGAGCTCGCAAGCCTGCATTACGAGAAACAATCACCCACGTGGTTGGCCACTCACCGGGAGGTTCCACAGATGAGCCAGTGGACGTAAGTCCGCAATATATGACTGATACCTCTGCTAGGCATTGTCGATCGAGGACTGAGAGTCCCTAAAGGTCAGAGCGCCGGCAGTAGGTCTATTCAATGATGCCGAGCCTATTCAGGCATCCCCCCAAACGCAGTGAATCCCCGAACCTTGTAGGTTCGGGGATTCACCATCAGAGTGCCGGGAGCGGGATTTGAACCCGCACGACCGTTAGGTCAAAGCATTTTGAGTGCTCCGTGTCTGCCATTCCACCACCCCGGCGGGCCCGGGAAAACCCGGCGTAGAACAGGTCTCCACTATAACCCCTTACCCCTCCAAGCCAATAATCGACGTCCGCAACACACCCCCCACACCAGAAAGTGCACCCAAAAAGCAGGTGGGGCACCCATCCGAAGACGAGACGCCCCACACAAGCTGCCATCACTCAAGGCAGCACAACCCTCACGTCATTCCAAAGAGCTACCAACCTTGTGCACCTGGATGCTGTTCGTCGTGCCCTCTACTCCACGACGTGTACCTGCCACGATCACCACCAAATCACCGGGAACAGCGCGCGCGAACTGCGTGCTCTCCGACAGCAACACTCGATCCACTGCCTCAACCATTTTGCGCGTCGAGTTGTAATCAGGAACCAAGTGAGCATTGATACCCCAGGTCAAACACAGTTTATGTTGAGTTTCCTCACGCTGAGTCAATGCAATCATCGGCACATCAGGGCGAACCCGAGACATACGGCGTGCAGAGTCACCCGAAGTAGTAAACACGGCCAAATACTTAGCGCCGAGGTAGTTAGCGATCTCCGAAGCTGCACGCGTAATCGCGCCCCCTGGGGTGCGCGGCGTCGTCATCAACGGACGAATCTGTGACAACCCCCGGCCTTCTGTCGAAGAAATAATCTTCGCCATCGTCCGCACAGCTTCAACCGGGTACTTACCTACGCTCGTCTCACCCGAAAGCATGATCGCGTCCGCGCCATCCAACACCGCATTAGCGCAGTCACTAGCCTCAGCCCGCGTAGGCCGCGAGTTCTCAATCATCGACTCCAAAACCTGCGTGGCAACCACCACCGGTTTAGCGTTACGACGGCACAGCTCGATAGCGCGCTTCTGCACCAGCGGGACCTCCTCCAACGGAAGCTCCACACCTAGGTCACCACGAGCCACCATCACGCCATCGAACGCAGCCACAATATCGGCGAGGTTCTCCACCGCCTGCGGCTTCTCGATCTTGGCGATCACCGGCCGGAAAATCTCTTCTTCGCGCATAATTTCGTGCACTCGATCAATATCAGAGGCATCCCGCACGAACGAAAGCGCGATCCAGTCCGCACCCTCACGCAAGCCCCAGCGAAGATCATCTTCGTCCTTATCGGACAAGGCAGGAACACTCACTGCCACACCAGGCAAGTTGATGCCCTTATTGTTCGAAATAACCCCACCCTCAATAACCCGGGTGACCACGTCCGTGTCCGTCACCTCAACGGCCTCTAGGCGCACTTTCCCATCGTCGATGAGGAGCGGATCCCCCACCTTCACATCGCCAGCTAGACCCGAGTAGGTAGTCCCCACCATTTCCTGATTACCGTCAACCGGCCGTGTAGTGATCGTGAAAGAATCACCATTTTCCAGGCGCACCGGACCTGCCGAAAAACGCCCTGTCCGGATCTTGGGTCCTTGCAAATCAACCAGAACAGCAACTGGCCGCCCAGCTTCATCGGCAGCTTCACGCACCCAGGCAATTTGCTGCGAATGCTCCTCATAATCACCGTGAGATCGGTTAATCCGAGCGACGTCCATACCCGCGTCGACCAGCTCCTTAATCTTTTCAAGGCTGCTGACAGCGGGACCGAGTGTGCTGACAATTTTGGCTCGACGCATAGTTTCCATTCTACCGAGCACCCATCAGGTAGCGATTCCCCTTAGATAGAGTTCCCGCCCTATTGCGCACGAATTACGACAATAAATTGCGCGAATGCGCATATGAAAACGATTTTCCGCATTTATTGCATGATGTATCTAATAAAAATACTGCGGGGTGTGAGACAGAACACTGTTTCACACCCCGCAACACACTCACGAGAGCACTCAGACAAGCAAAGGCCGATCCGTCGGTGAAATCGGACGCGGCAACATCGTGCCGCCCGTCAGCCACGCATCCACCGCAGCCGCTACCGACCGTCCCTCAGCAATAGCCCACACAATAAGCGACTGCCCCCTACCAGCGTCACCAGCAGAGAACACTCCCGGAACCTGCGTCATAAAGTTCTGATCCCGACGCATATTGCCCCGCTCATCCAGAGCGATACCCAGCTGAGAAACAATCCCGTCACTCTCGGGGCCCACAAAACCCATCGCCAGCAGAACAAGCTGCGCATCAATGACCCGCTCCGTGCCTTCCACAGGCACAAAGCGCCCATCCTCCAGCACCACCTCAACAACCTTCAGACCAGCAACATTGCCCTGGCCATCATCAAGGATCTCCGTGGTACTCACTGAATAGACGCGTTCACCGCCCTCCTCATGCGCACTAGCAACACGGAAAACAGTCGGATACGTCGGCCACGGCTGATGCGCCGGACGTTCTTGCCCCGGCTGCGGCATAATCTCAAGACTCGTCACCGATTTCGCGCCCTGACGCAGGGCCGTACCAACACAGTCAGCACCCGTGTCACCACCACCGATGATGACCACATCCTTACCCGTAGCAAGGATCTGCCCATCCACCGACTGCCCCACACTCGAACGATTCGCCTGCGGCAGATACTCCATTGCCTGATGCACACCATTGAGCTCAGTCCCCGGAACCATCAAGCCACGTGGCTTAGTGGAACCCACCGCAAGAACAACCGCGTCATAACGCCGACGCAAATCCTGACCAGTCAGATCCACACCCACGTTCACGCCCGTACGGAACCGTGTCCCCTCAGCCCGCATCTGCGCCAAACGTCGATCAAGAACCGACTTTTCCAGTTTGAACTCCGGAATGCCATACCGCAGCAAACCGCCAGCCTTATCAGCCCGCTCGAACACCGCCACCGTGTGCCCAGCCCGTGTGAGCTGCTGCGCAGCAGCCAACCCCGCAGGCCCAGACCCCACCACCGCAACAGTGCGGCCAGACAAACGCTCCGGCGGGTGCGGCAACACTTGACCGCTCTCAAACGCCCGCTCGATCACCGTCTGCTCCACCTGCTTAATCGTCACCGCAGGTTGATTAACACCCAACACACACGCCGACTCGCACGGCGCAGGGCACAAACGTCCCGTGAACTCCGGGAAGTTATTCGTGGCATGCAGCCGCTCAATAGCCGCATCCCAACGCCCCTCCCAAGCGAAGTTGTTCCACTCCGGAACCAAATTCCCCAACGGGCAACCGTTATGGCAGAACGGGATACCGCAATCCATGCACCGCCCAGCCTGCTCCTGCAAAGACTCCACCGGGAACGGCTCATAGACCTCTTTGAAGTCCATCAACCGCAATGGAACCGGTCGCCGCTGCGGCAGCTCACGCTCCCGCTTCGTCAAAAAGCCACGCGGATCAGCCATGGGACACCTCCAAGATGCGACCCCACACCTCGGAGCCGTCGACGTCGAGACCCTCACGTTCGGCCTCAGCACGAACATCGAGGACGCGCTGATAAGCGCGAGGAAGGATAAGAGAGAACCGGGCACGCGCAGCAGCCCAATCCGCAACCAACGAATCCGCTAACGGTGACCCAGTCTGCTCCACATGCCGACGCAGCAAATCAAGAACCAACTCATCGTCGCTCTCACGCAGCGGAACCACGTCAACGAACTCACCATTAACCACCCCAGGGTCAAGATCCAGCACAAAACCCAAACCACCGGACATACCAGCAGCCAAGTTCCGGCCGGTAGGACCGAGGATGAGCGCAACCCCACCGGTCATGTACTCCAACCCGTGATCGCCGACTCCCTCAACAACTGCCTCTGCGCCGGAGTTACGCACACAGAAACGCTCACCGACCGTGCCGCGCAAGAAAATTTCCCCGCTCGTGGCTCCGTAACCGATCACGTTCCCGGCAATGACATCCGTCGCGGCAGCCGCTCCTGCAGGGCGCACAACCACTCGACCACCAGAAAGCCCCTTAGCGACATAATCATTGGCCTCACCAGTAAGAGCGAGAGTGATTCCCCGAGGAACAAACGCACCAAACGACTGGCCCGCACAACCAGTGAAGTCCACATGAATGCTGTCCTCATCCATGCCGAACGGATGCGCAGCTGTCACCTCATGGCCAAGCATGGTGCCCACCGTGCGGTGCGTATTGCGGATCTGTGAAGAAATAACGACACGGCCACCTGAGTCGATAACCTCCCTGGCCTGAGCAATCAGCGAATTGTCCAACGCGCGCTCAAGACCATGCTGCTGCTCACGCACAGCGCGACGCTCCCCCGAAACCGGCACCGCTTCACGAAGAATCGGGCTCAAATCCAGGCCAGAAGCTTTCCAATGGTCAACTGCCTGCTGCATCTCCAGCACAGAAGCCTGACCAATAGCCTCATCAATAGACCGGAACCCCAGCTCTGCCAAAAGCTCACGAACTTCCTGAGCGATGTACTCGAAGAACGTCACTACGAACTCCGGCTTACCGGAGAACCGCTGCCGCAGTTCAGGGTTCTGTGTAGCGATACCTACCGGGCACGTGTCCTTCTGGCAGGCTCGCATCATCACGCACCCAGAAACCACCAACGGAGCGGTAGCAAAACCGAACTCTTCGGCCCCCAGTAGCGCAGCGATCACCACGTCACGGCCCGTTTTCAACTGGCCATCAACCTGCACGACGATGCGGTCACGCAATTCGTTCTTCACCAAGGTTTGTTGAGTCTCAGCAAGGCCCAACTCCCACGGCCCGCCTGCGTGCTTCAACGACGTCAACGGCGCGGCACCCGTGCCACCATCGTGCCCAGAAATCAGCACCACATCTGCGAACGCTTTCGACACCCCCGCAGCGACAGTGCCCACACCAATCTCAGAAACCAACTTCACGTGAACACGAGCCACCGGGTTGGCGTTCTTCACATCGTGGATGAGCTGCTTGAGATCCTCGATCGAGTAGATGTCGTGATGCGGCGGCGGTGAAATAAGTCCAACACCCGGGGTGCTGTGGCGGGTAGTTGCCACCCACGGGTACACCTTCGGTCCCGGTAGCTGACCGCCCTCGCCTGGCTTAGCGCCCTGCGCCATCTTGATCTGGATGTCTTTCGCCTTCGACAAGTACAAACTCGTCACACCGAAACGCCCAGAAGCAACCTGCTTGATAGCGCTGCACCGCTGCGGATCCTGCAGCCGCTCCGGATCTTCCCCGCCCTCACCGGTGTTTGAGCGGCCACCCAAACGGTTCATAGCGATCGCGAGAGTTTCGTGTGCCTCACGGCTGATCGACCCGTAGCTCATCGCACCAGTGCTGAACCGTTTCACGATTTCTGAAACAGGCTCAACCTCGTCAATCGGGACAGAAGGACGAAGATCCGTGCGAAGCCGGAACAAACCACGCAGCGTCATAAGCCGCTCGGCCTGCTCATTCACCCGAGTCGTGTACTGCTTGAAGATGTCGTAACGACGTTCACGGGTGCCGTGCTGCAGCCGGAACACCGTCTCGGGGTCAAACAAGTGCGGCGGCCCTTCACGGCGCCACTGGTACTCCCCACCCACCGGCAGCAGACGGTGGGTCGGGCTGATCCCATCGCGGGGGTAAGCAACCGCGTGCCGGTCAGCTACCTCGCGAGCGATCTCCTCAAGACCGATGCCACCCAAAACTGTGGTGGTTCCAGTGAAGTACGCCTCAACCAGATCTTCAGCCAACCCGATGCACTCGAAGATCTGCGCCCCACGGTAGGAAGCTGCCGTAGAAATACCCATCTTCGACATGACCTTCAACAGGCCTTTACCGAGCGCCTTAATGACGTTCTTGCTCGCGGTTTCTGCGCTCACCCCACGGATCGCGCCTCGCCGGACCATGTCTTCCACGGTCTCGATCGCCAGGTATGGGTTCACCGCCGCAGCGCCATACCCGATGAGGGTGGCCACATGGTGAACTTCACGCACGTCTCCAGCCTCAACGATGAGGCTGACCTTCATACGGTCTTTTGTGCGGACCAGGTGGTGGTGCACTGCCGCAGTGAGCAGCAGCGAGGGGATCGAGGCGTGATTGGCATCAGAGTCACGGTCAGAGATCACGACATACCGGGCCCCTCGGCTGATAGCGGTCGTGACCTCGTTGAAGATCAGGTCTAGGCGTTTCTTCAACGCCGCTCCCCCACCAGCAACCTCGTAGAGCCCAGAAACCACAACTGTGGCTTCACCTGGAGTATCCGAGTCAGCGTCGATGTGGACAATCTTTGCCAGATCATCGTTATCCAGGATGGGGAAGTCGATAGCGATCTGGTGAGCGTGCTGCGGGTCCGTTGCCAACGGATTAACCTGCGGGCCCAGCGTCGCTTGCAGGCTCGTCACCATCTCTTCACGAATCGCATCAAGCGGCGGGTTCGTGACCTGCGCGAACAGCTGCTGGAAGTAGTCGAAAAGCAGCCGAGGACGCGAAGACAGAACCGCCATAGGCGTGTCGGTTCCCATCGAGCCGATAGCTTCAGCCCCGTTGAGGGCCATTGGCTGCAGAATGAGGCGCAAATCTTCTTGGGTGTACCCGAACGCCTGCTGCCGCCGCGCCACGGACCGCGGCGTGTGGAACACGTGTTCACGTTCAGGCAGATCAGCCAAGTGAATGACCTGATCTTTCACATATTCCTGGTAGGGGTGCGCCGAAGCAAGCTGGGACTTGATCTCCTCATCAGGGATGATCCGCCCTTCAGCGGTATCGAGCAAAAACATGTGGCCAGGGGCAACGCGGCCACGCGTGACGATCCGTTCTTCGTCAATATCCAACAACCCAGCTTCCGAGCCGAGCACAACGAGACCATCGTCTGTGACCCAGTAACGGGAGGGGCGAAGCCCATTACGGTCCAAGACCGCACCCAGCACAGACCCGTCCGTGAATGTCACAGAGGCCGGGCCGTCCCAGGGCTCCATAAACATGGAGTGGAACTGGTAGAAGGCGCGCCGATCAGCAGACATCGCCGTGTTGTTCTCCCACGCCTCAGGAATCATCATGAGCATGGCATGCGGGAGAGAACGCCCCGCCAGATGCAGCAGTTCGAGGACCTCATCGAAGCTGGCTGAGTCTGATGCTCCAGGGGTGCAAATGGGGAACAAACGCTCAATGTTGGGACCGAAGGCATCCGAGGCGAGCAAGCTTTCGCGGGCACGCATCCAGTTACGGTTACCCCGCACCGTGTTGATCTCACCATTGTGCGCGATCAACCGGAACGGGTGAGCCAAAGTCCAGCTAGGGAACGTGTTTGTGGAGAAACGAGAGTGCACGATGGCCAACTCGGATTCAACACGTTCATCAGACAGATCCGGGAAAAACTCCGGCAACTGCATCGTGGTGAGCATGCCTTTATAGACATGCGTGCGGCTGGAAAGCGACGGGAAGTAGACGTTATCCAGCTCATGTTCGGCACGTTTGCGCAGGCAAAAAGCCAAGCGTTCTAGAGCTAAACCATGATTCTCTTTATCACTCGGCGCGAGGAAAACCTGCCAGAAAGAAGGCATGACTTCACGGCTCATTGCGCCCAAAACATCTGGGTTCGTGGGCACTTCTCGCCACCCCAGGACTTCTAGTCCTTCTTCGGTAGCGATGCGTGTGATGCCGGCGCGGGCGTCGGCTGATCCACTGAGGTCAGCAGGAAGGTAAGCGAAGCCGGCAACGTAGTGGCCGCGCTCAGGCAGCTCCACACCAGCAACGTCACGGAAGAACCGGTCCGGCACCTGCATCAAAATGCCTGCACCATCACCCACGAGCGGGTCAGCGCCAGTAGCGCCGCGGTGATCCAGGTTGACCAGCGCGGTAACCGCGTGTCGCACGATGTCGTGGCCAGGTGTGCCACGTAACGTGGCGACCATCGCGACACCGCAGGCATCGTGCTCGTGACGCGGATCGTAAAGACCGTCACGCTCGGGTAGGGCGGAAAAAGGCAGAACGGACACGGGATTCACCGTCCTATGGCATGAAGGGGAGCGCCGCTGCGTCCCAGGCGGGGGTTTTCGGACGTCACTGTCCGTCACGCGGCCGCACTGTTCAGGGCCTTGGGCACGTGCAAGCGCTCCAGTAAGCCACATGAATCACCTCGAGCTCGGGTACAGAGTTCGAGGATGCGAACCGCCGTTTGGATACTAGGGGACGTCAACGCAGGCCCGGTGCCGTATCTCGCCCACCGGAGCGATGATTAACGAGACCGAAACATGGAAGTTTTGTGGGAGAAACACCGCTCACACGTCGGACATCACTGCGCAGGTTTTTCCTCTGAAGAAATTTCTTTCCCGCTCTTGTCAGTCTGGCTGGTGGTGCGATGGCGGCGTCCCAGCATCCACCACAACACCGCGCCGAATACGAACACAATGATCGACGTCCATACGTTGAGGCGCAGCCCAAAAACAATCTCGGCTGTGTCAATACGTAAATACTCGATCCAGACTCGCCCCAACGTATACCCCATGATGTACGCCGCGAACAGCTGCCCCGGGGCTCCCCTCCCCCGGCGAGCCTTCTCAATCCCCACCAGCACAAGCGAAAGCGCCGCACACCACAACGCCTCGTAGAGGAACGTGGGATGGAACGTCCCCACAATCAGTGCGTGACCATCTGGCCCAACCTGTGCCCGACCTGCAGCGAAATCCCAGGCATGAATCTGCAAACCCCACGGAAGATCCGTGGCAGCTCCATACAGTTCATTGTTAAACCAGTTACCGAAGCGACCAATGGCTTGAGCCAGGGGTAGCGCAGGAGCAACGCTCTCGGCCACGGCGAGGAACGACACCTTTGTCTGGCGGCAGCCAAGCCACACGCCCACAGCCCCTAAGGCGACTGCACCCCAAATCCCGAGCCCGCCTTCCCATACCTTGAAAGCATTCCAAGGATTGCCGTTGGGACCCCAGTACGGAGCAGGCGTAGAGAACACGTGGTAGATGCGGCCACCGATGATGCCGAACACTACGGCCCACATCGTGATGTCCCACATCGCATCTGAGTCTTCACCGCGCGCAGCGAGTCGTTTCGATGTCCACCAGGCCGCGATCACTACACCCAGCAGGATGCACAGCGCGTAGGCCCGGATAGGCACCGGGCCGAGAAACCACACGGCCTGTTCTGGACTCGGGATACTCATCAGCACGAGGAACTCCTGGATTGTTCAGTATTCTCCCCGCAGCGGGGATGGTCGTCGGTGGGGTGTGGCGAACCTACCGGATAAGCCCCAGGCGGGTACAGGGTGTCCTGTACCCGCCTGGGTAATTCTGCTGCTTTCACCACGATGGCCAAGAACGGCGCGCGGTGGATCAGTTGGTCGGCTTCGTTCCGGCAGGTTTGCCGCCAGCGGCGGTCACCGCGTTGATGAGGTCTTCACCCGTCGTTGTTTGTTTAAGCTCGAAGTCTTTACCGTTCAGACGGTAGGTGGGCGTCCCTGCAATCTTGTCATCACGGCTGGTGCGTTCTTCGACCGCTTTGAGGTACTTGCCGTAGCGATCATCAGAGAAGCAGCTCTTCCACGTTTGCAACTCGTTTCCGCTAATTCCCGAGTCGGTGGCGTACTGCTGCAGCTGAGCATCAGTCCAGCCCTGTCCTTCTTCTACAGGACGGTTCTTTTCTGCGAAGAGGGTGTCGTGATACTGAACGAACTTGCCAGCATCGACGGAGCACATGAGGGCATTACCTGCCCGTTTCGACGAATCATTGCGAAGATTGTCGTCCAAGAATGTTTTTACGTGATAGGTGACTTTTGCCGACCCTGCGTCACGAATCTGCGCCACAGCCGGACCCAAAGCCTTCTCCGCGAAAGCACATGCCGGGCACTGCGGGTCTTCGTAAATGTCCAGAGTCGGAGCCTTCGGGTTGGCCTTGTCTGCGTTAACTACGACTCCACCAGCAGGACCTTCTATGCCCTTAGGGATCGGATAAGAAGCTGAAGAATCGCTCGAATTCGATTGCATCCCTGCGAAAATCGCCCAAGCCACTCCAGCGACCACCGCAACCACGATCACGGCAGCGATCACCGGCGTCGCTTTTGACTTCTTCGGTGCGGCCGCGGCGATTTTCTCTGCCCGGCTCGAGGAAGGCTGCTTTGAAGCCATGTGTTTGGTTCTCCTGCGTGTGGGAGTAGCGGAGCGCAGCGCGCCTCGCCAGCACCCGTCCGATATGACGGCGTAGCGGTCGCCCCGTACTGATTCAACTACGAAGTAATGATTGAACTACGAAACGAAGCTAGAGATTCCCAGCGACGTACCCAATCAGTCAAACTTTCAACCTGCGCGCCGCGACAACCACGCATCAAGAGAAAGAGCTGTGACCGGGCGCCACAACAGCCAGGCGCCAGCGGCAACAAAAACCACGTCCCGGGCAATATCTTGCGGGTATTTCGTTTTCCCCGGCTCTACAAACCCGCCATCACCGAAACAGCCACAGTCAATCGTCAACCCGCGCGCCCACGCCGAGGCGATCCCAATGATGAAAATCACCATGATAACCGTGCCCAACAAAGCAGTCCACCGCGTGAACAACCCGAACACAATCAGCAACCCCAATGCAATCTCCACCACCGGCAAGGCGTACCCGATGGCAGCAGCCACCTCAAAGGGGAAGATCTGATACGCCTGCACCGACCGAGCCGAGGTTAAAGGGGTAAAAATCTTCGAGAACCCGGCCAGCAAAAACGCCCCACCCAGCACGAACCGAGCCACCAAGCCAATCCACGGCGAGTACCGAGCCAACCGGTCGCCAGCGGTGGCATCACCAGAATTTTCTTGTCGACTTAACCGCGTTTGTTCATCCACTGCAGGGTCGTTCACTGCCACTCCTGATCGTTACTTTCACACGCGCCGGCGCGCTCCGAGAAAGAAACGACCAACGCTCCCCCAACAATTCCCGTGACAGTTGTCACGGGATATTCAGCGTCCTTCACGCACACCAGCACAAAGCTGACGAGTCAGCTCAGCCAGCGCAGGCAAGCTCTGGGCAAGAGGTTGCTGCGCATCGACACATTTCACCAACGCCGACCCCACAATTACTCCATCAGCATAGCCAGCGATCTCAGCTGCCTGCTCACGGTTAGAAACCCCCAACCCCACCGCCAACGGGGCGTGCGTAACTGCACGAGCGCGCTGCACAAGCTCACGCGCTGGATCACCCACGCTGGAGCGAACCCCTGTCACACCCATCGTCGAAGCCACATACACAAATCCACGGCAATGCCCCGTCGTCATCGCCAATCGCTGCGGTGTACTCGAAGGAGCCACGAGAAAAATAGGAGCCAACCCATACTTGTCAGCAGCAGCCAACCAAGCACCGGCCTCATCTGGAGTTAAATCAGGGATGATCAACCCACTGCCGCCAGCCTCAGCCAAATCGGCAGCGAACTGCTCCACCCCGTAGTGGAGAACAAGGTTCCAGTACGTCATAACCACCGCAGTGCCACCGGCAGCAACAACCGTACGCACCGCAGTGAACGCATCGCGGGTCCGTACCCCATTCTCCCTGGCTATGTCCCCAGCCAGCTGAATCACTGGACCATCAAGCACCGGATCACTGTACGGAAGCCCCACCTCAACGACGTCGGCGCCGTTATCCACCAAGGTGGTGAACACATCTAAAGAGTCCTCCACCTTCGGATACCCCACCGGGAAATACGCCACAAGAGCAGCCCGGCCCTCTTGAGACGTCCGCGCAAAAACATTGTCCAAACGCGCCTGCCCCGACTCAGCCACACTCATCAGCGCCCCCCCTGCCCCGCAACGCCTTCACTGCCACCTGCACCAGAATCCGGGAGCATGCCGAACCAACTCGCAGCCGTATCCACATCTTTATCGCCACGCCCCGACAGATTGACCAGAATCACTGCCTCCGAGCCCAACTCACGCCCCACCTTCATGGCGCCAGCTAACGCATGAGAACTCTCAATAGCTGGGATGATGCCCTCAGTCCGGCTCAACAGCCTGAACGCCTCCATCGCTTCCTCATCTGTGATCGGCGCATACGTGGCACGACCCGAATCATGCAGATACGCATGCTCTGGCCCCACGCTCGGGTAATCCAACCCCGCCGAAACAGAAAACGAATCAATCGTTTGCCCGTCAGGATCCTGCAACACATATGTCGCCGCACCATGCAAAACACCAGGGGCCCCACCACTAAAACGCGCAGCATGCTTACCCGTCTCCACACCGCGGCCACCAGCCTCGAACCCGTACAACCGCACCTGCTCATCAGGGACAAAAGCGTGAAAAACACCCATCGCGTTCGATCCGCCACCTACACATGCACACACCGCATCCGGCAGACGCCCAACCTTGTCCACAATCTGCTGCCGCGCCTCAATCCCAATAATCCGCTGGAAATCTCGAACCATCTCCGGGAACGGGTGTGGCCCAGTCACCGTGCCCAAGGCGTAATGCGTGCTGTCCACATGCGCAACCCAGTCGCGCAACGCCTCATTAATCGCATCCTTAAGCGTGCGACTGCCATGCGTAACCGCGATCACCTCGGCACCAAGCAACCGCATCCGCGCCACATTCAGAGCCTGCCGCTGCGTGTCCTTCTCCCCCATATACACCACGCACTCCAGCCCCATCAGCGCTGCAGCCGTAGCAGTAGCAACACCATGCTGGCCAGCACCTGTCTCAGCGAGAATGCGAGTCTTCCCCATTCGCTTGGTCAACAACGCCTGCCCAAGCACATTGTTAATCTTGTGCGAACCCGTGTGATTCAAATCCTCACGCTTAAGGAACACCCGCGCACCGCCGCAATGCTCAGCAAAACGCGCCACCTCCGTCACAACGCTCGGGCGGCCCACATACTCACGCTGCAAACGCTCCAACTCGGCCACAAACTCCGGGTCTTCCTGAGCTTTTCGCCATTGAACGTCGACTTCATCCAGCGCCGCAACCAGCGCCTCAGGCATATACCTACCGCCATAAGCGCCAAAACGCCCCGGAACGTCATCACCCTGCACAGACACGCGATTCACCGACCAATCTTTCCCTGCGTAGACGGATGCGCACCGGCCGCGACAAGGTCACGCACCGCACCACGTGGGTCTCCCCCCGTCACCAACGACTCCCCCACCAACACCGCGTCTGCTCCATCACGAACAAAATCCATCACGTCATACGGCCCCCGTACCCCAGACTCAGCCACCTTCACAACCCCAGAAGGAATCACCGAAACCACCCGCGCAAACGTACTCCGATCAACCCTCAACGTTTTCAAATTACGGTTATTAACCCCCACCACCCTGGCCCCAGCAATCACCGCACGCTCACACTCTGCCTCATCATGAACCTCTACCAACGCCGTCATCCCCAGCGAATGCGTCCGCTCCACTAAACTGATCAGCTGCTCCTGCCCCAAAGCCGCCACGATCAACAACACCGCATCCGCGCCGTAAGCCCGCGCCTCCCACAACTGATACGGATCCACCACAAAATCTTTACGAAGCAGCGGAACATCAACCCTGGCCCGCACCGCCTCTAAATCGGCCAAACTGCCACCAAAACGTCGCTGCTCAGTCAAAACACTGACCATCGAGGCCCCACCAGACTCATACTCCACCGCCAACGCAGCGGGATCAGCAATCGCTGCCAACGCCCCCTTACTCGGACTTGACCGCTTCACCTCCGCGATCACTGCGACACCATTACCGTCACCACGCAACGCAGCCTCAGCGTTCAACGCTGAATCCCGTGAAGCAGCAACGTCTTTGAGCTCCTCCAGTGAAACAGCACGCTTACGTTCAGACAGGTCCTCTACGACCCCTGCGATGATCTCGTCAAGAACGGTACCCACCCTCGACAGGGTAGCCGTCACAGAAAAACCCGCTGAATCGTCTCAGCGAGCGGCCCGCCACCAAACCCGCCCGGCGACGAGCCACCCACCAACACCAAAAATCAATGACCGTGCGGTTTTTCCTGATTAAAGCCCATGCGGTTCATCGCAGCCCACACCACGACACCAGCCACCACACCCACAACACCAACTATCCACATCCACGACTGCCCCAACACCATGCCCAAAGAAATAAGAGCAGACGCCACGAGCAAAATCACCGTACCCGTCCACGCCGCAGGAGTGTTGCCATGCCCAGGCTCAGCGTGAGTGCTCTGCTGGACGGGCTCAGGGGCCTGATGACTCATCGGAAATCTCCACTCTCCTGACAATGCGAGGCCCTACGCCCCACGAATCTGCATATTGGGTTTCCACTACATAATCGGCGCCACGCCACCAGTCATGCGTTATCCAGAACAACCAGATAGCGCGCCACAGCACGTAACACCCAACCACACTCAATTGTTACAGCCGAAACCATATCCCCGCACCGCCTTCACCAGGACCGGCGCGCCACGCCAACATCCACTCACACCGTCGGATCCTCACCCCGACTCAACGCATCCCAATCCGAGACCGCATCACCTCCACCTCCACCAGCATCAACACCAGCCGGCGAAGAAAACCGCGACGACGCACGACCCCACCTGCCAGCCACACACGCACCAACCCCACCTGCCACACACGCAACTACTCCCCCAGCCACAGCAACCCACCCAGCAACACCAGCCACAGCCCCACCAGCTACAGCCACCCCCGCCAACACCGCCACTCCAGCTCCCGTGGCACACACCAACCCACCAGCACACCGCGCCCACACCCCCTGTGTAAACGCACCAAAGGCACCAGCAGCCAACCCCGCCAACGCCATCGCCAACACACCCGGAGCCACCTGCGCCCCCGTCAACGTCACCGCACCCGCAGGCCCCACCCCTGCATCAACAGTCCACGGCACCTGCGTCACCACAGCAACCACCGCATGCGCAACTAACCCCGCAGTAAGAACAACACCCTTACGAGCCCACACAACCCCACCAGAACCAGACACATCCACACTCACGGGCACCCCATCGTCGAAGCAGCAGCAACCGCACGCAACACAGCCATCGCCTTACTTACCGTCTCCTGATATTCCAACTCAGGAACCGAATCAGCAACAACCCCCGCCCCCGCCTGAACATGCGCCTGCCCACCACTCAACAAAGCCGTACGAATAGCAATCGCCACATCCACATCACCATGCACATCCAGATATCCCACAACCCCGCCATACAACCCCCGACGGCTCACCTCCTGCTCATCAATAATCCGCATCGCACTGGGCTTAGGAGCACCCGACAACGTCCCCGCCGGGAAAGTAGCCACCAAAGCGTCATACGCACCCTTCCCCTGCTGCAACACCCCCTCCACACTCGACTCAATGTGCATAACGTGGCTATACCGACGCACCCTCATGAACTCCACAACATCAACCGTGCCCGCACGACACACACGCTGCAGATCATTACGCGCCAAATCCACAAGCATCACATGCTCAGCACGCTCCTTCGGATCAGCTAAAAGCTCCTCCTCCAAACGCTGATCCTGCACAGGAGTTACCCCCCGCGGACGCGACCCCGCAATCGGATGCGTAATCACCCGATCCCCCGTCACCCGAACCAACGCCTCCGGACTAGACCCCACCACGTCATACCGACTGCCATCCGGACGCTCAAACCGAAACATGTACATATACGGACTCGGATTACTCGCCCTCAACACGCGATACACATCCAACGCATCAGCCTCACACGACATCGAAAAACGATGACTCGGCACAACCTGAAATGCATCACCAGCCCGAATATGCTCCTTCGCAGCCTCCACCATCGCCACGAACTCCTCCGCCGTACGATCCGAAACCGGCTCCGGCACAGGAGTATCAAACACCGCCACCGAACTAGGCGCAGGCCGCGATAAACCAGCCACCATACGGTCCAACCGCGCCACAGCACCCGCATACGCATCAGCCATCCCCTCATCACCGCCATCCCAATTAATGGCATTAGCAACAAGCAGAAGCGACCCATCCGAATGATCAAAAACAGCCAGATCATCCACCAAATTCATCGCCAACTCCGGCACCCGCACCACATCCGGATTGCCATCAGGAACCGAGGACTCCCACCGCCGCACCGCGTCATACGAGATATGCCCCACAAAAGCAGAGGTCATCGGTGGAAGCCCCACCAACGGGTCCGAAGCCAACAACGCCAACGACTCCCGCAACGCCTCCAACGGATCACCACCCACCGGCAACCCCGCCGGAGCAGACCCCAACCAAAAAGCCTGACCATCCTTCTCCGTCAACGTGGCCCGACTCGACACCCCCACAAACGAATAACGATCCCACTGCCCCTGCTCAGCAGACTCCAGCAAAAACGTCCCCGCAGCATCCCCCGCAAGCTTGCGATACACCCCCAACGGCGTCTCACCATCAGCAAGCACCCGCCGCACCACCGGAATCACCCGCCGCCGCGCAGCAAGCTCCTCAAAAGTCGACAACTCAGGCCACGTCACACCCCACCCCACCTGCGGAACACTCACCGACATCCCACCAACACCCTGCTGACTGCATCGCTCGTCACTCACGCCCCCATTCTGCCGCCCCGACACACCACCCAAAACGCCACAACCCCAACCTCCCACGCCAGAACAACCCCAAGATGGTAAAAGTGAGCAATCCCCTCACTCACGCACAGTCCACACACACTCGAAGGAGAGGACGTGGAACCCATCGCGTCCCCCACAGCATCGCGACAAAAAATCCTCTTCTGGAGCGGACTCACCCTCGCTGCAATCACCGCAATCAACAGCAACAACGAACTCATCCTCGACCTGGTCTGGCTCCTATTCGCCATCACCATCACCATCGGACCCCACTGCCACAAACTCAAACCCAAAACCGCCGCCCTAGCCTCAATACCCGGAATCCTCCTCACCCTCGACGGCATCCTCGAACTCATCCCCGCCACCTCAAACACCATCATCGGACCACTCTGGCTTAGCGAATACGTCTTCCTCCTGGCCTACCTCGCCCTCGCCATCGGCCTCATCAAACTCCCCCGCCCAGCCGGACACACCCACCGCGCCACCGCGCTCACCGACGCTCTCGCCACAGCCGTCGCCACATTCCTTGCCTTCTGGACCGTAGCCAGCGGCGCCGTACACGGCGGCGAAGACCTCCCCCACGCCCTCATCATGGCCACCTACCCAGCCATGGACACTCTCCTACTCAGCCTCAGCACCCACCTAGCCATCCAACGCCGCAACATACCCACCAGCCTCTGGTGGCTCATCGGCACACTCACCGCCGTCACCGCACTCGACGCAACCCTGTCCACCTACGAACTCATCGCCCCATCCGACACACCAGCCATCCTCGACTCACTACAAGCCTTCACCGTCTTCGGCATGGCAGTCGTAGTCATCCACCCCACCTTCCCACGCCTATTCACCTACACACCCCCACCCCAACACGCCCCCCGCACACACATCGCCCTCCTACCCCTCACGCTCTCCCCCACCGCCCTAGCAGCAGCAACCCCCGCCACCAACACCATCGACGCACTCGCCCGCGCTTTCCTCGTCATCACCCTCCTGGCCCTAATCGCATTACGACTCTGGATTACCTTCGGCCACCTCAACACCGCCGTCAAAGACAGCACATACCGCGCCACACACGACCAACTCACCGGCCTGCCCAACAGAGCAGCCACCCTCGAAGCCCTCAACCACAAACTGCTCGACACCACCCCAAAACGACACAACACCACCGCCGTCATCTTCCTCGACCTCGACGAATTCAAATCCGTCAACGACCAACACGGACACGACACCGGCGACCAACTACTCCGCCACATCGCCGCGATCCTCTCCTCCGTCACCCGCCCCGAAGACATCGTCGGCCGATACGGCGGCGACGAATTCGTCATCATCGCCGACAACCTCACCCCCGCAGACGCACAAAGCGTCGCCGAACGCATCCTCAACCACTTCACCTCCCCCTTGCCCCTACGCGACGGCATCACCTGGACCGCAACCTTCTCCATCGGCATCGCCCTAGCCACCCCAGAAACCACCTGCACCCCCCAACAACTCCTCGCCCAAGCCGACGCAGCCATGTACAACGCAAAAAAACAAGGAAAAGGCAGATGGGCCATCGCCACATAAACATCACCAACACCAAAACCACCGCACCCTGACAAAATGACCCCATGACCGGACTGGCGAAAATCGAACGACAACAGTTCGCATCTACCCTCATGCGAGTCGGCCCACAAGCGCCCACCCTCTGCGAAGGCTGGAGAACCAAAGACCTCGCGGCACACGTAGTACTACGCGAAAGACGCCCCGACGCAGCCATAGGCGTCCTGCTCAGCGCCGTCGCCGAACACACCCAACGCGTACAAGACGAATACGCCGAAAAAGCCTGGCCCCAACTCATCAACATGGTCCAAGAAGGCCCCCGCGGCTGGTCCCCTACCCGTCTGCCACACATGGACGACGCCATCAACCTCGTCGAGTTCTACGTCCACCACGAAGACGTCCTACGAGCCGCCCCCGATTGGACCCCCGAACACACCCGCACCCTCAACGCCGACCTGCAAACCGCCCTATGGGCACGCCTGAAACAAGCCGGACAACTCATGTTCCGCAAATCCCCCACCGGCGTCGTTCTCGTCACACCATCCCACGGCCGCTGCGCCGTCCACCGCCCCACCAAAAACGGCACAGTCGTACTGCGCGGCGAACCTTCCGAACTCGTCCTCTACGCCACCGGCCGCACCCACGTAGCAGACATAGAAATCACCGGCGAAGGCGAAGCCATCACCGCCTTTTGCGAACTAGAACTGGGCCTATAAACCCACACCCCGGGTCACAACCCAAGCACACGCTCCAGTGACCCGGGAACAAGGTGTTCAGTCAACGCATCCGCCACCGCATCAAGCATCCTCTCCCGACGCGAAGCAAAACCCAACGACGAAGACGCCACCCACCCCTTACCCACCCGCGAAGAAACCTCCGCCAAAAACACACGCCGAAACGCATCATTCTCAAACGCACCATGCCAATGCGTCCCAAACACCCCACCACGACGCACCCCATCAAGAAACGCCTCGCCATCCCCCTCACCCACAGGAGCAGTGAAAACCGGCGTTCCATGATGAATCTCGTACCCACCAACCTCAGCGCCACGCCACACACCACGCGGAGTTCCCAAATGCTTCTGCGCGGTAAACACCACCTGCACCGGAAGAAGCCCCAACCCCTCCACGTTCACCGGACTAGGCGCCTCCACACACTCCTGATCAATGACCCGCTCAGCAAGCATCTGATACCCGCCACAGATACCCAGCACCGGGCGCCCCACACGAGCCCGCTGCGCCACCACCTCATCCAAACCATCAGCACGCAAACCCGACAGATCAGCAAGCGTGGACCGCGACCCGGGCAAGACAAGCAGATCAGCCCGAGCCAGCACATCCGGATCGCGCGTCACCGTCACATCGACGCCTGGCTCCGCCGCGAAAGCATCCACATCCGTAGAGTTCGAAATACGGGACAACGCGACCACAGCAACCGTCAGCCGATCCTGGCATGCCTTATCGGCACCTGCTCCGGATCGCTCGAATGCCCCTATGGTCAAAGCATCCTCACCATCTAGCCACGCATCTGCCAGCCACGGCACCACTCCCAACACCGGCACACCGGTGCGCTCGTGCAGGATGTCCAATCCCGGACGCAACAGCGCCTCGTCACCACGGAACTTGTTAACTATCCAGCCAGTAATCCGAGCCCTGTCCTGAGCATCAACAATCCCCCAGGTGCCGTACATCGCAGCCAAAACGCCACCGCGATCAATATCCCCAACAACAACCACCGGAAGGGACTTCTCTGCAGCCAAACCGAAGTTGACGTAATCACCAGCCCGAAGATTCACCTCAGCAGGGCTGCCAGCTCCCTCAGCAATGACCACCTCGTAGCGAGAGGCAAGGTCATCCCATGCTTCATACGCCGCTGCAGCTAACTCCCGACGCCCCGTGGCCCACTCACCCGTCCCCAGGCGTCCATGCGGCCGCCCCATAAGAACAACGTGGCTCGTTCGATCTGTCCCCGGCTTCAATAGCACCGGGTTCATCGCCGCTTCTGGAACGGCGCGAGCAGCCAACGCTTGCAGCCACTGCGCACGCCCAATCTCTACACCGTCGGGTGTGACCATGGAGTTGTTGGACATGTTCTGGGACTTAAACGGAGCTACACGCACTCCTTGTCGCGAAAAATAGCGACACATCCCGGCCACGAGCAGGCTTTTTCCTGCATCAGAGGTCGTTCCGGCAACAAGAAGGCCATGAGCGGTCACAGCGTGCTCCTGGGGGTAGTAATGCGGCGTCGGCCAGGCAGCACCCATGCAAGGGCTACACAGGCCGCGGTAGCTGTTGCAGCTACCGCGCGAGTGAGGGTGATGGCGCGGCGTACGTCATCCACGACTGGAGCTGGCCCTGTTCCAAGCTTGCCGCGTGTTTCCCGGCTACCGGCATACGTGTTGGTACCGCCTAGAGAAACTCCCAATACACCGGCTGCGGTGGCTTCAACCGGGCCCGCGTTGGGGCTGGGGTGAGCAGGGGCGTCATGCCGCCATGCCCGGCAAGCTCTGGTCACTGCCGCGTAGCCTCCAAAGGCTGGAGCGATAGCGACTGTGACCGCTGCGGTAACCCTAGCGGGGAGGTAATTGAGCAGATCGTCCAGGCGTGCAGAGGCCCACCCGAATTTCTCGTAACGGTCGCTGCGGTATCCGACCATTGCATCGAGAGTGTTGGCTGCGCGATACAGGACTATGCCCGGTACGCCAGCTACAGCCCCCCAAAAGACTGCGCCAGTGACAGCATCCGATGTGTTTTCAGCCAGTGATTCCACTGTTGCGCGTGCGAGCTCATCGGCGGTGAGGGCACTTGCATCGCGACTACACAGGTGCGAGAGGCGTTCCCGGGCCGCGGTGAGGTCACCTGAGATGGCCGCTGTGTCCAGGCGAGTGGCCATTGCTTCGCCTTCTGCTTCAAGAGATTTACCCCCAAGAGCGACCCAGGTGCTAGCGGCGGTGAGTAAACAGCGTTGCCAGGGGGAACGGGTTTGGGAGTTGATAGCCAGGGCAGTTCCGGTCACTGCGGTGAGCAGTAATGATGTGTAGAGGATCCCGTGCTTGCGACTGTTGGCCCATATGCGTTTTTCGGTTGTTGTGGCTAGCTGTCCAAACCATGCCACGGGGTGGTGTCGGGGAGGATCTCCCAGAATCCGGTCTGCTACGTACCCCAGGCATAGGCCAACCGCTACGGATCTACTCACACACACATTTTGCCCGTATATAGGTGACGTGTGCGCTCGCCCACGCCATCTGCGCGGTGGTGCGTCGTAGGCTCGGGGTCAGGATCCTTCGTTGAGCGCTGGGAGCGTGACTTTTCGTGACGGTAATGCTGGTTCTAGGCGGTGTTCGTAGCGGGAAAAGTCGTTTGGCTGAGCGGCTGGCTGGGGCGTATGAGCGGGTCACGTATGTGGCTCCTGGGCCGGTTCCGGATCCGGTGGCTCCGCAGGATGCTGAGTGGCGGGAGCGGGTGAGGGCGCATCAGTTGCGCCGGCCGACTCATTGGGTGACGCGTGAGACTGGTGATGTTCCGGGGGCTATCAGCTCTGTCGCCGGTGAGTCTGCAGGTGGGCGCGGGGCTGTTTTAGTTGATTGTTTGGGCACGTGGACTACTCGGCTTATTGACGATGCGGGGGCGTGGGGTGAGCGGGGTCAGGCAATGGGTGTGGTGGAGCAGGGGTGTGCGCGGTTGGGTAGTGCGTTGGAGTTGACCGGTGGTGCGGGGGTCGATGTGATTTTGGTGTCGAATGAGGTGGGCTTGGGGGTGGTTCCGGCTCATGCGTCGGGGCGGCTTTTCCGAGATGCGCTTGGTCAGGTGAATCAGTGTGCGTCTGCTGTTGCGGACCGGATGGCGTTGGTTGTTGCTGGTCGGGTGGTGGATTTGTCGGGGTTTCCTACGGTCGATGATGTGGCGATGGGGTGGGGAAATGCGCGGTTTGGTCGTAGGGGTGCGTGATGGTGCGTGATGTGTTGTGTTTGGCGTTTGGGACGTTGACGACGTGGCGTGTGCCGCCTCCGAGAAATATTGATGCTCGGGTGGCTGCGGGAGCGATGTTGATTGCTCCGGTGGTTCTTGTGCCGTTGCTTGTGTTGATGGGGTTGGGGGTGTGGGTGGGGTCTTTTTTGTCTGTGTCTCCTGCGGTGATGGCTGCGTTGTTGCTTGCTGTTCTTGCTGTTTCGAGCCGGGGGATGCATCTGGATGGTTTGGCTGATACGGCTGATGGGCTGTCGGCGTCGTATGACCGCGCGAAGGCTCTTGATGTGATGAAGCGCAGCGATATTGGCCCTAGTGGTGTGGCTGCTGTGGTTTTGAGTGTTTTGGTGCAGTTCAGTGCGCTTGTTGCTTTGGTGCAAAGTGGTGCGGGTTTGGTTTTGTCTGTGGTGGCGGTGGTGGTGTCGCGGGCGTCGTTGGCGTGGGGGTGTCGGCGTGGGTATCCGGCGGCTTCGTCTTCGGGGTTGGGGGCTACTGTGGCCGGTTCTGTTTCGCCGGTGGCGTTGGCGGCTGTGTCGGTGGTGATTGCGGCTGGTAGTGCGTTGGTTACTCATGTTTGTGGGGGCGGTTGGTGGCATGGTCTGGTTGTGTTCGGGGTGGGAGTGGTGGCTGTGTTGTTGTTGTTGCGTCATGCGCGGGCGCGGCTAGGTGGGATGACTGGTGATGTTCTTGGTGCGGGAGTGGAGATTTCTTTGAGTGTTGCGTTGGTTGCGGGGGCAGTGCTTGTGGCTGCTTCGTGATGTGGGGGTGGAAACCGGTGAGGGTGCGGACCGGGTAGTTCCGATTCGCACCCTCATTGTTGGGTAGGGGTGGATCAGTCGGCGACGCCGGTTTCAACGAAGGGTGGGCGCTGCACGATGGCTTTCAGCTTGCGGTTGCGTACGGCGATGAATACCTCGTCGCCGGCTTTGATGCCGCGGTCGATCAGGCCCAGGGCGATGCCTTGTTTGAGTGAGGGGGACATGGTTCCTGATGTGACAACGCCGATGACGTTTCCGTCGGCGTCAAGGATTTCGCAGTCTTGGCGCGGGATGCCTTTGTCTTGGACTAGCAGGCCCCAGGAGAGGCGGGCTTTTTTCTCTGCGCGCTGGGTGGTGAGGAAGCCTTTGCCCCAGAAGGTGGGTTTGTCCCATCCGATGGCCCAGACGGCGCGGGCCATGTTGGGGGTGATGTCGAGGTTGAGTTCGTGGCCGTGGAGGGCGTAGCCCATTTCCATGCGGAGGGTGTCGCGAGCGCCGAGTCCGCAGGGGCGGCCGTTGAAGGGTTCGATGGCTTTGAGCAGTTCGCGCCATAGGTCTGCGCCTTTGTCCCAGGGGCAGACGAGTTCGTAGCCTTTTTCGCCGGTGTAGCCGGTGCGGCAGACGGTCATGGGGATGCCGTTGTGTTCTGCCTGTTCGAAGGACATGTATTCCATGTCGGTGGGTAGGCCCATGGTGGTGAGGACTTTGGGGCTGTCGGGGCCTTGGACGGCGATGATGGCGTAGTCGGTGTGTTCGTTGGTGACGGTGATGCCTTCGGGGGCGGCTTCGGTGAGGAGGCGGACGACTTCGCTGGTGTTGGCGGCGTTGGGGATGAGGAGGATGTCGTCTTCGGCTCGGACGTATTGGATGAGGTCGTCGACTACGCCGCCGGTTTCGTTGCAGCACATTGTGTATTGGGCTTTGCCGGGGCCGATTTTGCGTAGGTCGTTGGTGAAACAGGAGTTGACGAAGTCGAAGGCGCCTTGTCCTTTGACGGTGGCGTTGCCGAGGTGACTGACGTCGAAGATGCCGACGTGTTCGCGTACTGCTGCGTGTTCGGTGAGGACTCCTCCGCCTGCGTATTCGATGGGCATGAGCCAGCCGGAGAAGTCGGCCATTTTGGCGCCGAGGGCGAGGTGTTCGTCGTGGATTGGGGAGAGTTTGTCTTCGCTCATAGGGGTCACGTTAGGGCCGTGGGCGTTTTGGCGCAGCTACATGTCGGTTTCGGGTGGGGTGGGGCGTGTTAAAAGTGGGTGTTTTTGGGGATCGGCCTGTCTGGTGTGGACAGGCCGATTGGGTTGGTGTGGGTGGTGTTATGGGCGGGGGTTGACGACCATGGCTGATCCACCTCCGCCGCGGGTGCGTTCGGCGGCGGGGATGAATACGCCTTGGGTGGGCATGGCGATGGCGGTGGCGCGTCCGAGGGTTTTGGCTTCGGTCATGGGTTGTCCCATGGCGCGGAGTGCTTCGCCGGTGGCGGATTTCATGAGTTGTGGTTCGGCGCCGGCTGCGGTGTTTCGTGATGACAGGCGTGGGGTGTTGACGGCTTCGACTGCGGTGAGGTTGCGGTCGAGGTAGCCCAGGAGGATTTGGGCGGTGGTGCTGATGATTGTGGATCCGCCTGCGGCGCCGGTTGCGAGGATGGGGCGTCCGTTTTTGGTGACGATTGTTGGTGACATGGATGAGCGGGGGCGTTTGCCGGGGGCGGGGAGGTTGGGGTGTGGGATTCCTTTGGTGGGGGCGGTGAATTCGAAGTCGGTGAGTTGGTTGTTGAGGAGGAATCCGTAGCCGGGGACGACCATGCCGGAGCCGCCGAATTGTTCGATGGTGGAGGTGTATGAGGCGACGTTGCCCCATTGGTCAGCGACGGTGAGGTGTGTTGTTGAGGCGCCTTCGTTGATTTTTCCGGGTTTGCCTGCGGGGTGGGGTTTGCAGGGGCCGTATTTTCCGTCGGGGTTTCCGAAGGCGATGGGGCGTTGTGCGGCTTTGTCTGGGTTGAAGCCGCAGGCGCGTTCGGTTGCGTAGGCCGGGGAGATGAGTTCGTTGACGGGGGCTCCGGGGACGTCGGCTACCCATCGGTTGCGGTCGGCGAAGGCGGCGGCACTGGCTTCGGCGAAGCGGTGGAGGTATTGGGTGTTGTCTGTTTTTGATACGGGGATGCCTGTTTGTTTTTCGGTTTCCTGCATGAGGTTGAGGATTTCTGCTACGGCGGTGCCTCCGCCGCTGGAGGTGGGCATGCCGTAGATGGTGAGGTTTTTGTGTTTGCTGACTATGGGGTCTTTGGGGAGGGCGCGGTAGTTGGCGAGGTCGTTCATTGTCATTCCGCCGGTGGGGACGGTGACGCCGGGGGCGGTGGCGGGGTGGTTGACGGTGTTGACGATGGCTTTGCCGATGGGACCGCGGTAGAGGGCGTCGGGGCCTTGGGTGCGTAGGAGGTGGTAGGTGCGGGCGAGGTCGGGTTGGCGCAGTACGGTGCCGGGTTGGATGGGTTTGCCGCCGGGCAGGAAGATCGCTGCGGTGGCGGGGAATTTGGCGAATCGTTTGGCATTGTCGGCGGTTTCGGTGCTGAATGCTTGGTCGACGACGAATCCACGGCGGGCGATTTCTTCTGCGGGTTGGAGCATTTGGGATAGGGATCGTTTGCCCCATTGTTTGAGTGCCATTTGCCAGATGGCTGGGTTGCCGGGGACGCCGACGGATAGGCCTGAGTTGACGGCTTTGTCGAAGTTCATGGGTTTGCCGTCTGGTTCGAGGAAGGATGTTTCTCGGATGGAGTTGGGGGCGGTTTCGCGTCCGTCGATGGTCTGGACTTTTTTGGTTTTGGCGTCGTAGTGGACGAAGAATCCGCCACCGCCTAGGCCGGTGGCGTAGGGCTCGACGACGTTGAGCACTGCTGTGGCTGCTACTGCTGCGTCTGCTGCGGTGCCGCCGCGGGCGAGTACGTCGATGGCGGTTTGTGTGGCGATGGGGTCGACGGAGGCTGCTGCGCCTCCGGAGCCGGTCATGGTTGCTTTTTTGGGGAGGCGGTGGCTGATGGGTCCGGGGCTTTGGGGTGGGGAGGCGGTGGCTGATGTGGCTGTTGCTGTGGGGATGAGGGCTAGGGATAGGGCGAGCGCGAGCGCTGTGCGTTTTTTCATGAGCGCGACCATACGTCAACGCTGTTGTGCCGCAGCTGTGTTGACAGCTGTTTGCGCTGTGAGGTGGGGTGGTTGTGCTGGTTGGGTGGCTGGGCGGGGGTTTTGTTGGGGCTTGTTGTTTCTCTTGCCTTTTGGGCAGGTTGGGCGCTCTATTGTCGGTGGTGACATGCATGTCCAGGTTGGCTCGTTAACGCCACGCTTATCCCTCATGTGAGAAGAGCCACATGTGTGGCTGGGGCATGCACACAATGGGGGACGAATTGTCCGTGTTTCTTCAATTTGAGAGGTTTTTCGTGATCGATATCAATGTGAGTGTCCAGAGCGCTGCTGAGGCTGGCGTTGATGCTGTGGTGGTTTTTGCGACGAGTGTTTCTGGGCGGGCTGTGCTTGTTCCGGGGTCGCGGTTGCCGCAGGAGACGCAGGCTCATGTGGAGTCGGTGTTGGAGGCTGTGGCTGCTTCGGGCAAGGCTGATTCTGTGACTGCTGTGGTGGGCGCCCCTGGTGTGGCTGCCAAGCTGATTGTGGTCGTGGGATTGGGTGCGGGTGTTCCGGAGAAGTTGGCGCCGGAGAAGTGGCGTCGGGCTGCTGGTGCTGCTGCGCGTCATTTGTCGGCTCACCGTCAGGTCGCGGTGGTTGTTCCTGTGGCTGATGAGGATGTCGTGGGTGCGCTGGCTGAGGGTGCGGCGTTGGGGTCGTACCGTTTTGTGGGGCACTTGTCTGCGAAGGTGCGGGAGCGTCGTGCGGCTAAGCAGGTGGGGCCGACGTCGGTGACGGTGTTGTTGGAGCAGTCGTCTGAGGAGCTCGCTGATGCTGTGGCGCGGGCGAGTGTGGTGGCTACTTACCAGTGCTTGGCTCGGGATTTGGTCAACACGAGCCCGAATGTGTTGTACCCGGAAACATTCGCTGATCGTGCAGTGGAGCTTGCTGGCGAGCACGACTCGTTGTCGGTAGAGGTTTTAGACGAATCTGCTCTGGTTGAGGGCGGTTTCGGCGGGATCGTGGGTGTTGGACAGGGGTCGGTGCACCCGCCGCGGATTGTGACGCTTTCTTACCGGCCTGAGGGCGCAACGACCACGGTGGCGTTGATTGGTAAGGGCATCACCTTCGATTCGGGTGGTTTGTGCATTAAGCCTGCCGACAGTATGGCGACGATGAAGTGCGACATGGGTGGCGCTGCGGCGGTGCTTGGCACGGTGTTGGCTGCCGCTGAGTTGGAGCTGCCGGTGGCTGTGACTGCGTACCTGTGCTTGGCCGAGAACATGCCTGGTGGGGCTGCGCAGCGCCCGGGTGATGTGGTGACCATGCGTGATGGTTCCACGGTGGAGATCATCAACACAGACGCTGAGGGTCGTTTGGTGATGGCTGATGGGTTGGCTCTGGCTGTGGAGTCGGGGCCGGATGCGATTATCGATGTGGCTACTCTTACCGGCGCTGCCATGGTGGCTTTGGGGTCACGTACGGCTGCGATCATGGCCAACGATGATGATTTGCAGGTAGCGCTCACTGAGGCTGGCGGGTTTGCTGGTGAGGCTGTGTGGCCGATGCCGATTGCTGAAGAGATCCGGGCGACGTTGGATTCGGATGTGGCGGACTTTAAGCACACGGGTAGCCGTTTGGGTGGTGCCATGTCTGCTGCGGCGTTCTTGCGTGAGTTTGTGCCTTCCGGTGGCGCTCATGGTGTTGGTGCGGCTGAGTCTGGTGATGGTCAGGTCACTGATGGTGCTGAGGCTGTGGCCGCCGATGACAAGAAGCACATTCCGTGGGGTCACATTGATATTGCTGGGCCTGCTTTCAATGAGGCGAGCGCGTATGGGTACACGGTTAAGGGCGG
This sequence comes from Dermatophilus sp. B7861-1, assembly GCF_058996045.1. Classification (NCBI taxonomy): domain Bacteria; kingdom Bacillati; phylum Actinomycetota; class Actinomycetes; order Micrococcales; family Dermatophilaceae; genus Dermatophilus; species Dermatophilus sp. B7861-1. Next base: position 1,064,557 of record NZ_CM180082.1, on the reverse strand, counting down.
CACGGGATATGGCGTCCGCACACTGATCGCTTTCTTGGAAGGGCTTGAGTAACAGCGAAATCGGTCGATTCGGGGAGGAGTGATCTCCGGTCCTGGCTCTAGTGCCAGGGCTGGAGGGGTCACTCCTCCTTGACGTACCGCGTGGTGCGTTCACCTCGAATTAGTGGAGGCACCTCCCTCGTGACCACGTTGCTCAATAGTCCTGCTCAGCGCGGTACTCGCGCTGCCCGTCATACGCGGGTGGATTCTTTGGATGGGATTCGTGCGTTGGCGGTGATCGCGGTGATCGCTTATCACGTGTCGTTGCCGGGGGCTGATGGTGGTTTCCTTGGGGTGGATGTGTTTTTTGTGTTGTCGGGGTTTTTGATCACCACGTTGCTGATGCGGGAGCTGACTGGCACGGGGCGGATCGATTTGGGTGGGTTTTGGGTGCGGCGGGTGTTGCGGCTGCTTCCGGCTTCGCTGTTGTTGATTGTGACTGTGGTGGGGGTGTCTGCTTTTGTGGCTGCGCCGTTTCGGCGGGCTGATATTGGGGCGGATGCGTTGTGGTCGTTGTTGTATGTGGGGAATTGGCGGTTTATTGATGCCGCTGGGTATTTCAGTAATGACGGCAGTACTTCGCCTTTGCAGCATGTGTGGTCTTTGGCTGTGGAGGAGCAGTTTTATGTGGTGTGGCCGTTGCTGTTGGTGGCGTGTGTAGCGCCGTGGGTGCGGGCGTGTAGCCGTGTTGTCGGTGTTGAGGGTGGTCTTGATTCTGCGGCGCGTTCGGAGATCGCTGCGGTGCGGCGGGTGGCGGTGCGGCGTGGTGTTTTTGTGGTGGCGTTGGTGGTGGGGGCGGCTTCGGCGGTGTGGTTTGCGTGGCTGTATGACCCGCACACTGCTGAGCGTGCCTATATGGGCACTGATACGCGGGTGTTTGCGCCGTTGGTGGGGGCGGCGGTGGCGGCGTGTATGCAGGTTCGTGGGGTGCAGTTGTTTGTGACGCGTCGGGCTCAGCCGTTGATGGCTTTGGGGTTGGTTGGGGTGGTGGCGGGGTTGTGTTTGTTGGGTGGCCAGCACAGTCCGCGCCCGGCGTATTTTTTGGGTGGCGGGGTTGCGTTTGCTGTGGTGGTGGCGGTTTTGGTGGCGGCCACGAGTGCGGCGGATCGGCGTGAGGGGCTCACGCTTGTGTTGGGGTCGACTCCGTTGGGGTGGATTGGGCGGATTTCGTATGGCATGTATTTGTGGCATTGGCCGTTGGTGGTGTGGATCATCGGTGATCGGCAGTGGAGTCCGGTGCGTGCGGCTGTGGTGGTGGTGGCTACGGTTGTGGTGGCTCAGTTGTCGTACACGCTGGTGGAGGTGCCGTTGCGTACGGGTCGGTTGCGTGCGGTGGCGCCGGTGCGGTTGCTTCCGGCTGCCGCTGGTGTGGTTGGGGTTGCCACGATGGTTCCGGCGGTTTTGGGTGGCACGGTGTGGAATCGGGTTATTCCTGCTGTTGCTGGGCCTCAGGTGGGGGAAACGTCGTTGGTGTTGGTGGGCGATAGTGTCATTCAGCGTTTGTTGCCGGCTTTGGATGTTGAGGCCAGGCGGCGTGGGGTGACGGTGCTTAGTGGTGCCCGGGGTGGTTGTCCGGCGTTGTTGGTGAAGGCTACTGATGCCAGTGGGGCACCGTTGAGTGGCGGTAATTGCGCGGCGCAGGTAGGTGAGCGTCAGGCGAAGGCTGTCGATGAGGCTAAGGGGGGTGTGGTGGTGTGGTGGTCGCGGTATGAGATCGCGGATCGAGTGGGTGCTGATGGTCGTTTTTTGGCTGCGGGGTCTGCGGATTTTTGGGATGCGCAGATCGCGGATTTCCGTAAATCTGTGGATGCGTTGACGGTGCGGGGTGCGCGGTTGGTTGTGGTGGAGATGGATCGTCCGGGGGTTGGGTTGGATAGTCGGTGTTCGCCGACGGATTGTCCTGAATTCCTTTCGCGTATGCGTAACCGTGATGAACTTCGCGTTGAGTGGAATTCTCGTTTGCGGGAGTATGCGGCTTCTGACCCGCGGGTGAGTGTGATTCGTATGGACGATTTGTATTGCCGGAATGATGTGACTCCGTGTGATGATCATGCCCCTGCTCGCGCGTCGGCCAAGGATGTTTTCCCTTCTCCGGAAGGTTCTTTAACGCGACCGGATGGGGCGCACTTCTCGCCGGCAGCGGCTCCTGGGGTTGCTGCTGCGCTTCTTGACCGCGTCGCTGCTGGCTGAGGCCGCGGTGGGTTGCGCGGTGGTTGAGATACCGCTGGCCGCTGTGAGGTCGTCCTCATGGCACGTGTCCACTGACACATCGGCCTAGAGTGGTACTGAACAAACGACTACGGAGGGATCGCTTTCATGTCCGATCGCGTCACAATGCCGGTTCTCGGTGAGTCTGTCACCGAGGGCACCGTCACCCGCTGGCTCAAGAGCGTGGGCGACGAGGTGGCCGTTGACGAGCCGCTGCTCGAGGTTTCGACCGACAAGGTCGACACCGAGGTGCCGTCCCCGTTCAGCGGGACGCTTGTCGAGATTCTCGTCCCCGAGGACGAGACCGTTGAGATCGGTACCGATCTCGCCGTGATCGGTGACGCCTCCGAGGCGTCTTCGGCCCCTGCCGCGGAGAGCGCGCCTGAGCCGGCCGCTCCCGCCGAGGAATCTGCCCCTGCTGAGGAGGCCGCTGCGGCTGCTCCGGCTGGCGAGGTTTCTGGTGGGCAGGAAGTGAAGATGCCTGCACTGGGTGAGTCTGTCACCGAGGGCACCGTCACCCGCTGGCTCAAGGAAGAGGGCGAGGAGGTCGCCGTTGACGAGCCGCTGCTGGAGGTTTCGACCGACAAGGTCGACACCGAGGTGCCGTCCCCGTTCGCGGGCAAACTAACCAAGATCCTTGCCGCAGAGGACGAGTCCGTCGCGGTGGGTGGCGTGTTGGCGATCATCGGTGGCGAGGCCGCTGCTGCTGCACCGGCTGAGGAAGCCCCGGCTCCTGTGAAGGAAGCCCCGGCTGCTCCGGCGAAAGAAGCCGCTGCCGCACCGGCAGACTCGGCTGACTCTGGTGCTGCCGCGTACGTCACCCCGCTGGTGCGTAAACTCGCCGCGCAGCACGGTGTGGACCTGTCTAAAGTCAAGGGTTCGGGTATCGGTGGCCGTATCCGTAAGCAGGATGTCCTTGAAGCCGCTAAGCCTGCTCCGGCCCCGCAGGTCCCGGCTGCTGCTGCCCCCGCTCCGGCTGCCGCTGCTGCACCGGCTGCTGCTCCTGAGGTGAAGGTCTCGGAGAAGCGCGGCACCCGCGAGAAGATGACCCGTTTGCGTAAGGTCATCGCTCAGCGCATGAACGAGTCGCTGCAGATTTCGGCTCAGCTGACCAGCGCTGTCGAGGTTGACATTACGCGGGTTGCGCAGCTGCGCGCGAAGAACAAGGACGCGTTCCTTGCTCGTGAGGGCGTCAAGCTGACCTACCTGCCATTCATCTCGTTGGCCACGGTTGAGGCGCTCAAGCAGTTCCCTGAGCTGAACTGCCAGGTTGAGGGTGAAGAAATTGTCTACCCGGCGGCTGAGCACCTGGGCATCGCCGTGGACACCCCGCGTGGTTTGCTCGTGCCGGTCATCAAGGATGCTGGCGACCTGAACATCGCTGGTATTGCGCGCAAGATTTCTGACCTTGCTTCTCGTACTCGTGACAACAAGGTCACACCGGATGAGCTGGGTGGCGGCACATTCACCATCACGAACATCGGTTCTAACGGTTCGATCATCGACACCCCGATCATCAACCAGCCGCAGGTTGGCATCTTGGGTACGGGTGCGATTGTTAAGCGCGCAGTTGTTGTCACTGACGAGCTTGGCAACGACAGCATCGCGATCCGTCACATGATGTTCTTGACCCTGACCTACGACCACCGCGTGGTTGATGGTGGCCTTGCTGGCCGCTTCTTGACCACGATCAAGAAGCGCCTCGAGGGTGGCGCCTTCGAGATCTGAGTTGTGAATGCTTGTCTGGGTGGCTAAGCCCAGATGGACATAAGTGAGGGGCTGTTTCCTTCTGATCGAAGGAGGCAGCCCCTCACTGTTGTTGGGTTTTCTCACCTTGTGGGGAAGATCTTCGGTGATTGCACTGACTGCGCAGCTGGCCAGGTGGGGCGTCTAGGCTGGTGTTATGCGTTTCGAGCACGTGGGTTTGGCGCCTCATTTCGTCGATTATCAAGCCGGCTGGGACTATCAGCGTGAAGTGCACGCGAAAGTTGTGGCTGGTGAGCTCGAGGATACTGTGCTGCTGTTGGAGCACTCCCCCACCTATACGGCGGGTAAACGCACACAGGACAAGGACCGCCCCAAAGACGGCACTCCTGTGATCGATGTGGACCGGGGCGGGAAAATCACGTGGCATGGCCCGGGGCAGCTGGTGGGGTACCCGATCGTACACTTGCCTAACCCGATTGATGTGGTGGCGCATGTGCGGCGTTTGGAGCAGGCGATCATGAATGTCTGTGACCATTTCGGGGTGCCCACGATGCTCGTTGAAGGGCGTTCGGGCGTGTGGGTGGCTGCAGATGAGCGCGGACCGGAGCGTAAGGTCGCCGCGATCGGTATTCGGGTTACGCGGGATGTGACGATGCATGGGTTCGCGATCAACGCGAACTGTGATTTGTCGTGGGCGCAAAACATCATTCCGTGTGGGCTTGATGATGCCGGGGCGACAAGTTTGTCTTTCGAGCTGGGGCGAGATGTCACGGTCACTGAGATCCTGCCAGTGGTGGAACGTGAGATTTTCCAAGTGATTTCGCCTTACACGAGCGTCGCGGAGCAGGCGCACCGAGCCGCAGATCGGGTATTGGGTTTGGGATAGAGGTGAAGCGCTGACCGCTGCGGCGGCGCTACGCTCACCATGACCTGTCCTGTCTGGGCGCGCCATGATGCTCCCGCCCGGGCGTAGTCTGTTAGGACACATTCGTCGATGCCCTTGGAGACACTTTCGTGACCGCAGCACCTGAAGGCCGTCGCCTCCTTCGCGTGGAAGCGCGTAACGCCACCACGCCGATCGAGCGCAAACCCGAATGGATCCGCACGACGGCCAAGATGGGTGAACAATTCACCCAACTGCACGGCATGGTTAAACGAACCGGCCTGCACACTGTTTGCCAGGAGGCGGGGTGCCCCAACATTTACGAATGTTGGGAGGACCGGGAAGCCACATTCCTTATCGGCGGTGATATTTGCACCCGCCGATGCGACTTCTGCGATATCGCCACTGGCCGTCCTCGACCGATGGACTCGAGCGAGCCGCGCGCGGTGGCTGAGTCGATTAAGTCGATGAATCTGCGGTACGCCACGGTGACGGGTGTTGCCCGTGATGACCAGCCCGACGGGGCCGCCAAACTGTACGCGGACACCATCCGCGAAATTCACGCATTGAACCCCAACACGGGCGTGGAGATCCTTCCTCCTGACTTCGGTGCGCAGCGTGAACTGGTGGAGCAGGTGTTTGAGGCTCGACCGGAGGTGTTCGCGCACAACCTGGAGACGGTGCCGCGCATTTTCAAGCGGATCCGGCCGGCGTTCCAGTACGACAAGTCGTTGCGGGTTATCACGATGGCCCACGAGTACGGGCTGGTAACCAAATCGAACCTGATTTTGGGGATGGGCGAGGAAGACCACGAAATTGAGCAGGCTATTCGTGACCTCCACGGGGCTGGCTGCGACATCCTCACCATTACGCAGTACTTGCGCCCCTCTAAGCTGCACCACCCGATTGATCGTTGGGTCAAGCCGCAGGAGTTCGTGGCCTGGTCTGATTTCGCTAAGTCGATCGGTTTCGCTGGAGTGATGGCTGGCCCGTTGGTGCGCTCCAGCTACCGCGCTGGCCGCCTGTGGGTGCAGGCGATGCGGGAGGCTGGCCGTCCACTTCCGGAGAACCTGAGCCATCTTGGTGAGGGCATGGATGAGCCTGCACGTCAAGAAGCCGTGTCGTTGGTGGAGAAGGCAGCTGCCAAAGATAAGGCGGCTTGCTGACAGCCTCTGACGTGGCACGCGACCGATTCGGTAGGCTTCACCGGGTCGGTCGCTGCGTGCATACGCCCGCACGTTACGGCCCTTGATAGACATCACTCTTTCTGCGGTTTCACCCTCATTCTTCGACGAGGAGCCCCACCGGACATGGCAACCAGCGAACGCGGCAACGACAAGCCCAAGAAGAAACGGTTCAGCCAGCTCAAGCAGGTATTTGAGCTTGCCTCTCGTGAACGCCCGCGCATCCTGTGGGAGATGATCGGGATCGTCGTCGGGATGGCGCTGCTTGGCGCTGTGATCGGCGGGTCTTTCGGGCACCCGATTTACGGCGGTTTCTTGGCTGTTTTGCTTGGCGTGTTGGCGGCAATGTGGCTTCTGAGCAAAACTGCTGAGCGGGCTGCGTATGCTTCTCTTGAAGGCCAACCGGGTGCTGGTGGGGCTTTGCTGCAGAGCGTGCGCGGCTGGGCAGTAGAGCAGGAGCCTGTCGCTATCGAGGGCGGCCGCAACCCCTCCATGCACGACGCAGCCCTGGTGTACCGCGCGGTTGGTCGCCCCGGTGTAGTTCTCGTGGCAGAGGGCCCTCGTGGGCGCGCCACCCGTCTGCTGGCTAACGAATCGAAGAAGACTGCCCGTTTGGTCCCGAATGTGCCGGTGCACACTTTCCGCCTAGGCCACGATGAGGGTGAGGACGCCACCCGCCCCACCATGTTGACCAAGCAGATGCGTAAACTTCCCAAAAATCTGACCAAGCACGAGGTCGGTGAGGTAGATCGGCGTTTGCATGCTCTTGGGCGAGTGAAGGCACCGATCCCCGCAGGGATCGACCCCACGAAGGCCCGCCAGATGGGTAAAGGACAGCGCCGTCGCTGACCTTCACCGAAAGGTCTGCAATTCGTGTTGGGGGTGTGCACACCACGTGGTGTGCACACCCCCAACACTTTTATGCGCTGCTGCGGGTTTTAGCGCCGAACAATCACTGTTCCAGCCAAGAGATCATGCAAGCCTCGCCCATCGGTGTCATTGATGAACGGGGGAATCGCTAGACACAGCAATACCGCCCGAATCATCCCGGCTTTCCACCCGACCCACCCCCGGGGCAGCCGCTCCACCCTGATCCCCAACAGACGATGACCGATAGTGGTCCCCACCGTAGAGACGAGCACGATATTCATAACACCCAGCACGAGCAGCGGTTTAAACGCATCAAGTCCGGGCGCATTTGGGGTGAACCCCAACAGTCCCACGGCGATGATCTGGCTGATGAAACCATCAATCAAGATGGCCACAACCCTGCGCCCGATACCGGCCATCGAGCCGCTGCCTTCTTCAGGCAGGCCTAGACGTTCTCCCGGGTAGGCTCCCCCACCCACTCGCTGGGGGCCTTCCAGCCACGAGCCAATGTCTTCACGATTAACCACACCACCAGCTTAGGGTGGATGCGGCCCTGCGTAACGTGGCCGAAACAATCGGGTCATTGCGGGGAAACCGGCACCAACTAAGGTTCGAACCGAACGACCATCACGTCTCATGCAATGGGTGAGGCGACGACAGGAGGCTGGCGTGTTCACCAAACCCGAGGAAGTCCTCAAATACATCAAGGACGAGCAGATCGAGTTCGTCGACATCCGATTCTGCGATCTGCCGGGCGTGATGCAGCACTTCAACATCCCCGCTTCCACCGTGGATGAAGATTTCTTCACCGAAGGTCAGGCCTTCGATGGCTCCTCGATTCGTGGTTTTCAGGCCATCCACGAATCCGACATGAAGCTGATCCCGGACATCAAGTCCGCATATCTGGATCCGTTCCGCATCAACAAAACCCTCATCATGAACTTCTCGATCGTGGATCCGTTCACGGACGAGCCCTACTCCCGCGACCCGCGCAACATCGCAGCCAAAGCAGAAGCGTACTTGAAGTCCACAGGCATCGCGGACACGGCATTCTTCGGCGCCGAAGCCGAGTTCTACGTCTTCGACGACGTACGTTTTGAAACCAACGAACGCTCCGGCTACTACTTCATCGACTCTAAAGAAGCAGCCTGGAACACTGGCCGCGTCGAAGAAGGCGGAAACCTCGGTTACAAAACGCCGTACAAGGGTGGCTACTTCCCTGTCCCGCCGGTAGACCACTTCGCCGACATGCGTGATGAAATGTCCAAGGTGATGGCGCAGGTCGGGCTCGAGGTAGAGCGGGCACACCACGAGGTCGGCACCGCTGGTCAGCAAGAAATCAACTACAAGTTCAACACCTTGCTGCACTCCGGCGATGACCTCATGAAGTTCAAGTACGTCATCAAAAACGTCGCCTGGCAGGGCGGGAAATCCGCGACCTTCATGCCCAAACCGCTGTTCGGCGATAACGGCTCAGGTATGCACACCCACCAGAGCCTATGGAAAGACGGCAAACCGCTGTTCTACGACGAGGCCGGCTACGGCGGCCTGTCTGACATCGCCCGCTGGTACATCGGTGGCTTGCTTGAGCACGCCCCGGCAGTGCTGGCATTCACCAACCCGACCGTGAACAGCTACCACCGCCTCGTGCCTGGGTATGAAGCACCAGTCAACTTGGTGTACTCGGCACGTAACCGCTCGGCGTGCATCCGCATCCCGATCGCTGGGGCCTCCCCGAAAGCCAAACGTATCGAGTTCCGTATCCCGGACCCCTCAGCTAACCCGTACTTGGCGTTCGCAGCACAGCTCATGGCAGGCCTGGACGGCATCCGCAACCGTATCGAGCCGCCGGAGCCGGTCGACAAGGACCTGTACGAGCTGCCCCCGGAAGAGCACGCACAGATCAAGCAGGTTCCCGGATCGCTGCCGGAGGTACTGAAGGCACTGCGTGAGGACCACGACTTCCTCACCGAAGGTGACGTGTTCACCGAAGACCTCATCAACACGTGGATCGAGTGGAAGACGAAGAACGAAGTGGACCCGATCCGCTTCCGTCCCCACCCACACGAGTTCGAGATGTACTACGGCATCTGAGGCGTAACTAGCTGAAAAACCAGACAAACGTGGTGGGGTTTCCTGAACCAACTGGTTCGGAAAACCCCACCACGTTTTTGCTGATATGGGTGCGTACTTTACGCAGCCGGGCCTGGACGGACCTGCCCTTCAGGGTCAACACGTTGAAGGATCTCGTTCGTGATCTCACCGAAACGGCAAATCTGTTCCCGGGTGAGTGGGTCCATAAGGAGTTCACGAACCCGTGCAACATGCCCCGGCGCTGCCGCCTCAACTTTCTCCCGACCCAACGGGGTCAGCCGGGCCAGCGTCGAACGACGATCCGCAGGATCCGTAGCCCTGACAATGAGACCTTCCCGCTCTAGCCGTTTAGCAACATGGCTCAGCCGAGAAAGCGACCCACCAGTCAGGACCGCCAAGTGACTCATCCGCACCTGAGGTGGCTCTTGTTCGCTGAGCATGGCCAATACCATGTACTCAAAGAACCTCAACCCAGAATCGCGCTCCAACTGCCCATCCAGCAGGGTGGGTAATTTAATGAGCAGCCCAGCAAACCCCACCCACGCTTCACGCTCATCACTGTCGAGCCATCGTGGCCCCTGCGGCTCTGGCACTGCATTGCCGGCCTCATGGGCGCCACCGCTCTTACAATCCCCTGACATGTGTTCAAGTCTACGGCAGTAGTTGAGTGTTTCTCTGGGCTACTTCGCTGGCACCCAGGTCATCTCATCGGAACCCACCAGTGCAGCAGTGTCCCTCCTTCGAGACGGCGATGGGCGATAAACGCTCCCCCATGACTGCGCGCACGGTCAGCCAAATTATCCAGACCGCTACGGCGCCCGCCATCAGCAATCCCTACCCCATCGTCAATAATCACTACCGACACCGCTTCATCATTGACTCGCACAGTCACTGACCCATCTGTGGCCCGCGCATGCCGCACCATGTTCGCCACCCCCTCACGGGCGACAGCAACAACATCGCTTTTCACCTGCACGGGTATCTGTTCGACACGCCCTTCAATCACTAATGCGGGGGCAAAAGGCCCCGCCGCCGCTGCCTGGCGCATCAAGGACTCCAGCTCGTCTTTCACCTCACCTGCAACGGGGATCAAGCTTGCGCCAGCAACCACCTCACGCAGCAACGTGACTGTCTCTTCCATGTCACGCACAGCATCATCGAGGCGGGTTCGGGTAGCACCACCAGCGGTACGTGCCGCCACCTGCAACGACATCCCTGAGGCGAACAACCGCTGAATCACGTGATCGTGGATATCCCGCGCGATACGTTGCCGCTCCCGAGAAACTTCCTGCCGGGCGTGCGCACACGTACGGCGCTGCTGCTCACGAGCCGCCTCAATGACCCGAGCCGCCCAGGTAGCAAACCACGACAACTGCCCAACCCCGCCACGTGGGGCACCAGCAGACATCGGCCACCCGAGCACCAAAAGTCCCACATCACGTACCGCAGTGAACATTGGCAAAACCAGTAGCACCGTCGAGCCCTCAACACCGATACAGCTACGCAGGTCCTGCACAAGTTCCCCCGGGCATTCCCCCTGCTCACCTTGCGGGAAAATAACTGGGCCATGATGACGCAGAATCCGCCCCCACACACGGCTACGAAAAACACCCTCACCGACAGCAACATCCCACGAAGGATCGACCGCCTGCACACGCAGACATCCCCCCTCACCAGGCAAAGCAACTACAGCAAAACCAGCCCCACTAGCCTGCCTAGCCTGCTGCGCCACCACAGCAAACAACTCCGCTTGCGCGCATCCCTCCAGCGCAGCCATCGACAGCATCAGCAGCGCCTGCACCCACAATTCCCGCTCAGTTAAAGAGGTCATCACTGTGCGTTGCAGCAAACACCGCGGCCTGAGTACGTCTCTTCATTCCCAGCTTGGCCAGGATCGCCGTGATGTAGTTCTTCACAGTTTTCTCCGCAAGGAACAAATCCTCACCGATCTGCCGGTTCGTCATTCCCTGCGCCACCCGCGCCAGGATGCGCAGTTCTTGCGCAGTCAAGCTCTGCAGACGTGGATCAGAAACATCAGCCCCCCGATCAGTGCTGCGCTGTGGAGCGCAGACCGGACGGCGAGCATCCAGCCGTGTCTGTCCCGCGGCGAGGGCACGCACGTCGGCAAGAAGTTTTTCACCCCTGACGTCTTTAATGGCGTACCCGCAGGCTCCAGCGCGCAGCGCTGCGGTGAGAGCTTCTTCGTCATTGAAAGAAGTGAGGATGAGTGAGCGGATTTTTTCATCGTGGGCGCGTACCGCCCGACATACATCGACACCCGACCCATCGGGAAGTCGCATGTCGAGGATGGCAACGTCCGGGTGAGTAGATGGGATGTGTTGTACAGCTTCTGCTACCGAGGAGGCCTCACCGACCACAGTGATGTCTGGTTCTAGCTCCAACAAGTCGCGCAGGCCACGGCGCACGATTTCGTGATCATCGAGCAGGAACACGCGGATCGGTTTAGAGGGGGACGCGGCCTGCAGCGTGGTCATGACGTCTCCTGTCCGTAAAAGCGGCGTTCCATCACCTCGCGTGAATGACGCGCCAGTCGTAGGTAATGCTCACCTGTTTCTGGCCCAGATCCCGGCCCCCAACCGAGAATACGGGCCATCGCTTCTGCATCGACGACATGCTCCGGTACCGAATCAGCGGATCTGCCTCGCCACAGCATCACCGCGTCACGCATTTGGGAGGCGGTAACCCATGCTTCCTCTAACGCCACGCCCTCGATCTGAGTCAACAATCCCAGATCAACGGCGGCTTGTAGAGCTTCTAGGGTGCTGGTGGTGCGGAGTGTCGGGTGTTTGTGGGCATGTTGTAGCTGGATCAGCTGCACTGTCCATTCCACATCTGAGAGACCACCGCGTCCCAATTTGAAGTGCCGGCGAGGGTCGGCGCCGCGCGGGAGCCGTTCACCCTCCATGCGGGCCTTGAGTTTGCGGATCTCCCGGACCTGTGCATCGGTAAGTCCGCCTTCGGCCCAACGGTAGGGGTCCACCGCCTGCACGAATTCTTCTCCCAAGTCGTCGGGTCCTGCGATCGGCCGTGCACGCACCATCGCCTGCCGTTCCCAAGCTTGCGCCCATCGTTGCATGTAGCTGCGATACCCGGCGATGGACCTGCTCAATGGCCCGGTTTTACCTTCGGGGCGCAGGTCCATGTCGAACCCTAAAGAAGGATCTGGACCCGGGGCGCTGAGCAAAGAACGCACCTGTTGGACGATCTCTTTCGCAGCTGCTGCGGCGTCTTCATCACTGACTGCCTGACAAGGACGGTGCACAGCAAGAACGTCCGCATCCGAAGCGAACCCGCATTCCCGCCCCCCCAAACGGCCCATCCCGATGAAAGCGACCTGCACCGGCAGCTGCCCATGCTCGACGATATAGATCCGTTCAGCGACATCCAAAGCCGCCTGCACAATCGCTTCATTCAGGTCAGACAATCCACGCATCGTCTCTTCGGTAGAAGAGGTATCGATCAGGTCACCCAACGCACACCGGAACAATTCCGAACGCCGCACTTTCCGGGCCGCCACCATCGCCTCAGCTGGGTCGTCTTGGCGTTTCATCGCAGCGCGCATCGTGGCTAACACCGCTTCCCGCGAGCGCGGCAGCACTACGGCATCACCGGAAAGGATTCGTGCTGCATCGGGGGTTTGTTCCAGCAGAGACACTAAAAACCTGCTGCGCGCCAACACTCGGGCTAGCCGTTCTGCTGCTTTGCCTTCATCACGCAGCATCCGCAGGTACCAGGTGGTGTGCCCCAAAGATTCACTGATACGACGGAAGGCGAGTAGCCCGTTGTCTGGGTCGACTTCTTCGGCGAACCAGCCCAGCATCACTGGCAGCAGTGTTCGCTGGATCGCTGCTGTGCGGGAGACCCCTGCGGTGAGTGCTTCGATGTGCCGTAGCGCTCCGGCGGAATCACTGAACCCCAATGCGGCGAATCGTTCTTTCGCTGCCTCTGGGCGCAGCCTGGCGTCTTCGGGGCGTAGCCTCGCCACCGCGGACAACAACGGTCGGTAGAACAACAGTTTGTGGATCTGGCGGACTGTGCGTTTGTGTTCTTGCCACACCGCGGTCAATGACTCCGCCGCGGGCGCGGCCAGGCGCAGTCCCCGCCCGATTCGTTGCAGGTCGTGTGGCCCCTGCGGCATGAGGTGGGTGCGTTTCATCTTTGCGAACTGCACCCGGTGCTCCACTGAACGCAAAAACCGGTATGCCGCATCTAACGCGGCTGCGTCTTCACGGGCTACATAGCCCCCGGCGGCGAGCGCCGCTAACGCCTCCAGCGTGTTACGTGATCTGAGGGATTCATCGGTGCGGCCATGTACTAGCTGCAGCAACTGCACGCTGAACTCGACATCTCGTAACCCGCCTGGACCCAGTTTGAGTTGGCGGTCTACCTCTGCTGGTGGGATGTGACGTTCTACGCGTGCTCGCATGGCCTGCACATCCGTGACGAAGTTTTCACGGCTGGCTGCCTGCCACACGAAGGGTCGGATAGCTTCCTCGTAGGCCTGCCCAAGCTCTGCGTCTCCGGCGACGGCGCGGGCTTTCAGCAGCGCCTGGAACTCCCACGTTTTGGCCCAGCGTTTGTAGTAGCGCACGTGCGATGCCACGGTCCGCACAAGTGGCCCTTGTTTCCCCTCAGGCCGCAGTGCCGGATCCACCTGCCACAATGTCCCTTCACCCGTGTGGGCAGAGCAGGTCCGCATCACCTCAGCGGCCAATACTGTGGCTGCTTCGATGCCTTCCTCCTCGCTGACTGCCTCAGCGGGTTCGCCAACAAAAATCACATCCACATCCGAGATGTAATTGAGCTCCCGGCCACCGCACTTACCCATCGCGATCACCGCTAACCGGGCCTTACTGCCCGCCTGCGGGTGGGTTTCGTGTGCCACGGCTACTGCGGCCTCCAGTGCCGCCCCAGCTAGATCGGCTAACGCCGCGGCAGTGTGATGGACCGTTGCTTGCGGGTTCGGTGCGCTCACATCAAGGGCAAGGATGCCTAGCAGCTGCCGCCGATACGCCACCCGCAGCGCATCCTGACTGCTCAGATCACCGCGCCCCTGCGGACAGACGGCCTGGAGAAGATCACGCACTCGCTCTGAGGCCTCCATGGGGACGGCATCAATCACAGCGCAGATGTGCTCTGGGTGGCGCACCAAGTGGTCCCCCAACGCCGCCGACTCCCCCAGCACCCGCAGTAGCCGATCCCGGCCAAGGGACTGTGTCGTTAACAGGTCCTCTAACCGGTCCCGTCCCACCGCCGCGACCAGCCGGACCAGAGTTTTTAACGCCAAGTCCGGGTCAGCGACCTGAGATATCGCCGTCAGTAATGACCCGCCTGGGGCGCTCCATCCTTCCAGTTCTGCAGCGGTAGCAAACCGTGCCGCTGTGGCCGTATCTTCAAAACCTGCACGTGCCAACCAGCCCGTCAAGGACACCGAACGCGTATCCATGTCAGCGGTCGGGCAAGAACTGCTCGAGCTCGAACTTGGTCACCTGTGCTCTATACCGATCCCACTCGTCGTGCTTGTTCCGCAAGAACGCCTCGAAAAGATGCTCCCCCAACACTGCGGCCACCAAGTCAGAGCGTTCCATCTCCACGATCGCTTCCTTCAACGACTCCGGCAACGGTTCAAAACCAAGCACCTGGCGTTCCCGGTGCGTCAACCGAGAGACATCATCTTCTGCCTCCTCAGGCAACGCGTACCCTTCCTCGATGCCTTTGAGCCCGGCCGCGAGGATCACCGCATACGCCAAATATGGGTTCGCCGCTGAATCCAGTGTGCGCAACTCGATCCGGGTGCTGGCTTCCTTATCCGGTTTGTACATGGGGACACGGATCATGGCACTGGAGTTGTTGTGCCCCCACGAGATATACGCTGGTGCCTCCGCCCCGCCCCACAGCCGCTTATACGAGTTCACCCACTGATTCGTCACCGCGCTGATCTCACGGGCATGCTTCAGCAGCCCTGCCATGAAAGACCGCGCAGTTTTACTCAACTGATACGGCGCCCCCGGCTCATAGAACGCGTTGCGCTCCCCTTCAAACAAACTCAAATGCGTGTGCATCCCTGACCCGGGAGCGCCAAACATCGGTTTAGGCATAAAAGATGCCAACGCGTTCTGATCGAGCGCGATCTCCTGCACCACAGTCCGGAACGTCATGATGTTGTCGCACGTGGACAGCGCATCCGCGCTACGCAAATCAATCTCGTTCTGCCCTGGACCAGACTCATGATGTGAGAACTCCACCGAGATCCCCATCTGCTCCAAAATTTGAATCACTGTGCGCCGGAAATCCTGGCCCAACCCATGCGACACGTGATCGAAATAGCCAGCACGGTCAACCGGATCCAACGGGTCACGGGAATTAGCGGGCTGATTGAACAGATAAAACTCGATCTCCGGGTGCGTGTAGAACGTGAACCCCATATCGGCGGCCTTCTGTAACTGGCGCCGCAAAGCAAAACGCGGATCGGCGTAACTCTGCGACCCATCCGGCAACAAAATATCCGCGAACAACCGACCCGTACTCGGCGCCTGCCCCCGCCACGGCAAAATCTGGAAGCTACTCGGATCAGGCTTAACCAACATGTCAGCTTCAGTGATACGCGTGAAGCCCTCGATCGCACTACCGTCGAAGCCGATACCCTCCTCGAACGCGGACTCCAACTCCGCCGGCGCAATAGCCACAGACTTCAACGTGCCCAACACGTCGGTAAACCACAACCGCACAAAGCGGACATTGCGCTCCTCCACGGAGCGAAGGACGAACTCCTCTTGGCGATCCATACCGCCGATCATGCATCATCCCGGCGCCGCCTCGCTGGACGACGGCGCCTCACACCCAACCAGTCACCCCAATAATCCCTCCCCCGGCTCACGACCCGAGAAACGAGCCTCCTCTTCCTGGCGGCGACGATCCTCCGCATCCCAGGCCGCTGTCCGTTCCCGAGCAGAACGCAACGCACCAGCAGCAGCCTCCCGCGTCGGATACGGGCCCATCAAATCCCCCTTACGGCTATGCGAAGAATCCTCCTCCACCTGACCAGTAGCGATGTTGAACCAAAACTTCTGCTCGACCTCAGACACACGAACCTCCCAGAAAGAAAAACAACACCACAACACATACCCGCACCAACACACCCAGCTCAACCACCAACCCTCAACGCCACATCAACAAAACCCGCGCATGCTCACGAAGAGTGTCAACGCTCACCACCCAACTCCCTACGAACACGACATACCTCATGCGTAAACTCGGCAAACATGAGCGAGGCCCCCCAGAAACACCTCCCCCCCACCGCCACCGCCACACTCGACAGTGACCTGGAACTCCTCTCAACCCTGCACTCACACGTCCTACGCGACATCGGCGGTGAAGCCCTCCTCACCCGCGTCGCTGAACTCGTCGACGCCTGCCGCGCCCCCCACACCACCAGTAGCACTGTCGAAGACATCCTCACCGATCTCACCCCCACCCAAGCCCGTGACCTCGTCAATGCCGTCACCGTTCATCTCCACCTAGCTAACCTCGCCGACGAACGCCACCGCGTCCGCTCCCTACGCCACGAAAACGACGACTACACCGACGGCATCGAAGCAGGCGGAGTCGCCGCCGCCATCACCGCGCTGGGCCCCACCGCCGAAAACGCTCTCACCGGCCTACGCATCCACCCCGTACTCACCGCACACCCCACCGAAGCACGCCGCCGAGCCATCACCTCCGCCCTACGCCGCCTCGCCTCCTGGCTCGACGAACACGACGACCCCACCGCCGGCCCCACAGCCCGCCACACCGCTCGGCAACACATGCTCGAAGAAATCGACATCCTCCAACGCACCAGCACCCTGCGCCGCGAACGCCCCCAACCTGGCGACGAAGTCAAAACCATGACCTCCATCGTCGAAAACACCCTCTTCGACGTTGTCCCCCAGGTCTACCGCGCCACCGAAAACGCCCTCCCCGACCGCGAAAACCCCACCAGCCCTCACATCCCCGCATTCATCCGATTCGGCTCCTGGATCGGCGCCGACCGCGACGGCAACCCCTACGTCACCGCAGCAGTCACCCGCGCCACCGCCACCCAACAATTCCGCGTCACCCTCGACCTACTCGCTCACCGTGTCGAAGCCATCGCCCGCACCCTCACCATGGACGAGCACGACACCCCCGCCACCGACACCCTCATCGACGACCTCGCCCGCGACGCCGTCCGCATGCCAGAACAATTCACCGAAATCACCAAAGACGCCCCCGGTGAACCCCACCGGCAAAAACTCATGGTCGTCGCCGCGCGCGTCAACGCCACCCGCAACGAACACGCAGGACTGGCCTACGCCTGCCCCCAGGAGATGCTCACCGACCTACGCCTCATCCAAAACAGCCTTCACGCCGCCGGAGACCACCGAGCCGCCAACGGAAACCTCCAAAACCTCATCTGGCTCGTCGAAACCTTCGGATTCCACCTCACCGAACTCGAAGTACGCCAACACAGCGCCGTCCACGAAGCCGTCCTCACCGAAGCCCTCCACCTCGCCGGCCACGACAACGCCGCCGAACTGGCCACCGACGCAACCTTCCTCGACCATCTCGCCACCCACGGATGGCCCCAACGCATCACCCCCACCAGCGACAAAGCCACCGAAGTCCTCAACACCCTCCGCGTCATGGAGTACATCCAAAGCCGCTACGGACACCGCGCCTGCGGACGCTACATCGTCAGCTTCACCCGCAACGCCGCCGACCTCGCCGCAGTCCGCGCCCTGGCCCGCCTAGCCACCGACAACAGCGAACTCCACCTCGATGTCATCCCCCTCTTCGAAACCGGCAAAGACCTCCAAGCCGCCCCACACATCCTGCGCAACTGGGCTGAACTACCCAGCACCCAAAACTGGCTCACCCACACCAACCGAGCCGTCGAAGTCATGGTCGGCTACTCCGACTCCGCCAAAGACGTCGGTCCCGCCAGCGCAACCCTCACCCTCGACACCGCCGAACGCGCCCTCGTCACCTGGGCCAACGAATCCAACATCCACCTCACCCTCTTCCACGGACGCGGCGGATCCCTCGGACGCGGCGGCGGCCCCCTCCACCGCGCCATCATGGCCCAACCCACCGGCTCAGTCGCCGGACGCTTCAAATGCACCGAACAAGGCGAAGTCATCTTCGCCCGCTACGGCGACCCCACCATCGGACAACGCCACCTCGAACGCCTTACCTCCGCCGTCCTCCTAGCAGACTCCCCCGGCATCGCCACCCCCCGCGAAAACGCCACCGAGCAATACCGCGAACTCAGCAACACCATCGACACCCAAAGCCGCGGCGCCTTCCTAGCCCTCATCAACAAACCCGGATTCGCCGACTTCCTCGCCAACGTCAGCCCCCTCGACGAAATCGGCGAACTGCGCCTGGGCTCCCGCCCCTCCCGACGCAGCGGCACCGACACCGGACGCAGCCTCGAAGACCTACGCGCCATCCCCTGGGTCTTTTCCTGGAGCCAAACCCGCATCAACCTCTCCGGATGGTACGGACTAGGAAGCGGACTGGCAGCCGTCGACGACATCCCCCTCCTACGCCGCGCCTACACCCAATGGCCCCTCTTCGCCGCCATGATCGACGTGGCAGAAATGAGCCTAGCCAAAGCCGATCGCACCATCGGAAACAAATTCCTCGACCTCGGCAACCGCCCCGACCTCACCGAACAGATCCTCACCGAATTCGACCTCACCCGCACCCTCATCCTGGACATCCTCGAACAAGACGAACTCCTCGCCCACAAACCCCACCTCCAAACCGCAATCCGGCTCCGCCAGCCCTATGTCGATGCCCTCAGCCACCTCCAACACCATGCCCTCCTAGCCCTGCGACACCACACCAGCACCCAGGACTTTCACGCCTGGCACCGCGTCTTACTCCTATCAGTCAACGGAGTATCCGCAGGCCTACAAAACACCGGCTGACACCCACCCAACCCCGCACCTATCCACCACACAGAAAGGCAATTTGTGAGCACTGTTTTCACCCGCATCATCAACGGAGAAATCCCCGGACGATTCATCTGGTCAGACGAACACTGCGTCGCCTTCCTCACCGCTGGCCCTATCACCCCCGGCCATACCCTCGTCGTCCCCCGCGACGAAATCACCCAATGGACCGAAGCCACCCCTGAACTCATCGCCCACCTCACCGGCGTGGCCCACACCATCGGCAAGGCCATCCAAACCGAATGGGAAAGCCCCCGCATCGGCCTGCTCGCCCAAGGGTTCGAAGTACCCCACCTACACCTGCACGTCTGGGCCGCCTACAGCACCAAAGACTTCGACCTGTCAGCAGTTGATGACTCCCCCGACCCCGCCATGATGGACCAAGCTGCCCAACGACTACGCAACCGCCTGCACACCCAACTCGAGGACGCCCCCACCGCCACCCACATCGCCTAACTCCACCCCGGCAACAAAAATGTGTGCCTGCGCGGCCCCCACCGCGCAGGCACACGTATCAGCCTTGACGATCCGTCAAAACCGGATGCGGCGTAGGCTGCAACCCCGCCGCCGGATCAATCGGAGCAGGCGGTTTCCTCACCGAATATTCCGTGTCATGCGGGTCGACCCCCACCACGGAGTAATCAAACGGATCATTGCCTGCCAACACCAAACGCGCCCGCTCAACATCCAGCGTGCCCGTCCACTTGCCCACCAAAAACGTTGCCACCGCATTACCGGAAAAGTTCGTCAACGCACGCGCCTCGGACATAAACCGGTCAATCCCCACAATCACATCAACCCCGGCAACCAGATCAGGGCGGTACGCCTGCAACCCACCAGCCAACGTCGCCAGCCCCGCACCAGAAACCCCAGCAGCCCCCTTAGACGCAACGATCATGAACACCAACAAACTGATCTGCTCACCCATCGCCATCGGAGTACCCATCGCATGCGAAATAAACACCGCTGACATCGTCAAATAGATGGCAGTGCCATCCAAGTTGAACGAATACCCCGTAGGCACCACGATCCCCACCGTGGACTTGGACACCCCGGCATGCTCCATCTTCCCCATCAGCGAAGGCAACGCCGACTCCGACGAAGAAGTCGCCACAATGAGCAGATACTCCTTAGCGAGATACTTCAACAGCTGGAACACGTTCAGCCTGGTCACGGCCCATAAAATCAGTCCCAGCACCACCACCACGAACAACACACACGTCACATAAAAAGCGACCATCACCAAACCAAGCTGGGCTAGCGCCTTGGGTCCAGTGCTGCCCACCACCGCAGCAATCGCACCGAAAGCACCAATCGGCGCCACCCACAGCACCATCGACAACACCCGGAAAACCAACTTCTGCAAATGCGCAACTCCACGCAGAATTGGCTCCCCATCTTTACCCATGCCCTGCACCGCAAACCCAACAAGCAGCGCCACAAACAGCACCTGCAGCACCGACTCTTGAGTTAAAGCACTCACGAGAGTGGTCGGCACAATACTTTGCAAAAACTCGATCGTCCCACCCGCATGCGCAGCCTTAGAGGCGTGTCCGGCCCCTGCTCCCGTATGCGGAATTGCCAACCCATCACCAGGGTGAATCACGTTCCCGACAAGCAGACCAATCCCCAACGCCACCGTCGACATGGCGATGAAATACACCAGTGCAATGGCCCCAACCTTGCCCACTGACGCCGCAGCCCGCACTGAACCAATACCCAGAACAATCGTGCAGAAAATAACTGGGCCGATCATCATTTTGATCAGCGCAACAAAAAGCTCTCCAAGCCATTTGAGACTTTTAGCGAACTCCGGAGCACTTAACCCGATACCGATGCCTGCGATGACGGCAACGATAACGAGGATGTACAGCCAGTGAGTGCGGTCGCGCCGTGGTTTCTTGGGCTCAACAATGTGTGCTTCATTGACGGCATGCGCCATTGCATGACTCCGATCTACAGAAGGGGGCTGGTGGAGCATCGTTCTCTGGTCACGTTTTCTAGCCAGAAACGTGACCAGAGTATGTGACAGGCCAGCAGGTGACCGCCTCTATAGAAGAGAACGATCACCTGCTGGATACGTGCCGAACAATCCCAGACAGATCAGGCCTTCGCCAGCGAGCGCAGAACGTACTGGAGAATGCCGTCGTTACGGTAGTAGTCAGCCTCCCCAGGAGTGTCGATGCGCACGACCGCATCGAATTTCACTGCGGTGCCGTCTGTTTTTGTCGCGGTCACTTCAAGAGTTTTCGGTGTGGTTCCTTCGTTGAGGGCAGTGATGCCGACGATATCGAAGGTTTCAGTGCCATCAAGGCCGAGGCTGTCGGCTGATTCCCCAGCTGGGAATTGCAGCGGAAGCACACCCATGCCGATGAGATTGGAGCGGTGGATGCGCTCGAAGCTTTCGGCGATGACGGCTTTAACTCCCAGCAGGCGGGTTCCTTTCGCGGCCCAGTCGCGTGAGGAGCCCGATCCGTATTCTTTGCCTCCGAGAACAACAAGGGGAACACTGGCTGCTTGGTAGGCCTCAGCTGCCTCGAAGATGGTGGTTTGTTCACCGTTGTTGAGGAAGTTGCGGGTGAATCCGCCTTCAACACCATCGAGAAGCTGGTTCTTCAGACGGATGTTGGCGAAAGTACCTCGCACCATGACCTCGTGGTTACCGCGGCGAGAACCGTAGGAGTTGAAGTCTTTGCGCTCCACACCATGGTCGGCGAGGTATTTGCCTGCGGGGCTGTCGGGTTTGATGGCACCGGCGGGGCTGATGTGGTCTGTGGTGACTGAGTCGCCCAGTTTGGCTAGGACGCGTGCGCCGGTGACGTCTTGCACGGGGGTCAGCTCCATCGACATACCGTCGAAGTAGTTGGGTTTGCGCACATAGGTGGAGTTTTCGTCCCAGGCGAAGGTGTCGCCGTCGGGGGTGTCCAGGCCTTGCCAGCGTTCATCTCCGGCGAAGACATCGGAGTATTGAGAAGCAAACATGTCTCGGTCGATGGAGGCGTCGATAGTTTTCTGGACTTCCTCGGCGCTGGGCCAAATGTCGGCGAGGAAGACGTCGTTGCCGTCGTTGTCTTGGCCAAGTGGTTCGGTGTCGAAGTCGAAGTCCATCGTTCCGGCCAGGGCGTAGGCGATGACTAGCGGCGGGGAGGCCAGGTAGTTCATCTTCACGTCGGGGTTGATACGGCCTTCGAAGTTGCGGTTACCGGAAAGCACGGAGGTGACTGCCAGGTCGTTGCTGTTGATTGCTTCGGAGATGTCTTGGGGCAAGGGGCCGGAGTTACCGATGCAGGTGGTGCAGCCGTAGCCGACGAGGTGGTAGCCCAGTTTCTCCAGCGATGGCCACAGGCCTGCCTTGTCGTAGTACTCGGTGACGACCTTGGAACCTGGCGCCATGGAGGTTTTGACCCAGGGTTTGACTTGTAGTCCTTTGTCTGCGGCTTTCTTGGCGAGCAGGCCCGCTGCGAGCATCACCGACGGGTTCGAGGTATTCGTGCAGGAGGTGATAGAGGCGATGGAGACAATGCCGTGGTCAATGTCGAATGTTTGCCCATCGCGGGTGATGGCAACCCGTTTGTGGGGGCGGCGCATTGCGCCAAGCATTGAGGTGCGGGGGGCGTTGCCACCGGAGTCGGTGTCGCTGCCGGGTGCAGGTGCATCCGATGCGGCCATCGACTCGGCTCCGCTTTCGGTTTCGGTGTCCAGGGCGTTCTTGACGTAGGCGGGCAGGGTTTTGCGGAAGGAGGTTTTGGATTCCGAGAGCAGGATGCGGTCTTGGGGTCGTTTGGGGCCGGCGATGGAGGGGACCACTGTGGATAGGTCGAGTTCGAGGTACTCGGAGAAGCGGGGTTCGTTGTTGGGGTCGTGCCAGAGTCCTTGTTCTTTGGCGTAGGCCTCGGTGAGTGCGATTTGTTCTTCGCTGCGGCCGGTGAGTCGCAGGTAGTTGATGGTTTCGTCATCGATGGGGAAGATCGCGCAGGTGGAGCCGAATTCGGGGCTCATGTTGCCGATAGTGGCGCGGTTGGCCAGGGGGATGGAGGCGACGCCTTCACCGTAGAACTCGACAAATTTGCCGACTACTCCGTGTTTGCGGAGCATTTCGGTGATGGTCAGGACAACGTCGGTGGCGGTGACGGCGGCGGGGATGTGTCCGGTGAGTTTGAAGCCGACTACGCGGGGAATGAGCATCGAGACGGGTTGACCCAGCATGGCGGCTTCTGCTTCGATGCCGCCGACTCCCCAGCCGAGCACACCGATGCCGTTTTCCATGGTGGTGTGGGAGTCGGTGCCTACGCAGGTGTCGGGGTAGGCCTGGCCGTCGCGGTTCATGACAACGCGGGCGAGGTGTTCGATGTTGACCTGGTGGACGATGCCTGTGCCTGGGGGGACGACTTTGAAGTCGGCGAAGGCTCCTTGGCCCCAGCGGAGGAATTGGTAGCGCTCTTTGTTGCGGCCGTATTCGAGTTCTACGTTGCGGGTGAAGGCGTCGCGGCGTCCGAAGACATCGATTTGTACTGAGTGGTCGATGACGAGTTCGGCGGGTGAGAGGGGGTTGACTTTTTCGGCTTTGCCGCCGAGTTCAACGACGGCTTCGCGCATGGTGGCCAGGTCGACGATGCAGGGAACGCCGGTGAAGTCCTGCATGATCACGCGTGCGGGGGTGAATTGGATTTCGGTGTTGGGGTGGGCGTTTTCGTCCCATGAGCCGAGGGCTTTGATTTGTTCTGCGGTGACGTTGGCGCCGTCTTCGGTGCGGAGCAGGTTTTCGAGGAGCACTTTGAGGCTGTAGGGCAGGGTGCGGCTGCCTTCGACGGCGTCGATGCGGAAGATGTCGTAGGAGGCGCCACCGACCTGCAACGTGTTTTTGGCTTGGAAGCTGTTCTGGCTCACACTCGCTCCTTCACTGGGGGTGTTTGGTGCGGTGGCTGCTCGCCTAGGGCAGGGCGTGCGCGACCGTTGTGTCACACACTACCCGAGATATCTTGACATCAAGATACTTTTGGGTTTCGTGGCACGTCACACATTCCTCATGACGCACAAACTCGAAAACCCAAGTGACCCTCACCGTCCCCGAGGGCCAGGCCGATCAGTCGATGGGGCTAACTCGGATGAGGTTGCCGTCTAGGTCAGTGATCACGAAGGTGCGGCCGAATACGTCGTCGTGTGGCTTCTCGACGACTCGCACGCCCTTAGCTACCCACTGTTGGTAAACCTCGTCGATGGCTGAGGCAGGCCCCGGGAGCATTAGTCCGATCTCGCTGGTACGGGGCACTTCGGCAGTGATGTGCGCCTTATGGCCAGTCCAGATAGCAAAAGAGACTCCGGGCGCTATGTCGAAAGCGACGTAGCGTGCACTGGTAAAGGTGGGTTCGATGTCGAACAGGTCGCTATAGAAGGCGGCGGATCGCTGGGCGTCACTGACGTAGATCAGAAACAGATTGGGCGCTGGCATGAGTTTCTCCTTGGATGAGTGGCTCAGGAGGCACCAGTTGAACAGCGAAATACGACATCTACTGTCATGCTTTCTGTGAAGATCAGGGCTATGAAGTCCTCGCGACTGCTGTCGATCTTGCTGCTTCTACAAACGTATGAGCGAATGACGAGCAAAGAGCTGGCCCGTCGTTTTGAGGTCTCAGCGCGCACGATCCTGCGTGACGTCCAGGCGCTGTCAGCTGCTGGCGTTCCGATCTATACAGAGCAGGGCCGGGGCGGAGCGATCGTGTTGGACCGCCGAGCTCGACTCGATGTTGCTCGTCTCGATCCACTCGAGCTGCAGCTGCTGAGCGTCGCAGGATTGGACACCGCCCTCCTTACGCAGGTCGGGCTGCATGCAGTCCAGGCCAGAGCCCAGGAAAAGCTGACAGCAGCCGCCGCACGAGCTCCTGAGCGTAACTACGCACCCTTATCAGAGGTGCTCTTCATCGACCCTTCTGGATGGTTCACGACTGGAAGGGAACTCGACCTTACCGATCTGTTAAATGCTGCCCGGGAGCGTCGACGCATCCGCGTGTGTTACCGACGCAGTGGGCAAACCAGCGGGCAGTGGGTCATTGCAGACCCGTACGGCCTGGCGAGCAAGGCTGGCTCGTGGTACCTCGTAGCCGATGCCGATGGGCAGCCCCGCATGTTCAACACCAGCCGCATCGAAGGTCGAGAGTTTCTCACCGATGCCGCGGTGTTGCGTTCAGAGTGCGATCTGCGATCGGTGTGGCAGGACCTGGTGAGTAGTTTTCAACCGCCCCCCAATGTCCAAGTGCGAGCGCTCCTGCGCTCGACCCGTGTTGATCTGGCTCAACGAATCCTCGGAACCCGCATGGCCCACACCATCCGCACCGACGACGAATGGACCCCAATTACCGTCCACTACCCCGACGTCGAATCGGTGCGACAACTGCTCCAGTTCGGTGACCACATTCGTCTCTTGAGCCCACCCGAAGCAGTCGAACGGTTCGGCGCCATTGCTACCCAAATGATGCGAGCTCATCAGTCGAGCAGCTCATCCACCTTGCCAGATCACTAAACCCCCGCCGGTCAGGCGAGAGCTTGCTTAGGGGGCCTTTGGCTCCCACGTGCGCGGCGCCTGACCAAACGCAGCCCGCACACCCTTGACCACTGCCCCGCCAGCGGCATAGTTAGCGGCCCCACCAAGCACCGCTCCCACACCAAAAGGCAACGCTCGACCAACAATTCCCGCGCTCTTACGCACCGCGAACCGGGTGATAAACGTGCGTCCCAAGCTGCTCCCGCCGCGCGAGCTGGGCAGCCGTGCCCCCAACTGCCTGGCCCAGCCTTTCTCACTCGACCCCACGGTCCGCTGCGCTGCCCGCACACCAGACTCCCCCAGCATTACCCCCACCACCAGAGCACGACGCCCCTCAGAATTGGCAGGCAGATCCCCGTAGATCGCCGCGACAGTCAGCACATACCGAACCGTCAACTCAATAAACGACACCACCTCACCGGCAGACAATGCCAGCGATGCCGCTGTCCCCACACCAGGAATAGCAGCAGTCGCCCCGATCCCCGCTCCCGAACCAACCGTGACCCGCGTGTACTCGGTAGTCAGACGCTCAACCAACTCGGCAGGTGAGGCTTCGGGGAATTTCTTTCGCAGCCCCGACACCCGCCGATCAGCCGCGCTGCCGTAACGCTCAACTGCTGAATCAACAAGCTTAACGATTAACGAGTCGCGTCCTTTGTCCTGCAGCAGGTTCATGGCTCACCTTCACTGTGTATGTGGGCCAACCGTGGACACACTAACCACGCACCGCTGTTACACGCGCGGGAGTCACCGTGCCAGGCGCGAGCGTCGGCCCAGTGACTCCCCGCACCCGAATCAGATGCTGCCTTGTCTGCAGACAGTAGCGACGCATTCGACATGGTGAGTCATCGGAAACATGTCGAATGCACGTAGGTCCGTCAGCGTGTATCCAAGCTCACCGGCGCTGCGCAAATCACGCGCAAGAGCTGCCGGATCACACGCGACGTACACCATCACCCGCGGCTCCAACGCAGCCAGATGGCGCATAACTGCAGCACCAGCGCCTGAGCGAGGTGGATCCAAAACCACAACGTCAGCTCTGCCTCCGGCTAGGCCTTTGTCTAACGCATCCTCGGTACGTGATTTGATCACCTGCACACGAGCGTCATCGTTAAAGCGACGTTGTGCACACACCACCGCAGCCGGATCTGACTCAACAGCGATCACCGACCCACCTGGGCCTACCTGAGCAGCCATCGCCGCCGCGAAAAGCCCCACTCCCGCATACAGGTCAAGACAGGTATCTCCTGCGGTAATCGCAGCACCTTCAAGAACCGCATCCACCAATGTGGATGCTGCACCTGGGTGAACCTGCCAAAAACCACGCGTAGGCACGGTGAAATCTCCGGTGAAACCGTTGTGCCGCTGCCCTGCTGGCACAGCGACATGCTCGGTCACTGTCTTGGCTCGTTTGGTTCCACCAGGCACTGGCACCACCTTGGTGTCGCTGCTATTAGGGACCACAACTTCAACAGCCCTGGCCCCGCCCCACCGCCTAGCGAACACCCCAGATTCAGTGACTTCCTCAGCGGCAATCGGGCAGTCCTTTAACCGGATGACGTCCCGAGACCGGAACCTGCGCAACCCGGCGCGGCGAGAACGGTCGACGGCGAAATCCATCCGAGTCCGCCAACGCAACCCGTCGTGGTCTCCCGGTACCGGCTCCACCTGCACATCACGATCAATGCCACCCAGTCGGGTGAGCTGCTCGCTAATGACTTGTGCTTTCAACTCGCGCTGATGGTCAAGATCAACGTGCTGGAAGTCACAGCCTCCGCAGCCGCCGGGCCCGGAAACCTCACAACGCGGCTGGACCCGGAACGCGGATGTAGTGAGGATTTTTACCGCATCAGCGAAAATAAACCGGTCGCCTGGTTTTCCTTTGGTGACGACAGCCTCGACATCTTCACCTGGCAGGCAGTGCCGGACGAACACGACCTGCCCGTCGTCAGTGTGGGCGACTGCATGCCCGCCGTGGGCGATGCGTTCGATGTGGAGCTGCAATCGTGTACCGATCACGCTTGACCTTTCCTCGTGATGCTGCCGGGCACCAGCGTGTTATCCCGGGGGCCGTAAATAGACGATGCTCGGGTACCGCCGCCATTACGGAAATGTTGTTCGGCCCCGTCAGAGGATTCCAGACGCCACGGCACACTCACCATGACCACCCCCGGTTTGAACAGGAGCGCGGCTTTGAGTCGCAATGCACTTTGGTTGTGCAACAGGTGTTCCCACCAGTGTCCGAGGACATATTCAGGCACATAAACGCTGACGATGTCGCGGGGGTTCTTGCGACGCAAATGGTCGATATACCCCAGCACAGGCCTGGTCATTTCTCGGTACGGGGAGGCAAGCACGGTAAGAGGAACAGGAATTTCACGCCGCTCCCATTCGTGGACCAGGGCCTCGGTGGCTTCAGGGTCGACAGCAACAGTCACCGCCCCGATGTTCGAGCTGCGGGAGGCACGGGCATACGCCAGAGCACGCATGGTGGGCTTGTGCACTCTGCTCACAAGAACAACGGCGTGCACCCGTGAAGGCAGAGCGCGTTCTTCACGCACATCCTCAGATAGCTTCAGTTCTTCACCAACAGCGCGGTAGTGCTTCTTGATGCCGAGCATCATCACGAAAAGGATGCCCATCCCTGCCACGGCGAACCCAGCACCGTGGGTGAATTTGGTTAGCAGTACCACGATGAGCACCGTTCCACTCATGGTGGCGCCGATAGCGTTAATGACCCGTGAACGCCGCATACGGGAACGTTCTTGGCCTTCAGCCAGCTCCAGGTTGCGGTTCCAGTGCCGCACCATGCCGATCTGGGACAGCGTGAAAGAAACAAACACACCGACGATGTACAGCTGGATGAGTCGGGTGACGTCAGCGTCGTAGATGATCACAAGAGCCAAGGCAGCGGTAGCCAAGATGAGGATGCCGTTGCTGAAAGTCAGGCGGTCACCTCGCTGGGCGAGCTGCCGTGGAAGCAACTCGTCGCGAGCCAGAACTGAAGCCAGCACTGGGAAGCCGTTGAAGGCAGTGTTCGCGGCGAGGATGAGGATGATCCCGGTGACCGTGGCCATGTAGAACATGCCGGCGGGGAAGTTGTTGAAAACGGTGTGGGCGAGTTGACCGATGACGGTTTCTTGGATGTACCCAGTACCCACGGGCTGTCCATTGAGGAGAAGTTGCTCGCTGGGGTGCTCGGCAAATTTCACGCCGGTGAGGTTGGCAAGTGTGACGGTAGAGAGCAGCATCGTGATCGAGATGACACCCATGAGCACGAGCGTGGTGGCGGCGTTTTTGCTGTGCGGTTTTTGGAAAGCCGGCACCCCGTTGGATACCGCTTCGACACCGGTCAAGGCTGCACACCCGGATGAGAACGCTCGAAGAAGCAAAAAGACTAGGGCCAGCTGGCCTAATTGTTCGTAGCCGTTGGCGGGGGCCATCTCGAATGGGGCGCTAGGAGCCATAGGCAAAGTGCCAGTGAAGTGGCGCACAAAACCCCACAGACACATGCCGATCACCCCGATCATGAAGGCATAGGTGGGGATGGCGAATGCGGCACCGGATTCACGGACACCGCGCAAGTTCAATGTAGTGAGCGTGACGATCAAGACAGCAGCGGCTATAGCTTCATGACCGCGAATCCAGGGAAGGACGAGCGCGGCGTTCTGAACCCCGGAAGAAACCGACACAGCGACAGTAAGGACGTAATCGACCAGCAAGGCGCTGGCGACTGTCACCCCCGCTTTTGTGCCGAGGTTAGTGGTGGCGACCTCGTAGTCTCCTCCACCGGATGGGTAGGCGTGCACGTTCTGACGGTATGAGAGCACCACGATGACCATGACGAACACGACGGCCAAGGCGATCTGCCATGAATGGGTTGCGGCGAAAGCTCCACCAGCCAGGCCGAGGGTAAGGAGGATCTCATCGGGGGCGTAGGCGACGGACGAGAGTGCGTCGCTGGCGAATACGGGAAGAGCTATGCGCTTGGGAAGCAGCGTCTCGCCGAGCCGGTCTGAGCTCATCGCCCGCCCGACGATCGCACGCTTCAGGGCGCGGGTGAGGTTTGACACGGAGAACACTGTAGAGCCGAACGCCGTGAACGGTGGGGTCGTCGCGTGTTGGACGCGTCGCAGCGTTCTGGTCTGATTCAGCTGAGTCTGGGTGCTGCACTGATGGCTGCCTGGTATACGGTCGTGACGTGCACTTCGTCATCATGGGCTGTGGCCGGGTGGGAGCATCTCTCTCCCGCAATCTTGCCGAGCGTGGCCACGATGTGGCCGTCATAGATCAGGATCGGCGTGCTTTTCGCCGTTTAGGACCAGATTTTGAGGGCCGCCGCGTGGTCGGGCAGGGCTTCGATCGTGAGGTGTTGATTAAGGCGGGCATCGAGAATGCGTACGCCTGCGCAGCAGTGAGCAGCGGCGATAACTCCAATATCCTCACGGCGCGGTTAGCTCGGGAAACATTTGGGGTACAGAACGTCGTAGCGCGTATCTACGATCCCGGTAGAGCGGCCGTATATCAGCGGCTCGGGATCCCTACGGTAGGAACCGTGCGCTGGACCAGCGACCGGATCATGCGGCGTCTGCTACCCCATGGAGCAACGCCCCAGCACGCCGATCCAAGCGGCCGCGTAGTAGTAGCGGAAGTGGCGCTGCATCACGCCTGGATCGGGTTGACGTACTCAACGATGGAACAGCTCAGCGGCGCCCGCGTCGCGTACGTGATGCGGTTTGGTGAAGGGATGATCCCAACAGCAGAACACGTCTACCAGGCCGGTGACATCGTAAGCGTGATCACCACGGCCGAAGCGTTGGGCCAGACCGAACGGATCCTCGAGTCCGCACCGGAGTTCGAATGAGCATCAACGCCATAGTTAGCGCAGCTGTTGCGCAGTCGTTCATTGTTCGAGGGGAACAGGCATGAGGGTCGTTATTGCTGGGGCAGGCAGCGTAGGGCGCTCTATTGCCCGCGAGCTGATCGGTAACGGTCACGAAGTACTACTCATCGATAAAAATATCGACGTCGCTGAAACCAAAGTAGTCCCCGATGCCTCCTGGCTCCTGGCTGATGCCTGCGAGCTGTCTTCTCTGGAAGAGGCCGGGCTGGAGTCAGCTGATGTGATTGTGGCGGCCACCAGCGACGACAAAGTGAACCTGGTGACTTCACTGCTGGCGAAAACAGAATTCGCGGTGCCGCGCACAGTGGCACGCATCAACAACCCGAAGAACGAGTGGCTCTTTGATGAGAGTTGGGGTGTAGACGTAGCAGTGTCCACACCACGGTTGATCACCGCGCTCGTTGAGGAAGCTGTCACAGTCGGTGAATTGGTGCGAATTTTCGAGTTCCGTCAATCTGGGGCAAGCCTGGTGGAGATCACCCTCACTGAAGACAGCCCCTGGGCCACTACGCGCGTCGGAGATGTGCCCTGGCCGCCAGATACGGTGTTGACCTGCCTGGTGCGCGATGCGCGCCCCATCGGTCCTACTGCGGACGATCTCCTCGAGGCCGGCGACGAACTGATCATCGTGACTACTCAGGCTGAGGAAAACGAAGTACGACAGCTTTTCTCAACCGCCGACAACATCGAGGACTAAAACGCAACGAAGAGGGCGGAACAGTAACCCTGTCTGTTCCGCCCTCTTTTTATGTTTTATGGCTTCAGGAAAAACCATCATCGCCGCTGGAGACGGTGATGATCTTCCGCTTATCTGCTGGCTGACTATTTTGTCGCCGAGGCCGGGGCAAGCACATCAAAGCTCGGGTTATGCATAACAACCTTGTTGCCGTTACGCATCACACGGCCCTCCACGCGCATCCGCACTCCCGGAACAATTCCGGGAATCTCGCGGCGCCCCATCCACACCAACGTCAGATAGCCAGAGCCGTCAAAAATCTCCGCGGAGATGGAAGGCGTGGACCCAGCAGCCGGGCGCGTCACCGACTTGACCATTCCCCGCATCGTGTAAAAGCCACGATCAGCACAGTCACCAATCTCGGTAGCGCCGCACCCGTTGCACTCTTTGCGCAGGGCAGCGTCGTCAGCTTTCGCCTGGGCGCCCGCCAACCGCTCAAGCAGCGATGAGATTGCCGCCATTACCAAACCTTTCACACATCATGACAAACCCTTCAGGCAGGTACGCCTTCGGGGCGAAAACGACTGTAAACCCACCAATCCTGTGGGCGCACTCGCGCCGCGCTTATGCGCATCCACACAGCGCAGCAGCAAGAACAATCAGACTCAGCGGATCTCAGTGATCTCCGGTCCACGCTCGAACGGGTCCAGTGTGGGAGCTTGCTCTCCATTGTCGTGTTCACCGATGTCACGCGGCATGTGCATAGGCAGCAACTCACGCGGCGCCATCGGCTGACGCCCACGGTGCACAACAACCACCCGCAGCAAATCGATGAATGCCTGCCCCGCATCCGGGTCAGATGCAGCCGGTCCGCTAATCACACCACGCAAGAACCAGCGAGGGCCATCCACACCGATAAACCGCATCGGCATCAACCCCGACGGCGTGGGCACAGCAGCCATCAGTTCTGCCCCATAAGGACCTTCAGTGATGTCTGCCTCGCCACCACCGTTACGCAAGCTGGTTGCGATTTCCTCACGGATATCGCCCCACAAGAACTTCGATTTCGGTGCCGCGAACACCTGCAGCTGCAACACCGACTCCTCGATCTGCAGACGCATCCCAGTAACTTCGTTGCTCTGCTGATCGGTCTCCACCATGTACGTCACACCAGGGATGTTCGGCAGCCACACCGAACCAAAATCGAGGAACCCCTCTGGACGAACAACATCACCAGAATCGAAAGGCCCCAACTGCTCAGCCGTGTGCTGACCAAGCACAGGCACACCCGCGACGGGTTCTTCCTGCCAGTGGGCACCTTCGTCAACAGCCGCGTCATGCTGCGGCACAGACTCAACTTTGGATCGTTTACGACCGAACAGCCCCATGTCTGCTTCCCTCCTCGCGCCGACGGCGCTCCTGAACCCGACGCTGCACAACACAACCGTCGGGGACGGCACAACGACTCACTTCAGAACGAACGCGCATCGGCCTCAATACGATCCCGACTAAGCTCGCCTTAGTCTGTCACAGGCACACACTGGCGATGTCGGGCTGGCCACAACGCGCCAACCAGCCCGAAATCACACCACATGATCAGTCGCGGCGCTCACCGAATCCACCGGAAGCACCGAAACCACTTTCACCACGTTCAGTGCTGTCTAGTTCGTCAACCTCGTTCCACACGATTGAGGCAACCTCTTGCAGCACCAGCTGGGCAATGCGGTCTCCGCGCGTAATCGTGAACGCTTCAGACCTGTCTACATTGATGAGCGGAACACACACCTGGCCGGTGTAACCAGCATCAATCGTTCCCGGAGCATTCACCACCGTCACACCATGACGGATAGCCAATCCAGAACGCGGATGAACCAAACCGACAAAGCCACGCGGCACCGCGATAGCTAAACCGGTCGGCATAAGAAAACGTGCCCCCGGTTCAAGGACCGTATCGACACGCGCGCATAGGTCGACCCCGGCATCCCCATCTCGCGCATAGCGCGGAAGTGGGAGTTCGGGGTCAAGCCGACGTACATTTACACGAACCTCAGGCAATGCATTCCTTACAGACAGCCAAACCGTTGTTCTCACCCGCGTACTGACTCCGGTGACGCACCAGGAAGCAGCTACCGCAAGTAAATTCATCAGCCTGCTTAGGTACGACGCGCACCGTTAACTCTTCATTCGACAGGTCTGCGCCCGGAAGCTCAAACCCCTCTCCAGAGTCACGAGCATCGTCGTTGTCGACGTTCGCCGAGGACGACTTCTCGACGCGCCGCGACTTCAGCTCTTCGATCGAGTCCTCTGCGTCCTCGTCGGATTTACGCGGGGCATCGTAGTCAGTGGCCATTCAAGCCTCTCCATTTCATAAAGATGTCGGGCGGCTTCACAAGGGGGTCGGGCGACACCGCCATCGCACACACCATCCCCGGACATACTCGCTCCGAAGACAACGCACACTGCGGCAGCGATGCTCCCGCAGGGCAACGCTGAACCCGACCACACCATTCCATGAGCCGGGACGGTGAGGGGATTGTGCACCACAAGACAGGTGTTAGTCACGTCCTGGCGTCTTCATGCCCGTGTGTCACCTCACACGCACACCCAAAACCCTCACACAGCCCGACCACCCTAGACCGAACCAGCAACTCACAGCGACTACCGAACCGGCGCAGTAATCACCGACAACGCCTCCCGCAACGCACCATGAACCCCCGGCGCCGCAGCAATCACCCCATCAGCCAACGGCGCCTCAGCACCAATACCACTAACCACCGCGCCAGCCTCCTGAGCAATCAACCGCGCCGCAGCCACATCCCACACATGCACCCCCCGCTCGTAATACGCATCCAATGTCCCCGCAGCCACATCACACATATCCAACGCTGCACTCCCACAACGGCGCACATCCCGAATCCGCGGCAACAACGCAGCCAACACAACCCCCTGCTCAGCACGCCGCTCACTGGCATACGCAAACCCCGTCGCCACCAACGACTGCCCCAAATCCGTCGTCCCCGACACACGCAACCGCCGCCGACGCCCCAACAAATCCACCACAAACGCCCCCGCCCCCAACCTCGCGTGATACGTCAACCCCCGCCCCGGCGCCGAAACCGCACCCGCCACCGGCCACCACAACCCCGGCGCCGAAACATCCCCCACCACCACCGACACCGACACCGCAAAATCCATCCGGTCATACAAGTAATTGACCGTGCCATCAATCGGATCCAACACCCACGTCAAACCCGACTCCCCCACCTCTAAAGCCCCACCCTCCTCCTCCCCCAAAACCCCATCACCCTCACGAATCCGACGAATGCGCCCCACCAAATACTCCTGGGCACGACGATCCATCTCCGTCACCACATCAGTCTCGGTTGTCTTCGTATCCACCTCCATCCCCTCCGGCCGCTCCGTCACCACCAAACGACCAGCCCCCGACGCCAAATCAACCGCAAAAGACTCCAACTGCGCCAACACATCACCATCCGGAACCAACTCAGCCGGAATCACTGACCCCAATGACGCCCCCGCAACACCAGACCTACCCAAAGAAAGCCCCATCACAACAACACTCCTCTCTGAGGAAATATCTAACGAAACAGCACATTCACGACGCGCAACCGCGCACAAGCCGTGACCTACTTCACCCCTCAAACGCAGCCACCGGCCGTTGCGTCCCCGGACGCAACGGCGCAAGACAACAATCCACCTGACACACCCCCGGCTCTTGCCCGGCATTCAACGCCAACTCCACCAACCGTTGCGCCACCGCTTGCTCATCACGCAACGTCGGCGCCCGCAAAAACTCCATCCCAATCCCCGCAGCCGTGTCCGCAGCCTCGGTATCCAAGTCCTGCACCACCTCCATGTGGTCAGCCACAAACCCGATCGGAACCAGCACAACGCTGCGCACCCCTGACCCTTGCAACGCTGCAATCGCATCATTGATATCTGGCACCAACCACGGCTGCTCCGGACGACCTGACCTGGAACAAAACACCAGATCCCACCCGGGCTGAGCTCCCAAAAACTCCTCTACCGCCTGCACACAAGACTGGGCAACTGCCATCAACTCACGCTCATACGTCCGCGGATTCCCCTGCGGCCCCGAATGCACAGCCGCCCCTTCTGGAATCGAATGCGCCACAAACAACACCCGAACCTCATCCAGCGACACATCCCCCTGCACCGCACGCCCCACAAACTCCACTGCACGCCGCTGCCAAGCAGCCACCACAACTGGCTCCAGCCCCCACGGACGCACATACACCAGCTCTGGCACCCGCTCCCCTGCAGCTTCCAATCGAGCCACCGCAGCGGCAATATCTTCTCGATACTGCCGACACGAGGAATATCCCGAATACGCACTCGTCACCACCACCGCAGCGCGCTGCACCCCAGCCTGCGAAGCTGTCAACAACGCCTCATGCACATACGGATCCCAGTTACGATTTCCCACAAAAACAGGAACATCCCCCCGCCCAGCTCGCTCCAATGCCGAGCGCATCGCTTCAGCTTGTGCCTGCGTCTCAGCATTAATCGGGCTCACCCCACCGCGAGCGAAATAATGCTCCCCCACCACCATCAAACGCTCCCGCGGAACACCTCGACCGGCAGTCACGTTCTCCAGAAAAGGCACCACATCGGCCTCGCCTCGCGGTCCCCCAAAGGACACCAAAACGATTCCATCAATCATTTCTGCATTCACATGACTCACCGATCCAACGTATTACTGACACGATCCAGGGTGCGACCCCGATAGGCTTCCTTTGACGCGGAAAGTGCATACAGCGCTGAGACGGGCCACGGTGACCCCCGAGACCGAGACTCCCGACTCCGACCGGATCCCGAGGCGGTCGGCATCGGCATCCCGCGCAGCAACGACAGACGGGAGACTGACACATGCGTGACCTCTACCTCATCGGCGTTCACGAGAGCGGTGAATACGTAGTACTGGGCTCGCACGACAGCGATATCCGGTACCGCCTCCCCCTCGACGACGCCTTCCGTGAGGCCGCGAGGTGGGAACGCAGACACGTCGCCCACGAAGAACCCAAGCAGATCATGCGTCCCGCCGAGGTCCAAGCACTCATCCGCGCCGGCTACACCACCGCGGAAACCGCTGAGCGCGCGGGATGGACGGAAGAGAAGGTCAGACGCTTCGAAGGACCAATCCTGGCCGAACGTGATCACGTTGCCGGCCTGGCGCGTCGCGCTCACATTCGGGGGCACTCTTTCGGTCAAGCTGTCGAACTTCGTGAATTGGTGGACACGTATCTACGCGAGCGTCATATCGACACCTCCGCTACACATTGGGACTCCTACCGCACCGATGACGGCCAATGGGTCGTGGAAATTACCTTCGTGGCCGATACACAGGCACACCTGGCTCGGTGGCGTTTCTCCCGAGGAACTATGACCGTTTCGGCCTTGAACGCTCAGGCCGCGGCAATCACGAACGAGGAATCCCCTGGCGCGGATCATTTCGCGCGTTCTGCCCCTCTGATTC
The DNA here is from genome assembly GCF_058996045.1 of Dermatophilus sp. B7861-1. Lineage (NCBI taxonomy): Bacteria > Bacillati > Actinomycetota > Actinomycetes > Micrococcales > Dermatophilaceae > Dermatophilus > Dermatophilus sp. B7861-1. Next base: position 1,027,936 of record NZ_CM180082.1, on the reverse strand, counting down.
CCCGTTCGGAAGAAGATGCTGGGGCTGAGCACGGAGACCGCGAATTGGTCGCTGACCTACGCGAACGTATCTACGCACGTAATCGGCGACGCCTCAAAGGCGCAGAAGAGCTACCTGCACCAACGCCCGTTGCAGCTATAGCGCCACCGGAAGAACCAGCGGAAGAAACCGCTGAGACGACATCGCCTGCCGAAGAAGTACTCGAGGCCGTTGTCGTGGAAAGCGATGTTTCTGTCGAGCAGGATGCCCAGCCCCAGGAGCTTACTGAAGTAGCCGAGGAAGCTGCCCCGCACGCAGCAGAGGAGCCCCCTGCTGCCCCGGAGCCGGTGGCTGAGGAGCAGGAGGCGGATTCTGCTGCGGATGCGCAAGCGGTTACTGAGCCCTCAGCTGAGGAAGCCACTGCCAGTGAGGAAGAGTCTGCAGCAGAGCCAGTCGCCGAGGGGAATTCAGAAGAACCACCTGCTGAGGTCTCTGATGCCACACCCGAGGAAGACACTGCCGCGCAAGCCCCGGAGCCAGTGTCTGATGAAGCAGATAGCGAGCCAGCAGATGTCCCTGAAGCGCCGGTAGCAGAGGCTGAGCAAGAAACACCAGTGGTAGAAGAACCGGCCGAAGCGTCCGTTGCTGAGGTGGAAGATTCTCAGGCGCAAGCTGCGCAAGAGCCCGCACCAGAAACGGAACCAGACCCAGAGCCCACATCAGAGGCAGAAGCTGTCTCGGAGCCAGAGTCAGCGGAAGATCCTGCTGTGCAAGCCGATCTAGCACCTGAATCTGATGATGCGCCTCAACCTGAGGGTGAGGTTGCTCCCGAACCAGAACCGGCTCCCGCACCCAAGGATGCAGCCGAATCGGCAGCTGAATCTGATTCGGACAAAGCCACGCAAGAACCTGACTCAGCCGAATCCGCTGTTGAGGAAGCAGCTAGCGAACCTGCTCCCACGACGCGACGCAAACGCACTGCACCGCGCAAAACAACATCGCCACGGAAAACAACCACTCGCAAAACGTCAGGCACGCGCAAGACAAGCTCGACGAAGGCCGCTGGCGCCAAGACTTCAAAACCCAAGGCCTCTGCAGCGAAATCCACGGCGAAGGAACCGGCTGATTCTGCTGTTGAGCAAGCAGCTGAGGCCTCAACGCCTTCTCGCACTAAGAGCAAGTCTTCGCGTGGTCGGGCGAGCGTGCCTTCGTGGGACGACATCATGTTTGGGGCCAGGCCAGGAGGTAACTAAGCCCGTAATTTGCGGCGTGCCCACTCCCCTAGCAGCTTCAGGGAGCGGGCACATCGTTTTTGTCTGTGGTTAGCGGGGTGGCAGGCTCAGCAGTGGTACTGCGAGTTCATCGACGGTGGTTGACCCGTGGTGGCCGACCAGGCGCAGCAGGCCGGGTTTGTCGCGGCGGGAGTCCAGGATGACGTGGTTGTCGTTCATGATGACGATGAGGTCACCGATTCTGGCAGCGACTTCATCACGGACGGGGCCGAAAACACCTGTTTCGATTGCTTGTTCGCGGGTGAGGACAGTGCCGCGGTGGCCGAGTTCAGCGCTCCAGGTGGCGGCAGTGTCGGCGCTGGTTCCGGGTTTGAGGTGTAGGTGGGGTGCCCGGGGGTCGCCGGTGACATGGCTGATGTTGGTGGTCATGGCTGGGCGCAGGCCGATGTCGAAGCGGGTGCTGTCGTTGGTGTCGATCATGCCGTGGTCGGCGGTGATGTGGATGGCGGTTCCTGTTGGGACGCGCCGGGCCAGTTGTCGTAGTGCGGCGTCGATGCGTTCGAGTTCGTCTCCCCATTGCCACGAGCCGCATCCGTGTTCGTGGCCTACTTTGTCGACTTCGCCCCAGTAGAGGTAAATGAGGGCGCGTGGGTGTGTGCGCAGAATGGTGACGGCGGCGTCGATGCGGTCGTCGAGGTCGTCGGCGGGGTTGTATCGGGGTCCGCGTAGGGATGCGCGAGTTAGTCCGGAGCCTTCGAAGTGGGTGGGGCCGATGCTGAAGGGCTCGAGGTGGGAGGCGACTTTTTCAAAGACGGTGGGGAATGGCTGCCATAGTTCGGGGTCGGGTCCGTTTTCCCAGCTGAGGGCATTGAATCGTTGGTTGTTGTCGGGGTTGTGCCCTTCGTATCCGATCATGCCGTGGGCGCCGGGGGGTAGTCCGGTGCCCAAGCTGGTGAGGCTGGTTGCGGTGGTGGAGGGGAATCCGGCGTGGAGACGGCGGCCGTTGTTGAGCAGGGAGCGTAGAAAGGGGGCGTGGCCGCTGCGGCGGCGGAGGAGTTCATCGCCGAGGCCGTCGACGAGGACGACGACTGCGCTGCGCGCTTGGGGTAGGTCGGTGTCCCATTCGCTGAAGCCTGGGACGTTTAGGGAGTGCGCGACTGAAGGTAAGACACCGAGCAGTCCGTGTGTGTCGTAGGTGGGTTTTTCGTGCTGTCCCCCGGTGTTGGTCATTATTCTCCTGCTCCAGCGGTAGCGCTTTGGAGTGCGTGGGCGAATGCGATTGCTTGGGTAACTGCGTTTTCTCCATCGGCCATGGCGCTGACGCGGACGCTGATGTCGTCGGCGGTGATGGTGCCTTCGTAGCCGTGGTCGGCTTCGCAGTTGGGTTCGCCGCAGGAGGCGGGGATGAGGTCGATTCGGGAGACTGATCCCCAGCCGATGGTGACGGTGAGTTCTTGGCCGTGGCTTTCGGGGGTGTAGGAAGCGGGGTCGCTGACGACGTGGGTGAGCATGACTGCCCGGATACGGCTTAAAGGCACAGATTCGCTGGTGGCGGTGGCGGTGGCATGAGCGGTGCCGGCTTGGGAGTCGTCGTCTGCGTGCATGACGACCAGGCGGGTGGGGGTGATGACCAGGACTGTGATGTGTCGGCGGATGGAGTCGTGGTCAAAGGTGGTTTCTTGGTGGACCAGGTGTGAGACGACGCTTTCGCCGGCGAGGGCTGTTTGCACTACCTCGTGGACGAGGGCTGGGTAGTAGCCTGCTCGTTCGACGTCACGAACCAGGTCGGCAGGTAGTGATGAGCCGTGGGCACTACGGCGAGGAAAACTCATGATTCCCATTGTGGTCCACGTTGCGGTGGTTGCGGGTATGGCGTGTCGACTACGTGTGTGGTGGTGTGGCGGGTGGCTGTGGTGCGGGAGTTTGTCTGTGTGAGTCGGGATGTTTCACGTTCGTGAAAGCAGTGAACGGATTAGGCTGTGGCCGAACCTCTCAGGCGTCTACTGGTCGGATGTGTCCAAGGTTGTTTGCGACGTGCGGCGCGCGAGGTTGTTGGTTCCCAGGCAAGGAGAATCGTGAGACTGATCACCACCGAGCATGTGGCATTGGATTTAGTTAGTCAGGAGCGCAGGTCGGCTATTGCGTCTTTGACTGATTTGCTCGCTTCGGCGGGGCGTGTCACCGATAGTGCGGCGTTTATCGCTGATGTTGAGTATCGCGAGTCGCAGTTGGCGACGGGCCTTCCTGGTGGGGTGGCTATTCCGCATGCGCGTAGCGTTGCGGTAACTGAGCCGAGTGTGGCGTTTGGTCGGTGTGTGGGGGGTGTCGATTGGGGGTCGGTTGACGGTCCTGCTGATTTGATTTTCCTTATTGCTGTTCCGTTTGGAGCGCCGACGGATCATTTGGCTATTTTGGCGAAGTTGGCGCGGCGTCTTACGCATACGGATTTTCGTGGGCAGCTTCGCACCTTTACTGATGCCGCGGCTGTTGCGGATTTAATCCAGGAGGCTCTTGAGCGGTCCTGATAGACAGGGGAACCCACGCTCTTTGTTGGTCGGTGGGGGCAACTATGGTGGCTTCGCTTGTGCGTCGTGTGCCACCTTCCCCTCGGATGAGGGATTATGAACCGGGCTTGCGCTCGTGTCGTGTCTTGATCGTGTGATTGGGATGTGGTGCGCCCGCTGGCTTGTCCCCCGCCCCAACGTTCCCGGAGGTCCCCGGATTTATGGCCCCCTCGAAGAAGTCCACGCGTTCTGCTGTACCAGTAGAGGAGCGCATCGTTGACATCGATGTCGAGGAGGAGATGCAAGGCGCGTTCTTGGAGTATGCGTATTCGGTTATTTATTCTCGGGCGCTGCCGGATGCTCGTGATGGGTTGAAGCCGGTGCAGCGTCGCATCATGTATGCGATGCGGCAGATGGGGTTACGGCCGGATCGTTCGCATGTGAAGAGTGCGCGTATCACTGGTGAGGTGATGGGTAAGTATCACCCGCACGGTGATGTGGCGATTTATGACGCGATTGTGCGGTTGGCTCAGCCGTTTACGATGCGGGTTCCGTTGGTGGATGGGCACGGGAACTTTGGTTCGCTTGATGATGGTCCTGCTGCTGCGCGGTATACAGAGGCGCGGATGGCGGCGGCGTCTCGGGCGCTGGTGGAGAACCTCGATGAGGACACTGTTGATTTTGTTCCGAACTATGACGATTCGTTGACGCAGCCGTCGGTGTTGCCGGCGCAGTATCCGAATCTTTTGGTGAATGGGGCCAGCGGTATCGCGGTGGGTATGGCTACGAATATGCCGCCGCATAATTTGCGTGAGGTGGTGGCTGCGTGTCAGCACTTGTTGGCTCATCCTGATGCGTCGTTGGATGACATCATGCGGTTCATTCCTGGCCCGGATCTTCCTGGTGGGGGCCGGATTGTTGGGCTGGATGGTATTCGGGATGCGTATGCCACGGGTCGAGGCACGTTTAAGACGCGCGCTACGGCGCATATTGAGAAGGTCACTGCCCGTAAGCAGGGCATTGTGGTGACTGAGCTTCCGTATTTGGTGGGTCCGGAGAAAGCGAAGACGAAGATCGCTGATCTGGTGAAGGCGAAGAAGATTGAGGGCATCAGCGATATTGATGACTTCACGGATCACGAGAATGGTTTGCGTCTTGTGATCGAGATTAAGAATGGTTTCAATCCTGAGGCTGTTCTGGAGAAGTTGTACAAGTTGACGCCGTTGGAGGACAGCTTCGGCATTAACAATGTTGCGTTGGTGGACGGACGCCCGAAGACGATGGGGCTGCTGGACCTACTGCACGAGTATGTGAATTTCCGTATCACGACGGTGCGTAGGCGTAGCCAGTTCCGGTTAGGCAAGCGTAAGGAACGTCTGCATCTGGTTGAGGGGTTGCTTGTCGCGATCCTGGATATTGATCGGGTTATTGCGCTTATCAGGGCCAGCGATGACACTGCGGCGGCGCGGGCTGGGTTGATGGAGCAGTTCTCGTTGACTCAGGTGCAGGCTGATTACATTCTTGAGCTGCAGTTGCGGCGTTTGACGAAGTTCAGCCGTATCGAGTTGGAGAATGAGCAGGAAGAGCTGCTTGCTGCGATCGCGGATTTGGAAGAGCTCTTGGCTGATGAGGGCAAGCTGCGGGAGTTGGTGTCCTCGGAGCTGGGTGAGGTCGCTGATGAGTTGGGTACTGCGCGGCGCACGGTTTTGCTTGAGTCGGCGGGCACTCCGGCCGCGGCGGCTGCTCCTTTGGAGGTGGCTGATGATCCCTGTTACGTGTTGATGTCCAGCACTGGGTTGATTGCGCGTACGCGTGGCCGTGATCCGTTGCCTACTGGGGGGCGTCGTAGCAGCCATGACGGTATCGCTGCGATTGTTCCTGCGACTGTGCGCGGTGAGGTTGGTGTGGTGACTTCGGCGGGCAAGATCGCTCGGGTTTCGGTGTTGGAGTTGCCGACGTTGGTGAATACCACTGGTTCTCCTGATTTGTCGGGGGGCACTGCGGTCAGTGCGTATGTGTCGTTGGCGGCTGCGGGTGAGGCGTATCGCGGTTCTCCTGCTGAGGTGCCGTTGACGTTGTGTTCGTTGGCGCCGGATTCTGCTGGGCTTGCTCTTGGTACGGCTGAGGGTGTGGTTAAGCGTGTGAACACTGATTATCCGCCCTCGGGTAAGGGTGATTGGTCAACGATCACGCTCAAGGGCAAGGATCGGGTTGTGGGCGCGGTGGAGTTGTCCACGGGTGAAGAGGACCTTGTTTTTATTACCTCGGATGCGTATTTGCTTCGTTTCTCGGCTGAGAAGGTGCGTCCGCAGGGCCGTGCTGGTGGTGGTGTGGCTGGTATCAAGTTGGCTCAGGGGGCGTCGGTGTTGTTCTTCGGCGCTGTCGATACTGCGGTGGAGAATGTGGTGGTTACTGGCGCGGCGGTGGCTGGGCGTAGCCCGGGGTCACCGGTTGATGCGTTGAAGGTGACGCCGTTGTCGGAGTATCCGAGTAAGGGCCGGGCTACGGGTGGGGTGCGTACGCACCGGTTCTTGCGTGATGAGACGCATTTGGGGTTGGCGTTTGCGGGTGCGGCGCCAGTGTTTGCTGCGTCGTTGAAGGGTGCGGCTCGTTCGTTGCCTGAGATTGTTGGGCGTCGTGATGGTTCGGGGTCTCCGTTGAAGGCTTCGGTTGCGTTGATTGCGCCGTCGTTGCCGCAGTGGGCTACTGCCACGGATGAGGATGTGCAGGTGAGCGCAGAGGCAGGCCCGCAGGAGCCGTCGGTGGTGGGGCGTGCGCGTGGGTTGGCTACTCAGCCGGGGTTTGATTTGGATGTTTCTGCGCCGGCGCGGCAGCGGCCGCATGTGAGCCGTGATGACTATGACCCGGACAGTCTTGAGGATGTGGTGCAGACCGGGCAGGAGTAGTCATGGTGTTTCCTGCACCTGGGTTGTTTGACCCACTGCTGTGTGGTTAAGCGGGAGGATGGGTTCATGGAGAACATCATCGAGTGGACCTTAGTGCAGGAAACGGATATCCCTGCTGATGTGCAGGATTTGTTGGTGCCTGGGGAGTCAGCGGTAGCGGCGTATAAAACTTTCCGGGACTCGGCCACGTTCACCACTCACCGTCTTATCGTGCGTGATGCGCAGGGGTTGCGGGGCAAGAAAGTCCAGGTGTATTCGTTGCCGTATTCGGCGATCAATATGTGGTCGACGGAGAACGCGGGCACGTTTGACATGAACGCAGAGATTGAGCTGTGGACCCGTGCGGGGCATATCAAGATCAATGTTGGTTCTGGTATTGATGTGCGGGCTTTGGATCGTGTTATTTCTCAATCTGTGCTTGGTTGATGACCGTGTGAAGCGGGCTAGTTGGGGCTTTTTACTTGGCCTCAACTAGCCCGCTCGTTTTCACCTATCTGTGTATGTGTGGGGTTATTTGACGGGCTGCATCCGGATGAGGGCGGTGCCTGCTGATGGGTTCGCGATTTTGCTGAATGCGGCGGCGGATAGGTCGAGGCAGCGGCCGCCGACGTAGGGGCCGCGGTCGTTGATGCGGACGGTGACTGTTGCTCCGGTGGTGGGATTGGTGACGCGCAGTTTGGAGCCCAGGGGAAGGGTTTTGTGGGCGGCGGTGAGGGCGTTGGGGTTGAACCGTTCACCGCTGGCGGTCATTTGGTCTTCGTCGTAGAAGGAGGCGCGGCAGGTGGTGGCGGGGCCGGTAGCGGCGGTGGTGGTGGTTTTCTTGTTTGTGTCGGTGGTGGTTTTTTTCTTGGTTTTCGTTGTTTTTGTTTTTGTGGTTTTGGTGTTGGTGGCTGGTTTGACGACGGCGGTCTGGTTGGTTGTGGGAGCGGGTTGGGCTGAGGTCAGTGGGGAGACTGCGATGGCTGCGGCCATGAGTAGGTACAGGGTGGTAGGCATAGTTGTTCCTCCGAAATGTGTCGGTGTGGATCAGGCGAGACGGCCGTAGCCAGCAGGGGTGCCGTAGATAGGTGCGATGGCGATGTTTTTCCCGGTGTGTGGGGCGTGCAGCATGAGTCCGTCGGCGAGGTAGATGCCGACGTGGTGGGCGCTGCGCCCGTAGAAGACGAGGTCGCCGGGGCGGGGTTTGCTGGTGGGTGTGAGGGCTTGTTGTTGCTCTGCTGCGGTGCGTGGTAGGCGCAGCCCGGCTTTTTTGTAGACGTATTGCGTGAATCCGGAGCAGTCGAACCCTGTTGGTGTGCTGCCGCCCCAGAGATATGGGGTTCCTACCTGGGTTTTTGCGATGGCGATGATGCGGTCGCGGAGGCTGATTCCTGGCATTTTCATCGCGGTGGCGAGGTGGTTGGCGTTGCTGGCTTTTTGTTGCCAGGTCGCGTGGGGTGCTTGCTGGGCGTAGGCCTGGGCAGTGGTGAGTGCGGCGTGGCGGGTGATGTTCACTGAGGAGAGCGCCAGGGCCGCGTAAGGGGTGGTTTCGGTGCTGGTTGTTTCACCGGGGGCTGCGTGAGCTGGTGAGCCGATGATGGACATGCTTGTTAAGGCGGCCGCGGCCGCCGCGAAGATGTGACGCATATGCGTGGGGTATCCGGAAACCGCCTACGGAAGGTCCATCTGTCGGGCTAGCGAATCCGGTTCGCTGCGTGTGTGCTGTGCCCCGAGCCGCGCTGGTGCGGCGGTGGTGATGGCTCCCGTTCTCGTCCTTGCCGTCGTTCCTTCCTGGCGTGGTGGCGCTCATCTTCCTTGGTGAGTGCGGTAGGTCAAGGTGTGCTGCTGCGGCCCCAGGGACGAGATTCGGCGAGGGCCGCACAGGCTGTGTCGGTAGTGCTGTGCAGCAATCGTTGCCGGCTGGGGGTGTTGTTGGCGGCGGGTGTGGGACGGGTGACCAACTTGGTGGCGCTGGGCGTAGTGAGCGAATGCGCTGCTGCTTCAGTGCTGTTGGGGCTTTTTAGGGCGTGGCTGTGTTGCATGCATCGCGCGAGTTTGGGGGGTGGGGTGCTGGCCGCTTCCCCCCGCAGAAGTGGGCGTGTTTTATTGCGCACTAAATAGTTTTTTAACGCCGAGTTGGTCGGAGGGATCAATAAAACAGCGTTTTACGATGGGGGCCATGCTCACGCCCCACCGTGCCCACAACACCTCATCAGGACGTCAGGTGAGCAGCGAAAATCAAAAAAATGCAGGTACTGCGAAAACACTTATGAAGGGAATGAGCTGGCAAACGAGCTGTCAACTTATTCCTCTCATTGTCAATCTGGCTATGACTCCGTGGATCATCCATGGTCTTGGTCCTGCTCGGTATAGCATTTTTATGCTGGTCACGAGCTTCACTACTTTGCTGAGCCAGTTTGATGGCGGTATCGGCCCGAGCGCGATGCGCTACTTCACTATTTATGCCGGGCGTGATGATCGTGAGTCCACCACCCGGCTGCTGTTGTCGGTCGCAGCTATCGTTTTTACCGGCGGTTTGATCATTTCACTGACTGTTTTTCTCACCACTGAGAGTGTCTTGCAGTTTTTCCGCGTCGATCCGCTTTTCCTTCCCGAAGCGTCTTTTCTTCTACGGACGCTCACGATGATCATTGCTTTCATCTTGGTGCGGAATCTTCTCAATGCTGTCATCAATGCTCGGCAGCTGTTTCGTTACACCTCGATGGCGATCTTGGCTGGGTATGGGGTGTATATCGTCGGGATCACTGCGTCGATCATGTGCGGGTGGGGACTGTATGGCCTGGCGTGGACGATGGTGATGCAGCAGGTTGTTGGTTCGATTATCACGGTTCCTGCTGCTGTGCGTTATCTGCGTCGAGCCACTCCGTGGCATATGAATCGTGCGGATCTTGGTGAGTTTTTCCGTTATTCCTGGAAGGTGCAGATCACTGGGCTGACGGGTCTTCTTACCAGTCAGAAGGATCAGTTGGTTGCTGGGCGGCTGCTTTCTGCCCAGCAGTCGGGGCCGATTGGTCAGGGGACTAACTTTGCTCAACAGCTTCGGCAGATGCCGTTGAATGCCACTTATCCAATGCAGGCGTTGACGGGGACTGAGGTTGCGCGGGTGGGTTCTGCTGATGCTGTCGCGAAGATTGAGAAGCTGCAGCGCATCTGGGTCCGCGCCATCGTGGGTTGGTGTGTGATTGGCGCTATTGCTGCGCTTTTCGCCGTGCGTGCGTGGCTTCCGGATTCTTTCACTTTGGCGGCACCTGTGGCGGCTGCGTTTATTTTTGGTTCTGTTTTCCAGTTGATCCGTCATGTTGCGAATCTTTGGTGTTTGACGCTGGGGCATTCTGAGATTGAGATGCATGCTGGGGTGGCTAGTTTTATTGTCAATGTCGTGCTGTCGGTGGTGCTTTACTTCCCGTTTGGTGTGGGGGGTGTGGTTGCGGCCACGGTTTTGGCGCAGTTGGCCTCTGTCCTCTTTTTTTCTTGGCAGTATCATTCGCGGGTTCCGGTGCGGCCGCGTTTGTACACTCATGAGGTCCCGTTTGTGGGGCTTGTGGCCGGGGTTGGTGTTGCGGTGGCTGTCGAGTGGCTTGTGCACCCTTTTCTTCCGCGTGGAGCGCTTGGTTTACTGAGCGGGGCGCTGTTGGCCGCGCCTGGCATGCTTGTTTATTTGGTGTTGGCTTTTAATAAAACTGACTTGGCCACTGCTAAGGACATTTTCCGCCGTACTCCCCCATCGCGCTCATAACGGAAGATTCACCCGCACTCGGTTTTTATATATGCAAAAAATTTCACGGCAGAGCAGGCGCGAAGTTCCACTCTTCACATAGTTGGAAGCCCAGCCTCGGGAGCCATGTATTCTGCACTTCCATCTTTGCCGTTTGTTCTTAGAATCGTATGCGATGCAGGCTTTTTGCTGACCCTTCGAAGAATTAATCAAGATTTGGGACCAACCGGAGCTGAAGGTCTTGATTCGAAGTTGAAAACTTTAGTCAAGTCACTGTCTGGGAATAGAGAATCATTTGCTTTCATATAAAGCAAATAGGCCTTGATGTGCATCCAAGTAGCGGCACCTCTAGTAAATCTGATGATTTTTTCGGTACGTCGTGGGCTATTTTGAATATGTCTCATTCTGGTGCTGGTGGCTTGACTGCTGGTTTTACTGTTTCCGGGTTCGCAATTGGGGTGCTTCTAGTAAGTCCGATCGCCCTGTTCTTAACCGATAGGTTTACTCCGGGCATCCTTGCAATTTCTGGTCTTTCTTGGATGACTCTGATTTTTGTCCTCTTGTTTATTTATGGGGGAAACCCGTAGGCCCTATTTTTTGCGATTTTAGGCCTGGTTCCCTCTCCAGCTTTAAATGGCAGTCTTTTTGGGCATGTTTTCACTGAAACTCCTGGGGACATGCAGGGAAGGGTGATGGCTACATTCAGCCTTGTTGCTGGGTTTGCGGCCGTAGCGGCTCCAGTTTTTTCAGGGTGGGCAGTTCAGGAAGATTTGAATGTCTTGTTAGGTTTCGCTACGTGCTCGGTTGGGCTTATTGGAATTTTGATTCTTGCATCATCTTCCACGGTAAGAAATATAAAAAAGCATTAATTAGCTATCGAAGTACACGTATTGAAGTGAACTGATCAGTTTCCTGCACATCGCAGGATCTTTAGCTTCCCTGAGCACACATGACTTGGTCTAGTTTTTTTGCGCGATGCAAGTTAATGTCTAGGGAAGAACTTGTGCATGTGGCTCTCTGGGGAGGAAACTTGAGCAGCGTAACTAGCAGCAGCAAAGATGAGCGGGGGCAGTCCACTCATCTAAAGCGTCGCCAACGATTCACGCTTGCGTTTATTTTCATTTGGGGTCTCTTGCTCGCTTTTAGTGCGATAGTAGCTCGGGGGCCATCTTTTCTAGGCAGAGACGGCTTTGTTCTGCTTTTTTCTATGGCCGTAATAGCATCAATTTATGCAGCAAGTGAAGCTGGCAAAAAAGCTGGGATTAACACCACGACTGCGCACCTTATGTTTGCACTTGGAGCCGTGGCATACTTTCTTTATTTTAAATTCTTCATCTCATAGAAGTGCTCAGATTTTCTTTTTCTTAAGAAAATGCCACTTCGCAGGAGCAGTGCTCGTCTTAGGCATCGCCATCAGCAGCAGTAGTCATTTTTAGGGCATGGTCCATCCCGACATGAAGAATTTTTTATTATTACTCTGCCTATCGGGTCACTTTCGCGACCGCATTGTGGACCCTCAGGCGTAACGAGACAAATGAGCCGCAAAGTTACGACACGATGGATTTTAAGCGCCCTCAATACGCCGATAGGCATGCGCGATAGCTAGAGTCTTGGAAATTAGGAGTTCTCTGCAGTTCCTGTCATCATCGCCCGCTAGAACTCGTAAGGTAATCGCCAGTGGGAAAGATCCATAAGTCGGAGCAAATAACATCAGCAATATTACTTGCCTTCATAGTAGTCTTCCTTAACGACTTGCAGTTCGCACGCACTACGAGAGACTTTCTGTTGATCTTCCTCGCTTTTACTTTGTCTTTTCTTGCCACAGGCGCATTCTCCTATGGATACAATCGACTAAGTAACCGATTCTCCGGAGAGAAAAAGCATTAATCAATTTTTAATTGCATTACCGCCAGACTACCCGTGCGCAATTCAACGATAACTGCCTGAACCGCACCTCATATACTCTACCGCAAATAATTGATCTTTTTACTCTTTAGCGATATCGCTCATCGGATTATTTAGTGATGCGGTCGCTCGTTCCTCCTGAATTTCCCATTTAGGAGGAACGAGCTTTTAGCAGAATTAATGAGACCCGCAACATGCTCCTTAAAGCTCAGCTTCTTTTTGAAAAGAAACTTGCTAGGTCTCTAATCGTTCGTGAAATAACTGCACCGCTAGCCATAAAGAGGATAGCAGACTGAATTGCATCCTCCCTAAGGTTCCGTGCAAGAAGAATAAGCGCGATACTGATTACAAGTAAAGCGATTACAGAAAAGATATTCAGCTCTGACCCTTCAGAACTGGAATCTAATCCAAAATATTTTGTCATGCTTTTTGGACTACCGGAACTCATCGGACTATCCCCTTCCGTAAGTTACACGCAGCGTCTTCTGACCGACGGTTGTTAGACAAACTCTGCAACTTTGGATGTGTGTTGGGCATAAGGTAACAAGAAAGTTCATGAAATCCAGCGAAACGCGCCCAAAGTAACTTTGCGGCCCAGACTTTTACCGCGCATACAGGCCGCTAGGGGTGGCAGCAGCATACTGTGGGGGTTACGGCAAAGGCCCCGCCTGGACTATGTGAGGAATGTGGTCAACGAGGCATAGTTTTTCGATGATGCTTGGGGGTAGAAGTGACAGATTTTGACAAGAATCTTGAAAGTATGGACCCCAAGTTTACGGAGAACATGTTCCTTCATGGATGTGCGATGCGAAACGTTAGATCTTGATGGCTGCGGAGTTGGAGATGGAAGATAAGCGGGGGGATCGGCATATAAATGCTCTTCGTTTCTCTTCTGGGGTATTTATCGACTATGCTCCTGGAGGCACTCCGATCAATCCGGTGTGGGGTGAGTTTGTCTTCGATATTGGAAATCAGCTAGAGACTTTCTGGGAGTTTTATCCATATACACCGGCGCATCTTCTTGCCGTATGCAACCCGTGTCCGGATCGAGCAGAGGTAGCAGTTCTAACTGACCGTATTTGTGTCTTCCGGAACGAAATATCTGAAGGTAAACCTGTTCAATCGATATTAAATGCGGTAAGATTTTATCTCCTTGAGAACCCGAATACTGAAAACGTTATTTGATGCTGATTGTTTCATCATCGGACGGTAGCCGATTTAGGATCAATAATCCGCGTTGGGGGGGGTGCATTAGTGATACGTAAACTTGCCCACGCTGTATCAGTATTAACATCCTTAATTCCTAGTGAACGATTCACTAGGAGCAAAATGAGAACTAGAGGGAGGGTTAGTCAGTGACAGAAACGACTTCGTGAAAGAAAAAATCGAAAAACACAACTTAAATGTTAAAAACGGAGAGATTGTCGGAAAATGAGTGAAGCTGACGCCCACTGGGAGAAGATGGAAAAATTAGCAGAGGCGGAAATATTCCGCATCGTTGATTACACCCCTTACGCTACAGGTGATGATTTCAGGCCTCTCCATGACTACATGGAAGAACATTTTCGGCCTATTTTTGCTGAAAAAATGGCAATGCTCTTGCTTCTTGTCGCGTATAGGTACTCAGATAGCGTTATCTATGTCGAGGGCACCGATTGGTTCTATAAGCAGTTTCCTGGACTGGAAAGAGACTTGAATGTTCGCCACTTCGAGCCAGAGAAATTAGTCAGTTACATCCGAAAGATCATTGCCGATGATATAGGAGTTGCTTTCCTGGTTTACGTTCCCGAAAATGACTGCTTGATACGCATCACGGGCGGATTTTCTACTGAGATCTATGCCGATGATGAAGAGTTCTTAAATCTACTTGATGTCCTAGCTAAGCAGCAGGGGCTTTTCATCCGGGAGCTGTCGAAGAAAGACTGGTGAGGAGGAGTGCCTGTACTCAGGTGGGGTTGCTGAGCATGTTCGTGGGGTCCCCTACCCTCAACCCCTCTGACACTCAGGGGCCCCGACCGTTGCGACCATCCAGCTCAACTGACCCAAGCCAGCATCTATCAGCTGTTAAGTACCTCTCGAATGAAAAGTCCTTGCTGACGCTCCGTCATTTCTTCTCTTGCCTAGTATTTTGTTCCCTTACAGGTTGATTGAATGGATGGCGTATCGCGCAGAATGGCAGGAAAGAAAACTCCTGACACCCCTCTCCCCCGCTTTCAAGAGAGAGGACATCAAGGTTTAGCTATCGCGTGCGGGGGCGTTTCCGCACGTTAGCGGCATACTCATCAAGAACTTCTAACACCTCGGGAGCCCGCCAAATACGGTTACGTGACTTCCCAGAAGTCTCTACAAGAAGACCATCATCAACCAGCTTCTGTAGATACCGCTGAGCACCAACACCAGAAACGTTCAATGCCGAACGCACCATCACTGAAGTCACTACTAACTGCCTCATCAGGTAGTCCGCCAGCTGATGCGCACCCGAATCCGACCGGGCTGTAATTGGTTCAACCTGCCCGCGCCGGTAAGCCACTAAAGCAGCGAAATAGTCATCCCGATGAGCTAGCAGCCCTGAGGAGATCGGAACAGTGATGTGTTCTGTCACGCCACGACTACGCAGCAAGGCACTCATCAACGCTCGCCCAGTACGACCATTACCATCCGGGAACGGGTGAATGGTCTCGAAGTGGGCGTGAGCAATCGCTGCGTGAGCTAACGCAGGCATATCGCTGCGGCGCATGAAACTTACTAGGTCATCAATGGCCTCAGGGACACGATCATGGACAGCAGCGATGTAATCCGCGCCATGCAGGCCAAACGATGACCCGCCAATCCATACCTGTTCTTCCCGCCACCGCACCGCAATCTGTGGCACCTCCTGACCCATAAGCACTTCATGCATAGCCAAGATCACTGCCGCGTCCACACGACCAGAAAGATCAATAGCAGTATTCATCGCTGCCACATTCGCCGCGATCAGCTTGGTCTGCTGCCGGTATGTTTCCCCGATCTCAGCTTCGGCTAAAACACGAGCCGACACCGACAGTCCTTCAATCTGTGACGACGCTACCGACTCACTACGCAGCAACACTGACGACAGCGACGCAATCTCTGCCGAGCAAAACTGGTCAAAGGCACACACATCAGCGGTAGCTTCAGCGATGTCATTACTCAAAACACCCGGCAAATAAAGGGCAGCATCAGCGATCCGCGGCGTCACCGTGACCTCGTACGGCCCAGAACGATCCTCGCTAGGTACAGTGCGGTATGACTTCTCCCCCCTTCGACTCTGACTAGCCAGGTCAGCAACCGCGAGTTGTGCACTCAGCTCAACGATGTATTGGCCAGGGTTTCGAGTAGCGAAGAACGGATCGGCATCACACGCGAAGGTGAAGTAGTTGCTGTTGTGATTGCTGTTGAGGATCTGCAGCTTTATGAAGAACTAGAGATGAATCTTGACCTCGCTGAGTAACGCCGCGCCATGGCCACATCTAAACCTGGCGCGCCCCTCAGCCGCCGCGAATCCATGCCCCAATGGGGCTGGGGAGAGACTCCTCCCGGCACCGACTAAGAGGCTCCAGTCATCGCATCGGTATCACCGGTGCTAGATAGCGCCACTGGCGCGGTGTGGTGACAACTAGTTGTGGGTCCGGTATCTCTATGACTTCTCCCGAGAAATCAAGAAGTGTTTCCTAAAACGCAGCGGGATGCGTTAACAAGGATTCCCTTTATAAGAAAGGTTTAATCATGCATCTCAATGCTGGAAAACTTGTCCAGGCTGCCGTTGTCGGGGTTGGAGCGACCCTGGTGATGGACGGAGTGGCCGAAGTGCTTCGCCGAACCCGCGGTACCAGGTCTTTGGACTACGCCATGGTTGGCCGGTGGATCGGACACATGCCGGACGGTGTCTTCAAGCATGACGCAATCTTCGCCGCCGAGCCTGTCCGGCATGAGAAGGAGCTGGGTTGGGCTGCTCACTACACCATTGGAACGGGCTTTGCTGTCGCCTTCGCTGTTGCCACACCAGAATGGCTGAATCGTCCGCGATTCTTTCCAGCTGTTGCATGGGGACTTGGTACGTTGGCGGCTCCTTGGTTTCTTATGCAACCCTGCTTCGGTATGGGAGTGGCTGCATCGAAGACCCCCAATCCCACTCAAGCGCGCTTGGGAAGCATCCGCGCACATAGCGCTTATGGAGCTGGCCTTTGGCTTTCAGGGCTGCTCGTCCATGGGATCGTCAGCCGGAATAGCTGAGTCGAGATTTAGCAATTCTGCGAGTCGGCCCCATTCACCTGGGCCCGTTAGCTGGCTCATGTTTTACAGGTGCAGCATTTTGTTAGCGCCACACAGATAATGTCATGAGTAGTTGATGCGTTGGCACCATACGTGAATGAGACACATTTGCGTTTTTCCAACTCAATCCGCTTCCTTGTGGGAGTGACCGGATCTATGGCGGCCACTCGAGTAGCTGACCATTTAGGCGCCCTACGGGCTGAGTTTGGCGGTACATACACCGTCGTCATGACAAAGACAGCCGAGCATTTCGTCACTCCCCAAATTCTGAGACTGGCGGCCGACAGAGTCGGTACACGGTGAAGACCCCGCCGACTGGTCGACTGATCGGCCCTCACGACTGGCAGGTGACCATGACCTCGTGATCGTGCTGCCGTCGACTGCTCGCATGCTGGCCATGGTTGCAAGCGGTGCAGCACCAAACCGGCTTGCTACGGCAATCCTCTCCTCACCGCGACCAAGCGTATTTTCCCCACATGGGCTCTGCGATGTGGAAGGCGCCGGCCGTCATCTGTAAGGTCGCTCAGCTGCGCGCTGATGGCGACTTCGTTGTCGATCTTGCATGGGAGGAGGCCTACGACGTCTTGACTGGCAAAACGAGTCAACATCCTGCCTTACCTACTCCCGAGGGCGTGGTAGCCGAAGTACAGCGGATTCTTGAAAGCAGCGAACTAGCTTTTTAATCCACATGAAGAGGCGGACATATTGTTGGGTTGTGACTCGGAGCCCGAGACATGAGCACATTTGCAGACGCCCTCGTAGATATACGGCACTGCAAAAAGAGACACAAAAACAACACGGCGACTACACCCCACCGCTTGAACGATGGATTCCATCGACTCACCACTGGCGTAACGCTGCCTGACTGTCGCTACCTGGGCAGCATTTAGTGCCGGGCGGCGGCCTCTGTAGACGCCTCGGGCTTTAGCTGCTTCGATCCCGTCGGGCTACCGCTCCCCGATCAAAGCGCGCTCGAACTGGGCAAAAGCGGCCAGCATCTACCGCTGAAACACCGCAAACAGGTCGCTCTCCCCCGCGCTGAATGTCAGCCCATTCGAGACGAGCTCAACCGTCACTCCCCACCTAGCCCCCCCTCAGCTGACAAAAAGACTGCTCAAACGCTAGAGACGTTTAGCCACGGTGGTAAGGGTGCCAGGGAGAATAGCCCGGTAATACTCCTCTGGCTGCCCACGTGTGAGGTGCCGGTGCCCTCGTGGAGGCAGTTGTGGCCTCCATTGATCCTGTGGCAATAGGCGTGAGTGATCGAATGCTGTGGCGCACGCCTCGGACGCGTGAGCACCTCATCGAGGCAGTGATAGGCCTGACCGGCACCACCGTTTATGAAAGGACCCTCACCTGCGATGGGCCTGGTGCAGGTCCTGGCCAATATGGCCGGACCTATGTTCGGCGGAGGTCAGCGCTCGGCGCCCTCGTACCACAGCGCGACGCTCCAGCACGCAGAAGGATGATCTGACACGCCTTCACTGAACGGGAGGAAGTCAGGACTGAGGCGAACTCGGTAAGTCAGGTCTGGCCGCACGAGCAAGAATTGCAACCCCCACCAAGAGAACACCTAGGGTCACCAACAGGCCAGCAGGGGCACTAGCACCCTGGGAGAAAGGCAGCGCAACTGCCAGGATGAGCGCAATACCAAGCAAAACCATGATGGTCATGCAGGCCAGAAAAACCTTGTAGGACTTCTTCATGTTCGCCTCCTAGAAGCAACTTGCGATGGCAGTGATAGAAGCACCTCCGACCACTGCAAAGCCGCCCGCGAGAGCAGTCGCAGCCTGCTTGAGTCCCTTACGCTGCTGAGCCTCGGAAATATATCCGACACCTGTATCTTCATTGCTCTTCTTAACCACACCATCTACATAGGTAGTGATATGGAAGTTACCCGAGCTTGCCTTAGTAAACACAGACTCCGCCTGCTGGACGGGCCTACCGGAAGAGTCCAGAAGGATCGTCCGCCATTTGGCCATACCTCAGTTGAATCAACTTGGGCTGTCATGCAGTGCACTGCATGACAGCCCAAGTTAGCGAGTTTTAGCGCGCTGAGCCTTGTCCAAGAATCTTCCGGAAAGCAACATCAGCTGCGCAGATGTGTCCCTTCAGGCTTTGCTCGGCCCTTCATTAAGGTTGTGAGCTTCACGGTAAGCCTGCTCAAGACTGGCTGGGATACGGCCACGGTCTTTGACCTCGTGCCCTTGAGCACGAGCCCACTGGCGGATGTTTTGCAGCAGTTCAGGTGAACGTGCCGTGTCCCCTGCCTTGGCCTTGCTCTTCGTGGTTCGGCGGCCGCTGACTCGGTGAGCTTTCGCAACCCAATCAGCAAGTTCGCTTCGCAAAATTCCGGCGTTCTCGGCAGAAAGGTCGATCTCGTACTGCACACCATCAAGCTCAAATTTCACGACCTCATCGGCTTTACCGCCGTCCATGTCGTCGATGAGAGTGACCTCAACCTTTTTCGCCATAAAATTTTTCTCCGTTCAGGGAAAGTTTTATTGATTATTGATCTTGGGTCGTATATACCCAGCCGGATCGGGATGACAACGCTGCTGTAAATATCATTCTCACCGCGGGGCTAGCGAGTAGAGAAAACAGCTATGGAGAGGTCAATGGCATAGTTGCCGGTTGCCTTAGCAACTGAGGCCGCTATCTCGTCAAGTATTGATTTACTTCCAGGAAATCTAACACTCAATATTCGGATACATACGCGTCTGAATATTGAGTGTCATGCAGCTTCTACCATCTGGTCAGTGACTCGGCAGCATCGCCCCTGCCTCAGAGGGCATCATCGGCTACACACACCTGCCACCACCTCAAACCTCACCTTAGATGAAATTGTAACCCCGCAAACGTTAGTCCCCTAATCTCTGCTGTGAATAATTGCTCAAAGGGGCACAGGCCAGTGATGTTTTCAACGATGTTCTTACCCAAAACACCTATACATGGAGGCCAGCATCAGCAACCCGAGACGTAAGATCAGCTTCACTCGAATCGCAACAGATGTGGCATTGCTTCCCATAATTTGTCCCCAAAATTATTGGGAACAGATAATCCACGATGAAGGTGAAATTTTATGACCGATCGGCGCACGAGAAGATTCAGCAAGGCCCTCAGCAAGGCACTATTTATACTCCTCGTTCTCACACTGGCTGCCACACCAATGGCCCTTTATCACTCAATCACCCTGGAAATAAGTTCCCTAGGCTCAGGTTCTTTCTTGTCTTTCTTGAGCACTTTTGCGTGCATCCTTGCATTTATAGTGCTTTGGTGGTGTATTGAATTCGCCTGGGAGGTAAGGAAAGATAAAAAATCAGAAAACCATAAGTCCGATAACCCAGACCTAAAGTCAGGAATTCAGGGGGAAGTTAAAGATCGCTCTCAAGATCAATGATCACAGCAAACGGAGGCGCTGGTGAAGAAATAAATTTTTCATGCGGCAGCTGAAGACCCACGCAGCTTGCGCCGAGAAAGCATGAGGTGCCACCCGTGAGCAATCACTCCGAAAAAGATAGACATGTAAGGACTGAAAAGAATAAGCAGTATGGATGCTGCCGGAATAGACCACGGCATAGAACTCCGCTTAACGATCGCAACCAAATTTGCAGAAAACGCCAATGCAGCAAATAACACTAAACCGTACCAAAGTTCATTCAATGAAGGATTAATCATCCTCAATGGCCCCCTACGTCTCATTAAGTTCGCAAGCAACTTACCGCACACGCGCCGACAGCAGTAACTGTCATGCACCGGCAGAACTGTTAACACTAGCCCGACAACCGACATACGTTGATGTGTTCACCTACATGTATCAACCCGGGATGCGTCACATTCGCATATACACCGATGGTCATATCCCGTTCGAGGGCAAGAGGTTTAAGCCAACCTCCCGTGGCCTCGACACCATCTTGATTGATGTCAATCATGCGGCAACGTGGAATTTTTTTGACGAAGTCAAGGCCAGCTGCCCCAAGAGAGGCAGAGCACCCCAACCAAGACTCTTCGATAAATGGCTCGCTAGTTTCGAGCACAATATTGACTCGCAGACGGCGAGGGTCCGCGTTAAGTCCCCATTTATCGGCACACCACTGCAATGTGGCTGTACCGATAAGCGATAGCGACCCCATATCTTGGTGAGGAACGGCTTGCTCGGCGGACACCGTTACGGGCTCGCCAACATTCTCCGACAAGTGCGCATTCAAATCAGGATCACCAACGAACCAGTTTCCTCCATCACCGTGGGTGACGCGAACATCATTCCCTACCGTGGCAGCTGAGTATTGAAACACCTCGTCGTGCCGCCGGAAACGGCGCGTGTTTTTCCCGGATGCAAAGTGGCCTTCACTGTCACGGACCGCGAACCAGCGATCTCGGATTATCCCGCGCTCGTCAAGAGCTACCGAAGGAACATCCTCACCCCCCATCGACTTAACTGGATACCGTCGAATCCGAATAATCTTTCCCTCCATAGGAAAAAGATATCAGCAACAGATCATTCATGCGGCATCAAAGATAAATATTTATTCGATACTTTTTCCGAAGTATCTTGAAATCCTAAAAGCTAAAGGATATGAAGGGTCGCACTTATTCTTCTCAAGCGAGATTACAGCCTGATGAGACACTTGCAGAGCCCCTGCTAAAGCGGTCTGCGATACCCCTTTTAGCTTCCGCAGATCGAAGATCCTGTTTTCCCACGCTAGGATTCCCGTCGACATATAATTAATTAATTAAAGGGAAAATACGGTAACTATTCCTATGTGCGTAGATGCAATAGGTGACAACTGAGGAATCAAATCCCAGACTCTTCCATTACATCAATCCACACAAGAAGCAACTCCCATGACAAAACCTGTTCACCATCGGCGGCTACGCAATGAAAGACTCCAGCGGAAAGCCCAGTGGCCACCAAAAAGGCTAGGAGTTTCTTTGATGTCAAGTTTTTCTCACAGTGATCCCCTAAGTTGTCATGTAAAGCTTCCTTTACATGACAACTTAGGGGTGTCAACCATTTTTCACCGATGCGTGGCTAGTGGTTTTAATGTGTTGGGTCTTGTTCGTGTGCCTCAGCGAACCATCGCCGTGTTTCTTGCTCAGGTAGGCCGATCTCTTTTGCAATGCTTTCCCAAGAAGTGCCAGTCAGTCGAGCTTTGCTGATCGTGGTACGTAGTTGACTGACAGCATGAGCAACCTTGCTCCCCGGTTCTTCACGACTGGCACCATAGCTGGTCAGGATGTCATCTAATGGGCCTGCCGCCTGCTGAATCGCTTCGACAATCTCCGACGCTGAGGAGTACCTCGGCGGATTACATGCCAGTAGGTAAGCAATAAGGAATTTCCGGTCGTCTGCAGTGAGAATGTCACTGAGCCGTGAAATGACTTCGAGCAGGGATGTATCTGCCGCGTAGTTACGTCCCATCAGGCTTTTTACTTTCCCCCAGTGAGGTTGCGAGCTTCACGGTATGCCCGTTTAAGGTGTGCCGGTATGCGGCCGCGTTCGTTGATCTCATGCCCATGGGCACGCGCCCACTGGCGAATGTCTTTCAACAACTCAGAAGAGCCTGCCATGCCTGCGGCCTTGCCCTTCGCTGCGCGGCCGCTACTGACCCGACGGGCTTTCGCTACCCAATCTGCCATGGTCTGCCGCAGGCGTTCAGCGTTCGCAGCGGACAGGTCTATCTCGTATTGCACCCTGTCGAGTTCGAATTTCACGACCTCTTCAGCCTGCTTGCCGTCCATGTCATCGAGCAGGACGACCTCAACCTTTTTCGCCATGCGTGTTCCCTTGCGGTAGCTGGATGTTCCGGTGAATCAATGAGATATGAAAATACTCGGATTCGGCTCCGGATAGCCACGCTGTGAAAATTTTGTCCACATCGCTCGCTGGCGGCAAGGGTGCACTCGTGTATCCGAGGCATCCAAAAGCGACTAACAGCAGCACAAAGAGATAAAAGTTTGCCTTCACCAATAAATTTATTATTAGAGGTCTAGTTCCTCACGGAGATTTTCATATCAAGTTTCTGCATACCAATTAAATTGATATAAAGAAACCATCAACAACCTAGACGCAGACACGGTCTCATGACTCTCTAAACCCTTTGCAAAGATGCAGAAACTTTTAGTTATTGGTCAGTGACAAATAGCTCCGCACTTCGTAACGTCAACGCATGTCCCCCGAGCGTTTTCTCCCCAGACCTCGCCCAACCCACGAGCACACTTCCCGCCCCGCTCAAACACTGTGGGAATCGCTGCATCAGCACTCCGGCCTGAGCACCCTCACCTCAGGGCGTTTGGGCTACACCGGCCGAGCCCGAACCACAGCACGCACCCTGCAGCGCAGTGCACGCGCACTCACCCACTCCGCAGTTCTGCGCTCACCTACCCTCATCGCGGCATTTTGGTGGGAAGAGGTGAAAAACTTCGGAGACCTCATCACTCCCCTACTACTGCGTGACCTGGGCATCATTCCCATCCTCACGCCCGCTGCCCGCGCAGCATTGATCGGTGTCGGCTCTCTTATCCAACACATCGATGACAACTATTCCGGCACCATCTGGGGGGCTGGCCTCATCGCAAACACCTCCCGCAGCATCCCCGCAGCCACTACTTTGGCTTTGCGTGGCGAACTCACCCGCGAGCAGTGCGGCTCCCCGCATGTCGAAGCCCTCGGGGATCCTGGCCTCCTCTTGGCCGAATACATTTCTCGACAACCAAAACGGTGGGATGTTGGCCTGGTGCCCCACTATGTTCACGTCGGGGACAGTGACCTAACCCGCCTGCTCCAGTCAGCTTCGCAGACGGTCACTGTTGTAAATGTTCAGTCAGATCCCCTGCGCGTTGCCCGCCACATCGCTGCATGCAGAACCATCATCACTACGTCGCTGCATGGGCTGATTGTGGCCGACTCCTTAGGCATCCCAGCTCTATGGCTGCGTATGCCACGCGCGTTGAGCGGGGGTGACTTCAAATTCCGTGACCACGAGAGCGTGGTTCGCCCTTCTCGGCCACGAGGCATGGATATTCGTGATGTGGAATCGATGGCCCATGCCGTCTCAGTGGCACGCAGAGCAAACGCACAACGTGTCGAACACGCGATCGGCGCTATTAAACGCTCAGGCCGGATGATCTTGGATGTAACTCGTCACGAAACTACGAGTCTTCCCCGTGCGATTATGCGTTCCGTGATGAGCTAGCTGTGTTGGTTTACGAGGAGTGCATGCCGTGCTGACGCCGCCGGCCGGGTGCGCGAAAAGTTCCGTAAACCCGGCCGGCAAGCCCTACCGCATCGATCGCGGCACGCGATGCCCGCACTGAGTCGCGGTGCCATGCCGCGGCAGCGGTGTTCACTGGTAGCCAGCGAGCGTCAGTGAGCACTGAGCGTAGCGCCGCGCCTTTGCCGTGCTGACGCGCGGCGCGATTGCCCGTGACCTGATTGCTCAGAAAAGCCCGACCAAAAATGGCTGCAGCTGTGAGCCGCTCGGGCCCTGCAGGCTCGACCACTTCGGCTTCATCACACCAGGCAAATGTGCCGCCGCGTTCCTGCAATCGAGCGAAAAAGTCTGCGTCTTCGCCGCCTACACGCCCCAGCTCTGTAGCGAAAGGCGATTCACCGAGCAGGTCGATCGCCCGGCGTGAGACCACAATGTTCTGTGCTCCGTTCAGTCGATCAACGAAGCCCGTTGGCTGCCGAGTGCGCCCGGCGTACACGCTTCCCCTTGCTAGCGGTGAAGCACCGTCAGGTAGTTTCCCAAGTACCGGCCCTGCAGTGACGTCGGCATCGAGCTTGTTCACCGTATCCATGAGTGGGGTGAGCCATCCGGGCAGCACGTACCCGTCATCATCCAACATCACTACATGGGTCCAGTCTGGGCGTACCTGGTTGGCAGCAGCGAGAATCGCGTTGCGCACTTGGGATATGCCTCGCTCAGCCACCGGCACGTAGGTCACAGGTAGATCTGTATCGGCGAGGAGCTGCGCGATTTTCTCGTCGCAGTCGTTGTCTGCGACGAGAATCGCAACCCCGGTTCCTGTTACTTCTGCTCGCAGGCTTCCCAAAAGTCGAAGCAATAAATCTGGGCGCCGAAATGTCGGAATACCAATGACCACCCGCTCATATTTGGTCACCGCTCACCACTCCCGCCCGGAAAGAAACTCATCGCCGCTGTTGACGACTGTCCATCACGTGTGAAACAGCAAAGGCGCATCGCCCTCACTCGACCAGCTTTTCACCCGATGCCCTCTGCTCAGCGATCTTGGGCAGCGACACGCAGATATGTGTGAGCATCGAAGATAGCTATTTACGGAAAGGGCTGATGCGCCAAAACAGCACCGCCGAGATAATCAGCGCTCCTGTTACCCACACCACCAAGGAAAAGAAGGCTGCCTGGTCGCTCATGTCGTAGGAGGAGAAAACAGAAGATCCAGAAAGGCGACTGGTGGCAGGTTTCATCAAAACTGCGGCCCCATTTCTGGGGTCCCACACACCCAATATGGGAAGAGCAACGATGCCTAAAACCATGATCGATGAGCAGATGGCAGCCGATCCGATAAGTAACCCAATTGCTCTACCAGCAAACGCAGCCAGAAAAACCATGAATAGGCTGGCAAGGAACGCAACCCACACCACAGCGACATCGGGGGAAAACGTCGAGTCTTTTACTGCGGGAGGGACTTTTGCGGCATTGGATGCGGCTTGCGTACCGAAAGCACCTAGCTGCATTCCACACGCCGTTGCAACCACCGCACCGAAGGTCACGAAAAGAAGCTCGAGGGTCTGCGACAGGTAAACCCGGCGACGCCCTAGAAGACACATGCGAACTTTGAGCATGCCACTGTTCTTTTCCGAGGTGGATAAAACAACACCAACGCACGCAGCCACCAGACTCAAGAAAACAGAACTAAAGGGTATCGACTCAATTAGAGGCCCCAAGCCTGGGGAAAGCGACTTCCATGCAGTAACTGCTTTTTCGAAGTCATAACGGAGCGAGTTCTCTATATGAATAGTGTGTGCATCTTCTTGAACAACAACAGGGCGAGATAATGCATCCTGTAAAGTCTCCCCATTTTTAGCACTGAACTGCACAGCAGAATCAAATACCTCCATACTGTTCTGGAACTGATTCAACCGCGTACCTTGAAAAGCAACACCCACCACAAAAGCCGCAAGAACCAACCACCGCACATACGGCTGCTGCAGCACCCGACGCACTTCACACCCCACCCAGCTACCCCTGACGCCCCCACCAGCCGTAACGCTCTCATTCACAGGCATTGAACGAGCCTTCCTTCGTCGAGCTCAAACACACGATCTTGGACCTGCGAGAACGCTCTTCGATCATGCCCCGAGGCCAGGAGCACACACCCCGCATCTTTCTTTGCCTTCATGATTTTCACGAAAGCTTCAATCCCAAGATCGTCAAGACCATTAGTGGGCTCATCTAACAGAACAACTCGAGCATCGGAAAGAAAAACCGCAGCAAGACTGAGCCGCTTCTTCTGCCCCAATGAATAGCTACTCACCCGACGACCAAGCAGCAAAGGGTCGAAAAAATCTTCAACAAGATGCCCGACCTCTCTCATCGAGAGAAACCTGCCAGACAAATACACAAGATTCTCCAAACCAGTAAGGTTTGTCATCAACGGCGAATCATCAAACAGCCCAAAACACTGCCGCGCCCGCGCATGCAGCGGTTCACCATCAAACAACACCTGCCCCTCCACCGGCACAAGCCCGCCAATCGCAGCCAATAACGTTGTTTTCCCAGCGCCGTTCTTCCCCCGAATAACCGTCAAACTTCCCGGACAGGCAGAAAAATCCACCCCCGAAAAAACAACAGTCTTATATTTTTTCTTCAACCCTTTGACCGAAAGCACACTCTTCCCTCACCCAAAAACACTCCGGCCCCTCATTAAACCCCACCGCACCAGCCAAAACACCTAAAACACATCCGTGCACCCCAGCGCTATCACCACGCCATCCCAAGCGGGATACGCTCAAACCATGGCCGAGCCACCCACCACCCCACAAACCCCCTGCTCCATCCAGTGGGACAAAGCCACCGACCCCGCCTGGGGAACCACCTCACCAGCCCTGTTCTGGATCGCGATGGAACAACGCGGGCCATGGGGACGCAAAGCATTCACTCAATCCCGGCTCGACCCCACCATCGGTCAAACCCTCGAAAAAAATGCTGAAACAGCTGGCGGACGCGCCCTACTCATCCGGCAACCCAGCGCGGCCCGAGAAACCACAACCCCCTACCCCCGACACGTCTTCCTCAGTGGCGGTATGGCACAAGGCAACCCATGGCTCCTCCACGGCATCCACCCTGACCCCGCCGTCATCGCAAACCTGCCTTTCAAAGCCGCAGCAGCAGGAGACATCGACACCGTCCGTGAGCACGCCCCCTGGCTTACCCCCACCCACACATCCATCCTCTTGATCTGCACCAACAGCAAACGCGACCAATGCTGCGCAAAACGAGGCCGACCCATCGTCGACACAGCATCACCACAATTCCCCGAACGCATCTGGGACTGCACCCACACCGGCGGGCACCGCTTCGCTCCCACCGCAGTCCTCCTACCCCACGGCCTGGGACTAGCCCGCCTCAGCGACACCCACACCATCCCCGGCCTCCTCACAGACACCTCAGGAACCCCCAGCGACACCACCTTCACCACCGCCACCACCCCCCATACCCTCACCACCAGCTACCACCTGCGCGGCCTATCCCACCTACCCGCCGCCGAACAAGCTGCCGACGCCTACATTCGCACCCACCTAGCCACCAATAACGAAGCCGTCCCCATCCTCGCCCTGACCACCACCGCCACCATCACCGAAGAACGCACCACCCCCGTCACCGTCACCCACACCGACGGACGCACCTGGAACCTCCTCGTCCGCCAAACAGACCGCCACGACCTGCCCGCCTCCTGCGGCGGCGCCCCCATCACCGCCACCGCCCACTACGTCGAACCCGCCACCTAAAACAACCGCGCCCCCACTCCCACTACGGGGAGCAGGGGCACCGATCAACCCAACCGGGCTACCACCCATCAGGCATCAATACGCTCGGCATTCAACTCATGCGCCGAAGCCACAATGAAATCCTTACGCGGGGCAACATCAGACCCCATCAACAAATCAAACACCCGACTCGCGGCCTCCACATCAGCGACCTGAACCCTGCGCAACGTCCGATGCGAGGGATCCATCGTCGTCTCCCGCAACTGCGCAGCATCCATCTCCCCCAACCCCTTATACCGCTGCATCGGCTCCTTCCACCCCTTACCCGACTTACGTAGCCGCTTGGTCAACGCCAACATCTCAGCCTCCGAGTACGTGTACACGTACTCGTTCTTCTTCCCAGGGCCAGCATTGACCTCCAGCCGGTGCAACGGCGGAACCGCCGCGAACACCCGCCCCGCCTCCACCAGCGGACGCATATACCGGAAAAACAACGTCAACAACAACGTCCGAATATGCGCACCATCAACATCAGCGTCGGTCATGATGATGACCTTGCCGTAACGGGCAGCCTCAACATCAAACGTGCGCCCCGACCCCGCACCCAAAACCTGAATAATCGACGCGCACTCAAAGTTGTTCAACATATCCGCGATAGAAGCCTTCTGAACGTTCAGAATCTTTCCGCGAATCGGCAACAACGCCTGAAACTCACTATTACGCGCAGCCTTAGCCGTACCCATCGCCGAGTCACCCTCAACAATGAACAACTCTGAACGCTCCACATCCGAAGTACGGCAGTCATACAACTTCGGCGGCATCGACGAAGACTCCAACGCCGTCTTACGCCGCTGCGTCTCCTTATGCTGACGCGCCGAAATACGCGCCTTCATCTCCGCAACGACCTTCTCCAACACGCCCGTAGCCTGCTGCTTCGTTGGCCGCTTCGTTGACTCCAGCAACGCCGTCAACTGCTTATCCACCACCCGCGAAACAATGCCGCGCACCGCACTGGTGCCCAACACTTCCTTCGTCTGCCCCTCAAACTGCGGCTCAGCCAGACGCACCGTCACCACAGCCGTCAACCCCGCCAACACATCGTCCTTCTCCGGCTTATCACTGCCAGGACGCAACGCACGAGAACGTGCCTCCACCTGCTTACGCACACACTTCAACACCCCGGCCTCAAAACCAGCCAAATGCGTCCCCCCCTTGGGGGTCGCAATGATGTTGACGAACGTACGCACTTTCGTCTCATACCCATCCCCCCACCGCAGCGCCACATCCACATCGCAATCACGCTGCACATCCGTAGGCGTCATATGCCCCGACTCATCCAACACAGGCACCCGCTCGGTAAACGTACCGTGCCCCTGCAACCGCCACACATCACTCACCGGCTGATCCGTAGCCAAAAACTCCACAAACTCAGCAATCCCACCCTCATGCTGGAACCGCTCCTCCACCGGGCCACTCTCCCCCGGCGTCCCCGGCAGACCACGCTCATCGCGCACCACAATCCCCAACCCCGGGATCAAAAAACTCGTCTGCCGCGCACGACCAGCCAAATCCTCATACGAGAACTGCGCCGTCGACAAGAAAATCTGTCGATCCACCCAATACCGCACCCGCGTACCAGTCACACCACGCTTAGCCTTACCCACCACCGAGGGAGGCGTGGGCTCCTCATAGGCAGTAAACGGCGCATCCGGACGCGGATTACCCGGATCAGCATCATCAAACACCCCTGGCACTCCCCGACGGAATGACATCTGATACGTCTTCCCGCCACGATCCACCTGCACATCCAGCCGCTCCGAGAGCGCATTCACCACCGACGCACCCACACCATGCAAACCACCCGAAGCCGTGTATGAACCGCCACCAAACTTGCCACCGGCATGCAGCTTGGTAAACACCACCTCCAGCCCGGACAGCCCCGTCCGCGGCTCCACATCCACCGGAATACCACGCCCATAGTCACGAACCTCTACACACCCATCCGGCCGCAACACCACCTCAATCGAATCACCATGACCCCCCAGTGCCTCATCCACCGAGTTGTCGATGATCTCCCACAAACAATGCATCAACCCCCGCGAGTCCGTAGACCCGATGTACATCCCCGGGCGCTTACGAACAGCTTCCAGCCCCTCCAGAACCTGCAAATGCCGCGCCGTATACCCCGCCGGCTCTCCCGACCTACCGTTCTTCGCACCAGCTGCGGCCACTACCACACACCTACTTCCATCCAGCGGACACCCGACCAAACCAGCCGAAGCACCACGCAATTCACCAAAAACACACCCCACCGAGCGGCCCAAAACCCACCCAGACGGAGACGATTCCTCACGAGGCTACCGTCAGGGCCGATGAGGCTCGAAGATCTCACGCCCACCCCGCTGCTCGGCAACCACCGCACACAGCTCACAAACACTTGCAGACAACGGTGACAAACCGGGAAGGATTTGGCGTGATTGACTGTTAAAGACGGCGAAAGGAACTCCTCATCGCACGGATGAGTCCTCCCGACACTGACGTCGACAGCAACACACCCAAGCGAATCGACGGAGTTTCGACAACGACGCCACCGGCATCCCGGCAGGCGTCCTGAATGGACGGAGTAGGGCTGACGTGACTACCGCTGTTTTGACACCGATGACCTCGGCCGACCGCTGCGACCGGTGCGGAGCACAAGCATACGTACGAGCAACCCTGCGCAGCGGCGGCGAACTGCTGTTCTGCGCCCACCACGCACGCGAACACGCCGACCGACTCACCGAGATAGACGCCACCATCCACGACGAGACTGAACGTCTCCACACGAGCTAACCACCAGCCCAACAACAACTCCATGTGTGGGGGGAGCTACCAAAATTGGTAGCTCCCCCCACACATGGAAAAACTTTTTTCAGCAGCACACCACGCCGCAGATCAAAAACCGTTCTCCCGACGACGCCGCTCCCACCGCTGCTCCAAACGCTGCGAGAACGACCCCGACGACGAAGCACGACGCCCCCCAGCAGAACGCCCAGAAAAACCTCGCCTCGGCGCAGACTCTGCCTGCTTACGCTTCAATGTCGCTGGCGTGAAAGCCCAGGCCATACCACCCACCATCGCAACAAAACCCACCACACCAAGCCAAATCAGGTTCCCGGCAACACCACCCAAAACCAACCCCAAACCCACCACTGCTCCCACACAACCAACCACCACCCGCTGACGAGACGACCCCCCGGCCACCCCACCACGCATAGACGACGCAAACCGCGGATCCTCCGCATACAGGGCGCGCTCCATCTGATCGAGCATCTTCTGCTCGTTCTCGGACAGGGGCATCGCA
The DNA here is from genome assembly GCF_058996045.1 of Dermatophilus sp. B7861-1. Taxonomy (NCBI): domain Bacteria; kingdom Bacillati; phylum Actinomycetota; class Actinomycetes; order Micrococcales; family Dermatophilaceae; genus Dermatophilus; species Dermatophilus sp. B7861-1. Next base: position 997,087 of record NZ_CM180082.1, on the reverse strand, counting down.
ACCTCCTCGACCAACAAACCACCGACCGCCCCACACCGGGGACGCACCACAACAACTCCAAAAACCCGCACCCCATAGACAGGGCTGAACACCAGAATAGGTGTCGGGCCACAGTTTTTACCAGGGATTAGGCCGCGGGTTGCGTCCCACCCTCTCCATCAGCCACCCAACCGCGTGACCCACCTCACTCACGCAGCCTCATCCCATCCTCGCCAAGGTCACGTTTCAACAAACTCGCCGGCCGAACAATCCCCTGACCAAATCGTGCACTCGCCGCATCTACTGCCACCTCTGCCTCACGCCACCCTTGCTCTGGCGCGAACAGATCCCGCTGCACCGCAACCTCAGCACGACGCACCAGACCTTCCAACCGCACCCCCACCAACCGCACCCGCATTCCCTGCACACCAAGGTTGTCGAACAAACCTCGCGCCTGAAGAAAAATTTCCCGACCCACATCAGTGTGCTCCTGCACAGTCACCGACCTAGTCACCGTCGTGAAATCTGAAAAACGCACCCGCAACGTAATCGTTCGCCCCGCCATCCCTGCCGCCCTAGCGCGAGCAGCGGTCTTTTCACACATCGCCAACAACCGCCGCTGCAGCTCAGCCACATCATCAATATCGTGCTCAAAAGTTTGATCCGCGCCAATACTCTTCTCCACCCGTTCAGGGGTCACCACACGCGGATCTTTACCCCAAGCCATCGCATACAAATGCTCACCGGTAGCACCCAATGCGTGCCGCAGCGTCGATACCGATGTAGTGGCGATATCCGAGACGTACCGCAACCCCAACCGATGCAAATGCTCCTCAGTTTTATCCCCTACACCCCACAACGCCCCCACCGGCAACTGCTGTACAAACTCGACCATCTCCGCCGGCGGAACCACCAACATGCCGTCCGGCTTAGCCATTCCCGAGGCAATCTTCGCCACAAACTTTGTCGACGCCACCCCTACCGAGCATGTGATGCCCTGCTCAGCAAAAATCGCTGCCCGGATCTGCTCGGCGATGACCGCCGGTGAACCCAACCTGCGCACCGCACCCGACACATCCAAAAACGCCTCATCCAACGACAACGGCTCAATCACAGGCGTCACCGTCGCGAACGTTTCCATCACCGCAGCTGAAACCGCCCGATACCGCTCATGCTGAGGCGGCAATACCACTGCCTGCGGACACAACCGCACCGCGCGTGACATCGGCATCGCCGAGGCCACCCCAAAAGCTCGCGCCTCATACGTGGCAGATAAAACCACCCCTCGCGTCCCACCCCCGATGATCACCGGCTTACCTATCAAGTGCGGGTGATCCAGCAACGTGACCGAGGCATAAAACGCATCCATGTCGACATGCAGAATGACGCAGCCAGTGTCATCAACAGGGCTGTGGCTGTGCCGCGCCGGGACCGGAAAACGTCGTCTACTCACCGTGAGCACCCCGACACGACACAACCACGACTCACCACTGCACCTATGCACACAGCAAGCACAGCACCATCAAAATCACTGCCCCGAATCAATCGCAGCTTTGCTCGCCAACACGTGCAAAGACGCCCCAATGTGCGCCAAATGCGCCGATGCCGGATGCCCCGCCACGGCACGCTCCAGCGCCCGTAGTGACTCACGCTCAGCATCACTGGAAACCAAAGCGGCTGGCACAAGCCCCTCAAACACACGCACGCCCTCTGCATCCACGATTTCCAAACCGCTACCTGCGAGCAGTTCAGCAATCTCTGCAGCATCGAAACGACGACGCAACGGATCCTTTTCACCCCAACGCCCATCTTCACTGAGCAACACCTGCCGAGCTTGCTCGAAACGACCACTCAACGCCCGCGACATCACTGCGCCCACTCGCTGTGCCACTGTCAGACTGAGTACCCCGCCATGGGTGAGCACACGCGCAAGCTCGGCAACAGCATCGGCAGGGGCCTCCACGTGCTCTAGGACACCGTGGCACAACACCGCATCCACTCCCGCTGCGGGCACAATTTGGCTCAAGGAATCCACGTCGCCTTGAACAGCGGTGATGTTCTCTAATCCACCAACTTCCTGTGCGCGTTGAGTCAGGGACGCCAAAGCGTTGGGGCTGGGGTCAACAACAGTGATCTCATACCCTCGCCGCGCTAGCGGCACAGCTAACCCACCGGCTCCTCCACCAAAATCAAGGATCCGTAGTGGCCGCCCTACGGCCTGGGCTCGTGAGCGCAAGGATGCAGTGACAGCCTCCCAGACTGCGCTAGAGCGAGCAGGGCTTTCGCCGAGGGGGGTGAGTTCACTCGCTTCTTCGGCCATGGGCAGGCTCCTTCCTGAGATGGATTGCATGGGTATCAAAACCCATTGCTCACCATACGTTCCATGCGTTGTTCATGGCCGTCTGTTCGTGGTGGCCTAGTGGTATTGGCTGATGGGACTAGCAGGAGTTAAAGGCACTCCGAGGACAGCTGCTGTGAGGTCGACGAATGTTTTTGCTGCCTCAACAAACGAGGCTGCTTCATCGTCGCTGGGTTCCCACAGGCCGTTTTCGATGCGTTGTCTGCGTGTGGTTGCGCGGGCGAAATAGATAGACCAGTCACTGAGTTCGGGAGCAAGCTCAGCAACAGCGGCCCAGGCTCCTCTGGGCGCGGGAGTGCCCAGTTTGGCGGCCACAATTGCTCCCGCGGCGCGCAATGCTGCCAGATGGGCGTCGACGTAGCGTTCGGGTGCTGTTTGCGCATTGAGCGCTCGAGTGCAGATGCTGTGAGCTTTGGCCAGTAGATCCAGGGCGGCGGTGTTGCTGGCTGTACTGCGTTTTCTGGTGTCGGTTCGTGGAGCCATTGTGAGGTCTTTCGTGGCTGGTGGTCTTAATAGCCAGGGCTACAGGCTGGAGGGTGCGGCGTAGATACATTTTCTTTCTCGCATGCACCTGTCGTAATACTCGAAAAGACAGCTGAAATGTGAACTTCTCGAAGATCAAAGTAAAACCAAATACAAGCAGAGCAGAACACCAGGGCGTGCTACTTGCAATAATACAATTAAGCCACCACATAAACCCCTAATGAGAAGAACAAAAACAATTCTGTTTCACCTGTTAATCAGCCCAGGTTCCTCTTGATTTCAATCCCTACTCCACGCCGTGGGGAAAACAAACTGGCAGAAACTCTTCATCTTCGCCGCGCTTTCGATAACCCACCAGAATCGCTGCTATTTTCGGAAAGTGACCTCAGAACGATGTGGTCGCCTACCTGCCTGGTAGCCTCCCACGGTCCTTACCCAAACCCCATCCGCCGCCATGCACTCGGGTGCCTGTAGCACGGCACGATGGGTGGTGTGCTACTGGCACCCGTCGGCACTGCCAGACGTAACACACCTAGCCAGCAACGCTCGAGAGTGCATACAAGCACTAGGCTGGAACGGACCACCCGCTCTGGAGGACCCGTTGAACTCTTCCCTTCCCCTGGCCGATTTCCGCCACGAAGTACAACAGGCAATCGACTCCGCCTTGTCGGAGCAGCGAGCCCTCGTGACACCTGTCGGCCCGGAATCCGATCAACTCCTCGACGCCATCGCGCAGCTACTGTCAGGCGGAAAACGCTTTCGTGCTCTCTTCTGCTACCAGGCATATAAAGCAGCCGGAGGCACACATGACCACGCAGCTGTACGCGTCGGAGCAGCTCTGGAGTTTTTCCAAGGCGCAGCACTCATCCACGACGACGTCATGGATGACAGTGCCGTACGCCGCGGAGCCCCTGCAGCCCATGTCGCTTTCGCCCAAGCCCACCGCGAAGCCGGCTGGGAGCGCTCCCCTGAGCGGTTCGGGCTCTCCGGCGCAGTACTAGCAGGTGATCTATGCCTAGTCGCCAGCGAACAACTTTTCCTCGACAGCGGACTACCCCTTGAGGAACTCAACCGAGCCCGTATCGAATTCAACACCATGCGTAGCCAACTCATGGCAGGACAATGGCTCGAATTCGTCATCTCAAACCGTGGCTGGAAAAACATCAGCACAGCCGAACGCATCGAACAAGCCCGCAAAGTCGTTCAGTTCAAAAGCGCGAAATACTCCATCGAACAACCCGCCCTCATCGGTGCTGACGCCGCAGGCATCAACCCCACTGACCGAGAACTCCTATCCCGCTATGGCCTAGCCGTCGGTGAAGCATTCCAACTTCGTGACGACGTCCTCGGCGTTTTCGGGAATCCTGAAACGACCGGAAAACCAGCCGGAGACGACCTACGCGAAGGAAAACGGACCGTACTACTAGCCCTCGCGCTCGATGCAGCCTCTCCAGAAGAAACACACTTTCTCGCCTCGCTTATTGGTGAAGAAAACCTCACCAGCGAGCAAGTAGAACGAGCCCGTGAAATCTTCATCACCACCGGCGCGATGGAACGCCACGAAACCATGATTCGTGCCGGGGCCCAAACCGCCCACGAGGCGCTCGCTGCAACTACAGAACTCACCGTCGAAGGCAAAGCAGAACTAGCCGAACTCATCCACGTCGCCACTGAGCGCAACACCTGAGTGCACGTGAAAGGGCGGGGCATATGACTGACCCCGCCCCTTTCACAAAGTTCGATACGCCTCTTACAAAGCGCTTTCCATCGCGCGGCGACGCACCTCGGTGACGAAACCAGCATCAAAGGCATCCATTGCGCTGCCACCGCCAGGGAGCGTGGCATCTGGGGTGAAAAGCCATTCGAGTAGTTCCTCGTCAGACATCCCACCATCACGCAAGACTGTGACGGTCCCTTTCAGCCTGGGCGCAGGCGCATTGTCCACGAGGAATCTCGCTGGAACATAGATCGCGTTGCTCTCTGTACGGCGAACGCCCACAAGGTCGCCGTCCTTGAGCTGCCTGCGCACGTCGTTCAAGCGCAGCCCCTGCATTTCGGCAAGTTCGGGGATGCTCACCCACGCGTCCACGAGTTCTTCCAAAACTGCCGCGCGACGCTTCTGCTCGTCACTCGGCTGCGGCGTCGAGTCCTGTGGTTGGCTCGATACGTTCAGTTCGTCGTTCACAAGATCAAGACTGCCACCTACAGACAAATGTGGATGGACTCACCTGACTAGACGTCCTCTTAGACTGGAGCAATGGACGCAGTGGGGGACGTGACGGGTAAGGTCTTGGACGGTCGTTACACGGTGCTGCGCCACATCGCCGATGGCGGTATGGCTGCCGTCTATGTGGCTCGCGACGAACGTCTCAGTCGTGAAGTGGCGCTGAAAATCATGCACCCCAACCTGGCTCAAGATCCTGAGCGAGTAGCTTCTTTCCGACACGAAGCCCAATCCATCGCCCGACTGGATGATCCACACGTCGTCGCCGTGCTCGATCAAGGAGACGACGGTGACCTCGTTTTCTTGACCATGGAATTTCTGCGGGGAACCACCTTGCGGGCGCGTCTACACGAGATAGGTGCCTTCACTCCTCGTGAAGCCCTCAAAACATTGGACGGCATCCTCGCTGGGCTATCAGCAGCGCACAAACTCGGAATCGTGCACCGCGACATCACACCCAGCAATGTGATGATTCGTCATGACGGCATCGTTAAAGTCACTGACTTCGGTTTGGCTGCTGCAGTAGGAGCAGCAGCAGCCGGATACATCACCCTTGCTTACGCTGCCCCCGAGCAGCGCGTCGGCGGTGTCAGTGACCCGCGCACAGATGTCTACGCTGCCGGTCTGGTTTTGGCTGAGATGCTGACTGGTAAGCCTACCTACGACAATGACGGCCCCCCCGAAGGGGCCACTTCAGCTGACATAGCCGCTATCGATGCCGAACTTCCAGCGACACTAGTTGAGCTCGTCGCAGCCGCCACTGCCACCAATCATCTTTTGCGCCCTGCGGACGCAGCCGAGTTCCGTGATAGGGCACGTGAAGTACATCAGGGACTCACCGACGAAGAACTAGACCGTCTTCCTCCCGCAGCGCTGGAGCGCCCCGCAGCACAGGAAACTCCCGCCCCGCACGACTCCACCCAGAAGTACGTCAGTGACGCCACGCAAAGCTTGGCTGTCATCGGCTCCCCAGAAACCCGCAAGCTACCTGTTATCACTCCCCCATCAGCACCTGAAGAAAAAAACCCAAAAAAGAAAAAGGGCTGGAAGAAAAAACCCGCAGCAGCGAAACCTGCCCGCGCTACGCGCCCCAAAAACACGAAGCGACGCATCCAGGCCGGGATCGTCGCGGCTGTTTTGGTCGCTGTCATTAGCACTGGGTCTTGGTTCTTCACCGCAGGACCGGGCGGAGCAGTAGACATCCCCACCCTTGCTGGCGTGACTCGTAAAGATGCCGAAGCCGCGCTTAATGGTTTGGGTCTTGAGTCCACCGTGACCCAGGAATATTCAGAGACAGTGCCTAGTGGCAGCGTCATCCGCACTGAGCCCCCTGCCGGCACAGCAACTCACCGCCAAGACCCGGTGACCCTCATCGTTTCAGGGGGACCGGAACGGTACAACGTTCCTGAGCTCGCCGGATCAACACCGGATGCAGCTGCCAAACTCCTTGAGCAAAATCACCTCGTTTTGGGTAAGCGCACAAAAGAGTGGAACGAAAAAGTACCCGCCGGGACCGTGATTAGTTCCAAACCTGCTGCGGGTACATCGCTGCGCCCAGGGACCGAGGTCAGCGTCGTTGTTAGCCGTGGCCGAGAACCAATCAGCGTTGATGACTTCACCGGCCGTAGCCTCTCTGATGCCACTGCTGAACTGGAACGGCGTGGCCTGCGCGTGCGCGTGACCGGTAAAGAATTCTCTGACCGTGTCCCGCCTAATGCTGTACTCCGGCAGTCTCCATCCGGCGGCAAACTGCACCGCGGCGACACGGTAGAGATCGTTGTCAGTAAGGGCCCAGACGTCGTCAACGTTCCGGATGTCTCTGGCATGTCTGAGGCTGACGCGCGGAATGCTTTGGAGTCAGCTGGGCTTGCGATGCAGGCAGAAAAAGTCGTTGGTGGCTTGTTTGACACTGTCCGCAGCACCGACCCGGCTCCGGGCACAGCAGTGCCGCGTGGCAGCGTCATCAAGGTGTATGTGGTGTGACTGTGGGGTCACTCTTGGTGAGCGTAAATGTGGCCATCACTGACTTTCCCCACCATGTGATAGCCCCGGCATTCCCAGAATCCTGGTTCTGGCGCCATGAGGTAGCTGATCTCCAGCAGCCATTTCACGCTTTTCCACCCGAACAGGTGCGGCGCGAATAGGCGCAAGGGGGCTCCGTGCTGCGGCGTCAAGGGAACTCCATCAACGTACGTGGCGAGGATCGTTTCCGGATGATTGAGGTCACGTAAACGAAGAGTGCTGGAAAAGCCGTACGCCGCAGCAGCTAAAGCGTGGGTGGCGTTGGGGTCTGGCGGAGCGATGCTCAGCAGGTGTGAAGTTGGTACCCCCCGCCAGATCTGGGTAACGCCTCGGCCTTGTTGGGCACAGTGGATCGTTCCAGGCACGTCGATCATGGGCATGTCGAGTATGTCGTCCCATGTGTAGCAATACATGCCTTCACAGGTGGCACCAGTGATGGCTAATCGCCACCTGTTTATATCTAGGCGGGGCACAGGGCCGTAGTGACGAGCGCTGGCGCGTTGGGGCTCGTTACATTCCTCGCCTCTACCAGTACCCGTCACATCGCCATGGCCCATACGTTCTCGTCCCGTTCAAGGATTCCGTTCGCGACCGTGCCGTTTGCTTAAGCTCGGTGAAGAAGTTCTTCACCTGTTCTACTCTGTTCGGACAGGATTTCGGCAATGACGAAAGCCATCTCAAGACTCTGCTGGTGGTTGAGTCGCGGGTCACAGAGGGTTTCGTATCGCCGTTCGAGATCGAGATCGTCCACCTTGAACGTGCCGCCTAGGCACTCGGTGACGTCATTGCCGGTCAGTTCTAGGTGAATGCCGCCTGGCACAGTTCCTACGTCTCGGTGGGCGTCAAAGAATCCACGGACCTCTTCGACAATGTCTTCGAATCTGCGTGTTTTGAACCCCGTAGAAGACTCGAATGTGTTGCCGTGCATAGGGTCACAGACCCACGTAATGCATGCCCCTGCTTCTTTCACTCCAGCCAATATCGGTGGGAGTTTTTCGCGGATAGTTTTTGCTCCCATCCGCGTGATGAGGGTCAGACGCCCAGGGGCGTTAGTCGGGTTCACTTTTTCAGCGATGGCGAGGATGTCTTTTACATCCACGGATGGACCAACTTTCATTCCTACCGGATTAGTTATTCGAGAGATGAAGTCAATGTGAGCGCCATCAATGTCCCTGGTCCGCTCACCCACCCACACAAAATGCCCTGACGTGGCGTAAGGCTTTCCCGTACGAGAATCAATGCGTGTCAATGGTTTCTCGTAGTCAAGGACGAGAGCCTCGTGGCTGGCCCACACATCGACGGCTTTCAGCGCGTCGAAATCAACACCGCACGCCACCATGAAGCGCATGGCTTTATCGATATCGTGCGCAATCCGCTCGTATTTACTGTTAGCGGAAGATTTAACAAACCCTTTGTTCCACTCGTGCACATAGCGCAGATCAGCGAAACCACCCTGCGTGAAAGCACGAACAAGATTCAGCGTTGAGGCACTGGCGTGATAGGCCTCAACGAGCCGGTGAGGGTCAGGGGTGCGTGCCTGCTCAGTGAAAGCGAAGTCATTAACCAAATCACCACGGTACGAAGGAAGAGTGACCCCGTCCCGCGTCTCGCTGTCTTTGCTCCGCGGTTTCGCATATTGCCCCGCAATACGACCAATTTTCACCACTGGCATACTCGCGCCATACGTCAAAACCGCTGCCATTTGCAGAATAGTTTTAACCCGGTCACGAATATTGTCAGCAGTTGCTGAAGCGAAAGTCTCCGCGCAGTCACCACCCATGAGCATGAATGCTTTGCCTTGCGCAGCCTGTGCAATACGAGAACGCAGAATGTCCGCCTCACCTGCAAATACAAGGGGCGGGAAACTGGCCAGCCGTGCCGAAGCGTCAGCGAGCGCGGCCTTGTCTGGCCAAATCGGTTGCTGACGTGCTGGCAGATCGGGCCAGGTCAGAGGCGAAGCAGAAGTCACATGCCCAAGAGTACGACGCACCCATGGCCACATCACCCAACTGCTGGGATACGATCACCACATCCGCTCTACCTGCCCTTACCGCAGAAGGAACAGCTGCGCGGAAAACGCTTAATTCGCTGCGGGGCTGCTATCTTTTGGCCCGCTGCGCGCGGCTTGCTCCTGCAAAAATTTTTTCCGATCAGCGGCGTATTCGTGGACATATTCCTGCCCGGAAAGGTCCGCTAACGCCTGCATGACCTGATCTGTTGCGGCGCGAATAAGAGCTTGATCATCTTCTTTTCCGACAAGATGGTCGAGGTGAATCGGGTCACCGAAACGCACTTCGATGGGAACGAGTTTGGGAATTTTTTGGCCGGTGGGTTGCGCGATATCAGTGCCGATCATGGCTACTGGAATGATTGGCACGCCAGCGCGCATAGCCATCCGGACCATGCCTGTTTTCCCTTTGTAAAGGCGCCCATCGGGTGAGCGGGTACCTTCTGGGTAAATACCGAAGAGTTCGTCTCGGCTAAGAACTTCCAGTCCTGCTTCGAGAGCTGCAGCACTTTTGGGACCACCGGAGCGATCAATGGGGATTTGCCCTACACCGGTGAAGAAACCTCTTTTTATGGCACCGACCAGACCGGGCTGGGTGAAGTATTCAAGCTTGGCTGGGAATGTGATTCGGCGTGGAAGTGCCACGGGGAGAAAGATTGAGTCCGAGAAGGACAAGTGATTGCTCGCCAGGATTGCTGGGCCTTGGGCGGGGACTTTCTCCAACCCGTGCACCTTCATGCGGAACGCAGTGCGCAACACCGGTCCGAGCAGTCGCTTCAGTGTCCAGTACAGCAACGTAGGTCCTCCCCTATGGCACCCCGTGTGGGCGGCTGGGTGCTTCATCACAACGCGTTTGGCTTAGCTGCCCGCTCTGGTGCGAAGAGGCCGCGGTAGCTGCATCGGGTACGCGCCTGGGTCACTTTACGGGAGCTTGGTCTGCCCCACACGCTATGTGCGATCTCGGTTCGTTTCTGCGTCACGTGCCACACTTGTTTTAGCCGTTGGGTACGCCTGCGGCCCGGTGGGTGTCGCTGCGGCAGTGTTGCGGTCTCACCGGTGTGCACCGTTGAGTCAGAAAGGCTAATCCGATGTCGCGCATGGACACTCCGCGCCCCGGCTCACACGGCGATGACAAGGACGGGATCGATGCTGCGTTCGCTGGGATCATCGCGAACTGGGATCAAGTAGCCGACCAGAAACCCCCCACGCCGGAATTCTCCGCTCATCAGGACAACTCCGCGCAGGGCGAGGAACCAGGTGCAGGCGTGCGCCGCCCCACAACTCCGCAAGAAGTTTTCGGTTCACGAGTAGACCTTCCTCGCGGGTGGCGAACATACACCCCTGCCGAAGAGGGCGAAGAAGAGTTCATCCCCCCGAACCCGGAAAATCCTTTCCATTTCCACAACCCAACCTTGTGGGGCGCGGTGCTGGGAATGGTCGGGGGGCCGCTGATGCTGATCGTTCTTGTCGTGTTCGCTCCGGGTGCGCCTCGGTATCTGTTCTGGCTTGCCGTGGTTGGCACGTTTGTGGGCTTCGGTCTCATGGTTTCTCGGCTTCCCGCCCGTCGAGACCCTGAAGAAGAAGACCGCAACGACGGCGCTGTCGTCTAAGCCTTCACGGGATTAGCTCTGTGCTTCTGATCGCGCTAAATCTGCAGCACCGATCAAACCAGCGTCATTACCCAACGCAGCCGCAACCACTTTGGCCACCGGCCGGTACCCCCGGCCAGTCAACTTTTTAGCGAACATCTCCCGCGCTGGTTCCACGAGAAGATCCCCCGCGGCGCTCACACCGCCTCCCACAACAAACAGTCCCGGATCTATCGCGGCAGCGAGGTTGGCCATCCCCACCCCTAACCATTGCCCTACCTCGGCGAGTAGCTCCACCGCAGTAGCATCACCGTTGCGCGCCGCTTCCGTCACCAGCGGCCCAGTCAGCACCCCGCCTGCCTCCTGCACGCGTGCAGCCAACTCCACACTCATTGGCGACTCATTCTCAATCAATGCTTTTGCCTCACGCACCAACGCATTACCCGAGGAATACTGCTCCCAACAGCCACGGTTGCCGCATTCACAACGCCGCCCATCCGGAACCACCTGCATATGCCCGTACTCACCCGCAATGCCATACCGACCCCGGCGTAGCCCGCCCTCTTCAAGCAAACCTCCCCCGATACCAGTGCCCAACGTGATCATCACGACATGCGACTCTCCCGCAGCGCACCCAAAGCGGTATTCCGCCCACAACGCCGCATTAGCGTCGTTCTCCACATGGACCCGCATACCCAAGCGCTGCGCTAAAGAATCCCGCAATGGCTCATTCCGCCACGACAAATGTGGCGCAAAAACGACCCGAGCTCCATCCACCGACACAAAACCAGCAGCGCCGATACCGACCGCCGAAACTTCTAGCCCATCAGTCAGCTCATCAACCACAGCCACGATGGTGTCTTCAACTACGCGCGGACTTTTTGACCGATCTGGTGTGTGCCGCCGCGAACGCCGCAAAATGCGGCCATCCTCACCCACAACCCCACCGGAAACCTTGGTACCACCGATATCGATACCTACGGCCAAACACTCACTCATCTGGCATAACCCCTTCCGCAGACCTTCGACATCACACACTTACCCACCAGGAGTGCCCGGCCGCGCCATTCTCACCCCTACAGCCCACCTGGCAATAATCAACCCCCTCCAATAAACAGTCGTGGCGCACAACACCGAAAGGTCATGAAACACTAACGGCACCCTCGGCTCGTCCACACCGCGACGCAGCCCCGTCCCCTCTCTTGCCGGAAGGCCACGATGAAGGAAATCCACGTCCCTAGCCCGGAGCACCAACCGCTTCCCTACAGCACACTCGCGGACCTGCTCACCGTGCAGGCGGACGAGGACCCACAACACATCCTCTTCGACATCAAAAACATGGCCAGCAATGACCACCTCTGGGAACCGCTGACCGTGCAACAAGCTCACGACCGCATGGAAGCCACCGCCCGCGGTCTGCTTGCCTCAGGTATCAAACCTGGAGACCGCGTAGGCATCATGAGCCGCACTCGGTTCGAGTGGACTCTCATCGATCTGGCCTGCTGGCGCATCGGCGCAGTAACTGTCCCGATCTACGAAACCTCCTCCGCCGACCAGGTAGCCCACATCCTGGGGCACAGCGAAACCACCGCCGTGTTCGTTGAAACATTCGAACACGAAGCAACAGTGGACTCCGTGCGTGATCGGCTCCCCACCCTGCAACACGTGTGGCAGATCGAAGGCGGCGACGTCGACATGATCATTAGCCGCGCAGACCAGACCGACGAAGAGACCCTGCGCGCCTCCCGCGAACATCTCACCCCCGATTCGCCGGCCACGATCATGTACACCTCCGGAACCACCGGAACCCCCAAAGCCTGCCCCCTCAGCCACGCCAACTTCATTGAACTCACCGAGTCAATCCGTGAAGTCTTCGCCGAAATCCTGTTCGCCGAAGACGCTGCCATGCTGATGTTCTTGCCACTGGCGCACGTGCTCCAGCGTGTTATCTCCGTAGCCGCGATCTCCGCTCGGATGCGCACCGCCCACGCCCCCGATGTGAAAAACCTCATGGACGACCTGCAGTCGTTCAAACCCACCTTCATCCTTGGCGTACCACGAGTATTCGAGAAGGTTTACAACGCCACCAACAGCAAACTTTCCGCACAAGGCCACCGAGGCCTCTTCACCTTGGCCACCCGCGTCGCGATCGCCTACAGCCGAGCAATCGACAAAGGCCGCATCCCTGCACCGTTGCGGCTGCAGCACAAACTGTTCGACGTGCTCGTGTACTCCAAAATGCGTGAAGCCATGGGCGGGCGAATCCGCAATTCCGTCAGCGGAGGAGCACCCCTAGGTGCCCGGCTAGGGCATTTCTTCCGCGGCATGGGCGTGGACATCTACGAGGGTTACGGGCTCACTGAAACCACCGCACCAATCAGCGCCTGTAACCCCGCCCTGCACCGTATCGGCAGCGTCGGCCGCCCCATGCCCGGAACATCAGTGCGCATCGCTGACGACGGAGAAATCCAAGTAACCGGCCCTGGAGTGTTCCACGGATACGACGGCGACGAAAAAGCCACCGCGCAGGCGTTCACCCCCGACGGCTGGTTCCGTACCGGCGATTTAGGCAGCCTGGACTCCGACGGGTGCCTGTACATCACCGGCCGATCCAAAGAAATCATCGTCACCGCAGGCGGGAAAAACGTCTATCCAGCACCTCTGGAAGACGCAATCAGGTCACATCCCCTCGTCTCCCAAGTCATGGTGGTCGGTGACCAGCGCCCCTTCGTCGCTGCTCTCATCACGTTGGACGCAGACATGATCCCTGCTTGGGGTAAAGCACACGACATGCCTGACCTCACCCTCGAAAAAGCCCTCCAAGACGAGTTTGTCAAAGAGCGCATCCAGCTTGCAGTCGACCGCGCGAACAAAGGCGTCAGCCGAGCCGAATCCGTGCGAAAATTCCGCCTCGTCAAAGAAGACTTCACCGAAGACAACGGCATGCTCACACCTTCCTTGAAGGTCAAACGCGAAGTCGTCCTAAAGAAAAGAGCCCGCGAAGTAGAAGCCCTCTACGCTGAGCCACGCAACTAACAGGTAGCCCTCAGCATCGATGAGCCGCTCTCACCGCCCGCATAGGCAAACGAGAGCGGCTCAGCTGTGAGCTCTCCCACCACGCCCACAAACCTTGTCAGTCGTAGACGTTAGGGTCACGAAATGCACGCCATCCAGGGGACTCTCGACGAACTGGGCACACCGTTGTCACAAGTCACGTTCGTGGTAGTCGACCTCGAAACAACCGGCAGCAACGCAGCCAGCGGACGAATAACCGAGATCGGCGCCGTCAAAATCTGTGGCGGAGAAATCACTGGCGAATTCCAAACACTGGTCAACCCCACCATCCCCATCCCACCGTTCATCGCTGTCCTCACCGGAATCACTGACGCGATGGTCGCCCAAGCCCCCGAAGAACACATCGCCGTCCCTGCATTCCTAGAATTCGCCGCAGACGCAGTGCTCGTGGCCCACAACGCCCCCTTTGACATCGGATTCCTCAAAGCCGCCACTGAACGACTCAACCTCACCTGGGGCAACAACCACGTCGTCGACACCCTGCCCCTGGCACGCAAGCTCGTCTCCCGAGACGAAGCCCCCAACCACAAACTCGGCACCCTCGCCCACCTCTTCTCCACCGAGACCACCCCCAACCACCGAGCCCTCGACGACGCCAAAGCCACCGTCGATGTCCTCCACGCGCTCATCGCCCGTGTAGCAGGCCATGGCGTCACCACCCTCGAAGAACTCGACACCTTCTCCACCACAGTCACCCCAGCACAACAACGCAAACGTAACCTCGCCGACAACCTCCCCTCAGCTCCTGGGGTGTATATCTTCAAAGACAACTCTGACCGGGTGCTATATGTCGGCACATCCGTAGACATTCGCCGCCGTGTCCGCTCCTACTTCACCTCCTCAGAAAACCGCTCACGCATCCGCGACATGATCAACATCGCCGCACGCGTCACCCCTATCGTCTGCCACACCATCCTCGAAGCACAGGTACGCGAACTGCGACTTATCGCTGAGCACAACCCTCCCTACAACCGCAGATCCACCCGACCCCACAACGCCCCGTGGGTAAAACTCACCAACGAGCCTTTCCCGCGCCTATCAATCGTGCGAGCCGTCCGCGACGACGCCGCCACATACGCTGGCCCCTTCTCCTCACACCAACGAGCCCGCGACGCTTTGGACGCCCTCAACGACTCCCTACCCCTGCGCAGATGCACAGACCGGCTCTCCCCCACCCGACACACACACCGATGCGCCCTAGCCGACATAGGCCGCTGCGGCGCCCCCTGCGACGGTTCCCAAAGCCACACCGACTACTCCCGCATCGCTGCGGACGCACGCGCCGCACTGCGCGGCGACGCCACCGCAGTCGCCGACAAACTCGCCCACCACATGGTCACCCTGTCACTGTGTGAACGGTTCGAAGATGCCGCAACTGCCCGTGACAGGGCTCACGCCCTCATGCGCGGCGCCCAGCGCGCCCAAGAAGCACTCACCTTCGCCGCCATACCCCACATCGTCGCTGGCCGCAGACGCCCCGCCGGAGGCTGGGAATTCGCGTGCATCCGCCACGGGCATGTCGCAGGAACCACCGTTTCACCACCCCGAGCCGACCCCATGCCCTACATCGAGGCCATGGTGGCCACCGCCGCGCACATCCCCGCACCTACCAACGGTTTGGGGTCAGCGCTAGCCGAAGAAATCACCATCATCCTTCACTGGCTCACCACCGAAGGAACACGACTAGTGGAGATAGAAGGAACCTGGACCTGCCCAGTCGGCGGAGCAGGAGCCCATGTGCATCGGTTTATCGAACACGTGGAGTGAACTAAGCACGCACGCTCAGCTCACCCCACGTGATTCGCTACACCGAAACAGTCGTCGCAGCTCTCCACGCCTCAAGCGTGGCAAGTGCGGCACCAGAATCGATTGCCTCACAAGCTCGATCCACGCCGCGCTGCAACGCCAACTCAAACGTTGCTTGATCAACCACCGCGTGAGCATCCCTGTCAGCGACAGCTACCGCCAAACCAGCGTTAAGGGCCACAGCATCCCTCACCGCATCTCGGCGACCCCGCAGAAGCGCCCACACGACCTCAGCATTCTGGGCAGCATCTCCTCCACGCAGCGCATCGACCGGAGCACGGTCAATGCCGAAACGGATCGGGTCAACCGTGAACTCCGCGATCTGACCTTCACGAACCCACAACACTCGTGACGTAGTCGCCAACGTGAGCTCATCGAGACCATCATCACCACGACACACCGCCGCAGAAGTTCCTCGCTCTGCGAGCACACCTGCTATCACCGGAACCATCCGTTCTTTGGCCACTCCAATCACCGAATATTGCGGTTGAGCAGGGTTGGTGAGCGGCCCCAGAACATTGAAGATCGTGGCAATTCCCAACTCACGACGTGGGGCCGCAGCATTGGTCATCGACGGGTGAAACACCTGCGAAAAACAGAAAGTGACCCCCGCTTCTTGGGCCACAGCTGCGACCTTTGACGGCGGAAGAGTCAGATCTACTCCCAACGCCTCCAGGCAGTCAGCAGCGCCAGATTTTGACGATGACGCCCGGTTTCCGTGCTTGACCACAGTGATCCCCGTAGCTGCCGCCACAATCGCAGCCATCGTGGAAATGTTCACCGTGTTGGATTTATCTCCCCCGGTTCCCACAATGTCCAGACTGTTCTGCGACACATGCAGTGGCCGAGCATGCAACAACATCGTGTCAGCAATGCCTCTCACCTCGGCAACGGACTCCCCCTTGGCGGCCATCGCCACCAAAAAACCTGCTATCTGCGCAGGCGACGCGAAGCCCCCCATGATCTGCTCCATCGCCCACGCAGATGCTTGCGTGGACAAATCATGCCCAGCGATGAGATCCGTAAGCAGGTTCGGCCACGTGAATCCGGCCGAACCATCGCTCATCGGGCGACCTCTGCCCCAGCTGGGATAGAACCGGTTTTCGATTCACGAGCCACATCGGCAACAGCGTTGGCCATCACCAACGGGTCGATCGGCTGCGGGACAGCCCGGTCAGCCAAGGACCAAGCCGCCAGCCACGCATCCTGAGGACGCCCTGTGAGCACAATCACAGGGGGGCAGTCATACACCTCACATTTGAGCTGCCGACACAGCCCCATCCCCCCTAGCGGAACCGACTCCCCATCAAGGATGAGCAGATCCAGCCCCCCGGCTTTCACATGCTTTTCGGCGATCACTGGTGTAGCGCATTCAGTCCAATCAACGACCTCGACATCACGGGCAGGCTTACGGCCAACCGACCGCTTTACCTGCTCACGCACGGACGCATCGTCGCTGTACAGCAACACACGCACCTTGTGCGTGCTCTGGCCCGTCGTCCCGGACACTGCTTCGGCTTGCACACCCCCCGCAGCAGCGGGTGTAGGCGTGGTGCTCGACCCTGCCAATTCACTCATGGGCCGATCCTAACGACCTAACTCGTCGACATCCGCTCTGCAGCACGAAAGACCACATTCGTGCCTGTCAAAGCACCATTGAGCAGCGAAATTAGCGCCGAAACCGAGAAAAACCTGAGATTCGAGTCGGACTCACGTGCATACTGGGCCACCCGAGGGTGATGTTCGAGACATAATGGCCTGCGTGACGAGCGTTACCCCCAACTCATTCAGCAGTCCGAACCCGCGCACCCATCCGAGGTTCGGCCAAGGTCCCGTGACACGACCAAACATGGCAGCCGTAGGCACCATGGTTTGGCTAGCTAGCGAACTCATGTTCTTCGCAGGCATGTTCGCAATCTTCTTCAGTATCCGCGCAGTCCGCCCTGACCTATGGGCCGAGGAAACCGCCAAGCTCAACGTCCCCTTTGCTGCAGCGAACACACTCATCCTGGTTATCTCTTCAATCTGGTGCCAGTTGGGTGTTTTCAAAGCCGAACACGGCATCGGCAGCCGCCAGGGCACTATCTGGCAGTTCAGCAAGTGGGGCATGCGCGAGTGGTACGTGCTCACCTACATCTTCGGTGGCATCTTCGTCGCCGGGCAGGTCATCGAGTACGCCACCTTGTGGTCCCACGGCTACGCACTACACACCAACGCGTACACCTCGGTCTTCTACCTGACCACCGGATTCCACGCGATCCACGTGGTCGGCGGTCTCGTGGCATTCCTCATCATCATCGGCCGCAGCATGACGACACGCACGTACACTCACCGCCAAGCAACCGGGGCGATCGTGACGTCCTACTACTGGCACTTCGTCGATGTCGTGTGGATCGCCCTGTTCGCCGCGATCTACCTCCTCAAATAACCCGCCGAGAACGTATACGCACCGCAGGTGCCGACGCCGACCGGCCCCACCTGCGCGATCGTCACCCGACCGCTAAGGAAATCCCGTGAACGCTCAAGCCATCCACCGGCGCCATCCCGCCGTCTTCGTCGTACTGCTCATCGTTGGCCTCATCGCCATGGGCTCCCTGTACGCGCTCGTCGCACCCGGCAGGGCCGACGCCGGTGCTCCCGTCGCAACCGCCAGCGGTGACGACGTGTCCGTGGGCAAACAGCTGTTCCTGACTAACTGCGCGTCTTGCCACGGTTCCAACGGCGAGGGGACCAAATACGGCCCCTCGCTTGTTGGTGTCGGCGCGGCCTCTGTCGACTTCCAGGTAGGCACCGGCCGTATGCCGCTAGCCGGACCCGGCGTTCAGGCACAGCGCAAGAACCCCCAGTTCGACCAGAAACAGATCGACCAGCTCGCCGCCTACGTCGATTCCCTCGGCCCCGGACCGGCCGTACCAGACAGCAAATACGCCAGCGGCGTCGGCGGAAACATCGCCCGCGGTGGCGAAATCTTCCGCGTCAACTGCGCCATGTGCCACAACTTCGCCGGCTCCGGCGGCGCACTCACCCGCGGAAAGTTCGCTCCCCCGCTGCACAACATCGAAGGCAAGCACATCTACGAAGCCATGGTCACTGGCCCCCAATCCATGCCGGTCTTCAACGACCAGAACCTCAACCCCGAGGCCAAACGCGATGTCATTGCTTACCTGCACAACCTCGACAAAAACGAAAACCACGGCGGGCACGCCCTGGGCAACCTCGGACCGGTTGGCGATGGCTACTTCCTCTGGGGCCTGGGCATCCCGATCATGATCGGCGCCGCAGTCTGGCTCACCCGCAAAGCGGCCTGAGCCCACACACTTTCCTCACACCAGCACCGACAGGATTGACACCAACATGAACGAACACGGAAGTCCCGGATCGGGGATCGCCGGCCAAGAACCGAGTAGCGAGGCTGTGTCTCTCAACTCGGGCCATGTCGTCGGAGACGGCGGCATCCCCGAGCGGTTCACCAACCCCGGCCTGCCCCCGCACCAGCCACGCCACGCCGACCTCGACCCTAAAGCCGCCAAGCGCGCCGAGCGGCAGGTCCTGTTCTTCTTCACCCTGTCGATCCTGGGCACGATCGGCTTCGTCATCGCCTACTTCGCGATCGACCGCTCCACGCTGTTCTTCATGCCCTTCTTCGGCTACGTCAGCCTTCTGCACACCGTCATCGGTGTGTGCATGGGTCTGAGCCTGCTCGGTATCGGCTTGGCTGCCGTGCACTGGGCCAAAACCCTCATGCCCGAAGAAGAAGTCGTGGAACAACGCCACGTTCTACGCTCCAGCGACGAAGACCGCATCGGCTTTGCTGAAACCCTCTCCGAGGGAGCCAAAGGCGCCCAGCTCGGACGCCGCCCCATGATCGGCATCCTCGGCGGCACCGCACTGGGCATCTTCGCCGTCCCGCCTGCCCTCCAGCTCGTCGGAGGTCTAGGACCGCTTCCCGAAGCCGACCTGTCCGAAACTTTCTGGCAGACCGGCATGCGCCTCATGCGTGACCCTGAAATGACCCCCATCAAAGCCTCCGATGTCACTATCGGCTCGGCCTTCCACGTTCTCCCCGAGCACATGGAAGCCAGCCTGGCCGAACTGGACAAACTCGGTTACGTCTCCGCAGAGGAAAAGCGCACCGGCAAGTACCGCTTCGACCAGGACCTGGAATACCTCGAGCGCAAAGCCAAAGCCCCCGTCCTTCTCATGCGCCTGAACCCAGACGACATCGAAAGCCAAAAAGAACGCGACTGGGGCTACCAAGGCATCGTCGCCTACAACAAGATCTGCACCCACGCAGGCTGCCCCGTCGGCCTGTACGAACAGCAGACACACCACCTACTCTGCCCCTGCCACCAGTCAACCTTTGACCTCAAGCAGGACTGCAAAGTGGTTTTCGGTCCGGCACACCGCGCCCTGCCGCAGCTGCCGATCACAGTCGATAAAGAGGGATACCTCGTCGCTGCGGCAGGCTTCAAAGAACCTGTCGGCCCGAGCTTCTGGGAGCGTGGATGAGCACCACAACAGCCAACGACGCAGCAACCACCCCCGCCGATAACGGGCCCCGCAAGCCCGCAATAGGCGGAAAAATTGGTGGCTGGTTCGATGACCGGACCGGCCTAGCTGGCCCCGTCCGACACCTTCTTCACAAGGTCTTCCCGGACCACTGGTCCTTCATGCTCGGTGAAGTGGCGATGTACTCCATGGTCGCCTGCCTCATCACCGGCGTGTTCCTGACCATGTGGTTTGTCCCCTCCATGAACGAGGTGACCTACGAGGGCTCCTACGCACCACTGAACGGTCTGCACGTCAGTGCAGCCTTCGACTCCACCATGCACATCTCCTTCGAGGTGGCTGGTGGTCTTCTCATCCGCCAGATCCATCACTGGGGCGCGCTGTTCTTCGTGGCTGCGGTCGGTTTGCACGCAGCACGCGTGTTCTTCACCGGTGCTTTCCGTAAGCCCCGCGAGATCAACTGGGTCATCGGAACCGTCATGTTGCTGCTAGCCATGATCGAAGGTTTCGCCGGATACTCCCTCCCCGATGACCTGCTCTCTGGAACCGGTCTGCGCGTGATGCAAGGCTTCTTGCTCTCCTCGCCGGTGATCGGTAGCTACATGAGCTACTTCCTCTTCGGTGGCTCGTTCCCCGGAACGATGATCATTCCCCGTCTCTTCACGGTGCACGCGCTGCTCATCCCAGCGATTCTCATCGCTCTGCTGGCAGCCCACCTGATTCTGCTCGTCGTGCAGAAACACACCCAGTACCCCGGACCGGGCCGCACCAACGACAACGTCGTTGGCTACCCCGTCATGCCGGTGTACGCCGCCAAAGCCGGCGGTTTCTTCTTCATCGTGTTCGGTGTCATCACGCTCGTCTCGGCGCTAGTGGCAATCAACCCCGTGTGGATGTACGGCCCCTACGACCCCTCGCCGGTGACCGCAGGTGTCCAGCCTGACTGGTACATGTGGTTCTCCGACGGCGCGCTGCGTCTGCTGCCCGGCTGGCTGGAGTTCGAGATCCTCGGCTTCACACTTAGCCTCAACGTTGCGCTGGGCTCGATCGTCCTGCTCCCGGTGGTCTTCATCATCATGGGCGCATATCCCTTCTTGGAAGCCTGGGTCACTGGCGACAAGCGTGAGCACCACCTGCTCGACCGTCCCCGCAACCAGCCGGTCCGCACCGCTATCGGTGCTGGAGCACTCACGGCTTACCTGTGCTTGGCACTAGCCACCACCAACGACATCATCGCGATTAAGACAGGCCTAGCAATCAACGACATCACTGTCTTCTTGCGGATCTTCTTCTTCGTTGGCCCGGTTCTGGTGTTCTTCGCCGTCAAGCGGCTTTGCCTAGCTCTGCAGCTGCAGGACCGCGAGAAGGTGCTACACGGCCACGAATCTGGTGTCATCCAGCAGACCGCTGATGGCCGCTTCTACGAGGTGCACGAGCCTCTGTCGGAGTACGAGAGGTGGGCACTGGCTGGCCATGAGGTGCAGCGCCCCTTGGAGCTTGTCACCGGGCAGGACGGCAACGGTGTTGACGCCCCCACCGCGGGTAATGACAAGCGCCGTGCCGCATGGTCACGCTTCTTCTTCAGTGACCGTGTCGAGCCGCCGACACCAGCGGAGGTGGAGGCTGCTCACCACCACGGACACGACGATAACAACGACAGCCATGCTCTAACTGGCCGTCACTAACTCGCACTACCCAACAACGCCGTGGCGGGGCCCCGAAGGTCGGGGCCCCGCCACGGCGTTATTGTTCTAGCGTTACGTGACACCGCTATGCGGGACTCAACTGGCCAGCCTCGATTACTCCGCCGTCGATCTGCGTGCGAGACGGTTGGAAAGCCTCGCGCTGTCTCGCGCGATTTCCTCCAAATCCGCTGTGGGCCAGCTAGCGTCCGGCGACTTAGAGTAAGCAACCATCTCGCTCGTGACATATTCGGTTACCTCATCCAGCCTCGCCGCAAAATAGCGGCCAAACATCACAAGCCCGCGATCTGTCGCATCCGGCTGATCGACCAGCACAGTCTCATAGTGTCCCAAGAGCTCCGCTACCAGCTCGGGCGGGAACTTGGCGCCTGAAGCGGCGAGCACAGTTTGGATGAACGTGTCGAAACGCTCACCATTGGCCTCTTTCCAATCCCAGTTACACCCATTGCCCCAGTCTCCAGGCACGGCCGAGCCGAGTTCTGCCACTACGCCAGCAACGTCCCCCTTCTCCACACGTTCGACAAATTCCGCTAGCTGCTCATCCCGCATCACTTCCCCTTTTTGTCACTCATTCACACTTGATCCTGCCGCAGGAACAGTCAGAGCCGCGGTTATTTATTGACCTGGTGTGGTAGAGCTACTAGCTGTAGGCGTTGGCTCCGCGGGTGCCAGTGCACTGAGCTGTTTCCATTCTTTCCACGTGTACAGCCACACTGGCATGCCATCTTCTGGGGACATCTTTCGACTAGAACCAACAAACTCGGCGGGATCCCCGATGATCGTGCTGTTAAAGAACTCTCTTGCTGCCCCAGGACTCATATTCACGCAACCATGCGAGACGTTCCGATAGCCCTGCGCAGACACAGACCACGGAGCAGAGTGGAAAAACTCTCCCGTGTTCGTGACACGCACTGCGTACTTCACCTCAGTTTTGTAATAGTTCGGATCGTTAGCTCCGACGCCGAGAGTGCCTGCATCCATGACAAGGCTTTCATGCAGCTCAGTGATCACTTTGGTGCCCGACCGGGTTTCCCAAGAACCGATCTCCCGGCCTGCGCTAATCGGATACTGCGCTATGACTTTCCCGTTCTCGACCACTTTCATGTTGTGGTCACTGAGGTTGACTTTCACTACGCGTGCCCTGTTCGCGATCGTGAAAGCAGCTTTCTTACTCTTGCGGATCCATTTACCAGATCCGGTCTGAACGCCTTCCAGGTCAGCGTTGACTGAAACCTTCGTTTTCGGTTTCCAATACGACATAGGGCGCCACATCAACGTGAACTGGTCAGTCCATCCCCATGCGCCTTTTGTTTTCGTGGAAGTTCGCACAGATACGCGTTTTTCTACTTCAGCGCGTTGCGCGTCGGTCTCCACCGGGCTGTCAAACCTCACCACCACTGGCATGCCCACTCCCACCGTGGACCCGTCGGGGGTGACCGTGTAGGTAGCGTCCACTTTCGGGGTGACTGTGGAAAATGTTTGCTCGATTTCGGTGGACTCGCCCGCCGCATTGACGGCAGTTGCTCTCACTACGTATTCGGTATCTAAAGAAAGCGGCTCACTATTGACCCACGTTCCTGTCTGATCAATAGCTCCACTGAGCTTTCCTGGTTTGTCTTTAACGGCGACTTCCACCTTCGATAGTTTGCCGTCGGTGGTGATCCGCAAAGGAGTCATCGGAGTGACATTCTTTGCTTTGTCTTTCACGGAAGATTCGACTTTAGCTGCCGGAGCAGACGTCGTCGTTTCCGATCCGCCGTTACACGAACTCAATCCAGCTACTCCGGCCAAGAGCACCGCTGCAGCCCATGTCAGCGTGCGGGCACGCGCTGAGAACACAGGAATCGTCATCCTCTCCTTAGCCCCCATCAGCGTGCGTTAGACACCACGCACGCTTTGACGCGGCAGCGTCTGATCTACCTGAGGCTAGCCAACTCATGAGCTTAGACCCGGCATTCAAAGACGTGCCTCTCCCCCTTGTATACCGAGGTCAGCCCTTTTTTCATCGCCGCCTCAGGTATATAAACACAGGCCGTAACACGAATGGCCGAGATCCCTCACAAATTGAGGGAATCCCGACCATTCAGAAGAAAAATTGACTCAGATCACATCGCCACGGAAGTACTCAAAGCACCATCCGAGCAAAGCAACAATGCTGAATACAACACCGATGATGAACATCCACCATCCGATAGCCAATCCAGCGAACACGGTGGTCGCCCCGAAGGCTAGGAAGACCGGCCACCCGGATCCAGGACTAAAGAAGCCGTAGTCGCCCGCAGCCTCAGCGATCTCAGCACGAGGGTTGTCTGCTGGGTCCTCGTCTAGCTTCTTGCTTGCCGAGCGCAGCCCGAACGTGCCCATGAGGCTCATGATGCACAGCAGCCACAAGGCCACCGATCCGGTCCACTCAATCTGGCCCGTAGCGTTGGTCCAGAAAGTGTAGATAACAGCAATCGGCAGGAAGAAAATTGCCATCAATGTGAAGACATTGCTGACTTCCCTCATCGCTGACCACCCTTCGCATCGTTGTGGCTGGTGCCGCTGAGCTGACTGAGAACCTCGCGGTCAGCGACCGGCGAGGCGACCTCAGCCACCTGCGGGTGGTGCAAGTCGAACGCGGGACGCTCTGAACGAATCCGGGGAATGGAGTCGAAGTTGTGGCGCGGTGGCGGGCACGAGGTTGCCCACTCCAACGACGCACCGTATCCCCACGGGTCATCAACGGTGACCTTCGGAGCGTACTTCCAGGTCTTCCACACGTTGTAGAAGAAGGGAAGCATCGAGATCGCAAGCACGAACGAGGCAACCGTAGAAATCTGGTTGAGCAGGTGGACGTTGTCCTCGATGAGGTAGTCACCGTAACGGCGAGGCATGTTCTGCATACCCAAGACGTGCTGAACAAGGAAGGTGCCGTGGAAGCCGAAGAACAGCAGCCAGAAGTGCAGCTTGCCAAGCTTCTCGTCGAGCATCTTTCCTGTGAACTTTGGCCACCAGAAGTAGTAGCCAGCGAACATCGAGAAAACAACCGTGCCGAAAATCGTGTAGTGGAAGTGCGCCACCACGAAGTAGCTGTCCGAGAGGTGGAAGTCCAATGCTGGGCTGGCGAGCACAACACCGGTCAACCCACCGAAAAGGAAGGTGACGATGAAGCCGATCGTCCAGAGCATCGGCGTCTCGAAAGTGAGCGACCCGCCCCACAAAGTGCCGATCCAGTTGAAGAACTTCACGCCAGTAGGAACGGCGATCAGCATCGTCATGATCGAGAAGAACGGCAGCAGCACCTGGCCGGTGACGTACATGTGGTGAGCCCACACAGTCACAGACAACGCGGCGATAGCGATCGTGGCGAAGATCAGGCCCTTGTAACCGAAAATCGGTTTACGGGAGAAGACCGGAAGGATCTCCGAGACGATGCCGAAGAACGGCAGCGCGAGGATGTACACCTCAGGGTGTCCGAAGAACCAGAACAGGTGCTGGTACAGGATGGGACCGCTGTGTGCTGGGTCGTAGATGTGCATGCCGAACATGCGGTCACCAGCAAGAGCGACCCAGGCCGCAGTCAAAACGGGGAAGGCCATCAACACCAGGATCGAGGTGACAACAACCGTCCAGCTGAACACTGGCATCCGGAACATTGTCATGCCCGGTGCACGCATGCAGGTGGCGGTGGTGATGAAGTTGACCGCACCCATGATCGAGCTGAAACCGGTCACAGCGAACCCGAGGATCCACAGGTCGCCGCCCAGGCTGGGGCTGTAGGTGGCGTTCGATAGCGGCGTGTAAGCAAACCAGCCGAAGCTCGCGGCCCCCGAAGGCAGAAGGAAGCCAGAGCAAGCGACCAAGCCGCCGAAGAGGTACAGCCAGTAGGCCAGCGCATTCAAGCGGGGGAACGCTACATCGGGGGCGCCGATCTGCAAGGGAAGCAACGCGTTCGCGAAACCAGCGAAGAGAGGAGTCGCGAACAGCAACAGCATGATCGAGCCGTGCATCGTGAACATCTGGTTGAACTGCTCCAGGTTGCGCACGATCTGCAATCCTGGGTCGAACAGTTCAGCGCGGATCACCAGCGCGAGGAGGCCACCAAAGCAAAAGAAGAACATCGTGGTGGCGAAGTACATCATGCCGAGCAGCTTGTGGTCGGTGGTGGTGAGGATTTTGCCCACCAAACCACCCTTAGGGCCACGCGGTTGTTGTGTGCTCTCAGTACGTTCGATGAGGGCGCTCATCCGATCAATCCCTTCCGTTGATGGACGGCTGGTTCGGGGCCATCGGGTGACGGTTCAAATCTGTTCCGAGAATCCCGGTGTTACCTGCGGCGCGAAGCTTTTCGATGTGTGCGTCATATTCGGCCTGGGGAACGACCTTGACGTTGAAAAGCATGGTGGCGTGGTAGGCGCCGCACAGCTCCGCACACTTACCTTGGAATGTGCCCACTTGGGTGGGGGTCACCTGGAACTTGTTGACGTTGCCGGGCACCATGTCGAGCTTTTGCTGGAAAGCCGGGACCCAGAACGAGTGGATGACATCACGCGATGTCAAAGTGAACTCGACGCGCTTGTTCACCGGAAGATAGAGAGTCGGGAGAGTCTTAGAGACACCGTCTTTACCAGTCAGGTCTGCTTGCACACCGGAGTCGTGGACGTTGGAATCCATGTAGTTGAAGTCCCAGCTCCACTGCTTACCAGCGACGTTGATAACAACATCGGGCTTCTGCGAGGTGTCAGACAAGACCCGCTCGTCCTGGTAAACGAAGTAGAACATCACCCCGACCATCATGACCGGGATCACGGTGTAGAGCATCTCGATCGGAACGTTGTACCGCAGCTGCGGCGGGAGGCCGACGTCGTCTTTTTTACGTCGGAACCGAATCATGCAGTAAATCGTCAAACCCCATACCAGGGCACCAACGGCCAGGGCAGCGATCCACATACCGATCCACAACTGCGTGACTCGTTGTGCACCTGTGGTGGCGCCGTAAGGAAGCCACCCCGTGGAAATGTCTCCTTTACCGCACGCGGTGAGCGCGACCATGAGCAGGCCGAGCGTACCGACCGCGGTGGTCAACCGCCGGGCACGGCTCCTCGTCGGTGTGAGTTGTTGCGTGCGCAATGTGCACCTTCCATCCAGATCCATCGGCAAGCATCGGGCCTCGACCCTGCCGCGACGACGCGGCTTGAACCCAGTTAGCCACAACCGACCCTGAGTGTGACCTGGAAGTCAGATGAGAGACTTAGGCCACGTCGATACCGACTGCAAGCATACGTCGCTCGACGACACGATCGGGGCCGGTCGTGTCCCTACAAGCAATGGAATTACTCAATTTGGGAACTTTTGGCCCCTCTCACGCGACCTCTCAAGCGCTACACCCTTCCCTTCGGCTGCTGCACAGGGGTCGTAGAGCATTCTTTCAGATCACACAGTGCTGGACATGCCGCCTCGCCCATTCGCTAGCGAACCCTGCCGGAACGGGCAGTTGCACAGCCTGTTGTGCTGCCACTATGTACTCATCCCTGCTTATTTCGCTCACACCTAGGCTGGCCAGGTGCGCAGTAGCCCACTGGACGTCAATGAGGCGTCGCTCATCGCCGTCATCGCCAACAATGTCGACCAGTTCCATCAGTGCCACTTTTGACGCATCTCTGCTTGCGTGGAACATCGATTCGCCAGCAAATAGACCCCCAATGCTGACTCCATAGAGGCCACCTACTAAATCCCCGTTAGACCAAACCTCCACTGAATGAGCCCACCCCATCTCGTGGAGAGCTACGTATGCATCCACGATGTGATCGGTGATCCACCGGCCCTGCCGATTCGGGTCAGCGCATCTGCGCATCACCGCCGCAAAAGCGCGATCCACGCTCACCGTGTAATGCCGCGCAGACTTACGCAACGATCGATGTACTCGCAGATCAGCCGGGCGGAGCACGCCACGCTGCAACGGCGACCACCACCCCATCGGCTCGGCCCCGCACTCCCCCAACCCCATGGGAAAAACACCATTGATGTACGCGTGCAACAACGTCGCCGGGTCTAGATCACCACCAACCCCCACCAGATCGTCTTCCGGAGAGAGCCGCAGCGGCGGAAGACCGCTACGGCTCTCCGGAACAACAGGTGGGAAAACAGGATCCCCCGGACCCCGACTTTCCTCATCCATCATGGGTGTACCTCAGCAATTCGTTCATGAGGTACATCATCAACTCACTCAGGCAAACGTAGGCAGGTGCGCGCCGATCTCATTGGCAGCTTCCTCGCCGTACGCCGCACGCAGACGCTCCAAGGCGTTACCAAGGTTGTGCTCGTACTCCTGGGTGCCGACTGTCTCAACTACGTGAGTGGCAAGCATCGCGCCAGTCTGAGCGCAGCGCTCGTGTGAAAGGCCCCAGTGCAGTCCCGCCAGGAACCCAGCCCGGAAAGCGTCACCAACACCCGTGGGGTCAACAACTTTCTCCGCAGGGACAACGCCCACTGTGATCGTCTCGCTGCCCTTGGTGGAAATAGTCACGCCATCTTTACCGTGAGTAATGACGCGAGTAGTAACCCGCTGGGAAATCTCTTCGGAGCTCCATCCCGTCTTTTGTTCGGTCAAGTGAGCTTCGTACTCATTGGTGAACAAGTATTCGGCACCGTCGATGAGGCGGCGGATGTCCTCACCCTCCATAAAGGCAAGCTGCTGCGAGGGGTCGGCTGCGAACTTCATCCCGCGCGAACGGCACTCATCAGTGTGACGAACCATCGCCTCCGGGTCATTGGGGCCAATAAGAACCAGGTCAAAACCGCCAACCGACTGCGAGATCGGCTCAAGCTCGATCTCACGCGCCTCAGACATAGCACCGGGGTAGAAGGTTGCGATCTGAGCCGAATCACGGTCCGTTGTGCAGGTGAAACGAGCGGTGTGACGCTCGGTCGATACCTTGACACCCTTGGTGTTCACGCCGTGACGGTCAAGCCATGCACGGTAGTCATCAAAATCGACACCGGCGGCCGCCACCAGGTACGGCTCCAATCCAAGGACACCCATACCGAAAGAAATGTTGCCGCCCACACCCCCACGGCGCACCTGCAAGTCGTCAGCGAGGAAAGACAGGGAAACTTTGTCGAGCTGCTCAGCCACGAACGAGTCGTGGAAACGCCCCGAGAACGTGAGCAGATTGTCATGGGCTAGAGAACCAGTGATAGCAATACGCACTCCACCACGGTATCGGACCAACGCCGCCCTGACACTCCCCCATCCCACCCCGTGCACACACGAAACGGCTGGGCCTGTGCGCCACGCACACACCCAGCCGTCACCGATCCCGCACGTACACGGGAATACGCACACCAGCGATCAGCTGAAGCTGTCACCACAAGCGCAAGAGTTACCTGCGTTCGGGTTGTCAATAGTGAAACCTTGCTTCTCAATGGTGTCTGCGAAGTCGATCGTGGCACCGTCCAAATACGGAGCGCTCATGCGGTCAACAACTAGCTCAACGCCATCGAAAGATTTCACAGCATCCCCATCAAGGGTGCGCTCATCGAAGTACAGCTGATAGATCAAACCCGAGCAGCCTCCCGGCTGCACACCAATGCGCAGACGCAGATCGTCACGGCCTTCCTGCTCCAGCAGGCTCTTGACCTTAGCGGCAGCAACGTCAGTCAACACCACTCCATGCGTGGCGGTCTCGTTCTGGACGGTCATAGTGACTACCTCTCGACCTCGATGTGGCAGCAAGTACCAGCGACGGCACCAGCCTGCACACCCTCGCGGTGCTCTCGTTCGATTGATCGGTCCTGCGACCGAAGTCCATTCTCAGGCTACCCGCAGTCCACGCAGACTGACAGCCAGGCCCGCCAGCAACAACACTGCCCCACCCAGGGGTATTCCACCCGCTAAGCAACGCTCATCATCTACTCCACGTGCGAGCTAGACGCTGCGCACGATCGGCGATTGCCGACGCCGGATCAGCCATCACACTGGCCACATCCCCGCCTCTATCGACAATCCCATACACCGCAGCAACCCCCGCACTCATCGACTCTCGCCGCCCCACCTCGACCTGGCCCGCCAACACCATTGTGGGAAGAGCGAACTCCGCTGCCGCAGCCGCCACGCTGACCACCACCCCCGCATGCACAGAACGGCCGTCAAAACATCGCTCCCCCGTGACCACCAAATCATGCCCACCCAACAACTCACGCATACCCCACAAACCCATCACATGCGAGACCGCGTCCTCAACCCGCGCACCCAACACCACAAGCCCATACCCCAAGCCACCACCAGCCCCCGCCCCAGGAACCCGCGTCACCCGCCGCGGCAACCCCGTCAACAAATCAAGCCCCGCCGGCAAAACCCGCTCCACCACATCCACGAAATGCCCCAACGAACGCTCCAACTCCTGCGTCTGCTCCACCGAAGCGCCCTTCTCCGGCGCCGTCGTGGCCGAAGCCCCACTGAACCCCAACAACGGCAACGCACCCTCCGCCGCAACCACCAACTCCACCCCAATCAAACGGTCCCGCACCGCCTCCAACCCCGCCACATCATCTGGCGAAACCTGACCCAACGCACCCCCACCTGAACACAACGCAGGCCCCTGCCCCGCCCCCAAAGCAGCCAACATGCCCGCACCAGCATCATTCGTACCCGTCCCCCCACACGCCACCACAACCCGCGAAGCACCTTCAGCCACCGCCACCTCAACCATCTGCCCCACCCCAAACGTGCTCGTCACACACGGGTCACGATCAGCGGCATCCAACAAATGCAACCCAGCCGCCTGCGCAGCCTCCACAAACCCTGTACGCACCCCACCAACCTCAGCCAACAACACCGTCGCAGGCACATCACGCCCCAACGGATCAGCAACTGTCACCCCCACCGAAACCCCACCAACAGCCGCCTCCACCACACTAGCGAAACCAGCCTCACCAGCAGACAACGGGGCACACGTCACCACATCACCAGGAGCCTGCCGAGACCACCCACCAGCCATCGCGTCAGCGACCTGGCCAGCCGTCAACATTCCGGAATACTGCGAGGGAGCGAACAAGACACGCACGCTTCACATGGTGCCAAACCGCTCCCCCGCAGCGGAGCAAATCAGCCCTTCCACACCTGCGCGATCTTCTCAAACATCAGCGCTTCAGCCACACACGCATGCTCAAAATCACCCAAGTGCAGCCCCTCATCAGTACTGTGCGCACGCGTATCCGGGTCTTCCACCCCCGTCACCAACACCACTGCCTGCGGGAAGGTGTCATTGAACTGGGCCACAAACGGAATCGACCCACCGATACCGGCATCCACCGGCTCAGTACCCCACGAAGAGCGCAAAGCCGAACGGGCCGCTTCCACAATCGGCCCCGAGGCGGGCAACGCAGAACCCGGCGCCGCATCCTCAACCTCAACCTCAACCTGAGCCCCCCAAGGTGCGTTGTCCTGCAAGAACTTCGTCACCGCCGCAGCCGCAGCCGCAGCATCCTGCGAAGGAGCAATCCGCACCGACAACAACGCCGAACACGAAGGCGACAACAAATTCGCCGCACCCTCCACCGCAGGGGCGTCAAAACCAACCACAGTCACCGTCGGCTGCAACCACAAACGCGAGGCAAACGTGCCCTTACCAATCAGCTCCACACCATCAAGAACACTGGAGTCACGGCGAATCTCCTCCGCGGTGTAATCCACCCCCGAAGTTTCCTCACTCACCAACCCCGGCACCGCCACCGAACCATCAGCGTTATGCAACGTCCCCAAAAGACGACACATCGTCGTAATCGCATCCGGCACCACCCCACCAAACATGCCCGAATGCAATCCATGCGCCAACGTCGACAACGTCACCTTCAAACGCACATTGCCCCGCAACGACGTCGTCAACGCAGGCGTACCCACCGCCCAGTTCGACGAATCAGCAAGCACAATCACATCGCACTCAAGCTCATCCCGATACTTATCCAACAAGGCAGGAAGACTCGGCGAGCCAGACTCCTCCTCACCCTCCACAAACACAATCACCTCAACCGGAGGCTTACCCCCAAAAGCACGCAACGCAGCAAGATGCGCCATCACACCAGCTTTATCGTCAGCAGTACCGCGACCATACAAACGCTCACCACGCTGCTGCGGCTCAAATGGCGCACTAGCCCACTGCGACTCCACACCAGCGGGCTGAACATCATGGTGGGCATACAGCAACACCCGCGCCGGCCGTTTCCCACCAACCGGCTCAGGGCCCGCCACACGGCCAATCACCGCAGGCTTACCGCCCTCAGCAACCACCTTCACCTCAGCGCCTTCAGCACGCAATAATTCCGCCACAGCTTCCGCGCTGGCTTGCACATCTTTATCGTGCTCAGGCAACGCAGACACACTCGGAATCCGCGCCAACGCCATCAAATCTTCTAGTACACCTGGCATAAGATCAGCGATCTTGGTTCGCAACGCCTCTGTATCCGTCATGGCCGAACAATATCCCCGCCAACACCACCCAGAACCCCAATAACACTGACAACGCACCTCATCTGACCTAGATCCTCCCCCATCTGGCCACAACACAAAACCATCACCTACACCGCAATCCCTGCAGGTCAACAGCACCTACCACCGCGCAGATCACCCATTCAAAGACATCACCAAGCTAGAGTGTGCAAGGTGTCCAGCAAGAAATCCGCCGACCAGCCCAACGGCGCCACGGAAACCACGTCCACCGTTGATCCAGCACCCGCGCCTGCCACCACCAAATCCACAGGCAAAGGGCGCCCCACCCCCACACGCAAACAAGCCGAAGCAGCCCGCAAACGCCCTCTCGTTCCCGCCGACCGTAAAGCCGCCAAACGGCAATCCCGGCTAGAAGAACGAGAACGCCGTTACAAAATCCGTCTCGCCATGGAAGCTGGCGAAGAATGGGCCCTACCCCGCCGCGACCGCGGAACCGAGCGCCGCTTCATGCGTGACTGGATCGACGCACGCCGCTCCTTTGCTGAATACCTTTTGATCGTCATGGTGCTGGGCTTGCCCGTCACACTCATCACCCACCCCACGATCATGGCAATCGGATACTGCATCGTCTACGGCGCAGTACTCATAGCAGCCATCGACGTCACCGTGATGTGGTTCCAAGTCAAGAAAGCAGTCACCACCAAATTCGGCGCACCACCAGCCAAAGGCGGCCTGTGGTACACCATCACCCGCGCACTACAAATGCGCGTAGGACGCGTCCCCAAACCCCAAGTCAAACGCGGCCAGTACCCCTCCTAACCACTGGGCACGCCACCTGCCAACACACCTGTGAAGGGCTGTTTTCCTCACCAAGGGAAAACAGCCCTTCACACATTTGCACCACCAACATCACTCCTGCTCAAGCGACATCGGCCCATACACAACCTCACCCCCACACAACAACGACACCGACACCACCCCCAACTCCGTCAACCCCAACCACGACTCCCCCAACCACGCCTCGGCATCCTCCCGCGACTCAAACGGCACCTCAGCATCAGCAACCCGCACCTGAGCGCCACCATCATCAAACGCTTTCCACACCCAATCACTCATAAACCCACCCTAGACCCACCCCTGACCCCCAACCCATCAACCTGCTCAAACAACACCTCACGCTCCCGAGCCCCCCGCACAGCAATCCGCAACCACTGCGGACCCAACCCCGGAAACGTATCCCCACGCCTCAACCCCACCCCTCGCTGCCGCAACACCTCACGCACCCACACCGCCCGCTGATGCCGCACCAACACAAACGGCCCAGCAGCCCCCGAAACCACATCAAACCCACGCTGCTGCAACCCCTGCACCAACACCTCACGATCCCGCACCACCCGCTCAGCCACCCCCGCCGCAAACTCCTCCCCCTGCCGCGAACACACCGCACGCATCGCAGCCAACGCCGGAACATTCACCGACCACGGCGACTGCAACTGCCGCAACTGCTCCACCAACCCCGGCTCAGCCACCACAAACCCAGCCCGAACACCCGCCAATCCAAACGTCTTCGTCAAACTCCGCAACACCACCAACCCCTGCGTGCGTGCAGCATCCACCAACAACGACTCCGACCCACGCACCCCACCAACACCGACCGCAACATCCATAAACGCCTCATCCACCACCACCACACGCCCCGGCCTCAACAAACTCAACACCTCACCACGCGGATGCAACACCGACGTCGGATTAGTCGGATTCCCCACCACCACCACATCAGCACCCTCATCCACCTTCCCCGCACGCAGCACAAACCCATCCTCAGCATCCAACACATGCCGCACCACCCGATGCCCCGCACCCACCAACGCCGCCTCCGGCTCAGTGAACTGCGGATGCACCACACACGCCCGCTGCCACGACCGCAGCCGCGCCACCAACCCAAACGCCTCCGCCACCCCATTCACCAACAACACACACCCCGGATCAACCCCCACATGCTCAGCCACCACCCGTCGCGTCGGAAACTCATCTGGATACGCAGCCACCCCACCCAAAGACTCCCGCAACGCCTCGGCCACAAACAACGGAGGCTCCCCCACCGCAACATTCACCGCGAAATCCCAACACACCCCCCGCGCCTCCACATCACCGTGATGACGCAAATCCACCCCCTCAATCACCGCACACCACTCCGCCATGCACACGCTTGCGCTACCAAACGAGCCGCGAACTGCGGCGCACCAGCCCAATGCGTGTGCAAATACCCCGCCACCACATTTCCCGACACCACACCATCAACCTCGACCCGATCAGCATGATCACGCAACACCCATGCCCCCGGAACCACACCCGCATCCGGGGCTGGCGCCACCCGCGTGCGATGGAACACATGCCCCGTCACACGATCACCAGCAGCAGACAACACCGAGTCACAATCAGCCACAGCCTGCCGATACCCCAACACCAACCGCGGATGCATCGAGGCAATCAACGGCAATACACCCGTCATCTGCGTGCCATCCAACTCCTGCGCCAAATAAAGCATCCCCGCGCACTCAGCCACCACCGGAGCCCCCGAAGCTGCAAACCTGCGCACCGCATCCAACATCGACCGGTTCGCCCCCAACGCCGAGGCATACACCTCTGGGAAACCACCCTGAATCACCAACGCATCAGCCTCAGGCAACTCTCTATCCCGCAGCGGATCAAACGACACCACCTGCGCCCCCGCAGCCTCCAACAACTCCACATTCTCTGCATACCCAAACGTGAACGCAGCCCCACCAGCCACAGCAACACGCACCCCACTACCAGTAGAAACACCCCCAACAGAGGCCAATGCAGCCCCAGGAGACCACACCTGACCCTCCAGCTCAGGCGCAGACTTAGCCACCTCCACAATCGCATCAAGATCCAAATGCTGCTGCGCCATACACGCCAACGCATCCACCGCAGCCAACGCCTCCGGACGCCGCTCCGCCGCCGGAATTAACCCCAAATGCCGACTCGGCACCACAATGTCCGGCAACCGCGGAATACACCCCACCACCGGAACACCCACCCCAAGCACCGCAGCCCGCGCCTCCGCCTCATGACGCGGCGAAGCCACATTATTGAGAATGACCCCCGCCACCCTCACCTGCGAATCAAACGAAGCAAAACCATGCACCACCGCCCCCACACTGCGCGACGCCGACGCACAATTCACCACCAAAATCACCGGAGTCTGAGTCAACTTCGCCACATGCGCCGACGAAGCAAACCCCTCCCTACCCAACGCGCCATCAAACAACCCCATAACACCCTCAATCACCGCCACATCAGCCACCGACGGCGACAACGCACCATGCAACAACAACGGCACAATCCGATCCACACCCACCATGTGCGCATCCAAATTCCGCCCCACCCGAGCACACGCAGCCTCGTGATACCCCGGATCGATGTAATCAGGCCCCACCTTGTGTGGAGAAACCACCAACCCACGACGATGCAACGCCGCCAACAACCCCGTAGTGATCATCGTCTTGCCACTACCAGAAGCAGGCGCCGCAATCAGCACACGCGGCAAACTATGAGTCCTCACCATTCGATCCCGCGCTGCCCCTTCTGACCAACATCAAATGGATGCTTCACCTTCGTCATCTCCGTCACTAAATCTGCCGCATCCACCAACACAGCCGGCGCCCTGCGCCCCGTCACAACCACATGCTGTTTACCAGGACGCCCCCGCAACGTCTCCACCACTTCATCGACATCCACCCATCCCCAATCCAGCGGATACGTGAACTCATCCAGCACATAAAAATCGTGCTGCTCCTGCCCCAACCGCCGAGCAACCTCCACCCACCCCTGCCGCGCAACCTCAGCCTGCTCCACCTCAACATCACCACTATTGGAACGCGTCCACGACCACCCCGACCCCATCTTGTGCCACTCAACCGGCGCCCCCACCGCCGGATCCTCCTCATGCAGCTGCCCCAACCGCCGCAACACCGCCTCCTCACCCACCTTCCACTTCGGCGACTTCACAAACTGAAACACCACCACCGACAAACCTGCATTCCACGCCCGCAACGCCATCCCAAACGCAGCCGTGGACTTCCCCTTCCCCTCCCCCGTATTCACAGCCAAAACCGCGCGATCCCGCCGCTCACGCGTAGTTAACCCATCATCAGGAACACAACTCGGAACACCACGAACCACAACAACCTCCTCAACAACAACCCAACAACAACCAAAATAGCCCCCACCCCACACTCCCCCAGAACCAGACCAAACACCGCCACACCCAGGCAACGAACACAACACCCCCACCCCTGTGAAAGAAAACACCTCCACAGCGCCACCTGCGCCTTAACACACAACCAACCAATAACTAAACCCCCCTCCCCGAGTAGGGTTTTTTCCATGACCGCGCCCACCACCCCCACCGGCGACCGCTGCCCCGGCGCACTCCGCCTCCACCACGCCGCCGACGGCGACCTCGCCCGCATCCGCATCCCCGGCGGACTCCTCACCCCCCAAGCCACCCGCACCCTCGCCCACCTAGCCACCACCCTCGGCGACGGCCACATCCGCCTCACAGCCCGCGGCAACGCCGAAATCCGCGGCATCCCCACCGGATCCGAAACCGACATCGCCACCTGCCTCACCACCGCCGGGCTCCTGCCCTCCCCCGCCCACGAACGCATCCGCAACATCGTCACCACCCCCACCGCTGGGCTCGACGAACACGGAAACACCACCGGAACAACCCTCACCAACCTCCTCCACACCCTCGACAACGCCCTCATCAGCGACCCCGAACTCGCGCAACTGAGCGGACGATTCCTCTTCGGCATCGACGACGGTCGCGGCGATACCCTCGCCCTCGAACCCGACCTAGCCCTCACCGCCAACAACAACGACCACTGGACCATCACCGCCGCCGGCACCCCCCTGGGAGTCACCCACCGCACCAACGCCCCCACCGCACTCACCCTGGCCGCACACACCCACCTAGCCACCGCACACACCCACAACCAACGCGGCTGGCGACTCACCGACCACCCCAACACCCCCGCCCTCATCACCAACATCCGCAACACCATCAGCCACCTCCTCACCCACCACACCCCCCACACCCCCGCCCCGCACACCACCCCACCACCCCTAGGACTCATCCCCCACCCCACCAACACCACCTACACCATCGCCACCCGACTGCCCCTAGCCGCAGCTCCCGCCGAAACCTGGCAACACTTCGCCGACCTCGCCGAACACGGCGACAACCTCATCCGCACCAGCCCAGCCCGCACCATCCTCATCGCCAACCTCACTCACCACCACGCAACAACCGCACTCACCCACCTATCCACCCTCGGACTCATCACCGACCCCCACGCACCCCTAACCCACGTCACCACATGCACTGGCCTACCCGGCTGCACCTCAGCCCTCGCCGACGTCCAATACGCAGCAGTCACCCACCACACCCCCAGTAACAACAACACCCCCGTGCACTGGTCAGCCTGCCCACGACGCTGCGGCCGCCCCACCACCAACCACGTCCAAGTCCTCGCCACCGAAACCGGATGGACCACCGCCCTAGTCAACACCGACACCCCCGGACACCCCGCCACCAACCAACACCCCGTCACCGACGAGAATCTCACTACCGACATCACCAACCGACGACAGGAAATCACCCCATGACCACTCCCAAAACTCCCTACACCTACGAAACCAACGGCGCCAACATCTACCGCGAATCCTTCGCCACAATCCGCGCCGAAACCGACCTCACCCACCTCACCCCCGAGGAAGAACGCGTCGCCGTCCGCATGATCCACTCCTGCGGATCCACCGACCTCATCAATGACATCATCTTCTCCCCCAACGCCGCCCACGAAGGCATCACCGCCCTCAACAACGGTGCCCCCATCCTCACCGACACCCACATGGTCGCCAGCGGCATCACCCGCCGCCGTCTGCCCGCCAACAACGACATCATCTGCACCCTCCACGACGAACGCGTCCCCGAACTAGCCGCCACCCTCGAAACCACCCGCACCGCCGCAGGCATCCACCTATGGGGCGAACGCATTGACGGCGCAGTCATCGCCATCGGCAACGCCCCCACCGCACTCTTCCACCTCCTCAACCTCCTCCACACCAACCCCTGGCGTCCTGCCCTCATCCTGGGCATCCCCGTCGGATTCGTCGGCGCCATCGAATCCAAAGAAGCCCTCCACAACGACCCCCTCAACCTCCCCCACATCATCGTCCGCGGCCGCCGCGGCGGCAGCGCCATCACCTGCGGCGCCCTCAACGCCCTCGCCAGCAGCGCCGAATAACCCACCATCCCAAACCGACACCCCTACCTCCACCGCAGAAAGACATCACATGAACCAGGCCGCCCCCGGAAAACTCATCGGCGTAGGAGTAGGCCCCGGCGACCCCGAACTACTCACCATCAAAGCCGCCCGGGCCATCGAAAACGCCGACGTTATCGCCTACCACGAAGCCAGACCAGGCTCCTCCAACGCCCGCGCCACCGCCGCAGACCATATCCACCCCCACCACATCGAACTCCCCCTCACCTACCCCATCACAACCGGAACCACCAGCCACCCCGGCGGATACACCGGGGCAATCAACGACTTCTACACCGAAGCCACCCACCTCATCGCCACCCACCTCGACGCTGGCCGCACAGTCGCCGTCCTCGCCGAAGGAGACCCTTTCCTCTATAGCTCCTTCCAACACCTACACGAACGCCTGGCACACACCTACCCCACCCAGGTCATCCCCGGCATCAGCTCCATAACAGCTGTAGCCACCGCCCTTGGACGCCCCCTCGTCGAAGCCACCGAAACACTCACCATCCTGCCCGGAACCCTACCCACTGATGAGCTGGCCGCTCGTCTAGCCACCGCCGACTGCGCAGTCATCATGAAACTGGGTCGCACCTTCACCTCCGTGCGTCAAGCCCTCACCACAGCCGGGCGCCTTAACGAGGCTTGGTACGTCGAACGCGTCAGCCACGACGAACGCGAAGTCGTCACGCCTCTAGCAGACGTCAACCCCGACAATGTTCCCTACTTCTCTCTAGCTGTCATTCCCAGCCGTGTCGGAACAGCCGAATGGATGCCTGCACCCACACCTCCCAGTCAGAAAGAAAGCTCTTGTATCGGGTACGTGGACGTCTGCGGCTTAGGACCTGCCGGAGCAATGTGGCGCTCCCCCCAAGTCACAGCAGCGCTAGCCCAAGCCACTGACATCATCGGTTACACCACATATGTCAAACGCGTCCCAGAACGCCCTGGCCTTACCCGACACCTATCTGACAATAAAGTCGAGCTAGAGCGTGCAGAATTCGCTCTGGACCTCGCACTACGTGGCCACCGCGTAGCCGTCGTCTCTTCAGGTGACGCAGGTATCTTCGCGATGGCTACCGCTGTCCTCGAGGCAGCTGATCAAGAACGCTATCGCCACATCCCTGTGCGGGTTCTGCCTGGAATCACTGCTGCTGCGGCTGTGGCTGCAAGCGTCGGTGCTCCCATTGGCCACGACTTCGCGACCATCTCATTGTCTGACCGGCTCAAACCGTTTGAGGTGATCCGTGAGCGAGTCCGAGCAGCTGCGCAAACGGACCTTGTTATTGCTCTCTACAACCCCGCAAGCAAAGAACGCACCTGGCAGCTGCGCTCCATTATCGATGACCTACGTACTTTCCGAGCCGAAACAACCCCCGTCGTTGTTGCCCGCGCGGTGGGCTCTGAGTCTGAAAAAGTCACAGTCACAACATTGGGCGACCTTGACCCAGACACCGTAGACATGCGCACCGCACTCATTATTGGATCAACCCAGACACGTTTGAGCACGCGTATAGCCCCTGGGGGCAGGAGCACCGGCGCAGCGTGTGAAGACGGCACTCAGCACGTGCTCTGGACTCCCCGCACTTATCCGCAACAGTGACATGGCGGGGCTGCCCAGGTGGGCTTTACCGAGGTAGCCCCGCTATGGGGGCGGGGACTCCTTCGGCGCGTCGTTCAGCAGCACACGCCATTGAGTACAAGTGGCTGTCTGGGAATTCTTTAGCGCTGAGGGCTTGCCCGACCAGGATTACTGCTGTTCGGCGGATGCCAGCTTCTTTTGTTGCGGCAGCGATGTTGTCCAGTTGGCCGCGCAACACAATTTCATCGGGTCGGCTAGCGAGGGCAACGACGGCGGCGGGGCAATCTGGCCCGTAGTTGGGAAGCAATTCAGCGACGACATCGTCGATGTGAGCGGTGGCTAGGTGCAGGACAAGAAGGGCTCGGCTTGCCCCTAGAGTGGCGAGGTTCTCCCCTGGTGGCATGGCGGTGGCGCTGCGTGAGATGCGGGTGAGAATGACGGTTTGACCAACTTCGGGCACAGTGAGTTCATGTCCGAGGGTGGCGGCTGCTGCTGCGAAGGCCGGGACACCGGGGGTCATTGTGTAGTCGATGCCGACAGCTTGGAGTCGTCGGATTTGCTCGGCAACTGCGGAGTAGATGGATAGGTCACCGGAGGCTAGGCGGGCAACATCGTGGCCTTCGGTGTGCGCTTTTTGGCACTCGTTGATGATGCCTTCGAGGTCGAGGGTGGAGGTGTCGATAAGTCGAGCGCCATCAGGGCAGTGTTCGAGGAGTTCTTTGGGGATAAGGGTTCCTGCATAGAGGCAGACGGGGCTGTTTTGGATGATGCGTAGGCCGCGGAGGGTGATGAGGTCGGCGGCGCCGGGGCCTGCTCCGATGAAGTGGACAGTCATGGTGGTCCTTTCGTGAGGGGGTGTGAGGTTATGGGGTGATACGGCCGATGGCGATGGTGCTGGATCCGTGTGAGTGATTGGCGATGTGTTTGGGGATGATGAGGCGGGCTCCGGTGGCTAGGACGGCGGCTTCTGCGACGGAGGGGGTGCCGGTGAGGTCTGCGACGTGAGGGTTGGGGTTAGGGGTGTCGTGTTGGGCGAGGGTGTGGGGGTCGTAGACCTTGACGCCGATTTCGTGGCGGTGGTTTTTTTCAAGGTGTTCGAGTAGGAGTGCGGTTTCGGTGAGGAGTCCGTATTTTCCGTTGCGGTCGATGCTAACGAGGGTGGCGATGGCGCCGGAGGCCAGGAGGTTGGCTGACATGATTTCGCGTAGGTGTTTGAGGATGTCGCGGGCGTTGATGCTGCTGCCACCACCGATGCCGATGATGAGGCTGGGTGGGGTGAGGATGAGGGTGGGGGTGTCGGTGCCGAATTGCATGGCGGCGAGGGGGTCCATGTCGGTAACGATGAGTCGTGCTGCGATGTGTTGATGGTTGGTGGCGAGGGTGTCGCCGAGTGGGGGTAGGGGCCAGTTGGTGGGGTTGTCGAGGTCTACTGGTTGGTGGTTGTCCAGGGCGTGGGCAACGTCGTCGAGGGCGCCGGTCCAGGGCCATCGGAGTTGGTGGATGGTATGTGCGGTGGAGCTGTGTGTGTTGGTGGTTGTTGTGGGGGTGGGGGGTTGTTGGTGGGTGGTGGGGCGGGCGTTGATGCGGGCGAGCCAGAGGAGGGCTTCGGGGAGGGATTCGGCAATATCTATGTCGTCGGGGAGGGTGGGGCGTTGGATCATGATGACGGGGATGCCGGCGTTGCGGGCTGCTTGGAGTTTGGGGGCGGTGGCGGCGCCTCCGGAGTTTTTGGTGACGAGGACGTCGATGTGGTGGTTGTTGATGAGGGTGGTTTCGCCCTCGAGGGTGTAGGGGCCGCGGTCGAGGATGAGTTCGTGGCTGGTGGGGAGAGGTTCGGTGGGGGGTTCGATGGTGCGGATGAGGCAGTGCGCTTTGACGTGTGTGAATGCGGCGAGGTCGCGGCGTCCGGTGGTGATGAGGGCGCGGGTGCCGAGTGTGTCGATGTGTTGGGCGGCGTCGGTGGGGGTGGTTGCGGTGTGCCAGTTGTCGCCGGGGTGGGGTTCCCATTGGGGGCGTTGGAGGCGTAGGTAGGGGATTTCGTGTCCGGGGATGGCGGTGCGGGCTGCGGTGATGGTGTTGGTGGTGATGGTGTTGGCGAAGGGGTGGGTTGCGTCGATGATGGCGCTGATTCCGTTTTCGCGTAGCCAGGTGGCCATGTTTTCGGGGCCGCCGAATCCTCCGGTGCGGGTGTCGCCGGGAAGGTTGTGGGTGGTGTGGGTGCGGCCGGCGAGTGAGTTGGTGATGTGCCAGCCGGGGAATGCGTCGGCGAGTTCGTTGGCGAGGAGGCGGGATTCGGTGGTTCCGCCGAGGAGGAGGAGGTGGGGGGTGCTCATCGGGTTGTTCCTTCGTTGATGAGGTGGGGTTTGCGTGCTCGCCATTGGGTGACGGGGCGCGCTGGGGTCCATGAGGTGTAGGTGCCGATGGGTTGTGCGCGGCTGATTTGTATGTGGCCTAGTTCGCCGCCCCAGGTGGTGTGGGCGTTGATGAGGCGGTTTTCGGTTTCGATGGTGACTGCGTTGGCGACGATGCGGCCTCCGGGTGGGAGGGCGTTCCAGCATGTTTCGAGGAGTTGGGGGGTGGTTGCGCCGCCGCCGATGAAGATGGCGTTGGGTTGGGGTAGGTCGTGGAG
Organism: Dermatophilus sp. B7861-1; assembly: GCF_058996045.1. NCBI lineage: Bacteria > Bacillati > Actinomycetota > Actinomycetes > Micrococcales > Dermatophilaceae > Dermatophilus > Dermatophilus sp. B7861-1. The sequence continues at coordinate 954,328 of NZ_CM180082.1, read as the reverse complement.
TGCTTCGGGTGCGTGGCCGGTGATGGTTTGCAGGGTGGTGTTGACGCCGAGGTTGTGGGCGTTAGTGGTGATGTTGGCGGTGCGGTCGGGGCGGGTTTCGATGGAGATGGCGTGGGTGGTGGGGTGGGTTAGGCACCATTCGAGGGCAATGGTTCCGGTGCCGCTGCCGATGTCCCAGAGGAGTTCGTGGGGGCGTGGGGCCAGGGCGGCGAGGGTGATGGCTCGGGTTTCCCATTTGGTGAGTTGGCCGTCGGTGGTGAAGGTTTCGTCGGGTAGGCCTGGGACGAGTCCGGGGTGGCGTGGGTTGGGGTTGGTGGTGGGGGTGTTGGTGTTGATGGCGGCGATGGCGAGGGTGGGCAGGTTGGTGTGGTGGGTGGTCCAGGCGGTGGCGGTGGCGGTGGTGTGGGTTTCTTTGGGGGTACCTAGGTCGCTGAGGAGGGTGAGTTCAGCGTTGTGGTAGCCGTGGTTGGTGAGGTGTTTTGCCAGGTCGATGATGGTGGTGCCGCGTGGGATGAGTGTGAGGATGCGGGTATTGGGGTGTAGGTGGCGGTTGAGGGTGTGGGTGTCGCGGCCGACGGTGGTGATGATGGTGACGGTTTCGGCGGGCCATTGCATGCGGGCGCAGGCTAGTGCCATGGATGAGGTGGTGGGGATGGTGGTGAGGGGGTAGTGGGTGCCGGTGTCGTGGGTTTCGTGGGTGAGTTCTTCGGTGAGGGCGTGGCCGATGCCGTAGTGCCAGGGGTCGCCGCTGGCGAGGATGGCGAGGTTGTTGTTGGGGGCGTGTTGGCGGATGAGGGGGCGGATGGAGGGGCGTAGGGGTTTTCCCCAGGGGATGTGTTGGGCGGTGATGGTGGTGGGGAGGAGGTCGAGTTGGCGGGGGGCGCCGATGATGGTGGTGGCTGTGTGGAGGGTGTGCTGTGCGTGGGGGGTGAGGCTGTCCCATCCGTCGGCGCCGATTCCGATGAGGGTGATGGGGTGTGTGTTGTGTTGATGGCTTGTGGTGTCCATGACTATTCCTTGACCTAATACGTACCGACCCCATCCGTATGTTGGGTGGGAATCTGGTGATAGGTCCGTAGAGTTGTTTGTGGTTGGCCAACCTCCCCCCGGTTGGACGACCTTCGATGGCCCCGGTCCCCCCCACCGGGGCCATCGTATTTTTTTGCGTGTGTGTCAGTGGTGTGTGGTGTGGGGGTGGTGTTCGGGTGGGTGGTTACGTGTTTGACCTTACCTGGGGTTTAGAGGCGTATGAATGCCTTCCAGGTTGTGGGGTCGGTGATACCGGTTTGGGGGGTGCGGAGTTTCTTTTGGGTGGTGGTGAGGGCGTTGCGGGTTGCGGGGCCGAAGATGCCGTCGGTGGGGATGCGTAGGAGGGTTTGGAGTGCTTTGACGGCGGGGCCGCGTGAGCCTGGGCGCAGGGTGGTACCTGTGTATGGGAGCCAGGGGTAGCGGTTGAGTTCGGCGCGGTTCCAGGTTTTGAGGTTGGTGGTGCCGGTGGCGGGGAGTTTCCACTTTTTTTGGAGGGTTTTGACTGCGTTAGTGGTGCGTGGGTCGTATGTGCTGGTGGTGGGGATGCGTAGGAGGGTTTGGAGTGCTTTGACGGCGGGGCCGCGTGAGCCTGGGCGCAGGGTGGTGGTGCGGTAGGCGGTGGCGGGGGTGGTGATGGTGATGGGGGTTTGGCTGGGCGAGGGCGAGGGCGAGGGTGCTGGCGTTGGTGCCGGAGCTGGAGTGGGTGTGGTGGTGAGTGAGCTGGGGTCTAGGGCGGCCCAAGTGGATTGGTCTAGGACTCCAGTGATGGGAATTGAGGTGCGTTTTTGGTAGGCGATGATGGCGTTGCGGGTTGCGTAACCGAATTTGCCGTCGGCGGTGATGCCGAGGAGTTTTTGGGCTTCAGTGATTTGGGGGCTGGTGTTGCCGGGGACCCAGGTGGTTTTGGTGGTGCTGGGCCCGGGGGTTGGGGTTGGGCAGGGGGTGGTGCGTTTGCCGGTATAGAGGAGGGCCCAGGGGTTTCCTGTGGTTGCTCGGCAAGGGCCTAAGTCCAGGCTGGTGATGGCGGTTCCGGTCCACCAGCTGGTGCGCCGGTTGGCTCCGTCCCAGGTGAGGGAGATGTGGATGTGGTCGGTGTGGGGGTTTGGTCCGGTGTAGGTGGCCCAGCCGCGTTCGGGGGCGTATGCGCGCCACATGGTGGCGTTCCAGATGATGTATTGGATGCCTAGGCGGCGGGCGTTTTCGCCGTTGTTGGCGGTGAGCCAGGTGGCTGCGGTGTCGCCGATGGTTTTTTGGGTGGGGTTGGTGGCATCGAGCATCCAGTCCAGGGCGCGTCCGTCGTAGTGTTCGCTGGTTCCGCCTTCGGAGCAGAAGCGGGAGTAGCCGACGTAGCCGGTTTTGTAGGTGTTGACCAGGAGGTTGCCTAGGGCGAGGGTTCCTGGGCGGTCGATGGGGTCGCAGGAGATTTGGGGGATGTAGCTGGGTTGAATGTCGATGGTGGGTGGGAGGGGGACGGAACTGGTTGGGTTGGTGATTTGGGTGTTTTTTGTGGTGGTGATGGGGGTGTGTGCGCTGGTGGGGGTGTGTGGTGGTGGCACGGGGGTGCCTGCATAGGTGTCGGGGTTGCCGGTGTGGTCGCCGTGGGTGGCGGTGGCGGGGATGGGGGTGGTGATGAGGGCGGCGGCTAGGGCTAGGGCGAGTGTGGTGCGCATGATTCTCCGGGCGGGCGGGCGTCTCGCTCGGGTGTTCAGGACGAGGCGCGGCGGGCGGTGGTGTCCGCCTATCGGCTGCGCTGGGGGGTGTGTGAGGGGTGGTGGGGGTGCAGGAGGGCCGGCACTGATCGTGCTGATCGGTGCCGGCCCTGTAATTGTGTTGGGGGCGTGTTGCTTAGCCCTGTTGTGGGTTAGAGGTCGATGGTTTGACCTGTTTTGGCTGATTCGATGGCTGCTTCGGCGACTTTGACGTTACGCATGCCTTGTTCGAGGGTGACGATGTCGGAGTCTTTTCCTAGGACTGCGTCGCGGAAGTTTTCGTGCTCGACGAGGAGTGGTTCTCGTTTGGAGATTGCGAATCGGGTGTAGTCGCCTTCGGAGACACCTTTGAATTGGGCTAGGCCTTGCCATTCGGAGGTGACGTTGCCGTTGGCGTGGAAGGCCAGTTCGGCGGTGAGGGTGTCGGCGATGAAGGCACCTTTTTCGCCGGTGATGAAGGTGATGCGTTCTTTGAATGGTGAGAGCCAGTTCACGGTGTGTTGGGTGATGGTTCCGTCGGCAAGTAGACCGTTCATGAGAACCATGTCTTCGTATTCGCGTCCGGAGCGGAAGGCGGTGCGGGCGCCGACGGAGGTGTAGGCGCTGGAGCGCAGCCAGCTGGTGAGGTCGATGTCGTGGGTGCCGAGGTCTTTGACGACACCGACATCGGCGATGCGGGCGGGGAAGGGGCCTTGGCGGCGGGTGACGATTTGGTACACGTCGCCGAGGTCGCCTGCTTCGATGCGGGCTTTGGCTTGTTGCAGGGCGGGGTTGTAGCGCTCGATATGTCCGGTGGCGCCGATGAGTCCTGCTTTGTCGAATGCGTCGACGAGCTTTTGGGCCGAGGAGGTGTCTTGGGCGAGGGGTTTTTCGATGAGGGCGTGGACCCCAGCTTCGGCCAGGGCGAGTCCGATTTCTAGGTGGTAGACGGTGGGGACCGCGACCATGCAGTAGTCGAGGTTGTGGGCGAGGAGTTCCTCGATGCTGTTGACGAGGGGGCGTCCTTGGGCGATGTCGTGGGGGTCGCCGTTGGGGTCGGCGACGGCGACGAGGTCGACGCCGTCAAGTCCTGCCAGGACGCGTCCGTGGTGGCGGCCCATCATGCCGAGGCCGATGAGGCCTGCGCGGAGGTTTGCCATATTTATGCACCTGCCTTGGCGAGGGTGTTGACTGCGGTGACGATGCGCTCAAGTCCGGCGCGGTCCACGCTGGGGTGGACCGGTAGGGAGAGGCATTCCTTGGCGGCGCGTTCGGTTTCAACCAGGTCGCCTGCGGTGCGGCCTGCTGCAGCAAATGGTTTGAGGCGGTGGTTGGGCACGGGGTAGAACATGCCTGAGCCGATGCTGTATTCGTCTTTGAGGGCGTGGGCGAATTCGTCGCGGCCTTCGGGGATGCGGATCGTGTACTGGTGGTAAACGTGTACGGCGCCTTCGGCAACTGGTGGCGGGGTGACTCCGCGTAGGTTGCTGGAGAGGAATGCAGCGTTTTCTTGGCGGGTTTTGGTCCAGGCGTCGACTTTGGTGAGCTGGACACGGCCGATGGCTGCGTGAATATCGGTCATGCGGTAGTTCATGCCGACGACTTCGTTGTGGTACTGCTGCAGCATTCCTTGGTTGCGGTAGAGGCGCAGGTTGTGCTCGATGTTTTCGTCGGCCGCTGAGACCATGCCGCCTTCGCCGGAGGTCATGTTCTTGGTGGGGTAAAGCGAGAACATCGCGAATGCGCCGAATGCGCCGACGGGGGTGCCGTGGAGGGATGCGCCGTGAGCTTGGGCTGCGTCTTCGAAGATTTTGATGCCGTGTTTGTCGGCGACGGCTTGAAGAGCGACCATGTCGGCGGGGTGGCCGTACAGGTGGACGGGCATGATGCCGACGGTTTTGTCGGTGATGGCTGATTCAACCGACTCGGCGCTGAGGCAGAAGCTTCCTGGTTCGATGTCGGCGAAGACGGGGGTGGCTCCGGTCAGGGCCACGGAGTTCGCGGTGGCTGCGAAGGTGAAGGAGGGGACGATCACCTCGTCGCCGGGGCCTACACCTGCTGCGAGGAGTCCGAGGTGGAGGCCGGAGGTGCCGGAGTTCACGGCCACGCATGCACGTCCGAGACCGAAGTGCTCGGAGAACTCCTCTTCGAATGCCTTTACCTGCGGCCCTTGGGCCAGCATGCCGCTGCGCATCACTGCATCGACGGCAGCGCGCTCCTCATCGCCGATCAGCGGCTTTGCCGGAGGAATGAACTCGGTCACGTAAGGCCCCTTCGTGAAGCGTGTTTCCGGCGGCCCCACGTGTGGCCGCCCTGTCTGCACTGATTCTTCAGGCGTGTTCCGGACGACCGTGTGGGCGTGGGTCACTTTGGCTTCGCGCCGCCGGTAGATTGTTCGGTTTATCGTTTCGTTCCTTCCGCGTTTCGCTGTATGCGTGGTGCGGTAGGAGCGAGGTGCCGTCCGCTTGGGCCGTCACCTAAGGCCACACTACCGTGGTGCCAAACAGCAGAAAGGGTTCACCATCGTGAAGGTCCTCAGTGTCGTCGGGGCAAGACCGCAGTTTGTGAAGTTGGCGCCGGTGGCGCGGGCATTTGCTGCGGCCGGGAATATCGAGCATGTGATTGTTCACACAGGGCAGCATTACGACGCCATGTTGAGTGATGTTTTCTTCGATGATCTGCATATTCCGGCGCCGGATGTTCATTTGGGTGTGGGGTCAGGCAACCATGGGGCGCAGACGGGCCGGATGCTTGAGCAGATTGAGCCGGTGTTGTTGGAGCACAAGCCGGATTGGACTTTGGTTTACGGGGATACGAACTCGACTATTGCTGCTGCTTTGGCAGCGGTGAAGCAGCATCTACCTGTTGCGCATTTGGAAGCTGGGTTGCGTAGTTTTAATCGGCGGATGCCTGAGGAGCACAACCGGGTGTTGACCGATCATGCGTCGGATTTGTTGCTCTCCCCTACCCAGGTAGGTATGGATCACTTGGAGCGTGAGGGCTTAGCAGAGAAGTCCGTGCTGGTGGGCGATGTGATGACCGATGTGTGTTTCACGGTGCGTGATGGTGTGGGGTCCGAGCCACTGCAGTTGCCTGCTGATGTTGATGAGCGTTTCGATCCAGACAAGCCGTTCGTGTTGGCGACGATTCACCGCCCGGATAACACGGATACTCCGCAGCGTTTGGGTGAGATCATCGCGGCTTTCCGTGATTTGCCTACGCAGGTGTTGTTGTTGGCGCATCCGCGGCTAGTAGCTAAGGCTCAAACTCACGGTATTGATCTTTTTGGTGGGAATTTGCACGGCGCTTCTCCGCTGGCGTATCCGCAGATGGTGCGTGCGGTGATGGGCGCTGCTGGTGTGGTGACGGATTCGGGTGGTTTGCAGAAGGAGGCGTTCTTGTTGCAGACGCCATGCACAACGATCCGTCCGGAGACTGAATGGGTAGAAACGTTGGAGGGCGGCTGGAACATTCTCGATAACGATCTGGCTCAGTTGCGTGATGTGGCGGTGCGGCAGGCCCCTGCTGGGGAGCAGGGCGCGCCCTACGGTGACGGGAACGCTTCAGAGAAAGTCGCGGCTGTTTTGGCTGAACGCGCTCGCTGATCTTTGAGGCGGGGCTCGTGTCAGATTTCTTGATACGGGCCCCTTTGTTGTGCATCAGATCTGGTGGAGCGTTTGCGTAGTGATGCGATGACCGACCCGACTCCCGCTCCTAACATTGATGGCGGGGTGATGAGGATGAGGAAGAACGGAGCGACGTCCGCGATGTTTTCCACGCGTGGACGCAGGGCTCCGCCGGACCATCCGTCGACGGTTATTCCCACGACGATCGATGACAGGAGAGCTACTGCGCACCACAGCAGTGCGACACGGCCGAAACTTTTTCTGTATCCGTCGATCCCGGACCATAGGAACGCTATTGCCATGGTGAGCAGGGAGGCTGCCAGGATGGCTCCGACGTCGACTCCTACTGTGTGCTCACTGGATGAGTAGTAGATGGAGATTCCGTGCAGCGCCACTATTACAACGATGGAACGAATCACGCAGGCCACAAAGAATCGCATTTGTAGATTGTCTCAGCTGCGCGCAGATAAATAAGTAAACGCGGCGGAGATAGCGGCACGCATTTGTTTCGCTCAGGGCAGGATGAGGGTATGGACCTCACTCTTGATGCTGGTTTCACGTTGTCCGACATCAGTACTGTGGCTGAGCAGGCGATGCGGGAGCTTCTTGAGGTTGCTGCTGTGCCGACTGGTGGGTCGGTGGTGTTGGGGTGCAGTAGTAGTGAGATCCGTGGGGAGCGGATTGGCACGTTCGGCAGTGAACAGATCGGGGTGGCGGTGGTTGCGGGGGTTCGGCGGTGTGTGCTGGAGCGTGGGGTGTGGTTGGCGGTGCAGGGCTGTGAGCACATTAATCGGGCGTTGGTGGTGGAGCGTGAGTATGCGTTGGCGCAGCAGTTGGAGGTGGTGAGTGTGGTTCCGGCGTTGCATGCGGGTGGTTCGGTGTGTGTTGCTGCATTTGATGCGGCGCGTGATCCGGTGATGGTGGAGCATGTGGTGGTTGATGCTGGACTTGATATTGGTGATACCGAGGTGGCGATGCATGTGCGGCATGTGCAGGTGCCGGTGCGGTTGGCGGCGCGGCAGGTTGGGGGCGCGCGGGTGACGGCAGTTCGTTATCGGCCCAAGCTTATTGGCGGGCAGCGGGCTCAGTATCAGCGTTGATGGTGCGCGGATGTGATGCGGGTGGGTTTGTTGTTTGTTTGTCGTTGGGGCGTGGCGGTTCTGAGGTAGCCTTGCGAACACGAAGGGGAGTAGTTCCGATCGCTGGCTCATGCTGGCGTGGGGCTTAGCGTCGACATACTGGCGGGGAATGAACCGCCCGGCGCACCATCCAGCAGGTGGATGAACGAGACCTTCGACACCGCCAGGGTGTCGAAGTGTCGTATCTGCTTACTTCGGGCACCCGTGACGAAAGGTCACTCGCCCGGATGTCTGTGGTCACTATGTTTCTTGTGGCGTTTGGTGTTTCTGCTGATGCCTTCGCTGTTGCTCTTGGTAAGGGTCTGACTCTGCCTCGTGTGGATATACGGGCTGTGTTGGCTGTCGCTGTGACGTTTGGGGCGTTTCAGGCGGCGATGCCGTTATTGGGGTGGTTTCTTGGTGCCTCTTTCGCGCCGTACATCGAGGCAGTGGATCATTGGATTGCGTTCGTGCTGCTGGGGGTTATTGGTGCTCACATGATGTGGGGTGCGCTACGCGGCGGTGATGAGGCTGGTTTTTCGGATCGTCTTACGCTGCGTTCGTTGCTTGTGTTGGGGGTGGCTACCAGCATTGATGCTCTTGTCATTGGTGTTGGGTTGGCGTTTATGAAGGTAGATGTGTTTGTCACGGTGGCGATTGTGGGGTTGGTGACGTTTCTTATCAGCGCTGCGGGGATGCTTGTTGGTCAAAAGATTGGGAACCGTTGGGGTACGCCGGCTGAGTTGTTGGGTGGATCGATTCTTATCGGTCTTGGTGTGTTGGCTTTGTGGGAACACTTAGCTGCCTGAGGTCAAAGAGTGGGGGGCAAAGGATTTTCCTTGCCCCCACTCTTTTGTTGCTTAGTGCTGGGTGTGTTCGGTGATGATTTTTTTTACTGCGTGGGCGTCATTGGGGGCCTGGATGACGTGACGTTCGCTGTTTCGTAGGTGGGCGAATCGTTCTGGCAGAGGCGGGGGTTCCCCTATTGCTTCGGTGATGGTTTCGGCGAATTTGACGGGTAGTGCTGTTTCAGCGACGAGGACGGGCAGGGTGATACTTTCCTCAGCGAGTCGGTCGCGGGCGACTTTGATGCCGTCGGCGGTGTGGGGGTCGATGAGGATGCCATCGTTGGCGTGCACGCTGGCGATGGTGGCAAGGCGGTCCGTGTGGCTGGAGGTGCCGGTGCGGAATCCGTAGCGTTGTGCCACGTGGGGCCAGTTTTTTTCGTTGGCGAGGGTGAATTCTTTTTCTGTGGCGAGGGTGGGCCCGAACAGTTGGGCGGTGCGGGCGCCGTCGCGGTCCAGAAGGTCAAAGACGAAGCGTTCGAAGTTGCTGGCTTTGCTGATGTCCATGGATGGACTGGATGTTGCGTGTGTTTCTGCTGCCCCTCGGATTCGGTATGTGCCGGTGGTGAAGAATTCGGCAAGTACGTCGTTTTCGTTGGTGGCGCAGACCAGGCTGGTGATGGGGATTCCCATCTGTTTGGCGATGTGGCCGGCGACGATGTTGCCGAAGTTGCCGGTGGGGACAACGAAAGAGACGGGTTCGTCATTGTCTGTGGTGGCGTAGAGCCATCCGGCGATGTAGTAGACAACTTGGGCGAGTAGGCGGGCCCAGTTGATTGAGTTGACGGCGCCGATGTTGTGGGTGCGTTTGAAGTTGGTGTCGGCGTTAACTGCTTTGACGATGTCTTGGCAGTCGTCGAATACGCCCGCCACGGCGATGTTGACGATGGCGGGGTCGTTGATGGAGAACATTTGGGCTTGTTGGAAGGGGGTCATGCGCCCGGCGGGGCTGAGCATGAAGACACGTACTCGGTCTTTGCCGAGCATGGCGTATTCGGCTGAGCTGCCTGTGTCTCCGCTGGTGGCTCCGAGGATGGTGATGTGGGTTTGGCGGCGGTTCAGCTCGTATTCGAAGAGTTCGCCGAGCAGTTGCATTGCCATGTCTTTGAACGCGGCCGTGGGGCCGTTGCTCAGGTGCAGAAGGTGGATGCCTTCGGCGAGCTGTGAGACGGGAACGATACGTGGGTCGGTGAATTTTTCGCTGCTATAGGCACGTTCGCAGATGCCACGCAGGTCGTCGCTGGGGATGTCGTCGATGAATAGGCTGGTGACGGCGTGTGCTAGTGCTGCGTACCCCTGGGTGGTCAGGAGTGTTCTCCAGTGCGCCCGTGTGTTTTTGTCGATGTGGGGGTAGCGCTCGGGCAGGTAGAGGCCGCCGTCTGGAGCGAGCCCGGCGAGCAGAATGTCGCAGAAGGTTTGGTCGGCGACGCCGTTGGGGTCACGTGTGGAGAGATAGCGCACGTGACCAGACTACGAAAATGGGGGTTGGTTGCGGTATTGGTTGTGTGGCGGCACGTGGTGGAGAGCGCTGAGTTCTCGTCACTGCGTGCAGTGACGAGAACTCAGCGAGGGTGTTTATTCGGCGGCGCGGCCGACGGTGCGGAAGGTAACGTCGGTGAAGTTGTCGGCGTTGAGCCAGCAGCGGCCATCGATAATGGTCTTCACGCCGGGCAGGTCACGCGCGGTGAGCTGTGCGTATTCGGCGTGGTTTGCCTGCAGGATTGCGACGTCGATGTTGCTGGTACCGAGTGTGTAGGGAGTCCACCCGTAGGCAGCGAGTTCTTCGTCGGTGTACATGGGGTCGTGGACCACGACGGTGGCGCCTTCAGCGCGTAGAGCCTCGACGGTGTCGAATACGCCGGAGAAGGCTGTTTCTTTGACGCCGCCGCGGTAGGAGGCGCCGAGCACAACGACGGTGGCGCCTGAAAGGTCACCGTGTGCACCTTTGGCGAGGCCGACGGTGTATGCAGGCATGCCCTTGTTGGTTTCGCGGGCAGCACGCACGACGGTGGCGTCGGGGTCGGTGTAGAGGTAGAGGCGGGGGTAGACGGGGATGCAGTGTCCGCCGACAGCGATTCCGGGTGAGTGGATGTGGCTGTAGGGCTGGCTGTTGGAGGCTTCGATGACTTGGTAGATGTCGATGCCGTGGGAGGCGGCGAATTTGCCGAACTGATTGGCCAAGCCGATGTTGACGTCGCGGTAGGTCGTTTCGGCAAGTTTGGCGAGTTCTGCTGCTTCTGCCGAGCCCAGATCCCAGACGCCGTTACCGCGTTCGAGGTCGGGGCGCTCGTCGAAGTCGAGGACGGCGTTGTAGAACTCGATGGCGCGGCGAGCTCCAGTGCCCCCCAGGCCGTCGAGACCTCCGACGAGTTTGGGGTATTTGCGCAGGTCGGCGAAGACCCGGCCGGTGAGGACTCGCTCGGGGCTAAAGACGAGGTGGAAGTCGGTGCCTTCGTTCAGGCCAGAACCTGCTTCGAGCTGGGGTTTCCACTTGCCGCGGCTGGTGCCTACGGGCAGGGTGGTTTCGTAGATGACGAGGGTGTTGTTTTCTTTGCGTAGGCCGCGGGCGATGTCGGCGGTGGCTGATTCCATCCACCCGAAGTCGGGTTGTCCGTCGTTGTCAACGAAGAGGGGGACGACAACGACGACGGCCTCAGAGTCAGCGACGGCGGCAGCGGTGTCGGTGGTGGCGTGGATGTTTCCAGCCTTGACTGCTTCGGCAAGTTTTTCGTCGAGGTGGGCTTCGCCGGGGAAGGGTTCAGTTCCTGCGTTGACGAGGTCGACAACGGTGGGGTTGGTGTCGGCTCCGTGTACGAAGTGGCCTTTGGAGGCGAATTGGACTGCCAGCGGAAGCCCGATTTTGCCGAGTCCGACGACGGTAATCTTCACGTGTTGCCTGCCTTTGCTGTTGGTGGTCCGTCCGGGCTGCGCTGGTGCGTCAGTCTCGGTGGGCTGCTCCGTTGCCGGTTGCGACGTGGTCGTGGTCGGTGTGGGAGTGGCGGCGTGCGTGTGGTGCGCGTCCGCGTCTGGCCCTGGTCACTCCTCTGATCTTAGAGGGGTGTTTTGGTTCCGTGTTGGCGGGAATGTGGGTGTTGCTGTGGTTGATGGGTTGGGTTCCGTATCCACTGCGGTCCAGGACGGTTTCGAGGGCGGCGACTGCTTTGGGGTCGTATTCGTAGCCCAAGCCGAGGTAGATGCGTTCCATGGCTTCGTTGTGGGCGTCGTTGTCAGCCTCAGCGAGGGTGCCGCCGACGTAGTCGACGTAGGCGTTAGCAACCTTGAGGACACGTGCTGTTTGTGGGATGCGGGCGCGGTTTTGGACGAGTTGGTAGTAGGGAACGGCTTGGGCGGCGAGGGTGTCAGTGACGGCGTTGAGGCGGCCGATGTGGTCGACGATGGAGGCTCCGGTGGCGGCGAGGTGTTCTTGATCGGCGGGAGCAGCCAGGACTGTGGCTCCGGAGGGGATGGGGCGGCGCAGGATTACTTGTCCTAGGTCGTGGAGGAGCGATGCGGTTTCTAGGTGGCCAATTTCGCGGGCGGTCAGTCCCATTTCTTGGGCGATGGCCACTGATAGGCGGGCTACGGAGGTTCCGTGGCCGCGGGGTAGTAGTCCGGCAATTTCGGGCAGTTTGGACAAGGCGCGGATGCTTTGCCGCTGGGCGCGGTGGACGCGGGCTTGGTGGAGTACGGCGGTTTGGGTGGCCACGAGGGGCACGAGTCCTAGTGGTAGTGCGGCTAGGCCGATTGCTTCTTGGGCTAGGGCCAGGCTGGCGCTGCTTGCGACGACGACGACAGAAAGGGCCAGTGGGATGCGGGCGTCGCTGGTGTGGCTGTTAAGAGCGTCGACGCGCATGAGTTGGTGGTAGAGCCAGACGCGGAAGGGGGCTTCGATGCTGAGGATGATTCCGATGGCGCTCATGAGGACGATGGCGCGGCGCCATCCGGGCCAGGTGAGGGTCATGTCGACGACGTGGTTGCCGTGTAGGAGTGGTAGTTCACGCACGAGGATTGCTACCGCTGTGACGGTGAAGAGGCGTAGTGCGCTGTCGGCGAGGAGTTCGTGGCGCTCACCGCGGGCGCGGGTAACCCATAGGAAAGGAATGGCTAGCAGTTGTGAGGTCAGAACTAGTGCCGCGATGTGTGTTGCGGTGAGCTGGATGGGGCCTTGGGGTGTGGTGACTGAGACGGCTAGGGCTAGGCCGACGGCATGTGCTGTGGGGGCGGTTTCGAATCGTCCGCGGATGCGCAGTCGAAAGGCTTCAGCGATCGTTAGGACAGCCAGGTAGGCGAGGATGCCAGGGATGGTCATGAGGTGGCTTCCTTGGTGCCGTGGTGTTTTCGGTGGGCGAATTGGTGGGAGTGCTGGGGTGAAGTGTGCCGGTGACGGCTGGTGGCGGGGTGGCTGGTCAGGTCAGCTAAGAGGTCGAGGCCGCGGCTTGAGCGCAGTTCACGGATGAGAGCATCAACGACAATGGGGTCTAGGGTGCTTCCGGCGTGGCTACGTAGTCCGGTGATGAGGTTTTCGCGGCCTTCGACGGTGGCGTTGAGGGTGGTGCCAAGGGATTCAGCGATATCGACAGCGGCGATGATGCGTGAGGCGAGGGGGATTTCATCTCCGGCGAGGCGGCTGGGGTATCCGCGGCCGTCGTAGCGTTCGTGGTGGTGCAGGACGGCTTCGGCGCAGTCTTCAAGGAAGTCGATGTCGGTGATGATGTCGGCGGATATGCGGGTGTGGCCAGCGATGTGGTCAAGTTGTTCGTCGGTGAGGTCTTCGGGGCGGGTGTCGAGGATGCTCCATGGGATGGACAGGATGCCAACGTCATGCAGGGTGGCGGCTTCGCGGAGGATGTCTTGGTCGCGTCCAGATAGGCCCATTGCGCTGCCAGTGGCGGTACAGACGCGGGCGAGGCGGTAAGGGCGGTCCAGCGTTCCGGATCGTAGTTCGCCTGCTCCGGCTAGGGCCTGGAGGAGGCGGTGGTGAATGTCGCGTTCTTCGACGTATTCGAGGTAGGACCAGCGGGACATCATGAGGGGGGCGAGGATGAGGACGAGGGCTAGGGGGCCTAGTCCTACTGGTGCCCAGAGCACGACAAAAACGAATGCGGTGATGCCATATCCCAGGCAGAGCACGGCGAAGACGGTCATGGCTCCCGTGACGAAGTGGCGCAGGCGTTGGCGGCTTTCGAGGGCGATGAGGGCTGCTACAAGGATGCTGTTGAGAACGATGAATACGAGGTCGGCGAGAATAAGTGGGATGCCTATTTTTGTGAAGAGCAGGGTAGGAGTCCAGGGACCGGTGCCGATGTGGATACCACCGAAGAGGGCGTAGGTCAGGGCGGCAGCGCTGGTGACCAGCGCCATCATGGATGCGTTGACGAAGAAGGTCAGGGCGGTGCGATTGGGGAGGGCTCCGGCGCCACGCATCCGGCGGACGAGGTTGGATGCCAGTGGGCTGAGCAACATGATGAGCGGGCCCAGGATGGTGGCCGGGACGGGGCCGGTGAGAGGAATGGCCCCCAGGAGAATCATAGCGGTGAAGGAAAGTTCGACTTCTTCGTCGTGTGAGCGTTCGCGTAGCCCGTCGGCAAGAACTCCCAAGGCAAGGAGGCCGAGGAAGGGTTCAAAGGAGGAAATGAGCTGCGTGCCGTGGTGGTGTAGCAGGGTGGCCTGTGTTGCCAAGAAGGCTGCCAGGATGATGTTCATTACGGCAGCGGTGAGGGAGATTGCACGTACGCGTGCACTGGGTTGTTGGCTTGAGCTGTGCATTGATCCCCACAGCTCGGTGTCGTCGGTGAATGATCCGGGTTGGTTGAGTCGGTGAGGTCGGATGCTCACGCTGTCTCCGCGGGGGTGTGGGGCGGTAATGGCCTGAGCAGGGCCACGCCCGCTCCCCTCAGCGTGATGCGGCCATGGCTGTGACCGCGGCCATGTGTTTCATTTTTTGGGCCGTGGGCTCCAGTAGACAACACCGCAGGGCTGCTGTGTGTCGTGAGTGTTGATAAACATTTCTCACTCCTGCCGATAAGCGACGGTCGGATGCCTTGATGACCCCCCATAGGTCGATTCAAAGTGTCCCCATCGCTTTTCCGTCTAGTAAGTACGAACAACTTGGACGGATAGCGATAAGAATTCTTTCGATGTCCGCCAGCATATCCTTGGCTTCCCATGAAGACTCCTTCATCTTCACCACCCTTGAGTAAACATTTATCTATAAGTGAAGATCACTTATCCAAGTCAGTCGTTCGACTATTTTGAAAATAAAATTCACCCATTATTAATGAGTGAAGAAGATTATTTATTTACGCGAATCCATTTGATTCACAGTCTCTTACGCTTGCCGTTCATGGCACTCTCCCCTGATGCAGCAGCTAGGCACCCCAGCATGTCCACTGTCGCATCCCTGACTTCTCAAGCGATGCCTCATCCTTCATCCGCCCCGAGGCGAAGCACACTAAGTTATAGAGAATGTATATCACGACTAATTCAGTCGATCACTTTGGACGACCTATCTAAACAACACGAGAAGTTCACGTAATGCGATAGAAACACATAGTCTTGATCAATCGTCCAAAGCGCTCGTTCACATAGGGAAGAATCCAAAAAAACACAAGAACGCAGGAAAGTGCCGGTGATACCCCAAGGCGCTACATCAACAGAGCACCCCGACTGAACGACTCCCCCAACTGCCTCCCACTACCCCACCGCCTGAGAATCAATCCCGAAACTTTCCACTCCACGCCCGAGGCGTGAGACAACTGGGTGCCCAGAACACCCCTCACACCCACCAGCTAGCGCCAGAGGGCACCGGATCGCCCCCTACCAGAGCGTGTGACAGAATCAGATGGTTCAGCGATGTGGCCGCATGCGGCCACATCCAGACATAGAGGAGATCATCATGAGCAAGCGCGCACGCAAGCGTCGTTCCCGCAAGGGCAGCGCAGCCAACCACGGCCGCCGCCCCAACGCCTGAGCAGACCTGCCACTGCCAGCGAGTGCATAAATGTGTGGGTGTCACTTCAATTGAAGTGACACCCACACATTTACCCGGCTCTGAAATATCTACATCACCTCAGAGCTCAAAAGTCTTCATACTTATCCTGGTAAGAATCTGAACACGTAACGACTCGGGCGCTTCCTCACAATGACAAGAGCGTCGGATCAGTGACTTCAAAACAAGATCACGCTCATAGTTCTGCGCGCACGATCGACACGAAGCAAGATGGGCTTTGATTGCTTCACAATCAGCGGCAGTCAGCTCCCCATCAAGATACGCAGTCAGCGCTGCATAGAATTCCTCACACCCTCCGGGACTGTGGCCATCAGCATTCACTGCCCCACCTCCGAGGCTGTGCCGACATAGCCACGCTCAGCCGCGTAATCAGTGAGCAAATCCCGTAGCGCCCGCCGCCCCCGGTGCAGTCGAGACATGACCGTACCAATAGGGGTATCCATGATCTCAGCGATCTCTTTGTACGCAAATCCTTCAACATCTGCCAGGTACACCGCAATACGGAAGTCTTCACCGATCTGGCTCAACGCCCGCGTCACATCACTGTCGGGCAAATGGTCCAGCGCCTCCACCTCAGCCGAACGCAATCCGCGCGAAGAATGAGCCTCCGCACGAGCAAGCTGATAGTCCTCCACATCGGCAGCATCGGACTGCTGGGGCTGGCGCTTTTTCTTGCGGTAGGTGTTGATAAAGGTGTTCGTAAGAATTCGATACAGCCAGGCTTTGAGGTTAGTTCCCGGCTTGTACTGGTGAAACGCAGCAAAAGCCTTCGCAAATGTTTCCTGAACCAAATCTTCGGCATCCGTAGGGTTGCGAGTCATCCGCAGCGCGCCACTGTAGATCTGATCCAGGTACACCATGGCATCAGTTTCAAACCGACGGACTCGCTCATCGTGCGTCTCCTGAGAAGGATCAACGATGGTTTCATCAAACACCGGTTCACCGGTCAGCGACGGCTCGAGTATCTCAGTACCCGCCGCACCATCGCGTATCTCGTCGCTGTTCATCAATGTCCAGGGTAGGCGCTCAGAGGTATCTCCGCCTTGAGCATCCATCCCAGTAGAGACACCATCAACCGCCTTAGGTGCAAGAACCAACACGTATGACTCCTATTCCGCCCGACGTGGCGTGTCGGCGTACGAGGGACGGTGACCCCGAATCAGCCAGACAGAACGGCCCGTGGGCAACTGCTCACGGGCAAGAACGCACTACGTGACGATGGCATTCCCACCCACGCCACACTGCGCATCAACCCTGCCCAAGCTGACCTGTACCGATGTAATCAAACAAGTTCAACTCCCCCGCATTGCCGCCATCCCGGTCGCTGCAGAGCTGCTCAGCTACAAAACGCTCCTGGCGAGGCGGGGACAACAACGGCAGCACACTCTGGGCATCATCGCGGCGTGGATCCAGCCAGGCATCCCAATCCTGCGGCTCGATAACCAACGGCTGACGCGGATGCACATGCTCCACCTCTGCCTGCGCCGGATGCGTAATGATCGAGAACGATGCAACCCATGCCAACGGGCCCGGCTCCTTAACTGCGGGGTCACGCCAAAACTCGAAGAAACCCCCGAAAGTCAACGGCGCACCATCGGCTCGGCGCAGCGAAAAGAGTGGCTTGCGCTGCCTGTTACCCGCGGGCGCTGTACCCCACTCGTACCAGCAATCAGCAGGAACCAAACATCGCCGCGAGCGCACTGCCTGACGGAAAGCTGGTTTTGTCAGTACTGATTCGGCTCGCGCGTTGATCATTGATACTGCGCTGCGTGGGTCTTTGGACCATGAGGGCACTAAACCCCACGTCAGTAGGCGCAGCGAGCGCTCTACGTCTACTAGTTCGCCTGTCTGTGAGCGTCGGAGACGTTCTACAACGACGCGGGCGTTTTTCGTGGGCGCGACATTTTCATCTGGGGTGCCTGCAGGTGGTTCTTGGGGCGAGGCCAGAAGGGTTCGTACCGGCGCTCCTGTCATGTCGACGTCTGCTTTGAGTGTTGTGACCAGTTCAGTATTTGTTGCTGTTGCGGCGTATCTACCGCACACGTGTTGCCTCCTTGCTTGTTGTCGCCCACGACGCGCCTGCCTCCATGCTGAACAAGCCGCCATGGGAACAGCTGTCCCGACTAGAGTCGGCATGTGGGCCGCGTCATTGGCATGCCTGGTCCAGCATCACACCACCACGCAAACACGGAAGCGAGTGATCTTCTCCATCGTGCCCACCACCGACCTTTGGAAAGCACCTGCTGCAGCCGACGTAACTACTGCATTAGACGCAACGGTGCGCCTTCCTGGCAGTAAATCACTGACGAATCGGTTCCTTGTTTTGGCTGCACTGGCTGATGGAGAGTCACGCCTGCGCGCCCCTTTGCACTCTCGTGACACGTTATTGATGGCTCAGGGGTTGCGCGCTATGGGGACCAATATCACTGATCTTGGTGACGCTGACAGTGGCGATTGGCATGTTCGACCTGCCGCTTTGCGGGGTAACGCTGCGGTCGATTGTGGTTTAGCTGGCACTGTTATGCGTTTCTTGCCTGCGGTGGCAACGTTGGCTGCTGGTCCGGTGCGTTTTGATGGGGATGCCGGTGCCCGGGTTCGCCCTATGGCCCCGGTTCTTCAGGCCATTACCGATCTGGGTATTCGCACCGAATCTGCTGGTGGTTTTCTACCCGCCACTGTTCATGGGTCAGGGACTGTCACCGGTGGCGCGTTGCGTATTGATGCTTCGCATAGCTCGCAGTTCGTTTCAGCGATGCTGCTTGTTGGTGCTCGTTTCACTAACGGGCTGGAGCTAGTGCACACCGGTTCTGCACTTCCTTCCCAGCCTCACATCGATATGACTATCGAGGTGTTGCGTGATGTAGGGGTTGAGATCGATGACGACACCCCTCACCGTTGGGTCGTGGAGCCAGGTGATATCCGTCCTTTGGATGTCACTGTGGAGCCTGACTTGTCCAACGCGGCCGCTTTTTTGGCCGCCGTGCCGATCCTGGGTGGCCGCCTGCATATTCCTGATTGGCCCGCGCACACCACGCAAGCTGGGGATCGGATCCGCGACATTTTGGCTTTGTTGGGTGCTCGTGTCGAGCTGGATCGCACGGGCCTGACTGTTACTGCTGATTGTGGCTTTGAGGGGTTCGATCTGGACCTTTCTGAAGCTGGTGAGCTCACTCCTACGGTCGCGGCGCTTGCTGCCTGTGCCCACTCTCCCTCCCATCTGCATGGGGTGGCCCACCTGCGTGGCCACGAAACTGACCGGTTGGCCGCTTTGGCCACTGAGATCAACCGTCTTGGTGGGGATGTGACCGAAACTGATGATGGGTTAGTGATCCGACCTTCTCCTCTGCGCCCGGCTCAGATCGCTACTTACCACGATCATCGGATGGCGACTGCCGCGGCAATCTTGGCTTTGAAGGCGCCAGGAAGCAGCATCGAAAATATCGCCACTACCAGCAAAACTTTGCCGGGTTTCGCAGATATGTGGATGCGGATGCTCGGTGTTGAAACTGCCGCCGAGCGCACGGTTGTGGCCTCATGAGTTCTCGCCGCGCTCTTCATGACCGCTACGACGAATCACATGCACGAATCCGACCTAACCGCAAAGGCACTCGCCCTCGCACTAAAAATCGCCCCAAACATGCTGATGCGGTTATTGCGCGTGTCGTGCGGGTTGATCGTGGCCGTTTCACTTGCATTTTGGACGGCGTCACAGTTACAGCGATGAAAGCTCGTGAGCTGGGTCGTCATTCTGTCGTGGTGGGTGATGAGGTTGCTCTGGTTGGTGATGTCAGCGGAGCCGAAGGAACTCTGGCGCGGATCGTACGTGCCGAACCTCGCCGTACTTTGTTGCGTCGCACTGCTGATGACACTGACCCCGTCGAGCGCATCATCGTCGCCAACGTGGACATCATGGTGATCGTTACCGCTATCGCTGATCCCGAGCCACGCCACCGGCTCATCGATCGATGCCTGGTAGCGGCCTACGATGCGGGTATTCACCCCATCCTTGTGGTGACTAAAACGGACTTGGCCGATCCGAGTGAATTTCTCGCCTCATTCGCTGCCTTGGATGTTGATGTCATCACCAGCGGACGTAGCGATTCCTCCCCCATCTCAAGCGATGCCTGTGCTTTGGATCCAGCAGCAGTCGAAGCCATCCGACATCGTCTAGCTGGGCATGCCAGCGTGCTTGTGGGGCACTCGGGGGTGGGTAAATCCACTCTTGTCAACGCATTGGTTCCCGGCTTGGGGCGCACCACGGGTCATGTCAATGAGGTCACCGGGCGTGGTCGCCATACATCCACTTCAGCTATCGCGGCTCCGCTACCTGATGATGATGGCTGGATTGTCGACACCCCGGGGATCCGGTCGTTTGGCTTAGCGCATGTGCACCCCGAACAGATCATTAGTCATTTTCCCGATCTTGAACCTGGAACCGACGGTTGCCCACGTGGTTGTAGTCATGATGAGCCGGACTGTGCCTTGGATGAGCACGTGGCCAACCATCCCAATGCAGAACTTCACGCATCCTTAGAAGCGCGTTTGGATTCTGTGCGCCGGCTTTTGCGGGCACGGCGTGGCGAGAGTGATCCACCTACCGAAAGCACGCCTCGCCCGTAGCAACAGCAGCTGACTCAGCGGCGCATCAACACCGATTCCCCACGGTGCCACGCCAATCCATGCTGGACAGATAGCGTAGAGCTGTGTCCACATACACCGATGACCTGCGCCTTGCCCACGTGCTCGCCGACACGGTTGAGCGCATCACTATGCCCCGCTTCAAATCAACCAATTTGTCGGTGAACACCAAACCCGACATGACCCCTGTCACTGACGCTGATATCGATGCCGAAGAGCTGATCCGCGGTCAGCTCGCCCGTGTTCGTTCTCGCGACCGTGTGGTCGGTGAAGAGGGCGGCACGACAGGCACGGGCTCACGCCGCTGGATCATTGACCCGATTGACGGAACTGAAAACTACGTGCGCGGTGTCCCGGTGTGGGCCACATTGATTGGGCTTTATGACGGCGATGACCCTGTCGTTGGTGTGGTTGCCGCACCTGCGTTGGGGCGACGTTGGTGGGCCGCTCAAGGTGCTGGTGCGTACACGGGACGTTCTTTGTCTTCGGCTACCCCGATCCATGTTTCGCAGGTCGCATCTTTGTCGGATGCTTCCCTTTCCTATTCCTCGCTTAAGGGCTGGAAAGAAAAAGGGCGTTTGGATTCTTTCCTCGAATTGAATGAAGCTGTGTGGCGTTCTCGTGCCTACGGAGATTTTTGGTCGTACATGTTGTTGGCTGAGGGTGCTGTTGATGTTGCCGTAGAGCCTTCGCTGGAGGTGTACGACATGGGGGCACTAGTACCGATTGTGCTTGAGGCAGGTGGGCGTTTTACCGGTTTGGATGGTCAAGACGGCCCGTGGAGCGGCAATGCTGTGGCAACGAATGGGCAGTTGCACGAGTCTGTGTTGGCGCGTATTGGTGATGATTCTCCGGGGGCGCGTGCGTGATACGTGCGCTCGTGCGCACCGTCTAGGGGTGTTCAGTGCTGCTGAACACCCCTAGACGGCGGCTTCTCACACAATTGTGATGTTGTGCCCTGCTGCACGCAGGGTGTCAGCGAATTGGTCGGCTTGGCCCACGATGACGATGCCCCATTTGCCGTGGATATAGCGGCTCCAGGCGTTATTGAGTCGTTCTGGGGTCATGGATGCCATGTCTGCCAGAACTCGGGTGATCTCGTCGGTGTCGCTTCCTGCGAGGAATTTGGCTATCGCTTCATCGGCAATGTTGTCGGCGATGGTGTAATCCCCGGGAGCGGTTTTGACTAGATAATCCACGCCAGTAGCGGTTTCGGTCGCGGTGAAGGTACCGGCGGCGCTGTTAAGGATGTCCAGAGCGCAGTCGACGGCTGCGGCAGTGACTTCTGAGCGCACTGCCCCGTTGACCTGGAAAATGCCGCCACGATTACGTGGGGTGAATCCTGCTCGCATGCCGTAGGTGTATCCGCGTTTTTCACGGAGTTCAGTATCGAGCCTGCTAGTGGTGGTGCCGCCCATGAGGTAGCCCAGAACCGGGTAGGGAGCCCAGCCTCCTTCAACGCTGCGGCCAGGTCCGGGACAGCCGATACGGATTTCGCTTTGTACTGCTCCGGGGCGGTCCACGATGACGGTGCGGGACCAGTCGGGGGCATAGGCGCCCGGTGGTTCGACGTGGTGTGGGCGTGCTGGCCCATCAGTCCAGGAGCCGAATGCGTTGGTCAATAGCTCAGGAACATCAATGCCGCAGAGATCACCAGCGATAGCTACAGCTGATCCGCTGGGGCCCAGTGCCTGGTAGTAGGCGTGAATGTCTTCGCGGGTGATAGCTGAGATGGTGTCGATGGTGCCGGGGTAAGGGCGCGCGAGGCGGTCGTTGGGGGCGAACATGAGTGCCGCGAAGTGCTCAGCGGCGCGTTGCCCCGGGTGGGCTCGGGCTGCTTCGAGTTCGGCGATGGTTTGCCGGACGATCAGGTCGATTTCTTTTTGGGCCAGGATGGGCTCTTGGAGGCAAGAGCCCAGCAGATCTAGCGCTGGGGCAATGTTGCGGGCAGCAACTTGTACGTCGCAGGTGATGGAGCGTTCTCCGGCCATGACGCGAATGACTGCCCCAAGTCGTTCTGCGGCGCGAGTAAAGGCGGTGGTGTCGAGTTGGCCAGCACCTTCAGTGAGCGCTTCGGCGAGAATGCGGGCTACGCCTTCGACGTGGCGAGGCTCATAGGAGATGGGCAGGGGGATTCCCAGGGTGAGGGAAAGGATGTGTTGGCCGGGCACGTGGTAGGCCATGGCGTTCAGCCCGTGGTCGCCAATGGTGAATCGTTCGGGGGTAGGGAATTTCCAGGGTGGCGCGGCAGTGGGGATAGGTCGGGGGTTGTTCATGCCTGTTCCTTTCCAGGCTGGCCTTGGGTGCGGGCGCGGGGAATGTAGTGAAGGACTGCCCGGTGTTGCGGGTTGAGCCAGTGGCGGGCAGCTGCGGTGACGTCTTCGCTGGTGATGAGGGCGAGGCGGTCAAGGAAGTGTGCCGCGCCGGTGGCGTCGCCGTGAAGGGTGGCGTAGTGGTTGAGGGCATCGGCGCGTTCGGTGAGTCCGGCAAGCGTGGACAGCCACCCGTATTCGGCGAAGGCATTGGAGCTGGTGAGTTCGTCTTCGGTGGGGCCGTGGGTGCCTAGGGCTTCTAGTTCGGCGCAGATGATGTCTTCGACGTGCGCGGGGTCGGTGCCTTCTTCGAGTTGGACGGTGATGAATCCCAGGGAGGTGTTTTCGGTCAGTCCCATCCAAGAGACGGATACAGAGTTGGCTAGGGCGGTGTCGCGCACCAGTTTCATGTCCAGGCGTGACATGCCCAGGCCACCGAGGGCATCGAGAGCCAGGGTGGCGCCAAGGTAGGCGCGGGAGGTGTCTTCACGGGGCAGCCGGAAGGCTATGTAGAGGCGTTCGTGAGGGACGTCAGCGTGAATGCAGCTGCGGATGGGGGATGCGATGGGTGGTAGCGGTGGGCTGTCGGTATGAGTGGAGATGAGGGCGGGGTCAGGGTCGGTGAGGTGACCGAAGTAGGTGGCGGCCAGGTCTGCGGCTTTATCGACGGTGACGTCTCCGGCGAGAGTCAGGACAGTGTTGGAGGGTCGGTAGTGCGCTGTGTAGAAAGCGTGGGCATCTTCAAGACAGGAAGATTCCAGATCAGCCATGGAGCCGATGGGTACGTGGCTGTAGGGGTGTCCTGGCGGGAAGACCAGTGCGCATAGTTCGGCCATCCAGGTGCCGTAGGGGACATTGTCGTAGCGTTGGCGCTTTTCTTCTTTGACGACGTCGCGTTGGTTGTCGAAGTTTTCTTGGGTCAGGGCGGGTAAGAGGTTGCCGTGGCGGTCAGCTTCGAGCCAGAGCGCGAGTTCGAGTGCCCCGGTGGGTACGGTTTCGAAGTAGTTTGTCCGGTCGAATGAAGTGGTGGCGTTGAGCCGGGCTCCTTGGGCCATGAGGGCGGCGAAGTGTTCTCCTTCGGCGACGTTGGCCGAGCCTTGAAACATGAGGTGTTCGAATAGGTGGGCGAATCCAGTGCGGCCGGGGTGTTCGTGACGGGATCCGACGCCTACCCAGAGATTGACTGCCACTAGCGGTACGAGAGGGTCGGGATTGATGACCACGCGCAAACCGTTGGGTAGGCGCACCTGTTGGATCTCGTACGGCAGCGGCATTGGTTCAGCTTACGAACCGGTCTTAGCGTGCACCAACTGTCTTGTGGGCCCGAATTTTCACGTTCTGAGGCTTGAGGCGCGGTGAGGTCTGTCGGCGTGTTTTGGTGGCGCGGCTGGTGCGGTGTTTTTTAGTGGCTTTAGTGTGGGTGATGACGGTGACTGTGCGGTGGTGGATGGCTCCGGTGCCGTCTGCGTTGTCGGTGTGAGTGATGGCGCTGAGCTCGCGGGTGGAGCTGCCTGCTGCGGTGGCAGGTGAGGTGGCTGCGAGCGTTGTCGTAGCAATGGCCAGTAGTGCGGTGGCAGCGATGCGTCCGATGGCGTTTCTCATGTGTGTGTTCCCCCTGGTTTTGTGCCGCGGTGCGGCGTAGTGGGTCCGCCTGCCGGTGTGCTGGTTCGGCGTATGTGACGGACTGTGATCGCCTCGGCCCCCCGCCGAGGCGATCCGGAGCGTTCCCCCGAACGGTCCGTCGCTGTCAGCGTTCCACCCCGGTGAGGGCCGGTTCGCGTCGGGCGATGTCTCAACTATCGGTCTTGGACAGTCGTTCGGCAAGCGGAGTTGGTCAGTCGTCCGACTAATGGGCGTATTGCTAGTAGTCACGACCTTGCTCGAGGGGTCGATTTATTTGCGAAATTTCCTGCTCATGATGAGTTTTCGATTAATTTCGGGCGGAGCGAGAGGGCGATTTTTTGTTCTTGTGATGCATCTATGGCCGCCCGCCTCACGCTTCATGCTGATGATTACTCCGGATTCTTCCGCCAAATTTTTGTCATCTATAAGCGAACATGCAGATTTCGTGACGACCATCAGATAAGGCAAAGCAATCTCGCAGTCGCTCACCGCATAAGGCCGAATGCCTCAACATGACAGTTCGGGCCCGCCACGTTGAAGTGGCGGGCCCGAACGTACAAACTGCGTATCACTGCGCAGAACGACGACAGCGAGCGTCTCTAGTTATCGATGCGCTCACCTTTACTGCGGGGCTCTTCTCCGCGTAGTAGGGATCCAGAAACGCCTTGCCCTAGCTGGCGCATAGCCAGTCGGCCAACCATCTGCTGGTGAGTGGTGACGCGCTCGGAGCGGTCATCAGACAAGAAGGTGATCGCCCATCGAATCAAGGTAGACACACGCGATTTGAAGCCGACCAGGAAGAGCAGGTGAATGGCCAGCCATGCCGACCATGCGATGAAGCCGGAGAACTTGAATCCTTTGACATTGGCGACACCGCGGTATTTAGAAATGATCGCCATGGAGCCTTTGTCATTGTACGTGAAGGGCTGTGCGGCGCGCTTTTCATTGCCATCCAAGCGTGCAATGACGGTACGGGCTGCCCAGCCACCAGACTGGATCGCTCCCTGCGCAACACCAGGCACGCCTTCGAAAGCCATGAGGTCACCGATGACAAAGATTTCGGGGTGTCCTTCAATGGTCAGGTCAGGCTTGACGATCACGCGGCCAGTACGGTCAACCTCGGCTGGTGTTTTGTCCGCCAAAACACGGCCAAGGCGGTTTCCTTGCACACCAGCAGCCCAGACCTTGGTCGCTGCTTCGATGTGTTCAGTACGCCCGTCGGCGTATTTGATGTCAACACCGTCACCATCAATGTGGGTCACAAAACCGCCCAAGCGGACATCGACGCCGAGGTCCTGCAGGGATCGGCGTGCTTTGCTGCCAAGCTTGTCACCGAAGTTGGCCAGCACCTCTTTAGCTCCGTCAACGAGGATGACTTTGGCCTGGCGGGAGTCGATCTTGCGGAACTCTTTGGCCAGTGTGTGGGAGCTGAGCTCACGGATCTGGCCTGCCATTTCCACACCGGTGGGGCCAGCTCCAACAACAACGAAGGTCAGTAGCCGGTCGCGCTCGACGGGGTCTTCAGTCAGCTCGGCGCGCTCGAAGCTGTTGAAGATACGAGAGCGAAGCTCTAGGGCGTCATCGATCGATTTCATGCCCGGGGCATACGTGGCGAAATGATCGTTCCCAAAGTACGACTGGCTCGCCCCCGAGGCGACGATGAGGGTGTCGTAAGGGGTAACGGTGGTGTTGTCATGCAAGCGCGAGGTGACGGTCTTGGCCTGCGGGTCAATGTCATCAACCAGACCAAGAATCACGCGCGCATTGCGCTGGTGCTTGAGGATTTCCCGAATCGGCGGGGCAATCTCACCTTCGGAAAGAATTCCGGTAGCGACCTGGTAGAGCAGCGGCTGAAACAGGTGGTGGTCGGTTTTGCCGATGATGGTGACCAGAACGTCTTTACGGTGAGCAAACTGCTTGGCAGCGAACAAGCCACCAAAACCGGTGCCGATAATCACGACGTGGTGGCGTTGGGACGCACCCATGTTCACAGTCACGAAAGCTCCTTCAAAAAAGTACGTGTCGCGTTTCACAGTAGATCGTTCCGGAAAGGTCATCCCACTCGCCATATGAGGCTGCGCAAGGACTGCGAGTGACCTAGCCAGGGCTTCACCGAATGATCCGAGGGAAGGCAGGTATAGCAGGAATGCGCTATCCGTACTTCTGTGTGTCCACGGGATCACAGCACGACGAAGGCCGGAACCTTTCAAAGGTTCCGGCCTTCTAATCGACCAAACGCTGGTTCACAGTAGCGGGGGCAGGATTTGAACCTGCGACCTCCGGGTTATGAGCCCGGCGAGCTACCGAGCTGCTCCACCCCGCGTTGGTGAACACAACATTACTCACATCTGGCCAAAAGACCAAATCGAGAACAAAAAATCCTCAAAAAATCCTCTGACCAGCAAAAACGCTACTCCTGCTCAGATACAGACGCAGACGGCGTTGGGGATTCAGAAGCACTGGGAGCAGCCTCCTGTCTCGAATTAGACCCAGAAGACTTCTCACCACCCTCCCCAGCAACGCCGCCCTCAGGCGCCAACTGAACAGCCTTACTAATCGCTGCAGCCAACGCCTCCTGCGCCTTGCCGTAAGCGCTCCAGTCACCCTGACGCAACGCAGCCTGGCTCGCCTCGTACAACTTCTGCACCTCAGCCAACGCAGCCTTCAACTGCTCCGACCGGGGCTTAGGCGAAGGTGCAGCAGGCGTATCACCCTTGCTAGAACGATCCGAATCGCCAGCACTGGCGCCTGAATCTCCCTCAAACAGTTGATCCAACGCGCTGTCGAGCGTCTTACCCCAGGCGATCTTCTTACCGAAGGAAACCACCACCGCCTGCAGCAAGGGATACGTCCCCCCATCACGGCTCGACACATAGATCGGCTGCACATACAGCAGCCCCCCACCGACTGGCAGGGTCAGCAGATTGCCTCGCTGCACCTTGGAACCAGATTGCGAAATGTTGAGGAAGTTATTCAACGTCGCCGGGAAATCCTGCGACGAGACGTTAGAAGTGTTGATCTTGCTCTGCACCTGACTTGGCCCCGGCACGTTCGTGGCACTAGGCACGTCCAGCAGACGCATCACCCCATACCCCTCGCGCCTCTTACCCGGAGTCGACCCCGCGTTGGAATCCACCGCCAAGAAACCCGTCAAATACGGACGGTTTTCACCCGCAGGCGAGAACGACGTCGTCAACGAGAAAGACGGCTCTTTCTGCCCCGGCATCCGGATAGACAAGTAATACGGCGGCTGATCCGGGCTGTTCTGCCCCTGAGTCTGCCCCTGAGCAGGCTGAGCAGCCTGCGTCGGATCCGTTGGCACCTTCCAGTACTCACCACCGGTGTAGAAGCTGGCAGCATCGGCTACGTGGTACCGCGTGAGCAACTCACGCTGCACCTTGAACATGTCCTCCGGATAACGCAAGTGGCTCATCAAACCGCCACTGATTTTGCTCATCGGCTGAACCACACCCGGGAAAGCCTTCGACCAAGCCTTCAAAATCGGATCAGACTCATCCCAGGTATACAAACGCACCGTGCCGTCATAGGCATCAACCGTGGCCTTAACCGAGTTACGGATGTAGTTCACCTGACCGCCACGGGCCTGCTGCACACTCTGGCTACGCGCCGTCACCGTGTCCGAGGTAGCCGTGTCAAGACTCTGCAAACGGCTGTACGGATACCGATCCGACGTGGTGTACCCATCAACAACCCATTGGATACGCCCGTCAACAACAGTCGGGTAAATGTTGCCATCCAAAGTCAGCCACGGCGCCACAGCCCGCACCCGCTCCCGCGGAGTCCGACGATCCAAAATCGTCGTGAAATCCCCGACCTGCTCAGACAGCAAAAACTTCAATTCCCGGTACTTAATCGCATACGCGGCCCGTTTAAAGAAGTTATCCAGCTTGACTCCACCAATACCGGAATATGTCGTGTACCGCTCACCGTCAGCAGCCTGATAATCAAGCTCCCGCGGCTTAGCGCCTTTCTCTCCACCCACAAGCGAATACTCGTGCGTACGCTCACCGAAATAAATACGCGGCTCAAAAGGAGTCAGCTCCCCCTTCGGAGGAATATCGCGCGTGAAAAAGTCCGGCGCACCCTCATCAGTGCGAGTATTGCCCCTGGCAGTCACCAACCCGTACCCATGCGTGTACACCGTGTGATCATTCACCCAGTTACGCTGCGGAGCCCCTTCAAGATTCAACTCACGAGCAGCAACCACTGAATCTTGCTGACCATTCTTCAACCCATACCGGTCAACATCCAGCGCATCCGGGAACGCATAATACTGACGCAAACCCTGCATCTGCGTAAACGTCGGCGACACAATCAACGGATCAATAATGCGAACCCCAGGAATAGTCGCCGCATCCTGACGCAACTGCCCCGGCTCCACGTCAGTCTTCGCCGCATAGTCAGTCTTCTGAATCGACGACAACCCGTACGCGTCCCGCGTGGCATTAATGTTGTGCTGAATAAACGGACCTTCCAGCGCCGCCTCCGAAGGACGTACCCTAAACGACTGAACAAGAGTCGGGTAAATCCCCCCAGCCACCACAGACAAAATCAACAGCATTGCCACACCGATAATCGGAAGCCGCCACGACGTCGTCCAAATCGTCGCTAAAAACAGCACCGCACAAATCACCGCAGCCACGGCAAGAATGGTCTTCGTTGGCAACACCGCGTACTGATCGGCATACGTCAAACCAGTAATACGGTCCGAATGACGAACCGACAAGGCATAACGATCCAGCCAATACCCCACGCCCCGGACCAACACCAACGCAGCCGCCAACACACTCAGATGAATCCGCGCAGCCCGCGTAGTCGACAAACCCTTAGGGCCAATACTGATCCCACCATCGATGTAATGCATTAACGCAGCCGCCAACAGCCCCAGCACAAAAGCCATCGTCAAGAAAGCCACCGCGAACTGCAGCATCGGCAACGAAAACACAAAAAAACCAATATCCAACCCAAAAGTCGGATCAGCTTTACCGAAATCCTGCCTATTCACAAACGCCAAAGCCATCTGCCACTGCCCAGCCGCAGCCAAACCAGCAAACGCACCAAACAACAACGGCACCAGCCACACCGCGAGGCGACGGACCGGCTCAATCATCTGCCGATACCGCTCCAACACCTCCTGCTGCGGCGTCGGCGGCGCATACACCGGCCGCATCCGATGCGCGATAACCAGCGAACTGGCCACTAACGCCCCCACCAGCACCATGCCCACCACAAACAAAACCACCTGAACCGCGATCGTGGTCCACATGACCTGCCCGGCCTGCACAGACTCGTACCACAACACCTCGGTCCAGAACTGGCTAACCACCACCAGCACAACCACTAAAGCAACCAAAGAAGCCACCGTCACCAACAACGGCGAAGGCTTCCCCCGCACACGAGCCCCCCGCGGCACCGCTCCCCCGCCAGAACCAGAACCACCCGGCGGTGAACCGCCGAACCCGCCAAAACCGCCAGCTGCATCGCTCACGTCAGCAACACCCTTCACGCACAAAAAACTGGAAACACCACGCTACCGACCAAAACCCAACCGCGCGGTCCACGCCGCGCAGAACCACACCCCCTCCACTCGCCGTACCCCACCCCCGCACGCAACAATGACCGACGTGACTGACAACACCCCCACCAACGGAATCATCAGCAACCCACTCCTGGACTGCCTCATCGAAGCCGAAAAACACGTCGCCGCAGCAGGGTGGGAACAACCCCCACGCCTATTCGCGCTCGTCCACACCACCCGACTCATCGAAATGGAACCCGCCCTAGCCACCCAACTCGGCACCCCAACCGACCCCACCGCCCTATCCAGCATTGAACAAGAAGGCATCGAATCCGCCTTCGGACACGGCCCCCTCACCGACCCCACCAACCTCGACTCACTCCTATCCTCCCTAGCCTGGCCAGAAGAAGTACACGGCGTAGCCCTAGCCATCGAACGACTCGTCCTGCCCCCCTCCGCCGCCGAAAACCTCCCCACCCAACCCGAAAAACTCGCCCAAGCAGCCGCCAACCACCCCGACCGCATCGAAGTCCGCCTCATGGCAGGCGTCACCCGCGACGGCCAAGCAACCTGCCTACTACGCCAACGCGCCCACGACACCGACGACAAAGTCGCCATCGGACACGACATCGCCCCCGACCTCATCAACGCCCTCTCCACCACCCTCGTCCCCGACGAGGAATAACCACCACGAGGCGGACGGAGCCCCACCACGCCCCGTCCCCTCACCCACCATCAACCACACGTCGGCAAAGAATCCCCCTGCCCAGCACCAATCGCCTCCACCGCACGCAATGCCTCATCAAACGTGTCAACCTTCACCACACGAAGCCCCTCCGGCACATTCCCCACCACCTCCGAACAATTCTTCGCCGGAGCCAAAAACCACTCCGCCGACGCCGCACGGGCACCATCCATCTTGTGCGTAATCCCACCAATGGGACCCACCGTGCCATCCAAAGACATCGTCCCCGTGCCAGCAATACGCCGCCCCCCAGTCAACGCACCCGGCGTCAACTTGTCATACAACCCCAACGCAAACATCGTTCCCGCCGACGGACCACCCACATCCCCCGCCCTGATCTGCACCTTCGGCGCCTTAGGGAACCGCGCCTCCAAACCAACACCAATCAACATTCGCCCCTGAACCTTTTTCGGGGTCACCTCCACAACAGAACCTGAACCCCCACGATCAATACCAATCTTGACCGGCGACCCATCAGGACGCTGCCGAACCAACTCCGCAACCTGCGCTGTACGCGAAATCGGCTGACCATCCACCGACGTGATCACATCAC
Organism: Dermatophilus sp. B7861-1; assembly: GCF_058996045.1. Classification (NCBI taxonomy): domain Bacteria; kingdom Bacillati; phylum Actinomycetota; class Actinomycetes; order Micrococcales; family Dermatophilaceae; genus Dermatophilus; species Dermatophilus sp. B7861-1. The sequence continues at coordinate 923,603 of NZ_CM180082.1, read as the reverse complement.
CCTCACGCAACACCCCCTGTGCAGGACCAGAAGGCACCACCGAAGCAACACGCGCCACCTCCTCAAAACCCAATTTGTTAAAAACCACTGCCTCAGCACTGTTATGCGAACCAGCCATCTGCGCGCTCGTAGCCCGACTCAAACTCTCCCGCGTCACATTCGGCGGAAACACCTCATCGCGAGGCACCACATCCGAACCCGGATCAAACAACGAACTCAACAAAAACCACCCATTAATCTCAAAACCAGGCCCCCCATACTGCGCCACCGTCGTGAAATCCAACGCCCCCTGCGTTGGATACGTCTTGGCATCCTCCACCGAGATAATCGCCGTCCCATCCAAATCGCCCAACGTGTTCACCGCAGGACCAGCCCGCAACACCACAAATGGCGGATGAACCAACGCCCCCACCACCACAAGAACCATCACAAACAACACAACCGTCACCAGCCGCGCAGTTCTCTTCGACAAACGCCACGATGCCCTCACGGAGTACCTACCCACTCATCCGAACCATCGGCAAACAACTGATGCTTCCACACCGGCACCCGCTGCTTGAGCTCATCAATGAAAAAACGACACGCCGCAAAAGCCTCCCCCCGATGCTCAGCCCCCACAGCCATCACCACCGCCACATCACCAACCTCCAAAACACCAACACGATGCACCGCCGCCACCGCATGAACCCCCTCAAAAGCAACAGCTTCCTGCGCAACCTCACGCAACACATCCTCAGCTGAAGGATGCGCCGAATACTCCAACCCAGACACGTCCCTAGCCCCGTCATGGTTCCGCACCACCCCACAAAACGTCACCACACCCCCCACCCGCGGATCACGCACGGCCCCCACAACCTCATCCAACGACAACGGCGAAGCCGACACCGCCACATACACACCACTCATCAACAAACTCCCTTCCGCACAACCAAGCCATAGTGCCCCACCATCCACACCACCCACCCCAACCAAAATCGAACCTCCACCCCCAGACGTGATTATCTGGGACAAGGAACCCATCCGACGTATCCAACGTAGGAGCAGGCATGTCGCACAACCCCGACCTCCCCCGTAACAACGGCGACGACCAACCAGACTTCATGAAAATGCTGCAAGACATGATGTCGTCGCAAAACAACCCCGCCTTCAATGAAGCCCTCAAAGGCATGGGAATCAACAACCTCGACCCAGCCACCATGAACATGCTCGCCGGACAACTCGGCGCATTCTTCACCTCCCCCTCCCCCGACGGCCTCGACACAACCATGTGCACCGACATCGCCCGAAAAACCGCCGCCGCCAACGGCGACGCAGTCGTCCCCACCCCAGCAATCCAAGCCGTCGAAAACGCCGTCCGCCTCGCCTCCCTGTGGATCGACAGCGCAACCCGCTTCGACTCCCAACCCACCACCATCAGCGCCTGGTCCCGCGCCGAATGGATCGAAGCCACCATCGACACCTGGTCCAACCTCACGCGACCCCTGGCTAAAGGCGTCACCGACGCCATCTCCTCGGCCTTCACCACCCAACTCGAACAATTCACCGACGGCGACATCCCACCCATCCCCGGCATGCCCGCACTACCCAATGGCATGGACATGCGCAGCATGATCAACCAAATGCGCCCCATGCTCGAACGCGTCTCCGGCAGCATCTTCTCCGCCCAATTCGGACAAGCCATCGGCACCCTCGCCGGCGACGTCACCTCCGGAACCGAAGTCGGACTCCCCCTAGTCAACAACGGACACGTCGCCCTCCTACCCGCCAACATCGGCGCATTCGGAGAAGGCCTCGAAATCGACTCCAACGAAGTACTCATCTATCTCGCCACCCGCGAAGTAGCCCGCACCCGACTATTCGCCGACGTCCCCTGGCTCGGCCCCCAACTCATCCTCGCCGTCCAGGAATACGCACGCGACATCACCATCGACACCGAACGCATCCAACGCACCGTCGAACAGTTCAACCCCACCTCCATGGACCCCAACGACATGAACGCCATGCAGGAAGCCCTCGCCGGCGAACTGTTCTCACCCCACCCCAGCCCCAGCCAACAAGCAGCCCTCAGACGCCTAGAAACCCTCCTAGCCCTCGTCGAGGGATGGGTCGACATCGTCACCGCCAACGCCACTAGCAACCACCTCCCCCACAGCGACGCACTCGGTGAAGCCGTCCGCCGCCGCCGCGCCACCGGAGGCCCGGCCGAAGACCTCTTCGGCAAACTCGTCGGACTCGAACTACGCCCCCGCCGCATGCGCGACGCCGCCAACCTCTTCGCCGCACTCGAAAACCGCGGCGGCACCGACCTACGCGACAACGCCTGGCGCGACCCCGAATCAGCCCCCACCGCCACCGACCTGGACGACATCATGGGCTACGTCGCACGCGTAACCGAAAACAACAAAGACGACATCGACCGCGCCCTCGAAGACCTCCTATCCCAAAACAACAACGACAACGACAAATAACCCCCACACACAAGGACACCACCAGGAGGAACAGTGAGCACGGCACGCGCCCACACCCCCAAGCGCCCCCGCCGTCGCTCCACCGCCTGGATCCCACGCCAACACGGCGCCTGGGCCATCCTCACCGTCCCCATCACCGTCGGCGTCATCCGCTCCCACGGCCACCCCACCCAACTCCCCCTCATCGCCTTCTGCTTCACCGCCTACCTCACCTACAACGCCTTCTCCACCTGGACCACCTCACGCCACAACCCCCGCCACCTACCACCACTACTCACATACACCACCCTGGCCACCACCCTGGCCCTCACCACCCTGATCACCCGACCCGACCTAGCCCACTACACCATCCTCTTCATCCCTCTCACCGCCATCACCACCTGGTGCACCCTGAACCACCACGAACGATGGCTCCTCAACGACATCACCACCATCACCACCGCCTGCCTCTTCGGGTACATCGTCTACATGGCCGGATTTACCCCCACCGGCACCATCGGCGTCGGCCGCGCCAAAATGGCCACCGCCACCATCCTGCTCATCGCCTACTTCACCGGTACCGCCCTCTACATCAAAACCATCATCCGCGAACGCACCTCCCGACCCCACCACATCGCCTCCATCACCTACCACGCCACCTGCACCACCCTCCTAGCCACCGCACTCCTCCTAGGCCCCACCGGCATCGACATGCTCAGACTCCCCGGCCTCACCTCCCGCGGAACCCTCACCGCCACCATCATCTTCCTCCTCCTCACCATCCGCGCCGCCGCCCTGGCCGGACATAAAATCCGCCCAGCCCACGCAGGCCTAGGCGAACTCGCCGCCAGCGCCCTCCTCACCATCACCACCACCGCCCTCTGGTAACCACCCCACCCACTCATCCACAACCCCACCCTCCGTGTGAACAACACCCCCCAACCCCCGCCACACCGGCACAGTCAAAACAACACACCCCACCACACACGGAGAAACCCCATGAACCACCCACGCCTAGCCCCCACCGTCCGCGTCCTCGACCGCGGACCAGGCTGCCTCCACATCGGACACAGCCCCTCCCACGGCATCGTCATCGACGGGCTCGACCCCACCGAAATCCACTACCTCCGCGCCCTCGAAACAGACAGCAACACCACCCTCACCCAACGCGACATCCCCACCCGTGCACCCCAACTCAACCAACTCCTCACCGACGCCAACCTCACCCACAGCACCAACACCACCCCCCTAAACATCTGCGTCACCGGACACAACGACCTCGCCACCGGCCTACGCACCACCCTGCACAACAACGGCCACCACCTCATCAGCGAACCCCACCCCGAACGCCCCCACCCCCACATCGACCTAGCCATCCTCACCGACATCGGCGGCGTCCCCTACATCGACGCCCACCACTGGAACAAAGCCAACATCCCCCACCTACCCGTCACCCTCGACGGCTGCACCATCACCATCGGCCCCTGGATCACCCCCGAAGGCCCCTGCCTACACTGCATCGACCTCACCCGCAGCGACGAAGACCCCGCCTGGCCACACCTACTAGCCCAAACCAGCGGCCGACACACCTGGGACACCACCGACCACTGCGGCAACCAAACCGCCCGCACCGCCCTAGCCATATGGCTCACCACCACCACAATCCAACGCCTCGCCACCGACCCAACCACCCTCACCCGCGAAAACCACACCAGCCTGACCTGGAATCTCCTCGACGCCAGCGCCTCCCACACCACCTGGAACATCCACCCCCACTGCCCCACCCACACCCCCTAACCCTCACCACCAACCACCTCCTGCGGATCAGCACCCCCCAACACCGCCAACACCCCATCGGCATACATCGACAACTTCCGCGCCCCCACACCCGAGACACCAGCCAACTCACCACGATCACACGGCTCACGCTCGGCAATCGCCATCAACGTCGCATCCGTAAAAACCACATACGCCGGCACACTCCCAGCCGCAGCCACCAACGACCGCCACTGCTGCAGCCGCTCAAACAACCCCTCGTCATACGACGCAGGACACCCCTGACACCGACGCAACTTCCGCTCCGCCGGACTCACCAACAACTCACCACACACACGACACACCGCAGGCCGCTTCGGCTCCCGCTCCACCACCCCACCAACACCACCAACAACCGGCACCACCCCACCAGCCCCCTCCAACACACCACCCACACCCTCAAAAAACCGACTCAACCGCCGCGAACCACGCCCACCCGCATGCCGCGACGCCGCCCACGAAACCATCAACCCCCGCCGCGCACGCGTAACCCCCACATACGCCAAACGCCGCTCCTCCTCCACAGCCTCCTGCCCCTCAGCCATCGCAATCGGCAAAAACCCCTCACTAGCCCCCACCAAAAACACGTACTCCCACTCCAACCCCTTCGTCGCATGCAACGTCGCCAACGTCACCCCATCCACACTCGGCGCATGCGAAGCATGCATCCGCTCCTCAATCTCCCCCACCAAATCACGCAACCGCGCCCCCGGACTCACCGCAACCACACCCCGCGCCAACTCCACCAACGCCGCCAACGACTCCCACTCATCCCGCCGAGCACCACGCCCCGACGGAGCCACCGGAGACCACCCCACCCCACCCAACACATCCACCACCACATCCGGCAACGCCTTCGAACCATCATCCGAACGCGCCTGACCACGCAACAACACCACCGCCCGCACCACCTCAGGCCGCGACCAAAACCGCTCACCCCCACGCACCAAATACGCAACCCCCACCCCATCCAACGCCCGCTCAAACGCCTCCGACTGACTATTCGTCCGAAACAAAATCGCAATATCCCGCGCCGCAACACCCCGGCCCAACAACCCCACCACACGCTCAGCAACCCCCACCGCCTCAGCCTCATCATCAGCAAAACACTCCACCCGCGGCACCACCCCAGACTCCCCCACAGCCCGCAACCGAATCGGACTACGCAACACCCCCCGCTGCCCCTCCAACATCACATTCGCCAAATTCACCACCTGCGGACTCGACCGATAATTCCGCTCCAACCGCACCACCCGAGCACCCTCAAAACGACGCCCAAACCCCAACAAATGCTCCGCACTAGCCCCCGTAAACGAATAAATAGTCTGCGCAGGATCCCCCACCACACACACATCAGAACGATCCCCCACCCACAAATCCAACAAACGCTGCTGAACCACATTCACATCCTGATACTCATCCACCACAAAATGCCGATACTGCTCCCGAACCTCCCGCACAACCTGCGGATACTCCAACAACAACCCCACCATCAACAACAAAACATCCTCAAAATCCACCACCCGCCGAGCAGCCTTCACCTGCTCATACTCCTCAATCACCCGCGCCATCATCACCCGATCCACCCCCGGAGCCACCCGCCCCACCCGCTCAGCCACCGACACATACGTCTCAGCCGTCAACATCCCCACCTTCGACCACTCAATCTCCGCAGCCAAATCACGCACCACCGCACGATCCGAAGGCAACTTCAACCGCCGCGCCACCTCAGCCACTAACGACGCCTTATGCGGCAACACATCCGGCAACGCACCCCCCACCGCACGCGGCCAAAAATAATGCAACTGCCGCAACGCCGCCGCATGAAACGTCCTCGCCTGCACCCCCGAAACACCCAACCCCCGCAACCGCTGACGCAACTCCCCCGCAGCCCGCGCAGTAAACGTCACCGCCAACAACCGCTGCGGCACCACCGCCCCCGACAACACCCCATACGCAATCCGATGCGTAATCGCCCGCGTCTTACCCGTCCCCGCACCAGCCAACACACACATCGGCCCCAACGGATTCGCAGCCACCTCCCGCTGCGCCTCATCCAAACCACGCAACACCCCCTCAGCATCACCAGAAAACAACTCCACAACACCAACCCCTCACACCGAAACCTCACCAACACCAACCAGCGGACCACCGTACCAACGCTCAATCAACCGACGCGCAATCGACAACCGCCCCGGCAACTGAACCTCCCCAGACCCCACCACAACCCGCAACTCCTCACGCGAATACCACTGCGCCTGCACAATCTCCGCGGCATCCAAACACAACCCCACCCCCACCGCCTTGGCCTCAAAACCCAACATCAACGACCCCGGAAACGGCCATGGCTGATCCGCCACAAACACCACATCCCGCACCTGCACACCCACCTCCTCAGCAACCTCACGCACCACCGCATCACTAGCCCCCTCCCCCGCATCCACAAACCCAGCCAACAACGAACGACGCCTCACCTCCCACCCCACATTCCTCGCCAACAACAACCTCCCCCGAACATCCGTCACCGCCACAATCACCGCCGGATCCGTCCGCGGAAAAAACTCCACCCCCTCCACCAAACACACCCGCACCCACCCCGCAGAAACCACCCGAGTCGGCGCCCCGCACCGACAACAAAAACCAGACCTCTCATGCCAATTCACCAACGCCACCGCCGTCAACAACACATCCCGCTCCACCTCACCCACCAACTCCCCCGCCTCCCGAACCCCCAACCACGACACCCCACCACCAACCAACACACCCGACCCCCCACACACCGCAACCACAGCCACACCAGCCACCCTGCCCAAAAACAACACACCACGCCCCTCATCCCCAACCACCGGCGAACGAAACACCAACCCCACACCACCGCCAACACCCCGCACCACCGGCACACACCCATCAACCACCTCCAACACCCTCGTCCCCGCATCACCCAACACCTCCCCCACCAACCCCGGCACACCCCGCTCACCCACACACCTATCCACACCACCAGACCCCAACCCACTCACACCACAAACCTCAACCACACAAACCACCTCCACAAACACCCCACCACACCAACAACACCAAAACCCTACGACCACCAACCACCCAACCAACTCCCCTCAGCCACAAGACACTCCGAAACTCCACCCCCACCCCCACCACCCAACGCCGCTACGGTGGGAACGTGATCAACCCAGCACTCACACTGGCCGCACTCGCAGACGCAGCCCTCCCCGACGCACGACCCACACGAGTCGAACACGTCACCGAACACCCGGGTGATCACTACAGCCTCGCCTTCATCGAAGACAACACCCAACGCCGCTGGGCCATCCGACTACCCACCGACCCCGTCGCCGCCGCCCTCCAAGACCAATCACTCCCCCTCCTAGAAACCCTCCGCCACCACCTCCCCTACGCCACACCCCACCCCCACGGCTTCGCCTCCCTACGCGACGGCCGCCGCGCCATGCTCTACCCACTCATCCCAGGCCGCACCATCAAATTCGACCTCCTACCCCCCGGCCCCGGACTAGCAACCGCCCTCGGACAAGCAATCGCCACCATCCACAACCTCAACCCCACCCTCTACGACACCGCAGGCCTACCCACCTACGACGCCACCGACCTACACCGCCGCCGCATCTGCGACATCGACCTCGGCGCATCCACCGGCCTCGTCCCCACCGGACTACTCAACCGCTGGGAACCCCTCCTAGAAGACATCGCCCTCTGGCGCTTCCCCACCCGCCCCACCCACGGCCACCTCGAAGCCGACCACATCCTCATCGACTTCAACGACCCCCACGACGCCTCCACCGGACACATCGTCGCCATCACCAGCTGGGACAACGCCACCATCGGCGACCCAGCCACCGACCTAGCCACCGTATTGACCCACACCAACCGCCGCGCAGCCGAAGCCATCTTCACCGCCTACACCACCACCCTGACCGAACCCCCAGACCCATCCATCCGACGACGCGCCACCCTCCTCAGCGAACTACGCCTGCTCGGAAAACTCCTCACCGCAAAACGCCTCAACAACCACCACGCCCTCACCCACGCAACCCAAGCACTCACCCACCTCAACGAACAGGTCGGCAACCAACCCATCCCCCACGAACCCTTCAACCCCACCCCCACCCCACCCACACCCCACACCCCCATCACCGACCTCTACTCCGCCGGCACACCCACCACCGACATCGCCTTCCACACCGAAAACACACCCACCCCCTCCGCCGAAGAACGCGCCTACACCACCAAAACCACCCCCCACCGCACCACCCAACGCCACCCCAAAGACACAACCCGCCCCGGCGGCGGCACCCAAAGCGCCGCCAACCGCTCCCACAACACACTCACCAACACCACCCCCTAAACCCCATCACCCCCGACCACCACCCAAACCAGCAACCCACGCCGACAACTCCTCCCGCGAAGGCATCACAGGACGCAACGTCACCCCATCAGCCGCATAGAAAAACGCCGCCCCCACCTCCTGCACATCCACCCCACGCAACTGCGCATACGCCAACCGATACAACGCCAACTGCATACTCCTAGACTCAACCTGCGCCGCACTCGGAGCCCGCCCCGTCTTCCAATCCACAACCTCAAAACCACCCCCCGGCCGCGCAAACACCGCATCAATCCGCCCCCGAACCGGCAAACCATCAATCACCGTCTCCACCGAAAACTCCACCTCCAACGGCTGCCGATCAGCCCACTCCGACGCCAAAAAATTCTCCTTCCACCGCTGCACATCACCCATCTCACAATCAACCCACTCCTGATCACCAACCCCCCCCTCAGAGACACAGTCCAACAACGACACCTGCGACCGATACCGCGCCTCCACCCACGCATGAAACTGCGCCCCCGCACGAGCAGCAACCGCAGGCGGACGCGGCATAGGACGCCGCAAATCAACAGCAAACCCCTCCGGATCCACCCGCAAACGCACAAGATCAGTACCCGTCACATGATCAGGTAAAACCGCCACCTGCTCACGCACCCCATCCCTGCCGGCCAACCACTCAGCCACCAAAACATCCATCTCAACCGACAAATCATCCACCCCATCAACTACCCCGCCACCACTCATCGCCGAACGCACCGCCTCCATCTCAACAGAACGTGACACCGGAGCAGACACAGGCCACACAACCTGCTCATCAAACACCGTCGGGTTTTCCGCCCCCTCCGGCGGCATATCAACCCACTCCTCAACAACAGCCCCCGGCGCAACCTCACTCAAAAACCGACTCGTCACCCGCGGGCTCTTATGCCCCTCCCACACCGCCGTTGAGACAAGCAACGCCTCCACCGCACGGGTATAGGCGACATATGCCAACCTTCTTTCCTCACGCATCGCATGTATCCCCCCAGCGAGCGCGAAATCAGACAACGCATCCTGTGCACCTTGCGAATCAACTCCACGCAAATCCATCTGCGGCAACCCATTGGCATCCCCCCGCAAGGGGTAGGGAATCGCGCCAAGATCACTCATCCACGCTGAATCTTTCGGGGGCTGCACCTGCCATTGATCACCAACAAACGAAACCCGTGCCGGATTCGGATAACTAGGAAACCCGCCCTCCACAAGACCAGGAACCGCCACCACATCCCATTCCAGCCCTTTACTGGCATGCACAGTCAACACATTGACAGCTCCCATAGGTGCTGGCGCAGGCATATCAAGCCCTCGTTCCTGATCAGCGGCAGCCTCCAAGTACGACAAGAGAGCATGCGGCGTTGCTGTGGCAGAACCAGCGGCAAAACCGGCGACTACTTCAGCGAACGCATCCAGCTGAGCACGCGCCGATTCTGGAGTAGCACCAGGACGCGACAACAGCTCCACTTCCAGGCCAAGCACTCGCTCAGCAGTCATCACCATTTCTGGGAGAGATTGAGACGAGGCCTCCCGCACCTGGCTCAGCGCACGTGCTAACCACTCCAGACGAGCACGAGCTGTCAAGGTCAATTCACGGCCGTGGTTGTCTTTCCATCCTCGTTCTGGAAGATCTTCGACAGCTTCGATCAGCCCTGAGGGCTCCGGGCGAGTGTCGATACCTTCTGGGATGTCGTTTTTTGTTTCTGTATCTGTTTCTGCGGCGGGTGCCTCCTGGTCACCTACGGTTTCCTGCATAAGACGGTCTCGGTGTCGTGCCCAGGCAGCTAATACGTCGAGGTCGCGTACCCCGAGTCGGCATACCGGTCCGGCAAGAAGTCGCATGAATTTGTCAGATCGCGATGAGTCAGTCGCGGAGGCGATCAGTGCCACGAGGTCGGTGATTTCGGGGACCATGAGTAGCCCTCCTAGTCCCACTACCTCTACCGGAAGTCCTTCTTTGCGGAGTGCATCGATGATGAGGGGGAATTGTGCTCGGCGGCGGCATAGCACCGCGGCGGTACGCCCTGATCGGGGTGGTTCGCTCTCGGGGTGTGGTTGTGCGGTGTCCCACCAGTGGCGGGCAATCCATTGGGCGGTGCCGGTGGCTTCTTCTTCGGCGGTGGCCCAACGTCCTGTGTGGATGCGGCCTGGTCCTGCTGCTGGTCTGGGGCGGAGTTTGTGTACCTGGACGCTGCTGTGTTGGGTGAGTTCAGCAGCGACAGTGTTGGCTGCGGCGAGGATGGCTTGGTCGTTTCGCCAGCTGATGGATAGGGGCAGGGTGGGTGCGGGGGTAGTTGTTCCTTGTGCGTGGGTGCCGAAGAGGACGGGGAATCGGGTGAGGGTGGTTGCGCTTGCTCCGCGCCATCCGTAGATGGATTGGTGGGGGTCGCCTACGGCGACGACGGGGATGGGTGGGGGGTGTTCTTCGCTGGAGCGGGCGAAGAGAGCTTCGAGCAGGCGCATTTGGGCTTCGGAGGTGTCTTGGAATTCGTCGAGGAGGACGATGTTGAAGCGGCGTCGTTCGGTGGCGGCGACTGCGGGGAAGTTGATGGCCAGTTGGGCTGCGAGTTGGACTTGGTCGGCGAAGTCGATGACGGAGTGTTCGCGTTTTCGGCGGACGTAGTCGGCCAGGATGGGCAGGAGTTGTTGGTGTGCGGCGCAGTGTGCGCGCAGTTTTCGTATAGAGGTGGGCAAGCTGCGTTTTTTGGGGGCGAGTTCGATGCTGTCGAGGTCGCTGATGGTGGCGGTGAGGAAGGTGTCGAGGTCGCGGGGGGTGCGGAGGTGTTCGGCGAGTTGGCCTGATAGGGAGAGGATTGCTGCGGTGACGGTGGCGGGGCTGGCTTCGACGGCGTCCATGGGGCCGGTGTATTCGGTGACGCAGGAGTCTGCGAGTTGCCAGGCGAGGGCTTCGGTGAGCAGTCCTGCGTCGGGTTCGACGCCTAGGCGTAGTCCGTGTTCTTTGACGAGGCGGCCTGCGTAGGCGTTGTAGGTGGAGACGGTGGGGGCGACGATGTCGTTGTCGGTGGTGCTGTCGTTGGGGGTGTTGGGGTCGTTGTAGGGGATCCAGAGTCCTGCGGCACGGACGGCGGTGAGGCGGCGGGTGATGCGTTCGGCGAGTTCTCCGGCTGCTTTTCGGGTGAAGGTGAGGCCTAGGACGGATTCGGCGGGGACGAGTCCGTTGGCGACGAGCCAGACGACGCGTGAGGCCATGGTTTCGGTTTTGCCTGATCCTGCTCCAGCGACGATGAGCATGGATTCGAGGGGGTGTTCGATAACTGCTGCTTGTTCGGGGGTGGGGTGGTGTCTGCCTAGGGCGTCTGCGATGTCGTTGGCGCTGTAGTGGATTTTCACTGGGTGCCTCCTTCATTGCGGGTGGGGCAGATGGTGTGGTGGCTGCAGACGCGGCACCAGGGTCCGGGGTGTGCGGGGAAGGTGTTGCCGGCCATGCCGTTGCTGGTTTCTTCGATGAGTTGGTGGGCCCAGTGTGGGTCTTCGGTTTCGTTGAGGGGTGGTTGGGCTTGGATTTTGGCGGAGTTGGTGAGTCCGGCTTTGCCGATGTGGACGAGGGCTGCGCCGGCTGATCCGGTGCCGTATGTGTTGAAGGCTCCTGCTTCGAGGGCGAGTTGGTAGGTGGCGAGTTGGGCGTGGTGGGTGATGTCGGCGTCGGTGGGTTTGGTGGCGCCGGTCTTGAAGTCGATGATGCGTAGTTGGCCTTGGGGGTTGCGTTCGAGGCGGTCGATGCGGCCTCGGATGTCGGCGCGGCCGATGGGGACGTTGATGTCGGTTTCTTTTGCGACGGGTTGCCAGCCGTCGTTGGTACTGGTGTTTTGGTAGGTGGCTAGGCGGGAGATCATGTGTTGTGCCTGTTGGTGGAGGCGTTGTGAGGTCCAGCCGTCGGGGAGGTTGAGGTGGGGCCAGAGTCTGTCGAGTTCTGCGCTCATGGCGGGGTAGTCGTTTTCGTAGCGTGCGGCGATGTCGTGGATGAGTGTTCCGAGGGCGGAGGTGGTTTGGGGGGTGGTGGCTTCGCCGCCTGCGGTGGTGGCGAACCAGCGTAGGGGGCATTCGGTGTAGGTCTGGATTTTGGAGGGTGAGATGCGGATGCGGCTGTGGGGGGGTAGGACGGGTTCGTTGGTGCTGATGGGTTGGTCGGGCCACCAGGTGTCTGGGTGGGCTCCGGGGATGCCGAGGCGGGCGAGGTGGGCCAGTCGTTGGGCGTGGAGGGTGCGTTGGTGGGGGTCGGTGGTTTCGGTGAGGCGGCGGCGCAGTTCGCCGACGAGTCCGGTCATGGACATTGCTCGGGGTGTGGGGGTGGGTTGGGTGGGGGTGTCGGGGTGGCTGTTGGGTATGGCTTGTCGGACGAGTTCGCAGTAGTTGCTAGGTTGTTCGTCTTCGTTTGAGGTGGCGGTGATGATGAGTCGTTGGCGGGCTCGGCTGGTGGCTAGGGCGAAGAGGCGGGCTTCGTCGTGGATTACGTCGATGAGTTGGGCGTGGATGTTGGTGCCGCGGTTGGTGAGGATGTCGACGAGGCGTTCGGAGCCGAGGAGGGATCCGCGTAGGCGGGTGTCTGGCCAGACACCTTCTTGGAGTCCGGCGATGATGACTAGTCCCCATTCGCGGCCTACGGCTCCGGCGGGGGTGGTGAGGGTGACTTGGCGTCCGCGTTGTCCTCGGGCGGCGAGGGTGTCGGCTGCGACGTCTTGGGAGAGGAGGTGTTCGAGGAAGCTTAGTGGTCCGCTTCCGGGTAGTCGGGTGGTGTAGGCGTCGGCGGCGGCGAAGAGCGCGACGACGGCGTCGAGGTCTCGGTCGGCGCGGGCGGAGGCGGTGGTTCCGTTGAGGGCGGTGTCGCGCCAGAGCGGGGCGGCGTTGGTGGCGTTCCAGATTGCCCAGAGGATGGTGTGGCAGGTGGTGTTGGGGTGCCAGGTGGGGCGGCCGTTGGTGTTGGTGATGGTGTTGGTGATGGTGATGGCGTGGAGTGCGGCGTGTAGTGCGGTGCGTAGGCGGGTGATGGGGGCCAGGTCGGGGTGTGGGGGTGGTGGTGTGGGGTCGAGGAGGGCATGGGCGAGGAGTTCGGGGGTTGTGCGGGTGCCGCCGTTGATGCGTTCGTGGTGGGTCAGGGCGCGGCGGGCGCGGCGGGCGGTGACGGTGTCTGATTGGAGGAGGTGGGAGGTGAGGGTTTCATCGAGGGCGAGTAGGTCGTCGGTGGTGAGGTGTTGGGGGGTGGGGTGGGTTGTGGTGGTGGGGTTTTCGGGTGTGGGGTTGTGGGCTGCGGCCCAGGCGGCGTGGATGGCGACTTCGTAGATGGCCAGGAGTGCGCGGACGGGGGTTTCTTCGCGTAGTGGTAGGCGGGCGCCGGCGACGTCGGTGGGGATGCCGGCGGCGTTGAAGGCTCGTCGTAGGGCTGCGGTGCGGGTGGATCCGCGGACGATGACGGCCATGTCTGACCATTCACGTCCGTTGAGGAGGTGTTCGCGGCGCAGGAGGGCGGTGATGTGGGCTTCTTCGGCGCTGGTGTTGTTGGCGATGATGATGTCGATTGGTGGGGTGTTTGTGCTGGGTTCGGGTCCTGGTGGTGGGGTGGCGTGTCGGTGGGTGGCGGTTCCGGTGACGCCGATGTTGTGGGTGATGTGGGTGGTGACGGCGGCGATGGCGTGGTTGGGGCGGTGTCGGGTGTTGAGGGTGTGGCAGGTGGTGGGTGTGAGTCCGTCCCAGCCGCTGGTGAATAGGTGGGGGTCGGCTCCGCGGAAGGTTTGGGTGGCGGTGTCGGGGTCGCCGATGAGGACGAGTTCGATGCCGTTGTGGTGGAGGGTGTTGAGGAGGGTGGCTGCGGCGGCGGTGAGTTCTTGTGCGTCGTCGATGATGAGGGTGCGGATGCCGCCGCTGAGGAGGTTGTTGTTGGTGGGGTTGTCAAGGAGTGCTCCTGCGGCGGCGCCGAGGATCCAGGAGGGGTCGTAGGCGCCGGGGCGGGAGAGTGCGGTGACGTTGTCGTATTCGCGTAGTACGTCGGCGGCTGCGGTCCAGGCGGGTTCGTTGTGTTGGTTGCCGAGGTGGGCGAGTTCTTCGGGTGAGATGCCGTATTCGACGGCGCGCATGATGAGGTCGCGGAGTTCTGCGCGGAATCCGCGGGTGGTGAGGGCTTCGGTGATGTCGTGGGGCCAGTTGGGGGCGGGGGCGTGTCCGGTGGTGTGTCCGGTGAGGAGTTCGCCGAGGATGACGTCTTGTTCGGCTCCGTCGAGGAGGCGGGGTGGTGGGGTGTTGTTGAGGCGGGCAAGGCGGGTGAGGATGCTGAATCCGAAGGCTTGCATGGAGGCGGCGAGGGGGCGTTGGGTGGTGGTGCCTAGTAGGCGGGTTACTTCGCGTCGGGCGTGGGTGGCGGTGACGCGTGAGGAGGTGAGGAGCATGCATTCGGTGGGGGTGCGGTGGTTGTTGCGGATGCGGTGTAGGACGCTGTGTACGGCGACGGTGGTTTTGCCTGTACCTGGGGCGCCGTAGATGTGGATGAGGGGGCCGCGTGCGGTGGTGGCTGTGGTTTGTGAGGGGTCGAGTTGGTGGGTTTCGATGAGGCGGGGCCAGCCGTCGAAATGGGTAGTGTTGGTGCGAACGAGGCGTACGGGGGTGGTGTCGTGGTTGGGGGGCGGGGTGGGTTTGTTCACGGCGTGCCTCGTGGATGGTGGATGTGTTTTTCGTATTGGATCATCGTTCACTGTCAGGGTTGGTCAGGTTGGGGCGGTTACGATGCGTGAGTTTGGTGGGTTTGTGTTTTGTGGTTGTTGAGGGGGCGTTGTGGTTCAGGTTTCGGTTGATGTGCATCGGCGGTTGAGTAAGTCCGAGCGTCGTGATCATTTGTTGTTGCATGCGCGGGAGGCGTTTTCTGCGCTTGGGTATCACAATGCGTCGATGGATGACATTGCTGCGCGGGCGGGGGTGTCCAAGCCGGTGTTGTATCAGCATTTTCCGGGCAAGTTGGATTTGTACCTGGAGTTGTTGGATGAGGCTGCTGAGCATGTGCGGGTGATTTTGGGTCAGGCGTTGGCGCAGGCTGGGCGGGCTGATGAGGTGGTGCGGGCAATGGTGGAGGCGTATTTCGGTTTTGTGACGGAGCCTGCTGGTGGTTTTCGGTTGGTGTATGAGTCGGAGACGTTGAGTGAGGCTGATGCGACGCGGCGGGTGCAGGAGCTGCAGGGGTGGTGTGTCGATGCGATTGCTGAGCGGGTGCGTTCTTTTCGGGATTTGTCGTTGGCTGAGTCGAATGCGGTGGCGACGTCGTTGGTGGGGTTGGCGCAGTTTTCGGCGCGGGCGTGGTTTCGGAATGGGACGTTGTCGCGTTCGGATGCGGTGGATGCGTTTACTCGGATGGCGTGGGGTGGGTTGGCTGGGTTTGTTGGTGACGTGGACTGATGGGCGTTAGGAAGTAGTCTCGTTGTGGAGGGAATTCGGTTTCGGGTTGGTGTGTTGCTGCTCGGGGTGGGTTCTCGTTGGTATTCGTTGTGTATGCCGTTGAGGCGGCGAGGAGGTTTGCTCCATGGAGGTCAAGATTGGTGTTTTGCACACCACTCGTGAGTTGAGTGTTGAGTCGACGTTGTCTCATGAGGAGGTGCAGGCGTTGGTTGACAAGGCTGTCTCGCAGGGGGCTCCGTTGCGTTTGGAGGATGAGAAGGGCCGTGTGGTGGTGGTGCCTGCGGCGACGTTGGGTTATGTGGAGATCGGTAGCCCGCGTAAGGGTGGCGTCGGTTTCGGTATGTTGTGATTTTTTGCCGCCTGCTGGCGGTTTCGTGGGGGCGTCTGGCGTAGCTGGGCGCCCTTTCGCGTGTGTCGGGGGCAGCTACGTTTCGGTGTAGCGCTGTGCCTGCGTAGAATTGTGTCGACATATTCGGTGCCCGGTCGGCATCTTCCTTGTGGAATTCGTTCCTCGTGGTTTTTGTCTTTGGTGGGCCTGCCGTTTGTGGTTGTCGGTCTGCGGGGACGCTGCCTATCGCGTGTGCGTGTCGCCATTGGTGTCTGGTCGCTTGTGAGCGCGGCATTGGTGGTGTGACCGCTTGATTGTGAGCTCTGTTGGAGCTTTGTTCGGTGTGTTTCCGCTGTTAGGGGCATGTCGATGATCGTTCTTTTCCGATCGGCCCGATTTCATGCAGGCATGTCGTGTGACGCGAGCGGATGCCGTTGCCGTTTGAAGGTTGTTTGTGATGAGTGACGTGACGGGTGCTGCGGGTACCGATGATGTTGTGACGCCGGATGTTGAGGTGCAGGTAGGGCAGGAGATGCCTGCGTTTGCGGATTTGGATATTCATCCGGATATTGCTGCTTCGTTGGCTGATGCGGGTATTACGCATGCTTTTCCAATTCAGGCGAGTACGTTGCCTGTTGCTTTGGATGGTGGAGACATCATTGGCCAGGCCAAGACTGGTACGGGTAAGACCTTGGGTTTTGGTGTGCCGCTGCTGGATGCGGTGATTACTGAGGCGGATCCGGAGTTTCCGGAGTTGCGGCATCCGGGGCGTCCGCAAGGGCTTGTGGTGGTGCCGACGCGGGAATTGTGTGTGCAGGTGGGTGATGATCTGGATAAGGCGGGTCGTCGTCGGGGGATTCGGGTGGAGCGGATTTATGGTGGGCGGGCGTTTGAGCCGCAGGTTGAGGCGTTGCGTCGTGGGGTGGATGTGGTTGTGGGGACGCCGGGGCGTTTGTTGGATTTGGCTCAGCAGGGGCATTTGCGGCTGACGGAGATCACGGTCGTGGTGCTGGATGAGGCCGATGAGATGTTGGATTTGGGGTTTTTGCCGGATGTAGAGCGGATTTTGGCGCTGACTCCTGGGTCGCGTCAGACGATGTTGTTTTCGGCGACGATGCCTGGCGCTGTGGTGGCGTTGGCGCGTAAGTACATGGATCATGCGACGCATATTCGGGCGCAGTCGACTGGTGATGATCGTGCGACGGTTTCGGCGATTGAGCAGTTTGCGTATCGGGCGCATCCGATGGACAAGGTGGAGATCATTGCTCGGGTGTTGCAGTCGGAGGGTCGCGGGCGTTCGGTGATTTTCACACGGACGAAGCGGCAGGCGGCGAAGGTGAGTTCGGAGTTGTCTGAGCGTGGGTTTGCTGCTGGGGCGATTCATGGTGATTTGGGGCAGGGTGCGCGTGAGCAGGCGTTGAGGGCGTTCCGTCACGGCAATATTGATGTGTTGGTGGCCACGGATGTAGCTGCGCGCGGTATTGATGTTGATGATGTGACGCATGTGATTAATTTCCAGGCGCCGGAGGATGAGAAGACGTATTTGCATCGCACGGGGCGTACTGGGCGTGCGGGGCGTACTGGGCGTGCGATCACGTTGGTGGATTGGGAGGATATGCCTCGGTGGCGCTTGATCGATAAGGCGCTTGAATTGGGTATGCCTGAGCCGGTGGAAACGTATTCGAGTTCGGATCATTTGTTTTCGGATCAGGATATTGAGCCGGGTACGAAGGGGCGTTTGCCTAAGGACAAGCGTTTGTTGGCTGGTTTGTCGGCTGAGGTTGTTGAGGATTTGGGTGAGCCTTCGCGTGGTCGCGGTAGGGGGGCTAGCCGTGCTGGCGGTCGGGGGCGCGCTCGTGGTCGCGGTGGGGCAGCTGGGCGGGTTTCGCGTGCGTCTGATTCTGTGAGTGATCGGAGTGATTCTGCTGGTGGTGCAGGTAGGCCGCGTCGTCAGCGCAGGCGGCGTCGAACGCGGGGTGGGGCTTCTGGGGACGCACCTTCGGGTGAGTGATGTGGATGTGTGCACACGGGCTGATGGCGTAGTTGTGTCTGTTTAGAGGGATTTTCGTGGGGATGGATATTGTTTTTCCCACATAGTTGAACATGCGTCCAGCATCTGCGGTAGTTTTGTTTCTGGGACGGCACTTTTGCGCTGTTTCTTCCACGTGCATTAACTGATGTCATTCTGTCGGTTTATGCAATGGGCTGTGAGATATCGGTTTTCTTATTTTTCACAGTGTTTTTCTGCCGCAGGTGCGGAACCGTGGGGGTTCTGTTGTGCGGTGCGCAGTTCGCGGTGCCGATGGGGGTCGGCCCGTTTTATGACACGACAGGTGGGGGCCTTCATGTCTTTTGGTAGTGATGCTGTTTCGCGGCCTGATGCGGCGCGTGGCGCCGGGGTTGGCGCGAATCGCGTTGTTTTGGCGTCAGCTGTGGTGACGGGTGTTGCCGTTTTGGTTGTGCTGATGGTTGTGGGTCCGTCTCTTGTGGGAGATCCGCGGTTGTTGTTCGCGGCGTTGTTGATTGCTGCTTCGGTGACGGCTGGGACGGTTGCTGTTCGTGATGCATCGGTGTTGCGGTGGCCGTGGCAGCGGTATTGATGTTCTTTCCCCTCCATGTACGCGGCGTGTGCTGACGCGTACGGGTGTGTGGGTGGGGCCCCTCTCCTGCCCACACACTTCCCCTTCGTTGATCACTGTTGGGTGCCCCTCTACCCGGTGGTGATTGCCAGGCGCCCCACCCCCGCCACCTTGCGGGCGCCGCTTGTGTGCCCCGGGCCCTCCCTCGGCCCGGGGCACACGTGTTTATTGGGGGGCGGGCGGTAGCGGGGTGGTTAGGGCTGCAGGATGGGTGTGCCGTGGGCGTGGGCGTTGATGGCTTCAAGGGCCTGGGGGGTGGTGGTGTGATCGCCGAGTCGGTTGGTTTTGCCGGTTCCGTGGTAGTCGCTGGAGCCGGTGGCGATGAGGCCGAGTTGTGTGGCTAGGTCGAGGGCGTGTGTGGCTTGTTCGGGGGTGTGATCGAGGTGGTGGGCTTCGATTCCAAGTAGGCCAGTGTCGGTGAGTTCTTCGATGATGTCGTCGGTAACGGGGCGGCCACGGCGCTTGGTGGCGAAGGGGTGGGCGATGATGGGCACTCCGCCGGCGTCGCGGATGAGGTGGATGGCTTCGCTGGGGGATATGGATTCGTAGGGCACGTGGTAGGGGGATCCGTCGTGGAGGTATCGGCGGAATGCTTCGTCGCGGTTGGGGACGATGCGAGCGCGTATGAGTGCGTCGGCGATGTGGGGGCGTCCGATGGTGGTGGTGTCGTCGATGTGGCTGCTTATGTCGTCCCAGGTGATGGGTAGGTCGTTGGCGAGGCGTTCAACGATGCGTTGGGCGCGGTTTTCGCGGGAGTTGCGGGCGCGTTGGAGTGCGTTGAGGAGGCCGGTGTGGTGGGGGTTGTGGAGGTAGCCGAGCATGTGGATGTTGATTCCGTTGGTGCTGGTTGAAACTTCGATGCCTCGTACGAGGGTGATTTTGTTGTTGGTGGCAGCGGTGGCGGCTTCGTCCCAGCCGTTGGTGGTGTCGTGGTCGGTGATGGCAATGACGTCCAGTCCGGCGCGGCAGGCGTTTTCGATAAGTTGGGTGGGTGTGTCGGTGCCGTCTGATGCGGTCGAGTGGGCGTGGAGGTCGATGCGCATATCTTCGAGATTACGCGGGGTGTGCATACAGTTGTTGGTTGGTTCGTTGCGGGGCAGGGACGGTAGGTTGCTCAGTGGCCATTAGGCTGTGCACATGGCTGATCACTTTGATGTTGTTGTTCTTGGAGCCGGCCCTGGTGGGTATGTGGCGGCTATTCGCGCGGCTCAGCTGGGTAAGTCGGTCGCGGTTATTGAGAAGAAGTATTGGGGTGGTGTTTGCCTCAACGTTGGTTGTATCCCCAGCAAGGCGTTGCTGAAGAACGCTGAGTTGGCGCACACGCTGACCAAGGAGAAGAAGAAGTACGGGATTGAGGGCGACGCGACGATGTCGTTCGGCCCGACGCACAAGCGTTCTCGTCAGGTAAGTGCAGGCATCGTTAAGGGTGTCCACTTCCTGATGAAGAAGAACAAGATCACGGAGATTGATGGGTGGGGCACGCTGCAGGCGGGCAACACGATTTCGGTGGAGGCTGAGGATGGCTCCACGCGTGAGGTTACGTACGGTGACTTGATCATTGCCACTGGTGCGACGGTGCGCACGATGGGCATTGAGCTGAGTAAGAACGTGGTCAGCTACGAGGAGCAGATCCTCGATGAGAACTTGCCTAAGAGCATCATCATCGGTGGTTCTGGTGCGATTGGTGTCGAGTTCGCTTACGTGATGGCGAACTTCGGTGTCGATGTGACGATTGTGGAGTTCGTGGACCGTATGGTTCCGACCGAGGATGCTGACGTCTCTAAGGAACTGGCACGTCACTACAAGAAGCTCGGCGTGAAGGTTATGACGGGCACCAAGGTCGAGTCTGTGGAAGACACAGGTTCGGGTGTGAAGGTGACGGTTTCGCCGGCTGCTGGTGGCCAGTCGCAGGTCTTGGAGGCCGAGCGGATGCTGTGTGCGTTCGGTTTTGCTCCGCGCACTGAGGGTTATGGGTTGGAGAACCTTGGTGTCAAGCTTACTGAGCGCGGCGCGATCGAGGTTGATGACTTCATGCGCACGAACGTTGAGCACGTGTATGCCATTGGTGACGTGACGGCGAAGATGATGTTGGCTCACGTTGCTGAGGCGATGGGCATTGTCGCTGCGGAGACCATCGCTGGTGCTGAGACCATGCCGATTGATTACCAGACGATTCCGCGTGCGACTTACTGCCACCCGCAGATCGCTTCGATGGGTCTGTCGGAGCAGCAGGCTAAGGATGCCGGCTACGACGTGAAGACTTCTTCGTTCCCGTTCTCGGCGAACGGTAAGGCGCAGGGTCTTGGTGAGGGTGTTGGTTTCGTGAAGGTGATCGCTGACGCGGCGCACAACGAGATTCTTGGTGTGTCGATGATCGGTCCGGACGTGACTGAGCTTCTGCCTGCGGCGAACGTGGCTGTGCAGTGGGATCTGACTGCTGATGAGGTCAGTCGCACTGTTTTCGCTCACCCGACGTTGGGTGAGGCGCTCAAGGAGGCTATGCACGGTATCGCTGGCCACATGATCAACCTCTGATCTGTCGGTGTTGAAGGCGGCCATTCACTTTTGGTGGGTGGCCGCCTTGGTCATGTTCCGGCGCTGGGGTGGATGTGGATGTGATCATGGGGGTATGGCTGATACGGGAGCATCGTTGGAGTCCGGAGCTGGCGCGCAGCAGTCGGGAGTAAAGAGGGAGCAGGAGGCGGTGTCTGAGCACCGCAGCAGGCCTAAATCGCAGGCGTTTGTTGAGTTCATGGCCTCGGGGTGGGCGCCTCGCCAGGAGTCGTTGCCGCAGTTGGCGGAGTCGGCTCGGTGGGCGGCTGCGCGGCGTGAGGCGTTGTCGGCTGCTTTTCCTGGTGAGCGGTTGGTGATTCCTGCTGGTGGTTTTAAGGTGCGGAACAACGACTGTGATTATCTTTTCCGTCCGCATAGCGCATTCGCGCATATGACTGGTTTGGGGGCGGATCGGGAACCGGATGCGGTATTGGTGTTGGAGCCGCGGGCCGAGGGTGGGCATGAGTCGGTGTTGTATGCGCGGCCGTTGCTACCGCGGGACAGTGAGGCGTCGTTTTCGGATTCGCGGTACGGAGAGTTTTGGGTGGGTGCTGCCCCGACGTTGGAGTCGTTGGCTGCAGAGTTGGGTATGTCGACAGCGCATTTGGATCAGTTTGGTGATGCTGTCGGTAAGGACCTCGGGGCGGTGTCGTTGCGAGTGTTGACCGGTGTTGATCCGGTGGTGGATGAGCAGGTAGCGAAGGCTCGTCGGGATAGCGCAGATGCGCAGCTGCTTGAGTCTGCTGCTGAGGTGGATCGCCAGCTGGAAGTGAAGCTGTCGACGATGCGTCTGGTGAAAGACGAGTGGGAGATCAGCCAGATGCGTGAGGCGGTCGCGGCTACGGATACGGCATTTGCGGCGGTGGTGCGTCAGTTCCCGGAGGCGGTGCGCCGTGGTCGTGGTGAGCGCTGGATCGAGGGAACGTTTGGTTTGTATGCGCGGCATGCGGGTAACGGGGTTGGTTATGACTCGATCTGCGCCGCGGGTGACCATGCAAACACGTTGCATTGGATTAAAAACACCGGTGAGGTCCGACAGGGGGATCTGGTGTTGATTGATGCCGGTGTGGAGGTTGATTCGCTCTTTACTGCGGATATCACACGGACTTTGCCGGTGAATGGGCGGTTTTCTCCTGCGCAGCGGAAAGTCTATGAGGCTGTGTTGGAGGCGCAAGAAGCGGGTATCGCCGCGGCTAAGCCGGGGGCAACGTTCAAGGATGTGCATGAGGCAGCGATCGCGGTGATCGCTCAGTATTGCGAGCAGTGGGGTTTGTTGCCTGAGGGAGTGAGTGCGCAGCGCAGTTTGCAGCCAGATGGCCAGTGGCATCGTCGTTGGATGGTGCATGGAACCAGCCACCATTTGGGTCTGGATGTGCATGACTGCCAGCAGGCATTGCGTGAGGACTATATGGACGGCACTCTCGTGCCGGGCATGGTCTTGACGGTGGAGCCGGGGTTGTATTTCAAGGCTGATGACGAGTTGGTTCCCGAAGAGTTCCGTGGGGTTGGTGTGCGGATCGAAGATGACATTGTTATCACTGCTGAGGGATGCGAAAGCCTGTCGAAGTTGCCGCGTTCGGTGGATGAGGTTGAGGCCTGGATGGCTCCTCTTCTAGCTGGAGATGCGTGATCGGCGGGTTTATTCCGTTGTGGAATCGTTGAGTGGTTTTGAGTGTTGAACGGGTCGTCGGCGTCGCTGTTGCGGTGTTCGTGTCTATGCTCGTGCCGCGCGGGCACGGGTGGGTGACGTGTTTGTGGCCGTGACGCCGCCGCTTGTTTGCCTTTGTTATTGACCACACTTTTGCCTTGAGAACAGGACGGATATTTATGTCGCAACAGCCTTCTGCAGGTCAGGAGATCCTCAATCTTGAGTTCCCTCAGTCGTTGGCGTTGTTCGACCG
This sequence comes from Dermatophilus sp. B7861-1, assembly GCF_058996045.1. Classification (NCBI taxonomy): domain Bacteria; kingdom Bacillati; phylum Actinomycetota; class Actinomycetes; order Micrococcales; family Dermatophilaceae; genus Dermatophilus; species Dermatophilus sp. B7861-1. The sequence continues at coordinate 900,129 of NZ_CM180082.1, read as the reverse complement.
GTATGCGGATGCGCAGAAGGCCGTGGATTTTTTGTCTGATGAGCAGTTCCCGGTGCAGAACGTGATGATTGTGGGTACGGACTTGCGTCAGGTGGAGCGAGTGACTGGGCGTTTGACGTGGCCGAAGGTGCTTGGTGGTGGTGTCCTGTCGGGCATGTGGATGGGTTTGTTTGTCGGGTTGATTTTGTCGATGTTTGAGGGTGGGGCGACGTTGGGTTTGATCGGTATGGCTGTGGGGGCTGGGGCGGTTTTCGGTTTTATTTGGGCAGGTCTGGGATATTCGATGTCTCGTGGTCGGCGTGATTTCACGTCGGTGAGCCAGGTTGTGGCCACGAAGTATGAGCTGTTGGTTGAGCATCGGGCCTTTGGTGAGGCGCAGGCGTTGTTGTCGAAGATGGATGGTGTGCGGGGCGCTTTGGTTACTGCTGGGGAGCCTAAGCGTGTGCAGGCTCGCCCAAATCCGTTTGAGGGGATGTACGGGCAGAAGATTGATGCCTCGGGCAAGCCGGTCGCGTCGAGTGATTCGGCGCAGCCTGCTGCGGGATCGTCGGCGGATTCTCCAGGTGCTGATGACACATCAGCTAAGTGAGGTTGAGGGGCTGGTCTTACGGGGCTGGCCCCTTGGCGTGGGTGGTGGCGTGGTTTAAGGGGTGGTGTCGTTTTCGAGGGCGGTGATGGCCTCGGCGAGGGTGAGTGTGCGGCGGGCGGCATCGACGTGAAGTTGTTCGATCATGCGGCCGTTGTGGGTGGCGATGCCAGCTCCGTCGGCGGCGTCCCAGGCATCGATGATGGCGTGTGCTTGTTCGATGTGTGCGGGAGTGGGGCTGAAGATTTCGTTGGCTGCCGCGATGTGATTGGGGTGGATGAGTGTTTTGCCGTCGAATCCCATCTGGCGTGCCATCATTGCTTCGGTTACGAAGCCGTCGTGGTCGTGAATGTTGTTGTGGACGGCATCGAGAATTGCGATTTTCGCGGCGCGTGCTGCCAGCACTGCCCAGGACATTGCTGCCATGAGCGGGGCGCGGCCGGGGATGTCTTCGGCGTGGAGTTCTTTAATGAGGTCGTTTGACCCCATGACGAGGGCGTGCAGGCGTGGGGATGCGGTAGCGATGCTGGGTGCGTTGAGCACTCCGAGTGGGGTTTCACACATGGCCCAGATCGCGGTGGTGGGTTGGGCGTGTGCTGCTTCGAGAGCGGCGCAAATGGCGTGGATTTCTTCGGCGGTGTTGATTTTGGGGATGGCGATGGCGTTGGGGGCGGCGGCTGCTGCGGCAGCGATGTCGTCGTGGTGCCAGGGTGTGTTGATTGCGTTGACGCGGATGATCAGTTCGCGGTGTCCGTATTTTCCTGACTGTGTGGCGGCGCAGGCTGCTTCGCGGGCAGCTGGTTTGTTTTCTGGTGCGACGGCGTCTTCGAGGTCGAAGATGATGCTGTCGCAGGGCAGAGTGGTTGCTTTTTCCAGTGCGCGGGGGTTGGAGGCGGGCATGTAGAGCACTGACCGGCGTGGCCGCAGGGTGGGTTCGGGTGTTGTCGCCATGTGGGGGCGGCCTTTCGTTGACCGAGTTTCGTTGTGGGGGTGTCTAGTCAGGTTATCGGTATCGCGGGGGTGTCTTTGGTGAGGTGAGGTGTTTCCTTGCGTGGGTGAGGCAGCTGGATACGCTGGGGTTTTACCCCGAGCCGCTCAGACGGCAGAACAGTAAAGGTGAGGAATGTTACTGACGGGTGTGTCGGTTTTGATGGGTGGCGCAGTGGCTGCTGGAGGTGCTGGCGGCGGGATGACGCAGTGGATTGTCGGCATCATGGAGGCGTTGGGGGCGCCAGGGGCTGGGCTTCTTGTTGCGTTGGAGAATGTTTTTCCGCCGATTCCCAGTGAGGTGATTTTGCCGTTGGCTGGTTTCACTGCCAGTCAGGGCACGTTGTCACTGATGTCAGCGATTGTGTGGACTTCTGTCGGTTCGCTGGTTGGGGCGTGGGCGCTGTATGCGCTGGGTGTGGTTCTCGGGCGAGATCGGTTGTTCCGTTTTTTTGACTGGATGCCGTTGGTGGATGTTGAGGACATTGAGAAGGCTGAGGCGTGGTTTAACCGGTATGGCTATTCGGTGGTGTTTTTTGGCCGGATGCTTCCTCTTATTCGCAGTCTCATTTCGATTCCGGCTGGTTTGTCGCGGATGCCGTTGCTGCAGTTTTCTGTGTTCTCGCTGGTGGGTAGCGCCTTGTGGAATTCGGTGTTGATTTATGCCGGGTTCGCGTTGGGTGAGAGGTGGGATCAGGTAGAGCAGTACGTGGGGTATCTGCAGTATGTGGTGATCGCTGCGATTGTGGCTTTCATTGGCTGGTATTTGGTGCGGTATTTCCGTAAGCATCGCGCTGATGGGAATGTGTGAGGGTGTCTGTTGTTGGAGTGCGTGGTGTAGCTACCAGTGGCGGTGTGGTTGCTGCTGGTGCGTGCCTTCGTGGTGACCGGTATCGCGTGCTGCTGCCTGTCTCCGTGAACGAACCGTGCCCTCGTCGTCGTTACTCTGGTTGTTGTGCCCTCGAACACACGCGTTTTCGTCGCCCGCCTCGTCGGTCTTTCCGTTTTTGACCCTATCGGTGATCAGGTCGGTATCGTCCGTGACGTCATCGTCATGTTCAGCGCCGCACGGCGACATCCGCGCGCCGTGGGTCTTGTGGTGGAAGTGCCTGGTCGGCGGCGCGTGTTCATGCCGATGACACGCGTCACCTCGATGGATGCTGGGCAGATCATCTCTACCGGCCTGGTGAATTTGCGGCGTTTTGAGCAGCGCAGCGGTGAGGTCATGGTTGTTGCTGAGCTTTTTGACCGGACGGTTACGGCTCGTGAGCCAGGGGCTGACCCGTATTCGGCGATCATCGAAGACATCGCGATCGAGAAGGTTCGCGCCAGGGAATGGACGATCGAGAAAGTTTTTGTCCGCAAAGTTCCTAAAGGTGGGCAGCGCTCGGGCTTTGGGGAGTCGCTGGGGCTGCGGCGTCGGCGTGGTGAAACGTTGCTGCTGGACATTGATCAGGTCGCTGGGTTGCGAGCGCTGGCGGTGAATCAGGGGGCTGATCTGCTTCTTGAGGGTTATGACGATGTCAAGGCTGCGGACTTGGCGGAGATGATTCGTGAGTTAAAGCCGTTGCGGCGGGTGCAGGTGGCTTCGGCGCTTCCTGATGAAAAGCTCGCGGATGTGTTGGAGGAGCTTCCTGAGGATGATCGGGTTGAGGTGCTTTCTTCGCTTTCTGGTAATCGGGCCGCTGATGTCCTTGAGGCGATGCAGCCTGATGATGCTGCGGATTTGTTGGGTGAGCTGACTCCGGATGCGCAGGAGCGTTATTTGCGTCTTATGGAGCCTGATGATGCTGAGGATCTTCGTCGTCTGTTGGTGTATGAAGAGGACACTGCTGGTGGTTTGATGACGACCGAGCCGCTTATTCTTCCCCCTGAGGCGACGGTGGCTGAAGCGTTGGCGTATGTTCGTCGGCAGGAGATCCCGCCGGCTTTGGCTGCTGCGGTTTTTGTGTGCCGGGCTCCTCAGGAAACTCCGACGGGTAAGTATCTTGGCCTCGTTCATTTTCAGCGTTTGTTACGTGAACCTCCAACGACAGCTATCGGTTCTGCGTTGGATACGGGTATTGAACCTGTTTGTCCTAGTGCCTCTCTTATGGATGTCACGCGGGAGTTGGCGACGTACAACATGATGGCTTTGCCTGTTGCTGACGAGGATGGACATTTGCTTGGGGCGGTGTCCGTTGATGACGTCATCGACAAACTTCTACCTAATGACTGGCGTGACGACCGACACGAGGTGACGCATGGCTGAGCAGAAGCGAACGGCCCGTCTGGACCAGCCGCAGGAGATCCGTGCCGCGTGGCTGCGTCGTCCGAAGATGTTTCGTGAGGGTTCTTTTGGTGTTGCTGCGGAGGGGTTTGCTCGGTTTATGGGCACTCCGCAGTTCCTTGTGTGGATGACGATTTTCTGCGCGGTGTGGCTGGCGTGGAACACGTTTATGCCTGAGGAAGTGCAGTTTGATCCGCGCTCTTTGAACTACACGTTGTTGACGCTTATTTTGTCGCTGCAGGCTTCGTATGCTGCGCCGTTGCTGCTTTTGGCTCAGAATCGCCAGGATGACCGGGACCGGGTCATTGCTGAGCAGGACCGTGCTCGTGATGAACGCAACCTTGCTGACACTGAGTATTTGACTCGGGAGGTGGCTTCACTTCGGATGGCTTTGGGCGAGACGGTAACTCGTGATTATCTGCGCTCTGAGCTGCGTGATCTTCTTGAAGAAATTCGCAGTTTGGATGATGAGGAGTGCGAGAGCGTTCACCGTCGTAAGAAGCGGAAAACGGGTAAGCGTCCTGGTGTTGCGCCCTCGGAGAATTCTCATGGGCACGAGCAGCTCAGTGATGAGGAGCGTGGGTGAGTCGTTCAACGGGGTGAGCTGGCATCGCTAGGGTGGTGGGCATGCCTGTTCCCTCTCCTGAACAACTCATGGACGCGCTTTCACGCGTCGAAGACCCTGAGATTCACCGCCCGATCACCGAGCTCGGCATGGTCGAGAACATTTCGGTAGATGATGCAGGCGTCGTCACCACCACTATTTTGCTCACCGTGGCGGGATGCCCGTTGCAGTCCACGATTGAGAAGGAAGCCACTGAGGCGCTTTTGGCGTTGGAGGGCGTCACTTCGGTGTCGGTGACTCTGGGTGTGATGAATGATCAGCAGCGCAAAGATCTGGGCGCCAAGCTGCGTGGTGGCAAAACCGAGCGGGAGAATCCGTTCGCTCGGCCCGATAACTTGACCCGCATTTATGCGATTGCTTCTGGTAAGGGGGGTGTGGGGAAGTCGTCAGTGACGACCAACCTTGCTGCGGCGATGGCCAAGCAGGGCTTGAAGGTTGGCGTGCTCGATGCGGACATTTACGGTTTTTCGGTGCCGCGCATGATGGGGGTTTCTTACGCTCCTACGCAGGTTGATGACATGATCATGCCTCCGGAGGCTCATGGTGTGAAGGTCATGAGTGTGGGCATGTTTGTGCCTGAAGGGCAGCCTGTGGTGTGGCGTGGCCCGATGCTCCACCGGGCTATCCAACAGTTCCTCGCGGACGTGTATTGGGGTGATCTGGATGCCTTGTTGTTGGACCTTCCTCCGGGTACCGGTGATGTTGCTATTTCGATTGGGCAGCTTCTACCTAACGCTGAGATCGTGGTGGTGACCACGCCGCAGAGCGCTGCGGCTGAGGTGGCCGAGCGTGCTGGGTCGATCGCGGCTCAAACGAATCAGCGGGTTGTGGGCGTCGTTGAGAATATGGCGTGGCTACAGATGCCTGACGGTAGCCGAAATGAGATTTTTGGCTCTGGAGGCGGCGCTACAGTGGCTGCTTCGCTGTCGGCCATTATGGGTGCTGAGGTTCCTCTGTTGGGTCAGGTTCCGATTGATGTGGCCCTGCGTGAGGGCGGGGACGCAGGTGCCCCGGTGACGGTGTGTGCGCCAGATTCTCCTGCGGGTGCAGAGCTGACCAAGATCGCTACCACCTTGGCTACCAGGGCCAGGGGTCTGGCTGGGCGCAAGCTTGGTGTTTCTGTGACGCCTCACTAAGCACGGTTGCTGGGCTGCGGGGCTGTGGTGCCGAACGGTTGTTTGTTCGGCACCACAGCCCCGCAGGTTTATGTGGCTTCGTTATCGAAGGGTGTGGGGCGATTCGGGTCGAAAGTCACTGAACGCACTGGAGTGCGGATTACGGCTTCTTCGAGCGGGGTGTCTTTCTGCTCACCGGTTTCTAGGAGGGCTTCACGCACGATACGGCGCGGGTCGTATTGGCGCGGGTCGTAGCTTTTCCAGTCGATGTCATCGAATTCTGGGCCCATTTGCTCGCGCAGCTGGTTTTTCGCCCCATCAGCGAACTGCTGCACCGAACGAACCCATTCACGTAGTTTCGCGGCATAGCCTGGCAGGCGTTCTGGGCCAATAAGCAGCATGGCTAGCACGAAGATGATGATGAATTCCCACCCGTTGATGGTGATCAGCTCCTTCGTGGCTATACCGGCGCGCGGCAATGACTGTGTGAGTCAGTACCGCTAGTTGCTCATAACCTACTGTGCGTACACACGGCATTGCTCTGGCAGGACACGGCACTGCACCGCATCCTGCCAGAGCAAAACAGTACTCTTCACCGCATCGGCCTCTTAGGCCCCACCACTGCGGGGCGGGCAGAAGGGGAAAATCACAGCGCAGGCTGTACCTCGGGCATGCGCGTGGCGCGGGAACGCTCCGCTTTAGGTGCGCGGTGCGCCAACTCTTCACGCAACCGGGCACGCCCTCGGTGGATCCGTGAACGGACGGTGCCGAGCTTAATGCCTAGAACGTCAGCGATTTCTTCGTAAGACAAGCCCTCGATGTCGCACAACACGACAGCAGCACGGAAGTCAGGAGCCAAGGACTCTAGCGCCCGCTGCACGTCGTCATCGAAATGATGCTGGTCCCATGCCTGTTCAGGGCCGCCACCGTGCGCGGGAAGCCGCGCAGCAGACTCTTCAGACAACGCATCGAAACGTATCCGCTGTTTGCGGCGCATCCGGTCCAAGAACAAGTTCGTGGTAATCCGGTGCAGCCACCCCTCAAAAGTGCCTGGGCGATAGGAGTCCAGATAACGGAACACCCGCACAAATGTGTCGTGTGTGAGGTCCTCAGCATCATGCGGATTACCAGTCAAACGGTAGGCAAGTCGATACACGCGCGCCGAGTGAGTCTCGACGATCTCTTCCCAAGACGGCGCGGCGTGCACGGCGTCCACGTCTGCGCACGAAGCAGGCGCAGCAGTCAAAGGGGCAGATGCACCAAAAGTCGACGAGGTAGGCACGGTCTCACGTCCTGTCTTGCAAAGGTTCGTTCCAAGACACACTCTGCCGGGACAACCTGGGCATCTCCTGTACGTTCGGTTGCGGTATGTGCACGGCGGGCTGAAAAGTTCCTGCACCACTTCCCCAAACTTCAACACCCCGCACAACGCCAGCCCCCTCACCTGCGCGCTCTGATGATTAAAGTGCTTTCTATGAGCGCGCAGAAGCCAGCAAGTTGGGTGTACACGGAAGAATTCATCTCCGACCTGCCTGTCATGGACGCTGCGCGGCGCCGCGGACACGAACTGGGCGCCACGCCCGTCTCCCCCGGTGTCGGCGCCACCTTGCGTGTTCTCGCTGCCGCGGCGAAAACACGCACCGCCGTGGAAATCGGCAGCGGCGCCGGAGTTTCCGGGCTTTACCTACTCCAAGGCATGCCTGCCGACGGAGTACTCACCACCATTGAACGCAACATGGAATGCCATAAAGCTGCCCGAACAACGTTCCGAGCCGCAGGCATCCCTACCCAACACACTCGTGCCATCAACGGAGATGCTCTCGACATGCTCCCTCGTCTAGCCGACCGCGGCTACGACCTGGTGTTCATCGACGGAGATGAAACCGAATACGCAGACTATGTGAGCCAAGCTGTGCGGCTGCTACGCCCCGGAGGGCTCTTGGTTATTGACGACATGCTTTGGCACGACCGGGTCTCAGACCCAGCCGCACGTGATGAAACCACCGTAAACCTGCGCGACCTGGGTAAAGAGCTCCGCGACGACGACAACCTTGAAGTCGCTCTTCTACCTGTGGGAGGTGGGCTACTCGTAGGCACCCGCCGCTAACCCAACACACTGATGTGGGGGGCGGGAAGACCATTTGGTCTTCCCGCCCCCCACATCAGTTTCGCGTCGGCCAAGCGATCACATGATCGTCACTCGAACGGCACTTCCGCACAGTCACGGATGGCCACACCGAGCGAAGCAGCCTCATCGGCAGTCATCTCAACGACAAGGCGTCCGCCACCCTCGATCGGCATACGAAGGACAATGCCACGACCTTCCTTGGCAACTTCCAACGGTCCGTCGCCGGTGCGGGGCTTCATAGCGGCCATGAGTTCCTCTTCCCTGGGTCACGTCGGTGCCCGAGCGCGATGCGGAGGCGACAGACAAGCGCGCCATCTCACAAGTGGGCGGGCCACGTTCATCGAGACGGCCCAGCGCATCAGCACCTACTTGTACACATCCATTATCTCCCGATAACTGCGCCGATTCGAAATTTTCCGATGAATGCGAGTGTCGACAGCAGCGAAACAGCCCCAGCACCAAGCCACAGCAAAGAAACAGCCCCGCCTCCAAGGAAGCGGGGCTGTCATCGATCACGGCGGGTTATCGGCCGGCGGGGTGAACTGCCAGATATCCCAAATCCACCAGGCCTGGCTCAACAACCCGAACACCACCCATACAGCCGTCAGGGTCAGCAACCGTCGCTTTGTCAGACGTGGGCGTTTGAATGTCCACTTCCACCAGGTCACGGTGTCGGTGTGACTCTCCAATGGGTCTTCGCCAGGCTTACCCCAACCAGCGCCAAGCATGGGAATTACCCACGCAAACATCATCACCGCGTAACGGAAGATGCTGGTGGTCGGGTCCATCACGCCCCACAGATAGAGCGGATAGGCGAAACACCAAGAACGCAGTGCCAACCCCATGCCGCGACCCCAAGGGCCAAGCCCGATAGACCATGCAGCCACAAAAATGCCGACCATAATGATCGCGGTCAACGGCGCAAAGTCGGTGATGGTCCGGCTCACCCAGTCCCACCACGGCACGATCGGATAAATGTCATCGTAGGCACGCCAAGCTGTCATCGTGTCGGTGTAGCCAGTGATCTCGCCGGTGCCCATCCAGACAATCGCAGGCCACAACCAACCAGAAAGCCCACACCCCACCAGCGACCACAACATGGCCACGTACTCACCGCGCGAAATTTCTTTCCCAGGAGTATTACGCTCCCGCCAACGCGCGATCACACAGATCAAAGCAACAAGCCCCAGCGGCAGCGTGACCACACGAGTGAGTCCACTCACCACCGCCACAGTCCCGGCCCACACCCACTTACGCCGGTCCAAAGCCATCAATCCAAGAGTGAGCACCAACGTCCCGAGTGACTCGGTGTATGCCACCTGCAATGTGACTGACGTGATGCACGTAGACCACACAGTCACGCCTGCGAGCGCGACCAGCGGGCCAACCTTGGATCGCAAGAAGAAACCAATGACTACCGAGGCAGCGCCACCAACCACCAAAGACAACGTGGAACCAACAAGGGCAAAACTGCCACCTGTGATCGCCATGATGCCCCGAGTCAGCATCGGGAACATCGGATAGAACGCCCATGCGTTCTGCCACGGCTTACCAGTCCATGGATCCCGTGGAATCACCGATGGATAGCCATCTTCAACAATCTGCCGGTACCAGAACGCATCCCACAACACCGTCATACGCAAGTAGCCGGTCTCGTTCTCAAACCAGACCACATCTACCTGATGATGTCCGGTAACGATCAACATAATCGCCGAGATCAGACGAGCGATGACATAGACGCCGACAATCGCGCCAACAAAGTTAGGGGTGCGATCCAACCGCCAACGACTCTTCGGAGCCGCCTCGGTATTCGTCGCCACGGAGGTCACGTACTACTCCTTTTCTCCGCGCTCGGCGCGCTCAGCATCAGTAGTTACAGGCGCTCCCTCCGACGAAGAAGAGACGCGCGGAAAACGACGCACATTCCCCACATCAGGCACATCAGGGGCTGGCGACGCCGTACCAGGATAGGCGTCACCACCCACACCAGCGCCCTCTGTGTTCACCAACGGCCTGTGCGCGGTTTCTTCCAAAGACATCCGAACCCGCTCCAACAGCGCATCCACCTGATCCATGCGATAGCCACGCACCGCCGTATCAAACCGCACACCATCAAGATCCGCACGCGTCAACGGCCCCTCCCCCGCCGCAGCCCACCCCCCAGCCGAAGACACCGGAGGAGGCATACATAGATCACTCCTGCCCCATCTACCGAGCACCGCAGCAACCGCAGCACCCAAAAGAACAATGACCGACACCACAAGTAAAACGATCACGACACTGATCGTCGCATGCCCGCAGACCGAATGAGCTCCACCGCGTGGGCAGGATCATCAGTCACCGTCACAAGTGACACCTCTTCAACAGAGATCACCCCAGCATCAACCAACGTGGTACGAATCCACTCCACCAAACCACCCCAAAAAGCAGACCCAATCAAAACAATCGGGAACCGAGTGATCTTGCCCGTCTGCACCAACGTCAACGCCTCAAACAACTCATCCAACGTGCCAAACCCACCAGGCAACACCACAAAACCTTCCGAATACTTCACAAACATCGTTTTACGCACAAAGAAGTACCGAAAATTCACAGCAATACCGACATACTCGTTCAAACCCTGCTCATGCGGAAGCTCAATACCCAACCCCACCGACGTGCCATCGGCAGTGCGAGCACCCTCATTCGCCGCCGCCATCGTGCCCGGACCACCACCAGTAATCACCGCATAACCCGCCTCAGCCAACAGCCGCCCCACCTCAACACCCCACCGGTAAGCATCACTCCCCCGCGACAACCGAGCAGAACCAAACACCGCCACCGCAGGACCCAACTCAGCTAACGACCCAAACCCCTCAACAAACTCCGCCTGAATACGCATCACCCGCCACGGATCGGTGTGTAACCAATCCGCAGCATCCCGCTGATCCAACAATCGCTGATCCGTCGTTGCCGACGGGAAATGCCCAGACCGATACTGGGCAGGACCACGGTGATACACGGAATCGTTCATGCCACGACGGTACTGACGCCAGCAGCGCCATACTGCTCAACGCTCAAACAACCGCAGCAGACTTCTCCAACGCCTTACCCACCTCACGGCGCACAACCTCAGCGATCTCCTCAACCAACTCACCATTCGTCGACGAAGCACGACGAGCCAACACAATCGACCGCGATGGTCCCTGCCCCGCAAACGGCCGCACCGACAACCCCGGTGTCACCGGCACCGGCGACACCGTCGCCAACCGCGGAAGCAACGTCACTCCCACCCCCGAAGCCACCATGTACCGCAACGTCTCCAAACTCGTGGCACGGAACCCAGCACGCTCCTGCGCCCCCACCGAATGACACACCTCCAACGCCTGATCACGCAGACAATGCCCGTCCTCAAGCAGCAACACATCTTCATCTGCCAACGCATCACTGACACTGGGCACCGGCCCCTCAGCGAAACGATGCCCCGCCGGCACAGCAAGATCAAAAGGCTCGGTGAACAACGGAGAAACCACCAACCCCGTTTCATCCGGAGGCACAGGAGAAGCAACAACAATCGCATCCAAAGACCCCAACAACAAACCCGCCACCAGGTCCGCGGTCTTCTCCTCCACCAGCAACAACTCAACCTCAGGAAGCGCTTCACTCAGCTGCTGCACCACATGCGGAAGCAAATACGGCCCCAGCGTCGGAAACACCCCCAACTTCACGCTTCCCGACCGCGGATTACGGGCTCGTTTAGCAAGCACTTCAATATCCCGCACCTCCCCCAACACGCTACGAGCCCGCTCAACCACCGCCTCCCCCGTAGCCGTGAACAACACCGACCGGCTCGACCTCTCGATGAGAGAAACACCCAAGTAGCTCTCTAGCTTCTTGATCTGCATCGACAACGTCGGCTGACTCACGTAGCACGCAGCAGCAGCACGCCCGAAATGACGCTGCTCATACAACGCCACCAAGTACTCAAGATCTCGGATGTTCATCGACGTCTCCTGGAAGAAAAAGAGCTACAACAAAATAGTGGTCGTGGCCCGCTTCCTCCCCAGCGAAGCGGGCCACGACTCGATCAAGGCACCAAAGACAGATCAGGCCTCAGCAGGAGCGCTCGTACGAATGAGATGATCGAAAGCACCCAGCGCAGCAGTAGCACCAGCACCAAAAGCAGTCACAATCTGCTTGTACGGAGCGACCGTGCAGTCACCGGCAGCGAACACACCTGGCACATTCGTTGCACCGTGCTCGTCGATGACAATTTCCTTACGGCCAGACATCTGTACTGCCTCACCTAGCCATTCGGTGTTCGGCAGGAGACCGATCTGCACGAAGATTCCTTGCAAGTCCACGTGCTTAATCTCGCCAGTTGCGCGGTCTTCATAGTCCAGCCCCGTCACTGACGTGCCATCACCCAACACCTCACTGGTGCGCGCATTGAGAATAATGTCGACGTTCTCCAGACTGCGCAGTTTGCGCTGGAGCACCTCATCAGCCTTCATCTCCGGAAGGAACTCAAACAAGGTCACGTGCTCAACAACGCCAGCCAGGTCAATCGCAGCCTCAACACCTGAGTTACCCCCACCAACAACTGCGATGCGCTTGCCCTTGAACAGCGGGCCATCACAGTGCGGGCAGTTAGAGACACCCTTGTTGCGGTAGTCATCCTCACCAGGAATACCCATCTTGCGCCACCGAGCTCCCGTAGCCAAGATAACTGTCTTGCCCTTCAGCGAAGCATCGCCGAACTCGACCGTCACATAGCCGTCCTCACCAGCTGGCAGCAGTTTGGTTGCCTGCTGGTTCTTCACCACGGTGACGTCATACTGCTTCATGTGCTCCTGCAGGTCACCGGAAAGCTTCGGGCCTTCGGTGTACGGAACGGAGATAAGGTTCTCGATCGCCATCGTGTCATTGACCTGACCACCCAAACGGTCAGCCACCAAAGCCGTAGGAATACCCTTACGTGCAGCGTAAATCGAAGCCGCCACACCGGCAGGACCTCCACCAACCACCAGCACATCAACCGGATCAACTTTGCCAAGCGCCTCAGCTGAACGCTGCGCGGCCCCTTCAGCATCAATCTTGGCCAGAATCTCAGCGGCTTCCATACGGCCCTGATCAAACAGCTCACCATTGAGGTAAACAGCCGGCACGGCCATGATGTTCTTCTCTTGAATCTCATCCTGGAACAGCGACCCCTCCACCGCTGTGTGCCGGATCCGAGGGTTCACCACACTCATCATGTTCAGCGCCTGCACCACCGTGGGGCAGTTCTGGCACGTCAACGACATGTACGTCGTGAACTCGTAATCACCCTCCAGCGCCGCAATGGCACTCAAGAGCGCCTCATCCTCTTTCGGAGCACGGCCACCCACCTGCAGCAGAGCCAATACCAGCGACGTGAACTCATGCCCCATCGGCAAACCCGCGAACGTGACCGACACATCCGTGCCAGTGCGAACCACATCAAAGCTGGGCGTACGCGCATCCGTGCCGTCAAAACGAGCCGTCACCTTGTCAGACAACGCCGCGATCTCGTTCAGCAGATCCTTCATTTCACCCGACTTCGGGCGATCATCGAGCGTGGCAACCAACTCAATGGGCTGCTCCAACATCTCCAAGTACTGCTTCAACGACGCGGTCAGTGTGGAATCCAGGACGGACACGAAAAACTCCTTATCGCACTACGCGACCGGTGACGATCGCGGCTAAGAACGGCACACAACCCCCCATCAGGTCGCGTCCGGGTCACAAACAAGCCACTCACAAAGGCAGCAGAAGATTTCAGGTACAACGACGGCGGGCAGCCCCCCGCCACCCGCCGTCGTCGGCGCCGGTCACGTCAGAGAGAAAACCCTCATAACGCGGACCCGGTCGATCAGGTGTTACCTGATCAGATCTTGCCCACGAGGTCGATCGAGGGAGCCAAGGTGCTCTCGCCCTCTTCCCACTTAGCAGGGCACACCTCGTTGGGGTGCTTACGCACGTACTGGGCAGCCTTGATCTTGCGGATCAGCTGCTCGGCCTCGCGGCCCACGCCCTCCGGTGTGATCTCCAAGTACTGGATGACACCGTCGGGGTCAACGAGGAACGTGCCACGGTCGGCGACGTTGTCACCTTCGCGCATGTTCTCGAAGTTGTTGGTGATGACACCGTTGCGGTCACCCAACATGAAGTACTTAATCTTGCCGATCGTCTCGGAAGCCTCGTGCCATGCCTTGTGCACGAAGTGGCTGTCCGTGGAAACGGAGTAGACCTCGACGTCAAGCTTCTGCAGCTCTTCGTAGTGGTCAGCCATGTCACCGAGCTCGGTGGGGCAGACAAAGGTGAAGTCTGCCGGGTAGAAGAAGAACACGGACCACTTGCCGAGAACGTCTTTGTCGGAAACCTCGACGAACTCACCGTTACGGAACGCAGTGGTCTCGAAAGGGAGGATCTTGGTGTTCAGGACGGACATGCTTACACCTCTCTGTTGGGATCGGCGCCTCCCCCACCGGTGGACCCGCTACCGAAGCAGCGTTCCCGGGGAGAACTTCCGATAAAGAATCTATATGGAACAACCATGAAAATAAAGGCGAAATTGATTGAAATACGGCATCCCCACCATAGAAACCACCTATCCCCCCAGATGAACACCCCTCACTGCCCCAACCACCGACACAAAGCAGTCAACGCCCTGCGATAGTCCTCCACCGGCGCATGCTCATCAGCCTTGTGCGCCAACAACGGATTACCCGGCCCAAAATTCACCGCAGGAACACCCAACGCCGAAAACCGCGCCACATCCGTCCACCCCTCCTTAGCCCGCACCAACAACGACGAAGCACCCAACGGATCCACCCCCGCATCACCACCAGCAACCAACCCCCGCGCAACCACCTCATCCCACGAACACCCCACCACCGACTCAACAAACCCCCGAGCCACCTGCGAATCCAACCCCGGCCGAGCCCCCTCAGCAAGATCCGTCACCCGCACCTCAAACGGCGCAAACAACTCCCGCATCCGCTCCTGTGCCTGCTCACCAGACAAATCCGGCGCAAACCGATAATTCACCGTCACCACACACTCATCCGGCACCACGTTCCCAGCCGTACCACCACGCACACCCACCGCAGACAAACCCTCGTGATACGTCAACCCATCAACATCAACAGTCCTGACCTCAAACGAAGCCAACGCATCCAACACCTCCGCCGCCCGATGAATAGCATTCACACCCATCCACGGACGCCCCGAATGCGCCGCCACCCCCGGCACCACCACCTCACAACGCAACGTCCCCTTACAACCACCCTCCACCGCAACCGACGTCGGCTCCAACAACACCGCAAAATCCCCCACCAACAACTCCGGATGATCCGCCACCACATGCCCCAACCCATTCAGCGGCGCAGCCACCTCTTCATTGTCATAAAAGACAAACGTCACATCCCTATTGGGCTCAGGCACATCCAACGCCACCCGCAACTGCACCGCCACCCCACCAAGCATGTCCACCGTTCCGCGCCCCCACAGCTCCTCCACACCACTGCCCGACTGTTGAGCAGACACCCTCTTCGTCGGAACATTCCACCCAAACGGCCCCTCAACCGCCGGCACCGTATCTAGATGCCCCGCCAAAATCACCCGCTCGTCCCGACCCAAATCCGTACGAGCCACCACCACATTCCCAAACCGCGACACTTCCAAATGCCTCGCCGAACGCAATAGCTCCTCCACCGCATCCGCCAACGGCCCCTCACACCCACTCTCAGAACCCACATCACACACCGCAGCAGTCAACGCAACAACATCAGCAGCAGGATCCAAACGAGGAGAAGTCATACCCGCCACCGTACCCACCACACACCAACACCTCCCCCACACCAACATCTACCAGCACCACGACCACTCTTCGACTCACTGGCCCTGCACCGCCCCTCCTGCCCTAGGCTTAACGCATGACTTCGCGATCCGCATGGGGATGGGGCCTAGCCACA
Organism: Dermatophilus sp. B7861-1; assembly: GCF_058996045.1. Taxonomy (NCBI): domain Bacteria; kingdom Bacillati; phylum Actinomycetota; class Actinomycetes; order Micrococcales; family Dermatophilaceae; genus Dermatophilus; species Dermatophilus sp. B7861-1. The sequence continues at coordinate 884,443 of NZ_CM180082.1, read as the reverse complement.
GTCACCGACGACACGACCAAAACACCCGGACGCGTCCTCGACACGTGGTTCCCAACCCCCGCCCTCGGCACCCCCACCGAAGACCCCGCACCTGCTGAACTCACCGCACTTGAAAGCAGTGACCCAGCACGCAGCGTCACCACCCGCACCATCAAGGTAGAAATCGATCTCGATGCCCCACCCGCCGACACCCCCGACGCCTACCTACGCCTACACCTACTTTCACACCGCCTAGTAGAACCAAACAGCATCAACCTCGAAGGCATCTTCGCGGCCCTGCCCAACGTGGTCTGGACCAACCACGGCCCCTGCGAACCCGAAAACTTCGAAACCACCCGCCTGCGCCTACGCGCACGCGGCCCTGTACAAGTCCACAGCATCGACAAATTCCCCCGCATGACCGATTACGTCGTACCCTCCGGAGTACGCATCGGCGATGCCGACCGCATCCGACTCGGCGCCCACCTCGCCGCCGGAACCACCGTCATGCACGAAGGATTCGTCAACTTCAACGCTGGTACCCTCGGCAACTCCATGGTCGAAGGCCGCATCAGCCAAGGCGTCATCGTCGAAGACGGCTCCGACATCGGCGGCGGCGCTTCCACCATGGGCACCCTCTCCGGCGGCGGAACCCAACGCGTCCGCATCGGAAAACGCTGCCTCGTCGGCGCCGAAGCCGGCGCCGGCATCGCACTAGGCAACGACTGCGTCATCGAAGCAGGTCTCTACGTCACCGCAGGAACCAAGGTCACCCTCGAAGACGGCCGCATCGTCAAAGCCCGAGACCTCTCCGGCGTCGAAGGACTACTCTTCTTCCGTGACTCCACCGATGGCGCTGTGAAGGCAAAAGTCCGCAAAGGTGACGGAATTGCTCTTAACGAAGCGCTACATGCCAACGACTAACCCCGAAGAAGGCTCGCCCGCAGAAACCCCCTCACGGTCACGACGCCGCACCTGGATAGCAGGAGGCGTCGCTGTAGCCGTGCTGGTCGGCGGTGGCATCGCCGCCGTCGTCCAGCTCGGCGGGCCAGTCATTCTCCCCGGCAGCTGCATAGTGCAAGGCCAAGGCCAAGGCGACGCTCACGTGCGACTAGCACCCGAACAGGCATCCATCGCCTCCACCATCGGAGCAGTCACCGTAGAGCGAAAACTCACCCGACGAGCCGCAACCATCGCCATCGGCACAGGCATGCAGGAATCTAAACTCCGCAACCTCGCTCACGGCGACCGCGACTCACTCGGCGTGTTCCAGCAACGCCCAAGCCAAGGCTGGGGAAGCCCCAAACAGCTACAGGACCCCGTCTACGCCACCCGCGCGTTCTACGACAAACTGGTACAGATAAAGGGATACAAAACCCGTCCACTGACCGAAGTCGCCCAAGACGTGCAGCGAAGCGGGTTCCCGGACGCCTACGCACAGCATGAAACCGAAGCGATCACTCTCGCCGAAGCATTCATAGGAATCACCCCCCACGCGGTGACCTGCAAACTGAGCAACCGCAGCACCGTCACCCCCGCACCCACAATCGCGGCCGAGCTAGACCGAGCCTTCGGTACCAGCTCAGAAACACACGGCGGGGTTGTCTCCACTAAAACCCAAACAACGCAAGGAGCAGCAGCTATCGCCGCATGGGGTGTCGCTCATGCCGACGCATACGGCATCACATCCGTATCCCATGCAGGCCGAACCTGGAAACGCACTGAAGCGACCTGGGAAGACGATCCAGAAGGCGGCGGCCAAAAACAAAGCACCGTCATCCGAACCACTGGATAGTCACAAACACCAGGAGGGGCAGCAAGGAAACCTACTCCCCGCTGCCCCTCCATCGTTCTCAACACTGAGCTCAACACAACCGCGCAGCTGCTGCAGCAATACGCTCATCTGTGGCAGTCAACGCAATCCGCACATGGCCAGCACCGGCAGGCCCATAAAATGCCCCCGGAGCCACAACCACTCCACGCTCAGCCAATGCAGACAGATCTTCCCAACAGTCACCGCTACGGCGAGCCCACACATACAGCCCAGCCTCGGAGTCATCAACAGTGAACCCGAACGCCTCAACCGCAGGTAACAACACGTCACGACGTGCACGATAAATTTCACGCTGCGCATCCACATGCGCATCATCTGCCAAAGCTGCGGCCATAGCAGCCTGCACCGGAGCAGGCATGATCATGCCCGAATGCTTCCGCACCTCCAGCAACGCCTTGACGATTTTCACATCGCCAGCAAGAAAACCAGCTCGATAGCCAGCCATATTGGACTGCTTCGACAGCGAATACACAGCCAAAAGCCCCTCATGGCTGCCACCACACACCCGCGGGTCGAGGATGCTTGGGACCGTAGCTGGCTGACCTGGTTCCGCAGGACCACCTAGCGCTGGAGTTCGCCAATCCAACTCGGCGTAGCACTCATCGCTAGCAACAACCACACCATGCTCCCGCGCCCACCTAACCAGCGCGGCCAGCTGCTCAGCAGGAGCAACCTTGCCCGTGGGATTGCCTGGTGAATTCACCCACAAAAGGCGGGGCATCTGCCCTAACTCCGCCGGTTCAAAGGCAGCCACATCATCCACAGTGACCGAAGCAGCACCAGCTAACCGAGCACCGACGTCGTAGGTCGGGTATGCCAGCGACGGAAATGCAACGACATCCCCCGGGCCCAGGCCAAGTTGAGTAGGCAGCCACGCAACCAGTTCCTTACTCCCAACCAGAGGCAAAACCGCCTCCGGGTCAAGGTCAGGAACATTACGGCGCCGGGCGAACCACGTCGCAACAGCCTGTCGTACCTCACCAGAACCATAGGTGAGCGGATACCCCGGAGCATCCGCGGCAGCAATAAGTGTCTCCTGCACAACTCGCGGAGTCGGATCCACCGGTGTTCCCACCGACAAATCCACCAACCCACCTACGTGCTCACTAGCGCGTTTCCGGTACGGAACCAACGAGTCCCACGGGAAATCCGGAAGATTCCGAACTCCCACAGGCTGACCCAAAGAGTCAGTCATGCCAGTGCTCACTCCCCCTGCGGAGGAAGCGCCGCGATAAACTCGTGGTCTTTCTTAATAAGACCCAATTTGGCTGCGCCACCAGGGCTACCCAAATCATCAAAAAACTCGACGTTCGCCTTGTAGTAATCGCTCCACTCTTCAGGCACATCGTCTTCGTAGTAAATAGCCTCGACAGGGCACACCGGCTCGCAGGCACCGCAGTCGACACACTCATCAGGGTGAATGTAGAGCGAACGCTCGCCCTCATAAATGCAGTCGACAGGGCACTCCTCGATGCACGCCTTGTCCTTGACGTCGACGCACGGCTGGGCGATGACATAAGTCATTGTGAAGGAACCTCCTGGGAAACGGCGGATTTCGCCTTCAGGCGACCGGCAAAGGATATGCCGTGGCCACATCTTCGCGGCCTCCGCTCCCCTCCAGCCTACGTCGACCTGAGCTCACCTGGACAATGGCCCATCAGTCGACCGAACGCATCTCGCCCCGATAAGTAAAAAGACCTGGCCCAACATCCACTGGCACCTCAACACGCACAACACTGCCAACAACGATGGTGTGGTCTCCACCCGGGTACTGCGCCCACAAACGACAATGAAACCGAGCTATCGCCACATCCAGACACGCCAGATCTTCTGTGGAACGGCTGTGATCAACCCGATCAAGCTGCCCGAAAGAAGGCCGACCAACCTCAGCGAAACGTGTTGCCAAATGCCGCGCTGATGCCGGCAACACATTGATAATCCAGTGTTTGCTCTCTAGCAGCGCTTCTAGACAACGCGCCTCGTTGTGTATGACAGCCAGCTGCAGGGGCGGATCCAGGGAAACCGAGGTAACCGAGTTCAGTGTCATGGCGAGGTCATGACGCCCATCGGTGGTCGTCAGCACAGATATTCCTGCAGCGACCCGCCTCATAGCGTGACGGTACTCGTCTGGGGCAACAAGGTGCCCCGATGACATGGTGACGTCGTGATTCATACAAGTCCTTCAACAGGTGCACCGATGCGGCGGGCATAGCTGCCCGTGACCGGATCTATGCGGGCAAAATATTCAGTACGCGGCAAGCGCGCCGCAACATCATTCGAAAGGGCGTAATACCCCTGATAGACAGTCGCCTGAGTGCGATGGTGAGCTAAGGCTGCATCCCGCAATGCAAGGTCTGCTGAACTGCCATGCACAACATGGGTGACGAGTTCGCGATTAACCACAGAAGGCGGGTACGGATCACCGATTGCAGGAACGCGCAGCCCGCTAGCTGGCGAAACGTGGCATTGCAACCAACGTCGATCTTCGCGGGCGACATCGTCAGGCACAAGAATCACGTACAGGGGCGGCTGTTGCTCTGCGGGAAGACCTGCAATAGCAGCGCGTGTGGCCTCATGTACCCGGATATGGTCAGGGTGACCATAACCACCAGTAGCTTCGTACGTGATGACGGCATCAGGGGCGAGGCGAACAATGCGGGCACGGATACGCGCAGCTAGAGAGCCTAGGTCAGCACGGCACAGGGCGCGCGGATCGTTGTTTTCGTCGGTTCCTGCCATGCCAGAGTCACGGTAGCGAGCACCGCGCATAGTGAGCGGGTTTTCCCCCAAAACGTGCTCACGAGCCCCGATCGTTTTCATCGCTGCGCGCAGCTCACCGCGTCGGTATTGGCCAAGAGTGTTCTCCTGGTCTGGAGCATGGTGAGCAAGTTCAGGCGGGATGACTTCTCCCTCATCCCCCAGGGTGCAGGTGAGAACGTGAACGTCTGCTCCTTTGCCTGCGTAGTGGGCCAGGGTGACGCCGCTCCAGAGAGTTTCATCATCGGGGTGTGCGTGGATGAAGAGAAGACGGGAGCGCTCGTGCACGGTGGGTTCCGATTGGGGCTGTGACATAGTCTCACCGTAGCTGGGTTCAGCGGGAGGTCTTGCCTGAGGTAGACAGCCCGACGCAGCACCCCTTGCTGCTGACACTGCGCCGGGCATGCCGGTTGCTTACTCGGTGAGGAGTTTTTCACCTGCAGCGATGATGACGCAGGTGGTGAAGACTTCCATCGCCTGGGTTAGTTCTTCGAGGTCCGGGTAGGAGGGTGCGAGCCGTAGGTTACTGTCCGCGGGGTCTTGTCCCCCTGGATAGGTAGCACCAGCCGGGGTGAGCGCCACACCTACCTGCTGCGCGAGCTCAACAACACGCTTAGCGGTTCCCGGGACCACATCAACGCTGACGAAATACCCTCCGACAGGTTCGGTCCACTGGGCTACTTTGAGGGGTTTAAGGTCACGATTAAGTGCTGCACCAACTGCCTCAAATTTGGGTGCAAGGATTTCAGCGTGCTTACGCATGTGTGCGATGACGCCCTGGCTATTTCCGAAGAAGCGGACGTGACGAAGCTGGTTAATTTTGTCCGGACCGATAGAGCGCATCGCATCACGGGCGAGGAACCATGCGATGTTGTCTTTGCTTGCCCCAAAGAACGAAACACCGCCGCCAGCAAAGCTGACTTTGGAAGTAGAAGCGAACACAAAGGCTCGGTCGGGATTACCTGCTTGCTCACACGCATCCAGGATTGAAAGGACCTCGTCGTGGTTTTCGCTGAGGTGGTGGATGGCGTAGGCGTTATCCCAGTAAATCCGGAAATCGTCGGCTGCCACCTTCATGCTGGCTAGGCGGCGCACTACTTCATCGCTGTAGGTGATCCCGGTGGGGTTGGAATATTTCGGTACGCACCAAATCCCTTTAACCGTGGCGTCGGTGGCAACGAGTTTTTCGACGGCGTCCATGTCAGGACCGTCATCGTTCATGCCGACGGTGATCAGGTCAACACCAAGTTCAGCGGAGACGGCGAAGTGACGGTCGTATCCAGGAGACGGGGCTAGGAAGCGGACGCGCTGACCTGCCCATGCGGTGTCAGACCCAGGCAGGGGGTGGAAGAAACTGCTCGCCATGGCGAAGTGCATGAGCGACAGGGAAGAGTTATCGCGGGCAACAAGCTGTTCGGTGGGCACTTGAACAAGCGGAGCGAAAATTTCGCGGAGTTCGCGCAGGCCTTTGCGCTGGCCTCCGTAGTTACGCAGGTCACCGTCTTCGATGCCGCTGTGATCTCCAGTGCTCAACGCGGTGAGCATGCCTTCAGCGAGGTCGAGCTGTGCGGAACTAGGTTTGCCGCGCGTGACGTTAAGACCGAGATCGGTGAACTCGGCGTAGCGTTTCTTAGCATCTGCGAAAGCAGCGCCTAATGCTTCTGTGTCCACGCACTGCGAAACCGTCATGGTTCTCCCTCTGCTGATGGTGGTTCAGGGGGTGTGGGGTTGTTGCTTGTCCCTTCTCCCCCGTACCGTCGTGATTTTTGTTGCATAGCGCTGTCACGGCCGGCTAATCAATTCTCGCTCAGAGATTATTCTCTCGTTTCGGCGTCGGTAAACCCTGTCTCACCAGCATGCGAGACCTCCCGTAGGTGAGATCACCACAAAATTGCGTTGTGAGGCAACCCCACCTACGGGAAGGCAGAATCAGTTCTTTTTGGATTCGCTACGAGCGCGGGCGGCGGCGCGGGCCCGGTCGCTAGCGTTAAGAACGACTTTGCGGATGCGTACGTCCTCAGGAGTCACCTCGACGCATTCGTCATCGCGGCAGAACTCGAGGGACTGTTCGAGCGACAGCTTCTTCGGCGGGATGACCTTTTCGAAGTTGTCTGCGGAGGAGGCGCGTACGTTAGTGAGCTTTTTCTCCTTGGTGATGTTGACGTCCATGTCATCGGCGCGAGAGTTCTCGCCAACGATCATGCCTTCGTACACCTCGGTACCAGGCTCAACGAAGAGCACGCCGCGTTCTTGCAAGTTGACCATGGCGTAGGCGGTGACGGCGCCGGAACGGTCGGCAACCAGGGAGCCTGCCTGCCGGGTGGAGATGGGTCCGAACCATGGTTCGTAGCGGTGGAACATGTGGTTAGCGATGCCGGTACCGCGGGTTTCGGTGAGGAATTCAGTACGGAATCCGATAAGTCCTCGGGCTGGAACAACGAACTCCATACGGACCCATCCGGTGCCGTGGTTGGTCATTTGTTCCATGCGTCCCTTGCGCGCAGCCAGAAGCTGTGTGATCGCGCCGAGGTGTTCTTCGGGAGTGTCGATGGTGAGGTGTTCGGTGGGCTCGTGGAGCTTGCCGTCGATTTCTTTCGTAACCACCTGGGGCTTGCCGACAGTGAGCTCGAATCCTTCGCGACGCATCTGCTCTACCAGGATGGCTAGGGCCAGTTCGCCTCGTCCTTGCACTTCCCAGGCGTCGGGGCGCTCGGTGGGAAGCACGTTGAGGGAGACGTTGCCGATCAGTTCACGGTCGAGACGGTCTTTGACTAGGCGGGCGGTGACTTTGGAGCCACGTACTTTTCCTGCCAGCGGCGAAGTGTTGGTTCCAATGGTCATCGAGATGGCGGGCTCGTCAACGGTGATGAGCGGCAGTGGTCGGATGTCCTCGGGGTCGGCGAGAGTTTCACCGATCATGATGTCGGGGATACCGGCGATGGCGATGATGTCGCCAGGGCCTGCAGATTCGGCCGGTTTACGTTCGAGCCCTTCGGTGACGAGTAGCTCGGTAATACGGACGTTGCTTGTGGAGCCATCTCGTCGGCACCAGGCTACGGTCTGTCCTTTCTTGATGGTGCCGCTGAAGACTCGCAGCAAAGCGATGCGGCCGAGGAAGTTACTCGAGTCCAGGTTGGTGACGTGCGCCTGCAGCGGGGCTTCCTCGTCGTAGGAGGGAGCCGGGATGCTTTCCATGATGGTTTTGAACAGCGGCTCGAGGTTTTCCGAGTCGGGTAGGGCGCCGTCACCTGGGCGTTCGGTGGAGGCAACGCCTGCTTTTGCTGAGGCGTAGACGACGGGGAATTCCAGTTGGCTTTCGTCCCCACCGATGTCCTCGATGAGGTCCAGGAACAAGGAGGAAACCTCGTCTTCGACTTCCTCGATACGTGAGTCCGGGCGGTCAACCTTGTTGATGCACAGCACGACTGGCATCTTGGCCGCGAGCGCTTTGCGGAGCACGAAGCGGGTTTGAGGCAGGGGGCCTTCGGAAGCGTCTACGAGGAGGACAACGCCGTCGACCATGGATAGGCCGCGCTCGACTTCGCCACCGAAGTCGGCGTGTCCGGGGGTGTCGATGATGTTGATGGTGACGCCGTTAGGAAATTCCGAGGCTGACTGGCCGTTGTAGTGGATCGCCGTGTTTTTGGCGAGAATGGTGATGCCCTTCTCGCGTTCGAGGTCACCGGAGTCCATCGCTCGTTCGTCGACGTGATCATGTTCGCCGAACGCACCGCCCTGCCAGAGCATTTTGTCGACGAGGGTGGTTTTGCCGTGGTCGACGTGGGCAACAATGGCGACGTTTCGGATATCTCCGCGGGATTGCATACCCCCATCATTCCATCTGTGAGTTGCCTCGCAGGACATCACGCATGCGGTGGGGATGAATGCGCTGGTTTTTGGGGGATGTTTTAGGGCTGGTGTAGCAGTGCTAGCAGGGTGTGGACGATGGGGATGTCGCCTGGTAGCCAGTCGAGTTCGAGGGCGTTAGTGGCGTCGACCCAGGTGAGTTGATCGTGAGAGTCGCCGGGTTCAACGCTGCTTCCGGGAGCGATGATTGCGCGGTAGACGGTCATGACGTGGCGGTCGCTGGTGCGCCAGCCGCCATTTTCGGGGCCAGTGATGGGGTCTGCAGCGATGATGAGTCCGCCGAGTTCTTCGTTGATTTCGCGGTGAAGCGCGCTGAGGGGGTCTTCAGCGGTTTCTACTTTGCCTCCGGGGAATTCCCATTTTCCGGCGAGGCTGGCTGGGTAGCTGCGGCGGGCGGCGAGGAATTTGGTGGGACGCTGCAGATCGTCGCAGATGGCGGCGCCGACGACAGGGATGGATTCCATGTCGGCATATGGTGCCATGGCTGTGTGGGCGTACTGGTGCTCTTAAGCCAGACGATCGCGGGGGCGGCGGCCCCTCCTCCGCCGCCTCCGCGATCCGCCTACCTATCGTCGCGTTGGTGGCGTTCCGAAGGGTTTTCACAAATCTGTCTGTGCAGGTGGGTGGTGCGACAATAAGGGCATGTCCTTGGCTCGTGCTGCGTGGCTTGGTGGGCGTCGTGATCGGGTTGTGGGTTCGTGATCGACGTTCTTGTTGGGTGGAGTGAGTCGCTGCCTTTCGCGGCGCTGTGGGTGGTGTTTTTTCTGGGCGGTTTGTTGCGGGGGCATGTTTTGTATGTGGTGGGGCGGGGTATTGCTTCAGGGGGTCGGCGGAGTCGTTTTCATGATGTGTTTGCGGGTCCGCGGATGGAGCGGGCTCGGTTGTTTGTGAATCGGTGGGGTGCGTTGGCGGTGGCTTTGTCGTATTTGACTGTTGGTTTTCAGTCTTTCGTGCAGGTGTCGACGGGTATGGCTGGGATGTCGGTGTGGCGTTTCACGCCTGCTGCGGTGGTGGGGTCGATGGTGTGGGCGACGATTTACACAACTATTGGTTTTACGGTGTGGCAGGTGTGGTTGCAGGCTGCGGCACGGTCTGTGTGGGGGTTGGCGGGGGTTGCTGTGGTGGGGGTGTGGCTGTTGTGGTGGTTATTGCGTCAGCGTGTTCGGTGAGGGTGGTTGTTGTTAGTTCAGGGTGCTTCCGGTCAGGGTGACTTCGGTGTCGTGTTCGATTCCGTGGTCTGTGACCCAGGCGATTTGCACGGTTGTTCCGGGGTCAAGGGATCCGACTGCGGTGGCGAGTTCTTCTGCGGATTCGATTTCTTCGTCGTCAATTTCGGTGATGAGGTCTCCGATTTTGATGCCGATTTTCGCTGCCGGTGAGTCGGGGGTGATTTCGACCACGGGGGCGCCTTCTCGTCCATGGGGGTCGCGGCCGACGCTGACGCCTAGGGCGGCTTTGCGGCCTAGGCGGATGTCACCGGATTCGTTGCCGGCTCGGATTTGGCGGATGATGTTCATGACTTCGCTCATCGGGGTGGCGTAACCGTCGACCTGGGAGCTGCGGATGCCTGCGGAGGCTGCGGTGGTCAGGCCAATGACGCGTCCGGTGGAGTCTAGGAGGGGGCCGCCGGAGTATCCGGGGACAACGTCTGCGTCGGTGCGGATGAGGTTATTGAGTCGTGAGGTGGATCCAAATACTTCGTCGGAGACGTCGATGGCTTGGTTAATTCCTGTGACTTTGCCGTCGAGTCGGGTGAGGTATCCCTGGCCGTTGCCGTTTCCGACTGCGTGGACGCTGTCACCTAGGCGTACTGCAGCTTCAGAGACGGAGACAGTTTTGAGGCCGTGGGCGTTTTTGAGTTGGAGGAGGGCGACGTCGCGGACTTTGTCTCGCCCGATGATGCTGGCGGTGTAGGTCTTGTCGGTGTCGGGGATGGTGACTTGGACGGTTTCGGAGCCTTCGACGACGTGATAGTTGGTGACGACTTGACCTTCGGAGGTGAGGACCATGCCGGTTCCCATGCCTTCGCCTTGGCTTTGTCGGGTGTCGATGAGGGTGACTCCGGGTGCGTTTTCCAGGCGGGTTCCTCGGTCGAGTTGTGAGGAGGCTCCGTAGGTTCCGGGGGCGCCTCGCCGGTGAGGGTTGGTGCCGCCGGGGGGCATGTCGAGTAGGTCTGAGTCTTGGCCTAGGCCGATGCCATATGGGTGAGATCCGAGGTCGGGGTTGGGGTGGGCGTTGTCTAGTTGATGGGCGCTGTGGGAGGCGATTTGTGCGGCGCCAGCAACCCCGACGACGGTAAGGGCTCCGGCGACGATTCCTACGGTGCCTCGGTGTCGGTCGAGGAATGTTTTCCTTCTTCTTCTGCGCGTTCTCAACGCGACCTCCTGATCTGGTGTCCCACCGGTGCACGCCGAGGCGACGTAACTCATCTACATCTACAGCTGATTGATGGATTCCAGTGACAAATTTAGGAATACTCGACAGCCGTGCATGTTCTCGTGCCTGGGATTGTCACCCGTGCCAGTATTGCTGGACACGGGCGTGGAGTCGAGGTTCGGAGGGCTTGTATGGGCGGCAATTCTGCACAGGAGCGGATGGGGTTGCCGCTGGTGACGTTGTTTGCGTTTTCGGGTGCGGGTGCAAAGCGGATTGGTCCGGCGGTGGCTGGGGAGTTGGGGGTGCCCTGGGTTTGCCCGATGCCAGACGAGGATGGTGAGCAGGAGCTTGCTCAGCCGAGTTCGGGGCTACGTCACCTTCGTGAGGTGTTTACGCGGGCGGCGGGGCCTTTGTCGGTGGAATCGATGCATGAGCAGGCGGCGCAGCAGCAGGATTGGCTGTCAGGTCAGGTGTGTGCGGGTGCGGTGGTGTTGGGGTATAACGCAACGTTCATTTGTCGGGATGTGCCTGGTGCGTTGCATGTGAAAGTGGTTGCTCCGTGGGAGGACAGGATCGATCGTTTGGTTGCTACGCATACGATTCCGCGGGATCTTGCGCAGGAGCGCGCTGCTCGGCGGGATCGGTTGGGTGTGGAGATGGCTCAGGGGATGTGGGGGTGGGATCCGCGCCAGGACGAACATTTTGATGTGGTTTTGAATAGCTCTTCGTTGGGGGTGGATGGGTGTGTGGAGATTATCGTCACGTTGGCGCGTGTGCGGGCAGCCCAGTGTGAGGCTGATGGGGCTTAGGTGCCAGGTTTGTCGTTGTTTTTTACCTGGGGTGACTGCTGTTCAGTGTCGCTGCCGGTAACGGCGGGGTCGATGCGGGGAAGGACACCGGTGTCAAGGTCATCGATGTCCATGGCTGGTTCTTCGGCGTGGTCGATACGTCGGACGAGGTTCGGGCCGACGCGCACAAGTCCCCCTAGGGTGAGAGAGGCTGCGCTGGGCAGAATCCAGTTGCGGCGTTGGGCTAGTAGCCCTAGCACGGTGCAGCCCACGATTGAGATGACCATGCCGATGCGGTAGTGCCCTGCCTGGAGCATGAGCGTCATCTGGAAAGCGGAAACCACGGCCAGGCTGGCGTAGAGGGGATTTCCACCGAAAACGCTGGGGACTTGGTTGACCAGGACGTCACGGAACATGCCGCCAAATACTGCGGTGATTACGCCGAGCATGATGCAGGGAAGTAGGTCCAGACCAGCTGCGGCGGCTTTGGCTGCTCCTGTGGCTGACCAGCATCCCAACGCGACCATGTCTCCTGCAGCGAGCAGTATTTTCCATCGGCCGTCGAGTTCGAGCACGAACGCTAGCAGTGCTGCCACGACTGCGCTGCTCATGTACCAGGGGTCGGTGACAGCTACGGGAAAAGTGGTTCCGAGGATGACGTCGCGCAGGATGCCGCCAGCCATGGCGGTGGTGATGGCCAACACCACGAATCCGATGATGTCAAACCCTTTAGAGCGGGCTACGGCTCCGCCGATGAGTGCGTTCGCGAAGATCCCGATAACGTCGGCGGCGCGGAAGAACCGTTCGGGTTCGAGGAGGTAGTCCATCGCTGTGTTCCTTCACCATGAAAGCTTTCAGGTCCTCCCCTCAGAGTGCGAGGACCTGGAAATTATTGCTTCATGAGTGAAGCGCTGGGGTGTCTGTGGTTGGTGGCGGGAAGTTAGTGCGAGTTTTCGTCGCCTTCTCCTTGAGCGGGTTGGTGGGTGTCTTTACCTCCGGCTACGGCGGGGGTGGTTTCGTCTGGGGGTTCACCTGGTGCGGTGTGCTCTGCGATGACTTTTGGGGTTTTGTCGGTGTCGCTCATACAGCCCACATTAGGAGTGGGTTGGTGGGTTGCTTGTCTTTTCGGGTTTGTGCCGTGGGTGGGTTTTGTGGCCGGGGTTCCGGAAGTGAAGAGGTGCGGCCTAGCCTCGGAGGATGGCAAAGATTACGTTTCCGAGTGATTGGTGGCGGCGGCACAACAGCTCGGATCTGTTGTATGAGTTGCGGCTGAGGTTTGTCTCTGGGGCTGAGTGCGCAGCAGTGTGGAAGGTGCTTGAGAAGGAACACACGGTGGGTGAGACGGGGTCTGTGCTCATTGGTGGTGCAGCGATACAGCACCTTGGTGTGAGTGAAGGTGGCAATGCAGCTGAGGTTCTCATCATTAGTGGCGGTGAGGACGCCTTGGATTCTCTTGGTTACGCCATTGAAGATTTAGAGGAGGCGGTAAGTAAGGCTGGGGCTGCGATGCCAGAGGTTGTTGACCATGTGCGTTCGTTGGAACGTGGCTAGTGCAGCTGTTGTAGGACTGTGATGTCAGTGGGCCTCACCTGTAGCGTCGGGGGGTGAGGCCCACTGGAGGTTGCTGAGGTGTTTGTGTTAGCGGGTGAGTGTGTCGATAGCGCGTATGTCTACTTCGCCGGCGCGAGGTGCAGTGAGGTCGAGACTGACCATTGTGCCGCGGCGGGCTGCGGCGGGGAGCATGACGCGGGCGGTCTGGACGTAGTACTCGCCGGATCCGTTGGGGTGGGGCCATTCGCGTAGTGCGTTGTATTGCTTTCCGAGGTTGACGGTGTATCGGCGGCCGTCGCTCATCCTGACTGTCAGGCGCATGGGGGTGTAGCCGAGTTTGTCTTTGCGGTCACGGGTTGGGTTCAAGTGCAGAGCGATCATCTGCGGGTTTTTCGCTGTGAGTGCTACTCGTGCGCCGGTGGTGGGGCCGAGTTTGACGCGGGTCATGAAGGAGTCCGAGATGATGGTTCCGTCGTCGACGTCGGGGCATCGGTAGGGATATGGGCTGGGATCCATGCGTGAGAAGTTGCGGCAGGTTCGCACGGATGCGCCTTTGCCCAGGGGGGTGGCCCATTTTCCTTGGTTGGAGATGCGGCGTACGACAGTGCCTGGGGTTGCTACGAGGTAGCGGGCGGGGATGCCGATGAGCCCGTTGGGTAGTGGCTCGGTGGCTTTCATGGGGAATACGTGTTTGCCTCGAACGGTCTGGTCGAGCCAGCCACGGGTGGCTGCTAGGAGAAGTTTTTCGTGGTCGGCTGCGGTGGGGCCGTTGTCGACGCCGTTACGGTCGTCGAGGTGACGGCGGGATAGTTCGCGGTTGATGTAGCTGTGTCCGTAGTCGGTGACTTCGACGTGGAATGCCGGGGCGGTGCGGCGCTGGCCGATGAGTTCGGTCATCCATTGCGATCCGTCGTGGTCGACGTCACCGTCGGCGGTGCCAGCGATGTCGAGGAAGGGGATGTCGGCGGGGAAAGGCACGGGAGGTTCGTCTGTGGATGGTGTGTTTTGCCACGCGCCGTAGGCGAGGATTTGTTTGATGGGGGTGGGTGATTTGCGCCATGCGTTCACGGTGGTGTTGACCATGTATGCCGAGCGTGAGTGGACCATTAGTGTGGTGTCACGGCCGTCAATCATTCCGGTTAGTCCGGTGCCCCAGGCAGAGCGTTTTCCTGCGTTGGCGGAGAGCATGTGTGCTCGCAGCATTTCTGTTGTGCGCAGCCATGCTGCTTTTTGGTTGTAGGGTTTTTCGGTGTCTTGGGGTGAGTAAATCGGTGCGAGGTCTGGAATGAGCATGGAGTAGCCGCGGGCGGCGAGCGCTTCTCCAAGCCAGGCCATTCCGCGGTCGTACCGGATTTCTTGGATGCCTTTGGGGCAGGGGTAGGTCAGTGCTTTGTTGGCGCAGCCTGGCATGCGTAGGTGTCCGAAGACGATGAGTGGCGCGTGGGCTTTTGGTTTGCGGGGTGTGATGAGGGTTCCGCGTACTGGTGCGCGGAAGCGTTGTGGTGCGGTTTTGGGGCCGAGGTTGATGTCGCCGAGGTCGGCTTCTCGGATTGTGGCTGTCCTGGTGGTGCGGATTTTCAGTGGTGCTTTTTTGCGGTTGAGGGGTGAGTGGGGCTCTTCGCTGGTGGGTTTTGCTGCTGGTGTGGGGGCGGCGTGGGCGTTGGTGGGGGCAGTGATGTTGGCTGCGGCGATCATGGCCGCGGCGATGGTGAGTGTGAGAGAACGGCGAGCCATGGGGTGCCTTCGGGTAGGTGGGTGAGGTTTTGTCACCGTAGCTCTGGTGTTCTGTTCGGGCTATGCGACGCGCGTTGTTCTCAGACACAAGGTGTTCATCTTGTATCTGGGGTGGTGCGGCGTTCTCGTTTTGTCATGATGAGGTCGAATGTGCCTAGTGCGGTGGCGGCCAGGGTGGTGCAGGCGGTGGCGGCCATTCCGATCGCTAGGCCTTGGTCCCAGCCGTTGCTGGTGGCGGTGTGGAATGCGATGGTTGTGATGACGGCGATGCCGATTGCGGTGCCGATGCGTTGTCCGGTTTGGAGGACTCCGCCGGCGCTGCCGGCGTATTGCACGGGGACGTCGGCCAGGGTGAGGGTTTGGTTGGGGGAAATGACCATTCCTTGTCCTAGCCCGAGGAAGCTGAGGGTCAGGAGCATCCACCATTCGCTGACGCCGTGTTTGTGTAGTAGTGCTACGGCGCCGGTAGTTAGCAGTGCGATGAGGACGATGCCTAGTCCCCATAGGACGAGGGGGCGTCCGATTCGTACTACGTGTTTGCCGGCGATGGGTGCGGTGATGGCTGCGGCGATGGCTGAGGGTAGGCCGATGATGCCGCTGGCGAATGCGCTGTGGCCAAGGCCTGCTTGCATGTATTGGGCGATGATGAGCCACACGCTGGTGGAGCCGAAGAAGTAGACGGCGATGAGCATTGCTCCGTTGGCGAATGATCGGGTGGTGAATAGGTCAAGGTCGACCATGGGTTGGTGGCCGCGGCGGCGGTAGTTGGTTTCCCACCGTAGCCATGCGGCGACGAGGGCTATTCCAATGGCAAGGATTATCCAGATGGCTGGGCCTACTAGCGCTGCTTCCATGAAGGGGACCATGATGCAGGTGGTGGCTAGGGCGAGCAGGATCATGCCGATGGGGTCGAAGTCGGCTTTTTCCTTGGTGGCTGTGGGGTGGTTGTCGGGGTGGGCTGTCCAGGCTGTTGGGGGTAGGAGTTTGCGTGCGGCGATGGCTCCTGCGATGGCGATGGGGACGTTGACGAGGAATGCGCATCGCCATCCTGCGGCGGGGCCGAGCAGGGCGATGAGGGTGCCGCCGAGGACGGGGCCGATGGCGACGGATACGCCGATGATGCCGCCGAAGGCGCCGAAGGCGCGGCCTCGGGCGTGGCCGTTGAAGTATTGCTGGATCATGCCTGTGACTTGTGGGTTGAGTAGGCCAGAGCCGATGCCCATGACTACTCGGGCCAGGTTGAGCATGATGATGTTGGGGGCTAGTCCTGATAGGAGGGATCCGAGACCGAAGATGACTAGTCCGGTGGTGAAGAGTTTGCCTCGTCCCCATACGTCTCCTGCTCTGCCTGCGGGGACCAGGAGGACTCCGAAGACGAGTGCGTATCCGGATATGACCCATTGCAGTCCGGAGGTGCCGGTGTGTAGTGAGCCGGAGATGGCTGGAAGGGTGACGTTGATGATCGACACGCTAAGCAGAGACATGAATGCCGGTATGAGCAGTATGGCGAGGACGTGTTTTTGTTCGTTGCTGAATGTGTCGTGCGTCCTCTGTGTCATGACACCTCGCGTTCGGTGGGGGTGGATTGGTGTGTTGTTTGTTTGTACGTGGTGATGCGTTCGGGCACCGCAACGACGCGCGGGTGGTGTTCATTCCCGTGTGGTGGGTATGGGTGGGTATTTAGCGTGGGGGTATGACTGAGTGGTCGGTAGGTGGGGTGTGGGGTGGTTCGGGTGATGTGGGTACGCGAGCGTTGGCCGTGTTGTCGCAGGTTTTTGGGTATTCGTCGTTTCGGGGTGAGCAGGCGCGGATTGTTGAGCATGTGACGCGTGGTGGTGATGCGGTGGTGTTGATGCCTACTGGTGGGGGTAAGTCGCTGTGTTATCAGATTCCGGCGTTGTTGCGGCGGGGTACGGCGGTGGTGGTTTCTCCGTTGATTGCGTTGATGGCTGATCAGGTTGCGGCGCTTGAGGCTGTGGGGGTTCGAGCTGCTTTTTTGAATTCGAGTCTTGATGCGGCTGCGGAGCAGCGGGTGGAGCGGTTGTTGCTTACGGGGCAGCTTGATGTGGTGTATATGGCTCCGGAGCGTCTTGTGCTCGGGCGTACGCGGCAGTTGTTGCGGCGTGTGAATGTGGCGTTGTTTGCGATTGATGAGGCGCATTGTGTTTCGCAGTGGGGTCATGATTTCCGCCCAGACTATTTGGGGCTTTCGGTGCTTGCGGAAGAGTTTGCGGGTGTGCCGAGGGTGGCGTTGACTGCTACTGCGACGCAGGCCACGCATCGTGAGATCACGGAGAATCTTGGGTTGCGTGGGGCTGCGCATTTTGTTTCGAGTTTTGATCGGCCCAATATTCAGTACCGCATTGAGGAGAAGGATCGCCCTCGGGAGCAGTTGTTGCGTTTGATTACGCAGGAGCATGCGGGTGAGGCGGGGATTGTTTATTGCTTGTCGCGTAAGAGTGTGGAGAAGACGGCGGCTTGGCTGGTTGGGCAGGGGGTGGCTGCGGTTCCTTATCATGCGGGGCTTGATGCGGGGGTTCGGCAGCATCATCAGGAGCGTTTTCTGCGTGAGGAAGGTCTTGTTGTTGTAGCGACGATTGCGTTTGGGATGGGGATCGATAAGCCGGATGTGCGCTTTGTTGCGCATCTTGATTTACCGAAGTCTGTGGAGGGGTATTACCAGGAGACGGGGCGGGCTGGGCGTGATGGGCTTCCTGCGACGGCGTGGATGGCTTATGGGTTGGCTGATGTGGTGAATCAGCGTCGGTTAATTGATGCCGGTGATGGTGATGAGCGGTTTAAGCAGGCGGCGCGGGTTCGTATGGATGCGATGCTGGCGTTGTGTGAGTCGGTGACGTGTCGGCGGGTGGAGTTGTTGCGTTATTTCGGGCAGGAGTCGGGTCCGTGTGGCAACTGTGATGTGTGTTTTTCGACGCCTAAGACGTGGGATGCCACGGTTGCTGCTCAGAAGTTGTTGTCGGCGATTATTCGGTTGGATCGGGAGCGTGATCAGCGTTTTGGTGCTGGTCAGGTGATTGATGTGCTTATGGGGAGGCAGTCGGATCGTTCGCGTGTTTCGCGTCATGATCAGTTGAGTGTGTGGGGTGTGGGGGCTGATATGTCGCAGCGTCAGTGGCGTTCGGTGGTGCGTCAGTTGGTGGCGCGGCGGGTGGTGGAGGCGGTGGGTGATTATGGGGTTTTGGTGCCGGGTGAGGGTGCTTCTGCGGTATTGCGGGGTGAGGTGGCGGTGAAGTTAGCGGTGGGTCGGGTGCCGGTTAAGCGTGCGCGGGTGGATTCTGGTGGTGGGCGTTCTGGTGCGGCGGCGGGTGCGTTGCAGGGCGCGGATCGGGAGTTGTTTGAGCAGTTGCGGCAGTGGCGTTTGTCGGTGGCGCGTGAGCGTGGTGTGGCTCCATTTATGGTGTTTTCGGATGCCACTCTGGTGGGGATTGTTCAGGCGGGGCCGACCTCGAAGACGCAGTTGGCGTCGGTGAGTGGGGTGGGCGTCAAAAAGCTAGCTGATTATGGGGATGCCGTGCTTGAGGTTGTGGCGGGGTGTAGGCGGTGAGGGGTCGGATGGTTAGTTTCCGTGGATGATGGCGGTGACGTGTCCATCGAGGCCGATGAAGATACGCCAGCCGGGGTATTCCTTGCCGGTTGAGCGGGATTTTTCGGCTTCGGCGGCAGTGATGAGGCCGGCACGGATGGCTTCATTCCAGGCGTCTGTGTCTTTGTGTCCGTTTGTGGAGGCAACACGAGGCCATACGTAGTCGTTGCCGTCGCGGGTGGGGGTGGTCATGGTGAAGGCGCGGGCCAGGGCTTTGTAGCGTCCGTCACGGATGGGGGTGGTCCAGAAGGGTGCGGGTTTGTTTAGGGAGAAGGTTAGGCGGGTGTGGTCTTTGATGGTGCGGGTGATGAGGCTTTTGGTGTCGCAGTTAACGAGGTCGGTGAGCATGGCCCGGGCTGTGTTGAGGGATTCGGCGTCGATGTCTGGGCGGGTTTGAACTCTGCCGGGGGCGTTGGCGGCCGAGCATCGGGTGGTTGTGGTTTCGGGGGTGGGGGGCGGGGTTGCGGCGGCTGCGCCGTGGAGGGCTGACATGGTGATGACGGCTGCTGCCGTTATTGCTGCGATCCCGCGGACGATCATGTCGTGTTCCTTGTGTCTGGAAACCCTCTCGGTCCAGCGGTTCGCGGGACCGTGCCTGGAGGTTTAAGTCTACGGTGGCTAGAGGTGCCGCATTACTGAGAGTGAGACGTCGGTTATTGGGTCTGCGGCTGAAAAGGAGCAAGTGTGATGTCGAGTCGGTGCGTTGTTGTTGGTGGTGGGCCGGTGGGTCTTGCTACGGCGTTGTTGTTGGCTCAGGCCGGGCATGCGGTGACGGTGTATGAGGGTGAGGAGGAGTTTCCGCTTTCGGATGCTAATAGCTATCCGATTGGGGTGAATCCGCGAGGTCAGGAAACATTGCGGCGGATTTCTCCGGCACTTTTGGAGCGGGTGCAGCGGGGTAGCAAGGTTGTTGCAGGGTGGCATGTGTTTGCGGGGCGCCGTCAGGTGGCGCAGTTGCGTAGTGGCCGGGTTCTGTCTACGACCAGAGCGTTTGTGAATCGGGTTTTGTTGGAGCAGGCACGTGCGTGTGCGGGGATTGAGGTGGTGACGGGGCATCGTTTGGTTGGGGTTGATGTTGTGTCGAGAAGGTTGAGTTTTTCGACGATTTCTGGGGTGGTGGAGGTGGATGCTGCGCAGGCGAGGGTGTTTGCTGCTGATGGTGTTCGTTCGGTGGCGCGGGAGGCATTGAGTGAACAGGTTGAGGGGTTTTCGCCTCGGGTTGAGCCGTGGGGTGTTCGGTTTCGGGTGTTGTTTTCGCAGGTGGGGGCGCAGGCTGCGGGGGTGGACCCGTCGTTTCATTACGTGTTTGGCGCTAAGGGGGTGTATGCGGCTGCGTTGTCGACGGGTGTGTGGTGTGTGTCTTTGACGTGCGTGGAGGGCAGTCCGGATGAGGGGTTGCTTATGGCTGAGGAGGCGAGTGCAGAGAATGTGGCGGCGTTGCGGAGGTTTGTGGCTGAGCATGCTCCGCAGGTTGCTCCGTTGCTGGTAGAGCAGGATTACGTGGATTTCTTTTCGCGGCGTTCGTTTTCGGGCGCGGTGGTGAGGTGTTCTCGGGTGCACGAGGGCGAGTGGCTGGTGTTGTTGGGTGATGCTGCCCATGGGGTGATTCCTCCGACGGGTGAGGGGATCAACGCTGGTTTGGAGGATGCATTGAAGGTGACGGAGGTGTTGGGGCGCGGCTCAGTGGAAGCATTTGCGCAGTACAACGCGGCTCGGGTGCCGGATTTGGAGGCGTTAGGGGTGTATGCGTCGGTGTTGGCGGAGAATGTGCGTTCGTCGGATCCGGTGGCTCGGGTCAGTGGTGTGGTGATGCGGGTGTTGGGTCAGGTGCAGAGTGTGTGTGGTTTTCGCGGTAGTCAGGTGGAGCAGCGTTTGTTTGGTCCGGGTGCTGGCGTGGCTCCGTATCGTGAAGTGATTGGGCCGTGGATTGCGCATCGGGAGAGGTACTACCCGCGGGTTTATCGGCTGGTGGAGTGGCTGCATCGGGTGTTGCGGCGCGAAGCGCGGGGGTAGGGGTTTGGTGAGCAGTTTTGCGTGGAGGTGTCCCCCATGCTTACGTGAGCATGGGGGACACCTTTGTTGTGTGATTTTCTCGGTTAGATGCCGGACTTTTCTTTAATCCAGGAGCGGTAGGCGGAAACGTTCACTACATCCATGTCTTCGATGCCTTCACGAAGCGGTCCTGTGGATAGGACACCGGCGACGACACCATCAATTTTTACTGGGCCGCCAGAGTCGCCAGCGCCAGCAACTCCGGTTCCTTTAACGAAGTTGATGACTTTTCCGTCTTCGGTGACGGATTCGCTTCGTACTTTGATTTTGGCGGAGTAGAGACCGTCAGATGGTGTTTCTTTAACGATGTCGCGGACACCTAATCCGAGGAGTGTCGCTTCCTGTCCTTTTTTAACTTTCAGGTTTTCAGCGAGTTTTTCGTAGGAGTTAATTTTTATTGGCGAGGCAAGGTGGATCAGAGCGATGTCGGCATCTTTGTGTTGAAAGATTTTTTCTGCCTTGATTGCTGGTCCGGGGTTTGCCCTGGTGTTGGTGTGATAGGTGTGGATACCATCGAGGCTTTTTGCTTCACTGACGCAGTGTTTAGCAGTGAGGACCCAGCGGTCACCAATGAGGCTACCTGTGCATCCCCAGTCTCCACCTTTTTTGAGGTAGATGTTCAACAGGACTGTTGAGTCAGATTTTGCTTTTTCTCCCCCGATGATCGCGTGCGCGGCGCTGGGGTTCGCGAGGGGCGCAAGGAGGGTTGCGCCGAGAATCAGGGCTGCTGCTGCAGAGATTTTTTTACGAGAAGCACGCATTTTCTTCTTCATCACCTTTTTGTTGCATCGTAGATTGAGGCGCGCGAAATCAACGTCGTTTTCTGCGCACTTTGGATGCTTTTCAAAAATCACCAGCGTCCCTCTGGATTTTCGAAAAGCAGGGTTTCAGTGAAACTCGAGGTGCGGGTTGAATTAGATGCTCCCCCCATCACCCGCAGCTCGGTTAGGTTCACCTTAGGTAGAAGATTCTCTGGTAGCAATCCTGCGGACATAAATGTGACAAGCGCCACATAAATGTGGCGCTTGTCTTAATGATTGATTGGTGCAATAAATTTTTGTGTGAATAGTTTTCTTTGACTCATCTCACTCCCGCAGAAAAGGAGTTCCCCTGATCAGTCAAAGAACTTTCATCACGAGATGGGGCGTACGCATTGGAAAAATGTTTACTGTCCTTAGAGCACGCCCACATCTGGGTTGAGCCCCCTGTGTAAGCAGTGTCCAGCCCGACTTAGCTGGACATAAAGATTCTGCCACGAGGAATAACTACCTGTGGTACTTATGTCCGCGACTGGCGAACGAAAGTTTCCCTTTCGTTATCTACCCTCACGCATAGTCACAAAATACGTATTAGCCGGAACTTCACCACAATCCAACACGTATTAACTTCTTTGCTAGCAGCTAGCCAAGCACCCCAGAGCCACTCCATAGATTGCACATTCGCACCTACGGGCACATTGCACTGCTTCACCAGATCACCGCCGCTCCCCCACCCGCTGGCATACGCAGCTTCACGCCCTGCATGCCGTCTCAATCCAAAAGCTCGGCGCGCACAGCCATAAAAGCTATGCGCGCCGAGCACTAAAGATTTTGGTCACCAACCCACACACGCCAAAGAAGAGGGCATGTGTGAATACCTCACACGTTGAACCTGAACTCGACGACGTCGCCATCATTCATGATGTAGTCCTTGCCTTCCATACGAACTTTCCCTGCCGCTTTCGCCTCGTTCATGGAACCGGCAACGTCCAGGTCGTCAAAGGAAACAATTTCGGCTTTGATAAAGCCTTTTTGGAAATCTGTGTGAATCACGCCAGCTGCTTGCGGGGCAGTCCATCCTTGACGGATAGTCCAGGCGCGGGATTCTTTGGGGCCGGCGGTGAGGTACGTCTGCAACCCCAGCGTGCGGAACCCTTTGGTAGCGAGCTGGTCCAGGCCCCGTTCAGATACCCCTACTTCAGCGAGAAGCTCAGCGGCTTCCTCATCGTCAAGCTCAGCCATGTCCATTTCGAGCTGTGCGTTGAGGAAGATCGCTTCGGCTGGTGCCACCAATTGCGATAGGCGCTCTTGCAGTTCCGTATCGGTTAGCTGCGTCTCGTCCATGTTGAACACATAGAGGAACGGCTTGGTCGTCATGAGACCAAGTTCTTTCAGGATCGCTACGTCTACCCCTTGGGCTTCAGCCTTAGCGAAGAGCGTGTCACCGGCCTCGAGGATTTTCTGGGCACCTAGTGCTGCATCAAGAACAGCCTTGTCGGTTTTCTTGCCCTTGACCTCTTTATCGAGGCGGGGAAGGACTTTCTCCAAGGTTTGTAGGTCCGCGAGGATCAGCTCGGTGTTGATCGTCTCCATGTCAGAAGCGGGATCAACTTTGCCATCGACGTGAGTGACGTCGTCATCAACGAATACCCGAACAACTTGGCAAATCGCGTCGGCTTCACGAATGTTTGCGAGGAACTTGTTTCCTAGCCCTTCACCTTCGCTGGCGCCGCGCACAATCCCGGCGATATCAACGAACGACACCGTCGCTGGCAAAATTTTTTCGCTGCCGAAAATTTCCGCCAACCGGCTAAGGCGAGGATCGGGCAGCGGAACAACACCCACGTTGGGCTCGATCGTAGCGAACGGGTAGTTCGCCGCGAGGACGTTGTTCTTGGTCAGAGCGTTGAACATAGTGCTCTTACCGACGTTAGGGAGACCGACGATTCCAATGGTGAGTGCCACGAGGGAAAACTCTACCTGGCACGCCGCACGTGCAGCGACGAAGCTGCACGGCACACGCTTCAGCCACCCATCCCAACAATGACGGTGCTAAGTGAAAGAGTTGGCTCATGAGCCAGGTGACGTTCTTTTTCGTGCTCGTTTTGCTTCTTGCTGTCGCAGCGGTCGTGGCTGCTTTCCGCCTTGGTCGCACTCAAGGTCGAATGGAAACGGGATCAGAGCTCGCTGCGGCACGCGCTCACATCGAAGGCTTGCGTGAGCAAATCACTGACATGCGTGCCGTCACCGACGCAGACAGCTCTACTCGGGCCGCGTTAGCTCCCCTGGAAAACACCATCGCCCGTGTGGCTGAACAAGTCACCACCTTAGAGCGTGACCGTCAGCAACAGTTTGGCCGTTTGGGGGCTCAGCTCATCGAGGTTTCTCGCGCCACTAGCGGGCTGCAGTCCGAGACTGCCACGCTGGCCGGGGCGTTGAAATCCTCCAATATCCGCGGCGTATGGGGCGAAACGCAGCTACGCCGTGTACTTGAGCTCTCGGGGCTGGAGCGGTGGTGCGATTTCACCGACCAGGTCTCCTCCACTAATTCCACCGGTAAAACCGTGCGCCCTGATGTTGTTGTCACATTGCCGGGTGGAAAGTCCCTCGTCATCGACTCCAAGGCCCCTCTTGATGCTTTTCTTCAAGCCCAAGGGGCTCATCTTGATGACGATGAGCGTGCTGCCTATCTCGCCCAGCACGCGACTCACCTGCGTTCACACGTGCGCGCTTTGGCCAGTAAGGAGTATTGGACTGCTTTCGCATCCACTCCGGAGATGGTGGTGTGTTTTGTGCCGGGTGATGCGATTCTTTCTGCGGCTCTTGACGCTAATCCCGCCTTGTATGAAGAGGCTCTCACCGCCAAGGTGGTACTTGTCTCCCCCGCTTCTCTTTTTGCTTTGGCGCGTACTGTCGCCTATGTGTGGAAGCAGGACTCTCTGGCTGAGAATGCTAAAGAGCTCCTCGATTTGGGCACTCATTTGCATTCACGTCTGCGAACTCTTGGGACCCACCTCACGGCCGTGGGGTCTTCGCTGTCTAACTCGGTGGCCAACTACAACAAGCTTGTTGGCACTTTGGAGACACGGGTTTTTGTGACTGCGCGTAAATTTTCTGATCTAGGGATCACTAGCGATGAAATTGCTACTGTTAAACCGCTGGATGCTACCCCGCGACCGTTGACTGCCCCTGAACTTCTCGAAAGTATTGACGATTCAGAAAAACGCAACGCAGGTTAACCACCTTTGCCACTTATCTGACAGTTCCGGATTTTCAAGTCCTACCGTTAAATTTCCATTTTGACCTTCTGGAAATCGAGAAAATTGAAGGCTCATTTATTTCATAATACGCCTGGATCAGGTGATCACCCCGACGCACCGAAATAATCTACTGACCTGACTGAACCAACGAACGACAGGCGCCACGACTCAAGAAACTCAGTTCTTATCAAACCGCCAAATTTGTTCGCAGCACTTTCTATTGCATTCGACTGCTCACAGTCGCCGGGCTGCTTACACCTCCGAAGTTCTCCTCCTTCCCCAAGAGGCCAACCGAAGCTTTATTCCACTGAGGATTCTTTACATCCGTATGGATCTAGCAGCGAAAACAAATACCACAAAAGCCACTAACTGAATAACTTCACCTGCCCCCAAAGAGACACCTTCCATTCCCGTCATTGCTCCAGTAACTACAACAGAAGTCAGAAAAGCTGTCCTTGCGGACATTCTGGCGATCTTCTGCGACTGTGCCATTCTTGAATTCAGCTCATGAAATTTACGTATCTAAAAGTTTCAAGGAGGCCACCTGCAATAAAAAGTTACACCCATAAACATTTACAGTTTCGGCTTTGAATGGCATCCAGGAAAGTATTTGAATCCACTAGATTACGCGGAAATCTTACTTCACTTGCTAGACGCACGGGGGTTTTCTACGATGCCTTCTCAGGCATGGTGTCGAATTGTTCTGAGCTGCTAGACATGTGGATCTGCCCACAAGCGTGACGGCCTCCGAGTTCTTTTACTGAGTCTTCGCAGGTCCCTACCCGATCTGTGAGGACGTTGGGTGAATCGCTACCCAAGTCGCGAGAGGAAAATTTAATGATTCACGAAAATGTGTGGCTCGTGGGGCCCGATGCCTCGCGATTCGAAGCATGGCGTGACTGTTTGCTCGATTTCGGTGGAGGGGCTCTCGATGGGTCGGGCTACCAGCGGGGCGAGGTTCCCGAGTCAACCCGAGCTGGTTTTGAAGAATATCTGGGTAACCGACGCCGCTATGAAGACCTTGACGTGGCACTTCCTCCAGGGCATGTGCATTGCACCTACCGGTAGATCGTGGATAACACGTGGCAAAACGGTGGGCCTCTCCTGGGGTTTCTGGCGTGCCGGCATGCCCTGACACAGCTTCTTCTAGATCAGTCCGGACACATCGGGTACAGCGTCCGTCCCTCGGCGCGGCGCCGCGGGATAGCCACCGCAGCCCTTGGGCAGGGGCTTTTGATCGCCGCGGAGGTGGGCGCGGCACCGACCCTTGTGTGTTGCCGGGAAGAGAACAACGCGTCTAAAAGAACGATCGAGAGGGTCGGTGGCCGCTACGACGGTTCCCGCAATGGGTTCCGCCGCTACTGGTTTGGTGCGCCGCCGTGGCCAGTCCAGCCCACCGCGGGCAGCTGACTACGTTTCGGCACTGACTAAAGCCATGTTTCGCTCAACGTAGATGTTGGCCTCCGTCACCACGAACCTTCGCGTCGAATTGGATGCCGCGCGCCTTCAAGTCACGGCGTAGTTCTGGTGGCAGCGCAAAAAGGAGGCTTTCTTCGGCGGAAACCACCGGAGTCACTTCTGCGAAGCCGCGCTCGGCAAGGTGTTCCAGCAGGTCGCGCACTAGTACTTCCGGTACTGAAGCGCCACTGCTGACACCGACTGTGGTGGCGCCTTCAAGCCAGGCGTCGTCAACTTCGGCGGCGTAATCAACCAGGTGTCCCGACCGAGCGCCGTGCTCCACGGCTACCTCTACGAGGCGACGGGAATTCGAGGAGTTACGCGAGCCCACCACGATGAACACGTCGCAGTCGGCTGCCATCTGTTTCACGGCGCCTTGGCGGTTTTGTGTGGCATAGCAGATGTCATCGCTGGGCGGGTCAATAAGGTGCGGGAAGCGTTCTTTCAACGCTGCCACGGTCGCCATGGTCTCGTCCACGGACAGGGTGGTTTGGGAGAGCCACACCACCTTTTCTGGGTCGCGTACCTGCACGTTCGCTACATCTGCGGGGCCGTCCACCAGTGTGATGTGTTCGGGGGCTTCCCCGGAAGTGCCAATAACTTCTTCGTGGCCTTCGTGACCGATGAGAAGAATGTCGTAATCAGCGTTGGCGAAACGCACGGCTTCGCGGTGCACTTTGGTCACCAGTGGGCAGGTGGCGTCAATGGTGCGCAGGCTGCGCGCGGCAGCCTCGTCATGAACGCTTGGTGCTACACCGTGAGCGGAGAACACCACCGTGGCGCCTTGGGGTACCTCGTCAGTCTCGTCGACGAAGATCGCGCCGCGACGTTCCAACACAGAAACAACATGCTTGTTGTGCACGATTTCTTTACGCACGTAAACCGGTGCGCCGTAGGCCTCTAGCGCTTTTTCCACGGTTTCGACGGCCCGGTCCACACCGGCGCAGTAGCCGCGCGGAGCGGCCAGCAATACACGTTTACCGCCAGCAGGGGTGGTGTCTGTGCCGTGCTGGGCGTAGGTCTGGGTGGTTTCACTCACCCGACCATCGTAGTGAGGACGGATTGGGCGTGGACACATGCGCTTGGGGTTGGCGAGCCAGCAGCGGTGATTACGGCAGTGTGCGCAACTTTGTCGGTCCTGGGCGTGATACTTGCATTCGTGAGCAATTCGGATCCGTCCAGCCCCACCGTCGCCAGACCTGACTCCGACGGCGCACCGCGAGAGCTACCTGCAAAGGCAGCAGAAACCACAGCCGAGAATCCTTGGCCCCTGAGGTTGCTCACTGAAAACATCACCGCCTATATCAACCGCATGTCTGCGCTGTGGATTGAGGCGCAGGTAATCGAGCTCAAACGACGCCCGGGGGCCTGGTCAGCATTTTTGACTTTGCGTGATGTCGACGTCGACATGTCGCTGAATGTTTCGATTCCCACGCGCACGCTTGATGCGTTGCCGGATGAGATCGGCAATGGTCAACGCGTGGTGGTGCACTGCAAACCGACGTTCTGGGCCAAGCGTGGTTCGTTTCAGATGGAAGCCCGTGATATCCGCCCGGTAGGGCAAGGTGAACTTCTGGCACAAATCGAAAGGTTGAAAAAACTTCTCGAGTCTGAGGGGTTGTTTGACCTTTCCCGGAAAAAGTCGCTGCCTTTTTTGCCCCGCTGCATTGGTCTTATCTGTGGCCGGGAAAGCGCTGCCGAACGTGACGTGGTGGAGAACGCTCGTCGCCGTTGGCCGGGAGTTGATTTCGAGATCCGTGAGGTGGCGGTTCAGGGACGGGATGCTGTCCCGCAGGTGAGTCGTGCTCTTTGTGAGCTTGATGACCTGGCGCATGTAGATGTCATCGTGATTGCTCGTGGTGGTGGTTCGTTTGAGGATTTGCTTGCTTTTTCTAATGAGACGCTGCTGCGTGCTGTAGCGGCTGCCCGTACGCCTGTGGTTTCTGCCATCGGGCACGAGGTGGATGTTCCTCTGCTTGATTTCGTTGCTGATGTGCGGGCTTCTACTCCCACTGATTCGGCTAAGCATCTTGTGCCGGATCATGCTGAGGAATCTGAAGCGCTCGGGAATGCTCGGGTGCGTATGCAGCAGGCTGTGCGGCGCCGGCTTGATGATGAGCGGCGTGGATTGGCGACTATGCGGACTCGTCCTGTTCTTGCCACGCCGAAGGCCATGCTTCGCCCGTACCGTGAGCAGAGGGATGCGTTGCATGAACGGGTTACTCGCGCCACGGGTATCGCGTTGGCAGCTGCTCGGGCAGATTTGCGTGGTCACGTTTCGCATCTAGGAGCACTTTCTCCGCAGAGCACGTTGGAGCGTGGCTATGCGGTGGTACAGCAGCATGATGGCAGCGTGATTCGTGATCCTGATCAGGTGCGGGCTGATGAGGTTTTGCGTGTGCGTGTTGCGGGAGGTGATTTCACGGTGATGTCACGGTCTCAGCAGGATTGTGATTCCGCTTCGTGAAAGTCCCCCTCTTCTAGGGGCATCTGCCCTTTGTATGTTCGATGTTTAGGAGATTTGCATGGCGTCCTCGAAAGACCAGAACTGTGCAGAGCGTTCGATTGCTTCGGAAAATGGCACGCAGTTCGGTGATGTAGCGGAGCTGACTTATGAGCAGGCCCGGGATCAGTTGATTGGTGTTGTGCAGCGTCTGGAGAGCGGCCAAGCGCCTTTGGAAGAGACGATGGCGTTGTGGGAGCGTGGCGAGGCGTTGGCTGAGCACTGTTCCAGCTGGTTGGACAAGGCTGAGAAGCGCATCGAAGATCGGCTGGGATCAACAGTGAGGTAATCCCAGCCCGAGGTGTGCAGGTAGCGCAGCTGGTTTTACTGAGCGGGTTGGGCGTCTTGCCACGCTTTAGCAATGTGGAGAAGGTTTTTCTTATCACCTAACCCGGTCACTGATACGGCTACTGGTCCTTGGGTTGCGGGTAGTAGTGCTGTGCGTGGGTTTTTTTCTGGTGCGATGAATGTGTGCCAGGTGGTGCCATCAATCGTGATGTCGCCGTTGCTGCCGCCATTCTTGGTGACTTCGCGTTCCCAGTCGTCTGAGACTTTTTCTTTGCCGAAGGCACCGGTTTGAGCGAGTGAAACGAATACGGAGTCATCGTCAGTGCGCACGTATCCGACTTCCCACGTTTTCACTCCCCCACGTTTGTCGAATCGTGCTGTGGTGGCGCGCCATTCTGGGCCCAGATTGGGTACACGAATGGGCCAAGAAGTCGCGTTTATTACTCCGCGCGCCGAGGCTTTTACGTCGACGGCGGGTTGTTCGACTTTGCTGGCTTGGGGGGTAAGGGCTTGCCAGAGCAGGATGATGCCGAGCAGCACGATCATGGAAATGAACATGCTGCGCATGCCTCCGGCGCCGTGTTTTGGTGGTTTTTCTGTGCCGGTGGCGAGGGGTCGGAAGGGGGCTCGGCGAGCGCTCATCGTGGGTTTTTCCTCCCGGAGGGTGTTTTCTCGTCGCGGACGTGCCGGTGACGTGTGCGTGATGAATCTACGCGATTGTTTGGCGCTCCTGTTTTTGGGCGCGGACCAGTGCGCGTTGGCGGTCGATTTCGCTTTGTTCGGCGATCTGTTGTGCTCGCTTGTGGTCTCGGGTGAGGTTTTCGCGGGTGTGGGGATTGAACAGGTGCATGTCGCTTGGTTTGAAGGACAGTTGCGCTGGTTCGCCTTCGCGGATGTGGGTGCGTGCGTTGAGGCTGACGGTGACTTGTGTTCGGAGTTGTTCGCCGTCGAGTTCGTGGTTGAGTTCTTCGAGGGTCTGTAGTGCTGTGCCTTCGGCGTGGAAGGGGATGTATCCGTACTGTTCGTTGCCGAGCCATTCGGTTTGGTCGATGACTGCTTCGAATGTGATTGCGTCTTCGGTGGGGTGGGGGGTGTTGGCGAATGCTTCGGGTCGTAGTCCGATGATGACGGTGTCGAGGTCTGTGATTTTTTCTGCCATGACAGGGGTGATGGGGATGTCGGTCAGTGGTGTGTGCAGAACGGCGCCTTCGATGTGGGCGGGGATGAAGTTCATGGGTGGTGATCCGATAAATCCGGCAACGAAGAGGTTGACGGGTTGTTCGTAGAGTTCTCGGGGGCTGGCGACTTGTTGGAGTGTTCCGTGTTTGAGGACTGCGACTCGGTCGCCCAGGGTCATGGCTTCTGTTTGGTCGTGGGTGACGTAGATAGTGGTGATGCCCATGCGGCGTTGCATGCGGGCGATTTCGGTGCGCATTTGGCCGCGGAGTTTGGCGTCGAGGTTGGAGAGGGGTTCGTCGAAGAGGAAGGCGTCGGCGTCGCGGACGATGGCTCGGCCCATGGCTACGCGTTGGCGTTGCCCGCCGGATAGGTTGCTTGGTTTGCGGTTGAGGTGTTCGTTCAGGTCGAGCATGTCGGCAGCTTGGCGGACAGCGGCGTCGATTTCTTTTTGGGTTTTTTGTTTGTCGAGTCGTAGGGGGAATGCGATGTTTTCGTAGACAGATAGGTGTGGGTAGAGGGCGTAGTTCTGGAAGACCATGGCGAGGTTGCGGTCGCGGGGTGCTAAGTCGTTGACGATGTTGTCGCCGATGCGTAGTTCGCCGGAGGTGATGTCTTCTAGGCCCACGATCATGCGTAGGAGGGTGGATTTACCTGATCCGGATGGGCCGACGAGGATGATGAATTCTCCGTCGGCGATGTCGAGGTTGACGTTGTTGACGGCGGGGAATCCGTCGCCGTATCGCTTGACGATGTTGGTCAGACAGATGCGTGTCATGTCGTGTGTTCTTTCTGCGGGGTGCGGTGGCTGTCAGCCTTTGACAGCACCCGAGGTGAGTCCGGAGACGATCCGGCGTTGGAAGATGAGTACGAGTAGTACGACGGGGATGGTGACGACGACTGCTGCGGCAGCGATCGCTCCGGTTGGTTGTTCGAATTGGGATGCGCCGGTGAAGAAGGCGAGTGCTGCTGGGACGGTGCGGGCGTGGTTTGCGGTGAGAGTGGAGGCGAATACGAAGTCGTTCCAGGCGGTGAAGAAGGTGATGATCGTGGTGGTGAATACGCCGGGGGCGGCGAGGGGGACGATGACTTTTCGGAATGCTTGCCAGCTTGTGGCTCCGTCTATTTGGGCTGCTTGTTCCATTTCCCAGGGGATTTGGCGGAAGAACGCCGTCATAGTCCAGATGGCTAAGGGGAGGGTGAGGGCGAGGTAGGGAAAGATCAGGCCGGGGATGGTGTCGAAGAGGCCGATGTGTCGCCAGAGGTTGTATAGCGGTGTTGCTAGTGAGATCACGGGGAAGAAGGAGACGGCTAGTGCAGTGCCGAGGATGATCCCTTTTCCGGGGAATTCAAGTCGCGCGATTGCGTAGGCGCAGGTGGTGGCGAGGGTGACTGCGATGAGGGTGGAGATGAGGCAGATGATGATTGAGTTCCATAGTGCGGGGACAAACAGGTCGTGGGCGCCTCCAAAAAAGATGAGTCGATAGTTTTCGAGGGTGGGCTTGCGGGGAAAGAAGTTTCCGAGGGTGTTGAGCCGTGGGTTTGAGAGCGCTGCGGTTGATTTGAGGGATAGGGAAATAATCCAGGCCAGGGGGATGATTGTCCACAGGATGATGGGGGCGGCTAGCCACGTGTAAGCCCATGTTTTTTTGTCTGCTGTGGTTTTCATGGTCACCTTCTTCCCTCGGTGAGGTTGACTTTGAAGCCTTTGATGAATCCGGTGGCGATCATGATGACGAATATGAATAGCAGCGTGGAGATTGCTGATCCGAGGCCGATTTCTACACGGTTAATTGTTTGGTTGTAGGCAAGTAGTGACAGGACGGTGGTGTCGTGTGATCCGCCGGTCATGATGAATACGTTGTCGAAGATGCGGAATGCGTCGAGGGTGCGGAAAAGAACAGCGACCATGATTGCTGGTTTCATGTTGGGCAGGGTCACTTTGAAAAGTGTTTGGGTGAAGGTGGCTCCGTCAACGCGTGCTGCTTCTTCTAGTGCTTCATCTACTTGGGCAAGCCCGGATAGAAGTAGGAGTGACATGAAGGGTGTTGTTTTCCAGATTTCGGAAAAGCAGATGATGGCGGTTGCGGTTTCCCAGGTGCTGAACCAGTTGTAGTCATTGGGGAAAGTTCCAGCGGTGAGGGTGTGGAGCCACCAGTTCACGAATCCTGTGGTGACGTTGAATCCGAAGAACCATGCGAATGCGGATACGACGGTGATGATCGAGTAGGGGATCAGAACGATTGTTCGGAGTGTTTTTCGGGGAATGACGATGCGGTGCATGACGAGCGCGATGATCATTCCCAGGACGAGCTCTATGGCAACTGTGATGGCGGTGATGAGGAGTGTCTGTCCGGTTGCGCGCCAGAACAGTGCATCGCTGAGGGCTACGAGGTAGTTGTGTAGGCCTACGAATGTGCGTGCGTGTGGGTCGGTGAGTCGGTAGCTGAAGAGGGAGTAGTAGAGCGCCTGGATGATGGGGTAGGCGGTGACCAGGAGCATGATGGCCAAGGCTGGGCCTGCCAGCATCCATCCGAGGTTGTGTTCTGCTCGGGCACGTGTGGATATGTGTGGTGTGCTCGGGGTGTTTTTAGTGTTGTTGGGAGAGTTCACAGGAGTGCCTCTCCGTGGAGAACATCGTGAATGAGTTGTTCTGATTGGGCTGGGGTTGTTGCGGGGTCAACGGATTCGGGTGGGCTCCAGGTGCGTTGCAGGGCTGTTGAGATGTCGCCGTAGTACTGGGTGACTGGGCGAGGTGCTCCGCTGTCGAGCGAGTCACGGATCAGGTCTGCCATGGGAAATTTTTTGCGGATGGTGGGGTTGTCGTAGACCTTTTTGCGTGCTGCGGGGTTACCGGTGCCGAGCATGTACATCGTTTGATGTTCGACGTTGGTAATGCATTGGATTGCTTCCCAAGCTGCGGGTTTGTTGGTGCTTGCAGCGTTGACGCCTAGTTCGATGCCTCCTAGTGGAGGGCGGGATTTTTGACCTGCGACTGATTGGGGGTAGCGGGCCCAGGCGACGTCGTCGATGAAGTCAGCTTTGCGTTCGGCCAGTGCCGCCCATACGTAGGGCCAGTTGAGGAGGAATCCGGAGCTAGCGTTTGCGATGAATAGGTCTAAAGCGGCAGTTTCATCGCTGGAGCTGAGGGCTGGCCCGCCGACTCCGGCTGTGGTGAGGGAGTGGATGATTTCGGCGGCGCGTTTTCCTGCTGGGCTGTTGATGCCGAGGTCGACTTTTTTGCCGGTGGCGCCTGAGTTTTTAACTATTTTTCCGTTGGCGCTTTCGATGAGGGCGTTGATCCATACGGAGTATCCCTCGTATCGGGAGGCTTGGACGCCAAGAGTCTTTTTTTGTGATGCGGCGGCGTGAATGATTTGGTCCCAGGTGACGGGGTTGGTCATATCGAGTCCGGCAGCTTTGGCGACGGATTTGCGGTACCAGAGGATTTGGGTGTTTGCCCACATCGGTGCCGCGAATAGGGTGTTTTTCCATTGTGCTGCCGTGACGATGGGGGCTACGGCGTCGTCGGTGAGGGTGTGGCGTTTGTCGGTAGGGGCTGGGTCGAGGAATCCAGCTTCAGCGAATTCCGCGACGAAGACGGGGTCCAGGCTCATCAGATCTATGCCTGGATCGCTGGCAGCGAGGCGTCGCAGGAGTTGTTGTCGTTGGTCGCTGGCGCTATTGGGCAGCACTTGAGTGGTGATTGTGTATGCGCCTTTGGCTGCTTTGGTGCATTCGGCGGCGAGTCTGGCTTGGCCGTGCTTGGTGGGGTCGTTTCCGCCTGAGTCGGGGTTGATATACCAGGTGATCTGTTGGGGATTGGTGGCGGAGGTGTTTCCGCCACAGCTGGTTAGTGCTGCGGCGCTTGTGGCTGTAATGGCCAGGGCAACTGTGAATGCGGTAATTGAGCGTGGTGAGGGCATGAATACTCCTTTGGATTCTGTGCCCTTCTCGTAAGGGGTGAGGGTGACACGTCGCGGGCTGCGTCATTGCTGCTCGTGACTGTTGGTGTTATTCCCCCGGATCCGTTGAGAAGACACCCCGTCTCGGGTTCCTGCATCTTAGGCACGCTTGCGGTTTTTTCAGTTGAACTACGCGTTTCTGGTGCCGATGGGGTTGTGAAAGGCCTGCTGCTTCGGTTGGCTCGTGTTCGGAAGGAATCCGATGGCTGTCTCTTCGCCCTCCCAGTCTGCTGAGTTTGTTTCTGGTTCCGCTCTGGAAGGTGCCACTCATAGGTCGAAACTGACTATTCGGTCGGTGCCGGTGGCGGCTTCTCCGGTGGCCTCGTTTGCGGAGCTGATGTCGGGAAATATTCGGTATGTCTCTGATCATGCGGATAGTCCCAGGCGAGGCCAGCAGCGCCGGTCGGCAACGGTTTCTAGCCAGAATCCTTTCGCGGTTGTTTTTGGGTGCGCGGATTCACGTGTTCCTGCTGAGATTTTGTTTGATCAGGGTTTGGGTGACTTGTTTGTTATCCGTACGGCAGGTCACGTGGTGGGGCCTTCGGAGTTGGGGTCGTTGGAGTATGCGGTGGGGCATTTGAATACTCCGTTGATTGCGGTGTTGGCGCATGATTCGTGCGGGGCGGTACAGGCGGCCATTGACTGCGCCTCGAGTGGGCACATGCCTGACGATCATGTGCGTGATGTTTTGGAGCGGATCGTCCCGAATGTCAACGCGGCTAGGAGCCGTGGGGAGACTGCTACGGCCGATATTGAGCGCTCGCATGCGCGGGCGGTGATGTCGTTAATTCCGGAGCGTTCTCCGTTGATTGCTGATCGGATTGCGCAGGGGCGGTTGGCGATTGTCGCGCTGAAGTATCAGTTGAGTGATGGGACTGCCCGGGTGTTGGACAGTATTGGTCCTCTTGGTGCACGTTGATATGTGTTGATTCGCCTTTGCCGCCTGGTGGGTGGGCGTGGCGGATAGGTGCCTTGTTTGCTGAGGGTATCCGCGTAGTGTGATCGCCGATGTTGTGTTGCGTTGAGGAGCTGCGCTGTGCCCGAGATTAATCCCATGACGGGTTCGACGCGTCCGCATACTCCGACTGCTGCGTGGCGTGCGATTTCTGCTGGAAATGAGCGGTTTGTGCAAGGGAAGCCTCTTCACCCTAATCAGGGGGCAGAGAGGCGTTTTGAGTTAACTGGTGGTCAGCAGCCGTTTGCGGCGATTTTTGGTTGCTCTGATTCTCGCGTGGCTGCCGAAGTGATTTTTGATCGTGGGTTGGGTGATCTTTTCGTTATTCGCACAGCGGGGCATGTGGCTGGCCCCACCGAGATCGGCTCTTTGGAGTACGGGTCAGAGATTTTGGGGATCCCATTAATCATTGTGCTTGGGCATGATTCGTGTGGGGCAGTGTCGTCGGCGATCACGGCTTTTGAGACTGGAGAAATGCCTCATGGGTTTGTGCGGGATTTGGTAGAGCGGGTGACTCCAAGCGTGAATGCGGCATATCGCAAGGGCGCAACGAGTGCTGATGAGATTGAGGCTGAGCATGTTCGTGCCACGGTGCATTTGTTGAGGCAGCGTTCTCGCCCGATTGCGGAGCGAATCGAGAATGGCTCTTTGGCGATCGTGGGATTGGTGTACAAGCTTTCTGATGGCGCAGCGCAGGTGTTGGAGGTTGCTGGCCGTATCGACGGTTTGGAGTCGTCGGGGTGAGAGAAATGGCCGGGCTGTTGTCCGTGGTGGAGCGATGCCCGGCCATTTCTCGTGTGGTGTTTATAGGGCGAGTTCGCGTCGGACCACTTCGGCTAGCGATGCGGCTACCGATGCAGCTTCTTCGCTGGTTGCGGCTTCTACCATGACGCGGACAACTGGTTCGGTGCCTGATTTGCGTAGCAGTACGCGCCCTGAGTCGCCGAGGTCGGCTTCGGCCTGGCGAATAGCCTCGGCGACTGCTTCGTTGGTTTCGACGGCGTTTTTGTCGACGTCTTTAACGTTGATGAGTGATTGCGGTAGGCGCTGCACTACAGCTGCGAGGTCTCGCAAGGTGCGGCCAGTCTGGGCGACTCGTGCGGCCAAAGTGAGGCCTGTGAGGGTACCGTCGCCGGTGCTAGCGTGGTCGAGGAGGATGACGTGGCCGGACTGCTCACCGCCGAGGGTATGGCCGTTGGCGAGCATGTCTTCGAGAACGTAACGGTCACCTACTGCTGTTTTGCGAACTGTGATGCCGTTGGCTTCCATTGCTTTGAACAAGCCCAGGTTGCTCATGACTGTTGCGACGAGGGTGTCGTTGGCAAGTGAGCCGAATTCTTTGGCTCCGATGGCAAGGATTGCCATGATCTGGTCACCGTCGACGGGTGCACCAGTGTGGTCTACGGCAAGGCAGCGGTCAGCGTCGCCGTCGTGAGCAATGCCGAGGTCTGCTTTGTGTTCCACGACCGCGGTTTGCAGCATTTCTAGGTGCGTGGATCCGTAGCCGTCGTTGATGTTGAGGCCGTCGGGTTCTCCACCGATAACTTTGACTTTGGCTCCGGCCGCGCGGAACGCCTGTGGTGAGACGACGCTGGCGGCGCCGTGGGCAGCGTCGACGACGATTTTGAGGCCATCGAGGCGGTGCGGCAGGGCAGTTAGCAGGTGAGCAACGTATCGCGAGTTTGCGTCTGTGAGGGGGCGTACGCGACCGACTCGGAATCCGGTGGGGCGTT
Organism: Dermatophilus sp. B7861-1; assembly: GCF_058996045.1. NCBI lineage: Bacteria > Bacillati > Actinomycetota > Actinomycetes > Micrococcales > Dermatophilaceae > Dermatophilus > Dermatophilus sp. B7861-1. Next base: position 847,805 of record NZ_CM180082.1, on the reverse strand, counting down.
CCCATTCTTGGCCCAGTCTGGCTTCGATGGCGTCTTCGATGGCGTCGTCGAGCTTGAAGCCTTGGGATGTGAAGAATTTGATGCCATTGTCTGGCATCGCGTTGTGGCTCGCGGACAACATGACGCCGAGATCAGCATTCATGTCTTTAGTGAGGAATGCCGTAGCAGGTGTGGGAACCACGCCTGCGTCATAGACATCTACTCCTGCAGAGGCAAGCCCGGCGATTACTGCTGCGGAGAGGAATTCACCAGATGCGCGTGGGTCACGGCCGACCACAGCTGTCATCCGGCCAGTGTTGTTGCTGCAGCGGTGCTCGAATAGCTCGTGCGCAGCAGCTGTAGCTAGCGATAACGCAAGTTCAGCGGTGATGTCGCGGTTTGCGAGTCCTCGGACTCCGTCAGTTCCAAACAGTCTCGCCATGAGAGTTCCGCATCTCCTTCGTCTGAGTGCTGCGCATGAAGCGTGGTGGGGGGCGGTGAAGTGAGTCGCAGTTGTGTGAATGCTTGCGGTCAACCAGGTCGAGATAGATACCCGGCGAACCAGCCTAACCCTGTTATTCGGGCTGGTAGGGATTCCCACATAGGTAGACGGCAGATGGCCGCCACCTCGTGCTGAGGATGACGGCCATCTGGCGCATGTATCGGCTGAGCCGACCGGATCAGCGCTTGCTGTACTGAGGCGCCTTGCGGGCCTTCTTGAGACCAGCCTTCTTGCGCTCGGGAACACGAGCGTCGCGGCTGAGCAGTCCGGCTTTCTTGAGGCCAGGACGGTTCAGGTCAACGTCAATGCCGTTGAGGCTGCGGGCGATGCCCAGACGGATCGCACCGGCCTGACCGGAGGGGCCACCACCAGCAACGCGCACGAGAACGTCGTATGCGCCCTCGAGCTCGAGCACCTTGAAGGGCTCGTTGACGATCTGCTGGTGAACCTTGTTCGGGAAGTAGTCGTCAAGGCCACGGCCGTTGATCTTCCACTGGCCAGAGCCGGGGACGATGCGCACGCGAGCGATGGCCTGCTTGCGGCGGCCGGTGGCAGCACCAGGGGCCGAAGCCGAGGGGCGCTCGCCCGTAGCGGCCTGTGCCGGGGCTTCACTGGATTCGGTGGTGTAGCTGGAAAGAGCCGGCTCGTTCTCGTCGAGCTGGGCGTCCATGTCAATATCGGTCACGGTTCTCCTCGTTTTTTCTGCGCTTAGGTCACGTACGTCGAAGACGCGTGATTACTGCGCGACCTGCGAGATCTCGTAGGGCACCGGACGCTGGGCCTGGTGGGGGTGCTCAGAGCCTGCGTACACCTTGAGCTTGCTCATCTGCTGACGTGCGAGCGAGTTCTTGGGAAGCATGCCACGGATGGCTTTCTCCACTGCACGCTCGGGGTTCTTGGCGAGCAGCTCGGTGTAGCTGGTAGCGCGCAGACCACCGGGGAACCCGGAGTGGCTGTAAGCCTTCTTCTGCTCAGCCTTGTTGCCCGTAAGAGCAACCTTGTCAGCGTTGATGATGATGACGAAGTCACCGGTGTCAATGTGCGGCGCGAACGTTGGCTTGTGCTTGCCGCGCAGGAGCTGTGCCGCCTGCGAGGCGAGACGACCGAGCACAACATCGGTAGCGTCGATGATGTGCCAGGAGCGCTCAATGTCGCCCGGCTTCGGGGTGTAAGTACGCACGAGTGCCTTGCTTTCTGTTGCGGACTGCGAATCGCGTGCCACCGGCCGGAGCGGCGAAAGCCACAGGAGCGACCTAGCCGAAGTGCCGATGGCTCACCCGTCCGAAATCGAAGATCACGGGGTAGACACGACATGCTGCGACAGCTCTTGCAGAGCGTTCACATTTTCGCATCCAGCGAGCACTGACCGGCGGAGGGCAGCAACACGTAACAGTCATCTACTCTACCGTTCGATCACGCGCCTCCAGAAATCCACTCAAAACATGCTTTGAAGTGCAAATTCACCTCCTCTATTGCCTCCTAATCCTATTCATGCACATGTTTTATGCATAAATTTTCTGCAAAAAGGAGCAGTATGTGCCTATGACTACCCCTACCGACCCCACCGACAACGACCACCCTCTCCCCCACCCGGCAGAACTTGACCAAATATCACTACGCACTCTTGCCCACCCCATGCGATCTCGCATCCTCGCCGAACTACGCAGCATTGGCCGAGCCACCTCCGCAGACCTCGCCAAAGCCCTAGATACAAGCACCGGCGTGACCAGCTACCACCTACGCGCCCTAGCTAACGCAGGACTCATCACTACCAGCGAACTCAGCGGCCGCCGCCGATACTGGAGCCTGACTACAGAAAATCGCATCATCGACACTTCCGAAGAAGATCCCGCTGATGAAGCCTCCGCCGAATGGCTCGCCCGTGACTACGCCGCCTACTTCGGCACCAAAGTCCAAAACTGGATTAGCCACACCTCACAGTGGCCCCCTACCTGGCAAGAACTATGTGGACTCGAAGACCGACTTGTCCTTGTCACCGATACTCAACTTGCCGCACTCCAAGAAGAAATCGCTGCCATCCTTGAGCGATACCGCCGTGTCGGAGCAGGAAACCCCACTGCTAAACGCGTCACTTTCTACACCTGCGCACTGCCTGTTGACGCTCCCCCACGACTCTAAGAAGCACACCACGTACCTCACACTGCGACGTCTAACTCCTGGCAGTACTCAGGCAGCCAATCAAGGATCTGCGCCCCACGAAAAAGTCACTCAGGCAGCTCTCGAACACATCGAGCAGCTGCAGCCCGAGCCGAAAGCTGATGATCAGCCGGATAACGAACTTCTTCTAAGCACAGGCCGTGCGGCGGCATCACCGTCACCGATGGGTTCCTCCGACGTTCTCCCAGTACGAGTGCTGGCCAACCTGTCGTTTGCTTCCCCTCCCCCACAGGTACGACTCCCCCAACCAAGGCACGCACCATTGAGTGGCAAAACGCATCGGCAATGATTGTGCCTATTACTAGCGGGCCACGGCGCTCCCACTCATACGCCAACAGATTGCGTATCGTGGTAGCCCCTTCTCGCGGCTTGCAGTACGCAGCAAAGTCATGCAAACCCAGCATCTGCTGGGCCGCCAAATGCATGGCAGAAACATCCAATTGCCGCTTGTGCACGACAATTCCGCTCCGCTGCAACGGATCTAATTCTGATGGCTCATCAGTAAGGGTGTAGGAATACCTTCTCGACAACGCCGAAAAACGAGCATCAAACCCTACCGGCGCCTGCTGGACCTTGCGAACGACGATATCGGCTGGCAATACGCCAGCTAAGCGAGTAACAGCAGCAGCTTCCGGTGTGCGTTGCGACCGTCCTGGCAACCGGTGGAAAGCTGACTCTTCAACGTCTACGTGTAGTACCGATCCACGAGCATGAACTCCTGCGTCTGTGCGTCCAGCTACGACCAGACGTACATCGTGACGCAGTATTTTTTCGAGAGCTGTAGTCAGTTCTCCTTCGACAGTGCGTAGTCCTGGCTGCTTAGCCCACCCCGAGAAAGCAGTACCGTCATAGGCGAAGTCGATTCGCAACCTCATTGCCATCTCCTTAGTTGAATACCCACATATATGAAGTGGCTGTGACCATCCAAGATGGTCACAGCCACTTCATATATGTGTCACATGCGCGGATCAGGCCTCGCTAGACTCCGCGGCTTCGGGAGCGGAGGTCTCTTCGGCAGCAGCCTGCTCTTTGACAGAGCGCTTGGTTGCAGCCTCAGCCTCAGCGACCGTGGCTTGCTTAGCGGACATCGGCTCGCGAACCAACTCGATAACCACCATAGGAGCGTTGTCTCCCTTACGGTTACCGATCTTGGTCGTGCGGGTGTACCCACCCTCGCGGTTTGCCATGTCAGGAGCGATCTCCGTGAAGAGGCGGTGCACAGCGCCCTTGTCACGGACAACAGTCATGACCTGACGGCGAGCGTGCAGGTCACCACGCTTGGCGAATGTAACCATGCGCTCGGCCAAGGGGCGCAGGCGCTTGGCCTTGGCGGCGGTGGTGGTAATGCGGTCGTGCTGGAACAAGGCGGTGGCCAAGTTCGAGAGGATGAGGCGCTCGTGGGCGGGGCTACCGCCAACGCGACGGCCTTTAGTAGGCGTAGGCATTACGTGTTCTCCCTAGAGTTGTTCAGGCCGCTCCGCGGAAGCGGATCGGTCAGTACTGCTCGCCGTCGCTGAATGCGGCATCTTCATCGAAACGGTCACCCAAGGCGGCTGGGTCGAATCCAGGCGGGCTGTCTTTGAGAGCCAGTCCCATGCCTGTCAGCTTCTGGGTGACCTCGTCAATGGACTTGGCACCGAAGTTACGGATGTCAAGGAGATCTGCTTCGCTGCGCCCAACCAACTCACCCACGGTGTGGATGCCCTCACGCTTGAGGCAGTTGTAGGAGCGGACAGTCAGGTCGAGTTCCTCGATGGGAAGGGCGAGATCAGCTGCCAAGGCGGCGTCGGTCGGCGATGGCCCCATGTCGATACCTTCGGCCTCGACGTTAAGCTCCCGAGCAAGCCCGAAGAGCTCGACAAGCGTCATGCCTGCAGAAGCAAGTGCATCGCGAGGCGCCATGCTGCGCTTCGTTTCGACATCAACGATCAATTTGTCGAAGTCGGTACGCTGCTCCACACGCGTGGCCTCAACCTTGTAGGTCACGGCCAGTACTGGGGAGTAGATCGAGTCAACCGGGATACGGCCAATCTCGGTCTCGACTGCCTTGTTTTGGTGGGCGGACACATATCCACGGCCGCGTTCGACTGTCAGCTCCATCTCGAGCTTGCCATCCTCGTTGAGGGTAGCGATCTCGAGTTCGGGGTTGTGCACCTCGACTCCTGCTGGCGGAGCAATGTCCGCTGCAGTCACTACACCGGGGCCCTGCTTGCGCAGGTACATCACGACAGGCTCGTCGTGATCGCTGCTGACAATGATCCCCTTGATGTTGAGGATCAGTTCCGTGACGTCCTCTTTAACCCCTGGGATCGTAGAGAACTCATGGAGAACACCGTCGATACGGATGCTGGTAACAGATGCTCCAGGGATGCTCGACAAAAGCGTCCGGCGAAGCGAGTTACCGAGTGTGTACCCAAAGCCCGGCTCAAGCGGTTCAATGACGAACCGGGAACGCGTGGGCGAAACCACGTCCTCAGTGAGGACAGGGCGCTGTGCGATCAGCACGATTTCTTTCCTTCCCACGATCTACCGCTATATGAAGATCGTGAATGCGGCTATAGCCGTGACACCCGTCGTCTCTGTCTACGGCGAGTGGCCCCACTCCCCCGTGTGGCACGAGGTCATCACGTAGGTCGCAGGGATGGAGCGACTGTGTATTAACAAGTGAATACACAGTCGCTCCGCGCACATCTCGTCGAGGTGTGCGCGGATCTACGTGTTAGTTCTTCGAGTAGAGCTCAACGATCAGCTGCTCGGTGAGGACCGTGTCGATCTGCTCACGAACTGGCAGCTGGTGGATAAGCACCTGCAAGGAACCTGGAACGACCTTCATCCACGCAGGAACCACGCGCTCGCCGTACAGGTCTTCGGCGACCTCGAACGGGAACTTGCTGCGGCTCTGCTCACGCCATTCGATGATGTCGTACTGGCTCACGCGGTAGCTCGGCACGTCTACGCGCTGACCGTTAACCAGGAAGTGGCCGTGGGTGACGAGCTGACGTGCAGCGCGACGTGTACGTGCCAAACCGGCACGGTAAACGACGTTGTCTAGACGAGATTCAAGGATCTGAAGCAGGTTTGCACCGGTTTTTCCGGGGCGACGTGCCGCTTCCTCGTAGTAGTTACGGAACTGACGTTCCATAACTCCGTAGGTAAAGCGTGCTTTCTGCTTTTCCTGCAACTGCGAGAGGTATTCCTTCTCCTGGATACGGCCACGGCCGTGCTGTCCTGGAGGGAATGGGCGGTTCTCGAAGTTCTTATCGCCACCGACGAGGTCGGTCTTCAGGCGACGGGACTTTTTCGTAATCGGACCGGTGTAACGGGCCATGGTGTCTCTTCTCCTACCTTTTCAGTGCCTGCTGCGCGCGGTCGATCAGACGCGGCGGCGCTTGGGCGGACGGACACCGTTGTGCGGCGTGGGGGTGACGTCACTGATGGCGCCAACCTCCAAGCCGGTTGCAGTCAGCGAGCGAATAGCTGTCTCGCGACCGGAGCCAGGACCTTTGACGAAAACGTCAACCTTGCGCATGCCGTGGTCCATCGCGCGGCGGGCAGCAGCCTCGGCAGCCATCTGCGCGGCGAAGGGGGTGGACTTGCGGGAGCCCTTGAATCCAACTTGGCCAGCAGATGCCCAGGAGACAACCGCGCCTGTTGGGTCGGTGATCGAAACGATCGTGTTGTTGAATGTGCTCTTGATGTGAGCTTGCCCGTGGGCAACATTCTTCTTCTCTTTGCGGCGCACCTTTTTGGCGCCACCAGCCTGACGGCTCTTGGGAGGCATATGTTCTCTTTCCTACGAGTCTTCGGGAGTAGCCGACTAGTAAGTCAGCGACGAGGCAAAGCCTCGATCAGCGGCCGGCCTTCTTCTTGCCAGCAACGGTGCGCTTGGGGCCCTTACGGGTACGCGCGTTGGTCTTGGTGCGCTGGCCGTGCACGGGCAGGCCACGGCGGTGGCGCAAACCCTGGTAGCTGCCAATTTCAACCTTGCGACGAATGTCGGCGGCCACCTCACGGCGAAGGTCACCTTCGAGCTTGTAGTTGCCCTCGAGGAAGTCACGCAGAGCAACAAGCTGCTGCTCGTCTAGGTCCTTGACGCGCGTGGACGGGTCAATCTCCGTCGCTGCGATAGCTTCCTTCGCGCGGGTACGTCCCACACCGAAGATGTAGGTAAGAGCGATCTCAACGCGCTTTTCGCGCGGGAGGTCAACTCCAACAAGACGTGCCATTTGTGTTTCTCCTGAGTAGTTTCGAAGGTTTGGCACAGCATCGGTCCGTGCGCACGCTCTCATGGCGAAGAGCGCCGCTTCCGGTCCTCGGCCTTCGAACCGAGGGTGACATCTGAGGAACCTCAGGGCCGGATGCTGTGTACTGCTCATATCGTCGCGTAACGAAAGACAACTACAAAAACTTGTAGCTCTTTCGCTGCTCGACTGTTTCTTCTGCCTGCCGATTTAAGTGATCTTCAAGTAAAGACTGAGACTACGGACAGCCCTTCAAGAAAAATCTCTTCGAGACAGTCTTTGAAGAGTATGTATCAGCGGTAGCGGAAAACGATACGGCCGCGGGATAGGTCATAGGGGCTGAGCTCCACGACCACGCGGTCCTCAGGGAGGATCCTGATGTAGTGCTGGCGCATTTTCCCTGAAATATGAGCGAGAACTTTATGTCCGTTGGTGAGCTCCACACGGAAGTTCGCGTTAGGGAGCGCCTCCACCACGGTGCCCTCGATCTCGATGACTCCGTCCTTTTTAGCCATGTCCTCCACGATCCTGGTCATGTCATGCATTGCACGACGATTGGCCACGCCGATCCCTCGGCGCGCTGCAGCTTCAGATACTTTCGCTTACACCCAAGCCAGACCCAGTGTCTATATCTAAGTAGAGACAGACGCTTTACGGCTGCTTTGATCACTTAAGCAAGCGAGAGTATGAGCCAACAAGCAACCTTAATCCACTACCCCTAGTCATGGGAAATTCGACAGCCTCTCCCACCAGACAAGTAATTCTGAATATTTATGCCAGCGGGCCAAATTGGGCACCTGTAGCTGCACAGATCTCCAGTCCCCCATCGAGCGCAGTAAGTACCCAGATGCCTTCAGAAGTGATAGCCACCGTGTGCTCAACATGGGCTGCAACGGAGCCGTCGATGGTGACTACTGTCCAGTCGTCGTCAAGAACCTTGTTATCAGGAGTGCCTAGCGTAACCATCGGCTCAATAGCCAGCGTAGTGCCAACGGTCATTTTGGGCCCTAGCTTGGCTGGCCGAAAATTAGGGACCCCTGGCGACATATGCATTTCACGCCCGATCCCATGACCCTCATAGTCTTCGACGATTCCATACTCGCCAATCTTTCGTTGAAGAGCACTTTTTTCCAGAGACTCTTCAATCGCTCCCCCTATATCTCCGACTCGGTTCCCCGGTACCATCGCTGCGATACCAGACCACAAGGATTTAAAAGTATCATCAAGCAAATTTTTTACTTCAGCTTCGGCAGCATCATCCCCGCCAACGATAATCGATATCGCCGAGTCGCCATGCCACCCATCCACTGCCGCTCCGCAGTCAATTGATACAAGTTCCCCTTCCTGGAGAACACGATCACCAGGTATTCCATGAACTATTTCACACCCCACACTCACACAAAGAGTGTGTCGATACCCAGGAACAAGCGGAAAAGAAGGAACAGCACCCTGCGAGAGGATATACTCTCTAGCAATATCATCGAGTTCTCTAGTGGTAACTCCAGGCTTAACTGCCTCAGCTAGCTTTTCCAGAGTTCGACCAACAACTAATCCAGCTTTCCGCATAGCAATAATCTGCTGAGGATTCTTTTTCTCAATTCGCTCACGACCAAACATTTTTCTCCATCCCGATAATGATATATCTCTTAACCATATAAAGATGCCCCACTTCGTGACACGAAGCGGGGCATCTCACCGAAATCACTCGGAATAAAGCGGTTCAAGCGCCTCTTGAATGCGTGTAGCTACTTCTTCAACTCCACCCATACCATAAACCTGCACCAGTAATTCACGATCATCATAAATTTCCGTCAAAGGCGCAGTTTGCTGCGCGTAAACCTTCAGGCGTTCACGAATAACGGGCTCAGTGTCATCTGACCGCCCTTCGATTTCTGCACGTTTCAACAGACGCTCGACTACGGCATCTTCATCGACAACGAGCTCGAGAACGCAATCGAGTTTCTCACCTCGCTCCTTAAGGTACTCATCCAGAACCTCCACCTGAGCAGTCGTCCGTGGGTACCCATCAAGCAAGAAACCTTTTTGAGCATCTTCGCGAGCAAGCCGCTCAAAAAGCATGGCATTAGTAATCTCATCAGAGACATACTGGCCGGAAGCTAGAACCTGTTGAACCTGCTTGCCAAGCTCAGTTTGTTCCGCAATATTTTCGCGGAACATGTTTCCCGTAGATATAACAGGAATGCCGAAACTTTCCGCAATTCCTGCAGCCTGGGTACCTTTACCGGCGCCCGGCGCCCCCAAAATGATGATCCTCATGAACGCAAAAGCCCTTCGTAATGGTGTTGCTTGAGACGAGACTCAATCTGTTTCACCGTTTCAAGTCCCACGCCGACCATAATCAGAATTGACGTCCCACCGAAAGGGAAGTTCTGGTTTGCCTGAATTGTGGCTAGTGCAATCAATGGGATTAGAGCCAAGATGGACAAGTACAGCGCACCGACGACCGTGATCCGGTTCACCACATACGACAAGTACTGCGCTGTTGGACGTCCAGCTCGAATACCTGGAATAAATCCACCAAACTTCTTCATGTTGTCTGCAACTTCTTCAGTATTAAAGCTGATCGCAACATAGAAGAACGTGAAGAACAAAATGAGGCTCGTATAAATAGCCATATACCATGGGCTATCTCCACGCACAAGATGCGTAGAAACCCAGAGCACCCATTCAGGCGGGTTCGGGTTACCTTGCTGGAATTGAACAGCAAGCCCGGGGAGCGCGAGCAATGACGATGCGAAAATAACCGGGATAACATTGGCCTGGTTAATTTTGAGAGGAATATAAGTCGAAGTCCCTCCGTAAACACGGCGCCCGATCATGCGTTTTGCATACTGAACAGGAATTCGACGCTGACACTGTTCGACAAAAACAACAACAGCGATAATTGCGAGCCCCATAAGGATGATCAAGAAAAAGACATCCCAGCGTCCTTGCTGCTGTTGCACGCTCCACAGTGAGCTGGGGAACCCTGCCGCAATCGAGGTGAAGATAAGCAACGACATTCCGTTGCCGACCCCTTTTTCGGTAATCAATTCACCAAGCCACATGACAAGACCGGTACCAGCGGTCATTGTCAACACAGACAAGGCCGCATTCAGGAATGTGTCGTCGACAAGGATATTTTGACAGTTAGACCCGGGGAACAAAGTGGAGGGGTTCCTAGCGAAGGTTATAAAGGTCGAAGACTGCAGAATAGCCAGACCAATAGTCAAATATCTTGTATATTGCGTCAGTTTTGACTGACCAGACTGCCCTTCTTGCTTTAAAGTTTCAAACTTAGGAATTACAACAGTTAACAATTGAACAATAATGCTTGCCGTAATATACGGCATAATTCCCAGTGCGAAAATAGAAAGCTGCAGAAGAGCTCCACCACTAAACAGGTTTGCCATTCCTAAAAGCGCATTTCCTCCATGCGCTGAGTTAGGTTGACACTGCTTAATAGCGGTATAGCTGACACCAGGCGTCGGGATGTGTGACCCGAGCCTAAAGATAGCCATGATGAACACGGTCAAGAGCAACCTGTTCCGGAGCTCAGGCGTACGAAAAGCCCGAACGAGGGTGGTTATCACAAAGCCTCCCACTGGCGCGTGTGGCGGTGCATGCCGCGAACCGGTCCCGACCATGCGCACGTGCGGTGTTGTACGAACACCGTACAACGTATTGTCATCAAAGGTTTTGGGGCGGTAGACCCCGTCGCGACAATAGCACTTCTACCTAAGTGAACTAGTAGCGACATGTCATCGACCGTTTACAGGATTCTCCGCTCCAATGAAACGAAGGATGGAGACCCCTGAGACTAGGGATCCCCATCCTTCGTTAACCGATTAGCTACAAAGCTAAGAATCAAGCACCCAGGATGTTCACGGAACCGCCTGCAGCCTCAATCTTGCTCTTCGCCGCACCAGAAACCTTATGAGCAGTGACGTTTACCTTGACGGAAATTTCGCCATCGCCCAAAACCTTTACAAGGCTCTTGGAGCGAACTGCACCCTTAGCCACGAGGTCATCAACTGTGACGTCACCGCCCTCGGGGAACAAAGCTTCAATGCGGTCCAGGTTCACAACCTGGTACTCCACGCGGTTACGGTTCGTAAAACCGCGCAGTTTCGGAAGGCGCATGTGAAGCGGCATCTGGCCACCCTCGAAGCGCTCCGGAACCTGGTAACGAGCTTTCGTACCTTTAGTACCACGACCAGCGGTTTTACCCTTGCTGGCTTCACCACGACCAACTCGCGTGCGAGCGGTCTTGGCTCCAGGGGCCGGACGCAATTCATGAACGCGAAGCGGCATGCTTTCGTTCGTCTCGTCTGCCACGATCAGTCAACCTCCTCGACGGTCACGAGATGGGCGACGGTACGCACCATCCCGCGCACTTCGGGACGGTCCTCGCGCAGCACAGACTGACCGATACGGTGCAATCCAAGGGTGCGGAGGGTGTCCTTCTGGTTCTGCTTAGCTCCCACAACACCACGTGTCTGGGTCACTTTGAGCTGAGCCATCACGCCCCCGTCCCTGCCGCACGGGCACGCAACAAAGCGGCGGGTGCGACATCTTCAAGAGGAAGCCCACGACGTGCCGCAACCGACTCCGGACGCTCAAGGCCCTTCAGCGCAGCCACGGTGGCATGAACGATGTTGATCGAGTTGTCTGAGCCAAGTGATTTGCTCAGCACGTCCTGAATGCCTGCGCACTCAAGAACAGCGCGCACCGGCCCACCAGCGATAACACCAGTACCGGGCGCGGCGGTACGTAGGAGAACTACGCCAGCAGCGTCTTCACCCTGAACGGGGTGAGGAATGGTGCCCTGGATACGCGGAACGCGGAAGAACGACTTTTTGGCTGCCTCTACGCCCTTGGCGATTGCCGTGGGAACCTCTTTGGCTTTGCCGTAACCGACACCCACGGTGCCGTCACCGTCACCGACGACCACGAGAGCGGTGAAGCTGAAGCGACGACCACCCTTCACAACCTTGGCAACACGGTTAATCGTTACGACACGCTCCAAGAATTGGCTGCGCTCGTCATTCTGGTTGTTGTTTTGCCGGCGGTTATCGCGGTCACGACGGTCGCGACCGCTGCCTGCACGTTCAGAGCCGCCTTGCTCGGCTCCGCGGCGCTGGGGTCCAGCCATCAGACGCTCTCCTTTTCACCAGTCTTCGTGAACATGCTCGTTCGTGCAGTCATCACAGCTCCAGACCGCCCTCGCGTGCACCTTCGGCGATCGCGGCAACGCGACCCGTGTAACGGTTACCGCCACGGTCAAACACTACTGTGTCAATGCCTGCAGCCTTGGCGCGAGCAGCGACGAGTTCACCGACTCGCTTAGCCTTAGCGGTTTTGTCTCCGTCAAATGCACGCAGGTCTGCTTCCATGGTCGAAGCGGACGCAAGGGTGTGCCCAACGCCATCATCGATAACCTGAACGAACATGTGACGCGTGGAGCGTGTGACCACCAAGCGAGGACGCTCAGCGGTGCCGGCGAGGTGCTTGCGAAGACGCGCGTGGCGACGTGCCCGAGCGTCGGCTTTGCTCTTGCCGCGCTTAATGATCTTGCCAGTGCCTGCCATCGCTTACTTACCAGCCTTTCCGACCTTGCGGCGGATCTGCTCGCCTGCGTAGCGAACACCCTTGCCTTTATATGGCTCCGGCGGACGGATTTTGCGAATGTTTGCTGCAGTCTCGCCTACGAGCTGCTTATCGATACCCGAAACCGAGAACCGGGTCGGAGTCTCGACGGCAAAAGTGATGCCCTCCGGCGGTTCAACAACGACCGGGTGGCTGAAACCGAGAGCAAACTCAAGGTTGCTGCCCTTAGCCAGCACACGGTAACCGGTGCCATAGATTTCCAGCTTTTTCTGGTAACCCTCGGTCACACCGATAACCATGTTCTGGATGAGCGAGCGAGTCAGACCGTGGAGAGCACGGTTGTCACGCTCGTCATTGGGACGCGAAACGCTGATGCTGCCATCCTCGTCACGCACAACAGTGATGGGCTCAGAAACAGTGAGGGAAAGCTCACCCTTAGAACCCTTAACTGCAATGTCCTGTCCGCTGATCGTCACGTCAACGCCGTTAGGAACGGAGATCGGAAGTCGTCCGATTCGAGACATTCTTCGTACCTCCTTCCGTTACCAGACGTAGGCGAGGACTTCCCCACCCACACCCTTCGCTTCGGCCTGACGGTCAGTCAGCAACCCGGACGAGGTCGAAATAATCGCCACGCCGAGGCCGCCGAGCACCTTGGGCAGGTTGGTGGATTTTGCGTATACGCGCAATCCAGGCTTGCTCACTCGTCGAACACCCGAGATGGAGCGTTCACGGTTGGGGCCGTACTTAAGCTCGATAGTGAGCGTTTTTCCGACCTCTGCATCCTCAAGTTTCCAGTCTGCGATGTAACCCTCGGTTTTGAGGATTTCCGCGATGTTGGACTTGAGCTTCGAAGACGGCATGGACACTACGTCGTGGTGCGCCGAGTTGGCGTTCCTGACGCGGGTCAGCATGTCCGCAATCGGATCTGTCATCGTCATTTGGGCTCTCCGCCCTTCCTCACCGGGGTTTCGCCTCCCGCCTTTTGCGGGGCCGACCTACGGTGTAGAAGTCTTCGTCTCGTTGAGGTCCGGTCTACTTACCAGCTGCTCTTGGTGACTCCGGGAAGCTCACCACGGTGAGCCATATCACGGAAGCACACACGGCAAAGCCCGAACTTGCGGTAAACCGAGTGGGGACGGCCACACCTCTGGCAACGGGTGTAAGCGCGAACTTTGAATTTCGGTTTGCTATCCGCTTTGTTGATCAGTGCCGTTTTCGCCACTATTAGTTCTCCTTGAAAGGGAACCCAAGCTGGCGAAGAAGCGCGCGGCCTTCGTCATCGGTCTTCGCGGTAGTGACAAGCGTGATGTCCATACCACGAACGTGGTCAATCGAGTCAGGATCAATCTCATAAAACATTGACTGCTCGGTGAGACCAAACGTGTAGTTACCGTTGCCATCGAACTGCTTTCCAGAAAGTCCGCGGAAGTCACGGATTCGGGGAAGAGCAACGGTTACCAGGCGGTCGACGAACTCCCACATGCGATCACCACGAAGAGTGACGTGGGCGCCAATCGGCATACCTTCACGCAGTTTGAACTGCGCAATGGACTTGCGAGCACGAGTCACAACAGGCTTTTGACCTGTAATGGCTGCAAGGTCACGAACGGCACCTTCAATGCGCTTGCTGTCTTTCGCAGCTTCACCAACACCCATGTTGACGACGACCTTAGTAAGGCCAGGAATCAACATAACGTTGGAGTAACCGAATTCTTTGTTCAGAGCGTCACGAATTTCTTCGCGGTAACGCGTCTTAAGACGGGGCGTGATCATCGTTTCGCTCATCAGATGTCCTTCCCGGAACGCACTGCAACGCGCACACGAACGGTCTTCTCGCGACCGTTGCGCTCAACCTTTTCGGTGCGCATGCGCACACGGGTCGGCTTGTTAGTTTCGGGGTCAACCAAAGCCACATTGCTCACGTGAATCGGGGCTTCAACCGTCACGATTCCAGCTGCGCGGTTCGTTCCTGCAGCTGCGCGCTGGTGCTTAGTTACTCGGTTAATGCCTTCGACTAGCACACGGTTAGTGTCGGGGAAGACCGCGATAACCTTGCCTTGCTTGCCTCGGTCGCCACCTTTGTCCTGTTTGCGACCAGTGATGACCTGAACCAGATCACCCTTTTTGATCTTCATGTTGGCCATGGGTTACAGCACCTCCGGGGCCAGCGAGATGATCTTCATAAATTTCTTTTCACGTAGTTCACGGCCAACCGGACCGAAAATACGCGTACCGCGGGGCTCACCATCGTTCTTCAGGATGACTGCCGCGTTCTCGTCAAACTTGATGTAGCTTCCGTCAATACGACGGCGTTCTTTCTTGGTACGCACGATAACGGCCTTGACTACATCACCCTTTTTGACGTTTCCGCCGGGGATTGCGTCCTTGACCGAGGCAACGATGATGTCGCCAATGCCGGCGTAACGTCGACCCGAACCGCCGAGAACACGGATGCACAGAATTTCCTTGGCACCGGTGTTGTCAGCGACACGAAGTCGCGACTCCTGCTGGATCACTTCTCACTCCTGTCGTCGCGCCGGTTCTCACCGCGCCCGCTCCTTAATGAACGGGCGCTGGGTGAGCCTTGCGGAACGGATTGTGGTCTAGGTGACGGATTCGGTTGTGCTCTTGCTCTTCCGAACCGCCGAACGAGCCTCTTACTTGGCGCGCTCGAGAATTTCGACAACGCGCCAACGCTTTGTGGCAGACAGCGGACGTGTTTCCATCAGGAGGACACGGTCACCGACGCCACAGTTGTTGGTCTCGTCGTGGGCCTTGAGTCGCTTCGTGCGACGCATGACCTTGCTGTAGAGGGCGTGCTTGACGCGGTCCTCGACCTCGACCACGACAGTCTTGTCCATTTTGTCGCTGACCACGTAACCGCGGGCGGTTTTACGATAGTTGCGCTCAGTAGTGGTGTTCGCTTCGGTCACGGTCACTCACTCGCCTTCTCGACACCGATGTTCAGCTCACGCTCACGCATGATCGTGTAGATCCGCGCAATGTCCTTTCGGACCGCCCGTAGGCGACCGTTGTTCTCAAGCTGGCCCGTGGCTGACTGGAACCGGAGGTTGAACAGCTCTGCCTTAGCTTTGCGAAGCTCCTCGACCAGGGCGTCATCCGCCATGTCACGGAGCTTGTCAACAGCGAGGTCTTTGCTTCCAACTGCCATCAGACGTCCCCTCCTTCACGCATAACGAAGCGGCACTTCATCGGCAGCTTGTGCATTGCTAGACGCATGGCTTCACGCGCCACGGGCTCAGAAACACCGGAAAGCTCAAACAAAACGTGCCCCGGCTTAACGTTGGCGACCCACCACTCTGGTGAACCCTTACCAGAACCCATTCGGGTTTCAGCAGGTTTCTTGGTGAGGGGACGATCTGGGTAAATGTTGATCCAGACCTTTCCGCCACGCTTGATGTAGCGGGTCATAGCGATACGCGCAGACTCGATCTGGCGGTTCGTTACGTACGCAGGCGCCAAAGCCTGAATACCGAAGTCACCAAATGCAACCTGCGTCCCGCCTTTAGCGCCGCCAGAGCGCTTCGGGTGGTGCTGCTTGCGGTGCTTGACTCGACGAGGAATCAACATCAGGCATCAGCTCCCTCGCTGGCCGGAGCCGCGCTCTGTTCTGGAGCGTTGCTGGCAGCAGCGTTCTCGTTGCGGTTCCCACGCCCTGCGCGGTCGCCACGACGGCCACGGCCAGGACGCTCGCCACGGCCACCACGGCTCGGGCGGCCGCTGGAGTTGGCCTGCTGAGCAGCCAGTTCACGCGCAGTGAGGTCACCCTTGTAGATCCACACCTTTACACCGATGCGGCCAAAGGTGGTACGGGCCTCATAGAAGCCGTAGTCAATGTTGGCGCGAAGCGTGTGAAGCGGCACACGTCCTTCGCGGTAGAACTCCGTACGGCTCATCTCTGCGCCACCCAAACGGCCAGAGACCTGAACCCGGATTCCCTTTGCACCAGAGCGAAGTGATCCCTGCATTCCCTTACGCATAGCGCGTCGGAAAGATACTCGTGCACTCAGCTGCTCAGCAATTCCCTGGGCGACCAGCTGGGCGTCCATGTCGGGGTTCTTGACCTCAAGAATATTGAGCTGAACCTGCTTGCCTGTGAGCTTTTCGAGCTTGCCGCGAATACGCTCCGCCTCTGCGCCACGGCGCCCAATAACGATTCCGGGGCGAGCAGTGTGGATGTCGACACGTACACGGTCACGCGTACGTTCGATCTGCACCTTGCTTACACCTGCACGTTCCAGGCCTTCAGAGAGAAGACGACGAATTTCGACGTCTTCTTTCACAAAGTCACGGTAACGCTGACCACTCTTGGTGGAGTCAGCGAACCAGCGGCTCGAGTGTTCGGTAGTGATACCGAGACGGAATCCGTTCGGGTTTACTTTTTGACCCATTATCGGGTTCCTCCGTTCTCGGGCTGGCTGACATGAACCGTGATGTGGCTCGTGCGCTTGTTAATGCGAGCCGCGCGGCCCTGTGCGCGCGGCCGAATACGCTTCATCGTCGGTCCTTCGTCGACATAGGCAGCCGAGACGATGAGCTGACGCTCATCAAACGGCTCCGATGCCTGCTCTGCCTTAACGCGAGCGTTAGCAATCGCACTGGCCAGAACCTTGTATACGGTCTCGCCTGCGGCCTGAGGTGCGAACTGCAGCACTGCGAGCGCTTCAGTCGCGTTCTTTCCACGGATGAGGTCCACGACGCGGCGGGCCTTCATGGGCGTGACGCGAACGCCGCGCGCCTGCGCCTTGGCTTCCATCGTTGTCCCTTTGCTTTCGTTCGACATATCGAAATTGATCCTCACCGCGGTCAGCGGCGACGGCCCTTCTTGTCGTCCTTGATGTGACCCTTAAAGGTGCGTGTAGGAGCGAACTCACCGAGCTTGTGCCCGACCATCGACTCCGTCACAAACACCGGCACGTGCTTACGACCGTCATGCACGGCGAATGTGTGCCCAAGGAAATCGGGAGCGATCACAGAACGACGCGACCAAGTCTTAATAACTGCTTTGGACCCAGACTCGTTCTGAACGTCGACCTTCTTCTGCAGATGGTCGTCGATGAACGGGCCCTTTTTGAGGCTACGAGGCATATGCCATGACTCCTATCAGCGCTTCTTGCCCGTGCGACGACGACGCACGATGTATTTGTCGCTTTCCTTGTTCGGACGACGTGTGCGGCCTTCCGGCTGCCCCCACGGGGAAACAGGATGACGGCCACCAGACGTACGACCTTCACCACCACCATGCGGGTGGTCAACAGGGTTCATCACAACACCACGGACGGTTGGGCGCTTGCCCTTCCAGCGCATACGGCCGGCTTTACCCCAGTTAATGTTGCTCTGCTCGGCGTTTCCAACTTCACCGATAGTCGCGCGGCAGCGCGCATCGACGTTGCGGATTTCACCTGAAGGCATACGCAGCTGTGCGTAAGGACCATCCTTAGCTACCAGCTGCACACGTGCACCTGCCGCACGAGCAATCTTTGCCCCTCCACCCGGACGCAATTCGATTGCGTGGATGATCGTACCGAGGGGGATGTTGCGCAGCGGAAGGTTGTTGCCTGGCTTGATGTCGGCCCCTGTGCCAGCTTCAACTGCATCGCCCTGACGGAGACGGTTCGGCGCAAGAATGTAACGCTTACTTCCATCTGCGTAGTGAAGGAGAGCGATTCGAGCTGTGCGGTTGGGGTCGTACTCGATGTGCGCGACGACCGCAGGAATGCCGTCTTTGTCATGGCGACGGAAGTCAATAACACGGTACGCACGCTTGTGGCCACCACCGATGTGACGGGTAGTGATGCGCCCCTGGTTGTTGCGACCACCAGTTTTAGGTAGTGGGCGAACCAGCGACTTCTCCGGAGTGGAGCGCGTGATCTCTGCGAAGTCCGACACACTGGAACCACGACGGCCCGGCGTTGTCGGCTTGTATTTACGGATACCCATTGTTCAGTCCTCAGTTCCTACGCTCAGGCCCGAGCGCCGAAGATGTCGATGGAACCTTCTTTGAGGGTGACGATTGCGCGTTTGGTGTCTTTGCGCTTGCCCATCCCGAAACGGGTGCGGCGCGTCTTCCCCTGGCGGTTCAGCGTGTTAACGGAAGAGACCTTCACACCAAAAACCTGCTCCACTGCAAGGCGGATCTCAGTTTTGTTGGCAGAGGGGTCAACAATGAAGGTGTATTTACCCTCATCCATAAGTCCGTACGACTTCTCGGAGACGACCGGAGCGATCAGGATGTCGCGCGGGTCCTTGATGTTTGCGCTCACTTGGCTTCCTCCTGGGAGTTCGCCGCGCTACGCGAGTCGATGAGCGACGCAAGCGCGTTCTCGGTGAACACGACGTCGTCTGCGCACATCACGTCGTAGGTGTTCAGCTGGTCAACGTGCAGCGCGTGAACTGTCGGCAAGTTACGGACAGAAAGCGCACCCTGCTCGTCCCCTCGCGCTAGAACCACAAGAAGGTTCTTACGGTCGGTAAGGCTACCGAGCAACGTACGGGCTGCCTTCGTAGAAGCAGAGTCAGAGACAACACCTTCAACTGCGTGAATGCGTCCATGACGAGCTCGGTCAGACAAAGCGCTGCGCAATGCAGCAGCTTTCATTTTCTTGGGGGTGCGCTGACTGTAATCACGGGGCTGAGGCCCGTGAACAGTTCCACCGCCAGCGAACTGAGGGGCGCGGGTCGAACCCTGTCGGGCTCGCCCTGTTCCTTTCTGGCGGTATGGCTTCTTACCGCCACCACGGACCATGCCGCGGGTCTTCGTGGCGTGCGTTCCCTGTCGGGCAGCAGCAAGCTGTGCAACAACTACCTGGTGGATCAGGGGAACATTAGTTTCCGCTTCAAAGATTTCGGCGGGCAGGTCGACCGAGCGACCAGTGTTACCACCGTCGAAGCCGATGATGTCGATCTTCGTCACGATGTCACGCTCCCTTAGCAGCAGTGCGGACGAGGACGATACCGCCACGCGGACCGGGAACCGCACCCTTGACGAGGATGAAGCCCTTATCGGCATCGATAGCGTGGATCGTCAAGTTCTGAGTGGTCTGGCGCACGCCGCCCATACGGCCGGCCATACGCTGACCTTTGAAAATGCGTCCTGGAGTGGCACAGGCGCCAACAGAACCAGGCTTGCGGTGGTTTCGGTGCGCACCGTGGCTAGCAGAGACACCAGCGAAGCCGTGACGCTTCATCACACCAGCAAAACCTTTACCTTTGGTTTTTCCGGTGACGTCGATCTTCTGGCCGCTTTCAAAAGCTGAGACCGTAATCTCCTGGCCAAGCGTGTATTCAGAAGAATTGTTAGTGCGGATTTCAACTAGGTGACGGCGAGGCGTTACGCCTGCCTTCTCAAAGTGGCCACGCAAAGGCTTCTTGACCTTGCGAGGATCAATCTCACCGAACCCAATCTGCACAGCCTCATAGCCGTCGGTAGCTGCATCCCGAATCTGAGTCACCACACAAGGCCCGGCCTTGATGACCGTCACTGGCACGAGGCGGTTCTGCTCATCCCAGACCTGCGTCATCCCCAGTTTCTCGCCGAGCACACCGGTGACAGCGCGCGAAGCGCTCTTTGCTGCATTACTCATCGCAGTTGTCACCGTCCTTACAGCTTAATCTCGATGTTGACGTCCGCAGGCAGGTCAAGTCTCATAAGCGAGTCAACGGCCTTAGGCGTCGGGTCCACGATGTCAATGAGACGCTTATGGGTGCGCATCTCAAAGTGCTCGCGGCTGTCTTTGTACTTGTGGGGCGACCGGATGACGCAGAACACATTCTTCTCCGTCGGGAGCGGCACCGGGCCGACAACAGTCGCACCGGCACGCGTCACCGTGTCGACAATCTTCCGTGCCGAAGAATCGATGACTTCATGGTCATACGACTTCAGCCGGATGCGGATTTTTTGTCCCGCCATCGCTTCGTCAGACTCTCTCTCGTTTAATTCCGCTTGTAAGAATTCGGATCACCGACCCACGCGCTCGGGCGTGTCGCATATTCAGGAACACAATAAACAGACTCATCAACCTTTTGGTCTGGCCGACTGTTTAGCTTCCCGGATCCGAGCCCAACGCATCCCTGCAAGAGCTCCAGATCCACGAATCTTATTTCGCGGTGCTAGTAACCTCTTTCGAGGGACTTGAAGTCCGATGCGATACCGAACTTCGCGTCAAGCAACCCGTTCACTCTGCCAGATAATTCACCGAAAGCACAAATCAGCTGATCAGTGGTGTCAACACACAACCGGGGGCTCAGGTTATTGTCCTGAGCCCCCGGTTGGTGATTAATCACCTAGTTGATCACTTGATGATCGTGGTTACGTTACCAGCACCGACCGTACGGCCACCCTCACGGATAGCGAACTTGAGGCCTTCTTCCATGGCGATGGGCTGAATCAGCTCCACCTTCATGCCGGTGTTGTCACCAGGCATAACCATTTCAACACCCTCAGGAAGGTGGACAACACCGGTCACGTCCGTAGTACGGAAGTAGAACTGAGGACGGTAGTTGTCGTAGAAGGGCGTGTGACGGCCACCTTCATCCTTGGAAAGGATGTAGACCTGAGCGTCGAACTCCGTGTGAGGAGTGATGGAGCCCGGCTTGCAGACAACCTGGCCACGCTCAACGTCTTCACGCTTGGTTCCGCGGAGAAGTAGACCAACGTTTTCACCGGCCTGGCCCTCGTCGAGGAGCTTACGGAACATTTCGATACCGGTGACCGTGGTCTTCGTGGTTGCCTCGTGGATACCCACGATCTCAACCTCTTCGTTAACCTTCAGCACACCGCGCTCGATACGGCCGGTAACAACCGTGCCACGCCCGGTAATGGTGAAAACATCCTCGATAGGCATGAGGAAGGGCTTGTCAACTGCACGCTCCGGGGAAGGAATGTAGTCGTCGACTGCCTTCATGAGCTCGAGAATGGACTCGCTCCACTTGGCGTCACCCTCGAGTGCCTTCAGTGCGGAGACCTGGACAACAGGAACGTCGTCACCGGGGAACTCGTAGCTGGAAAGCAGCTCACGAACTTCCATTTCGACGAGCTCGAGGATTTCCTCATCCTCGACCATGTCAGTCTTGTTGAGCGCCACGACGATGTAGGGGACGCCGACCTGGCGGGCCAGGAGAACGTGTTCCTTCGTCTGCGGCATGGGGCCGTCGGTTGCAGCAACAACCAGAATGGCGCCGTCCATCTGAGCCGCACCGGTGATCATGTTCTTCACGTAGTCAGCGTGCCCGGGGCAGTCGACGTGCGCGTAGTGACGGCTCTCGGTCTGGTACTCGATGTGAGCGATCGAGATGGTGATGCCGCGCTGCTTCTCTTCAGGCGCCTTGTCGATGGAGTCGAACGGGGAAGCCTCGTTCAGATCCGGGTACGCGTCGTGCAGAACCTTCGAGATCGCAGCCGTCAGCGTCGTCTTACCGTGGTCAATGTGACCAATGGTGCCGATGTTGACGTGCGGCTTGGTCCGCTCGAACTTCGCCTTCGCCACTTGGGTCCTCCTGTGGACTTGATTGGTTAACGCCGTACATCCACTTGGGTGGCGACGTTGTTGGACTATTTACTGCGTTAGCAGCGTGAAGAGCCGACGGGTGAGTGTACCCGCCTCACTCGCCTCGCATCTTCTTGATGATCTCGTCCGCGACGTTCTTGGGAACTTCAGCGTACGAGTCGAACTGCATCGAGTAGTTAGCGCGGCCCTGCGTCTTAGAACGCAGGTCACCAACGTACCCGAACATCTCGGACAGTGGTACAAGGCCACGAACGACCTTAGCGCCACTGATGTCTTCCATGGACTGGATGTGGCCACGGCGAGAGTTGATGTCACCGATAACGTCACCCATGTACTCTTCGGGCGTACGAACCTCAACAGCCATCATTGGCTCAAGCAGGGCAGGGTCTGCCTTACGAAGAGCTTCCTTCGTTGCCATCGAGCCAGCGATCTTGAAGGCCATTTCGGACGAGTCAACATCGTGGTATGCGCCATCGATCAAGGTTGCTTTCACACCCACGATGGGATATCCAGCCAACACACCGTGTTGAAGCGCGTCCTGAATACCGTGGTCAACGCTTGGAATGTACTCACGCGGAATACGGCCACCTGTAACCGCATTCTCGAATTCGTACATTTCACCCTCGGCAGTATCCAAAGGCTCAAAGGTGATTTGCACCTTACCGAACTGACCGGAGCCACCAGTCTGCTTCTTGTGGGTGTAGTCGAACTTCTCAACCGTGCGACGGATGGTCTCACGGTAAGCGACCTGCGGCTTACCGATGTTGGCCTCAACCTTGAACTCACGCTTCATGCGGTCAACAAGGATGTCAAGGTGAAGCTCACCCATGCCCTTGATAACGGTCTGACCAGATTCCTGATCAAGCTCGACCTGGAAGGTGGGGTCCTCTTGCGCCAACTTTTGAATAGCGGTCGAGAGCTTCTCCTGGTCACCTTTGGTCTTAGGCTCAATAGCAACCGAGATAACAGGCTCTGGGAAAGTCATCGACTCCAGAACAATCTGATTGTCTGGGTCACACAACGTGTCACCTGTTGTCGTTTCCTTCAGGCCGACCATGGCGTAGATGTTTCCAGCCACTGCCTCATCAACAGGGTTTTCCTTGTTGGCATGCATCTGGAAAAGCTTGCCGACACGCTCTTTCTTGCCCTTAGTCGAGTTAACGACCTGGCTACCTGCGTTAATGCGCCCAGAGTACACACGAACGAACGTGAGGGTACCAAAGAATGGGTGTGCCGCAACCTTGAAGGCAAGAGCGGAGAATGGCTCGGCTTTGTCGGGGTGACGCTCCATTTCAACGTCTTCGTGCCCGACTTTATGTCCCTTGACTGCCTCAACATCCATTGGTGTTGGCAGGTAGTCGATGACAGCATCCAACATTGGCTGCACACCACGGTTCTTGAAGGCAGAACCACAGAGAACCGGGTACAGCTCAGAGCTCACCGTAAGCTTGCGAATGCCAGCCTTGAGCTCGTCAATCGTAAGCTCTTCGCCACCTAGGTACTTCTCCATGAGCTCGTCATCGCTCTCAGCGACGCGCTCAACAAGGAGGCTGCGGTATTCCTCAGCCTTTTCTTTAAGGTCCTCAGGGATCTCCTGGATTTCGTACTTAGCCCCAAGAGTCACGTCACCCTTGGCGTCACCAGGCCAGACAAGTGCACGGCTGTGAAGTAGGTCAATCACACCAAGGAAGTCAGATTCCGCACCAATGGGGAGCTGCAGCACGAGCGGCTCCGCACCAAGACGATCTTTAATCGTCTGGACCGTGAAGTAGAAGTCCGCACCCATCTTGTCCATCTTGTTGACGAAGCAGATGCGGGGAACGTCATATTTATCAGCCTGACGCCACACTGTCTCAGACTGAGGCTCGACACCTTCTTTGCCATCGAACACTGCGACGGCGCCATCGAGGACACGAAGCGAACGCTCTACCTCAACGGTGAAGTCGACGTGCCCGGGGGTGTCGATGATGTTGATCTGGTTACCCTCCCAGAAACAGGTGACAGCAGCCGAGGTAATCGTGATACCCCGCTCTTTTTCCTGCTCCATCCAGTCAGTCGTCGAAGCACCATCGTGGGTTTCACCCAACTTGTGGTTGACGCCTGTATAGAAGAGGATGCGCTCCGTCGTCGTCGTCTTACCGGCGTCGATGTGCGCCATGATGCCGATGTTGCGGACCTTCTTCAGGTCTGTGAGGACATCCTGTGCCACGTGATCTCTCGTCTCGTTTCGTGTTTCCCAGTCGCCTCAGGTCTGCCCGAAATCGCAGGCCTTCCGCGGAACTTACCTCCGGTGCCACCAAACCAATTCAAAGCCAGTGACACCGAAGAATAAATTCGTCTTACCAGCGGTAGTGAGCGAAGGCCCGGTTGGACTCCGCCATCTTGTGGGTGTCCTCACGACGCTTCACAGCGGCACCAAGGCCGTTACTTGCGTCAAGGATTTCATTCATAAGTCGCTCGGTCATCGTCTTCTCGCGACGCTGACGTGAGTAACCCACCAACCAGCGCAAACCGAGCGTGGTTGAACGTCCAGCACGGACCTCAACAGGAACCTGATAGGTCGCACCACCGACACGGCGGCTACGCACCTCAAGAGTCGGCTTGATGTTGTCGAGAGCACGCTTGAGGATGGCAACTGGGTCAGTTCCCGTTTTTTCACGGCACCCTTCGAGCGCACCATAAACAATGCGTTCTGCGGTGGACTTTTTACCGTCCAACAGGATCTTGTTGACGAGCTGGGTGACCAGCGGAGACCCGTAAACAGGGTCAGACATAATAGGGCGCTTGGGAGCAGGACCTTTACGAGGCATTACTTCTTCTCCCTCTTTGCACCGTAACGGCTGCGAGCCTGGCTCCGGTTCTTTACACCCTGGGTGTCAAGCGAGCCACGAATGATCTTGTAACGAACGCCAGGAAGGTCCTTAACACGTCCACCACGCACGAGCACGATCGAGTGCTCCTGCAAGTTGTGGCCAACGCCAGGGATGTAAGCGGTTACCTCAACACCCGAAGTGAGCTTCACACGAGCAACCTTACGGAGAGCCGAGTTCGGCTTCTTGGGCGTCGTGGTGTAGACGCGGCTGCAAACGCCACGCCGCTGCGGGTTGCCCTTCAGCGCCGGGGACTTGACCTTCGAGGCCTTATCCTGCCGGCCCTTGCGGACGAGCTGGTTAATGGTGGGCACAAAAACTCCATTGCTGTAGTGATCCGGCAATCCTTGATGGTTTGCCATCCTTGGTGTTTCCACGAATCACCTAGGACCCGTGGCTCTCCCCTGCACTTCTCGAAAGATCCATCCAGTGAAACTCCCGAGCTGCCCGGCGAAAGGACATGGATCTAAGAACCTGCGCACTGAAGATATGCGGCGCACCTGACGGCACTCCGAGTTACTAAGGAAACTCTTTTACTTCACGTGGGCACAACTGCCCAGACCCATGCACCTCAAGAGTAAGGCCGAGAGAGAACCCGAACCAAATTTGAACACGTCACACACGCCATATACATATATACAGTGCGATTACCTGTGAGGATACAGTCGTAAAAAGAGCATCCGACCCACGCGGTCGGGCGTGTTGAACCTTTCAATCAAACCCTCAAACTTATAGGGCTGGGCCCCGCACTGAGTGCGGGGCCCAGCCCTATAAGGGACTTAACGGCAGATTAGCCGAAAGTCATCAGTCGCTAAATCCAAGCGATGCATCGTCCAACCGAACAGCTTCGCCCGATCCTGGACCGAAGACTGGATAGTCGAACTGCTGATAATCCGGCAACGAATACATCGTTGCTTTCGCTTCCTCGGTAGGCTCAACTCGCGTGTTCCGGTACTGGGTAAGCCCGGTACCTGCAGGAATGAGCTTACCGAGAATGACGTTCTCCTTAAGACCAAGGAGCGGGTCAGACTTAGCATTAATCGCCGCATCGGTAAGCACTCGAGTGGTCTCCTGGAAAGAGGCTGCCGAAAGCCACGAGTCAGTAGCAAGCGAAGCTTTCGTAATACCCATCAGCTCAGGTCGACCCGAAGCAGGCTTGCCACCCTCGGCAACAACTCGTCGGTTTTCCAACTCGAAGTGACCACGCTCAGCCATCGAACCTGGCAACAGATCTGCATCTCCAGCCTCGATAATTGTCACTCGGCGAAGCATCTGCCGAACAATGACCTCGATGTGCTTGTCGTGGATGGACACACCCTGCTGACGATAGACGCCCTGCACTTCCTCCACAAGGTGGATCTGAACCGCACGCGGACCCAAGATACGCAATACCTGTTTGGGGTCCACTGGTCCCGCGACGACTCGTGCACCAATCTCGGCGTGATCACCATTGTTAACCAACAAACGAGCGCGCTTCGAGACGGGGTAAGCCTGCTCCTCAGAACCATCATCCGGCGTAATCAGGATGCGGCGAGACTTATCCGTTTCTTCGATTTCCACACGGCCGGCAGTCTCAATGATCGGAGCGACACCCTTGGGTGTACGTGCTTCGAATAGCTCGACAACACGCGGAAGACCCTGGGTGATGTCATCTCCTGCAGCACCACCAGTGTGGAAGGTACGCATGGTGAGCTGAGTACCAGGCTCGCCAATCGATTGCGCAGCGATGATACCTACTGCTTCACCAATCTCAACGAGCTTTCCGGTAGCCAAAGAACGG
This sequence comes from Dermatophilus sp. B7861-1, assembly GCF_058996045.1. Lineage (NCBI taxonomy): Bacteria > Bacillati > Actinomycetota > Actinomycetes > Micrococcales > Dermatophilaceae > Dermatophilus > Dermatophilus sp. B7861-1. The sequence goes on along the minus strand of NZ_CM180082.1, from coordinate 821,115 downwards.
CCGTAGCACAAGGCACAGGTACCGACATGACTATCACACGTAAGAACTGATCGAACCTTAACCTGCTCAACTCCTGCCTCAACCAACCTCGCGATTAGCACATCGCCAACGTCGGCTCCAGCAGAGGCGAGAACCTCGCCATCTTTCACTACGTCTTCGGCGAGAGTCCTTGCATAAACAGCAGACTCAACATTCTCATCAAGTACAAGCTCGCCTTCACTGTTCCTCACTGCGATAGGCAAGGTAAGGCCACGCATCGTTCCGCAGTCGTGCTCACGGATGATGACATCCTGAGAAACGTCAACGAGACGACGCGTGAGGTATCCAGAGTCCGCTGTACGAAGAGCGGTGTCTGCAAGACCCTTACGAGCACCGTGAGTAGAAATGAAGAACTCGAGAACCGAAAGGCCTTCACGGAAGTTCGACATAATCGGACGCGGAATGATTTCACCCTTCGGGTTTGCCATCAATCCACGCATTCCAGCGATCTGACGGAGCTGGAACCAGTTACCACGTGCCCCCGAAGAAACCATCCGATAGATCGGGTTTAGCTTGGGGAAGTTCTCCTGCATAGCAGAAGCAACCTTGTTGGTTCCCTCAGTCCAAATTTCAATCAGCTCTTGACGGCGTTCCTCGTCAGTCAAAAGACCGCGCTCGAATTGCGTCTGAACTTTCTCTGCTTTGGACTCGTACTGGCTAAGGATCTCATCCTTGTTCGGAGGCATAACCACGTCAGCCACGGCGACAGTCGCACCTGAGCGAGTACCCCAGTAGTAGCCGAGCTCCTTCAGGGCATCGAGGCTGGCCGCAACCTGAACCTTGCTGTACCGCTCTGCAAGGTCGTTGACAATGGCGCCAAGCTTTTTCTTGTCAACTGGTTCTTCAACCCATGGGTAATCCACAGGCAATGCTGTGTTGAAAATGTAGCGCCCCAGAGTCGTTTCAATGACAACACCATCGAAACGGCCATTGGCATTGGGAACCAACCCTTCCGGTGCCGCTTCCCCTAGCCCCGGGACGAAATCATCGATCCTGATCTTCACGGACGATCCGAGATGAATTTCGCCAGCATCGAAAGCCATCTGCGCTTCCTCTGCGGAGCGGAATGCCCTGCCAGCACCAGGCCCATCCTCACGAATACTGGTGAGGTGGAATAGGCCGATAATCATGTCCTGAGAAGGCATCGTCACCGGTCGGCCATCCGATGGCTTAAGGATGTTATTGCTGCTGAGCATGAGAATTCGAGCCTCAGCCTGAGCCTCTGGCGAAAGCGGCACATGGACTGCCATCTGGTCGCCGTCGAAGTCCGCGTTGAAGGCGCCACACACAAGCGGGTGGAGCTTAATAGCTTTACCTTCGACCAGTTGGGGCTCAAAAGCCTGAATACCAAGTCGGTGCAGCGTAGGTGCACGGTTCAACAAGACAGGGTGCTCAGTAATGACCTCTTCGAGAACATCCCACACCTGCGGTCGTGACCGCTCCACCATGCGCTTGGCGCTCTTGATGTTCTGTGCGTGGTCCAGATCGACCAAGCGCTTCATCACAAAAGGTTTGAAGAGCTCCAATGCCATCTGCTTGGGCAGACCACACTGGTGCAGCTTCAAAGTCGGACCGACCACGATGACAGAACGACCAGAGTAGTCAACACGCTTACCCAGCAAGTTCTGACGGAAACGTCCCTGCTTCCCCTTCAACATGTCCGAAAGGGACTTAAGAGGACGGTTACCTGGCCCGGTAACAGGGCGACCACGACGACCGTTGTCGAAGAGCGCGTCAACAGCCTCCTGCAGCATCCGCTTCTCGTTATTCACGATGATCTCGGGAGCACCAAGATCAAGGAGACGCTTGAGGCGGTTATTGCGGTTAATAACCCGTCGGTACAGATCATTCAGGTCAGAGGTCGCAAAGCGGCCACCATCCAACTGCACCATCGGACGCAAATCCGGCGGAATAACCGGAATGCAGTCCAAAACCATGCCATTGGGATTGTTATCCGTGGTTTGGAAAGCTGTGACAACACGAAGACGCTTAATGGCACGCGTTTTTTTCTGACCTTTTCCGGTCTGAATGATCTCACGTAGCTGCTCAGCTTCAGCCTCAAGATCAAAAGTCTCCAGGCGCTTCTGCAGCGCAGCTGCACCCATGGATCCCTCGAAATACATGCCGAAGCGGTCACGCATTTCGCGGTAGAGCATTTCGTCACCTTCAAGGTCTTGCACCTTGAGGTTCTTGAACCGGGTCCATACCTGGTCAAGGCGTTCTGCTTCTTTATCCGCTTTCTTGCGGATGGAGTTCATCTCACGTTCTGCGGAATCACGCACTTTGCGGCGAACATCGCCTTTAGCGCCTTCTGCTTCAAGCTCTGCAATATCTGCCTCGAGCTTTTTTGCTCGCTCTTCAATCTTGGCGTCACGCGCGTTCTCAAGGCTCTTTTTCTCAACCTCGATTTGAGCTTCGAGAGAAGGAAGATCACGGTGGCGCGCTTCCTCGTCAACGCTGGTGATCATGTAAGCCGCGAAGTAGATGACCTTTTCAAGGTCTTTCGGGGCCAAATCAAGCAGGTAGCCCAAGCGGCTTGGAACACCCTTGAAGTACCAAATATGTGTCACAGGAGCGGCTAGCTCAATGTGCCCCATCCGCTCGCGGCGCACACTAGAGCGGGTCACCTCGACGCCGCAGCGCTCGCAGATGATTCCTTTAAAGCGCACCCGCTTGTACTTACCGCAGTAGCATTCCCAGTCACGGGTCGGACCAAAAATACGCTCGCAGAAAAGACCGTCCTTTTCTGGCTTAAGCGTGCGGTAGTTAATCGTCTCGGGCTTTTTCACCTCGCCATGGCTCCAAGTACGGATATCATCCGCGCTGGCCAGGCCGATACGCAGCTCGTCAAAGTAGTTGACGTCGAGCACGTGTGTCCTTCTCTCGTCAGTATGAGGTGTAGGTCGCAAGTTCACGTTGGCCGATCGAGATTGGAATCTCTGACCGGCGAAGATGCCTCGTACAGACGTACGAGGCGCTGCGTCCGGATCACTGGGGCAACTACGTCGCCCCAGTGATCGAGGTCATTAGACCTCTTCGACCGTGCTGGGCTCGCGGCGGGACAGGTCGATTCCGAGCTCATCAGCTGCGCGGAATACTTCCTGCTCCGGCTCACGGAGGTCGATCTCAGTGCCGTCCGTAGAAAGAACTTCCACATTCAGGCACAAAGACTGCATTTCTTTGATGAGAACCTTGAACGATTCCGGGATGCCCGGCTCGGGAATGTTCTCACCCTTCACAATGGCCTCATACACCTTCACGCGACCATTGACGTCGTCAGATTTGATCGTGAGAAGTTCCTGCAGCGCATATGCGGCACCGTAAGCCTCCAGCGCCCACACTTCCATTTCACCAAAGCGCTGACCACCGAACTGGGCCTTACCGCCCAGTGGCTGCTGCGTGATCATGGAGTACGGGCCTGTGCTACGGGCGTGGATCTTGTCATCGACCAGGTGGTGCAGCTTCAGGATGTACATGTATCCCACTGCGATGGGATCAGGGTAAGGCTCACCGGAGCGACCATCGAAGAGGCGCGCTTTTCCGTCAGTAGCAACAAGACGCTGTCCATCCCGGGTAGGAAGTGTCGATCCAAGCAGACCTCGGATTTCTTCCTCTGTTGCGCCATCAAAAACAGGCGTAGCAACGCGGGTCAAAGCAGGAGCAGTGCGACCGTCTTCAGGGATCATGCGTGCCCAGTCGGGATCACCCTCGATGTCCCATCCGCGGCTTGCGATCCACCCAAGGTGAATTTCAAGCACCTGACCGATGTTCATACGACCAGGAACGCCCAGCGGGTTAAGGATGATGTCAACAGGCGTGCCGTCTTCCAAGAAGGGCATGTCTTCAACCGGCATGATGCGGCTGATAACACCCTTGTTTCCGTGACGTCCAGAAAGCTTGTCACCTACTGTGATCTTGCGCTTGTTTGCGACATAGACGCGCACAAGCTGGTTCACGCCTGGTGGAAGTTCATCTCCCTCTTCACGGTCAAAGACCTTGACACCAATGACCGTTCCCGTTTCACCGTGTGGAACTTTAAGAGAGGTGTCCCGCACCTCGCGGGCTTTCTCACCAAAGATGGCGCGAAGCAAGCGCTCTTCCGGAGTCAGCTCGGTTTCACCCTTGGGAGTGACCTTTCCGACGAGCAGGTCACCGTCACGAACTTCGGCACCGATACGGATGATGCCGCGTTCATCGAGATCAGCAAGTACATCCTCAGAAACGTTGGGGATGTCTCGAGTGATTTCTTCTGGGCCGAGCTTGGTATCACGGGCATCGACTTCGTGTTCTTCGATGTGGATCGAAGAAAGGACGTCATCCTGGACTAGTCGCTGAGACAGGATGATGGCGTCTTCGTAGTTGTAGCCTTCCCATGGCATAAATGCCACAAGGAGGTTACGTCCAAGGCTCATCTCGCCACCGGCAGTCGCAGGACCATCAGCAATGACTTCGCCAAGTTCGACGCGGTCACCTTCATTCACCACGACGCGTTGGTTGTAACAAGTGCCCTGGTTAGAGCGGCGGAACTTATCGATGCGATATGTGAGGTAGGAACCGTCATCACCGGTGACATCGACGAGATCCGCGGTCACTCGAGTGACCACACCAGCAGCCTTGGCACGAACAACATCACCAGAGTCGAGGGCTGCGCGGTACTCCATACCAGTGCCCACAAAAGGAGCTTCACTGCGCACCAGCGGCACTGCCTGGCGCTGCATGTTAGCTCCCATCAGGGCACGGTTGGCGTCATCGTGCTCCAGGAAGGGGATAAGCGCTGTTGCAGCAGAAACCATCTGACGCGGCGAGACATCCATGTAGTCAATGTCTTCGGCTGGAACATCGTCAGATTCGCCGCCTTTACGGCGAGCTAGCACACGCTCCTCAACGAATTTTCCGTCTTCACCGATCGGGGCATTTGCCTGAGCGATGATGAACTCGTCTTCTTCGTCTGCGGACAGATAGTGAACCTCATCCGTGACTGCTCCGAACTCGCACTTACGGTAAGGCGTCTCGATAAAACCGAAGGGGTTGATGCGAGCGTAGGAAGCCAAAGCACCGATAAGACCGATGTTCGGACCTTCAGGGGTCTCAATGGGGCACATACGTCCGTAGTGCGACGGGTGAACGTCACGAACTTCCATGCCAGCGCGGTCGCGAGAAAGACCACCAGGACCAAGTGCAGAAAGACGACGTTTGTGCGTCAGTCCTGCAAGTGGGTTGTTCTGATCCATGAACTGAGACAGCTGGCTCGTGCCAAAGAACTCACGGATAGAGGCAACAACAGGACGGATGTTGATCAACGTTTGCGGCGTGATTGCCTCAACGTCTTGCGTCGTCATGCGCTCACGGACAACACGCTCCATGCGCGACAGGCCTGTACGGACCTGGTTCTGAATAAGTTCACCAACGCTGCGAAGACGACGGTTTCCGAAGTGATCGATGTCATCCGTTTCGACGCGAACAGCCACGTCTTTGCCGTCACGGTGCCCTGGCAGAGATGTTTCTCCTGCGTGCAGCGCTACCAGGTATTTAATCGTTGCGACGATGTCTTCGACAGTCAGAGTGTTGACTGCCCGATCTGTTTCAATACCGAGCTTCTTGTTGACCTTGTAACGGCCGACCTTGGCAAGGTCATAACGCTTGGGGTTGAAGTACAGATTGTTAAGGAGGTTCTGAGCTGCTTCCTTGGTCGGAGGTTCACCCGGACGCAGCTTGCGGTAGATGTCAAGAAGGGCTTCATCCTGCGAAGCGGTGTTGTCCTTTTCGAGGGTGGCACGCATGGAGTCGTACTCACCAAACTCTTCAAGGATCTGAGCGTCGGTCCAGCCTAGTGCTTTAAGGAGTACCGTGACAGATTGCTTGCGCTTGCGATCAACACGAACGCCAACCTGGTCACGCTTGTCAATCTCGAATTCGAGCCAGGCCCCACGGCTCGGGATGATCTTGGCAGTGAAAATGTCTTTGTCGCTGGTTTTATCTGGCGCAGACTCGAAATATGCACCAGGGCTGCGCACCAGCTGCGAAACAACGACACGCTCGGTGCCGTTAATGATGAAGGTGCCTTGATCTGTCATGAGTGGGAAGTCACCCATGAACACGGTCTGGCTTTTAATTTCGCCAGTCGTGTTATTCATGAACTCGGCAGTGACGAACAGCGGAGCGCTGTACGTCATGTCCTTTTCTTTACACTCCTCAAGGGAGTACTTCATCTCTTCGAACCGGTGATCACGGAACGAGAGGGACATCGAACCCGAGAAGTCTTCGATAGGCGAGATCTCTTCAAAGATCTCTTCGAGGCCGGAGTGCTCGGCCACATCGTTCCGGCCAGCCTCGAGGGCCTCCGCAACTCGATCCTGCCATCTCTCGTTACCAAGCAACCAGTCAAAGCTCTCCGTTTGGAGAGCAAGAAGGTCAGGTACTTCGAGGGGTTCGCGAATCTTCGCGAACGACACCCGCCCTGAGGGGGTGATGGCGCTCGACATCTTCTGGGTCGCAATACGCGAGGAAGCCAAGGATGGTCCTTCCGCAAGGCCTGTGGTTGACGGCGGTCGCGCGCCTGCAGACCATGCAGTCTTAGCTTCGACTAACGATCACGAGGAACATGCACAAGGCGTAGCCCACCCTTAGCCCCGAAGGACTTAGAACGGCGACCGTCCACCGTTGTCGGTGTCATCCATGACATATCCCGACGGTGTAATCATGTCGACCACAGCAGGCTGACCGATCTACGCTTCGATACACGACCCGTGAACTGGCCTTTTACCTGTCAGTCTCTATGTGTTTCAACGTAAGTCAGGACACACAAAAACTAGAGGTGAAGCCAAGAAGCACATGGGCAGCGCAAAGCGTTAGCATACCTACTTTATCTGTAAAATCCAAATTAACGTCAAGACACATCACCGGTTCCCCCAGGATAAGAACCCTTAAAACCTCTAACTCCCCCACCGCAAACACAGTGAAGGCAGGATAAATCTGACGATTTATCCTGCCTTCACTCAGAGAAAGAGCGGGTTACCCCGCAACAATCACTTAAGCGTGACGGTGGCGCCAGCGCCCTCCAGGGCAGCCTTAGCCTTCTCAGCGTCATCCTTCTTTGCGCCTTCGAGGACAGCCTTCGGAGCGCCGTCAACGAGGTCCTTGGCTTCCTTCAGGCCGAGGGAGGTAAGTGCACGAACCTCTTTGATGACCTGGATCTTCTTGTCGCCAGCGGACTCGAGGATGACGTCAAACTCGTCCTTCTCCTCGGCAGCAGCGGCGTCGCCACCTGCAGCCGGAGCAGCAACAGCCACAGCAGCCGGAGCAGCAGCGGTAACGTCGAACTTCTCCTCGAACGCCTTGACGAACTCAGAGAGCTCGATAAGGGTCATTTCTTCGAACTGGGCGAGGAGCTCCTCGGTGGAAAGCTTGGCCATGGTGATGGTCCTTCCTGATGTCACTACGTTTGCTCGATGCAGGGCCAACTAGACCGCACATCGCTGCGCTCTTACGAACGCGGAAAAAACCGGTGAGGACACCGGAATGATCACTCGGCAGCAGCCTCGTCTGCCGAAGGTGTGCCCTCGGCAGTCTTGGCGCGAAGAGCGTCGACCGTGCGCGCCGCCTTGGAAAGCGGAGCGACGAACATGTAAGCAGCCTGGCTGATCTTGGCCTTCATGCCACCCGCCAACTTGGCAAGTAGCACCTCGCGGGACTCGAGGTCCGCGAGCTGAGCAACTTCCTCAGCACTAAGGGTCTTACCGTCAAGGACAGCACCCTTAATAACGAGCTTGTCGTTGGCCTTGGCGAAGTCACGCAACGTCTTTGCAGCCGCCACCGGGTCACCGGAAACGAATGCGACAGCTGTCGGACCCGAGAGCTTGCCATCAAATGCCGTAACACCAGCATTCGTAGCCGCGATCTGCGTCAGCGTGTTCTTCACCACCGAGTACGAACCATTGGGGCGCAACTGAGTGCGCAGCTCAGCAAGCTGCGCGACAGTCAGACCCCGGTACTCGGTCAGCACGGCCGCACCGGACTCGCGGAATTTCTCCTCGAGCTCGGCGATGGCTGCCTGCTTTGCGGGCGTTGCCATATGGCCTCCTTCATGGGTTCGAGCCGGCATCCCAACCGAGGCGGAGCCTCGTTGACGCATGAAAAAAGCTCCCGGCGCAGGACACGGGAGCATAGCCACCTTTCATAGGTAGCAAACAACTCTAGCGGCCTACGCTGGTTGCCCGGATGGGCGTTTACGCGGAATTCCTTCCGGGACTTCGTGACTACAAAGTTCGCCACGAAGAAACGGAACGAATCCCACAACCGGCGGTCATGGGTCTCATCAACAGTAGGTGAATCAGACCTAGTTATTCAAATCAACAACGCACACCTATAACGAAGAGCCTTGGCGTCAACACACCAAGGCTCTTCGAAGACTCACAGACGATTACGCGAGTGACTCATCACTCCGCGTCACGCATTTTGCCCAAGTCAAGCGAAATGCCAGGGCTGTTCGTGGTAGCCATCGTTGCCTTAGAAACGTAACGCCCCTTGGAAGCAGACGGCTTCAAACGAGCAACTTCCTCAATAGCAGCGCTGTAGTTCTCAAGCAGCTGCTCCTCTGTGAAAGAAGCCTTACCGATGATGAAGTGAAGGTTGCTGTGCTTGTCGACGCGGAACTCAATCTTTCCGCCCTTAATGTCAGAGACAGCTTTGGCGACGTTCATCGTCACCGTGCCCGTTTTCGGGTTAGGCATAAGGCCACGAGGACCAAGAACCTTACCCAGGCGCCCAACCTTACCCATCAAGTCAGGAGTCGCGACAACAGCGTCGAAGTCCAGCCAACCACCCTGGACTTTCTCCAGCATGTCGTCAGAACCAACAAAATCAGCGCCAGCTTCGCGAGCTGCGTCTGCGTTCGCACCCGTGGCGAAAACCAACACGCGTGCAGTTTTACCGGTGCCGTTAGGCAAGTTAACCGTGCCGCGAACCATCTGGTCTGCTTTACGCGGGTCAACCCCAAGACGCAACGCGACCTCAACCGTGGCGTCGAACTTTGTGGAAGCCGTCTCTTTCGCTAGGCGAATAGCCTCGATCGGCGAGTACTGACGCGAACCGATCTTTTCAGCTGCCTCGCGGTATGCCTTGCTGCGCTTCATAACTGCTCCTTCTCTCTGAAACTCAGAGAACATATAAGGCGGACAAAAAGTCCTTGGAGTCGTGGTGCGGGCCGCGCTGGACCCTTCCACTGTCGCTTCATAACGACTTAGACCACATCCTGCGCTTAGCGTGACAAGGACGCTGAGCAGGACGAGCCATCGAAACATCATGCCGCTGCAACAAACGTCGCAGCAAATCTGACAGATGTGTTGATGCGCGCTGGCGTGAACGCGCATCAACACATATCAGAGCTACACCCAGAACTCAGTCCTGAACTTCAATACCCATGGAACGGGCGGTGCCAGCGATGATCTTCATTGCCTGGTCGATCTCATGAGCATTCAGATCCTGCATCTTCTGCTCAGCAATGGCACGCACCTGGTCCTGCGTAAGCTTGCCCACCTTAGTGGTGTGCGGAGTACCGGATCCCTTAGGAACACCAGCAGCCTTCTTAATGAGCTCCGCAGCCGGCGGGGTCTTCGTAACGAACGTGAAGGTACGGTCTTCGTAGACAGTGATCTCAACAGGGATCACGCTTCCGCGCTGAGATTCCGTCGCAGCGTTGTACGCCTTGACGAACTCCATGATGTTCACACCATGCTGTCCCAGGGCCGGACCAACCGGCGGCGCCGGCGAGGCAGCACCCGCCTGGATCTGCAACTTAATGAATCCAGAAACCTTCTTCTTGGGAGCCATAGCACTTCCTTATCTCGTGGGCCCACGCCATGGGCGATGACCCGGTTGCAGTCCGCGAAGCGATTACTTCACGGAAAACGTTCACGCTCAGATCTTGGCGACCTGGTTGAACGACAGCTCGACCGGCGTTTCCCGGCCAAAGATCGACACAAGCACCTTCAATTTCTGCTGTTCAGGCAGGATGTCGGAGATTGTGGCGGGCATCGTTTCGAACGGTCCCTCCATCACAGTAACCGACTCACCGATCTCGAAATCGACATCGTACTGGACCACGTTTGCAGCGTTAGCCGCAGCCGACTCCAAGGATTCATCCTCAACTTCAGCCACAGGTTCGGGCTTCGCTTCCACAGCAGGAGCCAGCATCGAGACAACTTCATCCATGCTCAAAGGCACCGGCGAGTAAGCGTTACCAACAAAACCGGTCACACCAGGAGTGTGACGCACTGCGCCCCAGCTCTCATCGGTCAGATCCATACGAACCAAGACATAACCAGGAACACGCACGCGCCGTACCTTCTTGCGCTGACCGTTCTTGATCTCGGTGACCTCTTCCATCGGCACCTCAGCCTGGAAGATGTAATCCTCAAGATTCAGCGACTGGGCCCGCTGCTCCAAGTTCTGCTTCACCCGGTTCTCATAACCGGCGTACGAATGAATGACATACCAGTCACCTTCAGCGAAACGAAGCTCCTGACGCAGGGCTTCAACTGGGTCATCCTCAGTGCTAGCTTTCACGTCTTCACGAACAGCTGCAGCAGCCGCGATATCAGCAGCATCACCGGCTTCAGTGACCATGTCGCCAGAAGCAACCTCCAGTGCCGCTTCCTCGGCTTCAGCCTCCTCAGCAAGCTCTGCTTCAACGTCCTCGGCGAGCTCCGTCAGCTCCTGCTCAACCTCTAGCTCAGCTTCACCTTCTACTGCGCCATCCTCAGCCTCGCTAACCTCTTCAGAGATAGTTTCGGCCGGAGTGTCCCCGTACTCAGCGTCTTCGACACTGTCGGAAACCGCGTCCACGAGAGCGTCCCCATCCGAAATAACATCCGTTTCCGGATCCTGGGTCATGCCCTCCGGGGCATCCGCAGCCGTCGCCTCGCTCACCTGATCGCGAACTTCGGCCTCATCGCTCTCGCTGGGGGTCCAGTCCTGTGACACGTCGCTGCCTACCTTTTCCTGCGCTTCGTCCGTGCAGACATTGCTGTTGACATTGTGTGCGAAATCCCGGACGGCGCAACGACCGGCAGACCGGCAGCGCGCCCGCCACACAAAGGGCACCGGGCTTACAAGAACGGCCCTCGCATCACTGCGGGGCCGTTTCAAACGTTCAGAGACCGTGCTTGAAAAGGGTAAAGCCTCCCAGGCACGTCACTCCGCGAAGATCCAGAAAACCAGGCGAGTAAACACCCAGTCCAGACCAAAAACAAAAAGCATCACAATCGTCACAAAGACGATCACCGTAGCCGTATACCGCGCGAGCTCTTCTCGCGACGGACGAACTACTTTACCCAGCTCATCAAAGACCTGACGGAAAAACAACGCAATCGAGGCGAAAAACCTAGTGAACAGATTGCTTCTAACAGGCTGCCCCTGAGAGCTCCCCACTGGGGCTGTCTTTTGGTTCGCCACAGGTCCTCATCTCTCGATCGCCGACGCCGCACCTAGCGGTCCGCGATGTCGTCCTGACGTCGGCCTGTTTCCTGACGTTGCAACGCAGGGCAGGAGGGACTCGAACCCCCAACCGCCGGTTTTGGAGACCGGTGCTCTACCAATTGAGCCACTGCCCTACGGATGAAATCCGAGCGGAAACCGCAACGACTGCATCCGGGAACCGAGCTTACGCCAACGGAACCTTGGAGTCCAAGTCACCCATGAACTCTCCCCACCGCAACTACCCCATCGCAATAGACACAATCCGCCACGCACCCAATGGCACGATAAAACCGTGACCTCTCCTCGATCTCTAACAGCCCTACCCAAAACCCACCTACACCTGCACTTTACCGGCTCAATGAGATTCGACACCCTTCTAGACCTCGCAGCCAAACACGGCATTCGACTCCCCCGGGCCCTGACAAACAACTGGCCACCACAATTGGCCGACACAGAAGGCCGCGGCTGGTTCAGATTCCAACGCCTCTACGAAGCAGCCCGCGCCTGCATCACAACCGAAAGCGATATCCGCCGCGTCCTACATGAAGCAGCCGAAGACGACGCCGCCGAAGGATCACGCAGACTTGAGCTTCAAGTTGACCCCACTGGCTACGCCACACACCTCGGAGGGATCACCCCCGCCCTCGAAATAATCCTCGACGAAGCACGCAAAGCCCACGCAGAACTCGGTATCGAAATCGGCGTCATCGTTGCAGCCAGCCGCACCCGACACCCACTAGACGCAAGAGCTCTGGCACGCCTCGCCGCCCGATACGCCGGCGACGGCCCCGGGCAGGTCATCGGTTTCGGCCTATCGAACGACGAGCGTCGCGGCGAAACAAGCGAATTTGCTCCCGCATTTCGTATTGCCGCCCGCGCAGGACTCACCCTGGTACCACACGGAGGAGAACTCCTAGGCCCAGACCACCTCGCCCACATCCTCGATTCACTCCACCCGCATCGCTTCGGCCATGGCGTTCGAGCAGCTGAAGACCCCCACCTACTCCAACGCGCCATCGATAAAGGAGTCGGATTCGAAATCTGCCCCGGAAGCAACGTAGCCCTCGGCGTATACAACAACACCGCCGCCCTCCCCCTAAGAACGCTCTATGAAGCAGGTGCACACATCGCCCTAGGCGCAGACGATCCACTCCTTTTCGGAAGCCGTCTCGCAGCCCAATACGAAATAGCACGCAACCACCACGGCTTCACAGACAAAGAACTCGCAGAACTCGCACGCCGATCTGTCTACGCCTCAACCGCCTCCACCAGCAGCAAAACCCGCATGCTCACTGACATCAACAACTGGATCAACACACCTGCCGAAACACCATGAACCACACAAAAGTGCCGCCACACCTCGCGTGACGACACTTTTAACACCAAAGATCAGAGTGCCAACCCCACCATCACTGGCTCATTCACCAAACAAACACCAAAAACATCCAAAACTCCATCTCGAATCGCACGTGCCAACTCGATCACATCAGCAGCACAAGCCGAACCACGATTCGTTAACGCCAACGTGTGCTTTGTCGACAAAGCAGCCGGCCCTGGCATACCGAACCCCTTACCAAAACCAGCACGATCAATCAGCCACGCAGCGCTGGACTTCACACACCCATCACCAGCAGGAAAACGCGGTGGACGCACACCCGCCCCCAGACGATCCCCAACCCGGTGCTCCAACTGCTCAAACTCTTCTGCAGTCATGATCGGATTAGTGAAAAAGCTCCCACAACTCCATGTGTCGTGATCTGCTTCATCCACAACCATTCCGCGCAAACCCCGCTGACTCAACACTGCAGCCCGAGCATCTGCCAACGGCACCCGCTCCCCCATCGAAACATTCAAAGCATCCGCCAACGCCTGATAGGCCACCGGCGAAGACAATTCAGCCAACGCCAACTGGAATGTCACGTCCAACACCACAAACCGAGGTGCACCATCATGCGACTGCGCCTTGAACATCGAATGCCGATAACCAAAACCACAATCGACGTTCGCAAAGCTACGAACCTCACCCCGTAGGCGATCCCACGTTCGCACCCGCGCCAACGTCTGCGACACATCCTGGCCATAAGCCCCCACGTTCTGCACCGGAGTCGCGCCCGCCAAGCCAGGAATACCCGACAAAGCCTCTACACCAGCCCACCCAGAATCCACAGCCTGGGCCACAAAACCATCCCAGGACTCCCCTGCAGACACCTCAACGAGCACACCCCCACACTCGCTGGACTCCTTCACACGAACACCACGGTTCGCCACCTGCACCACTGTGCCCGGAAAGCCTTCATCTGAAACCAGAAGATTGGAACCCCCCGAAACAACCAGCAGCGGCTCACCTGCCTCATCAACCTCACGCACAGCCGCAATCAACTCATCCGAGGACTCCGCCGTAACAACACGATCAGCTGGTCCGCCCACCCGCATCGTCGTCAACGAAGCCAGCGCAACGCCTTCCTCAACCTTCACCGCACAACACCCTTCACAATCACAACGACAAAAGGAGCCATCTCACACGAACACGACCGTTACTCGAACATTCCCCAACACTTTGCGGTTATCAACCGACGCCGAAAGCTCTACAACAACCGATCGCGCCTGCTCATCAACAGACTTGACGACACCAGCAACACCCACCTGCACCGAACCCGCGTAGGGAACCGGCACTACATCAGTGAACTTCGCTCTATACGCAGAGACAAAACCGCTCGCACCAACCCAATCCTCTACCAGCGAAGAGGCCGAGCCCATCGTGAACATTCCATGCGCAATTACGCCCGGAAGCCCTACCTCGCGAGCATACGAATCATCCCAATGAATTCTGTTCCTGTCGCCGCTGACCGCGGCATACGCCACTACGTCTTCACGCGAAAAAGACACCACCCGTCCAGGCAATTCGTCTCCTACACGCACCGACTCAAACAACACGCCACTCATCAGGAGTCCCCTTCAACCTCATCGGCACGCACCACGATCATCGACCACACCGATGCCAACCGAACACCGTCAGCTCCGGATAGATCTGTACGCGTTGTCAACATGGTGTTACCGCGTACTTCACGTACACGCTCAATCAACAACTCAGCTGACAACACGTCACCTGCCACAATTGGGCGCACTATCTCAATGCGTTCCTCTCCGTGAACGACACGCTGAAAGTCAATCCCCACCTGCGGATCCCCCCACAGCAGCCATTCGCTCTGCTGCGCAACCGTTGCCACAAAAGTCACAGGCGCCACCAGGTCCTCAAAACCCGCCGACCGTGCAGCCTGCACATCAAAATGCACAGAAGCAGACGCCCCCACCACCCGAGCAAAAGCCCGCACATGCTCACGCCCCACCTCAAACGGAGCAGCAGATGGCCAAGACCGTCCCTCCAACGCAGCAAGAGAACTCATACCCGCCACCTTATGTGAACCACTCGCATCGAAAACCACGCTTCCCTCCCCCGGAACTCCAACACAAAGAGGCTGTCAACCATATGGTTGACAGCCTCTTCAGAAACTTTCACAGACAGGAAATCAACGAGTTTCCTTGTGATCCGTGTGTCGCCTGCAGTTACCGCAGTACTTCGACAAAGCAATACGATCGGGATCGTTTCGCTTGTTCTTTTTAGTGATGTAATTGCGGTTTTTACATTCAGCACATGCCAAAGTGACCTTGGGCCGAACGTCACTGCTCTTGCTTGCCACGGCTACCTGTCCTTGTGAACGATCAGTGGGCTCGAATAAACTCGAGCTAAAGAATGATCGTAGCGAGGGCGGGAGTCGAACCCGCGACACCACGATTATGAGTCGTGTGCTCTAACCACCTGAGCTACCCCGCCAGGGCAGTAACAACGCCCGCCACCAGATACCGCCGAAACGATTAAGCAGCGGGCGTTGGAAGCCTGAGCCCCGATAGGGAATCGAACCCTAGACCTTCTCCTTACCATGGAGACGCTCTGCCGACTGAGCTATCGGGGCGGAACCGGAACTCTCCGGCTCAACAAGAAAAAACATACACGGTCCGCCCCGCAAAAGAAAAATCGAGACCAGCCCCGACCCCAAACCAACACCCCACCCACCACCAACCCACACATAAAAACCCAGCTCAATAGACATGTATCCACATTAAAAACCACAAAAAACTAACCAGCACATCAATCAGTCATCCACCCCACGAGCCACCAACGCCTCCCCCATACGCTCCCCATGCCGCACAGTCCGAACCACCACCGGCACCAACAACGCCCGAAAACTCCGCTCCAAACCCCTCGCCTTCCGCGCCTGCTTCACCTCCTCCACAATCCCCGCCACCACAAACACCGACCGCAACACCAAAGAAAAAACCAAACCCACCCGATCTGCATCCACCCCCACGCACCTCAACGGACGCACCCCCACCACCACCGCATCCATCATCTCCGCCGTCCTCGTCGTAGCAGTCACCACCGACGCAGCCACAACAGCCACCACCAACCCACCAACCACAACAAACGCATCAAAAACCCCATTAACCACAACTTGCACCACCCCCAAAACCACCACCAACCATCGCAAACCCCACACACCCCGCCACAACCACAACCAGCCCAACCCCCCACACACCCCCGCCACAACCACAACCACCCCACCAACCACAACAGCCACCACCCCCGACCACACCAACAAACACGTCGTAAACACCAACAACCCCACCAACTTCACCCCAGGCCGCACCCGATGCAGCCACGAATCTCCCTCCACATACAAACCACTCAGCACGACCCCACCCCATCCATCAACTCCACATAAAACGCAATCGCCTCATCAGGCACCCCATCAAAAACCACCTCACCCTCATCGAACACCAACACCCGATCCCACCCCCGCAACAACTCCAAATGATGAGTCACCAACACCACCTGCTGCGACAAGGACTCAATCCGACTCGCGACAGCCCGAGCATTCCGCCGATCCAACAACGTCGTCGGCTCATCACACACCAACACACTCGGCTCCGTCACCAACACCGCAGCCAACGCCAACAACTGCTTCTGCCCACTCGATAAACGCGCCGCCGGATGTCCCCCACGCCCAGCCAAACCAATCTGCGACAACGCCTCCCCAACCACCGCGTCCCGTTCCACCCGAGACAAACGCCGCCGCCGCAACGAAAACGCCACATCCTCCCCCACCGTCGGCATCACAATCTGCGAATCCGGATCAGGAAACACAAACCCCACCCGCCGCCGCACCGCAACCGCATCCACCCCAACATCAACACCATCCACCACCACCTGCCCAACAGAAGGCAACACCAAACCATTAATCATCCGCGCGAAAGTCGACTTACCCGACCCATTCGCGCCAATCACCCCAACCCGCTTCTCCCCCAACGAAACATCAACACCACGCAACACTTCACGCCCCCCAAAACTATGGGAAACGCCACGAAACTCGATCACACCCAACCACCCCTCCCCAAAAACACCATCACTTACCCCCACCCACCGACAACAACTCCGGCACAGCACGATGCACAGCCACCGCAACACCCACCGCAACAACAACCTTCACCACATCACCAGGTACAAACACCGCATCAGCCAACAACGCCTGCCCCACAGACAAATGCGCACGCCACGCCATCACCGGAACACCCACCGCATGAATCACACCAACACCCCCCACCAAACACCCCACCAACTGCCACACCACAGACCGCGGACCCTGCGACGCAAACCACCCCACCACCGCAGCCCCCGGAACCCACCCCACCAAAAACCCCACCGTCGGCGACACAAACACACCCAAACCACCGCGACCACCCGCCAACACAGGCAACCCAATCGCACACAAAGCAATAACCACCAACGACGCCGCGGCACCACGCCGCGCACCCAACACAGCACCAGCCAACATCACACCCATCGTCTGCAAAGTAATAGGAACACCCGACCCCACCGGATCAATAGCCCCCGGCACCCCCAACACCCAAATCAACGCAGCAAACGAAGCCACCAAAGACAAATCACGCGCCGAAAACCCCCGCGACCGCCCCTCCACCTTCGTGAACTTCTGCACACTTTCGCTACTGCCAGGCATGATCACCCTTTCGACGAAGATAGACGGATAGAGTCTGGCAGGTCAGCGCGACACACACCCCGGAGACTCCCGGACAGCCACGTCGCGGCAAAAAAGGCGAAGGAGCCACCCGTGCTGATCGGCATACCGCAGGAAACCACCCCCGGCGAAACCCGCGTCGCCGCCACCCCCAGCACCGTCACCACCCTCATCAAACTCGGACACAACGTCATCATCGAATCCGGCGCAGGCGAACGCGCCGACATCTGCGATGACGCCTACCTCGAAGCAGGCGCACACATCGGCGACACCGCCACCACCTGGGCAGCCGACATCATCGCCAAAATCAACCCCCCCAACGACGAAGAACTCGACAACATCCGCGACGGCGCCACCCTCATCAGCCTCCTCAACCCCCGCGCCGACCCCGCCATGGTCGACAAACTCGCCACACGCAACATCACCGCACTAGCCATGGACGCCGTCCCCCGCATCTCCCGCGCACAATCCATAGACGTCCTGTCCTCCATGGCCAATATCGCCGGCTACCGCGCCGTCATCGAAGCCGCACACGAATTCGGCCGCTTCTTCACCGGCCAAGTAACCGCAGCCGGAAAAGTACCCCCCGCCAAAATCCTCATCGCCGGCGCAGGCGTAGCCGGACTCGCCGCCATCGGAACAGCCGGAAGTCTCGGCGCCATTGTCCGAGCCACAGACACTCGCCCCGAAGTCGCCGAACAAGTCCAATCCATGGGCGCTGAATTCGTCGCAGTCAACACCAACGAAGAAACAACCTCCACCGACGGCTACGCACGCGAAACCAGCAGCGCCTACGAAACCGCTGCAGCAGCCATGTACGCCGAACAAGCCAAAGACGTCGACATCATCATCACCACTGCCCTCATCCCCGGCCGCCCAGCACCACGACTCATCACCGCTGACATGGTCAACAGCATGAAACCCGGATCCGTCATCGTCGACATGGCCGCAGCCAACGGGGGCAACGTCGAAGGCGTCATCCCCGGCGAAAAAACCACCACCCCCAACGGCGTCACCATCATCGGGTACACCGACCTGGCCGGGCGCCTCCCCACCCAAGCCTCACAGCTCTACGGCACCAACATCGTCAACCTCCTCAAACTCCTCACCCCCCACAAAGACGGCCACCTCGCCCTCGACATGGAAGACAGCGTCATCCGCGGCATGACAGTCATCCACAACGGCAACCTCATGTGGCCCCCACCCCCCGTCAATATCTCCGCCAACACACCCCCCACCAACACAACCCCCACTCCACCAACACAACCCCCACCAACCCCTAACCCCATACGCCGCTACATCGGCATCGGCGTAGCCTCCGCTCTCTTCCTCGCCCTCGCCGCCTTCACCCCAGCACCCCTGCTATCCCACACGGTCGTATTCGCCCTCGCCGTAGTCATCGGCTTCTACGTCATCGGCAGCGTCCACCACGCCCTCCACACCCCTCTCATGAGCGTCACCAACGCCATCTCCGGAATCATCATCATCGGAGCCATCACCCAAATCACCACAAACAACACACTCATCTCCACCCTGGCCTTCATCGCCGTCCTCGTCGCCAGCATCAACGTATTCGGCGGATTCACCCTCACCCACCGCATGCTCGCCATGTTCCACAAGGACCCATCATGACCGCCACCATGACCCAAGGCGCCTTCATCGTCTCCGGGCTACTGTTCATCCTCGCCCTCGCCGGACTGTCAAAACACGAAACAGCCCGCGCAGGAAACGGCTACGGCATCGCCGGCATGGCCATCGCCCTCATCTTCACCCTCGGCGTCACCATCACCCAAGACGCCCCCACATGGACCATCGCGCTGCTCATCATCGGCATCCTCGCCGGCGCAGCTATCGGTACCGCCCGGGCACTCAAAGTCGAAATGACCCACATGCCCGAACTCATCGCCCTCCTCCACAGCTTCGTCGGACTCGCCGCCACCCTCGTGGGCTACAACTCCTGGATCGAAGCAGGCAACCACATCGCTGCCACCACCAGCGACACACGAGCACTCACACTCATCCACAACGGCGAAGTCTTCATCGGCATCTTCATCGGCGCCCTCACCTTCACCGGCTCCATCGTCGCCTTCCTCAAACTCGCCGCACGCATCAAATCCGCCCCCCTCACCCTCCCCCACCACAACTTCATCAACCTCACAGCACTACTCATCTGCCTCACCCTCATGCTGTGGTTCACCCCCACAGCCCACGCAATACCACTCATCCTCATGACCCTCACCGCCCTCGCCCTGGGCTGGCACCTCGTAGCCAGCATCGGCGGCGGAGACATGCCCGTAGTCGTATCCATGCTCAACAGCTACTCCGGATGGGCAGCAGCAGCCTCCGGATTCATGCTCAACAACGACCTACTCATCATCACCGGCGCCCTCGTCGGCTCCTCCGGCGCCTACCTCTCCTACATCATGTGCAAAGCCATGAACCGATCATTCACCTCCGTCATCCTCGGCGGCTTCGGCTCAGGAGGAACCATCACCAACGACACCAAGGACTACGGAGAACACAGCGAAACCACCGCCGAAGACGTCGCCACCCTCCTCAAAAACGCCAACTCCGTCATCATCACCCCCGGCTACGGCATGGCCGTAGCCCAAGCCCAATACCCCGTAGCCGCCATCACCACCGCACTACGCAACGCCGGAACTAACGTCCGCTTCGGAGTTCACCCCGTCGCCGGACGCCTACCCGGCCACATGAACGTCCTACTCGCCGAAGCCAAAGTCCCCTACGACATCGTCCTCGAAATGGACGAAATCAACGACGACTTCACCAACACCGACGTCGTCCTCGTCATCGGCGCCAACGACACCGTCAACCCCGCAGCCCTCGACGACCCCGAATCCCCCATCGCCGGCATGCCCGTACTACGCGTCTGGGAAGCAAAAAACGTCATCGTTTTCAAACGCTCCATGAACGCCGGATACGCAGGAGTCCAAAACCCTCTCTTTTTCAACAACAACACCGCCATGCTCTTCGGCGACGCCAAAGAACGCGTAGAAGACATCCTGCGCGCCCTCACCTAACCCCCACATCACCCCAACGCCTGAGACCTCATCTCAGGCAACCCCAACGCAGCCACCGCTGCCACCCCAAACGCAACCCCAAACACAACAAACACCAACACATTCCCACCAACACCAAGCAAAAACGGCACCAACAAAGGCGCCACCACCGACGCAAGACGCCCACACCCCGCAGCAGCACCCACCCCCACACCACGAACCGCCGTCGGATACACCTCAGGCGACACGGCGTACAACGCACCCCACGCCCCCAAATTAAAAAACGACAACACCATCCCAAAAACAACAATCAACAACGGCGACGACGCAAAACCAAACACCCCCGCAGCACAAGCCGACCCCACCAAAAACACCACCAACGTCACCCGGCGCCCCCACCACTCAATCAACCACGCCGAAACCGCATACCCCGGCAACTGCGCCAACGTGATCACCAGCGTGTGCTCAAACGACTTCACCAAATCAAAACCCTGCTTAGCCAACAAACTCGGCAACCAAATAAACGCCCCGTAATACGAAAAATTCACCATGAACCACACCACCCACAATGACACCGTCCTCCACCGCAACACCGACGACCAAATCCCTCCCGCCACCTCACCAACAACCTCCACCCCACCAACCGACCCACCACCAGCCCCAGAAACACCCGCAGCCTCCTCAAACCGACGCACCGCAGCCTCAGCCTCATCAACACGCCCAGCCCTCTCAAGAAAACGCACAGACTCTGGCAACCCGAACCGCACCACCACCGCGTACACCGTCGGCACCACACCAAATACCCAGCGCCCACCGCCACCCATCAGGACTCGAGGGAATAACGAAATACGCAATCAAAGCAGCGAAAATCCACCCCACGGCCCAAAAAGATTCCAACGCAACCACCATGCGCCCCCGAATATGCCGAGGGGAATATTCACTGACCAAAGTCGAAGCCACAGGCAACTCCGCCCCCAACCCCAACCCCACCAAAAAACGCAAAGCCATAAGAAGACCGACCCCCGTCGCGAGCGCTGAGGCACCCGTTGCCACCCCATAAACCAAAAGAGTCCCCGCAAACACCTGACGCCGACCAAAACGATCAGCTAGAAGTCCACCCAATGTGGCTCCCACAGCCATACCCACAAACCCAATCGACCCAATCAGCGACAAAGCTCCATCTGACAAGTGCCACTGCTTACCCAGGGCAGCCATGACAAACGAAATAAGCCCCACATCCATGGCATCAAGAGCCCACCCCACACCAGAACCAACCAGCAGTCGCCCATGCATCCACGTGAACGGCAGGACGTCTAAACGCTCAGCACGAGTGCGCCCCACACCTTCGTTCACAACACCAGCGCTCATATCCACTTAACCCTCCATTACGCAGCCCTAGCCGCCACGAACCCCACACATAAACGCCCCCGCTCATCTCGAGGACATTTTTGGTCGCCAAAACTCCAGAATGTTTTTGTTCTTTGCCTGCGGATACGTCCCGTGGATGACGCCTTGAGAACGTGACCTGGCGTCCACGGTTGTGCGCGTACTGGGTTCTTTCACTACAGCCACATGCCCAACCGTCGACGGGCCGAGGTAAGAGTCCCAAAAAATAAGATCACCTGGTTGTTCTGCCCCCTCCCCTACACGCTCACAATTCCCCTGCGCGCACCAATCACGTTGAACATCAGCAGTTCTAGGCATATCTAAACCGACCTGCGCGAACGCAGTACGCGCAAAGCTCGAACAATCCCAGGCTCCAGGACCATTAGCTCCCATGACGTACTCATCGCCCACATGAGAGTCCGCCCACGCCAAAACCACCCCAGCCATTCCAGAGCGGGCCGCAGCCACCGCCTGAACTGGACAATCCGCTCCTGTCAACGTGGCCACAATGTTGCGGGCCTCCCCCATCCGCTGCGCATATCTGTCCGGAAAGGCAGAACGCTGAACCTTTTGTGCAGCAGCACCAGGTTCCAAATTCTGCCAATCTGGACGGTTCGTGGACGGGTGCGGCGGTGGGGCGGCTGCTCCAGTCGGGCATGGTGAGGGTGGGGCCGTCGATGGGTGGGGTGTTCGGGGTGCGTGAAGTTCGGCGCGGAGTTGGTGGATTCGGTAGGTGAGGGGGTGGTGGGGGTTTCGTATCGGCCGGTGATGGTGAGGATGGCTGTGGTGGTGATGGTGGCGCCGGTGAGGGCGGCGATGTAGAACCTGACCCATTGGAACCAGCGGGCTTCGCCGGGTAGGTCGTAGAAGGTGAATTCGACGCGGGTGGCGGCGTCGTCGGTGCGATGCGCATGGGTGTTGGGTTATTGGCCGAAGACGATGGTGAGGAAGCTGCCTACGCTGGATACGAGGAGGGGGGTGATTCCGCCGATGGCGAGGGCTACCCAGAAGGTGCCGATGGCGGCTACGGCGGATTGGCGGCGTGGTTGAGTGTGTCGCTGGTCCAGCCTGTGGTGGCTAGGTTGCTGGGTGGTGTGGTCAGCATGGTGGTGATCATGTGTGGCTTTCTGGGGTGGGTGAGAAGGAGTGGGGCGTGCTTCCTTTCACGCGGTGTTCAATCTTCCACGATCGCAATCGTTTTCCTAGGAAGCTCGGTGTTGTGCCGGTGGATTGTTTGGTTGGGGTGTTGTTTGTGTTCGCCCGGCACGCGAGACCCTTGGGGCAGGTTGGGTGAGTTGGTCTTATCCTCCTGATATGCCTTCACAGGTCTCCAAAAAATTTGGTCTTCTTCCCAGAATTCTTTTCGCTATCGCCTTGGGGATAGCGTGCGGCCAGTTCTTCCCTCATGAGTTGACACGTGTTTTCGTTACTTTTAACGGAGTTTTCGGAAACTTTCTATCTTTCATCATTCCGTTAATTATTGTGGGGCTTATTACTCCTGCTATCTCTGAGCTAGGTAAGGGTGCAGGTAAGTGGCTGGCAGTTACTGCAGCTATCGCATATGTGTCAACGATCTCTTCGGGACTTTTGGGATGGGCCACGAGCACTGTGGTTTTACCGCACCTCTTGGCGGGGCGAAGCGTTTCATCAGTCACGAATCCTGCAGATTCGCTACTTAAGCCATATTTCACGATCGAAATGCCGCCCGTTTTTAATGTCATGACTGCCTTGGTCTTAGCTTTCATGGTAGGTGTCGCCCTTACTGCAATCCGAGGCGACGTATTGTTGCGTGGTTTTTGCGAGCTGCGTGAAATGGTGAACAAGGTAATTTCTGCAGTGGTGATCCCCCTGCTGCCAATTTACATTTTTGGTATTTTTCTCAACATGACAGCCGTGGGTGAAGTTTTTAACGTCATCACGACATTCCTTGGCGTGATCGTGATGGTTTTTGCGCTCACCTGGGTGGTTCTTTTTGTGCAGTATGCGATTGCTGGTTTAGTTGCGCGGCGTAATCCTTTGGTGCTTCTTAAAACTCTTTTACCTGCTTATGTGACGGCTTTGGGGACCTCTTCGTCAGCTGCAACTATTCCTGTGACATTGCGCCAGACTGTCAAAACAGGGGTTTCGGAGCCGGTTGCATCGTTTACTGTCCCGCTGTGCGCGACCATTCATTTGGCAGGCTCGACAGTGAAAATTGTTTCTTTCTCGCTCGCCGTAATGATGCTTTCTGGTAAGACAGTCGACCCATGGCTGTTCCTTGGGTTCATCCTCATGTTGGGTATCACGATGGTTGCAGCTCCTGGTGTACCTGGAGGTGCGATTATGACGGCTGCTGGACTACTGGCGAGCATGCTTGGGTTCACGGATCCGCAGGTGGGGTTGATGATTGCCACGTATATCGCTATCGATTCTTTCGGTACGGCGACAAATGTCACAGGCGATGGCGCACTGGCTACGATCGTGGACAAGCTTGTCTTGAGGGATCAAAAGAAAAAGAAGTCACTGCAGCAGATCCCTGATGCGCCGTAGGAATACTTACGCCGCAAAGAGATTGAGCCTTGCCTGAAGGTCGCCCTCACGTGTGAGGGCGACCTTTCTTTAGCGACGGGTACGCATGCCGATGGGCACAGTAGTCGCGCCTCAATGCCGCCCATCCCGGGAGGAGTCCCTCAGCGCGACAGGAAGACTCCTCGCGTAAGGATTTTCTGTGCTTTCGCGCCGCTCAGGTCCCCTTCACCCTTTCCGGCTGTACCGCTCCGGCCGACTATGTGCCTTCTCGGTCGCTTTAGTGTTTTTAGGAAGTTCGGCTTCCGCCAGTGCTACTAGCGCTTCAGGGCCAGTTTCAGTTATCACTTTTGGCGATTCAGTCCCAAGTGGGGCAGCGTGCCACTGCATTCCTTTTGGTGAGAAGGTCGCAAATTCTATTGCATCAACTCAGGGTAAGAATTACGCATTTAGAAACTATGCGCGTGGCGGCTCCACTTCCGCTGGACTACTGTCAACTTTGAAAACTCCCGAGGTTCGCACTAACACGGCTGGAAGTGATCTTGTTCTTGTCGAGACGGGAGCAAATGATTTTTCTTCATCCAAAGCAGCACAGTGCCGGAATGACATTGCGTCAAAAAACTGCTACGGTCCGCAGCTGCGTGCACTGCGCTCAAATCTTTCCTCCGCCCTTCGCACGATTAAGTCTTTGCAAAAAAACCCTCGCGCTGAAGTCATGACTCTGGGGTATTGGAACGTTTTCCAAGACGGCGCAGTAGGGCGTGCAAAAGGAAATGATTTCGTTGTTGGAAGCGATCGACTCACGCGCGAGGTAAATAAAACTATTCGTTTTGCTGCACGTGATGCTGGCGTATGGTACGTCGACGTTTACACCCCATTTAAGGGCTCTAAAGGGACAAATGACCCGACTTCTTTCCTTGCGGCAGATGGAGATCACCCAAATGGAGATGGGCATCAGGCGCTTGCCGATGCTGTGATCCGCCGTTTGGGGCCTCGTACTTCTCTCGTTTGATGCTGCGACTGCACCTGAAAGGAACCGAAGGGCGAAATATTGCCGTGGGTTTGTGGGGTATCTAGGCTCTACCCATGCTTCGTCTTTCCGGATCCAGGTGCCAGCATCCAGGTACCTCGCGTGCGTCACGGTCGGCTCTTGTTCTACGCGCCGGTGTCGCTTTCGCTTTGGTTGCAGCGCTTGCTGGGTGCGGTGGCGATGACTCTTCCCCCGCGAATCAGGGAAATAAAACTGCTTCGAAACCCACTCCCACGGAGGTCAAGCCACTGGCTTCATGGAGTAAGCAACCGGTGAAGGTTGGACGTGCGGTTGAAACCAAGTACCAAGGCCCCAAGTCTGGTGTGTCATTCAAAGTTCATGTGTGGCTTCCGACGGACTACGACGAGCCTTCTGCGGCTTCGAAGCGTTACCCGGTAGTCGTTGCATTTCCTGGCGGATCTGGCACGACGGGCACGCCATGGTTCACGCATGGGGGTCCCTCAGCGATTGCTGCGGGGGCTCAGTCAGGCAAGTCGAGTCAGTTCATTCTCGTGCAACCGCAGATGCAGATTGACGACGCTCATGACACGGAGTGCACAGACCTTGAAGGGCAACCGCAGGTAGGCACCTTTCTCGGCAAGGATCTTCCTGAGCTGATCAAGCATGATTTCCGTACCTCAACCTCCTCCACCGGCTGGGGCACGACAGGAGTTTCTTCTGGGGGGTACTGCGCAGCTGTCATTGCAATGCATAACCCGAACACTTTCTCCGCAGCTGCGCCACTGGATGGGTATTTCAATATCGATTCCAATCTCGCAGCAGGGAAGACCCCGGCTGCGAAAGCAACTGACCCTATGCACGTGGTGCAGACCGCTCCCCCGAAGGTAGCGATTAAGAGCTGGTATGGCACGGGGGCCAACAACGGGGCTTTGTCGAAGAAAAACAGCACAGACTTCGCTGCCGTAGTTAAGCCTCCTACAACTTTCGAGATGCAAGAGGTGCCCAATGGAGCCCACTCCTGGACTACGTACACCTCGATCTTGCCTGACGTGTTTTCTTGGCTAAGTAGCAAGCTGGATAAGCCTGCAGGTTGATACAGCTTGGGCTGTTCCTATCGGTCATGTCGTCGACATCGCACTGTCGGCGAGGCATATCCTGTACCTGAACGATCACGTATCGTCGGACCGCTCCCGGAGCAGGATGTCGAAGGGAACAGCCCATGAACACACCCGAACCATCTGAGCAGGAAGACTCATCGGGTTCATCTATCTATCGGCGTTTTTTCTTTGTCGTGTTGCTTTGCCTTGCCTGCGCTGTGATCGCTGCCGTCTTTGCGACACAGCAGTGGAATATGTTTAAGCCACGCTCACGTCCTACGAGCGTGCAGGCAACCACTGCTTGGTTCGGTCCCTCTCCCAGCTTCTCAGGCGATAGCAGCACCCCCAGCGCGACTGGCAGCAAGCATCTGTCGATCGTGACTTTGGGAGATTCGGTACCTGCGGGGATGGCATGCGATTGCGATACATATTCGCAGCAGGTGGCCCAAGCCCTCTCGCGGCGCCACAACCGTACTGCAGGGCTAGTGAATCTTGCTCTAGGCGGCGCCCGTAGTTCCGATATCGTTGCCCAACTTGCCACTCCTCAGCCGCGTGCGGACATCACTAATGCGGACCTGGTTTTACTTCAAGTTGGTGCTAATGATTTCAATCCCGAGCAAATCGAAGAATGCGCCAACAATCTCGATCGCTGTTATGGCGCAGACCTAACTCGTCTTCGCCGAAATATCTCATCTTTAACTGAAGAAATATCACGAATAAGTAATTATCGAGCGAAAATTGCTGTTATCGGCTATTGGAATGTGTTCCCGGATGGCAAAGTCGGATCTCACTACGGCGAGGGCTACCTCAGAGCAAGTGATCGACTAACACGCAAGGTCAATGCTGCCCTGCGCGAAGCTGCCGGGAAGAACGGACAGTTTATCGACGCCTACACGCCCATCAAGGGCAAGAACGGCAAAAAAGACCCCACGTCCAAGCTGGCGCCCGATGGGGACCACTTGGATGCTTCGGGACACACTGCACTTGCTAAGGCCGTCTTGGCGGCTCTGGGGCCCTCATTCGCAGCAGGCTGAGTGACCTGACCTCTACTCGCACACGAAAAAGCGTTTTGTCTTAGATGCATGATCTAAGACAAAACGCTTTTTCGTCACCGCACTCAGCGGAGAAGACCGCGCTGTGCTGCCTTGACGAGGTGACGGGGCACCTGAAGCTGCTCGCCGTCGACCTGCACTGCCACCAGGTCAGGAACGCTTGCCTTCCACTGCGACCTGCGGTGACGGGTATTGGAACGAGACATTTTTCGCTTGGGGACTGCCATGGTTTCTTCCTTCGAGAATCAATCAGTTGCGTACTGTGCGGAACCATCTTGCCCGCTTGTTCGGGTTCTAGGCTACGTCGCGCCGTTCTCCAAGCCATGGATCATAGTCGTCCGGGCGCCCTGCCCAACTGTCGAGCCCGGCTGCAAGTTCAGCATCGGTAAGTAGAGCAGCTTCGAACGCGGCTTGCGCTTCGGTGGGGTCACCGTCGACGCCAGTGATAACTAAGCGGGTAACTGGATCGACTCCAGCTTCCTGCCATGTCATGTGCGTGCCGATACTGATCTGCCCTCCAGCGGAATCAAATTGGCAGACTGTCTCCGGGCGAGTGGGTAGCCAAAAAACACCTCGACCACGGCCCGGGGTACCACCAAGACCTTCAAAGTTTTCACGCAACCGATCCGGATGACATGGACGCCATGAAGAAAGCTCTACTGTCCATACTCCGTGAGCATCCGGAACGCCGGATGGAGCAGCTGCCAGAGGGTCTCCTCGATGCTCCACTTCCTCCTGAGGCAGGGGATCCAAAAGACTGGATGCCTGCAGCTCACATACCGGAACAGGGGCTGCGCCCCCTGGGTGCATATGACGAAGAACGGTTTCCTCGGCTTGCGCCACAGGCCCTGCAGTGACGACAACGTCGGCGCACTCAATCTGGCGCGCCAGCACCTCCCCCAAGGCTCGATCATCGTCGGCCCCGAAGCCGAGGTCACGCTCACTGAGCAAGTCGTCGCCACAGAGGTCCCACATCACTTCTTCACCGTCCACTGCGGCTACGACACGTCCGACCTTGCACATCCCCTCTTCAGCAAGCTCAGCCAATGCACGCAAAGCAGGCACTGGTTCAGCACTCAAAGGAAGTGCGAGCACGATCACCTCAGGACGGCGCATGAGGACCTCCCGAATAGCCGGGATGATGTCTTCGCGCAAAGCGCAGCCAAGGCATGCATGCGCCAGGGGGGTGCTGCGGTCATCGATGACACCACTATCGTCAGCGATGACCCGCCGCAAGATCCCCACATCGGGATCGATGTCGTGTCGGACAAGCACCGCGCCTGGGATATCGAGCAGCAACCCACCGGTAACGGTGGAGCGCATAGACTCGTTGACCGCGGCGCAGGTGATGACTGTCGTCATCGACCCTCCTGGCCACCTGCACGTCGCTTGCCGTAACGGCGGTTGAACTTTTCAACACGTCCCTGAGTGTCAAGAACACGGTTACGGCCAGTCCAGAATGGGTGGCTTGCGGAGGAGACGTCGACATCAACGACGGGGTACGTGTTACCGTCCTCCCATTCGATTGTATTCTTAGGTGTAGCGGTCGAGCGGGTAAGGAATGCATACCCCGCGTTGTTGTCACGGAAGACGACGGGGTGATAGTCGGGGTGGATTCCCTGTTTCATGTGATCTCCTGTACCTTAATGCGAACGATTATCATTCCTAGCATAGGAGGTCCCATGAGCGCACGCTGCCAGGTCACGGGCGCAACGCCTCAGTTCGGAAATTCAGTGTCACACAGTCACCGACGCACAAAACGTCGTTTTGACCCGAACATTCAGCGCAAGCGTTACTGGGTGCCCAGTCTCGGACGCCACGTCACGATCAACCTTTCCGCAAAAGCTATCGGCATTGTCGACCGCCGTGGAATCGACGCCGTGGCCGCTGAACTCATCGCGAAAGGAGAACGTATCTAATGGCAAAGAGCAACGAGATTCGACCGATCATCAAGCTCCGCTCCACCGCCGGAACTGGATACACCTACGTCACGCGCAAGAACAAGCGCAATGACCCTGACCGCATGCATCTCACCAAGTACGACCCCATCGTGCGCCGCCACGTGGAATTCAAAGAGGAACGCTGATGGCTAAGAAAAGCAAGATCGCCAAGGATGCGCAGCGCCGCGAAATCGTCGCTCGCTACGCGGACCGCCGCGCTGAACTGAAGCGCACGATCCTCTCGCCGCAGAGCTCACCCGAGGAGGTTTCCGACGCAGTCAAGGCCCTGGCAAAGCTGCCCCGTGACTCCTCCCCCACTCGTTTGCGCAACCGCGACGTGGTCGACGGGCGCCCGCGCTCCGTCTACCGGAAATTCGGCCTCTCCCGCGTCCGCCTGCGCGAAGAAGCCCACGCAGGCAACCTGCCTGGCGTTACGAAATCCAGCTGGTGACAGAAACACCCTTTTAGGAGACTCTCATGAAGGTCCGCGCCTCCATCCGCTCGCTGGCAGCAGCTCCCGGATCCAAGGTGGTTCGCCGCCGTGGCCACCTCTACGTCATCAACAAAGCGAACCCTCGCTTCAAGGCACGCCAGGGCTGAGTAGCAGCCTCGTGGGCACGATAGCGCGAGCCCCGGACCGACAAGACGTCGATCCGGGGCTCAAATAATGTGCACAGGCCCGCCATAAACGCCCCAGGAGCCACCCAGAGGCCCTAAATCCCCTTGTTTGCTCCGTAGGGACTCGATCTACCCACACGGCCTCGGTGAAGCTTTACAGCCCTTGGAAATCAGGCCTACAGCCCACAGCACGTAAACCCGCTTGCCCCCGTGTTGATCCTCCAAGCCCAACGAAGCGATACACGCAGCCCAAAAATTGCCAGATTATCTATTGACTATCGCTGCAAAATGATTCAGTGAGCAATAACACAACTTGCCCATATTTCCTCAGGTTGCCACCACACGAGGAAATACTCAGAGTTCACGAATTCATTTTGACACAATCAGATTCCCCGGTTAACTCGACTCAACGGGACTTTCATTTACTTAGAAAGTTTATTCTTTAACTTCCCGGACTATTTCCCAAGCAAGAATTTCCGTGCAACATAAACCAAAAAGTTGTCGGCTTATTGATTCTCATAACTTTGAGGCACCCATTAGCGGCCACACAGGCATCTCCACCACTGTCCCCTGACCGCTTCAATACCTCGCTTCTGCTGCACTCCAAGAGCCAGAGGGCATACACGAAGAGAGCCAGGTTTAACATTCCGGTTAAACCTGGCTCTCTTCTGCACTCCTGGTGGCTGGTCAAGGATTCGAACCTTGGTAGCTTGCGCGACGGATTTACAGTCCGCTCCCTTTGGCCGCTCGGGCAACCAGCCTTGTCGGTGCGAGTACGACGATAGCAGGACGTTCGTTTCACAGACAAACTGGCACCTCGCCCACCCATTTACCCCCTCCCACTTCCCGTGGGGCACGTTCACCAACCCCCGCACGTTGGCTAACCTCAGCCCTAACAAAGTTTCACTTACCAGCACGAGGAGCCCCCATGGCAGACAGCTCATTCGACATCGTCAGCAAAGTCGACCACCAAGAAGTCGCCAACGCCGTCAACCAAGCCGCCAAAGAAATCTCCCAACGCTACGACTTCAAAAACGTCGACGCCTCCGTCGACCTCTCCGGCGAAACCATCACCATGAAAGCCAACTCCGAAGAGCGCTGCCTCGCCGTCCTTGACGTCCTCCAAACCAAGCTCGTCAAACGCGGAGTCTCCCTCAAATCGCTCGACACTGGTGATGGCACCCCCAAAGCCTCCGGCAAGATCTACCGCCTCGACGGCGCCCTCAAAGACGGCATCAGCCAAGAAAACGCCAAGAAAATTAGCAAACTCATCCGCGACGAATTCGGCAAAACAGTCAAACCCGTCATCCAAGGCGACGAACTACGCGTCAGCTCTAAAAGCCGCGACGACCTCCAAGCCGTCCAACGCATGCTCAAAGAATCCGACCTCGACGTCGCCCTCCAATTCACCAACTACCGCTAACCAAACAACATGAACACCCCCACCCCGCAGGCACGCCCGCGGGTCCTGATCGTGGCGACCGGCGGCACCATCGCCGGCTCGTCGGCCGCCGCGACCGGGCACCGCTACACCGCCGGAATCCTGAACATCACCGACCTCACCAACGCGATCGGCCCCATCGGCAACCACATCAACCTCACCGCCAAACAAGTCTTCTCCATCGACTCCACCGAGATGACACTCGCCGACCGCATCACCATCGCCCACACCATTCACACCGAACTCACCAACGCCACCCACCAAGGCGCCCCCTACAACGGCGTCGTCGTTACACACGGAACCGACACCCTCGAAGACACCGCCTTCTGCCTCCACCACCTCCTGCCCGCACAGACACCCATCGTCATCACCGGAGCCATGCTCCCCGCCGACGCCCCCGGCGCAGACGGCCCTGCCAACCTCACCGACGCCATCACCATTGCCGCCTCACCCCACGCACAGGGATGCGGCACCCTCGTCGCCTTCGCCGGACGCATCCACACCGGCCGTGACGTCACCAAACGCTCCGCCTCCCGCATCGACGCATTCACCTCCGACCACGGCCCCATCGGAGAAACGGTCGGCGGCCATCCCTACCGCCTCACCCCACCCCCCACCCCAACAGGACAATTCCCCATCACCCAACTCCCCCACACCCTGCCCCGCGTCGACGTCGCCATCGGCCTACCTGAAAACGCGCCCACCAACCGAGCCATCATCAACACCGCACCCGATGGACTCATCTACATCGGCCCCGGCAGCGGCAACGTCGACACCGCCAACGCAGACATCCTCGAGCAGGCCAGCAACAACGGCATCAAAATCGTCCGCACCTCCCGCACCGGAGGAGGCATCACAGATCACAACGGCGCCATCAACGACACCGAACACAACTGGATAGCCGGCGCAGGCCACCCCTGGCACAAAGCCCGCATCCTGCTCACCCTCGCCCTAGCCCACAACCCCACAGCAACTACCACCGAACTACAACACCTCTTCAACCACTCCTAACCCACCACTACTGCCCCATACGCCGCGCCATCTGCTGCAAACGACCAATACGATCAGCCATCGGCGGGTGCGTCGAAAACAGCTGACCGATGTCCTCAGCCCTAAACGGACTAGCAATCATCATGTGCGACGAATTCTTCAGCTCCTGCGTCGGCTCCAACGGCGCCAACGACACACCAGTGCTCAACTTATTCAACGCACTAGCCAATGCCATTGGATCCTGAGTCAGTTTCGCCCCATCTTCATCAGCGTCATACTCGCGCGTACGACTAATCGCCATCTGAATCACCGCCGCAGCCACCGGCGCCAACAACGACAACGCCAACAAAGCCAGCGGATTCGGACGGTTCTCCCGATCACCCCCACCAAAAATCATCAACCCCTGCGCCACACTCGTAATCACACCCGCCAACGCACCAGCAACCGACGACGTCAAAATGTCCCGGTTGTACACATGCATCAGCTCATGCCCCAACACCCCTCGCAACTCACGCTCATCCAACAACGCCAAAATTCCCTCCGTGCAACACACCGCCGCATTACGAGGATTACGCCCCGTGGCAAACGCATTCGGCGCCTCCGTCGGAGACACATACAACTCTGGCATCGGCTGCCCAGCCCGCTGCGATAGCTCCCGCACAATCCGATACATCGCCGGCTGATCACTCTCGCTCACCGGATACGCATGCATCGAACGCAGCGCCAACTTCGCACTGTTCCAATACGAATAAAACGTCGTCGCCACCCCCACCAACGCGAACAACCAAATAAAACGACCGCCACCAACAACCGAACCCAACCCAAGTAACACCGCGAAAATCGCGCCGAACAAAACCGCCGTCTTCAAACCGTTGTAATGCGAATGCATGCCGGTGCAACGCCCCACCACACAATCCTGTTCCACCCAACGCATACACCCCCACGTTCCACCGACAACACCCAACCGAGGCCAAGTGGACTAGCGTTAACCCCAAACGCCGTGTCACCACCCGGACCACGCAACGCCGCCACCACACGCACGCGCAGCGCTGCACACACCACCCGGAACGACACGGCACTGCCATGCCCCCACGGGCCCCACACAACATCGAGAGCCTGGTGACATCCCCAATGGCCGAAAAGCAGGTCGAGCAGCGCGAGCACGTCGTCATCCGCTTCGCCGGCGACTCCGGCGACGGCATGCAACTAACCGGTGACCGCTTCACCAACGAAACAGCGCGCCTAGGCAACGACCTGTCCACCCTGCCCAACTTCCCCGCAGAAATCCGCGCCCCCCAAGGCACACTGCCCGGAGTCTCCAGCTACCAACTCCACTTCTCCAGCCAAGACGTCCTCACCCCCGGCGACGCGCCAGACGTCCTTGTCGCAATGAACCCCGCCGCCCTCAAAGCCAACCTCAAAGACATCCCACCTGGCGGCACCCTCATCATCGACTCCGACGAATTCACCAAACGTTCCCTAGCCAAAGTCGGCTACACAACAAATCCTCTCGAAGACGACTCACTCGACCAATGGCAAGTCCACGCCATCCCCCTGACCTCCATCACAGTCGAAGCACTCCGTGACTACGACCTCACCCGCAAAGAAAAAGAACGCAGCAAAAATATGTTTGCGCTTGGCCTGCTTTCCTGGCTATATCAGCGCACCCTCGAAAGCACCACCGCCTTTCTCAAAGCAAAATTCGCTACTAAACCAACCATCCTCGAAGCCAACCTCGCCGCCCTCAAAGCTGGCTGGAACTTCGGCGAAACCACCGAGACCTTCTCCATCCGTTACGAAGTAGCCCCCGCCTCGGCAATCCCTGGCACCTACCGCAACATCACCGGCAACACTGCCACCGCATACGGCCTAGCCCTCGGCGCCCACCGCACCGGACTGCCCCTCGTCCTAGGCTCCTACCCCATTACCCCCGCCTCCGACATCCTCCACGTCCTATCCGGACTCAAACGCTACGGCGTAGCCACCGTTCAAGCAGAAGACGAAATCGCAGGAGCTGGCGTCGCCCTCGGCGCATCCTTCGGCGGACACCTCGGCGTCACCACCACCTCCGGTCCAGGCCTATCCCTCAAATCCGAAACCATCGGCCTAGCTGTCTCCACAGAACTCCCCCTCGTCATCGTCGACGTCCAACGCGGCGGCCCCTCCACCGGCCTGCCCACCAAAACCGAACAAGCGGACCTCCTCCAAGCTATGTACGGCCGCAACGGCGAATCCCCCGTAGCAATCGTCGCCGCTCAAAGCCCCTCCGACTGCTTCGCAGCCGCCGTCGAAACCGTACGCATCGCCACCCAATACCGCACACCCGCAATCCTGCTCACCGACGGCTACCTCGCCAACGGATCCGAGCCCTGGCGCATCCCCGACATTGATGACCTCCCCGACATGACCGTCGAATTCGCCACCGAACCCAACGCCACAGACGCTAAAGGCAACCCCACCTTCCACCCATTCCAACGAGACCCCCATACCCTCGCCCGCCCGTGGGCAATCCCCGGAACCCCCGGCCTAACACACCGAATCGGCGGCATCGAAAAAGCCAACGGCAGCGGCGAAATCAACTACACCCCCGACAACCACGACACGATGGTCCGCCTACGCGCAACCAAAATCGAACGCATCGCCGACACCATCGAAGACCTCACCGTCTATGACCCCAGCGGAAAAGCAGAACTGCTCATCATCGGCTGGGGATCCACCTACGGCCCCATCCGCGCAGCCGTCAACCGCATGCAATCCGAAGGCATGGCCATCGCCCACGCCCACCTACGACACATCAACCCCCTCCCCACCAACACCGGCGACATACTCCGCAGCTACAAACGCGTCATCATGCCCGAAATGAACCTCGGCCAAATGGCTACCATTCTGCGCGCCCGCTACCTCATCGATATCCACTCCCACACTCAAGTCAACGGCCTGCCCTTCACCTCCGCAGACCTCATCGAACACTTCACCCAAGCCCTCGCTGAACTCGGCCAACCCGCAGCCGAATACCGCACCCACCTCAACGACCCCCAGGCCTAACCAGAAAGCAGGTACACACATGAGTATCGATCTGCCCACCCCGGTTCACGGCCTCGCGGGCGTCCCCACTCTCCCCAGCGACGCCCCCAAACCAACCCGCAAGGAATACGCCAGCGACCAAGAAGTCCGCTGGTGCCCCGGATGCGGTGACTACGCCATCCTCGCCGCCCTCCAAGGTTTCCTCCCTGAACTCGGTATCCCCCGAGAAAACATCGCCGTCATTTCCGGGATCGGCTGCTCATCTCGATTCCCCTACTACCTCGATACCTACGGATTTCACTCCATCCACGGCCGTGCCCCCGCTATCGCCACCGGACTAGCCACAGCACGCGAAGACCTCTCCGTCTGGGTCATCACCGGCGACGGTGACGCCCTCTCCATCGGCGGCAACCATCTCATCCACGCAATCCGCCGCAACGTCAACCTCAACATCCTGCT
The DNA here is from genome assembly GCF_058996045.1 of Dermatophilus sp. B7861-1. Classification (NCBI taxonomy): domain Bacteria; kingdom Bacillati; phylum Actinomycetota; class Actinomycetes; order Micrococcales; family Dermatophilaceae; genus Dermatophilus; species Dermatophilus sp. B7861-1. Next base: position 784,986 of record NZ_CM180082.1, on the reverse strand, counting down.
CTTCAACAACCAGATTTACGGACTTACCAAAGGCCAGTACTCCCCCACCTCCAAGCAAGGCCTCATCACTAAATCAAGTCCCGCCGGATGCCTCGACACACCCTTCAATCCTCTCCAACTAGCGATCGGCGCTGGCGCCACCTTCGCCGCACGCAGCATAGACTCAGACCGTAAACATCTCACCGAAACTCTCCGCCAAGCCGCAGCCCACCGAGGCACGTCATTCGTTGAGATCTACCAAAACTGCCCCATCTTCAACGACGGCGCATTCGAATCGCTAAAAGACAATGACGCCAAAGCCGAACGTCTATTACCTCTCGAAGCTGGAAAACCCATCGTCACCCCCGACGGACGCTTCAAAGTAGTCCGCTCCGGCATGGACTACGAAGTGGTTGGCACGCACTCCAGTGACGAAGAAGCAGTCATCCATGACCCCACCGCTGCCAGCCCTACCCATGCATTCGCTCTGGCAGGCCTAGACGACACCGAATTCCGTCACGTTCCCTTCGGGGTTCTACGCAACGTTGACGCTCCCGCATACGACGACCAGGTGCGTGCACAAATCTCCGCAGCGACCACTGCTGCAGGTGGCAAAGCACAGGATAGCGACTTCGCTGCTCTTTTGCGTGGACGCGATTCTTGGATCGTGGAATAAAGCCATAGAAATCCCATTTGGGGGTATTTCCCGCATCTGCGGGAAATACCCCCAAATTTTTATCCCTGTTTAACCGATCATGCTAAGTATGTTTCACTGGGCAGAAGAATCAGGATTAAGTTCTGCTCCTTTATGCAGGGAGCATCCTTTCTTGTTCAAGTCAATCCTTCCGGAGTCAAAGCATCCAACAAGCTCATCCACGCGCTGCCCATACGAGACACCTTGAGCTACTGAAACTTTCCCGGATTCATCAACCTCGCACGGATTGTCGGCCTCACACTTTTTACCACCTTCGTTTTTCGTATTGTGAATTCCGACGATCTCGCCATCTTTATTGAATATAGGAGAACCACTTGTTCCCGGAATAAGACCACACTTCTCACCCGAGTAACGCAAAGACTTTTCCCAGTAATAATTTCCTTCTTTAAGCACGGGGATAAACCCATTGAACCCACAAAGGTAGTTCTTTCCCCACAGTGCAGAAGGAATCGAAAGCTCATCACCTACTTCAGGGGTAGCTTTCGCGAAGGAACGCGGTTTCACCCCTCCCATTTCGAGTTCTTCAAACGTCTTATCGAGCTCATACAAAGCAACATCCGACCTCTTCAATGTCGCATAAAGAAGCTTATTAGTATGGACATCCATTGCATTTGTAATCTTTACGCCTCTGACAATCGTCACAAGATGAGACTCAGGAGCATTGACAACAACCTGATCCCCCGAAGGGGGATTTTCAGCACAATGGGCATTCGTCAAAAAAAGTCCCTTATCGCTCTTTTGCGACGAAGGAAACTTCACAATCGAACCAGAACACTTCATAATCCGGGCTGCACCATCGAAGGCCTCGAGCCTGGAACCCCCCTCAGCGAAAGCTGATGGCGCCCCCGCAACAGCTCCCCCCAGAAGAACCCCAACCATTGCAAACTTAGCGACCCCAAGGCCACCCTTAAGTGTGATCATCATTAAGTTCTTTTCATTAAATTTAAGAAACAAACGAGAGGCAACAGGCACAAAAGAGAGGAATTAATTAACTAAACTCCACTCTCAACAATCGCGAAAATAGTTGAAAAAACAAGCAATTTCCGTATGCAGCAGATGTAGGCATCCTAGCCTCACCTACACGACACCTAAGAAGCCCCCTTACACGAAACGACCTGTCCCGTAGAGCACAGAACAGGCCGCCTCAGCAAGCGTTAGGCTACCTAGCCCCCCACATTCAATGATCCCAAGGCCGTGCCTTCCAAGTGACCCACCACACTATCCAACACGATCCTCACCACCTCATCGATAGCCTCATCATCCCGATCCACCAACCACGAGAACGTCACCCCATCCACCAACGACAAGATAACCCGAGCCAAAGTGCGCGTTGAAAGCTGTTCTGTCCCCTCCAGCTTCAAACCTTCGCTAATGAACCCTTCCAGCACATCCAAATACGTGGTGTAGAGAACACGTGCAACCTCACCGTCAGAACGAATCGACCACGCAGCCAACTCATAACTCAACAGCTGCCGCCCCGGCGCACGACGCATCTGCACCTTATACGCATCAAACGCTTTAAAAACCAGATCACGCATACTCAAGCCCTGGGCGTCACCCTCTTCAATAGCCGCAGCTACCGGGCCAAGAATAGGCGTCGCAAACGACTCCGCGACCCCGGAGAGCAACGCTTCCTTTGAGTTGAAGCAATAGTGCACAACACCCAGAGACACGTTGGCCCGATCGGCGATACGGCGCACGGATGCGGCGGCGAGACCCTCTTCAATAGCAAGGTCGATCGTCGCCTCGATCAACTGCTCACATCGCTGCTCAGCTGGAACACGGGACATAGCTTTCACAATACGGCCAGCACCCGGAACAAATCCCGAGGCCGGACGATCTCTTACTCCCCTCATACTCAGCTCTTATCAAGACCGGATAAACACGTGTCGGGTTTCCGCCAAAATCGGCAACCAGTAATCATCGCCACCACTGCCCTGATGCTGCCTCTCAAACAGAGAAACACCTGCTCAAGAGACAGCCCAGAAGCATCAGCAATAACTAGCCAAGTCACCCCACACGCGCTACAGAACTTGAAGCCAACGCACAAAGTGCTTGCACCACACGACTATTACCTAATGGCGACAGTAACTCAGAAGCTTCCTGCGCGACACGCCGTGTGATCTCCCGTGCCTCATCCAACAAAGGATGAACACGCAGCAATCCCAACGCCTCAGCCAACAGCGCATCATCACTCAAATCTGAATCCAACAGCTCAATAAGCCGCGCATCTTCAGCAGCACCACGACGACGGACAAGGATCGTAACCAGCGTATCCACCCCCTCACGCAGATCAGTACCAGGAGTTTTACCCGACTCTTCAGCATCCGAAGCAATATCGAGTAGGTCATCAGCAAGCTGGAAAGCCATCCCAACTTTCTCACCGTATTGCCGCATGATTTCCACGGTTTCCGGATCAGCGCCACCAAACATCGCCCCATAAAGCGCTGCCGTAGCAATCAAAGAACCCGTCTTATCCGCAAGCACTCCCATGTAATGCTCCAACGGATCAGCACCACCAGGCTCCTGCTGCGTATCCCGGATCTGCCCCGAACACAAACGGATAAACGTCTCCGCTTGGATCTTCACTGCTTCAGGCCCCAGCTCAGCGACAATCGCCGAAGCCTTACCGAACAACAAATCACCAACAAGAATCGAAACCGTGTTACCAAACGCAACATTCGAACTCATCACACCACGACGAACCTCCGCCTCGTCCATCACATCGTCGTGATACAACGACGCCAGATGCGTCAGCTCTACCGCCGCCGCAGCAGCAACCACGTCATCTCCAGCAACTTCCTCGCCACCGAGATACGAAGCAAGAACCGTCAACATAGGCCGAAACCGTTTGCCACCAGCCTCAAAAAGGTGCGACGCCGCCCGGGAGATAAACTGCTCTTCCGAACGCACCTGCGCTGCAATGAACTTTTCGACCCTGCCCACGTCTTGCAATACGTGTTCAGACAGTTCCGCATCCACATCAAGACGGCCGAAACCGGCCTGCGGCGCGCTCATCGGATGAAAATCGATGCGCTTTCCAGCAGGCTCAAAGCCGGGCTGGGCATCACACCGAGAACAATAGTGACGAGCAATCCAAGAGCGATCGAAGCCTGCGTCAACGCCGAAGGCGCAACAACACTGACCTCATCGTTAGCGTCATCGGCGAAAAACATCAAGATGACAAATCGGAAATAAACGAACGCAGTGACAGCACTACACAACACACCGATGACCGCCAAGGTCACCCCTGGCGCACCTGCAGCACCAATAGCCGCACCAAAGGCAGCAACCTTGGCAGTAAACCCAGAAGTCAGCGGAATACCTGCAAAAGACAACAACACAAACCCCATGCTCCCAGCAATCACAGGATGTTTGCGTCCCAAGCCAGCCCACTGAGACAAATCGGTAGCTTCCACGCCACGCACACGAACCAGCATGACCAACCCAAACGCGGAAATCGTAGTAAAGGCATACGCGGCGAGATAGAACATCACACCAACCACACCACGCACATCAAAGGCCAACAGACCAACCAGAATGAACCCGGCATGCGCCACCGACGAATAAGCCAGCATGCGTTTGATGTCCGACTGAGTGATCGTCAAGATCGTGCCGATCACCATCGTCAATCCTGCAACCACCCACATCACGGCTTGGAAGTTCCACCGTGCGCCCTCGAAAGCGACATACACAACGCGCATAAGCGCACCAAAAGCTGCCACCTTCACTACTGCGGACATGAAAGCCGTCACCGCAGTAGGAGCTCCCTGGTAAACATCTGCGGTCCACCACTGGAACGGCGCCGCGCCCACCTTGAACAACATGCCGCTCAACACGAGCAGAATGCCGATAACAAGAAGTGGCCCCTTACCTGCCACAGATCCCATCGCCAGTGCGATCGTGCCCAAGTTCAGGCTCCCGGCATAACCGAACAACAGCGCACTACCAAACAAGAAGAACGCCGAAGCAAAAGACCCCAACAGGAAATACTTCAAGCTTGCTTCCTGCGAAAGCAAACGACGACGACGCCCCATCGAGACCAAGACGTACAGCGGCAAAGAAAACATCTCCAGCCCCACGAACAACGTGAGCAGATCACCAGCTGCGACAAAAAGCATCATCCCAGCGACGCAGAAACAAGCAAGTGGGTAGAGCTCCGTGGAAGAGCCCTCCCGAGCAGCAAGTGCTTCCTGCGGCGACCCAGGAACTGAAGAGCCTGCCTCGGTAAACGCATCTGCGGTACGCCCAGAAAAACGCTCCGCCGCAAGAACAAGCGCAAGCAAAGACGTCACCGCAATAACTAGCTGAAGTAGCCAGCCAGGGCCGTCAATCACCAAACTGCCAGCAATCGTGGGCCCCGTCATGATCGGTCGCCCGATCACAAGAAGCACGATCGCGAACAGTAACGAAGCGACCATCAAACTTGTTTGAGCAGTGTGACGGCTAGACCGGTTCATGAACGCCTCAAACAAGAGGCCAATAAAACCAGCGAGAACGATCACCGCTACCGGCATGATCGCGGCCGGATTGAAATCTGCGGCGGAGACCGTCGAGACGGCTGTGGGCATGCTCAAGAACGGCATCAGCGGTCACTCCCGATCGATGGTGCAGTAGTCGACGAGGTTGCAACACCTACAACCGACATGGTTTGGGTGACCGAAGGGTTAACAACGTCGAGAGCCACCTTGGGATAGAACCCCAGCAGCAAGAAAGCGACGATGATCGGCGCAACAACCCATTTCTCACGGACAGTGAGATCAGGGACATTTGCACGGTCGGTCGGCCGTGCGCCGGTAAAGATTCGCTGATAGGTGATGAGCACATACACCGCTGCAAGAATCAACGCCGTCGCTGCAATAACAGCAGCAATCGGGCTAGTGGCGTACGAGCCAACCAAAACCATGTACTCAGAAACGAACGATCCAAGACCAGGCAAGGCCAGCGTGCTCAGCCCAGAGATAAGGAATGCTCCTGCCAAGACAGGCGTGACCCGCTGCCACCCCCCATATGCGTCTCGGTATTTGCTCCCACCTCGACTGATCAGCATTCCTGCGACCAAGAACAGCCCCGCGGTGGAGAAGCCGTGGTTAACCATGTAGAGCACCGACCCGCTACCGGCGACCGGGGTGAAAGCGAAAATGCCCAAGATGATGAAACCGAAGTGGCTGATAGAGGTGTACGCAATAAACCGCATGATGTCGTTCGACCCAATGGCCAAAACAGCCCCATACAGAATCGATATAACCGCCAGCGCGATGACGTAAGGGGCTGCTTGTTTAGAAGCCTCAGGGAACATCTGCAGACAGAAACGAATCATTCCGAATGTGCCGACCTTGTCAAGAACACCAACGAGCAGCACCGCGGTAGCAGGGCGAGATTCGGTGGAGGCTTCCGGTAGCCAGGTGTGAACCGGCCACATAGGAGCTTTGATCGCAAAAGCGATGAAGAAGCCACAGAACAGCAGCATTTCGATGCCAGGATCCAGCTTCAAACCAGTCAAAGAAGAGACCAAGAAAGCAGTATCTCCGCCGGGGCCCAGCGGGAACAGCGCCAGCACCGCAACAAGCATGACCAGTCCGCCGGTCAATGAGAACAGCAAGAACTTCATTGCAGCTGCGCGGCGGCCAGGCCCACCGTAAGAACCGATGAGGAAGAACACCGGGATCAGCATGACTTCGAAAAACACGTAGAACAGCACCACATCGGTTGCTGCGAAGACGCCGACGATCATCGCCTCAAGGAACAGCATCCAGGCGAAGTAGCGATTCTGGCGTGTGCCGCCTTCGGGAACGTCGTCCCAGGCGGCGAGGATGCACACGGGGACGAGGATGGCTCCCATAACGATGAGTGCCAGAGCCATACCGTCAACGCCGAGTGCGTAGCTAATACCCCACTGTGGGATCCACGGGTGGAGTTCGGTGAGCTGGAACTGTTCAGGCGAGCTCGGGTTGAACTGCAGAGCAGCACCAACAGAAACCGTCAGTGTCACAAGAGAAACACCAAGAGCGACGATCCGGCCGGAGGGTGCGCGGCCCATGAAGGCTACGGCCAGAGCGCCGACGAGTGGGATTAATCCCAGCGTCGTCAACCAAGGAAAGGTCGTCATCAGAGCACCACCAACACAGCAGCGAGGATTGCGACGACGCCGGAAAGCATCATCAGGGCATAAGAGCGGGCGTAACCGTTCTGGAGTCGAGCGACAACGCCGGAGAGTCCAGCAAGGCCAGCGCCGATCCCGTTGGCGCCACCGGAAATGACAATCTCGTCTGTTCCGGTAGCGCCTTTGACGACTGCGTTACCAGGACCAACAAGCACGAGATCGTTCACGGAGTCTTGATAGAAGTCATTGCTGGCGATCTTGATCAGTAGGTTGCCTTCAGGTGCAGTGACCGGAACATCCTTCTTTGCGTAGTCACGCCATGCCAAGAAGACCCCCACAGCCACACAGACCAAAGTGATCCCGGTAATCACTGGAACAGGAAGGACCGGGTGGTGTTCAGCACCGTGAGCACCAACAACTGGCTCGAGCCAGTGCGGGAAACCGAAGAAAGTCAACGCCCCACCCAGGAAGACCGACCCGATAGCGAGAATCACCATGGGCACCGTCATCGTGGCTGGAGATTCGTGCGGGTGGTCATCTTTGAGCCAGCGTTTACGGCCATGGAATGTCATGAAAAACAGACGTGACATGTAAAACGCGGTAAGTCCGGCAACAAGTACCACGAGTGGGCCGATGATCCAGGGGCGGATACCTTCGCCGATGAATGCAGCTTCGATGATCTTGTCCTTGGACCAGTATCCCGACAGCAGCGGGAATCCAATGATGGCTAGCCAACCGCAGAGAAAAGTAATCCACGTGGTGCGCATCTGTCCGGCAAGTTCGCCGAAGGTGCGCATGTCGACGCGGTCGGACATGCCATGCATGACCGACCCAGCGCCCAGGAACATCCCGGCCTTAAAGAAGCCGTGGGTAATCAGATGGAAGATAGCGAAGCTGTACCCGATAGGGCCCAGACCCGCAGCAAGCATCATGTAACCGATCTGGCTCATGGTGGAAGCAGCGAGGGCTTTTTTGATGTCGTCTTTCGCGCACCCGATGATCGCCCCCATGGTGAGGGTGATCGCGCCCACGGCAATAACGAAAGTCTGTGCGGTGGGTGCGGAGTTAAAGATTGGGTGGCTTCGGACGATGAGGTAAACGCCGGCAGTGACCATCGTGGCGGCGTGGATGAGCGCCGAGACGGGGGTCGGGCCTGCCATAGCGTCACCGAGCCAGCTTTGTAGAGGGAACTGGGCCGACTTAGCGCAGGCACCTAGCAGCAGGAACAAGCCGATAGCGGTCAAGGTGCCTTCATTGGCTTTTTCCACTCCGGTGAAAACAGTGGCGAAGTCAAGGTTGCCGAAGGTGGTGAGGATGATCATCATCGCGATCACCATGCCCACGTCACCGAACCTGTTGGCGATGAAAGCTTTGTTCGCAGCGGAGGCGTAGGGCGGGTTCCAGTTCCAGAAGCCGATGAGCAAGTAAGAGGCCAGTCCTACTCCTTCCCAACCGAGGAACATGAGGGTGTAGGAGTTCGCCAACACGAGCGTAAGCATTGCCGCGACGAACAGGTTGAGGAAGGCGAAGAACTTACGTTTGTCGGGATCGTGGGCCATGTACCCAAGTGAGTAAATGTGGATGAGCGATCCGACGAAGGTGATGAGCAGTACAAAGGAAATCGATAGCTGATCCACAAGCAGCCCCGCATTGAGCGAGAAGGTGCCAGCTGAGATCCAGTTCCACAGGTCTACTGAGACGGCTCGTTGTTCAGCAGGACGCCCGAGCATGTCGACTAGTAGGGCCGCTCCCAGCAGGAAGCTCGCCCAGGACAGCGCGGTTGCCAGGAGCGGGCCGAAGGAGTTGGTTGCCTTGCCGCCGATGAGTAGCAAAGCAGCGCCAAGGGCGGGCAGCGCAACCAGGAGCCAAGCCCAGCCGGTGAGGCCCGCTTGAGCGGGCGTCACCGCCGTGGTGACTGCCGGTGCGATCGATATCGCAGTGTGGGATAGCACGCCGTTCGCTCCTTACAGCTTCAGCAAATTGGCGTCATCGACCGAAGCCGAACGACGGGAACGGAACATTGTCATGATGATGGCCAGCCCAACCACGACCTCCGCGGCGGCGACAGCCATGACGATCAGGGCAATGGTTTGGCCTTGGGAGGAGCCGACGCTTCGCCCGAAGGTGACAAAAGCCAAGTTCGCGGCCACCAGCATGAGTTCAATCCCCATGAACGCGATGAGTGCGTTGCGGCGGGTGAGAACGGTGACGGCGCCGATGGCGAACAAGATGCCCGCTAGGACGATGTAGTTGGTGAGGCTCATCGTTCGCTTCCTTCCTCGATCTCGTTCCCAGTGGTTTTTGCTGCCTCGACAAAACCGTCAGGGGTATTTGTCTGGCGGCGGGCACGCAACACGCGAGATACAGACAGTTCGCTGGGTGTGCCGTCAGGCAACAACGCTGGGGTGTCGGCGGCGTTGTGCCGGGCATACACACCAGGTGCAGGGAGCCCAGCGACGTAGTGGTTGTCCTTGACTCGTTGAGCCATGAGGTCGCGTTGGTGGCGTTTGGGGACGAGGCGTTCGCGGTGGGAAAGGGTTAGAGCAGCAACACCGGCGATGGTCAAAAGCACACCGACCATCTCGAAAGCCAGCAGGTGGGTGCCGAACAGTTCGAACGCTAGGGTGGTCACTCCGCCCAGGTCGCCGGTTGGTTCGGCCATGGGCAAAGCGGTTCCCGCGATGGGGCCGCAGATGAGCACTGCGAGGGCGATGCCTAGCCCCAGGGCGATCCAGCGGTGGCCGCGCAGCGTTTCGGTCAGGGTTTCGGAGGCATCAACACCAACGATCATGATGACGAAGATGAACAGCATCATCACGGCACCGGTGTACACGAACACCTGCACCATGCCGAGGAAGTCGGCGCGTTGGGCGAGGAAGAGCACGCCCATGAGGATCATGGTGAACGCCATAGAGAGGGCGGCGTAGACCGCTCTCTTAGAGAAGATCAGCCCTAGTGCGCTGATAACCATGAGCGGTGCCACGATCCAGAAAAGGACTGCTTCGCCGACGCTGGTCATGCCCGTCCCTCCTTGAAGTGGGCCAGGGGCCGGGTGACGGACTCAGCGGTGCGGCGGGGAGTGAAATCTCCGCGCTGTTCGCGTAGCTCGTGCACAGCCTCGGCGTTCTCCTCAACCCAACGCTGTTGTCCGGGAGTTGCTTGGGTGACGCGGCCGCGGAAGTAGTCGCGTTCTTCCATGCCTTCAGCCATGGGGTGCGGCGCTGTGAGCATGCCTTCTTGCAAAGGTGCGAGGAGGTCTTGTTTTTCGTAGATGAGGTCTTCGCGGTTGCTGTCAGCGAGCTCGTAATAGGTCGTCATGGTCAACGCGCGGGTGGGGCAAGCCTCGATGCACAGTCCGCACAGGATGCAGCGAAGATAGTTGATTTGGTAAGTGCGGCCGTAACGCTCTCCTGGTGAGAACCGTCCGGTGCCACCTTCTTCCAAGGGGGTGTCATCGTTATCCGCACCCTCGACGAAAATCGCGTCTGCGGGACAGGCCCAAGCGCACAGTTCACAGCCGACGCATTTCTCGAGTCCGTCAGGGTGACGGTTGAGCTGATGACGGCCGTGCCACCGAGGCGGCATCGTGTTTTTCACTTCGGGGTACTCCACGGTGTCCCGTTTGTGGAACATCGTTTTGAAGGAGACGCCGAAGCCAGCTACGGGTGCGAACAGGTCAGCAAGGAGACTTTTTCTTTCCTGCTCGTCTCGTTCGGGGCCCCGGTATGGGGCGACGTCGCCTGATCCGCGGGGGGCGGGGGTGCTGTCGGCCACGGTCATGCCTCCTGTCGAGGATTGTCGGAGGGTGTTTCAGTGCCGCGGGTGCCAGCGGTGAGGCTGGGGTCCGGGGTGCTGGTACGAGCGGGTTCGCGTAGTCGCTGTCCAGGCAGCGGCGGGACGGGGTATCCACCAGCGAAGGGGTCGATCTCAGCCGGTGGGGTTTGGCGTTGGGTTTGTTCGGCTCGTCTGACGTCCCACATCCAGGCAGCGCCTAGTGCCAACACCGCAACGGCCGCTACCACCACTGTGGTGGCGAGCATGGTGTTCTCGCCGAGGAAGTTGCGCTGGGCAGCGCGCAAGAACGCCACTGCAAGGACCCACAGGATGGTGGCAGGGATAAGGATCTTCCACCCGAAGGTCATGAATTGGTCATACCGGACGCGGGGCAGGGAACCACGCAGCCAGAAGAAGTAGAAGATGAAGAGCCAAATTTTGATGGTGAACCAGAGCACTCCCCACCAGCCGGTGTTGAAGTAGCCGTCACCAATCGCAGCGATTCCAGGAGGTGCCGCTGGCCCGCCGAGGAACAAGGTAGTGGCCAGGCCTGCGGCAGTGAACATGTTGACGTACTCGCCCAGGAAGAACATCCCGAATCCCATGCCGGCGTATTCGGTGTGGTAGCCACCGACGAGTTCACCTTCACCTTCAGCAAGGTCGAAGGGAAGACGGTTCGTTTCGCCAACCATCGTGATCGAGTACACGACGAACGAGAAGATCGCCGGGATGATGAACCAGACGTTCTGCTGCGCCGCCACGATGGATGAGGTCGACATTGACCCTGCGTAGAGGAACACGGCAATGAGAGACAATCCCATCGCGATCTCGTAGGAGACGACCTGGGCTGTGGAGCGGATACCACCCAGCAGGGGGTATGGGGAGCCAGAGCTCCACCCCGCTAGCACGAATGCGTAGGCGGAGATGCCTGCAGCGGCCAGGACAAGCAGAGAGGAAACCGCCGAGTCGGTCAGTTGTAGCGGTGTGGTGAATCCGAAGACCTCGACAGTGCCACCAATCGGGATCACGGAGAACGCGATGAAGCAGCAGGATCCGGCGATGATGGGGGCGAGGTAGTAGGTCTTTTTGTCGGCGGCTGCGGGAACGATGGTTTCTTTCCACACAAGTTTGAAACCGTCGGCGAGGGTTTGCAGCACTCCCAGCGGCCCGAACCTATTGGGGCCGGGGCGTTGCTGCATGAAACCCAGAACACGTCGCTCGGCCCAGATCACAACGACAACTTGCAGCAACAAGTAGACGAAGATCATCAAAGCTTTGATGAACGACATCCACAAGGGGGTGTCGCTGAAGTCAGCCACGGGCTGTTCGAGCGCGTGCAGCGCACCGGCCTGGAGCGCGAGACCGGGCATGGAGGTCATGCCACACCTTCCTTTCCGGCTGTGGCCGGTGTGGGCTCAACGGATTTGGGTTCGCCGGCGGCCAGGTGGACTACGTCTCCTGCGCTGGCGCCGAGCATGGTGTGGACTTGGGATCCGCCAGAGTTAGCGGGAACCCAGACCACGTTGTCGACCATGTCAGTGACGATGAGAGGTAGTTCGATGGAGCCGGTGTCGGTGGAGATTGTGATGTAGTCGCCGTCAGTGACTCCGATGGTGCTGGCGGTTCCTGCCGATAGTCGGGCGACGGTGTCGCGCGCGGTGTCGGCGAGGAAAGGATCGCCGTCCTGCATACGACCAAGGTCAAGCAGTTGTCGCCAGGTCGCGAGGATGGCGTCGCCAGCAGGGATGCGGTTCAGGCCGATGGGTGCCACAGCGGGGAATGGTGCGCGGGGTCCGCTCCACGGGTCGAACTCAGCTAGCTCGTTGCGGACCAGCTCGAGAGTAGCAGTGCCGATTTCGTGGCCCATTTCGGTGGCGAGCATGTCTAGTACCCGGTGGTCTGCCATGTGTCGGCTGCTCAGGGATGCCTGTGTTTGACGCGGGCGTCCTTCCCAGTTGACGAAGGTGCCGTTGCGTTCTGCGATAGCCGAGACAGGGAAAACCACGTCAGCAAGGTCGGTGACGTCGCTGCGGCGGATCTCCAGCGAGACGACGAAGGCACGTTCCATGGCGGTACGAGCCACATCGGCCTCTGGCAGATCAGCGAGCTCGACCCCACCAACAAGTAGAGCGTCAAGTTCACCGTGAGCGGCAGCGCGGAGAATCTCTGCGGTTGAGCGTCCAGGATTGGTTGGCAGTTTCGTGATCTGCCAAACGTTCTGAACAAAGGAGCGGGCGATGTTCTCCAAGATGGGGCGGCCACCTGGAAGCACAGAACCCAACGCTCCAGCTTCGAGTGCGCTGCGTTCTCCGGCACGGCGTGGAATCCAGGCCAGGCGGGCTCCGGTCTTGTCGGCGAAAGCACGCACTGTCGATAGCGCGCCGGTCACGCCTGCGAGGCGTTCACCGACAAGGATGATCGCATCCTCGCTCATAATATCGGCGTATTTACCCAGTTCAGGGTGCCCGGTGCGCATCGCCTCAATTACCTCAGCCTCAGTGCCGGGGGCTGCCTCGATGAGTGTGCCGAACATCTTTTCAAGGCCGCGTGAAGCGAAAGGCGCGATCGAGTAGACCTTGAGGCCTTTCTTGCGGGCCGCTTTACGCAGTCGCAGGAAAACCATGGGGCATTCGTCTTCTGGTTCAAGACCAACCAGCAGCACTGAGGTGGCTTTTTCCAGGTCGGTGTAGGTGACGGCACCTTCGGCTGGGCCGCGACCGGCGATGCTGGAAGCTAGGAAATTGCTTTCCTCCTCGCAGGTCTGCCTGGCCCGGAAGTCGATGTCATTGGTGCCAGCCACCACTCGCGCGAATTTCCCGTATGCGTAGGCATCTTCACGGGTGAGGCGACCACCGGGCAGGATCCCAGCGCCACTGCGTCCAAGCGCAGCAGACAACCCATCGGCTGCCACAGCCAGCGCTTCAGGCCAGCTCGCTTCACGCAACTGTCCAGAAGCATCACGAACCAGTGGGTAGTCGATGCGGTCTGAAGCAGCGCCATACTGGAATGCCCAGCGTCCCTTGTCGCAGTTCCATTCCTCATTGACCGCCGGATCATTTGCTGCCATGCGACGCAACACCACACCTCGGCGGTGGTCGGTGCGCTGCGCACAGCCAGCTGCGCAGTGCTCACATGTGCTCGGCGTAGACACCAGGTCAAACGGCCGTGACCGGAACCGGTACATGGCACCTGTCAAAGCACCTACCGGGCAGATCTGCACCGTGTTGCCGGAGAAGTACGACTGGAACGGCTGTTCCTGAAAGATACCGATCTGTTGCTGCGCGCCTCGCTCAACCAGAGCGATGAACGGGTCACCGGCGATCTGGTCAGAAAAACGCGTACAGCGTTGGCACAGCACGCACCGTTCTCGGTCCAGCAGCACCTGTGCAGAGATGCCGACGGGTTTGGAGTAGGTGCGTTTGATGTCGGTGAACCGGGAAACAGGCCGTCCGGTAGACATTGCTTGGTTCTGCAGCGGGCACTCCCCGCCCTTATCACAGACTGGGCAATCCAGCGGGTGGTTGATGAGCAGGAACTCCATCACACCTTCCTGCGCTTTTTTGGCTACAGGGGAGGTCTGCTGGGTTTGGACTTCCATGCCCTCCATCACCGTCATGGTGCAGGCGGCTTGGGGTTTAGGCATTTTGCGGACTTCGCCATCGCGGCCTGGCATGGCCACGTCAACGAGGCACTGACGGCAGGCACCGGCAGGGTCAAGCAGTGGGTGGTCGCAGAACCGTGGGATCTCAATCCCGACTTGTTCGGCTGCACGAATAATCAGGGACCCCTTGGGGACGCTCACCTCGACGCCGTCAATTGTCACAGTGACGTTCTCGACGCCTGCAGTGTTCTGGGCTGTCATGAGGACATGCCCTCCTTCACGAACAGAACGGATCGCTGCGGCGGGAATGAGACGTCAACCGGGGTGGTCATGGCCATCTCGAACTCGTCGCGGAAGTGTTTGATGCCGGACAGAACCGGTGTGGCGGCAGCGTCGCCGAGAGCGCAGAAAGAACGGCCAGCGATGTTGCTCGCGATGTCTTCGAGCTTTTCGATGTCGCCGGGCTGCCCTTGTCCTTTCTCCAGGCGCGTCATGATCTGTTGCAGCCAGTACGTGCCTTCACGGCAGGGGGTGCATTTGCCGCATGACTCGTGGGCGTAAAAATCGATCCAACGGGAGACCGCTTTGACTACCGAAACAGTCTCGTCGAATACCTGCAATGCACGGGTACCCAGCATGGATCCGGCGGCCGAGACCTGTTCATAATCCAGCGGCACGTCGAGGTGCTCGGGAGTGAACAGTGGTGTCGAGGAACCACCAGGAGTCCAGAACTTCAGCTCGTGACCGGCACGGACCCCACCTGCCATGGTGAGTAGTTCCCGCATGGTGATGCCATACGGTGCTTCGAACTGACCTGGCCTGGTGACGTGGCCAGAGAGGCTGAAGATGCCAACACCTTTGCTTTTCTCTGTACCGAACTTGGCGAACCAGTCCGCTCCATGCAGGAAAATCGGCGCCACTTGGCTGATGGTCTCCACGTTGTTGACCACGGTGGGGCGGCTGTACAAACCAGCAACAGCAGGGAACGGGGGCTTGAGACGGGGTTGTCCGCGGCGCCCTTCCAAGGAATCCAACAGCGCTGTTTCTTCACCACAGATGTAAGCACCGGCACCGGCGTGCACAGTGATGTCGAGGTCGAAACCGCTGCCCATGATGTTTTTGCCCAGCAGCCCGGCTGTGTATGCCTCTTGCACAGCATTCATCAGGCGCCGGTAAACGTGCACGACCTCGCCGCGCAAGTAGATAAACGCGTGGTGGCAGTTAATGGCGTAAGAGGTGATTGCCATACCTTCCACGAGCACGTGGGGGGTGGCCATCATGAGCGGCACGTCTTTACAAGTACCTGGCTCGGACTCGTCCGCATTGACCACGAGGTAGCGGGGGCCGCCGTCATCCGGAGGCAGGAATCCCCATTTCATACCTGTGGGGAACCCCGCTCCCCCACGGCCACGTAGACCGGAATCTTTCGCCTGTTGAACGAGGTCTTCACGGCTAAGCGCGAGGGCTTTACGCAGCCCCTCATATCCCTCATGTCGCTGGTATGTTTCCAGCGTCCACGACTGTGGTTCGTCCCAGTACCGCGAGAGGACGGGGGTGAGTTGTGTACTCATGCCTGTCCTTCCTTAGAGCTGGTTGTGTCTGCCCAGCCGTGTTCCTTGGCGTATTTCAGGCCGCGTAGCGAGTTCTCTCCGGCGCCGACTCCTTCATCAGCACGCCCATCTGGGAATCCTGCCAAAACGCGGGACACTTCTTTGAAGGAACACACCTTTGCGGCGCCGCGAGTGGGGCGGATTTCTTTACCGGCGCGCATGTCATCAACCATGGCCACGGCCGATTCGGGCGTTTGTGCGTCCATGAACTCCCAGTTCGCCATCACCACGGGGGCGTAGTCGCAGGCCGCGTTGCATTCGACTCGTTCAAGAGTGATGCGTCCATCTTCGGTGGTTTCGTCGTGGCCGATGCCCAAATGCTCAGAAACGCGATCGAAGATGGCGTCTCCGCCCATCACAGCGCATAGCGTGTTGGTGCAGACACCGACGGTGTATTCGCCGTTGGGGTGGCGTTTGTACTGTGAGTAGAAGGTGGCCACGCCGCTGACTTCGGCGGGGGTGAGTTCGGTCATCTCGGCCGCGAACCGGATTCCCTCGGGTGAAACATATCCGTCGACGCTTTGCACCAGGTGCAGCAGCGGCAGGAGCGCGGATCGTTTACTCGGGTAACGGCCAAGGATTTGCGCTGCATCGGCGCGCAGCCCAGCGAGGGTGTCCTCGCTCCAGCTTACGTCGTCCGTTGCAGGTTGGGTGCCGTAGTTCGGCTGGTCCCAGTTTTTACTCATCGGTCCACTCCTCCCAGCACCGGGTCAATGGAGGCCAGCGCCACAACGGCGTCCGCCAGGTATCCGCCCTCGATCATCACCGCGGCGGCTTGCAGGTTGTGGAAGGCCGGGTCTCGGAAGTGAGCCCGGTAGGGGCGGGTTCCTCCGTCGGAGGCCAGGTAGGCGCCGAGTTCGCCCTTGGGAGACTCGACGGGCCGGTAGGCCTGACCTGCGGGCACCCGGAACCCTTCGGTGACGATCTTGAAGTGGTGAATGAGCGACTCCATCGATTCGCCCATGATTTCGCGGATGTGTTCCAGGCTGTTGCCTTGCCCGTCAGTGCCAACAGACAGTTGTGCAGGCCACGCGATTTTTTTATCGGCGATCATGACTGGCTGGCCTTCGGTGGCGCGTAGCCGGTCGATGCATTGGCGCAGAATCTTGATGGATTCTTTGATTTCGTTCAGTCGTACGCGCAGTCGACCGTATGCGTCAGCGGTGTCCCATACGCAGATGTCGAAGTCGTAGTTCTCGTAACCGCAGTACGGGTCAGCGCGGCGCAGGTCCAGGGGGTATCCAGCCGAGCGCAGGATGGGGCCAGTGACGCCCAATGCCATACATCCGGCTAGGTCGAGAACGCCGACGTTTTCGTAACGCCCCTTGAGGATGGGGTTTTCCAGGGTGAGGTCTTCGAGCTCTTTCTCTGCGCGGATCAGCTCTGGCAGTTCGCGTTCAAGGAGAGCCTGCCAGTTGCTGGGGAGGTCTTGAGCCACACCACCGGGACGGATGTAGCCGTTGTTCATACGCAGACCAGTGATGGCTTCGATGACGCGCAGGCATGCTTCACGGCCACGGAAACCAATTTCCATGACCGTTGTGGCACCCAGCTCTAGCCCACCGGTGGCCACAGCAACAAAGTGTGAACTGATCCGGGTGAGTTCCATCATCATCACGCGGATGTCGCTGGCGCGGGTGGTGATTTGGTCTTCGATCCCCAGAAGCCGCTCAGTGCCCAGGCAATATGTCGTCTCCTGGAACAACGGGGTCAGATAGTCCATGCGGGTGCATAGCGTCACGCCCTGTGTCCAGGTGCGGAACTCCATTGTTTTTTCGATACCGGTGTGCAGGTATCCGATCCCAACGCGGGCTTCGGTGACTGTTTCGCCATCAAGTTCGAGGATCAGGCGCAGCACGCCGTGAGTCGAGGGATGCTGCGGGCCCATGTTGACAACGATGCGTTCGTCGCTGTGTTCCATGGCCTCTTGGGTGAGCTGGTCCCAGTCACCCCCGACTGCGTTGATGAGGTAACCGTCAGCGTTATCGGACGCTGCACCTGAAGCGCGCACATCACCGTGCATGACGTCAGCGTTTTCACTCGTGTTGGTGGTCATCAGTTGTACGACCTCCGCTGGTCTGGGGGTGGTGTGGTTGCGCCTTTGTACTCGACAGGGATTCCGCCCAGCGGGTAGTCCTTCCGCTGGGGGTGGCCTGGCCAGTCGTCGGGCATAAGGATGCGGGTCAAAGCCGGGTGACCATCGAAGATGATCCCGAAGAAGTCCCAGGTTTCGCGCTCGTGCCAGGTGTTGGCGGGGTACACCTCGACGATGGAGGGAATGTGGGGGTCGTTGTCGGGGCAGGTCACTTCAACCCGGATGCGGCGGCATCCATGCGTGATGGATGTGAAGTGAGTGACGGTGTGCAATTCACGTCCCGTCTCTTGCGGGAAGTGGACACCGTTGACTCCACCGCACAGTTCAAACCGCAGCTCGGGAAAGTCACGTAGTTGCCGGGCCACGGCGAGCAGGTGCTCGCGGCGCACCATCACGGTCATTTCGCCGCGGTCGATCACAACCGCTTCGATTGCTTCCTCATACGAGGGTCCACCTGCTTGACGCAGTGCCTCAGCGAGCGCGTCGGCGACAGTGTCGAACCAGCCGCCGTATGGCCGAGGTGAGGGGCCGGGGAACAGTTTCGGTGTGATGAGGCCGCCGTACCCGGAGGTGTCACCGGTGCTGGCGTGGAACATGCCCTGCCGTTGGCCTCGCTTGACGGGGCCGTATTGGTCTTCGGTGCGGGTGGGGAGGTTTTCCTCGTCGGTGAGAGCACCGTGGGGGGTGTTCTCCGTCATGCCAACAGCCCCTTACGTTCGGATAGTGGTGTGGCTGCCATTGCTTCTTCTTCGATACGGCGAGCCAGTTCGCGTTTAGTCGCTGGGGAGAAGTGCGGGGTGCGCAGGCTCTGCGCGTGCAGTTTGAGGATCGCGTCGAAGAGCATCTCGGGTCGAGGTGGGCATCCTGGTAGGTAGATGTCGACCGGGACGATGTGGTCCACGCCTTGCACGATCGCGTAGTTGTTGAACATGCCCCCGGAGCTGGCGCACACACCCATGGAGATGCACCATTTCGGCTCGGGCATCTGGTCCCATACCTGGCGGACGATAGGCGCGAATTTTTGGCTCACGCGACCAGCGACGATCATCACGTCAGCCTGTCGTGGTGTGGCGCCGAAGCGCTCCATCCCGTAGCGAGCGATGTCGTAGTCCGGGGCGCCAGCCATCATCATTTCGATAGCGCAACAAGCTAAACCGAACGTGGCAGGCCACATTGAGTGCTTCAGCAGGAAGCCACCGATTTGGTCCAGCTTGCCGATCTGTACGCCCGCAGGCAGCTTCGAATCGGCCCATGCCCGGTAGGGCGTCATTCCATCAGTTTTAGCCATATCAGTCCCACTCCAGTCCGCCGCGGCGCCAGATGAATACGTAGGTGATGAGAATCGATGCCACGAAAACCACGATCTCGATGAGGGCGAACAGCCCTAACTGGTCAAAGGCGACCACGAACGGGAACATGAACAGCACCTCGACGTCGAAGATGATGAACAGCATCGCCGTTGTGTAGAACTTCACCGGCACACGCCCACCCTGCTCTGCGTGCGGTGACGGTTGAATACCGCATTCGTATGACTGCAGTTTTGCTGCGTTGTACCGCTTGGGTCCTAAAAGCTGGAACCCAAACACGGAAAAAGCCGCGAACGCGATACCGAGGAAAAAGAAGAACAGGATCGGCACATAAGGGTTCATGGCGTGCCATCCCCTCTCTGATCATGGTGGGGCGAGTGTTTTCAACGGCGGGACCCGTACCAGTGGGTGACGCCTCAAGGGCTGGAAGGCCGTCGCTGGGACCCGTCCTCATGCTCCATGGGTGCGGGAGCTTGGGCGGATGACGGCAGGCGGCATCACCCTTATCTTAGAGATTCACAAGGATTTTCATGCCGAAGGCGTCAATCGCGTCAAAGCTTCAATGACACGGTCTGTACGTACACCCCCGTGAGGTTCACGAATATTGGCCATGACCTTCAACAAGATCTTCATCAAGGAGGTTCGCGGCAGCCCATATTTGATACCGAAACGCATCACTTCGGGGTGTCCGATCAGGGCAGCGAAGTATGTTCCGAGCATGAACTGCCCTCCCAGATGAGCTTTCATCCGGTCAGGGTAAGTAGAGAGCACCCGGTTACGTTGCTCAGCAGTAGAACGCGCGATAGCTTGCGCAACTATTTCCGCAGCCATGCGACCAGACTCCATCGCATAGTCAATTCCTTCACCGTTAAAGGGGCTCACCATCCCACCGGCATCACCGATAAGCAGCAGACCGTTCTCATACAACGGCGACCGGTTGAACGCCATCGGTAACGCCGCGCCTCGCACCGGAGTCGTCATCGTCTCAGGAGTGAACTCCCATTCGGCAGGCATGCTGGCCACCCAGCGCTGCATCACATCTTTGTAGTCGACTTTCCCGAACGCTGGGGAAGAATCCAACATCCCCAACCCCACGTTCGCGGTTCCGTCTCCCAAGGGAAAAATCCACCCATACCCCGGCAACAAAATGTCCCGGCTACGCGGGTTGTCGCGGTTTTCTTTCACCTTCAGCTCAACCCACGACTCCATGTAGTCGTCATCATGGCGAGGAGTGCGGAAGTACGTACGCACCGCCACCCCCATCGGCCGGTCGTCACGACGCTCACGCCCCACCGAAATCGCCAACCGGCTGCTGTTGCCATCAGCAGCGATCACAACCGGCGCCCGGAACACCACCCGCTCCCGCGTGGCCCGGCCCGACTCATCCATCAGCTTGGCCTCAACACCCACCACCGTGCGCCCATCAGCGCCAAGCACCGGGCCAGTCACGTTATGCCGTTCTAGAAGACGCGCACCTCGCCCCACAGCGTGGCGAGCCAGCATCTCATCAAAATTCATGCGCGCCCGCGTCAACCCATACGAAGGAAAAGAGGGCACATCATCAGGCCAATCCAGCTCCAACCGATGCCCACCACCAATAATCCGCAACCCGCGGTTACGAATCCACCCATCCTCAAGCCGCGTCGGCACACCCAAATCGATGAGCTGACGCACCGCCCTAGGGGTCAGCCCATCACCGCAGATCTTGTCCCGAGGAAAAGCTGCCTTCTCCAGCAGAACTACATCTAGCCCCGCCGAGGCCAAATACGCTGCCGCAGTCGAACCCCCTGGGCCCGCCCCGACAACGATGACATCAACATTTTCACCGGCCGTACTCACTGCTCCCACCCGGGTGAGACTAGCGGCTCGCTGTACAGGCAACCGAATTGCGGCACATACACGTGAGCACCATTACACGATCTGTATAACAGCCACGCAGACATCAACGCTTCACCCCGCGATGCACCGCCACAATCCCACCAGTGAGGTTCCTCCAACGCACGTCTTTCCACCCAGCCGAGGTAATCCGCGAAGCCAACGCACTCTGAGCAGGCCACGACATGATCGACTCACTCAGATACATGTACGACTCCGCATCCGAGCTCACCCGCGCTGCAACCGCCGGCAATCCCTTACCCAAATACCACTTGTACAGCTCACGGAACCCAGGAACCACCGGCTGCGAAAACTCCGCAATCACCAACACCCCACCAGGACGCGTCACCCGCAAAAACTCCCGCAACGCCGCATCTGGATCCACCACATTCCGAATGCCATACGAAATAGTCACCGCATCAAAACTCTCATCCGCGAACGGCAACGCCATCGCATCAGCAGCGGTGAACGACAAATCCGGACGACGACGACGCCCCTGCTGCAACATCCCCATCGAGAAATCCGCCGGAACAACATCCACCCCAGCATCAGCCAAAATCGCGCTACTCGTACCCGTCCCCGCCGCGATATCCAACACCCGATCGCCCGGACGAGCATCGAGAACCTTCATCACCGAACGCCGCCACAAGGTCTCCATCCCACCAGTCATGAACGTGTTCGTAATGTCATACCGCGGCGCGACATCATCGAACATCTTCGCCACATCGGCAGGTTTCTTATCCAAGTTCGCGCGAGCCATACCCCCATCCTCCCACCTGAAACACCCCGCACAGGACGAAATCACTCAGCAACACAACTGCCCCACCCCCATAAACGCTTCACCTGCCAAAACCCCACCCCAACAGCACACCTATTGCCAACAAATTCCACAAACCCAACCAATAAACGACAAACCGCTCGACGCCATGACCACCCCAAACGTAAGCTCACCCCATGTGACGCACACCGTGAACCAAGCGCCCACCCCACGCCTCTACGCAACCACCACTGCCCTACCCCCCACTGACGGGCCCACACACCTGCACAACGCCCTACGCGACGCCGACCCACGCACTACCCTCGCCTGGGTCCGCGACGGAAACGGACTCATCGCCCACGGACGCGCCACAACCATCACCACCCACGGCCACAGCCGCTTCACCGACGCCAACACCTGGTGGCAAACCATCACCAACAACGCCACCATCGACAACGACATCCAAGCCCCCGGAACCGGACTCATCGCCTTCGGTAGCTTCGCCTACTCCCCTCACTCCCCCCACGGCGCCACCCTCATCGTCCCCGAACACATCACCGGAACCCACAACGGCATCTCCTGGCACACCACCATCACCACCACCCCAACCACACCAACACCACCGCCCCCCGCACCACCCATCACCGAACCAGGCCCAGCCACCTACACCCCCGGAACCCTCACCGAAACCACCTGGACCGACCGCGTCACCCAAGCCATCGACGCCATCATCAACGGCCAACTCGACAAAGTCGTCCTCGCCCGCGACGAACACATCAGCACCCCCCACCCCATCGACCCCCGATGGCTACTCACCCAACTCACCAACAGCTACCCCCACACCTGGGTCTTCGCCATCGACGGCCTCATCGGCGCCACACCCGAAATGCTCATCCGCCTACATAACAACACCGCCACAAGCCGCATCCTGGCCGGAACCATCCGACGCACCGGCAACACCACCACCGACACCAACCTCGCCAGCACCCTCACCCACTCCCCCAAAGACCTCCACGAACACGCCTACGCCGTCACCTCAGTCACCGACGTGCTCCAACCCCACTGCCACACCCTCTCTGTCCCCGAAACCCCCTTCGTTTTGGACCTACCCAACGTCATGCACCTAGCCACCGACGTCACCGGACACACCAACACAAACATCAACGTCCTAGAGCTAGCCGAACAACTCCACCCCTCCGCCGCCGTCTGCGGAACCCCCCGCACCACCGCCGACAACCTCATCAACACCCTCGAAGGCATGGACCGAGGCCGCTACGCCGGCCCCATCGGCTGGATCGACTCCCACGGAGACGGCGAATTCGGCATCGCTCTACGCTGCGGTCACCTCGACCAAACCCACACCAATATGCGCATCTTCGCTGGCTGCGGCATCGTCGACGCCTCCGACCCCACCGCAGAACTCAACGAATCCCACGCCAAACTCCTCCCCATGAAAAACGCCTTCACCTCACCCCAAAACACCCACCCCTAAACCGAAAACATCTGCTCCACAGCCACATCCGCAGCACTAACCAACGCCTCACGGTCCACCCGTGCCCTCATAGCCGGCACCACTATTTCCACAACAGTGAACCCACACGGCACCTGAGCGGCTACCTCAACCAACTCCCCCGGGGTACTCGCACGCACAAACCGAGCACCATGCGCCCTAGCCAACGCCTCCACCGACGTACCGGTAGGCGTAGCAAACAACCGCACAAACCCTTGCGGATCTTCACCCCGCACATCCGAAGATCCGTACTCCAACGTGTCAAAAATCGCGCCACCATCGTCATTAACTACCAGCACCGTCAAATCCGGACGCCGCTCCAACGGCCCCACCGACAAACCAGCGCTGTCATGCACAAACGTCAAATCTCCCACCAGCGCAAACGTAGCCCGATCATCAGCCAACGCCATCCCCGCAGCCGTCGAGACACACCCATCAATCCCTGCCAAACCACGACTAGCAACCGTCTCCACGTCACCCCTACCCGACCCCACAAAAGCCACATCACGCACAGTCGAAGACGAACCACAAAACAACCGAGCTCCCCGAGGCAACGCACCCAATACACACGCCGCAACAGCAGGACCACTAGGCCACGTACCCGGAACCACCTGCTCAACAGCACCCGAAACCGCCACCCCAGCCTCACGCCAACGCCGCCCAAAATCATGCGCCGCCGCCACAAAATCCTCCGACAACACCGGTGACATCAACGACAACGCACCCACCGATTGCACCGAACTCACCACATGAGAAGGATCAGGCCACACCGGATCAGCCGAAACCGCCACCGCACACCCCGACCGACGCACCAACGCACCCACCGCACGCGACAACGTCAAACGCCCCACCACAACCACCCGATCAGGCACATTCTCCGCTACCGCAGCAAACCCCGTCTCAGCAACCAACGGCCCGTGCGGCACCACCACACCCTCAGCACCCTGACCAAACGGCCCAGCCAACACCGGATGCCCACGCAACGCAGCCCACTGAAAAGCCCGCTGACGCACATCGCCAGAAACATCCCCCACCACCACAAGCGTCCGCGCCACCTCCGGCAACCCATCCCCACCAACCAACGACGCTGGCTCACACACCGTCCACGCCACCCCACCCGGACGCCCCTGTAGCTCCTCCGGCAACCCATCGCCTACCAACGGACGCACACCAGCCTCCGGCGCCAACGGATCACGCAAAGAAACATTCACATGCACCGGCCCCGGCACACCACCCACAGCACCCATCGCCGCCGCAACCGTGCGATCCATGCATGTACGCCAATACGGCATCGGTGAAGCGCCCTGCACCGGTGCCTCCAAATCCAACGCAAGCCGCACCGACCCACCAAAAATCCCTGGCTGATGCGTCGTCTGATTCGCCCTCGTCGGACGTAACTCATGAGGACGATCCGCCGTCACCACAACCAACGGCACCCGCGCCTCATGCGCCTCCAATACCGCCGGGTGCAAATTCGCCACCGCTGTACCCGAGGTCGTCACCACCACCGCAGGCACCCCCGTGGCCTTACCTAAACCCAAAGCACAAAACGCCGCCGAACGCTCATCAGTGCGCACATGCAGCTCCAACAGCCCAGCGCGCTCAGCATCAAGAGCCGCATACGCCAACGGAGCTGACCGCGACCCCGGAGACAACACCACATGCCGCACCCCAGCCCGCACTAACTCATCAACCAAAACCACCGCGAAAAACTGTGCGACCGTTGTCATTGCGAAGCTCCACAACCAGCACCCACCGCGTGGGTCCCTACAGCAACCGGTAAACGCCCCGCCGCTGGCTTATGCCCCACCAGCACCTCAACCAACGCCCGCATTACTGCCGGAGTCCGACCAAAAGTCGCCAAAGTCGCTCCCTGTTCCCGAGCAAGCGCATACGGCACATCCAATGCCACCGTCACCGCATCCGGAGTCGGCGGTGTCACTTTAGCCACCAAATGCGGCTTCTTCTCTTCCGCCGCTCGGTAAACCACCGAATCAATCAAACGCACCGCAGTCCCAGACCCCACAGCCAACCCGGCAGCCTTCGCGCTCTCAGCCAACAACGCACGATCGCCAGCAGTGCCCCCAGAGATCACAATGCCACCTTTGACCAGCGGAGCACCGCACTTACCACCGAGCTGCGTGATCGCCGCAGCCGCCGCAGCATCAGCCACATCTTTACCCGAACCAGGTTGCGTTGGCCCCTGGGTGGCACGCACTGGCGCATGACGCAGCGTCGCTACCATCCGAGCCGCCGCATCCACCAGGCGAGAGCGGTCTAACGCTCCGGATTCCACCGCCTTCACCAAACCTTCAACAGCTGCCTTGGGATCCGAGGGCATCAACAACACATCCGCCCCTGCCCATACCGAACGCACAGCGGCAGCGCCGGAATCAATACCGATCGCACCCATCTCCAACGCGTCAGTGACCACCAAGCCCCGGAACCCCAGCTCTTGGCGCAGCAATCCTGACAACACCGGGCGACTCATCGTGGAGGGCGTTGTGCCATCAACCGCATCCAGCACGATATGTGCAGTCATCACCCCTGGCACGCCAGCATCGACCAACTCCTGGAAAGGAAGAAAGTCCCGGTCGCGCAGCACTGACATCGGCATCCGTTGCCGCACTCGACCTTGATGCGTATCTGCTGGAACACTCCCATGACCAGGAAAGTGTTTCGCCACCGCAACTACGCCACCATCGGCATACCCCTGAGCTAAACCAGCCACGATCTCAGCAGCCAGCTTCGAGTCAGAAGAAGCAGAACGCACCCCGATAGTTGGATCCTGCTCACCTGAAGTCACATCAGCATCTGGTGCCAACACCACTGTGAACCCCAGACCAGCCAACTCTGTTGCCGACGAAACCCCCACACGCTGCGCCAATTTCGTGTCACGTGCAGCACCGAGCCCCATCACCGCCCCAAACCTCGTCAGTGGATCCCCCACCCGCGTGACTGGACCGCCTTCCTGATCAACGGCGATGAATGCAGGCCATTGGCGATCACTTTGCACGGCAGCACTAATGCGCTTGTTGGCTTCGGTGATGTTCTGCACCACTTTGGTTTTATCGGCCGGAGTGTGTTCAGCGAAATGCGCCATTCCGCCGTACCCCATTTCACGCACTAACCGAGCAGCCTCTACCGAGTCGTTTGGGCGCCTGGGCACCACGATCTGTGCAGCCAGGCGCCGCGTCGGCAACTTTTCGACATCGGTGCGTGCTTGGGCCATCTCTGCACTTGTGGGAAGACCAGATAGTTGTGACTTGCTTGAGTCGGGTTGCCCTGTGGTCACCGCTTCTTTCACTTCGCTGCTACCGGCCGCGCACGCTCCGCACATTCCCACGAGCACGGCAGCCGCGGCTGCGAGAACACGTCGCGGAGCCCGCATCAGACACGCACCTGTGGAACATCAATCGGCAGCGAGGAGTCACCTGGGATATCAAGGGTGCTGGGGGCTATGCCACGTTCGACCATCGCTGCGCCCAACGCGGCGATCATCACACCGTTATCGGTGCACAAGCGTGGGCGGGGCACGCGCAGCGAGATTCCTGCCTCGGCGCATCGTTGTTCAGCTAGTGCCCGCAGGCGGCTATTTGCTGCTGCTCCGCCACCGATGAGCAGGTGTTTGACGTCGTGTTCTTTGCAGGCCAGGACAGCTTTGCGGGTAAGAACATCGGTCACGGCTTCCTGGAAGCTGGCTGCGACGTCAGCGACCGGCACGCTCTCGCCAGCGGCCACTTTGGCCTCCACCCACCTGGCCACAGCTGTTTTCACTCCCGAGAAGGAGAAGTCGTAGCGGTGGCGCTGCATGTCCCGTCCGCTAGTGAGTCCTCGTGGGAAGGTGATTGCTGTGCCATCACCTTCTTGTGCGGCTTTGTCGACGTGGGGCCCACCGGGGAACCCAAGGCCGAGCAGACGCGCCACTTTGTCGAATGCTTCACCTGCGGCGTCGTCAACGGTTTGCCCGAGCTGGACGATGTCGCTTGTGATGTCTTTGACGTGCAGGATGTTGCTGTGTCCGCCTGAGACCAGCAGCGCGATCATCGGTTCGGGCAGGGGTCCGTGTTCGACGATGTCTACGGCCACATGGCCGGCCAGGTGGTTAACGCCATACAGCGGCTTGTTCACGGCAACAGCGAGGGCTTTGGCTGCTGCCAATCCGATAAGCATGGCGCCGGCCAGACCGGGGCCAGCAGTCACAGCGATGGCATCGAGGTCGCTCAGACATACGCCGGATTTTTCGCAGGCTCTGGCGATAGTGGGGGCCATTGCTTCCAGGTGGGCGCGGGCGGCGACTTCAGGTACAACACCGCCGTAGCGGGCATGCTGATCGACACTACTGGCGACCTCGTCGGCGAGTAGTTCTCCGCCACGCACGATCCCGACACCGGTCTCGTCGCAGGAGGTTTCGATTCCCAGAACTAGGGGTGCGCTGCTCATGCGGTCTCCTTCTGACCTGCCTTTTCAGGCGAGGTGGATAGGGAGCGGCGCATGATGAGGGCGTCTGCTCCCTTGTAATAGTTCGGTCGGGTGGAGATGGTCGTGAAATCCCATCGCGTGTAGAGGCCGATAGCGACGTCGTTGTCTGACCGGACTTCGAGGATCATGTGTGTGGCTGTGGTGGCGGTGGCGGTTTGCACCATCCAGGACATGAGTTGGGTGGCGATTCCGGTGCCTCGGGCGTGAGGGGCGGTGGTGATGGTCATGATGTCGGCAATGTCGCGGCCAAGGTCCAGCCCTGCGTATCCATAGATGAGGTCGGGGGCATCTTTAGGGGTGGCGATAGCGTAGGCGCGTTGTGGTCTGGCGGCGAGTTCGCCCCACCACGATGATTCCGACCAGGCGTCTTTGCCATACACCTGGCTTTCTAGCGCGGTGAGTTGGGGAATGTCTCGGTGGTGTACGGGGCGTAGAACGGTTGTGTTCACTCGCGGGGCTCGCTGGCAGTGGCGGGGACCAGAGGTGCGGTGGCGTTGGCTTTGGCGTCGGGGCGGCGCAGGTAGAGGGGGTGTGCGCGCTTGTGGGTGGGGAGGGTACCGGCGTCGTGGTGGGCGTAGGCGAGGTCGAGCAGGTCGCGTGCGTCGACGTCGAGTGGGCCGATGCTGTGGGGGAAGAAGTCGGGGAACAGGTGTGGTCCGCGTCCAACAGTGGGTAGGGCGCGGACGTGTTCGGGTAGGTCGGCGGGTTTGGTGACGGCGGGTTCGCTAGTGCGGGTGAGGCTGGTGGCCAGTGTTGGGTTTTCGTTGGTAGTACCGGCCCAGTGATAGGTCGCCCAGTAGACCTCTTTGCGGCGGGCGTCGGAGGCGACGAGGAAGTCGCTGTGGGCCTCTGGTGCACCGTGGCGGATGGCGGCGGCGGCGAGTGCGTCGAGGCTGCATAGGCCGATGTATTGGGCGTTGGTGGCCAAGGCGATGGTTTCGGCGGTGACTAGGCCGACGCGAAGTCCGGTGAAGGGGCCTGGGCCTTCACCGGCGATGACGTGGGTCAGATCGCTGGGGGTACGTCCTGCTTCGGTGAATAGTTCTGATATTTGGGGCGATAGCCATTCGGCGTGACCGCGACTGTCGGTTCTGGTGCGTAGGTATGTGTGCTCTCCGTCGCGGAGGGCGGCGGTGATCGCGGATGTGGAGGTGTCGATAGCCAGAGCAAGCACCTAACCAGGGTAGATCAGTCGGTGGATCGCTCGAAGATTTGGGTTGTTGTCCATCGGGTGCCGACGGGGTGGATGTGGATGGTGCGGGGGTCGAGATCGGCGTGTTCGGCGTAGGGGTCGGTGGCGCCGACGGCTCGGTTGAGTTCGATGATGAGGTAGTCCGAGGAGAGCCCTTCGGCGATGCCTGCTCCCCATTCGATGACGGTGACGGAGGTGTCCATGTCGGCGTCGAGGTCGAGGTCGTCGAGTTCGGCGTGGTCGCCCAGGCGGTAGGCGTCGACGTGGATGAGGTCGGGGCCGTTGGTGAGGCTAGGGTGGACTAGGGAGATGGCGTAGGTCGGTGAGGCGATGGGGCCGCGTACGCCTAGTCCTTCGCCGAGCCCTTGGGTGAAGGTTGTTTTTCCTGCGCCGAGTTCTCCAACGAGCAGAATGAGATCGCCGGGGCGTAGATGGGTGGCCAGTTCGCGGGCGAAGTTTCGGGTGTCTTCGGCGGTGGGCAGGGTGCGGGTGAGCTCCATGAGGCGTGGTCCTTCCGTGGTGGTGTGTTGGGTGCAGCCTATGCAGCTTGGTGTGGGTGTGTCGTTCTCTGGGGTGTTAGTTGGGGCGGCGTAGGAGGGCAGCGATGGTGGTGGGGAGGGTTTCGGCGACGTGGAGTGCGCGGATGGGGCCGCCTGGGTTGGTGTCGTGGGCGGCGACTCCGTGGACGAGGGCGGCAAGGGATCCTGCGTCGAGGGGGTTGAGGCCTGCGGCGAGGAGTGTCCCTGCGATTCCGGCGAGGACGTCGCCGGCACCGGCGGTAGCGAGCCAGGCGGGTGCGTTGGTTTGGGTGCGGATAGGCAGGTTGTCTGTGGGGGGTACGACTAGGGTTCGGTTGCCTTTGAGTAGGACGGTGGCGTGGAGGAGTTCGGCGGCGCGGCGGGCGTGGCTCACGGGAGCGTTTTCGACGTCTTCTCTGCTGGTGGGGGTGCCGGGGTCGAGACGGGTGAGGAGGCGGGCGAGTTCGCCGGCGTGGGGGGTGATGAGGGTGGGTGCTCCGGCGTGGGGTCGTGGGCCGGTGAGCAGGTCGAGCCCGCCAGCGTCGATGACGGCGGGTTCGTTGGAGTCGAGGGCTTGGCGGGCGTGAGTGAGGTGGGCGTGGCCGGTTTCGTCGTCGTCGACGGGGTGGGGGTCTAGGCCGGGGCCGATTACCCATGCTTGGACTTTTCCGGGGCCGTGTACTGCTTCGGGGATGTGGGTGCGGATGAGGTTGGTGGGGGTTGGGGGGCCGATGTAGCGGACCATTCCGGCGCCGGTGTTAACTGCGGCGGTAACGGTGAGGATTGCTGCTCCGGTGTAGTTTTCGCCTCCGGCGATGATGCCGACGACACCGCGGGAGTATTTGTCGTCGCGGGGTCCGGGGGTGGGCCACATGTGGCTTACGTCATCGAAGGTGAGGCGTTCGGCCATGGGGGTGGCGGGGCCGTCGGTGAGGAGGGCGTCGATGTGTTCTTCGTTTTCGTTGGCGAGTTCGCCGTCGGTTCCAAGTCCGAGTAGTCCGTATTCGTCGATGCCGATATCGATGATGGTGAGGAGTCCGGTGGCGTTTTCGCCAGCGAGCAGGTGGGTTCCTTTGATGAGGGAGAAGGTGACGGTTTCGTCGGCCCACACGCAGTTGTCTGTTTCGGTTTCGCCGGCTGGGTCGGTGCCGCTGGCGACGTCGACGGCGATGAGGTAGGCGTCGTCGGGGATGGCGTTGACAAGGGTCCAGGCTGCCGGTGGTGGGGTGTTTTCGTCGTGGTGGGATAGGTCGAGGCGTCCTCCGATGCCGAAGAGGCCATCGACGATGATATCGGCGGTGGCGATCATGTGGACGGCTGTTGCCAAGCCTTCGCCGGTGCTGGCGTCTAGGGGGGTTAGTCCAGCGTCGTGGATGGCTTGGAGTGCTGAGGGGTGGGCTTGACCGGTGAGGAGGACGGGCACGATGTCGGCGACGTGAGCTTGGGTTGGGTTGGTTTCTTCGAGGCGGGTGGTGTGGAGGTGGCGTAGGAAAGCTGCGGCGAAGAGGGCGTCGCCGCCGTTTCCTCCTGGCCCGGCGAGGACGATCATGCGTACGTCTTCGCCGGGGCTGATGTGTTGGGCTATTTCGTCGGTGCGGGTGGCTAGGACGTTGGCCAGCCCGTGGGCGGCTCGGTTCATGAGTTCGTCATTGGGGAGGAATTTTTTCGCGGCTTCTTCAGCTGCGCGGACTCGTTCGACGGACCATGCCTGCATCACCATGGGCATAACCCTAAAGGACGGTTTTTGGCCGTATCTAAAGCAACACCGGATCTTGGGTGTTGGCGTATCTGTTCGATGGGTAACGGTTTTCGCCGCGTGTTGGCGGGGCAGGTTTGACGAAAATAAAAGTGTGGCCCGGTCGACGGTGAGGTCTGTACCGGGCCACACAGGTGGTGTCAGGATTCGGCGATCACGAAGGCGGTAGCAATACCAGCGTCATGTGACAAAGACACGTGGAATCGGGTTACTCCCAATGCCTCGGCTCGTTGACGGACTGTGCCTGAGATTTGCAGTTCGGGTGGTTTACCGACAGCGCGTGGAGCCCACGCATCGAGCCATGACATGTCGCCGGGGGTCAGTAGTGCCTTGGCGACTGCTTCTTTCATCGCGAATCGGGCAGCTAGCGAGGCAATTGGGAGTTCTTTTTCTGCTGGGGCGAAAACACGGTCACGTAAACCGGGTGTGCGCTCCAGCGTTGCCTGTAGCCGCTCGATACCGCATACGTCTACACCGATACCGACAATCACGTCACTACTCGACGGTGACGCTCTTGGCGAGGTTGCGGGGCTGGTCTACGTCGAGACCTTTAGAGGTTGCTAGTTCGCACGCGAACACCTGCAAGGGCAGGATGGTCAGCATCGGAGATAGCAGCGGCGATGTGGCTGGTACCCGGATGATCTCGTCGGCGAATGGTGCTACCGATTCGTCACCAGCTTCGGCGATGACCAGGGTGCGGGCGCCGCGAGCACGGATCTCCTGGATGTTGGAGACCACTTTGTCGTGCAGGTTGTGCGGTGTGCTGGGGCTAGGCACCACGATGAACACCGGCTGGCCGGGCTCGATCAGCGCGATGGGGCCGTGCTTGAGTTCACCTGCAGCGAATCCTTCGGCGTGAATATAGGCGATTTCTTTGAGTTTGAGGGCACCTTCAAGAGCGATCGGGTAGCCCACGTTACGGCCAAGGAAAAGCACCGAGCGGGTGTCTGCCATGAAGCGGGCGATCTCGCGTACTCGGTCCATGTCGGCCAAGACTTCGCTGATCTTGGCGGGGATTTCTTCGAGTTCGCGCATCACCTTTTTGACTGATTCGCCGTGGCCGCGTTCCTGGGCCAGGTAAAGGCCCAGGAGGTAGCAGGCTGCGATCTGGGAGGTGAATGCTTTGGTGGAGGCGACAGCAACTTCGGGGCCAGCATGTGTGTAGAGCGCGGCATCAGATTCGCGGGGAATGGTGGCGCCGTACGTGTTACAGATGGAGACGGTGAGTGCGCCCAGTTCACGGGCGTGTTTGACCGCCATAAGGGTGTCCATTGTTTCGCCGGACTGGCTGATGGACACCACCAGGGTGTGTTCGTCAATGATGGGTTCGCTGTACCGGAATTCGTGGGCTAGTTCCACGGCGACGGGGATGCGAGTCCAGTGCTCGATTGCGTATTTGGCGGTGAGGCCGGAGTAGAAAGCGGTACCGCAAGCCACGATGACGACACGGTCCACGGCTGCGAGTTTTTCGGCAGCGACGTGCATTTCGTCCAGCGTGAGGGCGCCGTGTTCGTCGGTGCGACCGCGGAGAGTATCGGCGATGGCGCGTGGCTGCTCTTCGATTTCTTTGAGCATGTAGGAGTCGTAGCCACCTTTTTCGGCCTGGGCTGCGTCCCACGTGACTTCGAAGCGTTTACCTTCGGCGGGTTGTCCGGCGAAGTCGATGACTTCGACCTTTTCTGGGGTGATAGTGACGATCTGGTCTTGGTCAACTTCCATTGCGAGCTTTGTGTGGCCCACGAAGGCAGCGACATCAGAGCCGAGGAAGTTTTCGCCCTCACCCAGACCGATCACTAGTGGAGAGTTGCGGCGGGCTGCGACGATCACGCCAGGGACGTCAGCGTGCTCAGCCAGCAGGGTGAATGCACCTTCTAGACGGTTGACGACCTGTTGCATCGCGGCGGTGAGATCGTGGGTGTTCTCGTAGGCGCGGGCCAGGAGGTGCGCGGCGACCTCCGTGTCCGTTTCGGAGGCGAATTCGACACCTTCTTCGAGAAGTTCAGCTTTAAGGGAGTGGAAGTTCTCGATGATGCCGTTGTGGATGAGGGCGAGTTTTCCCTCTTTGCCACCCAGGTGGGGGTGGGCGTTTTCGTCGGTGGGGGCCCCGTGGGTTGCCCACCGTGTGTGCCCGATCGCCGTCGCAGAGGGAGGCAATGGGCTAGCTTCCAGTTCGGCTCGCAGGTTAGCGAGCTTTCCTGCTTTCTTCGCGGAGCTGATCACACCGTCGGTGACGAATGCCACCCCAGCCGAGTCATATCCGCGGTACTCGAGTCGGGCGAGTCCTTCCAAAACGACGTCGAGAGCTTTGCCATCGACGTCACGGCCCACATAGCCAACGATTCCACACATAGGGTCCAGCGTAGAGTGCGGGGACGCCCACTGTTCGCAGGTCCATGATGTGCCTCGTGATCACCTCGCCAGTGGTTCACCACTTTGGTGGTGAAGAATGTTCGGGTGTCAACGCAAGTACCTGGCTCCAGGCCTGTCCCTTCCCCTTTCGTGGAAATCGCACGCGAGGACTGGGCACGCCTGTCGAGTACGTATTCCCTAGGCAGCCTCACTGATGAGGATGTGCGGCGTCTTCGTGGTGTCGGTGACCGGTTGGATCTGGCTGAAGTCGAAGAGATCTACCTACCGTTGTCGCGGCTGCTCAGTTTCTACGCCGAGGGAGCTGGAAACCTTCACCGAATCATGCAGGGGTTCCTCGGCCATAAGCCGGCACGAAACCCGTTCGTGATCGGTGTGGCTGGTTCTGTTGCTGTGGGCAAGTCAACGACAGCGCGGATTCTGCGCGAATTGCTGTCACGGTGGCCGAGCACACCCAATGTCGAACTGGTCACCACCGATGGGTTTTTATACCCCAACGCGGTTCTACAAGAAAAAGGACTCATGGACCGTAAGGGGTTCCCTGAGTCATACAATCAGGCCGCTCTCGTTCAATTCCTTGACCAGGTGAAATCGGGAGTAGAGACAGTACGCGCCCCGGTTTATTCACACCTGACTTACGACATCGTGGAAGACACGCACGTAGAAGTGCACCGGCCAGATGTCCTCATCGTGGAAGGACTCAATGTCCTGGCCCCACCAACAGCAGAAACACGTGTAGTGGTATCTGACTATTTCGATTTCTCCTTGTACGTAGACGCAGAGATCCCGCATTTGAAGAGCTGGTACATCAACCGCTTCTTGCGGCTTCGCGACACAGCATTCACCGACCCTGATTCCTTCTTCCGCCGGTACGCCAACCTGTCCAACGCTGAAGCGATCGCCACAGCCGGATCGATCTGGGACAGCATCAACGAACCAAATTTACGCGAAAACGTTCTGGGCACCCGCGAGCGCGCCACCCTCATCCTCACCAAAGGCGCTGACCACAAGGTAGAGCGGGTCCGGCTGCGCAAACTTTAGGTGCCTGCACAAGCTGCAGTCACAGTGGTTTCGGGTGCGCTAGCGCTGCTGCGAGCGCGTGTCCGCGGTGGTGGTTACCCGACTTTTTGGTTTTGCTCGGTGCGAGCGTGACGGTGTTGACCGGCTAGGCGGGCACGAAGGTTAGCGGGCAGGGGAAGGACACCGCGGGCGCGCATGCGCAGCACGAGTGCGGCAACGAGGGTGACCGCGATGGTGATGGACCCGTTGCCCAGGGCTGAGTCGAAAGCGGCGTACACGCCTAGGACGGCGATCACCCACATCGCGACGGTGTAGGTGCGCTCGCTGAACGGCACCAGGCCGAGCAGCACGAACACGGGGATCATGTACCAGGCGTGGACGACCGAGCCGCAGGCAACGAAGATGACGAATGCGGTGACGACGGACAAGGTTGGGCGCCGAGGGGCCAGCCACAGCGTGGTCCAGATCAGCCCGATCGCCATGATGGCCATGCCGCAGGCGCGTGCGGTGTCTAGTGGTATTTGGGCTGTTTCTGCCGAACTTCCCAGGCCGAGCATGATGATCTGCCCGACGCTGCCAACGACGGTCGAAGGCGACAGGATTGATCGGGCCATAAGTGGCACTGACAGGCTTTCGACCCATCCCCATCCCAGGCCACACACGAAAGTGATGAGGGCAAACAAACCAATCGAAGCAGTGCCCACAGCGGCGGCAACTCGAATGTATTCGACCATGCCTGGTGCACCTGGGTCATGGGGGGCGCCACGCACTGGGCCGGTAGGTTCGTGGCGGTCTGCTTCGATGGCGGTGCGTTCCTCGCAGCTGGGTGTTCCGCCAGAGATTTCGTGAATACGTCGTGCCACTACTGCCCGACGGGCCAGGTATCCAGCCAACGCGACCATGGCCAGCAAAGCTGTCTGTTTATATCCGGCGGCCGCAGCGATCGTCAATGAGGAGATCCAGAACCGCCCATCAAATGCCAGCAGCATCGCGGCCACGATCAACGCGATCGCCATCGCGTCATTGTGGGCGCCTCCCACCAGGTGAATAAGGATGAGCGGGTTGGCGATGCCAATCCATCTGGCTGGCTCAACCGAGACTCCTACTCGCTCGGTCATACGCGGCAGCAGCGACGCGATCAACGCCATTGACATGAACGCGGGAACACGCATCGCGACCGCAGCGAAGTAGGCGTTGTCAAAAGAGAGCTCTACAACGAGTTGTTGGGTGCGTAGTGCTAGCGGACCGTAGGGCGCTGAGGTGAACAGCCACATCGGATCAACCTGGTCAGCAAACGGCCCAGGAACAGAGATGGGGCCGGTGCTGTACGGATCCATCCCTCGTGAGACCAATAACCCTTGCGCCGCATACGAATACGCATCCCTACTGAATAGCGGCGGCGCCACCAGCATCGGCAAAGACCACAGCCACCAGGTAGCTCGCGGCACCCCACCACGCACACCGTGACGTCCTGGACGCATCGCCACCCACGCCAACAGCAGTGAAGCCATCCCCAGCAGGACAGCTGCGGCAGCGACCGCGCGGCCCACACCGGTCTGCAACAGCCCCAAACCGATGAAGTACGGCAACTCAGAATCTGGTGGCAGTGACGCTGGTGTGAACGATCCCACCACGATAAGAACCGAGCCGAAAAGCCCCAGCCACACAGCGGGTACCGCGAATGCAGCCCGCGCATCGCTGACGAGGGCGCGCATGCTGCCACGCACACGCGTGCTCATTCCTCGGCGGGGCTGCTGTGTCTGCCCGTGGGCTTGAGTGGTTTGGCCCTGGCTCAACGGTTCATTCTTGGTCACCTGCAGATTCCCCCCACGTTCTGGCCGGGACGTTACGCCCCGAACCGGCGCTCGCGTTCGGCGTAGGAACGCAGTGCGCGCAGAAAATCGACTCGCCGGAAGTCGGGCCAGTACGCCTCACAGAAATAGAACTCGCTGTGGGTGCTCTGCCAGAGCAGGAACCCGCTGACTCGTTGTTCGCCAGAGGTGCGAATAACGAGGTCTGGGTCGGGTTGGCCTGTGGTGTACAGGTGGTCGGCAATGTCTTCGGCCGAGACTGTTTGGGCGACGTCGTCGATCGTTCGTCCTTGTTCTGCTGCCTCTTTGAGCAGCGAACGAACTGCATCGGAGATTTCACGTTTACCGCCGTAGCCAACAGCAACGTTGACGAACATGCCCTCCACGTTGTCGGTGCGAGAAGCTGCGGTGGATAAGCGTTCCACGGTGGCTGGTGGCAGTACGTCTTTAGCACCAACGATTTTGATGCGCCACCGCCCTGAATCAGCCAGCGTGTCTACGGCGTCTTCAATGATCCCCAGCAGTGGTTCCAGCTCTTCTGGGGAGCGATTCAGGTTGTCTGTGGATAGCAGCCATAAAGTCACGATCTCCACGCCAGCTTCTTCGCTCCATTGCAAGAACGGCGCGATGTTTTCAGCTCCGGCGCGGTGCCCGATGAAAGCTTCGGCGCCTTTAGCGCGGGCCCAGCGGCGATTACCGTCGAGCATGACTCCCACGTGCCTGGGCACCGTGGCGTTAGCTAGTTCACGCAACAGTCGTTTCTCGTACAAGCCGTACAGGAATGACGACAATCCCATCTCAACCTCGTGACTCTCGAGGACACTTTGTTGACGGTCTCACTGGGATCGCCCGTCCTTGCTCGGCTGGCTCTGCTCGGCAGCCGCATCTGAACCGTTTCCGTCCGTGTCCGCAAATGTCTTCGTCGTGACAGTGATAGCAGATTGCTGGGTGTCCTCTTCAAAGACCGCGTGATCAGCGTTGCGTAGATGCTTCAGCATGCTCCGCATCAAAACCCACAAAGCAACAGACATCAGGAACAGCGCAAAGAACCCGCCCAGACCGGCGGAGATGGATTGATTGGCGCCCTGCATCAGCGCTCCTTCACATCGTCGATGAGAGGAGCCGACGGGCGGCGCGAGGAGTCAGAGCCCATCGCGTCAGCCTGCGCCGGTTCCGGAAGCCCAGCGAATACATCGTCCTCAACCTCCGGAAGCACCGTGGTGTGAACGTATGAGATCGCCATTTCGAAATCTTCCCACGGCCACACCTCCCGCTCGATCTCTTGCGGTATCCCGAACCAAAAACCGTCAGGGTCGACCTGGGTGGCATGGGCTCGGAGGGCTTCATCACGTGCATCGAACCAGTCAGCAACGGGCACCCGAGTAGTGACGGCGCGGAACGCATCATCACCACGAGCAGCTCGTTTTTCTATCCATTCCTCGAACGGTGACTGACCTGTGTGTTCTTTCATCGCCGTGTGCAGGGCCTGCAACCGATCCATGCTCAGGGTTTGGTTGTAGTACAGCTTCAGCGGCTGCCATGGCGGCCCTGCCTGCGGGAACTGCTCTGGATCCCCTGCGGCACGGAACGCAGCCACTGACACATCGTGAGTACGCACGTGGTCCGGATGCGGGTAGCCACCGTTTTCGTCATAGGTGGTCACCACGTGCGGGCGATGCTGCCGAATCAACCGCACCAGCGCCTCCACGCACACCTGCATAGGCATGGTGGCAAAGCAGCCTTTAGGCAGCGGAGGCAGCGGGTCACCTTCAGGAAGACCTGAGTCAATAAACCCAAGCCAGGCATGATCCACCCCTAATGCTTCTTGTGCTTTTGCCATCTCGGTGCGCCGCAACCCCACCAGGTCACGTTCCACCTCGGGGTCGCCTTGTAGTCGAGGGTTAAGCACTGACCCTCTCTCACCACCAGTACATGAAACAACCAGCACGTTCGCGCCCTCATGGGCATACATGGCCGTAGCTGCGGCGCCTTTACTCGACTCGTCGTCGGGGTGAGCGTGTACCGCCATCAGCCGATAGCCGTGCCGGTCGCCCGTCGATCCTGTTCTAGCGTTCGATCCCATCCGATTGCCCGCCTGCCTTACGTACTTGGTCATGTTCCCACCCGTGGCAGCGTGAACACCCACGCCACCTGGCCACACATGCATTGCCGCACCGTGATAGTGCCCAACGTCACACGAACCATCATTATCCGCCACTTGGCATGCGTTCACCCGCAGCCCGCCGGGGCCAGGGGACTAGGCTGGGCTTGTGGTAGAACAACCCGACTCCTCCCTGGCAGCACACACACGTGAGGTCAACGACGCCGCCGAGGCAGAAGCCGAACGTGGCCGCTCCGTCGGCCAGTACTGGAAGTCGATCTCCCCTATCCGACGGAAAGTGGTAGCTGGGGCGGCAGCTGCTGTTGTTGTGGGATCTGCTGTCGCGACATGGTTTGGGTTAGCAGCCTCTACCGACTGGCCACTACAGCGCGACTTGGCCTATGACGTTCACGACGCCAGTTCTGTCACCGTCCGTTTCGAAGTCACAAAGCCACCAGAAATGACCGCGGTATGTGAAGTTGTGGCCCAAGAAGTCGGTAAGGCCGTAGTCGGGCGCGAAAACGTCACCATCCCCGCAGCTGAAGAACGCACCACGCAACACCAAACCACCGTCCGTACCACCACTACCGCGGTCATCGGTTTGGTTAAAACATGTCGGCCAGTCGACCGGTAACTACGCCCCTTTTCCCACACGTGAACTGGACAAAATATCTCGATTCCGAAACAGTACTCGTCTATACTTGCTGTCTCGACGCCCACCGAGGGTGTCTCGGGCCGCACGACGAAGCCGACTCAGCACTGCAGTAACAGGCATCACCCAACCGGCCCTATGCCCTTCCGAACCTGGCGCCTCCCGACGCGTCCGGGCGTACGCGCCGGTCGATATCGACGCCACGGATGACAGGCCCCGCCT
The DNA here is from genome assembly GCF_058996045.1 of Dermatophilus sp. B7861-1. Classification (NCBI taxonomy): domain Bacteria; kingdom Bacillati; phylum Actinomycetota; class Actinomycetes; order Micrococcales; family Dermatophilaceae; genus Dermatophilus; species Dermatophilus sp. B7861-1. The sequence continues at coordinate 745,539 of NZ_CM180082.1, read as the reverse complement.
CACACCGGGGACGGCATCACAGACCACTCTCGGAAGGGCTTTTTCGCACACGAAGGTCCCGCACCGCGCAGCCACGGCACTGCCGAAAAAGCCTGGGCGGGCCCTGACCCAGAACGTCCACCAATGCACACCGATCGCACAGCGATCGACGACCACAGCGGCACCGGCCCCGCCGGTACCGCGCACGAGGAGTATTCGTGTCCGACATCAACCAGTCTTCGTCTCCGTTCCTCACACAGGACGCCTACGACCGTCTCCAGGCGGAGCTGGAAGAGCTCTCCACGACAGGCCGTTCCGAAATCTCCAAGCGGATCGAAGCCGCCCGCGACGAAGGCGACCTGAAAGAAAACGGCGGCTACCACGCGGCTAAAGAAGAACAGGGCAAGATGGAAGCCCGCATCCGCCAGCTCACCTCCCTTCTCGAAAACGCCACGGTCGGGGCTCCCCCAGCCGACGACGGCATCGTCGAACCAGGCATGATCGTTGTCGTTGACATGTTTGGCGACGAGGTGGAGTTCCTCCTAGGCAACCGCGAAATCGCAGACTCAGCCCTGGAATACGACGTCTACTCCGACCGCTCCCCCCTCGGAGCAGCCATCATCGGCAAGAAGGTCGGCGATGAGGCCTCCTACACCGCCCCCAACGGCAAAGAAATTTCCGTCAAAATCCTCAAAGCCACCCCATTCACTGGCTGAACCAAGTACCCCCAGTGAGGGGCTGTCCCGGCGCCCATCAAGGCCGCCGAGACAGCCCTTCACTCTTTCCCACCCAAAAACATTCAGTGACAACAACCCTGGGCACCTCTTTTACCTGCCGCACCTACATGGCAGACTCCCTGCATGTTCGAGTCTTTCTTCGCCCGTCCAGTGACTGTCGTCTCTGCTGAACACGCCCTACCCGGACGCACCAGCCCACTGCCTGACATCCCCGAACACAACGTAGTTACCGGCACCTCAATGCACGCGTTCCCCGCCGGAACCGAAGTGATCTACCTAGCAATGGGGTGTTTCTGGGGCGTAGAACGAATTTTCTGGAAACTCCCCGGAGTCATCACCACAGCTGTCGGGTACGCCGGAGGCTACACACCCAACCCCACCTACGAAGAAACCTGCACTGGGCGCACCGGCCATACAGAAACAGTCCTCGTGGCCTACGACCCCACAGCTACAACACCGATAGAACTCCTCACGGTGTTCTGGGAAAACCACAACCCCACCACTGCCAACCGGCAAGGTAACGACGTCGGAACCCAATACCGATCCGCTGTCTACTGGACCACCGAAGAACAACGCAACGCCGCCCTACGCACCCGCGCAGCCTTCCAGCACGAGCTAGACCGCGCAGACGCCGGCCTAGCCACCACCGAAATCCGCCCCTTTGCTTCCACTAACAACGACAACACCCCCGCACCTATCGACGACCCTCACGACTACCCAGACACCGGTTTCGATGGCCCAGCAGGCCCCTTCTACTACGCCGAGGAATACCACCAGCAGTACCTGCACAAAAACCCTGCGGGCTACTGCAACCACGGCCCTAACGGATTCACCTGCCGCGTCGAAGACTAAACCCCACCAACACCCGTGAGGGGGCAGCCAAGCTATTGGCCTACCCCCTCACCCAACACACAGCCTTCAGCGAGAAACCGGCAGCGCCTCGTGCGCTACCCCCCAGTCCTTCACCGCTTGCGCTTCAGCAGCCCAATCCCGGCAGCCAGGCACCTCCCCCACCTCCAAATGCGCCGCCCGATCTGGAACCACCGCAAACAAATAATGCGGAGTCTGCTGCTTACGGGCACGCGCATTCATCAAAAACCGGAACGGAAGCAACACCGCCGCACGCAACACCCCACGGATCCCCGGCACAAAATCCTTCCCCAACCCGAACACGAACTCCCGCCCGTGGTACGGCACCACACCCTGACTGATCAGACACAACTCGTGGTCCAAAAAACGGTTCCGGAACGGCCGCATCGCCAGCTCGTGAATATCCCGATCAGCACGCAACACCCCCACCCGCGCCGCAAACGTGCTGGTAGTTGACATCACGTTCACCCACAAGTCCTCCCCCACCTGCTCATCCGGCTGAGCCCTCCACGCACGCGGCATCGCATACCGAGCCCGCGCAGCCGCATCCGTTGCCACCGGCGGACGCTTACCCGTCAACGCAAACGACGACACCTTCGGCAACTCCTCTGCCGCTCGCGCCAACACCACAAACGCATCCTGCGTCAACAGGTAGTCATCCTCAATAAAAGCGATCACATCCCCATCGGACAACGCCAACCGGTCCGGCAAATCCAAAGCAAACCGGTAACTGCCCAACAACCCCACCGGACCACCGTCAGTGAACATCACCCGCCCATGGCGTTCCATCACCGCTAACCGCGGCTGAGGAATAGGCCCATCATTAGCGAACACGACCTCAACATCCACACCCGCGTCCCGCGCGAACGACGCCGCCCGCACAAACGAAGCAACCACCACATCCTTACTGAAATAGCTCGGACGCTCCTTATCGTTCTCGCCGCCATATGACCGCAGAACCAGGCATAACCTCATCGAAAGCTCCCTTACACACACGCCCTCGTCCATCCGATAAGCGCCAATCACCGGAAGGCTACGTCCTGTGCCTGCGCTCAAGCTCGACACATACTCTTACCCAGGCCTGACTTCAGTCAGAATTCAGTCAACAAACCCCTGCAACCACGCAGACTCATTCGTCAACCGATCGAGCAACCCAGTCAAAGCAACCGACAACCGGTTCTCCCCCGCCTCACGACCATCACGATCCCAATGCGCCGAAGCCGTAGCCGCCTGAGCTTGCCTAGCCAACGCTGTTTCTCCGGCCAACCTCACCGCAAACAGCCCAACTCGCCCATCCAACGACTCCCTACCAGCCGCAGCGATCTCGGCAGCGGCGGTACGCACCGCAGCCCGAGTGCCAGCCGGGTCCTCCTCCAAAGCCTGCACAAACGCAGCCCTATCCAACGCGACACGTCGCCGCGCTACCCCCACCACATCACGGCCTTGAATATCTGCCTCATCAAAAGCGACCACGCCGCTAGGTGGTACAGAAACCCCCGGGATAGCAGCAAGGCCAGCCGAAATCGCCTGAACAAGCTCACTGACCTTCGGGTTATCAGCGAAAGCAGACAGCGATTTGGCCGCCGAGTCGCTCGAGGCAGTACTACGTCCCAGCACTGCCTCTACCTCTGCCTCAGGAACAGCAGAAGTACCTACTGCCACAGCAGCTGCACCCACCGCCTCCGGCTGTACAGGAACCACGCTGAAGAACCCTACCGGTGGATCTGCCCCATACGCCGCCGCCAATTTCCCTGCCTGCCGGGCCTGCATCCGAACGGCATCAATAACAGATGCCTCCCCCATCGGCGCTAGCTCCTCCTGCACAGGGGCCTGTCCAACAACAGGTTGAGGCACCTCTACATCTGGCGTAATCGCCACACCCGCCGTGCCATACATCCCCGCCTGCACCACCCCATCAACCTTGCTGACAAGATGCTCCATCGCATCAGCAGCGGCCTCCAAGTCAGGAGAAAGGAGCAGCGTGACCCGTTCACCAGCTGCAGTTCGACTCAAGCTCATGGTGAGCCCCGGCACCGGCCCCTGCACCGTTGAAGTATTCGACACCGCGCTCCACGCAAGCCCCGGCGTATTCGACATCACCAAGGTTTCTGTGCGCGGGGCAAACCAGTCGAGCCCTCCCAAGGCCTCACTACCTGGACCAGCACCAGCCGACAATGAGACGCGCGGCATCCCCGCCGCCGACTCGACCACCAAATGCACGTATCCATCCGCGACAGTGCGAGCCGAGGTCTCCACCGGCAGTCCGACAGCATCAGCTAGACCGTTCATCACCCCAGCCAGATTCTCAATAGTCACCGGTGGTGGAACCGTTGCTGAAACCTGACCTGAATTCTGCGCACCAGTGGCATCACCTTGCCCACCAGGCATGGTCATACCAACCGTCAACGGTTGCCCACCAGAAAGATCAAACGACGCGGGCACTCCCATGCGGCTAATCGCCACCTCCCCCCGCGCAACCTCAATAACGTTGAGCTCCAGCGACAACGGCGTGGTCAAAATGTCAAGGTCAGGCCATGTTGAAGAAATTCCGCCCTCGGCAACTGGACCAGTAGGCCCTGAAGAGCCTTCCGGCACCGGCTCAGCAGGCCACGGCGTGTTCACCCGCACCAACGCCGGATCTGATGAGGCCACATGCACCGGAATGAACGGGGCAGTAGCCAACGAAGCTGCTGAATCTGTTGCCGCCTGCACCTGGCTCTGCAAAGCCTGCAAATCACTCACCCCGGTCTGCGACGCCTCAGCAATAAGCTGCGCTGGACCAGTCACCCCCGAAGCTGATGCTGTAGCCATGACCGCTGCATAGAACGATGCCGGCGGCCCAGCAGTAATCGCTGTTACTGCTGTGGCGACTTCATGCTGCAGAGCCATCTCTCGAGCGTTCTGCTTCACAGATGCCGCGACATGTTCGAGGAGGTCAGCTGCCGTCGGGATCGATGTGCTGGCCGATACATCAAGGTCAGACAATTCCTGGGGCAGTGCCGGAATAGCTGTATCTCCCAGGTACGCCTCAGCACGCGCAACCGTAGCGATCGCGGTAATCGTGCGCGTCACCTCAGGCAAAGTTTTCGAAACTGCTTCTAGGTGCCCAGCAACCGTCCCACCGATATGGGCCTGCCGCCCGGAAGGCCAGACAATTTTCGGCACAGGCTGGGGTGATTCTTCGCCTGCATCAGTCTGTTCCGAAGCTTCACCAGGAACAAGAGCCAGGGCAGAGCTTCTGTTACGTTCCACAACGCTGTGCCCATCCAGCTCCACGTAAACGGTGCCATCTGGCTGAATTCGACCAATCGCCCCTGTTGTTCGTGTCAGCGTGGTCATCGAATCAAGTGTTTCTTGGGTGGGGTCAACGCCTGGGCGTGCTGTGGCGTTGGCTGCTGCGATAGTGCGGGCTGCCAAATTCGCTAAATCGATATCCGACACAGCAGCGTCAACTTCTAAAGCACGAGAAGCAGCCAATCCCGTTCGAATGGCATCAAGGCGTTCCATGAGGACTGCACGTTCAGCCCTCTGGGCCTGGTCGTTCAAGAGTGCGCGCCGACGAGTGCTGCTTTCCTCATTTCGGCTCCGGGCCGCTACGGCGTCAGCATTTTCTGTTTCCTGCGCTGCCGCAGAGTTGCCCGTCTCATCGATCACCGAGGCGACGCCTTCATAGGTCGCCCGATTAACAGCGGCGCGAGCCTGCGCGGCGCGGGCAGCAGCGGTGCGTTCATCATCAGGGCCGCTACGTGTGGAGTCGGGGACACGATCAGCGCGATCAGCAGCGTGTCGGCGCTCGTCTCGACGCGCCGCAACTGAAGGCATCTTCTCGATTGCTTCAGCCACCGATGCTCCCTGCATATTGCGAACCCGGGCGCGAGCGAGATCGATATCAGAAGCACTTGGCCCCTCGCCCATACGACGTGGGTATCCACCGAGATAGGTGTCCGCTGAAGGCGGGAGGGCTGCTGAAGTCGTCATCGCACTCATCCATGAGTTGTCGTGGCCGGGATCAGATTCAGACGCGAAGCGACGAACTTATCCCCTCTACAGCTTCCTCATCGACCAAGGTAGGGCGTGCTGTAGCTGATCTACCGATTAGCTACAGCACGCCCTACCTTGGTAAGCACAGTTGGCGTGGACAAGATTCAGTAAGAGCTCACTGCCCCAGCGGCAGCATGTTGCTCGGTAATCCACTACGCAGCTCGCTCAATTGAGCGCATATCTGACTGGCTGCTTGATCGCGTGCATCTTTGTCAGTGTGAGCTGCGCATTGGTCATAAATCACCGCGGTGAGCACCTGCATCACTGCTGCCGGAGTAGCTGCGCAAGACTCTTCTAGCGCTGGCACTGTGTCACGGTGTGTTGGGTCGCTGGCAGCCACGCTCGTCGCCAACTCCCACACATCCTGCACACAGGCGAGCGCCTGATCGTAAGGCAAGGATGCCCAGCGTGTGATCAGGCGCTCGAGTTCACCGCGCACGGACTCCGGAACGGGGTCGTGGGGTGGATGGTTCATGTCAGTCGCGGCCTTGTAGCTGAGCGATCAGGCGCAGCAGTTCGAGGTAGAGCCAGATCACCGTGACCATGAGGCCGTGTGCCAAGAGCCAGGAGTACTTCTGCGGCACCTGGGCTGCGACGGCGCGGTCGATGGAGTCGAAATCCATGGCCAGCGAGTACGCAGCCAGCCCCACGGCGATCAGAGAAACCCCGATCGCGATTGGGGAGCCGAAGGTGAGTAGGCCTGCACCTCCGTTAGCTTTGAATGCCCAGGCTGCGATGAGGTTGATGACCCCGAAGATCATGTAGCCGAGAATGGCCATGCCGAAGATGCGGCGGGTGCGGTCAGTGACCTTCACAAAACCGGTTTTCCAGCCGATGAACATCGCTGCGAATACGGCCAGAGTGGCGACGATCGCGGTCGAGACGACCCCGCTATAGGCGAAAGCGAAGGTGCGAGTGACGACACCGACGAGAAGCCCTTCAAAGGCTGCGTAGGCGATGATGAGCGGGACGCTGACGTTCTGCTTCATCGCGATGATGATGCCTAGAACGAGAGTGACCACGATAGAACCAAGCATCGCGACGCCGCTGAGCTTGACTGGCAGCAGGAAGAACGCCGCTGCGCCGACCGACAGCAGAATGCCGAACAGCAGCAACGACTTCATCACTACGTCGTCAACGGTGAGTTTGTGGCTGGCGGCCGGGGATGCCGCGGGCGTGTCGTACAACGTCTGAAGATCATCAGGCGTCATTTGCCCGTACTGTGGCTGGCTGCCGAATTGTCCGAACGAGCTCGGGGATGCGGGTCCGCGGTTACCGAAGCCGGCGTACCCGCCTCGGCTCACATCCTTGTCGATGCGGTCGAAGATCGGGTTACTCATGTAAAGGGTCCCTTCGTATGAGGTGCGTGGGTGAGGGGCGCAAGGACTGCTCCGGTCTTGTCTGTGATGCGCCGGGCAACTCCTTGTGTTGTGTCAACGTCTTTATTGGATGTTGTGTTCCCTGACATAAGCAGCGAATGAACGAGGTTTTGTGCGTATGTCTTTGGGTGCGGAACGAGGCTCTTCCGGTAGTGGAAGAGCCTCGCGACGATGTACCCCCGGCGGGACTCGAACCCGCACTGAAGCCATTTTAAGTGGCCTGCCTCTGCCGTTGGGCTACGGGGGCGTTTGCGTGTCCTCAGATGACCTTAACTGGAGTTGGCGCTTCCGTCTCGTGTCATCGCAGAAGACTGGCAGCGATTCCGTCAAGAATGTCGTGTTCGCTGGTGATCACGTGGCTGATCCCGGACCGCTCACTGATTCGTTCCACGATGCGGGACCACACAAGTGCACCAGCGACGATGACATCGACACGGCCAGGGTGCATGAATGGCATCGTAGCGCGCTCTTCCCGGGTAGCGGTGATGAGGGCATGGCAAGAAGCCAGGGTTTGTTCGACGCTCAGACTGTGCAAGTGGATAGCTTCGGAATCGTATTTTGTTAGCCCAAGAGCATGAGCTGTGACGGTGGTGATGGTGCCAGCCAGCCCAATAACAGAGCCAATACCTTCGAGCCCTACCTCATCGTCGACTGTGTCCAGCAGCGCATCGACATCTTTCGTCGCAGCAGCTATCTCTTCGGATGTTGTTGTGACAGAACGGAAATTACGTTCGGTCATGCGGACACAGCCCATGTTGACGCTGGTCTGCTTCACGGCGCGGGTGGCATTTTCACCCTCGCCACCGCGAACAAATTCCGTTGATCCCCCACCCAGATCCACCACGAGGAAAGGTGCTCGCGCTCCAGTCGCTGCCACTTCACCGGTAGACCCGAGGAAAGAAAGAGCGGCTTCTTCAGTGCCGCTAAGCACCTCAGGAGTGACATTTCGTTCGCCGAAAGCTTCATGGACCCCGGCAACAAATTCAGCGGCATTGCTAGCATCCCGGGTAGCTGAAGTCGCCACAAAACGGATTGCCTCAACCCCGAGAACCTCACACTGCCGGGCATACTCATGCACCATCGTCAAGGTTCGCTGCATTGCCTCAGGCGCAATCATTCCTGTGGCATCCACGCCATGCCCTAGGCGCACCACTTCCATCCGGCGCACCACGTCAGTCATGTTGACGCTGTCGTCTTCACCGATGCTGCCATCAGCGATCAGCAGACGGATTGAGTTAGTTCCGCAGTCGATTCCCGCAACACGCATGGCTTCCTCCTCGGAGCTTGGTCACTGCTGCTGATCTTCAGCGACAGGTACGCAAGGCCCTGTCGGCCATATGTCCTTCAATGCATCGATTGCTTCATCCCCGAACGGGTTTACCCCTGGCCCGGCACTCAATGAATGCCCCACCAACACATGAAGACACTTCACGCGTTCAGGCATTCCACCAGCAGCGATCCCTTCAATTTCAGGAACGTGCCCCAGCCGAGAACGCCGAGCGAGGTAATCCTCATAAGCAGCCCGGTACGCCGCTGCCAGTTGAGGATCTTCGCCCAGGCGCTCGGTCATCTCGGCCATGACACCGTTGGCCTCAAGGGTGCCAATTGCGCCAGTAAGAGTGGGGCAGGTGGCATAGAAGGTAGTGGGGAAAGGCGTACCATCAGGCAGTCGCGGCATGGTCGCCACTACATTCGGGTGTCCGCAGGGGCAGCGAGAAGCTACCCCCACAACACCACGCGGCAACCTGCCCAACTGAGACTCAATCGCGGCGATGTCTTCAGGGCTAGCCTGCTCCACACCAAGCTCGGCAAGCACCTGCGCACTGGGAGTGGGCAGTCCAGGCGCATGTGGCAAAGAAACATCGGGGGTGGTTGGGTCGCTGGTGTTCACGCTACTCCGGTTCAAAATCGTGGAACGCCGCCACGCGGCTGGTAAGGCTTTACGGCCTCCGAGAGCCTACCGTGAGTGGCTGCGACCTCAGTAGCCATGGTTAGCGTTCTCACGTCCTGGATCTTGAACCGAACTGCTCGAAGACCCGGTCCCTGCCTTACCTGTCGGGGTTCCAGCCGGGTCAGTGCGAGTGGCCACCCCGGGAGAAATCGGCGCTAGCGGCGCATTTGCGTCCTTAGGCGAGAGCGAATCACTGGCATCCATGGATGCCCAGACTCGGTCGTACCAGCTACCGCCACCTGATTCATCTGGCCGCACAACAGCGCCAGCACCTGTGGTCTCTTTCGTAGTCAGCCCCTCAGCACCAAGCACGATGTAACGCGTCTCTCCTGGCTTCACAAACTTGAGGCGTTCACGTGCCTGTTGTTCTACGTATGTCTGGTCATCCCAACGCTTGAGCTCTCCCTGCAGAGTATTGATGTTCTTCTGCCGGTCAGAGGCTTCCTGCTGTAGAGAAGCTAACTGTGCTTTCTGCGCAACGTATGCCCGGACAGTAGGCACCAGCATGAGCAAAAGCATCACAACCGTCGCAGCCAGCACAGCCACTCGTTTGGTTGATGAGCGGCCCAGCCGTCGCGTGGAAGAAACGTAGGTGCTTGGCCCTGCTCCTGCGGCGCGTGGGCGTGAAGGGTCACGGTGCCCTGCTGCGGGACCGCTTCGCCCCATCGGACGCCGGGAGGAGGACACGCCAGAGGCGCGACGGGCAGAGGAGCCCGACGCGCCTCTGGGACGACGAGTCGCAGATGCCATAGGGGCAGGCTAATCGCCTAGGAAATGTCCGTCATCCCTTGAAACGCGGGAAAGCGCCGGCACCTGCGTAGACAGCAGCGTCATCGAGCAGCTCTTCAATGCGCAGCAACTGGTTGTATTTAGCAACTCGCTCCGAGCGTGCCGGTGCGCCAGTCTTGATCTGACCGCAGTTCGTTGCCACTGCAAGATCGGCGATGGTGGTGTCTTCGGTCTCACCAGAACGGTGGCTCATCATGCAGCGGTAGCCGTTGCTCTGCGCCATTGCGACAGCGTCAAGGGTTTCGGTGAGCGATCCGATCTGGTTCACCTTAACCAGCAGGGCGTTAGCCGTGTTGGTTGCGATGCCTTTGGCAAGGCGTTCGGGGTTGGTGACGAACAGGTCATCACCAACGAGCTGGACCTTGTCGCCAAGCTCGTCAGTCATGTGTTTCCAGCCGTCCCAGTCTTCTTCGTTTAGCGGGTCCTCGATGGAAACCAGTGGGTAGTTGGCAACCAGGTCCGCGTAGTAGGCGACCATTTCTTCGGCGGACTTGCTGCCGCCTTCGAACTGGTATGTGCCGTCCTTGTAGAACTCGCTGGAGGCAACATCCAAGGCCAGAGCGATGTCGCTACCTGGGGTGTACCCAGCCTTCTTGATCGCCTCGACGATCAGGTCAAGCGCGGCAGCGTTGCTTTCGAGGTTGGGGGCGAAGCCACCTTCGTCGCCAAGGCCAGTGGCCAGACCACGCTCTTTGAGGACGCTCTTAAGGGAGTGGTACACCTCAGCGCCCCAGCGCAAAGCTTCTTTGAAGCTGGAGGCGCCGATTGGGGCGATCATGAACTCCTGGATGTCGACGTTGGAGTCTGCGTGGGATCCGCCGTTGAGGATGTTCATCATCGGGATGGGAAGAACGTGGGCGTTGGGGCCGCCGACGTAACGGAACAGCGGTAGGCCAGCGGAGTCGGCGGCAGCACGTGCCACGGCCAGTGAGACGCCAAGGATGGCGTTGGCGCCGAGCTTGCCTTTGTTGTCGGTGCCGTCGAGGGCAATCATTTCGGCGTCGACGAGGCGCTGGTCAGAAGCGTCGTGGCCGAGCAGGCGAGGGGTGATGTCTTCGAGAACCGCGTCAACGGCTTCTTCGACACCTTTGCCCAGGTACCGGCTCTTGTCGCCGTCACGGCGTTCCACTGCCTCGAAAGCTCCGGTGGAGGCGCCGCTAGGAACGGCTGCGCGGGAGGTGGTGCCGTCGTCGAGGAGGACCTCGACCTCGACCGTGGGGTTGCCGCGGGAGTCCAGAATCTCGCGTGCGCCGATTTCCTCGATGGTTGCCACAATCTCTCCTTCGATGGATGTTCGATTTGGCTGTAGATGATGTGCGGCCGCTGCGTCCGGGCCGTGTTGTGGTTCGCCACGGGTTTCCGGTTGTGTGGGCCGTTCTTTACTGACCCTAGTCGGTATCGGTGGATTCCAACGGGTCGGATGGTCCCTGTTCCTGCCTGTCGCGCAACGATGTGGTGACGCGATTCACAGTAGCCAGCAGGGCTGTTCCTGGGTCCACACCAGCGTCGACCGCTTCGAGAACCAAGGCGAATAGGCGAGTGCCGTAATCGTCTTCGGGCTGGTCAGCTAGGGCAGATCGTACTGTGTTGAGGTGACCTGCCCTGCGGTACCGGTTGGCGATCTTGGCTGCTCGTTCCAACGGTGCGAGGGATGCAGGGATGCCGTCAAGTGGTGAACGTCTCTCCGGTTTTTCAGCTGCTTTGATCGCATCCCAGTTCGCTTCGATGCGTGCTGGGTCATCGGTGTCGACATCGCCGAACACGTGAGGGTGACGGCGGCGGAGTTTGGCGATGGTGCGCTCGGCGATGTCGTCAATGGTGAATGGCTGATCGTGTTCATGGCCTAGGCGGGCATGAAAAACCACTTGGAAGAGCACGTCACCAAGTTCATCGACAAGTTCTTCTCGGTCACCACTGTCAATGGCGTCGGCGAGTTCGTAGGCTTCTTCAACAACAAACTTGGCCAGTGAATTGTGTGTTTGTGCGGCATCCCATGGGCAACCGCCAGGTGAGCGGAGCCGGTCCATGACTTCAATGAGTCCGGCAATGCCTGTGAGTTGCTCGGCGTCAGTGGGGTGCTGCTGGCTACTGCTGGTGGAACCCATATGTTTTATCGCGGCTGCGGCATTGCCTGCTGTGCAGGTTGGATCCAGGCTGGTTGAGCCGGGAGGAAGCCACGTTTGGGGTCATAGCCGCCATATCGGGGGCTGACGGAGATATCGGCGCTGGCGAAGGCTTTTTGGAGTTCTTGATTGATGGCCCCGCCTTGCTTTCCTTGGTTTTGGCCGAGTTTGCGACCGATGGCCTGCACCTGTTGCATCTGGATCGTGGTTTGGGAGACGTCAGGAAGTTGTTTGGCAAGGGCGGTGCGGATGACGTCTTCGCCAATCACTGCGCCGTGTTTTTTACCGACCTCAAGGACCATGGGTCGAAGGGCCAAGATTTGGACGATGTCGGCGCGTTTGATTTGGGCGCCAGCTCCGGCCTTAGTGAGGTCGGTCATGACATCGTCGATGTTTTTTTCACTGATCACGGTGCCGTTGGCGACTGCTGCCACGCCGGGTGATCCTGCGGTGCCGCAGCCGGCTAGCCCTAGGGCAGTAAGGCCTAGGGCGATAACCGCGGCGGCCTTGCCGCCACGCAGGCGGGCGGCGCGCATGAACGACGATGTGCTCTTCACGGTCTAACCTCTTTTGCTTTCGTGACTGGATTCGGCTGGGAGCTCCCGGAGTCCGTCGACGGTGGGCGGTGGTGCCCATGGTGTGGCGCGGACGTGTTGCCGGTTGCATGGTCGATCCGTTTCGCTCGTTACATCATGCCCTGAGACAGCGGCTTGTATCGAGGCGACTCCCGCATTGGTACGGCGGATTCTGCGCACAGGGCCTGGTTAGAAAAAGCGCTTTGGGTGTTTTTTATTGCTACGCAGACGGTGCCCTAGGTGACGGGCCACGTATACGCCTGCGATAGCCCCGGATAGGTGTGCCTGCCAGGAGACGCCCATCTGACTTGGTAGGAGGCCCCAGGCCATCCCTCCGTAGATGCAGGCGACGATGATCCCCACGATTGTGGGAGCAAGTCGACGAGCTGAGAAACCGAAAACAATCAGGAAAGCGGCATAGCCGTAGATGAGACCGCTGGCGCCGACGTGGACTGTTCCAGCAGGCCCGAAGAGCCATACGCCTGCTCCGCCGAGAACGATGATGGAAGCGGTCACAGCGAAGAATTCGCTGGTGATGAGTGCCACAAGGATCCCGAGAGTGAGCAGGATGCCGGTGTTGGTTATGAGGTGGGCGAACCCAGCATGCAGGAATGGGCTCAGAAGAATGCCATACCAGTGGCTAAGACTGCGCGGCTGGATACCAAATTGGTCTAGGTCAGCTGCCGCAACCTGGTCAACGATTTCGCAGGCCCACATGAGCCCAACGAGAAGGCAGAGCTGTAGTAGCCGGGTGGCTAAGCAGGCAGGTGTGCGTTTGGGGCGCGTGGTAACGGCGCGGCTCATACCTTCCAGCCTGCCGTACATGGTGGGGACGGCTAGGCGTTGTGGTTCTGGGTGCTGCGTTGGTCGGCTCGGCGCCATTCGCGACGGGCACGCCACATAACTAGGGCGGCGTCATGAGGGTTGAGCTGACGTTGGACGGTGTCGATGATGTCTTGCTGCATGGCGTGGGTCCATGCGGTTTCTTCCGGGGTGAGCGGGGTGCGCCCCAAGGCGGAAGCGAAAACAGCGCGCCAGCCTTCTTGTCGGTGACCGAGGGTGTAATCCAGCAGGCTCCCGTATGCGGTGAACATAGGGGAATCGGGGTCAGGGTTACTCCAAGGACTGGTTGCGGTGACTTGTTCATCGTGGCGGCGGTATTTGAGTCCGGGCACAGCGGTGCGGACTAGACGGTATCCGTTGGCGGCGGCGCGCAGCCAGAGTTCATAGTCTTCGGCGGGCACATCGGTGTATCCGCCGAGTGCGTCGAAGGCGCTGCGGCGCATTGTCACCGAGGGATGGACGAGCATGGAGCCCAAGAGAAGGTGGAAGGGGGTGGCAGCGGCGGAGAACCGACCGGGCTGGTCTACGCCGGTGATATTTCCGGTGGCGTTGATGTGCAGGGAGGTAGTGAAAACGAAGTCAGCGTTTCGTAGGGCCAGGCGGCTGAGGCTCCATCGGCCCACCATGACGATGTCGTCAGCGTCCATGCGGGCGATGTACTCGCTGTCGCTGGCGCGGGCGAGTTCATTCAGGCTGTTAGCTACGCCGTGGCCGTGGTCGTGACGGTGAATGATGAAGCGGCTGTCGCGTTCAGCGGCGGCGGCGAGCAAGGCGGGCGTGGAGTCGCTGGATCCATCGTCCATGATGCGCACGTGTGCGTCGCGAGGCAGGGTGGCGGCCAGGCTGGAGAGCGCTGTGGGCAGGTAACGCTGACCGTTGCGGACTGGCATAAGGACTGTCAGACGAGGCATGTTCTTCGCATTCAGGTGAAGGGACGGTCGGCGAGCTAGGTGTACTCACTCACAACCCTACGATTTGAAAAAGCTTCTTACATAAGAACATTCACAACTGGTAGGGCAATTGCTGTACAGGAAACCGCGACCATCACGGGCAACGCGGCACCCTTAATACGCGACAACGCATACGTGACCAGCAGAACCAAAAGCTCTTTACCAACAACAACATAAGCTGCAGCCTCAATCGATTCGAGAGCAACCCAACCAATAAGGGGCGCACACGCCAACGCCATCACAGCCGGAACGATAGAGGCCCGCGGACGCTCGTAATAAATAGCCATGATCTGCAACGCCAACGAAATCGAATACGGAATAGTAGCCACCGCCAACGTGGGCACCGCAGCAAGAGTGACATTCCACGCATCGCCAAGAATGGGATCAAGAACCCACTCCACCAGCGCAAGAACCACGCCCACCGCTGCCGTAGTAGCCAGCACAGCCAGCAACGTAATCCGCCGAATAAGCCCCGGATGCTTAGCAGTATCCTTCTCCGCAGATATGCGCGCCCGTAGAAAGTTCGACGTCGCAGACGACAACGCTTCACCCGGGCTACGACCCATCGTCACAGCAGTGGAATACGTACCGAGGTTGCCGACCCCAGCGAAACCACCCACGAACACCCGCTCCAACTGGCCTTGCCCCCACCCCAAAGCACTGAGCGTAACCAGAGAACGCATTCCCTTACGGGGATGGCGCCCACCTTCCTGCGGAGTAATGTCGACCCGTGCGTGCGCACGATGCACCAAAAACAAGAACGTCGACTCTGTGGCAAGCAAATGCACCGCCATCGCCACCGAAGAACGCGTCAGCCACACCACCACGAACGACAAGGAAAGCCCCGCCACGGCAGCTAAGAGCTGATAGCGAGCAAGCTTGTGCCATTCCTGCAAATACTGCAGCCGAGCAACCGGAACAATCCCAGCAGTAGTGATAAACGGCACCACCAAAAAAGGAACAAGCCCCAAAATGTAGCCACCCAGGTCTTGACCATTGGTGAACCACAAACCGACAAGCACCACAAGGATCGCGAACGACCCCAATAACGCCGAGCTATGGGCAGTGCGCCGAACAGAACGGACATGCCGCGGGTTAGAAACAGAAACGACAGCCTGATTACGCAAAGCACTCTCAGCGACAGCCTGATAAAGCGTGTAGGTGAGAGCAACCCAGCTGTACACACCGACAGCACCCGGGTCAGTGAACGCAGCAAAAGCCACAATCACCACCGCGGAAGCAACACGCGGGAAAACCCGCTCCAGAGTTGCCCACGCCAGCTGGATCACCGTGTTCATGAGCGTGAAACAGCCTTATCGGTGCCTTCACTGGACTGGGTAGCCTGCGCAGATGCATCAGCATCTACCGCCGCTACATCAGCCTGATCGCTAAGCCTCACTCCAGCAACACTGGCGAGATACTGCATGATGCCCCGCACTGCTGCCCCCTCCCCCAAGTGCGACTGAGCAAACTCTCGCCCTGCCACGCCGAGCTCTGCAGCCCGCGCAGGGTCTGCAACAAGACCTTCGGCGGCCTCCAAAAGATCTGCAGCAGCACCCGGGGCAACCACCACACCAGCGCCTGCCCGTTCAACAAGACCAGCAGCCGTCCCCAACGCATACACAGCCGCAACAACCGGCTTACCCGCATTGAAATACGTAGAAAGTTTGCTAGGTACAGCCATCTCAGCTACGCCTGGCTTCTCATTAAGAACAAGGACATCCGCAGCCGCCAAAGCCGCCCGGAAGTCCTCATCAGGCAACGGATCCACAAAAGAAATATTCGCGCAGTCCCCCGCCAGCTCTTCCAGCCGAGCCCGCTCACTACCATCACCAGTCAGCACAAACAACGCCCGCGACTGACGCGACTGAGCAACCTTGGCTGCCTCAACCACCACCTCCAGCCCCTGCTTGTTCCCCATCGCCCCCGAGTGCATAAACACTGGCCGATCACCCCAGCCCATCCGCTCCCGGAACCGCTGACCATCCTGGCTACTAGCAGCCTGCACATGTGACCAGTTCCCATGCACCGAAACCCGCTCAGCAGGCACACCCAACTCTGAAACTGCGAACGTACGGAACCGCTCCCCAATAGCCACCACACCATCAGCTGCCCGATACACCGCCCCCTCCAAGCCCTTAGCCACCCGCACCTTCCACGAACCCGCCGCATCTAGCTCAGCCATTCCCCGCGTGTACAGGTCCTGACTCCACAGCGCACTCGGCACACCCAACAGCTTGGCCTTGGCCACCACCGCCGCCGAAGCAAGCAGCGGCGGAGAAACCGTCAACACCACATCCGGGCGCCCCCACGAAGACCCCAACACCCCGGCAGCAAAGGACAGCTCCAACAAGATCCGCCCCACGCCAATACCCCCAGCTGGAACCACATGCCGCACCCGACGCACAGGCACGCCATCAATCACCTCATCCCGACGCCACCGACGAAACCCGGTGTAGTTACGCCACTGGGGGTAGTGCGGAATACCCGTGATCACTCGCGCATCATGCCCCTGGGCCCGCAACCCACGCGCCAACCCAGCCACATACGGCGCAATACCGGTCGGTTCGGGGTCATAGTTAACCGCGACCACGAGAATCTTCATGAACACTCCAGACGATGGATCTACATACTCAACAAACAGGAAAAAGGCAGCTCAGAGCGCTATATCTTCTACAGGACGCCGAAGAACATCCCGCTCCACGAGCAACGACTGCACCGCGTCAAACACAACCTGACGGCTCGTCTGCGCGAACAAGCTGTGATCAATCCGCTCATCAACCTGCAACCGGAATCGCCCATCTAACCGCGGTGTCCGCATAAACATCGGGCCACCCTTAGCCCGGAAAACAGCAGCCTCCGACAGCCCCAGAGCCAACACCGTGACCGTGCGACGATCCACCGGAGTCAACAACGCCGCCACCCGGTCCGTACGCCTATCTCCTCGCAGCAAACCCCGCAAACGAGGAAAACGAATCGCCATGTCATGCAAGAACTCGTGGAACCACATACGCATCCCACCACGAGAGCTAGCCGTATCCGAGGACTGCGCGTCATCTTCTTCTTCCGCGCCGTCTCCCGCCGCCGACAACACCTGCGAAAACGCGCCCTCTGAACGGTATGTCTTGGCATAAAACGCCTCGTCATAATTCGACGAATCCGGATCCCAATGCACCGGATTAACCGCAACCACCCCGTTAAAAGCCCCCTCCGAGGCGGCCGCGCGCAACACCGACCACGCCCCCGAACAGGCCCCCACACCAAACACATCAACCCCACCACGCTGACGCAGCCACGCAGCACCGTGAAGAACATCCTCCACACTCGTCTCCGTGTACGGGAACGGCTCCCCCGGATACCTCACATCCGTGGTCTCCCCCAACTCACGACGATCCATCCGCAAACCAAGAACACCATGCGGCGCCAACGCTCGCGCCGCAGCCGTCCACGCATTGCCCGGCCCCCCGCGCAACTCACTACCAATCGCCGTGTACAACACGGCACCATGCACCCCAGCCTCCGGCGAAGACGTCAACACACCCGGCAACAAATCCGGCCCGACCAGCACAATCGATTCCTCCACCACCCGACCCGAAGCATCCTCCCACCGCGCATCCCGCACCTGAGGAACCGGCAAAAACGGCCCCTCAACCCCCGAAGCCAACCGCCCCACCAACGCATCAGCATCCTCAACCCGCGTCTGCACAAAATGCGGAGAGCCCAGCGTCAACTGCAGCACAGCCTTCGGATCTGACTCCCGCACAATCTCAAAGCCATCACCCTCACCAGCACGACGAGGAGCCTTCAGCCCCTTCAACGAAGCCGCATGCCCCGCCAAGAAGTGATACCCACACAACTCCACACCCTCATCCACCACCTCCACCGGCGAAGCAAACTTCCGCAAATTCTGGTGCTGCCGCAAAAACGACGCCCCCGACACCGGCTCCCACAACACCACCGACCCCGTAACCGGCGTGACCACAACACCCTCTTCAGCAGCAACAACCGCCTGCACATGCGCAAACGCCAACGCCCCACCCAAACGCCACCCCACCACACTCACCGGACGATCAGGCACCGCAGCCCCCGCCGCAGCTACCGCAGCCTCAACCTCCTCACCCCACACCGACACCAAATCCAAATCCGCAGGAACATCAGGGGATTCACCATCCCCACCCAAAAACAACGACACCGCCACAAACCCCGCATCCGCAGCACGCACCGCCAACGCCCGCAACCGCCGGAAAGGCACCGTCGTCTCACGACCAACCGAAGGAACCACCACCACTGCGCCCCGAGCCTGCCCCCCAGCTGGCTCATCCACCCGCGCTAACACCGGACGCCCCGACGTCGTCGTCAACCACGTCAACCGTGACGTACTGGACACCCGCCCATCATCGCCCACACTGTTCTCCCGAATCACCGCAGACTCCGGCACCACCGGTGACCCCGCGCGTACATCGACCACAGGGTCACACCCCTGAAGGAACGTGCTCATTGGTCTCCCCCTCTAAAAGGACACAATCACGACTGACACAGCACCCCAAGGCTCCCCCACCAGACCGCCGGGCACATGCCCCACAACACCGCAACACCCAGTCACAGCCCCAACGCAACACCCCACGTATGGACGTTCGACTTGGACAACACTAACAACGCCTCCCTCTCCCCCCGCCGACCGATGCACAGAACCACGAACCCACTCCCCACACGACGCGCCCCCGAGCAGCCCCCACGCACCCTGCCACTATGCAAGCCACAACGCCCTTAGCCTTGCCGTGGGCAGCGCTGCAACCAAGAATCAACACAACACAAAACACATCCGCCAGGCCCGCCGCACCACCCAGAACGGAGAGCCCCCATGACCACACAGTCGGTGCCCGCCCCCGACCACGACCCCACCATCTACCCCGAAGGCCTCCAACGCACCGCCCACACACGCACACCCGGCTGCCTCCGCAACCGCATCATCGCCCTAGGCACCCACATAGCCTGGAACTTCTGGGTGAACTGCCTATCCGCCTCCCCCCTCGTACCAGGGCGTCTACGCCGCATCATGCTCAACAAAGCAGGCATGAACATCAACACCAACGGCATCAGCCCCCACTGCCGCTTCACCAACTCCAACGTCTACGTAGGCCGCTACACCTACATCAACGAAGGCTTCTACGCAGACGCCCGCGGCGGCATCCACATCGGAGAACGCGTCGGCATCGGCCCACGCGTCATGATCATCACCTCCACCCATAAAATCGGCCCCGCCGAACAACGCACCGGATCCCACACCACCCGCAAAGTCATCATCGGCGACGGCGCCGCCATCGCCTCCGGTGCCCAAATCCACGCCGGCGTACGCATGGGACGCGGATCCATCGCCTCC
This sequence comes from Dermatophilus sp. B7861-1, assembly GCF_058996045.1. Taxonomy (NCBI): domain Bacteria; kingdom Bacillati; phylum Actinomycetota; class Actinomycetes; order Micrococcales; family Dermatophilaceae; genus Dermatophilus; species Dermatophilus sp. B7861-1. The sequence continues at coordinate 725,922 of NZ_CM180082.1, read as the reverse complement.
GCAGGCGCCGTCCTCATGCGCCCCTGTCGCAACGGCGCCGTCGTCTCCGGCGTACCAGCCAAAGAAATCTACAACTACAACGACTAAGCACCACACCCCCGCAAACACCCAAAACCTATCCTGGACCCAAACCCCTCAACCACAACCCAAGGAGACCCCATGACCAAAAAAGCCCTCATCACCGGCATCACCGGCCAAGACGGCTCCTACCTCGCCGAACTCCTCCTATCCAAAGGCTACGAAGTCCACGGACTCATCCGCCGCGCATCCACCTTCAACACCGACCGCATCGACCACCTCTACCAAGACCCACACGAAGACTCAGCGCGCCTCAAACTCCACTACGCCGACCTCTCCGACGGCTCCCGACTCGTCACCCTCCTGGACACCATCCGCCCCCACGAGGTCTACAACCTCGCCGCCCAATCCCACGTCCGCGTCTCCTTCGACGAACCCGAATACACCGGAGACGTCACCGGAATCGGCACTACCCGCCTCCTCGAAGCCATCCGCATGATCGGCCTAGACTGCCGCTACTACCAAGCCTCCACCTCCGAAATGTTCGGAGCCACACCCCCACCCCAAAACGAAGAAACCGCCTTCTACCCCCGCTCCCCCTACGGCGCCGCCAAGGTCTACTCCTACTGGATGACCCGCAACTACCGCGAGGGCTACGGCATGTTCGCCACCAACGGCATCCTCTTCAACCACGAATCCCCTCGCCGCGGTGAAACCTTCGTCACCCGAAAAATCACCCGCGCCGTCGCCGCCATCACCCTCGGACTGCAAAAAGACCTCTACATGGGCAACATCGACGCTATCCGCGACTGGGGATACGCACCCGAATACGTCGAAGGCATGTGGCGCATGCTCCAAGCAGACCAGCCCGACGACTACGTCCTCGCCACCGGCACCCCCTGCACCGTCCGCGAATTCCTCGCCGCCGCCTTCACTCACGTCAACCTCGACTGGGAAAAATACGTCAAATTCGACGAACGCTACCTACGCCCCACCGAAGTCGACTCCCTCATCGGCGACGCCAGCAAAGCCCACAAAAACCTCGGATGGAAAGCCACCACACACGCCCACGACCTCGCCAAAATCATGGTCGACGCCGACATCGAACTCCTCAAACGCCCCCACGGCCACACCGGACCCATCGACGCCGGAAAGGCCAACTTCGGCGCATGAACACCCCCACAACCACCCGCAAACTCTCCACCTTCACAGGACGCGGCTACGACAAAGGCGCACACCCCCTCAAAATCGCCGCCTGGGTCACCATCGGCGACACCATCACCCGATCAATACTCTGCCCACCCAAACTCCGCGCCACCATCCTGCGCGCCTTCGGCGCCACCATCGCCCCCCACGTACTCATCCGCCACAACGTCCGCATCCACTGGCCCTGGAAACTCACCATCGGCGAACACACCTGGATCGGCGTCGGCGCCTGGATCCTCAACCTCGAACCCGTCACCATTGGCTCCAACGTCGTTATCAGCCAAGAAGCCATGCTCTGCACCGGCAGCCACCACGCCAACGACCCCGCCTTCGAATTCGACAACGCCCCCATCACCATCGAAAACGGCGCCTGGATCGCCACCCGCGCCACCATCCTGCGCGGCGTCACCATCGGCACCGACGCCACCATCGGCGCCACCACACTCGTCACCAAAAACGTCCCACCCAACACCCGCGTCCTGGCCCCACTACCAACCCACCACACACCACACACCACAGAAGAGAGCACCCGATGAAAATCATCCACGTCGTCGGACTCATCTCACCCCAAGGCGAATATGGCGGCCCCACCTGCGTAGCCATCGAACACGCAACCGCACTCACACACCTGGGCCACGAGGTCACCATCGCCGCCGGAACCCGCGGCTACGACACACCCCCCAACAACATCAACGGCGTCCCCACCAAACTCTTCCGCGCCCATACCCCCAGCCGACGCGGCTCCCTACGCGCACTAGCCGCCCCCGAACTCGCCATCTGGCTACACACTGCAGCCCAAAACGCCGACATCGTCCACATCCACCTCGGCCGCGACTTCGTCACCATGCCCGCAGCCCTGGCCATGCGCGGCACCAAAACGCCCTACGTCCTCCAAACCCACGGCATGGTCATGCCCACCCACAAAACCCCCATCCACGCCCTCGACAAAATCTCCACCCTCCCCGCCCTACGCCACGCTGCCCGCATCCTCTACCTCACCCCAGAAGAACGCGACGGCCTCATCAATCTCGACGCCAACATCAACATCGAATTCCTCCGAAACGGCATCCACACCCCCAAAACCCCTCCACCCCCACGCACAACCCCCCAAGAAGTCCTCTTCCTCGCCCGCATCCACGAACGCAAACGCCCCCTGGACTTCATCGAGGCCGCACGCCGACTCGCACCCCAATTCCCCCACATCACCTTCCGACTCATCGGACCAGACGAAGGACAAGGCACCGCAGTCCGCGACGCCATAGCCACATCCGGCCACTCCGACCGCATCATCTGGGACGGCCCCATACCCCCTGAAAACACCCGCGACGCCCTCACCAACGCCGACATCTACGTCCTACCCAGCGTCAACGAGCCCTACCCCATGAGCGTCCTGGAAGCCCTCGCCCTAGGCACCCCCACCATCATCACCAACACATGCGGCCTGGCCGAAACCATCACCAAAGGCAACGCCGGAACCGTCATCCATCCCGGCCCCGAGCACCTCACCACCGCCCTACACCACCTCCTCACCGACACCACTGCTCGCACAAACGCAGCCGCCAGCGCACACGCAACCGCCCGCAACCACCTCGACATCACCACCGTCGCCACCCACCTCGAAAAGCTCTACACCACCATCACCCAGCCATAACACCCATCCCCAGCACCCATCACACCCCCGGTTGGCAACCACAACCACTCGTCATGGAGAATCAACCTCACCCCCCACCCACGACGACGGCCACGGAAACGGAGCCCACCCTTGTTCGTCCGCGAATACTTGAGCCTCCTCACACGCCGACCCCTCCTACACACCATCATCGGCGCCCTCGTGTTCGCCGCCGTCATGGCCCAAGGACTCATCACCCAACCCACCTACGGCGCAACCACCTCACTGCTGTTCGCAGCAACCGGCGGCAACTCAGCCACAGAACTCAACCAAGCCGCCACCTACCTCCAACGCGAAATGGCCTCCTACGTACGCGTCGCCACCTCGCCCAACGTCCTCAACCCCGTCATCCAACAACTCCACCTCACCGGCGAAACACCCGCCACCCTCGCCAAAAGCATCAACGTCACCAACCCCACCATGACCGTGATCCTCGACATCACTGTCACCCGCGAAAACCCCACCGAAGCAGCCAACATCGCCAACACCCTCACCCGACAACTAGCTGCCACCGTCCAAAAAACCGCCCCCACACAAAGTGACGGCCACCGCACCCAACAAACCATCTCCGCATCCCCCCTCGCCGAAGCCCAAGCCCCCGAAAAACCCACCGGCCTCACCTGGCCCCTGCGCACCGCCATCGCCATCGCCGCCGCGCTCATCACCGCATTCATCACCGCAATCCTCTTCGGCGGCCTCGACCAACGCATCCGCGTCACCAACGACCTACGCCGCATCCCCCACACCCGCCTCCTGAGCACCATCCCCCACCGCTCACTACGCAGCCTCCTACGCCGCACCCCCCAACCAGCCACACCCGAAACAACCAACCCCGCCTACGAACGCACCGCCGGCCTCCTCATCGGCGAACACACCACCAACCACGCCCCCATCACCCTCATCACCAGCCCCAACCCCACCACCAACACCTACCCCACCGCCCTCGCCCTCGCCCAAGCTGCCCACCGCATCGGCGCCACCTCCGCCATCATCGACACCACCGCCCTGCCCCCAGCCACCATCACCACCCTCACCGCCACCGGCGATAACAACACCACACCCGAAATCACCATCACCACCCTCACCGCCACCGGCGAAACCACAACCACCACACCAGCAAAACTCACCGAACTGACCAACAACTACGAACTCATCCTCCTGGCCACACCCCCACACCCAGCCAGTGCACACAGCCAGCTCCTTGCCCCCACCGCCACCACCACCCTGCTCGTCGTCCCCCTCACCACCCACAAAAACGACCTCAACGCCACCCTCGCCGCACTCCACCCCAGCGACGAAAACCCCATCTACATCCTCGCTACCGACACCCCCGACCACCACTGACCCCCCACCCCACCGTGACGCCCGGCCCTATCAACCTCATCCACCTCGCCCTAACCGTCCTGACCCTCACAGGCATCGCCTCCATCCTCATCGCCACGCACCTACACAAACGCGGCCACGACGGACTCCACCTACGCACCTGGCTCGTCATCGACTTCGCCATCACCTACGTCATCTCCGGCCTCATCCACATCACCGGCACTCTGTCCACCTCACGTGGCTTCTACGAAGCCGTACCCAACAATCCCTACAGCAACGACACCGGCCTCCTCCAAGCAGCCCTGACCACTCCCCTAGCCCTGACCGCACTGACCATCGGTCTGCTCATCCGCTGGCGCCGCACCGACATCCCCACCAACAGCGCCACCTACTCCATGGCCACATCCCACCCCATCCTCACCCTCACCGCCGGACTCACCCTCACCGCCGCCGCAGCAGTCGGCAGCATCCGCATCCGCGGCCACCTGGCCAACAGCGCCGGAGAACGCGTCATCGGCGTCGACGGCGGCATGGCCCGCTACGCCTTCCTCGCCTCCTGGATGCCCTGGGGTGTTCTTCTCCTAGCGCTCTGGAGCATCACCCGACGCAAAAATCCCGCCGCAGACATGCGCAACGCCCTCATCATGGCCGCCTGCACCGGCGTCATCGCGGTCAACTCCAGTTGGACCGGAGGCCGCGTCGACATCGTCGTCTTCTCCCTCCCCCTGCTCATCCTCGTCCTTCCCTGGATCCGAGGACTACGCACCCCACTACTCATCGCCGGAGCAGGCGGGGCTCTAGCCGTCATCTACAACCAAACCATCAGCCGAGCTGGCGTCACCAGCTTCGACATCCCCGCGCTCCTGGACTGGCAATGGGGCAGGTTCTCCATGGTGGCTTGGGCAGCCCGCTTCGCCACCGAACACAACTACCTCAACGGCGAAACCCTCATGTCCGGGTTCCTCACCGTGCCCGCAGCACTCCTACACTTCGCTGGCGTCCCCACCCAAACATGGCGCTCCATCGTCCAATACAGCGGCTGGTGGTTCTCCGGCAGCGAAGAACTCATCTTCACCGTGCCCGGCATGACCGCCGAACTATTCATCAACCACGGCTACATCGGTGTCGCCGCCGGTTACCTCATCCTCGGCCTAGTCACCTCACTCATCGCCGACACCTACCGGCACTGCCGCACCGAATTAGGCCGCGCCCTACTCATTTACATCGCCGCCATCCTGCTCTTCCAAACCGTCACTGCCCAGTCAGGAGCGACCACTCCCCTGGTCATCATGACCGGTGCTCCCCTCATCGGCCTGGCTACCCTCGAAACGTTCTGCCGCTGGTACGACACCACCCACATGCGCCTAGTCACCGACACTTATATCCCTGCTTCTGCTCTACCCCAGCGGGCACCGAACCAACCAGACGGAAACCATGGCTCACCCCACACGCACCCGAATCACGATCGCCATACTCCTGATCACGGCACTCATCGCCGCGATCACGATCTGGTACGCCCACCACGAACCACCCAACCCCACCCCGACACCTCCCAGTAACACCACACCCGGGGCAGGGAAACTCTCCGGAATCGCGATCCCCGGAAGCGAATTAGCTTACGTCCCCTCCGAACGCCTCGCCGCTGACCTCGACACCGTCAAAAACTCCGGCGCCACCTGGATCCGATTCGACATTCCCTGGACCCACGTCCAATGGGAACCCGAGGACTACCACTGGGACCCTTACGACCGCGTCGTTAACGAAGCCAATAGCCGTGGACTACGCATCCTCGCAGTTCTAGGAACCGTTGCTCCCCACCAAAGGCCACCTGGCAGTTCCTGGACAGCTGGCCTGACCACACCTGACCAACTCACTGGGTTCACCAACTACGCCGCCACTGCAGCTACCCGCTACGCAGGCAAAGTCCATGCCTGGGAAATCTGGAACGAACCCAACGTCGACCGCTCATGGGCTCCCCACCCTGACCCGGCAGCATACGCACCCGTACTCACCAAAACTGCTGACACACTCAGAGCTACCTGCCCTACATGCGTGATCATCGCCGGCGGCACCGGCGGAGCAGCACCAAGCTCACCAGATGTACCCACCATGGACTGGTGGCGTGCCCTGGCCACCTCCCCAGCCCTCACCCATGTCGATGGTGTCGCGCTGCACCCCTACTCAGATATGCGTAACGGCGCCTCCGGCGAGATGGAGTACGTCAAACCACTGCGGGAACTACTCGACACTCACGGACACACCAAACTCCAGATCTGGGGCACTGAAGTCGGTGTACCTACTGGCGAAGGACATGTCACCGACGACGAAGCCGCCCGGCTAATGCGCGAAGGCGCTCACGCCTGGAATGAATTGGCGTACGCCAATAAACTCGGCCCGCTGTTTTGGTACACCCTCCGCGACCGCCACAACGCTGGCCGCGAAGGAGCATTCGGTCTACTCACGCACGACGGAAATCCCAAAGGAACCCGCCAAACTTTCGAAGAGCTGCTCACGAAATACCTCTAGCCCCCCCACTACGAGGTCACTTACTAGAACGCACCAACTCAGCTAAAGCCTTCCCCGCCTGCGCGTGCCCCTGGGCGTTGGGATGCAACGGGCCATATTGAGTGAAGGGATCATTCACCCACGGTTCCTGGCTGCACACACCGTGGAAAGACCCTGCGGATTCGAACCCTAAAGCAGTGTTCATATCGACATATCCGACCGTCACGCCATTGTGAGACAACGCCGCCTGCGCTTTTTCTGCTGCTTTGTGAATTCCGGTATTCAGCTCTGTGATGGTCTCCCGCACACGTTTCATCGACTCGGGGGGCATGCCATTGCAGCTGCCAGCTGTGGCGTACAAGCCAGGTATTTTGTTCCATCGTTGCGCCAGTGAGCTGTGGTTCGGGTCAGTGATGATCTGCGGGTACCCCATGATGAGGATCCGCCCTCCAGGTTTGACGAATCGTGCTAGTGCAGAAAGAAGCGGTTCCACTTCCCCCTGGTCGGGGTTCGCTGACCACAGCGGCACTTGCCCAGCAGGTAGGGGTACCGATGCGTTGCCTTGGGTGAGAGTGTCGAGAATCTTTGTGGCTTGTTCGGGTGGAACATCGCAGCTTCCCCAGCCTGGCGAATCCCAATCCAGGGATTCGCCTTGGACATTTTTAGTGTCCATACATAGTTCGCCCAGTGCCCCCAAGGCAGCGTTGTTCGCGCCGAAAGTCATGGTTATCAGATCGAATCGGTTACCGCTGGCGGCGATACTGTCGAGTTCTTTAACCAGTGAGGAGGTGCGGGTAGGGGTGCCTGGTTCGATGGGCGTGTTGATTTTCACACCGAGCTGGCGGTACGCCTCCGCGAGCTGGATCGCCCAATCGTCGGTGGTGGCGCCAGCGCAGGCGGTGAAGGCTTGCCGATAACTGATGCCTGAAGACGCCAACTGTTTTTGAGCGATGACTGGCATCGCTGCCTCGTTGCTTGTGGCTCCGTCGGCGCGGCCACACTGTGCACCCCATGCCGAAGGGTTGGGGCTGACGCTGGTGATGCCGTAGCCGCTGCTGATGCTGTCACCAAGGGCAGCCCAGGTGGATTCACCGTTAGTGGGTTTTGCTGAGGCAGTTGGCGCGGCGGTGAGGCAGGTCAGAAGGGCTGCGCTGATCAGCGCAGCGGCGGCGGTGCGGTGTGTGTGTCGGGGCATCAGTTCTCTCCCGTGCGAGCTGTGGTGTCAAGGCGGGCGCGTAGGAGGGCCAGGGCGTTGTGGGCTGCTTGGGGTGATGGTGGGGTTCCTGCGGAGCAGCGGCTGAGATAGGTGCCGATGTGGGTGCGGGCGGCAAGGGTAAGGGAGCGCAGGTCGGGGTCGTTGAGGGTGACTGCGGCGGTGAGGATTTCTTGTGGTGTTGCTGCCTTATCGATGAGGTCGGCGGCGTCGCGGCATTGGTCGGCTTGGAGTGGGTTGGAGGTGATGAGGGCGCGTTGTGCCGCGTCGGCGAAGGCGGTGATGGTGTGACGTGCTTTGGTGTTTTTTTCGTTGCTGTTGGCTGGAGGTGGGGGTAGTTGAGCGATAGTGCTGGCTGCAGCGGAGCTGAGGGCGCTGGGCAGTGGTGGGACGGGGTCTGCCTCGTGGGGGGCGGTGCAGGCAGTGGTAAGCAGGAGCGTGGCTGCGGCGATGGCCAGTGGTGTTTTGCTCTGGTGGGGCCTGGTGTGTGGGGTCATGGGGTTGTCACCGTTCCTCGTCGTGGTCGAGGTGGTGTGCACCGAGTCTCGACGGGTGTGGTGTTCTGACGCTACTGGTTTGTGGGTGTCCCACTGTTGCGGTGTTCCACGCAACGATCGCCGGATTCGGTTGTGGCGCTGACTACATGTGAGGTGGGCACAGTGTGCTAGGACGCTCTAGGCAGATCAGGTCGTCGGACCGAGAGTGTCCTTAACTTCTCCCACGTGGGGAGTCAGCCTTGTCCTGGCATTAGCTGTCCGGTGAGGTGGTCGCGGGCGCATTCGACCATGAGTTTGACGCCTGTGGCGAGGGTGGCGTCGTCGGCGTAGAAGCGGGGGTTGTGGTTGGGGACGCCGCCGCGGCCGTCTTCGGGGATGTATAGCTCGCCGTTTTCGGTGAATGCGGTGTCTTGTACGCCGAGGCCGATGTAGAGGCCGCCGAATTCTTTGACGAACTCGGAGACGTCGTCGTATCCGAGGGTGGGGGGCGCGGGGATGAGGTTCTGGCTGCCGATGACACGCTCGATGGTCGGCCGGGCCGCTGCTACCCATTCGGGCGTGTTCGTCACCGCTGGGACATCTTGCAGGTACTCGACGTTGACCTGGCAGTTGTTGGCTTTGGCCGCGCCGGCTGCGAGAGTCCGCACCCGTTCCTGCACGTCGCTCATCGTGGCCTCACGGTGCGACCGGATCGTGCCCCACAGCGTCACTCGTTGACCGATGATGTTGAACCGCCCTACGTCCTCGATGTGGCCGATGGTGACGGTGAACGGGTCGAATGCGTCGACTTGGCGGTAGATCTGCCCGATGCCGGTGAGGATTGCTCCGACCGCGGGCATCGGGTCGATTCCTGCCCATGGTGTTGAGCCGTGTACTTGCTCTCCGGTGAGGGTGATTTTCACCAGGCATGATGCGCCGAACTGGTTGCCTTCACGCATGGCCACGACTCCCTTGGGGAAGGGCTGCACGTGCATTCCGAAGGCCATGGTCGGTGAATATTTTTCGAAGATGCCTGACTCGAGCATGCTGCGAGCGCCGCCTTCTTCGTCGATGGGTGGGCCTTCTTCGGCTGGCTGGAAGACGAATAGGACGCGGCCGGGTAGCTGGTCGCGGTGTTTGGCCAGAACTGATGCTGCGCCCATGAGCATTGCGGTGTGGCAGTCGTGTCCGCAGGCGTGGGAGACGGGGAATGGTCCGCCTGGGTAGTGCTCGTCGATGACGGTGGAGGCGAAGTCGACACCGGATTCGTCGGGGACGGGTAGTGCGTCGATGTCGGCTCTCAGCAGGATGGTGCGTTCCCCTTCTTGTCCGCCGTTGAGTACGCCGACGATGCCGTGTCCAGCGATGTCGGTGTGAATCTCATCTAAGTCCAGGGTCTGCAGGTGGTCGACGATGTACTTGGCTGTGTTTACTTCACGGTTCGATAGTTCTGGGTTGGCGTGAATGTGGTGGCGCCATGCGATGACGTCTTCAGCGATGGCGTCGACTGCTGCGCTTAGATCCGACGGTGTCTTCATGAGTCTCCTTGGGGGCAAGTTCAGCGGCGCGTATGCGCTGTTGCTGAACGGTTTGAGGCCGCAAGACCGAGACGGAGCCGCGGGCTCCTACGTGTGCCGCATGAGCCACGGCGTCGATCGTTCTCTCAGGATGCCACCGGGGTTTTCCGTTTCTGACTGGGGAGGGATCTAAGTCAATTATTCCGGTCTCTACCTGCGCTTTTTATGAGCGATTGATGTGGACATTGCCTTTTCAGATGGGGGGTAGCTCATGGGTGTCTTAGTTTTTGGTGAGCGAGCACTTAGGTAGCGCATCGGGGTGAGTAGCTCAGTTTGGGTGTTTGTTGCTGTTTCAGGTGTCACTTTGCTGTCAGTACGGGCAGCAGTTTTATTGCGCGTCTTTTAGGACGATGACTACTCAAGTCAGCGCGACGGCTGCGAGGCATCTACATTCGATACCCGTTGGGGTACTTTGCAGTGGTACTGGTGTCACTTCTATTGCATCTGTTAGGGGTTGTTTTGATCCTCGAACCTGCTGAATTGGACCCTGCTCTTAAGCGCCTGCGTCGGGCTCATGGTCAGCTCGCTGCGGTGATCCGCATGATTGAAGAGGGTCGAGACTGCAAAGACATCGTGACTCAGTTGTCTGCATGCAGTAGCGCTCTTGACCGGGCAGGGTTCACCATCATCACCACTGGGTTACAGAAATGTATGAGCCAAGAAAACCCTGACCGTGAAGCTGATTTCGCCGCCTTAGAGAAGCTTTTCCTCTCCCTGGCCTGACTGTTTCGTTGTTTTGTTGGTGGCGTTGCTTTTTGCTCAGGTGCTCAGATCAAGCCTGTGTAATTTCGGTGATGAATGCGGGTACGCGGTCTTTGGGGCGTCCGATGATTGCTCGGTTAGCGGCAATGAGGACGGGTCGTTGCATGAGGGCGGGGTGTTTGGCGATGAGGGCGGCGACTTTTTGGGCAGTGTCGATGTCATTGTCGGTTAGACCGAGTTGGGTGAAGGTGTTGTCGCGGCGGATGAGGTTGGCGGGTGCGTCTTCGAGTTTGTTGAGGAGGTCTAGGGCGTCTTGCTCGTTGAGTGGTGTGTCGAGGTAGCGGATGATGTCGTGTTTGATGCTGGCGTTTTCTAGTTCTGTGAGTGCGGCGCGGGATGTGGAGCAGCGGGGGTTGTGCAGGATCGTGATTTCCATAGTCACGTCTTTACCTTGATGTTGTTGATTGGTTCAAGGATGTGTTTGGCGGTTGGCGGTAGTAAAGACCAAACGTGAGGTTGGGTATCGCCTAGTTTTGTCCAGGCTGGGTGCGTGGGCTGTGTGTTGTGTGGTTTTGCTGCCCTGTGAGGTTGCCTGGGTTGTTTTCACAGGGCAGCGGTGGTTTAGCGGCTGGTGGGGGCGTCGAGGAAGATTTGCTGGATGAGTTCGGTGGTCCAGGCGAGGATTTCTTTGTTTTTGAGGGGTGTTCCTCCGATGGGTGCGGTCATGGGGCGTCGGACGAGGATTTGTCGGACGGCTGCTTTGATGGTGGTGCCTTTGTACATGCGGGTGAGGCGGAGTTGTTGGCTGTCTTTGAGGTCGACAGGGCCGAATCGGATCATGTTGCCTTGGATGCCGATGTCGCTGATTCCGGCGCGTTTGGCGACGGTGCGGAGTTTGGCGACTTCGATGAGGTTGGCTACGGGTTCGGGGTAGGGGCCGTAGCGGTCGACGATTTCTTCGATGAGTGCGGTGAGTTCGGCATCGTCGGTGACGGCGGCGAGGCGTTTGTAGGCTTCGAGGCGTAGGCGTTCTTCGGCGACGTAGTTGTGGGGTATGTGGGCGTCGACGGGTAGTTCGATTTTGACTTCGCGGGGGGCTTCGTCCATTTCGCCGGTTTTGAATTCGGCGACTGCTTCGCCGACGAGTCTGACGTAAAGGTCGAATCCGACGCCGTCGATGTGTCCGGCTTGTTCGCCGCCGAGGAGGTTTCCGGCTCCTCGCATTTCGAGGTCTTTCATGGCTACTTGCATGCCGGCGCCGAGGTCGGTGTTTGCGGCGATGGTGGCGAGTCGGTCGTGGGCGGTTTCGGTGAGGGGTTTGCCGGTGGGGTACATGAAGTAGGCGTAGGCGCGTTCGCGGCCTCGTCCGACGCGTCCGCGGAGTTGGTGAAGTTGGGAGAGTCCGAAGTTGTCGGCGCGGTCGAGGATGAGTGTGTTGGCGTTGGAGATGTCGAGTCCGGTTTCGACGATGGTGGTGCAGACGAGGACGTCGAATTCTTTTTCCCAGAAGTCGACGACAACTTTTTCTAGTCGTGTTTCGCCCATTTGGCCGTGGGCGGTTTCGACTCTGGCTTCAGGGACGAGTTCGCGGATGTGGGCTGCGACTTTTTCGATGTCGGAGACTTTGTTGTGGACGTAGAAGACTTGGCCTTCTCGGAGGAGTTCACGGCGGATGGCTGCGGCGACTTGTTTGTCGTTGTAGGGGCCGACGAAGGTGAGCACGGGGTGGCGTTCTTCGGGTGGGGTGGCGAGGGTGCTCATTTCGCGGATTCCGGTGACGGCCATTTCGAGGGTGCGTGGGATAGGGGTGGCGGACATGGCTAGGACGTCGACGTTGGTGCGCATGGCTTTGAGTTGTTCTTTGTGTTCGACGCCGAAGCGTTGTTCTTCGTCGATGATGACGAGGCCGAGGTCTTTGAAGCGCACGGTGGAGGACAGGAGGCGGTGGGTGCCGATGACGAGGTCGACTTTTCCGTCGGCGAGTCCGGCGATGGTTTCGTCGGACTCTTTTTTGTTTTGGAACCGGGAGAGCGCTTTGACGTTGACGGGGAATTGGGCGTAGCGCTCGGTGAAGGTTTGGAAGTGTTGTTGGACTAGGAGTGTGGTGGGGACGAGGACGGCGACTTGTTTGCCGTCCTGGATAGCCTTGAAGGCGGCGCGGACTGCGATTTCGGTTTTTCCGTAGCCGACGTCGCCGGAGATGAGACGGTCCATGGGTATTTCTTTTTCCATGTCGTCTTTGACTTCGTCGATGCTGGAGAGTTGGTCGGGGGTTTCGACGTAGGCGAAGGCGTCTTCGAGTTCGCGTTGCCAGGGGGTGTCTGGGCCGAAGGCGTGGCCTTTGGTTGCCATGCGGGCGCTGTAGAGGCGGACGAGTTCTCCGGCGATTTGTTTGACGTGTTTTTTGGCGCGGGTTTTGGTTTTGTTCCAGTCTGAGCCGCCGAGTTTGTTGAGGTTGGGGGCGTCGTTACCGACGTAGGCGGTGACTTGGTCGAGTTGGTCGGTGGGGACGAAGAGTCGGTCTGCGGGGCCGCCGCGTTTGCTGGGTGCGTATTCGATGAGGAGGTATTCGCGGGTTGCGCCTTGGACGGTGCGTTGGGTCATTTCGATGAATCGTCCGACGCCGTGTTGTTCGTGGACGACGTGGTCTCCGGGTTTGAGGGAGAGGGGGTCGACTTGGCGGCGGCGTCGGGAGGGCATTTTGCGCATGTCTTTGGTGGTGCCGCCGGTGGTGCGGCGCCCTTTGCCGCTGATGAGGTCGGCTTCGCTGACAATGGCGATGCCGGCGCTGGGGGCGATGAATCCTTCGGTGATGTCTGCTTTGGTGACGTGGACCAGGCCGGTGCGGTTGTCGGTGCCGGAGGCGTCAGTGTGGACGGGGATGTCTGCGTTGGTAAGGACTTCGGAGAGCCGTTCGGCCAGGCCTTTGCCTGCGGTGGTGACGACGACGAGTTTGTTTTCGTGGGTCCAGGTGGCGAGGTCGGTTGTGGCTTTGGGGATGTCGCCGTGGTAGTCGGGGGTTTCGTGGGTGTCGATGCGTAGGTAGGTGGTGTTGGCGTCGTCGCCGAAGTTGTCGTCGGGGTGAGTGGTGGCGGTGTCGGGGTCGGCGGTGAAGGAGGTGAGGGTCCACCAGGGGATTCCGGCGTGGTCTGCTGCGGATCGGGTTTCGCCCAGGGAGTGGTAGCTGGCTTGGTTGAGAACGCCGCGTAGATCGATGGGTGCCTCAGCTCCTCCGGATGCTGATGACCAGCTGGCGTCGAGGAATTCTTCGCTGGTGGCGACGAGGTCGTGGGCGCGGGTGCGTATTTTTTCGGGGTCGAGGAGGAGTATGTGGGCGCCGCCGACGCGGTGGAGGACGTCGAGGAATGTTTCCATGCCGTCGACGAGGGCGGGGGTGAGGGATTCCATGCCTTCGACGCCGATGCCCTGGGAGATTTTTTCGACCATGTCGGTGATGCCGGGAAGTTTGTTGGCTAGGTCTAGGGCGCGTTGTTTGACGGTGTCGGTTAGGAGGAGTTCGCGGCAGGGTGGTGCCCACAGGTGGGCGGGGACCATGCCTGCTTTGATGGCGGCGGGGCGGGCTGCGTGGCTGACGGCGGGGAAGCTGCGTTGGTCGGCGACTTTGAAGTAGCGCAGGTCTTCGATTTCGTCGCCGAAGAATTCGATGCGGATGGGGTGTTGTTCGGTGGGTGGGAAGACGTCGAGGACGCCTCCGCGGACTGCGAATTCGCCGCGTCGTTCGACGAGGTCGGTGCGGGTGTAGGCGGCAGAGGTGAGGGCGTCAACGACGTCAGTGAGGGAGCGTTCTTCTCCCCACTGGAGGTAGACGGGGGCGAGGTTGGCTAGGCCGGTGGCGATGGGTTGCAGAAGAGATCGGATGGGAACGATGACGATGTCGATGGGGCCGTGGGGGCCGTCGGGATCGGGGTTTTCGAGGCGGCGCAGTACGGATAGTCGGGTGCCTACAGTGTCGCTGCGGGGGCTGAGTCGTTCATGGGGAAGGGTTTCCCAGCTGGGGAATTGGGTGATGGATGCGTTGGGCAGGTAGGCGTGGAGGGCGTCGTTGAGGTCGTTGGCTGCGCGGGTGGTTGCAGTGACGGCTACGAGTGGACCGGTGCGCTCGGGCGTGCGTGCGAGGGCGGCGAGGAAGGCGGGGCGGGCGCCGGGGGCGATGGTGATGTCAACGAAGGGTTCACCTTGGGTGAGCGCTTCGAGTGCTTGGGTGACTCCTCGGTCTCGGCGGAGGTGGTCTACGACGGCGGTGAGGGTCATGTGTGGGGGCTCCATCGCGGTGGTGTGGTGGCGTGGGGGCGGTTTGTGTTGTCTTTAACGATAGGTCGCTCGGGTGTGGGGTTCGAGGCGGTGGCTTGTGTTGGTCAGGATGTGGGGGTGGGGTGGGGTGTTTGCGTGGCTGATTTTTGTAGCTTTCCCCTCTCTCATATGTCACATGTATTTACATTTTTCCTTGCGTGTCAGAGTTACCCGTAAGTAGCGTGTTTTTCCGACCACCCACACTCATATGCCGCCAACTTTTCAGTGGATACAGTTGAAGGAACAACGGAACGCAACCCGTTGCTTTTCTGGGGGGAACATCATGGGGCTCATGCGGGAAGATACGGCTACACCGGTACGCCACACTGAGGCGGAAATATCGATGGCGCTATCCAACTATGCCCGCGAATTCACCACAGGCGGCTCGGTTTTGGTGCGCCCTATTGAGGCTTACGAGGGGCTAGATCGCGTGACGAACTGCCTGCGAAGCCAATCTCAAAAACCCCTTTTTATTACAGATCTTTCTTCTCATCAGCAGCACTTAGATTCGACGGTGGGCTCACCTGAAAAGGGCGAGCAGGCATTGCCACCCCTGGAGTCTCTGGTGGCGTTTCACACATCCGGTTCAACGGGCTCCCCCTCTTGCGTGGTGTACAAGAAGGAAACTCTCATTGAGCATGCCCGCACGATCGCTTCTTCTTTAGCTTTGAGTGATTCACAGATTTACGTGGCCTTGCCTCCGCCACGGTTCGCTTATGGCCTGTCAATCGTTGATTCGCATTTGGTCTCTGGCGTTCCGGTGACATTCACAGATGCGACGTGGGGACTGCCTGGCCTGAAGGATGCGGTAGCGCAGGCTGACGCTGAGGTACCGGATCAGGTGCGAGACATCGCGATTTATGCACTGCCTCAGCACATGCCGTTGTTACTTTCGGCAGATGTGGATCCGCAGCGTGTAACGCGAGTTTTTGTTGCTGGTGGTCGCATTTCAGGGACAAGCGTGGCCCGCCTTGCGGAGCATTTTCCGCGAATGCGGCTGACCAATATGTATGGGCAGGCCGAGATGGGGCCACGGATTTCTATGTGGGAAGGCAACCCTGCTGATTTTGTTGAGGGCATGGTGGGCTCGGCGTTGCCGGGCGTGAGAATGCGCGTGGCTTTTAAAGAGCACGAGGATGCTGGCGAGGTAGGGCGCTTGGTGGTCGCGAGCAAGTTCGCGATGGATAGGGTTCTGCGAGCGCCGTATACGTCGGTGGTTGCTGGTCCTGGTGCTGAAGAGGTGGTGACTTCGGATGTGGCGGTGGTGGCTGCAGATGGGTCGGTGCGGCATGCAGGGCGGGCCGATTCGGTTTTGAATGTGGCGGGGACGAAGGTGGATCTTCGGCGGGTGTCTGAGATTGTCACTGCGGTGGCGCAGCCGCTGGTTCTGAAAATTCGTAGCAGGCCGGGCACGGTTTCAGGAGATGACATTCCTGTCGTCGAGATTGTTCCTGGTCCTGAGACTCCTGAGCGGGCGGGTCCGATCCGTCGCGCTCTTCATTCCGAATTCGGCAAGCTTGCGGGCTTGTTCGATATCAGGTTCGTTCGCGAACTGACGCTCAAGGAGAGTGGCAAGTGAGTTCCAATCTGCAGGATCGCCTCGACTGGATCGTGGGGCAGCTCGGTGAGATGAGTAAAAAGGGTGCCCTGGTGCAGTTGTCTGGTGGAGTGGATTCCAGCACAGTGCTGCATTTGGCTGCGCGGGCTTTGGGTGCAGATCGGGTGAAGGCGTTGTATCTGCCAGATCGTGCAACTGGCCCAGAGACGAAGCGGTATGTGCAGGAGGCTGCGCAGAGCGCGGGGGTGGAGCTTATTGAGCGTTCTATCGCTGAGACGATTGAGGCGCAGTTCAGTCAGGATGAGGTCGCGGACATTATCCGCAAGTATGAGCCAGATTATGACCCGCAGACGCAGGCATATGCGGTGAATGCCTCGCCGACTATGGCGCGCCGTCTGGGTGCTTTGGTTTACCAGGTGGTGATTGGTCCGCGTAATGGTAAGGCGGAGAAGACGCTGCGGATGAGCGCGGATGATTTGCGCGCGATTATTGCGTACCAGAACCGTAAGCAGCGTACTCGTATGTTGTTTGCGTATGCGGAGGCTGAGCGACTCAACTATGCGGTTGTTGGTGCCAGTAATGGTGATGAGCTGCGTAGTGGTTTTGTGGTCAAGTACGGGGACGACGCTGCCGATATTTGCGCGATTGGTGACTGCACGAAGGAAGAGGTGTACGAGCTGGCGCGTGAGTTGGGTGTGCCGCAGTCAATTATTGACCGCACTCCCACGACGGATACGTACGCGTTGGAGCAGTCTCAGGAGGATTACTACTACGCGCTGCCGGCTGGGGTTTTGACAGCTGTTGTGACCATGTCTGATGCGGATTTGGCTGATGATGCGTCGTTGCAGCCGTTGGTGGACGAGTTGCCGGGGTGGTCGGTGGCTTCACTGCGTCAGGCTGCTGTGGGACTGCGTGCTTCGTTGCGTTACCTGCAGATTCGTAGTCGGGTGTGGGATCACTCCTGATCGGCTGAGTTTTCCCTAGGGCTGGGTTCTGGCTCTGGGGGTTTTGATCGATGTTTTCGGTTTGCGTAAAAGAAAGTGATTGATTGATGAGCGAGAAGAAGCCCTGGAGCGAGGTCGAGGCCGACCTCATGGACAACGTTTTTTATGCACACGATGAGCAGGCTGTTCGTGACTCGAGTGACCTTGCTGAGGATGGCTTGCTCGATTCGTTGTCCATTGTGGTGATTTTGGAGACGTTCGCAGATGCGGGCGTGGACGAAGAGGCTCTTGAGCAGGCGCAGGCCACAGACTTCCGTAATTTGGAGGTCATGAAGGCTGCTTACGAGCGGCTCTGACGTATGTGCGGTTTTGCATTGGCCGTCCGCGACGCAGCTGCTGAAGTGGTTCCAAGCCCTGGTGTTGATGCAGCGTTGTCGCGCCGGGGTCCGGACACGACGGCACGTCACGTCGAGGGCGGCCTGGCTGCTGTGAGCACGCGTTTGATCCACTGGGAGGAGGGCGCATCGCAGCAGCCGTTGCTCACTGAAGACGGCGGGATGGCTGTTTTTAATGGTGAGTTGTTTAACTTGTCTGAGTTGCAGGATGTGCTTGGACTGCCTGGCGCCAGTGAGATCGAGGTGTTGCTGGCGGGGATTCGAGCTGAGGGTCCGGAGTTCGCTCGGCGTATTGATGGCCAGTTCGCGGCTGTGGTGCGAGTGGGGGCTGGCGCTCCGGTGTTGGCGTTGCGGGACCGGTTTGGGATTTCGCCGTTGTATGTGATGCGGCGGGATGGTGCGACGTACTTGGCATCTGCTTTGGAGGCGTTGTCAGAGATTTCTGGCGGCTTTTCCGGTGGTGTAGATGGTTTGGATGTGTCGGGGGTTGCTTCGATTCTTCATGATTGGGCGCCGACGCATGGTCGTACTCCGTTCGCTGGTGTTGATCAGGTGATGCCGGGGCAGGTTGTGCAGTTGCAGGGTGATGCGCCTGTGCGTCGGTGGATGTGGGCTGATCACCGTGCGGCAGCTGTGCCTTCGGCGCGTATCGGGGCAGTGCATGAGGCGGTGACTGCTCAGGGGCAGGAACTTGATGCTTCGCCTTTGTCTGAGGCTGATCTTGCTGAATTTGAGCAATTGATGCGGAATTCGGTGGCTGCTCGGATGAGGTCCACGAGTGAGATAGTGGCGCTTATTTCCGGTGGTATTGACTCCACGATCATTGCCACGCTTGCTCATGATGAGGGGGCGCGTACTGGGTTGGCTTTGTTCTTGGAGGGCGATGAGGTTGTGCGCGGCCGCCAGGTCGAGGTTGCCGAGGCTATTGGCTACGACCTGGTTCATCACATGCTGCGTCCTCGTGCTGCGGTGACATTGCTTGAGGAGTATGTGCGTACTCGTCGGGTTCCGTTGATGCGGATGGGCCCGATAGGCATGATGAGTTTGGCTCGTAGGGCGGCAAGTGAGGGTATCCGCGGGGTGCTTTCTGGTGAGGGTGCTGATGAGTTGTTCGCAGGCTACGACTCTTACCGCATCTTGGCTGCTCGGGCGGGTGCTTTTGGTGATCCGAAACGTTTGCCGTGGGATGAGTTTGGTGAGCCTGAGTTTGGTGGCGATCGTGGTCCGCGCTGGGCGAGGTCATATTGGCGTGCAGTGATCGCACTGTCGAGCAGTGCGGGTAGTCGTCGCGCTGACATTATGAAACCGGTGGCGGAGTTGTTTGCCCCGCAGTTGCGGACGGCTTTTGATGCTGCTGCCGCGTTGCCGGAGGGTTTTGGGTTAGAGGATCGTCGTCAGATTGATCTGCGGGATTTGCTTGGCTCGTATCTTTTGAGTGTCCAGGGTGATCACGCCTGGATGGAGGAGGGTGTGGAGCTTCGCCCTGCGTATTTGGCGACACCGGTTGCGCGGTATGCGTTGCGTCGGGATCCAGCTTCGTTTGTGTCAATCCGAGATGGGAAGCTACCGGTTCGATCTTTGTTGCGTCGTCTTGCGGTGCAGCGCCCCGCGATAGCTGGGTTGGGTTTCCCAAAGTCTGCTTTCCGAGTGGATGCCTCGTTTGTGTTACGTGATGCTGAGGCGACTGCGCATATGCGTCGTTTGGTGACGCAGTGTCCGGATGCATTGCTTAATACCGATGGGGTTGTTGATCGGTTTGATCGTGCGGTGGGTGCTGGCACGTGTTCGGAGTCGGAGTCAATGGTGTTTTTGTTGGCTGCGAGTTTGGGTGTGCTTGACGCGGATTGAACGCGGTGTACGCACAAAGATGTGGCCTTTCTCGTATCTACGAGAAAGGCCACATCTTTTACGGATGAGACTGTTCTCAGTGCTCGTCGTAGTGGTCTTCGTGCTCGGCGTGCTTGTGGCCGTCGTGAAGGTAGTCCACGTGGTCGTCATGTTTGACGGCTTCGTGGCCACAGTCTTCACCGTGCTTGTGCTCGGCGATGGTGTGGTGAACCTGGTGCTTCTGGTCGTCGGTCATGGCTGCCTCCTGGTGGGGGTGATCACTCTTCTTGGACGTGCTCGAGCGCGTCGGCAAGGACATGCCCGATATGTTCATCGCTCACGGAATAGATCACCTCGCGCCCCTCTCGCGCGGCTGTGACGAGACCCGCTTCTCGCAGGGTGCGCAGGTGCTGTGAGGCCATCGGCTGGGACAGATCTACTGCCTCGGTAATTTCCCCGACGGAGCGGGGCTTTTCCAGGAGGACGACCATGATGTGGAGTCTTGCCTGGTGACCGAGTGCTTTGAATAAGTCCGCGGCACGATCGATGTGCTTCATTCCGTGTTGCCTTTCCAGCCTGACACACATATTTAAATATTGCAATGTATCTATCCGTTGCTGTTGGTTCAGCTCTGACGCGATCTAGTCCGCCATCGATGCGTGAACGCAAAGCCTGCAGAGATCCACGGCGACACCCATATAAGGAATGTTTCTACCCCGCAGAGGCATTCGTATTCCGCATCCGCAGGCAGCTCAACCTGCCAAGGTTGTGCAGGTGAACCCCACCCACATCGAATCGTCGTGACATCTGAGATACATGTCATGCATTCACATCAATCCGGACCCACAGAATGCAGCCATGTCTTCATCAGAACATGCTTGTTCCACGAAGTAGCAGCACAATAGCTGGCTGCTTAAAAACCAGGGCAACCGGGATAGACCGCCGAGTACCTGTCACCACGCCGTGACCACAACCGACGACATACAGGATGCCTCGTGCCGCCCGAACCACGCCGCTAACGCGGCTACAAGCGCACAGAAGCTCCTGCCACCAAGCTAGTAAGCGCCGCTGCTGGTAAACACCGCTGAAAAGGTGCGGAACAAGATATGCAAGTCACCCATCGGTGACCAGTTATCGACGTACCGAAGATCAAGCCGCAATGACTCTTCCCAAGACAGGTCAGAACGGCCGCTTACCTGCCACAACCCTGTCATTCCAGGCTTAACATGCAGTCGTCGCAACGCATCGGGTTCATACTGCTCTACCTCGCGAGCCAATGGCGGCCGCGGCCCTACCAGCGACATATCGCCAATAAGAACGTTAATGAGCTGCGGTAACTCATCAAGGGAGTATCGGCGAAGGAAATGACCAATCTTCGTGATGCGAGGGTCATCCTTCATCTTGAACAGCACACCATTGCCGTCGCTACGCGCTTCCAGGGCTTCGAGCCGTTTCTCAGCATCGACGACCATCGTGCGGAATTTGAAAATCCAAAAAAACTTGCCCCGCACTCCCACCCGCTGCTGCCGGAAAAACACCGGCCCAGGGTCACTGACTTTGATCGCAACCGCAATCGCAACCATCAACGGAGACAGCAGGAACAGCAAAAGAGCCGCCAAACTGCAGTCCATAAGCCCTTTAAGAATTGCTGAGCGTCGCGCAGCCGCCGGACGTTCAATGTGAAGCAAGGAAAGGTTTGTCGAGGGCCGGATAGACAAACGCGGGCCAGCAACATCGAGCAATCCAGGCGAGACAATCAGCTCAATGCCGCGTTCTTCCAGTGCCCACGCCAACCGCCGCAAGGATTTTCCAGCCAAATCTGGGTGGCTTGCCACTACCACCACCTCAGCGTCATACAAATCAGCAGCAGCAAGTGCATCACGTGGACGCCCCATCACCGGGACACCTTCCAATGAAGTTGTCGTGTCCCACTCAGCGTCGAATCCAGTAGCACATACCGCAACCGGCCGAAGACCTTGCCCCGGCTCAGATTTAATAGAGCGAATGAGATTAGCTGCAGCGTCAGCGCGCCCCACAACAATCGTGCGCTGCATCAGTTCACCAACGCGTCGATGACGTACAAGCCAACGACGCATCACCCAACGAGCAGCTAATCCACCAGCAAACAACAGCGGCAACATAAGGAAAACCCACATGCGTGCCAATGGATAATTGCTCGCGAATGCACCGATTGCCAGCACCGACAGCAAGCCGACCGTGGCGCGCCCCACCGACCGATACTCTTCGGTACTCACCCCGAGGAACCGCCGCTCGTATGCGTTTGCCATCACCAATGCGAGTACCCATACGAACGGAATCGCAACAGTCGCCATCCAATAGCCAGTTGTGACTTCCGAGCCAAACCGCGTGACCGATGCTGCCACTGCGCCAGCAGCACCAATCACGAAGTCACCTGCAACCAAGCGCAATAAATACGCACGAGCCCACTCGCCACCGGGAGCATGTGCGGGGGTATTAACCGGGCCTAAAGACGGCGCAAACGGGATGTCGGATTCGTCGCGCAGTACGAGGCGAGCGGTCTCGCCCTCGGTCTTCGCCGAAGTCCGGCGACCGGACCGATGCCACCCCCTGGTTGATCGGTTCTCGACAGTCACTTCTTGTTCTCTCCACATGTTGAGGAACTGGGTTCGAAAAATAGGCACACAGCTGTGCGCACACGATCCGACACTGCCCCCGACGTCATGTGCGTCTCCCCTGACAGCCCCGCAGGCCGATAGTGCGATATCGCATCATCGACCATTGCTCCCCCAGAGCTTTGTAGCGCCAATTTTCTCATGCGGTGTGGGGCCGTGTCCCTGTTGAAAGAATTCGGCTACCACTTCCACGGTAATCTCCTCGGCAACTCAATTGCCTAATCTTGTGCCACCTTTGCAGAATTCTTGAGTTTCGCGCAGCAGACTCTCCGCGAGCAGATAAAGCATCCATACAAATTACTGATCCTCGACACCTTGCTCAGATGCCGAGGACCTGCGTTACGAAGCGGCGTGAAAAACCTGCTGAGTTGCTACAACTCCGCGTTCAGCGAGCATTTCCACGGCATCTGCAGCACGCGCAACCATGACTTCTGCCTCAACTTTTTCTGAAGAACTGAAGTTCTTCAGAACATAGTCAGCCGGATCCTGCCTGCCTGGGGGGCGCCCCACACCTACTCGCACACGCACGTAATCCTTACTACCTACCGCAGCACTAATAGATCGCAAGCCATTGTGTCCCCCCTCTCCCCCACCCTTTTTGATGCGCACATCACCGAAAGGAATATCTAGTTCGTCATGCACGACGATCAAGTGCTCAAGCGGGATGGAGTAGTACTGCAGCAAGGCACTGACTGGCCCACCCGAGAGGTTCATAAATGACATTGGTTGACCCAAAACAGCCTTAGGCCCCGGTGCTCCACCTGCCGCCACCCCTAAACGCACATCCGCCACATGCGCACGAGCTTTGTGCCGCTTGAGGTTCGCGTGCGAACGCGCAGCTAATTCTGCGATCACCATTGCACCGGCATTGTGCCGATTGCCGGCATATTGCGTACCCGGATTACCGAGTCCCACCACAAGAAAAGCGTCCATTCTCACAGGCTACGGGCCCACCTCTGGGAGAAAGAAAGCGCGGGGGTGAAGCACCTTGGTGCCTCACCCCCGCGCTCGATATGAAGCGCATGCACGCTAGAACGCTGACAACAGGGTCACTCCTGCTTGTCGTCCTCAGCGGCTTCGGGCTCGTCTTTCTCGATACCAGCTTCGGCTTCGGCCTCTTCGAGCTCGGCCTCGAGCTGCTCAGCGGTGGTGGCAGCGGTGACGTTGACAACGAGGGTCTCAGCGTCGGTCTCAAGCTCAACGCCTGCGGGCAGCTTGATGTCCTTAGCGAAGATCTGGGTGCCAACGGCAGCGTCAGTCACGTCGATCTCCACGTTTTCGGGGATGTCCGTGGCCGGAGCGAGAACGGTGAGGGTGTTGGCGTCAAGGTCAACGTAGGTCTCCGGTGCAGCTTCACCGGTGACAGTGATGGACACGTCAACGGAAACCTTCTCACCCTTCTTTACGCGAACGAGGTCAACGTGAACGATCTCGGGACGGATCGGGAAACGCTGGATGTCTTTGACCAGGCAGAGGTGCTCCTGGCCGTCAAGCACAACGGTCAACAAAGCGTTAGCGGTCTTGGTGGCCATCATGGTGTCGTGCCCGGGGAGGACAACGTGCACCGGGGCTTCGCCGCCGCCGTAGATCACGGCGGGGATTTTGCTAGCACGACGGATGGAACGGGCAGCGCCTTTACCGAACTGGCTGCGAGCTTCAGCCTCAATACGAATGCTGTCGGACATGGTGTCTCCTGACTGTGGTCAATGATGGACAGATCTCGACAAGACACGGGAAAGTCCACACATACAGCAGGGACACCGCGTCGATAACGGCCAGCCAGGACGCACCTCTCCGATCCCGCGCCGTTCTGCCCAATGTGTTGGGTGGACGGTGGGAGATCGGAGCTGCACGTCACCAGCGGCCCTCGCCGAGGTAACTACACGAGTTTAGGGGTTCTCAGCCCTCTACCTCAAACAGGCTGGTAACTGACCCATCCTCAAAAACTTCACGGATAGCTTGGCTGACCAGCGGCGCAATAGACAACACTGTGAGCTTGTCGAAACGACGTTCTGCAGGAATGGGCAAGGTGTTGGTCACAATCACCTCGCGTGCCACGCTCGCCTTGAGACGTTCAATGGCCGGGTCCGAGAAAATACCATGTGTAGCAGCAATAACCACACCCGCCGCGCCGTGCTCCATCAGCGCCGCAGCGGCCTGACAGATCGTGCCACCGGAATCGATCATGTCATCGACAAGAATGCACAGACGTCCCTCAACCTCACCAACAACGCGGTTGGCATGTGACTGGTTCGGGCGCGTGATGTCGCGTGTTTTGTGAATGAACGCCAACGGTGCACCACCAAGCTTCTTACTCCACTGTTCAGCAACCTTGATACGCCCAGCATCGGGACTGACAATCGCAAGGTTCTCGTGCCCGTAACGCTCAAAAACATAGTCAGACAGCATCGGCATAGCCTGCAGGTGGTCGACCGGACCATTGAAGAAACCCTGCGTCTGCGCGGTGTGCAAATCAACACAAATAAGGCGGTCAGCACCCGCAGCTTTAAACAGGTCTGCCATCAGACGAGCCGAAATAGGTTCACGGCCACGGTGCTTCTTGTCTTGACGGGCGTAGCCATAGAACGGCACCACCGCAGTGATGCGTTTAGCCGAAGCGCGCTTCAACGCATCGATCATGATGAGGTGCTCCATGATCCATTTGTTGATAGGAGCGGTGTGGCTCTGCACAACAAAAGCATCCGAGCCACGGACTGACTCATCAAACCGAACGTAGATTTCCGAGTTGGCGAACTCGTACGCGGTAGTTGGCACGAGATCGATGTCCAGGCAGTCAGCAATCTCTTCAGCGAGCTCGGGGTGAGATCGCCCCGACATCACCAACAGGTTTTTCTGGTTGGGACGCGTCATCGCGTTCATCGACAATTCTCCTGCTGATCTGTGATGTGTGGGTGGGTGGTGAAAGAAGTGATGGCTGTGCCGTCCGGGATGTCACTGCCTGCACGAATCTGGACATAAGGCCCAACTGTCACGGCAGAACCAATGGTGGCAGCGTCGATCTCGCAACGGCGCACGTGGGTACCGTCACCGACTGCCGAGTCACTGATGGTTGCTTCTGGACCGACGGTTGCATCTGCCCCGATGGTTGTTTCCCCTAGCAGTTGCACATTCGGGCGAATGATCGTGTCCACGCCGATAACGACATCAACATCGATCCATGTGCTGGCGGGGTCAATGATGGTCACGCCCTGACGCATCCACTTTTCGCAGACACGTCGGTTGAGCTCTGCACCCATGCGTGCGAGCTGCACCCGGTCGTTGACCCCTTCGGTCTGCCACAAATCATCAATGACATGGGCTGCGACGCGACGACCACGGTCCCTGGCAATGGCGAGCACGTCGGTGAGGTATTTCTCGCCTTGCGCGTTATCTGTGCCTACCTGACTCAAAGCAGAGCGCAATAGCTCACCGTCAAAGGCATAAATGCCGGAGTTGATTTCCGTGATGAGTGCTTGCTCAGCGGTGGCATCTTTTTGCTCGACGATGCCGGTGACAGCCCCGGTCTCATCACGCAGAATCCGTCCATAACCGTGCGGGTCAGGAACATGAGCTGTCATCACCGTGACGCCGTTACCGTTCGTCTCATGCTCAGCAACGAGCGCAGCGAGGGTTTCGCTGGCCAGCATCGGCACATCCCCGTAGGTGACAACGACTGTGCCTGATAGGTCAGCCGGAAGTTTTTCCAGACCGCATTCAGCGGCCCGACCGGTGCCTTTAACCTCATCCTGATCAGCAACAACAGCCTGCGGAGCCACCTGCGATACGTGCGCAGCCACAAGCTCACGCTTGTGGCGAACAACTACAGCAAGATGCTCAGGTTCAAGCCCCTCAGCTGCCTTAATCGCGTGACCGAGGAGCGTACGCCCACCGATGGCATGCAAGACCTTGGGGACTGCGGACTTCATACGGGTGCCCTCGCCCGCAGCGAGGACAACAACAGCGGCGGGCCGGTGGATGGTCACGATCAGTTCGTCTCCGGGAGGCTGAAGCGGCTTGTGGGCAGTGCCATAGCGAGCAAAAGATCAACGCTGCACGCATATAGCGTCCACGACCGTGCACGCATCGAGCGATCTGCTGCGGCCGTGATCCGATCGCAACAATACTCGTCCGTACGTGTCTGCGGTGTCCTGAGAACCTCCACACGACTTCCGACAGCGAAATATCGCGAGCGAACACTAAGAAATTCGTTCACAAATGCGTGGGCACCTGTGACACGCCAGTGGGGGCCCTGCATACACCATGCAAGACCCCACTCAGACGCCAGTCACATCAGCGACTACGGCGCTGCTGCTGCTTTTGCTTAGCGCGGCGACGGCGTTCCTCACGCTCGTCCGCTTCACGGTGTAGACGCCGCTCCAGAGCAAGCTGACGTCCAAACCGCTCACGCTCACGCAGATCCAGATAAATCACATCGCGCTGAAGTCCCTTAACAATCGCGAACATCAACCCCACGATCACAAACAGGAAGGGGGTCGAGGCCACAATCGTGACGCTCTGCACGCTGTTAAGCGCATCGTCACCACCAGCAAGAAGCAAGGTGATTCCAACCAATGCAGTGAGCAGGCCCCACAGTGCAGAAAGCCAGGGCGATGCATCGCCACGACCGTTCTGGGACATCGACCCCATCACTGTGGACGCAGAATCAGCCGACGTGATGAAGAACGTGGCAAGCAGCAAAATCGCAACAAACCCAGCCGCAGTACCCCCAGGGAACTGGTGCAGAAGATTGAACAACTGCTGCTCAGCATTCCCATCGCCGTAGATCGACTTTCCGGTCTGCTCCATGACGATGGCTGTGCCACCAAAAATCGCGAACCAGACTGTTGAAAGTCCCGCAGGAACAAGCATCACACCCAAGCAGAACTCTTTAATGGTTCGACCACGCGAAATACGCGCAAGGAACATACCAACGAAAGGTGACCAGCTAATCCACCACGCCCAGTAAAAGATTGACCACGAGGATAGCCATTTACCGGCGGTGCCATTTGCAGAAGCTGCTGTTCGACTTGCCATCTCGAAAAATTGGCTCAAATACGAACCAATCGACCCTGGTAGCAAGTTGAGTTGGGTCACTGTCGGCCCAAAAGCGAAAACAAAGAGGGCAAGCACAGCAGCAAGAATCATGTTGATGTTCGAGAGGATTTGAATCCCCCGCCCCACGCCGGAAAACGCAGACATCATGAACGCCAAAGTGAGAATCGCCACGATCGTGACAATGAGGCCATTACCTGGGTTGTGAACCAACCCTGAGGCCTCAAGACCAGCACGAATCTGCAATGCTCCCAATCCAAGCGAACAAGCAGTACCGAACACTGTCGCAAAGATCGACAGAATGTCGATGCAGCGACCAAACAGCCCGTTTGCGTGCTTCTCCCCCACTAGCGGAGTAAAAGCCGCTGAGATGAGCTGCTTACGCCCCACTCGGTACGTGGAGTAAGCGATGGCCAAACCAACAATCGCGTAGACCGCCCACGGATGCAGCGTCCAGTGGAACATCGCCGTGGCCATAGCGGTCCCGACCTCTTGCTTAGCGTGCCCTGGGACGCCATCGCGATAGAAAGACAACGGTTCAGAAGCTCCGTAGAACATCAGACCGATACCCATACCCGCCGCGAACATCATCGCGATCCATGAACTCGTGCGGAACTCCGGCTGTTCATCCATCGACCCAAGACGAATGTTACCGAAACGCCCAAAGGCAATGGTGAGCACGAAAGCCACGAACACCGTGCCGAAGAACACGAAGGCCCATCCCAGGTTGTCTAGAACCCAAGAAAACGCAACCTTCGCAGCAGCCGAGAACGTATCACCTGACAACAAACCCCACGCAACCACGATCGCAATAAGCACCGAGGCAGGGATGATCACGCTGTAGTCAATTGGTGCATCAGCACGCTCAGACTCAAGCTCGACCGGCTTTTCACGCAGGTCTTCTGGTGTTAATTCACGGTCGCTCGAGAGGATTGTGGCGAGTTCCTGCATAGCACTCGTCGTCGGCCCCACGAACTGGCCTTTATCTTCGCCGACGGGATCCGGGGCATCAGCTGATGGCGGATTTTCTTTATCGGTCATACAAGTGAAACTACCGAGGAAAACGCACCACACCCAACAAGCGAGTACGGATAACACATATTTCGCGTCGCCTGATTCAGTGAAAATAAATAACTTCGCAGAGACGAATACCGCTGACGCACATACACGTCACCGGCGGAAACACAACCATTCCAGAAGGACAGAAGTTAATGCGCAATAAATGGTTCCCCGGGTAGGAATCGAACCTACGTCGCTTGTCCTGATTCAAAGTCAGGCGGGCCCTACCAGCAGACCAACCGGGGAGCGGTCTCGTGTGAAACCGCCCCTAGCCTACGCCACATCTGAGCATGTGCGAACCAACATGGGCACCACGGCTCGTCAAGAACCACGCATCACCAGCAAATTGGCACAATAAGATCCGTGCCTCCTGAACGCCCCACACGCCCCTTCCGTAACCGCATGACCGGCAAAGAACGCCGTGAACAGCTCATCGGCATCGGTCGCGCCCTCTTCGCCGACCACGGATTCGAAGGCACCACAGTCGAAGAAATTGCTTCTCGCGCAAACGTCAGCAAACCTGTCGTCTACGAACACTTCGGCGGAAAAGAAGGACTTTACGCCGTCGTCGTCGACCGAGAAATCCGCGCCCTCCTCGACGCCATCACCACCGCCCTCACCACCCCCGACATGGGTTCCCGTGCCCTCATCGAACTCGCTGCCCTGGCCCTGCTCGACTACATCGATACCTCAACCGACGGGTTCCGCATCCTCGTCCGCGACTCCCCCACCGGACAATCCACCGGATCCTTCGCCTCACTCATCTCCGATGTCGCCAGCCAAGTCGAACATCTCCTCGCAGCAAAATTCCGCTCCGCAGGTCTAGACCCCCGCATGGCCCCCATGTACGCCCAAATGCTCGTCGGCATGGTTGCCCTCACCGGCCAATGGTGGCTCGACAACGGAAAATTCAAAAAAGAAGACGTCGCCACCCACATCATCAACCTTGCCTGGAACGGCATGACCGGACTCGAACCCGACCCCACCTTGACCGTCCACGTCCGAGAACACCGACGCACCCCCGACACCACGGACCACCAATCGTGACCCCCCAAGACCCCCCATCTGCCCACTACGACGAAGTCGACCGCATCGTCGCAGCATGGGAACGAGAACTACCCAACCTCGACGCCACCCCTTTGCACGTCCTCTCACGAATCTCACGCTTAAGCCGACACTTAGAATTCGCGCGCCGCAGCGCATTCGAAGCCAACAACCTCGAACCTTGGGAATTCGACGTCCTCTCCGCACTGCGCCGCGCAGGATCCCCTTTTGAAATGTCCCCGGGAGAACTCGTCCACGACACCCTTTCCACCAGCGGCACCATGACAAACCGCATCGCCCGACTAGAAAAACGCGGACTCGTCACCCGCCACCGCGACCCTCACGACGGCCGAAGCATGCGCATCCGCTTGACCACCGCCGGCAAAAACGCAGCCGAAAACACCCTCACCGCCCTCATCGACCGCGAAAACGACCTCCTAGCCGCACTGGGCAACACCGAACGCAACGAACTCATCAACCACCTACGCCACATGCTGCTCAGCTTCGACTAACCCACTCACGTGCGGCGGCCACCCCACCCAGACAGCCGCCACACAACACCCCTCACTGCACCAACTCAGAAACCTCCAACCACCGCTCCTCCAAACTCAACTCCTCGTCCTCCAACACACGCAGCGCTGAAGCGAGCTCACCCAACGCCCCCATATCGGTAGCCTTTACCGCCATCTGGGCGTGAATCTTTTCCTTCTCCTGCGCAATACGCCCCAAACGACGCTCAATCTTGCTCATTTCCTTACGGATCTCCCGCGCTTGAGCACCCGAAACCGCAGGAACAGCCTCCGCCACCTCAACCGGAACAGCCGCACGCTGCGCACGCCCAGCCCCAGAACGCTCCATCTCCTCCCGACGACGCAGATACTCCTCCACACCACCAGGCAAATCCCTGATCTTTCCATCGCCGTACAGCGCCACCTGACTGTCGGTAACCCGCTCCAACAAATACCGGTCATGGCTCACCACAAGAAGCGTCCCGACCCACCCATCAAGGAGATCTTCCAAACTGGTCAACGTCTCGATATCCAGATCATTCGTCGGCTCATCAAGAATCAGAACATTCGGCTCCGTCATCAACAAGCGCGTCAACTGCAACCGCCGCCGCTCACCACCAGACAGCTCCCCCACCCGATCACGCTGCCGCGTAGGACTAAACCCAAGCCGCTGCGCAAGCTGACTAGCGCTGATCTCCTTATCACCCAACCGGATGTACTGCCGCACCTCAGCAACAGCCTCAACCACACGCGCATCAGCTAACCGATCCAGCTCACGTACCTCCTGGCTGAGATACCCGAACACCACCGTCTTACCCTGCTTACGCTTACCGCCATCAAGCGGCACATCCCCACTGACCACACGCATCAACGTGGACTTACCCGCACCATTAACACCAACAATGCCGATACGCGCCCCCGGCGCTAACCGCCACGTGACGTTATCCAGAATCGGGCGACCACCAAACCCCAACGAGGCGTTCTCCACATCGACCACGTCTTTGCCCAGACGCGTAGTAGCAAAACGCGTCAACTTCACCTCATCACGAGGCGGCGGCTCATCAGCAATCAACTCCGAAGCCGCATCAAGCCGAAACTTCGGCTTACTCGTACGGGCAGGGGCGCCCCGCCTCAACCAAGCAAGTTCCTTACGCAGCAGGTTGTCACGTTTCTGGGCAGCCACCGCAGCCGCCCGCTCCCGCTCAGCCTTACTCAACACAAAAGCCGCATAACCACCCTCATAAATATCGACATGACCACCCACCACCTCCCACGTCATCGTGCTCACCGCATCAAGGAACCAGCGATCGTGTGTCACCACAACCAATGCCGACCCCGAACGAGGACGATGCACCGCAAGATGATTAGCCAGCCAAGCCACACCCTCCACATCAAGGTGGTTAGTCGGCTCATCCAACAGCAACAAATCCGGATCCGCGACAAGAAGACGCGCAAGCGCCAACCTGCGCCGCTCACCACCAGACATCGGCCCCACCACGGCATCCCACCCACCCATGGCTGCCGCATCCAAACCACCCAACAGCCCTACAAGCACATCCCGGATACGCCCGCTGCTGGCCCACTCATGCTCAGGCAAGTCACCAAGAACAACATCACGGACCGTGGCCTGAGGGTCCAGAACATCAGCCTGATCAAGCATCCCAACAGTCAAGTCGTTGTTGCGCGTAATACGACCAGAGTCAACAGCAAGCTTGCCAGCAATGACCCGCATCAATGTCGATTTACCGCCACCATTGCGCCCCACCACCCCGATGCGATCCCCATCAAGAATCCCCAGAGAAACATCATCGAGAAGCACCTGAAGACCAAGCGTGACAGATGCTTTCTCCACCGAAACAAGATTCGAAGGCTGATTCATGTGTGCGAGTTTCACTCTCCTGCAATGAGATGGGCGCCGTGAACCGGGCCAGATGCGCGCAGCACCTCAGCCCCAACACCAGCGGAAGTAAGGGCATGGGTAAGCTCACGCGCATGCCCAAGATCACGGGCAAGGAACACAACCGTGGGACCAGACCCAGAAACAAAACCAACGAGCGCGCCAGCCTGACGCCCCGCATCAATAACACCAGCCAAATCAGGCCGTAAAGAAAGCGCAGCTTCTTCCATATCGTTATGCACCGCAGCCGCCAAAGCGTCCGCATCTCCCGCACGCAACGCAGCCGCGAGCGCCTCTGAAGGCGCTGGCGCAGGAATCTGCCGGTCACCGCGAATACGGTCAAGCTCGCCGAACACCGACGGTGTCGAAAGCCCCTCCTGGCTGACCACGAAAACCCACTCGTAGCTGCCCTCGCTGAGCACCGGGACAACGTTCTCGCCCCGCCCGGACCCGATCGCTGTCCCGCCAACAAGTGCGAAGTTAACGTCACTGCCTAACTCCGCCGCAAGGACGTGCAGAGCCTCATCTTCAAGACCGCAGCACCACAGCGCATTCGCACCGATGAGGGCAGCGGCCGCATCCGCGGATCCGCCAGCCATCCCCGCAGCCACGGGGATACGCTTGTCGATAACGATGCGGCAGGCTGCTTCCACCTCGGCATACTCAGCAACCCGCTGCGCAGCCCGCAGCGCAAGATTGTCCGCCGGCTCACCTACCAGCTGGGCATACGGTCCTCTTACCTCCACTGACCATTCATCGGCATCGATCAGTGTGACCTCGTCAAACACCCCAACGGCATGAAACGTAGTCGATAAATCGTGGTACCCGTCATCGCGGCGCGGCCCCACAATCAACTCCAGATTGATCTTGGCTGGGACCCGCACTGTCACACTCGTGGGAGTGGGGTTCGGCTGCATACACCA
The DNA here is from genome assembly GCF_058996045.1 of Dermatophilus sp. B7861-1. Taxonomy (NCBI): domain Bacteria; kingdom Bacillati; phylum Actinomycetota; class Actinomycetes; order Micrococcales; family Dermatophilaceae; genus Dermatophilus; species Dermatophilus sp. B7861-1. The sequence continues at coordinate 693,060 of NZ_CM180082.1, read as the reverse complement.
ACCCTACGTGTTCACCGCTACCTACCCTGCCCGGCGCATCAACGCCACATCGCTAAGGCGAAGAACATCACTGTGCGGCTATCTTCGCTTGAGCGATCCGCGTGAAGTCTTCGATCGTGAGGCGTTCACCACGCGTGGTGGGGGCAATCCCGGCCGCACGCAAAAACGCCTCTGAAGAAGCCGTTCCACCGGCCCACGGCGCCAGCGCACCCCGCAAGGCCTTACGGCGCTGCGCGAAAGCGGCGTCGATACAGGCGAACACCTCTGAACGTGGCACGTCCGTGATCACAGGCTCCTGACGCACTACCTCAACCAGCCCAGACTCCACACGCGGAGCGGGCCAAAACACGTTCTTTCCCACAGTGCCAGCAAGCCGGGCTGTGCCGTACCAGGCTGTTTTCACGCTGGGCACGCCATAGACCTTGGATCCCGGCGCAGCCGAGAGACGCTCAGCAACCTCCAACTGCACCATCACAAGCACGCGCTTGATGCTCGGGAACCGCTCGAGAAAATTGAGCAGCACGGGCACCGAAACGTTGTAGGGCAAGTTCGCAACCAGAGCTGTCGGTTGCGGCTGCGGTAATTCAGTGACACGCATCGCATCGGCTTGCACCAGCCGCAAAGCATGCGCTCGTGAAGGCGCGAAGCGTTCCACCGTGCCAGGAAGAGCTTCAGCAAGGAGAGGGTCAATCTCTACCGCCGTCACCGAATCCACATGTTCCAGCAGCGCCAGAGTCAACGACCCAAGACCTGGCCCAATCTCAACCACCACATCATCGGCCCCCACTCCCGCAGTCGCCACGATCCGGCGAACAGTGTTCCCGTCGATGACGAAATTCTGTCCTAGCTGTTTGGTGGGGTTAATTCCCACTGCCGAGGCAAGTTCACGAATAGCGCCAGCACCAAGTAGCTGTACCCCCTCGTGGGTGGGGATATTTCCCGCTCCAGCGGTGCCATCTGCTCCCGGATGTCCGCCGCTCATGCGATCTCCTCCCACGGCCCGTACAGCCGTTCTGCGTTCGCTGCTGTGACCTCACACACCTCAGCCGTGCTGGCCCCCAACACCTCGGCAATAGTGCGCACCGTGAAAGGCATGAGCGAGGGCGCGTTCGTGGCGCCACGGTTTGGTGTTGGGGTCAAATACGGGGCGTCAGTCTCGACAAGAATCTGTTCTAACGGCACAACCGCTAGAGCTTGTCGCAGTTCATGGGCATTCTTAAATGTGATTGTTCCGGCAAATGACAGGTAATACCCTCGCGCTACGCACTCCCGGGCCATCTGAACGTCACCAGAAAAGCAGTGGAACACCGTCACATCTGGGGCGCCTTCCTGGGCGAGAACACGCAGCACGTCTTCATGCGCGTCTCGGTCATGGATCTGCATTGGCTTGCCCACGCGTTTAGCGATAGCGATGTGCTCACGGAAAGAACGTTGCTGTGCCTGAATGCCTTCAGGGCCAGTACGGAAGTAGTCCAGACCGGTCTCTCCGACTGCACGAACACGCTGGTGGCGAGCTAGTTGCTCAATCCGTTCTAGCGACGTCTCGAGCGTGCCCGCTTGAGCCAAAATGGGTGCCTCATTGGGGTGCAGAGCAACTGCTGCAACCAGCGCAGGATGCTCCTGCGCCAGCTGCACCGCAGCTTGCGAATCAGCTAACGAGCAGCCGACGTGGACAACCCGATCCACGCCGAAGCGGGCAGCTTCGGCGAGGATTTCCTCCACCGCGCGAGGGCTCTGCCCCTCGCGCGCCATGTCGAGATGGCAGTGGTTATCCACCACAGGTATTGGCAAGGGGTCGGGCATCTTCACTGGGCGAGATGCCCGACCTGACGTTGAGCTAGTCACTCGGACTCATCCTTGGAGTCACCGTTGAGACGAGCTAGTTCCTCGTCTACTACTGCGGTGTCCAACTTGACGAACACGGGCTTTGGTTTAGCCACAGGTGTACCCGCCACAACCGGGGTGGATTCCCACTTCGGGAAGTTTGAGTAGTCACCGGTGATGATCGGGAACGTTGTCAGTTCGGCAGATGCCCCTTCAACGTCGGTGAGCAATCCCTCCAGCGGCGCATCCAGGTCGCTTACTTCCTCCATGCGTGGCATGGGAGTCAAAGTGCCATCACCGCCGAGCACTGCATGCACTGCATTAGAGCTGTGCGGCAAGAACGGGGAAAGAATGAGGTTGAGGTCGCTGACGCACTGGGCGAGAACGTGCAGCACCGTCTCCAAACGAGGACGTTGCTCTTCGCTCTTGAGTTTGAACGGCTCAGTTGCCGAGACATAGGCATTGACTTCACCGACCACACGCATTGCCTCACCAATAGCAGCGCGTTGCTTATGGCGGGCGATGAGATCACCGACGGTGTCGAAAGCTTCCCGAACCTGGGAAAGAATTGCCTCATCCACAGGCTCCAGCTCACCTAGCGGAGGGATTTCACCGAAGTTTTTAGCAATCATGCTGGCAGTCCGGTTAACTAGGTTTCCCCATCCAGCCACCAATTCGGAGTTGGTGCGTTGGACGAATTCTGACCAGGTGAAGTCCGAGTCGCTGGTCTCAGGGCCAGCGGCAGAGATGAAGTAGCGCAGTGCGTCGGGCTGGTATCGAGAAAGCAGGTCGCGCACATAGATGACCACGCCACGGCTGGAGGAGAAACGTTTGCCCTCCATGGTCATGAATTCGCTGGCTACAACCTCAGTGGGTAGGTTCAGCTTCCCGAAAGTTCCTGGTTCACCACCGTTATCCCCAGCGCCGTTGTAGCCGAGAAGTTCAGCAGGCCAGATCTGGGAATGGAACGTGATGTTGTCTTTGCCTTGGAAGTAGTAAGACAAAGTCTGTGGATCGTTCCACCATTCGCGCCACCGCTCGGGGTCACCGATACGCCGTGCCCACTCGATAGAGGCTGATAGGTATCCGATGACTGCGTCAAACCAGACGTAGAGACGTTTGGTGTTCTGTTCACGCCAATCATCTAGCGGAATCGGGATACCCCAGTCGATGTCGCGGCTCATTGCCCGGGGCTTCATGTCTTTGAGCAGCCCTTGAGAGAAACGAATCACGTTGGTGCGCCAGGTGCCGGAAGCTTCACGCTCATCTAGCCATGCCCCCAGGGCTGTGGCCAGGGCAGGCAGGTCAAGGAAGAAATGTTGAGATTCGACGAATTCTGGTGTTTCGCCGTTGATTTTGCTGCGGGGGTTGATCAGGTCCGTCGGGTCGAGCTGGTTACCGCAGTTGTCACATTGGTCACCGCGAGCGTCGGTGGCACCGCAGATAGGGCAGGTGCCTTCGATGTACCGATCGGGCAGGGTACGGCCTGTGCTGGGGCTGATTGCCCCTTTGGTGGTTTTTTCGACCATGTACCCGTTGGCGTGCACTACGCGGAACATTTCCTGAACAACGGCGTAGTGGTTACGGGTGGTGGTGCGGGTGAACAGATCGTAAGACAAGCCGAGTTTCGTCAAGTCTTCGACGATTACTCGGTTATTTGTGTCTGCCAACTCGCGAGCTGAGACTCCCGCAGCATCTGCGCCGACGAGAATCGGGGTGCCATGTTCGTCCGTACCGCTGACCATGAGGACGTCATGCCCAGCCATGCGCATGTACCGGCTGAAAACATCGGAAGGCACACCGAAACCGGCGACGTGCCCGATATGGCGGGGGCCGTTGGCGTACGGCCATGCGACAGCGGAAAGCACCTTGGTCATGTCACGAGTCTAGAGCGGTACGGGGTGTCCTCTTCACCGAGTTCACGCCAACGCATGCCATAAACGCCGTTCTGGGTGTGTCCTTCAACCGCTCTAGCGTGCTGGGACGAGCAGGTCTGCCCGTTGTGGCAGGCAGATCTGCTCGTTGCCGCTAGGCCTTTATGCGGCCACTGGCCTGCCCGACCCTGCGAATATCTGTACCCAAGCCATCGTGGACATTTTCGTCGGCGAAAACTGTCGCGCCGCCGTTACGGTCAAAGGCGATGAACCCGCCCCTGTCTTCTGGGCACTGCAGCCGCCGCACCGACCGGTAGCCGGCAAATCCAGTTTTCAGCACATTCGTGGTGGCTTTGCCTGAAGCGTAGGGAACCGTGATTTCGCTCAGCTCCCCTGTGCCAGAGTTCACGGCAGTAAGGACGTCAGCCACTGTTGTCGTGGTCCCGTCTTTACCAGGTTGCTCTACGTAGCGCCCAAAAGACAGGTCAGTGATCGCCCCTGCTTTGCTAGCTACGACCTTTGCGCCGCCTAGCCCTTTGACATCGGAGTAGCTGTATCGACGAATGACGCCATTCTTATCTGCGGTGTAAACAAAACCGGCATTGTCTTCTAGCGGATCTACCTGTGCCGCCAAAGCAGTCGTCGTGAATCCGCGACCGATGGTTTTCACCTGCATTTTTGCTCGATAACCATGCTCACTGGCCGTCGCGACCGATATGCGCTGCATACGGCCGCTAGGAGTCACCGCGAAATGAACCCGCATGCCAGCCCCCATATCGCCAGCCTCAGCAGCAAACGTGAATGCCGCAGGACGGCGGTTGAGCTTGCCGTCACTTCCACGCAAGGTAACTTTTGCCCCCGCATCTTCTCCCATCACGTCGTAGGTATTGACCCGCCCGGAGGAATCCACAAATACGGCTTGTCCACCGCAGTCTGCCAACGATGGGGCGGCTGGTACGGCCGCTGATGCCGGGGCAGGCACACCTGCACCCATGCATGCCGCCACCATGACCGACACAGCTATACCAACCTGTCGCGACCTGTCCTTACCGAACATTTCAACCTCCTCTAACACAATCGACGTTTGGGGCCTGGCGCCCAATAGCCACGACGTTTCCCGCCGCCGTATATACCTATTGTGTCTAGGTGCCCCACCGCACAGATAGGTAAATCGGTGACGTTTTGAGCACGAGTTCATACCGACACGCAGACGCTCCCCACCTAAAAGGAAAGAGCGCCCCGGAACTCCGGGACGCCCCTAACTAATTCGCTTATCCCGTTGCTTTAAACAACGGGTAACCGTGGTCAGATATGCAAGAAAGATTTCCGCAGATCTGTATTAAGTCGCGAGATAACATCCATCGGGATGTCCTTCGGGCATGCAGCCGAACACTCACCAATGTTTGTGCAGCCGCCAAACCCTTCGTTGTCATGCGTGGCGACCATGGCCTGCACCCGATCCCAACGTTCTGGCTGCCCCTGTGGAAGCAAGCCCAAGTGCGTCACCTTTGCACCAAGGAAGAGCATTCCTGCCGCGTTCGGACATGCAGCCACACACGCCGCACAGCCAATGCACGCAGCTGATTCGAAGGATCGATCAGCATCTTTCTTCGGCACGGGCACCGAGTGCGCTTCCGGAGCAGCACCGGTGTTAACCGAAATGAATCCGCCCGAGGCAATAATGCGGTCAAAAGCCGTACGGTCCACGATCAAGTCTTTAATCACCGGGAACGCATTGGCTCGCCACGGCTCAATCGTGATTGTCTCGCCATCACGGAAGCTACGCATATGTAGCTGGCACGTTGTCGTGTTGGTGCGGGTAGCACCACCATCATTGCCGTGAGGGCGGCCATTGATAACCAAACCACACATGCCGCAAATACCTTCACGGCAGTCAGAGTCGAACGCGATCGGCTCTTCACCACGATCATTCAACTCTTCATTGAGCACATCGAGCATTTCCAGGAACGACATGTCCTCGCTGATGTCATCAACAACATAGTCATGCAGCGCCCCCTGAGCGGTGGGGCCGGCCTGACGCCAGATCTTCAGGTTGATTCTCACTTGTAGCTCCGCTGCTTCATCTCGATGAACTCGTACACGAGGTCTTCCTTATGCAGGATCGGCGGGTTGCCCTCACCATTCCATTCCCACGCCGCGACATATGCGAACTCGTCATCGTGACGCAACGCCTCACCGTCTTCGGTCTGCGATTCCTCACGGAAGTGACCACCACAAGACTCACGACGATGCAGAGCATCGATACACATAAGCTCACCCAGCTCGAGGAAGTCAGCCACACGGCCTGCCTTCTCCAAAGACTGGTTCAGCTCATCAGCCTTGCCAAGCACACGTAGATTGCTCCAGAACTCCTTGCGCAGCTGGCGGATCAAATCAATCGCCTTACGCAGGCCCTCTTCGCTGCGAGACATTCCGCAGTACTCCCACATGATCTGGCCGAGTTCTTTGTGGTAGCTGTCCACTGAACGGGTGCCGTTGGAGTTGAGGAAGTAATTAATTCGGTCCTGCACCGACTTACGGGCCTCGATAACTGCCGGGTGATCTTCACCCAGCGGCTCAAACGGCGCGGCCGCAAGGTAGTCACGGATCGTATTAGGCAAGACGAAGTACCCATCGGACAAGCCCTGCATCAACGCTGACGCACCAAGCCGGTTAGCGCCGTGGTCGGAGAAGTTTGCCTCCCCAGCAACGAACAATCCCGGGATGGAGGACTCCAGGTCGTAGTCCACCCACATGCCACCCATGGTGTAGTGAACAGCTGGGTAGATACGCATCGGAACTTCATACGGGTTATCGCCCGTGATCCGCTCGTACATGTCGAAAAGGTTGCCGTACTTAGCTTCTACGGCCGCACGCCCCATCCGACCGATCGCCTCGGAGAAGTCGAGGTACACCCCACGGCGAACCATGGTCTCAGTTCCGGTGCTGGGGTCAATTTCAGCGATAGCTGGCCCAACACCGCGGCCTTCATCACACATGTACTTGGCCTGACGCGAAGCGATGTCACGCGGTACGAGGTTCCCAAACGCAGGGTAGATACGCTCCAGGTAGTAGTCCCGATCCTGCTCAGGAATCTGCCGAGGGTCTTTATCGCAGTCCTCTTTACGTTTAGGCACCCAGATACGGCCGTCATTACGCAAGGACTCACTCATCAGCGTGAGCTTGGACTGCTTGTCACCGTGCTGCGGAATACAGGTCGGGTGAATCTGCGTGTAGCACGGGTTCGCGAAGTAGCCACCCTTACGGTGTGCACGCCACGTAGCCGTGACATTGCACCCCATCGCGTTCGTGGACAGGAAGAACACGTTGCCGTAGCCACCTGAAGCCAAAACGACAGCATCTGCTACGTGGGTCTCAATTTCACCAGTGACCATGTCACGCACGATGATTCCGCGCGCCCGCCCATCGGCGACCACGAGCTCAACCATTTCGTGGCGAGAGTACATCGTCACAGTTCCTGCACCGACCTGACGCTCCAGCGCCTGATAGGCACCGATGAGCAACTGTTGCCCTGTCTGACCGCGGGCGTAGAACGTGCGCGAAACCTGCACACCACCGAACGAACGATTATCGAGCAAACCGCCATATTCACGAGCGAACGGGACACCCTGCGCAACACACTGGTCAATGATGTTCGCGCTCACCTCAGCCAAGCGGTACACGTTCGACTCACGGGCGCGATAGTCACCACCTTTAACCGTGTCGTAGAAGAGGCGGTAGATCGAGTCGCCATCCTCTTTATAGTTCTTTGCCGCGTTCATACCACCTTGAGCAGCAATCGAGTGCGCTCGCCGTGGGGAGTCCTGATAGCAGAAAGCCTTAACGACATAGCCAGCTTCGCCGAGTGTGGCAGCAGCAGCAGCTCCAGCCAGCCCCGTGCCAACAACGATGACGCTCATCTTTCGCCGGTTGGACGGGTTCACCAGCTTCGCGTCGAATTTACGCTGCGCCCAACGCCCCTGAATCGGACCGCTCGGAGCCTTCGTGTCCTTGACTGGCTCACCGACGTAGTACAGGCCGTCGACGAGCTCTCCATGTGTGGAAGTCGTAGTCATGATGTCTAGCAGTCCCCTCAGTGGATCAGACCGAACTGGATGGCCAGCGGCGGGATGAGGAACCCAACCACCACAACCACCGCAACGAACAAACCAATGCCCTTAGCCCAAGAACGCGCTTTGGCGGTGTTCGTGAAACCGAGCGTCTGACAGGCCGACCAGGTGCCGTGATGCAAATGCAGCCCCAACGCCACCATCGCCCCGATGTAAATAAGCGTCACCCACCACACCTGGAAGCTCGAAACCACCAACGATGCTGGGTCAGCAGCCGGCAACGGACCAACGTTGAATTGCACGATCGTGAATTGCAGCAAGTGCCAGATCAAGAACAGCAGCAGCGCAATACCACCCCAACGCATCGCCTTCGAAGAGGCACTCGCAGCAGCGGACTTGTTCACCGCATACCTAGTTCCACGCGCTGCTTTGGCTCGCTTCCACAACGTGGCAGCTGAATAAATGTGTGCGATCACCGCAACAAGAAGAACAATGCGGAAGAGCCACAAGAACCCTGAATAGGGAAGGATGGGCATAAACATGGTGCGCAGGTGGTGCGCATATTCATTGAAAAGCTCATGTCCGGCGAGAATCTTCAAGTTTCCGTACATGTGCATCAGCACAAAGAAAACAAAGAGAAGACCCGAGACGGCCATCATGAGCTTGAGCCCGATGGTCGACCGACCGGGGGACGTCGGTTTTGTGAGGGTATTGGTAGCCACGGAAAGATCCTGCCTTGTCACGCGGAAGCTATGTCGGGTTTTCGATACTGCGCTCACGAATCACACGGGTTCGCTTGGGCCGCTGCCCCTGCCGGGACAGAGTGCGCGATGCGTGGACGCCATCACGGTTGATGCTAGACCTCTGAAGGACCTTGAAAGGTCAGGACAGCCTGATCCATGAACACAGGTCACGAAAATAAAAAAACTTCTCCGTGAAAAATGGGTAGACAGCACTGCAGTGCGGTGACAATCCTCACCATTTCGGCCTCCAAAAAGCCAAGCCGTACGTAAAATGCGCCGTTACTTCGCCACAAATGCGTTGTACAACTCTTTACGAGAGTGTCCCGTGGCTTTCGCCACAGTTGCCGTCACAGTGGTCAATTTCTCACCGGCCGCCACTCGCGCGGCAACTTCTTCCACCGCGCTCTCGAAGTCCACTGCCTGCTCCACTTCGCAAGCGCCAGCAACCACGATGACAATCTCGCCCCGGATTTCGCCGTTGGCCCACTCAACCAGCTCAGCCAACGTGCCACGCACCACTTCTTCATACGTTTTCGTTAGCTCACGACACACTGCCGCTGAACGGTCAGCGCCAAAGGCTTGCACCATCGCCGCCAAAGTCGCCGCTGTACGGTGAGGTGCTTCGAAATAGATCAACGTGCGACGTTCCTGCGCGACCTGTTCGAGCGCAGCGGCTCGAGGGCCTGCTTTGCGAGGCAAGAAACCTTCAAAGCAGAACCTGTCCACCGGAAGTCCTGAAACTGCAAGGGCAGTTAACGCAGCGCTCGGCCCGGGCAGGCATGTCACCGTCACCTGCGCTTGCGCTGCCTCTACAACGAGCCGGTATCCCGGGTCACTCACCGAAGGCATGCCAGCGTCTGTCACCAACAAGATATCCACTCCGGCTTTCAGCCGTTCTACTAATTCCGGGGCCTTTGACGCCTCGTTGTGTTCATGGAAGCTGACCGCCTCGCCGGTGTATCGGATACCTAAACGCTCACACAAACGCGTTAAGCGGCGGGTGTCTTCTGCGGCGATGACGGGCGCTGACTGCAGCAATTCGCGCAGCCTCAATGACGCATCACCGTCGTTACCGATAGGGGTTGCCGCCAGAAACAAAGTTCCACTCATACTCTGATCCTGCCAGGCGCCCACGGCACCTGAAGCGGCCTTGTGCAGAGCTGCTTCAGCTACGTCCCCCTACCATGTACACATGGCCGAGATCACTATGCTGCGCCAACGACTACTCGGTCATCGACCCCCGAACCTTCTTCGTGACTGGATAGCAGCCATCGCGATCACTCTGTGGGCCGGAATCATCCGCATCGTCGGGCTCGCACACCCCAACACCCTTGTCTTTGACGAGACGTACTACGTCAAGCAGGGATGGTCGATGATCCTCTATGGGCACGAACGTCGTGTCGAGAACTCTCTCGCTTCCGCCAATGCCTCTCCAAAGGTCGACGAGGTTTTCGCTGCCGGGACTCCGGACGTGTTTGGCCCGGTGGCAGATTTCGTAGTCCACCCTCCGGTCGGGAAATGGCTTATTGGCTTTGGCCAGTGGGCGTTTGGTGTTGAAAACCCGTTCAGCTGGCGTATCGCCTCTGCAGTTTTTGGCACGTTGTCGATTCTGATGATCATTCGAATCGGGCGCCGTCTTTTCGGTTCAACGACCTTGGGGCTCATCGCTGGTGTACTCATGGCTTTCGACGGTCAGCATTTTGTGCACTCCCGCACTGGCCTACTCGACGTGTTCGTCATGTTTTTTGCTCTTGCGGCATTCGGTGCGCTGCTTATTGATCGTGACCGTTCGCGTGAACGCCTCGCTGAAATTGTGGGGACATGGCGAGCCGAAGGCATGCGGGCAGATGACCCACGGTTGCGTTTTGGCCCGTGGCTTGGCCTGCGTCCGTGGCGTCTTGTGGCTGGGGTGAGTTTGGGGTTGGCCACAGGAGTGAAGTGGTCAGGTCTGTATTTTCTTGTCGCATTCGGCCTGTTGACCGTTTTCTGGGATATGGGTGCCCGTCGTGCTGCGGGGATTCGTCGATGGTGGTTCGCAGCGATGCTCATCGAAGCACCTCAGGCGGCAGTCACTATGGTCGGTGCGACGGTCCTCACGTATGTCGCTACGTGGACTGGCTGGTTCCTCACAGACAGCGGATTTGACCGGCATTGGGCTGATGAGAACCCCGCGGCAAAGACTTTTAGCTTTGTACCGGATGCTCTTCGTTCTCTATGGCACTACCACGTGCAGATGTACGAATTTCATCGCGGATTGCACACCAAGCACGATTACATGAGTAATCCGTGGTCATGGATTGTGCAGGGGCGCCCCACCTCTTTCTATTACCAGAGCTACCACAATGGTCAATCTGGTTGCACAACGGATAATTGCAGCGCAGCGATCACTAATCTCGGAAATCCCGTGATCTGGTGGGCTGGAGCATTGTCTATTGCTGTGCTTTTCATCATGTGGGCGTGGCGGCGTGATTGGCGGGCGGGAGCGATTCTTGCCGGCTATGCCGGTGGTTACCTGCCTTGGTTTACTTTGCAGGACCGCACTATTTACACCTTTTACTCGGTGGCTTTTTTGCCGTTCGTGGTGTTGGGAGTGGTGTACTGCCTCGGATTGGCAATTGGCCCAGCTACGGCATCACCAGGACGTCGCCGTAGTGGTCTCATCGCTGTAAGCATGTACGTGGTTCTGGCTGCAGCTGTTTTCGTGTTCTTCTACCCGGTACTAGCTGCTGAAGTCATTCCGTACGAGAGCTGGCGAGCCCGAATGTGGTTCCCCTCCTGGATTTAAGGAGGTCAGCGACGCCGCAGCGCGATGAGACCTACTACCGCTGCAGCAATAAGGAGTAGCAGCGAACCCACCAATTGAAGAATGCGCGCCTGATCATCTAAAACAACCCACGCCACTAAGGCCGCGCCCGCAAGAAGAATCAGGAAAGCCCAGGAGAGCGCAGCACGACCGCGCAGATCATGAGAGCGACTGGTCACCTGCTTGCGAGACCGCCGAGTTTCAGGCTGTAGTTGAGCCGCGGAGGGTTTACTCACGGGCGAGGGCTCAGCTCCTGGCCAGGACCCGCCGGGAGTAGGGCTGGGTGCCTTCCGTGCTGTGCGTCGCTGCCGGGTTTTGTTACCTTCTGGCGCGAGATGGATAGGGCCGCTGGGCCACGTTGGTACGTCCGGGGCTACCGATTTTTGCCCAGCAGCTCCTGGCCACGACTCCGGCGGACGTAACTCGTCCTCCACGGCTACGGGTGCCCCGAAGATGTCCTCGTCCATCTCGCCAGCGTGACATGCACAGGCGCAGTTTCTACTTCTTCTGAGACACATCAACACACGAGGAATTGTTCTGACATATGTAAAGGGTCTTTGATCAGTTGATCAAAGACCCTTTACATATGTGGTGGAGCTGAGGGGATTCGAACCCCTGACCCCCTCGTTGCGAACGAGGTGCGCTACCAACTGCGCCACAGCCCCAGGTGCGAAACCGACCATAGCACCACCTGATCGCCAACACCGAATCGGAATCGATCAGGCCCCCAAGACCCTCGACTGCCCCTCACCGTCGTCGTAATACGCGTCACCGTAATCAAATTCGACGGGAGCTGGAAGTGCGACAGGCTTCGGCGCCGCCGGGCGACGAGCCTTAGCTTTCATCGTGTACGTGGGAGGTGGAACCGGCTTGGGCTCCCAGCCACCGTCAGCAAAAAGCGGATCGACTGCCAGCTGGGACGGCACAGACGTAGCTGCCTGCGCCGCGGGAGTATCGCAGGTTCGATGGTCGCGAACATCAACGAACTCTTGAGCCACCGGCATGGTCCGCGCAGCGGGCCGTGCCTCATGTGCAGCTTCAGCGCGGTAACGCACATTTCGCTCGTATTCGCGGCTGCGCGCAGCCGCTGCTCGTGTGCGTGCGGAGTGGCGAGCCAAAACGGCCGCACGCATCCGCACGAATGTCAATACAGCTACTCCGAAAGCACTCACCGGAATGAAGCCAGAAACCATTCCAAGTATGGCCATCGGCACAGTGACGAGGAAGGCAACCAAAGACCCAAGGAGGAACACTGCACGGACTTGATTACGACGGATCTCACGGGCACGCACATGGGCGGCGCTTTGACGATCCGACTCGGAGTCAACATGGATCGCCTCCATCACAGTGCGACCCCCTACAGGAGCCGTACGCATAGAGGCACCCGCGACAAGTGGACGACCTATCCCGGAAGACGCGGATTTCAGTCTTACGGAAGGCTCCACATCAGCGCTGGCCACCGCCCGACGCTGCAAGACACGCATCTGATTTGAGAAGCGGTCGACATTACGAGCGGTCGCCAATTGCTCCCGTCGGCGAGCGACGTGGACCACGAAATAAATAACCCACGACGCCACGACGGCCACGAAGATCAGGCTGCTCGGCGACACACTCCAACCTTATAGGCATGTGACCTGCCCCAATCCGCCGAATTCGGCGTGTTGACGGAAAAGTTACAACGCTGTGATTACAACTATGGAATCCGATGCTCTTGGCAACCCTTAAGCACAGAGAATCCACAGGAAAAATCCAGCCGAGTCGCGTTTTAGCGCACTTTTCCCCAGAAGCATCAATGACAGCCATAGATCAAATCGAAAATAGATTTATCGCAATCTCCCCCACATGCCCACAAAAGCAACGAAACTCACCCCAAACCAAATTCAATCCCACTCAAACACTTCCCGTTTGAACAAGAACATGCGGAAGCACATCCGCCAAAACATCAAGAGCATCCCGAGTCGCCCCAGAAGACCCCGGAAGATTCACCACAAAAGACTCACCAGCCATCCCCGCACACCCACGACTAAGCATCGACGTAGGCACACCACGAGCAATTCCCACCGCCCGGATCGCCTCAGCAACCCCCGGCAACGGACGATCAATGAACCCCTCGGTCATCTCCGGAGTCAGATCACGCGAAGCAACCCCCGTACCCCCGCTGGTCAACACAACCCGCACCCCCGCCCGAACAGCAGCACCCACAGCTTCCCGAACAGGCTCACCATCACCAACGAGAACAGCAGCTACCTCAAACCCCCATGCAGTAAGCCGCTCACACAAAATCCGGCCAGAAACATCCTCATACTCACCCGAACTAGCTCGATCCGAGCAGGTGATCACACAAGCAGAAGCACCATCAGCAAAAGAAGAGCGAGCCGCCGCCCGCCCCACAAAAGGATCAGGAACCACTACCCCACCAGCACCATGCGGCCGCTCACCCTGCCCTGCCTGACCCGGCACACCAACCGCCCCCAGACCCTCAGCAGCACTCACTGTGATTCACACCAATCACCCGAACGACCACCCGATTTAGCAGTGACCCGCACATCCGTGATCCGACCGTGCTTATCAACAGCTTTCACCATGTCAATCAACGTCAACGCTGCAACCGTCACACACGTCAAAGCTTCCATCTCAATGCCGGTGCGATCGGCTGTGCGAACAGTCGCCGTGATGTCCACCCGATCCTGAGCAACAGACAAATCCACCTCCACCGCATGCACAGCCACAGGATGAGCCAACGGCACAAGATCCGGAGTGCGCTTAGCCGCCTGAATCCCCGCGATACGCGCCACCGCCAACGCATCACCCTTAGGCACCTCACCACACCGAAGCGCTTGAATCGCTGCCGCGCTCAACACCACCGAACCAGCTGCCGACGCCGACCGAGCCGTCACCGGCTTAGCCGAAACATCAACCATGTGAGCCGACCCATCAGCGCGAATATGCGTCAACCCCATCGCACCCTGCCCTTGATTACTCATACCTGCCCTCCCAATCTGGCATCCATCAAAACCAAGCAACGATACGTCGAGGCTCCAACCGCACCACCATCAGAAACAGCAGGAATCTCCATAAGCCCATCAGCATCAGCTAAAGCCTGCAACATATGCGACCCCTGACCAGGCAACACCGTCGCAACAGCACAACCAGACCCATCCCGCTCCAACCGCACCCGCACAAACTGCGTACGATCCCGAGGCTGCGGGCACTTCCCCACCACCTGCACCACCTCAACAGGAACGCCACACGGCTCAGCCCCCGCCATCGCCTGCAACGCAGGCAACACAAACACACAAAAAGACACATAAGCGCTCACCGGATTGCCCGGCAACGTAAACACCGGCACCCCACCCTCAACGCCTTCCAGCGCAAGACGCCCAAATCCCTGCGGCTTACCCGGCATCATCGCCACCTTCTCAAACCGCACTCCCCGATCCGCCAACGCAGCCTTCACTGCGTCATAGGCCCCCATCGAGACCCCACCAGTAGAAATCACCACAGAGCACCCCTGATCAACCCCCCGATCAATCGCCCCCAACACCTCCTCCACTGTGTCTTTCAACCCACTGATATGCACCGACTCAATCCCCCAGGAACCCAGCAAGGCCTCCAGCATCACCCCATTGCTGTCCACGACTTCACCAAAACCAGGCATTTGCCCCAGCGGCACCAACTCATCACCCGTGGAAAGAATCAACACCTTCGGCAACGGATACACCCAAGCCGAAACACATCCCGCCGCCGCAGCCAACGCCAGTTCCCGCGCCCCTAAAACACGCCCAGCAGGGATCACAACCTCCCCAGCACGCACGTCCTCACCCCGGCGACGTACATGACGACCATCAGCAACTGGCACATCCACCCGGACACGATCAACTCCACCATCAGTGTGCTCCACCTGCACCACCGCATCCGCGCCCTGCGGCATCGGAGCCCCCGTCATGATGCGCATCGCCGTCCCTGCAGCCAGCGACACTCGCTCACGTGAACCAGCCGCGATATCTGCCTGCACCGGCAAAAACACGGGCGTTTGTTCCCCAGCGTTGGCGACATCACCAGCCCGCACTGCGTATCCATCCATCGCCGAGTTATCAAACCCCGGCAAATCCACCGCACTGACTAACGGTTCGGCTAACACTCGCCCCACCGCACCTCGCAGCGGCAACTCCACCGCAGCCGTAACTTCCACCTGAGACAACACACGAGAACGGTATTCAGCGACGCTCAGCATGGTCACCACCCTAATCTCGACCATCGGATTAACCACGCCGCCTCCCATGTTGAGAACATGGGAGGAAAAAGCACGAATAGCGGCCTGGGGCGCTTGTCACAAGCGCCCCAGGCCGCCTCGAACCTGGAGACACCATGCCCACGTACCCCTACCAGTGCAAGAACTGCGACCACGCTTTTGAAGCCCACCAGTCCTTCACTGACGATGCCCTTACCGAGTGCCCCGAATGCGGAGGCAACCTGCGCAAGGTGTTTTCGTCTGTGGGGATCGTCTTCAAAGGATCGGGTTTCTACAAAAACGATTCCCGCTCTACCTCCGCAAACACCTCATCAAGCAGTTCCTCGAGCAGTTCAACAAGCAGCTCCAGCTCCTCCTCTTCCAGCTCCGCGAGCCCTTCAGCTGCATCATCAACCTCATCCACCAGCAGCAAAAGCTGATCGCTAACAACCCGGCACGGCGGTGCAGAGTTCTCCACAACACACACTCCGCACCGCCAACACAACCACCGAAGCGACCTACCGTGCCGACATGCCTCTGCCATCTCCGCAGCACTCCAGCACACGCGCCATCCCCTCCCGCCGGTCGCTCTACCGACGCACGCTCCTGCGCAAAGGCCTCGCGGGGCTGCTCACCATCATTGCCGTGTGGCTATTCACTACTGTTCTGGGGCTTACACGCGGGGCAGAAGCTAGCGCATGGGTAACCATCCGCGATATGGAAGCCGGTGAACAACTCACCGAGAACGATGTCCGCTCCGTCCCCATCGAAGCATCCCTACTCACCCCCTCCGCCAACGCCATTACTCGTGAATATCTGGCCTCCGGGAACGTGCTTACAGCCCCCATCACCTCTGGAGAAGTTGTCACAGCCTCCCGGCTTCGCAGTCCCGACTCTTTCGACAAACTGCCCGCCAACCGTCGTGCCGTGCGTATTCCCCTGGCTGACGTGGGGTCAGCTTCCATCCTTCGCGCCGGAAGTCACGTCGACATCCACTCCCCCGCCAACGGCGCTGTCATCGCCGCTGACGTGCCTGTTCTTCAGGTTGACACGCCCACCGGGGACAGCGACACCAAAACTGCTGGAGCAATCCTTGATGTCCCCGCTGACCGAGCACCCCAGCTCATGGCCACGCTCGGCGCCGCAACTCATGACGGCGGCGCAGTCACCCTTGCCATCCGGAGTCGCTGAACCGCAGCCATGTCCGGTGCATTGCCCTACAAGCACATAGATATGATCAGCTTGGTAACAGAACGTACACAGGTACGTTTCACCTTCATTCGGGCTCTCCTCTCACACGAGGGTCGAGCCCATTTCACTCCCCAAAATTTAGACAGAGGTTTTTCATGCTCCAAGGCTTCAAGGACTTCATTCTCCGCGGAAACGTCATCGAGCTCGCGGTTGCCGTGGTTGTTGGCTCCGCGTTCCAGAAGGTTGTGGACACGTTCGTGTCCTCGATCGTCACCCCGATCATCAACGCTGTCGGAGCACCACAGTCCAGTGGTTTGGGCTTCTCGCTGCGTCCGGACAAGGCTGAGGCCACTTTCATTAACTTCTCGACCATCATTAACGCGTTCGTGGTGTTCATCATCACCGCGGCAGTTGTGTACTTCATCTTCGTGCTGCCGATGAACAAACTCGCTGAGCGTCGCGCCAAGGGTGTCGAGCCCGAGCCCGAGGTCGTTTCTGAAGACATTGCTCTTCTACGCGAAATCCGCGACGAGCTCGCTGCGCAGCGCCGCCAAGCCTGAACCAGAAGCTGTTCTCGGATTCAGTGCCGAGCGTGAGGGAGGGGGCCGCCCGATCGGGTGGCCCCCTCCCTCACATGCGCGTTGATGTTCACCCCCAGTGAGGTGGGCGTTGGGAAAGGATCCACCTTTCGCGTTCACTCAACGAGGAGATATCTAAAGCAGGTGTGTTCTGGTCATCTGTGGTCGGGTCGATGATGGGGTCGACTTTTCCAGGCGGTGAGCTGACTGCGCGGCGTCGTCCTACTTTTTTGATACTGCGCTTGCCTGATTCTGCGCTCGAGGAGTCCGGCGGCGGAGGTGAAGTCACCATAGGTCGCTCGAGGTTCCGGTAGAACGATTGCGCGCCGACCGGCCAGCCACCCGGCCAGCTCGGGCATCGGCTGTGCGGATCGCTTCAATCACACGAGCGACGTCAGCACTTGGCTTTTCAGCGAGATCTTCGCTCCACACGCGCACATATTCCCATCCCATCGCGTCGAACTGTTCACCACGCAAACGTTCTCGTTCACGGGTGCAAGTCATGTCCGCGTATCGGCGCCCATCAGACTCGATCGCGACAACGATGCGTCCTGGCACGTACGGGTCTTCAACAGCCAGGTCCAGTGGCGCACAAGAACTGCCGAGGCGCTCATGCACAACAAGTCCCTCTTTGCGGAGCTGGAGCGCAAATTCGCCGAGGATGGCGTCATCACTGCGTCGGATCGTTCGCAACGGAGTGACGTTGGAGGCGTGCCCACCGACTTGGCGACGCAGCACCTCACGATCGCCCCCGGAATCTGCATAGGCAATGAGGTCGTGCAGGGCACGGGCTCCCCGACTTGTCATGCGTCCGCCGTCGAGGTCACTGGCAGTCAATGAGGTGACTACGGTCAAGCGGGAACGTGCTGCAGCAACGACACAGTTGATGCGACGTTCGCCTCCGTCAAGGCCCAGCGGACCTGCCCGGTGCAGAGCTCGCCCGTCTTGGCCAGCAGCGGTACCGATAGCGAAAATCATGCGGTCACGCATGTCTCCGGGCACGCGTTCAAGGTTTTTGACGTAGAACGGTTCGCCTTCAGGGCCTGCGGTGGAGTGTTCTTGCGCCTCGAAGAAGGCCAGAACAACCGGATCAGGCTCATCGGTGAGTCGGTGACGCAGTTCGCTGAGGATATGCACGGTGTGTTCAGGGCTGACCGTAGCGATACCGAGACTGAGTTCTGGTGTGTTCCTGGCATGTTCAAGCGCCAGGCGGACAACTTCGGCGACTTCAAGGCGGGTGAGATCGCGGCTGAAGGCAGTGCTGGTGTCTCCGGGGTGTTCTTCCGGGGCGCTGACGGTGACCAAATCGATAGGCCGATCCGAGCGGGTGCTCGCGAAGGTGACGAACTCCTCGTTGTATTCGTGCAGGTTAGCGAACCCGAAAATACGTTCGTCGTCGCATCCATATTGCCAACCGAGTCGATGCTGAGGCAGAACCGAGGAGAGCTGGCTAAGGACAGACTGCGCGTGTTGGCTGGTGGCGACCATGTCGCCACGTGCGGGAGTGGATGCGGTGAGCGAGAAGGGGGCCGGGGGCAGGCCGTGGGTGTCACCAACGAGAACGACTTGTCCGGCTCGTGCGATAGCGGAAATGGATTCAGCTGTGGTGATTTGCTCGGCGCCTTCGATGATGACCAGGTCAAACCATTGTCCGGGTGGGACGGTGGCACCGACGACGAGGGGACTCATCGTCCAGATGGGGCGGGCAGCTAAAAGCGCGTCAGCGGTGTACGTGAGTAGGTCGCGAGGACGGTCGTGGTGGCTGACTTGGCGTGCTTGTGAAGCGAGGTAGGCAGCTTGGTCTGCGTAGACAACTTTGGCGTGCTTCATACGGCTGGTTGCGCGTGCCGCGACACGACGCCCACCAGTTCGTATGTACTGCTGGTCGAGGCGGATGTACTCGGCTAGTGCCTCGGCAATGGTTTCCTCATGTGTGGGTTCGTTACCGAGAGTTTCGAGGATTGACTCCCACCAAACGTGTTCGAGTTCTTCGACGGCATCGTCGGGTTTGACGTTGCGGTTGGCCAGATCATCGACAAGGGGTTGCAGCCCCAGGCGGGTAAGTTCGTCCAGTAGTGGCGTGACAGTAGGCAAGATGGTGAGCCGGTCGGTGTGTTCGGCAAGGCGAGTGACCCGGTCAGCCACCTGTGGGACCGACTGGTGTAGAAGATCTGCACCTTCACGGCTGGCTGCGAGGACTTCTTCGAGTCGGGCGATGTCCGAAGCGAGCCCGTTCCAAAGGCGGATTGCTTCATCGAGCGCATCAGGGATGCGTGGCCCGCCTCGCCCGCCGAGTGTTTGCCAGCGGGTGCGTTCGTCGCGGGCGCTAACGAGGGGGGCATGGAGTTTGATGTGGCTGTTTTGGTTTTCGCGTAGTAGGTCTTTGGCTCGGCGGGTCAGGGAGTTGCGGGCCCACCAGCCCAGGGTGATTCCTGCACGTTCGCGTTGTTCTCGGTCGGTGGTGGCGTCGACAAGAGAGTCCAGGTCTGCGGTGTAGACGTCCTCGGAAAATATGCCCATGGTGCGGCGGGCTGAGGTGAGAATGGCGAGAGCTTCAGCCCAGTCAGCAGGGCATGTGGCGGCAGGTAGGCCAACGTCGGCGAAGATGGCGTCTAGTCGGGTGGTGTCGTTGGTGAAACGTTTACCGGCCAGGTCACGCACAAGGGTGGTGAGGCTATCGACTTGGGTTTGTTCGGTGACGCGGGCCCCAGCCCAGGGATCTTGGGGGCCGTGTGTCCAGGCACCTGCTAGCGCTGCTTGTTTGAGTGTTGCCCCTGCGGTTTCGCAGGTGGCGCGGTCCATGTGGTTGAGGACCTCAGCGGGCAGGCGCACGGTTGAGGTGGGTGGGACGCTGCGTCGAGCTAGGCGGGTACGGGCACTGAGTGCATCGAAGATGCTGACACCCCACGGGGTTCGGGGAGCGTGGAGGTGTTCACGGTGTGCGGCGAGGCGGGCTCGGTAGTGCTCGTGGCGTTTGGTGAGGTCGGTGATGTCGGGTTCATCGTCGTTGGTTTGGGTGGAGATGGAGTCGACGTAGGCGCGGCTGGGTTCTGCGGGTGAGTGGGCTCCGTCAGGGAAGTCCAGGACGAAGTCGCCAAGCTCGCATTGGTTGAGCCGTTTGTGTAGGTCGACCAGTGCTGTGCGCTTGTTGGCCACGACGAGGACGCGTTTACCGACGGCGAGGGCTCCAGCAACAATATTGGCGACGGTCTGGGTGCGGCCGGTGCCAGGTGCGCCGGTAATGGCCAGGGATACGCCTGCACGGACAGCGTTGATGGCGTTTTCTTGGTGGGAATCGGCGTCCAGGACAAGAAGTTCGCGCACGGCAGTGATGTCGCCGTGGTTGTCGGTGACGTCGTCGTTGGCTAGGAGCTCGCTGGCTTGGGTGTCTCCGGCGAGGGCGGCGATGACATCGTGATCGACAAGGGTGTCGCCAAGGTCGCGTAGGTCGGCGATCATGGGCAGTTTGGCTGGCGAGAAAGTGCTGACGACTTTACGGTCGATGACTTTGAGGTCATCGAGTTCGGCTCCGAGTCGTTGGATTTCACGGAAGACCGGTTGAGGGTCGAAGCGTTGCGAAGTGTAGGCGAGGTCGACGATGTTTTCGGGGTCGATGGTGATGCCACGGCTGGCGAGATAGTTGACCAGGACGGGGTTGAGGTCGAGATCATCGCCCAGGTCGATGTCGTAGTCACGGTGGGCGGGATCGACGGGGTGCAGGGTGCAGGAGCGGATGAGAACGGGGGCGCAGGCGCGCTGTTGGGCGCCGGGTACGTTCCAGGTGGCCATACCGATGGCCATGAAACAGGTGCGCAGGCCGCGTTCTTCTTCGAGTTCGATAGCTTTTCCGCGGATGAGTTCTACGGTGCGGCAGGCTTGAAGGAATGCGCTGCGCTCGCGGACGAGGTCAGAGAGGCGAGTGGCGCGGCCGGCCATGAGCATGGAGACTCCGCCGGGGTGGGCGGTGGTGAGTTCGAGGTCGCTTTCGACGGAGTCTTTGTGCCAGAGGAGGGTGTTGGGGCCGCCTAGTTCGGAGAGTTCGCGTTGCCAGCGGCGCACGGCGGTAGCGACGCGGTTGGCGCGGCCGGGGCGGCCGGTTTCGGTGTGGTCGTTGAGGGTGTCGCGGGCGGGGGCCTGGGCGACGTGGGTGTTGTCGGGGGAGGTGCCGGTGCCGTTGGGCTCGTTAGGCGTTGAACTCACGCTGAAATCCTATCCACTGGCGGGGGGTTCTCTTTGGAACGTATGGGTACTGGTTGTTGTCGTGGTGTGTGTGTTGCTGTGTGGGTGCTGTGTGAGCGGGGGTGCCGGTGGGGTGGTCGGGGTGATGGTGCAGGGCGTGTCGGGTGGTTTTTAGGGATGTTGCGGTGTGGGGCGGTCGTTCTGGACGATTGCGTGAATCTCCTTGACAATGTTGAAGTTAACGGCAAGGTCCCACATATCACGCGAACCGTCGTCCACTGTCTTCGCTAGGAAAGTTCGGTACATGCCTTCGGAATCATCTATTTCGCCGGATCAGCACATCGACGCTCATATGTTGCGTCCTGCTCCTCCTGTGCCTCGCACGGGATGGAGGGGGGTTGCTTACCGGGTGACTGATGGGCGCTGGAATCCGGGGGTTTCGAGTGCCGAGCAACGTCGCCGTGCTCGGGAGGCGCAGATCGGTGCGGCGTTAAATGGCAAGCATGTGACGGCGTACTTCTGCTTGAAGGGTGGGATTTCGAAGACGTCGACGACGGCTGCGGTGGCGACTGCGTTGGCGAATTTGCGCCCGGACCCGGTGTTGGCGATCGATGCCAATCCTGATGCCGGTGATCTTTCGGAACGTCTTGTTGGTAAGAAATTATCGGGCATTACGGAATTGGCGCGCAACATCGAGAGTGTGCACTCGGTGGAGGATTTGGCGCGGTTTACGGTGTCGGCTGGGCGGTTGGTGGTGTTGCCTGGTGAGCCGAACCCTGTGTTGGGTGATTCGTTGTCGTCGCAGGATTTTGAGCGGATCTTGGGGACGGTGCAGCGGTTTTATTCGAATGTGCATGTGGATTGCGGCACGGGGGTGACGCATCCGTTGATGAGTGGGATTTTGCGGCATGCGACGACGGTGGTGATTCCGGCTGCGTGGTCGGTGACGGGTGCGCGGCGTGCGATGGAGTCGATTCAGTGGTTGCGTGACAGTGGGTTTGTGCATCTGGCTGACAACTGTGTGGTGGTGTTGACGTCGAAGGACATCGTGTCTTCGCACGTGGATAAGAAGTCGGTGCAGCGTCATTTGGCTGCTCGTTCGGAACTGATCGTGGTGCCCGCAGATCCGCATATGGCTGATGGCGGGCAGATCGATTGGGAGCATTTGAAGCCCAAAACGCGTGAGGCGTTTTTAAATATTGCTGAAGCGGTGTCGCGGCGATTCGCGACACAGCAAAGCAATGACCACGCAGCGTCCACAGGTTCGGATCTGGTGCTGCAGTCATGAGAGACTAGCGTGGTCGTGGTCTTTGTAGACCATTTGCCCTCGTAGCTCAGGGGATAGAGCACCGCTCTCCTAAAGCGGGTGTCGCAAGTTCGAATCTTGCCGGGGGCGCTCAATAAATCCACTGGTCAAACTGTGCGTGGCGCCGCACCAGGTCCACTCTGCGGCGCTCATCGCTTCTCTCCGGATACCTCAGAATTCAATTCAGTGGACTCGGAACCCCTACTAGCCCCCCCATCTAGTCGGAACGCGCGTAGGAGTTCATGGCTGCCACCGGGTACCTCACAACAGGCCTAACGATCCTTGACGTCGAAACACGCATGTTCGGAGGTAACCCATCACCTTCTGGAACCCAACACAAATCGCTTTGAGAAGGCAATCTAAACAACTGCTGCACTATTTACTTTTCTAGCAAAGGTTGCCAACTGGGTAAGAAAAATTAGACACAATCAAAACGTCTAAAAACAGCAAGCCCTGAATTAAATTCTTAGCTCAATCAAAAATCCATACTGCAGTCAATCTGAATACGAATTCACGGCAGCACGGTTTATTCTTTAATATTTTGAGTCCCCAAAATCTGGGAAGTTAAATACGCAAGAAATGCAAGCGAAATTAGACAGTAGAACAACGCATCCATAACAATCCCCCCTATGAAGCTACTCGCATGATTCATCTCATCAAGGCGGGCCCCTAAGCCACGGGCAGCCACAAACGATGACAGGCGCATAACTGCAGGACCCAAAAGCACGGAGTAGATCAATAGGGACGAAGTTGAGAGCACTCCACTTCGAATCGCCATACCCACACTGTTCCCGAGAATCCCTAAGAGGGAGAATTCCAGTAGAGCAACAATCCCTTGCAAAGGAGTGATTTGCTGAAATTCTTTACCGGCGAACGCATTCATTATAATAAAAGCGCTCATTGTAACCGAGGCGGCTAGAATTAAATAGAACAACATGGACGCAACTAAGTTGTGTACCACTCGAGCTCGACTTGACAGCAAATAGAATTCAGCATCAAAACGATTGTAGGCACTGCTTGAGATCCATGCGGTAACTAATAGAAACACATACGAAAGAGCCGGGAAGACGGAATCTGCAGACATCTCGATGACGTGTCCATTAATTTCAGCACCAATTAGTTCCAGCCCCTGTAAAGCAGGCACGAAAGCAAAAAGCAAGAGCATTGCCACGCAGCATGATGGCAGGGTGCGGATAGCCAAGAAATAGCAATTAATTCGGCTAAACATCATCGACGCCCCCAAACAGACAACAGCAAGTATCCAAAGCTACAGGTGAGCGTCCAGCAAATCAGCAGCGCAACAGACTGAGCAATCGTAAAAACACCCTCACTGGCATCGAAAAACGCAAATGGCTTACCCCCAATTAGAGGTAGCATTTCATGCAGCACAGGTGACAGAACTTTAAAAATCCCGGAAAGCGAGGCCATTAGTAGCACTAAAAGTACGCCCACAGTAACAAATAAACGTCTCGTCAGTGCGCCAACAAACAAAGACAAACTAGTGAAAAGCAGAGCGAATACCGCCACCCTTGAATAAACGATAAGCGCATCAACGACGGACAACGCATCGCGTCCCACGGGCGCAAGCAGCGCGTAAGAAGCAGCAAAGTTGACTATTGCTGCAGTAAAGCTCGCAACGAGCGCCCACACTGAACAGCAGAAAAGAGTCGAGGTGCGTCTAAGTAAAATACGGCTTGATGAGATCAAAATCATCTCATGATCCCCGTTGGTGTATTCCATATGGAACACAAATGCAAGCGCCAGAGGAATTAATATAACCGATGCTTGATATACAGGTCCTAAATACCCCTCCAGCATCAGCTCTGAAATCGGCTTATTCAGCAAAGAGGGGTCAAGGTTTTGCGATTCCAGGTCTCCGGAAACAATGGCATTGAAAATATCGATATTCAACACAGAGAACACAAGACTTAGTACACCAACCGGAATAAAGGCAAAGTACGTTTCCGGCAACGACAGGAAACGTGTCACCTCTGATCTAAGTTCTCTCATGTCACTTCCCGATACCGGTAGAGTTAATAGTGAAGTACGCCTGCTCCAGAGAGCTGTACTTATCTTTCATTGCTACTCGGGAAATATTTTCCGCTACTCGACCTTCTCGTAAGAAAACAAATGAGGTAGCGAGCTGTTCTAATTCATTCATTAGGTGACTAGTTATTAGCACTGTATTCCCCGCATCAGTGTAATCTTTAAGAAAATGACGCAACCATACAATACCTTCTGGATCAAGGCCATTGACAGGCTCATCGAGAATGAGGACTGAGGGATCTCCAAGCAGACTAGTAGCAATCCTAAGCCGTTGCTTCATCCCGAGTGAGAACTTTTTGACCCGTTGACGTCCAGCCTCTTCTAGCCCAACAAACTTAAGTTTTTCGTAGCAACAGGCACTGGACAGACCCTTAGTCGCGGCAACCCACCTCAGATGATCAATTGCTTTTCTTGAAGGATGCGGATTCATAGTGTCCAGAGAAACACCAACGCCACGACTCTCAATGAACTGTGCATATGTCAGCCCGTCAATAAGAGCCTCTCCTGCATTCTGCTTTTCAAGTTGAAGCAAGATGCGCAATAAGGTGGACTTCCCAGAGCCATTGGGGCCAATGAGGCTGACGATCGATCCGGCTGGGACTGAAAAAGAAACCCCTCGAAGAACAAACTTGGCTCCAAACGATTTCTCGACATTTTTGAAGTGAATCACTTTCCCGCTCCTGCCTCCAGGCCATCTAGGCATAAAATTAAAAAAATTCTATATTTTTCTCCAGCAAGAATACCGCCCACCCACACCCGAGCATGCGCTATGAATGGTTTGGTTCGAAAACCACGGTGCCAAGTCAGGGGGATCGGATGCGGCATCGCTAGCAACATGACTGCTAAGGAGCGCTGTAAATATCCATTTCCCGCACATCGATCACTCACGTTGCTTACTTAAATACTGAAGACTGTCCCCTGCACGACGATTTTTTGCATGGGGCCGAAGCTCCAGTGAACCCGATTTCTGAATGGAAGTCGTTCCCGAAGCGCATTTGAGCTGACAGAGACGGCCATGATGGTGGCGGCTACGCGAACACCGCCACCTGAAGCATCGCGTTCAGTCGGCCGTTGGTCTCTGAGAGAGACGTTTGGAAAGCTTCGCGCTGTCTCGCGCGATTTCCTCCAAATCCGCTGTAGGCCAGCTAGCGTCAGGCGACTTGGAGTAAGTAACCATGACGTCCGTGACATATTCGGTTACCTCATCCACCTTGGCCGCAAGGTAACGACCCCACATCACAAGACCACGATCCGTCGCATCCGGCTGATCAACCAGTACGAACACATAGTTCGCCAAAAGCTCCGTTACCAGCTCGAGTGAGAGCTTCGCACCTGAAGCGGCGAGCACAGTTTGGATGAACGTGTCGAAACGCTCACCATTGGCCTCTTTCCAATCCCAGTTACACCCATGACCCCAGTCTTCGGGCACAGCCGAGCCGAGTTCTGCCACTACGCCAGCAACATTCCCTCTCTCCACACGTTCGACAAAATCTGCCAGCTGCTCGTCCCGCATTACTTCACCATCCGTTACTTATCTCGCGAGGCACAGGGCACCGCACACACCAGCGCTCAGCCACAGGCTAGGGGCCAGCACAACCAGCACAAGTTGCCCCAATGAAACAGTGCGAGCGCCTATCTCGCCTCATCACTTACCGATGCGGTTTAGCTCTACCGGTAATAGAACTTTCATATGCCAGATCTGGCTGACGACCACGCCATTACTCGTCTCTTGATGGTTCTGCTGTGTGTTCTTGCAGGAGCCGGTCCATGCCGAGGATCGGCAGAACTGTCAGGCACGAACCCGCAAGCCCTACCCACATGGCTGGGATAACACCCAAACCTGACCCGAGCCAGCCAGCGACGAGCGCTGCGGCAGGCATGCTCCCCCATACAACGAACCGGATGGAGGACGTCATTCGCCCTAGAAGCCGTGGAGGGCAAACTCTCTGGCGAGTACTTACTTGGGTGATGTTGAACAGCACCGCGCCTAATGTCATTCCAACTTGCCCCACCGTGAGCAGGGCGATAGCACCAGCTGGCCTGCCCGCACCGATCCACCCAGCGAGCGGAAACAACCCCGTCGAAGCGACGGCAAGACACAGCCCTAGCGCCATCGTTGCGCCAGAGCGGAGCCACTTGCGCAGCACCGGGAGAATGACTACTCCCGCGATCCCGCCGATGCTTCCAACGCCAAGAACAATCCCCATGACCGTCGCGCTGAGGTTGAGTTCACGCAGAACGAGGATGGGCGTGAGCGTCATGACGATGGTGGAGAAAAAGTTTGACGCCCCGGTGGTAGCCACCAAACGCCGCAGCACAGGGTGCGTAGCGACAAAAGAAAGTCCTTCGCGCACATCCTGAGCGATCGTGGTCGAGGCAGCTGAGCTTCTGGAGGGTTCACGGTCGGCGACTAAGTGGAGAAGCAATCCGCATACCAGGTATGCGAGGGCGTCGATAGCGATAAGTAGGGGCGCACCAACCACGGGCACCAAGGATCCCGCAATCGCTGGCCCACCTGCTGCTGCCACCTGCGTTGATCCTTCCAGGCGCGCGTTAGCTGCCTCGATGTCTTGGCGTGCAACGAGGAAAGGCACTACAGACTGGTAGGCGACGTCAAAGAACACTGAAGCGATCCCTACGGCGATGCCGATGAGGTAGAGCCAGTGCAGTTCCAGCGCTCCTGCGATCCACAGCAGCGGAACTAAAGCCAAGACGGTAGCGCGCACCCATGCAGAGCAGATCATGGTGCGTCGCTTATTCCAGCGGTCAACCCAGGCGCCAGCGGGTAGCCCTACAACGAGGTAGCACACTGTCAGTGAGGCAGTCAGGTATCCAACTTGTGCTGGGCTCGCACTAAACAAGTTAATCGCGACAATCGGGAGGGAAAACAACCCAAAACGCTGCCCGAACTGAGAGATTGTTTGTGCTGCCCAGAACCGAGCGAACATCGCAGACTTCGCTGCCGTAGTCACTATGCCCCCGATGATGCTGTTAAAAGCCCGTCCGCTGACACAACCGACTTAGCTGCCACCCTTGCCAACCCACAAAAGCGGCAAGGAATAATCATTTACGCGCCCCCAGTTAGGCATTTCCATCGCCACGCGCGAGCTCCCTCAAGAGGTTCTGGCGGCCCATGGCGAAGTCGGCACACCATTGCCACGAAGTAACAGCCATGTGATTTCGCCGCTGGTCTAGCTGGCCATCAGCGACGTCACAATCGACAGAATCCAACAGCCCACTTCAACGGCAGGATGTGCACGAGGCGTCACGGCCTTCATGCGAGGCAACCCACCGCTACGTCTGCAACCGCGAGCGCGACGCCACCAGACCTGACCTCCGGCACACCTTTGAAGCCGTACTTGACAGCGTGTTGGCCGCCGTCACTGCAGCGCCCAACACGCGAAGCCTTTACCGGAGGGGCAAAGCTGTATTCCATGCCCGGTGCGCCGCGCGATCCCTTCAACCGACATACAGCCACCTACACCACTCCCCCATAGGTGTCGAAAATCCTTAGAGCGCAACAATATTCGAGCTAGGTCATTACAGTCGCTCCCATAGCCCCCGCGCCAAAACACCAGGCCAACCCCAGCTACACGGAGCCACACATGAGCAAAAAACCACCCACCAGCATCGACACCTCCTCATGCACCCTCATCCCCTGGCTCCTCGTCACCTCCTGCGCCATGACATCCATCTACGCAGCCCACCCCTTCTGTCTCACCACCAACTTCCTCCTCGTCGCCGCCCACCTAGCCGCCCGCGCCCTATCCACACGCCACAGCCACCCCACCAGCACCACCCTCCTCCTGGTCGCCGCCACCCTGTGCATCCTCACTCTCTGGCACCGCCCCACCGGTGGAATCATCGCCATCGCCTTGACCTACCAGCTCATCCGCCAAGAACTCCAACACACCACCACCGCCGCATCCCGCACATAGCCCCCGCCCACCACCACCTGAACCCACCCCAACCACAACCCACCCAACAGTGGGTGGACTGCCATCCAGCGAGTAATCTCTCGCTGCGTGCCCTCACACACACGCACACCCCCGCACAAATCCCCGACAGCTACCACCCCTGCCCGCAAGCTACGGCTGCGGCCAGGACAAGCCGTCGTCGCCGGATTCGCCGCAGCCATCGCCGTCGGCACCGCCCTGCTCATGCTGCCCATCGCCACAACCGGCCCCGGCAGCGCCACTTTTGTTGAAGCACTCTTCACCGCAACCTCAGCCGTCTGTGTCACCGGCCTGACCGTCGTAGACACCGCCACCTACTGGACACCCCTGGGCCAAGTCATCATCATCGCGCTCATCCAAGTAGGCGGCCTGGGCATCATGACCGTCGCATCCCTACTCGTTGCGCTGCTCTCCCACCGCTTCGCCCTCACCACCGCACTCAACGCCGCCGAAGAAACCAAAGCACTCGGCCCCGGCCAAGCACTCGCCGTGGTCCGCCGCGTCGTCCTCTACTCCCTAGCAATCGAAACCATCACTGCCCTAGCCCTGACCGGACGATTCATCCTCCACTACCACCAAACCCCCGGACTAGCCCTCTGGCACGGCACCTTCCACGCCATCTCCGCGTTCAACAACGCCGGATTCGCGCTGTGGACCGACAACCTCATGCACTTCGTCGCCGACCCATGGATCTGTCTACCCATCGCCGCAGCCATCATCATCGGCGGCATCGGCTTTCCTGTCCTATTCGAACTGCGCCACACCTGGAACACCCCCAACCGGTGGACCATCCACACCCGCATCGCCCTATACGCCACCGCAGCGTTCCTCATCATCGGCTGGATCGCCATCTGCGCCCTCGAATGGACCAACCCCCACACCATGGGCCCCCTCGACACCAAAGGAAAACTCCTCAGCGGATTCTTCCAATCCGTCATGCCCCGAACCGCCGGATTCAACAGCCTCGACTACAGCACCATGCACTCCCAAACATGGCTCGTCACCGACATGCTCATGTTCGTCGGCGGCTCCAGCGCAGGCACCGCAGGCGGCATCAAAGTCACCACCTTCTCCGTCCTGGCTTTCGTCATCCTCGCCGAAGTCCGTGGCGAACCCTCCGTACGCGTCTACAACCGCCGCCTCGGGCACGGCATCCAACGAGCCGCCATCACTGTGGTCCTCCTCTCGGCTCTCCTGGTCATCACCGCCACCACCGTCTTCATCATCTGCACCGAATACAGCCTCGACCGCTCACTCTTCGAAGTCATATCCGCATTCGCCACCGTCGGCCTGACCACCGGCATCACCCCCACCCTGCCCACACCAGAACGCCTCATCCTCGTAGCACTCATGTTCATCGGACGGCTCGGCCCCACCACCTTCGCCTCCGCCCTAGCGCTACAGCACCGCCGCCGCGTCTACGAACTCCCCGAAGAACGGCCCATCATCGGATAAACCACCCAGCACACATCACCCCTGCGAGGTCTGCAATATCACCGGCACATCTCCAACAATCTTCTGCACCATCGCTCGCCCCTGCTCCACCTCCTTGCCGTACAACCGAACCCCCACACTGTTGCCCTTCACATCACTCCACACCGCAGCCACCCGCACCCCCCTGGACAACAACGAATCTGCCTGCGACTCCACCGCAGCCTTCGCCGTCTCCAAATCCGTCAACGAGTGATCCACCACCACAACCTCAACCCCATCCACATCAGCCAAACGCTCCCGCGCCATCACCGCACCCGCAGCAGTCACCTGAACACGCAACCCACCGGTTTCCTCATCCGCCACAACCCCAGCCTGAGCTTCCCGCGGAAACGTCCGCACAATCTCATCAACCCGCTGACGCACCTGAGCCTGCGACTCGTATGCGTGCACCGCACTCACTGGCTGCTGGCTACCCGACACCGCAGCATCCGTCACCATATACACACCCGTCAGCACGCACGCCCCCACCAAAGCCGCCACTACCAAACGATTCCGCTGCTCCGACACCCGGCTTTCACTATCCACTCCGCCCCCTTCAACGACAAAAAGTACTGACCGTGCCCTCTCCCATCGACGCATCCACGACGAAGTTCACCCGTTCAACACGAACGCATTAGTTATTTCTGAACCAACCAGAAACAAAAACCGAACCAAGTTTTTACACCCCACCCCAATCGCGCCCCCCTACCTGCTCTCTACCCAGTCCCGCACAAACCCAACAATCCCCGGCAACGCCCCCGCAATCTGCGCAAACGTCACATCAAAATCCTCATCACCGCCGTACCACGGGTCAGCCATACCAACATCACCCGAAGCCACCGCAGCCGGATCAAACTCACGAATCATCCGGATCTTCCCAGCCTCGTCATCCCCACCAGCCCACGAACGCAACATGCGCTCATGCCGATAATCCGCAGGCAACAGCAAATCCACCTCACCAAACCACCCCACCTCAAACTGCCTCGCCCGATGCCCAGCAAAACCCGAATCCGCAACCCCATGACGCCGTAACGCCGCCACCGCACGCCGATCCATCCCATTACCCACCTCCTCAGCTGAAACCCCACACGAAGACACTTCCACCACATCCCCCAACCCCTGGCTGTCCACAGCAGCACGCACCATGAACTCCGCCATCGGAGAACGACAAATGTTGCCCCAACACACCGTCATCACACGACACACCTCAGTCATGCCCGCGAGTATGCCAACCCCAGAGGGCCAACCCAACCCCCTTCCACACCACCCCAAAACCACCCCACCCGAACAGCATCAACACCACCCCACCAACCCCAGACACACATACGCCAACCGCTTCAGCAAAGACCGCCGAGATGTGACATGCGACATGTAGTGTGGTTCGTAAAGGATTGCCGAGACGGACTCGTTCCACTCGTCGCCAACGATCACGGAAAATGCACTCATCACACCGTGACCGCCCCACCAACGACGACGTGAGGCATCCGTCCGGTAGACAACGCAGTCGCCACAACGAAAGAGGCGTTTCCTCGTGTCCCAGCAGCCGCCCAACGACTCACCGTCGACCTCGTTCGGAGCCAACTCCTGGCTCGTGGACGAAATGTACGAGCAATACAAAGCCGACAAAAACTCAGTCGACAGCTCATGGTGGCCCCTCTTCCAAGAACGCGACGCCCAAGCAATCCCCACCCCCCCAGCCACACCCCACGACATCGGCACCAGCACCCCGCCACGCGCCAACCACACCGACACCACCCCCACCACCACACCAGCCTCACCCGCCCGCCAAGCCATCGGGAAAGGCTCCGCACCCCTATCGGGCACACGCACCAACTACGACGTCTCCCGCCGCAGAGAAGCAACCCACTCACCAGCGGCCAACGCCACCGTCATGAGCTCGGCCGAACCCGCACCCGACCGCGGCATCCGCCACCAACCCATGCCCGCTCAAATGCCCACCCCGCGCGACACCCCCGCCGTGCGCCCCACCAACTCCGACGCACAAGACACCACCAAAGCCCTCAAAGGCCCCGCAGCTCGCATCGTCAAAAACATGGACGCCAGCATCCATGTCCCCACCGCGACCTCATTCCGACAGCTGCCCGCCAAAGCACTCATCGAAAACCGCACCGCAATCAACGCCCACCTCACCCGCAACCGCGGCGGCAAAGTTTCCTTCACCCACATCATCGGCTACGCCATCGTCCGGGCACTGCAATCCATGCCCGACATGAACTACAACTTCACCGAAATCGACGGAAAACCCCACGTCGTACACCCCGCACACGTCAACTTCGGTCTCGCCGTCGACCTACCCAAACCCGATGGCACCCGATCCCTCGTCGTCCCCAACATCAAAGCCGCCGAACAACTCGACTTCTTCGGCTTCTGGCGCGCCTACGAAGACCTCGTCACCAAAGCACGCAACAACAAACTCACCGTCGACGACTTCGCCGGCACCACCGTCTCCCTCACCAACCCCGGCGGCATCGGCACCTTCCAATCAGTCCCCCGCCTCATGCCCGGCCAAGGCACCATCATCGGCGTCGGCTCCATGGACTACCCCGCCGAATGGCAAGGAGCCTCCCCCGAAACCCTGGCCCGCCACGGCGTCAGCAAAATCATGACCATCAGCAGCACCTACGACCACCGCATCATCCAAGGCGCTGCCTCCGGCGAATTCCTCCGCACCGTGCACCAACTCCTGCTCGGCGCCAACAACTTCTACGACGACATCTTCGAATCTCTACGGATCCCCTACGAACCCATCCGCTGGAGCATCGACCACTACGCCGGACACGAAGACGACCTATCCAAAACCGTCCGCGTCCAACAACTCATCCACGCCTACCGAGTCCGCGGACACCTCCTAGCCGACCTCGACCCCCTCGAATACCGGCAACGCATCCACCCCGACCTTCAACTAACCAACCACAACCTCACCATCTGGGACCTCGACCGCAAATTCGCCACCGGCGGCTTCGGCGGAAAACCCGCCATGACCCTGCGCGAAATCCTCGCCGTCTGCCAAGACTCCTACTGCCGCACCATCGGCGCCGAATACATGCACATCCAGGACCCCGAAGAACGCGCCTGGATGCAGAACAAAATCGAAGTCCCCCGCGAAAAGACACCCCGCGAAGAACAAATGCGCATCCTGCGCCGCCTCAACTCAGCCGAAGCATTCGAAACATTCCTCCAAACCAAATACGTCGGCCAAAAACGCTTCAGCCTCGAAGGCGCCGAATCAGCCATCGTGCTCCTAGACCAAATACTCCTAGAGTCCGCCCGCGAAGGCATGGACGAAGTCTGCATCGGCATGCCCCACCGCGGACGACTCAACGTCCTAGCCAACATTGCCGGCAAAAGCTACGGACAAATCTTCTCCGAATTCGACGGCACCCGCGCCCCCGGCAACGCCCAAGGCTCCGGTGACGTGAAATACCACCTCGGCACCGAAGGAACCTTCACCGCCGAAACCGGTGAACAAACCAAGGTCTACCTCGCCGCCAACCCCTCCCACCTCGAAGCCGTCAACCCCGTCCTCGAAGGAATCGTCCGAGCCAAACAAGACCGCCTAGACAAACACGGCGAAGCCTTCACCGTCCTGCCCATCCTCATGCACGGAGACGCCGCCTTCGCAGGACAAGGCGTCGTCATGGAAACACTGCAGCTATCCCAGTTACGCGGATACCGCACCGGCGGCACCATCCACGTCATCGTCAACAACCAAGTCGGATTCACCACCGCCCCCAGCTCCTCGCGCAGCTCCGTCTACTCCTCAGACCTGGCACGCTGCATCCAAGCCCCCATCTTCCACGTCAACGGCGACGACCCCGAAGCAGTCGTACGCGTGGCCACCCTCGCCTACGAATTCAGGCAAAAATTCGCCACCGACGTCGTCATAGACCTCGTCTGCTACCGCCGACGCGGACACAATGAAGGCGACGACCCCTCGATGACCCAACCCATCATGTACAACCTCATCGAGGCCAAACGCTCCTCCCGCAAGCTCTACACCGAAGCCCTCATCGGCCGCGGCGACATCACCGAAGAAGACGCCGACGCCGCCCTGAAGGACTACCAATCCCGCCTCGAGCAGGTTTTCCTCGAAACCCGGGAAGCGGCAAAACACCCAGAACAACAAGGCACACTCGAAATGCCCTCCGCGCAAGTTGAAGACGAACGCGCCCCCCTACGCCACATCAGCACCGCCATCGACAAAGACCTTCTCGAACGTCTCGGTGATGCCTGGGTCAACATCCCTGACGGATTCACCGTCCACAAAAAACTGATGAAGGTCCTCGAAAACCGGCAAAAGATGACCCGCGAGGGCAACATCGACTGGGCCATGGGCGAACTACTCGCCTTCGGATCACTCCTCACCGAAGGCACTCCGGTACGTGTCACCGGACAAGACACCCGCCGAGGCACCTTCACCCAACGCCACGCCGTCCTCATCGACCGCAACACCGCCGAAGAGTGGACACCACTGCTCTACCTCGGCAACCAAGCCCGCCTATGGACCTACGACTCGATGCTCTCCGAATTCGCCTGCATGGGATTCGAATACGGATACTCCGTCGAACGCCCCGACGCGCTGGTTTGCTGGGAAGGACAATTCGGCGACTTCGCTAACGGCGCCCAAACCATCATCGATGAATTCATTTCCTCCTCCGAGCAGAAATGGAACCAACGCAGCTCCGTAGTTCTTCTCCTGCCCCACGGATACGAAGGACAAGGACCAGACCACAGCTCCGCCCGAATCGAGCGCTACCTACAACTCTGCGCCCAAGACAACATGACCGTCGCGCACCCCTCAACCCCAGCCTCCTACTTCCATCTCCTGCGTGCGCAGGCATACACCCGCCCCCGAAAACCACTCATCGTGGCAACCCCCAAACAACTACTACGCCGCAAAGAAGCCGTCAGCTCCATCGAAGAATTCACCACCGGCAGCTTCCAACCCGTACTGACCGACAGCACCGACATCAGCAGCAACAACAACATCGACCGCGTCATCGTCTGCTCCGGCCGCGTCTACTACGACCTTGCCGCCGAACGCGAAAAACGCAACGACACAAACACAGCAATCATCCGACTCGAACGCCTCTACCCCCTGGCAACCGAAGAGATGAAAAACGAGCTAGCGAAATACCCCAACGCCGAAATCGTGTGGGTCCAAGACGAACCACTCAACCAAGGCGCATGGTCCTTCCTCGCCCTCAACCTCGTCCCCGAGCTGGCAGAAAACGGCGAAACCCGCACCTGGAAACGTGTCACCCGCCCCGCCTCAGCTGCGCCCTCCACCGGCTCAGCCAAAATCCACGCAGCCGAACAGGAGAAACTCATCCACCTCGCTTTCAAACGCTAACCGCCCCACCCTGCGCCCGCCCCATCCCCTACGGGCGCAGGGACCTACACCACGCTCAGGGTGTCCTGAACGTGCACACTCACTCCATTGGGGCAGAATAGAACTCGTGTACTTCACAGATCGTGGCATCGAAGAGCTGGAAAACCGGCGCGGCGATGAGATGGTGTCTCTGGAGTGGGTAGCCGAACAGCTACGGACCTTCACCGACCTGAACCCCGAATTCGAGTCGGCATTGGACCGGTTCGCAACCTGGCTCGCCCGGGTGGACGACGACGAGGATTGATAACGCGTGAGCAACGACGACTACGGCGACGACAGCCTCTACACCGACGGGGCAGACATGGACATCCCCACCCAGTTCACTCCTAGCGCCGACTACGTCGCGCACGACGGCCCCAGAGACGTCGGCATCGTCTTTATCGGCGATTCTTTCGTCTCCGGATACGGCGACCCCAAAGGCCATGGATGGGTCTCGCGCGTGATCGGCCGAACCCAACACCCCGAACTCGATCTCACCACCTACAACCTCGGCATCCGCGGTGACTCTTCCGCAGACGTACTCAACAGGTGGCGATCCGAAGGTATGCCCCGGTGGAAAGACCGCCGCGAACGTCGCCTCGTTCTGGGCGTAGGCATTCACGACATCGACCAAGGCCTCACCACAGCCCGCTCCCGCCTCAACCTCGCCAACGTCCTCGACGACGCAACAGCACGAGGCATCAGCCCCTTCGTGGTCGGCCCCGCTCCCACCCTGGATGAAGAACGCAACGCCAAACTTGAAGTAATCGTCGAAGCACAATCCGACGTGTGCTCGCGCCGCTCCATTCCCTTCGTCGACTGCTTTTACCCGCTTCTAGAACACGACCAATGGATCTCAGAACTAGCCAGTTCCCGCGACCAGATCCACCCCGGACAAGCTGGCTACGGACTCCTAGCCTGGCTCGTTCTCCACGGAGACTGGGCCACCTGGCTCCAAATCCCCCAGGAATAAACCCCTTTCGTTTCATGCGTGTGGCGGTGAACCCGACCGGGTTCACCGCCACACGCATATCCCACTCCTGCCCTCTATACACGCGATATATCTCAATCTACTCTTAAGAAGAAACGACATATCGCGTTCCAGTGCCCGCCACCGAAAGGCCCGCCATGACCACCTGGCGCATCACCTCCAACACCAGCCGCACCATCGACGACGGACGCCGCCGAAACCTCACCATCAACACCGGTGGCGGCTCCATCACCATCACCGGAGGCACCCCCGGCTCCACCGCCATCCTCATCGAAATCGCCAACGTCCGCGGACCAGAACTGACCATCATCGACGACGCCACCACCGTCAACATCGGCCACCTACGCAACGGCACCGACTGGAAACAAACCATCAAAGACTGGGTAGGCGTACGCGGCGACGTCAGCGTCGACCTGAATATCACCGTCCCCCCAGGCACAGACACATCCGTGCGATCCCTACGCGCCCACACCAAAATCAGCGGACTCACCGGACGACTACGCGTCCGCGGCGGCACCGGAAGCGTCCGTCTCGACTCCCTCAGCGGCACCATCGACATCATCACTGCCACCGCAGACATCGAAGGAAAACGCATCTCCGGAGACATCAAAACCAAAACCGCCTCAGGCAACCTCTCCCTGGACTCCTCAGCCCCAGCATCGGTGCGCGCCAACACTGTCTCAGGCCTGAGCGACCTATGCCTCACCGGCCGCTCCCTCATCACCATCAACTCCGGCGCCGGCGACGTACGCATGCGCCTACCCCAACACCAGGGCTACGACCTCACCGCCCACAGCAAAACCGGACACGTCATGGCCGACGGATCCACCATGATCAACCCACTCAGCGAAAAACGCGGCGGACACCGCTACGACGGAGACCGGTCTTTAGCTGCAAAGGTTAAAACCGTCTCCGGGAACATCGTCCTCACCCGCGGAGAAACACCACACCACTGCACACCAGGGGTGATCATCACCGGCGGACAACAGCCCCGCGGCCCCATCCAAGACACCCTCCCCGGCGACCGGAAAAATAACTGACATGGCCTCACCAGTATTCGGCCACGGACAACTACGCCTCTACCTCCTAGCCGTCCTTGACGAGGGTGGCCCCATGTCCGGCTACGACATCATTCAAGTCATGGAACGGCGGTTCCGCGGGCTCTACTCCCCCAGCGCCGGAACGATCTACCCCCGCCTAGCCAAACTCGAAGACGAAGGACTTCTGACCCGTCGCGACGAAGGCCGCAAATCTATCTACACCCTCACCAGTGCCGGACGTGAAGAACTCGACTCTCGATCCGAAGAGCTCGAAGGACTGCGCGCACATGTCACCAGCTCATCAGAACAACTCACCGACGAACTGCATCGACGCATGAGCGAAGGCGCAGCGCACCTCACATCACTGTTCGGAGCGGCAGCCGCCGCATGGGAGAACCAAACCCGATCAGCCACCGCTCAAGGATCATCACGATCTCCGCTGGCGGATATGACCATAGAAGGAATTGAGCGACTAGCTCGCGACTTCCGTCGAGGTGCAGCCTTCACCGAACACACCACCCCCCCACCTCCCCCACCCACCAACCCAGAACCCCACAACCTCACAACAGATACCAACCACCACACCACCAAATCCGCCAACATCTCGAGCGAGCAGGTGAACGCCATCATCACCATCCTGCGCGAAACGGCTGACCGCCTCGAAGCAGTGCTAGAAGAAAACCCTCAACGCCACAAAAAGTGAGCAGGTGGGCCGCACACACACCGGCCCACCTCCATATATACATATTCGGGGTGAAAAGCCCTGCAGCAATAAGGTCTTCTAGCAACTACTCGTACACAACACTCACTCTCTCATTGCCAAATACAGCGCTTCTTGCGTCGTAATGTGTCGAAGTACCGACAAACGCCGCGAGGAGCCAACCGTGCACGGAGCACCCACGAGCGGCACTTTGCGCCGTGACCACATAAAACGGACCATCACCTGGCCAGCAGTTGACTCCGCCATCTGGATATTCGCCGTCTATGCGTCAGTGTGGATGCGATACGACTTCCGCGCCGCCCTCGTTTTCACCGGCGGCGTCGCCAGATATGCGCTGCTTGCCGCAATAATTCACGGATGCGCAGGCACCCTCGTAGGCCCCTACCGTGTGCGCCACCGACGCGGATCAATGGAAGAAATCACCGACCTCGCCCGCACCTTCATCATCACTCTGCCCCTGCTGTTCATCACACCGTGGCTATCCTTCCCCCACCCAGTACCGCGCAGCACCGCAATCAGCGCAGGCGCTCTGGCCATGCTGACCATGCTCGCTGCGCGCCTGATCTCCCGAGCACGGCGCATGCGCGCAGCACGCCACCGCGGCGGACGTCCAGCCCTTGTTTACGGAGCCGGAGACGCCGGAGACCGCATCATCCGATCACTCCTGACCGAAGATGACTCTCCTCTAACTCCCGTAGGAATCATCGACGACGACCCAGCAAAAGCCCGGCTACGCATCCACGGCATCCGCGTCGTCGGAGACCGCAACGACCTCGCCGACTCGGCGCGCCAGTGGGAAACCCAAACGCTGATCCTCGCTATGCCCAGCGCACCAGCTGAGGTCATCCGCGAAGTATCGGCCTCGGCCAGAAACCTTGGCCTCGAAGTGCTTGTCGCCCCCAGCATGAGCGAGATCGTGGACCACTCCCCCGGCGCCCGCGACCTACGCGACCTTGACCTGGCCGATGTTCTTGGCCGCCCACCAGTCCATCTGGAATGGGAATCGATCAGCAGCGAAATCACCGGAAAAGTCGTACTCGTCACCGGCGCCGGTGGCTCAATCGGCTCAGAACTATGCCGTCAGATCGCGCGCTTTTCTCCCGCACGTCTGCTGCTGCTTGACCATGACGAATCCGGCATGCACGCCACAGATATGTCAATCCGGGGAGATGGGCTGCTGTGCGGCGGCAACATCATCCTGGCAGACATCCGTGACGCTGCACGGATCCGTGAGGTTATGGCCCAAGAAAAACCCGACATCGTCTATCACGCCGCAGCTTTAAAACACCTTCCGCTGCTGGAAGCGCACCCGTTCGAAGCATGGAAATCCAATGTGATGGGCACCCGCAACGTATTGGCTGCAGCCGATGCGGCTGAAGTGACCTCATTCGTCAATATTTCGACTGACAAAGCAGCCGCCCCCACGAGCATGCTGGGACTATCCAAGAGGTTTGGTGAAGTGCTCACTGCCTGGTACGCCTCAGCTCACGGGCGTCGGTACGTCTCCGTTCGTTTCGGAAATGTGCTGGGTTCGCGCGGGTCGGTGGTGCATGCGTTTACTTCACAGATCGCTTCTGGAGGGCCAGTAACGGTCACTGATCCTCGTGTGGAGCGGTACTTCATGCTCATTCCGGAGGCCTGCCAGCTCGTACTGCAAGCTGGTGTGCTCGGCCATGGGGGCGAGGTGATGGTGCTGGAGATGGGTGCTCCGGTGAAAATCGCTGATTTGGCGGAGACGTTGATTGAGCTGTCAGGGCGCCACGACGTGAGCATCATCTATACGGGATTACGGCCTGGTGAGAAGCTCTCTGAAGAACTGTTCGACTCCTCAGAGGTGCGACACCGCACTGGACATGAACTCGTCAACGCCGTTCAGGCACCGCCGTTGAATCCTCACGTACTAGAAACACTCTCAGCCACCGACGATGCTTCGCTGCGTGCCTGGATGTCTTCAGTGTTAGCAACTTTGAAGACTGAGGAGAAGGCAGTGCAGGCTGTGCAGGCACAGACCGCCGCAGCACAATCAGTTGCGGCCCAGCACAGCCCGGACCGTAGCGAGCAGTATTCGAAGATCGCTCATGAGCGAGGCGGAGCGCACATAGTCGACGTACCGGGCGGTTTTACGCGGTAGCAGAGTGTGAACGTAGTAGTCGGCGGGATCAGCAACGGTAGCGAGCAGATCCCCCTCGTTCCGGAATTCAATGCTGGCTGGGTCGGTGATGCCTGGCCGGACGCTGAGGATCACCGCGGCGCGCTCTGGTGACCAGTGTTCAACCCATTCAGGTACTTCGGGTCGAGGTCCGACTAAGGACATTTCTCCCCGCAAAACGTTGAGGAGTTGGGGAAGTTCATCAAGTTTGGTGGCGCGTAACCACGCGCCGGTGCGGGTCACGCGGGTATCACCGGTGGCACTGACTGCCAGGTGGGTTTCTCCTGAGGCGGGGACAGTCATAGTGCGGAATTTCATGATGGTGAAGGGATGGCCGTTGCGGCCAACGCGTTGCTGTCGAAAGAGCACCGGTCCTGGTGAATCGCGAGTCACTGCAATAGCGATGCCGGCCATCAGCGGTGCTGTAATCACGAGCCCCACAGCGGCGAGAGCGATATCGATGCCACGTTTGACCGGTGGGTACCAGGCATTGGTACGGCTGGGTGGGACGGACTGGGGAGTGCACCTTTTCATGAGCGTGCTCCGCATAGTTGGCGTACGGCTGTGATGACGCGGTCGATTTGGTCGTCGGTCATAGCCGAGAAGATGGGGAGGGAGAAGCAGCGGCTAAAGGCATCCTCTGCGACGGGAAAGACTGTGGGGTCAGGAGCGATGGTGTCGCGCCAGACAGGGTGGCGGTGCAGTGGGATGAAGTGAACACTGGCTCCGATGCGGTAGTGGTTTGTGAGCTTGTCGATGAGGGCGTCGCGCTGGATTGGTGCGGTGTCTAGCAGGTGAGGTGCGTAGATGTGGCGGGCGTGGATATCGCCAGAAGGTGCGTGTGGCGGTAGCTGTAAGGGCAGGTCGGCGAAGGCTTCGTCGTAGGCGTCAGCGATTTCTTCGCGGCGGGTTCGCATACGTATTGCTTTGGTGAGTTGTACGCGTCCGATCGCTGCGGCGGGGTCGGTGAGGTTGTATTTGAATCCGGGGGCGAGGACTTCGTATTTCCAGGCCGGGCCTGCCGACATGCCGGATTCGGTGTAGCGAGAGAACGCGTCACGGCTGATGCCATGCAGGCGCATCATGCGGGCGTGGTTGGCTAGGTCTGGGTTGGTGGTCAGGAGCATGCCACCTTCGCCGGTGGTCATGGTTTTGGTGGCGTAGAAACTGAATACGACTGCCTCGGAAGCTCCGAGTCCCACGTTGATGTTTTCGCTGACGGCGGGGAATGCGTGGGCGGCGTCCTCGATGACGGCGAGGTTGTGTTCTCGGGCGAATTCAGCCAAGTGTGTTCGGGCAACGGGTAGGCCGGCGAAGTGGACCGGCATGATTGCGCGGGTGTGGGGGGTGATCGCTGCGGCCGCGGCGTGTAGGTCGATGTTCAAGGTGGTGGGTAAGACATCGACGAGTACGGGGGTGGCGCCTACGTAGCGGACTACCTCTGCTGTTGAGGTGAAGGTCCAGGTGGGGACGATCACTTCGTCACCTGGGCCGATGCCCAGGGCTACGAGGGCTAGGTGTAGTCCTGCCGTGGCTGAGTTGACGGCGATGGCGTGGATTTCTGGGGGTGGTGGGGGCGTAGGGGGTGCGGGGGTGCCAGGTGTGGTGGTTGTGAAGTTTCCAGCCAGCGCGGCAGCGAATTCGGTTTCGAAGGCTGCGGCGGCTGGGCCGGTGGTGAGCCACCCGGAGCGGATTGCTTCTGCGGCGGCGCGGACTTCTTCCTCACCGATATCTGGTGGACCAAAGGGTATAAATGGCAATAGTTTTCGACTATCTGGCGAGGATGTATTCACATTTCTAGGCTAGGGGTTCCTCGCCACAGACAGCGGGATGGGCACGTCGGATTCGAAACTCGGAAGGAGGTGTCAGCGGTGCGGTACGGGATGTTGT
The DNA here is from genome assembly GCF_058996045.1 of Dermatophilus sp. B7861-1. Lineage (NCBI taxonomy): Bacteria > Bacillati > Actinomycetota > Actinomycetes > Micrococcales > Dermatophilaceae > Dermatophilus > Dermatophilus sp. B7861-1. Next base: position 650,603 of record NZ_CM180082.1, on the reverse strand, counting down.
CGCAGTGGTATGACCCTGAACCTGGCCCGGCAGCGTTGCCTGGGGTTTTGGCTCGAGGTCTGGTCGGGCGCGGACATGCAGTCAATGTGGTCACAGGCTTCCCGAACTACCCCAGCGGGCAGATCGCGCAGGGGTATCAGCAATGCCTTTTCCGTGATGAAGTCCTTGATGACGTGGGGGTTCGCCGAGTGGCGCTGTACCCCAGTCACGACTCTTCAGCGGTCCGGCGTGTGCTGAACTATGGCAGTTTCGGAGTGTCAGCGGCGATCTCTGGTACTGCATTCGTTCGCGGCGCCGATGCGGTGTGGGTTAACTACTCCCCCATCACGGTTGCTTTACCCATGTGGGTGGCTCGGTTACGTGATCGCGTTCCGTTAGTTGTTCACGTTGGTGACCTATGGCCCGACACGATGACGGCCGCCGGTTTTACCCCCAGCGGGTTCACGGGAGCAGCACTGGAGAAAGTGCTGCATGAATGGACTGACGCCATGTACCGCTCCGCCGCTGTTGTCACCTACATCTCCCCCGGGGTCCGAGACATTCTCATCGACCGAGGCGTGCCCGAACACAAACTTCGCTACGCCCCGATGTGGGCCGACGAAACCTTGTTTTCCCCTGCCAGCCAGGCCACCCGCACCGCTGCCGAAGCATGGCGGCGCAGCAACGGCGTCGGAGACCAAGACATTCTGGTCCTGTACGCCGGTGCGCTCGGACACGCCCAAGGTCTAGAAACTCTTCTGCGCGCTGTCGCCACCGCTAATGCCGAACTCGCCGACACCGGCGCACGCCGACGCCTGCGCTGCATCATCGCTGGTTCTGGCACCGCAGAAGAAGAACTACGCAGCCTTGCCCGCGATCTGCGCATCCCTGGGGATAACCAACCCATCACTTTCATAGGCCGGGTAGCACCTGAGCTGATGCCTACCCTCATGGCTGCCGCCGACGCCTGCTATATCGGTCTTCGCCGCGACCCTCTTTCCAAGGTCACCATGCCAAGCAAAACCCAAGCCATCATGGCCTCTGGCCGCGCAATCGTCGCCGCCGCTGACGGCGACATCAAAGATGTTGTCACCAGCGCTGGAGCCGGTTACGCCACAAACTCCGGCGACCAGCCCGGCCTCACACGAATTCTTTTGCGCCTGTGCGAAAGTGGCCGTGCATCACTGGAAAGTGTCGGCCTTGCTGGGCTACGCCACTACCGAAGCGAATACGCCGTAGAACACGCAGTCACCCGCGCTGAACAAGCCCTCACCTACGCAGCAGGCGGTGAAAGGACACCATGAACCACCCCCTCCCCGAACATCACCTCACCACCACCCCAGGAGATGAGCGAGGAGAACACCACCCCGGCGACGCCCTACACGACACCACCATCGCCATCACCGGCGGCACCGGATCATTCGGCTCCACCATGGCCCGACGCCTCCTCAAACACGGCGTCAAAAAAATCCACATCCTCTCCCGCGACGAAGCCAAACAACACGACATGCGTGTAGCCCTAGCCGACGAACGCATCACCTACTTCGTCGGCGACGTCCGCGACCGCACCTCCGTAGACGCAGCCCTACGCGGCACCGACCACGTCTTCCACGCAGCAGCCCTCAAACAAGTCCCCAGCTGCGAATTCTTCCCCCAACAAGCCGTACTCACCAACGTACTGGGCTCCCATAACGTCATCATGGCCGCCCACGAAGCCGGCGCCCGCTCACTGGTCTGCCTCTCCACCGACAAAGCCGTCTACCCCGTCAACGCCATGGGCATGTCCAAAGCCCTCATGGAAAAACACGCCCAAGCATTCACCCGCCAATACCCAGACAGCCCCACCACCGTCACCATCACCCGCTACGGAAACGTCATGTACTCCCGCGGCTCAGTCATCCCCCACTTCATCAACCAAATCCACACCGGACGCCCCATCACCATCACCGAACCCGACATGACCCGCTTCCTCATGTCCCTCGAAGAATCCGTCGACCTCGTCACCCACGCCTTCACCAACGGCACCCCAGGCGACCTCTACGTACGCAAAGCCCCCGCCGCCACCATCAACACCCTCGCCAAAGCCGTCGCCACCCTCCTAGGCCACCCCGACCACCCCATCCACATCATCGGCATGCGCCACGGCGAAAAAATGCACGAAACCCTGCTCTCCCACGAAGAAATGGCCCACGCCACCGACCAAGGCAACTACTTCCGCGTACCTGTGGACGCCCGCTCCATGGAATACGAGCTCTACTTCACCGAAGGCGACCACCACCGCGCCCCCCTTGAGGACTACACCTCCGCCAACACCCAACGACTCAACCTCGAAGAAACCATCACCCTCCTACTCACCCTCCCCCACATCCGCGAACTCGCCTACCAAGCCGGAACACTCCACCAGCACGAAACGGCACAGCCATGAACAGCACCCCCACCCAACGCCGCCTCAAAGCTGTCGTCACCGGCGCCAACGGATTCCTCGGCTGGCACCTACGCGCCCGCCTACTCACCTTGCCCAACATCGACACCTACCCCATCAACCGCACTGACTTCGCCACCCACGCCCTCGAAGAAGCCCTCTCCGACGCCGACCTCGTCTTCCACTGCGCAGGCATCAACCGCAGCAACGAACACGAACTCAACAACGGCAACATCGCCCTAGCCAACCGACTCGTCACCGCACTAGAAAGCACCGTCTCCGGCCGCTACACCGCAGGCAAACGCGAACCAGCCGTCGTCTACGCAGGCTCCAACCACGCCTCACCCGAACACCCCAACAGCTCCACCCCCTACGGACACGGAAAACGCCAAGCCGGCCACATCATCACCGAATGGGCCGAACACGCTGGCGGCGAAGCCAGCGCCACCGACCTCCGCTTCTGCGGACTCTTCGGCGAACACGGCCGCCCCGACTACAACAGCTTTGTGGCCACCTTCGCCCACACCATCGCCCACGACGGCGAACCCCGCATTACCGACGACCGCGAAATCCCCCTCTTACACGTCGGCGAAGCCTGCGAACGCATGATCGCCGCCGCACTCCAACGCACCAACGGCATCCGCGAACAAACCGGCACCATGATTCGCATCTCCGAAGTCGCCCGCACCCTCGAACGATTCCACTCCGTCTACGCCCCCACCGGCGAAATCCCCGACCTCAACTCTCCCCTAGGCATCCCCCTGTTCAACACCCTGCGCGCGGCCATGTGGCCCCACGCCTACCCCATCCCCACCCAACCCAACACCGACGAACGCGGCACCCTCATCGAAACCATCCGCGTCCACGGCAGCAGCGGCCAGGTATTCCACTCCACCACCAACCCCGGCTACACCCGCGGTAACCACTTCCATCTCAACAAAATCGAACGATTCCAAGTCCTACACGGCACCGCCCGCATCTGCCTACGCCGCGTCCTGACCAATGAACGCATCGACTTCGACGTCACCGGCGACACCCCCGTCACCATCGACATGCCCACCCTGTGGACACACAACATCACCAACACCGGAACCACACCCCTACACACCATGTTCTGGACCAACGAGCTCTACGACCCCAAAAACCCCGACACCACACCACACCCCGTCGACCCTGCCCCCACCACACCCCAACCATGACCCCCCACCTACCCACTCCCCCCAACCCCCACATCCACTTCACCGAAGGCATCGACCCCACCGATATCCCCGCCCTCGCCCGCCTGCACCACGACGCCTTCCCCAACTTCTTTCTCACACGCCTCGGACAACCCTTCCTCCGCGAGTTCTACCGCGCCTACGCCACCGACCCCACCGCCATCACCATCACCGCACGCATGCCCAACAACCAACCCATCGGCATCGCTGTCGGAACCACCGACCCCACCACCTTCTACACCCGACTCCTACGCCGCCGCGCCATTCCCTTCGCCCTCGCCGCAACCCGCGCCGCACTCACCCACCCCCGCACTGTCATCCCCCGACTCCTACGCGCCCTGCGCTACCGCGGAGACACACCACCAGGCAGCAACGGCGCCCTCCTAGCCTCCATCTGCATCAGCCCCACCCTCAAAAAAACCGGCACCGGCGCCAAACTCACCCACACCTGGACCACCTGCGCCCACCACCACGGAGCCACCAGCGCCTACCTCACCACCGACGCCGACAATAACGACGCCGTCAACCGCCACTACAGCCGCCAAGGCTGGACCATCGAATCCACCTACACCACCCCCGCCGGACGGCGCATGCACCGCTACGTCAAGGAGCTCCCATGACCCACGTCATGACCATCGTCGGCACCCGCCCCGAAATCATCCGTCTCTCCCGCGTCATCACCCACCTCGACAACACCGTCACCCACACCCTCGTCCACACCGGCCAAAACTACGACTACGAACTCAACGAAATCTTCTTCGAAGAACTCGGTCTACGCCGCCCCGATCACTTCCTCGCCATCAACACAGCCACCCTAGGAACCACCCTGGGCGAAACCCTCATCAAAGTTGAAGACATCCTCACCACCCATCGCCCCGACGCAGTCCTCATCCTCGGCGACACCAACTCCGCCATCGCCGCCCTCATCGCCAAACGCATGCGCATCCCCGTTTACCACATGGAAGCAGGCAACCGCTGCTTCGACCACAACGTCCCCGAAGAAACCAACAGACGCATGGTCGACCACATCGCCGACTACAACCTCGTCTACACCGAACACGCACGCCGCAACCTCCTCGCCGAAGGCATCCATCCCCGCCACATCGCCCTTACCGGCTCCCCCATGAAAGAAGTCCTCGATCACCACCGCTCCGCCTTCGACACCAGCACCGCCACCAGCGACCTCGGCCTCACCCCCGGCAAATTCCTCCTCGTCAGCGCCCACCGCGAAGAAAACGTCGACTCCCCTCAACGGCTGACCAACCTGCTGAACTGCCTCATCACAGCACGCGACACCTTCGATATGCCCATCCTTGTCTCCACCCATCCCCGCACCCGCAAGCGGCTCGACGCACTCCTACACCACCCCGACAGCCCTCGCCACAACCTCGAAGGCATCACCTTCCACCCACCCATGGGGTTTCTGGACTACAACCGCCTCCAAATGGACGCCGCCTGCGTCCTATCTGACTCCGGCACCATCAGCGAAGAATCCTCACTCCTGGGATTCCCGGCAGTCACCCTCCGTGACTCCATCGAACGCCCCGAAGCCCTCGACACCGGATCCATCATCATGACTGGCCTGGACCCCGACAACCTCATCGAAGCCATCCGCGATGCCATCACCACCGGCACTACCCCACCGCCAACTCCCACCGACTACCGCATCAACAACTGCTCACAACGAACCGTCCGATTCATCCTGTCCACCCACCGCCGTCACGAGACCTGGACCGGCCTGCGCAGCTGAACACCATGACTTCACCAACCGGCCCCCGCATACTGATAGCCACGCCCTACTACACCCCTGCTTGGCGTGGCGGCGGACCTATCCGCAGCCTAGCTGCCATCACCAACCAGCATGGCGACCGCCACCATTTCCTCGTGATCACCAGTGCATACGACTGGGGCGGTGTGCCTTTAGATGTCGATACCACCGATTGGGTCCGCACCGGCTCTGCACTTGTGCGCTACTTACCCACCACTTTTGGCTCCCTGAACACCATTCCTGCCTACGTTCGAGCCTGGCGCCAGGCCACCAGTAGCCCTTCTGAACCGCCAGAAATCACTTACCTCACCGGAGCATTCCCTCCGCTATGGACATTGCTTCCTTTGCTGCTTGCGCGCACCAAAATCCTGTCGTTGGGGCATGTGCTTATCGCACCTCGAGGAGAGTTCGGGACTGGCGCTCTAGCGCTGAAAGCTAAGAAAAAACGCTGCTTTCTTGCCGCGGCACGATTCGCTGGTCTTTATCGAGACGTCACATGGCATGCCTCTTCTCCTGCTGAAGCCGCCGACATTCGTAGCGTTTTCCCCAAAGCTCGTGTCCTTATACGGCAGAACGAGACTGACCTACCTACCTGCGCTACTCGACCGCACACCCCGACGACAGCTCCGCTGCGGCTGCTTTATCTAGGGCGGCTATCACCGAAAAAAGGTATCGAGACGTTCCTGGCTGCTCTGCGGTACGTGAATTCTCCAGTTCAGGTGACTATCGCTGGAACTGCTGACAGCGATGACTATGCCTCCACGCTGCACGCTCTTGCCAATAAGAGCAAGCATCCAGTGTCTTTCGTTGGCGGGATTGAGCGCGATCGTGTGCAGGAAACTTTCTGTGAACACGATCTGTTTGTTTTTCCCACCACTAACGAAAACTTCGGCCACACAGTGGCTGAATCACTTTCCGCGGCGGTACCTGTGATGTTGCATCGCGGTTCTACCCCGTGGCCTGTGATGCTTCCGCATATACCGGCCGGAGCGCTCGAGCTGCTTGACACGTTCGATCCACGTGACTGGGCTGAACATATTGATGCTGTCGCGGCTCGTGCTCCTGAGCAGCGTTTGTCGGATCGGCAAGCAGCTGCAGATGCCTACGACGCGTGGCGTGCGTGTACGCCGACGCAGTCAGTATTCGACATGCTGCTCGACCAGTGATGCTACGTGGTCAGCGTTGATGACGCTGTAGCCTCTTCGCCCAAGTTCGGGTTTGGTCTGGATGAGTGCTGCACCACGCCAACACGATGAGTGCAGCGATACCGATGCGGGGAAGGGTTTCAAGGTTTGTCAGGGTCGCGGCCAGGAAAGTGACCATGACTGCTGATATGACCAGAGCTGCTTCAGCTGTCCATCGCATCTGATATTTCTGCCAGGCGCGGGCGATGGTGGCTGAAGAGGTAGTCGATACACCTACTAAATATCCGATGGCGACTGCCTCAATTCCCCACGAACGTGGCGAGAGCGTCCATACCGTGGCTGCTGTTGCTAGCCCGGCAAGGCTGGCGATGGTTGTGTAGAGAATGCCGTTGCGTGAGCCGGCTGTGATGGCGTTGACGCAGGGAACCGCGATCATTGTGATGAGGACGGCCAGGAGCAAGGTCGCCATGATCGGGGCGGATTGGGTGAAAGCGGGGCCGTAAAAAGTTTGGATGATTTCGGGGGCTAGTAGGGATGCCACGACGACTAGTGGGAGAACAAGGAAGGTCAAACCGCGCACTCCGCGGTCAAGTTGTGTTGTGACTGCTGTGTTGTCTTTGCGGCCGAAAGCTTCGGCCATGTTGGGGTAGAGCACAAGGGATAGCGCTCCGGATAGCAGGGTCAGGGGCATGGCGAGGTTCCACGCTGCGGAGTAGGCCCCTGCTGCAGTGTGTCCGTGTGTGGATGCGATGAGTACGGATAGTTGCACGAGCCCGGCCGAGGCGAGGGAGCCGAGTGCGCCTAGGGTGACGAAGCGGTCAATTTCTCTGGTGAGCGCATGGGTTTGGGCTGTGGGCAGGGGTGGGTGGGGAGTGTGCCATGGCCAGCATGCTGCGGTCAGGAGCAGGAAGCCTAAGGCTGGTGGGATGAGCAGTCGTAGGTCGGTGATGTCCAGGGATATGGCGATAATGACGCCGAACAGGCCGATGAGGGATAGAGCGCAGTCGAGGGTGACAACGCGGGTGACGGCGCCTACTCCGTAGTGGATGCCACGGGTGTATTGCTGCCCGGCGATACCGAGGAGGAAGAGAGCGACGCAGGTAGCGCTGAGGGGGTCGTTTGCGCGGGTGAGGGTAATGGGGATGGAGATGAGGGCCAGGAGGAGGGCGGTGGTGATGACGCGGTGGTTGAGGTGGGTGGCGATGGTGTCGATTTCGTTGTGGTTATTTCGTCCGCGGGCTTGGGCGAGGAAGCGTGAGGCTGCTTGGCCGGCGGTGGTGGGCCACAGGAGGATGAGGAGTTGGGCGGTTGCTTGGCCGGTGGCGACGAGGCCTAATGCGCTGGCTCCAGCGTAGCGGCCGATGATGATGGTGATGGCTAGGCGGATGGCGCCTTGGCTGGCTAGTCCGATGAAGCTGGTGATGCCTCGGCGGGTGAGGTGGTGGTCGGTGGGTTGGTGGAGGTTGATGGGGCTGCGGAGGGGGTGGGGGTTCATGAGGTGAGTGCGCTGCGGAGTATGTCGATTTCGGCGGTGACGGTGTTGTGCCAGGAGTGGTTTTGGGTGTGTTGGGTCATGTGTTGGGGGCTGGGTGGGTTGGCGAGGATGGTTAGGGCGCGGGTGGCGAAGTTGTGGATGAAGTCGTTTTCGGTGGTGGTGTTGTTTGGGGGCGGGACGAGGGCTATGGCGTCGAGGGCTGATTCGCGTAGGCCGCCAGTGTCGGTGGCGACGACGGGGGTGCAGGCTGCGTAGCTTTCGGTGACGACGCATCCCCAGCCTTCTGCTCGGCTGGGGACGAGGAGGATGTCGGCTGCGTGCATGAGGGCAGGGATGTGGTGGTGGGGTTGGCGGCCCAGGAGGGTGATGTTGGGGTGGTTGGTGAGCTGGTTGCGTAGGGGGCCATCGCCGGCGATGACGAGGTGGGCGTGGGAGTGGGTGTGGGTGATGGTGTTGAGGATGGCTGGGAGGCGGTCGGCGCCTTTGATGGGGAGGAGGTTTCCTACGTAGAGGAGTCGGGGTCCGGTGGTGTGTTGCCATGGGTCGGGGGTGGGTGGGGGGGTGTTGGGGTTGGTGAAGAGGCTGAGGTCTACGCCGTTGGGGATGACGTGGCTGTTGGTGTGAGGCATGCCGAGGTTGGTGGCGTGGGTGCGTAGGGCATTGGAGACGTAGATGGTGGCGGCGGCGTGGTTGAGGGTGTTGGCAGCGGGGCGGGGGTTGTGGGTGATGGTGTGGGTGACATCGCTGCCGTGCATGGTGACGACGTAGGGGATGTGTAGATGGTGGGCTAGGGCGGCGGCGATGTGGCCGGCGGCGAGGCTGTACATGCCGTGTGCGTGGATGATGTCGTAGGGCTGGGGTTGTTGGTGGCAGTAGTGGATGAGTGCGGTGGTGGCGGTGCGGATGGCGTGGGTGGGGGTGTGTGCTGTGCGGCTGGCGATGGTGTCGGTGAGGTTCCAGTGGGCTGGGATGGGGAGCCATCCGGTGTTTTGGGCGTGGGGTGCGAGTTGTTGGTCGCTGTGTGTGGGTGCATGCATGGCCGCGCGTAGGAGGCGGACTGGGGGTGTGTAGGTAGGGGTTAGTGCGATGGGTTGGAGGTAGAGGTTGGGATGGTTGAGGTTGTTGATGGCGGTGACGCGGTGGGTCATGTAGGGGGCGCCGCTTGGTGTTGCTCGGGTGGGGTAGGAGTTGGCGAGCAGGAGGATCCGCACTGGGTCAGTGTGGCATTGCTGGGGGTTGTCGTTGGGGAATGTTGGGGGGGTGTTGCGTGGTGTGGATGGTGATGTTTGTGGCTGGCTGATGTGTTTGTGGGTTTTGTTGGTGTTGTTTGTTGTTGGGGTGTTGGTACACATGCTGGAGCTGGGGGAAGCCGGACGGTTGTTCTAGACGGGTATCGTGGTTGAGTCCACTTCCCGAACATCGCTTGTTCGTCGCTTCTGGCTGCACTTGCGAATAGCCCCGTGGGGTCAGGTGGCGTTGTTGCAGCGCCGCGCCGGGGGGATTGGCGTGTGGTGTCGTGGGCGTGAATAGCTGTCGTATTAGGGGGATTTACGTGGCCAGTCCGGGCCTTGCAAATATCGACCCGTGGGGTCGTTCGCTGATCGAGACGTTGCGTCGTTGGTGGTGGATCCCTGCCGCGTTGGCGTTTGTGGGTGCTGTGGTGGGAGGTGTGATTGGTGGGAATTCTCCGGCGACGGCGACGGCGTTGTTACGGGTGCAGTCGACTGCGAACAATGGTGATGGGTTGACGCAGGCGCAGCAGAGCGCGTTGACGGAGACGGGTACTTCGGAGGTTTTTCAGGCGGCTGCGAAGCAGTTGCGTTCCTCGGAGGGTGATCTTCGGGCACGTACTGAGCTGGCTGCGGTTCCGCAGTCGTTGATGATTTCGGCGAGTGTCACTGGTGATAGTCCTGAGGCTGCGGCGAATGCAACGAACGTGTTTGCTCAGGCTGCGGTGGCGGCGAGTAATGCTCGTGTGGCTGCGGATTTGAATTCGTTGAGTGAGCAGACGAGTCAGATTATTCGTGGTTCGCATTTGAATAATCCGCAGGCGGAGCAGGCGCGGGTTGCGGCGCTAGGTCAGGCGTTGGCGAGCAGTCAGGCCAATACGTTGGCGCAGTCGCGTCAGTTGACTGTGGTTCAGCCGGCGACGGCTGCGGGTGTGAAGCAGACGTCGGCTGCGGTGTTGGTTGTTTTGGGTGCTGTCGGCGGTGGCTTGGTTGGTGCGGGTATTGCGTTGCTCGTGGGTGGTCGCCGGGGCCGGATGGGCAAGCTGGCGGAGATGCGTCGTTTGTACCCGAATGTGGAGTTTTTGCCCACGCGTGATGTGGCTGCGGTATTGAGCATGGAGACTCCCTCGCCGCAGCGTGTGGTGGTCACTGGTGTGCGTTTGCCGGCTGCGGATGTGCAGGAGTTAGTGGGTCCGGTGGCTGAGGGTTTTGAGGCTCTTGGTCGTGAAGTGTCGGTGACGAAGAATATGGCGGCGTATGGGGCTTCGCAGCAGACGCCGTCGGATCCGAAGGGCCCTGTCACGGTATTGGAGACGGGCTTGTCCACTGCCATTGTGAAGCGTGTTGCTCGCGATCCTGAGGCTGTGTTGTTGGTCTTGGTGCGTTCGGGTAAGACACGTTTTGAGTGGCTTGATGAGTACGCGGGGCAATTTGGTGAGCGTACGTACATTGTTGTCGAGGGCTGATGGGGAGCGGGGCTTTGTCTCCGCTCCTTTGTCTCAGCATCAGCAGCGCGCGCACCAGCGGTTTGTGTTGCGTGAGTCGCATTTGGCTGGTGAACGTGAGTCGAAGTCGCGTTATCCGTCGCGGTTGCTTGATCCGGTGTGGTGGATCGGCGTGTTATTTGTCGCGAATTTCTTTCTCATGCGTTTGTCGGTTCCGGGGATTGATATTTCTTTGTCGGTGCCGTTGACGATCGTGTGGCTGGGATTGGCGTGGCGTTGTCACGTGATTGTGGTTGAGCCGCGACGGTTTTTGTTGTGGGTTGTTGCTGGTGGCGTTGCTGCTTTGGTCACTTTTCCGCAGATTCTGTTTGTTCCTGCCCCGTATGTGAGTGTGAACAGTTGGTTGTTGTGGATGGTGACCTGGCTTCCTGCAGCGTTCATGATGGCTGATCGCAGTCGTGGGACGTTTGAGCGTGCGCTGCGGGCAGTGAAGAACATCGGTTTGGGTTTGGCGAGCATTTCGGTGTTGTTCATGGTGGTGCAGGTAACTCCGATTGGGTATCGCGATTTTATTGGCGAGTCTTTGCCGTCCAATCTTGTGGTGAGCGGATTTAACACGTCGTATCCGCTTTTTTATGAGGCGAATATCTATAAGTCGAATGGCTGGTTCGCGTTGGAGCCGTCGTTCATGTCTTTCATTCTGGGTTTGTGCATTTTGGCGGCGTTGCTGATTCGTGCACGAATCTGGGAGGTCATGGTTTTGTCGGTTGGCATGCTGGTGACGGCTGCTGGTTCGGGCATGTTTGTGGCTTTGATTGGTGTGGTTGTGATGTTGTGGCAGCGGCAGTGGCCGTTGCTGCGTCGTTACTTGATACCGGGTTTGGTATTAGCTGCAGTGGCTGCTCCAACGACTATTGGTAAAACCATTTTGGATCGGTTGAGTGAGGGGTCGAGCGAGAATTCTTCGACTGCTCTGCGCACATTTGAGCCGTATCTGTATTTGTTTCCCAAGTGGGTGTCTGATTGGGGCATCGTGTTGTTTGGGGGCGGCCCGGGCTCGTCCCGGTATGTGGTGGATGCCTCAGGTGTGAATGGTCTGCTGGTGCCGACGGTGGGCAAGGTGTTCTTCGATTACGGACTTATCGCAGGGGCATTGCTGGCTGTGATCATCGTGGTTTCGTATGTGAAGGCTACTGAGCCTGCGATTGGGATGTCGGTGTTGGTGTCGATGTTGGTGTTGCAGCCGCCGGCGCAGCCGTTGATGGTTCCGGCATTTTTGTTGAGCACGCTGTGGGCCCCGGCGTTGCGAGACAACATTTTGGCGGGCACCGAGCGTCTTTATTCTCCTCGTAGGGCGGCAATATCTACCGCTGGTGTATCCGGCGATGTTGGTTCTGTTTCTTCTGCGGTTTCGGCTGGTTCTTCTTCCTCTGAAAGAGAGTGATCGCTTCATGTCTGAGTTGGTCAGCGTGATCATGCCTGTTCTCAACGAGTCGGCTTCAGTGGAGGGGGCGGTGAAGTCGATCCTGTCCCAGGAGGGCGTGGATGTTGAGGTACTTGTTGTCGATGGTCGTTCTTCGGATGACACAGCGGCGATTGTGCGACGACTAGCGTCACAGGATGAGCGTGTGCGTCTGTTGGATAACCCGAAAGTGGTGATCCCGTCGGGTTTGAATGTGGGGTTGGCTGCTGCGCGTGGTTCGTTTGTAGCGCGGGTTGATGGACACGCGACGATCACGCCGGGGTATTTCGCACAGGCATTGAAGCGTTTTGCAGAGAATCCGAAATTGGCTGCGGTGGGGGGGTTGCGTACTGGGGTTTCTTCTACTCCCACGGGGCGGGCGATTGGGCTGGTGCAGTCGAGTCCGTTCGCAATTGGTGATTCGATTAACCATTTCGGCACTGAGTATCAGTTGACTGACCACGCGTCGTTTGGTGTGTATCGCGCCGATGTTGCTCGTCAGGTAGGTGGTTGGGACGAGAACCTCATGGTTAATGAGGATGTGGATTTCGACCACCGGATTGCGTTGGCGGGGTATGAGATCGGTTTTGATCCTCAGATGGGGATCTTGTGGCATGTGCGTGACAACGTGCCGGACTTGTTCCGTCAGTATCGGCGATATGGGCGGGGTAAGGCGTTGATGGTGCGCAAGAACGGCCGGGAGGCGTTGCGGCCGCGTCACTTGGCGGCTCCGGTGGCGGTGATGGGCACTGTAGCGTTGGCGGCTTTGGCTTCGCGTCATCCGCGGTTGGCGCTGGCTGGTTATGCCCCGTATTTGGGGGGTCTTGCTGTTGCGAGCGCGAAGGCATTGAAGGGTCGTGAGGATTCAGCGCCGGTGGATGTGAAGTCGTTGCCGTTGGCGTTTGCGGGGATTCATTACGGGTGGGGTGTTGGGTTTTTAGAGGGGTATGTGTTGGGCAAGCAGCCTCGTCGTACTAGTGGCCGCGATAATTCCGATGCTGAGTAGCCCTGCGGGTTTGTGATCGTGCCGGTGGCTTGAGGGGGTGTCTCTGGCCACCGGCACACGTGTTTGTGCGGGGTTTTCAGTTTTCGAGAAGTTCGAGGGTTTCGCCGTTTTGGCGGTATTTCTCTCCTGTGCTGGGGCAGGTGAATAGTCCGTCTTCGCCGGGGGTGAGGGGTTGACCTGCGCGGCCGACCCAGCCGATGCGTTTAGCGGGCACTCCGGCGACGAGTGCGTGTGCGGGGACGTTTTTGGTGACGACGGAGCCAGCGGCGACTAGGGCCCAGGCTCCGATTTCGACGGGGGCGACGCATACAGATCGGGCGCCGATGGATGCTCCTTGACGGCAGGTGACGCCGACGTGTTCCCAGTCGTCTCCGCGTTTGAGGGTGCCGTCGGGGCTGATGGAGCGGGGGAAGTGGTCGTTGGTGAAGACGACGGCGGGTCCGACGAAGACGCCGTCTTCGAGTTCGGCGGGTTCGTAGACGAGGGCGTAGTTCTGGAGTTTGCAGTTGTCTCCCATTTTTACGCCGCTGCCGACGTAGGCGCCGCGTCCGATGATGCAGTTTTTCCCTAGTACTGCGTCCTCGCGGACTTGGGCTAGGTGCCAGACGGCGCTGCCTTCTCCGAAGACGGCGTTGTCGGCGACGTCGGCGCTTGCTTGGATGCGGACGGATGCCTCGGTCATGGTTCTCCTGCTGTTTGGGTGATGTGTGCAGTGCCGTTGTTGGTTGGTTTGTAGGCCTGCGGATCACGGTTGATGTGTTGGGGGAAGCCTAGTTGTGTTGGGGTGCCTTGGCGCGCGGGAGCTGTGGTGAATGCGGGTGGTGGGTTGTGCGTTGAGATGGTGTTGATGTTGGTGTGGTCGGGTTGCCTTGACCTTGGGGGCAGGGTTTTAGCCTGATCCGGTCATGGAGAGGGAAGAAATGAAGATCGGTGATCTCGCACTGAGGGCGGGCGTGACTGTGAAGGCTCTCCGGTATTACGAGTCGTTGGGTTTGTTGTCGCCGGAGCGCAGTGAGAATGGTTACCGCGTTTATAGCGAGAGAGATTTTCTCGTGACTTGTGAGATTAGGCATCTGGCGTCGTGTGGCATTCCACCCAGCCGGGTTCGTCCGTTTATTGAATGTCTCGATTCTGGGAATGAGTATTCGGATGATTGCCCTGAGGCTGCTCGTCTTTATGAGGAGACGATGGTGGAGATTGAGCGGGTGATGGGCGAGCTCGCTCGTCGTCATGCCACGTTAGGTGAACATCTGCGGCGACGTGAGGAGCGCAGGTTGGCGATTGGAAATTCTTCCCTCGGAGATTAAAGAGTTTGGGGAAGAAATCATGCGTAACGTCTTGGAAGCGGTGGCGAAGCTGGATCGGGTGAGCTTAACTCTCACGCGTATTGGTTTGGCTGTTGTTACTTTGTGGATTGGTGGCCTCAAGGTGGTGCCGTATGAGGCTGAGGGCATCGCTCCTTTTGTTGCGAACAGCCCTATTATGAGTTGGCTTTACAACGATCCGGCTGGTTACAAAAGTCACCGGAATCCGGAGGGCGCTTTGGTGGCCGCCAATAAGGATTGGCATGCCATGAATGGTTCCTATGTCGCTGCTCTTCTTATTGGCGCTACTATTGTGGCAATCGGGTTGCTGATTTTGGGGCATTGGATTCATCCCGTTCTTGGAGTGATAGGTGGCGTAGCTTTGACGGGGATGAGCTTTGTCACTTTGAGTTTTCTTGTGACTACTCCGGAGGCGTGGGTTCCTGCTTTGGGTTCGGCGGAGCACGGTTTCCCATATCTTTCGGGAGTGGGGCGGCTAGTGATCAAAGACTCGATCATGTTGGGTGCTTCTTTGGTCGTGGCGGTGGATTCAGCGCGTTGTGCATTGGCTCGCATGTGAGTGTGTGTGCCGCCCTGGCTGTTTGCTGTGGGCGGCACACTTGGTGGGCTGTGTGGCCGTGTCGTGCGGTGCGCGCTGAGGTTGTTTGAGGCGTTAATGTTGCGGAGAGCTTTTTGTTCCACCGTTTCTCGTGACCGTTTCTGCGTGTTGTGGGGCTTCGTGTTCGGTGGGTTTCCTTTGCAGCCGCATCCGTTTGAGGAGATGTCGTAACTCATGACCACCCCTACCCCGCCGCCGGATGCCGATCTTTTCCGTCCGCACATGTTGTATGTCGCGTGGGGTTTTCCGCCTTCACGTGGCGGTGGTGTGTATCGAGCATTGGCCACTGTGAATGGTTTCGTGCGTCAGGGATGGGATGTCACTGTTCTTACTGCTACGCGTGAAACGTTCATTGACTACACGGGTGCGGATTTTTCGCTGGAAGAGCAGGTGGATCCTGCAGTTGAGATAGTTCGGATTCCGTTTCCGTGGCCAAGCATGGACATGAATGTACGGAATTGGTCGCCTTTGCGGGCTTTGGCGCCGAAGGTGTGGCGACGCAGTCGCAAGTACCGGGATATGCGTGATTTTCCGGAGTCGAACTATGGGCCGTGGCGGCGTGATTTGGAACAGGCCGCGATTGATATCCATCAACGTAAGCGCGTACATATGACGGTGGCGACGGCGAACCCGAATGTGGATTTCATGGCTGCAGATGCGTTGTATCGGCGTTTCCGTGTTCCGTATGTAATGGATTATCGGGATGCGTGGATGCTGGATGTGTTTGATGGAACGTTCTTGCATCCTGAGGGTGGTCGCGTCGATAAGTTAGAGCGGCGTCTGTTGGCGGATGCGCATGAGGTGTGGTTTGTCAATGAGCCGATTCGTGCCTGGCATGCCAAGCGGCATCCGGAGGTGGCGGAGCGGATGCATGTGGTGGCTAATGGGTATGACCCTGAGTTTGCGCCAGCGCCAACGACTAAAAGCCCATCAGCTGATAAGCCGTTGGTGTTTGGGTATATCGGAACGGCTAGTGCGCGGGTACCGATCGCGGAGTTTGCGAAGGGGTGGGAGATTGCGCGGGGTCGTAGTGCTGAGTTGTCGAATGCGCAAGCGCAGTTGTGGGGGTATTTAGGTTTTTATTCGGCTCCGTCGCCAGCGTTGCTGAATTTGGTGGAGGAGCACGCCAAGGATGAGTTGTCGTATCAGGGCCCGGTGCCGAAGGCTAAGGTGCGGCAGATTTATGACACGTTTGATGCATTGTTGTTGGTTCTTGGCAAGGGAATTTATGTGACGAGCGGGAAGGTGTTCGAGTACGCGGCGAGCGCTTTGCCGATTGTTGCTGTGCATGATCCGGGGAACGCGGCGACGGATGTGTTGCGTGAATATCCGTTGTGGTTCCCGGTGAAGGATTTGTCGCCGGAATCGATTGCGGAGGCGTTGGTGGAGGCTGGGCGTGCGGCGCGGTCGGCTTCGGAGGAGACACGGGCGGCGTGTGCGCAGTTCGCGCGGAGGTATGCGCGGGATATCCAGCTGGAGCCGCGTGTGTCGGCGTTGAAGGAAGCTGTACCTGTGCCGGTTGGTGGGGTCGTGTTGGATGGTCCTGCGGGTGATGTGGAGGAGCAGGCGTGAAGATTGTTTTGCTTGATACGGGTCGGGGTGTTTCTGCTGAGACGATCCGGATGTGGCGGGAGAATTTGGAGCTGTTGGACACTGATGAGGTGGAGTTGTTGGCGTGGCAGCCGCCGGTTGAGCCGTTGCCGGTGGCTCGGCATTTTGTGTTTGGTCCGCGGTTGGACGTGCGTCGGCCGGAGCCGTTGAGCGTGCAGACGTTGGGTGGCTCTGGTGTTGGCGCTGATGTTGCTGATTTGGTTGCCGAATCGGCTCCGGGTGAGCGTGGTGGAGTTGTTGGTGCAGGAGGTGAGGAGTCTCCGGTGAGCGTGTCTGATCTTGCTGGTCAGATGGGTGAGGTGGTGCAGGATCACGTGACTCCGGGGCGTATTGCTGACCCCAATGGTGGGGTGTATCGCACGGGTGCGGAGGCGCGTGCTTCGGTCTCGTTGCCGAAGTATCATCCGGAGCGGGTGCGGCAGGGGGTGAAGTGGCGTAGCCGTAGGGTTAAGGCCAAGGCTGTGCAGGTCAAGCGAGCGGCAAAAGCAAATATTAAGGCTAGTGATAGGCCGTTGGCGAAGGTGGCGCAGCAGGCGATTGCGGTGAGGCACGGCAGTATTTCGACGCGGTTTGCGGTGGCGTTGTCGCGGTCTCGGACGGCCTCGGAGGTGTTTGCGGGAGCGGATTTGGTGTTCCCTGTGGATGCGCGGTCGCAGCGGGGTGCGTGGTTGTTGGCTCGTCGGCATCCTGGACCGGATGTGGTGGTGGGGTATCCGGCGGCGAAGCGGGCGTTGCAGGCGCGGCGCGCACGGTGATGTGTGTTTTTAAGCAGGGGCGAGGCTGTGTGGCTTCGCCCCTGCTTGTGTGTGTTGTGGGTGGTTGATGGTGCTGGTGAGGGTCCGTGAGATGGGCTGCTTGGGTCTCTACCCTTGTGTGTATGGATGCTGACGTGAAAAGCGGCGACGAGGGTGGGCTGCGGGTGCTCGTGGTGGAGGATGACGACGATCTTCGGATGACGACGTCGTTGGTGTTGCGTAAGCAGGGGTTTGTGGTGGAGACGGCTGCTGATGGTGTGGATGCGTTGGAGTTGTTGGCGCGTTTAGATCGTGAGGGGCTTTCACCGCAGGTGGCGGTGGTGGATATTGCGATGCCTCGGATGGATGGGATCACGTTGACGCGTCGGTTGCGTGAGCGTGCTGCTCCGTTGGGGGTGATTATGTTGACGGCGCGGGAGTTGCCGTATGACCAGTTGGCTGGGTTTGAGGCCGGGGCTGATGACTATGTCATTAAGCCGTTCGATGGGGCTATTTTGGCGGCCCGGATTGTGGCTGTGTCACGACGTTCTATGGCCGCTGGGGTTCAGGCGGGTGCGGGGGCTGGGTCACGGTTGTCTGCGCCGCATGTGCAGGCAGTGGGTGATTTGCGGGTGGATCGGGATGGGATGACGGTGTTTCGGCATAGCGATGGGGTTGAGATCACTTTGTCGGGCACGGAGTTTCGTTTGTTGGCGACGTTTTTGGATCGTCCGGGCAGGGTACTGACTAAGTCGCAGCTTTTGGATTTGGTGTGGGATATCGGTGATTGGGGTGATGACCACGTGGTTGAGGTCAGTATTGGTCGATTGCGTTCGAAGATTGGTCCGGGGATTATCCATACGGTGCGGGGGCTGGGATACAAGCTGGTGGTGGAGTGAGTTTCGCTGGGTCTTCGTGTAGGTCGAGGAAGGGGTTGCCTGCATTACGGCGGTTGAGGTCGGTGCGGGTGTACATCACGGTGGCGGTGGCGGTGACATCGCTGTTGGTCTCGTGTGTGGTCAGTGGTGTGCTGGCAGTGCGGGCTGCGGATTCGGCGACGGATGCGGTGCGGGGGCAGGCGTTGGCACGGTTGATCGCTGCCAGTGAAGGGTATTCCTTGGATGGCCGGTTACGTTTGGGGGCTTCGATGGATACGGATTCTGCTCCTGAGGCGGTGCGTTCGGCACTGGCTGACCCGAATACGAAGGAGAAGACCACCTATTACGACGGCGCGCATATGTGGGCTGCAGCCAGGTTGGGACCAGAGGTGGCGTTGGTGGTTCAGCTGGATGCTTCAACGTTGGCTAAGCAGAACGAAGATCGTCTGCAGACGTTGGGTATCGCAGCTGCGGCGTCGTTAGTGCTGTCGGGTTTGTTGGGGTGGATTGCGGGTATCACTATCTCTTCACGGCTTCGCCGGGCAGCTGATGGGGTGGTGATGATCGCTGATGGTGAGGATGTTTCGGTGAGCCAGAAAGGTCACGATGAGGTGGCCGTGTTGACTGCTGCCATCGATGACATGGCGGCTACGCTGCGTGGGCGGGTGGAGTTGGAGCGTGCGTTTACCTCAGACGTAGCACATGAGTTGCGTACGCCGTTGACGGCGTTGGTCAGTGCTGCGGAATTGTTGCCCGATGACGAGTCTTCTTCAATTGTGCGACGGCAGGTGACTCGGCTGCGTCGTCTAGTAGATGACCTGTTGGAGTTGTCGCGACTGGATCGGGCTGCTGAATCTGCTGATGTGGAGCGGGTGGATTTGGCGGTGACGGTTCAGGAGTCATTGCGACGTCTGGGTGATGTGGGCGCTGAGGTGGAGTTCGTGGCTGGTTCGGCGGCGGAGGTGCTGGTCGATACTCGACGGTTGGATCGGGTGATCAGCAACTTGGTAACTAACGTGGTGCGCCACGGTGGTGGTCAAGCGCTATTTCAGGTGGATGGCAATACGTTGACGGTGCGTGATGCGGGACCTGGTTATCCGCAAGACGTTATTGAGAATGGTCCGCGCCCGTTTCATGCTGGGACTGGTAGTAAGGGATCAGGGTTGGGGCTGACGATTGCGTTTAAGCACGCTGAGACGATGGGGGCCGTGGTGACATTAGGCCGTTCTGAGCCTGATGCCCGGCATCCGGGGCTGTCTGGTGCGCAAACTGAGGTGACGTTTATGAGCGCGTGAGTCGCGTCAGCGTCGAGCGCTCCATACCGTGGTTTTATCTTGTCCTTCGGGGACTTTGTCGGTGTAGGTAATTTCGATGCTGGTGTAGGCGCCAGCGCCGTTAGCGGTAAGGGCGCCGGTGGCTTTGATCCGCACTGGGTAGGAGACAGGTTTTCCTTCAGCACAGTTAGGGACACAGCTGTTCTCGCGTAGGACTGCGCTGCCTGTGGCTTGGGTATCTCCCCAATTGTCCCATTTCACTGAATCGAGGGCGGAGTTTGAATCAGCGCATGCAAGGGTGAAAGAGGAGGGGCGTTGCACAAGTGACTTGTCACAGTCTTGGAGGTAGAACTGGCCTTTTTTCGCTGCGCTATTCAACGCGGCGTGGTCTTCTCCGCTGGCAGGAGTTACTGCTGGCAGGGCCGATCCATGTGCCGCGGTCACGGTTCCTTGGTCGGGGACGGAGCAGCCGGTGAGAGAGATAAGAAGCGCTAGCGCCGCAGTTGCAGCCATTTTTGCGCGGTTATTCATGGGCTGTGCCATGCCTTATGTCCTCTCATGGGACTGATCGTGTAGTGAGGGTAAGCCTGCCGGCCGGTGGGGTTGCGTTCTCTGGGGAGTTTCCGACCGGCAGGCGAGTAAGGGGAAATCAGTTGCTGTGAACGATGGCGTTCGCGGTGCGCCCATCCGGGGCAATAAGTGTGAGACGGATCCAGGAACCTTTAAGGTCGGCGGGGATCATGATGTCTGTGGTGAGTGCTCCTGCATCCGCGGCTGGGTGGAGGGTGCCTTTAATGCCGTGTGGCCCAACAACGGTGGCGTGGGTGAAGCTGCGTCCAGATTTGTCGCTGCCTGCGTCTGCGAACACGGTCAGCTGCTGTCCGTGCTTGAAGGTGGACTCGGTCCAGAGGCGGACGCTGGGTAGTTTGGGCCCGGCGGTCTTGCGCACGTTGGCGACTGTTTGGGCTTCTGTCGGTGCGGCCGAGGCGGTGCTGTCTTGAGCGATGATGCTGAGCGAGGGTCCTGCGATGAGGGAGACCGCCAAGACTGCAGAGGCGACTTTACCTACGGAAAAACGAGCGGACATTGTCTTCTCCTTCACATGACCATCGACACCGTCGGTGGTGCGTCCAGTGTCTTTGACGGTGGGGAACGCCTCGCGTGAGCGAGGCGCCCGGCCCCTGATTTCCGGGTTTCCCTACCGACATCTAGAACTCTGGGGCACGAACCTCACAAGAACCTCACATGACTTTCACGTCCCCCACACATATATTTTGGCGAGCCGTTAGTAGGTATTTGGGCGATGGAAAGCTCTCGTTGAAGCAGTTATTGATGTGATTGGGATGCGTCACATCGCACGTACTGGCAGGCCAAAACGATAAGCTCCCTGCGGCATACCCTGGGGAGGAATTGTGAACGCACACGCCATTGGCTTTGACCGCGACAAGTACATCCGTATGCAGACCGAGCACATCAGTGCACGTCGAGCACAGTTCGGTGGGAAGCTGTATCTGGAGTTTGGTGGAAAGCTCTTTGATGACCATCACGCCTCGCGTGTGCTGCCCGGTTTCACTCCGGACAACAAGCTGGTGATGCTCGAGTCGATGAAAGACGACGTCGAGATGGTCGTTGTTGTTAACGCTCGAGACCTTGCTTCTAACAAGGTCCGTGGCGATTTGGGTATCGGCTACGACGCAGATGTGCTCCGCCTAGTTGATGAGTTCCGCACCTATGGCTTGTACGTCGGCAGCGTGGTGATTTCTCACTGGAGCGAAGACAACCGCACCGCGAAAGCTTTCAAACGCAAACTCGAACGTTTGGGGCTGACTGTCTACCGTCACTACCCCATCAAGGGTTACCCCAACGATGTCGCGCTCGTTGTGAGTGAAGAGGGTTACGGACGCAACGACTACATCGAAACCACCCGCAACCTTATCGTTGTCACTGCCCCCGGCCCAGGTTCAGGAAAGATGGCTACGTGTCTTTCGCAGCTTTATCAGGACCATCAGCGCGGTGTGGAGTCTGGCTACGCGAAGTTCGAAACTTTCCCGATCTGGAACCTGCCACTGGATCATCCCGTGAACCTGGCTTATGAGGCCGCTACTGCCGACCTCGACGATGTCAACATGATTGACCCGTTCCATCTGGCTGCGCATGGTGAGCAGACAGTGAACTACAACCGTGACGTCGAAGTTTTCCCGGTCTTAAATCTGCTGTTCGAGCAGATTATGGGGGCTTCTCCCTACGCCTCCCCCACCGACATGGGTGTCAACATGGTGGGCTTTTGCATCAGCGATGACGAGGTCGTCCGCTATGCCTCTAAGCAGGAAGTGATCCGCCGCTACTTCAAGGCTTTAGCCCGCGAGCACAAAGAGCAGATCGAACCAGTTGAGAGCGAACGTATCGCGCTAACGATGAGCAAACTCGGGGTCGTCGACACTGATCGTCCTGTCGTTGAACCTGCCCGCAAGCTCGCTAAGCGTTCTAAGGGCCCTGCCGCTGCGATCGAACTACCTGATGGGCGCATCATCGCTGGCAAGACCAGCTCGCTGCTAGGACCGAGCTCGGCAATCCTGCTTGACGCACTCAAAGCATTAGCTGGCATCGACGACAAGGTGCATCTGCTCTCCCCCGACACGGTCGCCCCCATCCAAGCGCTCAAGACACAGCATCTGGGCAGTCACAACCCGCGTCTGCACACCGATGAGGTGCTTATTGCCCTGGCTGTGGGCGCCAAGCACGATGAAAACGCTCGCTTAGCTCTGGAGCAGCTGCAGAATCTGCGTGGCTGCGATGTGCACTCCTCCACCATCTTGGGCAGCGTCGATGAGGGCATTTTCCGGAACCTGGGCGTACAGGTCACCTGCGAACCCGCTTACGCAACGAAGAAGCTCTACCGCAAGAGCTGATCTGCCTTGCCGCTGAGGGGGCTTTCCATCGCTTGTGTCTGTTGGAAAGCCCCCTCACCGTTGCAGTGAAACTGGTGCAGTTTTCTCAGGAGTGGATGTTCAGCTGCTCAGCCAGCACTGCCGCGGATCGGGTGCCGTCATGCACTTGGCGCACAAACTCTGGTCCAGAAGCAGCCACTGCGCTGAATCCGTCACGATCAGTGAGGACCTCACGCAACACTGCCTCTAAACGGTCTGCAGGTGCCTCAACCACCGGTACTTCCAGCCCCGTTTGAGACTTCACATGCTCACGAACTTCTTCGATGACATGTCCAAGCACAAGTTTTCCTGCCGCCATCGCTTCACACGCGGCTACCCCGTACCCGCCTAAAGCGAATTGGTCGAGCACAATGTCAGCGCCTTTGACCAGGTCGACCATTTCTTTTTGGGTGGCGCCTTCTACCCGCTCATATCTGATAAGCCCTTCTTCGACGAGCGGCCCCACCGCGGCTTCAACGTGAGCGCTTCCTTTCAACGAGGAACGGCTCGGTGTGTGGAGCACTACAGGTACCGGTTTATCCAGCACAGCCGACTCAGCGCTCCACATCTGGACATCAACCACCACTGGAAGCCAATACGCACCCGGCATGTGCCGCAACAAATCTGGTGTTGAGACAAACACAGGACCGCCGAAGGCCTCGTCAGCCATGAAGGCTCGCACTTTCGGCGCGAGGATATCCACTACCCGTTGTAACCGAGCAGTTTGCTCATCTGCCGGGTCAGCGAAAGGCGACCATGGTGTCTGCTGGGCATTGATTGACGGGTTACGGATCTCACTGCCGTGCAACAGCAGCCCCACCCGTACACCTGCCGCGCGCAACACTTTCACATCCCCAACAAAGTCATGACCATGCCGCAACCCGAACACAGGCCGCCCGGCCTCCACCAGGGCATGCGTCCAGTCCTTCACTGCACGATTTTCCAGTGCCTGCGCCCACTTGACATCACGCCGATAGGTTGTCGTCTCGACCCACGTGTCATGCGGATACCGGAACTTCTGTCCCCGGTCCACTTCCATCACAGAGGTGCTCACCCCGGGTATCGCTCGCTCGAGTGCCTTAGCCCATTGCCATGCCTGGCCAGCCATATTTGCTGGCCCAAACCCAACGTAACTTGCCCGGTCATCATGACTAATTGGCCGCTCTACCATCTCTTCTAGAGTCGAACTAGATTGCGGCTCGCTTATCCCTGCATCCCCGACCGCGACACTATTCGCTCGCACCATCAACGACTTTCCTACCGGAAGCCCTCGACGGAATAGGTCGCGGTATAGCTCACGTAGTGTTTTTTCCTGATACTCCCAGGCGTATGGCGTCAATAGGTCGGTGTTTTGGCGGATACGTTTCTGAAATTCATCTTTACGCGATAGTGCTTCTTTGACCACTGTCGCGAATGAGGCTGGGTTGCCTGCCTCATGAACTAGCCCTACCTGTTCACGCTCAACGAACTCTTTCTGTGCACGCGTATCACTGACAACCACTGGTAGACCGGCAAATAAGTACTCAAACAACTTGTTCGCGAGCGCGAACTCGTGGCTACCGAAGTGCAGGATGGGGATGAGTCCGAGGTCTGCTTCGGCGACAAAACCGCTCACGTGATCTGGGCGCACCGGTTCGATGAAGTGCACTCGGTCCTCAACGCCACAGGTTCGCGCCAATTCGGTGAGTTCACGTACTGGGGCTGTGGTGGTTCGTGGCACACATACCACTGCCACATGCACCTCAGGTAGTGCGAGTAACGCGCGTACGGCTGTATCGACGCCTCGGGCGGCAGTGACCCCTCCCGAATACACCAGTAGTGGTGTTTTCTTATCAACGCCGCATACCTCACGAAGTGAGACCTCCGCCGAGCGTTCAGCTGCGGAAAGCACTGGGGCGTTCATCACCACTGTTGGTTGTCTGGCTAGGTCGTAGTCTTTCTGCAGCTGCTCAGCCAGGGGTTGTGTCACTGTGACCACGGCGTCGGCGTCGCGGATGTATTCGTTCTGCAGATCGAGGTAGGCGGCTCGTTTGCGCACTGGCCTGCCCGGATAGATTGAAAGACCAGCTACGTATTCGTGAGCGTCGTAAACCCAGGCTGCTTCCTTACCGTTGGCTCGCCTACGTGCTACCGCACGCGCGGCGATACCAACCATGTGCACGTCGTGGGCGTGAATGATGTCCCATTCCAGGGAATCAATTACTGGGTCAAATGCGAGCGCGTAGTCGTCAATTTCGGGGATATCGCGACGCCAGGCTACGAGGGCGGCAGAGTTGTCGATTGATTCGTACAGTTTTTGACGCCAGTTATCTTCGTACTTGCTCAAGCGTGTGGCCTGTTGTTCAAGCTTTGTTTGCGCTACTCGCCATAGGGCGGCTCGGGTAGCGCGATTTGCTCCGTTAGCGCCTTTTTGTTCGGCAGCTTCGCGTTGGCGCAGGCTGAGTTGAAGTTCGCGCAGTCTTTTTTCGCGCGGAGATGGCTCGTTTACCACAATGAGGCGTTTGTCTCGTCGTGCTTTGCGGGCGGCGTTAGCTCGGTCACGGAATCGCCATGCCACCGGTACGCGCACGATGCGTACTGGGCCCAGCGTTGATTGTTCCCGCACTCCTGTGGAGCTGTATCCCAAGATGGTGACCTCAATATCACCGTCGGCTAGCGCCAGCGCAGTTTTGAGGACACGGGTGTCGTGGCGAATGTCATTGCCAACCATCATGAGAACGCGTCGCGGAGTCACCTGTACCACTGTAGTTCCTGACTGTTTTCACGGTGGCGTATCCCCTGTATGGGCCGTAACGCCGATACGCTCAATTCTTATGCGAGGCGAAGATATTGATGAGGCGTCAGGCTTACTGGCCAGTGGCGAATTCAACACTTCTCGCCCACTGTCGGTGACGTGGTTTTCCTATCTCGTCGCTGCGGGGGGAGCTTGCGCCGTTGTTTTTACTGTGGCTGGCGGCTTGGTCTCTCTTCCCTTGCATGAGATGGGGCTAGAGAACGCTTTTTTGTGTGTTGTCGCTGCCGTAGCGTTTGTTGCTTTTATCAGTAGTGGCCCGCGCATTTTCCGACCTGCTGCGTGGGCTTTTCCCTTTTTTGTAGCCGCTTTTGTTTTCTGGTCTCCGTATGCTTTGGCTCGCACTCCTGACGTACGTGCTGGTGAGCTTGAGTTGACGCGACTGTTTACGGCTTTTGTTATGGCTTTAGCTGTTTATGCGTGCACGCAAGCAACCAGCGTTGGGATGACTGGTATGCGGCTGGGCTGGTTTTTTGGACTTGTGTTGTCAGTTGTTGTAGCTGGGTGGGAGATTTTTACACGGCAGCATTTGTGGACCTCTGCGAGGAATCCGTTTATTTTTCCTGAACCTGTCGTGGTGGGCACTTATATCAATCCCAATAATTTCGCGACTGCTTTGGTGGCGATGATCGTTGGGGCGATTGCGTTAGCGGCGCAGTCGCGTTCGCGCCTGTTTTCTGTGGTTGTGCTGGGTGTGGTTGCTGCTGGTTGTGTGGCGGTGGTTGTTACTCAAAGCCGTTCGGGGGTGTTGGCGCTGGTTGTTGTGCTGGCGTTGGAGGTGCGGCGGCGGATGCTTACTCGTCGTGGGGAACGTTCATTGGTTTGGCGGCAGCGGTGTGCTGGCGTATCTGGACGATCCCGTGTGCTGGTGAGGGTGGCGTGTGGGGTTATCTGCTGTGGGGTTGTTGCTGCTTTCACCGTGCCAGCGTTAGTGGCGCGTAATCCTGTTATGCAGATGCTGGTGGCGCAGGCTGGGGCAGAAACACGGCGTTCAGACACTCTTCGGTTGCAGTTACTGAAGGCTGCGTGGCGTTATTTGCGTGATTCTGGGTGGCTTGGTTCGGGGGCTGGTTCTTTTGAGTATTTGTTGTGGCATGATCCGGCTCCTGCAACTTTGAAGCTGACGAATCTTCACAACGCTTTTATGGAGTTGCTGACCCAGTACGGTGTTCCTATTGCTGTTTGTTACGGCATGTTCGTAGTTGGGGTGCTGGTGACGCTGGTGGGGTCTGTGCGTGTTCCTGATACCCGTGTCGCACGGTATGAGGCAATCGGTTATCTCATTGCGCTAGGTGCTTTGGGTGTTGCGGCCAGTTCAGCTCTGCATGTTTCGACGTGGTGGGTCATGCATGCAGCTGCTGGTGCGTGTGCGTGGCGGGTTGCTACGCACACGCACCGTTTGCCGTTATGGGGACAGGAAGGTGCGGGGTCAGTTGATCCAGGTGGCAAGGACATTTGCTGACTTAGTGCCGTCGTGTACTGCTCGAACGAAGTCTTGCCCTGCTTGACTGAGCGCTATTCTCCGCTGTGGATCTTCTGCCAGGCTGCGTAGCACCTGTTCGATCTGATCTGGCTTAGCCTCAACGATAGGTAGCTCTAGACCGGTGTCCGCGGTGATTTGTTCGCGGGTTTTTTCGGTCACGTGCCCTACGACAACTCGTCCTGCCGCCATCGCTTCACATGCAGTGACACCGTAGGTGC
The DNA here is from genome assembly GCF_058996045.1 of Dermatophilus sp. B7861-1. Classification (NCBI taxonomy): domain Bacteria; kingdom Bacillati; phylum Actinomycetota; class Actinomycetes; order Micrococcales; family Dermatophilaceae; genus Dermatophilus; species Dermatophilus sp. B7861-1. The sequence continues at coordinate 623,596 of NZ_CM180082.1, read as the reverse complement.
CAAGCGCGAATTGGTCGAGAACGACGTCGGCTGCTGCGTATCGGGCTCGCATACGGCTCGGCGCAGTGCCACCAACGTTGGAGTATGTGATGACGCCTTTGCGGGCCAGGTCGGTGACGGCTGGTTCGATAAGCATCGTTCCTTGCAACAGCGAGTGGCTGGGGGCGTGCATCACGCGCATCACCCCTTCGTGGGGGTTTTGTTCTTCGCTTTGCCAAGAGTCGACATCGACGACGATTGGGCACCAACGCGCCTGAGGCACGTAGTCGAGTAGGTCAGGAGTGGAAACGAACGTGTGCCCGCAGAATTGGGTCATCGCTTCGATGGTGCGTTGTGCGCGTTGTTCCAGAACTTCGAGGGAGGGCACACCGTCCCAGGTTTCGCCGTAAGGAGACCAAGGGTGTTCTTTACGGTGAATGCTGGGAACGCGCACATCTGCGCCGTGGGCGATGAGCGCGACGTTTAGGCCTGCTTCGCGCAGTACTGGTATCTCGCCGGTGGCGCGGGTTCCATGTCGGAAACCGGTCACGGGCCGCAACGCTTCGATGAGAATGTGCGTGTAGAACTCGCCGAGATAGCGTTCTTGCCGTTCGCTCCAGCTTTCGTCGGAAAAGAATGTTGGGTCGATCTGATAGTCGCTGGGAAAGCGCAGGAGATGGCCGCGGGTTGCCATCGAGGTAGCGGATACGCCATCTAGGTGAGTGCGCAGGGCGCGTGCCCAAGCTGTCCCTTGCCCGGCGAGGTTAGCTGGCCCGATGAACACTCGTCGTGCAGCGGTGAGATCGGGGACAGGTTTGAAAGGGGCTACTGGTTCGGCTTCGCGTTCAGCGAGTGCGTCGGTGGCGGTAGCAATTTTCCCGCCGGTGAAATGCTCGGAGAGCACTTTCGCTGATAGTCGCCCGTCATGAATTTCGGCGACGTAGTCCGGCCCTTTCGCGGCGAAGGCACGGGCGCTATCGCGGTCGGTGATGATGTCGAGGAGGACTTCGCGCAGGGTTTCTACAGTTGCTTCTTTAATAGGAATATCCAGTCCGGAGACTTCTTTGACACGCTGACGCACCACGTCACCCAGGAATGCCACAACTACGCGGCCAGCGGCGAGTCCTTCAATTGCAGTTACTCCGTACAACCCCATGACGAGTTGGTCGATAACAATGTCAGCTTCGCTGAACTCGCGTTGAATGTCAGTGTGAGATACGCCTCGGGGGGTGCGGTATTCGATGTGCCCTTCTTCAGCGAGCTGGGTGCAGATCTCGTCGATGAAGTCGCTTCCTTTGAGCTTGCCGTTGCTGGGAATGTGCACCACGCGTGGGATAGGGCGTGCCAGGAGGGGCCAGTCTGAATCCCAGTGGTAGGTATCGATGACGGTGGGGCACCAGTGGGCGCGCGGGGCATAGTCGATGAGATCTGGGGTGGAAACAAAAACGGGCCCATCGAACTGTTCGATGATGCGGGCGTTGTTGAGGGCCCGCTTTTCGAGGATTTGGTACGTCCTGTCCTCCGGGTCATCGAAGGGGCTGTGCGGGAACATTTGTGCGTGTTTAGAAGGGATGCGTAGGTCAGATCCGTGGGATATCAACGCAACAGCTAGCCCCGCTTCGGTGAGCCGGCTGATTTCGATCTCGCAGGTATTGCCGTATCGGGTTCCAAATAGGGGACGTTCGGCTTCGATGAGGGCGTGGGTGTAGTGAGCAAAGACGTATTTTTCTTGCTCTTTTTGCCAGCCGATGTCGCGGTAGGCCTCAGGGGCTACTTCTTGATCGACGGGGAATCGGATAGCTCCTTTAACAGCCATGGAGCGGGCTCCGACGCCGGTGATGTGTGTCTCCATCGCGTCTGCCCAGGCTTTTCCTTGGCCTGCGAAGTTCGCGGGGGCTACCCATACTCGAACAGGTTCGTTGGGTAGGAATGGCCGACGGGAGGCTGCGGCCAGTACCGCTGGGTCGATCGGTGCTGCTGGGGTTTTGCCTGTGCTGGCGTCGACAATGCGTACGGCGGCGGCGGGTAGGTGACGTCGTACGACACGCAGCTGTGTTTTGACCGGATCAGGCAAAGCTTTCCGAAGAGGTGATTGCGGACCAAGCGCGAGCCGTAGTGCCTTTCGTGCCGCTTTGCTCGCGGCTCGTCGTGCGTTGTTCGGGGTGGACGCGCTCATGGAAGTGGCCTCCCTCTCGTTGGGCGCTTTGTCGTGTGCTGTGGAGTTGGGCCTGCGGCGGCGGTGGAAGCGCGTGTGAGGCGTCCGGGGTTCATTCTGCCGTGTTTTGGGCGCTGTGGCCCGTCGTCAGGCTGGGTGATTCGCGCGCGTCTTCCCGCTTGAAAATGAATTATCAGCGGACTGTAAGAAGTTCACTAATAGCGTCGGCGAAGTCGTCGTAGCCGCTGCGAGCAGATCGCAGGCGGGTAGCCTCGGTGAGCGCAGCGGCGCGAGCGCGGGCGTGGATCTCTGGCAGCTCGGACCATTTCTGCATGTGGGCAGCAACTGCGGCACCGACAGCAGCATCTTCTCCTACCGGCACGAGGATTCCGGCTTCCGTGTCGGCCAGAACATCATGCTGTCGCGGCAGGTCGGTGCTGATTACTGGCAGTCCGCACGCAAGGTATTCGCCGAGCTTACTTGGCAGTGCCTGTTGGAAGGCAGGAGTCTCAGCGAGAAGTACTAAACCTGCCCAGGCTCCGCGCGCTATCTCCCATGCGGCGTGTGGCGGACGGCGTCCATGCAGGCGGACTCTCTCAGCTAGGCGGTTGTCGCTATCGCAGCTAGCAGTGAGTTCTTCTGCATCGGCGGGCGCTACTGGCCCGACAATGTCCAAAGTCCAGTCCGGAGCCAGACGTAGCGCCTCGATCATTGCGAATAAACCTCGGGATCTGCGCACATCACCGATATACACAGCCCGGGGTTTAGGGTCGGGGTCGGCGGGGTCTGGCAGGAGAGCTGGCACGGGCTCGTTGCGCAGAACGAGTCGATTTCGTGCCTCCAATGGAGGTACGTGATCGTCAGCGACAAGAGTTAGCGCGGCTCGTTTGGCGATGGTGGTAAATGCTTCTACGACACCGTTTCCAATGATGCCGGGTAATCCTGCTGCTTTGTTTGCCCATGGCCGGTCACGTAGGAGGGCTGCGTAGTCTTCATGAATATCGACGACAAGAACTCGACCGGAAGACATGACGATGGTTCCTGCAGCGACTGCTGAGTCAGGGTCGAGGGTGACCAGAACACGCCCACCGGCTGAAGCGGCCATCCTGGCTGCCAGTGGAGCTCGAGCGATGATGTGCGGGCGTTTCCACGTTCGCACAGACGCGCAGGTGGGGCCGTCTGCAGGGTCACCGAGTCCGAGAACTTCCACGGACATGCCGCGGGCCACCAGGGCCTGCACTTCACGATGCAGGCGGGCATCAGCGACATCGTGACCGCTTGTCACGAAGGACACGTCGTAGGAAGAACGCATGGTCCACGTTTACCAGGTGAGCGGGGGCGGAGCGAACCTGTTAGTACTATCCGCCCCCTGCTCGATGGTCACGAGGTTAGATTTCGTCCATGGTGGCAGGTGTTTTTCCGACCTTGACGAATTCGGTGTAGGCATCGATGCATTCCTCTGGGGAGGCGTGCATCATGATGCGTCCCTTGTGCAGCCAAATGGCGTCATTGCACATTTCTTTGATGCTAGACAGACCGTGAGAAACGAGGAACATTGCTCGCGCGGAGGCACGCAGTTCAGCCATTTTCGCGTTGGCTTTGGCGCGGAAGGTGGCATCACCGGTAGATAGCGCCTCGTCGATCATGAGGATATCGGGCTTCATGTGCACTGCCACAGCGAAGGCTAGGCGGGAGTACATACCAGAGGAGTACGTGCGCATGGGTGCATCAATGAATGCTCCCAGTTCGGCCCATTCGGCAACTTCTTCGGCCCGTTCTTCTACTTCCGCGCGTGACAGACCTGAGGCAAGCCCACCGAGGATGATGTTTTCGCGCCCGGAGAGCATGCCGTTGAATCCGACGCCGAGGGCCAAGAGAGTGCTGGCTCTACCCCACACCTCAATTTGCCCGTGGTTGGGTGGGAGGATGCCGGCGATGGCGCGTAGGAGGGTGGATTTCCCTGCTCCGTTGGCGCCGATAATGCCTATGGCAGTGCCGTTGGGAACATCGAAGCTGATGTCGTTGATCGCGTTGACTTCGATGACTGCGCGTTCGCCTCGTCCGGCACGGACGATGGCGTTTTTGAACGTTGGCACTCGCTCGAAGGTGGTGCGGTAAGTGATGTGCAAGTGCTGCACTGAGACTGCCAGGTCGGTACGGCCGGTGTTGTCGCGCAGTTGCTCTTTCTCACCGCGATAGCGGATTGAACCGGTTTTGGCGCTTTTGCCTGAGCGCATAGAGAAAACGCCACCGACAAGTGCCTCGCTGTTGCTACCGGGTTTAGCTTCGGAAGCTGCGCGCTCAGCAGATGCTGCGCGGGCTTTTTCCTGTGCGGCGAGCTTTTGTGCCTCGCGGTTGTTTTGTTCCTCGGTCATTTTGGCGCCTCCGTCGGTACCAGGGCCCGGTGTTGCGGGGGTGTTATCAGAGACGGACAGCGAACTCACGCTCCCTCGACAAGAAGAAGAACGAACCTGCGGCGACAGATACCACGCTCCACCCGATGGCCATGAGCCACAGGTCGAGCGAAGGAACGACGCCTTCTTGAAGTACCTGGTTGTACCCACCGATGAGGGAGTACAGGGGGTTGAAGGGGATGAGAGCTTTCATGACCGGGTAACGGTCAATGAGATCCACCGTCCACAGCACGGGAGATACGTACAGCCAAATTCGCATGATGTATGGCAGGAAGCTGCTGGTGTCACGGAAGTACACCTGGGCGGTGGAGAAAAGCGCTGCGAGCCCAAAAGTGAAAAGGGTGAGCAGGGCCAAGAAGATCGGGGCAACGATGAAGGTAGCCCAGGTGAAGGGATTACCGGCTGTGATGTGGAAGATGAAGTAGACGGGGATGGTGGGTAGGAATCGGAAGAGGGCGGTGCGTACCGATGTCATAGGCAGCAGAAGCCGCGGGAAAGAGGTGTTTACCACCATTTTTCCTGCTCCAGTAACAGAGGAAGCTCCCTGCAGTACTGCGCCTTGGAAGTAGTAAAAGACAAAGATGCCACCGGTGATGTGGGCTAGAAGGCTGGGTTGGTATCCCTTGCGTTGCAGGACGGTGACCAGCATGAAGTAGACCAGGGCAAGCAGAAGGGGGTTGATGACGAGCCATGCCTGTCCGAAGAAAGTCATGGTGTTTGCTGCGCGCATCCCTGCTCGGGAGTTCGCGACGGCGAACTCTTTTCTTTCCCAGAGGTCTTTGAAGTAAACCTTGAGGTTGGGAAGTCCTGCACGATGCGGCTCGTATTTGTGGTACGGGACCGCGTCGGCGCGGATGATGGATCCGTCGACAGCTCTGGTGACGGCGCGACCCGCCTCTTGTTCGACCGAGTCAGAACTCACCGGCTACTCACCTTTCCGCGTGCTTGCTCGTGTGTGTGCACGCAATGTTCTTACTGCTCTGGCCATTGGTTCCCGGACTACGCGCGCGGTGGTGTGTTGCGTTTTCGTTGTCGGGGGGAGGTGGGGTGGTGTGGCTCCTGAGAGAGAGTCGTACACCGATAGGAGGGCTGCGCCGTCACTTTCCCAGCTGAGTTCGTGTTGTGCGGCTTGTACTGATTGGCACAAGTCGGAGTATTTGGCAATGGCTTCTCGGGTGGCCTGGACAAGGCTGTCTGAGTTGCCGGGGGTGTAGAGGGTACCAAGGTTGTATTTGCGGACGACGGCGGCGAGTTCACCGATGTCGGAGGCAACCATGGGCACTCCAGCACGGACGGCGTGGAAAAGTTTGTTGGGCAGGGCAAGCTCATGGTTTTTCCAGCCGGAGGCAAGAGCTACCAGGACCAGGCCGCATGTTCGCAGGTGCGCGTCGACTTCGTCGGGGCGGGTGGGAGCAACGATGGTGGCTGCTCCGGTGTCGTGACTGTTGAGCCAGGTGTTGTCCACCGGCCCCATGAGACGAACATCTATTCCTTCATTAGTCAGCGTTGTTGCTGCTGCGGCGGCAGTTTCGAGTTCGCGGTGGGCGCCGATACGTCCTGCGTAGATGATGCCATGAGGTTTTTCGGGCAGATCGGGCAGGGAAGCGGTGATGTCTTCGGGCAGGGCGGGAAAGGAGTTACGGACCGTGGTGATGTGTGGCCAGTTGTTTTCTTTGTATTGCTGCCGCAGGGCCTCAGCGACGCCATCTCCGACGGTGATTACGGCTGCCGCCATCGCTGCGAGTTCGCCTTCGAGGCGTCGCTCATGTGCATCTTGCAGCGGTGTGGGGCGGTATTCGCGGGAGCGCCCTGACCAGAACTCGTGGGTGTCATAGATCAGTGGCACAGCGGCGTGTGCGGCAATCCTGACCCCAACTTCCAGTGAGGTGAAGTCGTGGGCATGGACTACGTCGAATCCATCACCGTTGATGACCAGCTCGTGCGCGATATGTTCAGCGGCTTCACCGAATCTGGCAAAGGTGGAATTGCGGTGCGTGGGGAGCATGACCCATCGAGCGAAGGCCATGGGGGGGGAGAGTTTACGGCCGGAGAGGGATTGGGCTCCTTGTTTACGGAGCACGGAGGAGGCTCCGACGGAGGAGATTGTGACGCCAGGAGGCGGCACAAAGTCGCCGGGCACATTTTTTCCGATGATGTGAACGGTGTGGCCGGCTGCGACGAGGGTTGTTGCTTCTTTGAGGACGCGAGCGTCAGTGGCCACCGCAGTGGCCACGATCATGAGACTTTTCACCGTTGGTCAAGCGTAGTCGCCGTGGCGCCTTCTTCGTTGTGCGTGGGAGAGACTTCGCGTAGTTCCTTTGGGCTGGTAATGAATCCAATTCCCCAAGACCAGTGCATAGTGGCGAGAACCGCAGGAAGAGTGGCTCGCACTTTTAGAGGTTCACCGCGGCTGGTTGAGAGGGCTCCAGCTGTGATTCCGGCGAGGTAGCCAGCGGGAACGATCCAGGCTGGATGCCATACCGTTCCTAAAACAGTGGCTGCGACGGTGCCTAGGACCATGGCAGGAGGCGCCAAGTAGCGCAGATTGATTGTGCCTTCATGTGTGGCTGCCACGACTCTGCGCCACCGTCCGTAGTTGCGGTACTGGGTAGCTAAGGCAGAGAAAGATCCCCTAGGGCGGTAGGTAACAGACAGGGCAGGGGTGAACCATACTGTTCCGCCTGCTTGGCGGATACGGTGGTTGAGTTCCCAGTCTTGGGCGCGGGTGAAGTGGGGGTCGTATCCGCCTGCTTTTTCAAGAGCGCGGCGACGGAAAACACCGAGGTAGACAGTGTCGGCTGGGCCAGCTTCTCCCCCGACATGGAAACGGGCGTTGCCAACACCGATTTTGCTGCGCATGGCGCATGCGACAGCTTTCTCGAAAGTGGTTCGTCCTTGGGCATTCATGATGCCGCCAACATTGTCGGCACCGACGCGAAGCAGTTCGGCAACAGCCAGGCGAATGTAGCCCTCGGAGAGTTCGGCGTGTCCGTCCACGCGCACGATGATGGGGTGGTGACTAGCGGCGATGGCAGCGTTGAGTGCATCGGGGGTGCGCCCTGAGGGGTTCTCGACGACGGTAACGCGTTCATCGGCAGCAGCGAGCGCGGCAGCAACCTCAGCGGTGCGGTCTTTGCTGGGGCCGACTGCCAGGATGACTTCCACTTCGCCTGGGTAATCCTGGGCGAGAACTTGTCGTACAGCAGCGTCGAGGTGGTTTTCTTCGTCGAGAACCGGGATCATGACGGTGACTGGTGGCCAGCTCTCTTCAGAGGCGAATTGCCCTAGAGCGTCGACCGGTGGCGTTGAGTGCGTTGGGTTTTGGTTGCTCATCGAACTCATCCTGCCGAACACACAGCAGCAAGGTCCTCGGTCATGCCGGTTGAGGCACTGCTGGAGCCACTGGGGCGGGGGGATGCGGTTGTGGTGGAGCGAGAACCGCGGGTGGGGTGTGCACTGCTCATGCTGCTACCGGTGGCTCGCTGTTGTCCGGGAGCACCAGGGATGTTTTCTCCGCGGGGAGAGATGACGTTGTCGTTTTTGAGGCCATTGGTGGAGTGAGGGCTATGGCTTGCTGATGCGCGAGAGGTCGAGCTGGCTCGGGAAGAGGAGCTTGCGGATTCTCCAGCGCGTTCAGTCTTGGCGATAGCTTCCGCGACTTTGTTGCGGATCACCTGGGGGTCATATTTCCAGGGGTTAATGATCGGCGGGGTGAAGTTGACGCTAGTCATTTTCTGGTCGCGGGCTTTGATTGCCAGGTCGCTCATGGTGCCTAGTTGAGAGGCGGGGATGTCGGTGCCGAGAGTGCTTCCGGCGGCGCCAGCAAGTTCTTGATATTTGGTGATGACCGTTGCTGGGTCGAGCTGGTGGAGCATTGAGGTCATGACGCATTGTTGGCGCTGCATGCGCTCGTAGTTGCTGGAACCCTCGCGGGAGCGGGCGTACCAGAGGGCGTGATATCCGTCGAGGTGCTGGTGACCTGGCTGGATGTAACCCTTAATGCGGGAGGTCCCACCGCCAATGGGGGTTGCTTTACGGACGTCAACATCGATACCGCCGACGGCGTCGATGAATCGTTGGAATCCTTTGAGGTCGACGAGTGCGTAGTACTGAATGTCGATACCGGAGAGGGATTCGATGGCTTCTTTGGTGGCTAGGACACCGACGTCTCCAGAGTTTGCAGGGAATTTGGAGGCGTTTTGGTGGGCCCAGGTGTAGAGACCGTTGAGGAGGCATTTGTCGCCGCAGTTCCATCCTTGAGGCATGAGCCTGCTCATGGTAGTTCCGGGGCGGAAGTTGATGTTTTCGGTGTCGCGAGCGAAGCCGAACATGGCAGTGCGGCCACTGTCTGCGTCAATACTGGCGAGCATGATGGTGTCTGGGCGTAGACCTTCACGACTTGCGCCTGAGTCACCGCCGAGCAGAAGAATGTTGTAACGGCCTTGTACTGGCTTAGCGGCCATTCCTGTGCCAAACATTCCAGAAACAGCAGAGGCACCAACGCGGATGACGTTGGCGCTCCAGGTGAGTGTGCCGCAGGAGATGACCATAAGCATCGCGGCCAAAAGTGAGACGCCGAGGCGAGTTCGCTTGGGGAGAGTACCTGGGCGGCTGAGGCGGACGGCGTCGATGAACAGCCATGCCCAGCCGACGGCGCAGGCTAGTACGACCGCTGCGAGTCCCCACAATACGGGTGGCCGCGCGAAGGTGTTGATAACGAAGGCTCGGTTGTAGAAGAACAGACCGATGATGACTGCGGCGGCGAGCACGAACAGGATGAGTAGGCGTATGACGAACCGCCCCAGTCGTTTGTTGCCGCCTACAAGCTGGGCGCTTCCCGGCGCGAACTGGGTTAACCAGATGAGCGTGTAGGCACGGCGACGGCGCACGGCTGCCGTTGCCGTGTTCGGCGACGACAACGCCTCGGTTCCGCCGCGGCCCACTAGGGACTGTTCCTCGGATGTGCGCTTGGGGTCACTGGTCATAATGAAACTAGTATCCGCACAAAGACCGTATGTATCCGAAAGTCCCGCTGAACGTCTTCCGAGAATGGGGTGGACGCAGCCCCCCTATGTCGTGTATTAAGCGCGCAGTTTTTGTGGAATTTTTCTCTCTCTGTAGTGCGCTACGGACTAAGCAGCGCTTGAAGTGGCGGGGCAAAGAAAAATATGCCCGGCATCTTTCGTCAGCGTATGGCGCATTTTTAGCCGGAAGTGTCATGTCCCTGCTGGAGGTAAAGCTGCGCTCTTGAGCGCGTAGCTGGTGTGCATTGGAGCCCACTTGTCCTGTGTTACATGGCACCCATAGGCATCTGTTTTGGTTACTTCACATCGAAGATGTGGGCCAAGAAGCACCCCATTTAGGACGTAAACCTTTGCCCCACAGCATTTTTCGCTGTGCGTGAACTAGCGCAGTGGGTACGTGTTGATAGGACCGCTTGGCCTCGACTGCCCTTTCTTTACTTCTACTCATTTTCGTAGATCGGCATAGCGGGGAGCGGATCACTGACGCCTAGAGGGTGGTCTCCCCAGTGCGCGAGGCTCCAATGCCCTGGCTTGCCGACGATGTCGACCGCAGCTGTGTTGGCAAGTGAGTTTTTTACGACGTAGTCGAATTCGACTCCGCAGACGAACATGGCAGTCCATCCACGTATGACCGCGCCGTGCGAGAAGACAACAGCCGTTCCGTCTTCACCCACGTGCTGATAAATCTCCTCTAGAACCTGGTTGTAACGATCCGCCACATTTTGTCCGGTTTCACCGTTGACTTTGCTGGTTGTGAAGTCGTCTTTCCAGCTAATGAGCATCCCGTGATAGCTCTCCAGTGCCTCCAAGTCGCCTCGCATTTCGAGATCTCCAGCAGAGATTTCGCGCACTCCCTCGCGGATCCATGGCGTGAGGTTGCGTTGGGCGGCTAGTGGTGCCGCTGTTTGCTGAGTGCGCACGAGGGTGGAGGTAACGATGAGGTCGATGTTGACCTCAGCAAGGGCTGCGGGGATGGCTTTTGCTTGCTCTATCCCCAAGTCGGTCAGATCTGCTCCGGGCTCTGCGGTATCCAACAGCATGTCGATGTTGGAACTGGTCTGTCCGTGGCGGATGAGGATGAGGCGCATGCGCTCATTCTCTCCTGTACGCCTGAGGATGAGCTAGACGCTGTTGAGGTTTCAGCTTCGTGAATCTTCAGGATCATCGTGTGGCAGGGCAGAGAATTTTTCTACTGCTTTGACGCTGCCAGAAATGATGAGTTCGTCGCCGCGGTGGGCGATCGTTTCGGACTCGGCGTAGGTGAAGGATTCTCCTTCGCGTTTGATGCCAACAATGGTGATGCGGTAGCGCGAACGGATATCTGAGCGTGAGAAGGGCACTCCCCACAAAATCGCAGGCGCAGTGGTGCGAGCGAGCGCGTATCCCTCGAATTCGAGGTAGTCCGAGAGCGATCCGACGATTTGATGGGCAACGCGTTTGCCCATGTCACGTTCGGGGTAGACGACGTGGTGGGCGCCAACGCGTTCGAGGATGCTGCCGTGTTTATCGGTGACTGCTTTTGCCCAGATCTCTTCTACGCCAATCTCGGACAGAGACAGGACGGTTAGGACGCTGGCTTCGATGTCGGTTCCGATGGCAACAACGGCTCGGTCAAAGCTGCTGACGCCGAGTTGGTTGAGGGCTTCACTGTCGGTGGCGTCGGCTTGAACTACGTGGGTGAATTCGCCAGCGAATCGTTGGACTAGGTCAGCATCGGAATCAATGGCCATGACTTCTTTTTCCATCTTGACCAAGCTTTGGGCTACTGAGGATCCGAAACGCCCCAGACCGACGACGAGGATGGATTCAGGTTCGCGTGCCATTCGGCGAGGCCACATGTGGTTCTCCTTGGGTTGATGTTATGCCGTGTGCGTCAGCCGACGATGGGCGCTTCGTTGGGTAGGTGGTAGTGGCGCTGTCTGGTGCGCAGCGCCAAAGCGGAGGCAACGGTGACGGTGCCGACACGTCCGATGAACATCAACACCATCAGGAGCACCTGCCCCCCTGGGGGTAGGTCAGGGGTGATGCCTAGGGATAGTCCACAGGTAGCGAATGCTGATACCACGTCGAAGAGTACGGCGATGAGTGGAAGTTCAGTGAGTGAAACGAGGACGACGGCGCTTGCAGTAACGACGCCAACTGATAGGAGCGCGATTGCCAGGGCCTGTCGGATGGTGGCATTCGAAACGCTGCGGTGCCCGACGGTGACATCGTGTTCGCCGCGGATTTCGGCGAGGATCACGAAAGCCAGGAGGAAGAAGGTGGATACTTTCAGGCCGCCGGAGGTTCCTGCAGACCCTCCACCGATGAACATCAGGACGATGGTTGCGACGGTGGACTCGTCAGTGATTTGGGCATAGTCAACAGCGCTGAATCCTGCGGAGCGGGGCATGATTCCTCCGGCGAGGGCACCATTGATTTTTCCCATCACATTAAGTGGACCCAGAGTGCCGGGGTTATTCCATTCGAAAAGCGCGAAATACCCCACGCCAACAACCATGAGGAAAAGGAATCCCCAGAAGGTCAGCCGCATATGGACGCTCCAGTGGTGGGGACGCCGCCATTTGGTTTGCAGCTCGAATAGAACGGGGTAGCCAAGGCTGCCAAGGATAATAAGCAGGAACAGCGGCCACATAATCCAGGGGTCACCGACGTAATTCACCAACCCAGCGTCGGGGGTGAATCCTGCGTTAGTGAATCCCATGGCGGAGTAGAAGAAGCCATGGAGCACAGCGCCGCTGAAGGGTTCCCCGCGGATAAGCAGCCGGATGGTGAGGATGACGCCGGCGAGGACCTCGAGAGTGAGCATGACAGCGGCGATGCGGGTGATGACGCGGCGCACTTCACCGAGGGTGCGGGTTTGTTTTTCTGTTTGGGCGACGAGGGTGCCAGTCAGGTCTAGACGACCATTGACGGCTAGGGCGAACAGTGTGGCGGCAGACATGATGCCGAATCCGCCAAGTTGAGTAAGGACGATGATGACTGCTTTACCGAAGGGGGTCCAGTAGGTCGCTGTGTCAACAACAGTCAGGCCGGTGATGCAGGTGGCGGAGACTGCCGTAAAGGCCGAGGCGAGGTAGTCAACTTCGCCGGGATGAGAGATCGGTAAAGCCAGCAGTGCTGCGCCAAGGGCCATAAAAAGGATGAACGCTATGGGGACAAGACGGACCGGAGAGGCGAGCCATCGTCCTTGTCGCCGCCAGAGGCTAACCACATGTCCTCCTGGGGGTGCACGGTGTGTACCGCTTGCGGGGGTGCCCGCGCATCCCGTCACCACCTTTTCGCCCTGTCGAGGTTCCCGCGTGCGCGGGTCTTTTCGATTGTGCCAGCAGATAGTGGGGCTCTTCACCCTGGGTTGCAGCAGGGGTGGCTCACCATTGCTCGGGGTGGCTTGTGGAGCAAAGAGCACGCAGGCCCACTGGCCAGGGCCGGCTTTTAGGGTGATGACCAGCACAGATGCCGCCGTTTTGCCGCTTGGCCTGTTTGTCACATATGCTTCTTCATGTCCTCGCGGGGTCAACCGGAATTTAATCCGATGCAGTTCGCTGCATCAGAGATAAAAAGCTGGTAGAGACCGTAAGGAAAGGGTCCCCATCGTCTAGCGGCCTAGGACTCCGCCCTTTCACGGCGGCAACACGGGTTCAAATCCCGTTGGGGATGCGCAGAAGAGCTGATTGGCACGAAGCGCACACAATGTGCTTAGATAAACCAGTCGCTCAGAGCAACACAGCAAAGAACTTACTGATGAGAAGTCTTCTCTCAGAAGAGAGTTCAATGCATTCTAGGCCCCGTAGCGCAGTTGGTTAGCGCGCCGCCCTGTCACGGCGGAGGTCGCCGGTTCGAGCCCGGTCGGGGTCGCCAGTTCTTTTGGCAATCGCTCTCTTGATCTCTTGATTCAAGGGAGCGATTCTGTACCAGCCACTCTGTATGGCAAGAACTGACAGGAAAATGTTCCTGCGGCCAGGTAGCTCAGTTGGTACGAGCGTCCGACTGAAAATCGGAAGGTCGGCGGTTCGACCCCGCCCCTGGCCACAAGCAAACCCGAGATCACATCCCATGATCTCGGGTTTTTTCATTCGCTTACAGCATCACTATCAGCAGAGAGCAGACGGCACTCACGCAGTCACAGCCAACAGCGCGAACGAGACCAACCAGTGCGTTGCCATGAAATCGCCAGCCACAATCGCCTCCTGCACCGAAGCAACCTGCTCAGCGGTCACCACACGAATACGCCGCTCAACCTCATTCCCCACATACGGCCCCAACCGCCGCAACACTGCTGCCCGAGACAACACCAACCCATACAAATGGGCGCCCTTGCCATCGGCAGGATCGGACACCTGCGGCACCTTCAATAACGAACATCCCTCCTGTCCCAACCCCGGAAGAAAATCAGCCAACCACCCAACAAACTCACCCTCCGGAAGAATTCGGCGCATTAAATCCGCCTCCGTCAATGCAGGCGACAAAAAATCAGAACCGCCAGGCTCCCACGCCACCGGATAATCCCGATCCTGCCCAAACCACGCACGCCCACGCTCCACCACCAACGACCGCAACCCTCGATCGCTGCGAACTACCCCGCATGCCGACATCACATCCAACGCATCCAGCACTAACCCCATCCCGAAAGCCACATTCGCGTGCTCACCCGAACGCACCGGATACAACAACCGTGGCAGCCACTGCCTCACCAGCTCAAACACAACATCCAACAACGGCCTACTCGCCCTAGCCCACTCCCCTGCCCCAGGGACCCCCGCGCTCTGCGCCTCAAACGCAGCAGCCACCAACATCGCCGCCCATCCCCACCCATACGGCCGCTCAAACCACGGATGCTCCCGCAAATACGCGACCTCAACTGCGACATTCTCCGGTGTCAAGCGCTCATCCAAGAGCTTCACCAACCCCGCCCGCTCAGCCTGCGGCAAATCCACCAACGTCAACAACCGCAACGCAGACCACTGCATATGACACGACGAATGCCAATCCAAAGCCCCATAAAAAGCTGGATGCAACACATGCGGAGTCACATCACAATCACCCCGTTCGGCAGACATATGCGACGACGCATAGGGAAACTCTGTCCCCACCACATCAGGAACAGTCCGCGCCCACTGCACCGCATACAACGAACGCCAATCAGACAACACCACACACCCGCCAATCCAACGAAAACACCCAGCTAGCTACACCATCAAGAACAAACGACGTACATAATCACCACGTTGCACACCCACACCAACACCCATCACAAAATCAGCACCACCAGCCACCCACTCCCCCACCCAAGCGACATACACCGATTCACTCCACAACCACCCTCTTTCCACGCGACATACTGTGAAAACGTGACCACCCCCCTACCCAACACCCCCGCACCCAACAATCCACCCGGAAAACTCGTCATCATCCGCCATGGCGAAACTTCCTGGTCCAAACTCGGACGACACACCGGACTCACCGATATCCCCCTCACCCACCACGGCGAAGAACTCGCCCGACGCGCAGGCACCCTCGTCAAGGACTACAACTTCACTCTCGTTCTCTCCTCACCCCTCCAACGCGCCCGACGCACCGCCGAACTGGCCGGGCTAATCCCAGAAATAGAAGACCTCATGGTCGAGTGGGACTACGGCGGCTACGAAGGCCGCACCACCGAATCCATCCGTGAAGAACTCGGCTACAACTGGACTGCCTTCACTCACGGCGTCATCCGTGGCGAGACCCCCGGAGAAACTGTCGAAGAAGTCGCAGCCCGCGCATCCCGCGTCCTCACACGCGCTCTACCAGCTATGACACGCGGAGACGTCGCCCTCATAGCCCACGGGCACTTCCTACGCATCCTCACAGCCGTCTTCCTACGCATGGCCCCCCGCTTTGGATCAGCCCTCACCCTCGACGCAGGCTCAGTTAGCGTTCTGGGCTACCACCGCGAAGCTCCCGCCATCCTCGCGTGGAACCACGGCCCCACTTTGCCTCGAACCCCCTGTGAATCGTAAAGAATCCACCACCAAATCCACCCCTACTGCCACCAGAATCACAACTATCACCCACGCCTGAACAGAAGAATCCACTGAGAAGACAAGTAACACCAAACAAAGCACTATCCACCTTCTCTTTTTCTACAAAAATGAAAATGTTTTTAACACTTGTCCATGTCGATCGACCATTCACTCTCACGATTACCTAAAGACCTCAGAAAAGTTGATAAAAATACATGTCGACCTGGACACTTGACTACAAAAACATACCCTCACCTGCAGTATTCCTCTTGGACAAAGAGACTCAGAAGCGCTACCTTCATTGATAGCGACTACAAGTCCAGGGGGAGATCCCAGCCATACCAAGGGATCTATTTTTCAACACCTAAAATTCCGCAAGGAATTATGGCAACTGGAGGGAGAGGCATGTCGCGTGCAATATCTGCGACTGAACGCGCCTATAACGCCACACGAGGAAAAATCCTCGATGGGGCGTTGGCCGGTGGTGACGTCATCACCGAGGGCGCGGTTTCCACCGAACTCGGAATCAGCCGCACACCAGTACGCGAAGCGTTCCTCCGCCTCCAGGCGGAAGGGCTTCTGCAGCTTTACCCCAAACGCGGTGCCGTTGTGGTACCAGTCACCGCCGAGGAAGCACTCTCGGTCGGTGAGGCGCGCGAAATCATCGAATCCTTCGCCGTCACCAAACTCCTATCCGAGTCTCCTGAACCTCCAGCGGAACTCGTAGACCGCTTGTGGGAATGTCTCAACGCACAACGGCAAGCAATCCGCGCCCACAATGCCTCAGCATTCATCGATGCCGACACAAGCTTTCACCTGGCCATCGTGGAGCTGAGCGAAAACGACTTCTTCTTTGACCTCTACAAAAGCCTGCGCGACCACCAGCGTCGCCTAGCAGTACACGCAGGCGCCCTCACCCCCGCCAACATGACCGCCTCATACAACGAGCACGTCAAACTGGCAGGACTTTTAAGTGAAGGTGAACTCGACAGCTATCTTGCTTTCCTGCGCAAACACTTACGCGAAGGACGCAAACGCATGGGCATCGACATAGTCTGACGCTAACTAAAGGGGTGGTTCCTAACCGTACGGTCAGGAACCACCCCTTTATCTATTACCTAAAAAATCATTTCGATCATTATTCTCCAGGCATCCGCTCCCGCGGCGGCTCGTAACCAGTCGCCCCGTTAGGGACACGGTAATTCTGCCCACCTAGCATCTCGCCAGTGACATGATCGATTTTTGTAGCTTCGATCTTTGACTCATTCTGTTGACGAAAAGATTTCGCTACTCCATAAACAAGGTTCACCAACCCCCATGCCACGATGAGCGCGGCAAGGTAACGAAGAATCATTTGATCGAATTCCATCCCGCCATCTACATACTTAAGTAAAGCAGGGATCGTCATCACCGTGGCGAAAAGCACACTGATACTAAAAGGGGGAAGGTCAGGCTTCTCTTCCACGATAATCGTGGTGACAGACTCCTTTCCTTTCTTTCCCTTCTTACCTTTTTTGCCTTTTTTAGGCTGCGATTTCGCCGACATTCACCACTCCTGACGTGACAAGCGTGAGCTGACCGCCCAACTCCGAATAGGAAAGAACAGGGATCCTCGGCGCCACTTGTTCCAGAAGGCGCCGTATCGGCAGCCGTAATGGCTGCGCACACACAAACACAGGTGGATCGCCAGTAGCCTCGGCTTCTGCGGAAACAGAGGCGATCTGGTTAGCCACGCTCTCAGCGAGCATCGGGTCGATCATCAGGGTCGCTCCTGCCTCAGTAATCCGCAGGCTCTCAAGCAAACGCTGCTCAAGAAGCGAATCAAAAGTGATCACTGACAACCGGCCATCAACCGCGTGACTAGAAGCGATAGCTGGCCCCAAAGAAGCACGCGCAGCTTCGGTCAGCCCATCAGGGTCGGTGGAGATTTTGGCCCGCATAGACATGGCCTCGAAGATGCGAACGAGGTCACGTATACACACACGTTCATCGAGGAGCGCCTGGAGAGTGCGTTGAATTTCACCCAGACTCAACGGCGTAGGAGTGAGCTCCTCGATTACTACCGGGTTTGATTGACGGACCATGTCTACGAGCATCTTGACGTCTTCGCGGCCGAGAAGCTCTGCGGCATGAACGCGAACAACCTCAGCCATATGGGTGGTGACCACGGAACTGCGGTCAACGACGGTGGCAGTGGCCAAAGCCATGTGTTCACGTAGTTCACCTGGCACCCATTTAGCGGCGAGCCCGAAGACGGGTTCTGTGGTGGGTGTTCCTGGTAGGTCATCGAGATCGTCGCCGATGGCCAAGACCATTCCTGCCGGTGCGGTGCCGCGGGCGACTTCGACTCCGTGCACGCGGATGGCGTAGGTGCGTGGCGGCAGGTCAAGGTTGTCCCGGGTACGTACCAAAGGCACCACGACGCCGATTTCTTGTGCAAGTTTGCGTCGCAGCGCGCGTACTCGATCTAAGAGGTCACCGCCGTTAGCGGCATCAACCAAGTCAATGAGGTCGTAGGCCAGTTCGAGTTCAAGCGGTTCGACCCGCATGTCTTGCGCGATTGCCATAGGCGAATCTTTTTGCGGAACAAGGGGTTCGAGATCTTCGGGAGTCTCGACTTCCGGTTCTTCTCCCAGTTTGGGAATCCGTGTGGACAGGAACATGACTGCACCGCCAATAAGCGCAAATGGCAGGAACGGCATGCCAGGGACGATCGCCAGCAGAAGGATGACACCAGCAGCGATTTGGATGGTGATGCGGTTGGCGCCGAATTGTTGGAGGAGGTCGGTTCCAAGCTCGTTGTTAGTGCTAGCGCGGGTAACTACGACACCGGTTGCAACAGAAATGAGCAACGCAGGGATCTGAGAGACGATGCCGTCTCCGACAGTCATGAGCGAGTAGGTCTGTAAAGCGCTCTGGAAATCCATGCCACGCTGGACCATGCCGATGATGAAGCCACCGACGAGGTTAATGATGGCGATGAGGACTGCGGCGATGGCATCGCCTTTGACGAATTTGCTGGCACCGTCCATGGAGCCGTAGAAGTCAGCTTCGGCTGATACCTCGGCGCGGCGAGAACGGGCTTGATTTTCGTCGATGAGGCCAGAGTTGAGGTCGGCGTCAATAGCCATTTGTTTACCGGGCATGGCGTCGAGGGTGAAGCGAGCCGAGACTTCGGCGACGCGGCCGGCACCGTTGGTGATGACCATGAACTGGATCACCATGAGGATGATGAAGATCACGAGACCGACAACGATGGACCCGCCGACGACGAACTGACCGAAGGCTTCGATAACGTGCCCGGCGAACCCGTTGAGAAGAACAAGTCGGGTGGTGGAGATGTTGAGGGCGAGGCGGAAAAGAGTGGCCACGAGGATGACCACAGGGAAGGTGGAAAATTCGAGGGGTTTCTTCACCCGTAGGGCGAGGACGAGGATGACAGTAGCCAGGGCGAGGTTGGTGACGAGGAGAAGGTCGAGCACGAGGGTGGGCAGAGGGATCACCATCATGACGACGATGCCGATGATCAACGCCGGTACCCCGATGGTGGCGATGTAATCCTTTTTCACGGCACCTCACGAGCGCTGGACGGGGTTGGGGGCCAGATAGTTCTGGTCCCCTTGGCTACGCATGCTCATCGGCATTGCGGATAGTGATCTGAGAGTGCTGGAGGGATAGGGGCTTTGGTTAGAAGCTAGTAGGTGGAGGTGTTGGAGTAGGAGGCACCTTCGGGTGCTCCGAATTTAGCGATGCCGAGTGCTTCGTCGGATAGGTCCTCGGGCAGATCGACTCCGTTCCAGCCTGGATGTTTCACCGGGGATGGGTGGGCGCCTTCGGTGCGGCGGATGTCGGACATGCGCATGATGAAAGCCAGGACGGTGGCGATCGTGTCGTAAAGCTCGAAAGGTATGTAGGAGTCGACTTCGCACATTTTGAACAATGTGCGGGCGAGGATGACATCTTGGACGACTGGGACTCCGCTGGCTGCGGCTTCGTCTTTGATGCGTTGAGCAAGTAGCCCTGCGCCTTTGGCAACGACTTGGGGGGCTCCTTCGCCGGATATGTAGCGCAGGGCCACGGCAACGTGAACGGGATTAGTTAGGACAACGGTGGATTCGCTGACGGCAGCCATCATGCGGCGTTGGCCCATCTCGCGTTGACGGGCGCGGCGTTGGCCTTTGATATGAGGGTCGCCTTCTTGTTGTTTGTTCTCGCGTTTGATCTCGTCTTTGCTCATACGGAGTGATTTTTCGACGCGGTGGCGTTCGACGCCGTAGTCGAGGGCGGCGATGACGAGCCCGACGACGATGATCCAGAGCATGACGCGGTAGGCGGCGTTACCTGTGACTTCTAAGACGGTAGTGATGCTGCGTTGGCCGGTGCCGGTGAGCATAGAGATGGTGTCTTTGACGCCCATGTAGGCGATGACGCCGAAGACGACGAATTTGATCATAGTTTTGGCGAAGGTCCAGGCAGCCTGCATGCCGAAGAGGTTTTTGATTCCGGTAAATGCGTTGAGTTTTTTCCATTTGGGTTTGAATCGTTTGGCGTTGGGGCGAGTACCCCCTTGGACAAGATGCCCCACGCTTCCTAGAACCATGCACAGGAGGATGATCGGCCCGGCGATGCGTACGTAGGCAACGAGATTGTTTGCGAAGAGTTCGAGGGCTTGCCGAGGGTCGGGTCTGATGATGATTCGTGCGATGTCGTGCAGGGTGGTAGTGACGGTTCTGAAGAGGGTGGATAGGGCGGTGGGCCCGAGTACGTAGAAGGCTAAGACGGTCAACCACATAGAGAGGTCGTGGGTTCTGGGGATGTTGCCTTCTGCTTTTGCTTTGCGGAGTTGTTCGGGGGTGGCTTTTTCGGTCTTGCTGGATTTGTCTTCGGCCATCAGCTTTTCCCTCCGAGCATGTCGGTCATAGCGGGGAATCTGGCGACAGCGTCAGCGATGGTGCGAGTGACAGCTTCTGGGAAGACAAGGATGAAGACGGAAGCGAGGGTGAGGGTAAGGATGAGTTTGATGGGGAAGGAAAGTTGGAAGACGTTCATGCTGGGCACGGCGCGGGAAACGAGTCCGAGGGCGAGGTCGGCGAGGAAGAGGACGGCGAGAACAGGCGCGGCGATTTGGAGGGCGGAGGTGATCATGATGCCGAAGTCGTGGATGAGGGCTTGAGCGATGGCTCCGGTGTCGATGGCTTTGGTGACTTGGATGTCGAAGGATTCCAGGACGCCGCGGATCATGATGAGGTGGCCGCCGGAGGTGAAGAGTAGCGCGGTGGCGAGCAGTCCGGTGTAGCGGCCGATGATGGAGCTGTTGGTGCCGCTAGTGGGATCGAACATGCTGGCCATAGCGAATCCGCCAGTCATATCGACGTATTGTCCGGCGGCCTGGAAAGCCGTGAAGAGGATGATGACGCTCAGACCGAGAGTGGCGCCGACGAGCACTTGAAAGCCGATGGCGGTGGCGAAGTTGGTCAATGAATTCCAGGTTTGCGCAGTGACGGTGGGGCGCACGACAGGAGCTACGGCTAGGGCGATCGCGAAAGACATGGCGGCGCGGGCGCGGGCGTTGAAGTTACGACCAGCGAAGGGTGGGGCAAGGGTGAAAAAGACAGAAAGTCGGGTAAATACCAGCAGCATCGCGACGAGGAGGTCGTAGGCGAGGTTGAGGTTCATTGGTGGTTACCGCTGGAGGTAGCGGGGGATGTTGTTGATGAGCGTCTCGGTGAAGGTGACGGTTTCGTGCATCATCCAGTTGCCAAAGAAGAGCAGGATTGCGGCGACGGCGATGAGTTTGGGGACGAAGGTCAGGGTCATTTCCTGGACCTGGGTGACGGATTGGATGAGGGAGATGATGAATCCCATCACAAGGGAGACGATGAGGACTGGTCCAGCGAGTTTGGTTCCGAGAATCATCGCTTGGATAGCCAGTTGCATGACGTCGTGGTCGCTCATGGGTGGCTCTTTTCGGTCATGTCAGCCTCCCACGTAGCTGGTGACTAGCGCGGTGGTGATGATCCCCCAGCCGTCGACCATGACGAATAGGAGCAGTTTGAAGGGCAGGGAGATCATGACGGGGGGAAGCATCATCATTCCCATGCCCATAAGGATCGATGCGACGACGAGGTCGATGACGAGGAATGGGATGTAGATGACGAAACCGATGATGAATGCGTTCTTAAGTTCGGAGATAACGAATGCGGGGATGAGGGTGGTGAAGGTGGTGTCGGTGCGATCACCTGGGGGGTTTTGGCCCGATAGGCCAATCATGGTGCGTAGTTCTTGTTCACCGGTGTGATTAAGCATGAAGTTTTTGATGGGATCGCCTATGTGGTTGAGGGCGACTTCTTGGCTGATTTTTCCGTCGAGGAAGGGTTGGACGCCGTCGTTCCAGGCAGTACCCAGGACGGGGGTCATGACGAATAGAGAGAGGAAGAGCGCGAGTCCGGCGATGATCTGGTTGGGGGGGATGGTAGGGGTTCCGATGGCTTGTCTCACAAGTGCCAGGACCACGGCGATCTTCGTGAATGAGGTCATGAGCAGCAGGATTGAGGGAGCGACGGAGATGACCGTCATGAGCAGGATGATCTGCACTGACAGGGAGCGGTTGTTGCCGGTGTCTCCGAGGTTGATGTTGATGTTGGGTGCGGGTGTGGCTGCGTAGGCGTGGGTGCTGCCGAGTAGGAGTGCGGCGGTGATGAAGATGGCGGCGAGGATGAGCGCGGTGAGGATGGCTGGGATGAGGGTGCGGCGAATGAATCGAGGGGTGAAGGAGCCGTGGAGGGTGGGGATGGGCCCGGTACTAGTGGGCTCTGATGTGGGGCGGTTCCGGGTGCTCATCGGGCCTCCTGCGAACCGGTGTGGGGGTTGGTGTTTCTGGGGTCGAGTCGGGCTGCGGTAGCTGCGGGGTCGCGGTGGCGTCCGGTGCGGGCAGTGACGGCGGCGACGATGCGGGTGGCTGTTTCGTGGTGGCGGCGATTGATGAGGGGGTGGATGGTGGCGTGCTGGGGTGAGGCGTTGTCGTTGTCGTCGTCGCTGGTCAAATCATTGGGGCCCAGGTCGGTGAGTACGCTGATGCGGGTGTCGGTGACGCCCAGGACGAGTACTTGTCCTCCCACGCGGACGATGTGCATGGATGCGTTTTTGGTTAAGGGGGTGCGATTGAGTACCTCGGTGGCGATGGTGGTGGTGCCTCGTGCTTGGCGGGTGTTGCTGGCTTTTTCTAGCCATCGCATGAACAGGACAAGTAGTGCTAGAACGGCCCCGAGGGAGAGGATTGTCCGCACAGCAAGCTCGAGGCCGGAGGTTCCGCTCATGCGGTGATTGCACCTTCTCGCCCGACTACTTCGGAGATCCTGACGGCGAATTCTTCGTCGACGACGACGACTTCGCCGTGGGCGATGAGGGTGCCGTTGACGAGTACGTCGACGGGTGCGCCGGCGGCGCGGTCGAGTTCCACGATGGACCCGGGGGTTAGTCCGAGGATTTCTTGGACAGTCAGTTGGGTGCGGCCAAGCTCAACGGAGACTCCCATGATGACTTCGCGGAGCAGGTCGATGCGGCGAGGGTCGGCGGCCATGACCATGCCGCCATAGAGGGGCTGGAACTGGGGAGCTGTGGTGGAGGGTTGGGCTGCTTGCCGAGCGGCGACGGCTTGGGCGTGCATGGCTGCGGCTTCTTCGGGGCTGAGTCCTTGGAGTCCGCCGGGGCCGGGGTATGCAGGCATTCCTGCGTAGTAGGCAGCGTAAGGGTCGGGGGCTCCTGGCATTCCCGGTGGGGGGAAGCCGGGGGGTGGTGTGGCGCTGGCAGCGGCTGCGGCGGTGTCGTCGGTGGTGTCCTCAGCGGTGGTGTCTTCACTGCCGCTGGTTTCGTCAGTGGTGTCTTCGCTGTCGCTGGTTTCGCTGTCTTCGTCGTTTTCTTCTGCTTCGGCGGCGGCGATGGCTGCGGCCAGTTCGGCGGCAGCGCCTTGGCCGGTGGCTTCTTTGGGCAGTGCGATGAGCATGCCAGCGAGGGTGTCTTCATTGAATACGCCAACAACGTTGGATTCGTCTGCTTTTTCGAGGGCGTCGAAGGCGTCGACCATGTGGATTTGGCCGTTTTTGAAGTCACCGATTTCGCCTTTGAGGGCTTCCATTGCTTCGGTGAGCGCGGCTGTCCATAGGGTTCGGGCTTCGTTGCGGTCGAAGATTTCACCTTTGGCGTGATCGATAAGTCCTGTGACCACCATGACGAGGGTGCCGAGGTTGTCAGCGTTAGAGAGGTTTGTCTCTACGCCGATCGCGCCACCGGGAAGGGACATGGTGGTTGCCTGGATCGGGTCGAGGGTCTCCAGCCGCAGGGCGTCTGTGTCCGCGAAGTGCGCGGGTAGTACGCCTGCCGCGGCTAAGAGCGCGGAGTCGACGTCCAAAGAGTTCGTGGACATGCAGTGATCCTTCAGCGGTCAGAGGGAGACGATTTGGCAAGCAAAACGGTGGCCATGCGATCCAGGTACTGCTTTAGCGACAGGCACTCCGTCGGCTGACATCGTGAGCGGCTGGTTGGTCGGATGACCCAGTGGGAGCACGTCCCCTACCTCGAGATCGAGGATGTCTCCACTGGTGAGCGTGATTTCATCGAACGCGACGCGGACTACTTGCGGCACGGTCGAAACTTGTTGGCGAAGTTGTTCCACTGCTACTGCCCGGGGTCCGGTGAGTTCCAGTGGTGGTTTTTCCGTCAGTTTGTCTAGGGCGGGTTGAACTGTGGAGATCGGGAGTGCGAGGGAAGCTTTTGCTTCCTGCTCCCCCAGGCGCAGTTCGAAGGTTGATACGACCATCGGGTCAGATGGTTGTACCAGTTGGATGAATTGCGCGTCGCTCTCCAGTGCCCCGACTACGGGTTGGATTTTTTCGAGTGTTTCGAATGCGTAGGCGAGTTCGTTGATCATGCGCCGCAGCACGTTCCCGATGAGCCCTGCTTCCATTTCGGATAGGGCCCTGGTGGGTTGTGTGGCGGTGCCTGGTCCACCGAGTAGACGGTCGATAACGTTCATTCCCACTTCGAGTGGCATGTGGAACAGGCCTGCGTCAGGCAGAGGGTCCAGTGTCACGATGGCCAGCAACGATGGGTTGGGCAGGGTAGAAATGTATTCGTCGTATGTTGTTTGCTCTACCTCCTCGAGGTTGCAGTGGACCACCATCCGCAGTGTCGTCGAAAGCACGGTCGCGATCTGGCGGGAGAACGTTTCGTTCGCCACCTGAAGCGCCCTAAATTGCTCGCGACTGAACCGGTTGGGGCTACGGAAGTCGTAGACGATCGGCTCAGCACTCACATGGGATCTGATCGACAGCTGGTGGGACGATCTGAGGCGAAACGTGGTGTGGGGATGCGAATCATGGCTGGGGGCAGAAGGCTTCGAGCTGAGGGTGCAGCGATGGGTGGGGTGGCCGGTATGTCTGGCCACCCCACCCATCGTGTCGTCAGCGGGGTTGTGTTGGTTGGGCTTTATTGCATGACGAACTCTGTGAAGTACACGGAGAGCACGTCTCCGTCGTACCGTTTTTTCACTTCTTTGCTGAGGTTTTGTTGTGCTTCGTTTTTCTTTTCGGGCTGGAGGAGTTCGGAGTATTTGTATTTGGAGAGGATCTCGATGGCGGCGTCGCGGGCTTTACTGAGGTCGGGACCTTTAGCTGGGTCGATCCCGGCTTTGGTGAGGTTCTCGTCTCCTGCCTTGCTCATTTGGATAGCAAGGTTGACTTTGAGGAATTTTCCGTCGGCGAGGTTGAGAGTCATGGGATCTTTCATCGCGTAGACGGCGCCGTTTTGGGTGGCGGGGTCGGGCTCGGATTCTTTATTCCCTCCGAGCAGCATCATGACAATGACGCCAGCAGCAACGAGTACTACGACGAGAGCGGCGGCGAGGATGATGATGAGTTTTTTGTTTCCGCCGGATTTTTTATCGTCTTCTTCGCTGTCGGCCATGGTATTTTCTCCTTAGAGGGGTGACTGCTGACGGTTGTGTGGTTAGTGCGGCTTATGGGCCGACTTTGTTTGATGGCGTGTTCGCTGCCGTTCCCGCTGGTGGTTGTTGGACGGCGTTGCTGGCTGCGGCGGAATTGTTCAGTGGCACGGTGGGAAGAATCACTACGGCTACGCGTCGGTTCATGGCGCGACCTGCGTCGTCTTTGTTGCTAGCGATGGGGCGCTGATCGGCGTACCCAGATGCGGAGACTTTAGAGGCTGGGATTCCGTCGGTGACGAGAGTGCGCAGCACTGCTGCGGCACGGTCGGTGGATAGTTCCCAGTTTGAGCGGCTAGCAGTGTTGAGGGGGACGTTGTCGGTGTGTCCTTCGATGGCGATGTAGTTGGGGATGCCTTTGAGGATGGGCGCGACGGTGTCGATGACTTTCTTTCCTGCAGGGCGCAGGTCTGCTTTACCGGTATCGAAAAGCACTTTGTCGGTGACAATGTTGACTACGAGTCCGCGCTCGTTGATTTCAAATTTGGCAGCGTTGGCTAGGCCAGCTTGTTTGAGTTGAGAAGCGATTTTGATTTGGAGTTGTTTGAGGGATTCTTTTTCTTTTGCTGCGGCTTGAGCTGCGGCTTGTTCACGTTGGAGGGCCGATTGGCTCAGCGGTGAGGGCTGGGCTGCTTCATTGTCGGGCACTTTTGTTTCTTGACCAGGTTTCTGATTTTCTAGGATCCCGTCACGCCCGTCGAGGTTTCCGCTTTTTCCTTGCATGGCAAGGTTTGCTTGTCCGAATGCTTGGGCGGTTCCTTCGGCGAAGGTTTGCAGTTTCTGCTGGTCCACTTTGGAGATTGCGAACATGACGATGAAGAGGGCAAGCAAGAGGGTGAGAATGTCTGCGTAGGAGAGCATCCACCGTTCGTGGTTGGCGTGTTCTTCGTGCTCTTCGTGTTTCTTTTTCCGCGCCATTATGCTGCCTTCGCTTCCTTGCCTTTACCGGTGTCTTTTCCACCGCTGGGCAGCGCTGAGCGCAGTTTTTGTTCTACAACGCGGGGGGATGTTCCGGCTTGTACGGCGAGGACACCTTCGATGATCATCTCCATGCCTTTGACTTCGAG
Organism: Dermatophilus sp. B7861-1; assembly: GCF_058996045.1. NCBI lineage: Bacteria > Bacillati > Actinomycetota > Actinomycetes > Micrococcales > Dermatophilaceae > Dermatophilus > Dermatophilus sp. B7861-1. The sequence continues at coordinate 596,955 of NZ_CM180082.1, read as the reverse complement.
GGCGGAGAGTCGTTTGAGTTTGGCGGCCATGGGCAACCACACGGCGTTACCGATGAGGACACCCCAGAGGGTGGCGACGAAGGCTGCACCAATCATTTCGCCGAGTTTGTCGACTTGGTCAAGGTTTCCGAGTGCGTGGATGAGGCCGATGACGGCGCCGACAACACCGAGGGTGGGGGCGTATCCGCCTTGGCCTTCGAAAAACGCGGCACCGACTTTGTCTTGTTCTTTTTTGGCGGTGACACGCATTTCGAGGATTTCGGCGATTTCGTCGGCGTCGGAGCCGTCGACGGTCATTTGGATGCCTTCTTTGAGGAGGGGATCCTCGATTTCTTTTGCCATGTCTTCGAGGGCGAGGAGCCCTTCACGGCGGGCGCGGTCGGCCATTTTGACGATGACGTCAACGAGTCCGGAAGCGTCGGGGGCTTTGCTGAGGAAGGCACGTTTGAATCCGCGAGGAATTTCAGCGAGGTCGGCTTTGGTCATGCCTGCCGAGGCGGCACCGAAGGTGCCGACGAAGATAAGCATGAGTGCGGCAGGCTGGATGAGGACGGTGACGTGGACACCGTCGAGGAGCATTGTTCCGATGACGCCCACGAAGGTGAGCCCCACCATGATCATTGTGATCGGATCCATGTTTAGCTCTCCGGGTTCGAGACGGATCGGAGCCGTGTGTGACGGGGAACGTCGGGCGACGGCGGCGTGTTTGTGGCGATCAGGACGGAGGCGCGGAAGTCGCGTACGGCGTGGACAAGGTCTTCGACGGGTTCGGCGACGACGTATTTGGTGCCGCCGACGAGCGTGATGACGGTGTCTGGTGTGGCTTCGATGCGCTCGATGAGGTCGGGGTTGAGCGCGAAGCTTGTCCCGTTCCGTCTCGTGCAGATGATCATGGGGTCCCGTCCCTGGTTGTGTTTCGTCGTCCGGTCCTTGGCCGACAGTTGCTTATCGACGCTGGGTGGGCGGAGTTGAGCACAGCAGCAATCGGATTGCGGCAGCGATTCGCGCAGGTGAGCGGGGTGATTAAGACAAGAAGCCTGTAGATACGCAGGTTCGCTGTAAGCGGGTGGATGGGTGCCTTGGTGAAGGGCAACTCAGCCACCCGCTTATTCAGGTACCTCATTGACTTTTATGTCATTGCATTTGGTTGATGCGGTCGGCCATTTCGTCAGTGGTGGTGAGGACTTTGGCGTTCGCTTGGAAGCCACGTTGGGCCATGATCAGGTTGGTGAACTGGTCAGCGAGCTGAATGTTGCTGATCTCGGTGACACCGGAAATTGCTTGGCCAAGCCCATTGGTTCCTGGTGCCCCTTCGATGGGGGCGCCGGATGCGGCAGTGGCGCTGAATTCGGTGTTTCCTTCGCGGAGCAGGCCTTGCTGATTAGTGAATCGGGCTAGTTTCATCTGACCGATAACAACGCCACCAGGATCACCGTTGCGCACGACTAGTTGTCCGGAGGCATCCATATAGAAAGGCGTGTTTTGGTACTGGGCAGGCACCTGGAGGGGACGGTTGTCAGTGCCAAGGACTTTTTTACCGTCGCCAGCAACGAGGGTGCCGGTCGAGTCAAAGGTGAAGTTGCCGTTGCGGGTATAGACCGGGCCTTTAGCTGATTGAAGAACGAAGTAGCCTTCGCCCTGGATACCGAAGTCGGTGGCTTGGTTCGTGATTTTGAAGGCGCCTTGGGCGAAGTCGCCGGGAATAGCGCGACGTGTCACGCCGAGCCCGGCCATGGCTGCGTTGATGGCACCTTGAGGTTGGGGGCGTGGTGGGGCGATTTTGGTGCCGTCGACGAGTTGGTTGAGCACCTCATCGAAAACGAACTGGCTGCCTTTGAATCCGTCGGAGTTGACGTTGGCGATGTTGTTACCGACGACATCGAGGTACTGCTGGTGGTAGCGCAGCGCGCTAGCGGCCACGTCGTAAGAGCGGAACATGCCGGCCTCTCGGTTAGTGAAGAGCTAATGAGTGCGCTGATAGCGCTTATGCTGCTCACCTCGTGCCGCCCTATCCAGAGAAAGAAGGGGCGGCACGAGGTGGCGAGTCACTTAGTCAGCGGATTAGCGCTTCATGTTGATGAGGTCTTGGAGTACCTCATCGGAGGCGGTGACAACTTTCGAGTTCGCTTGGAAGCCGCGCTGGGCCATGATCAGGTTGGTGAATTCACCAGCCAAGTCGACGTTGGACAGCTCCAACGTGTTCTGGATGACCTGACCTGCGCCAGCACGATCAGCTCCTGTAACACTCGGGTCGCCCGAGTTCAAGGTGGGGCGGAACATGGAGCCACCCACTCGGTCAAGACCCTGCGGGTTATTAAACCGTGAGACGGCAATAACACCGATGACCTCGCCAGCTGGCTTATCTGGGTTGAACCCGGTGACAGTGCCGTCGGGTGAGACCTGCCAGCTGGTGTATCCGGTTCCTGTAGGTGCAGTAGCTGAACCATTTGCTTGCCATACAGGAATCTTGATATTTGGCAAAGCAGCGATGTCACTTGCAGCAGACACAGCGGTATTTGCGGTAGCTGCATCCTTGAATCCCTTTACATATCCGCCGTCACCGGTGACGAGGTTGCCATCTTTATCGAGACTGAATGCGCCGTTCCGGGTGAAAAAAGTTTGTGCGCCTTTTTGCACTACAAAGAACCCATCGCCCTGGAGTGCCATATCTGTGGGGACGTTAGTGACTTGGAGACCACCTTGTTTGAAATCGCCAGAGATCTGCCCTAGACGAACACCAAGCCCAACCTGTGTCGGGTTAATGCCACCAACTGCACCGTCAGCTGGGGCACCTGCACGTGGGGCAGCCGCGTTGCGGATGGTCTGCGAGAGGCTATCTTCGAATACAGCGCGTGTGGATTTGTAGCCGTGGGTGTTGACGTTGGCGATGTTGTTACCAGTGACGTCGAGGTAGATCTGGTGGTTGCGAAGGCCGGAGACGGCGGACCACATTGAACGAATCATGAGTGGGAATCCTCCTGCTCACCCTCAATATGGGGGCTGGGGTGAGCGACATGTGTTTTTTAGCGGTAAGACGGGATCTGCCGTCGGGGGTTTCGCTCGGCGGGATCGCCGCCGTATCAGGCTGTACGCAGGTGCCAGGTGGCTTACGTGCCGGTGGAGGGGCCGGTGCGTTGCGTACTCCCAAAAGGTGTGGTCATCCGTGACCGGGGAGGTTCCGCGTCATCCATGATGCGGATTGGTTCGCGAGTCAGTGTGGTTACCCGCTACTGGTGAAGAGGCTGTGTGTCAGGCCTGCGTGGCAGTGCCGCGCGCGACCGCTGTGATTGAGTCGACCGGGACGTCTGTCCCGTTCACTTTAAGAATCGGCCCATTTGTCCCGATCTTTACGGATTCAACGGTGCCCTGTTCAGTAGTTGCCGTGTCACCGGTGCCTTTGGTGTAGGTGACAGTCTGTCCAATGAGGCCAATGGCGGCTGAAAGTGACTGCTGAGCAAGAAGGGACCCTAAGTGTTGGGTCATAGCTGTGTTAGATGTAACGAGTTCTTTGTTAGCCGCGGCGAGAGACTCACTGGATTTGGTCATAGCCTCTGCGGCGCTGGCCATCTCATTAATACGTTCGATCATGCCCATCGACGCAGTCTGTTGCATCATCTGGGTAGTATCAGCTGGTTTTGATGGGTCTTGGTACTGGAACTGCGCGACGAGAAGCTTCATAAAGTCGTCGGCTTTTAGTGTTGTGCCGTACTTCTTGCCAGTTTCTTTGGCGAGATCTTGCATTTCTGGGGTGGTAACGGATGTCCACCCCCCTTTTCCATCCGAGGTAGCCCTGGGCATGGTGAAGGTGTATTTGCTGCCGTCCGGTTGAATGATGGTGACGGTCTGCCCATTCACTGTTGCTGTTCCAAGTTGGGCACTGCCAGTGGAGCTGCTGGTAGGTGAGCTAGTGGTGGGGACGAATCCGCTTGTGGTGCTGTTGGTGATGCCAGATGTGTCAGTCATGGTGGTCCTCTTGGATAGTGAAGGGGGGGCGAAATACTCGGGTAGCACGCAGCAGCTGGTGAGTGCCTCATCGGAGGGGAAGAAGCGTGGGTGTCCGGTCAGAGTTGGACGTTGAGGCGGTCGTCGCTGCTCGTTGTGGGGGTGGTGGCTGGCTGTTGTAGCTGTTCGGTGTCGGAGTTGGTTTGTCCGTTGCCGGTGGTGACGGTGGATGAGTCTTGCCATTGGCTGTCTGCGCCGAGGGCTTCTTCGAAACTTTCGGTGTCTCCGCTTTCACCTGTGGAGACATCGATACTTCCGGTTTTCACGCCGAGTTGTTCCAGGGTTTGTTTGAGGTCGTCGAGGTTTTCTTCGACGAGTTGTCCGGTGGCGGCATCTACTGCTTTGACATGGATGGATACCTGGCCGGATTTGACGCTTACTTGTAGTTGCACGTGTCCGAGGTTCACGGGGGTTAGTTGCAGCATGAGGGCGTATTGCCCGTCAACGCCGCGCAGCATCGGGGACACCCCGGTGACGAGTTGCTGGTAGAGCGGAACGGCGGGTGCGCTCACCATGGGGGCGGGCGTGCTACCAGAGGGAACGGTCGCTGAGGTGGGCGTGGTGACTGAGACCCCCTGTGTTTGCTGTGCAGGGGTTGTCTGGTTGGCAGGTGCGGGTTGTGATGCTGGTGGGGCTGCTTCCGCGGGTGGGCGTGAGCTGGTTGGCGCAAGAGGCTGTTGTTCAGCGGTAGATGGAGGTGCCTCCGGGCGGCGGGAATCAGGGCGGGAGGGCTCCGGTGTGGGAACAGGTGTTGGGTTCTCTGGCCGTGGGGCCGGGGATGGCAGGGTGGGGCGTTCGTTGGCTGGTGGGGCAGGGACCTCTTCGGTGGGGGTGGGTGGTGTGGTGGGGGCGGCAGGTGTGGTGGGCCGGGTGGTGTCTTCCCCGGGGGTGTTGGCTGGGTCGGTGGGGACCTCGTTGGCAGGCGGGGGCGCAGTGGGTGTGGGGGTTTGGGGGGTGGAGTCGGTTGGCGCTGGTGTGGCGGGCGCGGCTGGTGCGGGTTGCCCGGTCACTGGTGAAGTGGCCACGTTTTCGGGTGTGTCAACCGATGGTGCTGTGAGTTCGTTTCCTACTGGCGGCTGTTGTGCCCCGGTGCTATTGGGGAGGGTACCTTGTTCAGGGGTGTTTTGCGCCGTTGGTTGAGGTGTAGGCGTGGGGAACGAGGTGGACGCTGGGGCTGGGGTGGGGGTTAGTGGGGCGGTGATTGTGGGGGTTGTTGCGGCCTCGGTGGTGGCTTCGGTCGGGGCTGGGGTGGGGGTGGGTGCTGGTGGTGTTTGTCCCAGCGAGTTGGGTGTAAGGAGACCTAGTTCGCTGGCTTGCACGGAGATATCGGTAGCTGTGGGGGTGCCTTGCGGGGTTTGCGGGTGTGTTTCCGCGGCGGTGCGCACGTTCTGGTCAGCGGTAGGTGTGGTGGGTTCAGGGAGTGTGGGCTGTGGCGCAGTCAGGTCTGGGCTGTTGGGTGTGGCGTGGAGTTCAGGTTGTTCATTAGTGGGTTGGTTGGGTGTCGGGGTTACCGGCTGCTGGGGGGATGTCGGTGTTGAGGCGTCACGGTTGTTAGGTGCAGCAGGTTGTGGGGGCAGCTGTGCAGCGTTGTTGCCTTCTTCAAAGGCGGGGATGTCGTTGCTGGTGGCAGGCGTTGCTGTGGCAGATGGGTCAAGAACAGGTGGTGTGGACGCTGCTTGTTCAGGCGCGCCCACGGCCGGCAGCGTGGTTTGGTCGGTGGTGGGGGTGGTAACTGGCAGGGTGGGGGTAGCCGCCGGTGCTGTGGGGGCGGCATTGATCGGGGTGTTCGTCTCCTGTGTGCCAGTGATGCCAGGGATGGTGGAGGTGGTGGGTGAGGATGGTGATGGTGAGGTTTCGGTGATGGCGGGTGTAGCGGTGGTGGCTGCGCCGTTAGCTTCAGACAGTCCAGGAAGCACTCCGGTCACGGGACCAGCAATCGGTGAGGTGTACGCCATGATGGGAGCGTCAGCGCCGGTGAGGGGGGCTGCGCCGATGCTAATCATTGGTTCTTCAATACCGGGTGTGCCTGGTAGAAGTGCTGCTACTCCCCCGGTGACGGTGGGCGTATTCGGGGTTTGTTGGGCGTTATTGATCCCTTGCTGCAGCGTGTTGTGTTCAGATGCAGTGGGAGTCTGCGCCTGAACAGGTTGGGTGGAGCGCACGGTATTGGGCTGTTCGGTCCCATTCGGCTGTGGGGAAGTGTGAACGTGGCCGGTGTCGGTCTCGGAGTTCTTGACGCCCAGTGGTGAGGAGGTGCGATTTTGGGCTTCGCGAGAGACTCGGCGGGGGGTGTCGGTGGCGCTGCGGAGCGCTTCACCGAAGGCACGGTCGTGGGAGTCGCGCGCGGCCATCCCGGCGCGGGATGACTTACGTAAACGGGTGAGGGCGGCCTCAGCGGCGTTCACCGGCGAGATTTCCAGACGGCTCATCAGGCTCTGCTTCCCTTGAGGTTTGCGGTGATCCTGCGGACATAGTTTTGGGTTTCGGCATAGGGGGGAATGCCGTGATATTTACGGACCGCTCCTGGGCCGGCGTTGTAGGCGGCGAGCGCGAGTTCTACTGTTTTGAAGGTTTTGAGGTGGTCGCGTAGGAGGCGTGCGGCGCCGTCGATGGCTTGGGCTGGGTCGAAGGGGTCGGTGACGCCCAATGCGCGGGCGGTGCCGGGCATGAGTTGCATGAGGCCACGTGCGCCAGCGTGGCTGACCACTGTGGGGTTGAAGCTGCTTTCTTGTTTGGCGACGGCGGCAAGGAGGTCGGCGGAGACTCCGTATTTGTCCTCAGCGGCGAGGAAGAGTTTTTGGTATGCGGCGGGGGCTTGGGCTAGGACACCGGCGACGGAGCGTGGGGCAGCGAGGGTTTCGGTGCGTGCTGCTTTGAGGGTGGTGACCGGAGGTGTCCAGGCGTCGTTGGGTAGGACTCGGCGGATGGTGGAGAGGTCTTTGTGGAGTTTGGAGATTTTGACGACGTCGCCGGTGTGGGGGGCGTGGAGCATTTTGCCGTTGCCGACGTAGATGCCGACGTGGTGGGCGGGGTCGCCGAAGTAGACGAGGTCGCCGGGTCGGGCGTCTTTGATGCTGTCGATTTTGGTGCCGATGCGTTGTTGGTCGGCGGCGACGCGGGGCAGTTTGATGCCGTGTTGTTTGTAGACGAGTTGGACCAGGCCGGAGCAGTCGAGGCCGACGTTGGGGTTGGTTCCGCCCCATTTGTAGGGGATGCCTAGGTATTTCTTGGCGGTGGCGATGAGTTTGTCGGCTTTGGTGCTGCCGTCCATGTTGACGGGGGTGTCGGTGACGGCGCCGGTGGTGGGGGTTTCACCGCGGGCTGCTGCGGCGGCTTTGGCGAAGACGTCTTTGGCGTCGCTTTTGAGGGCAGCTTCGCGGGCGGAGGGGTTGTAGATGAAGGGGCGTTCGACGGTGGCTGCTGCCCTGTTTTTGGCATCGATTTCTGCAGAGCCGGTGATGGGCAGGGCGGTAGCAGTGTTGGCGGGTTTTTTGATTGCCTCCAGGGCGTTGTCCATGGAGGTGGAGAAGGCGGTGCCGGTGGTAGGGGCGGGCATGTTTGACTGGCCGAACATGCTGTTCAGCTGGGCGACTCGTGCCTGTGCTGCGGTGATTCCGCTCACCTCGACGGCCATCATGCTCCCCTCGTGTGCTGCTCGTGCGTGTCGTGCGGTGTTTCTGGGTGGTGTTGGGTTTGTGCGGCGCGGCGTGCTGCCTCGGCGGCGGCCTTGCGGGCACGGACCCCTGCAGTACTCTCTTCGGCTACCTGTTGGTCGGCGGCAAGCATTCGTTCGAAGCGTTCTTCTTTGGCGCGTTCGACGAGGCGTTCGAGGCCTTGGGTGCGTTGTGAGGCTTTGGTGACGTGACCGAGGGCGGTTTGTCTTGTTGTGTCTGCTTTTTCGGCTTCGTAGCTGGCCCACATGATGGATTGGGCAAGGCGTTGGCCGTGGAGTGCTTCGCGCATGAATCCGTTGATGTCGGTCTCACCATGTGATTTGTTCATGGCGTCGCGGTGGGCTTGGCGGGTGGAGTCTAGGCGTGCGAGGGCGGCGCGGTGTTCGGCGTTGGCAGCGGCGAGGGCGGCTTTGGCTTTGTCTTCTTCGATGCGCCGTACGCGCAGGAGGGTGTCGTATGGGGTGGTGAATTTGGGCATGTCACCTCCTGCGGTGGGTGCTGTTGGTGGTGGGGTGTCTGTGCTCTTATCGGCGCGGTTGGTGGTGCTTGTGAGGTGCTTGTTGGGGTTGGGTGGTGCGAAGAAAAGGCCTCGTGCACGGTGGGTGCGACGAGGCCTTTTGTGAGAGGGAAGAGTTGGGGTGTTTATGCGGCGCTGGGGGCGCCTTCCATGAGTTTGTCGTTTTCCATGATGATGGGTTTGGCCAGTCCAAGGTCGGGGTTGTTGAGGTCGTACTGCTTGAACAGGTGGTTGGCTAGTTCGGTTCGGTTGGCGAACATGGTGGTGACGTAGGGCTCTTGGAAGGCGAGTTTTTCGACGAACAGGACACGACCGTCGTTTTGGGGGAAGGCCACGCCTGTGTGTCCGATGAACAGGTCGTCTTTGTCGATGTTGTTGTGCTGGAACACTGAGATGAGGCGGGCTTTGGTGTTTCCGGTGAAGGTGACGCCGCGTTTTTTCCAGGCTGCTTGCACGGTTTCGACGTGGGTTTTTGTTGAGGTTGTGTGGGTGGTGGGGATGGTGGTGAAGATGTTTTTGAAGGCGTTGATGTTTTGTCCGCCGATGAGTGCTGAGGGGTCAGTTTTAAGGGATTCTTCGTCAAGGAATAGGTCGGGGTGGGCGGGTGTGGGTGCTGGGTTTTTTCCGACGGTGATGTGTGGCCCCATGAGTGAGTAGGCCGTGATGCGGCAGTTGTATCCGTGGAAGTTGGGGTGTTTTTTGTTCCATTTTTCTTGGAGGTCGTAGACGTCGTATTTCTTTGTGAAGGGCAGTGGTGTGAATGTGCCACTGAGCTTGACTGGGTGGATTGCTGCGGTGAATTGGTCGGCGTGCTTCAGGAGCACGCCGATACGTTTTTTCTCGACACCGGCGGTGGTCAGGGCTGCCTGAAGTTGGGCTTTGGAGGTGGGGCCGGCCAGGTGTGACCAGGTGTGGGTGGCGATCGGTGCGGGGCTGGCGGCTGTGGTTCCGTGGTGGAGGCGGTTGGCCCAAGCGCTTGTGGTTCCTGCTGTCACAGATAGTGCTAACGACATGGCGCTTACTGCTGCCAGAGCGCGGGCGTGCGTGTTTTTCATGTGTCCTCCAATGTCTGCCGCAGGTGCGTTGGCTCGCCTGCTGTATTTCCCTGCTTTAAGGGAACACCCTTGAGTTCACAAGGAACTCACAGGTTGGGCTTCGATGGAGGTAGGGCGCCAGGGGTGGTGAGTTACTTCGCGGCGATCGCGGACAGTTGCGCCCAGGACTGGTCGTAGGGGGTGAGGTCTTCCATGTCCTGCACAAGGAAAGAAGAGATCTCTGGGGCTAGTTCGAGAGCTTTATCGACGAGTGGGTTAGTGCCTTTGACATAGGCACCGATATCGATGAGGTCTTTAGCATCTCGCTGCGCGGCCATGAGCTTACGGACGGTTGTGGCAGCTTCACGCTGTTCACGAGTAGTGAGGGCTTTATTGGCACGAGAGATGGACTCCAGCACGTCAATTGCGGGGAAATGTCCTTGAGTAGCGAGTTTGCGGGACAAGACGATGTGCCCATCGAGGATGGAACGCACGTTGTCGGCGATGGGGTCGTTGAGGTCATCACCGTCAACAAGAACCGTGTACAAGCCCGTGATAGACCCGGTGGCTGCCATCCCGGCCCGCTCCAGCAGTTTGGGCATGATCCCAAAAACGCTCGGGGGGTATCCGCGGGTGGCGGGTGGTTCCCCGGATGCCAGCCCGACTTCGCGCTGAGCCATCGCTACACGCGTCACCGAATCCATACACAGGATGACGTCCTGGCCTTGATCCCGGAACCACTCGGCGATACGGGTGGCAGTGGAGGCGGCACGCAAACGCACCAGCGCAGGCTCATCAGAGGTAGCCACCACAACCACCGACCGCGCCAAACCTTCGGGGCCGAGATCACCTTCAACGAACTCTCTGACTTCACGACCGCGCTCGCCCACCAAGGCCAGTACACACACTGGCGCTGAAGAGCCCCGAACAATCATCGACAGCAGCGAGGACTTTCCCACACCTGATCCAGCGAAAATGCCTAAACGTTGTCCTTTACCGCATGGGATCAACGTGTCCATTGCGCGCACCCCTAAGGGCATCGGGGTGCCGATCCGTTCCCGATCCATGGCCGGCGGTGGGCTTCCTTCGGTGGTGACGAGGGTGACATCACTCAGCGGCGGCCCACCATCCATAGGGCGCCCCAACGCATCTACTACCCGCCCTAGCATCCCTGGGCCGACGGGCACTTCCAGCGCGCCACCGGTGGCGATAGCTGGGTTGCCTGCCCGAACCCCACGCAAATCCGAAATCGGCATGCAGGAGGCGTATCCCTCGTGTAAAGCCACAACTTCGGCCATGATCGGGCCATCGTCCCCGAGGATCCGCACGGCCTCCCCTACCGCTAGTTGGAGCCCGGCCACGTCGATAGATAACCCCACCGCACTGACCACGGTGCCGTGCGCGACCGGAGCAGTGGCGCGCAGCATCTGTGCCCGCAAGTCTGCATAGACGCCCCGATCAAGTAAGTAGGAACGTTCGCTTTCACGCGCTGGGACATCAAGGTTCACGGATGCAGCACCTTCCGTACCGCCGCAACCGCGTCGGCCAACGTCACCGTCACTTCAAGGTTGCGCGCTGTTGCCACGACATCGCCATGAGCAATCGTGTCATCAGCAATAGCTCGCACTCGCCGTTCTTGTGAGACAGATCCGGCGTAGTTGGCCACCAATTCCAGATCCTGCGGGTTGACCCGTAATGTCACATCGACGTCTCGCGGAATCGAAGCGAGGGCTCGCTGCACCTGATCCACCGCGGCGCACTCCCCCACTGCCAAATGATGTCCTACGAGTTCTTCAGCGATATCGACTGCTAAGTCAGCGACGAGTCCTCGTAGCTCTTCCACCATCGGCATCTGATAGTCCAGAGCATTCTGTACTGCGTTCTCTACCGCGGCGTGGAACTCTTTGAGTCTGGTGCGGTTGGCTTCAGCTTCGGCTTCGGCAGCTGTTTTCATCTTGGTGATCTCGCCGGCCATCATCTCTAGCCCAGCGACCCGGCCATCCTCGAACCCTTGAGTATGTCCTTCTTCATAGCCGCGGCGTCGGCCCTCTTCACGGGCTTCTTCCACGAGCTTATGCATGTGCGGGTCAGTCAGGCGCGGGTCGGCATAGTCAACACCAGCGAACGGGCTCATCACTAAGTCCGAAGAGATCACTGCGCGTCGGGTGTTTTCTTCAGCTTCTTTACCGCGCAGCACGAATCCACTGCGCCGACCAACCAGCGCTGCCGAGCTCTGTCGGTTCGACTTAGGCAACGAACTCGTCCCCTCCGCCACGTGCCACCACGATCTCGCCGGCTTCTTCCAGCATGCGGATCTGGCGGATCACCACGGCCTGAGCTTCCTCGACCTGTTTGAGTCGCACTGGTCCCAGGATCGAGATCTCATCGGCCAACGACAAGGCAGCCCGCTCGGACATATTGCGGGTGATTTTCTCGCGCACGTCTTCACGCACACCCTTCAACGCCACAGCAAGATCCTTGGACTCGACCTTGCGCAGCACTACCTGGATGGCGCGGTCGTCCAAGCCAGTGATGTCCTCGAACATGAACATGTGTGCCCGGACCTCTTCGGCTAGGTCGAGGTCGCGTTTCTCTAGACCGTCGAGGATCATCCGTTCGGTAGTGCGGTCGGACTGGTTGATGATGTCAACCAGTGGCTTAAGGCCACCAACGGTGGTGGAGTCAGCGGCCTGCACCACCGTCGATAGACGCCGTTCCAGGTGAGACTCCACCTGCTTAACGATCTCCGGACTGGTGCGATCCATGATGGCCAACCGGTGTGCCACTTCAGCCTGTGTTTCTGGCAACAACCCAGACAAGACAATGGCGGCTTGATCAGCAGGAAGGTAGGCAATGACCAAGGCGATCGTCTGCGGGTGTTCGTCGGCCAAGTAGGTCAGCAACACTTTGGGCTCAACTCGCCGCAAGAACTCGAACGGCATCTCCACCATCGAGGCAGACAGACGCTGCATCACCTCGTTCGCTTTGTCTTGCCCCATCGTGGCGACGAGAACCTCTTCAGCGAACGAAACACCTCCCTGCACGTAATACTTACGGGCCTTGGCGAGCTGCTGAAACTCTTCGAGCACACCGTCCAACGTGTCGACGTCCACGTTTTCTAGACGAGCGATTTCAGCGGTTAATGCCTCCACTTCTGGCTCACGGAGCTGTTTAAGAATCTCAGCGGAGTGTTCTTTACCGAGCTGTACGAGGAGGATCGCGGCCTTACGCAGACCGGACAATTGCGCGGTACTCATGAGGGGCTACTTCCGTTCTGCCATCCACCCGCGCAACAAGCGGGCAACTTCTTCGGGACTGTCCTCGACGAGACCAGAGATCTCTTCGCGTGCGGCGGCCCGCGCAATCGATTGCGGATCCACCGGCGTAGCTTCGACCACAGGAAGTTCGTCGCCGTCGAGGTCGTACGCCGCCGGGCTTCCTTCCAGCTCGCCCATCGCGCCACGGCCTCCGGGCAGCTCGGGCAGCGTAGGAGTGTCGATGCTTTCGGACTCCTCGATCTCCACCTCGCGTTTGCGGGTGCGGGTGGACAGGAACCCAATCAGCAAGGCGAGCAACAGGAGCAACAGCAGACCGATGTTCTTGGCCAGCGCCCACAGATCGTCCATACGTTTCTGCTCTGCGGCTGCGGCATCGGCCTGGGCTTGAGCCTGCGCTGCGGTCTGATCGAAAGGCACCTTTGAGACGGTGATGACATCACCGCGTTGGGGGTTGATGCCTGCTGCGGTGGCCACCAGCTGCTGAATCTGTTGCTGGTTGATAGCCCCGGTGGTGCGCTGGTCGAGCATGACCGCCACATTGAGCCTGCTGACCCCGCCGGTAGCTTGGTCGGTGAGGGTACGGCGGGTGCCGTACGGCTGGACCTCTTTAGTGGTGGTCTTCTCCCAGTTTTGGCGACTATTGCCAGCATTCCCGTTGGGGACGGGGATGTTGTCTGGGCCAAGCACTCCCCCGATGGGAGTCTGTCCCGAACCGGTCAAGGTTTCGCGGGAGTTGTCGTTTTGCAACGCTGGTGCGCCGGGCTTGGGCTGGAGGTATTCGTTTGTTTCGACCTTGGAGTTGTCGTAGTTCATGTCGGTATTGACGGTGGTCGTGGAGTTTCCCACACCGACGGCCTTGTCCAACATTGCTTGGATTTTGGTTTGCAACGCCATGCTCGTGGCTTGCTGTTGGGCTAGCCGGGCTTCGCCAGCGCTGGCACTGAGGGTCCCTTCGGCTGACAAAAGACGGCCTTGTGAGTCAGTAACGGTCACGTTGCCTGGGGTCAGCTTCGGCACAGACGCCGACACCAAGTGCACGATCGACTCAACTTGTGAGGCAGAAACAGTCTCGTTTGGTTTAGGCGTCACCAACACTGAGGCGGTGGGGTTAGTTTTCTGCCGAACGAAAACGTCTTCTTTGGGCAATGCAAGGTGGACTGTTGCCTCTTGGACCGTGTCAATTTTTTGGATCGCTGCAGCCAATTCACCTTCGGTGGCGCGTTGGATAAGAATGCGCTGCTGCTCATCAGAGGCGGTGACTGGCGCTTTTTCGACCAAACCATAGCCTTGTGAGGCGTCGGTTTTGCTTGGCAGGTTTTCAGCTGCAAGGTCGAGACGTACTTTGTCGCGTTGGTCTTGCGGCACTTCGAAAGTGTTCCCACTGAGCGTGTATTTCACACCTGCGGAAGTCAGTTTGCTCTGGATAGCGGCAGCGTCTGTGTCACTGACAGGAGTGGTGTAGAGCGGCACCATGGTGGGTTTGCTCACCCACATGAAGAAAACTACGGCTCCAGCTATCGCAACGAGAGTGGCAATGATCGTTACGGCTTTCTGGCCGCGAGTGAAGTCGTTGAACGTCCCCTTGACGCGGGTGACGATGTGTTGGATTTTTTCGTTCTTCACAGCTGCATCCGCATGATCTCGTTGAACGCTTCAAGGCCCTTGTTGCGCACGGCAACAGCAAGCTGCGTGGCCACGCCTGCCTCAGCCGCGGCGATGGTGTACTCGTGTACGTCTTTAAGGTCACCGGTGGCTGCGGCGCGGGCCAGCTCGTCGGTGCGCAGGTGCATCGTGTTCAGCTGGTCGATTTTCTGGGCGAGCATTTGACCGAAAGAAGGGCCAGCTACTGAGTCGGGGTCGCGCAGGGCGCTTGGCGTGGTCGGAAGCGTGGCAGAGACGCCGTAGGCCGGGTTGATCCCGAATCCTGGCGTCACACCGAAGCCGACAGATGGAGGGATGGGAGCAATACTCATTTGCCGATTCCGATCGCTGCTTCGTATGTGGTCTTTGCTCGTTCAGCCACCGAGGCATTGGCCTGGTAGGCGCGTTGAGCCATCATCAATGAGGCCATTTGGTCAGATAGATCAATGTCAGGTACACGGACTAGGCCGTTGGCATCAGCCAAGGGGTGGTTCGGCATCGAGATGAGCCGACCGTTGGGATCCCCCCACATGTTTCCGGCCACGTAGGTCCCTTTGGGTTCGCCGTAGCTGGCGGCCCTGGCAACGATGAAGCGCTCCTGGAAAGCGGATTCATTTGTGGAGGTGATGTTGTTCATCCCCGCGATGTTGTCTGAAACCGCGTCAATCCATTTACGGTTCGTTGACAACCCTGACGCTGCGATGTTCATCGAATCGAACATGCTCATGTGCGTCTCCCTTCATCGAATCCGTGAGCTGGCGCGGCTCCACGGGCCTGGAGTCTTATCGGCCGTTTCACTGACCAATAGCGTTCTTGATTCCGTTAAATTTGTTGGTGAGCGCTTGGGCGATCAGCTGGGTGTGCAAAACGGTTTCTTGCCCGGCCAGAGTTTCTTCATCGAGATTGACGTTCGAGCCGTTAGCGCGTGTCGGTTCAAGGCTGCGAGCGGTGGCTATCTCGGTCAGGCGGGGGTCTTCACCGTCGGCGAGGGCTTGCCGCAGGCTGGCTTCGAAGTCGACTTTCCCGGCAAGGAATCCGGGGGTATCGACGTTGGCGAGGTTGTCCGAAATCGTGCGCTGCCTCGCTGCCAGGCCCGACATTGCCTGACTCAATGTCCGCACGGTCACGTCGCCGATGAAATCGTTCATCCGCATACCCCCAAAGAAATCCGGTGACGAAGCAGGGGCAGCCCGCACATCGCCACGAGTGGTCGCTCTACTGATCGGCTGTGGCTGGGGTTTTCCTTAACCGATTCGACCCACCATTTGGTGTTTCCTTGACCCTGAGACAGCAACGGATCTGCCCATCAAGCAACCGGGCTCACACCTCTACGCGGTACAACGTGGAGCCGGTCGCCTACAACGGCAACCGGCTCCACATCACTGCTCCCTCACGAGGATGTGTTTAGTCGGGTCGGTACACCGTGGCGCGGCCGATCATTTCGCGCTTCCACGAGTTATCGATATTCATCGTGGTCTCAGCACCACCAAGGAACAGGTACCCATCTGGTTTGATGATTTTCCGCGCTCCCTGGAGGATTTGCCGCTTCATATCCACATCGAAGTAGATGAGCACGTTACGCAGAAAGATGATGTCCATCGAGGGCATGGGCGGCAATGGCTCAGACAAGTTCAAGAACTTTGTCTCCACCATTGCCCGCAGCCGCGAATCGACCTGGTACTGCATACCGTGCCGAGCGAAGTAACGCACCAGAAGCGGCGCCGGCAGACCACGGTTGACCTCGAACTGGTTGTAGATGCCATCACGAGTACGTTTAAGCATCTGCGTATCGATGTCGGTGGCCAGCAGCCGCACCCGCCACGACGGGTCAGCCCCAATCAACTCCTGGATCAGCATTGCAATCGTGTACGGCTCCTGCCCCGAGCTGGAAGCCGCGCACCAAATGTTCAACGTGCGCTCGCGTCCTCGGGAGACGATCAGCTCCGGCAGAATCTGGTTCTGCAGCGCCATGAAGGGGTGTCCGTCGCGGAAGAACGAGGTTTCGTTGGTGGTCATTGCCTCGATCACTTCGTCACGCAGCGGCCCTTTCGGTGCGCTGCGCAACTTACGGATCAAGTCGTCGACGGAGGCATCTCCTCGACTGCGCGCCAGGGTCTGCAGCCGCGACTCAATGAGGTATTCCTTACTGCGGTCCAGCACGATGGCTGAGCGTTCTCGCACCACAGTCGCGATGAAGTCAAGGTCATTTCCGTTAAGTGCCATGAGTCAGCTCCTTGGCCGGGCGGCAGCGGCGCCAAGGCCCGCATTAACGCGGGTCATGATCGCCTCGGCCAATTTGTCGAGGGAGTACTGCTGGAGTGGCAGACCGGCGGCAACAGCTGCGCCAGGCATGCCCCAGACCACGGAAGTGGCCTCGTCCTGCACGATCAGTTGCCCACCTGCAGCGAGGATGGGTTCTGCTCCGCGGTAACCGTCATGCCCCATACCTGTCATGATCACGGCCAATACATTGCCCTTATATGACTCGGCAATAGAGCGGAACATTGGATCTACAGCGGGGCGGCAATAGTTTTCTTGCGGACCTTGGTCAAGTTCCGCAACGGCACCGGCAGCAGTTTTCTTTATTCGCATATGCCAGTCGCCAGGAGCGATCAGTACCTTGCCTGGTTCGAGGCGTTCACCTTGTTTAGCCTCAACTACCCGCAGTTTGCTACGCGTATCAAGACGTTGGGCGAATAATTCGGTGAAAACGGGCGGCATGTGCTGGGTCACGACAATCGGGACCGGGAAATTGCCTGGCAAAGTCGATATAACGCGGGTCAATGCGTCTGGGCCACCGGTAGAAATACCGATCGCAACCACATCGACAACTCCCGTGGGCTTTACCGCACTCAGGTCAACAGGCGCGGCTCCTTGCGCGGCGCCGGGAACTCCCGCGCTAGCTGGGGGACGACCACCGAAAATACCGCGGTTCGGGGGGCCCGCCTCTGGCGGAGCACCTGCCCCGAATGCAGGACGAGCCGTAGGTAAGGCCCGGGGGGCCCGCCCGGTAAGCGACTTGATCTTGGGGATCAGTTCGCTACGAACCGCTTCCATCGACTCGGAGACGGATCCAACATTCGCCGGTTTGGCCACATAGTCACTGGCGCCTCGCTCTAGAGCATCCAGAGTGGCACCAGCACCACGCGCAGTCAGTGTGGAGAACATGATGATTGGGATTTTTGCATCCCGCTTGCGCACTTCGACGAGAGTTTGCAAACCATCCATCACCGGCATCTCAACATCCAATGTCATGATGTCCGGTTTCAGGATCGGTAATTTCTCAAGCGCGTTCTTACCGTTAACGGCTGTACCAACAACTTCGATCTCGTTATCGGTTTTCAACACGTCCGTGATGAGACGCCGCAACACCACTGAGTCATCTGTGACCAGCACTTTAATGGGGGCACTCATCACACCAACCCCAGCATCGCCAACTTGCCCTCAATGACGTCCGCGGTGAAGGGCTTGATCACATACTCGTGCGCACCAGCGGCGAGCGCTCGAACAATGTTGGCTTGTTCGGCCTCGGTCGTGACCATCATGAGAGTAACGTCACGCCAGTCCCGGTTCTTGCGAACCTCGACGATGAACTCCAGCCCGTTCATCACAGGCATATTCCAGTCGATCAGGCACACATCTGGCAGTGGCCCGCGCGTCATCGCGTCAATGGCTTGCTGACCATCACCGACTGCTTCCACCTCGAATCCGAGGTTGTCCATCGTGCGCGTGAGGATGGTCCTCATCGCACGTGAGTCGTCGATCACAAGAGCTCGCATGCTGGTCCTCGGGGTGCAGAGACCGCTTCCGGTCTAGGGGGTACCGCGTTCAGCGGATTGTCGGCTAGGAGGGTGGCGCGGTGCGCCAGGTGGCTGGTTGCCCCGGGTGGGGCAACCAGCGAAGGCAGATCACGCCGTGACCGGCTCTTTCTCAACTGCTTTTTCTGTGTCGAGAACGAGCATCAATTCCCGGTCGAGCTTGCATACCCTTGTCACCAGCTCACGGAGGCGGGCTGGGACGGTGTCTGGCGGAGGCTCGAAGCGGTCGACGTCTGGCTCTAAGACGTCGCCGATCTTGTCGACCAGCATGCTCGTCACTGTGTCGTCGGCGGTGCGGACTACCACGTTGGTGATTTCCTCACCTGGTTCGCGCGGCGGTAGCCCCATGCGTTCGCGTAGGTCGACCGTGATCACGATCTGTCCGCGTAGGTTGATCAGGCCTGAGACTTCTTTAGGGGCCAGGGGGACGCGGGTGAGTTGTTGCTCGCGGAGCACTTCTTTGACCGTGTCGACGGGGATACCGAAGAGGTGGCCTCCGAGGCGGAATGTGCAGTATTGGTTGCTCATCAGAAGCCTCCTGCGTAGGCGCCGAGATCGTCTGGTTCGGGGGCGACCATCCCGGCCAGGGCGGTGTCGATGTTGAGTAGCTCGGTGACGTGCTCGTCAACGACGGCCGATCCGAGGTTGCCGCCGGTGTCAAGGTGGGTGCGGATGGCCAGTTCGTCTTCGACGATGTCGAGTACTTGGTCGACGACGAAGCCGAACAGTTGCCCGTGGTACTGGCACACGACGACCTGTAGAGGTTTGTCTGCGTCGACTTGGTCGTAGCTGCCGTAGTCGTCGGCTAGGCGCAGTAGCGGCAGGATGACACCGCGATACTGGACTACTTGGTTCTGGCCAACTGTTTCGATGCGAGAGATGGGGAACTCCTCGAGTCGCTCGACTACCTTCAGCGGCAATGCAACTCGACGTCCCGTAGAGAGGCGCACCACCAGCAGGCTGGCGGAATCCTTTGCATCTCTGGCGCGGGCTTCTTCCAGAGCACTGTTGAACTCTGAACCTTCGGAAACCATGCCCGAAGCGTTCGCTAAGGCCATCGTGTCCAGAATCAACGCGACCCGGCCATCACCCATTAGCGTGGCCCCTGAATACAGGTCGATGCCGCGCATCTGCTTGCCCAGTGGTTTGACCACGATTTCTTCGGTGTCTTCGATGTCGTCAACAACGAGGCCGAAGCGTTGCTGGTCGGCGCGAAGAACAGCGATGAATGTGGTGTCTGAATCGCTGGGCTCTATGTTGAGTTGTTCGCGCAGATACACCAGCGGGAGCAGGTCGCCGCGTAGGCGGTAGACCGGGGTGCCCTGAATTGTTTCAAGGCGCTCGGCAGCCTGTGCAGCATCCAAACGCACCAGTTCCAGCAGGTTGACCTGCGGGATGGCGAACATGTTGTCCTGTCCTCGCACAAGGAGGGCCGGGATAATGGCCAGGGTCAGGGGAATTTTGATTCGGGTGGTGGTGCCTTCACCGAATGTGCTGGTGACATCGATAGTGCCGCCGATTTTTTCGATGTTGGTTTTGACCACATCCATACCGACACCACGTCCAGAGACGTTCGAGACCTTATCGGCGGTGGAGAAACCGGGGCGGAAGATGAGGTGATTGGCGTCGCGGTCGGACATTTTCTCCGCGTCGTCGCGGGTGATCAGGCCCTTTTCAACAGCTTTGGCTTTGACTTTCTCGACGTTGATACCGGCACCGTCATCGATGATTTCGATGTTGACCTGGCCACCTTCGTGGTAGGCCCGCATCGTCAGTACACCTTCGGGGTCTTTGCCTCGGGATTGGCGTACGTCTGGTGGCTCGATGCCGTGGTCACAGGAGTTACGCACCAGGTGCGTCAGTGGGTCTTTGATGGCCTCGAGGATCGTCTTGTCGAGCTCGGTTTCTTTACCTTCGAACTCCACCCGGATCTGGCGGCCTAGGGAGGTCGCTAGGTCGCGGACAACGCGGGGGAAGGTGCGCCACACATGGTCGATGGGCTGCATACGCGTCTTCATGACGCCTTCTTGCACCTCGCTAGCCACGAGCGAAAGCTGGTGCATTGATCGGACGAGCTCTGGGTCATCAGATCGGGCAGCGTGCTGGATAGCTTGGTTACGGGCCAGAACGAGCTCGCCGACGAGGTTGACGAGGCTGTCCAGCAGGTCCACGTCAACACGGATGGAGCTGTCGGCTACGGAGCGTTTGTTCTCGTCGGGTTTCTTAACCTTTGGCGCCGGTTTTTCTGCCTCTGGAGCTGTTGTTTGGGGAGTTTGGGCATCGGCGGCAGCCTGGGCTTGAGCCTCGGCTGCTGCTTTGGCTGCGTCTTGGGCAGCTGTCACTGCGGCTGCTTGGGTGACAGAGAGGTTTTCTTCTGCCGGTGGTTGTTCCGGTTGCGCAGGTACCTCTGCCGCTGGTGGTGCTGTATCTGAGCCTGCAGGGGTGGAGGTT
Source organism: Dermatophilus sp. B7861-1 (assembly GCF_058996045.1). NCBI lineage: Bacteria > Bacillati > Actinomycetota > Actinomycetes > Micrococcales > Dermatophilaceae > Dermatophilus > Dermatophilus sp. B7861-1. Next base: position 576,540 of record NZ_CM180082.1, on the reverse strand, counting down.
GCTGTTGCTACCGCAACCGCGACTGCCACTTCAGCTTCAGCTGCACCGGCGGCTTCGGTGGGGGCTGCGTCGGCAGGTGCTTCAGTTGCGGCTGCCGGGGCTGTTGTCTGCTCCCCCATCGCCAATGTGCCGGCTTTAGCTGCATCGACGACTGCCTGGGCATCTTGGCCATCCAAAATGGCGTGGAGCTTGGCTCGCAGTTCGTGGTACTCCTCGGTACCTTCACTGCCTTCGTTTTCGATGTTTTCCAGCAGGGCACGCACCGCGTCGACCATCTCTAGCAACACGGTTGTCATTGCGGGGTTGAGCGTCATCTCGCCGTCGCGCAGCTTGCTCAGCAGCGACTCACCGGCGTGTGCGACTTTTTCCAGCGTGTGCAACGCAAGGAATCCTGCTGTGCCCTTAATTGTGTGCAGCGTCCGGAAGATGCTGGACAGCAGATCGCGCGACGTCGGATCCTGCTCCAACGCGAGCAAGTCCTGGTCCAGCTGATCCAGGTTCTCGTGGGATTCGACCAAGAATTCTTGGACGATCTCCTCCATGCCTTCCATCGGCAGTCTCCTCGGGGGTGGTCAATGGGAACCGCTCTGCTCATCGGCCCCGGCGACACCGACCTGAGCCACGTTCACCACCAACGTGTCTGACTCGGGTTTGCGGCGGCATTGCTGCAGCGTTTCCGCACCCTCTCTGCCCGTATATATGCCTCGGTTGTATTCGCTGTATGTGTTGTTGCACCGAAAATGCTGCCAATACAGGCGGATCGAACCTGACCCTTAGAACGTGATCCCTCAAGTCCGTTGCGACACCGCCGATATGGCGTGTGTCCACACTCATGGGCTCGAGACACGACGGGGTTTCGCCGACGCGGCAATGCTTCCCGCCTCGGCAGATCCTCGAGACCACCCGCTCGGAGGGCGAACCCCGAGACTCACCGAAGGACCGAGAATGCAACTGTTGAGCGACGACGTCGCCGCGATCGTCCAAGAGGTCTGGAGCTCAATGCTCGGACTCGACATCGAACCTATCGGCGAAACCGAGGGCGTTAAAGGCCAGGCCATCGCCGGATCCGTTGGAGTCACCGGCGCTAGCGACTGCCTCATTGCCCTTGAAATGACTGTCGACACCGCCAAGCTTGTCGGAGCGACGATGTTCATGATGGGCCTCGATGAGGTCTCCATGAGTGATGTCACCGACGCCGTCGGTGAACTCACCAACATGATTGGCGGCAACATTAAGTCTTTGTTGCCTGAACCCAGCACGCTGTCGTTGCCGGTCGTTGCCCAGGGCGAGCCCCCCACGATGAAAGTTATTGGAGGCGAGACCATTCTCTCCCAGGGCTTTGCATGTGGAGATGGCCGCGTTTCTGTGACGGTATGGAACCGGCAGGCCAAGTGAGGCGCGTTCCTACTCTCTCGCACTATCTATCTTTCAGCCCTTTAACGCCGGGAGTGGTTCTGCTACCGGTTTTTGATTCACTGCCTTGTGGGCAGTAGGAAGCGAGTTACTTGTGAAGGTCGTAGTCGCCGACGACAGCCGAGCAATGCGCATGATCGTGGTCCGCACACTTCGCCAGGCTGGGTATGACTCTGCCGAGATCATCGAGTGCGAGGATGGCGCTGAGGGTTTGGCCAAGGTGAAGTCTGAGTCTCCCGATCTGGTTTTGTCTGACTGGAACATGCCAAACATGAGCGGGATTGAGTTCCTTCAGGCTCTTCGTGCTGAGGGAAACAATGTGAACTTTGGGTTCGTGACCTCTGAAGGGTCCGATGCGATGCGTGAGCAAGCTTCTGCTTCCGGAGCTTTGTTCCTTATCGCCAAGCCGTTCACTGCTGACATGTTCTCTGAGGCACTTGCGCCGGTTTTCGGCTGATCTGATATGCCGATCGCGATACCCGACCCCAAACCGATCAAGGACTTGTTTGAGTCGTTGCTTGGTCGGGATGTCAGCATGCTCCCTTTGGACAAGCCCGTTGTGCCTACGGCTCGACGTGCTTGCTGTGTAGGGCTCTACGTCGATACAGATCAGAATGTGAAAGCGCTGGTAGCGGCGGATCTTCCGTTGGCTGCTCGTGCTGGTGCCGCGCTTGGTCTTGTTCCTAAAGCAGGGGCAGATACCGCTATTGAGAACGATGAGTTGCCTGCTGCGTTGTACGACAACTTTTACGAGGTGATGAACATCTTCTCGTCGTTGTTCAACGTGGGTGATCCGGAGGATCACTTGAAGTTGTCTCAGGTGTTTCAGCCGGGGATGGTGATTCCGACGAATGCGGCGAAGATGCTGCGTGGGTTGGGCAAGCGCGCAGACTTCACGTTGAGTGTCGATGGGTACGGCGATGGTGCTCTTGGTGTGGTGGTTCCTTTCTGATTGGTATCACTTACGTGCATGTGTGAGGGTGGCGCCCGGTGTGGGCGCCACCCTCACACATGCATTGTCCGGTGGTTAAGAGTGGGTGGTGTGGTCGGCGACGTTCGCGCCGCGGGCGTCAGTGGTGTTGTTTTTGTACCAGTTGTAGGCGTCGGTGATGCCTTCGCGCAGGCTGATGCGGGGCTGCCAGCCGAGTTTTTTCATGTTGGTGACGTCTAGGAGTTTGCGGGGGGTGCCGTCGGGTTTTGTGGGGTCGAGTGTGATGGTTCCGGTGAATCCGACGATGTCGGCGACGAGGTGGGCTAGGTCGGCGATGGTGATGTCTTCGCCGGTGCCGATGTTGATGGGGGCTGGGTTGTCGTAGTTTTCCAGGAGGGTGAGGCAGGCTGCGGCGAGGTCGTCGACGTGGAGGAATTCGCGTCGGGGGGTGCCTGTTCCCCAGATGGTGACGGTGTCGGTGCCGTTTTCTTTGGCTTCGTGGAAGCGGCGGATCATGGCTGGTAGGACGTGGCTGTTTTGGGGGTCGAAGTTATCGCCGGGACCGTAGAGGTTGGTGGGCATGGCGCTGATCCAGTGGCGGCCGTATTGGGTGCGGTGGGATTGGATGGCGATGATGCCGCTAATTTTGGCGATGGCGTAGGCGATGTTGGTTTCTTCCAGTGGTCCGGTGAGCAGGGAGTCTTCGCGGATGGGCTGTTCTGCATGTTTGGGATAGATGCAGGATGAGCCGAGGAAGAGGAATTTTTCGACGCCGGCGGTGGCGGCGGCGTCCATGAGATTGAGTTGGATGCGTTGGTTGTCTGAGAGGAATTCGGCTGGGTAGGTGGAGTTGGCGAGGATGCCGCCGACTTTGGCTGCGGCGTCGATGATGACGTCTGGTTTCTCGCGGTGGATGAAGGTGTGGGTGGCGTGAGCGTCGCGGAGGTCTAGTTCGGTGGAGGTGGCGCCGATGAGGTTGGTGAATCCTTGGTCGTGGAAGTGGCGCCAGAGTGCGGAGCCGACGAGGCCGCGGTGGCCAGCGATGTAGATTTTGGCGTTGCGGTCGAGGGTGCCCGGCATGGCTCTCCTTGGGTCGCGTTGGGTGCACCGGTGCCGTTGGTGGCGTGGTGTGTGAAAAACAGTAACGCGGCCGGTGGGGTTGGTCGGGTGGGCGCGACCGGTGGCGAGTAGTTAGGGGGTGTTGGTGGTGGGGGTGTAGGCGTTGAGGCGGCGACGAAGTAAGGGGTTGGGGCCGTCGGGTGGGGCAGGGTTGGCGTCAAGGGTGGCGGGGTCGGTGCAGGTGAGGGTCAGTTCGTGGCAGGCGGTGATGGCTAGGGCGAGGTCGCGTAAGAGTAGTTCGGGGTCGCCGGTGGGGATGATGGAGGCGATGGCGTGTTTGGTGGCGGTGGTGTCGAAGGATTCGATGAGGATGCCGGCGTGGGGAGTGTTGGGTGCGAGGGATTGCAGGAGCAGTCGGGCTGCGGTGTGGTCGCGGCGGGTTGGGGTGTGAGGCAGGGTGAAGACGAGGTCGATGGGGGCTTGTGGTGGGACGATGCGGGTGAAGGCGTGGAGGATGAGGTAGGGGACGGTGGCGGCGTGCCAGTCGGTGGCCACGACGATGCGGTAGTGGCGTGGGATGGTTTCGGTGTGGCGTGGGGGTGTGTTGGGGGTGCCGGTCAGGCCGCGCAGGATGGGGCCCATGATGGTGTCGATGTCGTGGGCGAGGTGGCGTTGTTCTTTGGGTAGGTGATCGTAGGTGCCCATGCTGGAGTCCTTTCCGGTGCACCGGTGGCGGTGGTGGGGCCGCGTCCGTGCGGCGGTGGGTGGTGCATGAGGCAGGGCGCCGCGGTGTGGCCGTGGCGCCCTGGGGTGGGGTGTGGTTAGCGGAGGAAATCCATAAGGGAGGGTTGGATGATTTTTGCTGAGGCGGACAGGGCTGCTTGGTAGGCGTTGGATTGGATGGATAGGTCCATGGCGGCTTTGATGAAGTCGGTGTCTTCGACTTTGGAGAGGGAGATTTTGGAGGAGTCGTCCATGCGGCCGTTGAGGTTTTCGAGGCCTTGGAGGCGGTTGACGCGTACGCCGACGCTGGTTTGGACATTGAGGATGCTGTCGTTGAGTCCTTCGACAGCGGTGAGCCCGGCTTGGATGCCGGCGTTGTCGCCTGCTTCGATGGCGTCGGCGAGTTTGTCGAGGGCGCCGCTGCCTTTAACGAGGGCTGTGCCGAAGGCGTCGGATCCGCTGATGCCGACGTTCATTTGTCCGGCGTCGCCGGGTGAGTCGGAGACTTGGCGTAGGACGGGCAGGGTGTTGCCTTGGTAGGTGCCGTTGGCGTCGAAGGCGTTGTCTAAGGGGGTGGTTCCGCCGAAGAGGGGTTGGCCTGCGTATTGGGAGTTGGCTTGTTGGAGGATGCCCACGCGTAGTTCGCGGATTGATGAGGCGAAGGCTTTGCGTTGGGCGTCGCCGTTGACTCCGTTGAGCGCGGAGACGGTGGTGGAGCGGATTTTTTGCACCATGCTCAGGGTTTGGGAGAGGGCGTCGTCGCCAGCGGAGAGGCGGGAGAGTCCGTCGGTGATGTTGGCGCCGAATTGGGCGAGTTGGCTTTGTTCGGAGCGGAAGCGGAGTGCTTGGACGGTGCCGACTGGGTCGTCGGAGGGGCGGTTGAGGCGCTTGCCGGTGGTGAGTTGTTCTTGGGTTCCTTGCAGTCGAGACAGGCTGGTGTTCAGGCCCATCATTTGGGTGCGGTTCATTGAGTTTTGGGTGATGCGCAGCGAGGTCATGGTGGTGCTCCTTTCGGGTGTGTGGGCCTGATCAGTTGGTCATGTGGATGAGGGTTTGCAGGGTTTCGTCGATGACTCCGATGAATTTCGCGGCGGCGCTGAAGGAGTGTTGGTATCGGACGAGGTTGGTCATTTCTTCGTTGAGGGAGACTCCGGCGACGTTGTCGCGGGCGTCTTCGGCTTGGCGGACCACGTTTTGTTGGACGGTGACGTTGCGGTTGACGGACTGGGTTTCGACGCCCATTTGGACGATCATGGCGCTGTAGGTGGCGTCGGCTCCGCCTTTGTCGTTGATGTGGCGGGACATGGCCAGGGCGTTGTTTCCGTCGAGGCTTGCTTTGGTGGGGTCGCTGTCTTTGGGGTTGCCTGCTGAGACGGCGATGCTGTTGGGTACGGCGTCGGCGGCGACGCGGATGTTGCCGGCGGTGATGGCTCCGCCTCCGGCGCCGTTGACAAAGAGGTTTGCGCCGGTGGCTCCGTTGACGGTGTACCCGGCTGCTTGCTGGGTGTTGACGGTGGCGGCGACGGTGGCGGCGACTTGGTCGAACTGTTTCATGTAGTTCGGGATGGTGATGTTGAGGTTGGTGAGTTGCCCGGCGACGCGGCCGGTGTCGATGCCGACGTCTGCTGATGCGGCTGGGCCGTTGGGGTCGGTGGGGGCGGGGCTGGCCCATTGCACGGCGATGGGTTTGGGTGCGCTGCCGTCGGTGGGGTAGGTGCCGTTGTTGGGGTCGTTAACTTTGAGTTGGGCAGCTTGAGTGCCGTAGACGAGGGCTTTGTCGCCGATCATGACGTCGACGGCTTGACTGGGGAAGTCTGAGTTGGCGTCCATGGCGGCGGGGCGGACGGTGGCGCCGGTGAGGGTGGAGAGTTTTTTTATGAGGACGTCACGTTGGTCGAGTAGTTCGTTGCTGGGAACGTGGGCGATGTCGTTGTTACGGATTGCTGCGTTGAGTTTGCCGACGTCTTCGGCCATTTTGTTGATGTCGGTGACGTTGGCTTGGAGCTCGACGGTGGTGTCGTGCCATTGGGTGGTGGTGGAGTTACTGATGAGGTTGAGTTGAGAGGCCACACCTTTGGCGCGTTCGAGGGCTTCAGAGCGGGGGGCTTCGTTGGTGACGCTGGGGCTGTTGCCGGCAGCGCCCATCGCGTTCCACATTTCTTGGAGTTTTTTCTGTAGGCCGGTGTCGCTGGGTTCGCCGACGGTGCGTTCGAGGGCGGCCATGGTTTTTTGTTGTTCTTCAAGTTTGCCGAGGGCAGCGTTGGAGTTGCGTGCCCGCGCTTCGAGGAACTCGTCGTTCATGCGGGTGACGCTGGTGACTTTGACGCCTTCGCCGGTGCCGTCGTAGCGGGACCAGAAGGCGGGTACGCCGGGGCCGCCGACGGCTTCGAGGTTGACGCGTTGGCGTGTGTAGCCCTCGGTTGCTGAGTTGGCGATGTTTTGGCCGGTGACATCGAGGCCGCGTTGGGCGGCGTGCACCGCTGAGGTGCCGATGAAGAGTCCTCCGAAGGCTGACATGATTTCCTCGTCCGTGAGTGTGGCGGCGCCTCCGGGGTGTCCTTTGGGCCGGTCCGTGGGGTGGTTAGTGGTTGTTCAGGGTGAAGGGTGATCTGAACGGTTGTCTTTTACATCGGCCGGTGGGGCGGTGGTGTGAAGGTTTGTGTGGGGGTATCGCGTGGGGTGGGGGCGATGAAGAGGCGGGAGGTTTAGACGCTGGCGTCGAGGAAGACGGCGACGGCGTGGTTGAGGGTGCTTTTGTGTTCTTGGCGTCGGGCGTGTTCGCGGTCTGCGTCGAGTGCTTGGAGTTGGTATTTGACGAAGGTAGAGAGGAGGTTGATGCGTTCGATGAGGTGGTGGGCGCGGTCGGCGAGTTCGGGTGGGAGGTCGCCGAGGTTTTCGGGTGGTTCCCAGGGGGCGACGGGGGTGGTGCTGCCGTTACGGACGTCGGCCTCGTGGGCGTTGAGTTCGTCTTCCATCTGGGTGAGGGCGGCTTCCCAGGCTGTGTGGTTGGTGGTGGGCATGGGTGGTTATTTTTCGCCGGTGATGCCGCTGTGGGTTACTTCGGCCCAGGTGTCGCGAAGGGGTTGCATGACGTCGCGGGCGTTGGTGACGTGGGTGGCGTCTTTTTCGAGGTTGGCGGCCATGAGTTCTTCGAGGACCCAGTCGTAGAGGCGGGCGAGGGATTCGCCTTCTTTCCAGATGGAGGTGTCGAGGGAGGAGCGCAGTTCGCGGACGATTTCTTGGGCGTGCATGAGGCTGCTGTGGCTGGCGGCGATGTCGTTGCTGCCGAGGGCGGTTTCGGCGGTGGAGAGGTCTTTGAGGAAGCGGTCGTACAGCATGACGACCAGTTGCGCTGGCGTGGCCGTGGTTACTGCCTCGCGGGCGTAACGGCTGCGGAGTTGGGCCTGCGTGCTCATGTGGTGTCCTCTCGGTGTTCCGCATCCGGCGGTGGGTGGGTTGAGGGGTGCCGGTGTGGTCTTTTTCTCATCGGTTGGGCGGGGGTTGTCTTTACCTATGTGGGGTTTGCTGCTGTCGCTGGGGGTATGTGTGTGGTGCCGGGCCCCTGAGTTGGGCCCGGCACCACACGAGGGGGGTTGTTCGGTTATCTGAGTCCAGCGAGCTGGCTGGAGAGCCAGTTTCCTTGGGATTTCATTTTGCCGAGGAGGGAGTCCATGGCGTTGAACTGGGCTTCGAGGGCTTGCTGGCGTAGGTCCATGCGGTCGTTGAACTTGCTGATCTGGTCCGAATAGTCCTTGATCATCGTGTTCTGGCTGTTGACCTGCATGGTGATGAGGCCTTTATCGGCGTCTGTGGCCTGGGTGGAGACATCAGACAGGGAGCTGGCGAAAGCATTGATTGCTTTTTGGGCTGCTGCTGGGTCTTTGGCGTAGAGGTCTTCGAATTTTGTCTTGTCGAAGGTGATTGTTCCGGTTTTGTCGATGGAGATCCCGGCGGCCGATGGTGCTGCTGCGGCGTTCCCGACTGCTGCGTTCTGGAGCTGGTTGGTGAGGTCGCGGGTGAGGGAGTCACCGACGAACGGCCCGGAGCTAGAAGGGCTGTCTTTGTTGTATTTGCTGTTGATGCGGATGTTGGAGAGGGCATCGTTAGCAGCGGTGACGAGGTCTTCAACTTTTTTGCTGATGCCGGCGGTGTCTTGAGTGACGTCGACGGTGACTTGGGTGTTTGGGTCAGCTTTGGTTGGTGAGATGGTCACGCCGGGGAGGAGATTTTTGACGTCTTTGGTGGTGGAGGTGACGTCATATCCAGCGGTGGGGTCGCCGATGTGCAGCACGGTGTCTTGGCCTTTGGCGACTTCGTTGAAGTTGCCGAGCACGTCGGCAACGACGGGTGGAGTGGAGCCGTTGGTGACGGTGACGCTGCTTTGTGCCCCGGTGGTGGCAGAGGTGAGCTGCATCTGGTAGCTGCCGGTGGCGGTCTGCACCATGGTGGCTTTGACGTCGGCGCCGGCTTGTTGGTTGATCGCGGCGACGACGTCAGCGAGCTTGGCGCCTTGGCCAACGGTGACGTTGGTTGTTTTTCCGTTGGCGGTGACGTTGAAGTCGAAGGCGGCGCCACCATTGACGGTGTCAGTGCCGGTGAATGATTTATCGGCGAGCGTGGTGCTGGCTTGGGCGATGCTCTTCACCGCGAAGGTGAGGGTGCCTGCTTGGGCTCCGGTGCCAGTAGTGACTTTGGCAATGTCTTCGTTGCTGCTTTTAGCGGTAACGCTGTTCCAGGCGGGGGTGTCGAGCACTGATTTGGGCACGAACTGGTTAGCGGCATCGCCGATAGCTTTCATTTTGCTGTTAAGGCTGGTGTAGGCGCTAACGAGGGCCTGGGCGTTAACTTTACCTTTGGTGAGGTAGTTACCGGCTTGGCGTTCGACGCTCATCAGCTGGGTGATCATCCCTGCGGTGTCGACACCTGATCCGAGTCCTGAGATCTGCATGGTTTTCTCCTTTGTTCCTTCCGTGGATGTGGTGTTCCGGGTGAGTGGCTGAGGGGCTTCACGCCCGAGGGGGCGCAGGCGCACGGCCTACGCCCCCTCGAGGGTTATGAAGTTTTCTCAGATCACTCCGGATCAGCCCAGGAGACGCAGAACGCCCTGGCTGCTCTGGTTTGCCTGCGAGAGCATCGCGGTACCGGCCTGCTGCAGGATCTGCGAACGGGTGAAGTTCGTCATTTCCTTGGCCATGTCGGTGTCGCGGATGCGGGACTCGGAGGCGGCCAGGTTTTCGCTCGAGACACCGAGGTTCTTGATGGTGTGGTCGAGACGGTTCTGGAGAGCACCCAGGTCGGCACGCTGGTCAGAGATCTTGCCGATAGCACGGTCGATCCTACCGATGGCAGTCTTGAGACCAGCCGCTCCGGTAATGGTCAGGCCAGCGATGCTCAGGCCAGTAGTGTTCATCGCCTTGATGGAGACAGACATTGTCTGGCCGGTGTTGGCACCAATCTGCAAGGCTTTGCCGGTGAAGGTTCCGTCCAGCAGGTTCATGCCGTTGAACTGCGTGCGAGTGGTGGTCGAGTCGATCTCTTTGAGGAGCGCCCCGATCTCCTTCTGGATGGCTGCGCGGTCAGACGACGTGTTGGTGTCGTTTGTAGCTTGAACAGCCAGCGTCCGCATGCGTTGCAGCATGGAGTGGGTCTCGTTCATCGCGCCTTCAGCGGTCTGAATGAGAGAAACACCATCCTGAGCGTTGGCCTGGGCCTGGTTGAGTCCGTTGACCTGCGAACGCAGCTTCTCGGAGATCGCCAAACCTGCAGCGTCATCCGCAGCGCGGTTGATACGCAGACCGGAGGACAGACGCTCAAGGGAGGTCTGCTGCGAGCCTTGCGTACCGGACAGGTTGCGGTATGCGTTGAGGGCGGCGACGTTGGTGTTGATCTGAAGACCCATGGTGAAAGCTCCTTCGTGGAATCGGGTCCGGGCTCCCCATCCGTGGTGAGCCCGAGGGACTTCCGCTGTGAAAGCCCCGACGGGGTAGTAGCCCCGGCACAGTGCCGAGGTCTTGTCCCCGACACCTGGCTCATCGGCCCCGCAGCCCTACCTCTGAGCGATCTGCGTGTTTTTTTGCGGTGTGTTTGGAACACCTGACTGAGTCAGGCATTGCGCAGCGCAGCAGATGCTTTATGCACTAGTTCTTGATCGTTACGGGCTTTCCCTAAGCGAAGAAGTGCTCGTGCTATGGCAAGCGCGTCATCTGTTTGCCTGGCTGCTGCTAGCTGCGCTTCGGCAACTACTTCACGAGATAGCGGCAGCCCTGCCGCATCGACCACCTGGTCGAGAGATTGCACGATATGTAAAGCCTCGCTGGTTTGCCCCTGGGCTAGCTTGAGGTGAACTTCAAGCCATCGTGTGTATGAGTCAGTAGGAGCGAATCCTTTGAGGACATCTAGCTCCCGCGCAGCAGCATCAATATTTCCGGTTTCGAGTTCAATGCGGATAAGCCATTGATAAGCCCACCGGTAATAGGTAGTGGAGGGGTCCAAGGCGATAGCTGCGTGGAGTGACTTGCGAGCATTGTCTGGATCCCCTGCTCCCCACTGGGCGCGGGCCTGATCGACAAGCGCTGCCATTTGATCGGCCGTGTCTGACCGGGAAGCCTTGGCAACTTCTGTCAGAGATAACGCACGTTGCACACTGTTTTTTGTTCGAGAAGCGGCGAATCCATCATTCTCGATGCGAATGGTTTCGGGGGCCAACTCGGTTGATTCGTTGAAGCGGTGGCCGTCGAGTCCGCGAAGTTCGGCATGAACTGGGCGGGCGTAGTGGGCTAAATCTGGCCGGTAGATGCGCGGTGACATCCAATATTCATTGCCCTGCATGCGTTCACCGGGGGCGCTGGTAGGCGCGGCTTCAATGTAGAGAACAACGTCATTAGCGGCTTCTGCTGCAGCGAGTTCATGTGCGAGACGAGTGGGGTTTGCGAATATTCTCTCATCCGCATCTAGCACAAGCAGCCAGGGAGCGTTGCTCATGGCAGCGGCTGCATTGCGGGCGCGTGAATAGTTGTTATCCCAGAATCCTTCGACCACTTTTGCGCCGTGAGCTCGTGCGATATCGCGGGTTGTGTCAGTGGATCCAGTGTCGTAAACACAGATTTCACCAAGGAGTGGGCGCAAGCTTTCGCAAGACTCCAGTGTTTGAGCTAGGTGTGCTTCTTCATTCTTAACGATCATCACCACATCAAGTGATCCATCAGGCAAAGCAGCAAGGTCCTTCACATCGCCACGTTGCGAGGTCTTTGTCGTAGAAGGCGTAGATGCGTGGTCTGGTAGGGCTATGCCCAGGTCTCGACATCCTTGTTCCACGATTTCAAGGTTGCGCGCAGCCAGGTAACTTCCTCGTCCGATGACATGCCCGAACAGGTCGGTGGGTTCACCAATTTCGAGAGCTCGGCGGAATTCTGCGGCGGATTGAGGCAGCAGTTCAGCGGCGAGTTCTGGCTGCTGGGTGGCGAGGTCGAGCAGCACGTTACCGGCAACGAAGTGGTAATCCGGTGAGTGATCAAACTCATCGGTGTATTCCCCGAGAAGGGTAAGTGCATCAAGGCTGCGGTTGATCGCGGTGAGTGTATGTGCGCATTGCACGATAAGGATGTGCTGCCACGGTTCAGGAGGCAGCGTTTTACGGTCGATCTTGTCGTACTGTTCAGCGGCTTCGTGCAGACGCCCTTGCGTTTCTAAGTTTCGGCCAAGTTGATACCGCAAATAAGGATCGGCAGGCTCGGCTGCGACGGCAGCGCGTAGCATTTCTTCGCGTCTGGGGAGCTTTTTAGCGAGCTGTTCTGGCTCGTACCCGTCATGCTCGATGGTGATCCGTACTTGACGCAGTGGAAGATCATGCTGCGGGGCGGCGTGAATGATGCCGCGATAGCGCACCGTACCGGGGAGAATCCTCGACTGGGGTTCACTCTCCGTAGTGATGGTTTCACCAAGGCGGAATGAGCTAACAACGTTGACGGTGAGAACAAATTCGGGCGATAGGTCGTGAAGATCGTATAGCTCGCGCCCCCCAGCGGCGATAACTTCGTCAGCGTCGATAATCACATGCCAGTCCGCTCCAGCGGCATCGAGCGCTGCATTGCGCGCTTCGCTGAACTTATCAGTCCAGGGAATGTGGATGACGCGGGCTCCGGCTGTTTCGGCGAGTTCGGCGGTGTTGTCTTCGGAACCCGTATCAGCGACGAGGACTTCGTCAACGAATGGTTTGATGCTATTGATGCAGCGCTGGATGCAGCGTGCTTCGTCACGAGCAATGATGACGGCAGCAACAGAGTATCGCTGACGGCGCTCGCGGATAGTCCGTGCTACGAGGGTTCCCGGGTAGGGGCTGCGATCGAATTCGTCGGCGATGGCTTCGAGGTGGTTGGTTCGGGCTTCAAGAATTACTTCACCGAGTTCTTCGGGGCGTCTCTTGCCCCATAGTTTCAGCAGTTTTTTCCCAGCACCGTCAATTTCCATTCCGGCGACAAGGAGCGCGAGTCTGCTGGTAAGTTCATCGTGTTGGCGTCCAGCCTGATAGGCAAGTCGTAGCCGAGACCGAAGAATGGCTTCTTCTGAGAAAGGAGCACCGAGAGTAGGTGCAGGACGTTCCAGATGTTGCATCAAATCGAGTGCTTGGCTTGTTTTTCCTGAGGCCATGCACCACCTGGCGCGCAGCCAGGTTGCGAATTCTGGGTTAGGGCCAGATTCGAGTTGTTCAAGCAGTGGCACAGCATCCTCAAGACGTTTTTGGCTGGTGAGTAGGTCTGCCCATGCTTCGCGTGCAGCCCAAGCCCAAATATCCTCTCCAGCAGCAACCGCCTTGTACTCCTGATAGGCAGCGTCAATATCTCCTAGATTTTGGAGTTCTTGCGCTATCTCATAGGAGATCTGACGATCATTCTCTTTACTACGATCAGCATCTTTTTTGAGTCGCCCGAGGCGCCGTGAAAATTTTTCTTCAGGCAAGGGAAACTTTGAAAAGAGAGAAGTTACCTGAAAAACGCTTTCAGAAATATCAATGAAACTCCTCTCCGGAGCGAATCCTGTGTCAATCGTTTCCCACAGGGACCCATCCGCATGGATATTCTCAGGACGAACGATCCGGCCAAAATGATATTTTTTTTCACTTACATTGATCCGGACAGAGGCATAGTCAACGGACCCATAAAGAGGATTATCGAGAATCTTTAGAAGATTTCTCACATTACCAGAGAGGAAATCATGCACATCAAGGATAATCGCCCAGTCCGAGGTAGTTACATTAAGCGCATCAAGTCGAGCACGCCCTAGGTCGTTATCCCAAATTCCTCGAATGATTCGTACATTCTCTTTCCAACCATGGCTGCTGATACCACCCCAGTCTTCACCGGCATAGTAGATGCATACACCATTGAGATACTTACCAAACCAATCGTGCACGTGCTTAATGAAATTTTTCACCTCGTCAATGGTTTCCCCTGGCTGAACTACAGTGATGACATCCAGACGAAGCAAGCCTTTTGCAGTCATGCGGAAAACTCTTCTAAGCGTTTTTTCAGTGCACCGAGGTCGCCTTTATTTGCCCTACTAGGAAGACTAGATCCATCAGTGGGCATACCTCGGGAGATATCGAACATGCGAGTAATGAGTCCACCCACTTCGGCGATAAGTAGCGAGGGGTCACCCGTAGGAACAATCGCGGAATCGTAGGGAGTTTTGCTTGCTTCTTCAAATGAGGCCACGCTCACATTGGCCATTGCTGAACCGCCGAGACCTTCGATGAGAATATTTGCGCATTCCTCATCCACAGCTCCCGGCTCATGTGGCACAGCAAAACAAAGCTCTACGGGAGCATCCCTAGGGAAAACAGCCGCATATGCCCGCAATACTGTCAGCGCCGCGGCAGCATCAGACCAGTCTGTTGCGATAACGAAGCGCACGGGCGCAGCTTTGCAACCATCCCCTACCATCTCTGCCTGCTTTTTAAGCTCTTCAAGACGTGACGCGATGGCGGATAGAGATTTTTCGTCAGACACGAGGTCTCCTCAGATCATTAGGACTCACTCGCTCATCGGCATACAGATGCAGAGACTGAGCCAATCTTCTTGACCGCAGCTCTCATCGACTGATCAAAATGCAATGGTTCCTGCCCTTGAGGTCACCCGAAGAGAGAATCCGTTCTACACAAATCCCAGTTTTCTGATTTCTACATAAACAATTAGACCATGGGGTAACAGAATTTGTTCCATTAAAACAAATTAATCGAATATTCAACTTTCCCTAGTCGGCATAAATAAGGATTCAATAGATTAACCTTACCTAGGATGAACGCGAGTCACTCGGGTCAAATGTGCCAGCAAATCATACCCATCCCAAACATTGTCAAAAGACAAAGCATCACCAATGGGAACAATCCGATCGATACCATGATGATTTGCAGTCTTCGCGAGCTCGTTTAGATCCATCGCTGGAATTCCGAATACCGTGAGAGTTTGGGTAGAACGGGTCACGATACTTGCGAGATCGGTGGAGCGTGCACAGGTGCCCGCCCATAGAATCCCACCACCGGGGAACCTGTTAGGCGCCTCGAGTGGCCAGTTCGCTTGAATGATCGCAAGCGCGTTAGACCGCCAATCAACAGCAATAGCATCACCGTCGGCTGCTGCGCCTGCTGCAGCCGACATTTTCTGCAGGGCCACTGCCGTCGACACTTCGTAATTGCGCGCTTGTATCTCGACTACCAATCGGCGAATCAGGTCTTGATGCAAATCTCCGACAGGAACTGATATTGCTCCATCAGATGTCTCTAGCACCCAAACCAATCGTCGTGGTGAGGCACATCCCATCTGATCGAAGCTGAATAGGTCATTCGCCAGTCGGCGCACGAGTTCTGTCCGGACAGCATCATCAGCGGCTAGGTATGCAGCTGCCCCGATCGCTGCGAGACTCTCACGGTCAGCGAAAAGAATCTCTGTGGCGTGTGCAGGAAGCGGGATACTGCGCACGTGTTGGATGGTGGCGTCGCCGCCCCAGATCACACGAACGTCGCACATTTCGGACAACAAGGCTGTGGCGTCGTCATCATGCCCATACTGCAGGATTGTCGTACCAGCCGCCACGGTGGGATGTTCGCCCCGCTGCAAAGTGTCCACGAGCGCATCGAGGATCACTACGCTGTCAGTTCCATTACCTGTTGATAAACGGATGACATTGGCGTTTCCAGCCAAGATCGAGATCAACATCGAGTAAGCGAACATCGTGTCGACGTTAGACGGAGTGATATGGAAAACCAGCCCACGAGCTGTCGTGAGAGCATGACGCGGACGCGGAAGGTCGTCATACATTTCTAAAATTCGACCGCGCCGAGCCCAGAACGCTAGGGAAGCGAGAGCAGGGTTTCCCTTAGCTAGTGGGCGCAGAGACCGGGCGAAGACATCGCAGAAGTCCACAGCTTCATCTGAGAACGGCGGTAGGCAAGGCACATTCGTCAACCGCCCACGCAGATCTGTTATTTCGTTCCCCGCGCGGGGGATCAACCAAGTCACCGAGTCGGTCATAAGCTGTTTTCCCTCTCTGTGCGGAGGGTGTATGCGGCAGCGTGAGTATCACTACAACCGCGTAGCTCTGCTTGCGGTACGCGCCCGATGATTTCGAGTCGTGTGCCAGCCCAACCATCGGATCCCTCATCGACACCATGGATGACACCGAGATCCTCGGTCAGTATCGAATGACCTGGGTAACTGGTCGGCAAGAGGGAAAGTAGCTGGATTACTCCTACTTTGCCGGGAGGTGCAGGAGACCAGGAGACGGGATCACGCACAATGACATCGGCGAAGTTCGGCGGGCGAAGGTACCCGTCGTTGGCTTCGAGGTAAGTCGAGCCAATTTGCTCCACCATGCCATAGAAATCGTGAATATTTCTGACCCTTAGGGTTTCTCTGGCCACGCATTTAAACTCCTCTTTGGAGACTGACTCAGACTGCAACTTCTTCCATCCGCCAGCATGAATGAGGGTCGCACCGCCTAGATCGACGTCATACGCCTGCTTCCTCAGCTCCTGGACCAGGTGTCTCCACACCATGAAGGTGAACCCAAAAACGAGCGTTTCTTCTCCACGGTGCGAGTCAATGAAGCGCATCAAACCTTCGACATCCAGGTTCATCTCTTCGTCAAGGCAATAAAAATGGTCACGCCCAAACGGCAACATGCCAACGATGCCTGCAGCTCGAGCACTAAAATGGCGACGATCCCGGATGAGGCCAGCAGAGTCCACGATGATCATTGGTCGTCGAGTGCTGCCAAGAACACGTTCCATGATGCGAGTAAGAGCAAGACTCTGGCGTGTGGCGGTTTGCCGATCAAGGAAGATATGGCTCACTGCTTGCCCAGTAGTGCCGCTAGACGTCAACGTCTTGAAAATCTCCTCCTGCGGAATGCTGAGGAGACGATGGGTTTTGAACAGTGAAATAGGAATGAACGGAATCGCGGCCAATCCTTCGCCAGACGGAGGAGGCATGATGGAGAGCATGCGGGCATACGGTTCGCATCGTTCCCGGTGATATTCAGTCAGGTCCTGCAATTCACTGCACAAGACGGTGTTCTTCTCGCTCGGCGGAATTGAGAACTGCGGACGTGTCAGCAACTCGTCCTTCACTGTTCATCCTCGGTATTTAATGCTGCGGCAAGGCTCAGATAATCGGTTTTTCCAACGGCTGTAGTTGGCAGTTGCGGCACAAGGTGTCCAACCAAATCGCGAGGCCGGAGTCCTAGCCGTTCAGCGACATTGCCAAGAGTTTTAGTCACAAGGTCATTCTCAGCACACACATGGGCGACGAGTACTTGATCATCGGCGGGCAGCGCTGCTACAGGACCAATGTCTGCGAGAAGACGTTCGATATCGTCAAGCGAGATGCGCAAGCCATGCACCTTGGCAATCCGTTTCAAACGACCTGTGATCCAGATGCGCCCTCGGGCGTCAATTCGTGCAAGGTCGCCAGTGTCGAGTATCCCGCCGAGCGTGTCGCCGAACGTGGTATCAGCGCGATTCGAAGCGTAACCCCACATAACACTGCGGCTGAAGTAACGCAATTGTCCCTGCTCACGATCAAACGGTTCAGTAAGGATGACGCGTGTTCGAGGCAAGGGATACCCCCCAGAAACAGGAGCATCAAGTACCTCTTCGGGAGGAAGAGTAGAAATACGAGCCGACGACTCAGTCTGTCCGTACATGAGGTACAACTCCGTGCCGTTACCCTGCCCCCGACGCGCGAACTCCGTGGCCGTGGAGGCGTCAAGCAATGCCCCAGACTGAGTGAACTTACGAAGTGACTCATGTGATCCCGGATCGAACCTCAGCCGCCGTAGTAGGTGGTAGATCGAAGGGACGCCCGGCATCGAGGTAGGTCGGTGCGAAGCGACGCCTGTCCAGAATCCACGTTCGACAACGCTGCGGTCATCGAGCAGCAGCGAAGCCCCCGCTAAAAGATGTGAGTGGAGGACAGAGAGTCCGTAACCGTAGAAGAACGGCAAGGTTGTGACAGCTCGATCCGATTCAGTAATACGAAGCACTTCCGCGATGCCATCGGTGTTGTCGTAGAGTCCGGCTGCACCGAGGAGTACGCATTTGGGGTTTCCTGTGCTACCGGAGGTGCTCAACATGAGGCATAGTCCCTCGGCTGGGGCTGTGTCGAGGACTGTCGTGCGCCTCAAATCACCTCTCGATGTCCTCTCGTACGAAGTGGACTCGGGTGTAGGTATGCCGAGAACCCACCCAGGAGCGTAGGCATCTATCAACCTGGGAACACTATCTCTCGCCAACGGGTCGCAGACGAGCACGGCATGACCGGCGAGCATAGCCGCGAAATAGTCAACTACTCCCCCGACACTACGGCGGCCTGCAAGGAGAGCAATATCGCGCTCACCTGCCAATTCGTCAGCACGCTGCCGAACTCGAGAACGGAGTTCAGAGTAGGTCACGGCCTCTTCAGTGCGCGGATCGACCAGTGCCACCGCTCGGTTGTCTCCTGCACCAAGAATCATCTCAGCAAACCCAGAAGCTGTGCTGGGAAGATCGACACTCACAGCACCATTCCTCCGTCGACGCCAATGACTTGGCCAGTGATGTAGGAAGCCTTCTCAGAGAGAAGGAACGCGATTAAGGCCGCTACATCGGTAGGACTACCAACGCGCCCCATGGCGATCTGGCTCAAGCGCTCATCACGAACAGACTGTTTCAGCCCTGCTGTCATCGGTGTATCGATGAACCCTGGCGCTACTGCATTTACCCGCACGCCCTTCGACGCCAACTCTTTGGACGCAGAACGTGTGAGACCGACAACAGCCGCTTTAGAAGCGGCATACAGGCTTTGCGTCGCCGCGCCATGTGTCCCCATGATCGATGTGAGGTTAACGACGGCCCCGGCTGTCTTGGCAAGTGGGCGTGCAGCCAATTGGATGAGACGGAGAGTTGAAGACACATTAACACTTAACACTTCTTCAATCTGCACGTCACTGATCATTCCCAAGACCCCGTCTCCAAGAATTCCTGCAGCATTAACGAGACCGTCAAGACGCCCGTAGGAGTTAATCGCAGCCTGCATGATTCGACGCGGAGCCCCAGGATCAGTTAAATCGTCATCAACACCGAGATGGTTCTGCCCACTGGTCGAAGGCAACATTGCCGCGAGCTTCGCTGATTCAGACCGTCCAGTCACAACAAGATTCCACCCCTGTCCAGCGAGCAACTCAGCTGTTGAGTGGCCAATGCCACCGGTGGCCCCCGTTAGGAGAACGACGCGGCTCATGATGTGCTTTCGTAGCGTTCGACCATAGCTACTGCTGCATCGAAGCTATCGAGGTCTATGACTGCATCCGTATCCAGCACAATCCCGAACTCATCCTCCAACGACGCTACGAGCTCCATGTGAGCGAGCGAATCCCAGTCCGTTACCTCAGCAAATTTCCAATTAGCTGGATCCGAATCGGCAGGCATATTGAGTACCCGGATAAATACAGCCTTGACGGCTTCTCGCGTCGTCATCTCATGTCTCCTATTCCAAGGGCTACCGTCCTTTTCGGCAGGAGTAGGGGATTCGTGAGTTAGTGCGAGGAAATCAGATGCATCCTTATAGGCGGGTTCATTCGGTCCTTGGCACATCTCAGAACACCAAGCGAAGTGCCGAAGGGAAAAAGTCGATGCCTCAGGGCATTCCCACACACAAGCCCAAGCCAGGAGGCCTCATGTCTACGTTCCTTACGTCTGCACCAGGGCTACGCCGCTTCGGGCCGATGTCTACCCGCGAATTGGCTGCGCGGTACGACCTACGCATTATCGGAGAAGACCGTGAAATCGATGCCTTCGCGCTCCTGACAGCTCCTATGGGCGGGGCCCCGATCAGCTACGCCGGAAGCCGTCGATGGCTAGGTATGGCGCACCATGATCTAGCTGCAGTTATCGTACCCAGCGCAGAATGGGAACCACCTATCCCCCAGATGACTCTCTTAGCCACTTCAGGCCGAGATCCTGAAAACGTCTTCTTTGAAATGCTGGTCGACTCCATTGACGAGGGGGCCTGGGGTGTGTGGGTAGACAGCATCGACCCAACAGCCTGCATCCACCCCACAGCCGTGATTGAAAAGGGAGTCACGATCGGACCACGCTCCATCGTGATGGCAGGTGCAGTACTACATGCAGGAACCCGTATCGGCGCAGACGTAACAATCAAAGCCCAGGCCGTAATCGGGGGAGACGGATTTCAGGTACGCCACATTCGTGGACGACGCAGGGTCGTTCCTCACGCTGGCGGTGTGCTAATAGAAAACGGCGTATCAGTCGGTTCCCAGACTTGCATCGACCGAGGTTTATTCGGTGAGTCAACAATCATCGGCGAAGAGACCATGGTCGACAACCTCGTTCAAGTCGGTCACATGGTTCATATCGGCCGCGGGGCAACCATCGTAGCCAGCACTGAAATCTCAGGCGTCTGCCGTATCGGCGATGGGGTCTGGCTAGGGCCAAACAGTTCTCTAGTGCAGTTCACTCGCGTTGGTAACCATGCACACGTTGCTATGGGGTCCGTGCTCACACGCGATGTGCCTGCCTTCACTCGCGTCAGCGGTATGCCCGGGCGCATTTACGGATGGGTGTGTCGCTGCGGCGCAGACCTTGACTCTGAAGTAATTCGAGCTCGGCGAGCTGTGAACTGCGACAAGTGCGGTTCTGCCTATGTCCGCTGTGCCGACGACTCTCTCCAGGTGAACGTCTGATGATGACAACCCAGAAAGCTATTTCTGAAGAAAAATTTTCAGTAGTTCACGGCCCCATTGAGATCGCGAATCAAATGGCCCTTTTGAGCACAGGACTGAGATCACGCGGACATGACGTGTTGTCACTGAATTATTACCCTAGCTATCTCAAATATGTTGGCGTCACTGAGTTAGACATGTCATCCATTCAGGATTTAAATAGTCGAGTGCTTCTTAGTCGCCAAGTTGCAGAAGAAACCTACGGAAAAGCACAGATTTACCACTATTACTTCGGGCACACTCTAGCAATGGATTACAGTGACCTATTAGAGATAGGTAACTTCGGTGCCGTGGGAATCATGCATCACTTTGGCTCAGACGTGCGCCGGTTAAGCGTATCAAGAAACTTTGCTCCCGACATGCCCGTGAAAGATCCTGACGAATTTGGAATTCTCCGCAGGCTAGAATTTTTGGGAAAACATATTCGACACACAGTAGCCCACGACTGTGAAATGTACGAGTTGATTAAAGATTTTTACGAACACGTACACTTTATCCCTAGTGCAATTGATGTCGACTCATTCCAACCTCACCCTGCAGGAACATCACCCAAATTAAAGATCGCACATGCTCCCACTTCGCGACAAATGAAGGGGACTGATGCCATCCTTCCAGCAGTAGAACGTGTTGCAGATCGCCTAGACGCCGAGATCATTTTGGTGGAAGGAGTCTCCAATACTGAAGCGAGAAAACTTTTTTCTGAGTCGGATGTCGTGATAGACCAAGTCCTTGCTGGAGGCTATGGAGTCGCAGCATTAGAAGCCATGGCTATGGCAAAACCCGTGATTTGCTGGATTAGCGACTGGCGACGTGACTTCTACCCTGCTGACCTACCAGTCGTGAGCGCAAGCAAAGACGATATCGAGGATGTCTTAACAAAACTTCTTTCAGATCGATCTAGAATCCAAGAAATAGGCTTCGCGGGACGTGCTTATGTAAAGCGATACCACGATATTTCCTCAATTGTGAGTCGCGTTGAATCCATGTACCGAAGCGCGCTAGGAACGCAGCCATCACCAGAGAAAAAAGGTTTAGGCCGCTGGTCTTGGGAGCAAGGGAAACCAATGTGAAATCAGCACACCTGAATTATATGTACGTAGAGATACACAACATCACGGATAATCCTGTTCTTTCTTACCGAATTTCTGTAAATCACCGGAGAGCGCACAGTTCAAACACTCATTCAAAAAGTGGCCTTACTGAATGATACAGCGAGGCCACTTCCTTGAAATAAACATCTTCGAAAATCTAGATTTTCTCTCTAGATCTAGTCAATATTTAAATTATTACTTCCCCGCGGGGTGGAGTTTGCAGGTGTTCGCGGAGTAGGAGCCGTCTTTCACGCATCCGAGGAGGGCGGAGGTTTGGGCGCCGAATCCGTGAACGCGTTTTCCTGGGCCGTCGCCAACCATGGAGACGATGCCGCGGATGCGGCCATCAGAGTCACTGATGATTGGGGAGCCGCTGGCTCCCTCGCGTAGCTGTTCGCACTGCTGGCCAGAAACCTCAACGAAGTTGTTCCAGGTCCACGAGTTCACCTTCTTGGTCAAGCCGGTGTTCTCGATCTTGCAGCCATGGAAAGACTGGCCGATCCCCGGTGCTGGAACCGAGACAGCGTCACCCTTTTTCAGATCATCGCCAGGGATTTCACGAGCTTTAATCCCCGCAAGCTGTAGCGCAGCATACGTTTTGTCGATTTTCATCAGCGAGACGTCCGTGCCCGTCATCGTCGCGTAAACAACATCCGTGACATGGGTCTGCAGCGGGTTCAGGTGGTTGTCTTTATCTGCGCCCTTGTGAATCTGCACCCGGTTACCCGTGCCAGAGATCTTCTTATTCGCGACCGACTCCCCCGTCTTCAAATGAGGCCCAGGAATACAGTGGCCCGCGCTGAGCAGCAGGGCCTTATCCGTTGGTTTAGAGTCCTTGAGCTTCACAATCGCGCCGCTACAGCTTTTGCCATCAAAGCTCAGCGCCGCGATAGCGTCCGCGTCTTTCCATTGACCTGCCGCATGCGCAGTTCCCGTGCTAGCCAAACCAGCCGAAGCAGCTGCGGCCACAAGCAATACAGCAATCCTCTTTTTCATAAGAAGACCTTCCTCCGTAATAAGATTTCATAAAAAATTTTTGATAAATAACGGAGGTCAACCGTAAGACGGGTCGCTAAAAAGGTATTCGTCACATAGCCAGCACTAGCGCCGATTCCGCTGCATCCATAAAGCATTCCCCGAAAGATGCAGAAGATGCACTAAGACTATGGGTCCCCCTGATCTGACCTATCTATGAAGTAGCCCCCAGTGAGAATCTTTTCTCTAATGCGGAGAAAGACCCTCGAAACCAAGGTTTGGTAATGGTTTTCACCTCGGTTGCAGGGAACCTACGTTCGCAACCTGATAAAGCAACCAAAACAACCTGAATAAAAGATGTGAATTTTGTTGCGTTTCAACAGAATTCGCGGAATTAGTTTGTGGTTGAGTCACAACACCTTCCCCCACCGCCACCCCCGCAGATCATTAAAAACAGCCACCCCGTCTGCCTGCCGCACATCATCTGCAGACAAACACCCCTCCACCACCACACCCGACTCACACAACACCCGCCGCGCCGTACCAGGCAACAACCCCTCCCCCAACGACGGCGTCACCCACCGGCCATCCACCAACACAGCAACATTCGACACCGTCCCCTCCGTCACACGCCCCTTCTCATTCACCAACAACACCTCATCCGCACCCGGATGACGCTCCCGCCGCGACACATACACCTCACGCAAACTCGTCTTATGCCGCAACCGCCAATCCCCAGACCACACCGGCTCCTCATCAATCACCACCCCCAACATCTCCTCCCCCAAAACTCCACACTCCACCGGCGGCACCACCGGCAACGGTGAAAACGACGGCGCCTCCACTGCCACAACCCCCACCTGACCATCACGACACAACGTCAACCGCACCTTCGCCGCGCCTCCACCAGCACGCCAAAACCTCGCAACCTCCTCCTCCACCGCAGCCCGCACCACACCCTCATCCCACCGAAACCCTAAAAACCTCGCCGACGAGGCCAGCCGCTCCACGTGCTCATCAAAATGCACCACTGCCCCATCCACAGCACGCATCGTCTCAATCAAATGAAAACGCCCCGGCCCCCGCTGGAGCACCCGCGTCTTAGCAGCAAGCTCCCGCCACTCCGCCGCCGCACGCGAGTCATACGTCACCCCACTACCCACCCCATACACCGCACGCCCCGCACCCGCATCCACCACCGCCGTACGAATCGGAACATTAAACCGCGCCCGATACGGCACAACCCGCTGCCCCGGAGGCGTCACCAACCCCACAGCACCGCAATACACCCCCCGCGGACTCGTCTCAAGCTCCTTGATAATCGACATCGTGCTCGCCTTCGGCGCGCCCGTCACCGAACCACACGGAAATAACACCCGAAACATATCCGTCAGCCCAACCCCATCACGCAACTGCGCAGACACCGTCGACGTCAACTGATGCACCGTCGGATACACCTCCGGAGTAAGCAACTCCCGTACCTGCACACCCCCAGTCACCGCAATCCGCTGCAAATCATTCCGCACCAAATCCACAATCATCAGATTCTCGGCACGTTCCTTCTCACTAGCTAAAAGAGCAGCCACCGCAGCCTCATCCCCCTGCTCATCCGCACCACGCGGCGCCGTCCCCTTCATCGGCCGCATCGTGACAGTCCCCGCCCCCGACTCCCCCGCACCAGGAGCTTGCCACTGGAAAAACAACTCCGGACTCGCCCCCACCACCGTGTGCCGGTTCGTCTCGATGTAGGCGTTATAGCGGCCACGCTGCTGACCAGCCAACCGCTCATACACATGCACCATGTCCGCAGGCCCCACCCCGCCACCGCGCCCACGCCGCTGCAGCGACGCATAACTACGACACGTCAAATTCACCTGATAGGTCTCACCGGCAGCTATCTGCCCCCGAACAGCCTCAACAGCGTCGCTGTACCTACCCTCATCCCAATCAAGATGCCAGGACCCCACATCCATACGCCTCGCAGCACGCTGCGGGGTAACCCTGCGGACACCACAACGCCCCGCGCTGCCCACTGCGGGAACTAACGCAACCTGGTCAGCGAACCCAAACCACACCAATGGAAGCCCCGGCATTGGCTCGTGCGTGCTCAAAGTTGAGTCAAACGCCGAGGCCGCCTCGTAAGCGACATACCCGAAAGCCCACTGCCCTGCCGCCGTACGCCGCTCAACCTCAGCCAACGCAGCCACAACCTCATCGAGATTGTGCGCTACCACCTGGCCACGGCTAGCACGAACAACGACGGCCGTGCCGTCTACAAGATCATCGAATCTGGCCCATCCCGGGAATTTCACGGACCACACTCTGACACTGCAAACACCACCCACGCACCCAGACAGCTTCAGGTGGGCGTGTCCAACACCCACCTGAAGCTGCCGACTGGCTACTTCCAGATGCGGTCCAGGTAATCACGCATTGACCGGTCCGAAGAGAAAAACCCAGAGCGGGCCACATTAAGAATCGCGGACCGAGTCCACGCTGCTTCATCGGCGTAGAACGCTTCTACTCGTGCCTGCGCTTGCATGTAGGAATCGAAATCAGCGAGCGCCATGAATCGGTCTGATCCGAGGAGGTCGCCAACGAAGGCGTCCGTGGCGTGACGGTCGCCGTTGGTGAAGTGTCCAGAGGAGATGAGGTCGATTGCGGCTTTGAGGGTGGGGCTGGATTCATAGAAAGAAGCGGGTTGGTATCCGGTGTTGTCGAGTTCGACTACTTCGGGTTCGGTCATGCCGAAGAGGAAGAAGTTGTCGTCGCCGACTTTTTCTCGGATTTCGATGTTGGCGCCGTCGTCGGTGCCAATGGTCAGGGCGCCGTTGAGGGCGAGTTTCATGTTGCCGGTGCCAGATGCTTCTTTTCCGGCGAGGGAGATTTGTTCGGAGAGGTCCGCTGCGGGGATGACGCGTTGGGCGAGAGTGACGTTGTAGTTAGGTGGGAAGGCAACAGCCAGGCGCCCGGCAACGCGTTCATCTGTGTTGATGGTGGTGGCGATGGCGTTGATGAGAGCGATGGTTTGTTTGGCCATGAAGTAGCCCGGGGCAGCTTTGGCGCCGAAGATGACGGTGCGTGGGGTGATGGTGCGCGGGTCGCTCGCACCGGAGATGATGCTGTTATAGAGGGCGACGATGTGAAGCAGTTTGAGTGATTGGCGTTTGTATTCGTGGAGGCGTTTGACCATGACGTCTACGAGGTGGCCTTCGGGTAGGTCGATGCCGTCACGGTTTTTGAGCAGTGCCCGCATGCTGCGTTTGTTGGTGTTTTTTGCTTCGCGGAATCGGGCTTGGAATTCGGGGTCGTCGGCGTATTTTTCGAGTTCGGTGAGGCGTTCGAGGTTGGTGACCCAGCCGTCGCCGATGGTGTCGGTGATGAGGTTGCTCAGGGGTGGGTTGGCCAGGCATAGGAAGCGGCGGGGTGTGATGCCGTTGGTGACGTTGGTGAATTTATGAGGCCAGTATTCGCAGAAGTCGGGAAGGACTTTGTCGCGCAGGAGCTGGCTGTGTAGTTCGGCGACTCCGTTGACTTTGGTGCCTGCGATGGTGGCTAGGTATGCCATGCGTACGGCGCGTACCGGGGTTTCTTGGATGATGGACATGCGTCGTACGCGGGCTTCGTCACCGGGCCATTGGCGGCGTACTTCGTTGAGGAAGTCTTCGTTGATGCGGTAGATGATTTCGAGGTGTCGCGGTAAGAGCCGGCCGAGGAGTTCTACGGGCCATACTTCTAGTGCTTCGGGTAGCAAGGTGTGGCAGGTGTAGGCGAAACATTGCTTTGTGATGTCCCATGCTTCATCCCAGGTGAATTGTTTTTCGTCGACAAGGATGCGCATCATCTCGGGGATGGCGATGACGGGGTGAGTGTCGTTGAGCTGGAAGATTACTCGTTCTGGCAGGTTATGAAGGTCGAGATTTTCTGGCATCGTCTGTTCAATGAAATCTTTCAGCGATGCTGCGACGAAGAAGTATTGCTGTTGGAGTCGGAGTTCTTTGCCTTGTGGAGTTGAGTCTTCTGGGTAGAGAACTTTTGTGATGTTTTCTGCGAATGTTTTTGCCCGTACTGCTTCTGCGTAGTCGCCTTTGTTGAAGAGGTTGAGGTCGAATGCTTCTGTTGCGCGGGCGCGCCATAGCCGTAGTGTGTTGACAACGCCGTTGCGGTATCCGGGAACCATGATGTTGTAGGGAACTGCTTCGACGTTCCAGCCTGGGTTCCAGCGCACGTGCTGGGTGCCGTCGTTGTCGGTGTATTGCTCGGTGTGTCCACCGAAGTTCACGATGACCGCGCGGTCGGGTTGGGGGAATTCCCATGGGTCGCCGAGTTTGAGCCATCGATCGGGTATTTCTACTTGTTGTCCGGTGTGGTCAAAGGTTTGTCGGAAGATGCCGTACTCGTAGCGGATGCCGTAGCCGATGCTGGGGGTGTCCAAAGTTGCCAGAGAGTCTACGAAGCATGCGGCTAGGCGCCCGAGTCCACCGTTGCCTAGGCCTGGTTCGATTTCTTGTGCCCGTAAGAGTTCGAGGTCGATACCGAGTGAGCTCAATGCTTGGCTAGCGATTTCTTCTAGCCCTGTTTGCAGGAGTGCGTTGCCAAGTTGTCGGCCGAGGAGGTATTCGGCGGACAGGTAGCCAATGAGTTTTGTGGCTGTGCCGGTTTCGGTGGCTTCGCGGCGGCGGCGGGCAGTTTTCAGCCAGTCTGCTTGCATGAATTGCCGCACTGTGCGCGCTAGAGCTAGGTATTGATCGTTTACTGTGGCTCGTTCTAGGGAAACCCCCTGGCCAAAGTTCAGTTCTTCGAGGAATTCTTGGGCGAATCCTTCCACTGTTCGTGGTGGTGCTACTGCCGCTTTCCCTGCGAGGACGCTCGTTGGCATGAATTGTGGCCCTTTTCCGTATAGAGCCAGTTCTGGTGTTTCATCGGCGAGGTCCTCCAGGCTTGGCCCACTGGGTACGGGTTCGCGAGCAGCGGTCATGGTGCCTCCACGGGTCTGAAAGGTCAGGGATTTTCAGCTATGTCCCTCAACGGTATTCGCGGATTCTTCGCTTCTACTGTGAGACCGCACAAAATCCATCACAAAGCTGTAAATACATGCTCGTGGTAGGGAATGTCCCGCGGGCCTGCAACGCTGAAGAAGCTATGAAGGCAATCGCATACTCCAGCTATGGCGGACCGGAAGTTCTCACCCACACTGACCTACCAGAGCCGAAAGTCGGCCCGGGAGAACTGCTCATCCGTGTCAAAGCCGCTGCCGTCAATCCAGTGGATTGGAAAATAATGCAGGGGCATCTGGATCCCGTCATGGATGTCACTTTCCCTGCTGTTCCGGGATGGGATGTGGCTGGTGTTGTCGAAAAAGTGGGATTCGACTGCCCTGAATGGCAAGTCGGTGACGAACTCATCGCATATGCCCGCAAAGACTGGGTCCAGCACGGAACGTGGGCTGAACAGCTCAGCGTGCCAGTGCGTACCGCAGCTCGTAAACCTCGTTCACTCACTTGGGAGCAAGCAGCCGCGCTTCCTCTGGCAGGTTTGACTGCTTACCAAACAATTCACCGTCTTGCTGTCGAGGCGGGCCAGAGCGTGCTCATCCACGCTGCAGGTGGAGGTGTGGGGTCTTTCGCTACCCAGATCGCAGCCGGGCTGGGGGCTCGTGTTATCGGCACTGGTTCGCCTGCTAACCATGACCGTCTGCGTGAGCTTGGCGCGGAGCCTGTCACGTATGGCGAAGGGCTTACTGAACGGGTGCGTCACATGGCACCCGAGGGGGTAGATGTTGTTCTGGACTACATCGGTGGCGTGGTCGATGTGACTACGGCAGTGCTTGCTCCGGGTGGACGCCATGTTTCGATCATTGACCCCACCGTTATCGGGTATGGCGGGCAGTACATGTGGGTTCGGCCAAGCAGCACAGACTTGACCGCGTTGGGGCAGCTGGTCGATGAGGGCACAGTCCGGGTCGATGTTGCTGCTTCTTACCCTCTGGAGCAGGCTGGCGATGCGGTGCGTGCATCGATGGAGGGGCATGCCGCGGGCAAGATCGTTCTTACTGTGGAGTGACTGGGAGTTTTTCTGTCGGCTTGTGCGACCAGGTCGCTGCCGCGGCTGTTGATGAACGGTGAACTGGCTCTGGTGTCGTTGTGTCCTTGGGTTCAATGACTGTGGGGGCGGTTTCTTGCTGCATCGGGTGTGTTACCGCAGTTGCAGGTGCAGCGAGCACAGATGTCGCGTTCGTGGCAGCGACCTGCACAACTGCCCCAGGTGAGGGGGCACTCTCAGTTGTGGTGTCGTGATTTTGCGGCGGCGTTGGTGGCAAGAGCATGTCGAGCACAGATCGTTGAACAGTGAGCACTTGTGCCATGAGAGCGGCACTGGTGTTCACGAGGAGTTCGGAGTGCGCTAGCCGGACACTGTCTGCTGCGATGTCGGTGTCTTCTCGGCGTGAGAGCGCTTCATTTTGCTGAAGCTCGGCTACTGCTAGTGCCCGCGCAGCGTGTGCCATGCGGGTTTCCATGGCTGCCACAGCGGCCTGTTCGGCGAACAGTTTGTCGAGGGCTTCATTGAGTATTTCGAGAGCAGACTTAGCGCCGTCAGCTGTGCGCAGGTCAATGCCTGGGTTGTTTTGTTCTCCTAAGCCCAGCGAGGCAGGGTCAACTTTGGCTTTGTCGAAGGTGACACTCTGGCCTGCGTAGGCGCCGGTTTGAATGGTGATGGTGCCGTTTCCTAGAACGGATTGGCCATCGACCCGCGTGCGTTCGATCATCGCTGACATCTCGCCAAGGTTGAGCACAACGACGCTGTGGAGCGCGGCACGTTGACCGTCGCTATATGTTCCGGTGGCAGCTTGGACGGCCATGGTGCGCATGCGCTGCAGCATGGCCGTCATCGAGGTCATCGCTCCTTGTCCTACCCGGGCCAGGGCGATGGCGTCTTGTGCGTTACCTCCTGCTGCGGACATGCTGCGAGCCAGGGCGCGTTGACGCTCGGCGATTGTGATTCCTGCACTGTCGTCAACGGCGAGTTGGTGTGTGCCGTTGGTCAGGGATGCGGCCGCTTTTGTTGCGATGTCAGCGTGGTGTTCCCAGTTTCGGTGTATGACGCTGGCCAGCGTATTCATGTCTGCGGGGATACGCATGGTGGACCTCCTTGTGCTGTTTCACCTTCCGTGGTTGTTGACCGGCCAGCGGCCGAGGCACACATGGGGTCGTTTGCCTTATCGGCAAGTAGTGGCAGGCAGTGAAGAGGTTTTGTTACCTGTTCAGGACACTTGTTCAGTGACCTGTAGGGATGTTGTGGCTGGCTGCTCGGCGGGGGCAGCGCTGGGGGTGATTGCGGCGGCATTAGTGTTTGGGGTGTTTGCGCGGGCTCGTGCGAGCAGCAGTGCAATGACGAATCCGGTGATGAGTGCGCCGAGTACGTATATGCCGGTGGACGCTCCCTTGGTGGTGACGGAGTCAGCTCCACGGGTCATACGGACGGTTGTCATGGTGGGTTGTCCGTTGGTGGGGTTTTTGGGGGCGAGTTGCCCGACGACTTTGGATAGGGAGTCGGCGGTGGCGTCAGCTAGGGATACGGCTTCGTTAGAGGAGGTTCCGGTTGCGGTGATTTCTAGCAGGGTGGAGGCGGTGGGCACATTGACTTTGATGCGTTTGCGCAGAGTGTCGAGTGATTCTTCGGGGGTAACGCTTTGTTTGACGGGGCTGAGCACTTCACCGGTGGTGGTAGAGGTGGCGAAGGTTTGCATCATGCTTGCGATCGCGCCTGTCATGGGGTCTTGGTTAGCGTTGCCAGTGCCTTGGGCGGGAACGACGGCCAGGGTGGCTGTAGAGGTGTATGTCGTTGGGGTCAAAGCGGCCCAGGATCCGCCGATGACTCCTCCGAGGACAGCGAGAGCACCAATCATGATGAGGTTTTTGCGGATAAGCCGCAGCATGTCCATAAATGTCACTTTTATCCCCCGAGAAGTTTTATTTTTCTTACTATTCATCATTGGTGGATTAGGGGAAGTGTCTCAACTGCGTGGGTCGCTGATGTATACGGGGTCTGAATAAGCGACTCTTTCATTGGAATCAATGATGCGACCAACATAAAAACCGGCGGAATCGGTGGTTATTTTCTGATTTCCGACAATGGTGCGCGATAGGGCCGAAAGGGCGCTGGTAGCTGTTGCGGTATCGAAGCTGAGTTTGGCTGAGCGTGTGTTTTGGAGGATTTCGACGAATCGCATGGAGTGCGCGGCGGTGAGTGTGGCGTTTCCTTGCGTGGCGTCGCCGGTGAGGCTCAAGGTTGGGTTGGCCGGCAGGGCGCGAGCTGCGGGGATGGAGTAGTAGTGGGTGCGTTGGTTGGTGGTGCGCAGTTTTTCGTTGGCGCCGTAGACGACAACGGGTGCGGAGACAACGTGTTGTAGGGGTATCCCGCCAGTGGTGAGGCTCCAAGCGTGGGCGCGTAGAAAACGTCGTGATGGTGGCTGATCTGCAGGAAGGGGGGTGTTGGTGGTGGCTGCAGTGGCTTTACCTGCAGGGGCAGTCATACGGATGGGCTCTCCGATGGGGGCTCCACTGCCGTCATGGAGTTGCACATTGACGATGACGTCGGTTTTTCCACCGTTGAGAATGAGTGCTTCTGCGTGCACTGTTTGGCCTGCTCGGGTGTGGTTGGGGGTGGTGATGTAGAGCTCGGCGCGGGGTGCCGGTGGGGGGAGGCCGCGGAGTTTGGCCGCGTAGAAGGCGTTGATGTCTGAGCGGGTGATGTTCCAGTCGCTGCTGGGTTTGATGTCGGTGTGTTCGACGAGGTCATTCCAGGTGATGATGTTTTGCCAGGGGGCACCGGAGGTAAGGGCAGCTTCCCACTGATTGCGCATCATGGTGGTGCCTTGGGCGTCGACGATGCCCCCGCCGGGGGTTTCGCGGTTGTAGCCGGGCATGATTCCTCCGGCGTAGGGCAGGCTGCGGGAGATGGTGTAACGCAGAATGTCGTTCCAGATGTACTGGGAGCTGTCTTCAAAGTTCCAGGCAGCGTCAAAGGCGTGGGCGTAGGTGTCGATACGGCTGGCATCGAGGGTGTGCCCGGTTTGGGAGGAGTCGGTCTGGAGGTCGCCGATGAGGTAGACGGGCAGCTGCTGCTGGTCAATGGTGTCGCGGACTTTTTCCCATTGTTGTGGCGGCATATTTCGGGGACCGTAAATGTAGATAACGAATTTGTCGCCTATTTTTGCCGCTGATGCATGTTCTTTTGCGATTTCAAGGTATTCGCGGATCATACGGATGAGCCCGTCGGAGCTGGATGCCATAAAACATGGAGCGATAGAGAAGTCGTTATCTGGGTGGGAGTCATTCCATGTTGGGTCAGCTTGTTTCATCCATTCTTTTGTGAAGTCGCTGCCGCGGTTAATTCCTTCGAATGTGAGTATTTGCATTCCGGTGAGTCCGGCTGCTTGGGCGCGGGGTAAACCTGAGGTGGGGCGAGGAGGTGAGCTAGGGCCGCCGGGGATGAGGTCCAGGGGGTAGGTCGATCCGTAGTCAGTTTTACCTGGCTTTTCGTGGTAGTCGGCGAGTCCGTGAGGAACCATGTGTGCCCACACTTGTTTGCCGGGCAGCTGGGTGGATGTTGCAGCGACCAGGGTGGCCAGAGTGCTGTCGGGTGAGTGGGCGAGGATGCTGCGTCGGGTTTCTGCTGCGATGGGGGTTTTACTGGTAGCGATTCCGGCACCTGCGGTTAGGAGGATCGCGGCTGTGATGATCGTGGTGTGTCGTGTCATACGTCGAAGTGAGGTACCCATAGCGCTCTTTTCCTCAGGTTGTCAGGGCGGGTGCGTCAGGGGGCTGTAGTTCGCTAGAGCGGAAATGAGCTAGGAATGCTTTGGCTAGATAGAACGCCAGGGCCAGGGCGATCATCATCGTGACGACGCGGTTGACGTTGCGGGTGTTGTATTGGGTGATGTAGAGGACGCTGATGAGGGATAGGCCTAGTTGGGCGGCCAGGAAGAGCAGGGATAGTCCGCAGTCGGGGTCGGCGACGAGTTGAATGCATAGTCGCAGCAGGGTTCCCCAGACGAAGACGGCCACAGTGAGTGCGAGGGCGCCGAAGCTGGCGAATTCTCCGAGCATTGAGTAGGGGATGTAGTAGTGGACCCGCATGGAGGCGACGATGCGGTCCCACCCGGCGATGGAGGCGGGGGCGGGGTTGAGTTCGATGAGGATGTCATCGATGGTGATGCCGCGTTCTGCGGCGACGTGGACCAGGAGAGGGACGGTGAAGCCAACGTTTTCAGCGATGGTGGAGATGACGGTGGAGAGGTACCCGGGTTCGCTGAGGTGGCTGATGGTGGCTTCGGTGTAGGGGATGAGGCCGTGGGTGAGTTGGTTGCGTAGCAGTAATGGGATGGGTAGGGCGATGGCGGCGGAGGTGCCGCCGAGAAACCAGGCCCACACGTGGACGCGGATGCCGCCGAGGAGTCGACCGATGAGGAAGAGTACGGCCGATCCGGCGAAGAGTCGGGTGGCGCCGGAGAAGAGGATGGTGGCCATGGCGATGGCTAGGAGTGCGCCGGTCCAGGGGTGTCGGGTCGAGACGATGCCTGCGGCGATGAGTGCGACGGGGGCGATGACGCTGGCGAGGGAGATGATGGGTGGGGGTGCTTCGAAGGTGAGGTAGGCCGGTGCCCAGAGAAGGTATTGCCCTTTGGCGATGAGACCGAGGGTGACTCCGCTGGCGGCGATGGTGAACCAGAGGGCGGTGCTGCGGGTGGTTGGGGTGTGGGTGGTGGTGCGCCAGGTGAGGGGGATGGGGTGTTTGAGGGGGATGGTGGCGGCGCCGAGTAGGCCGATGAGCGCGGCGGTGACGAGGGTGATGGCGGTGGCGCGGTCGTAGGAGGCCCAGACGGGTCGGAAGGGGGTGTCGGGGATGACGAGTCCGGAGTTGAGGTAGATCTCTGCGCCGGCGAGGCTGAGGATGAGGAGGGCGGCCAGGGCGAGCAGGGGGACGCGGTCGAGGGTGATCCAGGTGTGGCGGTGGTGTGGCTTGGTGGTGTGTTGGCGCGTGTGCCTGGTGTCGGGCGTGGTGCTCGTCACAGGTGTCCCCTTGTGGTTGTTCCCCCGGTTTGGTGCGGTTGTGCACCTTTGTTTGTGAAGGTATAGATGGGGGCTTTCCACATGCGGTGTGGCTGTATACCAGGGGGTGTTTTCGGGGACCCTGTGGCGATGTTTGTGCTGGTGGCTTGTGGTGTTGTGTTGCGTGGATGGGGTGGTTAGTGGGTGGGGGCGGTGGGGGTTTTTTCGCTGGTGGGTTCGAGCAGGCTGGCGGCGATGGTGGGGCCGGGTTCGGCGAGTTGGGCCAGGGCTGCGGCGACGGCGGTTTGGTTGGGTCCGCCTGTTTCGATGAGTCGTTCGGCTAGTCCGGCGGCGGATCGTCCGCCCCAGAGTTTGAGGAGCATGCGGGCGAAGCGTTGTGGTTGGCCGTGGACGGAGACTAGGCGGATGCAGCAGTCGAGGGCTTCGTCGAATTCGCCGATGCGGGCGGCGAGGATCATGCGTTCGTTGAGGATGGTGGTGGTGGGGACTTTGCGGCCGTCGGCGGCGGTGACGTTGTGCAGGGTGCGTAGGGTGCGTAGGGCGGAGTAGGCCTTGCCTTGTGAGGCTGAGGATAGTGCGCGTAGCCAGGCGGTGTATTCGCTGTCGGCTCCGTCGCGGTCGAGTTCGGCGATGACAGCGCTGGCGGCGTTGTGGTGGTTGTGGGCGATGAGCAGGGAGGCGAGGTCTTGGCGGGCGCGCCAGCGGCAGATGCGTGTGGCTCGGGTGGTGCGTGCGCGGGTGAGGTCGGTGAGGGCGGCGTTGTCGTCGCCGAGGGCGCGGTGGAGTCGGGCGCGTTCGACGAGTGCGGTGACGAGGGCGTCGCCGGCGGTGCCTTCGTGTTCGAGGGTGGTGATGGCTGTGGTGGCGCGGTGGCGGCGGCGTTCGAGGCGGGATCGGTTGGTGGCGGGGTCGGGGGTGTTGGTGGTGCGGTTGATGGTGATGACGTCGCGGCCGGGGGTGAGGGTGGTGGGTTTGCGGCCGGGGATGAGTGGTTCGAGTTGGGGGTTGTGGATTCCGCGGAAGCGGGCGATGGCTGGGCGGTAGAGGAGTTTTTCGCGGTGTTCGGTGGGGTCGTCGTCGTGGGTGAGGAGGATGGATAGGAGGTCGGGTTGGGCCATCATTCCGGGGGTTGCTTGGATGAGGCGTTCGAGGCGTTCGGTGTCGGCGGTGACGCGGTCGTTGGGGGTTAGGTGCAGGACCCAGGTGGCGTCGGTCATGGCGGCGGCGTTGTTGCGGGCGAGGCTTTCGTCGTATTCGCCGGTGCCGGTGGTAACGGTGGCGCCTGCGTTGGTTGCTTGGTCGAGGATGCGGGGGTCGGCTCCGATGCTGTAGACGCAGATTTCGGAGACGAGTGGGGTTAGGCGCTGCAGTGATGCGATGCACGCGCGCAGGTCGGTGGCTTCGTCGGTGGCGACGATGCAGGCGGCGAGCAGTTTGGTGGTCATGGTGTGCTCATCGGCGTTGTTTTTACTCGTTTGAGTAAGGAATTTGTCTGTGTTGCTTGCGTTTTGCGGCACGGTTAGCCGAGTAGTCGGGGTCGGGCGGCGTAGGGTGCTGCGCTGCGTAATTCGTGTGCTTTGGCGAACCAATGGTCGGCTTCGTCTGGGTGTTGGAGGGTGGTGTGCATGACTGCCATCGCTTGAGCTGCGAGGAAGCTTCCGCGCCCGGTGACGGTGCCGGGCAGGTTTGTGGTGTCTCCGATCGACATCGCTCGTTTCCAGCACGCTTCGGCCATGGGTGCGAGCGTAGCTGCTTTGTTGGGGTCAGCGAGGATCATGTCGAAGAACAATTCGCCTACTAGGTAAGGAAAGTCAGGTGATTTTTCCCACTGTCCCATTTCTGCATCGATGAGTGCTAGGGCGTCGCTGTGGCGTTTGGCGGCGCGTAGGGCATCGAGGGTTTCCATCACGTAGGTGTGGCGGTCTAGCAGTCCAGGGGCGAGGGCGTCGGCGGCGCGGGCGAAGCTGCCTGCGGCTGCGCTGGGGTCGCCTTGGGCGCGTTGCCATTTGCCAAGTTCAGCGAGGATGCGGGGGTCATCTGGGTGGATGAAGAGGGCTTGGGCTACTGCGGCTCCGACGAGGTTGCGATCGAGGGACCAGCCGAGGACGTCGGCGTCGTCGCAGGCGATAACGGTGGGCAGGGGGTGGGTTTTCATGCCGGGGTAGGCCGGTTCGGGGTGGAATCGGCCAGTGAAGCGTACAGATCCGGGCAGGATTCGTGGTTGGAGGTGAGGTGCTTCGGCTCCTCGGGATGTTGCTCCGGGGATGATTTCGATCAGGCCTACGCGGTTGGGAGGCCATGTGCGTATGTGTTCGAGCTGGTGAGCGCCGCTGTCGATCCATTCGTGGGCTTCGAGGATGAGATGCCAGTCGGCGTTGGCTGCAGACAGGGCTTGGTTCCACAGCAGTGAGGGGTCGTCGTGCCAGGTGGCTTTGGTGACGTGGGCTCCGGCGCGGCGGGCGCGTTGTGCGGTGTCGTCGCGTGAGCCCAGGTCGAGAACGATGCTGGAGTCTACGTAGGGGTGAGCACTGGCGAGGGCTCGTTCTATGTATCTGGCTGAGTCACGCGCGATCATCACTAGGGCGATTCGGGCCACGTGAGTTCCTTTCGGCTGTGCTCACAGCTGTGTTTGCGCAGTACGTTGGCGTTCTTGTGGCTGTATGTCAGGCCGGGTGGGGTTGAGTGTTGGCGTGAATAGGCTCCCGCCGTTGATCGGCGGGAGCCGTGGTTCGTGCTGAGTGTTGCTTTCCTCGAGGGTTTTCGCGTCCATGCGTGCGTGTGACCGCTCCTGAGTGTGTGACCGCCCCCGACCGATCATGTCTGCTCTCGAGGCCGCAATCACGTCGGTGTCTGTTCGGGACAGGCTCCCATTCGGCATGTGTTTATGGGCGTTGACAACATTCGTGGGGAAAGTCTGGACAACCTGTCTTGCACGGGTGTTTTACGCCCGAATGGGTGGGTCTGATTGTTTTCTTGCTGTGGCTGTGACCAGCGATAAGTCTTGTGTTGCAGTGTTTTTCATGGGTGCCTGTTTTTCTTGAGTGTGATTCACGCCACACAAGAGATGTGTCTCACTTGCCGAGATGGCTCGAGTTACGAGAGGCAACCGCCATGTGACACGCAGGAGCAACCCCGCTATTTATGAAACACCTCACGCTGATTCGCGTGAGCTAAATAGTGTGATTTCGTCTGAGGCATCAATAGCGGTCGTCAGTCGTTCGCGGTAGTTGGAACGAGCAGCGACCTGCGCGTAATACGCAGCCTTACGCCGCGCTACCGCACCACCACCGCCAACACCACCCCGCCCACCAGACTCCAACATCTCCGGCGACAACTGCGAATTCATCCCATCACGCAACAACTTCAACGCCTCCGCACGCATCTGCGAAATACGCGACTCCGTCACCCCCAACTCCTCAGCCAACTCACGCATCGGGCGATCCTCGAAAAAACACCCCCGCACCACAACACGCAACCGCTCAGGCAACACAGCCACCGCATCACGCAAATACGCACGACGCTCACGCGCCAACAACGTCGCCTCAGGCGTAGCCACACTCGAAGGCAACAACGCATCCACCCCAGAGCCATCACCACCGGCCCCATCAGTAATCACATCAAGACGCAACACCACCGACGAATGCAGATCAGCATCCAACTTCTCCAACTCAGACACCGACGCACCCAACGCCTGCGCAACCTCACCCACCTCAGGACGACGCCCCAACTTCGCAGCCAACTCATCATGCACCGCATCACGACGACGCACCTTTGAGCGCAACGAACGCGTAGCCCAGTCCGCAGAACGCAACTCATCCAACAACGCACCACGAATACGCCGCACCGCGTACCGACCAAACGGCACACCCAACGACGGATCAAATGAGCGCGCGGCAGCAGCCAACGCCGCCATACCCGCAGACACCAAATCATCCATATACACATGCGAAGGCAACCGAGAACCGATCGACCTCACCTCAAAATGCACCAAAGGAAGATGCACACGACACAACTCATCAATGGACATTGATTCAGGGGTTTCCAACTGTTCCTGACCGTTTTCACTTTCATTGAGCAGCGCGCGGGCAGCGAACCTATTCATGTGGATGTTCTGGTTTTCTTTTTCGCCCTTCCCCTTGGGGCTTGTCATTGAATTAGAAGCAGTCACGAAACGAAACCTAGAAATCACTAAACACCCTGACTACCCGTGTCTATATACTGAGACATAGCAGGTCAGATGGTCAATATCAGGATATTCACAGTTTTATCCACGGCCTCATGCGTGCATGGGATAACCATTTATCACTGTTGCGCAAAAAAATTTACCCACCTATAACCAGCTCAATAATACGGAGCTTGTAATTCCGAACGTGACATCAAGACAACCGTTCACAACAAAGAGAAAACGCTTTCCTTACTCATTCAAAAGCGTTCCCATACCAGTGAATTCATTTACAACCGCGCCATATTCGCCGATTGGCTTCACATCCCGGACCGGGACCGCGAACCCCGCACAGCCCGGACCCCCTCTTTCCGGGCAAGCAGGAGGTTCCGTGTTCGTCTTCGGTGTACACATCGAGTGCCAAGACGTTTTCGACAAGCACTGTCTACCCGGCATCGCCGACCACGGCGGTCGGGATGCAACGTTGATCACCACTACAGACTTGCCACGCAGTCAGGCATACGCCGACATGATGGAAGCTGCCGCTGCCATGGAGGCAGTCGAAGCAATCATCCTGCTCTCGGAAAAAACCCGCATCACCGATCCTCTTTTCGCTATCAAAGTCACTCGCGCCCTGACCGCAGACCCCGCCCTGGATGTTTTCGGCCCTGAACGCGACGGCGACGTCGCCACCGACTGCCTCATACTTCGCCCTGAGGCCCCACGTCGCCTAGCACCCCTGGAGACAACGCACACTCCCCCAGTCGGTTCAGTTCCCGTAACACCAACCGAACCGCCCTGCCCACAAGACCTTGACGAAATCGACGCT
The DNA here is from genome assembly GCF_058996045.1 of Dermatophilus sp. B7861-1. NCBI lineage: Bacteria > Bacillati > Actinomycetota > Actinomycetes > Micrococcales > Dermatophilaceae > Dermatophilus > Dermatophilus sp. B7861-1. Next base: position 538,013 of record NZ_CM180082.1, on the reverse strand, counting down.
GTCGGCAGATCGATCTTGGAACGGGCACGCCTGAGCGGAATGAACGTTTCTCCCATCGAGCTATCCACCACAGACTTCACCGCTAACAATCCCCTTATCGACCAAACACAACAGTTCCAGATGGCCGCTGTGGCTTGGCAAGGACGCGCAGCTCACCGCATCACAAAAGCAATGCTGCAACGCTGGCGCGAACATCCGACCAACCCCACAAACAACCTCACTTTTGAGGCTCAACTTCCCCCCACTACTGAAACCCCCACCAACATCCCCATGGGCGATGCCCTCGCCCTTGAACGAGGCGAGCTCCTACATCACATCCCCGAAGGAACCCGGCGCGTTCTTGATGTCTCATGCGGAACAGGTAGTCGAGGGGCAGCAGTCAAAGACCGCTTCGGTGCACACGTCGTGGGCATCGAATCCAGCGCTCCCCTGGCAACCGCTGCCCGCACCTGTCTGGATGAGGTACACCACCTAGACCTCAATTCCGTCGACTTCACCCGCCCAAGAGCGCTGCCTTTAGACGGCGAACCTTTCGATGTCATCGTCCTCGCAGGGACCCTCGAACGCCTTGTCGATCCCGAAGGGCTCTTGCGCACCCTCATCGATCACCTCACTGATGATGGACTCCTCATCGCAACCCTGCCCAATATCAAACATTGGTCGGTCATCCTGCCGTTGCTACTTCAAGACCGGTTCACCTACACCACCACAGGCCCGATTCAGCCCGCCCACCTGCGCTTCTACACCATGATCGAAGGAGCAAGCCTACTGCGACGTAGCGGCTTTAACTGGTGCGAAGCAGCAGCCGCCACCACACTGCCACTGGCTGACCCCTCCCAGCTCACTCCGCTTTTAGATGCGCTCAGCGCCTACGGAGTAGATAACAATGAAGCCCGCACCCTGTTCGAGGCATACGAGTTCGTACTCACCGCCCGCAAAGAGCGCCCCGAAGAACACCAGGACAATTCCGATATGTAGCCACCGGGCACACGCAAGGGCCTCTGCGCCGAGTGTTGGGGGCACTCAGGCGCAAAGGCCCTTGTCAAAGCCGGCAGGGGGAAAGCCGGCATGCGGGGGGAGGCTGGGGAATCCTCTGACTTCCCGCATCGCAACAAAGTTTTCAACTCCACTGTGTGGAGGTCCAACCCACCCGCTAGCCGTCCCAAGCACGTAGCCGAAGACCATCAGGCGATGATTGTTCATCGAACTCACCTTCGTATCGACCTTTTCCTTCGCTGCTTAAGAAAAACGACCGATACTTCCATCAATACGCCTCACCGGCGTGAGCCATCACATCGCGGCATTGTGGTTATCAATGTCCTCATCACCTTGTGCTAGGGAGAGTCGTTCGCGGTAGTTGGAACGAGCAGCGACCTGCGCGTAATACGCAGCCTTACGCCGCGCTACCGCACCACCACCGCCAACACCACCCCGCCCACCAGACTCCAACATCTCCGGCGACAACTGCGAATTCATCCCATCACGCAACAACTTCAACGCCTCCGCACGCATCTGCGAAATACGCGACTCCGTCACCCCCAACTCCTCAGCCAACTCACGCATCGGGCGATCCTCGAAAAAACACCCCCGCACCACAACACGCAACCGCTCAGGCAACACAGCCACCGCATCACGCAAATACGCACGACGCTCACGCGCCAACAACGTCGCCTCAGGCGTAGCCACACTCGAAGGCAACAACGCATCCACCCCAGAGCCATCACCACCGGCCCCATCAGTAATCACATCAAGACGCAACACCACCGACGAATGCAGATCAGCATCCAACTTCTCCAACTCAGACACCGACGCACCCAACGCCTGCGCAACCTCACCCACCTCAGGACGACGCCCCAACTTCGCAGCCAACTCATCATGCACCGCATCACGACGACGCACCTTTGAGCGCAACGAACGCGTAGCCCAGTCCGCAGAACGCAACTCATCCAACAACGCACCACGAATACGCCGCACCGCGTACCGACCAAACGGCACACCCAACGACGGATCAAATGAGCGCGCGGCAGCAGCCAACGCCGCCATACCCGCAGACACCAAATCATCCATATACACATGCGAAGGCAACCGAGAACCGATCGACCTCACCTCAAAATGCACCAAAGGAAGATGCACACGACACAACTCATCAATATCAACCGAACTCTCAGTGGAACTCGCTGCGGAGAGTTGGTTTTCATCAGAAACGGTCACGAATCCACTGTCAGACCAGATACTTTGAAGCATCAAAGATTGACCACATTTTGAGAAATGCCTGGCTGCAGCCCTATTTGAGCTTGATTACTTTACGATTTACTGAACACTTGAATGCAAGAAAACAGTCGCTTCGGAGAGTTGTCGACAATTAACTGGACATACGACTGTTTTAAAAAGAAGCAATAAAACGACCAACAAAGACGAGTGCACAACTTTTCATCGAAGCTCGAATTCTCCACCTGAGAATATTTTCCCAAAAAATCACACCCACGTATTTCTCAGTGATTTTTCGGAATCATTTACTCACTCAACATTCTTCGTCAGATTAATTATCGAAAAAAGTTCTTTTTAAGGTAACTGCACGCAGAGAAACTCCTGGTCACCACCGCTTTCACTCAACTCCACCGCTGGCACGTCGATGAGCCGAATGTGAACGACACGCAGACCGCGATGAGGAACTTGTCCCTCGACGACACAGCACTCATGGCGCTGTCCAACCTCTCCACAGGGTTGTGGCGCATCCAGGAGCTGCTTGAACTTCTCACTTACCGCCTCGACACACAACAGGCGCTAGTGGAAACAGGCAGATCTCGTTGGCTGGGCCGCTCAACCCGGGAGATCGAGCTCGTTCTTGCAGAAATGCGAGAAGCAGACCTGATGCGCGCAGTCGATGCCCAACCCGTATGCGAAGCACTCGGACTAAGCCCCGAAACCCCTCTCAGCGCCATCGCTGCAGCAGCTCCTGCACCGTGGAACGAGGTACTGGCAGAACACCGCCAGGCCCTCAGCGTTGCCAGCGCAGAACTAGCAGCACTGAGCCGCACCAACAGCGAAATGCTCGAGGTTAGCTACAAAGCAGTGCAGGACACGCTCGAAAAGTTCAATCACACCCCCGGTCCCACTGGCGATGACACTTACACAGCCAAAGGGGCCCGAGCAAATAGCCGTTCACGCCACCTGTTCGACCAAAAATCGTGACCCTTACGACCATGGCCGAACTGACCGCCGGGCGGCACCAGGCCGTCCGGGAAGACAACCAACCAGTACAAGGGTGGGAGACACACCTATGACCACAACGACCGATGTCAACACAAGCGTCGACATCACTCTCGATGCCGGTCTCGTCGGATTCCCTCTGGCGCAGCACTTCCGTCTCAGCGAGGCAGAAGGCGGCCTGTACGAAATGGAGTGCCTAGACATTCCTGACATGGCGTTCGTTGTTATCGCACCGAACCCGTTCTTCCCCGATTACTCACCAGTCATCGACCCGTCCACTGCTGCCCGACTGGGCATTGACTCCCCCGAAGAAGCATTGGTTTTCCTCGTTGTGAACCTCGGCTCTGAAAACGAAGGGCCCGCAGCGAACCTCATGGCACCCCTCATCGTCAACACAAAGACACGCAAGGCAATGCAGGTAGTCCTCGACGGGCAGAATCTGCCACTCCGTGCGAGCCTCCCTGTCAGTTGAGTACTGCCGCGCTACCGTAACCAAAAGCAGCAGTTCCCACCCCTCCACCTTCGGTGCACCTGCCGAGAAAAGGAATTCACGTGCTGGTACTCAGTCGCCGACCCCAGCAAAGCCTCCTGATCGGTCACGACGTAGTCGTGACCGTGTTGGAGGTGAACGGGGACACCGTCCGGATCGGCATCAAGGCTCCTTCTGATGTTGATATCCACCGCGAAGAAATCTATCGGGACCTTCAAAAAGCTAATGCGGCAGCCGAGGCCAAACCTGGCTCCGCCGCTGAACTGGCTCGCCGAATCCACGCGGGGAGTAAGAAGAAATCCGAAGAAAGCTCTGCGGCGGGCGAACAGACCGCATCACATGCGGAACCAGGAGCTCAACACCAACCGTGACCGGCGGTTCCGCTGGCTAGAAAACCGGTTTTGGTGCAAAGAAATGACACGCAGTATTCCTGATGTGCGTTTCTGATAGCCGCCACGGTTCCTGGTTGGCGATTCCGTCCTGTACGGTAGAGGTACGAACCATGACAGAATTTCCGGAGCCGTCCCGGCTCCACCCCGAACATGCTGGACCACGCTGCCGAGATTGTGTCGGCCACGTGGTCTCTTCGTGGGAAGGGCGAGACGGGATCACTCCGACGGACGCGTGAGGGGGTCGACGCCATGGGGCGCGGCCGAGCCAAGGCAAAGCAGACCAAAGTCGCTCGGGAGCTCAAATACTGGACTCCTGACACTGACTTGAGGGCACTTGAGCGCGAGCTCCACGGAGAGCAGACGCGTCAGCCAGGTCGTGGGAATGCAAGTAAATCCCACGATGACTGGGACGACGACGAAGACGATTACTCGGGCTGGGCTTCGCGTAGTCACTGACGTTTCGCTCACCAGTAAAGCCACGCACAGTAGTTGAGGGACCGCACCATTCGTGGTGCGGTCCCTCAACTACGTCCAAAACAGCCCAACAAGAGCGTGTGGTGTGAGTAACAGGCCCATTGCCTGTACTCACACCACACGCCCCGTCAGGCCTTCGTGAACCTCAGGCGCCTACACCATTGCCATGATGCCCAACCATCGCGACAGCACCGCCCTGCACGCCCTTGGCTCCCTGAACAAGCCCAGAACCATCGGCAAGACCAGCAGCCTCATCAAGATCCTTGATCTCACCCATATGCCAGGCATCCACACCAGCAGCGCGAGCCTTCTCGATCACAATTTCAGCCGTCTGCGGCGCCACTACAGCAACAAACCCAACACCCAAGTTGAGGGTTTTTTCCATATCTGCGCCAGGAACCGCTCCCAAGCGCTGAATCACCTCAAAAACAGCCGGAGGATTCCACGTAGAACGGTCAACCACAGCCGCAACGCCAGCGGGCAACACCCGCGCAAGGTTGGCTGCCAAACCTCCACCTGTCACGTGCGACAACGCATGCACATCGGCACCAGGTGCACGCAGCACATCCAAAAGCAGTTTTGTGTAAATACGGGTCGGCTCCAGAAGCTCCTCCCCCACCGTGCGGCCAAACTCATCCACGTGACGGTCATACCCCCACCCGGCAGAATCCATCACCGCACGCACCAAGGAATATCCATTGGAGTGCACCCCAGAAGAAGCCAAGGCAATCACTGCATCGCCAAGACGAACCCGGTTCGGGGTGAGCACATCGTCATACTCAACAACACCAGTTGCCGCGCCAGCACAATCAAACTCATCCGCAGCCATAAGACCAGGGTGCTCTGCCGTCTCACCACCGACCAGAGCCACACCCGCTTGGCGACACCCCTGAGCAATCCCAGAAACAATCGATGCGATCCGGCTGGGCTCCACCTTGCCGCATGCGATGTAATCCGTCATGAACAGCGGCTCAGCACCACACACAACAATGTCATCCACGACCATGCCGACTAGATCAATACCGATCGTGTCGAGAATGCCCGTTGCACGTGCAATCGCAACCTTCGTGCCAACACCATCAGTGCTCGTTGCCAACACCGGTCGCTTCATCCCCGCCAGCGCAGAGGCATCAAACATCCCCGCGAAGCCGCCCAACCCTCCCAGAACCTCAGGGCGCTGCGCACGGGCCACAGAGGCCTTCATCAACTCAACAGCACGGTCGCCAGCCTCAACATCAACGCCAGCCGCGGCATACGTGATCGGTGAAGTGTTTTCGCTCATGGTGGTCCTTCCAGAAACAGGCTTACGAGGGTCAGTGGTCGCTGCCGGCAGGGGCATGAGCCGACGGCGCATCAGGAGAAACAACACGACCCGTACCGCCATGACGCACCTCAGTAAGCTGTGCATCAAGCAGACCCGAATCGGCCTCGGCATCAATAGCAGGGCGCAGCCCCTTCTGCTCAAGCACAGACTTGCCTAGATCTCCTGGCTCAGGCAGCTCGATCGGATAGTTACCCGAGAAGCACGCCGTGCACAGGGTGCTTACTTCCTGCTCAGTAGCCGCGACCATGCCCTCATCACTGATAAATCCCAGCGAGTCAGCACCGATACTTGCGCAGATCTCATCCACATCAAGCCCATTAGCGATGAGCTCAGCACGAGTAGCGAAGTCAATACCGTAGTAGCAAGGCCACTTCACCGGCGGAGAAGAAATACGTACATGCACCTCAGCTGCACCGGCCTCACGGAGCATCCGCACCAGGGCACGCTGTGTATTCCCCCGCACAATTGAGTCATCCACCACCACGAGCCGCTTACCAGCGATCACCTCACGCAGCGGATTGAGCTTCAAACGAATACCCAACTGGCGGATGGTTTGGCTAGGAGCGATAAACGTACGCCCCACATACGCGTTCTTCACAAGACCGTTGCCATAGGGAATCCCTGACTCCTGGGCGTACCCAATAGCTGAAGGCACCCCCGACTCTGGCGTAGCCATCACCATGTCGGCTTCGACTGGGTGCTCACGCGCCAGCGCCCGCCCCATCTCCACCCGGGACGTGTAGACATTACGGCCATGGATAGTCGTATCCGGGCGAGCCAGGTATACATATTCAAAAACACATCGAGCCGGAGCAGGATCAGCAAAACGCGTGCTGTGCAAACCATCGGGACCGATGGACAAAAACTCACCAGGCTCAATCTCGCGCACGTGGCTGGCACCGACGATGTCCAAAGCCGCGGTTTCACTGGCAACCACCCAGCCGCGCTCCAAACGCCCCAACACAAGCGGACGCACACCCTGCGGATCACGTGCCGCATACAACGTGTTCTCATCCATGAATACGAAGGAGTAAGCACCCCGCAGCAGCGGCAATACCTTCAGCGCACGCTCTTCCAAAGACGCACCTTCGCTGTGCGACAGCAACGCCGTCACCAACGCAGTATCCGTAGTGTTCCCCTGCTTCAGCTCACCGTGATGAGCCCCACCAGAAAGCTCCTGCACAGCCTCACGAAGCTCCGCCGAGTTAATAAGGTTGCCGTTATGCGCCAGCGCCACCGTGCCCTGACCAGCATCCCCCAAAGTGGGCTGGGCGTTCTCCCAGCGGCTAGCCCCAGTAGTGGAATAGCGGGTATGGCCAATAGCGATGTGGCCAGTCAGCAAGCTGAGACTGTTCTCGTCAAAAACCTGGCTAACTAGTCCCATGTCTTTGTAAACCAGCATGCGCTTGCCATTACTGGCAGCGATACCGGCAGACTCCTGGCCACGGTGCTGCAAGGCATACAGACCGAAGTAGGTCAGCTTGGCGACCTCCTCCCCCGGAGCCCAAACACCGAAGACGCCGCAGTGGTCCGCAGGGCCGTGGTCGTCGTCGAGAAGGTTGTGGTTCAGTCGTCCGTCACCGCGATGCACGTGTTCAGTCTGTCACAGGCACGACGGCGGGCAATTTCTTCGTGGGCAGATCCGTACCCTTCAGCCCTTACGATCAAGAGCCAAAGCCAGCACGCACCCCAGGAAAGCACCAACAAGACCAATCACAGCGACAACGAACATCGTCATCGACGTATCGCTGTACTGCACTGCCCCGCCCGAAACCCCACCAGCCCAGATAGGGGCATAGAAATCAAGAAGAAGACCAATCAGCATCCCGCAGATAAACCCCACACCAATAAACCGCCCATACCGCGGTGACCTGCGAACACGCATCCGCGCAGTAATGATCGGATCTTGCCCCGAGAAAGTCACCGGTTGAGGCACAGGCTGACCGGAGGCATCAGTGGACTCATCATCAGTAGGTGGAGTCTGCTCAGCATTCACACCCCCAGCCTACGTGGACCCGCAGCCCAATTCAGGACCCGACAACCGACGCTGCGCCGCTGCTTGACTTACATACAACACCCCAACAATGCACCTGTTGGCCATCACGCAAACAGCGGCAACATCCCCGATAAGTCAGAACGCTCACCCGAAGCCGACACGCGACCCGCGGCGCACATGTGCTCCCACGACAGCTGCCCCACCACCAGCCCTAGCCACGTCTGCGCATCCATTTCCACCACATTCGGAGGAACTCCCCGTGTGTGCCGAGGCCCCTGCACACACTGCACCACCCCAAACGGCGGCACCCGCACCTCCACACTGTGCCCAGGATGCCGCTGACCAAGCTCCTCTAAGGAATATCGCACCGCCGTCGCCACCAATGACCTATTCACCTGCATAGGACGCTCCTGCTGCAGTGAGCCATCCTGCTCAACCTGGTCACGCCACTTCACTAATGCTTCATGTCCAACAACTGGGTCTACCCGACGCCCCATAGCAAAACCCTCCACATGCACAGCCCATCACCCTGTGACAGCCATCGACACAAACACCTCCTCATCCTCCACCAACCCGCCCGGCACGCGAACACTGTTCAGGGCTTCCCAAGCTGCGCGGCGTACGATGCAGTGATGGGCAGACGTTCCACACGCCGCGGCGCACGACTCACAACAACCCAGGCCACAGCCCGCACAAACACCACCTTGGCCCCCTCTCACACCGACGTGCTCGACCGCACTACCGACCCAGGCACAGAAACCACCGACACCTTCGAACTCATCCCTGACGAACTCGGCGGAGTCACCGTCATGATCGATGGGTTCCCCCAGTCCTACGTCCACACTGCTGACCCTGGCCTCATCCCCTTCGAATACATGCAGCAACTCGCCGCCGTAGTCGATGTGCTGCCCATCGGGAAGATCACCACCACACACATCGGCGGCGCAGGCCTAACCCTGCCCCGCTACATCGAATACACCCGCCCAGGATCCCCCCAGATTGTGCTCGAGCCCCGAGCAGACGTCACCGCACGAATCCGCGAAGAACTCCCCCTGCCCCGCGGGCACCGCATCCGCGTGAGAGAACAGCTCGGACAAGATGGCATCACTGCCCTCGCCGATGACAGCGCAGATTTACTCGTTGTCGACGCCTTCGCCGCCGGACGCATCCCTGCACCACTGGCCACATCTACGTTCTGGAATCAGATTGCGCGAGTATTGCGCACCGCCGGACTCGCAGCATTCAACGTGCCCGACAAACCCGGCCTAGCCTACGCAGCCCGCATGGTCGCCACCGCTGCCAGCGCCGGTCTAAGCCACGCCGTCATGATCAGCACCCATGACGTACTACGCGGACGCCGGTTCGGCAACGTAGTGATCGTCGCTTCAGCAGTTGCATTACCCGAAGAAGAACTACGCCGCCGCATCCTGCGCGCCTCATTCCCCACCGGGATGCGCGGGGAAGAAGAAACCCGACGCCTGAGCGCCACCGCCGCACCCATCGGGGCACACGAAGACGCCCCCTCCCCCGAACCGCCTACCCCATCAGTATGGCGGGCGGTCTAACCGAAATAACCACGAAGTTAAACCGCCCGCCATCACACTCACACGAACGTGACTCCCGTCAACGCCTCATAAGCAGCTACATACGTAGCCCGCGTTGCCTCAACAACCTCCTCCGGCAATGCCGGAGGAACCTGACCACTACGGCGATCCCAGCCACTAGCCGGTGACAGCAACCAATCCCGCACAAACTGCTTGTCATACGATTTCTGTGCCTGCCCCGGAGTCCACTCCTGAGCCCGCCAAAAGCGCGAGGAGTCCGGAGTCAAAAGCTCATCAGCCAAAATCACATTCGGAACTCCATCAGCATCCACACCCTCGACACCAAACTCCACCTTGGTATCTGCCACAAGGATGCCCCGCTCCCCCGCAATCTCATTGCCACGCTTAACAATCGCGACAGTCAAATCACGGACCTTCTCTGCCAACGCCTCACCGATCTCCTCCTGAACCTGCGAGAACGTCATCGGCGCATCATGCTCACCCAACGGAGCCTTGGTCGTCGGCGTGAAAATCGGCTCCGGCAACTTCGAAGCCTCACCCAAACCATCAGGCAACGCCACACCACACACACTTCCCACCTGCTGATACTCCGCCAAACCACCGCCTGTCAGATACGCCCGACCGATGCACTCCACCGGCAACATCTCCAGACGCTTGACCAACACAGCCCGACCCTGCACCTGCTCAGGCACATCGGTGGAAACCACATGGTTAGGAACCAAATCAGCGAACTGCTCAAACCACCACAGCGACATCTGCGTCAACACTCGACCCTTGTCAGGGATATCACTATCCAACACGTAATCGAATGCAGAAATACGGTCAGAGGCAACAAGCAGCACCTGATCCGATCGCGGCTCACCCGTCACCGGATCCAACGGCGCATACAAATCACGCACCTTGCCCGAATACACGTGCGTAAAACCATCCAAAGCCGTTCCCGGCGTGTAAGCACCCATACCTGCTCAGCTCTCCAATCCTGCGCCAGCAGCATCAGCGCCACCGGCCATCACACGACCCTCAATTGCGGCAACAGCAATGTCGCTGCGGTGATGCCCGCCCCGCAACCCAATCGACTCAACACCGGCATACGCAACATCACGCGCAGCTGCCAGATCCTGACCCAAACCAACAACGCTCAACACACGGCCACCTGCCGAAACAACACCACCCTCACCAGCAGCCGTACCCGCATGCAACACATACGGGCCAGACTCCCCAGCCTCTACAAACACCGAAGAATCAAGCCCCTCGATCACATCCCCCGTCACCGGAGAAGCCGGGTAATTCTCCGCCGCCACAACCACAGTGACAGCAGACTCCGAACGCCACCGCAACGGCTCCATCTCACCCAGACGTCCCGTGGCCGCCGCCATCAGCACACTCGCCAACGGCGTCGCCAACCGCGCCAACACCACCTGCGTCTCCGGATCACCGAAACGGGCATTGAACTCCACCACCCGTGTGCCATTACTGGTCAACGCAAGCCCTACATACAGCAACCCCACAAAAGGAGCACCACGACGCGCCATCTCATCAACCGTTGGCTGCGCCACCTGCGCCACTACCTCATCCACCAACCCCGCAGGCGCCCACGGCAAGGGAGAATAAGCACCCATACCACCAGTGTTCGGGCCCTCATCGTTGTCGTATGCCCGCTTGAAATCCTGAGCAGGCTCCAACGGAACCACATTCACGCCATCACATAAACAGAACAGCGACACCTCCGGGCCATCAAGGAACTCCTCAACCACAACCCGGCCACCCTCAACCTGCACACACGCACGCGCATGCTCAAGTGCCACATCACGATCCGAAGAAACCACCACCCCCTTACCCGCAGCCAAACCGTCATCCTTGACCACATACGGCGCGCCAAAAACATCAAACGCCGCCTCCACCTCAGCAACAGAAGCACACACCCGTGCCCCAGCCGTCGGCACTCCAGCAGCAGCCATCACATCCTTAGCGAAAGCCTTACTACCTTCAAGACGAGCCGCCTGCGCACCCGGACCAAAACAGGCAATCCCCGCAGCACGCACCGCATCAGCAACACCAGCCACCAACGGCACTTCAGGCCCCACCACAACCAAATCCACGCCCAACTCAGACGCCAACTCAGCCATACCCGCAACATCACTCAACCCACCCGGCAACGGATGACGCATAGCCAGCGCCTCCATCCCCGGATTACCCGGAGCAACATGCAAAGCATCAACCGACGCATCAGCCGACAACGCGCGAACGAGCGCAGCTTCCCGCGCCCCCGTACCCAGGATCAGGATCTTCACGCCCCCAGCGTAGACGGCTCCCCGCGCCACCAAACACCGCCCAAGCCCAAAAACGCACCACCACAATAGAAACCATGAACCCCACACCCACCCACCCCCGAACCCTCAACGACATACTCGAACACCCCACACCAGAAGTCCCCCTGACCCACCCCGACGAAATCACCCTCATCGCCAACCACATCTTCACCACCGCACGACGACACGTCATCGGACTGTTCGACAACGCCGCCAACACCAGCCGCTACTTTCCCCACCCCCACCTAACCCCCACCCGACCCACCCACCGCATCACCCAACTCATCTTCGAACCCTCCATCCTCACCTACCCAGAAACCCTCAATACCCTCCAACACAGCGGCAACCGCCACGACGCCATCCGCATCCTCGACCGCATACCCATCACTGTGCTCATCGCCGACAATGACCTCGCCCTACTAGACCTATCCACCTACGACGACCACACCACCAACTCCCTCCTCATCCGCAACCACCGCCGCATCCTGGCCTGCCACTCCCTCTTCGACACTTTCTGGTCCCTCGCCCTACCCGCACCATCACGCGGAGCCCCCAACCTCGACCCCAACACCCACCGCATCCTGGCACTCTTAGCCTCCGGCGCCACCGACACCACCATCGCCGAAATCACCGGCCAATCCGTACGCACCATCGAACGCCGCATCCATAACCTCTTCACCCACCTCGGCGCCACAACACGATTCCAAGCTGGCGCTCAAGCCGCTCGCCGCGGCTGGATCTAACCCCCTAAACTTGACCCCCTTCGCTCTCACGCGGACACAACACATCCCGCGCGAAGCACTCCACCCCCACAGCTCACAGCGACAGGCGGTCACGTGAACCAACGCGAAAACGGCGCAACCGACGACATCCTCAACAACGAACTGGCCACCGAACAGGCCTACGTCGACAATGTGTACGCACACCTCGACGCCGCACGCACCCGCGCCGATCTCGTCGCCACCGAAGGAATGTCACGCGGACGCACCGACCGCACCGGAGACATCCGCGACGAAGAAGTAGCCGGCCTCTTCGAACGAGACGCTCTCGTCTACAACGCAGGACGCCGACGCGCCAACCTCGAACGCCAAGACGAAGGCCTCGTCTTCGGACGCCTAGACATGGATCACTCCATGCCCAAAGAACCCACAGAAGACGACCCCCGCGAACCCGGCGCCCCCATCAACGACACCGACCACGAAATCCGCTACATCGGCCGCCTAGGCGTACGCGACAACGACTACGAAGCCCTCGTCATCGACTGGCGCGCCCCCGCAGCAGCCCCCTTCTACCGCGCCACCCCCACCGACCCCATGCAAGTTGTGCGCCGCCGCGTCCTACGCAGCCGCGGACGCACCATCATCGGCGCCGAAGACGACCTCATGGTCACCCAACCCCCCGAAAACATGCCTGTCCTAGGCGAAGGCGCCCTCCTAGCCGCCCTCAGCCGCTCCCGCACCGGAGGCATGCGCGACATTGTCGCCACCATACAAGCCCACCAAGACGAAGCCATCCGTGCCGCAGCACGAGGCGTCACCAGCATCACCGGAGGACCCGGCACCGGAAAAACCGTCGTCGCCCTTCACCGCGCCGCCTACCTCCTCTACTCCGACCGCCGCAAATACGAAGGCGGCGGCGTCCTCGTCATCGGCCCCTCCGCCGCATACACCGCCTACATCGAACGCGTCCTGCCCTCCCTGGGCGAAAACTCCGTCTCCCTACGATCCCTCGGCGACGTCAACGAAACCCTCTCCGCCACCCGCCTAGACACCGCCACTGCCGCCCATGTCAAAGGCTCCAGCAAAATGGCGACCTTCCTCAACCGCGCCGTCCGCGACAGCATCCCAGGAGCCCCCACTCAACTACGCACCTTCGTTGCCGGACACCCCATCCGCATCGAAAAAGACGAACTCGACCGCCTGCGCGCCACCATCCTTAAACGCAGCCAACGCAACACCTCAGCCCGTCAAGCACGCCTAGCCCTCAACCAGCTCGCCTGGGAACAGGTACGCGAAGGCGAACGCGAAGACTTCAACGAACGCTTCAATGAAAACGGTGACGTCGACACCTTCCTCGAAACGTGGTGGCGCCCCGTCGACCCACGCGAAGTACTGCTTTGGACCGGGGACTCAGAACGCGCCCACCGCTACGGCCATGACCTATTCACCGCCGAAGAACTCCATGCCTACACCGCATCAATCCAAACTGCCTTAGACACCGCTACCTGGTCCGTCGCCGACATCGCCCTCATCGACGCAATCTCCCCCAAAATCGGACTCGTCCCCGAAAAAGATGACGCCGAACGCGGCTTCTACGAAGTAGAACTTCTCGAAGATGCCGAAGCAGAAGCCGTCGCTGCCGGACAACTGCGTGCCTACACAACCTCGAATGAATCCCCCTACCGCGAGCGCACAGCCCGAGACGCTGCCTGCCTGACCCCTGAAGACCGACGCGACATCCTCTTGCAAGGACGTATTGGTGCTGTCGATGAGTTTGCTCACGTCCTTATCGACGAAGCCCAAGACATCTCCCCCATGCAGTGGAAAATGATCGGACGACGAGGTCGGTGGGCGAGCTGGACCGTTGTCGGTGACGCAGCGCAAGCATCCTGGCCAGATGCGCAGGAGGCGCAGGCTGCCCAAGAAGAAGCCTTTGGCACTGGCCCCCGCCGCCACTTCCACATGACAACGAACTACCGCAATGCCAAAGAAATATTCGATGTCGCCGCTGAACTGATCCGCGAGGTGATGCCTGATGCAGACATCCCCAACGCCGTCCGGATCACTGGCATTGAGCCTGTACAGCGATCACTTGAAACAACCAGCCCTGAGGAAGACACCGCTACCGTGGTCAGTGCCGTGACTCAAGCCATTACACAACTGGGAAGCGAAGTGGACGGTTCGATTGCTGTTATTACGCCCAGCACTTGGGCATCGGCGCTGACCACCGCGCTAGAAGAAAACACTCTCACTGACGAAGCCAGTGTGACTCGTCGAGTGCAAATCCTCGATGCCATGACCACTAAAGGCCTCGAATACGACGCCACCATCGTCGTAGATCCAGACGGAATCGTCACGGAATCTCCCGGTGGGGAACGGGTGCTCTACGTCGCCCTCACTCGCGCTGCTCACCGGATGCACGTTCTACGCCTGCGCTGATGAAATAAACGATTCCGCCGCCTGTACACGCTTTGTGTACAGGCGGCGGAATCGTTTATTTCATCCCAAAAGGTTTAGTGCCCTATGAGAGTGCGGATTTTTTCCGGACCCACGATGAGCAACAACGTCGGTAGGCGTGGCCCTGTCTCGCTGCCAATCAGCAGGCGGTACAAAAGCGCGAACAGCGAGCGCTGCGCCGTCTTAACCTCCGGCGGGAGCTTTTTCTCATGAATTGGTAGCCCCGCCTGCAACTTCGGGACCCCATAGACGAGTGTGGTCAGCCCTTCCAAAGACCAGTCCTCTTCGAGCTTGTCTGCGAGCAGGGCCAACGACTCACGCTGTGCTTCATCAAGCGAGGCAAGCAGTTCGGTGTCGGGTTCGCTGCGCACCTGGGTGCGATCTTCTGGAGCCATCTGGGTTTCGACCCATTTCATAGCTTTGCTTAACCGCGGCTGCAGCTCCTCCAAAGAACCCAGCTCCGGCTCGCCAGAAGCAATCATCGCCCCAAGGATGCGCTGCATCTGCTCGGGGTTACCGCCGGTGATGTCCGCTGTGGAAGCAATCGCTCGATACGGCAAGGGGCGTTCTGTGCGGGGTAGTTCACCAGCGGCGGTGCCGATGGATCGTTTGTACACCAACAAATCGCCGGGCTGGGCTTTGTCTGTGCCAATTTTGCGGCCAAGCGCATCCCATTCATCGTATAGACGCTGAATTTCGGCGTCGAAGGCGACCTGGAAAGACTGATTCGGTTTACGACGGGCATACATCCACCGCAACAGCTGCGGTTCCATGATGCTGAGCGCATCTGCCGGGGTGGGCACACCGCCTTTAGAAGAGCTCATCTTGGCCATACCGGCAATACCGACGAACGCGTACATCGGGCCAATCGGACGCTGCGCACCGAAAATTGGCGCGATGTCCTTACCCACTACCCACGACGATCCCGGGCTCTGGTGATCGACACCTGAGGGCTCAAAATCGACGCCCTCGTGTGCCCACCGCATGGGCCAGTCGACCTTCCAGACAAGCTTGCCGCGGAAGTCCGCGTTAAGGTGCATGCTCTCTTCTACCTGTTCCCCATTGGGACCAGTAGCGGTGTACGTCAGAAGCGTGCTCTGTGGGTCATAGCTGGTGACCTGCGTATTGTCGGTACCGAAGGCCAGACTGTACGGCTTGAACGGGTAGTAGTCTCCCGCGCTAGAACCGTCATCCTCGCTAGCGGCACCAGAGCCCTCCACTGCCGTTACCTCAGCCTCGTCTGCTCCCTCAGCGCGGGCGACTTCGGCTGCGGCTTGCGGGTCTACTTTGGTGCGGTATCGAGCCAGGACCGCGTCGATCTCAGCGCGGTGCTCCATTGCGTGCAGGATGGCCTCGACATACACCCCCGAGGTGTACTGAGCTGTCTGGCTGATGCCACGGAACTGCACACCCAAGTGGCCCAGCGATTCGGTCATCGCTGCTTTGAAGTGTTCAGCCCAGTTCGGGTATTGGCTGCCGCGGGGCGCAGGAACGCTGGTCAACGGTTTACCGATGTGCTCGGCCCACGACTCGTCGATGCCTTCAACACCGAACGGCACCTTGCGATAGCGGTCGTAGTCGTCCCAGCTGATGATGTGCTCGACGTCGTAGCCACGGCGGCGGATCTCATCTGCCACCAGGTGCGGCACCATCACTTCACGCAGGTTGCCCAGGTGAATGGGGCCCGATGGGCTGAGCCCGGAAGCACATACGATTTTCTCACCGGGCTTACGTGCGGTAGCGGTCTCGATGACCTCATCAGCGAGGCGGTCGACCCAGTCCCCGATTTCAGAGGTGTTTGTGGAATTGCTGCGTGCCACGGATGCGCTCCTTCTTAGATCAGGTCGTGGCGGACGATGACCTCATCACGGCCCGGGCCCACACCGATAACGGAAATACGAGCACCGATCTGCTTCTCAACGAAGAGGACGTAGTCCTGGCAGTTCTTCGGCAACTCCTCGAACGTGCGAGCGCCACTGATATCAGACTTCCAGCCCGGAAGAGTCTCGTAGACGGGTGTTGCGTGGTGGAAGTCCGACTGACTAGCTGGCATCTCGTCCATCCGTACTCCGTCAACCTCGTAGGCGACGCAGACAGGGATCTCGTCGAACTCGGACAAGTTGTCCAGTTTGGTCATCACAAAGTCGGTGACGCCATTGATGCGTTGGGCGTAGCGGCCTACTACTGCGTCCTGCCAGCCGATCCGGCGGGGGCGTCCTGTGGTGGTACCGAACTCGCCACCGATGATGCGTAGCCGGTCCCCGACCTCGTCATGCAGCTCCGTGGGGAACGGGCCTTCGCCCACACGAGTCGTGAACGCCTTAATTACGGCAACCACACGATCCACGCGTGTAGGAGGCAAACCCGCGCCGGTGCATGCGCCACCAGCTGTCGCGTTAGAACTTGTCACATAGGGGTATGTGCCGTGATCAACATCGAGCATCGTGGCCTGTCCTGCTTCACAGACCACCGTCTTGCCCTCATCTAGAGCCTGCGCGATCACCAGGGAGGTGTCACAGACCATCGGGCGCAGACGCTCGGCATAGCTCAACAACTCCTGCACGACCTGTTCAACTTCGATCGCGCGGCGGTTGTAAATCTTCACCAATGTTTGGTTCTTGATAACGAGTGCGGCCTCTACTTTTTGCCGCAGAATCGACTCGTCATACAAATCCTGGACACGAATACCGACCCGGCTCATCTTGTCCGCGTACGACGGGCCAATACCTCGACCAGTTGTGCCGATCTTTCGGCTGCCCAAGAAGCGTTCATTCACCTTGTCCAAGGTGACGTTGTAAGAAGGAATCACGTGCGCATTCGCTGAGACCTTCAATAGCGATGTATCCACACCGCGCGCATTCAACGCATCGAGTTCTTCGAACAACACAGGCAAAGACACCACGACACCGTTACCGATGACCGGCGTCACACCTTCAGACAGAATCCCGCTGGGAAGAAGGTGCAGCGCATATTTCTCTTTGCCAATCACCACCGTGTGGCCTGCATTGTTGCCACCGTTAAACTTCACAACCACATCGGTGCGGTCACCGAGCAGATCGGTGGCCTTGCCTTTACCCTCGTCACCCCATTGGGCACCGATCAGCACAATTGCAGGCATCGGGCCACTCTCCTCACGTCTCTCATCTCCTGACCGAACTCAGCCACATGGCTACAAACGCTGGGCCACCCGTGGTCAGGCTGCTGGCGGGCGCCTGCGCCGCTCAACTCCCCCACCCAAGGCGAGGAGGACAGCGCGAGCCTTACAAAGCCACAGCGACAAGCGCACATATGCGTGCACTCGCGATATTCAACCCTACCGTGTGAGACACACGCTCAGGAATGAACACGATCCGCACTGCCACCCACAAAAACACGCCCTGGCTCGCTGACAACACCCACTCGCCTTCGCCTCAACAACGCTGAAGAAAAGCAACAATGTGAAAACAATATGGTTTCAAGAGGGATTAATAAATGGACGATCACTTTTTCCCTTCTACTCTGAGTTTGTTACCTCATGCGTGGTCATGCCCCGGCCACTACTCACCGGCTTCAATACCCGATCACACCAGGCGCAGTTATCTGAGAAATCGCCCCTCACAGCCGATCAGGAAGAGAAGCCAACCGGCCTAGCCGAGCAAGGAAGAAGAAGATCATGAAACGCCAACTGTCTACAGGCGCAGTGATCGCTATTGCGGCCACCGCCCTTGCCGCTCTCTCTGCATGCAGCAATCAGGCAGACACCCACAACGTAGCCTCCACTTCCACCCCTTCGGCATCAACCAGCGCACCTGTCACCCCCAGCACCACCCCCACACCCACACCAACTAAAACCAGCAGCACCAGCCCCACACAGCACACTCACCCAGCTGACGAACTTCGCAGCGCGCAAACCTCCACCAAAAACAGCGGACGAGCTAACACACAAATCGGCACGCTACCCACCTCAGCAGGTGACTACACAGAATCCCTCGTTCAAGCGTGGAACGCTGGCGACAAAGGCGCTATGAACACCTACGCCACCGCCGGAGTGGTCGACAAACTCACCTCTAGCTCTCCTAAAGGCGCGCTCCTACGCACCGCCTGCGAAGACGATATGTGCAGCTATACCAGTGAAAGCGGGCGCCGCGTCACTCTCACTGTTGACCCAGCCAAAGTTGATGCTGGCACTCGCCAGGCCGTAACAGGCGTAAAAATCGATCATTAACTGACGCCAATAACAACGTAAAGAGCGGGCCGTGAGAATCCTTTCCCTAGGAAATCTCACGGCCCGCTACCACATACGGAGAAAACAACCGTTATCTCCGCGTCACCTCACTTAAGCGACTTACCTGCGCTACGCAGGTTTTCACACGCCTCAACAACGCGGGCGGCCATACCCTCTTCAGCAGCTTTGCCCCACGCACGCGGGTCGTACTGCTTCTTGTTGCCTACCTCACCGTCAATCTTCAGAACACCCTCGTAGTTGCTCATCATCCAGCCAGCAATCGGGCGAGTGAACGCGTACTGAGTGTCAGTGTCAACATTCATCTTCACAACGCCGTAATCCACTGCATCGGAAATCTCCTGCTCAGTGGAGCCCGACCCGCCATGGAACACCAAGTCCAGTGGCTTGTCGCCTTGGGCGTCACCGAACTTGGCGACGATAGCGTCCTGAGCCTGCTTCAAAATCTCCGGGCGGAGCTTGACGTTGCCAGGCTTGTAAACGCCGTGCACGTTACCGAACGTGAGCGCAGCCATGTAACGGCCCTTCTCCCCCAAGCCTAACGCTTCAACCGTGGCAATCGCGTCTTCAGGGGTGGTGTACAGCTTGTCGTTGATCTCACCAACAACGCCATCTTCTTCACCACCAACGACACCGATCTCCACCTCAAGGATGACCCGTGCAGCGGCAGCCTTCTCCAACAGTTCCTGCGCGATCTGCAGGTTCTCTTCCAGCGGAACCGCCGAACCATCCCACATGTGCGACTGGAAGTACGGAAGACCGTCCTTCTTCACCTTCTCCGTAGAAGCCTCAAGCAGCGGACGCACAAAGCCATCCAGCTTGTTCTTGGGGCAGTGGTCGGTGTGCAACGCAATGTTGACGTCATAGTTCTTAGCGACCTCCTGCGCGAACGCAGCCATCGCCAACGAACCCGTCACCATGTGCTTGATCGTCGGGCCGGAGAAGTACTCCGAACCACCCGTGGAGACCTGGATGATGCCGTCCGAACCAGCCTCGGCAAAGCCTCGGATAGCAGCATTCAAAGTCTGAGAAGACGAGACATTGATGGCTGGGTAGGCGAAGGAGCCCGCCTTAGCCTTGTCGAGCATCTCCGCGTATACGTCCGGGGTTGCGATGGGCACGTGACTCTCCTTGCAGTCGAGTGTTGACTCCAACCATCCTAGAGCCGACCACCAGAACCTTTCTGGCACTCCCACTGTCTGTCACGCGGCGACGTGCACGCACTACCACCAATCGTGGCGAACCTCACCCAGCCACCGATTGCCCAAACACATGCGCCCTAACCCAAGCATGCATGGCAATCGCTGCCGCAGCTCCGGCGTTCATCGAACGAGTAGAACCGAATTGGGCGATATCCAAGATGACGTCACACGCCGACACAGCCGCATCCGTCAAACCAGGACCTTCTTGCCCGAACAACATCACACACCGCTGCGGCAACGAGTACGTCTCAATCGGCACCGATCCCGGAACATTATCGATTCCAATAAGCGGAATCCCTACACCCCCGGCTCCATCTGACTGCTGAGCCGCCCACTGCTGCAACGCCGCCACATCACCATGATGAAACTCATGCTGGTATCGGTCCGTCACCATCGCACCCCGCCGATTCCAACGACGCCGTCCAACAATATGGAACGCCGCCACATTCATCGCATTCGCAGTGCGAATCACCGAACCGATATTGAAATCGTGCTCCCAGTTCTCCACAGCTACATGCAGCCCATGGCGCCGTGAGTCCAAATCAGCAACCACTGCCTCATGCCGCCAATATCTGTACCTATCAACCACATTCCGGCGATCTCCTTCAGCGAGAAGCGCGGCGTCATACGGCCAGGCCACCTCACCTTCAGCATCTCGAGGCCATGCCACCTCACCACCAGGCCACGGCCCCACCCCAACCCCGCGCGCATCATCCGAACTCATGCTGCCCTCCTCATCTGCTCAACTCGCACCATGCACTCACACTGGCGCGGGGTGACTCACCAACGGTGAGCCACCCCGCGCCAGAAAACGTGTTACCGAATCACTGCTCGCCTGGGCGCTTGTCCTGAATTGGGCTCGGCGTGTAGTTCTGCCCTAGCCCCTGGTTTGGGTCATACCCAGAAAGCTGTCCTGGCTGCTGAGTCCCCACGGCTGGAGGCTGCGGCGCCGCCTGCGCAGCAGCTGGCCCTCCCTGACCTGGGCCAGCAATCGTGCCGCCACCTTGACCAAAGTTGATCGTCGGGGCGTTCTTCGCGGCCGTCTCTGCCTCGAAGTAGTCTGCCTTGGCCACGCCAGCCCGCTTAGCGAAGAAGCTCGAGGGGAAAGAGTCAACCATCGTGTTCAGATCACGCACCGTGGCGTTGTAGTAGCGACGCCCCGAAGCGATCCGGTCCTCGGTGGCAGAGAGTTCACGCTGCAGTTCGGTGAAGTTGTTGTTTGCCTTCAGATCCGGGTAAGCCTCACTGATACTCATCAAACGACCCAGAGCCGAGGAGAGCTCACCCTCAGCCTGCGTAGCCTGACCAGCCGAAGGGCCAGCACTGACAGCTTTGTTACGAGCCTCAATAACCTGCTGCAACGTGTCACCCTCGTGAGCAGCGTATCCCTTCACCGTCTCAACCAGGTTGGGAATGAGATCATGCCGACGCTTGAGCTCGACATCAATCTGGCGCCACGACTCCTCCGTCAAGTTGCGTGCCTGCATCAACTTGTTGTTGGTCGAGATTCCATACACGACAACCCCCACCACGATGAGGATGAGCAGAAGAAGGACAACCATGGGCAACTCCCCTTGAATTCGGTGTTAACAAGCAACGCGCAATACCAGCGCAGGCCACAACACAATCGCGTTGCAGCCTGCGAGTTCGCTCACCTCATCCTACCGAGGGAAAACGCTATTCACCGAGGCCGAACATCAGGCCAAGCCGAGGTCCTCAAGACCATACGCATAGAAGTACGGAACGCCCGCCTCTTTCCTAATCCGCTCAGCGGCACCAGAAGAACGATCAGCGATAACAGCAACGCCAACAACCTCAGCACCGGCTTGACGAACCGCCTCTACCGCTGTCAACGGTGAACCACCCGTGGTAGAGGTGTCTTCTACTACGAGCACCTTACGACCAGCGATCGAGGGCCCCTCAATACGCTGCTGCAAACCATGCGTTTTCTCCGCTTTACGGACCACAAAAGCATCCCGCCGAATACCACGGTGGGCACCAGCATGAAGCATCGCCGTCGCCACCGGATCAGCACCCATCGTCAACCCGCCAACCGCATCGAAATCCAGCTGCGAGGTCAAGTCCAGCATCACCGCACCTACCAACGGGGCAGCCTGCGCATCCAAGGTGATCCGACGCAAATCAACGTAATAATCGGCCTCTTTCCCCGAAGACAACGTCACCTTGCCCAAGACAATTGCCTTCTCCTTAATAAATTCCAACAGCTCTGCCCGCACCTGCGCAGCCTCCGCTGGAGGAATCACAGCAGCCAGGTCGCCATGACATGAAGAGTTCTCGGTCATACCGATCAGCGTACGTGCGAGATCACCCCCACCTACCTACATAGCGAACGTCGCAGCAGAAACTATCTGCTGCGACGTTCGCTATGGCGCATTCCTCAACCCAAGAGCAACCTCAGATACTGAATCCATCCACCAATTGCTGCAGCTCCGTCGCCCGACGGGAAAGCTCCTCCGCCGCTTGCACCGTCGAAGAAACCGCCTCATTGGTGTCTTCAGCAGCCGCCGATACCTCTTGAATCCCCGAAGAGATCTCACTGGTACCCGCAGCCGCTTCCGAGGCGGAACGACTCATCTCATTCGTCGTCGCCGTTTGCTCCTCCACAGCCGAAGCGATCGTGGACTGTGTGTCATTAATGGAAGCAATGATTCCGCTGATCTCAGCAATCGCAGACACTGCAGCCTGGGTATCCAGCTGGATCTGCTCTACTCGGCGCCCAATATCATCTGTGGCCCGGCTCGTCTCTTGGGCTAGATCCTTCACCTCATTAGCAACCACAGCGAAACCCTTACCTGCCTCACCAGCACGAGCCGCCTCAATCGTGGCATTGAGCGCCAAAAGATTCGTCTGCTCAGCGATACTCGTGATTGTTTTAATAACCTCACCAATCTCCAAGCTCGACTCACCAAGTTTGGCGACCGTGGCGTTAGTCTGGTCGGCTACCTGCACAGCTGAAGCAGCAACAGCCGCAGCATCAGTCGTATTTTGGGCGATCTCGCGAATAGACGCCGTCATCTCCTCCGTGCCTGCAGCAACAGTCCCCACACTTTCAGAGACCGAAGCTGCTGACTGAGCAGCCATCCCCGCTTGACGCGAAGACACCTCCGAAGACGAACGCACCTGCGAGGCAGTGGCAGTCAGCTCCTCAGAAGCAGCCGCGACCGAACTCGAAGCATCCGCCACCCTCGACATCACCTCACGCAAAGACAAACGCGTCTCTTCGATCGCCTCAGCCATGTCGCCCAACTCATCATTCGTCTTACGGACGCTAGGCACACTCAAATCTCGACGACGAATCGCCTCCACCGAAGCCAGCACTCCCTGCACCGAAGCAATAATCGACCCACTGATCCGCATAGCCAGAACACCGACTACCACCGCAACAACAACAAGAACCAGCAGTCCCACCCATATCGCAAAAGTACGCGCACTCAGCACAGCCGCCTGGGCTTCCTCAAAATTCTGTTTAGCAAGGCTATTCAACTTGTCCGACGAAGCCCGGAGCTCATCCATGATGACGCCAGCCTGATCAGTGGCCAGAGCACTGGCTTCTTTATTGCCAGCAGCCGTTTTCAACAGCAACGCAGAAACAACCTTGGCGTCGTTGTTTTTCCAGTCACCGTAAGCACTCTTCACTTTGCCCAACAGCTCCTGCTGCGCGGGGTCATCAAAAACCTCATCAGCCTGGGCCAACACCTGATCCATCTGCCCTACGGCTTTCACATAAGCCTTCCGCGAACCAGCCGTATCACTCACCGGCGGGGCCTCAGTAGGCAAAGCCTCAATGACATACCCGTTCTGCTGACCATTCAACTCCGAAAGCGCCTGGGCAATTCGCCACGCAACAACCCGCGCCGTCGCCGCTTTGGACATCGTTTGTGAGGCAGAAGTGACATTATTCAGCGCCACCAACGAAGTCATCGACAAAAGCAAAGCGCCAATTACGCCAATTGCTCCCACCAGCAAAATTCTTGGCCGTACTCCACGACGACGATTCGTTTGTTGCGCTCGATTTACAGCGTCAGTTGAGAATGCCATGTCAACATCTCCGATGCGTGAGTCCCAAACACGGATCGTCCCGTGCTACGCCCGCCACCCATCCTCTTGCCCTGGCAATGAGGCGCGGCAGTCACTGCTCATATCGACCAAACCGCCCCGAAAATAATCGGATCCACCACCACAAAAACAACACCAGACAAAGAAACTCGCCCCAACGAAAACATCACAATTCCGCCTTACTTACTCGCCCATAAACTCCGTTCCACTCCCCCAGTAGCCCTCAGAGGACACCCCTGACGACCGAAAGGACCTCAAAGAACCTCTCCCGGAACGAGGAAGAATGCGCGCGCTCTTCAACAAACCTCCACAGGTCACCGAGCCCCTGCCGCCCCAGGACGACGAAATCGCAGTTCTACGAACCGTGATGGCAGCCCTGGAAACATCTCACGGGTATGAAGAAGCAGCCTGCGCAGCAATCAACGCCGCATGCTGTGCCCTGGGCTGGGACCTTTGCAGCGTCTGGCGCGTCAACCACGACACCAACAAACTCATCATGGATGCCTCCTCACACCGAGACCCTTCTCTCGAACCAGCCCCTGGAGAAAAACTCACCCTCGCCAAAGGCGAAGGAGTGCTCGGACGCGCCTGGGAACGACACGAAATCATCATTGAAGAGAACGAAGCGACCATTCTGCGCCACTTCTTCGGCCCCAGCGCCCCCATCGGCGCCACCCATATCGGACTGCCGATCAGCCACCAAGGCCGCATCTACGGGGTCTTGTCATTCTTCGCCTACACGCCCTGGATCATCACCGAACGCCGCATCGAACTACTCAAATGCATCGGCGATCTTCTCTCCACCGCACTCGAACGAATTCGATACTCCGCCATCAGCCAAGAACAAGCCCAAAGCGCCAACGCCGTGAACTCCGTTCTGCGCGAAGTCACCCAAACCACTGAAGAATCCACAGCAATCCAAACAGCCCTCGACACCATTCGACACGAATTCAACTGGGAATACGGATCTTTTTGGGGACTCGACGAAAAAGAAAACGTGCTGCGCTTCGTCATAGAATCCGGCGACGCTGGCGAAGAATTCCGCCAAGTCACCCACAACTCCACCTTCGCCAAAGGAGTAGGAGTCGCCGGACGCACCTGGGCAAGCAACAACCTCGTCTACGAACCCGACCTAGGCCAAGTCACCGACTGCGTCCGCGCTCCCGCCGCCCAACGAGCCGGCGTCCGCTCCGGCGTCTGCCTGCCCATCGTCGTCGACAACAAAGTAGTTGGCACCATGGACTTCTTCGCCACCCGCACAATCGACCTCAACGACACCCGCCGCGAAGCCCTACGCAACACCGCATTCCTCGTCTCCCACGCAATCGAACGCATCCGCGGCACCCAACGCATCTCCGAAGCAGCAACACACCTACTCGACTCCATCGCCGAAGTCGAAAAAGAAGTCCACTCAGCACGCACCATCGCCGACGAAGCAGCCCGCATCACCACCGACGCCAGACGCATCATCAAAGAACTCGACACCAGCTCTACCGAAATCGGCGCCGTCGTCAAAACAATCACCGCCATCGCTGAACAAACCAACCTACTGGCCCTCAACGCCACCATCGAAGCCGCCCGCGCCGGAGAAGCAGGCAAAGGCTTCGCCGTCGTCGCCAACGAAGTCAAAGAACTCGCACACGAAACCTCTGGCGCCACAGACGAAGTCAACCTCAAAGTCGGCCGCATCCAATCAGACGCCACCAACGTCAGCAGCACCCTCGATGAGGTATCCGCCGCCGTAGAACGCATCAACACCGCACAACAAGCCATCGCCGCTCTCTTGCACAACCAAACCGACGTCACTCGCGCCGTACTCGGCGGATAAACCCCACACCACCGCACCCCAACACCAAGAACCACCCCACC
This sequence comes from Dermatophilus sp. B7861-1, assembly GCF_058996045.1. Lineage (NCBI taxonomy): Bacteria > Bacillati > Actinomycetota > Actinomycetes > Micrococcales > Dermatophilaceae > Dermatophilus > Dermatophilus sp. B7861-1. Next base: position 511,707 of record NZ_CM180082.1, on the reverse strand, counting down.
GGCCTAGGGTGGACCCCGTGCGTATCGCTTTCTGGAACATCAACTCCATCCGCGCCCGCATGGACCGACTCCTCGCCATGCTCGAACGCAACGACATCGACGTCTTGGCCGTGCAAGAAACCAAAGTCAAAGACGAAGCCTTCCCCGCCGACCCCATCCGAGCAGCCGGCTACGACGTCGCCCACCACGGAATCAACCAATGGAACGGCGTGGCCATCCTCTCCCGCGTCGGCCTCGAAGACATACAAATCGGATTCGACGGCATGCCCACCTGGGGCGAACCCGACCCCGTCGCTGAAGCCCGCGCCATCGGCGCCACCTGCTGCGGAATCCGCGTCTGGTCCCTCTACATACCCAACGGCCGCGAAATCGACCACCCCCACTACACGTACAAACTCGACTGGATGCGCGCCCTACGCAACAACGGCGAAAACTGGCTCACAAACAACCCCCACGCCCAGATCCTCCTCACCGGAGACTGGAACGTCGCCCCCACCGACGAAGACGTCTGGGATATGTCTTTCTTCGAAGGAAAAACCCACGTCACCGCCCCCGAACGTGAAGCATTCCAAGCAATGATCGACACCGGCTTCACCGACGTCGTCCGCCCCCACACCCCCGGTCCCGGTGTCTACACCTACTGGGACTACACATCACTACGCTTCCCCAAACGCCAAGGCATGCGCATCGACTTCGGACTAGCCTCCCCCGCCCTGGCCAACCGCGTCACCCACGCCTACATCGACCGCGACGAACGCAAAGGCAAAGGCGCAAGCGACCACGCCCCCGTCATCATCGAACTCACCTAACCCAACATCACCGGCGGCGGAGGTCACGCAACGCTGCCTCCGCCGCGTAAAACCCACACATACCGTGCACCCCACCCCCCGGCGGGGTCGACGACGAACACAAATACACACCAGGAACACCCACCTCATAAGGCCGCAACGTCACCCGCGGCCGAAACACCGCTTGCAACCCCGAAGCAGCACCACCAACAATGTCCCCCCCCACCACATTGAGATTCGCCGCCGACAGCGCACTAGGCCCCGACTCCACCCGCGCCACCACCCGATCCCGAAACCCCGGCGCAAACCGCTCTATCTGCGCATCAATCAACTGCCCAACACCAGGCCCATCAGCCCCCGAAGGCACATGCGCATACGCATACACAACCTGCCTACCCTCCGGTGCACGCAAACCATCCGCAACACCCTGCTGACACACCACCACAAACGGACGCTGCGGCACCCGACCCGCCGCCACCTGACCCTCAGCCCACGCAATCTCCTCCATCGTCCCACCAACATGCACCGTCCCAGCCCCACTCACCCGCGAATCAGCCCACGGCACCGGACCATCCAACAAATAATCCACCTTGTACGCCGCAGCCCCATACCGCCACCGCAACAACGCCCGCCGCACCCGCGAAGGCATGCGTTCCCCCACCAAACGCACCGCATCCCACGGCCCCACATCCAACATCACCACATCCGCATCCCCCACCTGCCGCACATCCACCACCTGGCACCCCGTCACCACCTGACCACCTAAAGACTCCAACTCAGCAACCAACGCCGCCGTAATCGCACCCGAACCCCCCTCAGCCACCGGCCACCCCACCGCATGCCCCGCCGCCGACAACACCACCCCAAACGCCGACGTACACGCCCTACTCAACGGCACAAACGCATGAGCCGCACTCCCAGCAAACAACGCCCGAGCCTGCACACCAGAAAACAGCGAGCGCCCCAACAACGTCGCCGGCCACACCCCACGAACCCCAAACCCAGCCATAGTTACCGGATACCTCGGCACCCGCACCACCGGGCCCAAAAACGACTCCACCACCTGATCCCATCCACGCACCGACGGCCCTAAAAGCCGCCGCCACGCCACCCCATCACGGCCCAACTCACCGGCCGTCTGCCCCAACGAACGCTGTAACACCACCGCTGGACGCCCCACCAACGGATGCGCCAACGGAACCGGCGCATGCAACCACCTCAACCCATGCTTATCCAAACCACACCCCCGAAAAAAGGGGCTAGATACACCAAACGGATGCGCCGCAGCTCCCACATCCACCACCGACCCCTGCCCAAACAACGGCACCGAACGCACCGAACCACCCGGCACCGATGCAGCCTCAAACACCCTCACCTCCAAACCACTACGTGCCAAATGCACCGCAGCAGCCAACCCATTAGGACCCGATCCCACCACCGCAGCAACACCAGCAACCACAACACCCTCCTGCGCACAACTCGATCCACCGACCGTACGGCCATCACCTGAAAACGCCCCAGACAAACACCCGCCTCTACCCGATGACTCCACGCACACCAACCCCCACCCCTGACGGCGATATGCTGCCCACGACGCGGGGTGCCGACCACAACGGCTGAGAAACACCCGTGGAACCTGCTCTAGCTCGCACTAGCGAAGGGACGTCACCATGATCACCACCCTGCCCGCAGAACCCATCACCCCCCACCACATCGCCACCGCACACGAAGCCCTACGCGCCAACAGCCCTCTGGTGCATTACCTCACCAACATCGTCGTAGCCAACACCACCGCCAACATCCTCCTCGCCGCCGGCGCAGCCCCCGCCGTCATCGATAACCCCCACGAAGCTGCCGCCTTCGCAACCATCGCATCCGGAGTGCTCATCAACCTCGGCACCCCCTACGCAGAAACCGTCACCGCCATGCGCGAAGCCGCCAACGGCGCACACAGCGCACACACCCCGTGGGTCCTTGACCCCGTTGCCGCAGGTGCACTGCCCTGGCGCACCGACATCGCTCGCGAGCTAGCCACCCACTCCCCCAGCATCATCCGCGGCAACGCCTCCGAAATCATGGGCCTCACTGGCGGTGCAGGAGGACGCGGAGTCGACTCCACCGCTGCCACCGACGACGCCCTCGAAGCAGCCATCACCGCCTCACGCCACTACGCAACCACCATCGCGGTTTCCGGCGCCACCGACATCTTCGTCACCACCACTGCAGAGGAAACCACCATCGTGCGAGGCAACAATGGTGTCCCCTTGCTCGCCCGCGTCATCGGAACTGGCTGCTCTCTAGGAGCACTTATGGCCGCATACGCCTCAGTAGCCAGCCCCCTCATCGCCGCAGTCGCAGCCACCACCCACCTGAACATCGCGGGCGAACTCGCAGCCGAAAACAGCTCAGGACCAGGATCCTTCGCCGTCAACCTACTCGACGCGCTCGACAACATCACCGCTGACCACATCACCAACGGCACCAACATCACCACCGAAACCATTCCCGCATGACCCGCCCCAACCTCGACCTATCCGTCTATCTCGTCACTGACACCACAATGGCCGGTTCACGGCGCCTGCACGACATCGTTCAAGAGGCCGTCGCAGGTGGGGTAACCATTGTTCAAATACGTGATCCTCACGCTGAAGACCGCGCCTTTACTGAACTTGCCCGCAATGTCGTGCATACACTCACCGGCACCGGCATACCCGTCATCCTCAATGACCGCGTACACCTTGTTGCCGCCACCGGAGCCGACGGCGCCCACGTAGGACAATCCGACATGCCCGTCACCGAAGCACGCACCATTCTGGGCCCCGACGCAATCCTCGGCTTGTCCATCACCCACCCTGATGACCTCACCGCCGCCATGAACAACGGCCCCGAGGCACTGACCCAACTCGACTACATCGGCGTAGGCCCCATCCGCGACACCACCACCAAACCCGGACACGCACCAGCCACCGGTTTGGCCACACTCGCCGGCATCATGGCCAGATCCCCGTGGCCTGGCGTAGCCATCGGCGGAATCACCGCCGCCGATGCCCCGGCCGTCCACGCAGCCGGAGCCCACGGACTATGCGTCGTCAGCGCCATCATGAACGCGCCCGACCCGCACTCAGCTGCAAAAGAACTCGCCGCCGCCTGGCACACAGCCACCCACTAACCGTTTTCTTCAAGGGACCCCATGAACACCCACCCAACCGCACTGACAATCGCTGGTTCTGACCCCTCTGGCGGCGCAGGAATCCAAGCCGACCTCAAAACCTTCTCGGCTCTAGGCGCTTACGGAAGCACCATCATCACCGCGCTCACCGCCCAAAACACCTGCAAAGTCACCGACGTACACCCCGTCCCCACCGACTTCATCCGCGCCCAATTCAACACTCTCACTAGCGACCTCCACATCGACAGCATCAAAATCGGCATGCTCGCCACCCCAGCCATCGCCACTGAAGTCACAGACTTACTCACCACCTACAAAAAAAGCCGGACCCGCCAACAACAGCCCCCCGCCTACATCGTTCTCGATCCCGTCATGGTCGCCACCAGCGGAGATAGCCTCATGGCCCCCAATACTCTGGAGGCACTCAAACGCCTCATACCCCTAGCCGACGTCATCACCCCCAACTTGCCCGAAGCAGCCACCCTGCTCAACACCACCCCCGCAACCACTATCGAAGCCATGCGGCACCAAGCAACCGCTCTGCTAGACCTGGGCGCCACCGCCGTCATGCTCAAGGGTGGCCACCTCACCACCACCAGCGACACCACCGTCGACGTCTTCACCGACGCAACCGGAATCAGTGAACTGACTGGACCAGCCATAGCAACAACCAATACCCACGGCACAGGGTGCAGCCTCTCCTCGGCCTTGGCAGCTCTTCGCCCCCAACAACCCGACTGGCACACCACCGCAGCACACGCCAAAACGTGGCTTACCCACGCCCTCGAGCACGCAGATGCCCTCGACATCGGTCACGGCCACGGCCCCGTGCATCACTTTCACGCCTGGTGGAACTAATGGACTCCACTGTCACCCAACAATGGTGGCAAGACACTGCCACCATCCGCGCAGAAATCGACCGGTTACCCTTCCTCAACGCCCTAGCTGATGGCACCCTCGGACGCAGCATTTTTGTGGAATACCTCGCCCAAGACGCGCACTATTTACGCGACTACGGCCGAGTCATGGCGATGCTGTCAGCGATAGCACCTACCAGGAAAGCCTCCGTTTTTTGGGCCACAACAGCTGCGGAGTCTCTCGAGACTGAACAGCTTCTTCACGACTCACATTTGTCCCACATCCCTGCAGAAAACTTCCCCGCCCCCTCCCCCACATGCATGATGTACACGAGCTTTCTCCTGGCTGAAGCAACCCGTGGAAACTACGCAACTCTGTCAGCAGCTGTGCTTCCTTGCTTCTGCGTCTATGACGATGTCGGTCGCAGACTCGCCGCGCGCGTACGCGCTACGCGTCCCCATGAGACGGATCTTGCTTGGCATCCTTACGGCGATTGGATCAGCACCTACGAAGATGATGCCTTCAGCGCCGCTGCTGCGAATGCCTCAGCTTTAGTGAATGAAGCTGCCATAACAGCTACCGCAGCAATACGTGCGCGCATGCGCGAGGTCTACATCATGGCTACTCGATGTGAATGGATGTTTTGGCACGCAGCTTGGCGGCAAGAACGGTGGCCGGTCTAACTGGCTGTCCTGTAAGTCCTCATGACGCAGAGAGGCTGCCCACCCGTACCTACGGGTGAGCAGCCTCTCTAGCAGTTTGCTCACTGAGTTGATTGCTAGTTCAGATCAGCCGCGGGCAAAGAATTTCTGCACCGTCTTCTTAGCGGTGCCCCATGCGTTCTTAGCAGTGGCGCCCTTACCCAGCTCCCATGCGATGACGTGGGTGCGTCCTGCAGCAGAGGAAGCCAGTTTGCTTGCGGTGTTGACGTCGCCGATCTTCGCGCTGGTTTTAGCGTTGATCGCTTTCATGATGTCAGCGTGGCTAGCGTTGGCTGGCACCGTGACAGTGACGATCTGCCAGGCAGAGCGGCCCCACATGAACTTGTCCTCGCGGTACTTCAGTACACCGTCGTTATCCAAAGCGGCGACACCACGTGCCTGGACCGCATTCTGTGGCATGTAGCGGTCAACCTGGAAGGTGCGAGTCACCATTGGGGTGGCTACTTTACGGACCTTCTTGGGCTGTTCGGCGCGGTTTTTTTCTTTCTCTGGGGCTACAGGTGCTGGGGTGACAGGGGCAGTCGGTGCGGGGGTGGTGGGCTCGACCGGAGCAGGAGCAGCCGGGGTGGTTGGCGCCGCTGGTGCCGGTGCTGGGGTGGCGGGCTCCACCGGTGCTGGTGTTGTAGGAACAACTGGTGCTGGCGTGACAGGGGCAGTCGGTGCCGGGGTGGTGGGCTCGACCGGAGCAGGAGCGACTGGTTTTGCCGTCCAGTTAATCGTGGTTTTTGCCATGACGTGTTGTGTCACTGCTTTGGCCGTGATGAGGGATTGGCTTCCTTTGGCGTACCAGACGGTTCCAACCGGTGACGGCTGTCCTTGGGCATCAGCTGAGATTTCTACTGAACCCGCGGCGGCATTCTCCGGAACTGCCAGCTGCATCGTGGTGCCATCGGCGACTGCGGTGAGTTTGACGTCTCCGGTGTATTCCTTGCCCGAGACGGTAAGGGTCGCGCCTTCGGGCAAAGAGACGTTGACGTTGGCGGGAGCTGTTGATTTGAGGGTGAGGGGTTTGAATACATTGCCAGCAACATTGGTGCTGTTTGCGTTTTGGAAGAAGATTGAGGGAGTGACGTTCTCGACAACAGGAGCTTTTTCGGCGCGCTCGATCAGACGCTGGTAGGCCTCGTAGATGTCGATCTGGCTGCCATCGGCGAAACGCCCGATGCGGGTGTGGTTGCTCTCGTCGATCCAGTTGTTGGAGAGGTCAATACCGTTCGCGAAATGCCAGATAGCCAGCTGGGTGGCGTCGCGCATAGCGCGGTTGAGGTCTTTTTCGCTGTAGGTGCTGCCGTCAGCATAGGTGGGTAGTTCCATGCCGAGTGAGGCGAAAACCTCACGTGCAGGCTTTTGGGGGTAGGAGTTAGCCAGGAGCCACAAGACTTTGTGTTTGTTCGCGGTCCAGGAAGCACGGCGTTCGGCGGTTTTTGCTTGTGAGGTGTAGGTTTCCCAGTCTTGGGCGGAGTAGGCGCCACGGACACCGGTGATGCTGTCCAGGATGGGTGTGTCGACTTCGATGCAGTAGGCGTAGATTTCCTGGCCAGAGTCGTCGCCACGCAGCTGCAGAATGAGGGGGGCGACAGCCTCGTTCATTGCTTTGTCTTGAAGGATGTACTGGTTTCCGTTACCGAGTGCTTGGAGGAATGTGGCGGTGTTGTCCGTGGCGGTGGCTTCGGCAGCGTGAGCGTGGGGCGCGAATTGGCTGTTCATTCCGACCATCGCTGCGGCGATGCTCAGGGCGGCAATGGCGCGTTTGCTGGTGGTGATGGCCAGTGCGTTGGTGGTGATGTTCATGGTGTTCCTCTTTCGTGCGGGCGGGTGGTAGCCCGCTGTGCTGAGTGCTCGGTGTCGTGGTAGCCACGACACCGTGGCTTCCCCCTGTGATCGGCGTGGAGTTCTCCGCTGCCGGTCGCTGCCTTTTTCCCCTCTTGCGGCGACACCAACCTGATCGACCGTCCTAGTCGGGACTTGAGCAGTCGTCCGACAAAAAAGTGGGAAAAGTTGTTCACCCGTCCTAATTCAGAGGATTAAAGATGTGCTTTTTCATCGAAATACCTTGTTTTTCAAGGTTTTTATTTCGACTTATGGGTTTAGTGAGATGTGTCTAAGACGTACGTTCAAGTCGCGTACGTGCTCATATGGCGGCTCGTGTTGTACGTCTGCCTTACTTCATGAAGGTGGCGGTCGGCTTACTTCGAGGGGTCGGGTCACAAAGCGAGGGCGCCCATCCGGTAGTGGATGGGCGCCCCCGTGTAATCGTGGCCGGAATTGTTAGGAAGTGGGCTGGATTTGCGGGGTTTCTGTGTCTTTGTTGATGGTGTTTTTGCGGACAAAGATCCAAGCCACGCCGAGGAAGATAAACCAGAAGGGAGTTACCAGGAGTGCTTGGAGGGTGTCTGTTTCTTGGGTGAGTAGGACAAGAACGAATGCGAAGAAAGCCAGCACTATCCAGCACATGGGTATGCCACCAGGCATTTTGAATGCAGATGCTGCGTGTGCTTCAGGGTGGCGCTTTCGGTAGACCATGTAGCTGCACAGGATGAGTGTCCATACGAAGATAAATAGGACCGCCGAGATGGTGGTGACAACGGTGAAGGCTCCCATGATGGTGTCGCTGGCGAGCAGGAAAACGGCGCAGGCCACGAGCGCAACGGATAGGAAAAGTCCGTTTTGGGGGACTTTGCGGCTGGAAAGTTTCCCGAATGCGGCGGGGGCCATTTTGTTGTGTGCCAGGCCGTAGAGCATTCGTGAGGTGGAGAAGATGCCAGAGTTCGCGGAGCTGGAGGCAGAGGTGAGAACAACGAAGTTCATGACGGAGGCGGCTCCGGCGAAGCCGACAAGCTGGAACATGTTGACGAATGGGGATACGGCGGGGTTGATCTGATCCCAGGGGGTCACGGTCATGATGGCCATGAGGGCGAAGACGTAAAACAGGACGACGCGGATGGGGATGGAGTTGATGGCTTTAGGCATGCTGCGCTGCGGGTCAGCGGTTTCGGCAGCGGTAGTGCCTACAAGTTCAATTCCAACGAAGGCGAATACGGCAATTTGAAAGCCGGCGAAGAATCCTGGGAGGCCGTGAGGGAAGAAGCCGCCAGGGCGGTCCCATAGGTGGGTGAATGAGGCTTTGATGCCTTCGGGTGAGGTGAATCCGACAACTGCGAGGAAGATTCCTAGCACGATGAGCACGACAATCGCGATGACTTTGATGATGGCGAACCAGAATTCAAGTTCACCGAAGAGTTTTACTGTCAGGAGGTTGAGGCCAAGCAGGCCTAGGAGAGTGATAAGGGACAGGGCAATTGCCAGAGGGGTGAGGACGTCTGGGTCGGGGCCATGAACCCAAAAGTTCCAGTAGCCAGCGACCGCGATGACGTCTGCCATGCCGGTAACTACCCAGCAGAGCCAATATGTCCATCCGGAGAAGAATCCGGCCCAGGGGCCGAGGAATTCGGCGGCGAAGTCTTGGAATGACTTGTATTCGAGGTTGTGCAGGAGCAGCTCGCCCATGGCGCGCATGACGAAGAAAAGCATCACGCCGATGATGAGGTAGACGAACATGATGGAGGGTCCAGCAACGCTGATGGTTTTTCCTGAACCCATGAACAGGCCGGTACCGATGGCGCCGCCGATAGCGATGAGTTGGATGTGGCGGTTGGTCAGGCTTCGCTCCAGGGTTTCCTGGGCATCGCTGTGGCCACTGGAGTGGGGGGCGCTGTGGCTTCCCTGGGATGGGGTATCAGTCATTTGCCGTCGCATTCTCGTGAGGGCACGGCGGGTGCACCGTGGTGGAGGTCACATCGTTGTGACACCAGTAACACGCATTAAATAACGAATGACTGGTTGGTGGCACGAAACTGCGCAATGAACTATCTGGGTTTCAGTGGTGGCGTGCAGGCATGAGAACGGGCCCGGCTCGGGAGAGGAGAGGTGTTCTCCCTGGAGACGGGCCCGCGTTGTCGAGCGCGTGTCAGCGCAGTTTGTCGGCGGCTTTGAGAGCGGCCGGGGCGTTTACTTCACCGTGTCCGAAGTAGTTGGTGAGTTTTCCTCGAGCGCGGCAGGGCTGCTCAGTGCTGATCTTCCCAGACTTGGCGCAGGTGCGGGGTTTTGCGCTCTCTTCGAGGATTTTCTCGATTTGGTCGGGGGTGGCGTTGGGTAGTTTCTGTTTGACCAGGGCAGCGACGGCTGACACTGCCGGGGATGCAAAAGACGTTCCTGCGTTCTGCTGGTATTCCCCTGGGTAAGTAGCATATACGCCGGATCCGCGGGCGGTGAGGTCGACGATGCCTAGGCCGGAGGTTGAAGAGAAAGCGACGGTGCCGTCTTCATCGAGTTCACCGACGCCAAGGACGCCAGGCACCTCGGCGAGGAGCGCTTTCAGGCGCGAGGCTAGCCGGGGTAGGTTGCGTTCGGCGTTCGACGGCGGGATGTGGGGTTTGTCAGAAAGGTCTTCGCCGGAGTTCCCGGTGGCGGCGATGTTGAGCACTCCATGCTTGCGGGACCAGTCGTATGCCTTGTTCACTGCAGTGATGGCAGGGCCTTGGTCTGGGTCTTTGGGGTCCCAGAGGGCATGACGGGTGGCTTTGACGTTGTCCAGGCCGTAGGAGTGGTTGACGATGGGCAGTTTGTATTTGACTGCCTGCATCGCGGCGCAGATAGAGGCTTCGGGGTAAATGTCACCATTGTCGGAGACGACACGCATGGCAACTACCTGGGCTTTGGGCGCGATGCCGATCATGCCAGCACCATCGCGCACGGCGGTCATGATGGAGGAAACCATCGTGCCGTGGGTGTCTTTACTTTTCGGTGGGGCGCCATAGGTCGTTGCCGCTTTGCCACACGCCTGCTGCGGTACATGAGCCGGAGCGAGTTTTGTCGATACGTCCGGCGAGTTCGTTGTGCTCGTCGAAGACACCGTCGTCGGCGACACCGATGGTTACGCCGGTGCCGTCAGCTCCCTTGGGCAGGGAGGTAGCGCCAACGAACTGGGTCAGTTCGCCGGGCTTTTCAGCTTTCTTGGGCGGTGCCACCTTTTTGCGGGGTTGACGTGGCTTTTCTTTCTGGACCGCACCTACTGCACCGACAGACTGGATGCCGGGAACTTTGCGAATCTGCTGAACGACGCTCTTGACCTTGGCTTCGGGGGCGATACCGACGGTCACACCGATTTCTGGCCAGGAAGTGGCGTATGTTGCGCCGGCTTTCTTGATGGCTTCGGTGGCGGTTTTTGTGCCTTTTTCGCCGGCTTCGGTGTTGATGATGAAGCTGTGGCCAGCCGGGATTTTGCCGGCAGTTTTCGTGGTGTGAGCGGCCGGAGGGGCCTGCGTCGTGTGGGAAGCAGCTCCGGCCATCGGCGCGAATGCCAGGGGCGAGATGAGGGCGACAGCAGAGGCGATCACTAGCCCGGAGATTTCACGGTGTGAGTAGCCCCTGAATGCGAGAAGTGCCATTGAACTGCAAGGATGTCGCTTGCGACGGCAAACATCAGCAGGGATCGAAGGGCACTTCTCAGGTGAGTAAGCGTAGCGGGCTGTACCCGCATGTCCGCCTCGACGCGGCGCGGGTTCCTGCGGTCGCGCAGGCGGGTGGGGTGTTGTTGACGCGCACGGCCCGCGTCAGCGGGCTGGACGCGGCTCTGAGTGAAGCCTTGGCGCCGTGGCGTAAGCCGCTCGCCAGGCACGATCCCGCGAAGGTGATTTTGGATCTGACTGTCGCTCTTGCGTTGGGTGGGGATGACTGCTCGGATGCGAACCTGCTGCGCGCTGAACCAGGCTTGTATGGGGCCGTGGCATCCGACGCGACGATCTCGCGCACCATCACTACCCTGGCCGCTGACGTGGGCAAGGTCGAGAAAGCGATCGCCGCCGCGCGGGCCACGGCCCGGGCCAGCGCGTGGAAGCACGCCGCCAACCACGCCCCCGACCACGCGATCAGCACCGACAATCCGCTGGTCATCGACCTGGACGCGACCCTGATCACGGCTCATTCCGACAAGGAGAAGGCCGCACCGACGTTCAAGCGGGGTTACGGGTTCCACCCGTTGTGCGCGTTCCTGGACCACGGCGCCGAGGGCACCGGTGAACCGTTGGCGATGCTGCTACGCCCCGGGAACGCCGGGTCGAACACTGCCGCCGACCACGAGTACGTGATCAAGGAGGCGTTGAAGAACGTCCCCGGCATCAACCCCGCCCGGCCGGGCAAGAAGGTGCTCATCCGCACCGACGGCGCGGGCGGCACCCGGGACCTGCTGTGGTTCCTGCACCGTCGCGGACTGTCGTACTCGATCGGGTGGACGTTACCCGCGAACACTCCTGACCTGTACAAACTCATCCCTCAGCAGCTGTGGCAACCCGCTTACAACGCTGACGGCGCCGTCCGTGAGGGCGCTGACGTGGCCGAGTTCACCGGGGTCCTGCCGTTGAAGGGGTACCCGCCGGGGATGCGGGTGATCGTGCGCAGGGAGCGGCCCCACCCCGGCGCGCAACTGCGTTTCGACGACGTCGGCGGCTACCGGCTGACCGCGTTCGTCACCAACACCACCCGCGGGCAACTGGCTGACCTCGAGCTTCGTCACCGCCGCCGCGCCCGCTGCGAGGACCGCATCCGCATCACCAAAGACACCGGACTGAACGCCTTCCCGCTGCACAGGTTCGATCAGAACCGCCTATGGCTGTTGATCGTGCAACTCACGGGCGACCTCCTCGCCTGGATGGGCCTGCTCGCATTCACCAGCCACGATGCCCGCCGGTGGGAACCCAAGACCCTGCGCGTGCGCCTCTTTACCACCGCCGCGACACTCGCGCGCACCGCCCGCCGCAAGACACTGCACGTGAAGAACACCGGCCCCTGGGCGAACCTGATCGTCACCGGCTGGGGCGCTCTGGCTGCCTTGTCGCCGCCCTGACCAGCACCGACGCCCATCCCGACGACCCCAGCACAACCACCTCGTGAGTGGAACACGACGCCCGCCGGAGCCGAGATCCGAAGGGCAGTCGTACCCCGATGCCAGAATTCACCCCGCAGAAGCGGCAACGGCGCCGACTACACCGACGCCGCCACCCGATGAAACATCGAGGCTAGGGATCTGCGGATCATTTTCATGAGGAAAACTCCTGTGGGAGAGTGCGAATGAGTATATGTTCGCCCACATTGCTCACACTATGTTCACAGTGGACTCACACTCGTGGGTCACACTGTTTTTTTGTTGGTGCAACTGCCGGGCGCTGCGCATTTTGCTCGCAGCGCCCGGTGCATTACTGCTCGATTGCGCGGTCTTCGACGATTTCGGCGTCGACAACGTCATCTTCGGTGTTGGGAGTGCTTGCTGTGGTTTCTCGGGGCTGGGGCAGGAGCACTAGACCGTTGAATTCGTTGCTGGGATCGCTGTCCACGATGACGCGCTGCCCGTCTCGTACCTCACCGGCAAGGATGAGCCTGGCTAGTGGGTCTCCGATTTCTTTTTGGACGAGGCGTTTGAGTGGCCGGGCTCCGAATGCTGGGTCGTAGCCGGTGAGTGCGAGCCATTCTCGGGCGGCGTCGGTTACTTCGAGGACGATGCGGCGGTCTTTCAGGCGTGCGGCCAGGGAGTTGACCTGCAGGTCGACGATACTGCCGAGTTCTTCAGTGTTGAGGGGTTCGAAAACCACGACTTCGTCAAGCCTATTAACGAACTCTGGTTTGAACGCTGCCCGGACAGCGCTCATGACGGCGTCGTGTTTTGCATCATCAGTGAGGGCATCTTCGAGCAGGTAGTGGCTTCCCAGATTTGACGTCATGACGAGGATGGTGTTGCGGAAGTCAACGGTGCGTCCTTGCCCGTCGGTGAGGCGTCCGTCGTCGAGGACTTGCAGGAGAACGTCGAATGTTTCTGGGTGGGCTTTTTCGACTTCGTCGAGAAGGACGACGGAGTAGGGGCGACGGCGGACGGCCTCGGTGAGCTGTCCGCCTTCTTCATAACCGACATAGCCGGGAGGTGCTCCGATGAGTCGGGCAACTGCATGGCGCTCGGAGTATTCCGACATGTCGATGCGAACCATTGCGTGTTCGTCATCGAAGAGGAAGTCGGCAAGAGATTTAGCGAGTTCGGTTTTGCCTACGCCGGTGGGGCCCAGAAAGAGGAAGGACCCGGTGGGGCGGTCAGGGTCAGCGATGCCGGCGCGGCTGCGGCGTACTGCATCACTGACGGCGGCGACGGCTTTGTGTTGACCGATGAGCCGTTGACCGATGTGGTCTTCCATGTGGAGGAGTTTTTCGGTTTCCCCTTGCAGGAGGCGTCCTGTTGGGATGCCTGTCCATGCAGCGATGACTTCGGCGATGTCGTCGTAGGTGACTTCTTCTTTGAGCATGGGCTCAGGTGTTTCGGTGTTTTCTTGGTTGCGTTGGGCTTCGTCAATTTCGGCTTGAAGTCGCGGGATTTGGCCGTAGAGCAGGGGCGCAGCTTCGTCGAGTTTGCCGTCGCGTAGGAGAATGTCGGCTTTGATACGCAGGTCATCGAGGGTGGCTTTGAGTTCGCCGACTTGGTTGAGGCCTGCTTTTTCGGCTTCCCAGCGGGCATTGAGTGCGGCGAGTTGTTCATTTTTGTCGGCTAGGTCGCTGCGCAGGCGTGCGAGGCGTTCTTTGGATGCTTCGTCGTCTTCGCGAGCGAGGTGGAGTTCTTCCATTTTGAGGCGGTCGACGTTGCGGCGGAGTTCGTCGATTTCTTCTGGGGAGGAGTCGATTTCCATGCGCAGGCGGGAGGCTGCCTCGTCGACAAGGTCAATGGCTTTGTCGGGGAGTTTGCGGTTTTGGATGTACCGGTTGGACAGGGTGGAGGCGGCGACGAGGGCAGAGTCGGCGATGGCGACTTTGTGGTGTGCCTCGTAGCGTTCTTTGAGTCCGCGCAGGATGGCGATGGTGTCTTCGACGGTGGGTTCGCCGACAAAGACTTGTTGGAAGCGGCGTTCGAGGGCTGCGTCTTTTTCGATGTGTTTGCGGTATTCGTCGAGGGTGGTGGCGCCAACGAGGCGTAGTTCACCTCGAGCCAGGAGTGGTTTGATCATGTTGCCGGCATCCATGGCGCCTTCGCCGGATCCGCCAGCGCCGACGATGGTGTGGATTTCGTCGATGAAGGTGATGAGGCGTCCTTCAGATCGGCGGATTTCATCGAGGACGCTTTTGAGGCGTTCTTCGAATTCGCCGCGGTATTTGGCGCCAGCAACCATGGAGGATAGGTCTAGGGCAATGAGTTTTTTGTCGCGGAGGGATTCGGGGACATCTCCGGCGACGATGCGTTGGGCTAGCCCTTCGACGACAGCGGTTTTTCCGACGCCGGGCTCGCCGATGAGGACGGGGTTATTTTTGGTACGGCGGGAGAGAACTTGGATAACGCGGCGGATTTCGCCGTCGCGGCCGATGACGGGGTCTAGTTTTCCAGCGCGGGCGACGCGGGTGAGATCGGTTCCGTATTTCTCGAGAGCGTTGAAGGTGTCTTCGCCTGATTCGGTGGTGACTTTGCCGCCGCCGCGCATCTGAGGGATGAGTTGGTCGATGGTTTCAGCATCGATACCGAATTGGCCGGTGCGAGCGATGGCCAAGAGTAGGTGGTCGGTGGCGATGAATGTGTCGCCCATTGATTCCATGATTTTTTGGGCTTGGTCGAGCATGCTCATGGATGCGCGGGAGAGGTTAGGGCTGGCGACACTGCTGCCGGTTGCTTTGGGAAGTTTAGCTAGTTCGCGTTCAGCGCTGGCGCGAGCGGCGCGTAGGGATGATCCGCTTGCGTCCAGGAGAGGACCGGTGGTGGTCTCGGGTTGTTCAGCGAGAGCGAGAAGGAAGTGGGCTGGCTCGATGTGCGGGTGTCCCGATGCCGCGGCGTTGCGGGTGGCGGCGGAGAAAGCTTCTTGGGCTTTGGTGGTGAGTTGAAGGTTCATGAGCGTTTGGCTCCTTCTGGGGTGAAAGTTCTAGCCGCGCCGCTTCTGCTCGGCCAGGTCCTTCTGCGCCTGGTGTTTTCAGAATAGCGCTCCTGTTGACATCAACCTCAAGCAAGTTGCGTCTATTCCACTCAACTTTGATTTTTTATGATCCGCTCCCCACACGAACGCGGTGTGGCGCGGAGGTTCCCCTCCGCACCACACCGCGTTCACCGCCACAGGCCTCCTGTTAGACCGTTCCACTCACGAGCAGAACGAAGGCATACAGCGCTCCTGCTGTTGCGGGGACAAGCCCCCAGAGATTTACGCGGAATCCGTCCCATTCCTCATCACGCACACATACCCAAGAACGGTATGCGGCAATAACGAATGCGAGCATAAAAAAGATGACAGCGATTTTGGAAATACCGAGATAGCGCAAAATAACTGCCAGCGCTACCACAGTTATCGAATAAAGCCATCCGTGTTGGTTTTCCTGGACTGCATTTCTACTCATCACATTGTTTTCCACCGCGACCAAAACTCCCACAGCCTTCTTCAATTGAAAAAATTCAATTACCAAGAACCTGACGCGCAAATTTTTCGAAGGCTGCCTCTTGTCCCCTGCCCCGCATGCAACGACCCCACGCCACGCAGGCAGACACCCCCCGACTTGACATCAAACCTGGCAAAGAGGGGTTCAGTCTATCTAGTTCCCTTGTCGCCCATCAACGCTCCCGCCTTCCTTCTCAGCGCAACCCACCTCACCACTCCCCCTGCGCAACGCAGCCCACCGTCACCGCCACACGACCTCTACAAACACCCCTCGACCCGCAAAAATCGAACTTCCAGTCCCCCAATACCGAAGAAAACACACCAACCCTAAGAACAGGAATACACCAAATTCCCATGCATATATCAGGATAAAAACAGGTTTTCTACACAATGCCAGCTGTGCAAAAAATGCATCAACAAACTGATCAGAAATCTTCCATGCCCCACCCCCACCCAGCATCAGCTAGACAAGGCGACTCCCACACCGCTTTAGGACGACCCCATAGCTGCACCAGGAAAAGTAGGCGCTTCATACGGCGTCCCCTGGTAAACACAGTGGTTAAGCCAGTTCGCATAAAGAAGGAAGGCGTGCGCTCGCCACGAGACAATCGGGTCACGCGTCGGATCATCGCCAGGGAAATACCCGTGCGGCGGACGAATAGACAGCCCCCGGGAACGATCTCGCTCCCATTCACTGCGCAGGGTGTCACGCTCGTACTCCGGGTGCCCTGTCACGTAGAACGCACGCCCGTCCTTGCGGCCTGCCAAGTAGAGACCAGCTTCATCGGATTCGGCAAGAATCTCCAGCTCATCTATGAGCTCGACATCGTCGATTCGCGTGGCCGTATGCCGAGAGTGCGGGGCAGGAAAGTATTCGTCGAACCCAGATAACAGCGGCGAGGTCGGTTTCACAACACGGTGTTGAAACACCCCAAACATCTTCTCTGGGAGGTCATATTTAGGGATTCCGTAGTCGACATACAGGGCTGCCTGAGCACCCCAACAAATGTTTAACGTTGAATAAACGTTCTCTTTGGACCACGCGAGAACTTCGGTCAATTCACCCCAATAGTCCACCGCTTCGAAAGGCATCTTCTCCACTGGCGCACCAGTGATAATCAGACCATCGAACCACTCATCTTTGACCTGCGTGAATGTGCGATAGAACGCTCTCATGTGCTCTGGCGGAGTGTTGCGGGTGTGGTGAGAGCTCATGTTGAGCAGAGAAATCTCTACCTGCAGTGGCGTGTTACCCAGCAGGCGCAGCAAATGGGTTTCGGTATCGATTTTTAAAGGCATGAGGTTGAGGATCGCAATCCGCAACGGACGGATATCCTGGCGCGCGGCGCGCTCCTGGGACATAACGAACACGTTTTCCGCTTCGAGCACCCGGCGCGCTGGCAAGCTGTGCGGAATATTGACCGGCATCGTTCCCCCTCGACGATGCACCCCGTATCTCGGCGTGCAGTGACATCCCCAGTGTTCTCATCGGTTGCGAAGTCATTTTCCCGCGATCTATGGGCCACTTCGAAACCACATGTGTTTCGACCTGCTCCATCTTGCTTACCCCATGGATGCAGTAGAGCCCGCCTCGAATGTTCAAGGCGGGCTCTACTAGGGCACATGATGCGTGTTGTTATCGGGTAGGAGGCAGTTGCTCTCCATCGCTGTCTGGGTTCCTCAGAGAACTCTGGTGTTCCTGCGCAATGGGCGGCTCCACTCGCGGCTGGGAACCTGTTGCGGCGCGCTCTTCGTGCTCATCAAGACGAGCACGTGTCTCGGCCAGCTCAGCGGCTTGTTCACGCTCGCGGCGCTCCATTTGGCGACGCTCACGGTGCGACTGGTAACGGCGTTTAGTTGCAAAGAACGCCATCCACACGCCCAACATCATGAGCAGCATCGCGATAGCGCCAAGAACAAACATGGTGGCCGGGGTGATTGACAACGTGTTGCTGAACAAGTCAACGGTCACGGCAGGTGCTGTCTCACCTGAGGCAGCCCACAGGCAAAAACCAGCGATACCAAGGGCCAGAAACATGAGAACCGAACCAAGTACTGCCATACGTGTCTCCTTGCGAGGCTGCCCGAACATGCCGCATGTTCGGAAACGTGAGGTGGGCGATCGCGACCACAGTACCGACCTTCACGAGCAACATCGCAGACCGGCGGCTACTTCTTGGCGCCATCGTTGTGTTTTTGTTCAGATAGAGTTGAAGACCTCCTCGAATGCGAGGCGCTTGTTTCGTGGGTGGTATGACGCTGTGTCGGCATACCCAACGTTGGCAACGATGAGAGGGAACACTCGCTCGTCTGGGAAGAATTCTTTTGCGATGGAGGGAAAGTCCGCGCCTGTCATCGGGGCGACAGCAAGTCCGGCAGCACGTAGCGCCACGATCCAGTACGCAATTGAGAGTGTGGCGTTGAGATGAGCCGAAGGTGTTCTTTTTTCGCGTCCAAGTTTCTCGAACATGTCGTAGGCATCTTTATAGGCCGGGAACTGTTCTGCGGCGTACTGATGAAAGTCCAGGTCGGCAGCGAAAATGAGAGTCACTGGAGCGGTTCGTGTTTTTTCTTTGTTGCCACCAGACATGTGCTCAACCAGCGCGGCTCGGCGTTGCGGAGATCGTACAGCCAGGACACGCAAAGGTTGCAGGTTCATCGAGGTCGGGCCCCATTTTGCTAGCTCATACACCTGGCGGAGTTGTTCATCAGTGACTGGCTGATCAGTAAATGCGTTGGGGGTGCGGGCTTGGCGGAAGAGAAGATCTTGAGCAGCCTGATCGAGAGCGAAAGCAGTTTGGGTCATCCCCCACCCTAACTCTGGGTTTTCGGGCTGTTCTGCTTTGGAGGAACCGATTCCAAGTGGGGGATGACTATGGAGCTGGCTTTATGTCAGCTTTTTTCCTGCTTTCGCGCCGAGGAACCCGCTAATACTGCTGGCGAAGAACAGGGCGATGAATGCTGCGTGGAGCAGTACAGGAGGGCTAGTGGGGGTGATGGTGTGGTTCGGCGCTGCGTGGGCGACGCCGTGTCCCATGACCCACCATGTCACGAGAGTGAATAGGTAGACAGTGGCGGTGCGGGCAGCGGCGTCAGCAGCGACGCTGAACAGATCTGCTGTCCTGGTGGCTCCTAGGGCGGTAGTCACTGCAGTGGTGCGGTGGAAGCTGGCGTTGAGTAGGTAGACCGAGGCAACGCTGAACAGCAAAGATAACGTGATGAGTGGGGCGAGCATGGGGCCGATATCTGCGGCACCAGCGCCACGTATCACGGCTTGAGAAGGGCCATTCTGCGCCCAGGAGCGAGCAGTGGTTACGTTGATGGTGGGGTCGGGCAGTTTTTCTGTCTTCGTAAAGACAGGCAGGGCACGCCATGTGTGAACGGATTCGGGTGGGGCTCCGTCACGAAGTTTTTGCCACGGAGAGCCGGTCAGCCCGTTGCTAGGCGAAGACCATAGCGTTTCTCCTGGCGTGGCAGCGGGGGTGTTGCTAGCCCAGGTGAACAGGGCTTCTCGGGTGTTCTTCTCGGCGTAAGCAATACCGGAGTAACCGCTGGCGTCGGGCCCGATATGGATTAGTCCTACACAGCTGGAAGTGCTGCGGCAGATATGGTCGGCGCTCTGATGGGGCAGTAGCATCCCGTCCGCGGTGGTAGCGACGGCTGCGGTGGGGGTGAACAGATTTGCTAGGGATGCTCGCTGGATCAGTTCTACTGTGCTGATCATTGAGACCAGAGCAGCGAAGAGCACCACGGCGAATGTGGAGACAGTCACGCTAGATGACAGGCCGAAGATGCGGTCACGGGTCAGGGCAATCCTGGCAGCCCATGCTCCTGGCCAGCGGCGGGCCAGGAGCGGCGCGCAGCATACAAGCGTGAATAAGGCTGGGGCGAGCAAGACTGCGGCGATCACCCATATAAGGGCGCTGCCGAAGAGTGCACCCGGGCCATTGGTGGGAGCGGACAGCAGTAAAGCGACTGCGCTGATAACGGCGAGGACACCGGCTGTAGCTCGCAGATAGAACAGCACTGTGTTGCGGCGGCGGCGATGACTTTGTTCTCCGCGGAAGGGACGAGCTCGCCATCCTCCGAATATGGCCAGGAGTGCGGTGAGGGTGGTTCCGGTCAGGTAGGAGAGCGGCCACATTGCTGAGTCGTGGGGTAGGCCGTGGAATCCACCGGTGCGTAGCAGCCATAGCAGCATCCAGTAGGTCGGGACTGCTGCCAAGAGGGCCAGGGGTAGTCCCATCAGAAAGGCGACTAGGGATTGTGTGGCGGTGAAGATGTGGACGCGGGTTGGGCTGTATCCCAGGGCGGTTAGAGCAGCGAGGTCGTCGTCGAATCCGGCTCGCACGACGTCGGTGACGCTGCATGCGATGGCGAACAGTCCGATTGTGGTTGTGAGGAGGAAAATGGTGAGCGCGCCAGTGTTTCCACCACTGGTGATCGAGGCAGTGAGGAGTCCGGTTAAGGCGATCATTCCCGCGGTAGATGCGGCGTAGACAAGTATGGGTGCCAGGAATGCGCGCAGGGTGCGGGTGACGCTCAGCGCGGCTGGGCGTAGAGGTGTGCTCACTGCGGTGTGCTTTCTGTGCGGGCTTGTGCTGGTTCGCTTTTCTGAGTGTGGGTTTCTTGGATCTGTCCGTTGTCGATGGTCAGGATGCGGTCGGCGTAGTTTTGGGCGCGGTTGGTGTCGTGGGTGACGCACATGACGGTGGTATTGGCGTGATGGGCGAGGTCACGTAGACCAGACAGGACGAGGTCGGAGTTGGTGGCGTCCAGTGCTGAGGTGGGTTCGTCTGCCCAGACCAGTGGAGAGCGTCGATAGATGGCGCTGGCCATTGCCACTCGCTGGCGTTGTCCGCCGGACATATGTGAAATTCGAGAGTCGGCGTGGTTGAGGAGTCCTACTGTTTCTAGTGCGTTCCGGGCTGTGTCGGTGTCACGGCGAATACCGGCGATTTCACCGGCTATGAGAACGTTTTCCAGTGCGGTGAGGTATTCCACGACGGATCCTCGCTGGATGAGGTAGGTGCCTTTGCGGCGCACTTGTCGGCGTGCTCGAGCATGCCGAAGGTCCAGGCCTAGGACGTGGACTTGCCCGGAGGTGGCGGGGATAGTTCCAGCACAGACGTCTAAAAGTGTGGATTTCCCGGTTCCGGAGGGTCCGCATATGGCGATGAATTCGCCGGCACGGACATGGATTGAGGGTATGAGGAGCTGGAAGGACGAGCGCGGGTGTTTCACCACGACGTTGTGTAGGTCCACGATCATGGTTCATTCCTACCTGGTAGCGGCAGGGTCGAAAATTTAGTTGTGCCGTTAGAGAGGGGGTCAGTCGTTGTGTGCTGCGGTGACAGTGGTGACGTCTACACCGCAGGAGCACAGTTCAGCGAGGGCTTCGTCACTGATATTGGCATCGGTGAAGACGCGGCCTACCGCTCCGGCTGAGCACAGATGTACAGGGGCACGTGTTCCGAATTTGCTGGAGTCGCTGAGGACGACGATCTCCTCAGCTTGAGCTGCCATGGCGCGGACTGCTTCGGCTCGGGCAATGTCACGACCGGAAAAACCCCGGCCGGTGTCGAATCCGTCGACACCGATGAAGCATGAGGTGACGTGGAAGTTTCTCGCTGCTGCAGCCAGGAGTGGACCCACCATGACTTGGGATCGGGTTTGGTATTCGCCGCCGAGAACGATGACGCGAGGGGCGGAGGTGTTACGGACGTAGTCGGCGATGAAAGCGGAGTTAGTGATGATGGTGATGCCGCGGTCTGCGACACAGAGCTCTTCAGCAAATAGGGCTGCAGTAGATCCTGATTCGATCAAGATGGTTTCGCCGTCGGGAACGGTTTGCGCGGCGGCTCGCGCGATGTGGGATTTCACTTTGAAACCAGAGGCAAGGCGGGCGCGGATGTCATCACCAGCGTTAGCGACCGCGGCTCCATGTTCGCGGCGAAGTAACCCTTGTCGGGTGAGTTCGTCGAGGTCTTTGCGAACGGTGACTTGACTGACGCCTAGGAGTGCAGCGAGCTCGCCGACTTCAACACGGCCACGTTGGGTAACGATGTCCAGTGCACGGTCACGTCGGCCGCCGAGGCTTCGGGTAGCGGAGGGGGCGGTTCCTCTTGTTCGCTCCATAGGAGAAGCATAGGCTTTCGTTTGAAATCAAAAAGATTTCGAGTGTAGTGACGTGTCGGTGTGGAAATGAGGACGCGGATTCACTGCTCATGCATTTTCCCTACCCGATGAAAAGAGGGTTCCCACCGTGACCGATACCGCTCTTCCAGTGATCCCTGCCTCGACAGCACCTACTGATTTCGCTGCAGCCGTCCGCACAGCCAAGAAAGACATCATTTCCGAAATCGGTTCTCCTCAAGCTGCTTACGCGTCGATGATGGATCATCTTCGTCCCGTTCTTGAGGAAATCATTGCGTTGCGGGACGCTGGAAAACAGGTGTGGCCGCAGATCGACTACGACCGGATTGCTTCTGGTGCCGTCACCGAGGCAGAACGAGATCTCATCCGGGCGCGTGGCTGCCTGGTAATCCGTGGCCATTTCCCCCGCGAACAAGCTCTGGACTGGGACGCACGTTTAGAGGAATACGTCGACGCTAATGATTTCGCGCGGATCTACCGTGGCGCAGGGGATGACTTTTTCAGCACTACCTCTGCCTCCAAACCCGCGATCTACCCGATCTACTGGTCACCTTCCCAGATGGAGGCCCGTCAATCCTCCCGTATGAACTGTGCCCAGTCGTTCCTCAATCGCCTCTGGAAATACGAATCAAACGGGACCCGGTGGTTTGACCCAGACCGCAGCATTATCTATCCCGATCGCATCCGTCGCCGCGCCCCCGGCAGCAGCAACGGTGGTCTTGGGGCGCATTGCGACTCTGGTTCGCTAGAGAGGTGGCTGCTCCCGGCATACCGCAAGGTGTATTCCGCTCTCTACGCGGGGCGCCCCGAGCTTTACGACCCATGGGATGCAGCTCACCGGCCCCAGATGCACGAGTACGAAGGCGGCACCACCAAATGTTCGGTGTTTCGCACTTTCCAGGGGTGGACGGCTCTGTCTGACATGCGCAATGACCAAGGGGTCTTACACACTGTTCCTGCTCCTGAGGCACTCGGGAGTGTTTTGCTTCGGGCATTACTGCCTGATGCGGCCCCAGACGAGCTGTGTGGTGTGCAGCCTCGTATGGTCTTGGCTGTTCTCGAAAAGTGGCACCCCGAGCTGCATGCCGCGCTGACTCCTATCCCTGATCTACGGGCTGGTGACTCGGTGTGGTGGCACGCCGACGTTATCCATTCTGTCGCTGCGGTGCAGAACCAGGATGGTTGGGGCAACGTCATGTATATCCCTGCGGCCCCGGCGTGTACGAAGAACCTCATTTATGCCCGCCACACGTACCGTGACTTTCTCGCTGGTCGGTCACCGCACGATTTCCCGGCCGAACATTACGAAACCGATTGGTCTGGCAGGTTCACTGCCGAGCAGCTCACTGATCACGGGCGCCGAGCTTTCGACCTGGACACAGTGAATGGGTAATTACTGTCTATCCCGGGCAGGCAGTGTTGAGCCGAAAGGTTTTTTCCTTCGGTAAGCGCACACCTGACAGAGTCCACCTGCATCAACAGGGGTGGGGGCGCAGCAACGCGTACACGGGGCAACTTCCTGTTGGGCAACGGGTAAGACCCCTCCCCGCAGTTGATCGCTCCACCGAGCATGCCGACGCACCGTGAGCACGTGTGATGGGCACATCTGGACACAGTGACGGCATCCGGAGCAGGCTGCGATATTTTCGGTCAGCACAGCTGTACTTTCGCTAACAATCTGCAGGTCTAGGGCTTTTTCCGGGCACGTTCGTATGCAGGTGCCGCACGCGTTGCATCCGGGAGCTGCGAGCATCACCGCTGGGGCAGCGGTAGTGGCCGCAGCGGTTGCATCGGGGACGCGGTGCCCGGTGGTTTCATGCAAGTTCACCAGGGCGGTGATGAGGTCACTGTGCTCGGATGCCTGCCGGTGGGGCAGAGTGCTCTGGGATGGTGCGCTGATGAGGGTGCGGCGCGAGACCGGCATAGATTTGCCTTCGAGCAGCGGTATCGGCGTGGCGGGGCTACTGGTGGCAGGTGGCAGTGATGTCCACACCTGGAGCGAAGGGGTGCCTGGATTTTTCTGTTCTGTTTCGGGCGGGGTGGTGTTTGTGTCACGTATGAGGGCCAGGAGGTCATTCATTCGTGCATGCACGTGGTCAGGGCGAGCGCATCCGTTGATGAGCAGACGCACACCGGCGGCGCCATCGGCCAGGATGTGCACCACCTGGCTGCGGCGCACGTGGGCTAGGCATCCTGGTGCCCGGATGACTACCGCTTCTGGGCGGGCACGGGTAACCGCATATGCGGTGTCGTGCGGGTGTGGATGTTCTGCACATATCAGCACCACTTCGATTCCGGCTGATCTGCTTTGTAGCCACTGTCGTACTGCACCGAGTTCTGTCGTCGCAGCAAGAGTTTGTGAGGTGGTGTGCAGAGTTGGCATCACAGTGGCCCGTTGGGTTTAAGGAGGGCTGGTGCTGCATCCAGGAGTGCAGCGGTGGCAGCGGCCACTGCTTGGTAGAAGGTGGTGTGGGCGCGGGCGCGTACTAGTGCACAAAAGTCTGGTGCCCACGGCAGCAGGTGGGTGGCGGTGAATTGGCGGGCGCCTTGGGCGTAGATGGCTGCGGACTGGGTGTCGTCTTCTTCTAGGCAGTCTGATGCCCATGTGGCTAGGGTTGCGAGGAATTCTAGTTCGAGGCCGATGTGGTCATCGGGTTCTTTGCCTTGTCTGGGTGCGCTGAGCCCATAGTGCTGATACCAGGCGCGCACATCGAGGGTTTCTGGTTCGAACAGCAATCCTTCGGCAGATGTGTGCACTGATTCGTAGGGGGCGGCTTCCATATGTCCCGGGCCAACGAACAGGCGCTGGTGGTCGGCGGCTACGGCGTCTACATCATGCGGACCAGCGAGGTGGCGTAGTGCCGCCTGGCTTGATGCGTCTGTAGGCGGTAGTGGCCAGGCGTGGGGGAGGTTTTCGGCGTGGAGGTTCTCCAGAACGTCAGCGCCAGCCGGTGCCAGGAACCAGCGAGATAGGGGTGTTGCTGTGGCGGCGAGTTGGATCAGGTTCTCAAAGGCAGGTGGGGCGGGCAGCTGCCTTGTGGGGGTGGTTGACCCGAGCGTTGGCCAGGGTAGCGGTGTCGGGGTGTTCATATCCCGACCCGGAACATCGAGGTGTAGAACTGCGATCGGGCGATGAACTCGGCAACGAATACGAGGACGAACGCGACAGTCATGACCACTGCGACCTGCTCAGCGTGCCCCCATTGGAGCTGTGCTTTCGTCGAGGTGAGAGTGTCTCCTCCTGATGAATAGGTTCCTGTGTTGGGGTCTGCTAGGCGGAAAAGGAACAGTCCGAGCAGCCCTGCCCCTAGCACAGTCATCGTGAATCGGATGATGGCTGCTGCTCCGGTGTAGGCCTGTGCGCTGTTTAGAGCGATCTGTTTGGGCTCAACTGTCAATAGGTGCGTGAAGATGAGCACGTACCAAGCGATTTGCAGAACGAGTAGCACGATCCCGGCGACAGCGATGCCGCGCAGGCAGCTGAGAATGAGGCGAGTGCCCGCTTCGGAAGCGGCTTTGCCACCGAGGCGTTCAACGATTGACAGGTGGGCCCGCTTGCGGGAAATCTCTTCCAGGCGAGTCATCATCGGGCTGCTATACATTCCGCGGCGACGCAGCATCGTGACCGTGACGAATGCGGTACCGATAGCGAAGGCACCCAACAGCAGTGTTGTTGTAGCGAATTGAGCGAACGTCAGCCATGTGGCCCATACGGGAACAGTGGGCAGAGAGATGTAAACCATGCTCATCGAGATGATGAGCAGCACTCCACAAGCCGCGGCAACGAATGCGAGCGCCTGCCGTAATGCGGCTGATCCGATTCGGAAAAGTTGGCAGGCTGTGTAGAGGAACCCGGTGCTGGCGAATAGCATGCCCGAGACGATTTCTCGGCTCAGCCACGATGTTTCTAGGTGTCGGAAGACGTTGAAGACGTGGAATACGTCGTTCATGTGGAACGTGGAGGCTCCTAGCCCAAGGAGCAGGGCTGCTCCGACAGCTAGTACGGCGGGGTCGCTGATTTCTTCGACTGCGTGGGTGTCGTAGCCGCGTAGCCGGGCAGCGGTGTTGATCACGCCGAGCACAATGAACGCGCCCACGGACATCTGTGCCAGGACGGTGAACGCGATCATGGGCAGTTCGTGCATGTTCATCGGTTCAGATCTCCTCAAGGTTGGCTATCTCACCGGTTCCGGCGTTCCATTCCTGCGCGTTCTTGTGAGGTTTGACCACGAGGTTGGGGCGGGTGGTCGAGGGGTCGGGCAGGGGTGCGGTGGCCATGCCTGGCCCGAATTTCTTTTTCAGTTCGCTGATTTCTCCCCATGCCAGTGCTCGGGATGGGCAGGCTGCCACGCAGGCGGGGTCTTTGCCGGCTTGGCGGTAGTCGTAGCAACCGTCGCATTTGCTCATGTGGCCGCTTTCGGCGTTGAACTGGGGTGCCGAGTAGGGGCAGGCCCATTCGCAGTATCGGCAGCCGACGCATTTGCTCCCGTCGACGTAGACGGTGCCGTCCTCGCGCACTGTCATGGCAGTGGTTGGGCAGACTTCAACGCAGATGGGGTCGGCGCAGTGGTTGCACGAGATTGAGGTGTAGTAGGAGAACACGTTAGGGGTCAGGGTCTCACCCTGTCGGGACCAGCTTCCTCCGGTGTATTCCACAACTCGTCGCCATTTCACGCCTATGGGCAGGCTGTGTTTGTCTTTACAGGCGATTTGGCACGCCTTGCAGCCGTTGCAGGCGCTCTGGTCGAACGCGAATCCCTGCATGAGAGGCCTCTTTTTCTTTCAGTGCTGCGGTTTTAGACGGGGGCGCCGTAGCGCGGTGATGGTGCACCGGCTTGTGTGGGAGCATCGGTGGCTTTAGCGACTTGGGCCAGCACTGTGTGCTGGGCGTTACCTTTGGCGTAGGGGGTGCGGTGCATGCTGGTCAGGATGTTGACGGCGCCGCCGTGGTCGGTTCCCTCTGGTCCGCGTTCTAGCCAGGCGCCTTGGGGGACGCTGAGGACGCCGGGCATGATCCGTGGGGTCACCATGACGCGGAGAGTGATTTTTCCGCGGTCGTTCCACACTGCGATGCGGTCATCGGTTTTGATGCCTCGCTCGGCTGCGTCCAGCGGGTTCATCCACGCTTTTTGGGGGTGGGCTTCGCGGTTGTTGGCGAGGTTTCCGTAGGTGGAGTGGGTGCGGCCTTTGAAGTGGTGGCCGATGACTTGAAGTGGGTAACGTTTGTCCGTTTTCGCGGCGGTCGCGCCCTCCCAGGTGTCGATGTGCATCGGGATGGCGGTGATGACGTCACCGGGTAGTCGAGGCTCGGGAAAAGTCCAGGTTTTCGCCATTTCCCATAGCTGGGTAGAGAAGATTTCGATTTTCCCTGATGGGGTGGGGAGTTTGTTCTTCTCGGGGTCTTCGCGGAAATCTTTGAGCGCTACGGTCATGCCCTCGGGGTTGTGGTAGCGGTGTACGCCTTTCTTACGGAGGGTGTCGAAGTCAGGGAAGTCGGGGTGTTCTTTGACTGTTTCGGCTTGCATGTGGCGAGCCCATTCTTCGAGGGTGCGGCCCTCGGTGAATTGTTTTTCGATGCCCATCCGCTTAGCGATTTCGGTGCACATTTCGTAGGCGGGTTTGGAGTCAAAGAGCGGCTCGATGGCTTTCTCCGCCATGATCAGGTAGGCCATGTCGCCGGTGTATTCGCTGGGAACAAGGTCCCAACGTTCTGCCGTGGTGGTGTCTGGCAGGACGAGGTCTGCCAGGTGCGCCGAAGCCGTCATCTGGTTATCAACAACGCAGATGAACTCTGCAAGTGACTCGTCGGTGAGGATTTTTTTGGTGCGGTTAATGTCGCCGTGTTGGCTGGCGAGCATGTTGCCGCCGTAGGAGAGGATGAACTTAATGTTCGATTTCAGGCGTTCACCGCCGCGTACGCCATCTGAGGTAGCAGTCATTTCGGTACCGCGGGTGATGGCGTCGGTCCAGCTGTAGAAGCTGATTGACGTTTTGACAGGGTTATCGCCGTCGGGGAACCACTTCGTGATGGGCCAGTAGTAGCCTTCGCGTCCGCCGGTGCCGCCGCCGGGGATACCGACCTGACCAATCATGGCGGCGAGGGTGTAGATGGCGCGGGCTTGGTTCTCGCCGTTGGCGTGGCGTTGGGGTCCCCAGCCTTGGGTGATGTTGGTTGGTTTGGTGGTGGCGACTTCCCGGGCGAACGCGATGATGGTGTGTTCGGGCACGCCAGTGATTTTCGCGGCCCAGGCAGGGGTTTTAGGGGTTTTGTCTGATCCTTTGCCCAGAATGTAGCTCTCGTAGGAGTTCCCTTCGGGGATACCTTCGGGCATGTGTTCTTCATCGAAGCCTTGACAGTAGGTGTCGAGGAATTCTTTGTCGTGGAGCTTCTCGGTGATCATCACGTGCGCCATCCCGGCCACGAGGGCGGCGTCGGTGCCTGGGCGCGGAGCGATCCACTGGTCAGCCAGGACGGTCCCTGAGTCGGAGTATCGGGGATCCACGAGGATTACTTTGAGTCCCTTTTTCTTGGCCAAGAGTGAGGTGTAGGTGTTTCCGCCTCCGGACATGCGGGTTTCTTGGGGGTTGTTGCCCCACAGCACGAGCAGCCGCGAATGTGTGGCTGCGTCTTCGAAAGAGTTCGACATCTGCTCATCGGTGTTACCGAATTGGAAGATCGAGGCCGAGTTGAGGTTGCCGTAGCTGTAGTTGGCGTAATAACCCAGGTGCCCGCCGAGTAGGTTGAACAGGCGCGGCCACCCGCCGGAGTAACCGAGATGGGCGTTCCATGTACCCGATCCATAGGTTTTGAAGATTGCTTCGTTGCCGTAGGTGTCGATGGTGTATTTCAGCTTCTTGGCGAAAAGGTCAAAGGCCTCGTTCCAGGAGATTTCTTGCCATTTGCCTTCGCCGCGTTTGCCGACGCGTTTGAGGGGTTTTTTGATGCGATCAGGGTTGTAGATGCGCTGGCGCATGTTGCGTCCGCGTACGCAGGCCCGGATCTGCCGGTTGAGTAGTGAGTCGTCGCCGGTGTTGTCGGGTAGAACCCGCACCACTGTTCCGTTCTCTACTTGCAGCCGCAGTGGGCAGCGCGAACCGCAGTTGATCACGCACGCTGACCAGACAGTGCGGCCGTTGACTGCTACGCCTTTAGCTTCGTCTGGGATGGGGGCGGGGCTGGCGGGGGCCTGCGGGCGTGCGCACCCGCTCATCAGGGCGACTCCGCCCCCAGCGATCGCTGACCATTTCAGGACAGAGCGCCGGGCGATTGGCGTTTTTAATGGGCGGGTCTTGTCCATCTGTCCGCATCCTTCACTGACCAGATCGCTGCGTGTTTGCACGTCAAGCTTTTGTTGAACCTGTGAGAGGTTTCTTGATTCTGAGAGTAAAGATGCCCCGGGGTGTAACCCCCAGGTGGGACGGTTTTCAGGGACTGTTGAGAGATTATTCACAGGCACCAACTGCACAGGCAGCCTGTCTGTGTAGTTGGCCGCTCAGGAGCGCCTTGCTCACCCACACTTGCGCACGTCTCATACTCCTCATACCCCTGTTCGCTCGTTGAACATCACCATCAGCAAGGAGAACTCGATGACCGAAACCACCACCACCTCCACCGGCGAATCAGCAAAAGGTCTCTCGC
Source organism: Dermatophilus sp. B7861-1 (assembly GCF_058996045.1). Taxonomy (NCBI): domain Bacteria; kingdom Bacillati; phylum Actinomycetota; class Actinomycetes; order Micrococcales; family Dermatophilaceae; genus Dermatophilus; species Dermatophilus sp. B7861-1. Next base: position 481,936 of record NZ_CM180082.1, on the reverse strand, counting down.
CGGACGGTAAAGCCGAGGTCGGCGTCATCGGTATGGCTGTCATGGGCAGCAGCCTGGCCCGGAACATGGCTCGCCACGGCTACGCGGTCGCTATCTATAACCGCACCTTGGCCAAAACCGAAGAGGTTGTGCGTGAGTACGGCCACGAGGGCACTTTCGTAGCTGCGCAAACCTTGGAAGAGTTCGTTTCTTCGCTGGCCAGCCCGCGACGCATCGTGATCATGGTGCAGGCTGGGCGAGGCACGGACGCCGTCATCGATGAGTTGATGCCCCTGCTGGACAAAGACGACATCGTTGTTGACGGCGGTAATGCCTTTTTTGAAGACACCCGCCGCCGTGAGAAAAAGCTCGCCGATGCCGGGTTCCGTTTCATCGGTGCTGGGATCTCCGGTGGTGAAGTCGGTGCCCTTGAAGGACCTTCGATCATGCCTGGCGGCCCGGCCTCTAGCTACGCGCTCATGGGCCCCATCCTTGAAGACATTTCCGCCAAAGTTGATGGGCAGCCATGCTGCACCTACATCGGCGCTGACGGGGCTGGCCACTTCGTGAAAATGGTGCACAACGGCATCGAATACGCCGACATGCAGTTCATCGGCGAAGCCTACGAATTACTCAAAGCTCTGGGCCTATCCGCCGATGAAATGGCTGACACTTTCGCTTCCTGGAACTGCGGCGACCTGGATTCCTACCTCGTTGAGATCACCTCCGAGGTGTTGCGCCACAAAGACCCGAAAACGGGCACGCCGCTGGTGGATCTGATCGTTGACGCTGCCGGGATGAAAGGCACCGGCACGTGGACTGTCCAGTCCGCTCTGAACCTGGGCACGCCGGTCAACTCCATCAGCGAAGCCGTATTTGCTCGCGCTATCTCCAGTCACGGTGAGCTGCGTGAGCATGCACAGGCAGCTTTGGAAGGCCCGGACCGGACTTTGCCTGCTGACCTGGATCGAGAAGCTTTCATCAATGACATCCGGGACGCCCTATGGAGCGCCAAAGTCATCGCTTATGCCCAAGGCCTCGACGAAATCCGCACCGCTGCCCACGAATACGGGTGGCAGATTGATGTGGCTGCAGTTGCTTCGATTTGGCGAGCCGGGTGCATCATCCGTGCCGCGCTGCTCCAACGCATCTCCGATGAGTACGCCGCGAACAATCTCACCACCTTGCTCGAAGCTCCCTCTATCGCCGCTGGCCTGGCCAAAAACCAGGACGCGTGGCGCCGAGTCGTCGCAACCGCCGCGAGCGCTGGAGTACCTATTCCTGGCTTCAGCTCTGCCCTGGCCTATTACGATCAAGTTCGTTCCCCTCGCCTCAACGCTGCGCTCACTCAGGGGTTGCGTGACTACTTCGGGGCGCACACCTACCGCCGCATTGATGGCGGTGAGGCTTCGTTCCACACGTTGTGGTCTGGTGACCGTAGCGAGATCAATACCTCCACCAGCCACTGATTCCCCGAATTTCTCGCATCCATAATCCTGCGCATATACGAAGGGCCCTGTCCGTGGTGGACAGGGCCCTTCGGGCGGATGAACTAGTGCACGGCTCAGCTAGAGCGACGTGATTCCACACGAACCGGCACCGGCTCGGGGCGCGGCGCGGCGGCAACGACAACAACTGCGGTCGCTGTCGCGACGACTGCGGTAATGACTGCCATGTCATGTCCTTCGTGTTTGGTCCGCGCGGCGGTCATAAGCACACGCGGTATCGCGTCCAGAATATCGCGGCCGCCGCACATCTTGTGTACACAGGAAAAAGTTATTCAGCCACGCCGAAGGCGAACAGCACCTTGTTCTTCCCTAAATCTATGGCCGACTACCCCGTCGTAACAACGAAATCTGCTCAGGTACAAAAATGTTCGCCCGATGAGAGCAGCAGGGGAAAGCTATGTCACATCGCGGGGAAAGGTCGTCATGAAACAATCCACCCTCATCAGAACTGGATATTTGGCGACCCTCATACTGACCGCACTTACTCTTTTGGCCATCGCCGCGCTACTACTCAACACCGGCACCCCTATCCAGGACGGCGGCACCCCCACCGCCACGGCCACCAGCTCCTCTGGCACCTCCTCAGAAACAACAACAGGAATCAGCGACGCCGCCACCATCTTGGACACGATGCGTGCCCTAACCGCTGACGCACGAGGATTCGCCACCACCGGTGACCGCGGATGGCTTACCGACTACTTCGCCATCAGCGAGAACTCACGCACCATCGACACCGCCCTGGAATCCCTGCGCTCAACCAAAACTGCCCCCACCCTGGCCGCCGCAGCCGCTACCGCAGCTGAGGCACACAAAAAACTCACCATCGCCGATATCCGCTCCATGCGGCTACGCCTGGAAGCAGAAAACGTCCCCGAAACTCAAATGCCTGTCCGGGTCGCCGAATACCAACTGATCCCCGCAGATAAAGAGCTCACCGCCACCGCCAAACGCGAACTCGCAGCCACCGTCGTATTGGGCCGCGACTACCGCAACGCCTCCGAGGCCGTCACTGCCCCCCTCAAAAAAGCAATCACCAGCGCCAGCACCACTACCACCCCAACTGCAGCTTCAGACCCCATCGCCCCGGCTGCCAGCGAAACCACCTGGGTCAAGAGCTGGGCCACGATCCCCGTGACTGTCTGCGCAATCGTCTGCCTTATCACCCTGATTGCTCTCGTGCGCCTATGGCACACTCGCACCGCAGCACCACTGACCCGCTATGCCACCGCACTCACCAGCGCAGACCCTCACGATCTCAACCTCACTCTCACCCCCGAAGGCACTGACACCACCCGCGCTCTGGCCCACCACTTCAACACCCGCCAAGCCGCGTTAACTACCTCTTTACATCTCATCACCAGCGACATTGACCGCATCGCAGCCACAGCAGCTGAACTCGATACCAGCGCAGACCGGTTTGCTACCACCTCCGCAGCGACCAGCTCAGCTGCAGAAAACGCCGCCGGTACCGCCACCCAGCTGAGCGACAACGTCAACACCGTCGCCACTGGCACTGAAGAAATGAACGTCTCTATCCGCGAGATCGCCACTGCAGCTACCCGCGCCTCTGAAGTGGCTTCCGAGGCGGTCACCTCTGCCCAGGGCGCGGTAAGCATCGTTGAAAAACTTTCTGAATCCTCTGTCCGTATCGGCGAAGTCATGAAAACCATCACGTCTATCGCTGAACAAACCAACCTGTTGGCCCTCAACGCCACCATCGAAGCCGCCCGCGCCGGAGAAGCAGGCAAAGGCTTCGCCGTCGTCGCCAACGAAGTCAAAGAGCTGGCTTCCCAATCCGCGGCGGCCTCCGATGACATCTCCGAACGGATCCTCGGCATTCAAGGAGACGCTGAAGCGACCTCGGCAGCGCTGACCAGCATCGGCGAAATCATTGCCCGCATCAACGAAACCCAATCAACAATTGCCTCAGCTGTGGAAGAGCAGACCGCAACCACCACAGAGATGCGCCGTTCGGTCCAGGAGGCCGCTACCGGAGCCAGCGGCATCGCCCAGACCGTTTCTCAGGTCGCAGATCGTGCATCTGCAGGTTCAACAGCGGCGACCGAAACCCGTCAAGAGATCGCTACCTTGAGCGAAATAGCCGCCTCTACTGCCCAATCTCTGCGCATGTTCAATACCCATTAGGGAGCCGCGACACGCCCCTAGGCACCCCGCAGGTATGTTCTCTTCATTTTTGCGCATATCGTCGATACCCCCACCAATGGGCTCAGACGGAACGCGAAGGAAAATCCCATGTCGCCACAGGACATCGAAATACCCGTGGATACCGGCGTCCTCGCCGTCAGAGATCATGGTGGCAATGGCCAGCCGCTCATCCTCGTGCACACGCCCGGTTGGAGCCTGGAACTGTGGACGCCACTGGCCCAGCAGCTCACCGACCAGTTCCACGTTTACAGCTTTGACCTGCGCCGCCACGGCCACTCCACCGCCGTGCACCTGCCCGCTTCCGCGGCGTGGCACGACCTCGAAACTATCAGCAACTACTTCAACCTCGCCCCTGCGATCCTCATCGGCCATGACATGGGGGCCTTCTTGGCGTGCGTGGCTGCTATCAAACGTCCGGATCTGTTCACCTCGATCATTGGTATTGACGCAGCAGCAACACTGGCTCGCCGTGAAGTAATAAAGACCTACAGCACTATCACTGACCCCGAATTCCACGCTGGACTCAACACCCGGTTCGCACTGGACACCAAATTGCACAGTAAAGAAGATGTCGAGGCATGGGCAGAAAAACAGCTGGATCGATACCGGAAAGACTGGACTCTCAAAGGGTTCGATGAGGACGCGATGCGCGCTGATATCGACCGAGGTATCCGTTTGCACCCTGATGGAACATTCCGGACAGCACCTAGCATCGAGGAGATTCTGGCTCTCTACATCTTCTCTCTCGCCGACGAGGTGTTCCCCTCAGTCGACCTCTACGAGAAACTCCCCTGCCCCTCGTTGACGATTCACTGCCGAACTGGTTTGCACAGTGAAAGCCACCAGCGTCTCCTCAAACTCACAACACAGCATCCTTTGATGGAAGTGGTCACCATCAACGCTGGCCACATGGCAATTCATTCATCACCACGGGATGTCGCCACCTTGGTCAAGGAGTTCACCGCTGAGGTCTGCGCAGCAGAAACTCTGTGCTTGTCGTAGCTTTATCGCTTAACAGCACACTCATCGCGCATCCAACGCCGCATCGACATGTCTATGCAGTATTTCTCGCACTGTCTTGGCGTTGAGTCGCTCTGGGCCGTAGAGCAAAGCCACCGCTAGGCCATCTACCGCCACCGCAAGACATTCGGCACGCAGTTCAGCCTCAGGGACACGCGCATACTCCACTAAGGGACGCGTCACTATCCTTGCCCCTTCGATCATCTCTTGGGCTTGTGTCCGCAAAGACTTTTGAGTTCGAGAGCGCTCACTCAAAGCTAGCCACACGGCAACTTCACGACGCCGCGTGGCGTCCAGCGGCAGCAGTTCTTCTAAAACATCCACGGCCATATCTCGGAATGCAGGTGAAGCAGCGATAACTCGCTCAGCTTTGGGCGAGAGCTCTTTGAGTGAATCTTTTGTGTTTTTCAGCTGTTCTTTTTGGAAAACCTCTACTCGTGCCCAGATGCGTTTCTCAATGCGTTCCTCCATGACCTGGAGGGATTCAATAAGCATTCCTTCATGGCCATCTATGTAATGACGCACTGATCCAACGTTAAGTCCAGCCTCGGACGCGACGTTACGTAATGACGCTGCTTCCACTCCGCCTCGCTCAATAAGGGCGAAAACGGCGTCGGCAATGCGCTCTCGCCTGCGGGTGACGTCGACGATTTTGGGCACGTTCCTTGTCTATCACCTGCACACCAGATCTTTTTTATCTCAACTGTGATAAAAAAAGCCATGACCTCACCTAAGCCTCGCTATGCCGCCCTGGACATCGCCCGCGGCATCGCGATCTGTGGCACGCTAGCCACCAACATATGGATCTTCTCCCACCCCGGCGGCCTACTCGGTTACTTCGACTCCCCCACCAGCGCCAATGCCGCCCCCTGGCAGCAAACAGTCGAAGCCATTCTTCAAGCTCTGCCAACGGAAAATTCCTAGGTCTCCTGACGCTTCTTTTTGGCATCGGCCTAGCACTTCAAGCAGAAAGCGCATCCCGGCGCGGCCACACCTGGCCTGGGCCCTACCAATGGCGCATGTGCATCCTGTTCCTCGACGGAATCCTGCACTACCTACTTGTAGTCGAATTCGACATTCTTATGGGGTACGCAGTGACCGGCGGTATTGCCGCCTGGGTTATTACCTTCAGCGAACGCACCCGAAAAGCGTGGTTCACATGCGCACTAGCTGTGCACGCTTTACTCGTTCTCATAGCATCGATGATCCTCATGGCAGCCATGAACACCCAGAGCTCCCCCGCTACCTATGGGCACAATCCTTACCGCGATGGCTCCTGGTGGGACCTGGTGCTTCTTCGCATTGATTCAGCATTTATGTTCCGGATTGAACCAGTTTTCATTCTTCCGATGAGCATTGCGATGTTCCTGCTTGGCCACCGCCTATACCAATCAGGAATACTCACCGAAAAAGCCACACAGCTACGCCGGCGATTAATCATCATCGGACTCATCACCGCGCCAATTGACCTGGCCCTATCCCTGTCTTCCCCCGCCTTAAATATCCTCACCCGATACGGCACTGCACCAGTAGTAGCTGTAGGAATGCTCGCACTGATTATCAGCACCGCACATTCACTCAGCTGTGGAATATCCCGCTACCTAGCCGCACTCGGGCGCGTCTCCCTCAGCGCATACATGCTGCAAAATCTCGTTGCTTCAGCGCTTTTCTACGGATGGGGCCTGAACGTGGGGGCGATGGATCCGCAGTGGCGACTGCCAGTCACAATCGCAGCGTGGATAGGCATCAGCGCACTCATGCTTGTGATGGCTCACTGCTGGCTACTTCGTTTTCGCCACGGCCCCATGGAAATGGTCACTCACAAGTTGTACCGCAGCATCGCTGGAACTCCGGAAGCGACCTCAACGGCCAGGAACACGCCGCGGATCCCACACCACAAGAGCACGTGAAGCAACGTTGCGGCGCGGGCGTTGCCCAGCCCGCACCGCAACAACATCACCACTGCTTGCCGCCGCGAAAACCCGCCTGGCCTGATCACGGCGGTCCCGTGCCTGCTCAACCTCGCGACGCAGCTCCTCGACCGTGGCGTTGAGCTCTTCAATACGGTTTTTCAGCGCCAGGATGTACCGAATCCCCGACAAGCTCACGCCTTCATCTTGCGAAAGCCGTTGAATTTCCCGTAACTCCATCACATTCCGTGCTGAATAACGTCGCCCTCCCCCGCGCGTACGCGCAGGTACAACCAGCCCAAGCCGGTCATACTGGCGCAGAGTTTGAGCGTGCATTCCCGCCAGCTGCGCAGCCACGGAGATCACGAACACAGGAGTGTCATCATCAGGGGAAAACGATGAGGAGTTCACGGCGGGCACTTTCACTCACCTCGCGCCCGAGTGAGCAGCTCCGCCCTGGGATCGAAGTCGCTTTCCTGAGCGCGCAAGGCTTCAATAGCTGCACGTGCTTCATCTGTGAGCCGCTGCGGCACCGTTACCTGGATACGTGCCCGCAAGTCGCCCGGAGTTCCTTTAGCTGGCACTCCCCTGCCCCGCACACGCAAAGAACGCCCACTGGGGGTTCCGGCAGGCAGTTTCAACTTCACGGGGTTGCCGCCAAGAGTCGGAACAGAGATCGTGGCCCCTAGCGCGGCCTCTGCGAAAGTAACGGGAACATCAACGACGAGGTCGTTTCCTTCGAGCCGGAATACCGGGTGCGGTTTCACGGTCACTTTGAGGAGAATGTCGCCTGCTTCTCCCCCTGCCATAGGCGAGGATTCCCCTTTACCGCGCAATCGGATGGTCGCTCCGTCTTTAACCCCGGCCGGGATGCGCGCGGTGATTGGTTTACCGCTGACTCCGTTAACAACAACCGTGTCACCGTTAACGGCTTGTTTGAAGCTCAGTGTGGCGGTGGCATGCACATCACGTCCTTTGGGTGGACGTGTCCCAGCGGTACCGAAACCCATATTGCCTGCGCCTGAACCTTGTTGACCGAACATGCCCAAAAGATCTTCGAGGTTGGGTGCTGCTCCAGCAGTGCGACGCGCCCCGCCGAATCCTCCCGCATTACCGAACAGACCACCGAGCAGATCGTCGAATCCGGCTCCCCCTCCCGGCATACCGCCGGGTCCGCCAGCTGTGAAACGGGGACCACCGCCCCCCATGGCGCGGATAGCGTCATATTGACGACGTTGTTCGGCGTCGGAGAGCACTGCATACGCTTCGCCGATTTCTTTGAACTTGGCCTCGGCTACGGGATCGTTTTTGTGGGTATCGGGGTGATACTCACGCGCCATTTTGCGGTACTGCTTTTTGATCTCTTTGTCGTCCGCGCCCGGTTTCACACCGAGGACAGCGTAGAAATCCTTGTCCAACCAGTCTTGACTGGCCATGTTCCCTCCTTGACGTTCTGTGTCGGGTGAGTTGTGCCCGAAGCTGCTGTGCGAGGCGCCGTGGCGGGCGCCACTACACGAGGGCGGCGCGGACGACGATCAGCGCTGGGGTATCCCCAGTCACTTTGGGTCAGCGACACCCACTATTGCTGGGCGCACTACCCGCTCACCGATGCGGTAGCCGGGCTGCATGACCTGCACGACAGTGGTGTCGGTGACGCCTTCGGGCAGTTCTCGAACGTCGTGCGAAATAGCTTGGTGAACGGTGGGGTCGAAGACGTCCCCTTCAGCCCCGAATCGTTCTACGCCTTGTTTGAACAAGGAGGTTTCGAGTTTCTCTGCGATTTTCGCCAGCGGGCCAGTTTCGAGGTCACCGTGAGCTCGGGCGAGACCGATCTCGTCAAGAACTGGAAGTAGCCCTTCGAGGACTTTGCTGGTGCCACGCTGGGCTGCTTCTTCAAGGTCGCGTTTCGAGCGCCGCACGTAGGCGTGGTACTCGTTTTCAAGGTTGGTGTACGAGGCGCTTACGCGCTGTAGCTGGTCGATGAGTTCTTGCTCGCGTTCGCTAGTTTCGTTTTCGAACGCGGCAGCGAGGCCTTCAGGAGAGTCGTCCATGGCTTGCGCTTGGTCAGACTCTGGCTGCTCGGCGGCTGTTTCTTCGCTTGCCTGCTCCACGGTTTCTTCACTGGTTTGCTCGGCGGGCTCTGGAGCCACAACGTGTTCTTCTTCAGGGATAGCCGTGTCGGGGCGGTTCTTTTGGGCGCCTTCGTAGGCGGCTCGGGCGGCGGCTTGCCCCCCTGGCCCGGAGACCGGTGATGTCGGCCCTGGAGCGAACTCAGTTCCTTGTTCGGGTGCGCTGTGGCGGGCTTGGTATGCGCCGAACTCGTTGTCTTGCGGCTGTTCCTGCGACACGTTCCATCGCCTCCTGTTGAGGAAAAACTACTGCTGCTGCACGCCGTTTGTGGTTGTAGGGCATCGCTTGGCGTTGGGTGATACCCGGTGCGGCTCTGGGGCCGCCGCGTGTTGCGGCGGCCCCAGAGGTTACATTCGGTCGGCGACTAGCAGGTCACTTCTTGTCGTCTTCGACGACCTCGGCGTCAACGACGTCGTCGTCTGCCTTGGCCTTGGCGCCCGTGGCGGAACCTGCACCAGCACCAGCGTTACCTGCCGCACCAGCGTTACCGGCCTGTGCGCCCTCGGCCTGGGTAGCCGCGTACATTGCTGCGCCCATCGCCTGAGAAACCTCGTTCAGTTTGGTGACCTTGGTGTTGAGCTCTTCAGGGGAGACTTCGTCGTCACCGGTCTTCGCGAGAGCTTCCTTGAGGTCCTTAACTGCTTCTTCGACCGGGGCTTTCGTCTCGGCAGGAACTTTCTCACCATTGTCGGCGAGGAACTTCTCCGTGGAGTAGACGAGTTGCTCAGCCGTGTTACGGGCCTCAGCGGATTCGCGGCGCTTCTTGTCTTCTTCGGCGTGCGCTTCAGCTTCCTTGACCATGCGGTCGATTTCTTCCTGCGGAAGAGCCGAGCCACCAGAGATCGTCATGGACTGCTCTTTGCCCGTGCCGCGGTCTTTAGCGGAGACGTTCACGATGCCATTGGCGTCGATGTCGAAGGTGACCTCGATCTGCGGGACGCCACGGGGCGCTGGGGCGATGCCGGTGAGCTCGAAGGTGCCCAGAGACTTGTTCGCGCTAGCGAGTTCGCGCTCTCCCTGGAACACCTGGATTAGCACCGAGGGCTGGTTGTCTTCAGCAGTGGTGAAGGTTTCGGAGCGTTTGGTGGGGATGGCGGTGTTGCGCTCGATGAGCTTGGTCATCAGGCCACCCTTGGTCTCGATACCCAGGGACAGCGGCGTGACGTCAATGAGAAGAACGTCTTTGCGCTCACCCTTGAGGACACCGGCCTGCAGGGAGGCTCCCATGGCGACAACCTCGTCTGGGTTGACGCCCTTGTTGGGCTCTTTGCCGCCGGTGAGCTCCTTGACGACCTGGGTGACGGCTGGCATACGGGTGGAGCCACCAACGAGCACGACGTGAGCGATGTCGCCTACGGAGATCCCTGCATCCTTGATGACCTGGTGGAACGGCGCCTTAGTGCGCTCAATGAGGTCGGCGGTCATCTGCTCGAACTGGGTACGGGAGAGCGTTTCGTCCAGGTGGATGGGGCCGTTCTCGCTCATGGAGAGGTACTGGAGCGAGATGTTGGTGGTGGTGGCGCTGGAGAGTTCTTTCTTGGCCTGCTCGGCGGCGTCACGCAGACGCTGCATGGCGATCTTGTCGGTGGCAAGGTCGATGCCGGTGTTGTTTTTCACCGTGGTGAGCAGGTGCTGGACGATGCGGTCGTCCCAGTCGTCGCCACCGAGCTTGTTGTCACCGTGGGTGGCGCGGACCTGGATGGTGGAGAAGCCATCTTCGGGGTCTTTGCCGACTTCGAGGAGGGAGACGTCAAAGGTTCCGCCACCGAGGTCGAAGACGAGGATGAGTTCGTCTTCTTTGCCCTTGTCCAGGCCGTAGGCCAGAGCGGCGGCGGTGGGCTCGTTGACGATGCGCAGGACGTTGAGGCCCGCGATTTCACCGGCTTCTTTGGTTGCCTGGCGTTCGGCGTCGTCGAAGTATGCCGGAACGGTGATCACTGCGTCGGTGACAGTGTCGCCGAGGTAGGCCTCAGCGTCGCGCTTGAGCTTCTGGAGGGTGCGGGCGCTGATTTCCTGGGGCGTGTATTTTTTGCCGTCGATTTCGGTGGTCCAGTCGGTGCCCATGTGGCGCTTGACAGAGCGGATGGTGCGGTCGACGTTGGTGACGGCCTGACGTTTGGCGATTTCACCGACGAGGATTTCGCCGTTCTTGGAGAACGCAACGACGGACGGGGTGGTGCGGCCGCCTTCAGCGTTAGCAATGACGGTGGGCTCGTCGCCATCGAGGATAGAGACGGCCGAGTTGGTGGTTCCGAGGTCAATACCTACTGCACGTGCCATGTGTTGGCGCTCCTTCACGTTGGGTGGTGGCCTTAAGGGCCAGCGGCAACCCGGTGGCTGCTTGTTGCGTTGGCGGAATGCCACCTGCTCGGGGACGTAGCCATCTCTGCGCGAGAGAGGTTCGTACCGGCGTTGTTGCTCGGGTTAATGAAAGACGGACCCGAACGAGAGGCACTCCGCCCTGGCAGGTCAAGCACCTGCTTCGGGTTGATTGCTACACACTCAACTTTGAAACTTGAGTTGAAGGTTGTCAACTACCACACCGAAAACTTGCGCATACTCGACTCAACTTTAAGCTAAGCGCCACTCCGTCTGCGAGATGCATACAGCAGGCAAGAACCCCTGGATGACATTTTGTTACTATCTGCGTATGAATGCAGATAGTAAGGTTTGCGGTCTCTCTCCCTCATCGGAATACGTTGATCTAGCAGCTGAAGTCTTCCGCCTGCTTTCTGACCCCACCCGAATCAAAATCATCCTGGCCCTGCGCGCCGCCGAAGAGCTCTCCGTTAACTCTTTGGCCGAAATCGTTGACAAAAAACCTTCCGGCGTTTCTCAACACTTGGCTCGCATGCGTATGGCCCGCATCGTCACCACTCGTCATGAAGGCACCAGCGTGCGCTACCGACTCACGGACGAGCACGCTCTGGCCCTGGTCATCGAAGCTGTCAAACAAGCCGAACACGCCACCGCCAACGGCCAAACACCACGGCACCACCACTCCCCCGCCGAGTAACCCACATACATCACCTCAGCGAACGACTCACCCCATGCTGCGCGTCCTCACCCACCACACCTACGCGAAGCTTTTCAGCGCCCACGTCATCGCATTAGTCGGCACTGGACTGCTCACTGTCGCGCTAGGCCTACTAGCTTTCGACATTGGCGGCGGTAACGCTGGCCTCATCATGGGCACCGCCATGACAATCAAAATGGGTGCTTACGTGTTCGTTTCACCCATCACTACCGCCTTCGTTTCTCGTCTTCCCCGCAAGCCTGTTCTCATTGGGGCAGAGCTCACCCGAGCCGCAGTAGCTCTCTGCCTGCCGTTCGTCACTGAAGCATGGCAGATCTACATCTTGATCTTCTTGCTTCAATCAGCTTCGGCCACATTCACCCCCACCTTCTCGGCCACAATCCCCACAGTCTTGCCTGATGAGAATGAGTACACCCAAGCGCTTTCACTCTCTCGCCTCGCCTATGACCTGGAATCACTGATCAGCCCGATACTGGCTGCAGCACTGCTGACCATCACTGGTTTTCATAATCTGTTTTTTGGCACGTTTGTTGGGTTCATTGCCTCTGCTGGGTTGGTCATAACAACTCACATTCCTGCCACTGCACCCTCATCGATAGAGAAATTTCACGACAGACTCACTCATGGGTGGCGGCTCTTCTGGTCAACTGCTGAATTGCGTGGCCTGATGGGGATGAATCTTGTTGTTGCCGCAGTCACGCCCTTGGTGATCGTCAACACTGTCGTTCTGGTGCGAGCCGAACTTGGTAGACCACAGCACGATGTTGCGGTGCTTCTGGCAGCGTATGGAGGCGGTTCCATGTTGATCGCACTTGGCATACCGAAGCTGATCAACCGCCTCACAGATCGCAGCATCATGCTTGCTGGAGGCATCTCACTACTTCTGCTTTTGATCGCCGCCGCGGATGCGATCGCTTGGACGACTCATTCTGCCCAATGGGGTGCACTTCTACTGGTGTGGACGCTGATGGGTGCCGCCACCTCGGCTGTGCTTACACCCTCGGCACGAATTCTGCGCAGGAACAGCACTGATGAGAACCGAGCCGCTGTGTTTGCGGCTCAGTTCTCGCTGTCTCATGCATGTTTTTTATTCACTTACCCGCTAGCTGGGTCATTGGGAACGGGTGCGGGGGTCTCGACAACCGCTTTGACACTTGTTCCGCTGGGATTGATCGGTGTGCTTACCGCAGCAGGGATGTGGATGCCTTCATCGGTGGCGAAGTTAGCGGCTAGCTAGCAGCCACATTCTGGTGCAGATCAGCACGATGACGTCGGGCAGTCTTCTGTCAATTAGGTGGTGGCCGGTCACGTCATCACAACCGGCCAGCGGTCAGAACATGTGGCCATGGTGGTATTGCACGATCTCACTGCTCTGTAGGTGCATCCGATGTGCTTTTTAGGAAACAGAGCTGTTCGTGGTGCATTCGGCGGCTTGTTGGCTGGCGTCTTGGCGAGCGCGCGACAGCCAGCGGCGAGCAGTGCGGTCAGCGACATGGTGGCCTAGGTGCGACATAGCTTCCTGGACGTGACGACCTGTCGCGGCATCGCCGTACAGATCGAGAACTTTTGCAGCGACGGTGCTGATTTCTTTGTCGCTGTCCGCAACGACAAACTGTGGCACCCAGCCAGAACCTGCGAGTGCCAGCTGAGGGGCTGTTTGGGGTGTATTTTCAGCGTCTTCGTTAGGAGCGAAGGAGGCATGTTTGGTCGTGGCCAAGGCAGGTAGTGAGTCAACAGCTGCGACCTGGCGCATCGCGGATGCGAGTGCTGCTTGATCCAAGTTGGGTTGACTCCGGCAAAGGCGTAGGTAGATGGCCTCCAGGCGGGCGCTAGCTTTGACGCGTTCACGGTTGGTTGCAGATGCGGCGGCCTGCCTTGCAGCTACTGCCACATCCAGGGTGGCGTTATGGCGGATGCGGTCACCCCAAGGCCAGGCTGCGCGCTCTTCGGCGTCGGCAAGGACGTGGTTGTGCCACAGCCAGGCGGCGATCAGTGGCGCAGCGAATCGGAGGGTGATAGCTAGAAACACCGTGATGGAGATCGTTTTGGGCGCTGCGGTGGTGAGGATTTCATGAAGGGCGGAGAAAATACCTGTGCCCAGGGCGATAGCCCAGGTTGCGATGAGGTCATTACGTGCGCAGCGGCCGGTGATGATGGCTTCGCGCGCAGACAGCGCTGCGACAACGAAAGCAAGCTCACAGAAGATGGCCATAGCGATAGCTATTTCAACGGGGAAGTTGAGAGCTTGGATGCCAACGAGGGCGATTCCGTGAGCGGAAAGAACGAGGGGTATCGCGATTGTCAGCACGGTCACGGTGAACACGGTGCGGGATCGTCCGGTGGCTGTTGAGGTAGCTGCCTGTGGTGGCTTGGCGTTTGTCATGGGACTAGGTCCTTTGGGTTAGCGATGGTTTAGGTATGTATTCGTTGTGCGGCGGCCAGATCCAGCAGCGCTCGGTCACGGATGTTTTGTACGAAGAGCTGCGCGTGTTTGCCCTGAATCGGTGTCGCCGTGTTGTGGTTTTGTGGGTGAGCTCTCTGCGGGCTCGCGACGCCGGAGCGCTACGTCGACAATTCGCTTCCGGGATACGGATGCAATTGACATTCGAGGTGACCATCGAGCCATGAAAAAGGCTCAGCTGGTTTCGGCGTTGTTAGGCCTCGAAGGGTTCGTGGAACGGAAGTCAGCGGTGGCGTTGCAGCCATGCCGTATGCACGACTGCGTCGTGGCCAAGCCAGCTGTCCGCCCGACCGGCCATTGCTGTGAGGGTGACCTGTATCGCAGGTCTTGATGTTCCGAGAGCCGTTCACATGAAACGGTTTCGATGCCTTTTTGAAAGGATACAAGGGTGATTGAGGGACCACTGAAAAAGTGGTAGTCCCACATGAGTGGCCACCACATCGCAGGCATGACCACACGTGAGGCAAAAGCACGTCGCAGCTGACTGGAAGAGTTTTCTACGACATTCAATAATTTTTGCCAGATCCTTGAACTCGCAATGTTTTTCGAGGTCATCGTGATGTCTGCACGCATGCGGGGCAACTGCCGCTTCCGCAGCCAAAAGGGTGCTTTTTCTTAGGCTCGAAAAAACAGCACCCACACCAACCACATCGCGAGACATGCAGGCTTCGCGCTGCCTGAATCTTCCCCCACTACCCTGGACCACCACATGAGCAGCGCGGGGCATCATTGCATTCGTGACGAGAGCAAAAAGAATTCGGGCAAAGCACCTCAGTGTCCTGCTCGCCGCGACACTGACATTGACATTAGCGGCATGCGGATCAGAGCCTGCAGAAGAATCAGCACAGCCACCGGCTGGAGTAACAGCAGACGTCGCCAAGCGCATTGACGAAGAAAAAGCTCACAAAGAACAGACGGAAAAAACTATTCCGGGACTTTCTGCAGCACAAGTAGCAGATGATGACCCTAATCGCCCAATATCTGTCAAATATCCACAACTTAATACTTACAAACCATTTAACGACTGGATATCTAAACAAGCCGAGCAAACCGCAGAAACTTTCCGCTCCGACAATCCAGCCAAAGGAGGCGTCGCAGCCCCAGAACTCACCCAAAACTGGAGGCTCCTCGCAGCCTCAGGGACCACCGTCGGCATACAGCTTGAAACATATACTTTCTCCGGGGCCTCCGGCTCAACGGAAAGTCGAACGGTATGGGTTGACTCCGCCAACAACCAACCTCAGCAAGGATCAGCCCTTCTGACCCCCGAAGGTCAAACGGAAGTCCGCAAACGCATTATCGAGGCAATTAAGAAAACAGGCGCTGCCGCCAACGAGCCAGACCCCCAACACACGGAAGCCGTGATCGCCGGAACAAGCTTCACTCCCGCTGGTGACCTGCACATTATCGTTTCTCAAGGAATGGTCACCTCATACTCTGAGGGACGTTTCGAAGTCACCCTTCAAGGAGACCCCACCTCCAAACTCACCCCGCTCGGTCAAGCAGCCCGCAAAGCCTCACTCCAAGGCGCCCCTGGGTTCACTGAGCCAGCAGGAAGCAAACCTGCCGCACCAGCCACCACCGCAGCCCCCGCCCCCAAAACAGACTGCAACGTCGAAAAGTGTGTCGCCCTAACCTTTGATGATGGCCCTGGTCCCGGAACACACAAGGTCCTTGATGCCCTTGATGCTCACCAAGCCAAAGGCACGTTCTTCATCCTCGGCGAGCATGCACCACTACACCCTGACGCACTCAAACGCATGGCTGCCGAAGGGCATGAACTGGGCAACCACACCTTGGACCACAAACTTCTTACGAAGTTGTCCCCCGAGGAGCAACGCCGAGAAATCGAAACTACAACCGAGACGATCAAACGCATCACTGGGCAAGCCCCTAAGACCTTCCGCCCACCGTACGGTGCCTACAACAAAGACACCCGCGCCGTGAAGATACCGATCATTCTCTGGAACGTTGACACCCAAGACTGGAAAACCCGCAGCACCGCAAAAACTGTGGAAAGCGCAGTCAACAGCGCACGTCCAGGCGCTGTGATCCTCATGCATGACATTCACGACTCGACTGTTCAAGCAGTACCTGAGATCGTGCAGAAGCTCACCGAAAAGGGCTTCAAGCTGGTCACTGTTTCTGAGCTTGGCGGAGAGAAAGTCCGCCCTGGAGAAACCTTCTCCGGCCGCTAAACACCCCGCACGCTCTGGAGGCCTTCGACGATTCGTCGAAGGCCTCCAGAGCGTCAAGCACCTACACGCTTAGGGTTGCAGCGACTTTGTTGGCTCCGCTTCACCTTCTTGCACAGCCGTGACCGCCTCACGATCCAAAACCTCGACAATCACCTCATCTGGCACGTTTGATTCGCGCGCAGCCGTGCGCAACGCCGCCGCCTCCGTACGCCCGAAACGACGCTTTGGGTGTGCACGTGAAGTCAACAATGCTTTTATGCGGTGCCGACGTCCAGTCTCTTCACGAATAGGGGTGCGACTACGTATCCACGCAACCAGCATCACAGCAATCATCGCTAATCCGATGTATCCGATAACGGGATACACGTAATTCATCAATGTACTGAATCCGACAAAGCTCACACCGTAGCCAACTACACACGTGGCAAGAAAAACTATTCGATAACGCTCAGGGCACGAAGCTGTTAGACGCCGCCCTAAGGCGTAAAACATCCCGATGGCAGTGTTGTATATCATCGCAAAAACAACAAAAACCATAATATATGCGAAAGCCGGATGCATTTCTTCAAACAAACGCAACATAGGAACATCCGCGGAACCAACTCGCGCAATATTCAGATATAGAACAATTGCAGCCATGAGCAAAAGCACCATGTAAGCGGCGCCGCCAGCCAACCCACCCCAACCAGCTTCACGAGGATTGGGGTAATTGCCACCAATAACCAAACACATTGACACACCGAGCATCAATGCCAGCCCCGTGTAATTCAGCGAGACAAGCCACCAAGGCTGCACCGGCGATTCGGTACTCAATGCTACGTTCTGCAATGCCCAAACATCCGCTGGCATGTGAAACATCGTGTAGCAGAACGCAATCACCACAGCCACGATGATCAACGGCGTAATTCCCGAGATAATCCCAGAGACCTTATCTACATCCAGCATCCCTGTAGCCATGACCAGCAGTAACATCACTCCTGCCCCCACCCATGATGGCAGAGAGAACTGCTGCTCCAACGTAGATCCCGCACCAGCGAGCATCACAAATCCCACCGCAAATAGCGTTAATGTCACTGCACCATCTAAAGCAGCAGAAACTATGGGGTGCGCCACATTTCGAAAGACCATGTTGTGTTCGCGCGCCAAAAAATAACTACCCAGTTGAATGATGACTGCACCCATGACCGTCATCAACACGCCTGACAGAACCGCACCCCACAACCCCGTGAGGCCAAACGACACGAAGTATTGGATCACCTCCTGACCGGTCGCGAACCCTGCCCCAATCAATAGGCCCACAAAAGCTAGGGCAATCTTCACAGTCGTACTCGGTGACACGTCCGCTCCTCCGCGGCTCGACGACAAGTGTCCGCCCAGCACGGTAACCGTCTGTGATCGAAGAGAAGGCCCCCAACGACGTTCGGCACATTTTTTAGCACCATCCAACCAGCACCATCGAAGACCTAGGAAAAACTTTACTTCCCAGCTCAGAGAGGTTTCGCTTAGAGAGAACTTGGCTACTTCATCACAAATTACATTCGTGTCCCACGTAGTGAGCAAAACGCATCTTCACGACCCCGCAGAGAGAACCAGCATCGGTATGGCTAGCGACTTATTTGCGTGCTCGATACCATGCACTCCACATAATCGATCCCGCAATAATCCCCGACGAAGCCAGCATGCCCCCCACCAAACGCCGCGTGTCCCGGTCACGTTGCCGCCTCATTTTCTGCAGCGAATCCCCCGCAACCGTCACCTCGCTCTCACCAGATTCGATCACATCCAGTACCCGACTGACCCGCGCTGGCAAGTCATGAGCGAAAACCATCGCATCACCAAGCAAGTCAGTCGCGATCTGTCTGAGCTGCTCTGGGCGCATATCAGCACCGAAAGCCTCTCTGGCCTGCACTGCAGCCAAATCGGGTAACGACAAATGTGGAGACAGCCTGCGCACCAACCCCTCTGCCACGCTCATGGCCCGCAAAGCCACCGGAATCGAAGGATCCAGTCGAAGCCGATGTGCCCTCACAATGCGAGTGATCAACCCACCAACTTCAGCAGCTGAAAGCTCAGACAATGTCGTGCTGCGCAGAATATGGACTAACTCGCCGACATCGCGACGCAACTTCGGGCGGTCAAGATGACGACGTGGCGTAGCTAAATCCAACAGTGCAGAAATCAGCAACCCTTCATGCGGAATCGCGAAACCAGCGATGAGCCGCAGCAGCGCACGCCGCGTAGCTGTATCGACATGTCCCACCATGCCCCAGTCAATAAAAGTGAGATGGCCATCAAGGTGCACATAGACATTGCCTGGATGAGGATCAGCATGGAACCGCCCGAAGGTAAGCAACATGCGCATCAAGGCATCGACATAACGTCGTCCTGCACGGTCAGGATCAATACCCGCTGCGCGCATGGATTCAAGATCATCAAGCCGAATACCGCCAACTATCCGCTCTTGGGTGAGCACGTCAGCGGTGGTCAAATCGCGGTACACAGCTGGAATAGCTATCGCTTCATCACTAGCAAAGCGGGAACGCATTTCTTCGCAGTTGGAGGCTTCGGTTCGGAAATCAAGTTCGGCGCGCAAGGTGGCGGCGAAGGTTTGCATTGTCTCGATAACACCGAGTTCTTCGAGTTGAGGACGCGCCCGGCACATCGCTTTAACTAGTCGTTCCATCAGTTCCAGATCAATATGCACATTCTCGAGCACCCCTGGTTTGCGGACTTTGACAACAACCTCACGCCCGTCACTAGTAGTAGCGGGGTGAACTTGACCGACGGAGGCCGACCCCAGCGGCACGGGGTCGATGTGGCGGAAAAGAGCGCTCGGATCGGCCCCTAAAGAGGTAGCTATCGTGGCGCGGATATCAGCAAAAGGCGCTGGGGCAGTGTGGTCGGTGAGGGTTTCGAGTGCGTCGCAGTATTCGGCGGGAATGAGATCACGGCGGGTTGCAAGGGTCTGCCCCAGCTTTATCCAAGCGGTACCGAGTTCAGTGAGGGTACTGACCAGGACTTCAGGACGGGTATTTTCAACTGCGCGGATACTGGCGTCGCTACGAGGTGGGTCGCTGGGGTGTCGAGAAAGCCCAGCACTGTCGGCTAAGGCACGCAGTCCGTTGCGGGCGAGTATTTCTCCTACTTCACGCGACCGGGCGAGTCCGCGTTTCACCGCCACCTCCATGCGTTCGTATGCGTACTTCCCTGTTACATCTCCTTCTTGTTTACATGTCTTGGCGAGGATGAAGGCATGTGAGTGGGCCTATCAGCCTGTTTCGACTGGTGCTGTGAGGATCTGGGCTGACGGGACGGGACGGCCGTAAAAGAACCCTTGAACGCGAGGGCAACCGAGCTGGGCGAGGGCCTGGGATTGTTCAGCGGTTTCGATGCCCTCGGCGGTGACGCGGTTGATTCCTACGCTGGCAACCAGGTCAAGCACTGCTTTGACGCGTGCAGGGGCGGCAGGGTCGTCATCAAGACGTTTAATGAGGGATCGGTCAAGTTTGACACCATCAATCGGCAAGTTCAGCAGCGTAGTGATTGATGCGTATCCAGTGCCGAAGTCATCCAGGCTGAGGGCCAGGCCTGCCTGACGGAGGCGGTGGAGCGTATCAAGAGCAGGCGAGTCGTCGTCGACGAGCATAGATTCGGTGATTTCCAGGACAATCCGACAAGGGCTAAGACGCACCTGGTCGAGAGTTTCTAGAACGGTGTCAACGAAGTTGGCTTGGAGGAGTTGAGCGACAGAAACATTGACGGAGAGGGAAACATCTTCTAGCCCTAATGCACTGATTAGGTCACTGAATTCGGCGGCAGATTTGCGGAGTATTAGGTCGCCGAGATCGCAGATAAGGCCAAGTTCTTCGGCCAGAGGGATGAATTCATTGGGCGGAATGGGACCTAGTGTGGGGTGCTGCCAGCGGGCAAGAGCTTCCCAGCCAGCTAGTTCGCTGTAGTTGTTCCCGCGAAAGATGGGTTGGAATGCTACGGAGAGCGCGTTACGACTCAAGGCCTCGCGCAGAGCCTCGGACATCACGGCTCGTTTGACGGCTTGCTCTTTAAGGACGCTGTCGTAAAAGGTGCATGTACCTCGGCCGGTGGCTTTGGCGCGGTGTAGAGCTAAGTCGGCGTTACTAAGCAGCTCGGCGGCAGTGTGCTGTTCGTGGGGGCAAGCCAAGGCAATCCCCATGGAAGCGGTGACAGTGTGGCCGCGGCGGGCGCCAATGGCGACGGGGGCGCTGAACGAGGCTTGCAGCTTGGCGGCGAGGGCAAGCGCTTCTGCTTCGTCGGTGACTTCGGTGACGAGTGCGAATTCGTCTCCGCCGTGGCGGGCGACGGTGTCTTCTGGTCCGGTCGCTTCGCGCATTCCGGCGGCGAGGTGTTGCAGGACTTTGTCTCCGACGTCGTGTCCCCAGGTGTCGTTGACGTCTTTAAAAGCATCGCAGTCCAGGTAGATGAGGGCGATTGCTGGGCTATTGGAACGCTGGCGGAGTAGGCGACGGTTGAGGTCGTTGTGCAGGGCGAAGCGATTAAGTAGTCCGGTGAGTTGGTCGTGGGTGGCGCGGTAGCTGCTGTCGCGTTCAGAGAGGGCTAGGTGGCGGGTTGCTGCGATAAGTCGAGAGATGAGCAAGAGGAGTAGTGCGACGACGAGCAGGGAGCGGATGCGGTAGTCGAAGGTGGAGAGCATGGGGGTGAGCAGGCCGAAAGACGTTGCGGTGACGGCAACAATGACGTACACGTTACGAAGTGTCATGTTGTCTGCGTCAACGGGTTTAACTACGTGTTTTCCCCAGTCTTTAATGTGTGGGTGGGTGATGCCTGCAATGAACGATGCCCAAGAAAATAGGTTGAAGCCCATGATCCAGGAGGGTGGCCAGGAGTCGTAGTTAAGGGCGTAATAGGTGACTACGCCGTGGACGGCCAGCATGATGAGTACGCCAGTAAGGAACCAGTTGAGGCCGGGCGTGGTGCCTTTAATGCGGAAAAGTACCTGGCCAGCGAATCCAAGAATGGCGAGGTCGACAATGGGGTAAATAGCCCAGGCGAGGTCAGCGGTGCGGCCGGTTGGGTGTATTTGTTGGGAGATGGCCCAGGTGGCGATAACGATACCGATGGTGGCTGCGCTGGTGTCGAAAATGGCGTAGGTCAGGCCACGCAATCCGGTGAGGTGCCAGGTGGCGTAGAGAACCCAGATTCCGGCGATGACGTAGCTGGCGAGGCTGAGTATGTCGAAAAGGGCAATATTGGCGATGTGGGGGTCAGGTGAGCCGGGGTAGTTCCTGACGAGGGTAGCCCCGACTGGGCAAAGCCAGGTGAGAGAGAAAAACACCCAGAGGCGGCGGGGGCGGTATGCGGCTAGTAGTGGGGTGGCAGCCACGATTGAGGCCAAGACCAGCATGAAAGCGTTGGTAGCGATGAGCTGGGTGGCGCTGGCTCGGTCGCCTAGCCAGATGATGTAGGGAATGAGAAAGGCAAAGAGGAGAATGAGGGCACGTTGTCGGTGGGTAGCACGACGTAAGAGCGGAGGTTTATGCCCCGCTCTTTCCGCCTCTTCCACTATCGACACACCCATCTCCTCGACCTGGTACCCCCGAACCTAAGCTCAAGCGTATTGAAATGGTGCTGTTCGGGATAACGGCGCGGGTTGTGCAGTTGTATATGTGAAGTCGTGTTGTGTTCATCCACGTCGGTGGTGTCGGTGGAGCCCCCCGGGGTGCGCCGCGCTATGACTGGTGTCAGGTGGCGTTAGCTGCGCCGTGTGGATCACCAACCAGTTTGTCCCGCATTGACGGTGACATGAATTTTCTTCGGTGACAAGGCCATTCTTGGTCAAGCTGAAAGGTTAGTTCGTTTCATAGCCTCAACGGTTCCTCAGCGACGCTTATCGCAAGGTGGCTAGCTCGACATCAGGGCGACTTTGGGTGGTAGCTATCCAGTTCAAGGCGCGAGTGCGGTCGCTGTCTGTAACCCAGGCGTCACGACTGCTAGGGCCATGTGTCCAGACGCCTGGACGCTCGCGCAACGCTCGGAAGGAACGCGAGACGGAATGTTTCCAGCCGATGGCGTAGCGGCCGTTGTTGGGGTCCCATTGTCGGTACTCTTCAGCGGCCTGGAGCACTCGCCCGTCGGTGGAAGGAATCCATGCACCGATAGGAGTGGCCACGGCAGTGGTAATGGCGTATGAGGGAGCGTCGGGCTGGTAGGAGCTGTACTGATAAAAGTGGCATTCAGGGCCGTTGCCGTCGCGGCACCGTCGGTCGAGATGGTCAGCGAGGTGGTAGTGGGCAGGATTTTTGTCGAGCCAGCTCATGGAGTTGTATGCGGCGTGGGGACCGTAGGTATTGATGATCTGATCCATGGCGGTGCGGAAAGGTTGCGGCTCATCAGTGTCTTCTACGCCGAGGAAGTGAATATTCTCGGTTTTTATGCCGAGTTTTTTAGCAGCGGAGACGAACTCAGCGTTTCGTCCGGCTTGGTATTGAGCTTGTGTGATGGGAGGTAGCCCCGCACGGGTTAGAGCGTTGTTCACGACGCGGTGACCGCGAGCATTGTTTCCCCGTGTAACCAGAACAAGGTGAACGTCTTTGCCTGCCGCGGTATCGGTGGCGATGGCTGATCCCATGGAGAGAGTCTCATCGTCTTGGTGAGGAGAGATGTAAACCTGAGTGTGAGCACGGTGCTGCAGGCGAGAACGAACGCTCTCTCTTTGACGCGCTGAGTCAGCGCTGGCGATGCTGGGTGTGTGAGTGGGTGTATGTGCGTGGCTGGGCGCGATTGCCGCATCGGCCAGGGCTGACCCGGCAGCAGGCAGGCTTGTCGTACCCCACATGCTGAGGAAAAGAACAGCGGCGAAGGTACGTACGGTGGGCGCGGCCATGCAGGACTCCGTTCCAGACGGCCCCTTGAATGTTCACCCCGACACGGACTCCATCCGTGCCGCATCGGTGCGTCCGCCTCGTTAGGCAGTAAAACGCCCAGTTATGAGCCTGCGCATATCATGTGGGCTGCTTATTCATGCATCGAGGCAGCCCCGCATCATTTGTGTTTTCGAATTTTTATGTGACAGCTATTCGCTGCCGAACATGGCGGAAAAGTCGTGGCCACCTCGCCTGGCGCGCTGTTGGCTCTCTAACGAAGCAAGCGCTGCTCGCAATGCTGGAAGGTCTAATCCTGCGCGATGGTGGCCGTGGCGAATAGCCGCGTCCACTTGGGCAATCATCAATCGAGCATCTTTAGTGATGGCATCAACAGTGAAGTCACCCTGGGCTGTGTCTCGTTCTCCACGAATAAAGGGCGCCTTCATGTTGGCAATGAACTGCAATCCCGTTGACTGCAGCATTGTCAAAACGTCTTCTTCCCCCACGCCCAATGCATCACCTAACGCGAGCGCTTCTCGTAATCCTTGGGCGGATATGGCTAGGGCAAGATTGGCCAAAAGCTTTCCAGTGGCGGCGCGGGCTGCGCTGTCAACGCCGATGAGACGATCTGGATCAGCCCATGGGCGTGCAATGTCTAGGGCCAGGGCGCGTAGTTCAGCATGGGGGGTGCCGACGTAGACGCCGAGTTTGCCGGCGCGGGCTGGGCCGAGTGTACCGATCACCGGGGTAGCTATATAGGTATCGCAGGTGGCGGCGAATTCTTCAGCATCGTGTGGAGAGACGGTGGTGGCATCTAGCCAGGGCGTTCCTTGGGGGATGAGGTGAGAGTCGATGACGATGTCACGAACGGTGTCTGGTCCAAATAGTGCCGTCACGACGGCATCTGCGTTTTTGACTGCTGCCTGTGGCGTGTGTGCCCATTTGGCTCCTTCAACCAGCACACGTTGGGCGTTGGCTTCGGTGCGATTCCAGATGGTGAGTTCATGGGTGCGCAGTAGGTGTAGAGCTAGTTCGGTGCCCATGCGGCCGGTTCCGAGAAAAGCAATCCTCATACCGGCTAGTCTCCCACTCCGTGCAGCCCATATACCGGAATAGTGAGCTTCACACTCTTACAATTGAATTCATAGTCCAGATGCTTGTAGTGCCATATCCAGGTAACCCTCCCGGCCCAAAGCCATACAAGGAACGGTGACGGCGGTGACCTATCCCATCGCAGGGAAAACCACTCCACCTCACAACAGGTGTGCCGAACACTCTCTTCTTACCGGGCTGGCTGTCGTTGCAGTCGTTCTCTATCTTGTTCTGCCATCGGATTTGGCCACCCCGATCAAGAATGTGTGGATCGTTCTTTGCGGGCTCATCGCTGTTTTTAGTCCTCTAGCGAAGCGTTTACGGAAAAAACAACTGTGGGCCCAAGTGCCTGTCGTGCTGTGTTTTTACCTCTACTCGATGATTGACCGGGGGAACGGTCACAACATCGGCCCTTTCCAACTCAGTGACGGTACTTACATCGCCGGATACGTCATCTTGTGCCTGTGGCTCACCAGCCTTAACGCGCAAGTGGTGGGCAGGCATCTTGCGCTGCGTGTTTTCCTCGACACTGCAGCTTCAACCAGCGCAGCCGTCTTAGCGTTATGGACCTTCGCGGTCACTGTTGTCCCCACCCATTCGCTGCCTCCCAGCCTTATCTGGACCGTATACCCGATCCTGGACATCATTGCCCTATCGCAAGCAACGCACCTGACATACCGCAGCAGCGGCACTCCTTCAGCGTGGCGATGGCTGCTGCCTGCTTTTGTTCTCCTCTTCATCACAGATGTGGCGTATGTTCTCCTGACCGTTTTCCAAGCCCAAGACGGCATTGAACCCATTGCCGTCAACTACATGATCGCCGCCTATTTCCTCGCTGTTGGCGGCCATCACCCTTCAATACGCGGCCCTCTTCAACCACCTGCCGCTAAAGAGCCACGTTCCACACAGTTCCTGCGCATCTCGCTCATCTTCACAGCCGTCCTACTCGCCGTTATTTCATTGGCTTTCCCTGTACACCGCCACGAGGACGAAGTCGCTCGATCTGGCCTCATCGCGTTCCTCCTCATCGCTCTATTCGCTCGACTCCTCATGACCATGCGTGACCTCGCCCGAGCTGAACAAGAAAGCCGGAACCGCGCCACCTACGACGCCTTAACCGGACTTGTCAGTCGGCAAGAATTCATCGACCGGCTCCATCACCGACTCACTTCAGACCACCACGACGGCCTTCACACCGCACTGCTTTTCATCGACTGTGACGACTTCAAACTCGTCAATGACACCTGGGGACACGCCGCAGGAGACTGCCTCCTACGCGAAGTCGCGTTACGCCTACGCAACGGAATCCACGGAGACCGCGTCCTAGGGCGACTCGGAGGCGACGAATTCGTTGTCGCCATCTCTTTAACCGACCCAGACGAGGCCAACGACCTAGCCCACACCGTGCAGGCCCTTTTCGACGACCCAATCCCCGTCCTGCCACACCATCTACACAGAGTCCGCATCTCCCTTGGCGTCGCCACCACCGCAACCACATCCGCTATCCACCCCGACCTGCTCAGCATGGCTGACGCTGCTCTCTACGAAGCCAAAGCCCGTGGCCGCGCCCAATTCGTGGTGTACGACGAAGAGTTAGACCAGGCAATCCATCAACGAAATGCCCTAGCCACATCACTGCGCGAAGCAATCAAGCACGACAACCTCACCATCACCTACCAAGAAATACGTACCGGCCCCGGCTACACCCGTACCGCAGGGTGGGAAGCCCTCGCCCGCTGGCGTCACCCCACACTTGGCGACATCCCTCCAGCAGTTTTTATTCCACTTGCCGAGGAACTGGGCCTCATCAACGCTCTGGGACAGACAATTCTCTTACGCGCCTGCCGGGAATTCGCAACCCTGCGCACCAGCCTAGATCTAGCTGGCACCTTCATCTCCATTAACGTTTCGGCACCACAACTACACGAACCTGGTTTCGCTACAACCGTTCTTGATGCTCTTAACCTCGCCGGGCTCCTACCCGAAGATCTCAAACTCGAAATCACCGAGACGATGATCGTGACCGAAGATTCCCCAGCCATCGAAACCCTCACTAATTTGCGCGCAGCTGGTGTACGCATCTGTATGGACGACTTCGGCACCGGCTACGCATCCTTAGCCACGCTCATCCGGCTCCCCCTAGACACAGTCAAACTCGACCAATCCATCACCGCACGACTCCAGCACGATCCTCAAGCCCCCGCCCAAGCAACCGCCATCCTCGCCCTGGCCAGAAGCCTACTCATCGCAGACATCGTCGCCGAAGGCGTCGAAACCCCTCAACAAGCTGCACTTTTGGAATCAATCGGCTGCCCCATGATTCAAGGATGGCTCTACGGGCGCCCGCGCAGCCTCACCGACATCATCGCTTCCCGAACACACCAAATCCCCACCCCAGGCAGGCACACCTAACCAGGTTCTACCAGAATCTTTTCACCTACAGGACGCCCTCTTCTTGACTGGGGCCTGTTTGGAATACTGTCGAAATGCCACCCACAAATCAGCCCAGCCGAAGTCTTAGTACCGGCAACTCACTCCTGGTAGGTTCACTGCTCTTTGGACTGTTTTTCGGAGCAGGAAACCTTATTTTCCCTGTTCAACTCGGCCGCGACGCTGCCGGAGCCACTCCTGCAGCCACCGCAGGATTCCTCATCACCGCGGTAGGACTACCCATCATTGGCGTGATTGCCTCCGCGCTATCCCGCTCTTCCTCCATGCTCCAAATGACCAGCAATGTATCGCGCTGGTACGCCATCGCATTCACTTGCGCGCTCTACCTAACCATCGGTCCTTTGTTCGCTGTACCACGAACCGCGACCGTCTCCTTCGAAGTAGGTTTCGCCTCATATCTCTCCGAAGGCTCTGAGCACCTCTGGCTGGCCGTCTTCACCATCGTCTTCTTCACCTTGACCGGCCTGGCAGCCATCCGTCCTGGCCGCCTTATCGACTGGGTAGGCCGCTACCTCACGCCCGTCTTCCTTGTTCTCCTTCTTGCGGTCATCGCCGCAGCCGTCATCTTCCCCATGGGACCCGTCGAAGGAGTCCCCAGTGAGAAGTACGCCCAGAACGCCGCAGCCGTCGGATTCATCGACGGCTACGCCACCATGGACGCCCTAGCCTCCCTGGCCTTCGCCATCGTCATCATCGAAGCTATCCACCGCCTGGGCGTCACCTCACCTGGACGAGTAGCCACCGAAACCGCCAAAGCAGGCATCTACTCAATGATCGCCATGACTGTCATCTACGCAGCCCTGGCCTACATCGGCGCTACCTCACTACACCTAATCCCCACCGCCAAAAACGGTGGCACTGTCCTAGCAGCTGTGTCCTCTCACTACTTCGGCCCAGCAGGGACCGTCCTCATCGCCGCGATCGTGCTAGCTGCCTGCCTGAAAACATCCATCGGGCTTGTCACCGCCTGCGCCGAAATGTTCTCCACCATGTTCCCCACCGTGCTTGGCCACAAAGGCTGGACCATCCTGTTCACTGTTTTTTCCGCTGGCGTTGCAAACATCGGCCTAGCCAGCATCGTGAAAATCTCGGTACCAGTGCTGTTGTTCCTCTACCCCCTAGCAATCACCGCGATCATTCTCGGATTGCTCACCCCCTGGCTAGAAGGACGAGCACTGGCAGCCCAATTGATGACAGCTTTCACAGCCGTGGCTGCGCTCTTTGACATGATTAAGGCGCTGGAATTCCCCATCCCGGGCAAAGACGCTCTCGTCAATTTCGCCTCCGCCGTACTACCTGGCTACGACCTCGGTTTCGGATGGGCTCTACCTGCCCTCGTAGGACTAGCTGCTGGCTTTGCTATCACGCATTTCCGTAACAGCCCACCCGTAGCCGCTGCCTGACCTGCCATCACCAAAACCTCACTCTTGGTGATCAGCAGAGATCCCCACACGCACCCGCCGCCCGGCCTCCACCCGGGCGGCGGCGCGTTCATCAGCACGATCAGCTGCCACCGTGGAGCGAGGAACAAGCTGCAACTCATCCTCAGCTGGTAACCCTCGGTTCAACTGCCTGGTTCGTTCAATTTCGAAATCCACCACTGCCCCGAACAACATCGCCACATTAAGAATCCACAACCACAGCAAAAACAGTACCGCCCCGGTAAGAGTGCCGTACATAGCGTCGTACTGCGCGAAATTCGAGACGTACACACCGAATCCTCCCGACGCGCACACTGCCGTAGCCAACGCGATAAAAGCCCCTTGAGACGGAAACCGTCTGCTTCGAGAATGCACATTCGGGGTAAATCGATATAGCAAACCCAACGTCGCGACCACCAGCATCACCAAAACCGGCCACTTTGCCACGGCATACATATCTATCCCAGCGCGGTCCAAACCAACCAACGTACCGACAGCCTCTGCCACCGGACCAGAAACCACCAACAACGTCAGCACCGCAGCGGCCAAAACAAGAATCACGGCCGTCAATAGGTACATGTCACTCCAGAACCGCACAAGCGTGCGGCCCTCTTTCACCCCATAGATCTGATTGACGAACCGCGCGAAAGCACGCACGTACATCGAGGCTGTGAAAAACGCCACCACCAACCCCACCCCTGCACCTGCCCCCACCCCCTCGGTGGGCATCACAGCATCGATCACGGCGAGTACCGCCGTAAGCGTTTGAGGAGTCACCACATGGGACAACTCCCGCAGCAGCTCTTCCACGAATGAACGAAGCAGTTGCGGATCTTGCCCCAACATCGTCCCAACAGACACAAGCGCAATCGCGGCCGGAAAAATGGATAGCACCGCGTAATACGTCAGTGCCGCGGCAGCATCAATAAGCCCCTGCTCCACAAACAAGGCTGCCGCGCCGCGCAGCACGAACCGCACCCGTGCCCTGCCATGCAAAGCAGTTGGCTGTGGATCTACATGGCAAGGCTCAGAAACTTCAACGGCCTCATCCATGACGGTTCTCAGCAGATGCACCCCGCACCTCAACACGACGGAACACAGGCATGTCCGGCCTAGAGACCTCCGGGACAAACTGATATCCCCCCTCATTGAAGTCTTTCAAGGCACGCACTGACCGAACCCGGTTCTGCACAATCCACCCGGCCATCAAGCCACGCGCCACTTTCGCCGAAAAAGAGATGACCTTCCACTGCCCACGAGAGTTACGGTCCTCGAAACGAGGAGCAACAACCCGAGCATCCAAACCATCCAGATCAACTGCCGTTGAATACTCGGCTGAGGCAAGGTTGATAACAACATCGGGTCCCGGCGAGGCAGCCAGGTCATCGATAACTAGATCCGTGATCTGGTCCCCCCACCAGCGATACAAGTTATGACCTCGTTCGGTTGCCAAGGACGTACCCATCTCGAGTCGATACGGCTGGATCAAATCCAAGGGACGAAGCAAGCCATACAGGCCCGAAAGGATGCGCAGCGTCTTTTGCGCCTCGGTATGATCACGAGCATCAAACCGCTGTGCGGCATTCAATCCCCGATACACATCACCTGCGAACGTGAAAATCGCTGGTCGTGAGTTATCTGGGGTAAAAGGAGTGCTGAACCTGGCGTAACGCTCGGCATTGATCTGAGCGAGTTCAGAGCTAATACGCATTAGTTCAGCCAGATCTTCTGGCGCTTTTGTGCGCATCACGTCAATGAGGAGTTCAGCCTCCTCAAGCAGCCGCGGCAAGGTGTATTTACGTGTAGGTAGCGGTGATTCAAGATCGAGAGATTTTGCTGGAGAAATCAGGGTGAGCACACACAGAAGGTACTCTGCCCGCGTCTGAAGTTACGTTGCTGTGAACTGTGTGCGAGGGCGTGCCGCTGCACGTGGACGTTGTCGATCTGGGACATGAGCTGGCAGCAAGCGAAGAAGGAGCGAGTATCGAGTGCGAAGCGAGGAACAGGTGGCAACTGCGGCGGTACCCGACCCAACAGGTTCCCCGGACGGGGGTGGTCTCCCGCGAGCAGCCTCGCATGCAGTGATGCTGCGCCAGTTCCTTACTTTCGGGATCATCGGTGGCTCTGGGGTGCTGGTGAACATGGCTGTGGTGATTTTGTGTAACCGCAGCGGTCCTGACGCCACCGGCATCGTGTGGCCGATCGTGTTCACGCCATGGTCCGTGCGCTGGTATCACGTGTACTCAACGTTGGCGTTTCTCGTCGCGAACGTCTCGAACTTTTTCCTGAACCGGCGCCTGACGTTTTCCGATTCACGCCATATGACTGTCCGTTCTCAGTTCTGGCCGTTCTTTTGTGTTGGGGCGATCGGGCAGCTATTTGTACTCGGCATCAATACGCTCCTATTGAATCCAACCTCTCCCCTGTTCCTGGATTTCGCATGGATGGACAGCACCACAGGGCTTCGCAAACCCGAGTACTGGGCGCAATTGACGTCACTAGTGTTAGTGACCCCGCTCAGCTTCATCTTGAACAAGGTGTGGAGCTTTGCTTCCCATCGCGCACACCGCTACCCCACAAGCCCACAGACTCCCGATGAAAACACCTCCGACCAGGACAACCCAGAGCACTATTGACCTCGACCCCCGTGCCGATGAGAGTGCGTGAGCGTTTCCGGCATTGAAGGACCTGACCCTGGCCGGGCAAGCGGCGTGAGTCCTGCCCCAGCTACCTCCGCGAACCTGCCCACCAGCCCAGTGCAACCTGTGGCACGCACAGCCGCAACTACCTCTCGCGAAGCTCGGGCAGGCCGCGAACAGTTCTACTCCCCCGAACTCACCTCTGGTCTACTTTCAGACAATGTGACTGGCTGGCAACGAGAATCGCTTGGCAGATTGGCACGCATGCTGCGGATGCAACCTCGAGCCGTATTAGCTGCTTTGCGCGGCGGACTTCACGCTTTGCCATCCCTTTTGGCATCTCGACGCATGAATGTCGCCGATCTCAATGGCATGTTCGATAAAGGTCTTCTTGTCGACGCTATGGCGTGACCACGGCAATCACGCCACAAAAACTACATATACAGTGCCTCTGCGCTGGCTTTTTTCAGCCTCCATGGGACGAATGCCCAGTTAGCGCTCAGTTATGGCACTCTGCTGCCACGCCGTGAATACCGGCGGTCCCTCTTCCCTGAAAGGGCCTCGATGGCTGATTTTCTTACCGCCGTGAGCGACGTGTTGTACCAGTACATCCTCATCGCTCTGCTCATTGGAGCTGGACTCTATTTCAGTGTTCGTACTGGATTTGTGCAGCTGCGACTGCTGCCCGAATCAGTTCGTGTTGTGACAGAACCGAAAGAAGAAGGCGAATCGCTTTCTTCCTTCAGCGCCCTTATGGTTTCCACCGCTTCGCGCGTTGGCACAGGAAATATTGCAGGCGTAGCAGTCGCGATCGTCTTAGGCGGCCCTGGCGCATTGTTTTGGATGTGGCTCATCGCTTTACTTGGAGCTTCATCGGCGTTCGTCGAGAGCACTCTGGCCCAGATCTACAAGCGCCGCGGTGAAAACAATGTCTCTTATGGGGGACCGGCCTACTACATCACCACCGCACTGAAGGCACGCTGGCTAGGAGTGGTGTTTGCCTGCGCGTTGATCTTCACGTACATGGGTGGCTTCAACATGGTTGCCTCGTACAACACTGTCGACTCATTCCGCACTTACGGCTTTTTCTCGGAAAGCACCACGCCATTGATTCTCGGTGCTGTCCTAGCCTTGATGGCTGCGCTACCGATCTTCGGTGGTGGTCAGCGTTTGGCTCATGTCACTTCGATGCTTGTTCCTTTCATGGCGATCGCTTACCTACTCGCTGGGATCGCAGTGGTGTTCACCCACCTGCACTTAGTTCCTGGCATGTTCGCGGCGATTTTCTCCAGCGCCTTCGATTTCCCGGCAATCTTTGGTGGCTTTGCCGGCTCAGCAATGATGCTTGGCATTAAGCGTGGCCTTTACAGCAACGAAGCTGGAGTTGGTTCGGCACCTAACGCCGCTGCGTCAGCATCGGTTTCACACCCGGTTAAGCAAGGACTCGTTCAGATGCTGTCGGTATATATCGACACATGGTTCGTATGCACCGTCACCGGTTTCACAGTGCTGGCCTCAGGCGTGGTCCCGGACGAGAAGATGGCAGGCGTGGCTTACGTCCAGGCCGCGGTGGCTACCGTATTTGGCGCATGGGGTCCGCCCTTCATCACCACATGCCTGGTGTTGTTCGCCTTCACCACTCTCATCGGCAACTACTACTACTCGGAAGTTAACCTGAGGTTCCTTTGCCACGGGGAACCTGCTGTGTGGCTGCTACGCGGTTTCCGTGCCGTCGCAGTACTCATCGTGTTTTGCGGTGCACTCCTAGAGTTTGAAATGGCCTGGAGCATCGCCGATATCTTGATGGGCTTGATGGCTCTGATCAATATTCCGGTGATCATCTTGCTGGGTAGCCACGCCATCAAAGCCAGCAAGAATTACATCGAGCAGCGCAAGCAGGGCGTGAACCCCACGTTCTGCGCCGCCGACATCGGTATTACCGAAAAAACTGACTACTGGGGGCCAGAGCCGCAATCGGTTAGCAGCTCACCTACTACTGCCTGATTCTCTACAAATCCGTGGCTACGCAGATTGCCTGGTCATTGTGAAAACGACCCAGGCAATCTGCGTACCCAACGCGTGACTAAGCAGGAGACTTAGCTGCGCGGATATCAGAACAATCCGGTCGGCTTACCGAAGTTAGTGTGCGTATTGCCCGCAACAGTTGAGTCGACGTTTTGATCGTTAGCGTTGGGGGTATCACCTGGCAAGCGGCCCTTTTGAGTGGTAACGATTTTCTGGATGACACGGCCCTCACGAGTAGCGCCGATACCGAAGTAGAAACCCGCGATGTTCATACCTTTAGTGCCGCGTTCCACCGGGTTAGACAGGATCACGCGGTAGGTGTGCGTGGAAGTTGCTTCATCGAACCCAAGATCTTCCACGTGCGAGCCGTGAAAACTGCGGGTGCCGATATTACGGTTCACTCCTTGGGGCCCCTTAGCCGTGATGATTTTGACTTCAAAAGTCACCAAGGGGAATTCACCGTAATACCGGTCCGTTCCTGCATTGGTCAGGCGAAGCGTCACTAATCCTGGATACCCAGGAATCTTCGCTCCTGATACGGCATAACTCACCGCGAGGTCACGTTTGGGAGCGGTATCGGCAGCTGAGGCGGGCACTGCTGCCGATGCCACTACCGCCGC
This sequence comes from Dermatophilus sp. B7861-1, assembly GCF_058996045.1. Lineage (NCBI taxonomy): Bacteria > Bacillati > Actinomycetota > Actinomycetes > Micrococcales > Dermatophilaceae > Dermatophilus > Dermatophilus sp. B7861-1. The sequence continues at coordinate 448,419 of NZ_CM180082.1, read as the reverse complement.
GGCAGCGCCGGCTGCGAGGAACCTACGTGTCATTCTTTTCATCGCTGTGACGTCCTTGTTTTCACTTGGTTCCGGTCGCCTCAGAGGCGCTGTTCTTGTAGACCTTCACGACGACGGCGTTGCTCAGCGGCGCCAGTCCCGAGTAAGTCCAGGGGTTAGACCATGTTCCATTGGCGCGGCAGCGCTGCTGCGTGCCTTTAAACGACAGCTGCCGGAACCCGTACGTTGCTTTGCCTGTGTGGCCAGCAGGGACAGTGAACGGTCCGATTGTTTGTCCAACCGTCCAGGCAAGTGAGTACGAGACGCTGGGCCGGATATTCAGTGACTCTGCGGGTGAGGTGGCAGAAATGTTTCCGGTAAGTTTGCCCGCCACAGCGCTCAGGCCCGAGGAGATGCTGCCAAACGTCTTGCCGTAGTCACCGCTGACAGACAGGCTGATCGTTTGAGTTCTGCTCAACTGTTGGCTTAGAGGGATATCTCCCTTTGAGTCGTTGCGGGTTTCGATCGCCCCCATGGGGGTGAAGTGATCCTGTACGCGATAAATGACGGTGCGGTAGTCCTGGTGGGCGTTACAGACCGGGTGCGGATTGAAGATGTTGGGTTTAAGGCGGGTGTTGGGGCGCTTGACATTGACCAGCGGCAGGAGAGGGTTGTTATCAGGTGTGTTAGGTGTGGTGATGTTGCCAGTAGAAGGATCTGACCCGTTACTCTCTGGTGCGGCGTGGACGGTAGGTAGAGCTGTGACCATCAAAACGAGAGCGGTCAGCCCAGCCCCCGCGACACGCGCGACATTGCGCTTATGCATTTGTGCTCCTGGGGAGTTGAGGTGAGGCATGATGTTCCTCACTGCGAGAGTGCTGCACAGTTCGGCTATAAAACGAAAACCGTTGTGCCGAACTGTTTTTGACGCTAAAGCGAGCGTTAACTGACTTCAATACCTCACCCACACGTTGGGATTTTTTCCAGCAATCACTGGGGCAAGTCACAAATACAAAGAGCTTGCAGCTCATAGCTTTTTCCGCATGAAACACTCACCCAAACACACTCATGTCAAGATGAGATAAATCACTTTCTTCGCGTTCCAATGGCGCCTAGAGAATCACCTATTCCACACTGGCCCGCCCCAACGCGGCCACGCCTGACACCCGCAACTCTCACGAATCCGACTCTTCCGCGCCTAATCTGACCGCATGAAGATCGCCGTAGCAGGACTTGGATACGTCGGGCTCGCGAATGCGGTAATCCTGGCACAGCACCACGAAGTCACCGCCGTGGATCTCGACAGCGCCCGCGTAGCCGACATCAACGCCCACCGCTCCCCCATCGTCGACCCCGACATCAGCGAATACCTCACCAACCATTCACTCAACCTCACCGCCACCACCGACCCCACCGCATACACCGGTGCTGACTTCGTCATCATCGCCACCCCCACCAACTACGACCCCAACCTCAACTTCTTCGACACTTCAAGCGTCGACGCAGTCCTAGACCTGGTGGCCCGCCACAACCCCGGCGGCACAGCAGTCATCAAATCCACCGTCCCAGTGGGATACACCGACCAAGTACGCACCACATACCCCGACATCACCATCCTTTTCTCACCCGAATTCCTTCGTGAAGGTCGAGCGCTCCACGACAACCTGCACCCCTCACGCATCATCGTCGGATCCGACCCCAACTCCCCCACCGCTAGCGACAAAGCAAAAACCTTCGCATACCTACTTCACGCAGGCAGCCTCGAAGAAGACACACCTGTCCTACTCACCGGAACCACCGAGGCCGAAGCCATCAAACTCTTCGCCAACACCTACCTCGCCATGCGAGTGGCCTACTTCAACGAACTCGACACCTACGCCGCCCGCCACGGCCTAGACACCCGACAAATCATCGAAGGCGTCGGGCTAGACCCTCGCATCGGAAACCACTACAACAACCCAAGTTTCGGCTACGGCGGCTACTGCCTACCCAAAGACACCAAACAACTCCTAGCCAACTACGACCAGGTCCCCCAAACTCTCATCCGCGCCATCGTCGACTCCAACACCACCCGCAAAGACTTCATCGCCTTCGACATCATCGACAAAAAACCACACGTCGTCGGGGTCTACCGACTCACTATGAAAACCGGCAGCGACAACTTCCGCTCCTCCTCCATCCAAGGAATTATGAAGCGAATCAAAGCAAAAGGAATCCCCGTCATCGTCTACGAACCCACCCTGGAGGCCACGGAGTTCTACCGCTCCGAAGTAGTCAAAGACCTCAAGGAGTTCAAAAGCCGCGCCGATGTCATCATCGCGAACCGTCGCTCTCCAGAACTAGCCGACGTCGCTGAAAAGGTCTACACCCGGGATCTCTTCGGCTCTGACTAAACCCCAGCACCTCCTCAGCTACCACCCATCGGCGCCAAAAGGAGCCCCGAAACCACGCTGATAATGATCGAACCGATCAACGCACTCCAAAAACCATGCACCGCAAAAGCCAGCCCAACCGCGTTAGACAACCAACTACTCAACAGCAACATGCACGCGTTGATCACCAACAAGAACAGTCCCAGCGTGAGAAACACCAGGCAGCCAGACAAAAACGTGACAATCGGTTTGATCAAGGCATTCACCACACCGATCACAATCGCCACCCCAATGAGGGTGAAGAGTTTGTGCCCAGTGGAGACCCCACCAACGGCGATACCCGGAACAACCCACGCAGCCACGGCCGTCGCGGCAGCAGTGGCTCCGACTCGCATGAAGAAATTCATGCCCCACATCCTGGCACCCGTGCAGCACACATCCCACACCACGCAGCTATGCCCTCTACTGAATTGCGACCCACGCGGGCAGGGAAGATGGTTCATACATGCCGTATATGAAGCCACGCACCTCACACCCACCCAGCGAAAGGCCACCCATGGATGAGCGACCTACCGCCAACGACAGCTACTACGTTCGCCGCCACAGCGACCCGATCGGTCCGTACTCCTTCTCAGATCTGGCCATCATGGCTAAAGACCGCACCCTACGCGGCAGCGACACCGTGATCCTGCCCGATGGCCGTCAAATGTTCGCTTCACACGTACCTGGCTTGTTCTCAAATAAAAGCTGGCTAGTCGCCATCTTGCTGTCGATTTTCTTTGGCGTCTTCGCCCTGGACCGCTTCTACCTAGGAAACATTTGGCTAGCTATAGGCAAACTGCTGTTCGGCTGGGCAACCTTCGGTATCTGGCACATCGCAGACATCGTCCTCATCGCGCTGCGCCGTGCCCACGATGGCCGCGGAAAACTCCTGGACTGAGTTACTGCGCTGCCCACGCACTAGTGGCTGCCAAATTATTTACCCCACGCGCGAATGCTCTCGCGCAGCAGAAGCATCCTGGACAAGAACGAGTTCGCGTCCTTGACGTTGCACCTGTCCGCTCGCCACGAGATTTTCGATAACCGGCCAAAAAGCTGGCCGCAACTGCGTTGCCAGGAAACCGAAGCCGAATATCTCCTTGACTCCTCTGAGCACGGTGGATTCTCCTGCTTTCCCACCTGACTCAGCAAGTGCAAGTAGGACAGCGTTAGCGCGTTCTTCAGGCGCAATCTCGGTGGCACGACGCTCAGCCCGATTCTGTCCCCGCACCACGCGGTATTTATCTCGGTCGACCCCCTCGCCCCATACAAACTCTCCGGAGGTGTCAACAACTCGTTCTAGCTCAGGAGGCAACGCGGCAACGATGGCGTCTCGTTCCACTCCTGGCATACGTCGCCACCCAAATCTGCGGGCAACGATACGGGCCGCACGGTCGATGTGGACGGGGCCCTCAATCTCGACAATTTCGCGCCATTGCGCTGCCACCTCTTCAACAGCGGCGTGGTCTGGCAACGCGTTGATTGTTTCACGCGAACCACGCTGCTCTGCCTCAGCAGCTTCAAAACGAGTGAGCACTGGTGCCTGATAACCGATAGGAGTGGCGCCCATGCGCTCAACAATGTCGGCTTGTGTTTGAGCTTGGGCTGCTGCAGCAGCAAGGAGCGGATCAGGTTCGGCTCCTGACCCACTGGTTGCTGCTGTGCTGTTAGCAGCGTCGGCGATGGGTGCTTCATCAGCAAGACGAACAAGATCAGCGATGACCTGGTCGGGGCTGTTACTCCATTCGCTGCGATACAACTGGTAAGCCGCAGCCCATCCCATCTGGCCCACAAGTACACGTTGAGGGATCTCGTCACGATCGGTGGTAGCTGGCCTGGAGGCCCACTGCTGGGTGTCCAGGCCAACAGCAACCCAGCTTCGCCCGGGTCGACGAAGTGCCAGGTCTACCCGGAAAGCACTGACGCCCACGTCTTCGACTGCTTCAAGGCCCTCAGCACGTAACCGCGCAGCAATGGGGGAAACAAGGCAAGAGGGCTCCGTTGAGGTGGCAGGTTTTTCTGCAATCTGCCCATAGCGAGCAGCGCATAAGTAATCACGCAGGTCAGCTAGCCCCTCGGGGAGGTCATCAATCTGGTCGAAGACGTCGGGGTCGTAGCTAGCAAAAAGCACGTTGCGTACGCGGGCGCGAGTGATAGCGACGTTGAGGCGACGTTGGCCGCCGTCGTGGCGCAAAAGGCCGTAGTCACGAGAGAGCCTGTCTGCATCATGAAGGGAGTAGGTCAAAGAGAAGAGAATGTGATCGCGTTCATCACCTTGGACGTGTTCGATGTTCTTGACGAAGATTGGTTCGTTTTCTCTTCGCAGCGCGGCCCGTACTTCGGGTGCGGATTCATCGGATTCGAGTTTGTCGAGGATGTCGTCGCGTTGAGCTGCGTTGAAGGTGATCACACCAACAGAGACATCTGGATCTAGGGCAACCATCTCGCGGACTGTGGCAACGACTTCGTTGGATTCAACGATGTTCAGTGGTGGTTTCCGTCGGGCTGCACCGAAAAAGCCACCTTCGACACGACGGAATTCAACACCAGAGGCGGTTACGCCCGGAGGCGTGGGGAAGCTGGCAAGTTCACCGCCGTAATAGCGCTCGTTTGAGAAGGCAACGAGTCCTTCAGTGCGCGACCGGTAATGCCAGGTGAGCCGTAGGCATGGGATGCCGCGCCGTACAGCTTCGAGCAGGATCGATTCAGCTTCATCCGGACGGTCGGTTTCGTCTGCTGCGGCAGCACCAAAAAGGTTAGTCGGGGGCATTTGTTTGGGGTCGCCGACGATGATGGCCGAGTCTGAGCGGCCCAGGGATCCAACAGCGTCAGCTACGCGGATCTGGCTGGCTTCGTCAAAAATGACCAGATCGAACAGGTGTGCGCGGGCGGGTAGATAGCGGGCAACGGTGGCCGGACTCATGAGCAGACAGGGGGTGAGGGTGAGGATGGCGTCGATGTGTGTGTCGACGAAGTGGTGGAGGCCTTCGATTTCACCTGCGGTGAGTTCGGTGGATAAGGCGTCCATCGCGGCGGGTGGAGCAGGGTGGGAGGGCTGCATATGGGGCAGGGCTGCAGCCAGTTCGCTGCGCAGTGTGTCTGCGCTGTGACGGAATTGTTCAGCTTGTTCCCGTCTAGTAGAGGCGTCCACGGCAATGGGACCGGTTCCGTGCTCGCGGATGGCTGCGGGGTGGCGGGCTAGATCCGTGACGATCTCGCGGTGCAGTTCCCGGGCTGCGATGAGGTCTTCGCTGGTGGGGATGGCGTGCTGAGCTAGGCATGTAGACAGGTGGGTACGGATGCCGCGCAGGGTTTGTTCTTTGCTGCGTAGGTCTAGGCACCGTCCGTGCAGGCCGATGGCCGCTAGGCGGCGAGCAACAACATCCAGAGCAGCGTCTTTTTCGGCCACGAACAGGACGCGGCGTCCGTTGGCGAGTGCGTCGGCGACGATGTTGGTGATGGTCTGTGATTTTCCAGTGCCAGGTGGGCCTTCGAGGACAAAGGTGTGTTGGTCGTGGGCCCAGGCGATGGCGCGCTGTTGGGCTCCATCAGCTGGTAGGGGTGCGGTGAGTTCGGTTTCAGCTTGGAGTGGCCGGGTGGCTAGTCCGTCAGTGGGGTTGGCTGGTGGGGCTGCGTCTTCACTGCTGGTGAGGTGGGTAAGGAGTGGATTAGTGAGGTATGTGGCCCAGTTGTCGTGCAGATCTCGCCACATTTCGAGAGTGGAGTACTCCAGCAATGCGATGCGGGCGTCGGTGGTGACCTCGGCGTCGATTCCTGCGTGGGTGATGGCCTGGCGGATGCGCTCCAGCGCGCCGGGCAGGTCGAGGGCATCGTCGCTGGTGTGCAGGTCGCGCAGGGCTTGGGGGTCGATGCCGTGGTTGCGGCGCAGCCGTTCGAGCAGGCTTTCGTTGATGCGTAGGGTGCCTTGGGTTTCGAGCTGCATGGTCCAGGACCCGTAGCGGCGGCCTTCAAGTGTGATGGGTAGGAGGTAGAGGGGGGCGGTGTCAGTGCTTCCGTTGGTGTGGGTGGTCAGCGCCCCCAGGGTGAGGTAGAGCGGACTGGCTCCGGATTGGTCACGGATGACGTGGGCGCGTCGGCGTAGGTCGGGGAAGCGTTTGCGGATGGTGGCGGTGTCATCGACAGCGAAGATGAGGTTTTCCTCGTCGAGGAGGGTGGTGTGGGTGCTGCTGTCGAGGTCAGTGGATTGGTGGGCGCCGGTGGGTAGATCTAGTTCGTCGAGGTCATCGGAGCCTCGGATGACGATGGGGGTGCCTGAGGTGATGGCAGTGATGAGGGTGGGGAGGGTGTTTTCGCTGGTGTGGAGGGCTACAGCGGTGTTGGGCAGGCAGATGAGGGGGTTGCGTCGGGTGAGGTCGAGGAGGTTGGAGAGCCAGGTGTGGACGGCTGGTGGTGGGGTGGTGTGGTGCCCGGTGGTGTTGGTGGTGGGCTCGGCGTTGTCGGCCACGTGGTGTTCTCCCTTGTGTCCTCCCAGGGTGCCCGGGGATGGGCAGCCAGGTTTGGTCGTGTATCAGAACAGTTGTGAAGGCAGATGGAGGCAAGGAGGGCACACGGGTTTGGGGAAATTTTGACTGATTAAGGAGGGTGTTCTGGGGCGGGTTATACGTGTTCGTTGGGTGTGCGTTTTCGTTGTCGGGATGTATTTGGTGTGTGAATTCCATACTTTTTTGGGAGCGGCAGGTGCAATGCCGTGATTAGCATGTGGAAGCCTTCGCGAAAGCCGTGATGTCGTCGATGGTGTCTCTTGGGCATCTGCTGTGCTTGCTGCAGGTTGCTGACGCACCACTTCATCGCGCCCATTTCCTTGATGAGAAAGGCCACCTTATGTCCGACACCAGGGCTCTGTATGCACAGATCGATGAGATCAAGGGTTGGCAGGAAGAGTTGTATAAACATCTGCACGCCAACCCTGAATTGTCGATGCAAGAGACCGCCACTTTGGCGCAGATCACTGGGCAATTAGAAGAATTCGGGTACACCACGCATCAAATCGGTGGCGGCGTCGTCGGGGTTCTCGCTAATGGTGAAGGGCCCACTGTTTTGTTCCGCGCCGATTTCGATGCCTTACCTGTCAAAGAAGAGACTGGTCTTCCCTACGCTTCTACAGCCACGACGAAAGACCGTGACGGAAACGAGCAGTTCGTCATGCATGCCTGCGGTCACGATTTCCACGTCGCTGCTCATCTGGGTGCAGCGAAGATTCTCGCTCATCATCGTGATGCCTGGTCAGGCACTTATCTGGCTCTTTTCCAGCCGGGAGAGGAGACCGGTGAAGGTGCGGTTTCGATGGTGGAAGCAGGCTTGACCGACACTGTTCCTACCCCTGACGTTGCTCTGGGACAGCATGTTGTTCCACTGCCTGCCGGTCATATCCAGATCGCTGCGGGGCCTGTTTTATCTACGGCAGCGATGATGAAGATTGTCGTCCATGGCAAGGGCAGCCATGGTTCTATGCCGCATTTTTCTGTCGACCCCATTGTTCTTGCTAGCGCTATCATCACCCGGATTCAAAGCGTTGTCGCTCGAGAAATTGATCCCAGTGATTTTGGTGTCATCACCGTTGGCGCGATCCACTCGGGCACGAAAGCCAATGTGATCCCCAGCGAAGCAACCATGCTGCTTAACTTCCGCGCCTACAATTCAGAAACCCTCGACATTCTTATTGAGGCGGTTAAACGAATCGTTCATGCCGAATGCACTGCTGCGCGCTGCCCACGCGAACCTGAATTTTTTCTTTCTGCTGTAATCCCACCCACTGAAAACGACACCACTGTCACTGAGGCTCTCACCTCAGCATTCACTGAACATTTCGGCGCCGAGCGAGTCAGCCCGATGACACCGGCAACCGGTTCAGAAGATTTCAGCACCATCCCGCAGGCCTTCGGCACGCCTTATTGTTACTGGTTTTGGGGTGGATTCGACGCTGACAGTGAACCCCACCCCAACCACAGTTCACGCTTCGCCCCCGCTTTACAACCCACTTTGAGTACCGGAACCGAAGCAGCTTTGACCGCGCTACTGACCTTCCTCAAAAGTAACTAACAACCTGTTCCCTCCCTTGTGCTAGCCCTGTGGGTCATCCCCACGGGACTGCACACCGTCACGGCAGTGACATAAGGTTCCGGCAGCCGGGGGGCAAGGGGGTACGAGCAGAGCCATGAACTGCATGTACATACATGCCTTTCGGTGCCCGCCACACCGAAAGGCATGTATATGACACTTCGACGAGCTTTCGTAACGCTCACTTCAACAGCCCTCCTCGCCGGAGCCGCCATTACCGCCACACCGGCTAACGCCATCACAACACCGGCGAATAACAGCATTAAAAACACCGCTGTGGCCAAACCTGCTCCCAATAATCTGGCCAACCAATACTTGGGTAAACCCAGGTCCGGAAATAAATGGCACTCTGGAGCATGGGTCGGCGGCTTCATGTCCGGTGAACGCGCCACCCGCTGGGGCACTTGGCGCGGCGCTCCCAGCGACGTCACCCCTTCCTTCCCCGGCTGGGATACCTGGAAAGACCTCAACGACCCCAGCTGGGAAATCAACACCTTCAAAGACTTCAAAGGTGTCCTTCTCTGGGGGCAACCCATTTTGCCCCGCGAGGCCAAGCCCAGCGACCTGAAAAATGTCGCTGCAGGAAAATACGACGAAACCTACCGCCGCACCGGACGTGAATTACAAAAAGCAGGACGCGGTAACTCGGTGGTGCGTATCGGCTGGGAAGGCAACGGCACCTGGATGCCTTGGAGCGTGACCGCCTCAACCGCTGGCGAATACAAAACCGCGTATCGACGCATCCATGATTTGATGAAAAAAGAAGCTCCTGGCCTTAAATTCAGCTTCGACATTAACTGCGGCACTGTGATGCGCGGCCAGAAAAACCGCCTCGACAGCCTCAACCTCATGTACCCCGGAGATGACGTCGTCGACATGGTCGGCTGTTCCCACTACGACTGGGGCCCTTTACGTGCCCGCAACGAAAACGAATGGCGCCGCTCCATCGCCCCTGACTCCAGCGTTGGCCTTTCCGATTTAGCCCGATTCGCACGCGAACATAAAAAAGGCCTCTCAGTTTCCGAATGGGGCTTGGCTAGCCCAGGCCGTGACGGCAACGGCGACAACCCCTATTTCATCCGTAAAATGCGCGAATTCTTCCAAGGAAACAGCGATGTTCTCGTTCTAGAGAGTTACTTCGCCGAAGCTGGCACTGATATGAAAAACCACATTTGGGACGCTGACCCTCTTAACCCCAAATCGGGAGAGGTTTATCGCAAGCTTTGGTGACCTTCGGTGACCTCCTCGCGCCCACGCTTTTGGATCAGCGCGAACTGTGAATAAGCTGATCGAACTTCGCGTGGGCGCGAGGCGGGCCACAGGAGGCTCTACCTCCTGCCCCGCCGGACCCCCTCGTTAGGAGGCCACCTTGAGCAAAACACCCCCCACCAAGGTCGCAGGACACGACCATCATGAACTGCACCGGGTCATGGGCCCTGGGCTGCTTCTCCTGTTCATCCTCGGAGACATTCTCGGAACAGGTGTATACGCCCTCACTGGCAAGCTGGCCGCCAACGTCGGCGGCGCTGCCTGGGCCCCCATCTTGTTCGCCTTCGCAGTAGCAACACTTTCTGCTTACTCCTATCTCGAACTCGTCACCAAATACCCAGGCGCCTCCGGAGCCGCCCTCTACGCGCACAAAGCGTTCCACAAACAATTCCTCACCTTCATGGTGACTTTCGCCGTGCTGTGCTCCGGATTGACCTCGGCTGCAACCACCTCCATGGCTGTGGCTAACAACATCAACCTCGGTTTTGGCCTGAACTGGAGCAAAACCTCGGTCGTTGCCTTAGCTATTGCCTTCCTCATCTCATTGGCAGTCGTAAATTTCTGGGGTTCCTCCGAATCTGTGAAACTCAACATGGTGCTCACCCTCATCGGGTTCCTCGGACTGGCACTGGTTATCGGGGTCGGTATCTGGGCCACCATCAACGGCAACGTCGACTTCTCACGCACCGTCATTTTCGAAGCCCCCCAAGACAAATCTATGTTCCTGGTGCTCTCCGGAGTCACCGCACTGGCCTTCTTCTCCTTCGTCGGTTTCGAAGACTCCGTCAACATGGTCGAAGAAGTGAAAGACCCCCGCATCTTCCCCAAAGTCATGCTCAGCGGCATGGGAATCTGCCTAGCTATCTACGTCGCCATCTCACTGTTCACCGTAGCCATCGTGCCTATCGGTGTTCTTGCCAACTCAGACACGCCACTTTTCGAGGTCATCGCCCGCGGCGCACCTGGCATCCCTATCCACACTCTCTACCCGTTCATCACTATTTTCGCTGTCGCGAACACCGCGCTGCTGAACATGATGATGGCTTCCCGACTCGTTTACGGCATGGCTAAACAAGGCGTCTTGCCACGCCCCCTAGGAAAAATCCACCGCGGACGCCGTACCCCATATGCGTCCATCATCTTCACCACTGCCCTCGGAGTGGGGCTGTTGGCCCTTGTCGGACTAGCACTGGGCGCCGACACCACTTCTGCCCTCGGAAGCACCACAGCGCTTCTTCTCTTAGCCGTATTCACGGTAGTGAACATCGCTTGTATCGTGCTACGACGCGACAGCGCAGCCGAAGCACATAACCACTTCCGCGCTCCCCGATGGGTTCCTTACCTCGGCGCAGCCTCCACTATCTTCCTCATCGGCCCCTGGGCACAGAAGCCAGTGGTCTACTCCATCGCTGCTGTACTCCTACTTATCGGAGTACTCCTATCTGTGCTCAACTGGCTCTACCAGCGCAATATCAAACACACGGATGCCCACCTCACCATGGGCGATACACAAGTGATCGCGCAGATTGTCGCCGACATTCCACCAGAAGACACACGCCGTTAAAAAAACATGAAAAGTGTTGTGGCCCCCACACCATTTGGTGTGGGGGCCACAACACTTTTCATGCGGAAAACCGTTACTTACTCACCTTTAACAGCTGCATCAAGCGGCTTCTCAATGTGGTCAAGCACATACCCCAAGCTAAGGACTGTCTGCCACCCGAAGGCCTTCTCGAGCTGGTCTTCAAGGAACAATGCGTGCTTATCTTTCATAGCTGGCAGTGAAGACAACGACTGCTCAGATTCGATCTGAGAACGTCCCTTCGGGGCGTAAGAGATCTGGTCCCAGACCAGTACGTCGGAATCGAGCTTGCGAGCTTCTTCCAAAGAGAGTTCTGTGTAGAACTTGCCCTTTGCTGCGTCATTAACTTCTTTGTTCGCTTCAAATCCAAGCGAGGTGAAGAACCGCGTGCGCATGTCATTGGCAGCGAAAGCAGACAGCGCCTTGCCGTCATAGGTAGCAACAGTGGCGCTCTTACCCTTCCACTCAGGGTGACGGGCAGCTAGCTCACTGATGCGCCCCTTGATACCGTCGACCAATTTCTTGGCCTCGGCAGGGCGCCCCACGGCAGCGCCGATCTCTTCAGTCGTGACATCCCAGGGCTGCTGGTAGTCCTCGTAGTCACCCTTTTGCACAATCACTGGGGCAATCTTGGAAAGTGCCTCGTAGGTGGGTTTGTCGACGTCGGAGTAGGTGGCGACGATCAGGTCAGGCTTTGCTGCTGCTACTGCCTCCGGGTCAACGGTTTCTTTGGTGTACACCTGGGGTTTTTCACCCTTGATGCGGTCTTTGGCCCATGCTCCTGCAGCCTCACCAGAGGGGGTCATTCCGTCCCAATTGCGCACCATCACCGGAGTGACACCGAGAGCCAGAAGAGCATCCTGGTCGTTATACCCCAGGGACACCACCCGAGTAGGCGCTTCTTTAACCACCGTTTGGCCGAACTTATGGGCAATCGTGGCTGGGAACGCGCCAGCCTCCGTGGCCGCAGACGCTGGCTTGGAACTCGCCGAAGTCGAGGAGTCAGATGTGGAGCATCCGACAACTCCGCCGGTCAAACACAGTGCAGCTGCGAGCAGGAAAGCCCTCCGGCGTAACGAAGACAGTTTTGTGGGCATGGTGTAGTAATCCCCCGGATAGTTGGTGCCTTGGGTTTCCCCATGGCTGTGTGGGTTAGGGCAAATCGATGTAGCCGCCATCACCGAGAATTTCGGTTGCGGCTACTTCGCGACCGTCGTCAAGACGGAGCGTTTCTAGGATGAGCGCAGGAGCTGGCGCGTTGCGTTGCGCAGAACCACAAACTACGGCTACTCCCCCCTCATACGGGACCGTGACACGGCCCGGAGTGCCGCCGAATCGGCTGCGTGAGACGTGGGCTCGCAACACACGCAACCGCTGCCCGCGGTAGTTGAAGTACGCGTTCGGGTAAGGGTCGCTGTGGGCACGGACCTGCAGCTCCAGGTCGGCAGCGCAGGCTCGGAAGTCAAGATATGCCTCCCGCTCGGAGCGCTTATGAAAATAGGTGGCGCGGGCTGGATCTTGCGCGGTAGCGGTGAGTGTGCCTGCGGCCAGGTCGGCTAGCGCACGAGTGACCAGCGGCTCGATCAAAGCGACGGTCGCGTGGAAAAGATCAGTGGTGGTGTCATTAGGGCCAACGGGTACTGCCTGCTGCGCGACGATAGGGCCAGCATCCAGGGTTTCGTCCATGCGGTGAACGGTGACCCCCACATGGGTTTCACGGTTCAGCAGAGCCCACATCACTGGCGAGAAGCCGGCGTATTCAGGAAGTAAGGAGTCATGCACGTTGAGCGTGCCGTGCGGTGGGGCGTCGTAGATCTCCGGAGGTAGCCAGGTGCGCCAGTTATTAGCAACGATGACATCTGGTTTTGCTTCACGGACGGCATTGATTAGGGCTTCATCGGGGCGGCGCGCTTCGTAAACAGGGATTCCGTGAGCGGTGGCCAGCTCGGCCACCGAGTCGCTCCACATCTGTTCGTAAGGGTTGTTGCTCGGCGGATGGGTGACGGCCAATGGCACCTCATGTCCGCCTGCGAGAACAGCCTGCAAAGTCCGGTGGCCCCAGGTCTGGTATCCGAAGGTAACGACGCGCATAGATTGAGGTTAGGCTCACCTAATATGACTGTCAAAGCAGTTTCATCACCACAAAAAAAACACCACAACCCCACCCCCAAACCCGGCCTACACGACGTCCCCCACCGTTCCCCCCAATGGCCCCTCTACCGACTCCTACCCGACGGCTCAGCCCTAGGCATCGTCACCGCCCCCCACGGCACCCACATCCTGTGGGAACACAAACAATCAACCCCTATCACCAACCCAGACCCCACCCTCGCCCAAGAACTAACCACAGCAGGACACGAAATACCCCCAGGCTTCGGAATCGCCCAAATACCAATCCCACCCCAAGCCTGCGTAACCTACAGACTCAGCAACAACGACGGCCCACCCAGCGCCGACCCACTCAACCACGACGCCACCGGCGAACTCGGGTCACTTCTCACCCACCCCACAGCTCCCCGCGACGGCGCCGCCGGCCTAGACCGATGGCCACCACGCAGCCCCCTACACATCTGCCCCCACCCCTCAGAGCGACTACGCCTAGACCGCAACGTACTAGGACGACGCTGCACACTACGCATATTCACCCCCGGCCAACTCACCACAACAACACCCGTCCTCTTCCTCCTGGACGGAGACCACTGGCTCCACCTACACGACGCCCCTAGCACCCTCAACACAGCCGTGGCCGACGGGCTCCTGCCGCCCCACGTTCTCGTCTTGATCCCCTCCCCGGCAGACCCGCAAGCACGCACCAACTTCCTCACCAGCCCTACCCTGGCTACCGCACTACCTGGACCAATCCTGACCATGTGCGACACCTGGCTATCCCAGCGCGGCTCCCAACGAACACACACAGTCATAGCTGGACAAAGCCTCGGCGCCCTCGCCGCAACCCGAGCCGCAGCAACAACCACCCAATTCAACGCACTCCTAGGACAATCCCCCGCGTTCTGGTGGACCGACACCAACCCCACCGACCCCCTGAACGCACCACCCGGAGGAGACACCGCACGCCACCTACCCGACCTACACAACATGCAGATTCGCTTCACCGTCGGTGAAGACGAAAAAGCAATGCATCAACACGTCAACGCAGTCACCAAAGCACTCACCGAAGCCAACATGGACGTGCACACCCGAACCGTCCCCGGCGGACACGATCACGCCTGCTGGCGCACCACCCTCATTGAAGAACTGGTGACCCTCTGGACATAACCCCCAGAGGGTCACCAGACCCACTCTGCTGTCTTACATCACCAGCTTCTGGGCCATCCTCTCCACGGTACGCAGCGCATACACATCACGCACCGCCAGCTCAGAAACACCCTCAGCACGAAGCAACGCCACAAGACGCACCGCCGCCATCGAATGCCCACCCAGCGAGAAGAAATCAACATCTGCTGGCACCTCATCCTCATCCAGGTCGAGCACCTCAGCCACGAGCTCAGCCACCAGACATTCCTGCTCACCGCGAGCAGGACGCCCCGTGCTACCCACCGGGCTACCCGAACCCAGCTGCGCTGTATCCACCTTGCCATTAGCAGTCAGCGGGAATTCCGGCACAACCGCATAACGGTCCGGCACCAACGCCTCTGGCAACACCGACCGCAACCCATCACGCACCGCACGCGCCACAACCTGCGAATCAGCCACCCGAGCAGCCAGATGACACACCAACGCACCATTGACCACTGTCGTGACACAGCCATACACCGCAGCCACATCAGAGGGCGCCTGCGCACCGCGATCCTGTTCAGCCAAAGCGAGCACAGCCGCAGAGACCTCACCCGGATCCACTCGATGACCTCGAATCTTCACTTGGTTGTCCGTACGCCCCAAGTACTCCATGAGCCCATCTGCAACACGACGCCGGACTCGGTCACCGGTGCGATACATACGCGACCCTGGCTCACCCCATGGGCATGCCACAAACGACTCAGCTGTACGTCCCGGCATGCCGTGATAACCACGAGCCAACCCAATTCCCGTCAGATACAGCTCACCAGGAACACCATCAGGAACAGGACGCAACCAACGGTCAAGCACCAACGCCACCGTATGATCCACCGGCGCACCAATCACTGGATCAGCGCATTCATCATCGCCCACCCCCAACGCGTTGATCGTGTACTCCGTAGGGCCATACAAGTTGTAGCCACGCACACCAGGCATCTGGCCCAAACGACGCCACAACCGCACAGACACAGCCTCACCACCGAGCAAGACGAGCGAAGGAGCATGCATCCCCTCGTCCAACAACCCTTCAGCAATCAGCTGCTCTGCCTGCCCCGGAGTCACATTGATGACATCGATGCCGTTCTGACGGGTGTACTCAACCAGACGCTGCGGATCACGTCGCAGATCCTCATCACACAAATGCACTTCGTGCCCATCAGCCAACCACAGCAGCTCTTCCCAGGACATGTCGAAAGCAAACGACAACGCGTGCGCAACCCGGAACCGACGATCACCTGCAGCATGAACAGCCGGAGCAAAAATCTTTCGCCGATGGTTGACCAACATCGAAGCAAGACCATCATGTGGCACAACCACACCCTTAGGACGCCCCGTCGAACCAGACGTGTAGATGACATAAGCGTCATCTACGGCAGTGGCGCGCGACACCAACTCAGCAGACATCTGCACCGATGCAAGAGAATCAACCTCTACCAGCGGCACATCTGGAACGATTCTGGCCATCCGAGAGCGTGACTCTCCCGTGACCAGCACCACCTCAGGATTCACATCACCAAGCACCGCCGCCAAGCGACCATCTGGATGAGACAGATCCACAGGAACGTACCTAGCACCCGTGCGCAGCACACCCATCAACGCTGCAACCACATGCGCTGACCGAGGCAACCCCAGCGCCACGGTGTCACCAGGACCAACTCCCCGCCGCCGCAGCTCTTGCGCCACGGCAAGACAACGCCCTTGGAACTGCGCAAACGTCCACCGGTGTTGCTCATCGACCAGAGCCACTGCATCGGGGTTGCGTTCAGCTGCTGCATCGAGGGCATCAACCACAGTGAAGTCCACCCGAGCGTTCTGGGCGGCCACCACGTCACCGTGATCTGGGCCAGCCTGCCATCCAGGCAAAGACGCCACGGGGCGTCGGCCACTCTCAGCTCCCAAAACAATGTCAGTCAATGACTGCAGCGCAGACACCGCCAGGTTCGCCGCTGTCTGCGCCGCACCAGCGGGAAGCAGTTCGGAGCGGTGCTCAAGCGTGAGCCTCAACCTCTCCCCCGGCGTATACACCCAGGTCAATGGGAAGTGGGTGGCATCCACGGAAGACTCCGCCGTGATCCCGTGCATACGTCGCGTTTCTTGCGCCGCCTTGGGGTCCAGGAAGTTCTGCACCACCACGAGCGAGTCGAACAGCACCTCCATGCCTAGGTCTCGCTGAACCTGACCAAGATCGACCCCATCGAAAGGCATCGACTCCAGCCGCTCAGCCTGAATTCGGGTTAGCAGATCCATTACCGTCTGCTGGGCTTGCAACTGCACCCGCGCCGGAACGGTGTTGAGCAACACACCCACGACCGAATCCACCCCGGGGTCCTCCACGAGGTTACGGCCAGAAACCGACAGGCCTACGACAACGTCGTCTTCACCAGTGAGAACCCGCAACGAGAGCGTGGTCGCAGCCACGATCAAAGCGGTCAGGGTCACCCCGGCGCGGGACGCCGCTGCGTTCAGCGCGTTAGTGCTCTGCTCATCCAGATCGATCACTACCGATTTCGGCAGCGTCGGTGTCGTGGCCAGCCGTCCATCACCGACAAGCGTTGGTCCATTCAGTCCTTCCAAACGGCTTCGCCAGTGGGCCAGCGCGGCTGCCTCATCGTGCGATGTGGCTTTGCGAGCAACCTCAGCGAAGCTTGGAAGCGCTGGCTCTGGTAGACAAATGTCCTGTTCAGGAGTGTTCTCACGCAGGCGGAGTCGCTGAAGGAAACTGTTCAGTAGCAGCGCCCTCGACCAACCGTCCATCAGGACAAGGTGGTAGGTGAACACCAGCAGGTCGCCTTCGTGCGGGGTACGGATGAGCAGGAACCTAGCCAAGGGCCATTCGCCCAGGTCAAATGGCAGTCGTCGCTGCGCGTCAAGCAGCGCATCGATCTGGTCAACACTGTTGACTTCGTGCACCGTCACCTCAGGACAGATGCGCTGGGTCGCTCCGGGAAGCCACTGCGTCGGTGTGCCGTCCTCGTCTAGGAGGAAGCGGGCACCAATGGCTGGGTGAATCGTGACTGTGTCAGCGAAGCTTTCGGCCACGATCTGCGGATCAAGACGCCGATCGAAGGCCAGCGTGGTTTGTGCCGTGTACGTACCTCCGGGGGCGACCTGAGCCTGGAACAACAGTCCTCGTTGCAGCGGAGTCAGTGCTGCTTGTTCGCCTTGTTGGGCAAGCGATTCTGCCAGGTCAGCGACGGCCTCTTGCCATGCTGGGATGAGGTCAGCCGGATCGACTCCTAGCTCGCTCCAGGCTGGTTCGGCCACACGGAACTCGGCTCGCAGTTCTTGGCTGCTCATCGCCCATATGTCTACCTCAAGCAGGTGCGGGGTTCGCGGCGGAGCGGCTGGGGTAGGCACGCAGAGCACTGCGTCGCTTTCGGCGCGGCCGAGATAGTTGACCAGTACCTGTGCTCCACCATTGCTGAGCATGCGTGCGCCGTGTGGGTGCAGGTAACGCAGCGCTGTATAGCTGGTTGCGGGGACGGTATCGCTCCCGCCTTCTACAGCGTGGATTACCCGCTGTGGGTCGCTCGATCCAGGTACGCGCACCGGCGCTAGGCAGGTGAACCATCCAACGGTACGTTCCAGGTCGATGTTGAGGCTGTCCCCGCCGTTACGCCCGTGTGTTTCCATCTCTACCAGCATCTCGGGCCGCTCGCCGATACAGCGGGACAGCGCTGCGACGACAGTGGCGGTGAGCCGAGCCGCGACCTGGGGGCCGGAGGTCGCTGTGAGCAAAGCTTTTGCTGCGCCTGCCTCTAGTCGGGTGGCTAGTAGACGCACCTGCTCACCTGGCCAGCTATCAGCTGCCACTAGCTGCGGTATGTGATGCATGCGTTGCCAGTGCGGTAGCCATTGGGTGATTTCGTCGGTATGGGTGCGGCGCAGCAGTTCCGTTGCGTGTTCACCGGCCGAAACAGCTTCAGGCGCAAGGGGCTTGTTTTCGAGAGCGCAGCGTAGGTCGTTCTCGATCACCAGCCAGGACATGCTGTCCACAACTGCGTGATGCACGGCCATTACTGCAACGCGTCCTCCCTTTACTACTGCGGCGGCAAGGAGCGTTCCGTTTTCGGGGTCGAGGGTTTCAAGCAGTGTGGGTAGTGCGTGTTCAGCGGTGTCTGCCTGTAGCACGGGGATTGTTGGCGTGGTGGCTGGTATTTCGATTCCTAGCGGCAGTTGGTGTGACAGGCCGCTGAGCCGGGCCCCGAGCAGCGGGTGTGCTGTGACCACGTGACCTAGCGCCTTACTCAGCTGTTCCGTGTTGACGGTTTCATCGAGTTCGATCGTTCTGGCCTGTGCGAAGTCGCTGGGCATACCCAGTGTTTGCTGGCGGTACAGCATGGGCAACGGCACCAATGGCCCATGCGTTGTTTTCGCGCGAGTCGCTGATGTCGCGGGGGTGGATTGCAGGCATAGGCGAGCGATTCCGGCAGGGGTGCGTCCGGTGAAAACCTCGCGCGGGCTCACTGCGATGCCTTCGCGACGCAGTCGGTGGCACAGTTTGAGCGCCAGGATCGAATCTCCACCGAGTTGGAAGTAGTCCGCGTTCGGTCCTACTGCTTGGGGGTCGAGGTCGAGCACCGCAGCTAGCGCTGCCGCGATCGCTGCTACCGCTGGTTCACTCTGTTGCCCAGCAGCAGGTGCGGTGTCTGCTTCTGCGCACATCTCGTGTTCGTTGGATGCCTCGAGCATTGCGAGCAGGGCTGTTTCATCGCGTTTGCCGTTGATAGTCAGCGGCAGCTGTTGTGCTGCGATGAGTAGGGAGGGAACGAGATAGGCCGGTAGCTTGCGCCGTGCGGTGCGTCGAGCTGTTGAAGCTGCCTCGGCCAGGTCGGTGCCTTCGCGGGGCACGACAACGGCGGCCAATTGGCGTCCTTCAGGCCGATCGAGGGCCAATACTGCAGCGTCGGCCACTCCGGGCGCGGTGAGCAGGACTGTTTCAACTTCACCGGGTTCAATACGGAAGCCTCGCACCTGTATTTGGCGGTCGGCGCGGCCGATGTACTCCAGCCCGCCGTCGGCCCGTACCCGCATAACGTCACCGGAGCAGTACATGCGGGTGCCGTCAGCGGCGAAGGGGTCGGCGACGAATCGTGCGGCGCTGAGCCCTGGTTGTCCGAAGTAGCCACGGGTGACTTGTGGACCGGCTACGTAGAGGATTCCGGTGCCCCCGGGGCGTACTGGGCGCAGCTGGCCGTCGAGAACATAGCCACGTAGCCCATCCAGTGGACGTCCTACTGGACTTGCGGTGGTGCGGGTTTGCTGGGCTGTTTGCAGCAGCGTGGTGGTGAGTTTGAGTGCCGTGACATGCACTGTGGTTTCAGTGATGCCGTACATGTTGATGATGCGGCAGTTGGGGTGCCGATGAGCGAATTCGGCGACGCGAGCTATTTCGAGTGCTTCTCCGCCGAAGATGAGGTGGCGTAGCGCTGGCAGGGTTGCTCCGGTGGAGTCCAGGGCGACGAATGCTGAGGGGGTCTGGTTAAGAACCGTCACTTTTTGTTCAGCGAGTACGCCAGCGAAGTCGTGGGGTGAGCGTGTCAGGGCGTAGTCGAGGAGAACGACGCAGGCCCCGTACCGCAATGGTGCCCACAGCTCCCAGACGGAGAAGTCGAAGGCGAACGAGTGGAACAGACACCACACGTCCTGGTTACTCATCTGGACGTGGTTGTCGGCTGTGTGCAGTAGCGCCAGCACGTTGGCGTGGGTGACTACCACTCCTTTGGGGCGGCCGGTGGAGCCGGAGGTGTACAGGATGTAGGCGGGATCGTGGGGAGATGGGGTGCGGGGGGAGAACTGTAGTTCTGTTGTGTTGTCTTGTTCCTGGGGATCGGGCATCACCATGACGGTGGTGCCTTCGGGGGCGATTATGTGGGCGCGCTCAGCGTGCTGAGGCCCGACGAGTAGCACTTCGGGCTGGCAGTTATCCAGGATGAGGTCGATCCGGTGGTCAGGTGACAGCGGGTCCAGAGGCACGTAGGTGCCGCCAGCAAGGACCACCGCCAAGATGCCGACTACTTGCTCTGGGGAACGGTCAAGCAGGAGAGCTACCCTGGCGGGCTGATCGCTGTGGGGTAGGGCTTGGCTGAGTGTGGCGGCAACGCTGCGAGCGCGGGCGTGCATCTGTGTGTATTCGATGCGCTCTGGTGTGCCTTTATCAGCGGTGACGGCGACGAGGGCTGGGCGTTGTGGGTGTGCTTCCACACTTGTCTGCCACAGCTGGGTCAGTGTTGCCGGTTCGTTGGTGCTCTGGGCGCCTGCGGCGGCGATGTGTGCGGTTACGTGTGCAACCGAATTCGATGAGCACAGTCCCTCGACGGCGGCGGCAAGCATCCGGGTGATGCGTTGTGCGCGGGAGTGGTTGATGGATGCGGGGTCGTAGAGAACCCGCATCAGGGGTTCTTCGGTGGGGGAAACCACTAGCGTCAGTGGGTAATGGGGGGCGCCGTCGTTGATGACTGCGCGGATTTCCACTTCTGCTCCGGGCACGTGTAGTTGTGCTGGGTCGGTGGGTAGGTCCATCACCACGAGGGTGTCGAAGAGGTCACCGACGGTGCCGCCCTGGGGGACGGTGTCTGCTAGTGGCACGTGCATGTGGGCGCGTACTTGATCTAGGTGTGTGCTTACACCGGTGAGCAGCGTGTGTGCTGGGTCGGTGGGGGCTGCCCCTGGAGCTAAGGATGGGACGGTGTTGATCACCATGCCGACCGCGTTTTCGAGGTCATCTACAGGGGCGTCGCGTCCGGAGACGGTGGATCCGAAGATGACGTCGCTGTGGCAGTCCAGGCCAGCGAGGTCGCGCAGTACTAAGCCCCATGCTGCGTGGGCCAGGACGGGTATTGACCATCCGTGGTTGCGGCAGTGTTCCAGCGCAGCGTCGATGTTGTCGGCGATGACAGGGATTTCTTCAATGTGTGTGGGGGTTGCTGCGCCTGGAGCGACTACTACGGGGGTGGCTCCTTGGAGTGCTGTTCGCCAGAGTTGTTGGTCGGCGTGGCGGTCGCGGGTATCCAGCCACCGTACAAAGCCTGGGATGCCGCGTTTTGGCCGGTATGCGGGTTCTGGTAGGTCGGGGTTGGTGTAGCACTCGATGAGGGTGCGCAGCATGAGGGGCACTGACCATCCGTCAGCCACGAGGTGGTGGACGGTTTGGATGAGCACGCAGTGTTCTGGTTCGAGGGTGACGAGCGTGCAGCGCATCAGCGGTGCGTGTGTTGGGTCGAATCCGGTGGTGCGGTCGGTGTGTGCCCGTTGGCGTAGCCGTTGTTGGGCTTCATGTGGTTCTACTGCGGTCAGATCGAGTTCGGCGAGGTGAAGCCGGTCGGCGGCGGCAGTGTCGATCACAGACACTGCTTCTCCGGAGGTGGTGGTGAATACGGCTGCGGATAGGGCTGGGTGGTGGCGTAGCAGCGCGCGTAGAGCGGTTTCGAGGCGGTGGGCGTCGATGGGGCCGTGGAGGTGGACTAGTTGTTGTTCAACGTAGGCGTCGGACTGTTCGCCTTCGAAGACGGAGTGGAAGTACATGCCGTTTTGCACTGGGGTCAGTGGCAGGATGTCGACCAGGGTGGGGCTGTCGAGGTGGTCTAGGTCTTCGAAGCTGATGGGTGCAGGTAGGCCGGGGGCGGAGGCAAAGTCTCCGGGCGAGCGTGATCCTCGGTGGGCTAGGCCTGCTAGTGCGGTGAGTGCTTCGGTCCATAGTTGTGCCAGTCGGGTGATGCTGGTGTCTTCGAGGACGTTGGCTCCCCAGGAGAAAGTGGCGCGGAGTACGCCGCCGTCGGGTTCTACGGTGGTGACGGCGTTGAGTTCTAGGGTGCGTGGCAGTGGTTGTTCTGGGTCGCGGCGCTCACCTAGCAGGTCGGTGCCTGGTAGAGGTTCGAACTCTGCGCCGTTGCTGGATCCCACGCGGCCTAGGTAGTTGAACAGGATTTGTGGTTCGTGGTCGAGGCCGGCCGCGGCGCCTGGGCGTTGGTCGAGTCGGCGTAGCGCACCGAATCCGATTCCGCCGTTGGGTACTTCGGCGAGCTGGTCTTTGACTGTTTTTAAGGCTCGTACAAGGGCGTCTTCATCGGCGTGCAGGGTGATTCCAGGGTCCAGGATTACGGGGAACATGCTGGTGAACCAGCCCAGGGTGTGGCTGAGGTCGGCTTCGCCGCCGGGGGTGGGGACGAAGCGTGATTCGCGGCCGTGTCCTTCGAGGTCTATGAGTGCTGCGGTTTGGTGGGTTCCGTTTTCTTCTCGCCAGGTTGCGAGTGCGAGTGCGAACGCGGTGAGGAGTACGGTGTTGACGCTGGTTCCGAAGGCGGCTGGTACTGCCAGGGTGATGGCTTCGGTGGTGGTGGCGTCGATGTGGCGGGTGAGGGTGCGTTCGTTTGCGACGGTGGGGGTGGGGCCGGTGGCGTTGGTCAGTGGTGCGTCTGGGGTTGCCAGTACCCGGCGGTAATAGTCGGCGTCGGTGTCGAAGTGTCCGGAGGCGACGGCTTCGGCGAGGCATTGGGTCCATCTGCGTAGGGATGTTCCCTCTGGCTGTACGGGGTGTGTTTTTCCTGGTGTTGGGGTGCCGTCGGGGTTGAGCTCTCCGGCGCGCCATGCCTGCATCGCTGCGGTGAGGTCATCGGTGAGGATTTGCCAGGAGATGCCGTCCATCACGAGGTGGTGGATCACTACTAGTAGTACGCCGGGGCGTAGGCGGGCGCGTACGAGCACTCCGGCTGCTGGGTCCAGGTCTGCGATGAGTTCGTCGGTGTCTGTGTTTTTGTCGCCGCCTGGTCCTCGTTCGTCTACGTAGACGGGTGTGGCATTTTCTGGGGCGGGGATGTCTAGGTGGAGGCCGTTGTGGTGGCTGACGCGGGCGTGGAGTGCTGGGTGTTGGTGGATGGCTGCGTTGAGGATGGCTTGGGCGGCCTGCAGGTTGAGGTCGTGGGGGGCGCGTAGGGGCACGGCTTGTACGAATCCGTCGATGGCTTGGGTTACTTCTCCAAACCATCGCAGTACGGGCAGGTCGTGCAGGGGGCCGTGGGGTTTGTCTTCTACGTCGATGGGGGTTGGGAGGTTTTCGACGGTGTCGGCTAGGGCGCGGGGGGTGCGTGCTTTGAAAATGTGTGCGACGCCTATTGGTAGGCCGGCAGAGCGTAGTGCTCCGGCTAGGCGGACGGCGATGAGGCTGTCGCCGCCGATGTCGAAGAAGTCGCAGTCGGGGCTGACGCGTTGTAGGTCAAGGACGTCGGCCATGGCTGCACATACCTGGGCCAGGCGTGGGTCGGTTATGTCTTCGGTTGTGGTGGTGTTGTTTTCCCATTGGGGTTCGGGGAGGGCGGAGCGGTCGACTTTGCCGTTGACTGTGATTGGCATGGTGTGGAGGATCACGACGGCTGCGGGGACCATGTATTCGGGCAGCTGGGAGCGGGACCAGTCTCGTAGTTGTTCTCCGGTGAGGCCGGAGTCAGCTGTGGTTACTGCGTATCCGATGAGTCGTCCGGATCGGGCGATGACGCAGACGGAGCGCACTTCAGGGTGCTCTGCCAGGCCGGCTTCGACGTCTTCGAGTTCTAGGCGCATGCCGCGGATTTTCACTTGGTTGTCTGCGCGGCCGACGAATTCGAGCGAGCCGTCATCGAGGCGTCGTACGAGGTCGCCGGTGCGGTACATGCGGGATCCGTCAGCGGCGAAGGGGTCAGCGACGAATCGTGAGGCGGTCAGTGAGGGGGCGCCGACGTAGCCTCGGCCGACGAGCATTCCGGCGGCGTAGAGTTCGCCGGGTTCACCGATGGGGGCTGGTCGTAGGTCGGGGCCGAGTACGTATAGCCGGGTGTTGGGGTTGGCGCTTCCGATGGAGTGCCCCATGCGGTCACCCTCTGCGCGGTAGACCACGTGTGAGACGCCGATGGTTGCTTCGGCGGGGCCGTAACCGTGGTAGAGCGGGATATCTAGGGCGCGGCGGAATCGGCGGTAAAGCGCTTGGGTGAGCAGTTCGCCGCCGCACCAGACGTGGCGTAGGTGGCGTAGGGCTCCGGTGGAGGTTTGGTCGGTGGTGTTGGTGTCTTCGGCGTCGAGGGTGAGGAGCATTTCGAGCATCGATGAGACCAGGTAGGCGAAGGTTACTCGTTCGGTGCCGATGAGGTTGAGCAGGTAGGAGGGGTCGCGTTCTCCCTCTGGGGCTGCTACGACTACGCGTGCTCCGGAGATCAGTGGCAGCAGGATTTCGTTGATGGAGATGTCGAAGGCCAGTGGTGCTTTGAAAAGGGATGCGTCATCGGTGCGGAAGCCGAGGATTTCGTCGCGTTGCCACAGGAGACGTTCGACGATAGCAGCGCGGCGGATCATGGCGCCTTTGGGACGGCCGGTGGAACCGGAGGTGAAGACGATATAGGCCAGGCTGGAGCCGTTGATTTCTTCTGGTAGTGGCTCTGGTTTGGCTTGGGGTAGGGGGTTGTTGAGATCGAGGGTGATTGTTGGTGTTTCTTCGCTGGTGGTGGGGTCTGCCACGAGCAGTAGTGAGACGGCTGCGTCGGTGATGACTGAGGCTCGTCGTGGTGCTGGCCATGCTGGGTCTACAGGCACGAAGGCGCCGCCGGCGAAGAGGACACCGAGGATCGCGACGACCATTTCGGCGCTACGTGGCAGTGAGATGCCGACGACGGTTTCGGCGCCTATGCCGTGGTGGCGCAGTTGTGCGGCTACCGCGTCTGCAGCTGTCACGAGTTGACGATAGGTGAGGCGGTGTTCGTCGCTGATGACGGCTTCGGCTTCGGGTGTCTGTTCGGCCCAGGAGCGGATGAGTTCGGTGATGTCTGGTCGGTGTCGGGGTTGATCGGTGTCGTTCCACATGGCCTCGAGTGCCACGCGTTGGGTGTCGCTTTGGGCGCGCAGGGAGAGCAGTGTGCGCTCTGGGCGGGCGATGATGTCGGTGAGCAGTGTGTGTAGGTCATGTTCGTCGACGCCTGGGGGGACGTGTACGCACACGGTGGCTTGGGCGGAGCCGGTTTGTGCTGGCTCTACTGTCACGGTGGTTGTTTCAAGGGTGGCGCTCACTCGTCCCGACGCCCACTCTGCTTGTTCTGCCATGGCTGCCGCCAGGTGAGGGAGTCGATCGTGGGCCGTGACCTGTATGTGGTGTTGGCCCAGCGCGTCATTCAGGGTGACGGTGAGGGGGGTGGCCCTCACATCGGTTCCTTCTGTGGCGGGTGTGTTTCCGTGTTGCACCCACCATGCTGCTGCCACTGCCAGGAGGGGTAGGCAGATTGAGGTAGCGCAGGTGCCATCGGGGTCCTTGCCCATTCGGTTGGCCATTGCGTGGACGTCCTGAGTGGGCAGGTGGATGAGGTGGGTGAGTTCTTGAGTCATCGGCGGGTCCTCACAGCGGGTGGCAAGACGGGTAAGGGGCCGACGACGAGGCCGGCTCGCAGGAGTGGGCGTCGGGCGGTGGCGCCGACACTGAGGTCAGCGCGTGGCGAGCACTGACTGTTCGGTGTGTACGTGGTTGGGGTTTTCTTCTTGTAGGTCGGCGCGTAGTGCTTGGCAAAGTTCTCCGGCGCGTACGGCGATGGTGGATAGCAGGGTGGCGGAGAGGCCATGGCTGCTTTCGGTGGCGCCTTGGATGAACAACCCGGGTACTTCGCGTCCGTTGACGATGACGTGGTGGTCGCGGGAGACCTGGGGAGTTTCGGTGCCGATGAGACTGGGGGCCAGGCCGCTGAGGCCGCGGGAGCGGAATCCGGTGGCGCAGACGACGGCGTCGACGTGTGTGGTGTGTTCGGTGCCGTCGATCCGGTTGCGGAGGATGACTTCGACGCGGCCATCTTCGGCTAGGCGTGCGTGCATGACGCGGGTGGCGCGGTGGAAGTTCAGTCGGTGTTCGCCGGTGACTTGTTCGCGGTATTCACGGTTGTACAGGTCGACGATGAGGCTTTCGTCGACGCAGGCGTAGTTGGTGTATCGGTGTCGTTGTACTAGGTCGCGGCGTACGTCTTCGCAGGCGTGGTAGAAGTCGTCGACTGCTGCGGGGTCGAAGACGCGGTTGGCGAAGGGGCTGTCGTCGGCTGGTGCGAATCCGTAACCGTGGAATGCTGCCTCGACGTTGGCTCCGGCGTCGTGCAGGTATGCGATGACTTCAGCGGCGGATTGGCCTGCGCCGACGACGAGTGCGCTGCGTGGCAGGCCTTCTGGTAGTGCGGCGAGGTGGTCTAGTAGGCGGTGGTTGTGGAACACCCTTCCGGATCCGGCTAGTTCAGCTCCTAGTGCCCATTCGGGAAGTCGTTCTTCTAGGCCGCTGGCTACGACGACGGTGCGGGCGTAGTGGATTTCGGGCCCATCAGGTCCTTCTGCGGTGATGGTGAAGCGGGCTCCGTTGGGGGCGTCGTCAATGGCGTGGTCGAGTGCGGTGACTGTTCGGCCGTAGCGGACGTCGGCGTCGAGGTTGGTGGCTACCCAACGTAGGTAGTCGGAGAATTCGACGCGTTCGGGGGTGAATGTTTGTCGGTTGATGAAGTCTGGGAGTCGGTCGTGTTCTTTCAGGTAGTTGATGAAGGTGTAGCGGCTTTCGGGGTTACGCATTGTCACGAGATCTTTGAGGAAGGAGATCTGCATGGTGGTCCCGGGCAGAAGCATGCCGTCGTGCCAACGGAATTCGTTTTGTTTTTCGAGGAACATGGCTTTGATGCCTGTTCCTTCATTCAGGGCGATGGCTAGCCCGAGGTTACCTGGTCCAAAACCAATGCCGATGACGTCGTATACCGCGGTGGAGCGGTTGGATTCTTGGTGGGGGGCGTGGCTGTTTTGCGTAGGTGTGTGGGATTCGCTTGGGTCAGGGGTAAACACGATGACTCCTCCATTCTATAAGGTAAGCCTTACCTTACATGGACATGTGCTCAACTCGATCCGCCACCGTCACCCACTCCGGCCCGGCACAAAGAACCACTGTGGTTCTGCCTGAACGTTTCTCAGCCAGCAGCAGCGAAATGCTCCGCGCTGTCACGGCATCAACAGCAGAGGTCGGATCCACCAAAACCAAAATGTCTGGGTCAGCAGCCAATGCCCTCCCCAATGCCAGCCGCTGCCGTTGGCCACCAGAAAGATCGGTCCCCCGCTCAGCCACATCTCGCTCCAATGCCGAACCAGCCGTCACATCATCCAGGCGCAACCGGCTACACAACTCAGAAGGTTCATCAGGCTCAGTTTCTTTGCCAGCAAACCGGCCAGTGGGGACCAGGGCCTGCCCCACCGTTCCCTGCAGGATCTGCGGATGTCTCGCCTCGGCAAGGACGAGGTCCCGCAGCTGCTCTAGATCTGCTTCCTGTGTTGGCACGCCACGCACCTGCACATGACACTGCATCGGTGCCGCATCAACACCTGCACGCAACGCCTCTACTACTTCTGCAGCATGTCCAGAGGAGCAATACACCACGGTGAGTTGCCCTTCGGGGGCAGACCACTTCCGCTCGCCATTCCAGGCGCCAATCGCGGCTACTTCTCCAGCAGCAGGCAAGTCGCGTCCCTGCACCATCGGAGTGGGCTCCCCCACTGCGGCCAGGCGCCGGGATGAAGCCCGCGCGGCTGCCGCATATTGCGGCATTCGGCACAGCTGTTGAGCTGGATCTGCCACAAATTGGGTCAAGCCAACGACCGTGATGAGTTCACCGATCGAAATATCACCAGCTAGGGCTCGGTAACCTGCAGCCACCCCCACAAGACCAACAAGAAGAGTGCTGGTCAAGGTGGTCACCATCTCGCTCACCCCGCCAAGCTTGGCGAGCCCTTCGGCCTGCTCACGCGCATCGGAAGATAACCGCCGGTATCCCTGATAAGCGGCCCCCCTACCACCAATTCCAGCCAACGGGCGCAGCCCCCGCAGCAAGTCACCTACGCGAGCAGTAGCCACCGCTAAGAGACGTTGATGCTCTTGCCCCCAGGAGGCAATGCGTCCTGAGATGAGATGCAGGACTGTAAGCACCACAGCCGTGCCGCCAAGCACCATCGCTCCTAGCGCGAGGTCGATATACGCCAGCACACCGGCACAGAAAAGAATCCCTACCAGGGCAGAAGCGGCCACCGCAAGGATTTCCATGATGTCGGCAGCGTGACCGGCATCCTCACCTGCCACTGTCACCAAGTCATCCCCGTTAACCTCACCGCGGGAGGGGCGAGATGCGATGACGCTGGTAGCAATTTCGTCGCGCAGTTCTTCAGTGCGGCGAGCCGTAGCAGCCTGCAAAAAACGGAAAGCGGTGCGCCAGGACCACGAGACGGTGAAAATAGCTACGCCCAGCGCGGCCACTGACAGCAGTGGAGCCCACACGCTGCGCTGCTCAAGTACGTGATCGACGATCCAACCCAGCAGCAGCGGAACTGACGCTTCTGCCACCTGATACAGGCACAGGAGCGCACCGGCTCCTAGGAACGTCCACCTTTGACGGCGCAGGGGGGTGAGCAGGATTTCTCGTGCTCGGGCACGCTCGGGCACGCCAGTGCCTCCCAAACTCATCGCATTTCCTCTTCCCGTCCGGTGCTCCATGCATCCCACAGTTCGGCGTAGCGTCCACCTGCAGCGAGGAGCTGTTCATGCGTGCCGTGTTCGATAACCCGACCGTCTGCCATGACAGCGATGGCATCAGCGGCGCAAACCTGATCGAGCCGATGCGCCACCACCACGGCAGTGCGACCAGCCGTGACTGCTTGCGAGGCTGCTTCCAGTACTCCAGCTTCGGCCGATCCGGCTTCAGCAGTTGCTTCGTCAAGCACGACGACTGGTGTGTCACGCACGAGGATTCGAGCGAGGGCAAGTTGCTGGGCCAGCGCAGGGTCGGGAATGAACCCACCTTCACCGACGCGGGTGTCTAGGCCTTCAGGCAAGGACTGCACCCACTCTTGAACGCCAACAGTTTTCAGTGCGTCATGGAGCGTGGTGTCATCGGCTGTTGGATCTGCTAGCCGTAGGTCATCGCGCAAGGTGCCAGCGAAAACGTGGCTTTCCTGAGTGGCGACGCTTACCAGCGCACGCAGCTGGGACTCATCGAATTCGGCGATAGAGCGACCATTAAGGGTGATTTCACCTTCAGTGGGATGCAAACTGCCTGCAAGCAGTGAGGCCAAGGTGGTTTTACCGGCTCCAGTGGCTCCGACGAGGGCCAGGGTGCTCCCGGCAGGGATATGCAGGTCTACACCATCGACTGCGGGATGTTCTACTGCGGGGTAGCGGTGATGAAGCCCGTGTACGCGTATCTCTACTGCTGTTTCTTTTTCTCGGCCAGGTTGCGCGGGCTCGGCGTCTGCGGCCAGGCGCATCACGCCGACAAGACGCACGAGCGCTGCACCTGCTTTTTGTATGTCGTCAGTAACGGCTAGAACTGCACCAATAGGGGTAAATAAGCGGTGGAATAGCAAGGTCGCGGCAGCAACATCGCCGACGGTGACTTGCTCAGCGCGTAGCAGTAGCCACCCCATGAGGATCAGCGCTGCCAGCCCGATGAATTCGGCGCGGTTTTCTCTGGCAACGAACCGCGTGAACACCGAGAAGCTATCGATGGCTTGACGACGCACTGCAGCAGCGGAGTCGGTTAGCTGGCGGCGGCGTTGTTTTTCCAGTCCGTAGGAGCGCAGTGTGTGCATCGCCTCGACTGTGCCTACTACGTCGTTGAGGTATTCGGCTTCTAGGTGTCGTAGTTCCCGGTAGCGAGGCGCGGCCCGTGGTAGGTACCAACGCACTGCCAGAACGTACATCGGCCCAGCGGCCATTCCAGCAAGAGCGAGCCGCACGTCAAGGGTTGCCATACCTACCAGTGCCACGAAGATCATCAGCGAGGCACCTAAGACGGTGGGTAGAGCGCCGCGAGAGGCCGAGGATAGGACTGCAACGTCGGGGCCTACGCGAGAGAGTGTGTCGCCTCGTCCTGCGTTTTCGAGGGTGGCCACAGGCAGGCTGAGTGTGGCATGGGTGACGCGTTCGCGTAGTTCAGCGACAACACGAGCGGCCAGGGTACCCAGGAGGGTGTGCCCCAGACCGTTGAGCAGACCTGCCCCCAGGGCACAGGTAATGATGATGCTCAGTAGTCCAGGCAGGGTTTGTGCTCCGTTGCCTGCGCGGATGAGGTCAACGATCCGGCCAAGCAGGAGCACTGGCCCTACTGCCAACGCGGCGCCACCCAGTAGGGCTAGGGCGGCCCCGGCCGCTAGGAATGGACGGTTTTTAAGTGATCGGACCAGTTCGGTGGTTGCCTGTGCAGCGGTGACGACTGGCAGGCGCTCGCTGGAGGGGACTCCCACGGTTTTTAGGCGCCGATGCGCTGTGGGCGCAGGTCTGTCCAGTGGGCTTCGATGTATTCCAGGGCGGCTTCGCGGGAGGTGCCTTCAGGTGCTCCGTGGACTATGTTCCAGCCCGCGGGTACGTCGGCGAAGGTTGGCCATAGGGAGTGTTGCCCCTCGGTGTTGGTGAGGACGTAGAAGCTGCCGGATGCGTCGTCGAAGGGGTTGTCGGCCATGGCGTCTCCTCCAGGGGAAGCGGTGGGAATGAGTGACATGTGCCTAACTAAGGTAAACCTTAGTTAGGTGTTGTCTCATTTCTTCCCATCAGATGGACGCGATCCGTTCGCTGTGCCGTTCACCCACAGGAACAATTAACGGCCTGCCCGAAACGGGATCCTCGATCACTCGACTACGGAGCCCGAAAACCTCGAACAGGAGCTCTTCGGTGACGATCTCCTGGGGTTCTCCGCGAGCGATGATGCACCCATCGCGCATCATCACCAGGTCGTCGCAGTAGCGGCATGCCAGTGCGAGGTCATGTAGCACCATGACGACAGTGCGGCCATGGTCGGCGTGCAGCCGGTCCACGAGGTCCAGCAGATCCAGACTGCGAGCTAAGTCCAGGCTGGTGGTGGGTTCATCCAGGAGCAGCACGTCTGTTTGTTGGGCGAGCACCATCGCAATCCACGCGCGCTGCCGCTGACCACCGGAGAGGGCATCCAGGCGCCGGTCTGCTAGATCACTGACGCCAGTGAGGGCCATCGCTTCACGTACCGCCTCGGCATCACTGCTGGACCACTGTCGCAGCCAGGACCGGTAGGGGTGACGCCCGAGAGCAACCAGGTCGGCTACTCGGATCCCTTCTGGGGCGGTGGGGGTTTGGGTCAGCATCGCCAACCGTCGTGCCAGTTCTCGTCCTGACAGGGATGCCAGTGGTTGGCCGTCGAGTTCGATGGATCCGCTGCTGGTGGGGATCAGTCGAGCCAGGGATTTGAGCAGTGTGGATTTGCCGCACCCATTTGGTCCAAGAATGGCCGTCATGACTCCGGGGCGAATCTCCAGATCGCAGTCTTTGACCACAGTGTTTCCGCGGTAACCGACGCTGATGCCGCTGGCACGCAGCGCGGGGGTGACCGTCTGGGCAACGGCGGTAAGAGTCATGACGTGACCTTCTTGTTAGCGTGAACCAAAAGTGCAATGAAGAACGGTGCACCTGCGGCAGCTGTGACCACCCCGACCGGGACGGTTCCGGCGAGAATGTGCTGGCTGATCAGGTCACATCCGGGCACCATGACCGCCCCGCAGAGTCCGCCGGCCACTGCTGGCGGTGTGGGGCTGGCCAGGAGAAGGCGAGCGACTTGGGGGGCGGCCAGGGCCACGAATCCGATGGGGCCAGCGGCGGCGACCGCTCCAGCTGTCATGACAACGGCAGCCACCCAGGCCAGTGCTTGGCTACGTCCGATAGGCACCCCTAGAGAGCGGGCTGTGTCATCCCCCAGCGGCAAGACCTGCATTGCTGTCGCGGAAGCAGTCAGCAGGATGAGTCCGGTGATGAGGCAGATGGCTGCCGGGGCTGCATGCTGCCACTGTCGCCCATCGAGGGTTCCGGCCAGCCAGGCCACTGCTTCGCTGGCTTGGTGCACATCGGAGCTGGCCAGCACAGCGGAGACTGTCGCTGAGCACAAGGTGGTGATCCCTACTCCGGTGAGCACGAGGCGGGAGGTGTCGGTGCCTCCAGGCAAGGTCAGCAGCCATACCACCCCGGCTGCGATCAGCCCACCGACCAGTGCAGCTAGCGGTACCGCGATGCTTGCGAGCGCCCCTGTTGCCAGGAGCATGGGGCCAGGAATGAGAGCCAGCACTGTCACGACAGCCACTGAGGATCCCATGGTGATCCCCAAAAGGTCAGGGCTGGCTAGCGCATTACGTGCCAGCGTCTGGGTGATAGATCCTGCGGCGCCAAGAGCGCAACCGACCAGCACTGCGACCAGTGTTCGGGGCAGCCTCCATTCCACGACGATGATGTGGTGAATTTCGGGGCCGTTGCCGGTCAGCGCAGTGATGACTTCAAGGGGGGTGAGTGGGTATGTGCCCTGTCCTAGCGTCAGGATCGACATGGCAGTGACGAGAACGCCCAAGGCGGCGCAGACGAGCACTGTGCGCACTCGGATCCGGGTGCGTGGTAGCGGCCATATCAGTTCACCGGGGCGAAGGCGTGAGTCTGTGATGGTGCTCATGTCGTCGCGACCGATCGACGGCGCACTAGGGCGAGGAACACGGGAACTCCAATGAAGGCGATGACGATGCCGCCAGGGATCTCGGAGGGGCGGGTGAGGATGCGCCCGAATACGTCGGCGAGGACCATGAGCAGCGCTCCGGCCAGGGCACTCATCGGCATGATCCAGCACTGATTGGTTCCCACGAGCAGCCGTACGGCGTGCGGGACAACGAGCCCGACGAAAACGATGGGGCCAGCGGCTGCGGTGGCGGCTCCTGCCAGAAGGGTGACGCCGGTCAGGCCCAGCAGTCGCGCCACCGGCACGTTGACGCCCAAGGAGCTAGCGATGTCATCACCTGCGCCCAGGACATTCAGCGTGGGGGCTGAGAGGAAGGCCAGCGCTGCCCCTACGAGAAGGAAAGGCGCTACGGCGGCGAGCACTGATAGGTCTCGGCCGGTCAAAGAGCCGGTGTTCCATTGGCGTAGCTCGTTCAATCCTGCCTGGTCACGCAGGATAATCGTGGTGGTGAGGGCGTTGAACAGGGCGGTCGTGGCGGCGCCAACGAGCACGAGCGTCAGCGGTGAGGCAGCTCCGGTGCCGATTGAGGAGATGGCGAACACGGTCACGGCAGCGAAGATCGCGCCGAGCAGGGCGAACCATACGAGCACGTCGGTGCTTGTGGCGCCGAAGACGAACACTCCCAGCACTACCGCGAACGCTGCGCCTTGGCTGATGCCCAAGATGCCTGGATCAGCCAGCGGGTTACGGGTGTGTCCTTGAATGAGCGCTCCAGCCAAAGCCATGGATGCCCCCACAGCCAGGCCAAGAAGTGTGCGAGGTAGCCGCTGGCTCCACACGATGGCACCGATGTCGGTGCTAGCGTCCCACGGACGCCCTAGAGCGGTAAGAATCTCATCGATTGTTGTCGGTCGCGTGCCGACGAAAATGGAAAAAACCACTGCACAAAGAACACCCACCACGAGGAGCGCCGCTCCGGTAAGCCTGCTCCCTGACCACTGCATCACATAGGTCAGGCTACCCTTATTAAGTTTGTGGATGCAGTTTGGCATCTACGCGCTTAAGAACACCGCAGCCCTATTCCTAGCCGGTATTTGCTCCCTACCCAGCAACAGACTCCCAACGGCCGCCCACCGCTGCTTCCTACCTGCTACCCCACTCGCAGCCGCAGATTCCGCACCTCATACCCCGAAATGAGGTCAGCCCACCCAATCTTCGGTTCGGAGACAAGCCGCAACGGCAATTGCAGCAAACGCGTCAAAAACGCATCTGATTCCTGTAAAGCAACATGCTGCCCAGGGCATTTATGTCCCCCATCACCAAAACTGAGCACCTCACCACCGGTGCGCGATGGCAGCGGACGTCCAGGGCATATGCCCATTGGGGATTCTCCGACATGATCCGGATCAGCATTGGCCGCACGAATGTACAGATCCAGCAACGCATTCTCCGGAATCTCATATTTATCCTCGCCATCGCAGATCGTGATCGCTGAAAGCGTGCGCCGATACAGGTGCCCCACCACTGGCTCCAACCGCAAGATTTCTTCCAGGATCGCGTACCTATTTTTCGCCCCAGCAGCAGAGACATCCGCTAAGAATCGTTCCCGTAATGCAGCATCGCTGAGCATGTGCCACGTCGCCATCGAGATGAACTCACGCGTTGTCACCATTCCCGCCGCTGCGTACGTCACGCATTCGGTCAAAATTTCTGCGTCGGTGTATCCCTGCTCAATGCAGTGACTGATCACATCGTTGCGTGGCTGAGCTCGCCGTTGACACACTGCGGGGCGTACATCCCGTACAAAGAAATCAATCACCGATATTGATCCCCGCAGCGACATCAGCAGCGACGTCAACCTGCTCGGCGGGGCCACCAACGGATCCACACCGCCTTGAGCCCCCAATGCCGGAATGGCAAAGAAGCGCTCCATCCGCGCCGACATTCCCCGCATATCTGCCCCACCCAAACCAATTACTTGGGCAGCCACCTCCACAGAGAACCGCATAGCTGGCTCAGCTAAATCCACTTCACCTTCTCGCCCCAACTGCTCAATCCGCGCAACGATCTCTTGGGCTCGCACATTCATGAAATCCCGGTAGCGGCTATCGACCGTTTTGGGCGCGAAATACCGAGCTAGCTTGGCCCGTTGCTGGCGATGTTCTTCACCGTCTACGTACAGAATCGGGCGGCGCATCCACGAAGACCCCACACTTTCAGCGTTGAACCCTGCCTGTACGGTGGTGCGCCCTGAGCGCAGCACCTCCCGTACAGCAGGCAGGGAGCGCACATGCCACACCCCATCGATCTGCTCAATTCGCGGTGCATCAGGAAGCGTCGCCTCCGCTTCCCGGGTCGTCTTGCGCGTCCCGGTGAAAGGGCATCCTGTCCCACCTGCACCATCATTCATCGCAATCCCCTCACCAGAAACCAGCATGTGCCGCCTATCGATAAACAGCGTGGCACACCCGCCAGAGCCCCTACGCTTCCCCACATCACACCCATCCATATCGACCGGAGATCTCATGACCGTCGGCAGCGCTTTGGCTCCTCTTATGTCCCTCTACTGTGAAGAAACCGCTCACACCTCCCCTGAGCCTGGCCCTGATGAAGAAGCCTCCGAACACATCCGCGCCATCCAACTCATCATCAATCTCCCTAAAGATCCGGATCTTGCTCCCGGCTGGCACGCTGCGCTGGCAGCATCGGCGAGCGCTTGCGCTGCCTTGTGTTTGGATGCTCGTGCTGAGCCGGAGGGCGAGTGGTTCGATGCTGTGCATTCCTACAGCCAAGGGCATATCCGTAAGGTGACTAGACGCGCTCGAGGAGCTCACTGGCAGGCGGTGCAGGATTTCGCCGGTGTTGGTGTTGTTCACGGAACAACACACGTGCGGGCTTTGGTGCCGGGGCTGGTGCAGGAGCTGGATAAACGGGTAGCGAAGCTGCAGGTGGGCGGGACTGATTTTCCGGTCAATGACCAGAGTGTGGTGGTGCGCTCCGGTGAAGGGGATGGCCGCATAGTGGCTGCAGATGGGCCTGTAGTCACAGTGCATGTTGCGGCTGGGAACACAGCGCCGGTGATGTCTGCGGGCAAGCTCATGGCGCAGGCTGGGCATGCCGGGATGTTGACGGCGGCGGCGTTGGCGGCCACGAATATTGACTTGGCTCGGCGTTGGTTTGAGGGTGGGTGCGCTACCCGTGTTGTTCGTAGCGGGCAGCAGCAGTGGGCGCAGTTGAGCCAGGTTGTGCGCGACCCGTATCGAGCCTGGGGTGAGCATCGACTTGTGGGGGTCAGGGATGCTGGGTTCACTGAGGTTGAGCCGGGCACTACAACAGCGATCGCGGCTTTGCGTGAAACGGGTGCATGAGTCTGTCTCACCCTTGCGGAGGTTGCGTTTACACGCTGTTGTCAGGTGTGGGTTTGGGTGCTTTGAGTGCAGGTGAGCGGAATAGATACCACCAGGAGAGACCGTCGTCACGCACAGCGACATCGGTGAACATCTGGGGGCCAATGGGACGTACTCTCGTTACATGGCCCTCAGCTTTTTTGACCTGTTCAGCATCGGTCTTGGACCGTCGTCATCGCACACGGTCGGCCCTATGCGAGCCGCACACAAGTGGGCCGAACGCCTCTTGGCTGAAGGGATTCTCGACACGGTCGCGCGCATTCACGTTGACTTGTGGGGATCTCTTGGTTCTACTGGCGCCGGCCACCACACTGATCGAGCCACTGTGCTTGGTCTGATGGGTAATGAGCCCGAAACTATCGACCCTCGTGTTGTAGCTCCCAAACTTGACGTAGTGAAGTCCACTGGTCGTTTGTCGATTCTTGGCACCCATGAGATCGACTTTGACTGGGTAGAAGATCTCACTTTGCACATGTTTGATGCTCTCCCCCAACACCCCAATGGGATGACCATCAAAGCTTTCGATGCTTCTGGTGAGGTTGTTTACGAAAACACTCAGTTCTCTATCGGTGGCGGTTTCATTCTTGACGCTGCAGACATGGTTATTGATGGCCAGTCTGCTGAAGAGAAGAGCGTCGGCATGGATGCGCCTCATGAATTCCGCACCGCTAAACAACTCCTTGCCATGTGTGATGAGCAGGGCAAGAGTATCGATCAGCTTGTTCTTGAGAACGAGTTATCGTGGCGTAGTCGAGAAGAGCTTGAGAGCGGCGTGATGGCCATCTGGGGCGTCATGCAGGAGTGCGTACAAAATGGGCTGCACACACAGGGGCGCCTTCCTGGTGGTTTGAATGTGCTGCGCCGCGCCCCGCTGCTGCGTAACCGTTTGTCTTCGCAGGATGTGCACGACCCGTTGGCTGCGATGGACTGGATTTCTTTGTATGCCATGGCTGTCAATGAAGAGAATGCAGCGGGGGGTCGTGTTGTCACCGCTCCCACTAATGGTGCTGCTGGCGTGATCCCTGCTGTGCTGCATTACTACCGTTTTCACATGTCCGGCGCCAGTGACGAGGGTGTGATGCGGTTTTTGCTCACCGCGGGGGCTTTTGGCGCAATTATCAAAATGAATGCGTCCATCTCAGGTGCTGAGGTTGGCTGCCAAGGTGAGGTTGGTTCTGCTTGTGCTATGGCTGCGGCAGGTTTAGCTGCTGCTCTAGGAGGCAGCGCAGAGCAAATTGAGAACGCCGGTGAGATTGCAATGGAGCACAATCTTGGGCTCACCTGTGACCCTGTTGGCGGACTAGTGCAGGTTCCGTGCATTGAGCGCAACGCCATTGGTGCGGTGAAAGCTGTCGCTGCGGCGCGCAGCGCATTGCACGGCGATGGCAAGCACATTGTTTCTTTCGACACCGCTGTGAAAACGATGCGTGACACTGGCCGTGACATGCAGACGAAGTACAAAGAAACGTCGCAGGGCGGCTTGGCCGTCAATGTAATTGAGTGCTGACCTCGCGTCGCTGCTCAACATCGTCTCTGCGCTCTCCCTAGACTGTCTGGGGTAAAGCGTTCCACCGGCGCCGAATTCACTATGTGTTTTGGCGCCGGTGGTCGTTTCAGAACGCACGACGGACAATAAGGGCAGGTTCGGCCATGAATTCCGCAGAATCCGCACGTGCGCACTCACGTGTCCGGCTCCCTGCCGATCAACGACGAGCGCACTTACTTGATGAATCGGCGCGGCTTTTCATGGAGCGCGGATACGCCGGTGTCGGGATTGACGAGATCGGCGCAGCGGTGGGGATAAGTGGTCCTGCCGTGTATCGACATGTCGCTGGCAAGGAACAACTGCTCACCGAGATTGCGTTGAATTGGCTTGATGAGATCACTACGCGAATTCAATCCGTTCGCGATACGCATCTTTCAGGTGTGAAGATTGATCCTGAAGAACAACACCGTCGTGTTCTACAGACAGGCGTCGATTACTGCCTGGCAACGATTCCACATCTGACTGTGGTTTTGCGTTACGTGCATCCCGGCATCGAGCACGAAGCTTTTGCGCCTCGCGCATTAACTGAATCTTTGCCTGAGGAGACAGTACAAACCGGCCTTGATGAAGCCCGCAGTTTCGCCGTGGAACGTTTCGCTCGGATGCGTGACACTCTTGCCCACAGCTTGCGTCATTTCAATCCTTCGATGCCTCAACAGTCGATGTCGGTTTACACCCGGGCTGCTGCGGCTTTAGTTCTTGGGGCTGCTTCCTCGGACCGGGATATTTCACATTCGGCACGGTCGAATGCACTTGTCATGGCTGCGATGCGTCTTCTCCGCACTCCTCTGATTGAAGGGGAAATGTCCATCATTAAAAATGATGTGCCGGGTTGGTCGCGCGCTAGTCGGCGTGAACAAATTCTGCGCACTGCGGTTCGTATGTTCCGTGAGCGGGGCTATGGGGGCGTATCTATGGCCGATATCGCTGGCGAAGTCGGTATCACTGCTTCTGCTTCGTACCGTCATTTTGTGAGCAAGGACGACTTGTTAGCGACTGCCATGTTGCGCACTGCTAACCGTTTCGTCAGCGGCTTGGGTGAGTCTCTTTTATCGGCTCACAGTGCAGATCAAGCGATGACGAACATGCTTCACAGGTATGTCATGGACACTCTCGCTGACCGGGATATGGCGCTGGTTACTGGTCGCGAACGTTTCCATCTAGCCCAGGAGCCGCGCGCGGAACTGCATCGTTTGGAACGGGTGGTGTTCGACGAATGGTCACTTGCGTTGGCAGCTTTGCGTCCAGAATATTCGCCTGCGGAGCGGGATTTACTAATTGCCGCTGCGCATCGCGTCATTGTGGAGATGGCTTACGCGTGGGGAAACGCTTCTGCCGATAACCTCGAAAACATGCTGTTCAGAATGGCGCAATCCATTCTTGGGGTGGGTCAGCCAGTGAGCGCTGGCGAAGCCGCGTAGATGTTTCGCAGCACTGTTTGCGCGCTGGTTGCTGGGCGCCCTAGCACACGTTCAATATCTCGTGTCACGTCACCGAGTTCTCCTTTTGCCGCAGCGAGAAAGTGAGATACGCGGGCGCTGGCCTGCCATGGCTCTAGGGTGCCCAGGAGCTCATCCATCGTCTCTTCTACTGACGTGTGTTGGTAAGAGACGGCCTGTCCACTTTCTTCTTGCAGGAGGCGGGCTAGCTCGGCCCATGGGAATGCTTGCGGCCCGGATAGTTCCAGGCTTCGGTGATCGTAGGCGTGTGGATTGAGCAGTACCGAAACAGCAACATCGACGATGTCTTCTTGAGCAACGGGCGCGATTTTCCCTTTACGCCCTGGGCCACGAATAACGCCGTCTTCTCCCACGAGCTGCGGCAAGGTGTCTGCGTACATGTTGTCGCGCAGGAACGTCCAGTGGCGGCAAGTTGTGCGTATGAGGCGTTCGGTGTGCCAATGATCCCGGGCGACCGTGCATGTCGCGTCGCGCATTGCGCCAGCAAATGACAGGTACACGACGTGGTTGACGCCTGCAGCCATCGCGGAGGAAATGAACTGGTCGTGGGTGCGCAGCAGGTCAGCGTTTTCGTCAGCAGAGACGAAAAACAGTACGTCGATCCCTTGTAACGCGTCATATACGCGTTCGCTGTCGGTATATGTGCCTTCTGTAATTTCCACATCGCCTAGTTCAGGCAGTCTGGTGGCATCACGTACAAAAACCCGCAACGGCACGTTCTGTTCTGCCAACTTGCGGGCAACGCTGCCACCGATATGACCTGTGGCACCTGTCACGGCGATCCGTGTGGAGGACATTGGCCTCTCCTGCTCGACTCTTGCTGTGCACCTGAAGCGCGATGACCGATGATCGGATAGCACTCACCACCCGACAACGCGAGAAATGCTCTCACCGCTGGGAACCGTAGCGAATTCGACAGTCAGTGTCTGCTGCTTGCGGCTTTCGCTTACTCGCGTCTTTTTTGCGTAAATGTCTGCACATCTGCTTTTAGAACGCCATCACGGTACAAGAACACAATCCGGTGACGATGTGCCCGCTCTCACCCACCACCAAGTCGTCTCCCAGGGGAGTTTGAGGTTTTATTAGAAACCCCTGCACAAAGCTGCGCTGGAATGAAGAAAGTGGTGAGTGGCCATGGCAGATCCCAAGGCCGACGTCCACTCGGGAAACGATCAGTCACCCGAGCACCTGACCGCGAGCGACGCCACAAGCGGACCCGTGGGACAGGCAAGCACCAAGGAACCGGAAATCTTCGATACTCCTCGGTGGAACAAACACGATACAAGCTGGGTCATCAGCCTGTTTGGGACTGCGGTGGGAGCAGGAATCTTGTTCCTTCCTATCCGCGCAGGAGCGGCTGGCCTGTGGCCGCTGGTCATCATGACCCTTCTCATTGGCCCGATGACATATTTTTCCCACCGGGCATTGTCAAGAATTATTTGCAAATCTCCCCGAATGGGTGACGACATCACCCTCGTCGTCGAAGACTATTTCGGTTCCGCTGCCGGAAAGCTCATTACCGTTCTGTACTTTTTTGCGATTTACCCGATCGTGTTGATTTATGGCGTCTCTATTACAAACACAGT
The DNA here is from genome assembly GCF_058996045.1 of Dermatophilus sp. B7861-1. NCBI lineage: Bacteria > Bacillati > Actinomycetota > Actinomycetes > Micrococcales > Dermatophilaceae > Dermatophilus > Dermatophilus sp. B7861-1. Next base: position 407,334 of record NZ_CM180082.1, on the reverse strand, counting down.
GGATAGCCTTCTCGTCAACCAGCTCGGAATGCCTTCACCGCCGCGATGGATCCTTTCAGCAATTCTCATCGCTGCTCTCATGGCGGTCATGCTTTCGGGTGAAAAAATCATCTTGATGGTTACTAGCTGGGTTGTTTACCCACTCATCGCGATTCTGATCGGTGTCTCGCTTTATCTCGTTCCGCAGTGGGATCTCAGTGGTCTCACCCAGCCGCAGCCCTTGCCTAGCATGCTCATGACGGTGTGGCTGACCATCCCCGTGCTCGTATTCGCGTTCAACCACAGCCCGGCAATCTCGCAGTTCTCGTTAGCGATGCAGCGCCACTACGGTTATAACTCGGCCGAGAAGGCTTCGAAGATTTTGCGCGCTAACGCGATCATGCTCGTGCTGTTCACCATGGGTTTCGTATGGTCATGCGTACTCGCTCTAGGACCCACTGAACTAGGTAAGGCACGTGAGGCAAACCTGCCTGTGCTGTCGCATATCGCCAATGTGATGGCTAACCCGATCATCAGTTACCTCGGCCCGATTGTCGCGATTACTGCCATCGTTTCTTCTTTCTTTGGGCACTATTTCGGCGCTGCTGAAGGAGCGGTCGGTATTGTTCGCGCTGTCACGAAGGGCAAAGTCAAGCAGCGTTCTGCCCAGATCGGTGTCGCCGCATTCATGTTCCTCACTACGTGGGGAGCGGCCGTGGCGAACCCAAGCATTCTCGGTCTCATCGAAACGATTTCTGGCCCAGTCATCGCATCAATCCTGTACCTCATGCCGATGTATGCAATCCACAAAGTGCCAGCGCTCAAGCCATACCGCGGCAAGCTCAGCAATGTGTTCATTACGGTTGCTGGATTGTTCGCAGTGGGAGCAATCATCGTGACAATGGTGCAGAGCTTCATGTGATCATGCCCTGACATCTATGGGGGTGGTTCCGCGAAAGGGAACCACCCCCATTTTTTTGTGTTCAGATCAGGTTAGTCCGCGTCGATCTCCTCTAACGTTCCGTTTTCTACGTGCCAGCGGCGGGTGAGCCGCACAGACTCGAGCATGCGACGGTCATGGGTGACGAGCAGGATGGTTCCGTTGAATTCTTCGAGTGCTTCCTCAAGTTGTTCGATGGCGGGTAGGTCGAGGTGGTTGGTGGGTTCATCGAGAACGAGAAGGTTCACACCGCGCGCTTGGAGAAGAGCTAAGGCTGCTCGGGTGCGTTCTCCTGGGGAAAGCGATGAAGCGGGCCGATTCACGTGGTCAGTTTTGAGGCCGAACTTGGCCAGGAGGGTTCGCACGTCAGCGTCGGGCCAGTCAGGAACTTCGAGAGCGAAGCACCGACTTAGGTTTTCTTCTCCTTCGAAGATGTCTCGTGCTTGGTCAATTTCACCGATGACGACGCGTGATCCAGCTGAGACTGTGCCTTCACATGGTGGGATGCGCCCAAGGAGGAGGTTAAGAAGAGTGGTTTTTCCGGCGCCGTTGGGGCCAGTTACCGCTACGCGATCGCCGTAGCGCAGCTCGACGGTGAGGGGACCGAATGTGAAGTCACCTCTGTGGATGATGGCGCGACTGGCCTGGGCGACGATGTCACCTGAGCGAGGGGCTGCTGCGATGGTGAACTGTAATTGCCATTCTTTGCGAGGCTCTTCAATGACTTCGAGGCGTTCGATTAATTTTTCGGTGATTTTGATCTTAGCGGCTTGTTTCTCACTGCTGGCGCGGTTGTGGTGGCGAATAAATTTGTCTTTTTCTTTACCGTGGCCACTTTTTCCTTTGCGGACAGCATTTTTAACGCCTTTGTCCATCCATGCGCGCTGCATACGGGCACGAGTTTCGAGCTCAGATTTACGTTGTGCATAGTCGTCGTAGGCTTCACGAGCATGGCGACGCCGAATTGATCGTTCTTCTAGGTAGGCGTCGTATCCGCCGCCGTAGGTTGTGACTTTTTGAAGGGAGCGGTCAATCTCGACAATGCTTGTTGCTACGCGGGCGAGGAATTCACGGTCGTGGCTAACAAGAACGGTGGGAGCGTCCGTGTGGGTGACGAAGTGTTCAAGGTGTGCAAGTCCTGCAGCATCGAGGTCATTGGTGGGTTCGTCGAGGAGGTAGACGTCGTAGCGGGATAGGAGGAGGGCTGCTAGACCGACGCGTGCAGCTTGCCCGCCGGAGAGTGAATCGACTGTGCGGTCGAGGTCGATGTTCAGACCGAGGTTGGCGGCAACGACAGGCATGCGTTCGTCGAGGTCCGGGCCGCCTAAGTTGAGCCAGATTTCGAGGGCGGTGGAGTAGGCGTCGCCGGCTGCTGCGTCGGCGTCGGGGTTACCGAGTGCCTCTGCGGTGGCGTTCATGTGTGCCGTGGCGGCGGCGATGCCGGTGCGACGGGTGAGGGCTTGGCGGATTGTTTCTCCAGAGCGAGCGTCTGGTTCTTGGGTGAGGTAACCGAGTTGAGCGTGGTGGGGTGTACAGGTAATGGTTCCGGTGTGGGGTTGTTGGTGGCCGGCAAGGATTTGCAGGAGTGTGGATTTTCCTGCCCCGTTGGGCCCGACGAGGCCGATGACGTCGCCGTTGGTGACGATGAGGTCAAGGTTGGAGAAGAGGACTGTGCTCCCGTGTCCGGCGGTGATGTTGGCGGCGTGGAGGGTGCTGGTTTGGCTCGCGCTCATGTGAGCTCCTCAAGGGTTGGGGGGTTCGCCCCGGCACGGGTGATTGTGATGCCGCTGATGTGGCTGCAGCGTCGGATGATGTTGGTGAGAGTGGTGTGGTCGATATCGGCGAGATCGTTGCGGTGGTCTGCTCCGAGGAGTCCGGCTGTCCATAGCCCGTCAATGAGGGCGGCCATGAATGAGTCTCCGGCGCCGACGGTGTCGACAACGTTGACTGTAGGGGTTTCAACAGTGATAGCCACGCCGTTTCTGGTGAGTGCGACTGCGCCTTTGGCTCCGCGAGTGATGACAACCAGGCTGGGGCCGTGGCGTAGCCAGTTTTCCGCGACAGTAAGGGGGTTGGTGGTTCCGCCTGTGATCCAGTGAATGTCTTCGTCGGAGACTTTGACTATGTCGGCCATGCCGATGAGGCGTTCCATGTGGGTGTAGGCATGCCGGGGTGTGCCCATGAGACTGGGGCGAGCGTTGGGGTCGTAAGTGATGGTGGCGGTGGCGCGGGCGGCAGCGATGGCTTCACGGACGTGGGTTGCTCCAGGTTCGGTGATGGCAGAGAAGGAGCCTGCGTGAACGATGCAGGCGTTGTTAGTGATGTTGATGGGTGGGCGGTCCCAGTGGACATCGAATTGGTAGGTGGCTGATCCGGTGGCGTCAATGGTGGCGTGGGCAGTGCTGGTGCGGGCTGCGGTGTTGCTTCCTGGGGTGATGGTGATGTGTTCGTCGGTGAGGTGGGTGTGGAGTTGTTTGCCGCGGGAATCGAGTGCATAGGAGGTGGCTAGGTGAACGGGGCGAGCTAGGCGGGCTAGACCGACGGCAACGTTCATGGGTGAGCCGCCGGGGTGTTCCTTGGTGTGGCCGGCTTCGATGTCGATGATGTCTATGAGGGATTCACCAATGATGAGTGCGTGGGGCTGGGTGGGTTGCTGGCTCATGTGGGCTCCGTTGCGGGTTGGTGGCTAGTCACACACAAGAGAAGGTCGTACTCACTTTTTTGGGGTGAGACGATGGGATGCTCTTAACAGCTAGGGGTGGGGCGTTCGTTGGTAGGTGTGTTCTTCTCCAGGCTGTGTTGCGGTTGGCATAGCTGGCTGCGGTGATTCATTGATGTTGAGGAAAGTGAGCGGAGTTCTGTGTCTGTGACGGTTTCGGATCGTGCCGGATGGCGGGAATGGTGTGCGTTGGGGGTGTTGCTGCTTCCGGTGCTGACTGTATCGATTAGCACGACTGCTCTCGGTTTCGCGGTGCCTGCGCTTTCTGCAGCTTTGCGACCGACCGGTGAAGAACTGTTGTGGATTGTGGATGTTTATCCGCTGGCGCTTGCTGGTTTGTTGTTGACCAGTGGGGTGCTTGGTGATCGTATCGGCCGGCGGAAAGTGTTGGCGATCGGTGCGGTGGGGGTTACTGCCGCTACGGTCTATGCCGCGTTCAGTGACAGTGCCCTTGAGCTAATTTTCGCTCGTGCGTTAGTTGGTGTTTTTGGCGCAACTTTACTTCCTTCCACTTTGTCGCTCATGCGAAATATCTTCCACGATGAAGGCCAGCGACGTTTGGCTATCGCAATTTGGAGCGCTAGTTTCGCCGGGGGTGGCGCTCTGGGCCCCATTGTTGGAGGGTGGCTTTTAGGGCATTTTTGGTGGGGAGCTATCTTCCTTCTCCCTGTCCCTTTAAACATATTGATGCTTGCAACAATGTTTTTCTTGGTTCCCGAATCTCGTAATGAAAACTCTGAAAGCATTGACGCACTATCGGTTTTACTTTCAATTGGGGCTATGGTTCCAACGGCGTATGGGTTGAAGCATGCTGCAGCAACGGGGTTGGATGCTTTTTCTATCTTGCCGCTGGTATTTGGTATTGCCTGCGGTTTTTTCTTTACGCGCCGCCAGCTTGGGATGGAGCATCCTCTTTTGGATGTGCGGTTGTTTAAAAACCGTGTGCTCACAACTGCCGCCATCGGTAACTTTTCTTCGGTTTTTGTTTTCGCAGGTGTCCAGTTTTATGTTTCGCAACACATTCAGCTAATCCAGGGGCTTGATCCGGTGACAGCGGGGTGGTGGCTTCTTCCTGGGGCGGCAGCTTCTGTGGCCGTGGGAGTGTTGATTGTCTATCTGACTCGGACTTTTCCTCGTTGGTTGCTTATCGGTGCCGGAACTCTTCTTATGGCTGCGGGCGCAGGGTTGAGTGTTTTTATTGATGTGAAAACGGGCATCTGGCTGCCGGTTCTTATGTATGTAGCTCTTGGGGTTGGGGCCTCTGCGGCTCAGGCTTTGAATACTGATGCGTTGATTTCGGCAGCACCACCGGAGCGGGCTGGAGCTGCGTCAGGCTTGTCGGAAACAGCTTTTGAACTGGGTACTTCTCTTGGTGTGGCGGTGTTGGGGAGTGTGCTTACCACTTTTTACGGTCGCGCTCTTTCTCTTCCCGAGGGTTTATCTGCAAGCGACTACCACGCCGTGGTTTCTACATTGGGGGCTGCGGAAGAAGTCGCCGCTAAACTTTCCCCGGAGGCTGGTTATCTTCTCCACACCGCTGCACAGCAGGCTTTTATTCACGCTGAGCGGGTAACAGGTTTTACCGCGTGTCTAGGGCTTGCTGCGGCAGGAATTCTCATTGCTCGGTCGCTTCGCAAAGGCGGGCTGGGTCGCGTTTCTTCTCCTTCGAATTCCTAGTTTTCCAGGGACGGAAGCAACTACCGAGTGATCTACGTGCGGTCATACATCCGCGTGGCCACTGATTTTTGAGGACTTTATGACTTCTATGCCGAAACGTCCTTCCGATAGCAGCTCGACCCCTGAGCTTGATTTATTGGCTTGGCTGCTTGATGACCTTATCCGTATCCCTGGTATTCGGATGAGGATTGGTGCAGATGCTCTCATTGGCCTTATACCTGGGGTCGGAGATGTTCTAGGAACAGCTCTTGGTGGGGCTGTTCTTATTGGCGCAGTTCGGCAACGCGTTCCCATGTCTACCCTTCTCCGTATGGGATGGAACCTTTTCATTGACCAAATACTTGGCCTTATCCCTGGCGTTGGTGACATCGCAGACTTTGCTCATCGCGCTAATTCGAAGAATGTTCAGCTGTTGCGCCGTGATATCACTGAAGGGCGCACTGTGAGCACTGATACTCGGGGCTACTTGATCCGTGCTGCGTTTTTAGTTGGCGTGATTTTGTGTGTGCTGATTGTGTTCACTGGGGTTGCTTTGTGGTTCTTGTGGCGGTTGGTTTCTACCCTGTTGGGCTTGTAAGGCTGCCGCGTTTTTATGATGCCTTCGCAAGGCATAGCATCGGGCCCCACCGGTAATTACCGGTGGGGCCCGATGCTGAGAGGAATTCTGCTCAGGAGGGCGGCAGTTCCGAAGTGTCTTCAGGTTTTTCTTTGATCGGTTTCTCAGAAGAGTCCAAGATCATCCGTCGTGGTGCAGCTGCTGTCATCTTTTCCGGTGAGAAGTAGGTGAGAGCCTCTTCTGGGTCCGGGAAAGTATGCTCATCGACGATGTGATCTTCACTCATTTTCTGCCGCTTTCCTGTCAAGAGTGATGTGTTAGCGACCGCTGGCGCTGGAAGCCTTGTTGTACGTCTTCTGTACAACGCTTCCCCAGTATGGGCCAAACATGTAGTCCGGGATCTCATCGCGCCCATAGGAGTTAACCGAGTTCTGCACGGATGAAGTGCCGGTGTATTTACCTCCCATAAACCAGGGGCCGCCGGAGGATCCGCCGGTCATGTCACAGGGGATGCCCTGTGCCTGACTTTCAGGCTCGAGCTTGTCGGGGACTGCCGTTCCGGTACATGACCAGAGAGTTTCACCATCGTACGGTTCGCCGGCAGGGTAGCCGAATGCTTTGTATTTCAAACCACGCTGCTGGTTGAAGGCGACGCCCGTTGCTCCGACAGTATCGGAGAGGGTTTGACCTTTGTTTTTACCGACGACAACGAAAGCAGTGTCAACTTCCATGTCTTCGGACCTGATCCAGTCCGAAGGCGCGAAAGCGTTGACTGCCGTCCATTTGCCATAGGGCGCATCGCCGTTTTCATACGCTGGAACAAAGATGAAACGGCTGGCGTACCGTCCTCTTTCATTGACGCAGTGAGCAGCGGTGGACACCGTGGAACCATTTTGGGAATTCACAGAGTTAGCGGAGCAGACATAGTCTTTTCCATTAACCGTGAAGAAGACTTTCCCAATGGTCGGCTGAGGCTTTTCCCGTACTGCTTTTGCAGAAGCTTTGGTGAGTGGAGAAGTGGATTTTGCGGCAGCTTTGAGCGGTTGCTTTCCAGGAATAACCTCGGGCGGTAACTTTTCTTGCTGCTTCTTGCTTACAACTTTTCCACTTTTCTTTTTGTGAGGTCTTGAGCTTTTTGCATGCGTTCTTTGGTCCAGTAAGAGGGCGCTTCTTGCTGGCCTTCGAATTGATGCATCACGACCTTGTCCTCGCCGGGTTCAGCCGGAGTGGCCTGGGCCGTGACGGGGAGCAAAGAGCCGGTCAGTGCCACCAGGGAGACGACGGCGAATACGGAACGCCTGTTGACTGTGCTCATAGGATGCCTTTCGATTTCAGTGAATCAAGTTTCCTTCATTCACTTATTTCAGGATTCCAGCATCGATTCAGATACGAAGCTGCATCCATCGCGACTGTTTCTCAATCGCGTACCGGCGAGTACACAGGAAAATTTGACGCCTCACCATGTCTACGAGGTAAGGGTTTTCCATGTATTTAGTCAAATTTCAGTAAAATATATTTAACAATTAAACCTAAATGGGTCACGAAATTGACCGTTTGAGTGTTTCCAGCTGTGGTACGTATATGGTCGACGATCGCCGACCATATACGTGTTAAGTGTTTCCGCAGATCAGGGTTCTACAGAAGCACTCAGTGGGTGGTGTGGCGGCGAGCGATCAACGTACCCACGATCGCCATAACTCCCAACGCACCTACACCCCCCAATGCCAACGTCGTGGCCGAAATCCCCACGCCACTGCTCGCACTGGTTGCGGCAGCAGCCGGAGCTGCACTGGTCTCGAAACCACCAGCCGCACCACTCTTGTCATAGTCACTACCAGGCAACTTGTTCGCGTACTTACCGTGCACAATCTCCTGGTAACGCTTCAACGACACACCCTCACCAACATTGGCGCGGGCCTCATCATTCAGCGGCAATACCCGATCTCCTTTAACCGAGTACCACGCGTTAACCTGCGGCTCATGCAACACCTGACCACCCTGGGCACGGCTGTTGTACTGCGCCTCTAAATCACCAGAAGCGGCATTCACAGCCTTCCAGCCCGAGCCACCCTTGTCCTTAACGCTCCACACACTGGTGACCTGATCCCCCACACGCACCGTGTTCGCCACATAACCCAACGCACCCACCGGGCCACGTCCAGAAGTAACGAACTCAGGCTGCAACACATTCACCTGCGTCGTCGTACCCGACACCAACGACGGCCCCGGTTCATCTGCAGCAGCGCCGCCAGCAGCATTGGAACGCCCCTGCGCGGAGGAGTCTTGCCCCTTATTTTTTTCTGCCACACGGGCAGCGAGTTCAAGACCGGATTCACTGGCGGCAGCTTGCGTGGCGGCAACCCGTTCCGCGCCGGTCAATGGCGGTGGGGCGATCGCGTCGGCGGCGTTACCGATTCCAGGGTTGGCACACAGCAACATTCCTGCACCAGCCACTGCGGCGAGCATGCGCTTAGTAGTCATGTCAGCCTCCGATCTGAGATAGGGAGTGCGTCCAGGCGAACTCGTGGTTGTTGACGTAGAAGTCGTATTTACCGACGTTCATTCGCTTATTGGAGGGCCAGGGGTCGTACCATTCGATGCTTTGATCACTGGCGCTGAAGCCACTGATCACCATCATGTGACCACCACCGGCCTTCCAACCGATGCGGGTGAGGATGGGGCGGTCAGCGTTGATGTCTTTCTGCACTCCCGTGTAGCTAACCGGCCTGGAACTTACTTGCCCAGGGGGAACGCCAAGTGCCCTAAAAGCCTTTTGGTCGTTTTCCAGGGTGGCTTGCTGGTTAGGGCATTCTGAGGTCCTCGGGCGCCCAAATGCGAGGTTACAGAATTCGTTTTGAGATACGTTGACGCCTTTGTAGTTGGCAATGGTTGTACCGGTTGCTGACCAGCACCATTGATCGCGTTCTTGGGCTTGAGCCCTGATCGGAAGACGAACTTCATCATCGGCGCGATGGATAGGGGCAGCCATAGCTGAAGGCGCAGTGAGCATCACTGCCGCAAAGAGGCCCGAAACCCCGGCCGCCTTGCGAATTGTGTTGTTTCGGAACAAAACTCCTCCTCATCGAGGAATGTCGGTGCGGACAACACGAAAGTAGGACTACCCCAAGCACCTTTCTTGTTTTGACGCCCCCAGCGCGTCACATCGTGAATAGTCTTCACAGCCGCTACGACCGTTTTCACGGATCGACGTCCCTTTTCTCGTGAACGTTCACACACAGGATTAGCGGGGAGAAAACATGTTGACGAGCCCGCACACCTCTTTCGGTGAAGCTTTACATGAGGCTGTCCGCCGGCGCGGGTTGCCGCTTGCACGTGTGCAAGCCCACCTAGAACAGGCAGGTTTCCATGTGGCACTCAGCACAATCAGTCAGTGGCAGCACGGACACCGTCTACCGCGTTCTCCGCGCTCACTGGCCGTTGTCGATGAGCTAGAGCGAATCTTGGGAACTCCACCTGGAGCTTTACGAACTGCAGCTATTGGCACGCCTCAGTCCCATAGAAGTGACCTGCATATTGTCGACTATGCCGAGCGCCTTGAGGCTCTGACCGCCGACCTAGGCGCGTTGCCCAGCGCTGCATTTGCAACGCTGGGCAACCATGATCAAGTCACCATCGGCCCGCGAGGAGGTTTGATCCGACGGCGCTCACTCACTGTCATGCGAGTTATGGAATCCACGGATCGCCTTGTTGTTACTCATGTCGGAGAAAACAACAGTGACATCAGCCAGGCGAGCATTCGCCCCGTTCGCGGCACCCGTCTTGGCCGGGTGCTACGCGACACGGAGACAAATCTGATTGCCGCTCAGCTTCTTTTCGATCGCACTCTCGACCGTGGGGAACTCATTGTTCATGAGGTTGAGTTCGACTTACCTGGGGATACTTTGGCTCGGGACTATTTTCATTGGGTGACCCATGAAGTCACTCTTTTAACCGTGGAAGTGACGTTCGATCGGACATATCGCCCGAGCACAACTACTTCCTTTTTCCGTCCACGCTCTCAAGCTCCCGACACCTGTTGCCACGAGCTGCGCCTTGATCACGGTGACCGTGCAGTTTTAGTGCAGCAACCAGCATCTGCAGGCATTCACGGGATTCGCTGGGAGTGGCCAGGATGATCTTCGCGGAGAAGATTGGGCCGATCAGGCCTGCTTCACAGCGGAGATGTCGAAGGAAAGGGTGACTTCTTCAGAAACAAGCAGGCCACCTGCTTCGAGGACAGCATTCCAGGTTAGGCCGAAGTCTTTACGGTTCACCTTGATTGAGCCTTCGAATCCAGCGCGCTCAGCTCCAGTGTGATCGTTTGCGGTGCCTGCGAAAAGGAAGTCGATGGTGATGGTGCGAGTGATGTCACGAATAGTGAGGTCACCAGTGACGCGCAGAATGTCGGCGCCACCAGAAGCGACATGCGTGGATCGGAATGTGATGTGGGGGTACTTTTCGACGTCGAAGAATTCAGCCGAGCGCAGGTGGTTGTCCCGGTCACCGTTTCGAGTGTCAATGCTGCTGGCATCGATGGTTAGCTCAATAGCCCCATTAGTGAGGTTGGGTTCAATGCTGGCCGTACCTTCGAAGGCATCAAAGGAACCCCGCACCTTAGTGACCATGGCGTGACGAGCAACGAAGCCAATCTCACTGTGAGCCGGGTCGATCGAGTAGGTGCCGTGAAGCGATTCGAGCGTAGTCATGATGCCTCCTTGAGTGATGCGCCCCTGGGTGGTGTCGTTGTACTGACGAGAACAGGTAGGTGCGTAGGGTCCTGTATATATCCAACCAATATGGTTGAAGGTTCATCTTCACCATAGATTCACTTACTTGACACGTCAACGCGAAAAGAATGGAAGATGCCATGACCTCAACCCCACGCCCCACTCCTCTCACCGCAGCCGCGGATGCCTTGGACGCCGCCAAAAAACGAGAACGCCGCCTACGACTAGCCATCCGACGCCAAAATCACGGCCCAGATAGCTCCGGCCGCACTCAAGAAGCAGAAGCTCTCGCCACAGCAGCTCTAGCCCTGGCTCGCAACTATGCCCCCGAGGCAGGACGCATTGCCTCCTTTATCTCCACCGACGATGAGCCCCCCACTCACACCCTCAACGCCACCCTGGCTGCAGCCGGATATGACGTCATCATTCCCGTCACCAATGACGACATGACCCTCAACTGGCTCCCTTATGACCCCAGCACCCCCCCAGCTGTACACACCCGTGACCTCACCGACACCCAACGCGCAGCACTTTTAGGCCAGGAGGCGATTACAAGCGCTCCTCTCCTACTCATCCCCGGCATCGCAGTGGACATCAAAGGCAACCGACTCGGACACGGCGGTGGCTGCTACGACCGCGCCCTGACCACAAAACACCCAGAGGCAACCACCATCGTCATCCTCCACGAAGGCGAAATAAGCACTACCCCACTACCCCACGGCCGCTTCGACCAGCCCGTCAACGGCATCCTTACCGCATCCGGGCACCAATTTGTCCCCCTCACCGCAGAAGAACCCCCCTTGCCCTGAAACGAGGACACCCCACCCACACTTCTGTATTTACAGTCGCGCGCAGGCGGGAAGCGATGAAACTATATTGACGTGGCCAACGAAACCGGAAGTGTCTCCAACCCACGCCGCCCAAACGGACCCCGCAACCCCGCCGACCAATGGGCTGAAGGCCCAGCCGGACGATTCTGGGGCACCAACGGCGCCGCCGGGCTCCTTGCACATGACCCACCCCGCGGGGTCCTCCTCCAACACCGTGCCGCATGGAGCGACCACGGCAGCACATGGGGTCTGCCCGGCGGAGCCCGCCACAGCAACGAAAAACCCATACCCGGCGCACTACGTGAAGCAACCGAAGAAGCAGGCGTTCCCCACGAAAACCTCCTTATCGCCAGTACCTACACATACGACGTCAATTACTGGAGCTACACCACTGTCATCGCCCAAGTAACCACCCCATTCGAAGCTGTCATCAACGACACCGAAAGCGAAGAACTGCGCTGGGTTCCCATCGATGATGTCGATTCCCTGCCCCTACACCCCGGCTTGGCCGCCTTATGGCCCCAACTGCGTTACGCCCTCACTGCCCAGCCGCACCTTCTCATCGACATTGCAAACGTCATGGGGTCCCGCCCCGACGGCTGGTGGAAAGACCGTGTTGGAGCTGCCCAGCGACTCCTGTCACAACTCGAAACACTCACCTACCACGGCATCCCCGGCCCTTTTCTCGGACATCCCAAAGAGTGGCACTTCTGGCCAGAAATCGAGGCTGTCGTCGAAGGACAAGTAGCCCGCACAGACAACCTCTTCACCACCGCGCCGCCCCCTGAACAAACCACGCCAAGCACAGGCGAACTCCTCATCACCCGAGCAAGCGCCGACGGCGACAGCACCATCCTCGAACGCCTTGCTACCTTCCCCGCCAGTACCGACGTAACCGTCGTCACCTCAGACCGACCACTACGCACCAGCGCCGAAAACCTCGGCGCACGCGTCGTCGGCTCCGGCTCGCTTCTCTCCTTACTCCCCCACACTTAATCCAGCCCAGCACGCCAGACACCCCTGAAAGCACGCGCATGGACGCCACCACTCCTGGCGTCCATAGCCGAACTATTCCCACCTACCTCACAACACCCCTCAACATCACAACGCTACAACCTCAACATCCTCAGGACGAGCCTGGTCAGGAGTGGGCACCCCCGAGCCTTCCAAACCCACCGCAGCACTCCCATACGCCACTGCATGCCGCAAACATCCCACCTGATCCTGCCCCTGCATCTGGGCCAATAAATACCCGGCAATCGTTGAATCCCCCGCAGCAACCTGACTACGCACCGTCACTTCCCGCGCCTGCGCCAACCACGCCCCCTGCGCATCAACAAGCACCCCACCAGCACTACCCATTGTTGCCAACACCGTGTCAATCCCCCGCTCCACCAGTAAACGACCAGCCTGCGCAATCACTTCCCAATCCCCAGCGGCCACAGCCTCACGCAACACCCGCACCTTAAAACCACTTGCCTGCGCAAGCTCAGAAGCATTCGGCTTGAAAAAATTCGGCGCAGCCAGCTGCAACGCACGCGCCACCGCAGCCAATGGCGCATCCGAAGCATCCAGCGTGACCTTCACCTGCATCTGCCGCAACGTGCGAATGAGATCCACATAAAAATCATGCGGAACGCCTGGCTGAAGCGATCCCGACAACACCACCCAGTCCGCCCGCTCAGCTGCGATAAGTAACGCACTGCGCAAAGCGTTCACCTCCTGCGGAGAAATCTCCCCACCAGGCTCATTAAATTTCGTTGTCGTTCCGTCAGCCTCTGTCAGCGTCAAATTGGTCCGCACTCCCGCAGCGACATCAATCGCAGAAAAAGGAACACCCCTCATCTCCAATAACGTCAACAACTGCTCCCGCGGCGAGGCAGGCAGAACAGCAACTACAGGCTTACCTGCCAACTGCAACGCACGCGCCACGTTCACGCCCTTGCCACCAGGCTCAATCACCACATCACCTAAACGGTGCATCAACCCCCGCTCCAACCCACTTCGCAGGTGCGCAGACCGATCAACACTGGGATTCGTGGTCAGGGTGACAATCATGGCGCTGACTCATCCGTTCTGTCGGGGAACACCTCTGCCCCCATCATCTCTCACCAACGAAAACAGCAATCAAGACACCCGCACATAGCACCCAACGCACCAGCAACGAAGCGTGGCTCCACAGAAGTACTCAGAACCCGGTAGTAGCGTGAAAGGCGTGCAGCTCACATCGAATATCACTGACACGGCCCTCGTCTTTGAAGGAGGTGGACTCCGAGCGAGCTACACCTCTGGCCTCGTCGTCTCCCTGCTTGAAGCTGGTTTGTACTTCAACTGGGTAGGCGGAATTTCAGCCGGATCGAGCCATACAGCCAACTACCTCTCGCGCGATGTGTGGCGAGCCCGAGCCTCCTTTACCGACTTCGCCGACGACCCCCAGTTCGGCGGCTGGTCCACTTTTGTACGCGGCCAAGGTCTCTTCAACGCGAAATACATCTACCAAGAAGCAGGTCAGCCCGGCGCCAACCTCCCCTTCGACGACGAAACATTCCAAGCCAACCCGGCCCAGATGAGCGTGGGGGCCTTCAACGCATCCACAGGCGAGTCCACCTACTGGGGCCGCTCCGATATCGATACCGTCGGCGACCTGATGATCCGAGTCCAAGCCAGTTCGACAATGCCGATCGTCATGCCCCGCGTCATCATCAACGACCACGTGTTCCTCGATGGCGCCCTAGGAGAAACCGCAGGAATCCCCCTCCTGCCAGCACAACGCGCCGGATACGAACGTTTCCTCATTGTTCTTTCTCGCCCCCGCGACTACATCAAAGAACCTTTCCGGCACACGCGTCTGGTCAACCGCTGGTTCCACGGGCTACCCGCTGTATCTGAAGCACTCGCCTCGCGGCCAAAGCGATACAACGCTCTGCGCGAAGAGATTTTCTCTCTCGCCGAGGAGGGAAAGGCCTACGTCTTCGTCCCTGAAACCATGCCGATCTCTACTAACCGATCCACAACAGCCCAGCTCAACGCCTCCTACGAGGCTGGATACGCCCAAGCCCAGAAAGAACTCCCAGCCATTATCGAATTCCTTGGCGATCCCCAAGGCACAAGCAAAAACACCGATACGCAAGCACAGACGCTTACCTAAGATTCCTGAGACGACACCCACCATGTATCGTTCGGCTGGAAAAACCTACCGCGGTAATGAAGACCGAGAGCTGCACCTTATGTGCCCACAGGGCACTCTTGGCCACAGCAGGAGCGGCAATCCAGTGACATGCGTCACCGCCACGCCTAGGATGACCGTTGATCAGGAAAGCCCCGCCAATGCACCCGGCGGTGCGGCGCATCGTCCCTGAGCGTGGACAAGCGCCCGGCAAGAATCCGTGACACGCCCAGCATCCGCTCGCGGCACCATTCCACGGAGGACCTGGGCCGGATACCCCCAACCGGCATCACAGCGAATGAGGAGCAAAACACCATGAGCAAGTACGTCCTGCCAGACCTTTCTTACGACTACGCAGCCCTCGAACCGCATATCAGCGGCGAAATCATGGAGCTCCACCACTCCAAGCACCACGCCACGTACGTTAAAGGCGCAAACGACGCTGTCGAGCAGCTGCAGGAAGCCAGCGCCGCAGGCGACACCAGCAAGATCAACCAGATCACCAAAAACCTCGCCTTCAACCTCGGCGGGCACATCAACCACTCGATCTTCTGGCAGAATCTTTCCCCCGAAGGCGGCGACAAGCCTGTCGGCGAAACCGCTGAAATGCTCGACCAGTTCTTCGGTGGCTTCGACAAGTTCCACACCATCTGGTCGGCTGCCGCTGCTGGCATCCAGGGAGCAGGATGGACGATCCTGGCCTACGACACCCTCGGCCAGCGCCCCATCATTGCCCAGCTGAAAGACCAGGAAAGCCAGCTTCCCGCCACGCAGGTGCCGCTGCTCATGCTCGACATGTGGGAGCACGCTTACTACCTGCAGTACAAGAACGTGAAGGTTGACTACGTCAAGGCTTGGTGGAACGTCATCAACTGGAGCGACGTCGAACAGCGCCTCGTGACTGCCAAAGGCCTCAAGCTGGTCTGATCTGCAAACCGCTGCAGAACCCCACTGAATTGTGTGTGGCCCCCACCCTGACCAGGGTGGGGGCCACACACAATTCACACATCAGTGAGGGCACACAACACCAACAGGATGTGGGCCAGTTCCTGAGCGAGCATGCCCTGACTCACTCAGCAATGCCGACGACATCTCATCAGCGTGATTACGGGCAGCGGCTGTAGTGTCCGCTCCGGCAGTTGCCACGAAGATCCGAGCACCCTGTGCAGACCAAGCTCGTGCTCCCTGCGTCGCAGCAGACAGATACGCCGACTCACCACGACGAACCTGCAAAACCTCACCCGTCTCATCCTGTAAGCACACGTCACCTTCCACGGCAAGCAAGATCCGTGGACCGGACCCAGGAAGGTCAATCTCTTGCTCAACCACATCAACGGCATATAGAGCAAACTCAGGAACGGGAACGATATACGCCCAGACCCCATACTCATCAGGTTGCGGACGCAACACCGGTACTGAGACATCTGGATCCAAAGTTCGCATAACTTCAGGGATATCAATGTGCTTAAGCGTCAACCCTGCTCGTAGAACATTGTCTGAGTTACCCATCACTTCCACACCCGCACCGTGCAAATAAGCATGCGGACCGGCTGCGGCCATGAACAGTCCCTCCCCCGGAGCGAGAACAAGGTGCTGGAGCAACAACGATGCGATGACACCGTGGTCACCTGGGTGCTCTTTCTCCATTCGAGCCACTGCAGCGAATGCAGCAGCGTCATCTCCACCAGAGGCAGCTAGCTGTTCAGCCGCTGCAGCAACTTGGGCTGCAAGCACCTCAGTCTGCTCTTGTGGCATCTCTAACAACGCACCAAAAGCACGCAGTCGCGCTTCATCTCCGCTTTGCTCCAAATCGGCGGCGATAGGCTCCAACGCAGCGGCACCCGTCATACGCAGCAACCGCGCAGAGTCACAGGCCGGGCGAAAACCCGCCAATACTTCAAAATCTGTCAGTGCAACGAGAACCTCGGGCTTAGGCCACGTGTCTACGTAATTACGTGCCGGATCCTCCAACGGGATGCCCGCTTCCTCTTCAGCAGCAAATCCACGCTCAGCTTGCGCTCGGTCAGGGTGCACCTGGATGGATAGTGCTTGGTCAGCAGCTAAAACCTTCAACATGAAAGGCAACCGGTCGCCATAACGAGCCACGATATCTGCACCCAACTCAGTGACTGGGTCCTGGGAAATAATGCTGTCAAGACCGCGCATCGCCCCCTCACGAACGCAGCCTGCAGGTCCGGCAGGGTGTGCCCCCATCCAGAGTTCAGCCTCGGGGCCTTCTGTCGGGACAGGCCGTCCCTGCAGTTCCGCGATGACGTGACGCGACCCCCATGCGTACGTCTTCACACACGGCGAAATTATTTCCATAACACTGCCCAGGCTAGGTCACCCATCACAGAGCTGATAGGCCGTGGGACCAACCTAAGTGTCTATATAGACTCCTGACCTTTGATTTTACTAAGCAACCGAGATGGAACAGGCACGCTAAACACCCAAACAGGCCCCGATCTCCAACACTCAGCCCACACCTGCCCCCAACAACAACGACCCCATAACAACCACGCACATGCAGCGCACAACCATCAACGCGTAGTCAGCGACTCACACACCTGCCACAACTGCCGCCCAGCAGCCACGTCATAACTACGCCTAATTGACCTCTCTACCCTAGGAGCCCCCACTACACCAGCAAACCCACCTGGACCTACATAACTCCCACCCGCCAAATGCGGAACCGTCGCAGCAAACAACTCCGGCAGTGCTCCTTCCTCAGGACTTTGACTGCACCGCAACGTCGACAACACCGCACCCATCAACCAGTTCGCATCACGTTTACCCACATGCGAACGAAACAAATCTGTCGAAGCTATCCCCGGATGAGCTGCCATCGCACGCCGAGAATCCCCCACCTGCAATAAACGACGCTGCTGCTCATAGGCCAACAACACACACGCCATCTTGCTGTCCGCATACGCCTGCCACGACGAATACCGACGCGAACGCCAATCCACGTCCGTCAGGTCCGGACGCCCCATCCGATGCGCAATCGATCCCAACCACACAGTCCGATCCGTCACCAGACCCCATAACCGCTGCATCAACGCAAAATGCCCAAGAACATTCGTACCAAACTGCAGCTCATGCCCCTGCGCCGTCCGGCGCAGCGGCGTATTCATCACGCCAGCATTGTTAATCACCACCGAAATAGGCCGGTCCCCCCACCCATCTGCAAACCGATGCACCGACTCCAAATCAGCTAAATCTAAATGACGCACCTGGCTACGTTCATCACCCCCCGGCATCACTTCAGCACGAACTCTCTGCCCCTTCTCCACATCTCGGCACGCCATCACAACGAAAGCACCCTTAGCCGCCAACTCACGCGAAGCCACCAAACCCAAACCTGAATTCGCACCAGTCACAACAAACACCCGACCTGACTGATCCGGAATATCACTACTGCTCCAACTAGTCATGCCACCTATCCTCACGCCATAAACCATCGACGTCACTTCGAATCAGCCAGACGCGACATCCGTTTGCACACACCCCACCAGCCCGATAAGCATGAATAATGCGCGCTTTACTCGCCCCCGCTGCTGGTCTCCTCGCCCTTACCCTCGCTGCTTGCACCACCGGAAGCGACCCCACACCCCAAAACACTCCCACTGCCACGCCCACCGCCACTGCCACCTACCCCAACGACACCATCGGCCAGGCAATGCAATGGTTCGTCGGCCAAATGAGCACGGACAAAACTGATTCCAACCTCGCCCAGCGTCTCTCCTCCGAATTCACAAAACACATCACCCCTCAACAACTGCTTGTCTTCTTCGGTGAACTGCGCCCCCAAGGCCCCTGGATCACCGAAAACACCACCACCAATGGCAATAACGGCACTGCAACGCTCATGAACAAATACGGGCAGCGCTTCACCCTCACCATGCACGTTGACGACAATGGCAAAATTGCTGGCGCGCTTGTGGATTCAGCCCCTAAAGGAAGCACTGCCACCACCTGGAACGACGTCACCAAACGCGCCCAACTGGGAATCAAAGACGTCTCCATCCTTGCCGCCAACATCGATGACAATGACAAACTCACCGATGTCCACGCCCACGATGCTGACACCCCACACCCCGTCGCTTCCGCCTCCAAGCTCTACATCCTCGCTGCCATCGCCGAAAAAATCGCTGACGAGGAACTCAGCTGGGACCAAGAACTCACCCTCACCGAAGAAGACAAAACCCTCCCCTCCGGAACACTCCAAAACAGCGCCGCCGGAACCCGAGTCAGCGTCCTCGACGCTGCCACCGCCATGATCTCCACCAGCGACAACACCGCAACCGACCTTCTACACCGTACTGTCGGCGAAGAAGCCATCCTTACTGCCGCTAAAAATGCCGGTAACGATCACCTCGAAGGAATCACCCCGTTCCTAACACCCAAACAAATGTTCTGGCTCGCCTACGGCCCTTCCGAAGAGGCCCAAAAAGCCCGCTCCTCATGGAAGAGCTCCTCCCCTCAGCAGCGCAGAGAACTGCTCAAAAACCTCCCCATGCCTGGCCCTGGGCCACAAATCCCCAACAATGCAACCACCGCACAATGGCCCAAAGAGATCGAATGGTTCGTCTCCGCACGCGACCTCGCCGACGTCCATCTGCACCTGCAGAAACTTGCTGACTCTCCCACTGGAAAACCCTTAACCCATATCCTCACTAAAAACGCAGGCATCAAAACCCCCGCCTGGGCTTCCACTGCCTTCAAAGGAGGAAGCAACACTGGCGTGCTCTCTTTTTCTTTCGCCGCAACCACCGCGAAAAAGAGCCGACAAATCCTCATCGTCACAGGCCGTAGCACCGAACCTGTTGATCAAAACACTGTCATCGCAGCCACTACCGACGCCGCCAACCTCCTTGCCACCAAACACGACCCTGCTAAGGAGTAACCCCTCCCCCAAATAAAAGGGGCTCCGTCGACTTATCAAAAGTCAACAGAGCCCCAGAAGAGTCAGTTCAGCTATACCGTCACCGGCGCTGCCACTTGATGTCTTTACGAGTCAAACGCGCTTCCACATCCTGCGGCGACTGCGGAGCTGATGTCGCATAGTCACGCAGCATCTCCTCGATCACCGTTGTCAGCGGCACACGCTCCAACTCTGCGCGGGCATGCGCGAACGCCATAGTGCGCTCAGGAAGACGAAATACCGATGCTTTCTTTGGGCCTACTGCCGGAGGCAACTCTTCAGGAACCCCCGCGCGCTTCCCACGCGACTTCGGTACCCCAGCCAGCTCAACCCTACGTCGACGCCGCAGTACACCGAGCGCCTCGCCATCCGTAATGGGCCCACGCCCCTCATACCAATCGAGCGGCTTCAACTCTCCGGGCAACGCCTCATCCCTGCGCGGCTCGCGCACGTTCGACATGTTTCCTCCCGATCCCCTGTATGGGCACACCGCCCCTACTGACACCCGACTGGTCGAGTGTCCAACTTTCTGTCGCTGACTCTAAGGGAAAGGCCATGACCACTGCATTCACAGTCACTGCCCCCATGCCCCATCACCAACGAAGAAACTAAGCAAAAACGCTGGCAGACAAGACAATCAAGCCATAAATCGGCTGGTTATAGCCGCTGCAATATCCAGATAGGCTTCTTGCGTAGGACGCTGCAATTTTTCCCACGACATCTGCGCACCATCTGCCACATGCGGATCAGCTGGAACCACAATCAAATCAGCCGCCTTGCGCAGGTGATGCAACACAGCTCCACGATCAACCTGCCCGCTTACCAAGTCTTTGGCCGTCAAGACCACGATGCTCGAACCAGCTAGACGAGTGAATCCATTGGCCCGCAACCAAGCGATCGTTTCCGCTGCTCGCCTGGCACCAGTAATCGACCATGCCGCCGGGATAACTGCCGTATCGGTGTGTTCAAGAATCCCACTCATTAGCGGGTGAGTAACCCCCGTACCGCAGTCAACCTGCACTAACGAGTAATAAGTCCCCACCACATCAAGAATGCGCTTGAAGTCCTGCGCCCGCAGCGAATCCCCTAATACCGGGTTGGGCTCACCTGGCAACATAGTCAACCGACCAGTTGTCACTGTGTATTTCGACAGCGCTTCCAAACTATGGATGGAATCGATATCGCGAGCTAACGCCGAAATTCCAGCATGAGACTCACCAACAAGACGCTCAGCCAGATCACCCGCATCTGGATTCGCATCGATGGCAAACACTGGATCAGGACGCAGATCCGACAAAGCCAACGATGTGGCCGCCGTAGTTGACGTTTTACTGATGCCTCCCTTGAGACAAAAAAACGCTGTTACGTGACGTCGGTCCAGACGCCGGGCAATGAGCGACTCACGCTCACGCACTTTTAATTCATGCACCGACGGCCCTGGGTTCCATCTACCTGATGTGATGTCATACGCCAAGGCACGCCACCCCGCACGAGGACGAGGCGAGGCCTGCGAAAGCATTGGACGTTCCACCGCAGCCGCGGCCGAATCTGGTGGACCAGCAGGTGCAGTACCCGCAGCCGAGCTCAAGCTCTGGTCAGTCGGCGTTATTTCTTCAACTGGGAGCAGATCATTTTTTGCTGGAGGCACCGTCACTAACGACGGTGCACCCTCGACCTCGGCCGCAGGAATCAATGGATTGGGCCGCCCCCGCGCAAGCTGCGCGGCAGGGTCCCATGACTCAGCAGCACTCACATTAATCACTCCGCTCAGGAGGCGGCAGCGCGTGCGCGCTCACGACGACGAGCGGCGGCATTGTGCCCCCGGCACTCGTCACACCGGCACCCACGCCGGTACGTGTTAAGTGAACCAGCACCCTTGGCATGGGTGGGAGTGCGATCACGGTCAGATCCACCGCGACGAATTGGCACAGATACTGAACGTGCACTGGGACGAGCCGCAGCAATCAACTCAGGGAAGCGCTCCCTACGCTGACGCGTGGTCATCGAAGCGCGATATCCGATGTCATCCATGCGCAGCGCTGCAACCAGGCAGGCTTCCCATAACGGACATGAATCACAAATGGCCCGAAGGTGCCGAGGCATGCGGTCTTCCTCGTACTCCGGAGTCCAGTCATTGGCGGAAATACCTGTCGCCGTAGAGCGGCAAGCGGCAGATCCATCCAAACGGAGCTCATCGGCTTCTACTTTGACCCTCAAAGACGCCATGGAGAGACCACTCCCGGCAGTCGAATCGGCCATAGGTGCCGTTCGTACGTCTGTCATCGTGCGCATTTGTCCCCCGTGAACATGCGTCTGTGGTGCGGCGTGAACGATTTAGAGTTTGGAGATCTTGCGCTGCTGTCGTCAATACGCGTTTCCATACAACCGTCCAGGTTTCGTGTACTCGTGAAGGCTTATTTGCCTTCGCGTGCCGTCCGACACTGCGCAACCGAACCCCCGAGAGGCAATTTCGACAAACAGTGAAGAGTGGCCGTCAAGCCGACCGAATCATCTTGTTGGACAGTTGATCAAGACGATAGTTTGGTTTGCGGTTCTTGTGTTGACACTTTGGACGAGATCAACCACTCGGGATGTATGGACACTTGCGTTTCATGGGGAGATGACACATATCGCCCCCCGGCGATGTGATTTAAATCACATAGAAATTCTCGCATCGTGGACATCTCCCCCACCTCCCGAAGGCCCTCTCGACCATCCCCGAACCCGAACCACACCTCGAAGACGAGAAACCCCCGGAACCGAAAGCGAGATACGCGGGCATGACCACGACCCCCACTCCCCCCCACATCAGCAACGGGTCGACCTCCACAAATCCCCAGGCCAACAAACTCCCTGACGGCTACATGACCGCCGAGATGATCGCCGAGTCACTCGCCCGCATCACCGGCAAAAAGTCCATTCCCGCCTCCACTATCCGCGGAATGGCTAGCCGCGATCAGATGCCTGCCCCTACCGGCCTCAAATGGGGTCGTCGAATTCTGTGGGACGCCGATGAGGTCAGCGAGTGGCTCAAAAAACGAGAGGCTCGCCACGTTCCCCGCGCACTCGTTCGACAGATCCAACGCAACCTTGCCGCCCTCGATGAACAAGCTCGCGCCACTGGAAACGACGCGCGACTTAAACAGGGCGTCCGAAACGCCTATCGCCGAGGCCTATCCTTCCAACAAATCGCGGACGCCATCCTCGTTAAAAACGGCGACCATCACCCCACCCGAGAAGCCGTCCGCAGCCGATTTGGTCCCTACATCTGATCACCTGTCACAGTCGGAAAATAAACAAACGATCAATGTGATTGTTCGTTTACATCACCAGACATCGACACAGTGGCGCCCCTCAGGGCGCCACTGGCGCATCCCGACAGGCCCCATGTGGGTAATAAATTTTTATTTACCCAACCAACCCCAGTTTCCTCGAAAATCAATATCATTGAATGCATACATGCAGGTCAAAGGCCTTGAAACTTTGGGGTGAGTGACACGCACCACCCCGAAATCAAACTAATTTGCGTTGGAAACACCCGTCCATCACAGATGAGGTAATGACGTGTCACCGACGCCTTCCCAGAACCGCCGCCCCTACATACTGACCGCAGGGGCAGCACTAGCCCTCTGGCTCTGCGCTGACCCCAGTGCGTACGCGCAAAGCGACTCCCCCACCGTCGAAGGCACCCAGCGCTCCGATATCACCACTGCAACTCCACGACGGGTAACACCGGCAGCAACACAGACACGACAGCAAGCGCTCCGCAAGACACACACATCACAACCCGCAACAACTTCAACGCCCCAGCACAAAGCTGCAGCCTCCGCCCCAGCTACAACCCAGCCCCAGAAAAACACAACCTCTCCAGCCCCTCAGGAACCAGCCAGCACTACCCCAAGTCCTAGCAGCGCCACAGCCACAGCCACAAAAGCACCTCAACGCACAACAGCGACAGCGCAAACCACCTCTAAAGCCACGCCTACCCCTACCCAACGAAAAGCCCCTAGTAGGAACGCCACTCAGAGCAGCACCCCCAAACCAGCACCAGCACCAGCACCAGCACCAGCAGAAAAGAAACCGACGAAGCCCGCGCAGGGCAACACCACCCCGTCTGCACCTTCCTCACGGACGTCTACGTCTTCACCACGCACGCAAACTTCCACCGAAAGCACGGTTCGCAGAACTGCTGAACCGACAAACAACCGTGCAAACACCTTTACCGGCAAAACAGATGACAGCGCACAAAAATCTTCTGCCGCTACTGAGCAATCTCACCAGGCCGCTGTTATCTCTCCTTCTGAGAACCACCCCACGAATGTGGCCCCAGCACCGCAGATAGAAACGCCGACCAACTCGGCGTCGCCAACGTCGCCGACGCTGAGTGAATCAGAAGATCAGCAAGACGAAGTCACCAGTCGTCAAAAGCAGCGCGAAGCCCAGCGCGAGCAAATCATTCGCGACACGGAACAGGCTGCAGCGGATCGTCAAGCACGCCGTGAAGCACGTCGTGCAGAACGTGAAGCACGCCGAGCAGAACGTCAGGCCCAGATCAACCTATGGCGTGAACAGCGACATGAACGCCAAGAAGCACGGCGCCAGCAACACGAAGCCGCACGCCAAGCCATCCGTGAACAGATCTCTGAAGCCGTAGAGAAGGTTTCTGAGCCTGCAATGTCTCGGCCTTTCTGGAAGAGTGCTGAAGCCGCAGCACAGGAGCAAGAAGGGCAGCAGACTGAAGAACCTTTCACCCCGGCAGAAGAAGAAACCCACGTACCTGCTGAGCAGGTCACTTCCACCGACACTGCCAGCCCTGCACCATTGATGGCGGTTGCCCCAGCCGCAGGACCCTCAGGTCATCGCCACGAAAACAACAGCGGCAGCCAAGAGATGGCGGGACCATTCCGCGCTGCAGGGAGCACTCCAACACCCTCACCTCAACGCTCTGCCGCCTCGGCAACTACTCAACAAAAATCTGCGACCACAACGACAAATGCATATCCCATCATCGCTTCTAGTACTTCGCGTCCTTCATGGGCGCGGGGAGTTGCTCCCATCGCGGACAACCCTGAAGAGGTAGCCCACGCTGCCACAGTGGCCAAACAGAGCGCGATGGCCCCTGACGTAGCTAGCATGAGTATCTCTTTTGGTAAGTGGAGCGACCTGCCCCAGGCTGCGGCTGCAGCACCTCGTGGCGCGAAACACACCGTGCTTTCTTTACCGGCGTTGCCTGATAGTCACGGTTCTTTAACCGCTTGCGGCAAAGGTGAGTACCGCAAAATGTGGGAATCTTTCGCGCAGGCACTACAGAAAGCGCATATCGATAACCCCATTCTTGATATCAGCGCACCTACAAAAGAAATGAATCCGCAGGCGTACGCATCGTGTTATCGCCAGGTGGCAGAAGCAGTTAAAGGTGTACTTCCCCGCGCCACTATGCAGTGGACGGTAACGCACGGCACCGATGGTCCTTACGACGCGGTTGCTGCGTGGCCAGGTGACGGAGTGGTCGACATTGTGGCCCTGGATGCTCTGGATACCGGTGGCAACTGGTCCAAGGCTGTAAACGGGGATCGCGGACTCAACTGGTGGGTGACTTTCGCGCAGCGCCGTGGAGCGAAAATTGCTGTGTCTGCGTGGGGGCCAGTGCCAGGATCAGATGCCTCATCAAATAACGCTCCATACGTGCAAAACATGCACGATTGGCTGTGGCGAGTAGCCCAGAAGAATGCTTTGGTCTACGACCTATACACCGAAGGCAGCAAGGCGACCGGTGGTCGTGCTGCACAGGCTTACCGGGCATTGTTTCGATGAGGAGCGATGAATTCGCCAGGCGGCATCCGGAAGTCGCGCCTGAACCGATCGTGCAGGTGACTTTCGATGTGGACAGTGATGGCACTGAGGTTGCGCTCGTCGATGGTCACGTTGTCGTGCCTCACAACGGTGAAGATGTTTTAGATGCGGCAGTTAGACAGATCGCTGCAATGGTGCCGGTTTTCGCTGGTATTGATGACGATGGTCACCCATATACGGGGCTGAAAGCGACCCTGGTCGGGGATGATTTGTCTCGCTTTGTTGTGGTGTATCGCGATGGCAGGTTGTTTGTTCCGGCACAGTCGGATGCTGGGCAGGAGCAGGCGCTTCCCGATGGCGTGATTCCGTTTCCGGGTGGAGTAGGTGCATCCGTAGCGGAATTGGATCTGCAGGACTCTTCTGGGGATTCCTCTTTGCAGCGTCAATTAGAAGATGAGTTCGCAGCTCATTTAATTGCCCCCTCTGTTGTGGTTTCGATGGACGGTGTGGAAATTGGTGGCGCTGAAGCCGAGGCTGAGGAGCTGTTGGTAGAAGATGAGGGTTCTTGGTCGCAGGAACCTGAGTCTGAGATTAAGGTCGCGAGGCTGATACCACCTGGCACACCGACTGGGGGTTCTTTTTCGGCTGGTCTTGCTACTGCAGCTGACTCGTTACTTGTGACGGGTCAGACAGTTTCGGCTGCGGGTGAAGAAACTGCGGCGATATCGGCGCCGAAATCCTCGGTAGGTGTGCTGGATCACGATGAGATAGATGCAGACATTGAGCGCCCGATGTACATCGAGGATGTTAAAGCTGTTGGGTTACGTCGCTGGTCATGGGGGCGTGTCAGTCATCGGTTGGCATTAGGTGCTGCTGGTGGTGTGTGCGCGCTGGCGGTAGCTGGGGTTTTGGTGAGTCCGGTTGTGCGGGGGGCTGGCGATGGGAGCAGCTCACCGGCGCCGGTGGTTTCGGCGCCTCCTGGAAGCACAGTTGAAGGTTCGTGGTCGACGGGGCCTTTGACTTCAGCAGCGGGGCCGGTGGTTTCTGTAGGGGATTCTCTGGGGTACGTGAAGTCTGATGGCACGGTGGCGTTGGTCGATGCTGCCACGGGGCGTTCTCGTTGGGAACAAAAGATTGTCCCAGCTCAAGTGCGTGGTCATTTGTCGAGGACACGGATCCGGTCAGTGGATTCATTGGCGATTCATGTAGGGAATCGGTTAGTGGCGTGGTCGTTGGCGGATGGTTCTGCAGTAGCTGCGGTGGATTTGCCGGAGGGCGCGCAGGTTTCCTATTTGGGCGCTTCTCCTTTGGTGGGAACGGGCAGTTCGACGGTTTCGGTGCTTGGGGAGGAGGGGTTGTTGCAGGTGGCGGTTCCTGCGGGTGCATATGCGCTGGCAGCGCGGGATGACCGGAGTGTGACTGCGGTGTCGTCGCAAGGCTGGTGGCGTTTGCGTTCAGGAGTTCCTGCAGGTGCGGTGCGTCCGTTTGAAAGTGCTACGCCAGATGCGTTGCCTAAGGATGTTCGGCCGCGGGTGGTGGGCTATGTGGGTGAGTCGGTTGTGTTGGAGTATCCGGCTTTTGGGAATCGTCGTGCGGAGTTGGTTGTGCATAGCGATACGGGGCCGCAGTTGCAGGTGGCTTTTCGGGGAGTTGCTCCGCCGAAGACGGGTAAGGAGGAGAGGCTGATTGGTTCTCCAGCACGGACGTGGGGCGTGTATGGGCGTGCGCTTGTGGATGCTGCGGGGGGTTCGGTCTCTGATTTGGGGCAGTGGCGTTCTAGTCATGTGACGGATAGGCATGTGTATGGGGTGAGTGCGGGGCGTGCTTCAGTTGCTGGTCCTGGGCAGGGTGTTACGGCGTTGCCTTCTGGGGCTGATGTGCCGGAGGCGGAGTCAGATTCGGTGTTGGCGGTGCGTGTGGCTGGTCCAGCGCGTTCGCGTGATGGGGGTCAAGCTTTGGCAGAGGGGCAGCAGGGGGTGGTGGTGTTGCTGCGCAAGGGTTAGTGCTGTGGTGTGCGGGTTTCTTTGACGGGTAGCCAGGCCAGGGCGGCCAGGCTGGTGAGGATGCCAGTAATGGTGAAAGCCAGGCAGTAGCCCTGTTGGGGGCTGGTGGTGAGCGTGACGGTCCATCCTGTGATGACTGGCCCCAGGATTGTTCCTGCGTCCATCATCATCTGGAAGCTGGAGAGAACTTTTCCGCCGTTGCGGTTGGGGCCGATGATGTCGGCTATGGCTGCTTGTTGGGCTGGGTGGATGAGGCCTGCTCCTAGGCCTGCGATGAATGAGGCGGTTAGGAAGAGGGGTAGGGCTTCGGAGAGGGCGAGTGCTGCAGTGGCAGCACCGTTTGTGATGAGTCCGATGATGATGAAAGGGCGTCGTCCGTAGCGATCGGTTGCGTTACCTGCGGTGGTCAAGGCGAGGGCGTTGCCGATGGCGAAGGTGGTCAGCGCGATGCCTGCCCAGCGGATTCCGAGGGTGGGCATGGCTGCTGCGTAGAGGGGGATGAGTGCGACGCGTACGCCGAAGTTGGCCCAGCCATGGCTGAAGGCGGTCAGGAGAACTGCGCGGTAGGCGGGGTGGTGGAGGGCTTGGCCGGTGGTGATAGTGGGGCGATTGGTGTGGGGGCCGGTGGTGGTTGGTGCTGGTTCGGTGAGGAAAGTAGCGACGACGGCGGTGGCGGTGAGGAGCATTGTTGCGTACACGATGAAGGGGATGCGGTATCCGGCTTCAGCGGTGAGGCCACCGACGATGGGGCCGGCTATGTTTCCGATGAGGAAGGCTGCGCCGAGGGCAGAGGAGCAGCGTCCGCGGATGTTGGCTGGGGATAGGCGCACCATGAGGGCGGAGGAGGATACGACGAACATGGCTGAGCCGATTCCGCCGAGGGTGCGGTAGGTCAGCAGTTGGGTGTAGTTGGTGGCTAGGGCGCATGCTCCGGTGGATAGAGCGACGATGAGTAGGCCACTCATGTAGATGCGTCGTTCGCCGAGTTTGTCGACGAGGGCGCCGCTGGCTGGGGCGGCTGCGAAGCGGGCGAAAGCGAATGCGCTGATGATGGCGCTGGCTGCTTGGACGCCGACGTTGAAGCTGGCGGCGTATTGGGGCAGTACGGGCGCGACGAGTCCAAAGCCGATGGAAACGCAGAAGGCTGCGCTGACGAGGATCCAGATTTCGCGGGGTATGGGGGTGCGGGTTGTGGGCATCGTGGCAAGTATGACGTGGGGCGGGTGGTTGGGTTGGGTGGTTGGGGCGTGTTGGTGGGTGAGTATGCGTTGTGGGTAAAAGGTTTCACTTTTGGGTGGTGGTGGCCGATGTGGGGTGAAGGACAGGAAGTCCGTACTGATATTCCCCTCTCGGTGTTTGCGCCGAACCGTCCGTACAGACCGGAGCCTTACTATGCGCACCACGTATTCGTCCACTGCTCGTTCGACTAAGCATCAGCCGCGTCGGGCTGAAACTGATGCGAGGTTGGCGCGGCCTACGCGCCGTTATTCAGTGTTGAATGATTTTCGGTATTTGACTGCTGATGATGTGGAGTTATTGCGAGCGGCTACGGGTGAGGCTGCTGATCGTGAGGATCCGAAAAGTCAGTTTGCTCAGCAGTTGGCGTTGGATCGGCGTCGTGGTGATTTGGAGCGGGATGCGCCAGTGACGGCGACGTATTTGCGGGACGCGTCGGTGCGTATTGAGCGTGAGAACGCTGGTCGAGTGGCGTTTCGTAATCCGTATGCGGGTAAGGCGTATGAGCGTGCGGTGAATTGGTTGGTTAAGCGCGGTTTGGTGGGGTGAGGGGTGTGGGGTGGGTGCCCTTTTAGTCTGAGTTGATAGGTGCCTCTTCGTTATCGCGGATGGATGGTCCTGTTGAGCCTGTGCGTTGTTTGGCGGATGGGACTGTGAAGCAGGTGAATCCGTTTAGTGGGACGCAGGTGTGGACGGTTACGGGCAGGGCGTTGCGTCCGGTGGGTTCGGGGGCGGCGTCGGTGGGGGTAGTTTCGGCTTCTCAGGCACGGTCATTGTGTGCGTTTTGTGAGGGGCAGCGGTTGTCGACTCCGCCGGAGCGGGAGCGGGTGGTGTGGGAAGGGGACAGTGGGTTTTTCGTGAGGGGCTGAGTGCTGGTGAGGTGGCTGAGCAGAGTGCGGAGTTTCGGCGGGTGCCGAATTTGTTTGTGATTTTGGATTGGCTGTATTGGCGGGACAACCATGGGTTAGATGCTTCGGGTGAGGTATTGGCTCGGCGGGATGCGTATTTAGCGGATTCGGCGGGGCGGGAGCATGTGGTGGCGGTGTTGCGGGCTAAGGCTGCGGCGATGGGGTGTTTGGTAGATGGGGTTCCTGCTGAGGGTGAGCGGGAGGTTTTTGCGCAGGCGGCTACGGGTTTTTGTTGGTGGCTATGAGGTGGTGATTGGGCGGCGTCATGTGACGAGTGCTGGTAAGGGTGTGCTGGCTGGGTCTGGGACGTTGTCTGCACAGGAGCATGCGGCTTTTATGGAGTTGACGGTGCATGGGGTGTGGGGTATGCGGTCAGGCGGGGTGGATGTGCCGGTGAATGAGGAGTGGCATTATCGTCTGCCGGGGTTGGGGGTGCCGATGCCGTGGCGGGTGGTGGTGAAGTGGCGTATTAGCAATGTGGCTGGGTTTGAGGGGTGGGACGAAAATTTATGTGAACACGATCGATCCGTGGGGTGTGCGCGATCGGGTAGTTGCGGGGTTGGTTCAGTTGCGTGCTTCAGGTGGGTTGGCTGATGGGGTGGCGGTGGGGCAGGAGTGTTGGGCGGGGGCGTTGCGGTATGTGTGAGGTGCTTATATCCAGGCGATATGGCCGGCGAGAAGCGTGTATCCGATGAAGGCCACGATGTCGATGAGGGCGTGGGCGATGACGATGGGTAGGACGCGGTGGGTGCGTGCGTAGACGGTGCCGAGAATCAGTCCCATACAGATATTGCCGATGAATCCGCCGAATCCTTGGTAGAGGTGGTAGGTACCGCGCAGGAGTGCGGACAGGAGGAGGATAGGCAGGACCGCGCGGGTGGCGGGGATCCACTCGTTGGATGGGGTGGGTGGGATTTTTCCTTTGGCGAGGCGGTCGGCGTTGCGGGCTTGTTCCCATCGGGTGAAGAGGTATCCGATGAGGATAATCTCTTCGCAGATGGCGTTGGCGAGAGAGGCGAGAATGAGAATGGGGATGCTCCACCAGTGGTCGCCGAGGCTGGCGGCGGAGACGGTGGTGTTGATGTTGAGTGCTTTAGCGCCGAGGTAGAGGCCGAGGCCGGGGATGCCAATGCAGGTGGCCAGGACTGTTCCGAGTGCGAGGTCATTTGCTGGGGTGTGCAGGTGCCATCCGATGCGGTGGTCGGTGGTGGTGTCGTCGCGGCGCATGAGGTGCAGGGCTAGGAGTGCGGGAATGATGAGCAGGATGATGCGCAGCAGCTGGTAGGCGAGGTCGAGCCAGGGGCGGTCGGGGGTGATGGGGGTGTTGAGTGTGCTGGTTTGGGCGGAGAGGGCGATGTCACGGGTGAGTCGGTCGGTGATAGCAAGGATGGCGCGTAGGGCGGAGGCGCCGATGCTGACTCCGAGGACGAGACACATTTCGGTGCGGAGGGTTTTACTGGGTAGGTGTGATGCGGGTAGTCCGATGTAGGGTCGTTCAGGCAGAGGGTTGGGGGTGTGCACTTGTCTAGGCTAGTTGCTGCTGGGCGTGCGGTTTTGAGGCGGTGGCGCCGGTTTTCGCAGCGACGTGTTTCTGGTGAGGTTAGGTCGCTGCGGTGGTGGGATGTAGCTGTGGTGGGGGTGGTGTTGTTTGGGTTACCTGTGTATTCGTCGACGGTTGCGTTTGTTGCGTCTCGGCGTGAATCGGCTGATAGCGGGGTTTCTGTCTTTGATGATGGGGTGGATTTTGGGCCGCAAGAGAACATTGCAGCGCTTGTGCAGCAGGCTGCTCTTTTGGTGGCGGGGGCGGGGTATCTGGGGGTTCGTGGGGTTGGTTCTGGGGGGTGGAGTTTGCGCCCGACGGTGCGGGGGTCTGCGCTTGGTGTAGGGATGTTTGTGGCTGTTGGGCTTGTTTATGACGTGCTGTCTTGGCTTTACTCAGGTGTGTTTGCGCAGGAGGAGAGCATTTCGGAAGACGCTGTGGTGGGTGCGCAGGGCGATGAGGTGTCTTGGTGGCGGGCCCAGTTCGGTCATATCGATGGGTCTTTGTTGCTGTATTCGGTGCTGAATGGTTTTTATGAGGAGTTCTTTTTCCTCGGTATGTGCGCGGCGGTGGAGCCGGAGTTCCGGCGTCCTGTGTTTTTTTCTTCGCTAGCACTGCGGGGGTCTATCCACACATATCAAGGTTTTTTTGTTTCTGCTTTTTTCAGCATGGTATTAGGGCCAGCTTTCTATGGCATATATACCCGAGAAGATAAACGTGATTTGTACCCTCTTATGTTTGCTCATGTGTTAGCTGATATTTTTGGGGTAAGCGCTTTATGTCTATTTTTTCCGGAATCTGACTAGGAATGCTTTTTGGGGAGGTTCTTGGAGTAAGAGATTTCTCTTTGAACTTTGAAGATGTGCTCATATCCGGTTCTATCGATCCGATTGAGGCACTTGTTCCCTGTGAGCATCGATTCGGTCCTGGAAGTTGCGTCCGGAAACTTTGCATGTGTGTGATGATCTAAACCCTCAGCAAGTCAATGGAACCCCAAGCCACCGGATGCCTTCCTCCTCTAGCAGATGAGGCGACACGCCGAACGTTTCCAACAAGTCCTGGCAGGTCGCCTCACCTCAACCCACGTGACGGCTACGCTGACGGAATGGAGATCACCTACCGCCTCGTCAACGTCTTTACGGACGGTGACGATCCTTTTTCGGGCAATGCTGTAGCCATCTTCGAGGATGGTTCTGAACTCTCGACCTATCAGATGCAGGCGCTCTCGCAAGAGCTGAACCAAGAAGCGGTGTTCATCTTTCCCAACGATGATCCCGCAAACGCACAAGTACGTTTCTTCTCTCCTCACCAGAAGAAGGGTTTCGCTGGTAGCGCATCGCTGGCCACGGCTCACGTGGTGCGGGACATGATGGGCAGCACCGGAGACGTGACGCTGCACGAGGCACAGTACGGCAACTACCACGTCCAGCACGTCGCCGACAGCGAAAACAAATGGATGTTCCAAGGCAGCCAGCGCCAAACCCGCGAGCTGAAAGCCTCACCGCAGATCCTTGCTTCTCTGGTTGGTTTATCGCTAGATGCCATCGCGGCGGCCCCGGCCACCGTCTCCTCAACCAGCGGTACCGGCGGAATCATTTTGCCTGTTCGCACGATTGACGATGTTCGGGAAACTCGCCTGGACGCACGACTACTGCACTCGTACGCGATGCTGCTCAACACGGTCCCGTCGGTGTACGTATGGGCTGAGAGCGACGAAGACGAGGTCATCCACTCACGTATGTTCTACGGCCCTCGTGGCGGTGTCTTGGAGGTAGCCGCAACCGGCTCCGGTGCAGCTAACCTCGGCGCCTGGTTCGCTTCTCAGGGGCGCGGCCCAATCAGTCGACACATTCGCCAAGGCCGCCCATTGGGTCGTGGCAGCCACGTCGACCTTACGGTTGATGAATCTGGCGATATCTTCGTGGGTGGACGCACTCTCGAGGTGTCGCGCGGAACGTTCCACATCTGACCGATCACGTCCTGCCGCAATGTAATTGCTGACGGAAAGTCGTCGGTTCGGTGTCATCCTGAGGAGAGGTATGAACGAGAAAATCTTCGACCTAGTCGGTACGGGCGTTGCGCTCGCTGCTGGCGCCGTCGCGAACAAGCTGGTGGGTTTGGTGTGGCGCGGTGTCGTCGGCGAACCACCGGAAAATCCTGATGACCCGGAAGAAACTTCCTTCGCGGAGGCGATGGGTTTTGCGATTTTGTCGGCTGTGTTTATGGCGACATTCAAGCTCGTAGCGAGCCGTAAGTTGCACGCTTACTACAACGACTCGAAGAAGCCACTCGGCGCGCCTGCGGAAAATAGCTAAACCGTTACCGGCCCCGATGTGGTGTGGCCCACCCCCAATATTGGGGGTGGGCCACACCACATCGGGGCTCATCTTCGCCGAAACAGCCAGATAGCGCAGCTACGGTGCTGATATGAGCACTCACATCGTCGTGACAGGTGGCGGAGGCTTCTCCATGTCTGCAGACCACCGCGCCAGCGCAGCAGACCGGTTCATCCTGTCCCTGACTGACAGACCCAACCCGCTCGTGTGCTTTGTCCCCACCGCCTCAGGCGACAATGGGCTGTATATCTCACAGTTTTTCAACGCCTACAGTGGGCTGGGCGTACGAACTTGCGTATTAACGCTGTGGACAGGCGCAGCGGACTCTATCGCGCGCATGGACGAAGCAGACGTGTTCATCATCGGTGGCGGAAACACCGTGAATCTATTGGCACTCTGGTCCGCGCACGGAGTAAGCGACAAACTACGCAGCTACACCCAAGATCAGGGACGCGACATCGTCATTGCGGGCAACGCCGCTGGCGCAGCCGCACTCTACGAAGCTTGCGCCACAGACGGATTCGGTAACGGCATCTCCGCCCTGCCTTTCGGGCTGGGGCTGCTACCTGGAAGCTTCTGCCCGCACTACAACTCAGAACCCGACCGCGCACCGCGATACCAACAGCTCGTGGACACCTCCGCCCTACCGGCTGGATACGCCGTCGACGATGCTGCAGGCATTCACTACTTAGACGGCCAAGTCCAGTCGTTCTGGGCTGAGCGCACCGGCGCCGGAGTGTATCGAGTAGAGCCAGCAGAGAACGGCGCTCGCATTAGTGCCGAAACAATGCATCCCCTCCCTTCCTAAAAGGAGGGGAAAAACTTACGGAGACAACACTTTTTCGGAAAAAGAATCTTCTTAAGTGGCTCCTACGATGTGCCGATGAGCGCATCGAGGAGGTGGCCACATGTCACATTCACGGCTTTCCCTGCTGGTTATGTCATCGGCAGCGGTGGCTTTATTGACGATCCCTGCGCTGGATCGGGCGTTTTCCGAAGGCAACAGCACACTCTTCGGCCACCCCACGGCCACCCCCTCCCCCACCGTCACTGTGACAGTGCCACCTACCTCAACCCCCACACCAAGTCGGCCCCACCCAACTCCAGCACATACCCCCGTCACAAAATCACCTGAGGGAAAACGCAAAATCGTCTACCTCACCCTCGATGACGGCCCGAGCCCCTACACCACGAAAGCACTGGAAATTCTTTCTCGTCACAATGTGCCTGCCACCTTTTTCATGATCGGCGAAGAAGCCGCACAATACCCAGAGACTGTGGCTAAAGTTCGCGCAGCTGGACATGCCATCGGAAATCACACCTACACGCACCCATGGCTCACACATCTCAGCACACCCGAAATACGTAAACAACTACAGAAAACCGACGACATTCTCGGAAAAACTACGTGCATGCGACCTCCAGGCGGTCTCATCAACAAAACCGTCATCGCGCAAGCAAACAAACTAGATAAAAGTGTCATCAACTGGGATGTTGATACTCGCGACTGGCAGCGCCCCGGAACAGTAAATATACGCTCTACTGCACTGCGACTCACCACCCCAGGATCGATCATCCTCATGCATGACGGAGGCGGAAACCGCACCCAATCCATCGGAGCACTTGATGGAATCATCAGCACTCTCAAGAGCCGCGGATACACTTTCGCAACTCTTCCACAGTGCCGCTGAACCCGCGCAATTTTATTTACTCAGATAGATCAGGGGTTTCTCTTACTTCAAGTAAGAGAAACCCCTGATCTATCTGAGTATCCAGAGATTCAACCGAAACGCCCTATCACTGAGCAGACCCGAATTCGGCCATCCCCTATGCCACACTCAAAGTTCATGCGCTGCCCTCCCACATTCTTGACGGAGAGCCCATTCAACACATCACAATTCACACACCAACGCGTACCCTGCGAGGTCTTCTGATGCCTTTCTTCCGCCCCTCTCCCACCGAAAACCCTCCGGAAGAACCACCCGTAGTACACGTGGTCAACGCCGACAAAAACATTTCCCAAGAACTGCGCATTGCAGGAGAAATCGCGTGGCGATTCATCGCCATCATCGCTGCGCTCTACCTCGTCGGTCGCGGAGTGCAGATCACCTCCTCCGTCACCCTCCCGGTAGCCGTGGCGCTGCTGTTCACCGCCCTGGGACAGCCCCTAGTCAACCGCCTGCACCGCCATGCCCACATCCCCACCTACGGCGGGGCAGCCATCGCCATCATCCTTGGCATCATCCTCATCACCGGCACACTGGCCATTGCAGGCGGCCAACTCATCACCGGCGTCGCCCAACTTATCGATCGCGTCTCCGGCGCCATGACTCAAATCCAAACCTGGCTAGCCACCGGACCTCTACAAATCGGTGGCGACCAAATCAACGAAGCCATCACTCACTCCCGTGAATGGCTCTCAGCCAACGCCAGCACCCTCACCAGCGGCGCAGTAACCGTGGGCAGCCAAGCCACCAGCCTGGTCGCAGGACTGGTCATCGCCCTCATCGTTACTTTCTTTTTCCTCGGCGATGGCCCCAACATTTGGGGATGGTTGGTGCGCCTCATGCCGCGCGGCGTACGCACTGACGTCCACAACGCCGCCCGCCGAGGCTGGACCACTGTCGGAGCCTACGTACGCACCCAAATCCTCGTCGCAGCTATCGATGCTGTCGGTATCTGCATCGGGGCGTTCTTCCTCAACCTGCCACTGGTTGTCCCCCTAGGACTCATCGTCTTCCTTTCCTCCTTCATCCCCATGGTTGGAGCTTTCGCATCCGGAGCTCTTGCCGTACTTCTGGCCCTGGTCACTCAGGGTCCGGTACCGGCGCTCATCATGATGCTGGTCGTCTTGGCGGTGCAGCAGCTCGAAGGAAACGTGCTCCAGCCCGTACTCATGAGCCGATCCGTGTCAATCCACCCTCTAGCCACCTTGCTCGGCGTTGCAGTCGGCTCATTCCTTTTCGGCATCGTTGGTGCGGTATTCGCCGTGCCAGCCATGGCCTTCACAAACGTGGTTGTGCTGTACCTCAAGGGTTACGACAAATTCCCCGAACTCGGAGTACAAAGCGTTCCCGGAGGCACTTTCACCGGCGAACGCATAGCCCGCGCAGCAACCAACGGAGATGAAGAAGCCGAGAACACCCAGCGCTCCACACACCACCGGGACACCCCAGATAGCCCAACACAGGCCTAACCCAACCGCCCCTTGCAGATCTCGCTAACGCCGGCGCCCCGCAAACTGGGGCACCGGCCGCGGCGACTCAATCGGCAACCCATAGGCATCCAACGATTCATCCCTAATCGCTTGAGGCACCCCTCCAGGGCGGTAACGCAACAACTCTCGACTCCACGTCGCGTCAACATAAATGTGACTACACAGAAAATCGTCGAGCACATGCTCAGCACTCAGCCCCCGCAGCTGGCCATGCCGCTGCAATCGACGAATCACTCGCACACAGATTGGCTGCGCAACCCACCGCGGCACTCCCATAATGGGGCTGCGCTGGCCCAGCGCATCCATCACTACAGAAATCATTTCCCGCCACGTTAAATCCATATCAGTGAGCGGATAGCGCGCCGCATGTTCCCCCCGCTGGAGCGCACTCATCACTGCATCAACCAACTGCTGCGTTGTGATCACCGATGTGCCGCCAGTGGGAAACAACACCACTGGCCCCCGCAGCCGATCTAACAAAATCTCCCGCCAGTGATGCCTCTCCCCCGAACCAGCACCAAATACATACGGAATCTCCAGCACACACACCCGCATACCTAGCTCAGTACCTACCTCGATGGCGAAATCCGCCTCAGCGATCCGAGCACGCACATACGGGTGACGATCCGCAATCCCCAGACCGGGGTTCGCTCGCTCCCATGCAGCCAAATACGACCCGATTACCACTACCTGCTCTACCCCAGCTGCGGCAGCCGCTCGAAACGTGCGTCCGACCACTTCACGCACCCATTCAACGGCATCCCCACCTTCAACCGGCCCCACGTCGGAAACGCCCACGCCGTAAACAAGTGCATCCACGCCGTGCAAAACCTGCGTGATCACAGCCTCGTCATCGGTGACATCGACTGCCGAATATGTCACTCCTCGATACGGTGAAGCCACACTGCCCTGCCTGCGAGGACGCACCGAGACAACCTCATGCCCGGCTGCGACCAAAGATTCGCACAACCGGTGGCCAAACAGCCCTTTCCCTCCGAGAACGGCAGTTTTCACGATCAAATCGTGACACACAGACCCCTCTCAACCGAGGACCCTGCTTTAGCTACCGATCCATGTCGCCATAAGAACGACTACTTAAACACAGCCGTCAAACTTACTACGCATCTGAAGTTTTCTACCCATAGCCTTATTAGACTCTGCTAAAAAGCAACCAACACGCAACCACGAAGAAAGGTAGGAAAATGACACCAAAAGACCTTAAAAAGAAATATGAATATTTTTCATTCATTATTTCTGGACTATGCATTATGATTTCAAGCAAATACATGATTCAGGCACAAGAAGGCGAAATTATTCACCTCATTGGGTACGCTGCGATCATCCTTGGTGCCACTTCTTTCACAGCAGGCGCATTCTTAACCTACAAACTACATAGGAATAAAACTAACCAACAGCACTTGTAAAATACGTCAAACACCTGGGGAT
The DNA here is from genome assembly GCF_058996045.1 of Dermatophilus sp. B7861-1. NCBI lineage: Bacteria > Bacillati > Actinomycetota > Actinomycetes > Micrococcales > Dermatophilaceae > Dermatophilus > Dermatophilus sp. B7861-1. Next base: position 369,337 of record NZ_CM180082.1, on the reverse strand, counting down.
GGGCGACCTACTTATCCCCAACCATCTTCTCCCACCGTGGGGGCACATAAGCACAAAACGGCTCAGACTCAAACGGATCACCTGTCACCGCGAACGCACGGGCACGAGAGCCGCCACACATTCCTTTGTAATTACACACTCCACACTTGCCCTTAAGCTTGCTCCGATCACGCAACCCCCGAAACAGCTCCGAACGCTGATAAATATCAATGACATCCGCGTCACGAATATTCCCGGCCTTCACCGGGAGAAAGCCACTAGGAAACACATCCCCTGTGTGACTGATAAATAAAAATCCATCCCCATCATTCACGTTACGCGCTCGGCCGATACCATCCGAATCCGAATGATGCTTCCCTGAAGTCAACACATCAATCTGAATAGGTCCCGCATTCGCCACCCGTGGGACTGCCGCATTCTCCGCACGCTTATGCTGAACCACTACCCGACTGTATTGAGGAGCCGCTGTCGCTTTGATGTCATACGGCACCTCCTTACTCATCTCGTACATAAGGTCAAAAACCCGCTCGAACTCGGCTGCGCTTGCTACATCCTCAGGCCTGGCCCTACCCATCGGCACCAGAAAAAACACTTCCCAAAACACGATTCCCAGCTGGGCGTTCAACTCCGCCATCGCCCGCATGTCATTAATGTTGTCGCGCCGCACAACCGTATTCACCTGCGTCGACATCCCCACCTCACGAGCCTGCCGCAAAATACGCAACCCGTGATCAAAAGAGCCCTCAACCCGGCGGAATGTGTCATGAATCCCGGCATTCGACCCATCCAAACTCACCGCCAGACGGACCAAACCCGCTTCCTTCAACTCACGCAGCTTCTCTTTGGACGTCAACGGAGTCGTTGCCGGAGTAGCCGCCATCCTCATTCCCAGATCTGCGCCGTACTTCACCAACTCCACAATGTCCGGGCGCTTCATACAGTCCCCACCAGAAAACACAAACACCACCGGCCCAAACTCACGCAGCCGTTTCATCATCGTCTTAGCCTCACCCGTGGTGAGCTCATCCGGATGACGTAACGGCTGCGCTTGAGCACGACAGTGTTTACACGCAAGATCACACGATTGCGTTGTCTCCCAAATCACCACAAAAGGGGCCTTATCGAAGTCCATCGGGGCATGCCCCCCACGCATCCGCCGATGCCCGGCCCCCGCTCCACCGGCAACGCCACGACCATGCCCACCCTTGTGCTGAGAACAGCCCGACGAGTAAACACCTGCAGATGCATCAACCATGCGACCACGCTAAAACCACCCCTACTCCGCCGCTGCCGGTCACACATATGAGATACACAACATCGCCGCTGTTCACAGGGCTTTTCGACTACTCCCGCATCCCCATCACTGACGAAAAACCATTCACAGACGATTCCCAGCAACACAACCGGAACAACACAGGCCCCCGATGCTGTCCTAATGAATGAGGCACCCGCGTAAAGGCGCCACAACCGCCCCTACACGCACGCGCCCCTCTCTCACATGCCCGTGATGTATCGAAAGGCCCTGATGTCCACCCCCAACAACCCATTCAGCAACCCCAACAACCCACGTTCAGCTGCATCAGAGGAAGTGCTCTGCGGCGAAGTCATCTCAGAGAGCAATACCAGCAGCCAGGCCCCCTCGGGAGGCCCAACCTCCAGCGAAGGCCCCCGCTACATCAAGTCCGAACCACTGAGCAACAACCCCTTCTCACGCGGCTTCTTCAACCCACCAGGAGCCTCCAGCGCCTACCAAGCCGCCAGTTCAGAACTGGGCGTAGACACCTCCAAACTCAAAATGAAAAACCCTGTCATCGCCGCAGCACTGGGACTCTTCTTCGGCCCCATCGGCCTGATTTACTCAAACCTGCTCTGGGCCATCTTCCTGGGCATACTTGTCGCTGCCCTCCTCAAAGCACACGTCATCCTGTGGATCTTTGTCCCCCCGATCTTCATCCTCTGCGCCCTCATCGGCTTCGCCTCAGCAATGCGCACCAACTGGAAACGCATCGTCGCCCTGGTCAACGAAATCGACAACTCCGACCTGACCATCCAGAAAAACCCGTGAGCACCTACCTCGGCACAATCGTGCTGTGCGGTGGCACATCTACCCGTATGTGTGTTCCCGACAAAACAGCACTGCCTTTTGGGACAGCCACGCTCCTGGACTCCGCGCTCCTTGGGCTCCCATCAGGTCCCGTGGTGTGTGTAGGCCCCCCACGCCCACTGCTGCGTGATGGCGTGACCTGGACACGTGAAACCCCACCCGGAGGTGGCCCGCTAGACGGTATCCGCGCTGGACTTAACCAGCTCACGAATATGGCAGCCACCCCTGAGTACGATGCAGGCATACTCGCTGTCATTGCCGGTGACCAACCTTTCGCTGGGCGCGCAATCCCCCACCTGCTCAAAGCACTCGAAGCCGCAGCCGCATCCACACACGCAGTCGCTGCAAGCTCTGACAACAGCGATCCCTCTGCAAGACCTGCACTTCTTTTAGCTGCCTACCGCGTGCATACCCTCGCCCACGCTGTTCGCGGTGACACCCGCAACCAAGGCGTCTATCGCGCTTTGAAAGATCTACACGTCAAGACTGTGCCACTACCCCTTGAACACATCTCAGCGGCATTGGATGTCGACACTCCAGAAGACCTTGACCTGGCACAACAGCACATCAACCGGACACGCACCAATTAACCTTCGCCCCGCCCTGTGCCAGCAGCGGCCACATCGCTAGGGTGATTCCATGAAGGCCGTCACGATTCCCGAATTCGGCGACGCGGACGCTCTCGTCCTCAACGATGTAGAACCCCCCACCGCTGGCCCTGGAGAAGTACTCATCGACGTCGTGGCCGCAGGCGTGAACCGTGCCGACGTCATGCAACGCCTGGGGTACTACCCGCCCCCAACGGGCATCACCGACATTCCCGGACTAGAAGTCGCCGGTCGCATAGCGGCTTTTGGTGAAGGGGTCGACCCAGATTCCAGCGGATACCACATCGGTGAGGAGGTGGTAGCACTACTCTCCGGCGGTGGGTACGCAGAGCAAGTGGCAGTGCCCATCGGACAACTCATACCCCGACCGAGCAAGCTATCACTCACCGAAGCTGCCGGCTTCATCGAAACCGCGGCAACAGTATGGTCAAACCTTTTCATGACCGCCCATCTCGTCAAAGGCGAAACAGTTCTATTACACGGCGGTTCCAGCGGTATCGGCACCACAGGCATCCAGATCGCTAAAGCCAAAGGTGCGAAGGTGGCAGTGACAGCAGGATCTGAAGCCAAACTTGAAGCCTGTGCGCAGCTGGGCGCAGACATCCTCATCAACTATCGCGAGCAGGACTTCGTAGAAGAAGTAAAGAAAGCGACCAACTCCCATGGCGCTGACGTAATCCTCGATGTCATCGGAGCGAAATATCTCAAACGCAACGTAGATGCACTAGCCACAGATGGGCGCATCGTCACGATTGGTCTGCTCGGCGGCCGCAAAGGCGAGCTCGATCTGGGGAAACTACTGAATAAGCGGGGCACTCTAGCGGCCACATCACTGCGATCACGATCTGTAGAAGGCAAATCTGACATCGTGCGCCAGGTGCGAGAGAACGTGGTCCCGTTGGTGGAAACCGGACACATAAAACCTGTCCTACACGCGACTTTCCCGCTAGCTCAGGCACCCGCTGCACACCGAGTTCTCGAAGAGTCCAGTCACATCGGCAAGGTTGTATTGGAGGTGCAGTGATGAACCGGATCCGCTTGGTGGTGCGGGTCTTACCCCGTGACAGCGGTTCAAAAACAGAAAAAGAACCGGTGGAAACAGTCGATGCTGTGTTCATGCGGTCAGGGCTTTTCTCAGTTGTGGCACCTCGTGTCGGTGAGTTTCTTGAATGTCGCGCATTCGGCGAGCACGTAGCGAAATATTTTCCTCGCGCGGTTCCCGTCGTCGCCCTTGAACACCGGATCACAGACATGCGAGAAGACGATCCGCGCGTCTACGTAGTTGTAGACCTGCACGGTGTAGAGGTGAGCCCCTCCATGGTTACGGACTTCAAAGCAGATGGTTTCCAGCACGCCAACCCTTCAGTGAAGTGCAGCAGATAAACACCCACTCCCCCGCCTATGTAGTGGTGCCCTCTCCCGATCGGGAGAGGGCACCACTACATAGGCATCAGCACATGAGCGCAGTCAGACTCACTCACCTTTCAAAGTGAAAGAACGCAACCGGTCACCGGCGAACCACAATCCCACTACGACCACGACAATCGCAGCACCGATCGCATAGGCCATGGAAATGTTCGGCTCGGTAATAGCACCATCAAAATGCGACCCGACCCGCTCACCCCACTTACGAATAGATACCCAGCTGACTCCCTGCAAGAAACCACCAAGAGTGCCTTCCCACATCAGCACGTAGAGCACACCTGCACTTACTGCATGCCGTGTATACGCAGACGCGGCAATGAACAGTGCAGTGTAAGCGGTGCCCGCCAGCACACCTGCAACGGCCCAACCCACCGCAATGTCTTTAAAGTCCAAGCTGAGCGTGATGGCCGCCAATGGCAGCGGCAGCACACCGACAATCATCGTGACTATCCACGCGACAAAAAACTTGCTCACCACCACGCCATGCCGGTTCACCGGCTTAGACAGCAAGTAGACAACCGAGCCGTCTTCTACCTCCGGACCAATCGTGGAGTTCGCGGCAAGCAACGCAACCAAAGGCAACATCAACGGGTACGCGATATTCGACAGCAAGGAAAGGCTCGTGTCACCGCTGCCCACAAGGCGAATAATCCCGGCAATAGCGAACAACACCAGCGGAAAAGCCACTAAAGCCCAGATACGTTTCTGACCGACGATAGACGCGGCCGCAAGCCGAATAATTGTGCGATTCATGAGGCCACCAAGTAGGAGAAGACGGATTCAAGAGACTCATCAGTGGGCGTGAGTTGACGCAAAGTAATACCTAGTTCACGCGCCCAGCCCGGCAAACCTGCAGCGAAAGCACCCAGATCACAGACACGTACGTCCAGACCGCCCTCGGGGGCAATCGCAACACCGACAACACTGGGACGGTCAATGAGCGCCGACGCCAATGCTCGATCATCACTGCTGGTGATGTAGTAGTGAACGGGCCGGTCGGTCATCAGACGCCGGATCGCTCCGAAATCTCCAGAAGCGGCGTGACGCCCCGCAACCATGACTTCGATATGACGGGCCAGTGCCTCTACTTCTTCGAGGATGTGCGAGCTGAACACAACAGTGCGGCCTTCTGCTCCCCGCTCGCGTAAAAGACGCATAAGTTGTGCGCGCTGGCGGGGGTCAACGCCGTTAAAAGGCTCATCAAGCAGAATGATTTCAGGATCGTGGACGAGCCCGGCAGCGAGTTTGATGCGTTGACGCATCCCTTTGGAATAGGTGCCGATTTTACGGTCGGCTGCATCAGTGAGATCCACCGTAGCCAGAACGCGTTCGGTTGCTGCACCGGGATCAGTTAGGCCATGCAGGTCCGCACAAGCGCGAACGAAAGCTCTGCCGGTGAGGTACCCGAAGGACAATTCGCGTTCAGGTACTAAGCCGATGTGGCGGTAAAGGTCAGTGTTCCTCCAGGCAGGCTTACCAGCGACAGTGACCGTTCCGGATGAGGGTTGAAGGAATCCACTGATCATGCCGATGAGTGTGGTTTTTCCGGCGCCGTTGGGGCCTAGAAGCCCGGTGACACCAGGGGCGAAAGTGAGGGTGACGTCGTTGACTGCCACGACATGGCCATACCAACGGGATACGTCTCGTAACTCGATGGTGCTCATCGGTTTCCTCCTCGGGTGATGCGGTTTCCGATGAGCCAGACGCCCAGAGCAGGTCCGATGATGCACACGACCCAGTAGAGAGCGTGTACGGCAGCGCTGCTGGGGGCAAGGATCATGGCGGTGGTGGGTTCGAATGCGTGGATGGCGCCGTTAGCGGCTGCGTACGGAGAGAAAATGCCGAGCATCTCAGCGGCCATGCTTGCTTTGCCCGTGACCTGAAGAATCGCTTGAAGCATGGCGACGATTCCGTTGCCTAGCACGAACACGGCAAGAGAAAAGACGATGGCTAGGCCAGGACGCAGGGTCCAGCTACTAATAATCCCGGCGATGCTGCTGGTGCCCAGGGAGATGAGGAAACACACACCTAATGCAGGGGCTACCTGTCGGGTCAGTTCAGCGGCGTTGAGATTAGCTAGCAAGCCCCCGAGGAACAACAGAACAAGAGGTGCCAGCAGGAACAAGAAAACAGCCACGGTCATGGATGCCCAGCGTGTAAGGGCGTAGATACGCGCTGACAAAGGCCTGGCCATGTACAGAACGATGGAGCGGTGCCGCAGGTCGCGTCCAAAAATGGCGGGTGCCTGGGTTGCGACAAAGATGCTGGGCAGGATGGCGCTACTGGATGGGTAGTTGTAGAGCTTGGTGGGTAGTTCGTTGAGCAAGCCGAAACTGAGAACACCAACCGTGATGAACGCCGGGAGGATGTACATGATGAGCAAGACAAAAGGGATCCATTTTGCGCGGCCAGTGCGGCCGATTCCGTAGGCGCCACCAAGCCCGTTGAAGAAAAGAGCACGAGCGATAGCCGCGTCGGTGTGGCGGGGTCCGTCGTAATGGCGGTAGCCGAGGTCGTGGATCACTCCCGCCGAAGGTGAAGTGTTGCTCATGCGGGCTTCTCCTCGAAGATGTCCTGTAGGTGGCGTTGGTCATTGTCGATGCGCACCAGGCCCAGGCCAAGCTGGTCTGCGGTGTCGCGGACGAGATCGTGGGTGCTGAAGTCGGTAGCGGCGTCGTCGATGCGCACGCATCGGCCTTCGGGGTAGGCGGTGAGGCCAGCTGCGGCCAGAGCTTCGCCCATTTGGTCGCGTTCAGTGGTTCCGCCGAGCACTTCGATCAGTAGGGCTCCGGTAGCTTGGGTGAAGTCGGCGGTGGATGATGCCTTCAACAAGGTGCCGCCGTCGAGGATGACTGCATGGTCGCTGACTCGTTCGAGTTCGCCTAGAAGGTGGCTGGTGACGATGACGGAGATGCCGAATTCGGTACCGATGCGGCGGATGAGGCGGAGCATGTCGGTGCGTCCGGCGGGATCAAGGCCGTTGGTAGGTTCGTCGAGGAACACCAGTTTCGGGTCATGGACAAGGGCTTGAGCGAGTTTGACGCGTTGTTTCATGCCGGTGGAGTAGTTGCCCATGGGGCGGTATCGCTCTTCAGCAAGGCCGACGTGGCGCAAGATGTCGGCGGCGCGTTCACGTGCTGTGGCTTTGGGTAGGCCCGACATGATGCCCATGTGGACGACGAAGGAGCTAGCGCTGACGTCAGGTGGTAGACAGTCGTGTTCGGGCATGTACCCGACTGTGCGGCGGATCTGGGCGCTGTCGGTGGCGGTGTCCAGGCCAAGAACAGCGGCGGTTCCGCTGGTGGGGCGCAGTAGTCCGAGCAGGATTTTGATGAGGGTGGATTTTCCGGCGCCGTTGGCTCCGACGAGACCGGTGACGCCAGCGGGGATGGCGAGGTCTACGTGGTCCAGGGCGATCACTCTGCCGAAGTCCATCGTGATGCCCGTGGTGGTGACGACCGGAGTTGGTGTGGATGTGGCGGTGGGGTGGGGGCTATGTCTGCTGTGTGCAGTGTCTCGTTGAGGGTTGGTACTCACTGGGCCCACGTTAGGGAAGGGGCTAACGGATAGCTACCTCATGCCGAGATTGTGTCTGGTTCGCATAGAGCTGGTGGTCATGGGTATTGACGCAGAACAGGCAGTGGATGAACACAGCGATCTGCCGTGTTCATCCACTGCCTGTTCTGTCCTTAGCCGGTATTACGGCTGGTCTGGCTTAGTGATCACCAACCGCGCCATGCTGCCCGGCCAGCTTCGAGTCGAGAAACCGGTACCCGGAATGGGGAACAAGAGACGTAGTCCAAACCGATCTTGTGGAAGAAGTGCACCGACTCCGGATCGCCGCCGTGCTCACCACAGACACCTAGGTGCAGGTCTGGGTTCGCAGCGCGGCCAGTGTCAGCTGCGAGCTTCACCAATGCGCCAACGCCTTGCTGGTCCAGAGTTTCGAAGGGGGAGACACCGAAGATGCCGCGCTCGAGGTAGTTCTTGAAGAAGGTGCCTTCGACGTCATCTCGGGAGAATCCCCACGTGGTCTGGGTGAGGTCATTCGTTCCGAAGGAGAAGAATTCGGCGCATTGACCGATTTCTCCGGCAGTCATTGCTGCACGCGGCAACTCGATCATCGTGCCGATCGGGGTCTTGGTTAGGTCAATCCCGGTCTCTTCGCTGACATCTGCGGCGACCTGCTGAATCGCTTCCTTCATGATTTCAAGCTCTTGCACCGCCGAGACCAGCGGAATCATGATCTCTGGGCGTGGATCTTTGCCCGCTTTACGCAGCTCAGCTGTGGCTTCGAGGATCGCGCGTGCCTGCATCTCAAACAAGCCTGGGATGACAATCCCCAACCGGACACCACGCAGACCAAGCATTGGGTTCTGCTCGTGCATTCGTTCCACGGCAGCCATGATCTTTTTCTGGTCTTCTTCAAGGTCATATCCCTTGACCTTGGCGATAGCGCGCTGTGCGATGAGTTCTGCCTGGGCTGGGAGGAACTCGTGCAGCGGCGGGTCAAGCAAACGGACGGTGACCTCGTAGCCATCCATCGCTTCGAGGATTTCCAAAAAGTCACCCTTTTGTAGTGGCGCCAGGGCAGCAAGGGCGCTTTCTCGCTCGTCGTCTGTTTCGGCGACGATGAGTTTCTCTACTAGCGGGCGGCGGTCACCGAGGAACATGTGCTCGGTGCGGCACAGGCCGATACCTTGTGCACCGAACCGGCGGGCACGGGCAGCGTCTTCGCCGGTGTCAGCGTTGGCGCGTACCTTCATCCGGCGCCGAGCGTCAGCGATGCCCATGATGTAGTCCACGGCGTGCACGAGCTCGTCTGCGGCGATTTCTTCCTCGGAAAGCTGGCCTTCGAAGTACTTCACCACTGGCGGATCTACGACTGGGACTTCACCGACGAAAACGTCACCGGTGGTGCCGTCGATCGAAACCACGTCGCCTTCACGAAGGATGGTGCCATCTGGCAGGGTCAGCGTGCCAGCGTTGACATCAATCTTCAGCTCTTCGGCGCCACAAACGCAGGTCTTGCCCATGCCGCGCGCCACGACAGCCGCGTGCGAGGTTTTTCCGCCCCGGCTGGTCAAAATACCCCGGGCAGCGATCATGCCGACCAGGTCGTCGGGGTTAGTTTCCCGGCGAGCCAAGATCACATTCTTGCCTGCGTCAGCCAGCTCAGCTGCGCGCTCGGAAGAGAACACCAACCCACCCACTGCTGCGCCCGGCGAGGCGGCCATGCCTTTGCCGACCTTGGTGCGGGGTGCGTTTTCATCGAATCGGGGGAACATCAGCTGCACCAGTTGTTCACCGTTGACGCGTTGCAGCGCATCGCCTCGCTCGATGAGACCCTCATCGACTAGCTGGACTGCAACTTTGAACGCTGCTGCCGCGGTGCGCTTACCCACTCGGGTCTGCAGCATCCACAGCTTGCCCTTTTCGACCGTGAACTCGATGTCACACAAGTCTTTGTAGTGGTTTTCGAGCTTGGCCATGATATCCATCAGCTCGTCGTAGGACTTTTTGTCCACCTTTTCCATGTCAGCCAGGCACATGGTGTTGCGGATACCGGCTACGACATCCTCACCCTGAGCATTGACGAGGTAGTCACCGTAAACACCTTGGTGTCCCGAGGCGGGGTCTCGGGTGAATGCCACACCAGTACCAGAAGTCTCCCCCATGTTTCCGAACACCATGGAGCACACATTTACTGCGGTGCCCAGGTCACCGGGGATGCGCTCACGGCGGCGGTACAACACAGCGCGTGGAGAGTTCCAAGAACGGAACACAGCCCGCATCGCTTCAAGCAGCTGTTCCTTTGGTTCTTGCGGGAACGGCGAGCCAGTCTGATCCGCGATGATCTTTTTAAACTCCTCGACGATGCGTTTGAAATCTTGTGCATCGAGGTCGAGGTCGTTCTTGGTGCCCTTAGCGTCTTTTTCTCGATCGAGGACGTCTTCGAATAGCTCACCATCGAGGTCAAGAACAGTCTTACCGAACATCTGCAGCAGGCGCCGGTAGGAATCCCAGGCGAATCGTTCGTTGCCGGATACCTTCGCCAATCCCAACACGGAGGAGTCGTTTAACCCCACGTTGAGGACGGTCTCCATCATTCCCGGCATCGAGAACTTCGCACCGGATCGCACAGACACCAGCAAGGGGTCCTCAGGGTCGCCGAGCTTCTTACCCATCTCGGACTCGATAGCGCAAAGATGCTCGTCGATCTGTTCGGACAACTCCACTGGCTCGGAACCATGAGCCAGGTATGCCTTGCACGCCTCGGTGGTGATGGTGAAGCTCGGCGGGACAGGCAGACCCATGTTGTACATCTCGGCAAGGTTGGCTCCCTTGCCACCAAGGAGGTCCTTGGCGTCCTTGTTCCCTTCGGACAAGGCGTACACGTACTTCGGCATGAAAATCGTCTCCCGGAACTTCGTCGTAGCGGTACACAACCTCGCCCCCGGCGAGGCGTGGGGCCATCGCATCTCTTGCGCACAACTTGTCACAAATTTTGCGAAAAGACTCGTTCCGAGGACGTGTCACGTATGTTTGCAGGCCGAACGGTCCCACAGCATTGATTTCTCAAAACCAGATAAGAATCGCAATGACCACAGAACGAACACATCTGTGGTCATTGCGACCCACAAACAGATCGAAAATCCCTCAGGCCACCAGACCCGGGGCGCTCACCTCAGCCCCTAAAACCGCCGCCAACGCACGTGTATATGGCTCCACATCACGCGCAGCCATCACCTCACGCACTGAATGCATCGACAGCATCGCTGCACCTACATCAACAGTGGTCATCCCCAAGTTCGCTGCACTGGCCGGCCCCACCGTTGACCCGCACGGCAAATCCGTGCGGTGCACATACACCTGCGGCGTAATCCCGCCGCGCTCACACGCCACACCGAACGCAGCCGCGCCCCCCGTATCGGTGGCGTACCGCCCCTGCGCGTTCACCTTCAGGACCGGACCACCACCAATCACCGGGTAGTTGTGTGGCTCAGAACGATCTGCGTAATTCGGGTGGATCGCATGCGCCATATCCCCCGACACATGCAAACCACTAGAAAACGCAGCCAGCACATCGGCCCGATCACCGCCACAAGACAAAACAATCCGTTCCAGCACACTGGCCAACAACTGCGAGCGCGCACCCGATGAGGTCTCCGAGCCAATCTCCTCGTGGTCGAACAGCACCAACACCGGTATCCGGGGCCCCTGCCCTGCCCCAGCCACCCGCGCAGGTCCTTCCTCACTAGGGTTCAGCACTGCCTGCTTCATCGCTTCTGTCGCGGCGAATGTCGTGCACAAGTTATCCAAACGCGGTGAAGCCAGCAGCTCACGCGAATGCCCCAGCAGCGAAGCTGGGAGCAGGTCATAAGCCATTGCCTCAAACGACAACACATCTTCCGGGATGCAATCCACCTGCTCGGATACCCATCGTGGAAACGACATCCCACCTGAGAAGCCCCACAAAGGAGCCAGATGGCTCTGACGATTCAGCTCCGCACCACCAGCCCCAGAGGAACGGTCAAGGTGGATCGCCAAATTAGCCACCCGCAGCAACGGTTCATCACAGCGGAACAAACGCACCGCATAGCCGCCCGGCACAGACGCATCACGCACCGCCACCCGGCCAGCTAATCCCAAATCTCGATCGAGCCACGTGGTCAACAACGGCCCGCCATACACCTCCACGCCCAGCATGTCCCACCCCGCTGAACAGTAATCAGCCTTCGGTTTTAGCCGTAGGTTTGGTGAGTCCGTGTGCGCGCCCACTACCGAGAACGATGCCTGCGCAGGCCACTGCTGGACTGCGCCGCTATCTGACAGGTGCTCGGTTGACCAGGCCACCAGTGACCCACCGCGCGTCATCACATACCGGCCTGGTTTCGAAGGCCAGCGCTGCCCCTCAATGACCTCAACGAACCCTGCATCACGCAGCAGCCCCAGCGCCGAATCCACAGCGTGGTAAGGCGTCGGAGCCCCATCCACGAACTGGCCCAGCGCCACCGCTGCCGAAGCAGCATCTTTCGAGACCGTCACAGCCACAACCTCACTCTTTTAGAACGTCAAACTCTGTACGACATCATTCGTACAGGACGTAGAACGGTGAGGGAGTCAGTCCCAAAACCGCCTCCGGCTTCATGATTGGCCCGAACGTAGCGTCTTCTTGGTAAAACAACTTGAACCCCGGGTACACATGCTTGGGCTTCATACGCATGATGGAATTCCATGTCGCGATCTTCATATCCGGAGAACCAATACCGTCAACCGAAACCATTTGCACGACACCATCACGAGGCTTCATTGGCCCAGTTTCGCGGACAATATCTGCACGCAACTGGTGATACAGCATCACCTTTTCCGGAAGATTGTTATCTTTCACCAGTTTCTCAAGATAAGCGGCCGTATCATCCAATTCCTGACCGCTCACATGGCCAAAAGTTTTCATCGGGATTTCCCCAGGGCCCATCCGCCATTCCGGGTCTAAAGCCACCCCGACATCAGGTTCCTTCAAAAACTTTTCGTAATATTTAGTTTCCGTCACAAAATCCGAACGGCCCGGCTGAATAGCCAACAAAAGAATGCCATTCACCTTCCGCACAGCATCCAAATGCTTCTGCACCTGCTGCTCCGACGCGCGCCCTCGATACATGCCGTCTTCCCCGGGCTTACCGTGCACAATCGTCGCAATAAACTCACCCACCGGAAGAACTTTTTTCACGTTCTTCTGATAACTCTTCGTAATATCGACGACCTCTTTCATGCGGTCATCCATATTCCCCACACCCAACTTCCCCAACACTGGACCAGTCCCCTCCGACCCAGCAAAACCCACAATCCGATAATCCGGGAACAACTTTGTCCCACCCATCGGTAACTCTTTCTTCTTCCCACCATCAGCAGCCTGCGCCGCATCATTCCCACCCGACTTACCAGATATAGCCGCATCACCAGCACCAGAACACGCAGCTATCACCAACAACGCTGCCGCTACACCAGCAACTCCTACTCGTCGCATCCGGGGAAACTGCATAACAACCTCGCTGATCGACCGACATAGGCAAACGCCCGCCAGAGATCGCCACCACTCACAACCAAATAAGGCAATACCCCCGACGGGACAATAAAACCCACTCTAGGCCGCCTAACTCAACGTATGCATCGGAACACGCCCCCATACGCCACTAGCCGACACACTCACACAATCCGCGCAAAAACCGTCCGACACTGCCCATCAGAGTCCACCGACTCAATCTCGTACTGCCCCGGCACCTGCTGCTCAATCAACATGAGAATCAACTCAGGACGCTCATCAGTCACCACCGCTACCTTCGATCCCAACGCCAACCCCATCACCACACCCAAAATCGCTGCCTGCCGAATCGCCGCATCAATAGGACGCGCATCCAACTCCGGAACCCGGCCGCCTTCACCACACCCACCCGAACCACACGCACACGCCCCACCACACCCACCAACAGACTGCTCCGAAGACACCACAACCACATCCTCACCACGACACAACATCACGACGCCCGAGACACTCGCCCCGAACCTGACGCGCCCATCATCACCCACCACCACCGCCCAACCACACCCACCAACCACCTAATGACCAAAACACCACATCTCAACCAACCCTCCTGGATGAGCACCCTGGTCGCTAAAACGGTCTCACATCCATCCTTCTGCGCGGCGTCCTCATTCCGATGGTGTTGTCCTTTGCCGGTGCACTATTCAAGGTGTTCGAGCCAGCTCCGATCCGGCCCGACACCACAGGTGATCCCCCCGTCTTCCTCTTCATCGACTGCCTGCTCCTGGGCCAAGTGGTGGTGATGACGCTGCTTCCGGTCATCATCAGTCATGCAATTTCAGGCATACAGTGCGCAGGCGCAGCGCGTTCTCGTGGCCGCCGCCGACGAGACGAATTCACGGCCCAGGGGAATAGAGCTCAGCCTGAACAACCTCCAAGAGCAAGCTGCGCGGCTCAACGGGACCTTCTACGCAGCGCTCCAGGAGTATCAAGTGGGTCTCCGAACTGCCCCTCCCGCTACACCCCAACTCGGCAGAAGCCGTCCGCAACCTTCCCACCCGGCCCGGCATGACTGGTCGCCCCTGCCAAATCACCCTCAACCCACCAAACACACACAACCCCACCACGACATGATGAAAAACTAGACACAACAAAACGATTCACCGAGGAGACACCATGCGCGTTCGCGAGATCATGTCCGCCCCCGCTATCACCGTGCAACGCGGCGCCAGCCTCCAAGACGCACTGGAGCTGCTCGCCACCCACCACGTCACCGCCCTACCCGTCATCGACGAAACAGGCGCACTATGCGGCATCATCAGCGAGCTAGACCTACTACGCGCAATCATGCCCAACCGCGCCGAAGACATGGGCGAGCAACCCCACGAAAAACTCGCCGAAATCTCCGACATCACCCAAACCGAAATCATCGACCCCCTCATGACCACCGACGTCCTCACCACCTACGAAGACGAAGACGTCGCCCACATCGCCGCCCACGTCTCCACCCGCAACATCCGCTCCGTACCCGTACTACGCAACGAGCGCATCATCGGCATCGTCAGCCGCAGCGACGTCATCGAAGCCCTCTTCCGCCCCGACGAAGAACTCCTCAACGACCTCACCGCCGACCTCGCCGACGAAGGCCTCTACGACTGGCACCCCACCGTCCAGCGCGGCATCGTCACCCTCACCGGCAACGGCAACGCCGAAGAAGCACAACAAGCCCTCGCCGTCGCCCGCGCCGCCGCCGGCGTCCGCAAAGTCTCCATCACCACCGCCTAAACCAACCACGCCCCACCCCCAACGGCCCACCCTCAGGACCCCTCTCCTGCAGGAGTGGGCCGTTCAGCTACACCCCCAGCTTCACCAACCAAACCAGCCTCATCCGAACGCGTCTGCGCCAACGCCCGCATCGTCACATTCGCAAACGCCACCAACGGCACAGCAAACAACGCCCCAGCAATCCCACCCAAACTCGTCCCCGCCAACACAGCCATCGCCACCGCCAACGGATGCACCTCCACGTGATGGGCCATGATCAACGGCTGCAACAAATGCGCCTCCAACTGCACCAACACCACAATGACCAGCGCCAAAACAACAGCAGCCCCCACACCACCCTCAACCAACCCCACCAGCACACACAAAACCCCGGCCACCGTCATGCCCACCAACGGCACATACGACCCCAAAAAAATCAACACCGACAACGCCAACGCCATCGGCACATCCAACAGAATCAACACAATAAAAAGCGTGCTCGCGTGCAGGAACGCAATAATCGTCTGCCCCCGCATAAACCCACCTACCGTATGCCACCCCATACGCCCCACCACATCAGCCCGACGCCGCGCCCGCGCCGGCAACAACGACAACACCCAACCCCACAACAACTCACCGTCACGCAACATAAAAAACGTCGACAGCAGCAACAACAAACCACCAGCAACCAAATGCCCCACCGTCGACAACGTCGCCAACGCCCCACTCAACAACACCTCTTGATTACGCGAAAGCAACGCCACAAGCTCAGCCGACAACCGATCAACCTGAGCCCTATCCACCTTCAACGGCCCATGCTGCGCCCACCACGCCGCATCATTAACGAACGTAATAAACCCATCCGCCAACACCGGCGCATTGCTACGAATCTGCCCCACCACGAACGTGAAAACCACGCCAATCGACGTCACCCCAATAAGCACCGCCAAAAAAGCTGCCAACGTATGTGGCACCCGCAACGACTCATGCAACCACCGCTGCACCGGCGTCAACACCGCCGCCAGCAACAAGGCACACACAAACGGAATCGTCACCAGCGGAACCAATGACAACGTCTTAACAACAAGAAATACCAACGCACCAATAAGCAGCAACCGCCACGACCACGCCGCGGCAATCTTCAACCCCCTCGGCACCGGCCCACCATGCATCCCCTCCCGAGGAATCTCACGCAACGCATCCACCCACGCAGGCGCAGCACCAGAGCGTGCCCGACCGGCACGTAACTTACGACCCAACGTCTCATCCGCCATCCTGGCGCCTTTCCCTCTAGAGCCTGCGCGGGCTCATCCCCACAACTCGAAAGCGTAGGCCCACCCCACCGACGAACGCAGAGCCTGAGCCGACCAGTGTGTCGAGAATGCTGCGCACATCACGCCACACTCACGTGCTCGGCACGCCACCCCACCTACAACAGGGCCACACACCAAACAACCCATCACCACGACAGGCACGGAATAACTACGCACAACGACGCCGCGTTGTTTCACACCCCATCGGCAACACCAACCAAAACCCCTAAACCCACCCCCAAAAAAACTCCTCACAACACCTGACGCACCCGCACTACCCCCGGCGCCACCGCCCTCAACTCAGCCTCAAAATGTCGCTGCAAAGTGAACGTCGAAGCAGCACACTGACCACACGCTCCACTCAACCGCAACAACACCTCTCCCCCAACGACATCGACGAGCTCCACCTGGCCACCATGAGAACGCACATACTCACCAGCCCGCCCCGCAATCGCCTCACGCACAGCATGAGCAAGCTCATCATCAAGAACAGCGCTCGGGCTACTCGACACCCCACCTGACTCCTGCGCCATCACCCACCCAGAAGGGTCATGTAACGCCGCAGCAAGCTCTGAACGCACCGCAGCACCCTCACTACGCCAGGAGGCCGGGGGCACAAGACGCACCACCATCGCAGTAGGACGCAACTCAATCTCTACTTGCCCGCGAGCCACACGCTCTTGCAAGAGCCCCGGAGCTGCAGCCACTAACCCCACGAACGGAAGCACACCCACAGGGACTATCCAGCGCAACACATCCGGATCTGCAGTCGCCTCTGGATGCATCGGAACCAGCTTGACCTGCCCCGTCACACGAACACCCCCACCACAGACCGTGTGATGAACGCCGCCACCCACGCGAGCACAAACATGTACCCAAACGCAATCACTGGCCACTTCCAGGTGTTGGATTCACGACGCATCACCACCACCGTGGACATGCATTGCAACGCGTACACAAAAAACACCAGGAGAGCTGCTGTTGTCGGAGCATCGAACAACCGGCGTTCCACCGTTTTCCCCGTGGCTCTGTCCACCTGCGAAACAGTCATCCGCTCCAAAGCAGTCGCGGGTTCTTCCGGATCTGAAGCAGCAGCGATCTGCCCCAACGTCGCCACGAACACTTCCCGCGCAGCCAAAGAAGCCACCACACCCACATTGATCCGCCAGTCAAAGCCCAGCGGTGCGAAAACAGGCTCAATTGCCTTACCAACCGTGGCCGCAGCAGAGTGATCCAACGTGTACTGCGACACTGCAGCCTCATCGCTGATGTCAACACCAGCGGACTGCATCTCCAGCAAGCCACGAACCGGAAGATTAAGCAGCAACCACAGCACGATCGTGACCGCCAAAATCACTGTGGTCACTTTCCGCACGAATGCCGCGCACGCCTCCCACACCGCCAACGCAACCGTGCTCAGCTTCGGAACCCGATACGGCGGAATCTCCATATAGAACGGCAAGACAGGCTCATCACGGCCGGTGAGCTTTTGAATGACGAACGCGGCAAGCATCGCTGAAACTGCACCCAACACATACAAAGCAAACATGACCAGGCCCTGCATGCCGAAAGGACCCACTCTGCTGTCATCAGGAACGAGCATTCCGATCAGCAACACATAAACCGGAAGCCGTGCTGAACACGTCATAAGCGGGGCCACCATCATGGTCGCGATGCGATCTCGCGCACTGGGCAGCGTACGGGTGGCCATCATTCCGGGGATCGCGCAGGCAAAAGAACTCAACAGAGCTACAAAAGCTCGCCCTTCTAGGCCAGTACGAGCCATGAGACGGTCCATGAGGAACGCGGCCCGAGATAAGTATCCAACCGATTCAAGGATCGACACCATAAGAAAGAGCAGAGCAATTTGTGGCAAGAAAACTGCCACACCACCAACCCCACCGATCAAAGCGTCTTTGACAAACGAGGCAAACCATGGTGATGAGATATGGGTTCCAGCCCACTCCCCCATCACGCCGAAGGCCTCTTCAACTATGTCTTGCAAAGGTGTAGCCACAGAAAAAATGACCTGGAAGAAGGAGAACATCACCGTGGCGAACACGAGTGTTCCCAAGATGGGGTGCAGCAGCAGTGCATCGATGCGGCGGGTTCGTACATCTTGTTCCGGGGCGTGGTAGCCGCAGGCATTTAGGACTGACTCTGCCCAGGAAGCACCTTCGGAAGGCTCCAACGGCGGCGGTAAGGACGGGAGAACCCAAGCAGTGGGATTTTCTAAGTGCGTGCGCAGCTTTTTAATGCCGTTACCACCAGCAACGACAGCTACCGCCGGAATCCCCAGGGCGCGTTGTAAGTCGTCGATGTTGAGGTTTCCGTTGCGACGCTGGACCTCGTCAGTAAAGGTCACCACAGCTGTAACTGGTAGGCCAGTAGCCATTGCTTGTGCGAGCAGTCCAAGAGAACGGCGCAGCGTCGTGGCATCCAGAATGACTAGTAGTGCATCGGGGGTAGCAATCGTGGTGTCTGCTGGGTCCAGAACCTGAGAGACAATTTGTTCATCTGGGCTGATCGGATCGAGCGAGTACGTGCCAGGAAGGTCTTCGATAACGACGGTGCGTCCAAGGCCTCGGACAGTGCCTTCGTATTTAGCAACGGTGACGCCTGGATAGTTACCTGTTTTGGCGTGTAGTCCTGTAAGTGCGTTAAATAGGGTGGTTTTTCCCGAGTTGGGAGCGCCGATAAGGGCGATGCGGGTCGCGTTTGCTTCAGCGGCGGGTGTGTTGTGTGGGGTTTTTTCGCAGTGGCTTTTCATGCCTGGGCCGCCGTGCTGGAAGCGGTGTCGATCAGAATGGCGACTGATTCACGAGCGCGCAGCGCTATCTCTATTCCCCCAACTCGGTAGATGACAGGGTCATGCAGGGGGGCGCAGCGAACAGGGGTGATGTCTAGGCCGGGGGTAAATCCGAGGTCGAGGAGACGGCGGGCTACTTGGGGTGCCAGTGAGTTGCTGAATCCTGTGATGTGGGCGGTGGCTCCTAGGGGCAACCCACGGAGCGGCTGCACTGTTGTGGGTGCTGAACCCACTTCTCTTTCAGCGGATTTCGCGGATTTTGGGATAGATAAAGTACGCCGGGACAGCTGTTCAGCAACTGCAGACACGGGATTCCTCCGACACAACACAGGCCGGAACATGTAGCCCGGCATTAAGTGAGCCTCACCTTATTTGCTGGTCAGGGGCGGTGCAACAGATGTGTATCTGTTTCTCTGAATAAACTCAGGTGATTTTTTTCAACAGATATACGCGATGCATAAAACTGATTCACGTCAGGAAATTACGAAAATCGTTAAGCTTCAAACAAATACATCTACTAATGTCCGTGTGGCGCGCATTTCAAACTTGCTGACACGCATCGGGTATACACGTGTGCATGAGCGAATCACCTTCCTTCGCAGAGCAACCGGGTCATCGGCAACTCACCGACTCCTTCGCCGAACCAAAGCTGCGCTGCCTGGACTGGATTCGCCGCCTCGTCTCCTACGACACCACTAGCCGAAACAGCAACCTCGAACTCATCACCGCTGTCGTCACTGAATGCGAACGCCTAGGCCTAACTCCGCGTATTTTCCCTGCTCCCGCGCAGGAGAAAGCCAACGTGGTGGTGACGGTGCCGGACCGATACGGCCGCACCGATGGTGGAGTGATGGTTTCTGGACACACAGATACGGTGCCTGTGGACGGGCAAGCGTGGAGTTGTGATCCGTTCACGGTGCGGGTGGCTGATGGGCGTTTGTATGGGCGTGGCGTGTGCGACATGAAGGGCTATATCGGTGTGGTGTTAGAGGCGCTTCCTCGGTTCGCGGCGGCGTCGCTGAATGAGCCTTTCCATGTGGCGTTGACTTATGACGAGGAGTTGGCGTGTTTGGGGGCTGAGCATTTAGTTACTCAGCTGCCTGGGGCGGGGTTGGTGCCTAGGGTGGTGTTTGTCGGTGAGCCCACACGTATGCAGGTGGTGACGGCGCATAAGTCGATGAGTGTGGTGCAGGTGCGCTTTCGTGGAGTGCCAGCGCATTCGTCGTTGCCTTCTGCGGGGGTGAACGCTATCGAGCATGCTGCTGAGCTTGTGCTGTATTTGCGGGGTTTGGCTGATGCTTGGGTGCGTAACGGTCCGTTTGATGATGCGTATGTGGTTCCGCACACGACGTTGTCGGTGAACATGTTGGCTGGTGGTACTGCGCGCAACATTGTTCCGGGTGAGTGCCTCATCACTTTCGAGTTTCGTAGTTTGCCGGAGATTTCCCCGGAAGTGGTGATCAGTGAGGTGAAGGCGGAGGCAGCGCGTATCGGGGCGCGAATGAATCATGAGCATCCGGATGCGGATGTGGAGGTGGAGGTTCTTGCGATGGTGCCGGCTTTGGATAGTGATCCACGTGGGGTTGCTGCTGAGTATGCGCGGGGGTGTGGTGGTGTTGTTCCTGGCCCCAAGGTCACGTATGGCACTGAGGCAGGGTTGTTTGCTGGGTTGGGTGCTGATGCGGTTGTGTGTGGTCCGGGGGATATTGCGCAGGCGCACACGCCTGATGAGTGGATTGAGGTTTCTCAGCTTGCTGCGTGTGAGGAGTTTTTTGATGCGCTTTTGCATCGTATGACGCAGTGAAGTGGGGTTAGCTGGATGGGAGTCGTGGGGCGGCGGTTTCGGCTGGTAAGGCCCACAGTCGGGTGGCGTCGAGGTTGATTTCGACTTCGTCGCCGGCTGCTGTCATGGCGGCGTCGGAGTCGGGTTGGGTGTGGACGGTGATGCGTCCGGCGATGGTTTCGACGTCTACGTGGTGGAAGGCGCCCATGTAGATGTTGTCTGTTACTTGTCCTAGTGCGCCAAGGAGTTGGCGTGCTCGGCGACCGGTGGGTTCGGCGGTTGCGCTGTCTGGGTATCCGATGACGACGAGGTCGTGGGCGCCGGGGGTGAGGGTGTCGCAGGCGGGGACGTTGAGGTGTTGGCCTAGTAGGCATACGTGTGCGGTGGCGGCGCCGAATCGGTCGTGGGTGATGGTGCCGTGTGCAGGTAAGAAGATGCTTGCTCGCAGGTGTCGGGCGACTTCGAGTGTGGAGGGACGTTCGCGTAGGTCTGCGGGGGTTCCTATTTGCATGATGCGTCCGCCGCTGAGGTAGACCATTTGGTCTGCGACGGAGAAGGCTTCGTCGAGGTCGTGGGTGACGTAGAAGGTTGTGCATCCGAGGCGTCGGTGTGTGTGGATGATTTCGGCTTTGAGTTGTCCGGATGCGTAGGTGTCGACGTGGGCGAGTGGTTCGTCGAGGCATAGGACAGTGGGCACGCGTACGAGTGCGCGGGCGAGGGCGACTTTTTGTTGTTGGCCGGTGGATAGGCGGTGTGGGTGCCGGTTGGCTAGGTGGTCGATGCCGAGGGAGAGCATGGCTACGTCGACGCTGTGTTCAGTGCGTAGGCGTCGGCTGCGAGAGAGGCGGATGTTGTCGCGGACGGTCATGTGGGTGAACAGAGAGGGGGTGTCGAGCATCATGGCGATGGGGCGGCGGTGTGGTGGTAGTGCGTTGACTTCGCGGCCGTCGATTCGTACGGAGCCGGTGGCGGGGGTCAGGCCGCTGAGGGCGCGTAGGAGTGTTGATTTTCCGGCGCCGGAGCGTCCGAGGATGACGACGATTTCGCCGGGTTCGGCGTCGAGGTTGATGTCGTGCAGTAGTGGTGTTGTTCCGGTGTGGACGTTGAGCCCGCGGATGGAGACACCGGCGTGGACGTCGTGGTTGGGGTGAGTCATCGGCGTCCTTTGGGGCGGGTTGGGGTGTGGGGTTGGATTGTGGCGCGCATTGCTGCTGCGAGGGTGGCTACGAGTATGGAGACGGTGGCTGAGATGCGGAAGGCGTCGGGGTAGTCGGCGGCGTCGAGGAGTTTGAACAGGCGCAGCATGACTAGGGGGGTGTCTGGTGGGCTTACCCACAGCAGGGGGGCTGCGAGTGCGGCGCATTGGGAGAAGACGACGAGGAAGCCGCAGATGACGATGTTGGTTGATCTGGGGAGGACGACTTCGATGAATGCAGCCAGTGGTCGTACGCCTTGTAGGAGTGCGATTTCGTAGTCGTCTCGGGAGAGTACGGGGCCGATGATGACGGTGAGGAGGTATGTCAGGGCAAGGGCTGCGGGTAGGCAGGCTAGGAGGAGTCCGGCCAAGCGGGTGTCGGTGTAGTTGCCGAGGGTTGGGTTGGGGGTGTGGATGCTTAGGCGTAGGCCGGTGCCGATTGTTGCGCCGGGCAGGGTGAGCAGGGTGAGGAAGAAGGCGTCGATGGTGCGGCGTGCGTGCCTTCCCCAGGCGCGGCCGAGGTGTTTTCGGATGTGGAGAGCAAGTGAGGCGAGGGCGAGGGCGAGGGCGAGGACGAGGAAGGCCAGTCCCATTGTGTTGATGACGACTTCGGTGATGGCTGGGCCGCCGCGGGATTGGCTACCGATGAGGATCATGATGGTGATGAGGGTGGCGCTGGTTGTTGCGGCGATAGTGACGATGGTGGTGGGGATCCAGGTGTGTGATCCCACGGGGCGGGACCAGTCGGCGGTGGTGGTGTGTAGGCGGAATGATTCGGGGAGTTCTGGGTTGCGTAGGAGTAGGTGGCGGCAGGTGCATAGCGCTGCGGCCAGGACGCAGATGTGTGGGATGACCAGGAGGAGGGCTTGGCCTGCTTCGAGGTGTGCTTGGTCGAAGGCGTGGGCGCGGAACCAGATTTCACTGGCGGCGAAGGGTAGGCGTGGGGCGACGAGGGTGGGGGTGACGGGGTCGGACATGGCGATGGAGAACAGGAAGGCGATGAGGCATGGGGTGGCTAGGGCAAGGCGGTGCCCGAGAACGATTTTGAGTAGGTGTGGTCCGTAGAGGCCAGCGACGCGGGCGGCGTCGATGTGTGAGGCGGTGATGCCGCGTAGGGCTACGCGAATGCCGAAGTGTGCTGGTGGGGTTAGGGCGATGGCGTAGGTGAGGATGAGGGCTGTGGGGCCAGTGAATTCGGTGGTGGGTAACAGGTGCGTTAGGGGGCTGGTGCGGCCGAGGATCAGTTTGAGGAGGGATCCGATGATGAATGGGGGGACGGTGAGTTGGAAGAGGAAGAGGGCGTCTAGGAGGGTTTGGGCGCGGCTGGAGAGCATGGTTGCGCAGATGGCAGTGGTAGCGCCGATGGCGCAGGCTGCGATGGAGGCTGCTGCGCATACGAGCAGGGCGGTGAGGATGGGCCACCAGGTGGGGCGTGTTGGTGAGGTGGTGGCGGTGATAGTGAGGATGATGGCGGTCAGGGCGGTGAGGGTCAGGGCAGTGTAGGTGGTTCGTGTCATGGCCAGACTTGTTTGGCGATCCAGTCCATCCAGGCTGATCGAGTGGTTTCGGCGCGTTTGGGGTCCAGGGTGAGTAGGGGTAGGTGGGATGTTGTTAGGCGTTGTCCGATGTGACCGGGGGCTACTTGGCTGACGGGGGCTTGGTCGAGTCCAGCTTGGCGTGCGGCTTGTTGGCCGGTGGGTGACAGGAGCCAGTTCATGGCGGCGGTGGCGTGGGTCTTGTGGGTGGTTCCGGTCAGGACGCCGCCGGAGGCGATTTCGTAGCTGGTTCCTTCGCGGGGGTGGGTGATGGTCAGGGGGCGGCCGGTGCGGGTGGTTTTGCCGTGGCAGTAGGGCTCGTAGGAGATGGCGACGGCGGCTTCACCGCGGGCGACGATGTCGCTGGGTGCATTGCCTGCTCGGGTGAAGCGTTCGACGTTGCCGAGTAGGTGGGTGATGTCGGTGCGGGAGAGTCCTGCGGCGTCGAGGGTGAGCAGTGTTGCGTACCCGGTGCCGGAGGAAAGTGGTGAAGGCATGGATATCCAGCCTGGTCGGCGCGGTGCGGTGAGTTCTTTCCAGGAGTGCGGGGTGGGGGCATGGAGTTTGGTGAGGGCGTCGGGGTCGGAGCAGAAGGCTAGGACGGAGGCGTATACGCCGAACCAGCGGCCGTGTTGGTCGCGGAATTGTGGGGGTAGGTCGCTGGCGTGTGGGGGTGTGCTGGGTAGGAGGAGGCCTTGGGCGGCTGCGTATCGGTAGTTTTCGGAAGGACCGCCTACCCAGAGGTCGAATTCGGGGTGTGTGTGGCTGGTTTGGAGGCGTTTGAGGGCTTCTTGGGTGGGTAGGGCGACGTATCGAACGTCGAGGCCGAGGTCGCGTTTGAGGCCGGTTTGCCATTGCTCGCATACGCGGGTGTCGTTTGAGCACATGAGGATCAGGTCGGCGCGGGGCGGGAAGAGGGTGTGCCCCATGGAGATGATTGATACGGCCGCCACTGCGCACAGGGTGGCCAGGCGCAGCCATTTGGCGAGCACTGTTGTCCTTCCGGCCCAGTGAGTTGGATCGGTCAATTTAGCAATCACGGCGTGCAGGGGAGCCTTGTGGGCTGTTCCCTGCACGCCGTGATTGGTGTGGCCGATGAGGCTAAGCGGTGGTGGCGGCGGTGTGTTCGGCCATGAGGCGTTTTTCTTCGCGCCAGATCACTTGGAAGATGGCTAGGACCAGGACGTTGAAGGCCAGGAATGTCATGAAGGTAACGTCCCATCCTGCGTATTTGACGAGGAATCCAACGCCGGTGGAGGCCAGGGTTGCGCCGAGGAGGTAGCCGAATAGTCCGGTGAATCCGGCGGCGGTTCCGGCGATGTTGCGTGGGGATAAGTCTAGGGCTTGGAGGCCGATAAGGGCGACGGGGCCATAGATGAACCCACCGATGAGGGAGATGAAGAGTAGGAGTACCCAGGCTGGGGTGCCGACTGGGGCTAGCCAGTAGGCGGCGGTGGAGGCTGCGGCGCCGAGCATGAAGAGTGAGACGGTGGCGGATCGGTTGGTGCCGAGGAGTTTGTCTGAGACCCAGCCGCACAGGATGGTGCCGAGCAGTCCGGCTAGTTCGAAGGCTGCGAAGCCGACGAGTCCTGATCCGATGCTCATGTGGTGGTGTTCGGATAGGTAGGTGGTGATCCAGTGCAGGACGCCGTAGCGCAGGGCGTAGACGAAAACGTTAGCGATGGCGAGCAGCATGATGATGCGGCTGCGAAGGATGTGGGTGACGACGAGCTCTTTGGTGGAGATGCGTTCGGTGCCTTCGGCGGTGGTGTCTGAGACTTTTGCCGGGTCGTTGCGGTATTCGTCGATGGGGGGTAGGCCGACTGCCGGTGGGTTGTCGTGGATGAGGAAGAAGGCCACGGCAGCGACGGCCAGGGCGACGAGGGCTGGTAGCCAGTAGGCGCCTTGCCAGTTTTTGCCGCTGGCTCCTAGGCCAATGCCAACGAGTACGGGTAGGACGCCTGCGCCGAGGTTGTGTGAGGTGTTCCAGAGTGAGCCTTTCCAGCCGCGTTCGCTGGTGCTGAACCATTGGACGATGATGCGTCCGCAGGGTGGGTAGCCCATGCCTTGGAACCAGCCGTTGAGGAACATGACGGTGGCGAAGAGGCCGACGCTGGCGGTGACCCAGGGCACGAACGCGACGACGAGGTTCATGAGTGCTGATAGGGCCAGCCCGAGGGGTAGGAAGTATCGGGCGTTTGATCTGTCGGAGATCATGGCGCTGAAGAATTTGCTCAGGCCGTAGCTGACGAGTACTGCGTTGCCGATGATGCCGATGGCGGGTTTGTCGATGGCGCCGCCTTCGTCGAGCAGGAGGGGCGCGATGGTGGAGATGTTGTTACGGATGAGGTAGAACCCGGCGTAGCCGAGGAAAATCCCCATGAACACCTGGAACCGGTAGCGGCGGTACGTGGAGGCAACCGCCTCCGTGGGGAGTGGGGCGGCCGGCGGCGGTGCCTGCAGCCAGGTGAACATGGGGACTCCTTTGTGCGGGTCGTGGGTGACGTCACGATTCTTCGCTTGTGGGAGTAACGGCGGCAGTGGGCGTTGGTAACTGTTGGTGCCAGTTTTGTTACCGAGTTTGGGTTGGGTTAGGGGTGAGTGGTTCGAGGGTGAAGACGTATCCGGCTCCGCGTACGGCGGTGATGATTTCGGCGGGTAGTCCAGCTGCTTCGAGTTTGCGGCGGAGTCGGTAGGCGGTGGATTTAACCATGTTGCGTCCGCCTTGGGTTGCGCTTGTTTCCCATACTTCGTTGAGCAGGGCTCGTAGGGGGACGATTTCTTCTGGGCGGGTGATGAGTGCTTGGAGTAGGCGGCTTTCGGTGGTGGTGACGTCCAGGCGGGTGCCGTTGACGTGGACGGCGTGGCTGGCGGGGGCCAGGGTGATGGGGCCGCAGCAGATGGTGGTGGCGGTGTGGGTGGTGGCTAGTCCGTAGCGGCGCATGATGGCTCGCACGCGCAGGATGAGTTCTTTGGGTGAGAAGGGTTTGGCGAGGTGGTCATCGGCGCCTGCTTCGAGGCCGGTGACGCGGTCGTCGGTGTCGCCTAGGGCGGTGAGCATGATGACGGGGATGTCTTTGGTGCTGCGGATGCGGCGGCAGAGGTCGTATCCGTTGGAGTCCGGGAGCATGACGTCGAGAATGACTAGGCAGCAGTCGTGGCGTTCGAATAGTGACCAGCCGTCGTGGGCGGTGTGGGCGGTGAGTACTTCGAGGTTTTCGTTTTCGAGGGCGAACGAGATGATTTGGGCGACTTGGGGTTCGTCGTCGATAGCGAGTACGTACCGGGGTGTTGGTGTCATGCACGGCTCCGGGGCAGGGTCAGAAGCACGGATGTGCCGTGGTGAGCGATGGAGTCGACGAGGAGGCGTCCGCCGTGGACGTTCACGATGTCGCGGGTGATGGACATGCCTAGGCCAGCTCCGCTGAGCAGTCCGGCGCGTGGTTCGTATTGCTCAAAGGGTACGAAGACTGAGCGGCAGCGTTGGCGGCTCATACCGGGGCCGAGATCGGCGACGGTGATGACGACGTTGTTTTCGCCGGCGCGGGCGTGGACACGGATGTCGCTAGTTTCAGCGGCGTAGCGGGCGGCGTTGTTGATGACGTTCCAGAACGCGTGGCGTAAAAGTACGGGGTCTGCGTGGACGTGCAGTGGGTCGCCTTGGTCGTCGACGACGATGGGAATGGCGCTGGTTTCGCGCAGTTCTTGAGCGGTTTCGCGTAGTAGGAGGCGTACATCGCAGGGTTGCAGGTCTGGACGGAAGTCGTCGCTGTGCATGCGGGCGGAGACGAGGAAGGTGGCGGCTACTCCGATAGCACGGACGCTGTTGGTGCGGATGGTGTCCAAAAGTTTGCGTTGTTGGGGGGTGAGTTGTTCTGTGTCGAGAGTTTCGGCGAGCAGTTCGGTGGCGCCTTCGACCAGGGAGAGGGGGGTGCGGATTTCGTGGGCGAGCACTTGGTGTTCTGGCAGTTCGGGGTGCAGGTGGCGGCGGGGTTTCCAAAGTCGGCCGACGGCGACGCCAACGATGAGCGCTGCGCCTGCTATGACGGCTCCGACGACATCCACCTGCTCACGCTAGCGGGCGTGTGGGCAGGTGGATGTCGTCGATACCGCCGCGGACTGCACTAGTCCGGAATTTTTGTCCGCGCGCAGGTGAAGTCGCTTGGTGATGACTCGATACAAACCTGCGGGAGCAGCACGAGGCGCGGTGAGCGCATCACTCGCTCACCGCGCCTCGGCCGCCGCGGCAGCCAGGCGCCCCCTCAGGCACCCGGCCTCGCGGCCGTCAGACGTTCATGTGGTCCGGACCGAGTCGCCCCAACTCGCGGCCCACTAAGAACGCTAACGTCATATCGAGAAGATCCCCCGAGAACGGATTTCCGTCCGGGCATCCTTCTTCGTACATCGTGTGAATGTGCTCGGCGTATTCGACGCTGATGTCTTCGCCGTTTTTTAAAGGACCGGCCAGGCGATCCATCGCAATTTGCAGCACATAGAAGCTGACCCGCAAGCCTTCTTCAGGAATGTCATCAGGAATACTCTCACTTGTTGCCACATAGATGAGCTCTTTGTCGGTTTCAGTCAATCCGCGCAACTCTGCTGGGCTGGCATCGAACCATCGCACGTCACCTGTCACCGGGGCACCGACCTGCACCGCTGCGGCCCGTATCAGAGGGGAAAGCCCGAAGCTGCCCATCATGTCAACCTCTTCCCGACCCGTCCGGGGACCCGACGTCCCGCGTGAATACGCGCACCTATCGGCACCCGACCGAAGTCTCTGAGTCAGCAAACCCCCTCGATTTATTTACCGCTTCCTGCGAGATCAACTGCCTAACAACCACACTGCACCCGAACCCTAGCTGTGTGTGAGATGTTCACAGTTACCGGGCCTCGGCGTGTCGGCCCAGCAGTACGTGGTATTTCCACCCCCACCAGCATCAGCACAACACGGGAACGATATGGAACAGTTGTACGTGAACCCGGTGGGTCACCGGAGCCGCTGAACTACTGGCACAACCAGCCACATGGCTAGGCCCACCTACCACGCCATCACGCACGGGCCACCGGCCCGGAACAGGGGAGGACCATGACGACGCCGTTGCAGCCACCGGAGCCCGTCCTCAAACTGGAAGCCCCTGCGCCGCCACAACCCGTTGCCGCCACCTCCGCTCCCAAAATGGCCCCCGCAGTCCCCGAGAGCGCTATCCCCGCCCTGGACGACAAAGTCAACGAGTTCATGCGCGGGTTGGACGCCGCAGCAACTAAATCACCCGAATTCGAATCCCGCGCTGCCGAAGTACGAGGCATGGGCGACGCCGACATCCGCCGCGCCGCCGAATCCAGCAACCGTCTACTCCAAACCCCCGTCAAAGCACTCAACGACGGCGAAATCAGCAAAGAATCCAAAGTCTCCAACACCCTGTTTGAGCTACGCCGCACCGTTGAAGACCTCGACCCCGGCAAAGCCTCCGTCGGTAAAAAACTTCTCGGATTCATTCCGATGGGCGGGAAAATCACCGATTACTTCCGCCGCTACGAATCCGCCCAGAAACACATCGACGGCATCCTGCACTCCCTACGCAGCGGCCAAGACGAACTACTCAAAGACAACGCCGCCCTCAACGTCGAAAAAAACCAGCTCTGGGAATCCATGGGCAAGCTTAACCAGTACGTTTACGTCGCAGAACAACTCGACGCACGAGTCTCAGCTCAAATCACCGAACTAGATGTCAGCGACCCCGAACGCGCCAAAGCGATGCGTGAAGACGTTCTCTTCTATATCCGGCAGAAACACCAAGACCTACTCACCCAGCTGGCCGTGTCAATCCAGAACTACCTGGCCATCGACATCGTCATCAAAAACAATCTCGAACTCATCAAAGGTGTCGACCGGGCCAGCACCACCACCGTCTCAGCCCTGCGCACCGCGATCATCGTCGCCCAAGCCCTTAACAACCAAAAGCTCGTCCTAGAACAAATCACCGCGCTCAACACCACCACCTCCAACCTCATCCAATCAACGTCCGAGATGCTGCGCGACAACTCCGTCACCATCCAGCAACAAGCAGCCAGCTCCACCATCGGCCTACCCCAGCTACAGGCCGCGTTCGCGAACATCTACCAAACCATGGACGCCATCGACCAGTTCAAACTGGAAGCGCTCGACAACATGGCTACCACCATCGGCACCCTCGAAGGTGAAGTCAGCAAATCCCGCGCTTACCTCGACCGCGCCAAAAAAGTCGACGAACGCCACAACAACGGCACACTGAACATCGGCGGCCCCAACCCCCGCCCCTGAAACCCCAGGCACACCACAGGCATCCGCACAAACCCGTCCCAAGGAGGTGACCACCTGTGTTCGCTGACCTATTCGGCCGCAAAGACACTCCCACCCCAGAAGAAACACACCCCGGCCCGCCCAGCAACGACCGGCTCCGGGAAGCTCTAGAAGCCACCGAAGCACTCGTGAACACGGGTGAAGTCCCCTCCCCCGTCACCGCGCGTGTACTGCGAGTAACCACTGCCGTACGCGACACCCTCCCCCGTCTCGATGCCCTCGGGGCTGGATCAGCCACCGTGTACAACGTTATGGCTACCGCCACCGACTACCTCCCCGACGCCGTCAACGGCTACCTGCGCCTGCCCCGCCGATTCGCAGACACCCGCCCCGTCGACAACGGCCGCACCTCCCTCATGGTGCTCATCGACCAACTCGACCTGCTCGGCGCCACCATGGACAACATCTTCGACGCCGTCTACCGCGAAGACGCCAACGCACTCATCGCGCACGGGCAATTCCTCGCCGACAAATTCGGGCACAGCACCACACCTGCCCTCAACCTCAGCGAAAACACCCCCGCGCCGCCCCCAACCACCGGCGACCCCGACCGCCTACAACCCCCACCCGAAAACCCGAGGTAACCCGTGGACACACCACACACCAGCCCCCACGACCTCACCCGGGCCCTCACCAACCTCACCGACCTGGCCCAACGAGCCGGAATCAACCCCGACACCGCCCGCAACGAAGGCATCACCATCGCTGCAGCCACCCTGGCCACCAGCCGCCCCAGCAGCGCCCACAACGCCTGGCAAGACGCCACCGGCGCCACCTTGACAGACTTCTTCACCGCCGCGACCCACGGGCGCCGTCACGAACACACCCCCACCCCCCTACTGACCCACCTCATCCACACCGGCTCCCCACACGCCAGCGCTTACGCCCAGGCCCTAGCCCACATCGCCACCACCTGCGCAGCCCTACCCGAAGCACCCGTCACCGCCGCCGGAAAAGCAACCCGAACCGCCATCACCCAAACCAGCGCAACCGGCGCACCCAGCACCAACGGAACAGCCACTTGGCCCACCTCTCACGCCCTCGACCTAAGCAACCTCACCCCTCACCAGCCCACTACCCCTGTCCCGCCCCCACCCGAAAACACCACCCCGCCCCTACCAAACACCCCCACCGCAACACCCACCAAAACCGTCGAAGAACTCCTGGCCGAACTCGACCAGCTCATCGGACTAACCAGCGTCAAAACCGAAATCCGCCGCCAAAGCGCCATCCTCGAAATAGAAGCCAAACGCCGCGCCGCCGGACTCAAAACCGCAACCCTTTCCCGCCACCTCGTCTTCGTCGGCAACCCCGGAACCGGGAAAACCACCGTCGCCCGCCTCGTCGCCAGCATCTACCACGCCTTGGGACTACTCTCCCAAGGCCAGCTCATCGAAGTTGACCGCTCCGAACTCGTCGCCGGATACCTAGGCCAAACCGCTGCCAAAACCGCCGAAATCGCCCAATCTGCCTACGGAGGAGTGCTCTTCATCGATGAGGCATACACCCTCGCCGGAGACCAATACGGGCAAGAAGCCATCGACACCCTCGTCAAAGAAATGGAAGACCACCGCGACGAACTCGTCGTCATCGCCGCTGGATATCCCCGCCCCATGCAGGAATTCATCGACACCAACCCCGGCCTAGCCAGCAGATTCCGCACCACCATCACCTTCGAGGACTACAGCGACGACGAAATCGTCTCCATCCTGACCACCCAAGCAACTCACTGGGACTACGACCTCACCCCCCAAGCTCAACAACGCTTCCGCGAAATCCTCGCCGCCACCCCACGCGACCACACCTTCGGTAACGGACGATTCGCCCGCAACATCCTCGAAAACGCCATCAGCCACCATGCACTACGCCTGGCCAACATCACCGACCCCACCACCGAAGAGCTACGCACCCTCGAACGCAGCGACATCGAAAACCGCGACCACAACCCAGAAACCACCGCCCCCACCACCACACCCCAGGAGGGCGAAAACCCGCAATGAGCACCAGCCTTCACGCCACAGCAACACCCCCCGCCACCTCCACGCCAGCAACAACAACCCCAGCCACACACACCATCACCAGCAGCCCAACAACGCCCACACCACGACGACGCAACACCCGCGCCCGGCTACGCACCTGGTCAGCGGCAGCCATCGCCACCGGCACCCTCACCGGAATCGTCGGCATGGGCGCACTCGGCCTAGCCTCCCCACGCACCTCCACTTACAACAAAGCCCTCAACAACGCCACCACCATCGCCCAAACCCTGCCCACTGCCGCCCAACAAGTACGCATCTCCCCCGACACCCACTCCGCACGCAACCACTTCACCGCCGCCGCCACCGACCTCGCCTCCCGCATCCCCCATCTAGCCGCCAGCGCCCCCACCACCGATACCCCCACCACCGATACCCCCACCTACCAAACCATCGCCCACAAACTCGCCACCTACATCGCCACCGTCAACGCTGGCACATCCACCACCGATACCGACACCACCTTCACCAATGACGTCACCACCCCCCTAGTTGCCATGAGCGACAACACCACCCCCCTCATCGCCACCAGCCTCTACGCCCTCACCGCCCTCACCGCCCTCACCGCCCTCACCGGCGCCGGCATCACCCTGGCACGCATCACCAAACGTCTCATCAGCCTGCCCGTCCTCACCGGCATCGTGCTCCTGAGTACCTGCACCGGCATCACCGCCACCAACCTCCTAGGCACCGGCACCCTACCCACTTTCGCCGCAGGCGCCCTCACCCTCACCGGCAGCGTCCTAGCTGGAATCCTCACCGCCAGAGGCATCAACAAACGCGCCCAGGAGTACCGATGACCACCACCGCCCCAACCCCACCAGGCACCCCAGGCACCAACACACCCGCCACCGAATTACTCACCTACCTCAACGACCTCGGCCACTGGTGCCAAACCCGCCGCACCGAACTAGACGAACTCGACGCCACCGCACTCAAAACCCCCGGCAGCGACCACCTCACCAGCGACATCGTCCTGTCCATGACCCTGTGGCAAGCCATCCACACCCGCTACACCACCATCACCACCCTCTGGGACAACGGCCGCGCCACCGAACCCCAACGCACTCACATCACCAGCCTCATCTGGGGAACCCTCGAGGACAACCACACCAACAACAGCCTGGCCATATCCCTACCCGAAGCCTGCCGGCTCTCCGACACCCTCGCCTCATCCCTACGCGCCAACCTCGGACTCCACGGCCCCAACCCCGCACACCACAACCGCGTCCACGCACTACGCACCTGCATTGAACGCATCCGCGACCAAGTCCACCTCATTCCCGCCCAGCACCGCAGCGACGCCCAAAACACCCTTATCAACCTCGACCGCCGCGTCGTCGACATCACCAACCGATACAGCCGCGGAGCCGACGTCGGCGGCCTGCTACCCGCCCTCGAAACCGACCTCGCCCTGACCGAACGCAACCTCATCGTCGCCGCAGGCACCCGCGCCAACACCAAACACGCCCACAACGCCGCCCTGGCCCGCCGCGAGGAACTCAACACCACCGCCAACGAAATCCGCGCCCTAGCCAGTCAGGCCGCCCACACCCTAAACACCCCACCGCGCCTTGGCATCCCCGACCCTAACGCGCTCGGCGAACCCCCAACCGAACCAAATGAACTCGCTAACTACACCGCGAAACTCGACCGTGTAGCCCAAGCACTCGAACACGCCCGCAACACCTTCACCACCGCACTAAGCCACCACCAAAACACCCTCACCCACGCCACCTCCACCGCACACACAGCCCAAACCCTCACCACCCCCCACGCCACCGAAGACCTCACCCCCCTTCTCACTGCACTCGAAACCGCCACCACCACACACCCCGCCGACACCACTCGCATCGCCGCACTCACCGCCGCCATCGACGCCTACACCACCACCTACACAACCCAGGACAGCACCACCCAGCAAGGAAGCTCCCGATGACGGACACCTACCCCTGCACCAACACCAGCTGCCCCGGCCACTACACCGACGGCTACTGCGACTACTGCGGCACCCCCAACACACCCACCACACCAGCCCCACCAGAAAACACCACCAACACTGCCCTGCCCGACGAACGCGCCGCCATCGTCACCCTCGGCTCAGCACGTCACAACGCCACCCGCCGCCGCGTCCGCCCCCAACACACCCGCACCACCGGACTCGGCGCTGGCCTGACCGTCGTACCCACAACACCACCAACCCCACCCGAAGACAACATCCTCACCAACCCCACCGTCCCCGAAAACAAACGCCACTGCTCCACCTGCCAAACCCCCGTGGGACGCAGCCACGACAACACGCCCGGCAACCCCGAAGGCACCTGCCCCAACTGCGGCACCCCCTACTCCTTCACCCCCAAACTCACCCCCGGCGAAATCGTCGCCGGACAATACGAAATCACCGGCCCCCTGGCCCACGGCGGCCTCGGCTGGATCTACCTCGCCCGCGACCGCAACGTCTCCAACCGCCCCGTCGTCCTCAAAGGCCTCCTCAACGCCGAAGACGCCGACGCCGCAGCAGCCGCCGAAGCCGAACAAGCCTTCCTCGCCCGCGTCGAACACCCCCACATCGTCGAGGTCTACAACGTCGTCACCCACAACGACGCCGGATACACCGTCATGGAACACGTCCCCGGCACCAGCCTCAAAGACATCCTCAAACAACGCCTACGCGACGCAGGCGGCACATACAACCCACTACCCGTAGAACACGCCCTCGCCTACATCCACGGCATCCTGCCCGCATTCACCTACCTCCACGACGCAGGAATGCTCTACTGCGACTTCAAACCCGACAACCTCATCCACATCGGCGACCAAGTAAAACTCATCGACCTCGGCGGCATGCGCGCCATCGATGACCTCGACTCCCCCATCTACGGCACCATCGGTTACCAAGCCCCCGAAGTCCCCGACGTAGGCCCCTCCATCGCCTCAGACATCTACACCATCGGACGAACCCTCGCCGTGCTCACCAACGAATTCCGCGGCTACCAAACCACCTACGCAACAACTCTCCCACCACAAGACCAACTACCCGCCTTCAACAACAACGACCCTTTCTACCGCCTCGTCGCCAAAGCCTGCGCCCCCGACCCTGCTGACCGCTTCCAAAGCATCGACGAACTACGCACCCAACTCCTAGGCGTACTACGACTGACCGTCCTCGACTGCGACAACCCCACCACCGCACCCCAATCCGCCCCCTCGCACCTCTTCCACTCCCCACTGGTCACCAACGAATCCCTCGCCTGGTGGGAACTACCAGCCCTACGCCCCGACGAAACCGACCCCTCCCGCGCCGCCGTCGCCTCTATCACCGACACCGACTCCTGGAACCGTCTCAACGCCCTACGCACCATCCCCCGCCGCACCCCCGCAGTCATGCTCGCCGAAGGCTGGGAACACCTCCGCCTCCACGACCACACCAAAATCACCACCACCGTCGAAGAAATCCTCGCCGCGGACCCCTGGGAATGGCGTGCACTATGGCTCCACGCCCTCTCCGCCCTCCACCGAGGCGCCCTCCAAGAAGCCATCAACAGCTTCACCAGCGTCTACCACCAACACCCCGGCGAAATCGCCCCACACCTGGGCCTAGCCCTGGCCCACGAACTCAACAGCGACACCACCAATGCCCGGCGCGAATACCTCACCTGCCTGCGCACCGACACCAGCTACACCACCGCAGCCGCATTCGGTATCGCACGCACCCACATCCGCGATGGCAACCCCGACCACGCCATCGCCGCACTCAACCTCATCCCACCAGGCACCACAGCCCACGGACGCGCTCAATGGCTACGAGCCGAACTATCGACACACACACCCGGATACGACGCGCTCGACCACGCGTGGCGCAGCACCGAAAACCTGCCCGTCACCCCCATCGAACGCGCCCGATTCCGCGTACACCTCTTCGACACAGCTCTCCAACGCATCACCAGCACAGGAGAAAAACCCAAAGAAACCCTCGACGGAATCCGCATAACCAAACGAGCAGTCCGCCTCGCTTTATCGGATGCCTACCGTAGGCTGGCGACCCTCACACCTGACGAGCGCGAACGCGCCGCACTCATTGACACCGCTAACGAGGTACGTCCATGGACCCTAATCTGAACAAACGAGACGACAACACCACCGAAAACGAAAACACCGAAATGCCCATCCTCGACGGATGCGCGCCCACTGAACCCCTACCTGTCCTCGATCAAGAAGACTGTGACGAATGCGACGGCGCATACGAGGACGAATACTGCAACACCTGCGGAACCGCGCGACCCGACGACCGCATGCACTACACCATCGACGCAGGTAACGGCGTCGCAGCAGCCTGCGACCGCGGTATTCGACACCTCACCAACGAAGACGCAGTCGCCGCCTGGAGCCACATCGACGACGAAGGTAACCGCCGCATCGCTATGGTCGTTGCCGACGGCGTATCCACCGCACGCAGATCCGAACGAGCCAGCGAAGCAGCCGTCAACGCGGCCATCAACGTACTCCGCAACTCCAGCTCTCTTGGAGTCGACGGACTCGACGCCGCATTCACTGACACACTCGAACACCGACTCACCAATGCTGCCCAAGCCGCATCCGACGCCGTGGCCACCATCAGTCACAACATTGATGACTCCCCTGAACTATCCAACATTCCCAAAGTCGGCGAACCCGCCTGCACCTTGGTCACCGTCGTCGTCGAAGGCAACCACGTCGCAGCCAGCTCCATTGGCGACAGCCGCGCCTACTGGCTTCCCGACATCAACGACGACAACGAAGAAGAAGCAACCCTGCTCACCACCGACGACTCCTTCGCCAACGAACAAATTCGCCGAGGCATGTCCCCCCAAGAAGCCATGCGCGGCCCCCAAGCCCACACCATCACCGCCTGGCTCGGACTCGACGCACCCGACATCGAACTCGCCGTCACCCACTTCACCCTCGAATCCTCCGGCTGGCTCATCGTGTGCAGCGACGGACTATGGAACTACGCGGCCGAACCTCGCCACATCCACGCAGCCCTACGCCACGCCATCAACACACTCTCCGACGACGCCTCACCCGTGCAGATCGCTGAAGCACTCGTGGCATGGGCAAACGCACACGGCGGACACGACAACATCACTGTTGCCCTCGCCCGCATCGACTGCTGAAACCCACCCATCCCGGCGCTAGCACCCTGCCGGGACTCGCCCCACCTCACCCGCCCAGGAAGGAACCACCGTGGCTGAATTTACTTGCACCGTCTACCAAAACGAATTCCTTCCCGAGCACGGCACCGATGTCCACGCCATCGTCACCGTCAACTGCGCCAACGCAGGAGCAGCCGGACAAACCGGCAGCGGCGATGCCGGCGAAGTCATCGTCGTTGACACCTCCGGCTCCATGGAAGAAACCGGCGTGGCCGCCGCACGCATCGCCGCAGCAGCTGCCATCGACCAAATCCTCGACGGCGTCTGGTTCGCCATCGTCGCAGGCAACCACCAAGCCCGCCTGTGCTACCCCGACGGCCACAGCGCTGCCATGGTGCAAATGACCCCCACCACCCGCGCCGCAGCCAAACAATCACTCACCCGTCTCTACGCCGACGGCGGCACCGCCATGGGAACCTGGCTCCTAGCCGCCGCGCAGCTGTTCGATACTGTGCCAGCCCTGACCCAACGCCACGTGCTTCTACTCACCGACGGCGAAAACCAGCACGAAACCCCCGAACAACTCACCCATGCCATCGACCTAGTACGCGGACGTTTCCAAGTCGATGCCCGAGGACTCGGCGCAGCCTGGGTCGTTGACGAACTACGACGTATAGCTAGCGCACTCATGGGCACCGTCGATCTCATTCCCCACCACGACGACATGGCAACCGAATTCGAACAGCTCATGCGCACCTCCATGAACCGCGGAGTCGCCGACGCCCGTCTACGCCTCTGGGCCCCGCAAGGAGCAGAAGTCCTGTTCGTACGCCAAGTCGCCCCAACCCTAGAAGAACTGACCAACCGACGCGAAAGCATCAACCCTCTCACCGGCGAATACCCCACCGGTGCCTGGGGAGATGAAAACCGCGACTACCACGTCGCCATCCGTCTGCCTGCCAAAGCCATCGGTGCCGAACAACTCGCCGCCCGCGTCCAGATCGCCATCGGTGGCGCCATCGCCGCCCAAGGACTGGTCAAAGCTCGCTGGTCTGCCGACAACACCCTCACCACTCACATCAACCCCGAAGTCGCTCACTACACCGGCCAAACCGAGATGGCCACCGCCATTCAGCAAGGCTTGGCAGCCAAATCCATCGGAGATGACCACACTGCAGTCACCCGCCTAGGCCGCGCAGTGCAGCTCGCCGAACAGTCCGGCGACGCCGCAGCAGCCGAACGCCTTTCCCGCGTGGTCGATATCGACGATGCGGCTACCGGCCGAGTCCGTCTCAAACGCAGCATCAACAAGCTCGACGAAATGGCACTAGACACCGCCTCCACCCGCACCGTCAGGGTCAGAAAATGACCTCCTGCCCAGCTGGCCATCAGTCAGCCTCCACCGACTACTGCGACACTTGCGGCTGCCCTATGCGAGTCGTGCATCAATCAGCAACAGCTGCTGCGCCACCTACTGCCCCCGCCACGTGCAGCGCACCGCAGGCCGTCACATGTCCCCATTGCAAAACCAGCAACCATGCCGCCGATTTCTTCTGCAAACACTGCGGCTACGACTTCACTACAGGCTCATTACCAACTACGCTCCCCCAGGCAGAAAACACACCAGCAGCACCCTCGTCTGTTTCTGTTGCACAACCACCGGGGGCTTGCGAGGCCGCATCAGAACCAACACTTCCCTCGCCAACAGCGCCGCAACCACCATCAGCACCTGGACAGCTCACGCCCCAGTCTCCCTGGCCATCACCGCCTGACCCCGAACCCACCACGCATGCCCGCCGCCCAGCCTTCCGCCCCCCGAACACCCAACCTGCACCACGCCGCAGCGACTGGGTTGCCGAGATTTGGGTTGACCCGGCCTGGTTTGCTCTGCAAGAAGGCGAAGGAGTAGCCCCATCCCCGGGGCCGCCAACAATCGTCCCGCTGCGCAACACCACCGCGATGATCGGACGCACCTCCGCCTCACGTGGAATCCACCCAGAGATTGACTGCGGCGTCGACACAGCCGTCAGTCGCTCTCACGCCAGACTCACCACTGATGGCAGACGATGGTGGCTTGAAGACCTCGACTCAGCCAACGGTACTTTCGTTGGCGACGCCACCAGCCCCCCCTCGCAAAGCCCCATCCCCACGGGCCAGAAAATCGAGATCGATGCTGACGATCGTGTGTGGCTGGGAGCGTGGACCCGGATTGTCGTGCGCCCTGCTACGTCCACGGAGCGAGATCTGCCCTGAGGATCAGAACGCTTCACGATGCCCACAACCCCTCATAAATATGCGCTGCAACTGTCAAGTGATGCGTTTCACATTCTGTGTTTTTGGAGACAACAGACCCTCGCGTGCCCTATGGACATTCACCCCGCCAGCGCTACCCCACCCTCTAAAACGCTCTCTTAAATGCTTGTAGGACAGGCGTTTTAGACGTTGGTTTCAATGTGGTAACAACCCAACGAGCTGAACGCTGTCCATACGTAGATTCACCTGCGTATCAACACAAACCCCATATGTGTCATGACACTTGTCCAGTACACCCCAATGAGGCTCACCCACGTCAGGCGATTGCCGAACAATACGCAAGAACACGCGTCAAGCGCCGCCGAACTCCGGCCCGCGCGATGTCGCCGTTCAGGCACCCGAAGAGAAAGAGCCGGCATGGACGTACTCGACCTCGCGAGATGGCAGTTCGCGATCACCACCGTCTACCACTTCCTATTCGTACCGATCACGATCGGCATGTCCGGAATCGTGGCCGCGTTCCACACTGCCTGGGTACGCACGCACAACCCCCAGTGGTACAAACTCACTAAGTTCTTCGGGAAACTCTTCCTGATCAACTTCGGCCTGGGCCTAGTCACTGGCATCGTGCAGGAATTCCAATTCGGCATGAACTGGTCGGACTACTCCCGATTCGTCGGTGACATCTTTGGTGCGCCCCTTGCATTCGAGGCACTCCTGACCTTCTTCCTCGAATCCACCTTCATCGGGCTATGGATCTTCGGCTGGGGCCGCATCCCCGAAAAGATCCACGCCCTATCCATGTGGCTCGTCCACATCGGCACAATGATGTCCGCATTCTTCATCCTCGCCGCCAACTCGTTCATGCAGCACCCCGTCGGCTACCGCTTCAACCCCGAAACACACCGGGCTGAACTCACCGACTTCCTGGCAGTCCTCCTCAACAAAGTCCAACTCGTCACCTTCCCCCACGTCATCTTCGCCGCCTACATGACCGGCGGAGCCGTCGTCATGGGCGTATGCATCTACCACCTGCACCGCCACACAGTCGAAGCCAACAGCAACCGCGACGCAGGCCTCTACCGCCGCGCAGCCCGCATCGGCGCCGTCATCACCCTCGTAGCCTCCCTGGGCGTCATGATCACCGGCGACCTGCAAGGCAAAGTTATGACCGACGTCCAGCCCATGAAAATGGCCGCGGCCGAAGCCCTCTACGAAACCGAATCCCATGCCCCCTTCTCCGTGTTCAGCACCGGCGACCTGTCCGGCATGAACGCCACACACTGGATCCAGGTCCCCGGACTGCTGTCTTACCTCGGCAAAGG
Organism: Dermatophilus sp. B7861-1; assembly: GCF_058996045.1. Taxonomy (NCBI): domain Bacteria; kingdom Bacillati; phylum Actinomycetota; class Actinomycetes; order Micrococcales; family Dermatophilaceae; genus Dermatophilus; species Dermatophilus sp. B7861-1. Next base: position 328,672 of record NZ_CM180082.1, on the reverse strand, counting down.
CGACTTCAACGCCCAAATCCAAGGCATCCACAACCTCCAAGCAGAGATGGAGAACAAGTACAGCGGCAACAAAATCACCACACCGCCCAACGGCAGCTACTCGCCCTACGTCCCCGTCACCTACTGGACCTTCCGCCTCATGATGGGGCTGGGCTTCGTCGGCACCTTCTTCTCCCTCGTCGTGCTCTGGGCAACCCGAAACAAAGCCAAGCCGAACACCTTCGCGCACAGCCTGTGGGTCTGGGCCGCGGTTCTGATGCCCCTATCTCCCCTATTCGCTAACTCCTTCGGCTGGCTCTTCACCGAAATCGGCCGCCAACCATGGGCCGTCTACGGACTCATGACCACCGGGTCCGCCGTATCCCCCAGCGTCACCACCACATCCGTTCTCATCTCGATGACCGTCTTCACACTCCTCTATGGAGCCCTCGCGGTCATTGAGGTCAAGCTGTTCCTCAAATACACAAAACTCGGCGCCGAAGCAGCCGGAGAACCCGCCGCCATCACCGACCGCAACGACGACGACCAGCTCGTCTTCGCCTACTAAAAGGCACGGAGAAAGCGCCATGGAACTCTCGACACTCTGGTTCATCCTCATCGCCGTCCTATGGATCGGCTACTTCGTCCTCGAAGGCTTCGACTTCGGCGTCGGCATGCTCCTTCCCTTCCTCAGCAAAGGCGAAGACGAAGCCGACACCGAACGTCGCAAACGCGTCCTCCTGACCACCATCGGCCCCCACTGGGACGGCAATGAGGTATGGCTCCTCACCGCCGGAGGCGCCACCTTCGCCGCATTCCCCCACTGGTACGCCACCCTGTTCAGCGGCTTCTACCTTGCCCTGCTGCTCATCCTCGTAGCCCTGATCATCCGTAACCTCGGCTTCGAATACCGCGGTAAAGGCTCCACCGACACCTGGCGCCGCAACTGGGATCTAGGCATCACCATCGGTTCCTTCGTCCCGGCATTCCTGTGGGGCGTCGCCTTCGCCAACATCGTCAACGGCACCCCCATCGACGAAAACATGGAGTACACAGGCAACCTATTCACCCTGCTCAACCCACTAGGAATCATCGGCGGCCTCACCACCCTGGCCCTGTTCCTCACCCACGGAGCGATCTTCGTCTCCCTCAAAACCGACGGACAGATCCGCCACGATGCCCGCGCACTAGCAACCAAAACCGGCATCGCCACCGCAGTCCTAGCAGTCATCTTCCTGTCCTGGACCAACCTCAACACCGGCAACGCCGCCTCCTGGGCTCTGACCGTGGTCGCCGCACTCGCCCTTGTCGCCGCACTCGCCTGCAACTTCAAAGGTCGCGAAGGCTGGGCATTCATCGGCACCACCATCACCACCCTCACGGCCGTTGCCAGCCTGTTCGTCGCGCTGTTCCCCGACGTGATGCCCTCAACCCTCAACCCAGAGTGGTCCATCACAGCTGCCAAAGCCGCCAGCTCCCACTACACCCTGGTCATCATGACCGGAGCAGCGGTACTCTTCGTGCCCATCGTCTTGGCCTACCAAGCCTGGACATACTGGGTGTTCCGTAAGCGCATCACCACCGCGCACATACCCGAACACGCAGCAACCTACTGAGCACCATCTAGCCCTGAGGCCCGCTCCACCTGTCCTACACAGGCGAAGCGGGCCTCAGACACATCAACCAACCGCCGATTCCACACATACTCCCCCCCCCAACAACCCAGTCCACCACCACGCCGGAGAAGGAACTGCGGATGCGCCCCCTCGACCCACGCCTGCTACGACTGGCACCCGCCGTCCGTGGCCCCATCCTCGGCCTCATCCTCCTCGGCCTCATCAACGGCCTCGCCGCCATCGCCCAAGCACTCACCGTCGCCGGGCTCATCCTCGCCGTCGTCCGCGACCACAACAGCTGGAGCGATATCGGCACCGCCTCACTATGGGTAGCCCTAGCCTTCGCCACCCGTGGCCTAGCCACCGGCGCCACCGAACTACTCGCAACACACGCCGGATCCACCGCCTCCACCCACCTACGCGACCGTCTCCTGACCACACTGCTCGCTCAACCCGCCGACGACCGGCCCGATCCAGCCACCGCGCTCCTACACTCCACCAATGGCGTCACCGCTATCGAACCCTACGTAGCGCGTTACCTACCCGCACTGGTCAACGCCACAATCCTGCCCGTAGCCACCATCGCTGCCATGCTCTGGCTCGACTGGCAAACCGCCCTCATACCGATCCTCACCCTCCCCCTCCTGCCCCTCTTCGCCGCCCTCATCGGCGCCGCCACCGCCGAAGCCACCAACGCACGCCTGACCACTCTCTCCCGCCTCTCAGGACACTTCCTCGACGTCATGCGAGGGCTGCCCACCCTGGTCACCTACGGCCGCGCCCACCGCCAAGCCGACGTCATCTCAACCGTCAGCCACAACAATCGCCGCGCCACCATCGCGACCCTCAAAATTGCCTTCCTCTCCTCCGCCGCCCTTGAACTACTTGCCACCCTCTCCGTGGCCATCGTCGCCGTCTGGACCGGCATCGCCCTGGCCGACGGACGCATGGAGCTAGCCGTCGCTCTTCCACTCATCCAACTCGCCCCTGAGGCTTACTGGCCCATCCGCCGCGTCGGAACCGAATTCCACAACGCCGCTGATGGCGCCAAAGCCCTCGAGACCATCGCTCACCTCATCGACAACACCACCGACACTCCCACCACCAACACCCCCACCGCTGCCCACACCGACACCCTCACCTACCGGTACGCTCCACACCTACCCCCCGCTGTCAGCAACATTTCCGCCACTTTCCCCACCGGCCTGACCGTCATCACCGGCCCCAGCGGCGCAGGAAAAACCACCCTGCTCGAACTGCTCGCAGGACTGCGCCGTCCCACCAGCGGCACCGTAACCGCCCCACCAGCGCATCTAGTCACCCAACGCCCTTTCCTCATCAACGCAACCCTGCGCGACAACCTGCTTCTTGGCACCCCACCGATCACCAGCGACAATGACCTAGACACAGCTCTACACACTGTCGGACTCGCAGACCTACTCAGCTCACTCCCCTGCGGCCTGGACACCACTATCGGTGATGACGGCTTCGGGCTGTCCGCCGGACAACGCGCCCGAATTGCCCTAGCCCGAGCTCTGCTATCCACCGCGCCGCTAATCCTGCTTGACGAACCCACCGCCCATCTCGACGCGACCGCCGAAAAACACGCCCACGACGCCATCCTCAGCCTCGCCGCAGATCGCATCGTTATCGCTGTCACTCACCGTGATGGGCTCGTAAACCTGGCCCAGCACACTCTCGACATCACCCCGGCCACCACGGAGAAAACACCATGAACCGCCGTATTGTCCCCGGTATCACCGGAGCAGCATTCACTGGTGGTCTCGCCCTCAGCAGCGGGCTCGCGCTGTCTGCCGCTTCTGGGTGGCTCATCGTGGCTGCGTCTTTTAAGCCTCCCATCCTCACTCTCCTGGCCGTCATCGTGCTTGTGCGTGCATTCGGTATCGCCCGTCCGCTCTTGCGATACGTCGAACGCATCCGTAGTCATGACGCCGCTTTGGCTCAGCTTGCCGAAGAACGCACCCGCGCGTATCGAGCTCTCATACCACTGACCCCCGCGCGCCTAGGACGACGTGGCCGAGGCGACATCCTCGCCAGCATCGTTGAGGATCTTGATGACGTCGTGATGGCGCAGATCCGCGTCGTGGTGCCCATTGTGTCGTTATTCGTCACTGGAGCTGTCGCTGCGCTGGTGGGCGCTGTGTTTCTTTTTTCCGCTGCTGCTGTGGTCGTGGGAACTGTGGTTGCGTGTGCCCTCGTCGGCTTCCTAGATCACCTCATCGAAAAACGCACCCAAGGTTCTGTTGTCGCAGCTCGCGCCCGCGTCTATGAGCTAGCTACCACCATCACCACCCACGCCGATCAGCTCACCGCCATCGGCGGTACCGGCGCGATGCTCGCCCGCTTACGGCAAGCCGAAGACCGCCTCACATTCGCACTGCAGGCCCAGGCAGCTGGTCGTGCAGTGGGGGCTTGTTTTGCCCCCGTCATCACGGTCGCTGGGGCTATCGCTATGGCGCAGGTGGTTACGCCTTACATCGATCGGGGCCTGCCTACACCTGTAGCGGCGCTGTTGGTATTGATCCCTATCGCTTTGGGTGAAGCGGTGGGGGCCATTCCCGATGCGATGGGTGCTCTTGCCCGAGCACAAGCCGCCCGAGCTCGCCTCGGGGTGATTTTGAACCAAACCCCGGCTGTTGCCGCAGAAGAAACTGCGTTGGCAGCTGAGAAGGCAGGAATCAGCCACGAGGATCCTGCGGCGCCTGTACGTGATGTGGCAGGTATTTCGTTGGCAGTCCGTGATCTCACCGCGAGTTGGGATGGCAAGCGCACGGCATTGCCTGCGCTGACGACTTCTATTTCTCCGGGTACTTTTCTTGCTATCACCGGTCCAAATGGCTCTGGTAAATCTACTTTTTTAGCGGTTCTGGCTCGTCATTTGGATCCTTCGTCTGGTGTGTATTTGCAAGACGGTGCGGATGTTCTTGGGCTGCCTTTGGCGACAACGCGTGCGGCTATCGCTGTTGTTGACGATGAGACCCATATTTTGGCTAGCACTTTGCGTGAGAACCTTCGTTTCACGTGCCCGGGTGCTGATGATGTGGTGCTTGTTGATGCGTTGCGTCGGGCTGGGCTTGGTGGGTGGTTTGAGGGGCTTCCTGAGGGACTTGATACGCGTCTTGGCGCTGGTGGTCAGGGTGTTTCTGGTGGGGAGCGTACTCGTTTAGGTATTGCTCGCGCGTTGGCTTCAGGGCGTGCGTTGTTGCTGCTTGATGAGCCGACGGCTCATCTTGATCATCCGACTGCGGTGGCTGTTCTTGCTGATGTTCGTGCTGCTCAGAAAGATCAGACCGTGGTTCTTGTTTCGCATAGGAGTGAGGGTGTTGCTGAGGCTGATGCACAGTTGGAGTTGGGGTCGGTGCCGGTGCAGGGTTCTGGGGTGTAGCTCCGGGGGTTAAGGGGGTGAGGTCGTTGTGGAGGTCGCCACGGACGGGATAGAGGCGGTTTTCGTTGGGTAGGGGGGTTCCTGGACAAACGATGTCGGCCTCGGGGAGTTTGCCGGTGGTGAGATAGGTGTTGATGAGGGGTGTGGCGCAGGGGTTGCCTTGTAGGTAGGTTCCGTGGCTTCCTTCGTCTTCGATGCCGATCATGCGGGTGGCTGGTTCGGCGCGGTGGGCGGCGAGGGCTCCTTCGAGGGGGGTGGCTGGGTCGAGTTCGGCTTGGATCATGAGTAGGGGTGGTAGGGGTGTGTTTGGGGTGGGGTTGGGGTTGGTTGGCCAGTAGGCGCAGGGGTTAGTGAGCCATTCCCAGCCGATGAGGGGGTAGGCGCGGCCGAGGGTCTGTCCTTCGTGTGCGTAGGAGTTTTCGTTGTCGTGGTGGGGTGTGTCGTTGCATTGGATGGCGTTGTAGAGGGTGTCTTCGGGGGTGGCTGGTCGTTGGGTGGGGTGTGGGGGTGGGCTAGGGATGGGGGTGGGGGGTGTTTTTTGTGTGTGTTGTTTGAGTTTGGTGAGTTGTTGGGCGAGGTTGAGGAAGCCTTCGTTGGAGTAGAGGTTGGTGATGGTTTGTTGGTCGAAGGCGCGGGCGGTGGTGTTGGGGATGTGTCCGTTGGCGATGGCTGTGCGGATGGTTGTGTAGGTGGTTTTGGTGGCGTGGGGGGTGTTGCCGAGGTGGTAGGTGGTGTGGTGGCGGGCGAGCCAGGGGAGGAATTGTTGTTCGAGGCGGCGTTGGAAGCCGTGGGGTTGTTGGGCGAAGCTGTTGCGCCAGGTGGTGGTGAATTGGGTGTTGCCATCGAGGATGAATCGGCCGGTGGTGAGGGGGTGTAGGCGTGCGTAGGTGGCGCCGAGCCAGGTTCCGGCGGAGATGCCGTAGAAGTCGATGGTGGGTGTGTTGAGGATACGTCGGGTGAGGTCGATGTCGTGTGCGGTGGCGGTGGTGGATAGGTGTGGGAGGAGGTGGCCTTGTTGTTGGTTGCAGAGGTGGACGGTGGTGCGGACGGCTTTTTGCATGTTGGTGATTTGGGTGGGTGTTGCGTTGCGTAGTTCGGTGTAGCCGTCGTCGATGGTGGGGCAGTGGATGGGGGTGCTGTTGTCGCTGCCGCGGGGGTCGATGGCGATGATGTCGTGGGTGGTGAGGAGGTTGGGGTGTTTTGCGGCTAGGGCTGGGGCGAGCCATGCGGCGGGTGCGCCGGGGCCTCCGGGGTTGACGATGAGGGTGCGTTTGGGGGGTGTGGGGTGGTTGAGCAGTTCGGTGGGAGTGCGGGTGTGGTTAGGGGGTGGCGGGGATTGGGTGCTGCGGACGCGGGTGAGGTGGATGGTGATGGGACCTTTGGCGAGGTTGGTGTGGTCGAGGGGGGTGTGGATGTTGGCGCATTCGATGTGGAGGTTGTTGGTGGTGGGTTGGGTGGTGGTGGGTGTGCAGTTGTTGGGGTTCCAGTTGGGTTGTTGGGTGGTGTAGTGGTTCCAGGTGGTGGGGTGGGCGGTGGTGGGTGTGTAGTGGTTTGGGGGTGAGTTGGGTGCGAGGATGGGGGTGGTGAGTGTGGTGGCGATGAGTGCGGCGGTGAGTGTGGTGTGGTTTTTGGGTGGGGTGGGCATGTCACCTCCTTGGGGTGTGCGTTGTTGTTTTGGGTTGTGTACGGCTCGTAGCTTTGTATATACCCACTGTTTTTGGGGGTTTAGTTGCTGACGTTTTGGTTGTTGGCTGTTGTTGGTAGTTGCGTTGGGTTGTTGGGTTTGTCGTTGTGTGTTGGGAGGTCCTGATGGCTGTTTCGTCTGAGGGTGAGAAGGCTCGTTCGCAGCGTGGTGTGTCGTTGGGTTCGGTTTCAGATGTTTCGGGGGCAAGTAAGGGTGTGTCGGCTTCGTCTTCGGTGTCTGAGGGTGGTGTTGAGGCTTCGGGTTGGGCTGCCCCTGGTGGTGTGGAGGTGTCGGGTTCTGCTCCTGGTGGGGAGGGTGATGTGGTGGTTGAGCCTAGTGGAGCTGAGGGTCGGGGGGTCTCTGATGGGGCGACGTTGTGGCATTTGAGTGGTGCGCCGTTGCCTTCTGGTGGTGATGGGTGGGGCGTGAATGCGTCGTCGGGGTGGTTGCGTCCGCGGGCTGATCCGTTTGTGTATGGGAAGGGTGTTGGTGGTCAGCGTTCTGGTGTGTCGGTTCCGGTTGAGGAGTCGGTGCCGGCGGGTGATGAGGCTGGTGTGTGGGCGTTGGCGGATTTGTCTTTTCAGGTGCGTTCGACGCGTGCTTTGGCGCCGGTGGTGTATGTGGCGGCGTTGGTGGTGTTGGTGAGTGTTTTTGTAGTGAGTGTGTATGTGTCTGCGATGGATGCTGCGGCTTCGGGGAGTGGTCTTTTGGGTACGGGTGTGACGGTTGTGGTGGGGTTGGCGATGGTGGTTTTAGGTGGGGCGTTGATGAGGTTGGTGTTGGAGTTTTTCTGCAATGTGGCTGACGTCGCGGCGTGGGTGGCTTCGAGGAAGGAGCGGTAGTGGGGGTGTGAGGGTGGTTGGCATCGGTTGGGGGTGCGTGTACATGGCAGGATGTGCGTATGCAGTCGTTGGCCTCGATCACCCCGCCCATTGCTCTTGGAGCTCTTGACGGTCGTTACCGTCCTGCCGTTGCGCCTTTGGTTGACTACCTGTCGGAGGCGGCGTTGAACCGCACGCGGGTGCAGGTTGAGGTGGAGTGGTTTATTCATTTACTTGCTGATCGTGTTGTTCCGGGTACTCGTGAGTTGAGTGCGGGAGAACGTGATGGTTTGCGCGCTCTGGTTGATGAGTTCTCTGCGGTGGATATTGCGGAGTTGGGTGAGATTGAGCGTGAGACTGTTCATGATGTGAAGGCGGTGGAGTATTTCATTAAGCGTCGGCTTCCGGAGATTTTGGAAGGTGGCGCTGATGAGGCGGCCCGGTTGGGTGAGCTTGTGCATTTCTGTTGCACGAGTGAAGACATCAATAACTTGTGTTATGCGTTGATGGTTCGTGGTGCCATGTCGAATGTGTGGTTGCCGAAGGCTAATGAGTTGGTGGACTTGTTGGCTTCTCTTGCTGATGGGTTGTCGGATCAGCCGTTGTTGGCGCATACGCATGGTCAGCCGGCTACGCCGACGACGATGGGTAAGGAGATCGCGGTTACTGCGCATCGTCTTCGTCGTCAGTTGCGTCGTATTGAGGCGGCGGAGTATTTGGGTAAGTTGAATGGCGCTACGGGTACGTATGGGGCGCATGTGGCTGCGGTGCCGGGGGCTGATTGGCCGAAGGTTTCGCGTTCGTTTGTTGAGGGTGTTTTAGGGTTGACCTGGAATCCGTTGACGACGCAGATCGAGTCGCATGATTGGCAGTCTGAGCTGTATGACGATGTGGCGCGTTTTAACACGATTCTGCATGCGGCGTGTGTGGATGTGTGGACGTACATTTCGAAGGGGTATTTCGCGCAGGTGCGTGGTCAGGGGACGGTGGGTTCTTCGACGATGCCTCATAAGGTGAATCCGATTCGTTTTGAGAATGCTGAGGCGAATCTTGAGGTGTCGAATTCTCTTCTTAATGTGTTGAGTTCAACGTTGATTGAGTCGCGTTTGCAGCGGGATCTGACGGATTCGTCGATGCAGCGCAATATTGGTTCTGCGTTGGGGCACAGTGTTTTGGCTTTGGATAATGTGCTTCGCGGTTTGAATGGTTTGGATGCGGTTCCGGAAGCGATGTTGGCTGATCTTGACGCTAACTGGGAGGTTCTGGCTGAGCCGATTCAGACGGTGATGCGGGCGTTGGCTGCTGCGGGTACTGCGGGTATGGAGAATCCGTATGAGCGGTTGAAGGAGTTGACGCGTGGGCATCGGGTGGGTGCGCAGGAGATCGCGGTTTTTGTGAAGGGGTTGGGGTTGCCTGCTGAGGTGGAGGCACAGTTGTTGGAGTTGACTCCGGAGAAGTATGTGGGGTTGGCGCCGCAGCTGGTTGGTGACTATTTGCCCTGAGCGGCATAGGTTTTGGTGAGTGGGGTAGGTCTCGCTCGTAGATTGCTTGAGGCGGGCTTTGCGTTGTGCGGGCCCGCTTCTGGCGTATATGCAGGCTCCTAGACTGATACCCCCTTGGGGTATACGGTGTCGTTGTAGTCGACCTGTGAATGGAGTTTTGATGAACAGCACTGACATCACGATTTCGGGTATGACGTGTGGCCATTGCACGTCGGCAGTGACGAGTGAGTTGCTGGAGGTGGAGAACATCAGCGGGGTAGATATTGTTTTGGTTGCTGGTGGTGATTCGTCGGTGAAGATCACGCATGAGGGCCCTCTTGATGAGAGTGCAGTGCGCGCGGCGGTGGCTGAGGCCGGGGATTATTCGGTGTCGTTCTGACGTGCTGCTCTCCACGCGGGCGCCGCGGCAGGGCATGGGTGTCTCTGGCCGTGTGTGTTCTGTAAACGCAACCCCTGAACAGTGAGAAAGGAATCGCCCGTGTCTGTCGAGACCACTCCCAGGGAGGCGGAGTTCGCCATCGCAGGGATGACATGCGCGTCGTGTAGCTCTCGCGTGGAGCGCAAACTGAACAAGCTTGATGGGGTTGAGGCTTCGGTAAACCTCGCTACGGAGAGGGCTCATGTCACGTTTGGTGAGGGCGTGACGGTGGAGGAGCTGATTGAGGTAGTGGAGAAGACTGGTTATTCAGCGACTTTGCTTTCTGGGGATGCTGATGGCCAGGTGGGTGATTTTTCTGGTGTGGGCCAGGGCGCGCCCGTTGATATTTCGGCGGGCATGTTGATTGCCCCCGGTGGCAGTGTGTGGAAGCGGTTGTTTGTGGAGCCGTCGATGCAGACGCGTGCGGTGGTTGCGTTGGTGTTGGCGATTCCGGTGGTGGTGATTGCGATGGTGCCGCCGGTGATGGCGGCGTTGGGTGGGGTGCGCCCGTGGGTGGAGTTGTTGTTGACGGTGCCGGTGTATTTCTGGGCGGCGTTCCCGTTCCATCGTTCGGCGGTGGTTAATGCCCGTCATGGTGGGACGACGATGGACACGTTGGTGTCGATTGGTATTAGTGCGGCGTTTTGGTGGTCGTTTGTGGCGACGCTCTCGGGCGGAACGCAGCATATGTATTTTGAGACTGCTGCGGTGGTGACGGCGTTTCTGTTGGTGGGTAGGTCGGTGGAGCAGAAGGCCAAGCATCGTGGCCAGTCTGCGCTGCGGTCGTTGTTGGAGTTGGGTGCGTGTGAGGTTTCGCTGTTGGTTCCTGATGGGGCGGGCAGTTATGCCGAGCGGCGTGCGGGGGTGGCTGAGTTGAAGCCGGGGATGTTGTTCCGGGTGCGTCCGGGTGAGAAGGTCGCCACCGATGGTGTGGTGGTTGATGGACGTAGTGCGGTGGATGCCTCGTTGGTGACGGGTGAGTCGATGCCGGTTGATGTGGCTGGTGGTGATGAGGTGACGGGTGGGACGTTGAATACCTCGGGTACGTTGGTTGTGCGGGCTACGCGGGTGGGGTCGGAGACAACGTTGGCGGCGATTACGCGTTTGGTGGAGCGGGCTCAGACGGGTAAGGCTCCGGTTCAGCGTCTTGCTGATCGGGTGTCGTCAGTGTTTGTGCCGGCAGTGTTGGTGATTGCGGTTGTGACGTTGTTGGGGTGGCTTGGTACGGGGCACCTGTTTACGGAGGCGTTGCAGGCTGCGGTGTCGGTGTTGGTGATTGCGTGTCCGTGTGCGTTGGGTTTGGCGACACCGACGGCGTTGTTGGTGGGTACGGGGCGTGGCGCGGAGATGGGGGTGTTGATTAAGGGGCCAGAGATTCTGGAGAGCACGCGTGCGGTGGATACGGTCGTGTTGGATAAGACCGGGACGGTGACGTCTGGGTCGATGCATGTGACGGCTGTGGAGACTGCAGGGAAGTTGACGAAGACGGCTGCGTTGCAGGCTGCGGCGTCGGTGGAGGCTGGTAGTGAGCATCCGGTTGCGGTGGCGATTGTGGAGGCGGCTAAGGAGCGTGGGGTTTCTCCGGTGGCGGCTTGTGATTTCACGGCATTGCCGGGTGCGGGTGCGCGGGCGGTTATCAAGGGCACGGAGGTGCTGGTTGGTAAGCCTGATTTGTTTGATGTGGTGCCAGATGAGTTAGCTGATGTGGGGGCTGGGGTGGCTGGCACGACAGTGTTTGTGGGGTGGGGTGGTAAGGCTCGTGCGACGGTGACGGTCACTGATGAGATGCGGGTGAGTACGCCTGCGGGTGTGGATCGGTTGCATGAGTTGGGTTTGGAGACGTATCTGCTGACTGGTGATAACGAGTTCACGGCGAAGTCGGTTGCGGCTGAGGCGGGGATTGCCTCAAGTAATGTGATTGCGGGGGTGCGTCCGGAGCAGAAGCATGCGGTGGTGCAGCGGTTGCAGCGGCAGGGCAAGGTTGTCGCGATGGTGGGTGATGGTGTTAATGATGCGGCGGCGTTGGCGCAGGCTGATTTGGGTTTGGCGATGGGGTCGGGCACTGATGTTGCGCGGGAGTCGGCCGATATTGTGCTGATGCGCACAGAGGTTGCTGCGGTGGCTGATGCGATTGGTTTGTCGCGGCGAACGTTGATGATTATTAAGCAGAATTTGTTTTGGGCGTTCGCGTATAACGTGGTGGGTATTCCGTTGGCTGCGTTTGGTGAGTTGGACCCGATGTTTGCTGGTGGGGCGATGGCTGCGTCGAGTGTGATTGTGGTGATGAATTCGCTGCGGTTGCGTGCTTATGCGCGTGAGCGGGAGGCGGTTGTGGCGTAGTTCTGGTGTGGGGTGGGGTGTTTATTTGGCGTTTTTTGCGTTTTGTTGATCAATTTCTTTATTGAGGGCTTCGCGTTGCTCTTTTGAGAGTTGTGAGATGAGTTGGGCGTTTTCTTCAACGGAGCGGGAGAGATATTCCTCGACAGTTCCTAGGGAGGGCGCGGAGGTGAATGCGGGTTTTTGAGGGAGGGGTGTTTTTTCGTTGGGGTGGGGTGGGGTGTTTTCAGTTGTTGTGGTGGGGGTTTCTGCGGGGGTGTGGGGTGTGGGGGCGGTCATGGTGATTGTTGTTGCCAGGGCGGCTGCGGTGAGGCATCCGGCGACGATGGGGAGAACTTTCATGTCGTTTTCCTTCACTTTTCTGCCCCGGGGAGCAGGTGCGGTGGTTATGGGAAAACGATGAAGGTTTTGGGTGTTGTTGTCGGATATATGCGTGCTGTGGGCGCGTCGTTGTGTGGTTAGTGGGTGGCGGTGCGTTGGCGAACTGCTTCGTAGATGACGATGGCGGCGGAGGTGGAGACGTTTAAGGAGTTGGCGTGGCCGTGCATGGGGATGCGTACGCGGTGGGTGGCGGCGGCGAGCATGCGTTGGTCGAGGCCGGTTTTTTCGGTGCCGACGGCGATGGCGATGGGGCCGGTGTAGTCGATGTCAGTGTGGAGGGTGTCGGTGTCGGGGGTGGTGGCGATGAGGGTGATGTTGTTCTCGGTGATCCATTGGAGGGTGGCTTCAGTGGGGTCGGCGGCCACGGGGACGGAGAACACGGTGCCTTTGGAGGAGCGGATCAGGTTGGGGTTGCCCCAGTCGGTGACGGGGTCGGCGGCGATGAATGCGTCTATTCCGGCTGCGTCGCAGGTGCGGAGCATTGCGCCGAGGTTGCCGGGTTTTTCGACTGCTTGGGCGATGAGGGTGAATGTGGTGTTGGTGGGGTGTAGGTCGGTGAGGTTTCGGTGCAGGCCAGGGACGATGGCGAGTACTCCGTCGGGGCCTTCACGGTAGGCGATTTTTTCGAATGCGTTGCGGCTGAGGCGGATTGTTTCTGCGCCGGTTGCGCGTGCGTCGGAGACGATGCTGGTTGCGTCAGGGGCCATGAGTTCGGGGCACCAGAACAGGGTGCGGGGGTGTACGCCGGCGTGGATGGCTAGGGAGAGTTCTTCGAATCCGTCGATGAGGGTCAGTCCGCTGTTGTCGCGTTCGCGGCGTCGTCGTAGGGCGTTGACGTGTTTGAGGCGAGGGTTTGAGGGGCTGGTAATGGTTAGTTCTGGCACGGCACTCTCCGAGGGGGACGTGGGGTTTGCCCCATCGTAGGTGCAGGAGGGTGGTGGTGTTAGGCCACGGGTACGGCTAGTGGCCCACCGGGTAGAGCGTCGCCGTCGGCGAGGTGGGAGGCGAGGTCTCGTAGTGCACGTTGGTAGCCGAGCATGAAGTCCGTTTCGCTGCGAGGTTCGCGCCGGTCTGTGATGTCGTTGATGAGGGCGTTGGCCCAGCTTTCAAGGTATGTGGCGATGAGGCGGTGGTTTTTGGCCAGGTCGGGGGCGTTGTTATTGCCGAGGTGGTGTTCGGCGTGTGCTGCAGTCATGGGGGTTGGAGTCCTTTCCTGTCTGTGTGCTGTCGTGGGAGCGGCAGCCCGCTCAGTCCTCGAGCGCGACATCAGGTGAATCGGCTGGGTTGTGGCGGGAAGTATGAAGCTGGACAGGTGAAATGTGGCGGGCTGTGTGGGTTGGACGCCCGGCCCTGGAGGGTTTTTGTTGATGTGCAGCGTTGTGGTGGCGGGGTTTTCGGTTTAGTTGACGGTTTGTGTGTCAGACGTCCATGAATGGGCTGGTTGTATGCATGTGGGTGGGTTTATGCGCTGGGTAGGAGGTCAAGTACGTCAGCGAGGCCGTCGTTGTCGACGTGTGCGGTGATGTAGTCGGCGATTGCGGCGACTTCGTCGGGGGCGTTGCCCATCGCGATTCCGCATGCTGCCCAGGTGAGCATTTCAATGTCGTTGCGTTGATCGCCAACGGCCAGGGTGTGGGTGGGGTTGATGCCTAGGTGGGTGCGGATGTTTTCTAGGGCGGATGCTTTGGAGACTCCGGTGGCGGTGATGTCGAGCCATGCGGTGAATCCGATGGCGTAGTTGACTCCGTGGAGCCCCATTTTGCCGATCCGGTCGGTGAAGTGTTCGACGTCGGCTTCGGGATCGTTGAAGGTGACGCGGGTGGTGGGGTGGGCGGAGAGGTCTTCCCAGGCAACGGTGTGGATTTGTCCATCGAGTTCGCTGCGGGGGAAGTCGCCGTGAATGTCGAATCCGACTCCGACTCGTTCGACAGCCAGTGCGCCAGTCGGGAATTCGCGGCGCAGGGTGTGCAGGATAGGGGCAGGGTCGAAGGTGCGTTGGTCGATGATTTCCCAGCCGTGGGGTAGGTCGGGGTCGAGCCGGAGGGTGACGGCTCCGTTGGAGGTGACGGCGTATCCGCGTTCGAGGCCGAGCGTGGTGATGATGGGGGCTGCGGACAGGATGGATCGTCCGGTGGCGATGATGATGTGGTGGCCGTTGGTGTTGCTGCGTTGGATGGCTTCGCGGACGCGGTTGGTGAGGGTTCCGTCGTGGCCGATGGTGGTGCCGTCGATGTCTAGGGCGATGAGGTGGCTGCCTGTGGGCAGGGGAAGCTGGGCGGGCAAGGTGAAGGGTTGATGGTGGGTGGGTTGGTGAGTGTTCACGTGTGTTTCTCCCTTGTGTGCCCGTCTTCTGGTGCGGCGTGACTGTGTTTTGTGTGTGGTGGCCGCGGGGGCATGTGTTCTTTTCTTTGCGTTTTTTCAACCCTGGGTGAAGGGGGTGTGGTTCCGCAAGATTGGATGCGTCAAGCGCGTGTTTTTTGGGTGTCGGGGTGGTGAATTTACGGCGCATCGCCCTCGTGCACAGCGCAGCCAGGGCGAGGCGCTCTGTGCACGAGGGCGATGGACGGTTGGGGTTGTTTAGTTAGTGGTTTTGAGTGCTTGCCGGTAGGTCAGGCGCCCTGAGGTGACTAGGAGTGAGTTGCGGTAGAGCCGGGCAGCGAGTCGTATAAGGAGCAATGCCGCGATTATTGTCAAAGCGATCGATAGGAGCGGCTCCCACCAAGCTGCGGTTCCTGTGATAACCCGCATCGGCATAGCCACTGAGGAAAGAATGGGCACGTATGAGACTGCGGTGAGCCAGGCGCCCTTGGCGAAGAAAGGAACCATGAAGGCGCAGAGCATGATCATGCTCATAGGGGAGGATGTGTGGCCAAGGTCTTCTTGTCGGCTAGCCAGTGACCCGGCTACTGCCCACATGGATGCTGTGGCACCGAAACCGGTGAGGAAGAACGCAAGGAACCACCAGATTCCGCTGGGAAGTGAGGGCAGGAAAGCTGCCAAGTCGGTGACTGACAGACCGACAAGAGCAATGATTACGTGAAGAAGAATCTGCATGAATGCCAGAACCGAGTTACCGATTGCTTTGCCCATCAACAGAGATTGCATGGGTATAGCGGTGACGATGATTTCGGCTAGGCGGGACTGTTTTTCTTCTAGGACCGATTGGGCGATGGTCAGGCCGAATACCAGTGAAGTCATGTAGAAGAGACCCGCAATGACGAGGCCGGCGATGTTGGCGATACTTTTGTTGCCGCCGCTGCCTTCCAATGCTTCGGTGCGTAGCTGGGTGTTGCGGTTGAGGTCTTCGGTGGTGGTTCCTGCCGCGCGGGCGTTTTCAGCCAGTACGGTGTTTTTGACAGCTTGGCTGATAGCAATCGCGGAGATTCCGGCAGTATCGGTGCTGACCAGTCGCCAGGGGCCATCTGCGTCGCGGGTGAGATAGAGGTCGGCGTCTGCGTTGGTGAGGGCTTGGCGGGCGGCTGTGTCGTTGGGGTAGGTGGCTTTGGTGTAGGTGGTGCTCAAGCCAGGCAGGGTGCTGCCCGAGCTGGCGGCGGTGTCGACCAGGGCGGCTGCTTGTGGGGTGGTGACTGCCACGACGGTGGCATCGTCATCGGAGGTAAAGAAGGCGGTGGCCGCGAAGATCCCTACCGTCAACAATGCGCTGAGCAGGGTAGATATAACCCATGCTTTGTCTGTGAGTTTGACGAGGATCTCGTGTTCGGCGACGAGCAACCATTTGTTTCTTTGTTTCTGGTTGGTGCTGTTCATGCCGTCACCTCACGGTAGATCTCGGACAGGGTAGGGACGATGGGCGCGAATTCTTCGATTCCGCCGCGGTTGAGTGCTTCGCTGAGAAGGTGCTGACGGGCCTGGTCCTCGATGACGTTGAGGATTGCGGTGTTTCCTTCAAGGTCGATGACGCTCACCCCGGGCATGCCGCGGACCCAGCCGGCATCGTTAGTCAGGACGAGGCGGTGATGTTTGGTGGCGGCGGCGCGCAATTGGTTGGACGTGCCGGAGCCGACAAGGCGGCCGTTAGCGAGGATGACCAGCCTGTGGCAAAGCCGGTCGATGAGGTCGAGTTGGTGGCTGGAGAAAAGGATAGGAACTCCACGTTTGCTTTGCTCAACCAAGACTGCAGACATGGCGTCAATGGCGGTGGGGTCCAAGCCAGAGAAGGGTTCGTCGAGGATGAGGCATTGGGGGTTGTTCATGAGCGCCGCGGTGATTTGTACCCGCTGCTGGTTACCGAGGCTGAGTTTTTCCAAGGGTTCCTCGGCACGGTCACCGAGCCCGAATCGTTCAAGGTACTCGCTGGCAGATCTTTTGGCTTCGGTTTTGCCCATGCCGTGAATGCGGCCGAGGTAGATGAGCTGGTCGAGGACTTTTTGTTTCTGGTATAGGCCTCGTTCTTCGGGCATGTAACCGAATGAGTAACGATCGTTGTCGTTGATGGGCCGGTTGTTCCAGTACACGTGACCGCTGGTGGGGGCGAGCACTCCCATGATCATTCGCATCGTGGTGGTTTTTCCGGCTCCGTTGGCGCCGACGAATCCGGTGATTGTTCCAGGCGCAACAGTGAAGGAGAGGTTATCGACGACGAGGCGCTCTGAGAACCTGCGGGTGAGGTTTTCGATGACCAGCCCAGACGAAGTTGGGCGTGAAGGTTCGGTGTCGGGCATAGGTGCTCCTCGCATTATGTGGGGGGTGCTTTGTGGGCGCCTTTTCACGATATGGCGAGGTGACCTGCCTGGGATCCCTCTGGCGGTGGAATCGCGGGGAGGATTGTGGGGCTGTCGAGAAGCTAGCTCAGGTGTGTACTCCCCCGCACGGATGAGCGCAATCCGGGCGGGACCCGGCGGAGCGATACAGCTGAAAGTTAGGCCCTAGTCATTGAGTGGGTGTGCGGGTGTCTAGTTGCGTGGGATCCGGTCAAGGAATTCTCGCTGCCCAGCTAAAAGCCGCGTTCGGGCCTGTTCACATGTCATCCATTCGGCGCGGTCCACCTCAGGGACAGTAATGATGCGTCCTGAACCGCGCGGATGTTCGGTTTGGCAGGTGTTACTGGCAACAAACGCCAATGTGGAAGGTGCTTGGACAGCGTAGGCGCGAACAATTTTGGAAGGGTTCTGGCGCACTTGCCCCAGATCAATCCATGTTTCTGGGTTACCGGGGGCAGGCACCCCTGTTTCTTCGGTGAATTCACGTCCAGCGGCTGCGCGGGCATCCTCGCAGGCAGGGTCATATTCGCCTTTGATGATGGACCACACACCTTCATCTTTACGCGCCCAGAAAGGACCACCCGGATGGGCGATAAACACCCACAGCTGATCCTTATCGACACGGTAGGGCAGCAGCCCAGCGCTGTGCTTCGGCATACTTTCTACTCTGCCACCAGCAAGCCCGCAGGCTTTTCATCGCTGCACTCCGGCAGATTCAGGTGTCCACTCCCCCGGCCTGATGAGTCCGGACTCATACGCGAACACCACAGCCTGCACTCGATCTCGTACCTGCGCTTTGGCTAAGCAGTTAGATACGTGTGTTTTCACTGTCGCTTCACCGAGATATAGGCGAGCAGCGATCTCGGCATTACTTAATCCTTGTGCCAAGAGGATGAGCACCTCCCGCTCCCGCGGCGTCAACAGTTCCACACTGCGGTACCGCTGCGGCAGATCCGCCACCGCAGCCTGCAAGCCCACACCGTTGACCTTTGTCTGCCCCTGACCTGTCATCTGTTCAATCACTCGCCGCGTCACCTCTGGCGCTAACAACGCATCACCGTGCGCCACCCGACGGATCGCCTCCACCAAATGCTCAGCATCCGTGTTCTTCAGCAAAAATCCCGATGCCCCCGCACGCAAACCATCAAACACGTAGTTGTCATGATCGAACGTGGTGAGAATGATGACTTTGCTCTCCCCCATCGCCACTATCTGCTCAGTGGCAGCGATCCCGTCCATACCGGGCATCTGCACATCCATTAACACCACGTCCGGAGTTAACTCTCGCGCAGCACACACCGCGCCAGCCCCATCACTGGCCTCTGCCACAACCTCTAGATCAGGCTCTAGAGAACAAATCAACCGAAAACCTGAACGGATCAACTTTTGGTCATCAACAAGAAGCACACGGATAAGCTCTTCCTGCTGCTCTGATGTGACCTCAGGCACAGCATGCTTCTTAGCTAACATCTTCGACACGACTTATGCCTTTCCCGGCCCATCATCTTCGCTCACCGGCTGCAGCGGCAGCAGTGCACGCACCTGATATCCGCCTATCTTGCGCGGCCCCACCTCAAGCACCCCACCCACAGCTTTCACCCGCTCTCGCATCCCTATCTGTCCCAAACCACTACCCTGAGTACCGCAACGGGCTGGCCCCGAATCGGTTACTTCCAGCTCCAGCGATTCCACCCCCTGCACCACAACGAAACGTAACACCACCCGTGCCGTGGAAGCCGTCGAATGCCGCACCACGTTGTTTAGGGATTCTTGAACCAGCCGGAACACCGTCAACCCCGTGGATTGCAGCACTTCTGTTTTGCTCGATTCCTGTTCCACAACAGAGAAATCCACGTCTAATCCTGCATGTGTGAACGAGGCAATCAACGACGGTAGCTCCGCCATCGATGGCTCTCCTACACGCCTGCCCCACACCGGTTCCGAACCCGTGGCATCACCTGGAGAACGCAGCATCCCCAACAAAGCACGCATCTCCCCCACCGCCGTCCGAGAAGTCTGCTCGACAATCTCCAACGCCTTCTCCGCCAAATCAGGCTGTTTCTGCAAAGCGGCCCGCGCAGCAGCAGCCTGCACCCCCGTCACCGCCACATGATGAGCAACCACATCATGCAATTCGCGGGCAATGCGCAGCCGTTCAGCAACGATCGCTTGCTCCCGCAACACCACTGCCTGATCAGCAATCGTGCTTGCTTGCTCCCTGAGCCGGGCACTGTCCCGCGCTTTCCACCACTCAACGCGCCCCAACCACACTGCCAGCCCCATCACACCCATGTTCAGCGAGGCAACAAACAGCACCAACGCCACCGCAGGATCAAACACACCTATCCGCTCTTGGTGAGCAGCTTTTGCCCAGAATGCTGCACTTTTTCCCCTTGCTAAATCCCACCCGACCCACACGTTTACGTACACCACTAGCACCGCAACAAAACCTGCAGCCAACGTCCTCGACCGCGACCAGGCCACCGCGTTGTAAATACTCATAGCGAACACAAACTGGGTCACAAAATGCATACTTACCCTGGGCATATATGAGATCAGCACGAAGAAATACGCCTGTAACCACACCGCCACAAGAATTGGGAAGCGTCTGCGCCACACCAACGGCGCTAGACCTACCACCACCAGCAACTGCTGCTGCCACACCTGCCACCCGCTCTTCATCCCCAAAGAGCGAGCCAATTCCATAGACATCATCCCGGCAGCCACCATCACCACCATGAACAGCGCATCCCACCGCCGCTGCTTGACCGTTAACGCTGGCCGCTCCCACTCTTGGCCTTCCCCGAACCAGTGCAGCACACGCTCGACCGCATTGCGTGCCCTATGCTGCTGCGCTACTTCTTCAAAGGCATCCATACCCGCCACGCTACGGAACGCACCCCCACCACCGGCGAGTTTGACCACCTCACCATGAGCACTACTGACGCTTATACGGCAATTACACACACATCCCCATTACCCCGCGACGCCGACCGTCACACGGCCGTACAGTTGCACCGTCATGACGCAAGCACACCCACCCCACGCCAATACCGCCACCGCCGCAATCCGTGACTCCATCCCCATCGGGCTGGGCTACTTCACCGTATCCCTAGCCCTGGGTGTTTACGCCGACCAGGTCGGCATGGACACCGTGCTTTCGGGGTTCATGAGCGCTTTCACGCTCTCTTCCTCTGGAGAATTCGCGGGCCTGAACACTCTCGAAACCAACGGCACCTACCTGCAGTTAGCCATTGGTGTCATCCTCGTAAACCTGCGCTACGTCCTCATGGCTATCTCTTTGGGCCAGCGCCTGGGCCCCGAAGTGAAAATCCGACATCGCATTCTCATGGCGTGGGGAATCACTGACGAGATCTACGCCCTCGGCATGGCTCGACGTCACGTAGGTTTCGTTGACTATGTCGCTTCGATGGTGCTGCCGATTCTCGGCTGGACCTCTGGCACCATCGTGGGGTCCCTAGTTGGCGCGAGCCTTCCCCCACTGTTGACTTCAGCAGCGGGTGTGCTTCTCTACGCGATGTTCGTCGCGATCGTCATCCCTACCACCCATGGTTCCCGCCCCATGCTTGCTGTGGTTCTGGGCGCTTCGGCGCTGAGCGTGGCTCTTTCTTATCTTCCTGGTTTGGATGCCGGGTGGCGCACCATCATCGTGACCATCGTGGTTTCCGCCATCGCTGCGACTTTCGCGCCTTGCCCCGACCACCCTGATGAACCTGACCTGCCTACTGATCCTGGCTCCATCAAGGAGATCCACGCATGACCCCTCTGGGAGCTGTTGTCGCGATGGCCGGGGTGACATACCTTCTGCGTGCCATTCCGCTCATCACCGTCCGCCGCCGAATCACCAACATATGGGTGCTGAGCTTCTTGCACTACGTCCCTTCAGCTGTGCTCACTGCAATGACCATCCCTGCCGTGGTTACCGCTACCAGTACTCCCTTGTCTGGGATGACAGCTCTGGTTGTCGCTGTGGCTTTGGCTTTGGCGCGCCGCAGTCTCATGGGTGTGGCTTTGGGGGCGGCTTTGTCGGTACTCATTGTGGAGGGAGCCATGTCTCTCATATAAGAACCGCAGACAAAACGGGTTGGGCGTGGTTTTCGACACATCAGATCATGTGTCGAAAACCACGCCCAGCCCGTTCCATTAGCTGTGCGTTACCGCTTCGGGGTTAGCGTTGTCCTGGCGTGAGGACATCGGTGTGCATGTAGGGGCGTAGCGCTTCGGGCACTCGCACAGAGCCATCAGCTTGCTGGTGGTTCTCCAGAATCGCGACCAGCCAGCGGGTAGTGGCCAATGTTCCGTTCAGGGTAGCCACCACTTCGTTACCGTTTTCGCCTTTGCTACGGATGTTGAGGCGACGCGCCTGGTAGGTTGTGCAGTTCGAGGTGCTGGTCAGCTCGCGGTACCGGCCTTGGGTGGGCACCCATGCTTCGGAGTCGAACTTGCGTGCCGCGGGGCCACCTAAGTCACCTGCGGCGACGTCGATGACGCGGTAAGGCAGTTCCATCGCATCGAGCATTGCTTTTTCACAGTCCAAGAGCCGGGTGTGTTCGGCTTCTGCTTCCTCGGGGCGGCAGTAAACGAACATTTCGATCTTCTGGAACTGGTGCACGCGCAGGATGCCGCGGGTGTCTTTGCCATAGCTTCCTGCTTCACGTCGGTAGCAGGTGGATTGGGCGGTGTACCGCTTTGGCCCTGCGGACAGGTCGATTACTTCATCGGTGTGGAATCCGGCGAGCGCGACTTCTGAGGTACCGGTGAGGTAGAGGTCGTCGGCGGCGAGGCGGTATACCTCGTCGGCGTGGGCGTCGAGGAATCCGGCTCCGGCCATGGTGCGTGGGTTGACCAGGGTGGGCACTTGTAGCTGGGTGAATCCGAATTCGTAGGCTTTGTCTAGTGCCAGGTTCAGCATGGCTTGTTCTAGACGGGCGCCTTGTCCGACGAGGTAGTAGAACCGGGATTCGGCGACTTTGACGCCGCGTCCGGTGTCGATGGCGCCGAGGTTTTCGCCTAGGTCAAGATGGTCTTTGGGTTCGAATCCTTCGGCGGCGAAGTCGCGTGGTTGTGGGCCGCGGTGTTCTAGGACGGTGTAGTCGTCTTCGCCTCCGGCGGGGACACCGTCGATGATGACGTTGCCTACGCGGCGGAGGGTTTCGTCCAGTGTTGTTTGTGCGGTGTCGGCGGCGGTTTGGAGTTCCTTGACGCGTGAAGCGATTTCGGCGCCTTTGGCGCGGGCTGCGTCAGCTTGGTTTTGGAGTTCGGTGGTGTCTTCGCCGGCTTTTTTGGCTTTGTTGAGTTTGCCCATGAGGGGGCCGAGTTCTTTGCTGACACGGTTTTGTTCTGCGCGTGCCTGCTCGAAGGCTTGGAGTGACTCGCGGCGTGTCACGTCGGCGGCGAGGACCTGATCGACCAGGCTCTCGTCCTCGCCTCGGGCGTGCTGCGACCGCTTGACGGCGTCGGGGTTTTCGCGGAGGAACTTGATGTCGATCACCCTGTTACCCTAGCGCGCACGCTGAGGTGACAGCTGATCTGGAGTGTTTTCGAGTCCTACATGTGATGTGGGCATCTCAACGTGCGTGGGTGGTCTTGAGGGCTGGTTAGCTCAAGATGCGTTCTTTGCCTGCGTAGATGTTCATGCGGTCTTGGCGTACGAACCCGGCGAGGGTTAGACCTGTTGCTTCGGCGACGTCAACGGCTAGGGATGAAGGCGCGGAGACGCCCGCAAGGATGGGGATGCCGGCGAGTGCGGCTTTTTGTGCTAGTTCGAAACTTGTTCTTCCAGAAACCATGAGGATGTGGCCACGGGCTGGGCGGTTCCCGTTTTGCATGGCCCAGCCGATCACTTTGTCGGTGGCGTTGTGGCGGCCGATGTCTTCACGCGCGATGAGCAGCTTTCCTTCATTGGTGAAAAGGGCGGAGGCATGCAGCCCACCTGTGGCATCGAATGCGTGTTGGGTTTGGCGGAGTTTTTTGGGTAATTCCAGGATGCAGCTGGCCAGGACATTGGTGGTGTCGGTGCGCAGGTCGAATTGTTGTTCGGTGGTGAGTTGTTCGATGGATGCGGTTCCGCAGACTCCGCAGGCGGAGGTAGTGATGGAGGCGCGGATTTTGTTTTCGGGTAGGGCGTTGCCGGGGGCGAGGCGTACGTCGACGACGTTGTAGGTGTTGCGGGGGGTTTGGGTTTCTTCGTCGGTGATGGCTCCTGCGCAGTAGCGGATGGTGGTGATGTCGTTGTGGTTGCGGATGATGCCTTCGGCGGCTAGGAGTCCGTGGACAAGTTCGAAGTCGTGGCCGGGGGTGCGCATGGTGAGGGTGTATGCGGTGCCGTTGATGCGGATTTCGAGGGGTTCTTCTACGGCGAGGGTGTCGCGGCGGGTGATGCCTTTGGGGTGGGTGGGGTCGTAGGCAGTGATGGGGTGGCGGCGCGTGATGCGGTTCATCGGGTTCCCCCTCGAACAATTTCGCGGTGTCCGGCGTCGATGCGGCGGGTCCAGCCGCGGCGGTCGAGTTCTTCGAGTAGGGGGATGATGACGCGGCGGGTGGTGCCGAGTTTTTGGCGGGCTTGGCTGGTGGTGAAGGGTTGCGGGAGGGTGGCGAGTTCGCGCATGGCTAGGGCGGGTGCTCGGGGTGTCAGGACGATGTTGTCGCCGAGGTCGATAAGGCGCCCTAGGCGCACGGCGGCGGCGATCTGTTTGGGGCCGAGGTGGCTGGCGGTGAGTTCGTCACGTTCGGGTGCAGCGAAGGGGTGTGCGGCTAGGTGCTGTTCGATGTGGGTGAGTCCGGGTTCGGCGGGGCCGAGGTTGGGTCCGCGTCCGGGGATGTGGAGGTAGCCGTTGGTGAGTTCGAGGGTGTCGGTGTTGGTGATGAGGTGTGGGATGAGGTGTGGGGTGGGTAGGCCGGCGGCGCGGGCGGCGGCGGGTGCGGGGGTGCGGGCTTGGAGGGGGTCTGTGTCGATGGCGTGGTGGACAGTTTCGGTCAGGCGGGTGGTCCAGGTGTCCCATTGGGTGTGGGAGATGAGTAGACCGCAGGTGTGGATGATGTGGGGGTGGCTGGTGGTGATGTCGGTGTCGGTGGCTCCTAGTGCGCGGGCGTCGGTTTCGGTGAGGTAGCCGCGGCGGGTGATTTCGGTGGTGAGGTCGAATGTTGTGGTTGCGTGGTCTAGTTGGGTGGCGCGGGCGTGGGCGGCGCCGCGGCGGGTCAGTGGGGGTGGGTCGGTGTCGAGGATGGTGGCGCCGGCGATGATGGTGCGGCGGCCGGGGTCGCGTAGGACGAGTCGGTCACCGGTGGCTAGTGGGAGGGGGTGGGGCCAGGTGAGTCGGGCGGTGGTGGTGCTCAGTGGTCGGATGCGGACTTGGGCGGCGTGGGTTCCGATGTGGGCCATGAGGTATTCGGGTAGGTGGGGAATGTCGTGTAGGGGGGTGAGGCGGATGTCGGTGGTGGTGGTGGGGTGCCAGGTGTGGGGGGTGAGGAGGAGGTCGCCGCGGTGCAGGTCGGTGGTGTTCAGGCCGCGTAGGTTCAGGGCGATACGGGCGATGGCGGGGACGGTGTGGCGGTCGGTTTCGAGGGTTTGGATGCCGCGGATGGTGGTGGTGGCGTGGGTGTGGTGGCTGGTCGGGGTGTGGGCGGTGAGGGTGTCTCCGACGGTGATGGTGCCGGATTCGAGGGTTCCGGTGGCGATGGTGCCGGCGCCGCGGATGGTGAAGACGCGGTCGATCCATAGGCGGATGCGGCTGTCGGTGGTGGGGGTGGGGAGGCTGTCGCAGAGGGCGGCTAGGGCGGTGCGCAGGTGGTTGAGTCCGGCGCCGGTGCGTGCGGAGCAGGTGATGATGGGGGCGTTGGCTAGGCCGGTGTCGGTGAGGTGGGCGCGGGTGTCGGTGATGGTGGGGGTGAGGTCGGTGCGGGTAATGACGATGATGCCGTGGGTGATGCCCAGGGCGTTGATGGCGTCGAGGTGTTCGGTGGTTTGTTCGCGCCATCCTTCGTCGGCGGCGATGACGAGCATGACTGCGGGTGCGGGGCCGATGCCGGCAAGCATGTTGCCGATGAAGCGTTGGTGGCCGGGGACGTCGACGAAGCTGATGGTGTGGCCGGTGGGCAGGGTGGTCCAGGCGTAGCCCAGGTCGATGGTCAGGCCGCGGCGGTGTTCTTCTGCCCACCGGTCGGGGTCGTGTCCGGTCAGGGCTGCGACGAGGGTGGATTTTCCGTGGTCGACGTGTCCGGCGGTGGCGATCACCCGCATGTGTGTGGGTCCGTTTCGTGGAGGGCGGTGGTGATGGCGGTGGTGAGAGTGGTGTCGTCGGTGGGGTCGATGCAGCGCAGGTCGATGAGGACGCGGTTGTCGGCGATGCGGGCGAGGATGGCGGGTGTGCCAGTGCGGAGGGTGCGGGCGAGACTGTCGGGGGTGTGGTGGGGTGGGGTGGGTAGGGCGACGGCGAGGCTGGGTAGGGGGTGTTCGGGGGCTCCTCCGCCGCCGATGTGTCCGGTGGTGGTGATGATGTCGCTGCCGGTGGCGTGGGCGAGTTTGGTGGTGCGTTCGTGTAGGTCGGTGGGGGTGAGTTTGCGGGCGCGGGTGATGGGGGGTTCGGGTCCGCGCAGGGTGGCTTCGAGGGCGGCGAGGGCGAGTTTGTCGATGCGGAAGGCGCGGGCGAGGGGGTGGTTGCGCAGGTGGTTGATGAGGTCGGTGCGGCCGATGAGGATGCCTGCTTGGGGGCCGCCGAGGAGTTTGTCGCCGCTGGCCAGGGCGAGGTCGGCGCCGTCGCGCAGTGTGGTGGACAGGTCAGGTTCGTTGGGCAGGGTTGGGTCGTGGCGTAGGAGTCCGGACCCGACGTCGACGATGAGGGGGATGTGGGGGTGGGGGGTGAGGAGGTGGGCGAGGGTGGCGGTGTCGACGGTGCTGGTGAATCCGTGGATGCGGAAGTTGGAGGGGTGGATTTTCAGGACGCATCCGGTGGTGGGGGTGAGGGCGTTGCTGTAGTCGTGGGGGTGGGTGCGGTTGGTGGTGCCGATGTCGATGAGGTGGGCGCCGGTGGTGGTGATGAGGTCGGTGAGGCGGAATCCGGCACCGATTTCGACCATTTCGCCGCGGGAAATGATGATGTCGGGGGTGGTGGGGGTGGTGCAGGCGGTGGTGGCTAGGCAGAGCGCGGCGGCACCGTTGTTGAGGAGCAGGGCGGATAGGCCGGGGCGGATGTCGGGGTCGAGGGAGTCTAGGACGGCGTTTTCGGCTGCGGTGCCGCGGCGGGATCGGCGTCCGGTGTGGAGGGATAGTTCGAGGTCGATGGTGCCGGCGGCGGTGGTGAGGGCGTGGCGGGCAGCTGTGGAGAGGGGGGCGCGGCCGAGGTTGGTGTGGATGACGATGCCGGTGGCGTTGAGGACGGGGGTGAAGGAGCACAGGGGGGTGAGGTTGTTGGCTGCGGTGGTGATGACGTCTTCAGGGTGTATGTGGCCGGCGCGGGCGGCGTGTTGGGCGCGTTGGATGGCGGCTTTGACGTGGGCGCGCCCGTGGGTGGCGAGGGCGTCGGCGAGTTCTGGTGCGGCCAGGGCGGCGTCGGTGCTGGGGATGCGGCGCCGGGGGTCGCTCACGGGGTCTCCTCGTCGGTGAAAAGTGTGGCGGAGGGGGACGGGAATCGAACCCGCCAGGCCGAGGTGCTCGGCCTCACCGGTTTTGAAGACCGGGGAGCCCACCAGGATCTCTTACCCCTCCATCGCCAACCATAGGTGGTGGAGGTGATTCTCGTCTCAATTACGGCGGTGCGGGTGGTTTGCAAGGGGGTGGGTGGGGTGTTTTGCGGCCGTTGGGGAGGTGTCGTGTCATGGTCCGGGGTGGAGAGATTCAGTTTTGGTTCTTTAGCGCCGATGGGGGATCCGGTAAAGGCAACACAATTCGTTCCTTGGGACCGGAGGATCCATGACGTCCATGTTCACTTCTCACGCTGGCGGTACGGAGGCCAGCGCTTCGGCGGGGCCTGGCAGGCGGTTGGGTATCAGGCTCAAAATCATGTCGGTGGGCATGCTTGGCGTGATCGGTGCTCTCATTCTCGGTTTGAGTAATGTGTGGGCGCTGAACTCGGTTAGCAAGGCCACTGACGACATCAGTTCTAGTGCTGCGATGAGTGGTCTTGTTGGTCAGACTGAGAGTCTGATCAATGACTTGAATGGTCAGCAGAACGCCTATGTTTTGGAGGCTGGACGCCCTGGTGCGGGCAAGGTCGATGACAACAAAGGCTCACGTAAAACGTACTTGGAACGGTTGAACAGCTATAAGCAGGTTCTCGATCAGATGGAGGTTGGGGCTCGCACAGAGTCAGGTAAAGCAGCCATCGGCGAACTGAAAAACCTCACCCCTGGCTGGGAAGCGACAGATGCTAAGACTGTGGCTGCGCTGAACCGAGGCACAGTTGATGGCCGCACTGAGGCTTCCCGACTGGCCATCGAGGACGCTTCGGACATTATGGACAAGATGGGTGCCGCCACGAACAAGCTTAAGGATGCAGCTAAAGCTCGTGCCCAGGCAGCCCAGGACGATGTTGCTTCAGCTCGATCGAATGCGCTCCTGATCGCCACAGTGACGCTTATCATCATCATCGCCGCCGTTGTGCTCATCTCTATGAAGATCAGCAAGGGCATCTTGTCTTCCGTGCACGAAGTGTTGACCTCACTCACGGCGATGCAGAACGGTGACCTGCGCGTGCCGACCACTGCGCGCACCAATGATGAGATCGGTGACATGGCTCTCGCTGTTGAGGCCACCCGGATTTCGATGCGGGATGTTATCGGTGAGGTTGGGAATGCGTCCTCCTCGGTAGCGGCAGCCAGTGAAGAGCTCAACGCGACGGCCACACAGGTGGGCAGTTCTGCTCAGCTATCGGCAAATCGGGCAGATGCCGCCTCTCAGTCGGCCAACGAGGTTTCACAGAACGTGCAGACGGTCGCTGCCGGTACCGAGGAAATGACTGCTTCGATCCGTGAGATTTCTAAGAGCGCTAACGATGCTGCTGGCATCGCTGCTCAGGCAGTTGAAGTCGCGGACCGCACCAACTCAACGGTGGCCAAGCTAGGCACTAGCTCGATGGAGATCGGTGAGGTCATTAAGGCCATCACGAGCATCGCTGAGCAAACGAACCTGCTGGCTTTGAACGCAACTATCGAGGCAGCCCGTGCCGGTGAGGCTGGTAAAGGCTTCGCGGTTGTTGCTAACGAGGTCAAGGATCTGGCTCAGGAAACTTCCAAGGCCACCGAGGACATCGGCCGCCGTGTCGAGGCTATTCAACTCGACACCGAAGCTGCTGTGGCTGCGATTGGTGAGATCTCCAGCATCATTGCTCAGATCAACGACACCCAGGCCACGATCGCTTCAGCGGTGGAGGAGCAGACTGCCACCACGAACGAGATGGGCCGCAGTGTCGGTGACGCCGCGGGCGGTGCTGTTGAGATCTCTCGTGGTGTGGCTGATGTGTCAGCAGCAGCTGCAGACACCAGCAACGCTGTTGAGGCCACAGTGCAAGCCGCGGGCGAGCTTTCTCAACGCGCCTCGGATCTACAGTCGCTGGTCAGCCGCTTCAACATCTGACGGTCTCTTATCAGCGCGGGAGCGCCGCACCCCAGTTGTGGGGTGCGGCGCTCCCTTGCATTACCGAACAGCCGACTTCAGAGATCGTTTGAAGGCAAGGGCAGCTGGATGCGGGAGGTGTAACTGCGCGGTGTGCCATCAACCGGGTCGATAAACCGCAGCGTGCGGGCCACCAGCCCCAACGGTTGATCGAACCTCTCCCCCTCTTCAGTGAGCAGTTCTTCTTGCACCACGGGATACAGCGGGTCATTGAGCAACGGGGCACCGAGGGAAGACATATGCACTCGTAGCTGATGAGTCTTGCCTGTCACTGGACATAGCTCATATCGCCCCACTTGCCCATCCGCTCCGGTACATGTCTGCACCAGACGGCCACGCGTGTGCGCGTTCGGCTCCCCCTCAACCTCGATCGCTTGCCACGACCCGCGCGGTTTGATGATTCTGCTACGCACCTCAAACCACTCCTGCGCCCCGGCAAGCGGCGCCGCGAGCGCTTCGTATGTTTTGGTGACGGCGCCGGTTTCGAAAAGGGTTTGGTAGGGGCGGCGCCAGCGGGGTTCGGTGGTGAACAGCAGGATGCCGCCAGTGAGTCGGTCGAGTCGGTGTGCGGGGGCGATATGGGGCAGTCCTAGGGTGAGGCGGGCGCGGATGAGTGCTGTTTCGCGGATGTGGCTGCCGCGTGGGGTGGTGGCGAGGAAGTGTGGTTTGTCCATGACGATGATGCGTTCATCCTGGTGAAGGATGGTCAGCTCGCCGGGGACGGGGCGTTCGGGTGGGGGCGGGTCTTTGTGGAACCAGATGAACCGTGCGGGTTGGCAGGGTTCGTTCCCGGTGAGGGTGTGGCCGGTCTCGTCGACGAAGCGGTGGTTTTTTAACCAGTCATCGGTGTTGACTGCTGGCAGGCGTTCTCTGAGGAATTCAGCGACTGTGGCCCATGGGAGTGGTTCGTTTCGCACGCGTGCCGGGGTGCGTACCCAGACTGGGTCCAGCCCGTCGCGTTGCGGCAGCGGTGACCGGCGCGCAGACATGGAGCAAAGCATTCCACAGGTGATTTTTCTCGAGAGAAGAGAGCACTGAAGCAGGCGTGGGTTATCTGTGGTGTTGGGGTGGGCGTCTATCGGATTCGGGGGTTTTTCGAGGGTGTGCCACGATGGGCGCATGCGAGTGGACCACGTGACTTATGCGGCCGAGCATGACGGTATGCAGGCTACGGCGGAGCGGCTGGCCGAGCAGCTGGGTGTTAAGGCTGTTAACGGGGGTGTCCACCCCAACTATGGGACCCGTAACATGATTGTCCCGCTGGGCAATGACCAATTTTTCCAGGTGGTTGAGGCCTTGGATCACCCGGCTTCGTTGAAAGAGCCGTACGGGCAGGCGGTGCGTACTTGCACTGAGCGTGGCGGTGGCTGGCTTGGGTGGGGTATCCGGGTTGATGACATGTTGCCTGTGGCGCAGCGTTTGGGACGTATCCCGGAACCTGCGCATCGTCGTTTCCCTGACGATCGTGAACTGCATTGGACTCAGATTGGCTACAACGGTCTGCTTAATGACCCGCAGCTGCCGTTCTTTATTTGTTTCCAAAACCCCGAGCTGCATCCTTCGGGCGCGATCCGTGATTTGGCTAACCCGAAGGTGAGTATCTCTAAGCTCACCATTGCGGGGGATCCGCAGCGGGTGCATGACTGGTTGGGGTTGCCCGCGGATCAAACATCCACGGTGATTGATTTTGAGTTCATCGCGCCTCACGGCAACGCTGGCTTGATGTCGGTGACTTTCCAGACCCCGGATGGGCCAGTCACTATCTGACTCGGGATGGCCGCAGGCCGGGGCATTTAGCAGTGAAGATGACAAATGTCATGGCTAAAGGGTGTAAGCCTCCGAGGTGTCGGTGCGCAGATTCATCGGTACGGCAGCGAAACTGAGCCTACGGTGAAGGCATGACAACGCCGCTGCTCACCGCCACCGGACTCCATCGCCGCTACGGCCATTCGACCAACGGTTTCGAGGCCGTCCGCGGTATCGATCTACACGTTGATCCGGGTGAAATCTTCGCTCTTCTGGGCACTAACGGCGCTGGAAAAACCTCGACGATGGAGCTCCTTGAAGGGATGGCGCGCCCTTCTGCTGGCACGGTGCGTATTGCCGGGCTGGATCCCTTCACTGAGCGCCGACGTTTGCGTCCGCACCTGGGGATCGTTCTACAGAACGCGGGATTCTCTGGTGACTTAACTGTGGCCGAGACCGCTCGCATGTGGGCTGGGACGATGGCAGCCCCACGGCCCATCGACGAGGCACTAGCCCTGGTTGACATGTTCGATCGCCGTGCCGTCCTAGTGCAGAGCTTGTCTGGTGGTGAACGGCGGCGTCTGGACCTAGCGCTGGCGATTATGGGGCGCCCGCGACTGTTGTTCCTAGACGAGCCAACTACTGGCCTGGACCCAGAGAGCCGCCACCGGGCCTGGGATGTTCTTGCCCGACTCGTCGACGGTGGAACCTCGGTGGTGCTGACCACCCATTATCTAGAAGAGGCCGAGCGGCTCGCGGACCGTATCGCGATCATGCATGCCGGGCAGATCGCTACGACTGGCACCCTCGCGCAGATCGTCGCCGACCAACCCGCCACCATCACGTTCCGCACCCCGGCGGTGTCGGTGCCGCAGTTTGCTGGCGTCCACATGTCTGTGGACGGGCCGCGCACGGTGCTGCATACCCACAACCTGCAGCCTGATCTTGCCCGCCTACTCGCGTGGGCCGGTGAGGACATCGTCCTGGAGGATCTGCGTGCTAATGCGGCATCGCTGGAGCAAACATTCCTCACCATCGCTGGTTCTACCTCTTCACCTCATCATGAGGCAGCCGCCTAGGCCCCACCGGGCACGCACTCACCGCCTTGGGTAGGTCGCATCGGTGTGCTGCTGCGACACCGATGCGGGGGCACAGCCATCGATCTCACGGCAAAACCTTGGGGTTTCAACACCGTATTCGTTTTACTCACGACTCGTTTCAGGAGACAAGATCATGACTTCCAGCACTTGCGGGGCTTCAAGTGGCTCGGCGCTGCCTTCGGAGCATTTTCGCCAAAGCACGTTGGCCTCGCCGTGGCGGCAGATGCTCGCCCTAGCCGGATCGGAATGGCGGCTGCTGTTGCGGAACAAGGTGGCGCTTATCAACACGATCGCGGCCCCTGGTCTGCTGGTTTTTATGTTCGCTTCGTTACCAGCATCACGGGAGCTGGGGCTGGCGCGCATGGCCCCAGTGGTCCTTCTGGGAATGGTGTTGACATTCGTCGTCTACTACACGCTGGTGACGTCACTGGTGGCACGGCGTGAGTCTTATGTGTTGCAGCGGTTGCGGACAGGCGAGGCCTCGGATGTGACGATCCTGGCTGGGTTGGCGCTGCCGTTTGCTCTGATCGCGGCGGCGCAGACATTACTGAGCGTGCTCGGCGTGGGTGTGTTCCTCGGTGTCGGGATACCTGCCAACGTGGGGTTGATCGCAGTTGCCATTGTTTTGGGCACGCTCGTGTGGGCGATGTTAGGTATTGCCTCGACGGGGATGACTCGCAGCGTTGAGCACGCCCAGATCACAACAATGCCGCTGATTCTCGTCGCGATATTGTTCTCCGGAATGTCATTTCCGCTGATGTTTCTGCCTGAGGCACTGCAGATACTGGCGAGCCTGACCCCGATGCATCCGGTGCTCGACCTCATGCGTCTGGGCATGGTTGGGGTTGATGCTCACGGAGCTCAGCTCGATCTCGTCGGCACGTTCGCTGCTGCGGTCAAGCCGTTGCTCATTCTGCTGGGGTGGGTTGTGCTCTCCGGGTGGGCAGCACGGCGCTATTTGCGGTGGCAGCCGCGCCGCTGACCGCACCCACCAGGCATGATCGATTCCATGAGCAGCGACAAGCCCCCGGCCGCCCGACCCTCCGATGCAAGGGTGCGAGCGGCCGGGGCGGGCGAGGCGGCCCAAGCTGGAGGCGAGGCAGGCACGGTGCCGCGTGACGCGGACCTTGTCGGTCCCCGCAGCGAACGTGACCTGCGCCGTTTCGAGGCGTACTGCCGTTGGACATTTCACGTTCTAGTTTTCTTTTGTGCCGTACCCATAACCACCGGGATGCGGATGGTGCTCGTTGAGATGAGCGGTGACCCAGGGCCGCTGCTGGGCAATATTGCCCTGGCAGTGGTGGCCGCGTGGGGTGTCTCCTCGTCGTGGGTACTCGACCGGGCCTGTCGGGAACGGTCGGTGCGCAGGCCACTCCTATCGGTGTGGGTAGTGACGTCGCTACTGGTGACGGTGGGTGCTGCTGCGTTGGCGCCGCGCAGTGTCATCTACAGTGAGGGCGCGGGGATATTCATCGGGTTGGGGCCGTTGGGGTTGGCCGCGAATGTCGGCGTATTAGCAGTGCTCATCTCGTGGGAGTGGGCCGCGGTAGTGGCCGTCGCGGGGATGGGGGTACTCGGCGCGGTGTACGTGCTCGGGCCGCCGCAGTTGGGCGTGGCGGGGACTGTGGCGATGCTGCTAATGACGGTGTGGTTCTGTGTCGGCAGCATTCCCATGGCCATGTCGACGCGGTGGATGATCGAGGTGGTGCGGCGTCTGTGGCGGTCGCGACAGGTGGCAGCTGACTTAGCCGTCGCGCAGGAGCGCCTGCGATTCTCGCGTGACTTGCACGATGTGTTCGGGCGGACCCTGTCAACGGTGACCATCAAGAGTGAACTGGCGGCAGAACTCGCACGCCGCGGCGACGAGCGCGCCGTGGCCGAAATGGAGGCCGTCCGCGAGATCGCGCAAACCGCTCTCGCCGAGGTCCGTGGCCTGGTACGGGGGTATCGACGGATCGACCTCGAAAACGAACTCGCTGGCGCTAGAAGCATATTGCGGGCTGCAGGGCTGACACCGATCGTGTCGGGCACGGTCGAGGAGCTCACGGCGCAGCTCTCACCGGAGGCAGCCGAAGCCCTCGCGTGGGTGGTTCGGGAGGGTCTGACCAACGTCCTCCGACACGGTCGTGGTGGGTCGGTGCGCATCAACCTCTTCACCGACGAACACGGCTGCGGCGTCGCTATCGCAAATAACGTCTGCGGTGTCACAAGCAATGGCACCGGAGCTGGACTCCTCGGATTGCGTGAGCGGGTCGAGGCCGTCGGTGGGGCCCTCCACGTGGAGGCACAGGCCGGAGCGTTTCATCTCACCGCCCGCATCCCCCAGATGCTCAAAGCGGCGACCTCGTCATCGGCGATCTCGCCATGAGCAGGCGGAAACCGACGCGTCAAATGCGAGATGATCCTGGATGCTGCTGCTCAGATGTCGAGAAAGAGGGGCCACGATCGTGTGAGTGGTTCGGGCTGGGGAGGTCGGAATGATCCGGTTGTTGTTGGCCGATGACGAGAACATGTTCCGCGACGCGTTGGCGACACTGCTCGGCCTGCAAGAGGATTTGGTGGTGGTGGCGCAGGCGGCCTCAGGGCCAGAGGCGATCGCCATGGCTTGCAGTCACGAAGTCGATGTCGCTGTGCTGGACCTTCAGATGCCGGGCGCGGACGGTATCGCGGTTGCAGAGTCGCTGCTCGGTGGGGATCATCCGGTGGCGTGTCTCATCGTCACCAGCCACGGCCGCCCGGGATACCTCAAGCGGGCGTTGGAGTTGGGCGTACGGGGGTTTCTACCCAAGACCGCGTCGGCGAATGTGCTGGCTGAGGCCATCCGCGCTGTCCACCGCGGCGGGCGCTACGTTGATCCAGAACTCGCCGCGGATGCCATTGCTGCTGGCGCTAACCCCCTCTCACCGCGCGAGGCCGATGTTCTCGAACTCGCTGCTCAGGGCGCTCCTGTGGACGAGATCGCTGCCCGTGCCCACCTGTCACCCGGCACCGTGCGGAACTACCTGTCGGCAGCTGTGGCAAAAACTGGCGCCGCGAATCGTCACGAAGCCGTCCACCTCGCCCAAGAGCGAGGTTGGATCTGACCCGCTCAAGCAAAGGATGGGTCACTGAGCGGTTTGATAGGCGTTGAGGTAGGAGTCTTCGCCGCGGCGTTGCAGGGCGAGGAGCTCACCGTAAACACCGCCGGTTTGCGCGAGCTCTGTGGGGGTGCCGATCTCGTCAACGTGCCCCGATTTGAGAGTGACGATGCGGTCCACCCCCGCGATCGTTGAAAGACGGTGCGCGATCACCAAAGAGGTTCGCCCAGCCATCAGCTCTTCCAATCCAGCCTGAACAGCCCGTTCAGAGCGGGTATCCAAGGCGCTGGTGGCCTCGTCCAACACAAGCACCGAGGCTTCTTTGAGCATGGCTCGCGCTACCGCGATGCGTTGTTTCTGCCCACCAGAAAGTTTCAGGCCTCGTTCGCCGATCATTGCGTCGAATTTTCCGTCAAGTTTTTCTACAAACTCGGCAGCGTTAGCGCGAGCCGTGGCCTGGGTCAGGTCGGTGTGGCTGGCGTTGGGTAGGCCGTAGCGAATGTTTTCACCGACAGTGTCTGAGAACAACGATGGGTCTTGGAACACGATCGATATGCGTTTGCGTAGTTCGTCGTGCGGCATAGAGGCGATGTCGATGCCTTGCAGTCGGATGTGCCCTGAACGTAGTGGATAAAGCCCAAGCAGCAGGTTGACCAGTGTTGTTTTACCGCCACCGGATTCGCTGACGAGTGCGACTTTCTCTCCTGGTTTGATGTCGAATGTGACGTCGGTGAGTACGTCAGGGCCATCGCCGTACCCGAAGTGCACGTGGTCGAACTCCAAAACCGGCGCATCGCTAGAGCGTTCAGGCACCACTGGGAGAGCCGCGGGAGAGGACACTTCAGTGGAGTTCATCACCCGGAAGTAGTCCTCGGAGCCAGCGACAGCGCGCTGGGCGGTGTCCAGGACCCAGCTCAACATTTCTACCGGTGTGCGGGCCATCGTGATCAGTTGGATGAGCAGCACCATGTCACCGACGGTGAAATGACCTTGCAGGGTGCGCCAAAAAATCAGCAGGTACATGAGGGAGAACACCAGGTTCAGTACTGCGCGGCGGAGCAGGTCCATGCAGTGCCAGTGTTTGGACTGTGCCTGCGTGGTGGCGTGTGTGGCGTCGAAGTGCCCGGTGAAGGTGTCTAGCTCGTGTTTTTCCCGCACGAAGGAGCGCACTACCCGGATTTGTCCGACAATTTCGGCGAACCGGCCACCGGCAATATCGACGTGTGTATTTTTCTCGCCTTCAAGTTTCTGCCATTTTTTGGACGTTAATCCGGTCAGCCATACATACACCGGGAACACGATCGCCAGCAGCACAGCCAGGGGCCAGTAGTAGATCGCGCTGATCACGAACACTGCCGCGGTTTGCAGCAGCATCGCGAAGAACGTGTTGGCCATTGCTTTCATGAAGTTGGAGATCTCGGTGATGGAGCGGTTCAGGCGCGAGACGATGGTTCCGGTCATCTCCGAGTCAAACCACGACTGGGGAAGCCGCAGCAGCTTGTCGAGGTACCGCGTCGACATGAGTGCACGGATCGAGTTTGATAGCAGGTCACCGGAGTAGCCGCCGATGTTTGAGGCGACGGTGGCGATTAGTTGCGTGCCTAGGATCCCGGCTACGAGCCACCCGACGGTCGGCATGACTTCGTTACCTGAACTGTCTTTGACTGCGTTAACGATGACGTCCGTGGCGCGCCCCACGAGGAATGGTGTGGCGATCCCGGCTGCTGCGGTCAGCAATGCTGTTACAACAACGACGACGTAGTACCGCCGCAGTGACGATGTGAACCGCACGATCGCTCGCAGTGACGCGAAGGTTCCTGTCGGGGTAGGTACTGGTTCTGTGGGTCGAGCAGCAGGCATGAATATCCTCACCAGACAGAAAAAAAAGGGGGGATTGATTGGTGCCCCACAACGTAAAAAGGGGCGAGGCACACGAACTATACGGAAAGTCTGGGAGCATGCCACTGAACTCCCAAACGCCAATAGATTCGTTACAGGGTGCGGCGAGCGCTGAACACAGGACGTTGGAGGGGGCCGATGAGGTGAGGTAGGTGCCCTAGGAGCACAACTGCCCACCCAAAGGACCAGATCATCCCGGAGGTGGGTGTGAATCCGGCGAGCCGGACAGGCACCGCGGCCATGAGGATGGCGAATCCGATCACGGATGCGGCGCGGGGGTGTAGGCGGCGGTCACCCCGGCGGGCTGAGGTGCGAGCCATGACGGTGACGATCAGTCCGGTCAGGGCCCCCATGGTTAGGGTGTGGGAGGCGGTGATGGACCATACCGGTGGTGGTGGGAGTGGCCAGTTGGTTGGTAGTCGTGTCCATCCCCACAGGATGAGGCCGATGGGTAGCCAGGCGTAGGCGATGAGGGTGAGCGCGGCGAGGCAGTCGTAGCGGGCGTATTGCAGGCGCCAGGTTGTCATGTGTGCTGCCAGTAGCACTCCTGCCAGGCACGTCAAGGCTGCTGAAAGAGCGGTACCGGTGATCAGGACAGCTATCCCTAACGGTATGAGGATCGGCAGCCTGGCCCATGCTGGTAGTGGTGTGGTTGGTAATCCGAGGCGTTGGCCTGCGGAGTTGAGGAATGCGGGAACCATGCGCCCGCCTACTCCGGTCAGGAGCAGCGCGAACATGCTCACGGCGATTTCGGGCATGATTCCAGGTTTTTCGCCGGTCATGATGGCTGATCCGAACCATCCGCTGACTGCTCCGGCAGCAGCGCAAAAAGCCAAGACTGCGCATGGGTATGGGCCGATGCGGCGTGGTCCGCGTCGTGAGCGGTGTAGGTCGCGCACCACGAGGGCCACGGTCCACCATAGGGGCGCGGCCAAAAACACAGCGTAGAGCAGACGCGGCAGTGTTCCTGGGGGCGCGAGCATCACTGCTCGCGCGGTGACCCATAGTGTGGCAAGTACTGCTACGGGCCAGCCGCGGCTAGGGGCTAGGCCTGTCCAGCTTGATTGGGCGGTTGGTACGTAGGAGGCGAGCGCTCCTGATCCCATAGCGAAGATCATTTCGTGGTCGTGCCATCCGTATGGCAGCCATGATGCGTTCTGTATCCATAGCGGTATGACTATTGCTGCCCACAGGCATAGCAGTAGATAGGGGATGCGGCTGGATGCTGCCCATGGGCCGGTGTTGGGCCATGTGGTTGGTTTGGGGGTCAAGGGGGCGGGGCCCGTGACGTTCACAGTTGTGATTGTTGCAGTTTTTGTTTTGTGCGTTGGGGTGCCGGTTGTGGGTTTGTGCTGGTGGGGTGTGTTTTTACCCACCATTGTGGCTGTGCGGTCAGGTCGTGGATGTGGTGTCGGTGAGGTCACTGACCATGTGTGAGGCCAGCGAGTGCGCGGACGGTGTCGATGGTGTCGATGTGGTCAGCGGTTTTGTCGTGGCGGTAGCGCAGTACTCGCGCGAATCGTAGGGCCAGCCCTGCGGGGTAGCGTGTTGACTGTTGGAGACCGTCAAATGCGATCTCCACTACTTGTTCTGGGCGTAGGTGAACTACGTAGCCTTCTCGGTGGGTTTCCAGTTCAAGGAACCGGGTGGTTTGCCAGTCCAGCATTTCGTCTGTCATGCCTTTGAATGTTTTACCGAGCATGACAAACCCGTCAGCTCCATCACTGGCGCCCAGGTGGATATTGGACAGTTTCCCGCTGCGACGTCCGCTGCCCCACTCCACAGCAAGAACAACAAGTTCGAGGGTGTGCCGGGGTTTGACTTTGATCCAGCCTGCGCCGCGGCGTCCGGCTGCATACGGGGCTTGTAGATTTTTCACCACTACGCCTTCGTGTCCGGCCTCGATCTGCGCAGCGAAGAACTCTGCGGCCTTTTCGGCGCGGTCGGTGATCACACGCGGAACCAGGTGTGCCTCATCGACGAGTGCAGTGAGTTGCTCGATACGTTCTTTGGCGGGTAGGTCGAGCAGGTCGTGCCCGTCGCGGTGCAGTACATCGAACACGAACGTCGACACAGGTGTATTGGCTGCCAGCGTTGCGGGGTCGTTACGGCTGGCGGTGCGGGCAGCGGTGACCTGAAACGGGTGTGGTCGCCCGTCAGGGCGCAGCGCGATAGCTTCGGCGTCGAATACTGCCTGCTGGGCTGGGATCGCAGCGATCACCTCAACGACCTCCGGTAGCCGGTCCGTGATGTCGTCGAGGGATCGCGTGAACAACCGCACCTCGTCACGGTTTTTGTGTGCCTGTAGCCGGATTCCATCAAGTTTGCGTTCTACCGTGACCTGTTTTCCCTCGCCTGCTTGCTGCACAGCTTCAGCAACATCTGGGGCTGAAGCTGCGAGCATCGGCATCAGTGGGCGCCCCACAACCAGGCCGACACGTTCTAATGCCTGCACCCCACCAGCGAGGGCGTCTTCGACCACCGCTGCTGAAGACCCTGCGAGCATCACGGCACGACGCACCGCCTCCACCGGCACGTCCGCGGCGGCAGCGATAGCTGTTTGCAGGACCCCATCCAGCGCTCCGTGCCGTACCTGACCGGTGAATAAGTCACGCAGCAGGCGTTGCTCGTCAGCTGTGGCGCGTGCGAACAGGTCGGTCAGCATTTCTTTACGGCGTGCGCCTGACCCGGATCCGCTAAGGGCAGCAATGTCGGCGATGAACGCGTCAACATCGGCCACTTGCAGTGTGTCTGTGGCTGCGGGGGCGGGCAGGTTACTCAGCGATCGAGCCCCCACTCCGGTGCGGCGCTGCGGTAACGACCCTGACAGGTAATGCGCCACGAGCCGTGCCTCTCCTGGCTTGGCTAGGTGCAGGGCGTGAGCAACCGCTTGGACTTTGGCGGTGCGTGACCGGGTGGCAGATATCTGCTGGCAGGTGGCCACGACCTGGGAGAACTTCATGCCTTTCAGCATGGCAGCGGCCATCACCAATACCTGACACTCTTAGATTCATCGAGTTGTGTTGCCGTTCAAGGATTCACGAACATATCTGCTGGCGGTCAGGTAGGTGGGGATGACAGTGGATCTACCTCGTTCCCTTTCCCAAAAACCATGCCAATCGCTCTGATCCAGCTCCTACAGTGAGCACGTGAACCCAACCACACCTGCACGCCTGACCCAATACGCTCACGGCGGCGGCTGCGCATGCAAAATCCCACCCAACGAACTCGAAACCATGGTTGCTGGGCTCACCGGAAAAACCGACCCAGCTCTGGTCGTGGGCCTGGACCACGGTGATGACGCCGCCGCCGTCCTGATCGACCCCTCTAGCCCTACTGTCGCGATCTCCACTACTGACTTTTTCACCCCCGTCGTCGATGACCCTTACGACTGGGGCCGCATCGCCGCAGCCAATGCTCTATCTGATATCTACGCCATGGGGGGCACCCCAATCCTGGCTATCAACCTGCTTGGCTGGCCGCGCGACATTCTTCCTACCGATATTGCTACTGAAGTACTCCGCGGAGGCTTTGCGGTGTGCAACCGCGCCGGCACTCCCCTAGCTGGTGGCCACTCCATCGATAACCCCGAACCTATCTACGGGCTGGCTGTCACTGGTATCGGGGACAGCAACCAACTCCTGCGCAATGATGCCGCCGAAGCAGGCCTTCCCATCTCGATCACCAAACCCCTTGGGGTTGGCATCCTCAATAACCGTCACAAAACCACCGGGGAGGTGTTTCCTCACGCCATCGACACCATGGTGCAGCTCAACGACGCAGCATCCAGGGCAGCTCTCACCGCTGGAATCACCGCAGCGACTGACATCACCGGGTTCGGGCTGCTGGGGCATCTGCACAAAATGGCTCGCGCCTCTGGCGTTTCTGCCCGGATCGACCCCAGCGCGGTCCCTTACCTCGAGGGTGCCCGTCAGTCTTTGGCTGATGGGTTTATTCCCGGTGGCAGTCGTCGCAATCTGGACTGGGTTCGCCCGCACCTGCGCACCGATTTACCTGAAGAAGAACTGCTGCTGTTGGCGGACGCCCAAACATCTGGAGGGCTGCTTTTAGCTGGAGAGATACCTGGCGCCACCGTCATCGGTGAATTCATCCCCCGCACTAGTAGCACCATTCACACTTAGTGACTTCGTGTGCAACATCCACCCATGCCATCGGACTGGGCCCTGTGCGGTTACGTATCGTGCCATAGCACAGGCTCAGCACGGCAGGAAGTCTTCTATGAACAACCGCAACTATCACGGCAACGCCGACTGGGAAACCGGCCCGCTGCCAACGCAACCAGTCGCTACGGATGCTTCACCGCCTACCCCTTACGTGTACCGCACTACAGGCAAAGATCGTTTTGTCCGGGTTCTTCTCGTGGTCAGTTTGCTGCTGCACGTGGTCACGCTGGCGATTATCGGTTTTGTTGCCGTCACTGTTTTAACTCTGGCTCAACAGGTTTCGGCGACGTTGACCGGAATCAGCAATGTCACCAAAAATCTCCAAGACACCCAGAAAAATCTTGGTGACCGTCTCGGGAAACTTGGTGATTCAGTTCCCCGAGCCACTGACTTGCCCACGATTCCCGACGTTGACCCCAGTGACATCCCTGTCATTGGCAAAGTCTGCGAAATCGTGGGCTGCTAAGTTTTCTTTCGCTGTGGCTATACGTGAAAGAAATACCGGTCAGTATTTAGCCAGCACCGTTTCGAAGGTGTTCGCTGCAGAAACCAGCTGAGACATGTCTTCTTTAGCGACATCTTTACCGTTGATACGCACCGCAGGTGTGCTTGTCACCTGCATTCTCGCGCTCATTTCGTCACTCTTTTTGACGTAGTCGACGTATTTTTTCTTGGAGACGCATTTTTCGAACCGGTCAAGGGCTTCACCTTTGACACCCGCACCTTGAGCCAACTTGGTGAACAGGTCGTCGGGGAATCCTTGCCCTTCTACCTCGGGCTGGTTCACGAAAATACCGTGCGCAACCTGCGGGTACACGCCTTCATCTGCTGCGCAGTAGGCGGCGTTCGCGGCGGCGTGGGATGGGCCTTTTTCACCTCGACGCATGTTTTCGTCGAGGAATTTCATGTGGTGTTCGACGAGCTGGATTTTTCCTTCTTTGGCGAGCTTGTTCATTGCTTCGCCATTAAATTTCGCTAGATGCCCACAGAAGGGGCATTGGAAATCGGTGAATACTTCAACTTTCGGTGCGCCGTCGGCAAGTTTCACACCGGGGAACGCGTTGAGTCCGCCATTAGCGTCACCGCCTTTAGGCACACCTGCGCTGTTCACTGTGGACTGCGAGTCTTGCGAACCACTACTTACCTGCCACACGCCCACCACAATCAGTGCCGCGACAACAAGCAACGCGACAATAACCGCTGGCCCGGGGCCGCGTCGTTTAGGTGCTGCTGCCGCAATTTTGGCCGCTCGGTCCGCTTTCGTCATGCCGTGTCCTTTCGCCGCGAGCAGAGCTGCCCGTCAAACGAACTCTATTGCAGAGTGGTTCCGAGGTGTTTCACCGTGCATGAACACGCAGTCAGGTCATGCCGAGGGCGAAAATATTTCGGCTCTGTTGCCTGAAATTTAGATGGCGATGTCTTTCCCTGGCTGGGTGACACCCATTCCTTCGGTTTGTCTAGCAGCGGCACGGCGACGTTGCGGGCGCACCGTGTAGATGGGGTCTTGCGCAGAGGTGATCCCTGCTGAGACCACTGCGAAACGTGTACATGCCGAACCTGCCATCAAGGCCAGCCCCGAGACTGCAGCACCTAGCCTGCCTCGCCCACACAGCACCGCGCCGATCCCGCCAGCAACAGTGAGAACCCGTGCTGCTGTGTGCAACCGGCCACTGGCGCCTTCATGGAGAGGCTGTCCTTCTTCACCGAGGCGGCGTTCCATCGCCACATCGGCACCAGCTTCCACGCCCGCAGCTATGGCCGCGAGCTGACGAACCGGCGCGGTCTGCGCTGGGTTGGTCGTCACCATGGCCATGCCGCACCCGGCGGCGGTGGCTGAAGCAACAAAGAGGAAGGGCAGCTCCCGGTATGCCTGGTTCCACAAGGGGACGGCTGTGTCAGCCAACAGCACGGCTGTGTAGGCCGCCAGGGGCGGGGAGAAGAACGCGGTTCCGGCACTCATCAGCGGATCGAAAAAGTCCAACACCATGAGCAGCGCAGATTTTTCATGCGCCTTGGCCAGTACCAGCGGCGCTTCGGTGGGTGGAACTAAGCCACGGGAGTGTTCCGCAGCATATTGGGCTGACCCGGTCACCGCTTGCACGAGTGATTTCAGCATGTTGGGCTCGCTCGAGGCCAGAGCTGGCCTACCAAGCTCGGTCATCACAGCACCACCGGCGAACGTGGAAAATCCGACCAGAATCCATGATCCGACGCTCATCGGCGAGGTTAGTTTCACGGTGCGCATCATGTTGAGG
Organism: Dermatophilus sp. B7861-1; assembly: GCF_058996045.1. Taxonomy (NCBI): domain Bacteria; kingdom Bacillati; phylum Actinomycetota; class Actinomycetes; order Micrococcales; family Dermatophilaceae; genus Dermatophilus; species Dermatophilus sp. B7861-1. The sequence goes on along the minus strand of NZ_CM180082.1, from coordinate 285,917 downwards.
AACCGTTCGGGGCGTCCCAGGTCAACCACGAGCGCTGCCCCGCCTGCAGCCGCGGCAGCGATCGCTGCCAGGCGTGCGTTGCGACGCAGCTCGAAACGGCCAGTCAGGTGGGCGCCAGCTCCGATCAGACCAGAGGCACCAGCTAGGCCACCGAGGAAGAGGTAGGCGGGGATTTCTTTTTTCCACGGCGGTGGTTTGACGATGTTGCGGCCGTAATAGCTACCGAATTGAGCTTCGGGGACTGTGGCGTTGGGGTCTGCTCCACGACGTTTTTTCCGGCGGCCGCCTCGATGCTGCGGGGTGGGTGGGCGTACTTCGTCGAAGGGGTTTGTTGTCACGTCTCATGCCCCTTTGTTCAGTGACCCGTTGCCCGCGAATACTGCCAGCGCGATACCGATCATGGCGGTTCCGGCGATGCCTGCCTTAGTGAACATCTCTGACAGGTGCCTGGTTGGTACGACTGGGTCTGGTGGCAGTCCGTATGCCTCGGGTTCGTCCATGAGGAGGAATACTGAGCCGGTGCCGCCGACTCCATCGTGAGGGTTAGCGCCGTAGAGGCGTGCTTCTGTGCGGCCTTGTGCATGCAGGTCCGCGAGTCGTTTGCGTGCAGCTTTGACCATGTCAGCGTGGTCACCGAATTTGATGGAGGTGGTGGGGCAGGTTTGCGCGCAGGCTGGTTTTTGTCCGTCTTTGATGCGGTCGTAGCAAAGGGTGCATTTTTGGGCGACGCCGCCGTTATGAATTTTTTCTTGGATGGTGTTTCCGTCGCTGGTGGGAACGGTGACGGTTCCGTTTTCACGGCGGCCGATGACGCCGAATGGGCAGGCTGCAACGCACATGCCACATCCGTTGCACACGTCTGCTTGCACAACGACAGTGCCGAATTCGGAGCGGAAAAGGGCGCCGGTGGGGCAGACGTCGAGGCAGCCTGCGTGGGTGCAGTGTTTACACACGTCTGAGCTCATTAGCCATCGAACAGCGGGTAGGCCTTGTGGTGTGCTTTGACTGGTGTCGGCAGTGGTGTTGCTGCCGCAGCTGGATGTGGTAGCAGGTGGTGCTCCGATGGAGGGCATGCCCAGTGCTACGGCGCCGCTGGCTTTGGCTTTGGCGAGTTGTTCGGGGCCTTGTTCGATGAAGGCGACGTGTCGCCAAGTGTTGGCGCCTAGGTGTCCTGAGTTGTCGTATGAGGATCCGAGGAGTTGGTTGCCGTGTTCTTTTTCGCCGCGGGCGGGTACACGGTTCCATTCTTTGCAGGCTACTTCGCAGGCTTTGCAGCCGATGCAGATGGATGTGTCGGTGAAGAAGCCTTTGCGCGTGTTTTCGGGTTTCCACCCGGAGTCGGTGATCGGGTTGGTCGGCCCGTATAGCTGATTGCGCCAGAACCCCATCATCCCTCCTGTGTCGATGTGTGTGTGCCCGTTGTGGTGGGCGGGTTTGGTTTTCGTGGGGTGAGTTGTTCGACGAGGGTTTGGCTTGTGTCGGTGGTGAGTTGGGCTCTTCGCTGGTATTCCTGCACGAGGTCCAGGACTGCTTTTCCTTGGGGTCTGCGCCCTGGTCGGATGTCGCAGGAGCCAGCTTTGGCTTCTTGGATGTGGACGTTGGGGTCCAGTGCTAGGCCGAGGAGGTCGTTGGCGGAGTCTCCGGTGACGACGGCGTGTTCGCCTACGCCCCAGTGGTAGGGCAGGCCGATTTGGTGGACGGTGCGGCCAGCGATGCGTAGTGGTTGCACTCGGTCGGTGACGAGCACTCTGGTTTCGATGGCTGCGCGGGGGGAGATGATGGTTGCCCAGCCGCCGTTTTCAAGTCCGCGTTCATCTGCAAGTTCTCGGGAGATTTCGCAGAACATTTCGGGTTGCAGTTCGGCTAGGTAGGGCAGCCATCGGCTCATGCCGCCGGCGGTGTGGTGTTCGGTGAGCCTGTAGGTGGTGAATACGTATGGGTATACGTCGGATCCGGGGTCGCTTCCGGAGACGGCCAGGAGGTTGTCTTGGCGGCGGAAGGTGACGCGGGTGGGGTTGGCTTGTTGGGGGTAGAGCGGGTTCACTACGGGTGATTCTGCGGCTTCGTAGTGGGTGGGTAGGGGGCCGTCGACGAGTCCGCGAGGTGCGTATAGCCAGGCTAAGCCGTCGGCTTGCATGATGAATGCGTCGGTGCCGTTGAGGGCTTCTACTCCGCTCGCGTCTTGGGGGGCGCGGTAGTTGGGGTGTTTGGCTACGGGGAAGTCAGGGACGTCGGGGCCGGCCCATTTGCCTGCTTGTTCGTCCCAGTAGATGTATTTTTTGCGTTCTGACCAGGGTTTTCCATCGGGTGCGGCGGAGGCACGGTTGTAGAGGATTCGTCGGTTTGCTGGCCATGCCCAGCCCCAGTTGGGGGCGATGTAGCTGCCGTCGCGGTCGGGGACGCGGCTGGCGGCGCGGTTGATGCCGTCTGCGTAGATTCCTGCGTAGATCCAGCACCCTCCGGCGGTGGAGCCGTCAGCTTTCATTTGGGTGAAGGCTGATAGGGGTTTGCGGTGTTTTTCGCCGCCGATGTGGAATCCGTTGATTTCTGCCAGGACGGATTCGGGGTCGACTTCGCCATGTTCATCTAGGGGGTAGTCCCAGGTCAGGTCGAGTAGTGGCTTGTCGCGTGGGTCTGTCGATTCGGCGAGTTTGGCGCGGATGCGGCAGCCAAGTTGGTAGAAGAAGTCCAGTTCGCTTTGGCACTGTCCGGGGGCGTCGACTGCTTTGTGTCGCCATTGCACGAGTCGGTGTGTTTGGGTAAATGTTCCTGCTTTTTCGGCGTAGGAAGATGCTGGCAGGAAGAACACTTCGGTGCCTACTTGTTCTGGAATGATTTCGCCGGTGGCGACTTCGGGTGAGTCTTTCCAGAAAGTTGCTGTTTCGATCATTTGCAGGTCGCGCACTACTAGCCAGTCCAGTTTTGCTAGTGCGAGTCGTTGCATGCGGGCGTGTGCTGATCCCACGGCTGGGTTTTGGCCCAGGACGAAGTAGCCACTGACGTCGCCTTCAAGCATTCGCATCACGGTTTGGTAGGTGCCGTGTGGGCCGGTGAGTTTGGGCATGTAGCCGTAGGCGAAGTCGTTTTCTGCGGTGGCGTGTTCGCCCCACCAGGCTTTGAGGAGGCTGATGGTGTAGGCGTCGGCGTAGGCCCAGAATCCTTTTTGGTCGGGTGATCCGACGGTGTTGATGTAGTCGGTGAGTGTGTCGTGTACGCCTGCTACGGGCATGGGTAGGTAGCCCGGGAGCAGGTTGAACAGGGTGGGGATGTCTGTGGATCCCTGGATGGAGGCGTGTCCGCGTAGGGCCATGATGCCCCCGCCTGGTCGTCCGATGTTTCCTAGGAGGAGTTGCAGGATTGAGGAGGTGCGGATCATTTGGGCGCCGGCGGTGTGTTGGGTCCAGCCGACTGCGTAGCAGAACGCTGTGGTGCGTTCTGGTCCTGAGTTCGCGGTGATGGATTCGGCGAGGTAGTGGAAGTCTTCGGTTGAGATGCCGCAGACTTCTTCGACCATTTCAGGTGTGTATCGGGCGTAGTGGCGTCGAAGTATGTTCAAGACGCAGTTGGGGTCTTGGAGTGTGGGGTCTTTGCAGACGTGGGTGTGTTCGAGGGTAGGGCCGCCTGATCCTGCTGTTTCTGGGTGTGCGGCGTGCGATTGGTGTATGCCTGATTCGGTTGTGTGGCCGCCGCCGCTGACGGGTTCGCCAGCGGTGCTGCAGTATCCCCATGAGCTGGTGTCGTAGTGGTTTTTGTCGGGGTCGTATCCACTGAAGAGGCCGTTGAGGTCTTCGGTGTCTTGGAAGTCGCCGTGCACGATTGAGGTTGCGTTGGTGTAGGCGAGGACGTATTCCTTGAACCATAGGTCGTTGGTTAATACGTAGTTGATGAGTGCGCCGAGCAGCGCAATGTCTGATCCGGCACGGATGGGGATGTGTCGGTCTGCTTGCGCTGAGGTGCGGGTGAACCGCGGGTCGACGTGGATGATCCGCGCGCCGCGCAGTTTGGCTTCGGTCACCCATTGGAAACCTACTGGGTGGCACTCGGCCATGTTGGACCCTTGAATGACGATGCAGTCGGCGTTCGCGAGGTCCTGCGTGTTTTGGGTGGCGCCGCCGCGCCCGAACGAGGCTCCCAGACCGGGAACCGTGGCGGAGTGTCAAATACGAGCTTGGTTCTCGACCTGGATTGCTCCTGCGGCCGTGAACAGTTTTTTGATGAGGTAGTTCTCTTCGTTGTCGAGTGTGGCTCCTCCGAGGGAGGCGATGCCCATGGTTCGGTGGAGGTTATCGCGCCCGTCAGGGTGTGTTTCTTCCCAGTGTTTGGCGCGTGCGGTGATGAATCGGTCAGCGATCATGTCGATCGCGGTGTCGAGGTCGAGGTCTTCCCATTCGGTGGCGTATGGGCGGCGGTATCGCACTGTGGTGACTCGTCGGGGTGAGTTGACGAGTTGTTCGCCAGCGGATCCTTTGGGACATAGGCGGCCGCGGTTGATTGGTGAGTCTGTGTCGCCTTCGATCTGGACGATTTTTTCGTCTTTGACGAAGATTTTCTGGCCGCAGCCCACGGCGCAGTAGGGGCAGACGCTTTGTACTACACGGTCGGCTGTGGATGTACGCGGCTGGATTGTCTCGGTGTTTTTGCTGGTAACTGCGGCTCCGCGGCCAAGGAAGTCACCGGTGACGATTTGGCGCAGTGCTGGCCAGTTCAGGGCCACTTTCCGTGCCATGTGAGCTCCTCACCACCTGGCGGGTTGGGGTGCCCGCTCTTATGGCGGTCGCTGTAGCGGCCGCATAGTTTCTGGTTCATCGTAGTGCGCACGGGGAGGTGATGCGGGGGTTTTCGTGAATTGGTGGCGTGGTGGTGAGGTCGGATGAGGACATCGGCTGATTTCTGCGCGCGTTTGGAGTGGGTGCGGGCGTTAACGTCGATTTTATGGACGTCTCATATCAGTCGTTGGATAGGTTTCAGGGGGGTTGTGTGGAGAGTTTCCGTTCGCGTTTCGCTGTTGTGATTAATCCGTCGAAGTTTCCTGGTGATCGCGGTGTTCGAGTGCGGGATCGGCTTACATCGGCAGCGGTGGAGTGGGGGTGGGGTGAGCCGATGTGGTTGGAGACGACGGTGGAGGATCCTGGGCGTGGGCAGGCTCGGTTCGCTGTTGAGACTGGTGTTGAGGTGGTGTGTGCCTTAGGTGGGGATGGGACGGTGCGGTCGGTAGCGTCTGCGTTGGTTGGCACGGGGGTGCCGTTGGGGTTGTTGGCTGGGGGTACGGGGAATTTATTGGCTCGTAATCTTGGTGTGCCGTGGGATTCGCCGGTGGAGGCGTTGAAGGTGGCGTTGATGGGGGTGGATCGCAAGATTGATGTGGGCAAGGTGCGGTTGGAGTTGCTGCGTGATGAGCAGGCTACGCAAGGTCAGGCTCAGGTGGTGGAGGAGTTTTTTCTCATCATGGCGGGGGTGGGGTTTGATGCGTCGATGATCGCGGGTGCACCGGAGGAGTTGAAGGCGCAGATTGGTGCTGCGGCGTATGTGTGGTCTGGTCTACGTCACCTGTTTGGGGAGCGATTTGAGGTGAGGATGTGGACTGATAGTGGCGCTGCTGTTGCGCGGAAGGTGCGGACGGTGTTGTTCGCGAATGTTTCTGAGTTGCAGGGCGGGATCAGTCTTTTGCCTGCTGAGCCGGATGATGGCTTGTTGGATGCGCTTGTGTTGACCCCGAAGTCGTTGACGGGCTGGTTGTCTGTGGCGACACATGTTCTGACGCGGGGTCGGGCTGGTAGTGAGCGGGTGCATACGTCGCGGTTTCAGTCGATGCAGTTGCGTCTTCGGGCTCCGCAGCATATTCAGCTTGATGGTGACGCGATTGGTCTTACTCGGGCCCTTGATGTGAGTTCTTTGCCTGGGGCGTTAGTTGTTCGTGTTCGCGCGTAGGGGTGTCGGTTCTTCGGTAAAACTGTTGAGCTTTTCGCCGGCTACATATACATACTGAACACAGTTGCCCGAGTAAACATTTCATTACAAATCAGCATCAAACCTTTCGCGCACCGAATGACCACCTGAGCTCAAGTAGTATTCACTCAAGAAATATCCCGGAGGTCAGGGTGAATACCTACAGCGCAGAAAAGAATTATAGAAATAAAAACAGAAACAGCCCAATCAGGTTGGATATTCACGGTATCCTTAGTGCTTATTAGCACTAGCTCTGGACAGTCTAGACTTTACGATTTTAGGACGCATAGCATTCTTGTATACTGCAGCCTGGACTACATACGTCACGTCATATGTAATCTGGTATCGCATTAAAAGATCCCTGAAGTCGGATATTATTTCATCGATACTTGCAGCGCTCTGCCCGCCCTATATACTGCTTCTTACTTTTTATCCTGCAACCCAACAGTGAGCTTGCAGTAGCCGAGTGGAGAAAAGCAGAAACTCTGAACTTATCGACTCAGAAGCATTGCTTTGTGGAGTCGATAAGTTCAGAGTTTTTTATGTTGTGCTCAGGTTTGCGGGGCTTAGCGCAAGGTCAACTGACGGCTGAGCAAACCAGATCGGGCACGTCGTTCTTCGGGGGTCAACGGCGCATCAGATTCGAGTGCTTCGGTGTAGCGAGCAGAGAATTCGGCGAGTGCTTTTTCGTATGCCTCTGCTCCCAGGGCGGGGTCGAGATCCCAGACGGGAATGAGCACGCCGTCGGCGCGGAAGGCGCCCAGGAGTCGGGTAGATGCTCCTTGTTCTGCTTGGAGGGTGTCGACGCTGGCCGCGTGGAGGCGGGCGAGGGCGTCGGTGGCGCGGTTTTCCTCGTCGGTGAGAATCAAGCGGATGAGGGCTCGATCGCCCATGAGCCCCCAGTAGGCGATGGCGTTCTTGGGGCAGGCATCTGCTGGCATACGCGTGGTAGGGACCAGGGATGCGTTTGCTTCTTCAAGTTCGGCTTTGGCGCGGGCGTCCAGGGCGCTGACATCAGGTACCCAGTAGTCGAATCCGGCGCGTAGGTCGGCTGCGAAGGTGGTCGTGGGGTCAATGAGGTCTTGCAGTCGGGGCGTGTCGGCGTTGACCGGGGGCATGTGTGTTACTGGCACGCCAGCTGGGGCGGCCAGGGCTGCGAGGATCGCAGCGGCAATATCTCGGGATGCGTCGCCACTGGCTCCGACGGACTGGATGGCGATGAGGCGTTCACCGTTGTCGCGGTGGAGTGCGGGCCATGCTCCGGGTAGGAGGGTGGTGATAGTGATGTTCAGGTCGGTTTCGCTGGGGTCGTGTCCGAGGGCGCTGCGGATGGGTTCGCAGTCGCGCAGGGTGATGCTGGCCAGGGCAGCGGGTAGGAGTTGGCGCATTGCCACCCAGTCGCTTTCGCCGGGCAGCCCCGTAAAGGGGCGTGCTATGAAGGGTGCCGCGGCCACGGTGGGGCGTGCGGCTTGTGCTTCTTTACGTGCGCGTCGTGCTGCCTTACCCATGGTGGTGACCCTACCGGGCGTGGCTGGGTGGATCGCTTTCTAGTGTTTGTGTTGTGGGTGGTACTGGCTGATGCTTCTCGCTGCGGCTGCGGAGCTGTCGCCAATGCCGTGTAAGCGGGGGTGATTCTTGCAGTTGGGTACGAGCAGTGCCGGGATGTCGCTGCCGGTAGCCGTGCTTGACCTGCCCACCAGCTGTACACCCCAGTAAACGAGCGATGCATCGTTCGTTCCTGTTTACCTACACCAGAGTTACAGTCGAGCTGCCATCGACATCAGGTGCGCTTACCTTGGTATGGGCGCGCTGACGAGAGGGGATCGCTATGAGCTCACTGGTCATGCCCGCAGCGTTTGTCGGGCACGGTTCCCCAATGAACGCGTTGGAGAGCAACCGGTACACGCAGGCGTGGAGGAAGTTCGGTGCTTCCGTCCCCCGCCCCCGAGCCGTTCTGGTCGTGAGTGCCCACTGGTACATCAACGCCACCGCAGTTACCGCGATGCCCCAGCCTCGAACAATCCACGACTTCTGCGGGTTCCCGCAGGAGCTCTTTGATATCGACTATCCAGCACCCGGTCTGCCCGATCTTGCTGACGAGGTAGCTGAGATTGCCAAGCCCACATGGGTCGGCGCAGACGAAGACAGTTGGGGCATCGACCACGGAACGTGGTCAGTGCTTGTTCACGCGTTCCCGGACGCTTCGATTCCTGTCGTACAACTCAGCATCGACGCCGGAAAACCCCTCGAATATCACGTCGATCTCGGTGCCAAGCTCGCTAGCTTGCGGAGCCGTGGTGTGCTCATCCTGACCAGTGGCAATGTCGTCCACAACTTGCGGGCCATTGACTGGGATGCACCGAATTCCGGTTTCGACTGGGCGCATCGTTTCGACGAGGCAGCCAAGAGCCTGCTGTTCGACCGCCCCGGTGAAATTGTCTCGTTGAGTAATCACCGTGACTACGGGAGCGCAGTGCCCACACCCGATCACTTCATTCCTCTGATGTATTTCGCGGGCCTTGCCGAGCGATCCGAGAAGATCGACGTCTCCGTACTCGTTGACGGTTACTCCTACGGGGCGCTTTCTATGGCGGCATACACACTGGGCATGCCGCCGGTCGAAGCATCTGATGGGCTCGGGGCTGCGCCCGTACCGGATCACGTGCCCGCCGAGGCAACAAACCTCTGAGTCAACGATCCGGCGAATGAACGCCTCCTACGATGTACACGCTCAGATCGGGCCGTCTACGTCGGTCTGCTTCACACCGTAAAGAACCCTTAAACGCTGAGAATCGATTATTTGCAGTTCACGGGGTACTTCTGGCGTTCACTGAACAGATCACGGATGAAATGTCCGGTCTAGTTGGCAGGTTCGCGGTGGCGGTTGAGTCGGGTCAGGAGTGCATCGAGCAGAACGTAAAGAACGGGAACGATAACCAGGGTTAAGAGGGTGGAGCTGAGTAGCCCTCCGATGACGACGAGGGCGAGGGGTTGGGAGATAAAGGCACCGCCGCCGGTAACGCTTGCGGCCATGGGCGCTAGGGCAAGGATGGTCGCTAGCGCGGTCATGATGATGGGGCGTAGTCGGTTGCGGGCGCCGGCGATGACGGCCTGGCGGACGGGCATTGCCTCGTTGCGGTGTTGGTTAACGCGATCGATGAGAACGATGGCATTGGTGACAACGATGCCTACCAGCATGAGGATGCCGATAAAGGCGGGTACGCCTAGGGGGGTTCCGGTGAGCAGGAGGGCTAGAACGGCGCCGATGCCGGCGAAGGGGATGGAGATGAGGAGCATGAATGGTTGGGCGAGGCTACCGAAGGTGGCGACCATAACGACGTAGGTAATGGCGATGGCTGCCAGGGTGGCTAGCCCGAGTTGGTTGAAGGCTTCGGCTTGGTCGGAGGCGGCGCCGCCGATGGTGGCGGTGGCTCCGGCGGGCAAGGTGGTGGTGTTCAGGGCGGTGCGGATGCGGTTTGTGAGTGCGCCGAGGTCGTTGTCGGCGGGGGTGACGGTGATGACGACGGCACGGTTGCCGTCGATGCGGTGGATGGATGCGGGGATTGTTTCGCGTTTGAGGTCGGCGACGTCTTCGACGTGGACGTCTTTGCCTTTGTGATCTTTTCCGATGACGAGGTTGGCTATGGCTGCCTGGTCGGTGGGGGCGGTGCCTTCGCGGATGATGAGGTCGTGTTCGGCGGCGCCTATTTCGATTTTGCCGATGGTGCGGCCTTTGACGGCGTCTGCGACGGCTTTGCCGATCTGGGCTTCATTGACGCTTTTAGCTAGAGCTTTACTGCGGTTGACGTCGATGTGGAGGCTGGGGACACGTTCGCCGAGGTCGCTGTGTGCTTGGGCGACGCCTTCGAGGTGGCGCACAGTGCTCAGGAGTCCTTCGGAGGCGGTGTGGAGGGTGTCGTCGTCGGGGCCTTGGATGTGGATTTCGACGTTTTGGGAGTTGGTGGGTCCTCCGGTGGTGCCGATGCGGATTTCGCCGATGTCGGTGAGGGTGTCGAGTTTGGCGCGGAGGGATGCGGTCAGGGTTTGGGAGTCGGTGCCTTCTTCGAGGGTGACTGCGTGTTGGGCGGTGCGGGCGCTGCCGCCGAGCATGCGTAGGCCAGAACCGCCGATGGTGAGCATGGTGGTTTTTACCCCGGGTGTGTTGGTGAGGGTTTTTTCGACGGTGGTCGCGGCGGTATTGACGGCTTTGTTGGTGGATCCGGCGGGCATGGTTTGGGTGATTTGGATGGAGTTTTGGGCGCCGGATCCGATGAATTGTGTTTTCAGTCCGGTGGCTCCTATTCCGGCGGTAACCAGGGCGAATAGGGCGATGAGCATGGTGATGATGGGGCGGCGTAGGGCTAGGTGGAGGGTGGGGATGTAGAGGCGTTCCATCCAGCCGTTTTCGTGGTTGTGCGCTTCGGTGGAGGTGGCGGGTGTGGTGCGGCTGCCGGTGAGCCAGCGGCGTCGGGGTGCGTTGGTGGGGCGAACGAACCAGTAGGCCAAGACGGGCACGATCGTCAGGGAGACCAGGAGTGAGGCGAGCATGGCGATGCCCACGGTGATGGCGAAGGGGCGGAAGAGTTCGCCTGCTTGTCCGCCGACGACACCGATGGGGAGGAACACGGCGACGGTGACGATGGTGGAGGCGGTGACGGCGCCGGCAACTTCGCGTACGGCAGTGGTGATCGCTTCGATGCGGGGTAGGCCGAGGTCGAGTTTTCGGGCGATGTTTTCGACGACGACGATGGAGTCATCGACCACGCGTCCGATGGCGATGGTTAGGGCGCCGAGGGTGAGGATATTGAGGGTGTTGTTGCTGGCTTTCAGGCCGATCATGGCGACCATGAGCGAGGCGGGGATGGAGACGGCGGTGACGAGGGTGAGGCGGGTGGATAGGAGGAAGGTGAAGACGACTAGGACGGCCATGCCCAGTCCGAGGAGCCCTTCGTGGAGGAGATCGTCGATGGATTGTTCGATGTAGGGGGCTTGGTCGAAGACGACGTTCATGCTGCCGTTGGGAATGCGGGTGCTGAGTTGGGGCAGTTTTTCGGTGATGGCGTGGGAGATGTCGACGGTGGAGGCATCGGGTTTTTTGACGACGGAGAGGGCGATGCTGGGTTTGCCGTTGGTGCGGGCGATGCTGATGTTGTCGCTGGGGGTGAAGGCGATGGTGGCGATGTCGCCGAGTTGGGTGACGGTGGGGGCAGTTGGTGTTGGTTTGGCGGGGAATCCGCCGGGGATGGATGGGAATCCGCCAGGTAGGCGGGGTATGCCGCCGGGGATTGGGGGGAATTTACCGGGGATGGATGGCAGGCCGCCAGGGATGGATGGGAATCCGCCAGGCAGGGTGGGTAAGGCTGTGGGGTATCCCGGGGGCAAGGTGGTGGGGAACCCGGTGGGCAGTGCTGTAGGTAGTCCAGTTGGTGGGGCGGTGGGGGTTGGTTGCGGTGCAGTGCTAGTGGGGGCAGGGGTACTGGGGGCGGTGGTGTTGGTGGGTTCGGGTGTGGGGGTACTGGTGTTGGTGGGTGCCGCGGGGATGGGTGCTGCCGCTCCCCCACCGCCTCGTCCGGGGATAGGCATTGCGCCGGTGAGTGCTCCTGCTCCGGTGACATCAGAGACCGGCAGTTCGCGCAGTTGATCGAGGCTGGTGATTTTGCGGCCGACCTGCACGTTAAGTTCGGTTGCGCCTTGGGTGATGCTGCCGCCGGGGATGGTGACGCCGCTGGCTTGGAGGGCGGCGGTGACTGATGCGGTGGTCAGTCCGGCGTCTTTCATCTTGTTTTTGTTCAGGGAGATGCTGACGTTTTGGACACCGATACCGCTGATGGTGACTGATCGGACTCCGGGGATGTCTTCGAGGGTGGGGATGACGTGGTCACGGAGGCGTTGGGCGAGGGCATCTGACTGGAGGGCTCCGGAGGCCGAGAGTTGCATGATGGGGAAGTCAGCGATGCTGCCAGTAATGACGGTGGGGGTGCTGCCTTCGGGCAGGTTGGGCACGCCGAGGACGGCTCGTTGAATGCGGGCTTGGGTGTCGGGCAGGTTGGTGCCGTATTCGAGGGTGACCAGGATGTTGGAGGTGTTGTCGCCGGAGGTTGATTGGACTTTTTTGATGTTAGGTACGGCCAGGATGGCTGCTTCGAGGGGGCGGCTGACTTGTTCTTCGATGACATTGGAGCTGCTGCCAGAGACGGGGGTTAGGACAGCAACAACGGGCAACTCGAGAGAGGGAATGAGCTCGCGGCGCAGTGCCCCTGAGGCGAAGATGCCGCCGAGGAATACAAAGAGGGTGATGAGCGCAATGAGTGCACGGTTTTTGAGGCTGAATCGTGTGAGGGAGCTCACTGCGTGTCCCTTCGAGTGGGGGCATTCTGGGGGCTGGGTGGGCGTGTTGTGCTGCCTGCCCGCGATACTTGGTTGAAGCCTACGAGTTTCTGGGTGACAGAACAGCGTTGCTGAGGTGCATGGCGCGGTGGTGTGCAGCTGATGTGCGTGGCCCGGGTTGGTTGTTGTCCTCGTATGAGTTGGAGGTGCGCTGTGAGTGGTGGCGTCGATGTGTTGCCGGTGTTCGGTCGAGTGCAGGGTGCGTGTGGAGTGGTGACGCTGAACCGGCCGCAGGCGATTAATGCGTTGAATGTGGAGATGGTGCGCCTGGTGACGGGGATGTTGCGGGTATGGGAGAGCGATGATCGGGTGGAGGTGGTGGTTTTGCGTGGTGCGGGTGAGCGGGGGTTTTGTGCTGGGGGTGATGTGCGTCGTCAGCGGGAATTGGCCTTGGCTGGCGGTACTAGCCGGTTGGATGCATTGGCTTTTTGGCAGGAAGAGTATGCGCTGGATGGGCTGGTGGCTTCGTATTCCAAGCCAGTGGTGGCGGTGATGGATGGAGTCACGATGGGTGGTGGTGTGGGGTTGTCTGGTTTTGCTGATGTGCGGGTGGTGACGTCCTCCTCGAAGGTGGCGATGCCGGAGTTGACGATCGGGTTTTTCCCTGATGTGGGGGCGAGTCGGTTGTTGGCGTCGGCGCCTGGGGAGTTAGGGACGCATCTGGCGTTGACGGGGCATGTGATGGATGCTGCGGATGCGATCGCGGTGGGGTTGGCGGATGTGTTTGTGGATACTTCGGTAGATGGTGGTGCGGTGGATGCGCTGGTAGAGCGTTTGGGTGATGGTCGTAGTGCTCTAGCGGGTGTGGTTGGGGATGATCCGGGGCCGTCGGCGTTGATGGAGTGTCGTCAGTGGGTGGATCGTTGTTATGCGGGTTCAGATCCGGTAGCGATTGTTCAGGCGCTGCGCAGTAGTGGTGTGGAGGCTGCCGGTGTTGCTGCGGATGTGATCGAATCGCGTTCTCCGTTGGCGGTGCATATTGCGTTGTGTGCACTTCGTGAAGCTGCAGCGATGTCCTCTCTAGAGGAGGTTCTTGCGCGGGATGCGGTGTTGGCCAGGTGGTTTACGGATTGTCCTGATTTTCATGAGGGTGTTCGTGCCCAGCTTGTTGATAAGGATCGTTCTCCGCGCTGGATGCATGGTTCTTTGAGTGAGGTGAGGCAGGCGGAGGTGGCGGCTGCTTTCGAGGCACACTAGGAAGGTGACGATCACTCCGGATTTTGAGGACGTCTATCGGAACGATCCTGACCCGTGGGATGTGGCTACGAGTTGGTATGAGCGGCGTCGGACGCAGCTGATTTTGGCAATGCTGCGTCAGGAGCGGTATGGGCTGGTGTGGGATGCGGCGTGTGGGACGGGGCATCTGGCTCGTGAGCTGATGGGGCGGGCGCAGCGTTTGGTGTGTACCGATATTGCTGGGCGGGCGTGTGCTTTGACTGCTGCGCAGGTGCAACAGGCTGATTCCTGTTCGACGGTGTGTGTGGTGGAGCGTTCTGGGTTACCGCAGGTGCCTTCGGCGTTAGGTGGGCGGGTGCCTGATCTGGTGGTGCTGAGTGAGGTTTTGTATTACTTAGATGCTGATGAGCGGGCTGCTACGTGGGAGATGTTGGATCGGTTGTGTGGCCCGTGCACCGATATCGTGGCTGTGCATTGGGCGCCGCGTCCTGAGGACAGCCATCTTTCGGGCGCTGCGGTGCAGCGGGAGTTGAATGCTTTTTTGGGTCAGCGGGGCTGGTGGAGATTGGTAACGCATACCGATATGGAGTTTGTGGCGGTGCTGTGGTCGCAGGATGCGCCGCAGAGTATTGGCCGGTAGCGGGGTTTTTCCTTCTGGTTGATTGCATATACAGCTGGGAAATAGCTGGAAAACCGCTCTTAGCTGAAAAGTGTTTAAGGGCAGTGAATTAACCCATATTCCGCACAGTGAAATGAGTGTTAATGTTCAGCTCAACAGTTGGCATCCACCGATTCGTGGGGCTTGAAGTGTCGTTTCGGTGTACCAACAGCCTGTTTTCCTTCCCCCGTTTTTCTGCCGTGGGCTCTCTGATCGAAATCATTTCGATAGTGAAACTATGCCGATCACCATGATCGAATAATTTGTATATACGCAGAATTCTTGTAGAAAGGTGCAGACGTCATGTCTTCTCGCGCCATGAAAGTATCTATTGCCGCCGTTTTGGCCACTGGCTCTTTCCTCGCCGCAAGCCCGGTTCACGCCGCGCCCACCTCTCCTGGCAACCCTGCCTCACAGCGACCGGTGTACGCCATCGCTCACCGCGTGCTCACCGTTAAAGGCGTCGATGATGCGGTCAAGCTCGGGGCTAACGCCATCGAGATTGACCTGACAGCCCGTAAATCTGGATGGTCTGCTGACCACGACGGCCTCCCTACGAGCGCAGGGGACTCTGCCGAAACGATGTTCAAACACATCGCTGCCAAGAAAAAGGCAGGCAGCAACATCTCTTTCATCTGGCTGGACATCAAGAACCCCGATTACTGCAAGTCCGGCGAAGCAGGCTCCAAGTGCTCCATCGACCACTTGCGCGACCTGGCCCGCAACACCTTCGAAAAAGAGGGCGTGCGCGCCCTATACGGGTTCTACAAGACTGCTGGTGCTTCGGCTTGGAACACCATCACTCACGACTTAAACGACAAAGAAGCCGTAGCGCCCAGTGGACCTACTGAGACGGTTTTGTCTGACTACAACAAGTCGAAGAAGCCCGTACCGGTTAACAAGCGAGTCGCGGACTACGGCTTCTTCGACCTGCGCCTTGGCTTCGGCTCATGCACCGGAACAGCAAAGAAAACCTGTGATCAGCTCCGCCTGTCTAGCGAGGCCAGGGACAAGGGCAAGCTCGGGAAAGTGTTCGGCTGGACAGTTACCGGAAAGCAGAAGGACATCGTTTCGGATCTGCTAGGTAAGGCACACGTCGATGGTTTGATCGCTGGTTTCAAAGCCACGCACTTCTATGAGCACCCCGACTCCAAAGCGTCGTTGAAGAACATCCACGACTGGGTAGCTGCACACCCGCAGACGCACCGGATGGCAACCGCGAACGACAAGCCGTGGTGATGTAGAGGCTACTCAAGCCTGTTCCTTCTTGCCGCGTCACTAGAACTAGTTGTTCTAGTGACGCGGTTTTTGTTTTCAGCATCTGCGCGCGGCAACTGCCGATGCGGCGTGGTGATTGTTTGCGCATGAACGCGTAGCGCATATTTTCCACCCCTAAGGAGGGGCCTCATTACCACAGTTTGCGTCTATTTGACTCAATCCAGAGCATCTGTCGCCCAACACAACTCAATTGGTCGTGTATACAGATATATGTGACCCGCCATACGGGTTTCACACAGCTTCGGGGGCGAAGACGTCGACCTTACGTCGTCTTCGGAACATCCGGGAAGAGGAATACGAATGCCGGCCAGCACCAGCGGTCATCTTTTCTTGAGTCCGCACGATCTCGCACAACGCGTACCGTGCCGCATCTGCGCTGCCGAAATCGGAGCCCCCTGCACCGACGACGGCGCCCTTCGTGAGGACCCTCACCACTCCCGCTGGATCATGTACCAGCGATCCATCCGCGAGCGCCCTTTCACCGCCACCATTCGCAGCACCGGAGATGGGTTCACCGAAGACGAAGTCGTCATTGTGGTGACCAGTCTTGAAGGGGGTCATTTGGAGGTCCTCAGTGAGCCTCCTTCTGGAGTAACTCGTCCTAGTCAGATTCCTGCGCGCCGTGTGCGCTTCCAGGCTTTCGTTGATGACTCTCGTGCGCGCAGCGCGCTACGTCACGCTGCGCGCCGTCCTCGCATCCGTCACACTCTCTAGATCGCTTTTTCTTCTCGGTGGCAGCAGTCAGTTTTCTGCGTGTGAGTCTGCTTTGTCTCCGTCAAGAGCTGGCGTGCCTACCCCAGCAGCGGTCATGCCTATAGAAAGTGCGGCTATTGCTACCCCGGCTGTGGACCATAGGGGGCCGCCAACTACGAAAATCATCACCATGGCGGCTAGCACCGGAACTAGGTAGCGAATTGTCCACACCATGTAGCCTCCGAAGGAAGGCATGCACACCTGCCGTGATTCGGCAACTGACTTCACCATGAAGTTTGGTCCGTTTCCGATGTATGTGATCGCACCGCAAAACACTGATCCGAGGCTGATCGCCACGAGGTATGGCTCGGGTACTCCTGCGATTCGCAGGTCTCCTGGCAGTTGTGCAGCCATGCTGAAGAACGTGGCATATGTGGGGGCGTTGTCCAATACAGAGGAGAGCCCACCGGAGAAAACGAAGAATGTCACTTCGTTTAGCGGTAGTTTCGGCGCCACTGCTTCCAGGTAGCGCAGGGCAGGCATCATTGTCAGGAAGATCCCTATGAATAAGGCCGCAACTTCGGCTATAGGGCTCCAGGAGAAGCTGTTCTGTTCGTATCTGGTTTCACGGCTGGTGGTGCGCAGTGAGGCGAGTGCAGCGACTGCGAAAATCAGTTCACGTAACGGCAGCCACTGTAGTGGTTCTGCGTGTCCAGCTTCGATTGCGTGGATGTCTACTGACGGTGCCGCTGCCACTGCCACGATCACTAAGGCAAACCATGCGAAGTTCACGGCGCCGTCGATGCGTAGTGGTGTTTTCTCTGTTTCGTCGCGGGCTAGGTCGGCAGCGGATTCACGGTGGTGCAAGCGACGGTCTAGTAAGAAGTAGGTTCCTAGCAGCATCGCGTTGACGAATAGCCATTCCACGATCAGATGGAATGTCCAGGTGAATGGCACTCCCCGCAGGAATCCAAGGAATAGTGGTGGGTCGCCCAGTGGGGTGAGCACACCGCCACAGTTAGCCACCACAAGAATGGTGAATACCACTGTGTGTGCACGAAATCGCCGTTCACGGTTGGTGTTGAGGATAGGGCGGATGAGCAGCATCGCAGCTCCGGTGGTGCCGATGAAGCTGGCGAGCAAACCGCCGACAGCCAGGAAAGCGGTGTTGGTTGCTGGTCTGGCGGCAAGATCACCGCGTAGGTAGATCCCGCCAGAGACCACGAATAACGCCAGTAACAGCATGATGAACTGGATGTACTCGATAGCTGTGGCAAGTACCTGCATCCCTGAACCTGCCAGGATGAACCACACCGCAACTGGCATTCCGAGCAGCAAAGACAGCACTAGTTGATTTCGTGGGTTTTCCCATATGTGTGCTGCGGCTGGCACCAGAGGGAACACCGCAATGCTGAGCAACATGAGGGCAAAAGGGATCAGGCCCCACCATTGAACGATCACTCGACTCACTGTATGACGCTGCGGTGCCCTAACGTCTTAAGTGTGAGCCGTTCAACGCCCGATCAGCAGCCGCCAGAGCGCGCGCCCTATGAACCGATGACCTCGATGTTCACGCGCCCAGATTTCTCTGTCCCTCACTCTCCCAAGGAGTCTGACAAGCCGCGGGACTCTGTGCCAGAAGAGATGGAAAACACACCTACGACTTTGTGGCCCCAGGGAACAAAGTTTGGTCGAGCAGATCGGATCTGCTTGGGGCTGATCATTGGTGTCACCGTGTTCGGGTTGATCATGATGCCAGCACGGCCAGTGATTTTGACCTGGTCTCCGCTGGTGATTGTCGCCTTAACTGGATCTCGCACCGGGCTTGTTGCGTGTGGCGCGTTGGCATCGACTGGGCAGGCCGGGATGCCCACTCCCCTGGCGATTGCACTTCCCTTGGTGATTGGTGTGATCAGTATGGTGAAGTTCACGCCTATTTATTGGTGGGCGGGTAAATTGTGGGGTGACTGGTTCATCACAGCATTGGCTGGCCAGACAGAGCGTCAACAAAAACGTGCCGCTCGCGCGGAGTCCTTGGCACGCAGGTACATGATTCCGGCGATTGGTTTGACCTACGTTCCCTTCGTCCCGATCCCGGCAGCAATTATTCACGCCGTATTGGGTGCATCAGGCACCTCATTGAAGAAGTTCTTGAGCGTGAACTTGGTCTTCGCCGCGGTTGTGCAGTCGATCTACTTCGCTATGGGCTGGTACATCGGCGAACCTGCCGTGGCATTGCTCGATGAACTAGCTAAATACTCGCTGTGGCTGGCGCTGGGCATTTTCGTTTTCATCATGATTGGGTCGTTCCGGACAGCAGCTCGGACAGAGAAAGAACGGCAAAACCGCCGCGGCGGGAACGCTACTCGCGCAGCACATGACGATCAGCCCTGATCGAGATGCTTGCCCTGTCGGCGAGGTGGGATGTGAAGGCGTGAAAGAAAAAGAAGTATGTATCGGCCATGCAAGCCACGATGCCCGCAATAGTGGGTGGCATTGCGTTCGAGCGCGCCTGACTGTTTCGTTCTTGCTGGCTCTCGTGATCCCACTGCTAGCACTACTGGGGCTGGCCAGTGTGATGGTGCAGCGCTCACTGGACCGTGAGTTCGGTGGCCGTCTGCTGGAAAACAGCAAGCTCATCGCCGCTCAGTTAGTTCTCGGTGGCCCAGATGCACTAGATATCGAGCAGCTGGGCCCCGACATGCACCGAGTGACCCTGCGGGTAACCGATGAGCGAGGGCGGGTCGTGATCGCTCATCCCTCACAAGCGCAAGCTCCGATTGCCCCCACACAGGTGCCTTTCACACGACGCCCTGTGCTGGAAGGCACAAACATGTTGCCGTGGGGCCCGCAAATGCAGTTGATGTATTCAACTCACGATGTGCGCCACGGCAAGCACATCTACCGCATCTCGCTGTCTATCCCTCTTGCTGGTCAAGTCGCGGCAGTACGGGTGTTCACAGAGGTCTCTTTGGCGGTACTTCCCATGCTGCTTCTCGGTGCAGGTGTGGTGGTGTGGCTAGCGACGGGGCGGGCTTTGAAACCTGTTGAAGAGATGCGGCTAGCCGCCGAGCGAATTAGCGCCCAAAACCTCACTGCGCGGCTGCCGGTAGCGCCTCATGACGATGAAGTAACCCGCTTAGCAAACACACTCAACGACATGTTGAGTCGCCTTGAGAAGGGCCGCGATCGTCAACGCCAATTCGTTTCCGACGCGAGCCACGAACTACGTTCACCGCTGACGAACCTGCAAGCCTCGATCCAGCTGGGGCAAGCAGCTGGCAGCGCTCAACGGTGGAACGAATTAGCTCCCATTATGGAAGCTGAGTCAGCTCGGCTAGCGCACCTGGTCGATGACCTTCTTACTCTTTCGCGCAGCGATGAGCGCGGAGGCATGCAGCTGGAGTTTGAGGACGTCGACCTCGACGATGTGGCTTACGGAGAAGTGATGGCGCTGCGTTCGGCTGGCAAAGTGGACGTGGTGTATGACTTGGTTCCCGCGCGCGTAACTGGCGCCCAGGACGCTTTGGCCCGGGCAGTGCGCAACCTGTCCACAAACGCTACTCGCGCCGCGAAATCTCGCGTACGTATCTCAACCTCCATTGATGGCCAGTGGGCACTATTGGCGGTCGAAGACGATGGCCAAGGGGTGCCCGAAAGCGAACGCGAACGAATATTCGACCGGTTTGTGCGATTGGATGAGGCACGGCATCGAGACGCTGGGGGCTCAGGGCTAGGGTTGCCAATCGTCTCGGAAATAATCCGAGCTCATTCGGGCACAGTGAAAGTGGACTCCTCGCCTTCGCTAGGAGGAGCCAGATTCACTCTCCGGATTCCGTTGCAGACGTAAGAAGAATTCGTCTCAGACGAGGTCGTTGACGAGTCGATAGCCGGCGCCGCGAATGGTCTCGAAAGATGCACGCCCAAAGGCGGTGTCGAGTTTCTTGCGCAGGTAGCCGACGTACACCTCAACGATGTTCACGTCGCCAGTGAACTCCGCATCCCACACACCTTCGAGAATCTGCTTTTTGGTGAGGAGTTGTCCTGGGTGGCGCATAAAGAATTCCAGGACTGCGAACTCTTTGGCGGTGAGCCGAACCTCTTTATCGCCGCGGTAAACACGGTGCGTCGAGGGGTCCAAGGAAAGGTCACCAAGCATGAGCGTGGCCGGACGAGCAGGAGCGCCTCGCCGAACAAGTGCACGCAAACGAGCCAGCAGCACAACCACGTCAAATGGTTTGGTGAGGTAGTCGTCAGCACCTAAATCGAAGGCATCCGCCTCGTCATAGGGACCATCCTTAGCGGTAAGCATCAACACCGGGGTCCAATTTCCCCGTTCACGCAGCTTCTCAACGATCCGATAGCCAGACAGCCCGGGCAGCATGATGTCGAGGATGACAACGTCATACCCCGTACCGGACGCGGCGGCTAAACCGGCGTGCCCTTCATGCTCCATATCGACCGCAAATCCTTGGTCGGTCAACGCTGTCGAGATGAGACCTGCCATAGCCAGGTCGTCTTCGACGACGAGTACACGCACCCCGTCCTCCTTCACACCATGCCGTGGCCGCGGACAGCGGGCACGCGCAAGCACACATATTGGCACTACCACACCCGCAGCGGCGGATTCGGTGGCGATTCGCATGCGCGGCAGGATCATTCCTAACTTGCCGTGGGCATGCGTTCACATTCGGCGCGGGTCTCCGTCCACCTAGTCCTGCGATACACGCTGGGCAGGAGACCCCTGTATTCAGGACGTCCGAGCATCCCATTCCGTTCCCAGGAAAACAAAAAGAAATTCAGTGGGTACAGCACTGACTGCTTCACGCGGTAGACCGCCCTGCAGTCGAGGCATGCGTTGGCCAACCAAAATGCCCACTAAATAACGATGGACAGCCACTGATATCTGTTCCACGATCGCGTGGCGTGATCAGACAACTGCGAAGAACCGTGCCTAGCATGGGCCGTATGCGATCCCGTGCTCTGTGCTCCGGTGCTGCCGCTCTTGTGCTCATCTTTAGCGCGACAGCGTGTGCTGGGATCGCGCCTGCACGACCGCAAACAGCGGCTTCGCCTCCCCCAGCGAACAATGCAGATAAAGCTCCTGTTGGAGAGCCCACCAAAAACACCCCCGCAGCGTTCGGGCAAAAAGCCACGTGGAACGGGATCGACGTCACTCTTTCGCAGCCTGCAGCTTTCACCCCTTCAGGAATGGCTTCCTACCCCAAAGGAAGTAAACAGTTCGTCTCCGTGGACTACACCCTGACGAATACGAGCGACAAGCCGCTAGAAACCATGTATTTCCGCACCGCGACTGATCCGAACGGAGAAACAGGAACAGTTGCCGACAGCGCCAACGGCATTGGTAGCCCAACCACCGCGATTGAACCGGGACAAAGCCTCTCCTGGAAAGAGGCCTACCCAATGAACGAAACCCTCAAACTGAAACTGACGTGGCAACCCCCTGGTGTGCAACCACACAGCGAAACCCTCAACCTCGATAAATATCCCGGCCCCAAACCAGCAGCCACTCCTGCTCCACCAGCCCCCCCGGCCCCGGGCAAGCCACCCGCTGCCGCTCCTGGTAAGGCACCTGAGCCAGGCAAAGCTCCTGATGCACCCAAAGCCCCTAATGCTGGCGCAGACAAAATCACTAACCCCATCAAAAAACAGCCTCCCGCGCCTGGACCGGCTCCAGTACCGACCCAGGCAACCGCATCAGCTGACACTGCTCCCAAAGGCTGAACGGCTCAGCATCACGACGGGACAAGGAGGTTCCGATGAGGCAAGCAACCCAGACTCAGCCTGAGAGCGAGCGCATTTTTCCGGTGTTTTTCACGGCCGGGTTGACCTGGTCAGTTCTTGTTTTTCTCGGCTTAACCTCAATTGGGGTAACTCTTCTGACGAGCACCCTTCTCAGCTCTTTCGTATACACACTCGGGGTGGCGGCATCACTCGTGGTGCACCTTGACACCGATCCGTACACGTAACCACCACGACTATTCTTCTATGTGGAATCTTTCTCTCTTAACTCCACAGCTCGTTTCAAAATCACTGTGCCAATGTGTGAGCGTCTTTTCTTCCCTCCGCGTTGACCACACGTTCACGCCACTGATGCCGTGTCGTACCCCAGAGAACACCCCCTTCTCACCTAACTCCCCTACTTCTTTGTTTGAAGAGTCCTAGGAAGGACAGCACGCATGAATGCACGGGCAATCGCCGCAGCCTTCGCGCTCACCCTCTCTTTCAGCGCCCTGGCAGCCTGCCAAGGAAACAACTCCTCCTCCGGACGCATCCCACAAAACCCAGCCGGCTCACCAAAACCATCCACCCAAGTTGCTCCGCCCTCCTCTACACAGACCATGCCCAGCTCGCATGCCTACCCCACCAACGGCGGCCCCGCTCCCTCCGGCATCGCCACCGCCTCAAGCGCCCGCTACAAAGTCGGCGACACCGTCAAACTCAACGCCGATCACCTACCCAGCATGAAAGGAGCAACCGCAACGATTAAAGGCGCCTACAAAACCACCGCCTACGAAGTTGACTTCACTCCCTCCAACGGGCGCACCCCCATCCACGAACACAAGTGGGTCGTCCATGAAGAACTCAAAAACCCCGGCGCAGCGCCACTGGCCAAAGGCACATCAATCACCATCAACACCGAGCACTTGCCTGGCATGAAGGGAGCCAAAGGCTCCGTCGATGAAGCCAAAAACACCACCGTTTACATGGTCGACTACCAAGGCCCGGACGGCACAAAATTCACCAACCACAAATGGGTCATCGAAGAAGAGATCACGCCAGCCAAATAAACCCGCGACAACACCATGTGTGCCTGCCCCCAGCACCACGCCCGGGCAGGCACACACCAAAGACCAGTTACCTAAGGCAAAGTTTTAGAAACTGCCATCAATATCGGTAACCACCACGACCTTCTGGTTAACAAACTCATGCAGACCCAACTCGGTCAGCTCACGCCCGTAACCAGAACGCTTCGTCCCACCGAAGGGAATATCCGGCTTAGCACCCGTGGGCTGGTTGATGTACACCATGCCAGTGTCCAAGCGACGCGCGATCTTCTGGGCACGTGCAATGTCTTGCGTAATCACTGAACCACCCAGCCCAAACGGTGAAGAGTTCGCGATACGTACAGCATCATCTTCGTCTTTCGCGCGATAGATCTGCGACACCGGGCCGAAGAACTCCCGCATGCTGGTCTTAGAACCAACCTCAATCTCAGTGAGAATCGTCGGCTGGAAGAACGCCCCCTGCTCAGGCACCTTCTCACCAATCTCCTCAACCGTCACGCCCTCCAGGCGAGCCTGTTCAACCATCTGGGCCAAATCATCAACAGCTGCCTGGGACATCAACGGCGCCAGTGAAGTATTCGGGTCCATCGGGTCACCTGCCACTAGGGCTTTGACACCCTCCTTGTATTTGGCGAGGAACTCCTCATACACGCTGTCCATCACGATGAGACGCTTAGCCGAACAGCACACCTGACCAGCGTTCCAGTGCCGCCCAAATACTGCCCACTTCACCGCTTTATCAATTTCAGCGTCTTCCAACACGATGTAGGCGTCCGCCCCACCCAACTCAAGCGTGGACTTTTTAAGATGTTTAGCGGCAATCGCTGCCACCGCCGCCCCAGCGCCCTCCGAACCAGTCAGGGCCACACCACGCACCCGCGGGTCCGAAAGGATCTGCTCAGCCGCCTCATGCGAGGCGAACACATTCACCAAAAGCCCCTCAGGAACCCCAGCGTCAGCGAATAGCTTCTCCATCTTCAACGCTGACTGCGGAACATTCGAAGCATGCTTCAGCACGATCGAGTTACCTGCCGTGAACTGTGGCGCAGCGATCCTGACCACTTGGTAGTACGGGAAGTTCCACGGCTCCACCGCATACAAAACACCCAGCGGTTCGTTGACCAGCATGACATCCTGGTCCCCAAAACCCTTTGCCGACAAGAACCGTGGCGCCAGCTGTTCAGCACCAAACTGCACGTAGTACTCCAGCATGCCGATGCACACATCAATCTCGGCCTCGGCTTCAGCGATCAGCTTGCCCATCTCTAGCGTAAGAGTCTGGGCGAACTCGCGACGGTTCTCACGCAAGATCGCGGCAGCCTTAGTCAGTACCTTTCCGCGCTCCTCAATGCTTTTCTTCCGCCAGACCTGGAACGCCTTGTCAGCCTTTGTTACGGCTGCCTCCACCTCGGCCTCGCTGGCAGTATCGAACTTCTTCAGGACTTCACCGGTGTACGGATTGGTGGTTGCGTAACCCATGCAGACCTCCTCGTCATACCAAGCCCCCCCACCACCACACTGTGACGGGCGTCTCGTCAAGGCTTGCTCGTTGCGCCACGCTACTCGCCGCCAGGCCTCGTGAGGCCCTTTTAGCCCCAGGCACGCCCGAGGTTGCTACCAAAGAGGTTTCCCGGTGCCTTGGAGCTGTTAATTAAGGAAAAACATCACTGCCGCCAAAGCTGGTAAATAAACTCAAATTCAACTGAATTTGTTGCCGCACAGAAAGATTCGAACCATACAGCGGAGACCAATCTTGCAGACCGCTCCACCAAAGCCCCCAGCGAACCCCACCAGGAGACCCCATGACATTCACCACAGCAGCAACCACCCACCATGACACCACCTCAAAACACGGCAGAACCATGCTCGCTGAACGATTCAACGCCAACACTGGCAGCATCACCATCGAAGAACTCCCCATCCCCACCCCCGGCCCCGGTCAAGTACGCCTCAAAGTCGCCTACTGCGGCATCTGCCACTCCGACCTATCCCTCATCAACGGCAACTTCCCCGTCCGCACCCCCATCGTCACCCAAGGCCACGAAGTCAGCGGCTACATCGACGCCCTCGGACCAGGTGTCACTGGCTGGTCAATTGGCGACCCTGTCATTCCCTCCGCAGGCCGAGCTTGCCTAACCTGCCGCAAATGCCGCCGCGGCGATTTTCTCAATTGCCTCGCCATACAGCTCATGGCATTCGACTTCGACGGCGGATGGGCCGAATACGTCATCGTCAACGCCATCGGCCTCACCCGCGTCCCTGAAGGCGTCCCCATGGATCAAGCTGCCATCCTCGCCGACGCCGTCTCCACACCTTTCGCCGCTGTCATGCGAAGCGGCCAAGTGCACCTCGGCAACGCCGTGGGCATCTGGGGACTTGGCGGAGTAGGAACCCACCTACTACAACTAGCCAAACTCGCCGGAGGCACCCCCCTCATCGCAGTGGACCTCGATGACGCCGCCCTCGCACGCGCCCGCCGCCTCGGCGCCGACTACACCTTCCGCGCAGATGACCCGCACCTCATCGACAAAATCGAAGAAGCCACCTATGGCCGCATGATCGACGTGGCTTTCGATGCCGTCGGCATCACCGCAACCTGCACCCAAGCTGCCCAAGCACTCGACACAGGCGGAAAACTGGTCGTCGTGGGACTGAGCGGACAAGATCTCAACCTCGGCGACATCACCAACTTCGCCCTGGGACGCAAACAGGTCATTGGGCACCTGGGCTACAAAGTGCAAGACATAGCCATGCTCGCCGAAATGCTTCGACACAAACGCCTCGACTTGTCCGAATCCATCTCTGCAGTCGTACCGCTGACCGAAGTGAAACGCGGCATAGACATGCTCGAAAGCCGTGAAGGCAACCCCATCCGCATCCTCGTCCAACCCTGAACCCGCGCGCCTGCACTCGTGCGTCAACCTGCCAGCGTCCTTGACACACCGGAAGACACCGAGTGCAGGCCCCTCACCCGCTGTTCTTACCTTCCATAGCCCTCCAAACACAGGCATGCCTGGTGAGAAGAACCGCGCCGGGCAGAATGACGCTCGTGATCGTGAACCAGGCTTATTACCGCGGCGGACACCGAGTCGACTGCGACGACCCAAGCACCGAGCTACGGCGCCTACGAACCCGAACCACCACACCGAGCGATAAACCCGAAGAACCCTTCGAAGACACTGCCAAAGAACAATCAGGAAACAGCGAGTTCGCGTGGATCGGACTGAAGGACCCATCAGTCGAAGAGTTTTCCGCGATCGCACAAGAACTCGGCTTGCACCCATTGGCCATCGAAGATGCACTCACCGCCCGAGAACGACCCAAGATCGATGTTTTTGACGACGTTACGGTCCTGGTATTGCGCACCCTGCGCTACATCGATGCCACCAGCGACGTGGAAACTGGCCAACTGATTCTGTTCATCGGCAAAGACTTTGTTCTGACCGTGCGTTACGGAGAAGTAAACGAACTCATCGGCGTGCGAGCGGCATTGGAACGACTACCTCAGCGAATGTCTCTAGGCCCCTTGGCTGTAGTACACGGCGTACTTGACCGAGTAGTGGACAACTACATGACAATTGATACAGAGCTAGCCGAAGACGTTAATAACATTGAAGAACTCGTGTTTTCTTCCGATGGGCGAGCCGACGTCACTGACATTTACCGACTCAAACGCGAAGTACTGGAATACAAACGCGCTAGCACCCCCCTAGTAATTCCGCTATATCGACTTATCCGAGGCTCAACTGGGATCACACTTACCCAGCGGTTACAGCCGTTTTTTAAAGACGTCGAAGATCACCTGCTGCAAGTAACCGAACAGGTCGACGGCTACGACAGTCAGCTATCAGACCTATTGTCTGCACATTTATCGCAAGTCTCTCTGCAACAAAACGAGGACCAGCGCAAGATTTCAGCATGGGCAGCAATAGCAGTGCTCCCCACCCTAATTTCAAGTATCTACGGCATGAATTACGACAACATGCCCGAACTGCACTGGCAGTACGGCTATTACGTAACACTCGCAGCGATCGCATCTACCTGCATAGTCCTGTTCATCATGTTCAAACGATCCGGCTGGCTATAAACCCTGACACCCAGAGAGAATTCAACCAACCACCTCCACTTTCACCCCCTGTAACAGATGCGAGAGGGTAGCAGCACAGCTAAGAAGTCACCATGTTCTGTAAAGAACCTTTCCTATTTTTTACAGAACGTCACGACATCTTCCTCATGCCGGAAATAAGCGCATGTTTCACCGCGACAAAAGCCATCAAAGAAGGCATCGTGATGGCCAAGAGCATCGTTCGAACCCGGGCGAAGCATCTCCCCCGCGGAAAGGAACATCATGTTCGACGACAACGCGCCCACAAAAAACCCCCACAAAAACCCTGCACCCACCGTAGAAGAACCAACAACCCCCGTTGCTCCCCCAGCTCCCAACCCCGACCAAAACGCACCCGAAACAGTCACCGCAACCGGCACCCCCACCGGCGCTGATAACACCGCACGCGCCCAATCAGGCTCATACCTGACCACCCAGACCGGCACCCGCCTACGCGATACCGACCACAGCCTCAAAGCTGGCCCCCGCGGCCCTCTCCTGGTCCAAGACCAACACTTCCGCGAAAAAATCAGCCACTTTGACCACGAACGCATTCCTGAGCGAGCGGTCCACGCTCGCGGCGCAGCCGCCCACGGCATCTTCGAGTCTTACGGCACGGCTGAGAAGATCACGACGGCGAAATCCCTTGCCACACATGCGAAAACTCCCGTATTCGTCAGGTTCTCCACCGTGCTTGGCTCCCGCGGATCAGCAGACACTGTCCGCGACACCCGCGGATTCGCAACGAAGTTCTACACCGAAGAGGGAAATTTCGACCTCGTCGGCAACAACATGCCCATCTTTTTCATCCAAGATGCAATTAAATTCCCCGACCTCATCCACGCAGGAAAACCCCACCCAGACCGAGAAATCCCCCAAGCACAAAGCGCACACGACACCTTCTGGGACTTCGTCTCCCTGCACACCGAAGCACAAGCCCACACCATGTGGAACATGAGCGACCGCGGCATCCCGCTGTCGTACCGAACGATGGAAGGCTTCGGTATCCACACCTTCCGGCTTACCAACGCCGAAGGTAAAACTTGCCTAGTCAAATGGCACTGGAAACCAACTGCTGGCGTCCACTCACAACTGTGGGAAGAAGCCCAACTCACCCAAGGAAACGATCCCGACTTCCACCGCCGCGACCTCGCCGATGCAATCGAAGCAGGCGCATTCCCGCAGTGGGAGCTCGGCGTGCAAGTGATGCCCGACACTGAAGACGAAATGTTCGAAGGCATCGACCTGCTGGATCCAACAAAGTTCATTCCCGAAGAGCTGTGCCCCATCCAGCCACTAGGAAAAATGACCCTCAACGCCAATCCCACGAACTACTTCGCCGAAACCGAACAAGTCATGTTCAACCCCGGCCACCTCGTTCCTGGAATCGATGTAACCAACGATCCACTGCTGCAAGGTCGTCTCTTCAGCTATCAAGACACCCAGCTCACCCGGCTCGGTGGCCCTAACTTCACCCAGATACCGATCAACCGGCCACACTGCCCCGTCAACGACATGCTGCGAGATGGATTCCACCAACACGGCGTACACACTGGACAAGCCCCCTACCGCCCCAACTCCATTGACGCAGGAAACCCCGCACACACCTCCGAGGCAGAGCACCCCTTCATCGAAGTACCCACCAGTGTCCACGGAGCCAAAGTACGTGAGCTGTCGGCTTCCTTCGATGACCACTTCACTCAAGCTCGCCTGTTCTACCGGAGCCTGACACCCATCGAACAGCAACACCTGACCCAGGCGTACACGTTTGAGCTCAGCAAATGCTTCGAAACACCCATTCGCGAACGTCAGCTAGCTCATCTGGCCCTCATCGATACAGGGCTAGCCGAACACGTCGCCGCCGGACTAGGCATGGAAGTGCCCGCACCCACAAAAGCCGACGTCAAAGACATGAAGCCCAGCTCTTCACTGCGGCAGATCAACGAAAAGAGTTACCCCGTCACAGGCCGCAAAATCGGCATCGTCGCAGATGATGCCGCCGACCCAGCCGCAGTCAAAGAAGCCATTCAAGCAGTACACGAGAGCGCAATGACGCCATTTGTCCTGGCCGGCCACGGCGGCACCCTCGGTAAAGACATCACCGTGGACCGCACCCTACTGGCCACCCGATCGATCGAATTCGACGCTGTACTGCTGGTATCCAGCATCGCCCCCGCGCAAGCCCAGACTCGCCCAGGGGAAACGAACCTAACCACCGACCCGAAACTGATTCTGCTGTTGGAGGAGATGCACCGCCATTGCAAGGCAGTGGCCTATCTACCCAGCGGTAAAGCAGCTCTTACCGCAGCTGGCATCGACACCTCTTCACCAGGGATCGTGGCCAGTAACAACGCTGCCGAAGCGATCAACGAACTAGCTAGCCTGCTCGCTCAGCACCGTGTCTGGGAGCGATTCCCCGCTCAGGCCTAAAAGAAACGAAGAACCACCCGGTTCATTTTTCACGCGTTCACCCAGCACACGCAGCACAATCACGACGGTCGGTGTCATGGCGAGATATCCGCCAGGACACCGACCGTTCTACGAAAAAATCGTTAGAGCTTATGAACAGTCACGTATGTGACCGTTAACACAGCTATACCCGTTCCCGGTACTCTGGAAGACGGTGTGCCGGGAAGTCTGGTCGGCAAGGACCCCCGCAATCTGACGGTGGCCTTCAAAAACGAACGGAGCTGCTCTGTGCCCGAAACCCCCGCCGCGCCTGCGAGCGCCCTTACCCGCATCCGCGATTGGGTCACCCGAGACACCAGCGCTGGCATTCTCCTTATCGTTGCCGCAGCATTAGCACTCATATGGGCTAACAGCCCACTGCGCAGCACCTATCACTCTCTGGCCGAGTTCACCATTGGTCCTGAGTCGCTGCATCTGAACCTTTCCCTGGCCGCGTGGGCTGCCGACGGTTTGCTGGCCATTTTCTTTTTCACTGTGGGGTTAGAGCTCAAGCAGGAATTCGTCACAGGATCGCTGCGCTCCCCCGCTCAAGCTGCACTGCCCATGCTCGCTGCCGTTGGTGGCATGGTTGTCCCAGCTGTGCTGTTCTTCCTCGCTGTCACAAACCTGGGGCAACCAGCTGCAGCCGGCGGCTGGGCCATCCCCACAGCTACCGACATCGCATTTGCTGTCGGAGTGCTCGCCCTGTTTGGTCGCGGTTTGCCATCCGGGCTGCGTCTATTCCTGCTCACACTCGCCGTGGTTGATGACCTGCTAGCCATCATTGTTATCGCGTTGTTCTACACCGCAGAAATTCACGCGATGTGGCTCGCCGTAGCCGCACTGGCAATCATCGCATTCGCGCTAGTGGTGCGTTCTCGCCGCCCGCAATGGTGGTTGATGATCCCCTTCGCTGTGATCGCGTGGGCCTCAATGCACGCTTCAGGCATTCACGCCACCATCGCTGGCGTTCTTCTCGGTTTCATGGTTCCGGCGTTGCGAGTACACGGTGAACACCACGCCCGTACTCACCACTACAACGCAATACTGAACCCCTTCGCCAACGGTTTGATCCTGCCCATTTTCGCGTTCTTCTCCGCTGGTGTGACCCTCGTCGAGGGAGGCGGCCCCGGCGCAGTGCTTGGACAGCCCGTCGTCATCGGCGTAGCCGCCGGTCTAGTTATTGGGAAGTTCATCGGCGTACTGGGAACCACCTGGATCTTCACAGCTTTCACCCCCCTGGCTTTGCCCAGCGGTCTAGCTATGCGGCACATGATCCCTGTCGGGTTCCTCACCGGCATCGGGTTTACCGTCTCCTTGCTCATCGCTGAGCTGTCCTTTCCCGCTGGAACGCCACTGGCCGACGGTGCTCGCATCGCTGTGCTCCTTGGCACCCTCGCTGCTGCCGTACTCGCAGGGATCTCCCTACGCATCATGGCCCGAGCAATGCACGCCAAGGCTCCCGCCGAAGGCACTCCAGAAATCAACCGCGTCACCGACGATCCCGACAACGAAGACTGACCCACCACACACCTCCAGCGCTGCCCCGGTCCTGCCCGCGCAACAACGCGGGCAGGACCTTTTTCATTCATTCCCCCCCCGATCCTCGCGCTCACCAGCTCACAAACGACCCTCACCCTCAACACACCCCCTGATGAACAGCGTCACTGCACCAGCGACTCCAACACCTCAGCCACCCCATCAGCATCGTGAGCACCCACCGTCATGTGCGCCAACGCCCGCACACTCGGATGCGCATTCGCCACCGCAAACGAGCGCCCAGCCCACTCCAACATCGGTAAATCATTCGGCATATCCCCAAACGCCCACACCTGCTCAGGAAAAATCCCCTCCTGCGCGCACCACTGCGCCAAGGTAGAAGCTTTCGTCACCCCCGCAGGCCCAATCTCAGCCAACCCCAACGCACCCGAAAACGCCACCTGCGCACGAGAGCCCACCAACCGTGCAATCTGCTCAACCACCTCCTCACACGCCCCAGGTTGCTCTAGCACAGCCGCCCTCACCAACAACTTCCCCACCACCCCATCCACCTCATCGATCGGACCCACCTGCTCATACACACACAACCCATCCCCCGCGCTGACAGCCAACGCATCACCCGAAGCCAGCTCAGCAAACACCTCATCCACATACGCACCCGTGGTGCGCTCAGCAGCAAACCCAGCCCCCGGTAACAACGACCGCAACTCAGAAGCCAACTGCACCACCAACGCACAATCAATACCGCGTGACCACAGCATCTGCCGATCCGCGACCTGATACACAAACGCACCATTAGCGCAGATCACCACCCCATGTCCATCAACTGCCTCTTCCAACGGAACCAGCCATCGAGGAGGACGAGCAGTCACAAACACCGTGCGTATCCCCGCCTCCCACACCCCCTGCAGCGCCCTTTTGGTGCGCACGGACACCCGGCCCCGCTCATCCAGCAAGGTTCCATCCAAATCTGTTGCAATCAAAGAGGGCCGAGCAGCCCCCACGCCCAAAGAAACCACCACAGAACCACCCTAGGCGCTCACCCTGACCATACGCAGAACCCAACCGCACTGACGCAACATCTCACCGCCACACACTCAACAACCCACATGCCACACTCAAGACAACCCCACCCACCCGTGACAGGAGCACCTATGCCCAACCGCCTCGACCTGACCGTCGCGCTTGCCGAACTGCCCGTCAACTCGGCTGCAGCCGCGGTCATCGGCCCCGAAGGCATCATCAACATCAGCGACACAGGCGAACGCTACAACTGGGCTTCCGTCACCAAAATCGTTTCCGCCTGCACCATCCTCGACGCCTGCTTGGAAGGACTCGTATCCCTCAACGACCCACTCGGCCCTGAAGGCTCCACCCTCGGTCACCTCCTGGCACACACCTCGGGGTACACCTTCGACTCCACCAAAACCATCGCCAAACCCGGCACCCAACGCGTCTACTCCAACATCAACACCGATGTTGCCGCCCAGCACCTCGCCGAGGTCACCGGAACCAGCTTCACCGAACACGTCCATGACCGCGTCTTGGACCTTCTCGACATGGACAGCGCACGTCTCGAAGGACCAGCCTCCCGCGGCATGACCAGCACTATCAGTGACCTGGCCGCACTCGCCGTCGAACTACTGGCCCCCAAACTCCTCCTACCCGAAGTCGTGCGACTAGCCTCCACCCCCACCTACCCCGACCTGGGCGGAGTACTTCCCGGATTCGGTCGTCAACGCCCCAACCTGTGGGGATACGGCTGTGAGATCCGCGGCCACAAAACCCCTCACTGGACAGCACCGGGCAACTCCCCAAGCACCTTCGGACACTTCGGCATGTCCGGCAGCTTCTGCTGGATCGACCCCGATGCCCAGCTCGGATGTGTTTTCCTCTGCGACCGCGACTTTGGCACCTGGGCCAGCGATTCCTGGCCCTCCTTCTCACAAAAAGTTCTCGACGCCTATCTCTAACCACATCCTGGTGTGCCTACCGCTGCCAGCAGTAGGCACACCAGACAATTCCCGATCTGAGAACAGTCTGATCACCGCACCGCAGCGACAGGCAGGTCAGGAACCAACGCACACGCAGCCGCCAACCGCACAGCCCCCACCTCCTCCAGCCAGGCGGTGCCCGCCTGAACCTCCTGCGCAGACAAGTCCTGCACCGCCTGGACATACGACGTGCCTTCCTCAGCTGCCTGCCCTAAAGCAGACAACACCATTTCCGGCGCAGCAGGCAGCGTTGCTCCCGCGGCACCACCACAATCAGGCACACACAAACGCTCACGGGCCGTAAACAAATCTGCCTCTACACCGCAGGAGGCTGTGAGCTTGCTCAGCAAGGTTGACAATCGTTTTGCTCGTTCCTGTCGAGCAGAGGCAAGAGCGCCCAGTGCCCCCTCCAAAACAAGATCGCCCAACTCCACCGCCGCGAAAAATGGTGCACGAGCCTGCCGATACCACTCTTCCAAGGCATCAAGAGCAGCTAGATACTCCACGTTGCGGGCCGCCAATCGTGCTGCGCCCCGGATCTGCTCGGGCGAGAAATCACGCCGCACCGACGGCGCTGCCCCTGGGATAAACAGCTGATTCTCTTCATTTACGTCCTGCCGCAAAATCTCTCCAGCACCTACCACCGTGCCGTACGCAACCCGAGCAGGGCCTACCGTGCCGCCCTGGCCACCCAAAAAAATGGGACGTTCACGCAACATCACTCCCCGCGCGACATCTCCGAACATCGATGGCGTCGCTTTATCCCCTGTCGGGGTGAAGTTGAAATGGATATAGCTAGAGCCAACCTCACTGTGATTCTTGCGACTTGTTCCCCCCGCCATGAGGCAGTCACACATGTTGATAAGGCTGCCCAGCGTGACAAATGGGAACAGGATGGTTTGTTTCAACCCCACCGTGTGAGCCCCACCTGCTTGCTCTTCAAGGATCGAACCCTCCCGGACGTGGTGACCCAAACCAAGATTGGCACCCTGGAGGAACACTGCCTTAGCCGCATATCCACCTTTGAGCTGTACATCGGGACCAATGATGCAATCCTCTACCGTCACTGGGCCTTCCCGTCCCAGCTCGGCCCCAGAACTGATGACAGTACGAGCCCCCCGGATACGAGCTCCAGGGTGGATGATGACCCGCTCACCACTGATACGGTCCGGATCCACATCCGCATCAATGGTGACCATGGCGGGATGGGGAATCGTAACCCCTTTAGCCACAAGGGTTTCCACCATGTTCATGTCTGTGCGCCCCGTCATATCCGCCTCCTGCTGAGCCAGCGTTTTCGTGTACCAGACAGTCTTCTTCGGCAGTCTGCCAGTTCAGTGGTACAGCCGGGCTAATAACAGCTGCATACAGCTTGCCTGCGCGGAGACACTTCACGAAACGCTCCGCGCAGACAGGGCGTTTAGAGAGCTTTCGCGATGGCAGCAACGACTTCTTCAAGCACCGGCAAGGGGGTGGCGATGTTGATGCGGGCCATCCCCACAGCTGCGGCCCCGAGATCAGGCCCAGCGTTCAGCACGACATTGCTCTTTTCCTCAATGATGTGAGTGGGGTCATCCCCCAGACCTGCACCGCCACGCACACCGCGGAAATCCAGCAAAGCCAGGAAGGTACCTTCAGGCATGCGGTAACGCACACCCGGAAGTTTTTCCTCGACAAGTTCAACTAGGCGCCGACGGTTACGATCCAGGTAGGAAACAAGACCTTCAAGCCATTCATCACCCTGGTCATAGGCAGCGATGTTGGCGAAAATTCCCGGTCGCGAAGCCCAAATCCAGCGGCTGGCTTTCTCCCACGCAGCATGATGGTCAGGGTTAGTGAGAATGATCTGTGCACATTTGAGCCCAGCAAGGTTGAACGATTTACTCGCAGAAATAGCGGTGATGCTGTGCGCAGCAGTGCGCTCATCCAGTGATGCGTACGGGATGTGGCTGTGCCCCGGATAAACGATAGGTGCATGGATCTCGTCAGCGAAGACAAGACCACCCTTGGCTTCAACGACATCGGCGATGGCCAAAAGCTCACCACGGGTGAGGACACGCCCAACAGGGTTGTGCGGATTGCACAGAACAAGCAGCTCGGCACCCTGCTCAAAAGCAGCGGCGAGCGCATCTAGGTCATAGGTGTAATAGCCAAAGTCATCACAGCTTAAGGGGACTTGGATGACATCCCGGTCAAAGTAGGTGGGCAAAGTCAAGAACGGCATGTATGCCGGAGTGGGAACGATGACGGGGGTGCCGGGGGTGGTGTAAGCCTCAATGACGGCAACCAGTCCAGCCAAGACATCCGGAATGGGGTGGACGCTTCCAGGCTCCGGGGCCCAGCCCCAATGACGTTTTGAGAAATCGGTGTAGGCACGGGCTAGCTGTGTGTTGTCGCTGTCCGGTGAGTATCCAAGTGCGCCGGTGTTGACCAGATCAGTGACAGCGGCGCGGACCGGCTCACACAGCGGGAAATCCATCTCGGCGATCCACGCGGCGAGCGCACCAGGTTTTTTCATCCATTTCGCGGTGCCCCAGCTGCGGATCTGGTCAGTGGTAATGGCGTCGTATTGGCTGGTGAGGTCGATGGCCACGGATTCTCCTTGGTGGGCGGGTATGGGTGAGGCGGTGCACCGGCGCGTGGGTTAGCCGGTGCACCGCCTCTCAAGAGGTCGGTCAGCGGCGGGTGAGCCAGGCTTCGGCGACCTGGACAGCGTTGAGCGCTGCGCCTTTGCGGAGGTTGTCGGCGACGATGAACATTTCAAGGCCTTTGCCCTCTGGTGCTGCCTGGTCTGCGCGGACACGGCCGACAAAAACGTCGTCGGCGCCGGCTGCTTCGAGGGGGTTGGGGACCTCGCTGATGGTGACGCCTTCAGCGGTGTTGAGCAGTTCCAACGCGCGCTGGGGAGTGATGTCGCGGGCGAAGGTGGCATTGACGGCTAGGCCGTGGCCGGTAAACACCGGGACGCGTACGCAGGTGGCAGAAGCGCGCAGGTGGGGGATGTGCAGGATTTTGCGGGACTCGTTACGTAGTTTTTGCTCTTCGTCGGTTTCGCCGGTGCCATCGTCAACGAGGCTGCCCGCGATGGCGACGACGTTGAACGCCACCGGAACTTTATAGACGTTGGGGCTGGGCAGGGTCAGAGCGTCACCGTGCAGAGCGAGCTGCTTGGGGTCTCCGCAGGCGTAGGCAGCACGGATTTGGCTGTCGAGTTCTTCGAGACCTTTGCCACCGGAACCAGAGACTGCCTGGTAGGAAGCCACCCGCAGTTCGGTTAGCTCGGCCTCGTCGTGCAGGACTTTCAGGGCAGGCATTGCGGCCATGGTGGTGCAGTTCGGATTGGCGACGATGCCTTTGGGGATGTCGCACAGGTCGTCGGGATTGACCTCGGCGACGACGAGTGGGACGTCGGGGTCTTTGCGCCAGGCACTGGAGTTGTCGATCACGACAGCGCCGGCGGCAGCGACCTTAGGGGCGTACTCGCGGCTGGCTTGGCCACCAGCAGAGAACAGAGCCAGGTCGATACCGGCAAAGTCGGCTGTGGCCATGTCTTCGACTACTACATCTGTGCCTTTCCACGGCAGTGTTGTTCCGGCCGAACGCGATGAGGCAAAGAAACGCACTTCATCGACGGGGAATTCGCGTTCTTCCAGCAGGGCTCGCATAACCCCGCCGACCTGACCAGTAGCTCCGAAAACTCCAACTCGCATACCCCCACACTAGGCCCACACAAACCACATCATCCACTGTGCGAGACACCCACGACCACAGTGCGGAACATACCTAAGACACGCTCCACCTGCCCACCTCCCTGCCCTGCCACGAAACCCCGCCCACCACCACCTGAACACCAATTCCACCGGCCCTGACCAACAACACCCGGAGCGCGCTGCCGATTACGCTGACAGACGTGACCGCTTCCTACCCGCGCCTCATGGTGCGCCAATTGTCGAAATCGTTTGACGGGCGCGCCGTCTTCTCCGGCGTGGATCTGGACGTCCACGAAGGCGAAATCGTCTCCATCTTCGGCCCCAACGGTGTTGGAAAGACCACCCTCCTACGCTGTCTCATGGGTGCTGAAGAACCCGACTCCGGCGATGTCTTCCTCGACGGCGAACCCATGCACGAAACCGACCCCCAAGTCCGCCGCCGCGTCGCCGCCATCCTCGACGACATGGCCTTCTTCTCCGACGTCACTGTGTGGGAACACCTCGACCTTCTGGCCCGCGCCCACGGCTCCGTTGAAACAGACATCGTCGATACCGCCCTACGCACACTCGGACTTGCTGACGTCGCCGATCAAATCCCCGACACCCTTTCTTCCGGACAACGCCGCCGCCTAGGCCTAGCCACCACCCTGGTACGCCCCTTCGACCTACTCATCCTCGATGAACCAGAACAACGCCTGGACACTGCCGGACGTATCTGGCTGGGAGCCCACCTAAACAAACTCGCCAAAGAAGGCTGCTCGGTCCTGATGTCTACACACTCCAGCGAACTCGCCGCAGCTATCTCCGCCCGCCGTATCCACCTGCGCCACCTCTGAAACCACCCGCATGAGCACCGAAAACCCGCCCACCAAAACCCGTACCCAACCACCCATCGACCGCACCGCATCCGAAGACCTCGCTCACGAGGCCCTCATCACCCTGCGATCAGCCCAAATCGATACCACCTTCACTCGCGGCGACATTGGCCCCTGGAGCGGACTACACCTAGTCACTCTCCTGCTGGTCATGACCGCCATCTTCCTCTGGGCGCTTATCCGCGGCGCTGGCGCAGGACTATCCCAATCCGACTTCATCGCCTCACCCCCCTTCCTCGCAACCGGCATCATTCTCCTCGCCACCGGCACCAGCGTCCTCCTAGCCACCGCCGCAGGCCCCCTCGGCGCATCACACCCCCTGCGCAGCTGGCTGCTTACCTCCCCGGCCGACCGTGCCACCCTCACCCGCGGTTCCTACCGCGCCATCGGTACCGCTTGCGGCATCATCGGCGCAGTCGCCCTAGGGTTCGCTGTCTCTCTCACCGGCCACGGCCCCATCCGTATCCTCACCTCAACTGCCCTAGGATTCGCTGGCGGGCTGACCCTCACCAAAATCCTCGCCGTCGGGCAACACCGCCCCGGTAGCGAAGACATCGCACGCCTTGCCGGGAAAGTCCTCATCGCCATTGCCTCACTCACCCTTACCCTGGGCATCCTTCCTGGATGGTCCACCGTCGCTGAGCTGTACGCCGCCCCCACCAACACATGGGGACCAGCCCTGGACCTGCTCACCACGGTCATACTCATCCTCATCATGTGGCGCCTAGAACAACCCATGCGAGCCTCCGCACGTCACCTATCCGTAGGAGCACTCGCCCGTGGAGGCGATTTCGTTGACGCACTCAGCGTCTCCACTGTCATGCTCGACTCCAC
This sequence comes from Dermatophilus sp. B7861-1, assembly GCF_058996045.1. NCBI lineage: Bacteria > Bacillati > Actinomycetota > Actinomycetes > Micrococcales > Dermatophilaceae > Dermatophilus > Dermatophilus sp. B7861-1. The sequence continues at coordinate 247,504 of NZ_CM180082.1, read as the reverse complement.
CCCGCTACGCGCCATCACCCGCCCAGCCACCCGCCGTCGCCTACACTCCACCCCCACCCGCCGCCGCGGCCTGGGTGCACTGCTAGAAACAGATATCCGCCGCGTCCGCCGCGACGGATTCAGCATCCTCGCTGTCCTGTGCGCAATTCCACTGCCCGCCACAGCATCCGCAGTTCTAGGCACCACTGGAGGATGGTGGGCCGCACTCATCGTCGGCTACTACGTCACCGCTACCTTCACCGACGGATACACCAACTACGCCCGCTCGGACTCCATCCGCCGAAGCCTGCCCTTCACCCCGCTCAAAGCCCGACTCACCCTCCTAGCCGCCCCCACCGCGATCGCAGCTACCTGGTCATTCATCGCCCTCATCTTGGCCCGAGTACACCCCCTGACCTGGCCCATCCTCATCACAGCGGCACTAGCTGGAGCTGTCCGATCCGCCCAACCCCGTGACATCCGTTCCGCCTCATCAGCTATGGCCTCCACCCCTATGGGCGTAATTCCCTTAGGACTTTTAGCTCTCATCGCCCGCGGCTACGACACTCTTCTTTTGCCCGGACTTCTCGTCGCCGTTGGTCTTCCCATTCCTGCATTCATCACCGCATTAGCACCCCTTGCTTATTACCTCCTGAGAAACCGACAAACATGAAAAAGAAAAACTCGTAACACAATGCTGTGAAACGCATCACGCCATACGATGTCGAAAGACATCTCAACGACGAGGAGAATCAGATGAGCAATGTGGCTCGCCTGGACCTGGACGGATCCACCTATGAACTACCCATCGTGGTGGGCACCGAGAACGAACACGCTATCGACATCTCGAAACTCCGTACCGAAACCGGCTACATCACCCTCGACGATGGATATGGCAACACCGGATCCACCAAATCCGCGATTACCTACATCGATGGCGAAGCAGGCATTCTCCGATACCGCGGCTACCCCATTGAAGAACTCGCCGAAGGAAGCTCCTTCGTCGAAACAGCCTGGCTCGTCATCTTCGGTGAACTCCCCACCATCGAGCAACGTGATCGCTTTAGCGACCTTCTCGCCGAAAACGCCATGATCGACGAGAACATGAAAAAACACTTCGATGGCTTTCCTCCAAAAGCACATCCCATGGCCATCCTCTCGGCCATGATCCAAACGCTTTCAGCCCATGAACCCGAAGTAATGGAAGCCAACGACGAAAGCAGCATCGAAACCGCTGCAGCCGTCCTCATCTCCAAAGTCCGCACCATCGCCGCCGCTGCCTACAAGTCAAGCATCGGCGAACCCATCGCCTACCCCCGCTACAACCTCAAATACGTCGAGAACTTCATGCACATGATGTTCTCCGTGCCCTACAAGCAATTCGAGTGCACCCCCGCTATGTCCCGCGCGCTCAACCTGTTCCTTGTGCTGCACGCCGACCATGAGCAAAACTGCTCCACCTCCACCGTCCGCATGGTCGCCTCCAGCCAGGCCAACATCTTCGCCTCAGCCTCTGCAGGCGTCTCAGCGCTGTGGGGCCCCCGCCACGGCGGCGCCAACATGGCCGTCATCAATATGCTCGAAGAGATCAAAGAACGCGACATCGCAGTCTCCGAGTACGTAAAGAAAGTCAAAAACAAAGAAGACGGCGTCAAACTTCAAGGGTTCGGTCACCGCGTTTACCGCAACTTTGACCCGCGATCGAAAATTCTGCGCTCGGCCGCAGACGACCTATTCTCCGAACTCGAAATCAAAGATGATCTTCTCGACATCGCTCAAGAACTCGCTGACGCAGCCCTCAACGACGACTACTTCATCGAGCGCAAGCTTTACCCCAATGTCGACTTTTACTCCGGCATTATTCTGCGAGCCCTGGGCATACCCCTGGAAATGTTCACAGTCATGTTCGCCATAGGCCGCATGCCCGGATGGATCGCCAACTGGAAAGAAATCCACGACGACCCCAAAGGCCGCATCTACCGGCCGCGCCAGATTTACACAGGTGAGACCGCACGTTCCTGGAAACCACGCACCGAACGCTGACCTATTCACGCCATAATTTCGCACCCCGATATGGCTCCTCCACGGCTGACGCCCAGGAGCCATATCGGTGTACGTTGAACGCGTGAGCAGCGCGTCGACGACCCCCAGCCCCGCCGACTCCGGCCCCGGCAACAACCCAGACACCCGATCGCGACCAATCCCACAATTCGCGCTCATTCTTGGCGGACTAGCCGCCATCTGGGTCGTCATGCTCGGCATCAATGCCCAATCAAGCCTTGTAGGACCAGTCTTTCTGACCATCAACTTGTTCGTTGTTGTCTACCCACTACAGCAACGACTCAACAAACGAGGCTTTCCACCTCTTATCGGCGCACTCGTATCTGGCCTACTCGTCGCAGCGATCCTCATCGCTTTCTTCGGCTCACTGGCCTGGGCAACCGCACGCTTTATCGTCGAAATACCTCAATACCAAGGGCAATTCATTCTTCTCTACTCTCAGATGATTGACTGGCTCCGCGGCATGGGGATCAGCGAACAACAAGTAATCGAGCAACTCGAAGACCTCCAGCGCCAGGTATCACCCTCCAACGCAGTCGCCGTCCTCCAAAGCGCACTCAGTGGCCTCACCGGCATCCTTTCCGCCTTCGCGGTATTACTGACAGTGATCTTTGTAGGCCTCATCGACTCGATGAGCACAGACCGCCGCGCAGCGATGCTGCTACGCACCAAACCCTCCCTGACCCACGCGCTCTTGGACTTCGCTCAAGGAGTACGCCGCTACTGGATCGTCTCAACCACCTTCGGCCTCATCGTCTCGGCGATGAACGTTGCGGTCCTGCTCTACCTCGATGTCCCCCTGCCATGGGTCTGGGGCCTGTTCACATTCCTCACCAACTACATTCCCAACATCGGATTTGTGATGGGCCTGGTACCACCAGCCATCATGGCGCTCCTGGCCAATGACCCTCTCACCTCGCTCATCGTTATCATCACGTTCTCCGTCATTAACTTCGTGATGCAATCAGTCATCCAGCCGAAGTTCACCGGTGATTCTGTTGGAGTTACCGCCAGCGTCTCCCTCATTTCACTGCTGTTTTGGAGCTGGGCCCTAGGACCTCTCGGAGCGATCCTCGCTCTACCAGCAACGCTGCTTCTCAAAACGATCCTTATCGACATCGACCCAGACCTGCGCTGGCTCAATGTTCTCTTCGCCTCTGATCCCTCCAACGGTGAACCACTAGCTGGCAACCCAGAACGCGGCGCCAAAAACACCGACACCACTCCTACCGAGGCAACAACGCCTTCCTGCCCCAGCGAGCGTCACGACGCAGTTTCTGCTCAGGGGTAACCACCGCGATTCTTTCTACATATTTGTGTTGAATATTTTTGAGGGGCTAACACTTAAAAAGTGTTAGCCCCTCAAAAATATTCAACACAAAGCTAAAAGAAAATTATCCAAATAAACGATCCAAGAAAGGACGCTCCGGGGGTGGGCCACAACGGTACGCAAGCCAGTACATGATCGGTTCCCAATGCGAAGCCACATAACGCGTGGTGTGACCTCCCTTGTCAAAAATAGTTGGTGTTCCCGGTAACGCCGCAGCCATCGCCTTCGAAGCCGCATAAAATGCATCCTGTTTACCGCAAGCAATAGCGCACGGAATCTCACGCAACTGCTCCAGCTTTCCGAACGGATTATTCACTTCAAAGGCACGCTTGTTATCAAACATCAGCGTGGGATTCTCTAGCGGCGTGCGACGCAGAGCAGGCGCAACCACCCCCACCCCCATCACCCGCGTTGGCCCCAACTGCGCAGCCAAACGCAACGCGCCAAAGCCACCCATAGACACACCAGTCAAGGCAAAACGGTCCGTATCCAGGCCTAACGCAGCCACCAAGGGCAGAAAATCGTCCACCACCATTGCCGCAGTGTCAATACCATTGTTATGGCGGTGCCAATAATGACGCCCCCCATCAACCGCCGCCACCGTCAACCCAGTACGCCGTGAAACACCTGGAGCATCCAACCGCTCCACAAACCAGTTCGCACTCGTACCCAGAGAATGCAATGCAATCACCAGATGCGACGGACCCTCCGGACGAGTCACTACCCAGTTAATCGAACGCCCTGGCCAATGCTTAGACGTCAGCGTCCCTCGCTCAATCTTCACCACAGGCGGATCAAGAGCCGGGGCGGGCCTACCTACAAAAGCCGCAGCCGCCGCCGACACCCCTCCCATGAGTACAGCTCGCCGCGAAGGGGCTGACTGCGGGCCGCTTGGGGGGGCCCATTCACTGGCGAGGTGCACTTTCCAAGTCTCGCACATGCAGGTCGAGGCACAGGCATCCACGCAGGCGAGAAGCCTGCGCACACACACTCACATTCTCAGCTACGACACAACCCCCGCCCAAAGGAGACCTTCACCACACTCACCTCAAAAACGAATAGCAAACACCCAATCAAAACGACCGACCCAAACAAATGTCCAAAGTTTGTCCAAAAAATTAAAACGATTACTACACCAGCGAAAACGTTAACAACAACATAATCAACACCCCACATGTCGACAAATAGATTGCGCGAATAATAAAACCCCCATCGAATTAGAAGACGATTTGCGCGACACTTAAAAGAACCGAAATACACACCAAGATCGAGGACACGAATGACCACAACATCCACCAACACCTGGCCCACCCGCACCCAAGCACAAGCCCCCGAACTCACCGAACATACTCTCCACCTCATCGACAAATGGTGGCGAGCAGCCAACTACCTCTCCGTAGGACAGATCTACCTACTCAACAACCCCCTCCTACGCCGCCCACTACACCGCGATGACGTCAAACGCCGACTCCTAGGCCACTGGGGAACCACCCCCGGACTGAACTTCCTCTACGCGCACATGAACCGCGCCATCAAAGAACGCTCCCTCTCAGCCATATACGTCACCGGCCCAGGCCACGGCGGCCCCGGCCTCGTCGCCAACACCTACCTCGAAGGCACCTACACCGAGACCTACCCCAACATCACACAAGACGAAGCAGGCATGCAGCGCCTCTTCAAACAATTCTCTTTCCCCGGCGGCATCCCCTCCCACGTCGCACCCGAAACCCCAGGCTCCATCCACGAAGGCGGCGAACTTGGCTACGCCCTCTCCCACGCCTACGGCGCCGCCTTCGACAACAAAGACCTCCTCGTATTCACCGTCGTCGGTGACGGCGAAGCCGAAACAGGACCACTGGCCACCTCATGGCACTCCAACAAATTCATCAACCCCAACACCGACGGCGTCGTCCTACCCGTCCTACACCTCAACGGCTACAAAATCGCCAACCCCACCGTCCTAGCCCGCATCCCTGAAGACGAACTCCGCGACCTCATGCGCGGCTACGGCCACAAACCCCACTTCTTCACCGGCGGATTCGACGACGAAGACCCCATCACCACCCACCGCCGATTCGCCGAACTACTCGACACCTGCCTCGACGAAATCGCCGACATCAAAGCCAAAGCAGCCGAAGGCAACACCGAACGCCCCCTATGGCCCATGATCGTCTTCCGCACCCCCAAAGGCTGGACCGGCCCAGCCGAAATCGATGGAAAACGCTCCACCGACTCCTGGCGCGCCCACCAAGTACCCCTGGCTTCGGCCCGCGACACCGAAGAGCACCTCCACGACCTCGAAAAATGGCTCACCTCCTACAACACTGACGAGCTCTTCGACAGCAACGGAAAACTCATCGACGACATCGCAGACCAGGCCCCCCAAGGCGACCTGCGCATGTCCGCCAACCCCATCACCAACGGCGGACTCGTCCTACGCGACCTCAAACTGCCCGACTGGCGCGACTATGCAATCGACGTCAAAACCCCCGGAACCCCCATGACCGAAGCCACCCGTCGCCTCGGCACATACTTCCGCGACGTCATCAAAATGAACCCGGACAACTTCCGCATCTTCGGACCAGACGAAACCGCATCCAACCGACTCCAAGACGTCTACGAAGTCACCGACAAACAGTGGAACGCTGAGTACTACAACACCGACTCCGATGACCACCTCTCCCGCGCTGGCCGCGTCATGGAAATGCTCTCCGAACACCAATGCCAAGGCTGGCTCGAGGGCTACCTCCTCACCGGCCGACACGGCATGATGAGCTCCTACGAAGCCTTCATCCACATCATCGACTCCATGTTCAACCAACACGCCAAATGGCTGAAAGTCACCAACGAAATCCCGTGGCGTGCCCCCATCGCCTCACTCAACTACCTACTATCCAGCCACGTGTGGCGCCAAGACCACAACGGATTCAGCCACCAAGACCCCGGATTCATCGACCACGTCGTCAACAAAAAATCCGACATCATCCGCGTCTACCTCCCACCGGACACCAACACCCTCCTATCCACCTGGGCCCACTGCCTGCGCTCACACCAGTACGTAAACGTCGTCGTCGCAGGCAAACAGCCCGCCCCGAACTTCCTCTCTGCCGACGAAGCAATGAAACACTGCACCCGCGGCATCGGCATCTGGAAATGGGCAGGAACCGAAGTAGACGGCGAAGAACCCGACGTCGTCCTCGCCTGCGCTGGCGACGTCCCCACCCTAGAAACACTCGCCGCTGCATCGATCCTGCGCGAAGCCATCCCCGACCTGAAAGTACGCGTGGTCAACGTCGTAGACCTGATGCGTCTACAAGACGAAAAAGAACACCCCCACGGCCTATCCAACCGAGAATTCGACAACTACTTCACATCCACCAAACCGGTTATCTTCAACTACCACGGCTACCCATGGCTCATCCACCGACTCACCTACCGCCGCCACGGACACGCCAACATCCACGTCCGTGGCTTCAAAGAAGAAGGCACCACCACAACCCCATTCGACATGGCAATGCGTAACGACATCGACCGTTACCACCTTGTCATGGACGTCATCGACCAGGTGCCATCCCTAGGAGCCAAGTACGCGAATCTACGCCAGTACATGTTCGACGCTCGCACCCACGCCCGCGCCTACGCCTACGCCAACGGCGAAGACATCCCCGCAGTCGCGCAATGGGTCTGGCCAGATGCACAAAACCAAGCCGACGGCCAAGCCGTAGAGGCAACCATCGCCACCGGCGGCGACAACGAATAACCACACTCAACACTGTGTTGGGCCCGTGACCGTGTGGTCACGGGCCCAACACATGAAGTCAGCATCAGCGGCAGTAATACTCAGCTACCCGAGCAAACCCCTCATCCAAACTCACCTTCGGAGTCCATCTCAGAGCCTGCTGCGTGCGGCGCTGATCAAACCAGTGCGCAGTCGACAACTGCTCCACCAAAAACCGCGTCAACGGCGGGTCAGCCTCATTCAGCACACCAAACCGTTCACGCAAACCCGTCACCACATCCACAGCACTACCAACCCACAACGCAGGCCGTTTAGGCAACACCTTGGGCGCCGGATCCACACCACCGGCACGCGCCCACGACACAAAAATTTCCGAAACAGGACGTGGCTCACCATTAGTCACCACGAAAGACTCGCCCCGTACATCTATACAGCGATCCACTGCCGCAACAAATGCATCCACAGCATTATCGATATAGAGAGTGTCTATGAGCGCAGCACCGTTACCAACCACCGGCAACCGCCCTGCCTGTGCACGCCGAATAACCCGCGCCACCAGCTGAGTATCACGCGGACCCCACACAATATGAGGACGCAACACCACAACCGCAGGTCCACTACCTGCCTGCTGAGAACGAAGATCCTCTTCTAGAGCCATACGCTCAGAGATCGCTTTGGAACGGGCGTAGTTACCCCGAGCGTGCTCAGGACTGGCCGGACCAGCGCCCTGACCAACAATCGATGTACCTGCATGTGCCACAGACGGGCTAGAAGTATGCACAAACCGGCAGATGCCATGACGGCGAGCCGCATCCAGCATATTCAAAGTGCCACCGGCATTAATGCGCAGGTAATCCTCCCACCTGCCAGTGATGTTCACTTTGGCTGCCAGGTGCACCACAGCCTCTTGACCCGCCATAGCGCGGTCCACATCACCAGGAACAGTGATGTCTCCGAGAACCTCACGCACACCCGGGATATTGCTGGCACGGCGCTGCAACACCGTCACCTCGTCACCGCGTTGCATAAGTGCCTCAGCAACACCGCCACCGAGCATGCCCGAAGCACCAGTGACGAGCACCTTCATCGCCGTCCTCCGTTCCCGGCAAGAACATCCTCAGCCCAGCAAGCCAAAGCGGTCCGATCAATTTTGGATTGGTGTCGAATATCAACAGGCATGCTGTCACGGACAAGCACAGCAGCAACTGGCCGATCCGCAGCTGCCCGGACAGCGGTGTGCAGAGCTTGATCGGCTAACACCCCACCAGCAGCGCGGACAAGACCTCTCTCATCGGGGGTGAGCACCACAACGAGTTGTTGTAGGCCACGTGGCCCGACTCCCACGACAGCGGCGTTCGCGACACCGTCGAGCGACTCAACTCGCTGTTCAAGCCCAACCGGAGTCAAAGGCCCCTCAGCTGTATGAATAACGTGAACACGTCGCCCTTCCACCCAGAGGCGACCATCTCTATCGAGGTGCCCCACATCACCTGTGCGATGCCAGCCACGAGGGTTCTTGGAAGCATCATCAACGCCCCACAGCTGGTCGTATCGGTCTTTCATGTGCGGTGCCCGCACACAAATTTCCCCCACTACGCCAGCCTCAGCGGTGAGATCACCATCGGGACCATCAGGAACAGCAGGCAAAGGAGCGACCATAATCTGGACGCTTTCGATTGCGTGCCCCACGCAGACACCATCTTGCATGCGCTCTGGCGCATATACCTGCTCAAGTTCCTCAAGGGTGATGTCCGAGACGGGCAGACATTCGGTCATGCCATACGGCGTGTGCATTTCTGCGTGAGGGAAAACAGTGTCTTTCAGGCGGCGCAGAAGCGTGAGCGGGACTGGGGCCCCTGCAGACATCACGATCTTCACTCCTGCCAGCGCACGACGCTGACTGGGTTGAAGCTGCTCGGCGGTCGCTAACACATTGCGAAGAGCCGCAGGTGAAGCGAAAACAGTGGTACCTCGCGCGGCAGTGACCGCATCAGCTAGTGCAGCCGCAGTAAGAGTGGCTGGAGCAGTGACTTTCATGTCAGGAACAACACCAGCAACACCAAGGGCAGGTCCATACAGCGCGAAAGGCGCAAATGCGGCGACGAGACGGTCGCCAGGTGTGAGTCGGTAGATATGCCCGAAACCGCCTACCTGAGCGCGGATCTGATCGAGCGTGTAGACGACACCTTTACTGGGGCCTGTAGCACCGGAAGTGAAAAGCACGGCAGCGTCGTCTTCAGGCTTGCGACTATCTGGGAGAGCGTGCCCGCCAGCAGCGAGGGCACGCCCCCGAGCACGTAGGTCGTCAAAGGATGCGCGTACGCCAAGAGCTTTTCGCGCCAAGCGCGGTAAGTCACCGACGAGGAAACGAGTTCCAGGAACGCGCAGCGCTGGCAACGCTGGCATGGCTTTGCTCATGGCGATGATGTGGTGGACGCCTGCGCCGCGCAGAGCACGTCCCATACCGGACAGGCCAAGACCAGCGTCAGCGACGACAATGACGCCTCCGGCGCGCCAGGCAGCGTAGGCGGCGACAGTCAGATCGATGCCTGGTTCGACGAGCAAAGCGACGCGGTCACCAGGGCGTAACCCTGCATCGCGCAGCCCTAAAGCAACATGCTCGATGTCAGTGTCGATCTGCCCGAAGGTGATTCGGCGTCCAGTAGCAACTTCAGCGACGCAGAGTGCCTCTGGGTCACGGTGAGCCAAGTCGGTCAATCCAGACCAGGGCTGGGCAGGGGTTCCAACAGCGAAAGGCGCCTGGGGTGGGCGTCCGTCGTGCGTTGCTGGGTCGCTGTTGATAGAGGCGCCATGCTGGTCGATGCGGGTTTCGATCCAGCGGGCGATGTCCTCCGTGGTGCGGGGAGCATCTTCAAGAACCAGATGCGATGCGCCCTCGTAACGATGTACATCGGCGTGGGGTAGCCGCGCCTGCAAGTCACGTAGGTGTGCTTCGGAGAAGACAGGGTCTTTAGGGCCACGCAGCAGAAGCACAGGTACAGGGGCAGTTTCGGAGCCCATTGCGCTCAAACCGTCGGCGAGGCGCCTCATCGTGGCGCGGGTCGGGTGTCCCGAAGTGGTGGGGATGTCGGCGACGAATTGCCCCACGAAGGATCGGTCAGTGCGGGTGCGGTAAGGCAAGGCGTAGGCATTTTGCACATCGCGCGATGGCCGGGGGCTGCTGACTGCAGTAGTGCCGCGTACGAAGGCGGGGGTATCCACCGTGGCTGCTTTGAGGGTGCGCGGTGTGAGACTGAATTTCAGCGCGGTGGGCAGGCCTGCGTCGAAGTCATGGTGGACAGTGGTGTTGGCCAGTACGAGGCCAGCGAGCAGTTCACGGTGTTCAAGGGCCCATCCAGTAGCGACCATGCCACCCCAGTCGTGCCCTGCGGCCACGACGCGTCCGGTGAGGTTGAGAGCTTGGGTCAATCCGGCGAGGTCTTTGATGCGTTGTGCCAGAGTTCGTGGCTGTGCCATGGAGCCGCGCGGGTTCTCAGAGAATCCCATGCCGAGTTGGTCGACTGCGATGACGCGCCATCCCGGGGCAGGAGCAGCCAGGATGTGACGCCATAAGTAGGACCATGTGGGGTTTCCGTGAACGCATAGAAGAGTGCCGCGGGTTGGCTTGGTTTCTTTGTCACTCCCGCTGGGGGCGTGGGTGTCAAGGATGTGCCAGGTGCGGTCGATCCCGTCGGCATCGACCGCTGTGACGGTGCGTGACCAAGCAGGGTCTATTCCGGGCAGACCGGTGAGCTGGCTGCGGATTTCTACCGGTGTCACCACTGGACCTCAACGAATGAGGCGTTGAGTCCGGATCCGATACCCATGAGGAGCAGACGGTCACCGGTAGCGAACTGGTCTTGGAAGGTGCCCAAGGTGTAGGGCATCGCGGCGGGGCCGATGTTGCCATAATCGGAAATGGTGGTAGGGAATTTCTCCAGTGGTTTGTCTAGCCGTTGGGCGAGGGTGGCGATGTGAGCGGTGGAGGTCTGGTGAGCGACGTACCAGTCCATGTCTTTCCAGTCCCAACCGTCTTCTGCCGATTCGGTGTAGGCATCCAGAGCCAGGTCAATGCCTTCGCGGAAGAGTTTGCTGGCTTCGGTGCGCATACCGTCCATGCTTCCGACACATAGTCGGTGGTGTTCAGTTCCGGCGCGGGTGATACCGCCGAGGAGGCGGTGTCCTTCGGGGTGGGCATCGCTGGGACCGATGAGGATAGCGACGGCGCCGCTGCCAAGGGTCATGGTGGCGAAGGCTTGTTTGACGTCAGATTTGGTGGCTCCACCAGCGTTGAGACGTTTGATGGTGGCTTCTTGCATTTGGCGGGAGCTTTCAGAAGCCACGATGAGGCCATAGCGGATCTGGCCAGCGTCGATCATGGTGCCAGCGATCTGCATTCCATTGACAACGCCGAGGCAGGCGTTAGTTACGTCGAAGTCCATGCAGTTACGGGGCAGGCCAAGTTCGGCGTGGACTTTGGCGGAGATACCTGGTTCGAGGTGCGGCCTGGTCACAGAGGCGTTGATGACAAGGCCAACCTGTTCAGGGGCTATACCGGCGGTTTGGAGAGCGCGCCGGCCTGCTTCGACAGCCCCGTCGGTGAAATCTTCGTCAACGGGGAACCAACGGCGTTGCTTCACTCCGGCGAGGCGTTCCAGTTGTCCGGCGACGGTGCGTGTTTCGGCGTATGCCGGTGCCAGAGCCGCATCGAGTTCAGCCGAGGTGACGATCTCGGGGGCTTCCACGGTGGTGACCGCGAGGATGGAACAGTTCGACAGATGGTAGGAAGCGTTGCCGCTCATGGAGGGCCTTTCTGGTATGTGGAGCGCCTCGTGCGTTGGCTATCAGGTCAGCGTTTGTGATTCATACCGCGGACGATAGCGTCGCCTGCGGTCTGGACGGCCTGCACGATGATGATGAGGATGACGACGGCTACGAGTGTGACGGCGGCATCGAATCGCTGATAGCCGTAGCGGATGGCGAAGTCGCCGACACCACCACCGCCAATGACACCGGCCATGGTGGAGTAGCCGATAAGGGTGACAAGAGTCAGGGTGGCCCCGGAGACCAGTCCTGGCATGGATTCAGGGATGAGGACTTTGCGGACAATGGCTTTGGTGTCCGAGCCCATGACGATGGCGGCCTCGATTTTTCCGGGGTCGACTTCTCGTAGAGCTGATTCAACGACTCGGGCATAGAAGGGAACGGCACCGACAGTCAGGGGAACAATCGCGGCGGTAGGTCCAATCGCCGAACCGACGATGAGTCGTGTGACCGGAATGAGCGCGATGAGCAGGATCAAGAACGGCAGCGAGCGCCCAAGGTTGACCAGTGCCCCGAACCCGCCGTAGACAATTTTGTTTGGGGTCAAGCCATCTGGGCTGGTCAGTCGCAGTAAGACGCCGCTGGCCAGACCAAAAATGATGGTGAGCACGAAAGCCCAACTGCTCATCCATAGGGTCTGGCCGAGGGCCTCCATGAGCTCGGGCATTGCGTCCTGGATCGTGGTGGTCATCGCGGCGTCACGCTCACTCCCCGCGCTTCGAAGTAGGTGGCGACGGCGCTCTGCGCGGCGGCGACGTCGTCTGCGTTGGTGCCGGGAACGGTGACCATGAGTCGTCCCACGCGGCGCCCGGCGACACGTTCCACGGTGCCGGAGAGGATAGCCAGTTCAATTCCGGTTTCGCGGGCGAGGTCGGCAATCATAGGCTCGACAGCGTTTTCGTTGGCGAATCCCAATACGAGAGCGCGGCCTTGATCAGCGACATCAGGTTGCCCAGTGGGAAGCAGCATTTCAGCCAGTCGCGAGGCGGGGTTGGCGATGAGGTCAAGCAGCTGTCCTGTTTCGACGACTCGTCCGCCCTCCATGAAGGCAGCAGCGTCACAAATACGGCGGACCACTTCGGCTTCGTGAGTGATCATCACGACCGTGACACCAGTGCGAGCGTTGATGTCTTTGATCAGGTCAAGGATCTGCTCGGTGGTGTGCGGATCCAGCGCGCTGGTGGCTTCGTCGCACAGGAGAACTGAGGGGTTACCTGCCAGGGCCCGGGCGATACCGACACGCTGTTTCTGACCGCCAGAAAGCTGGGAAGGATAGTTACTTCCGCGGTCTGCTAGACCAACAAGTTCAAGAAGTTCAGCCACGCGGGTGCTGCGCTCAGCTGCAGGGACACCGGAGATCTCCATAGGGTAGGAGATGTTCTCAGCAGCGGTGCGGGCATGTAGCAAGTTGAAGTGCTGGAACACTGTGCCGATGCTTTGACGCTTGGCGCGAAGTTCGGCGGGTTTGAGGCTAGTGAAATCGACACCATCGATACTGATACGGCCACTGGTGGGGTGTTCAAGGAAGTTCAAGCAGCGCAGCAGGGTGGTTTTTCCTGCGCCGCTACGGCCGAGGATCCCGAAGATCTGTCCGGAATCGATGGTCAGGGTGACGTCGTCGACGGCGGTCACCTCTGCTGAGCCACCACGGCCTGGGTAGACCTTGGTGACGGAGTCGATCTCGATCACTGCGTTCTCATTTCGCGGGCGAGGCGGCCTAGCCGAGCTCGCTCAAGTCGTTAGTGGGGCTGATTATCTTCCCTCAAGCTTCCCAGACAAGGGCGCAGGCAGGCCAGTCGAGTTCTCACCAGTGGTGTCCTTTACAGCTGCTGCATCTGTGAAATCTCTCAGGTTCGCCAACCGTTGTCGATGGATCTACTTTGTTACTTGATTCTCGCCTCCCACTCCCAAAGGCCATTGAGTGACCCTATCCACCTCTGCAGCGACCAAGCCCATCTCTAGCTGGTCAACACGTTCACTTAGGGCACTTATTTCACTACTGTCATGGGTGGCCAACACCCTCATCGTCTTGTTTGGTGCCAGTGTTCTTTCCTTTGCCTTCACCTACTTAGCTCCCGGGGATTTGGCCCGCCAAACTCTGACAGCCCAAGGCGTACCTGCTACCGCCGAGATGCTCACGACTATGCGGCACCGTCTAGGCCTGGACCGGCCGTTGTTGGAGCAGTACCTCGACTGGCTCAACCGGCTCTTGCACGCAGATCTGGGCACGTCGCTGGCTACCGGGAACGACATCGCCGCGGAGTTTGCTGACCGGCTTCCTCTTACCTTGGCGTTAGCGCTGACCTCCATTGCAATGTCATGGATCATCGCTATTCCCCTGGGAGTGGCCGCCGCGTTGCGTCCCGGCAGCCGAACCGACATGCTCATCAGAGCAGTGAGCTACACCAGCTCTGCTGTCCCAGCTTTCGTGATCGCTTTGCTGGTTCTAGACGTATTCGGACTGCACCTAGCGTGGTTCCCTATTGCAGCTGATGCTGACCTAGCTGGCATGGCAATGCCCACCATCACCTTGGTTCTTGCCACCGCTGGGTGGCATCTACGCCAAGTCCGCACCTTGGCTTTGGAAGCTGCCAGTCGCCCATTTGTCACTGGCTTACGTCTGCGTGGAATGAGCCAAACCCGCATCGGGCTGCACCTGGCCCGCAACATCGCCGCCCCCCTATGCACCCTGGCCGGGAGTGGGTTCGGAGCTGTTCTCGGCGGCTCGGTTGTCGTTGAAGCGATCTTTTCGTGGCGCGGCATCGGTGCCTACGCCCTATCGGCCATCACAGCTAAAGACCATCCTGTGATTCAGGCCTATGTGATGTGGTGCGTCCTGGTTTTTCTTGTCGCTAATGCCTTGAGCGACCTGGCCGCATTTGCCCTCGACCCCCGGATGAAAAACACCCAGAAAATCACCACCAGCACCATCGCCAAAGGCATCAAAGATACCCACCCGCCTGCTCTGCCCCTATCCATCAACCACGTCAACCCGCACACTTTTACCACCACTGCTACCACCCCGCCACCGCATCCCCGGCGCACCTATGTGCGCCCTATCCCCTTGCTTAGCTGTCTGCTAGGACTCATTCTCATCGCCGGTATCGCCGCGCCCTTCCTCACTTCCTACGATCCGAACAGCACAGACATCACCCGTGCTCTGCGCCCTCCGAACTTCAGTCACATTCTTGGTACCGACCAGCTCGGTAGAGATATATGGGCACGTACCCTGGCAGGTATCGCTCCTACCTTGGCCATATCCATCACTGTCGTGGCCCTCGCACTAGTGATAGGGGCGACCGTCGGCATGCTCGCCGGGGCCATTGGCGGCATCATCGACACCATCTGTCAACGCATCACCGCGATCTTTCAGGCATTTCCCGAATTCATCCTCGCTCTAGCCCTCGCGGCGATTCTTGGCCCAGGTTTCTGGAACATCGTTGCTGCCTTGACTGCCCCCACCTGGACGCGCACCGCGCGTTATGCGCGCATCCTCACCTTGGAGCTGAAGAACGCTCCGTACATTCACGCAGCACGGATGAACAACGTCCCTACCCCCATCCTTTTCGTCCGCCACATCCTGCCCAATATCGCCGGTCCTCTGATCGCTGTCGCTGCCTCTGACCTCGGCGGTGTCATTCTGAATCTCGCCACTCTTTCCTTCGTTGGTCTTGGGTTGCCGCAGCCCACCACTGAATGGGGCACGATGATCGCCCAATCCCGCCCCTTCTTGCATACCGCTACGTGGCTTGTTCTCGCCCCTGGCCTGGCCGTATTCACCACCACTGTCACCATCAACCTGCTGACAGATCACATACACCTGTCATCGATGCCCGGGCGGAAGCTGCGCCGTAACACTTGGAGAAAGGTCCACTCATGAAGATCTCAAAGACGGCGCTAAGCCTGCTGACCATCAGCGCATTAGCGTTAAGCGCCTGCGGTAATGCCTCTACTGGGAACAACAGCGACCCCAACGCGCTGACCATCGCTACCACCGATGAAGTCGACAACCTCGACCCAGCTTCGACCTACACCGGCTGGTTCACCAACCGCGATGGCATCAGCGAAACCCTCGTAGACGTCGACGACAAACTCCAGCTCACCCCCAAACTGGCTACTTCATGGAAACTCCGCGACGAGACCACATGGGAGTTCACCCTGCGTGAGAACGTCACCTTTCACAATGGCGCCCCTATGACTGCAGCAGCAGTGAAAACTTCCATCGAGCACGCCCTGGAAACGAACGTCCGCGCTAAATCCCAGCTACCGATCGAGTCCATCGAAGCTGACGGACAAAAACTCACGATCACTACCACCCGCTCTTTGCCAGCACTCCCCCACGTCATGGCCGATCCGATGATGGGAATCCAAGCAATCGGCGCAGGTATCAACCCCAGCAATGCCCCTGTCGCTACCGGTCCCTACAAAGTCAAAGAGTTCACAAAAGGACAACGTCACGTCCTAACTGCTCACCAAAAATATTGGCAAGGAAAACCCCGCCTTAACACCATCACCGTACGCACTTACGGTGATGAACAATCCATCTCCTTGGCACTGCAGTCAGGTGAAGCTGACATTGTTGTGCGCCCTGACGCCGCTAACCTCAACATTTTCCAGGACACCTCCCGATTCACTACCTGGAACACCAGCTCCACTCGCTCTGATGGAGTCATCATCAACACCAGCAGCCCCACCATGTCTGACCCGCGGGCACGCCAGGCCATCAACGCAGCGTTAGACCGCAACGCGTACGTGTCTCTTCTGCATGGCAAAGCCGAAGCGCTTTACTCGTACTTCCCCGCCAGCGTCGCATTCGGCACTACCGACGGCCTGGCGATTCCCGTCACTAAAAAAGATCTTTCTTCCACTAAAAAAACACTCATCGACCTCGGGTATAGCGAGCGTGATGGGAAACTCACTAAAGACGAAAAGCCTCTCACCCTGAAGGTCCTCACCTATCCCAAACGCCCTTACTTGGGCCAGTTGGCGCAGGTTCTCCAATCTGATCTACGAAGCATTGGTGTCACTGTCGAAATCAAAGAAATGAAAGACACCACTGAAGCGATGAAGGCTGGGGATTTTGACCTGGCCATGTATTCGATGGCTACCGCTCCCACCGGTGACCCTGAATACTTTTTCGACACGATGCTGCGCTCCACTTCTGAAAGCAACTTTAGCCACTGGAAGTCGCCAGAATTCGATAAATCTCTTGACAAGCTCAGCAACGCCACAGACAGCGAAGAACGTATCACTGCCACTAAGGAATCAGAAAACATTCTTGTCAAAGAATTGCCCTATATCATGGTCGGTAACCAAAAATGGTGGGCAGTCTCCAAATCTGCAGTGAAAAACCTTCATCTTCGTCCCACTGAATATCACCTCATCGGTTACGACACCCATGTCGAATAATCCACTAGCTAGCATCACCCCGCGGGCTCAGCACACTCGATTGCCTGTTCTCGAATGCACTGAACTCACTGCCGGGTACACACCCGAAACTGACATTATCTCCGGCATCAACCTGCAATTGGCGCGTGGAAAACTCACCGGAATCATCGGAGAGTCAGGAAGCGGAAAGTCGACTCTGCTCAACGCCCTACTCGGCTTCACCCACGATGGTTTACGCATCAGATCCGGAACAGTCAGCTACGACGGCGCCGACATCACCCATGTGCGCTGGAGCCAGCGCCGCCGCCTCCTCGGACCGGAGCTGTCAATCGTGTTTCAACGCCCTAGCGCCAGTTTCGATCCGCTTATGCGTATCGGCACCCAGTTCTGTGAATCTATTCGTCTCCACACCCCGAAAGCTTCACGCAAGGCTTGCTGGGCGGCTGGGCGAAGAATGCTGCAACGACTCCGGTTCGAAGACCCGGAGCGGGTTATGCACGCCTACCCGCACCAGCTCTCTGGGGGGATGACTCAACGTGCCGCCATTGCTATGTCATTGCTGAGCGAACCGCGTGTACTGCTTGCCGATGAACCCACTAGCGCTGTGGACGTGCGTTCCCAACAGGAAGTAATTGAGTTACTCGGCGATATTGCCACCGAATTTGGAACTGCAATCGTGTTTGTCAGTCACCAGATCAAACTGGTGCGGCGCCTCGTTACTGAACTTCATGTTCTCGCCCATGGAAGGGTGGTCGAGTCCGGGCCAACCGAACAGCTTTTTCAGGCGCCCACGCATGAGGTAACGCGCCGTCTTCTCGAAGCGACACCGGTATTGAACAGAGGTCTACGTGCTTGAAATCGTGAACGTCTCGAAAACATTCGGGACTACGGCGGCTGAAGTACGCGCCTTGGAGAATGTCTCTCTGACAGTCGGTGAAGCTCAGTGCTGCGGGATCATTGGTGAGTCTGGTAGCGGCAAGTCGACACTTGCGTATATCGCCGCAGGGATCACTGTTCCTGATGCTGGGCATGTCACTCTGGCAGGTAAGCGGCTTAATCCGCGACGCGTTGCTTCCCGACGGCGTCATCAGCAGCAACTGCACATGATTTTCCAAGATCCGCGGTCTTCGTTTAACCCTCGGATGAGTATTGGTGAATCTTTGAGTGAGCCACTACAGCACAAACGCAGACTGGGGCGGGCAGAACAAAAAGAGCTGATCGCTACCGTGTTGGAGGAAGTCGGTCTTACTGCTGATCTCATTCATCGGGGAATTGGTAGCGTCAGTGTTGGCCAGGGGCAACGAGTAGCTATTGCGCGGGCCATTCTCGCTGAACCTGATCTTATTATTTGTGATGAAATCACCTCTGCCTTAGATGTAACGGTTCAAGCAGAAATTCTTGATTTACTCGTTCAGCTGCGCAAAAAACGTCATTTTTCGATGTTGTTTATCAGTCATGACATCGCTGTAGTCGCGCATCTTGCTGACCGTATTGCTGTAATGAAGCATGGCCATCTGATAGAGGAGGGACCAAGCCAACAAATTATTAATGAACCTGCCCAGGCTTACACGCGGCTACTTATCGACCTAGCTTGATTGTTTGCACAGCTGGGCTTCTCCTCGTGCATTTTCACAAAAATGGGTGTTTTGCCCAACTATGCTAGTTGGGCAAAACAGCCTTGTGAGGGACTAAAGATCACTGCGCAGGAAGGACAGAGCCTTTATATGTGGTCTTGATGTAGTCCTTAATTTGCTGGCTCGTGAGCGCCTCGGTGAGCTTTTTTATACGCGGATCGTTCTGTAGTTCAGGTCGGGTCACTAGATAGTTCACGTAAGGATTATTTTCTGCTTTCTCGAGATGCTTTGCATCTTTTTCAGGAGATAACCCTGCTTCAAGCGCATAGTTTCCGTTAATGATGCTCATGGAAACTTTCGGGTCGTCGAGGGTGGCAGCCAGCTGCGGGCGATCAATTTCGAGGAACTGGATGTTCTTCGGGTTACCACTGACGTTCTTCGTGCTGATTTGGCTGTAGTCAAGCTTTGGATCATCAGACTTGACATTCATCGTGATCAGGCCAGCATCCTGCAGCAAAAAGAGCGCGCGAGCCATGTTGGTTGGATCTTGTGGAATAGCGATACTGGCACCGGAGGGAAGTTCTTCAACTTTCCCGACTTTTTTGGAATATAGGCCCAGTGGTTCTAGGTGAATCCCGCCAGCGGTGATGAGATTTCCGCTGTTCTTAGCGTTCCAGTCACTGAGGAATGGTTTGTGCTGGAAGAAGTTAGCGTCGATGTCGCCGCTCTTAACGAGCTGGTTCGGGTCGACCGCTCCAGAGATCTCAGTGATTTTTAGTTTAACGTCACCCAACAGGCCGAGTTCTTCAGCTTTTTTGAGCAACTGTGAGTGTGGCGTGACGTCCGCCATGACAGTAAGTGGCTGGTTCGGGTCGGCGGCGCCACCGGACTTAAGTCCGCAGGCCGCGAGTCCAAGGACCAGCGTGGCGGCAACTACGCCGGTGACGAGAACACGCTTGGCTTTCATTCCCCAGATATTACGCGGACAGCTCAGGGATAACTATGAAGATTTCGCGGATAGCTGTTGGCTGCAAGGCGCCAGCGAAGACGGTCCTTCGGCTTCTAGCATGTTGTTGTGGACTTGAAACGATACAAAGCTGTGTTGTTCGATCTCGACGGAGTGTTAACTCCCACTGCCGATGTGCATATGCGCGCATGGTCAGACATGTTCAACGCGTTCCTGAAGTCTGTGCATGCTAGACGCGAAAAAGGCCTGACCGTCACGGGTGTGTCTGCCGAGGCTGATTTGAGTCCTTACCTCGATGATGACTATTTCCATTTTGTGGATGGGCGTCCTCGCTATGACGGAGTGCGCGCATTTTTAAGTTCACGAAAGATTGTTCTCCCTGAAGGAGATCCCCAAGACTCCCCCGATCGAGAGACAGTTTGCGGTCTAGGAAATCGGAAAAATGACGCATTCAACGATGTTTTGAAACGCGACGGGGTAGCGCCATATCCGGGATCGCTCGCCTTGCTAGACGCTCTTGAAGGAACAGGGATTCATTTGGCTGTGGTTTCCAGTTCAGCCAACGCGAAAGCAGTACTTACCGCGGCCGGAATTATTGACCGTTTTGAGCACGTCGTTGATGGATTAGTAGCCCGCGCTGAAGGTTTATCTGGCAAACCCTCCCCTGCCACGTATCTGCGGGGAGCGCAACTATGCGGGGCAACAGCGGCAGAAGCCGTCGTCGTTGAAGACGCCACATCGGGTGTGGCTGCTGGGCGCGCTGGAGGTTTCGCGCTGGTTTTAGGCGTGGACCGAGGCGCAGGTGCAGAAGCGTTACGTGCCGCTGGTGCGGATGAGGTCGTTGCTGATTTGGCGGAGGTAATCCCATGACATCGCGTGGAACAGACTATTGCGCCAGCCACTCCGGAGGGCACCGAATGGCAGGGCACGACCCCTTAGACCGGGCCAGGTTTCCTGTGGATCCGTGGCGGCTTGTGGAACGCCGCCCCGACATGAGTGACCTAGGCACAACCGAAACACTTTTCGCTATCGGTAACGGCTATATCGGCATGCGAGCAAACCCGCCAGAAGGACGCGAAGCTTTTGCACATGGCACGTTCGTGAACGGGTTTCACGAGACGTGGCCGATACGTCACGCCGAAGATGCCTACGGTTTTGCAACTACCGGGCAAACCATCGTCAATGCTCCCGACTCCAAACTGATGAAGCTGTACATCGATGACGAACCATTGCTGTTGTCAATGGACGACGTCGATGAATACGAGCGCTCTATCGACTTCCGCGAAGGAGTTTTACGGCGCGACTTGGTGTGGCGAACCCCATCAGGCAAACGGGTAAAAGTCTCTACAACAGCGATGACCTCATTCGCGCAACGACATTTAGCGATTTTCACACTTCAGGTCACTCTGCTCGACGGCGATGCCCCCGTAGCAGTCTCTAGTCAAATCATGAACCGACAAGACGGGGTGGATGAATACCACGTGAAGTCCGCCTCAATGGGAGGTGGCTTCGACCCCCGACGGTCACGCCAATTCGCACACCGCGTCCTAGAACCGAAGATGCATTGGCATAGCGACCGGCGCATGCTCCTGGGCTGGAGCGCAGCGAACTCAGGCATGACGCTAGCGGTGGGCGCCGATCACGCAATCCACACGGATAACGAGTACGAGATGTTGATCTCGACCGAAGAAGACCTTGGAAAGATGGTGTACCGCGTAGATGCGCAGATGGGTAAGCCCATCTACGTCACAAAAGCGGTTGCCTACCACACCTCGCGAGGCGTACCTGTACGGGAGTTGTTCGACCGGTGCCGTCGAACCCTAGACCGAGTGCGCCAAACCGGGATCTTCCACTGTGTTGAAGAACAAGCAACATGGCTGCGTGACTACTGGGCCAATAGCGATGTCGAGATAACCGGTGACCGGTCAGCTCAACAGGCGATCCGCTGGAACCTGTTCCAGTTAGCGCAAGCAAGTGCACGCGCAGATCAATTGGGTATTCCCGCGAAGGGGTTGACCGGTTCCGGATACGAAGGCCATTACTTCTGGGACACAGACATCTACGTGGTGCCATTCTTGTCATACACCTCACCAACAGCGGCACGGAACGCTCTTCGTTTCCGAGTGCTACTGCTCGATAAAGCACGTGAGCGAGCTCGCATGCTGGCTTCCCAGGGGGCACTGTTCCCATGGCGAACAATTAACGGCGAGGAGGCATCTGCGTATTACGCGGCGGGTACTGCACAGTTCCACATCGACGCAGACGTCACGTACGCCATCCGCCGCTACCTAGACACAACTGGAGACGAGGGCTTCCTCACCTCTGGCGGTATTGACGTACTCGTGGAAACCGCACGCATGTGGGCTGATTTAGGTTTCTGGCGGACAGACAAAAACGGGAGCCAGTCATTCAATATTCATGGCGTTACCGGCCCTGATGAATACACCACCGTCGTCAACAACAACCTGTACACAAACGTGATGGCGCGGTTCAATCTCGAAGTCGCAGCCGATGCGGTCGAACATTTAGCCGCAACCGACACAGAACAGTTCGCGCTACTAACACAGCGACTCAACCTGGAGCACAGCGAGCTCACCGACTGGCGCGAAGCGGCCTGCGCAATGACGATTCCATTCGATGAATCTTTGGGTATTCACCCGCAGGACGACAACTTCCTGTGCGCCGAACAGTGGGATCTATCCACTGTTCCCGCTGATAAGCGACCTTTGCTGCTGCATTTCCACCCGCTGGTGATTTACCGGTTCCAGGTATTGAAGCAAGCCGATGTTGTGCTTGCGTTGTTCTTGCAGGGCAACAGATTCAGTGAAGAGGAAAAGCGGCGCGATTTTGAGTATTACGACCCGATCACCACGGGTGACTCAACATTGTCGGCGGTGGTCCAGTCGATCGTGGCTGCTCAAGTTGGGCACAAAAAACTAGCGATGGAGTACTTCCGTGAAGGTCTCTTCGTAGATCTTGCTGACCTGCACAGCAATACCTCTGATGGGGTACACATCGCTTCAGCAGGCGGTGTGTGGAACGCGCTGGCTTACGGGTTTGCTGGGCTGCGCGACTCTGAAGGGAATTTCGAGTTTGATCCGCGCTTGCCGGAGTCGTGGGAGGACATGACGTTGCGGTTGCGGATCCGTGGTAGTCGTCTTCGTGTCCTGGTGGAGCGTGAGGCGATCACGTTGAATCTGGAGGAGGGCGATCCTTTGACGTTGAAGGTTCGGGGTGTCTCTTACACCGTTACTTCGCAAGAGCCTGTCCGGGTCGGCCTGGAGGGTCAGGGGCCACAGCTGCCTCCTATTTGTGCTCATGGCGTTGCTGGAAGTAAGGGGCCTCTTAGCTAAGGGGGCCGTTGCACCTAACGTTGCTGGGGGGAGCCTCCATATGGAGGCTCCCCCCAGCAACGTTAGGTGCAACGGGCTAAGCGGCACCGCATCCTTTTCTCGACTGAGACACAACATGGTTGAAAGCTGCCTGAGCACGCGCATGAGGCCGGGGGTCGCACCATCCCCACTGGTGCTATCCCCGGCCTCATATGTCATGCCAAGGGCAAGATTTCAGCCGTCAAAAGAGGACAGGTCTTCATTCATCGTGTCGAATTCGGGCTGTTCACCGAACACCTCTTCCAGGTGAGCCAGCGCCCGCAGTACGTACTGCCGATCTTGCTCATCGATTTCCCCCACTAGTCGCAAGATCGTGAATCCTGCCGCTACCACGAGGGTTTCCAGGTCGGTGCTTTCTTCGTCTTCACCGATACGGTCCCCTAGGTCGTCGCCGAAAGCCTCAACGAGATCTTCGATGAGTGCTCCGTCTTCCAGTTCGCTACGACGTTGCCCCCAGGTGCGCAGCAGGTCTTCACCTTCGGGGCTGCCAAATGGCGCGTAGGCATCGTCTACGTTGTCGTAAATGTCATCTGTGAAGTGAGCAGCGAATACGGAATGTTTTGACGGAAGAGGCGTCTGAGACATGTCCCCAGACTGCATTTCCCTGCTTCCCGATTCAAGCGGCCCGGGAAATCACCACGTGCATCCGGGTGTGGTTCGCCTCACATCTGTGATCAGTGGGTGTCCTCGAGACCGGCGATGGCTTGCTCTAGTGCGTGTAGTCCGGAAAGTTCGGTGACGATCTGGTGCATTTCTAGCTCTTGATCCCAGTCCAGGGTTTCGGTGACGCAGTCGATGCAGGAACGTGTGCAGGTGCTGTGCTTATTGCCTTCTGCGCAGTCCATGCACATGAATCCGTCACAGGTGGCGCAGCGTTCACCGAGGATGTCATCTGCCTCGAGCAGAGCGAGGGTGGCGTTATGCATGCTGGTGGCTCCGGCGAATCCCTGCTCCATGACGGTGCGGTGTGTGGTTTCGTCGATGTCGTCGTGGTGTTTGTTGTTCATTGTTTCCCCCAGGTGTGTTTCGGCGGGCCCAACCGCCGAGCGATGGTTCCCCTTTTGTCTGTGTGTCTGGCTGCCTGCCGGACACACACCTCATCGGCCCTGGACGAGTGATCAATAGGAATTCGGAGGAACTTTTGTGACGTGCGTCCAAGACGATGTCCTTGAACATCTATCCGAGTGCCGTAGAAGGCTTTCGGCCCCGCTGGCGCTGTGGAAGGCAAGCGCAGTGGGGCCGATCTTGTCGACAAGTTTGGCTTAGCGGTTTGTTTGGCGGAGCACGTCGAAGGGGGTTCCGACAATCATTCGCTGCTGAATGCCCTGCGTAACAAATTTTTTAGCGACTCTTGCTGCTTCTAGGTGTGTAGTTCCTTGAGCGAGCTGGGCTGTGACGGCTGCGGCGAGGGAACATCCTGCGCCGGAAACAGCATGCTCGCCTACTTTGGGTTCTCGGAGTACCTCGAGCGTGGAGCCGTCGTAAAAAACGTCGATGGCTTCAGGACCCTCGAGTCGTACTCCGCCTTTGGCCATGACGGTGGCGCCGAAGGCGTCGTGTATGCGCTGAGCCGCTTCAATGAGTTCTTTTTCGTTGGCGATTTTTTCCATTCCTGACAGTGCAGCGGTTTCGAAATGGTTAGGGGTGATAAATGCTGCTTTGGGGAGAATGTGTTGTTTGAGGGCATTGTCTGTTTCCAGGGCTGCGCCTGGCTCTTGCCCTTTGCAGATAAGAACAGGGTCGACAACTAGGTTGCTGACTTGTTGTTCCTGGAGCACGTTTGCTGTGGCCTCAATGAGGGCGGAAGTGCCCAGCATGCCTGTTTTGACTGCTCCGAATGTGTGGGTGGCGAACTGGGCTTCGAGCTGGTCGTGGAGAACGTCTGGGTCGATGGCGAACAGACGGTGGTTCCAGTTGTTTTTAGGGTCAAAAGAGACAATGCATGTCAAAGCGGCGACACCAAAAGTACCTAGGGCTTGGAAGGTGCGCAGGTCCGCTTGAGCTCCGGCGCCGCCGGTGGCTTCGGAGCCTGCGATGGTTAGAGCTGCAGGAAGGTTGTGATGGGTGTCATGGGTCATGCGGTCATGGTGTCACGCATTGGGTGGGCTGGGTTGTGCTGAGCATGAGGCGCACAAGCCGAATAGTTCAAGGCTGTGCGAGACGTCAGTGAATCCGTTTTCGTTAGCCATGGCGTCGGCCCAGCTCTCGATGGAGGTGCCACGAATCTCGACGGTGTAGCCGCATTGGCGGCAAACGAGGTGATGGTGATGTCCTTCGGTGTCGCACCAGCGGTAGATGAGTTCACCGTCGGCATTGCGGAGGACATCGACTTTTCCGGCGGCGCTCATAACTCCCAGAGTGCGGTAAACGGTGGCTAGGCCAGCACGGCTTCCGCCTTCGGTGAGTCTGGCGTGCACTTGTTGGGCTGAGACGAAGTCGCCGCCTGTTTTAAGGAGTGCTTCGATGGCGGCTCGTTGGCGGGTGTTACGTCGGCGGGGCTCAGCCATGGGTACCTCGAAATTACTGGGGGGTGGGGCTGTGCCGCACTTTACGGCGTCGACGGTTCTCCCTGACGTGAGTGATGCGATGGGTGAGATGGGTGACAAGGGAGATGACAGCGAACAGCGAAATTGCGATGACAACAATAGTCGCCCCTGAGGGGGTGCTGAGATAATAGGAGGCACTAACCCCACCCACACTGCACAGCACCCCGATGAGCACAGCCCATGCTGCCGCGCGCGCGTAGCTGCGGGCAAAAAGCTGGCTGGTGGCGTTGGGCACAATCATGAGGGCGCTGATCAGAAGTAGGCCAACAACTCGCATAGAGACAACCACGGTCACGGCTGTCAAGACAGTCAGGAGAATGTTGAGTGGGAGCACAGGCAGCCCGACTGCGCGGCTGTATTCGGGATCGGCGGCGATGGCGAAGAGGCGCCGGCGCAAAAGTACTGCAACGCTGACGACGATCGCGGACAGGATGGCGAAGATGATCAGGTCGGCGGGTTTAGTGGTGGTGATGGCGCCGAAAAGGTAGGAGTCGAGATTTGCGCCGCCAGTAGTGACACGGGCCATAAGAACAACACCGAACGCGATTCCTCCGTAGAACATGAGGGCCAGCGCAGTGTCTCCAGAGGTGTGGCCGGAGGCGCGTACAAGTTCGATGAGGATAGCGGCGATCACGGTGACGATCAGGGCCATACCGATGGGGTGAGTAGCTGTGAGCAGTCCGATAGCTACGCCAGCCAGGGCGACGTGTCCGATGCCATCACCGATGAGAGACAGCTGTCGTTGGACGAGGAAGATTCCCACGGTGGGCGCGGTGATACCGACGAGGAAGGCAGCGAGTAGGGCTCGCTGCATGAAGGCAAAGTCGAGCATCTGAATCATCGGTGTTTCTCCAGGCCAGTGATGGGAGGATTGGGTGGTGTCTCAGGTGAGTGGCCATGGTGATGCTCGGCCCATTCAGAGATGTGCCATTCATGCGCACGGTATTCTTCGGGGGTGCCATCGAAGTCAACGAGTCCCGCTTTGATGGCGACAACTCGGCTCAGTAATGGCGCGAGAGCGGTGACTTCGTGCGTGACGATGAGTTGGGTGACTCCCTCATCAGCGAGTGCGACAAGGACTTCAACAAGTGCGTCTTGGTTGGCGGCGTCTACTCCGGCAGTGGGCTCGTCCATGATGAGCACTTCGGGTTGAGCGGCCAAGGCTCGGGCTATGAGCACTCGGCGGTGTTGCCCTCCGGAGAGGTTGGCGACGCGGTGTTCAGCGAAGTCGGCCATGTCGACGCGAGCAAGGCTTTCGGCGACGATGGCACGGTCGTGTTTGTTGGGTCTGGCGATGATGCCTTGGTGAGGCAACCGGCCGGTGGCAACAACTTCGGCGACGGTGGCCACGACGGAGTCGGAAAGGGTGTGACGCTGAGGGACGTAGCCGAGTCGGTAACGGCGGGTGAGGTTGGCCAGAGGTTCGCCGAAGAGTTCGACGCGTCCAGATAGGTGCGAGTTAAGGCCAAGCAGGCCACGCACAAGGGTGGATTTTCCACTGCCGTTTGGGCCAAGTAGGGCCACGCGCTCACCTGAGGTAATGCGTAGATCGACGCCGTGGACGATCTCTTCCTCGCCGTAGCCGAAGCAGGCCCTCTCGAGGTCAATGATGGTTGAGGGGGTCTGCTTCGGCGAAGGTTGCGTGGGCACGGTCATGCACACCCTTGACCGGTGCGTAGAACGCCTAGGTTGTTTTTCATACGGTCGATGTATCCACCGGCCATGGAAACCGCGACGTTGTCGAGTTCAGCACGCTTAGTTTTGGTTTCGTTGGCGACAGCATCAACGGATGCGGATTTTTCGCCTTTTTCGGCGTACACAGTAGTGACTTTATTCGCCTTAATGCGGTTGCTGATTTCGGCGAGGCGGGCGGGGTCAGGTTCACCGTCGTTGAGTACTCCAGCCAAGCCAACCTGGTTGAGCCCGTAGCGTTTGGCCAAGTAAGCGAAAGAGGTGTGGCCAGTGACGATGTCTTTAACGGTGCATTTGCTCAGACCTTGTTTGTACTCGTTATCCAGGTCGCTGAGTTCTTTTTTGTAGGCGGTGGCATTGTCGCTGTAGGCCTGTTTGTTGGTGGGGTCGATCTCGCCGAGTTTCGCGGCGATCTGATCAACGGCTTGGCTGTAGAGGACGGGGTCGAGCCAGAAGTGAGGATCGTTGGGGCCGTGGTTATGGCCTTCGTGGTCGTGCCCATCGTGGTCGTCGTGTGCGTCAGTTTTTGTGGCGCTGGGTGATTCTTTACCGTGGTCGTGACCATCATGGTCGTGACCATCATGGTCGTGACCGTCATGGTCGTCTTCTTCAGCTCCGCTTGAGGGCAGCGCGGCGAGTTTAGACAGGTCGAGTATCTGTTTAGCTCCGGCGGACTCGATGGCACTGTCGGCAGAGGGTTGCATTCCTTTTTCGTAGACGACTAGGCCAGCGTTACTCACACTGCCGACTTGCTGGGGGGTGAGTTCCACGTGGTGGGGGTCTTGGCCATTTCCTGTGAGGTTGGTGACCTTGACATGTTTGCCGCCGACTTTTTCTACGGCATGGGCGAGGGGGTAGAAGGATGCGACCACTTCGGTTGCGCCATTGTCCGCGTTGCTTGTTTGAGCGTTTTGGCTACCGCCACATGCGGCAGTAAGAGCAAGAGCGCTGGCGGCAGCCGCCGAGAGAACTGTGCGAGCGGATAAATAAGGGTCTTTAGTGGTCATGATCCAATAATCATTTTTATTGGGAATCATTGTCAAAGTTCTAAGGCGCTTTGGAGCGTCGCGTTGCACACCACAGCTCAGCCCCACGCAAACAGTTCCAGGTGTGAGACCGTGAGGTACACAACACTCCTATATACAGGGGCGCTCATGACGAACGGGAAGCGCCCGTAAAGCAGATAGGCACCCAGGGATGACGGACACGCCGAAATTATCGGTACTCGATCTGGTACCGGTTCGCAGTGGACAAACAAGTGGCCAGGCAATCGAGGCTTCCCTGGCATTGGCA
This sequence comes from Dermatophilus sp. B7861-1, assembly GCF_058996045.1. Lineage (NCBI taxonomy): Bacteria > Bacillati > Actinomycetota > Actinomycetes > Micrococcales > Dermatophilaceae > Dermatophilus > Dermatophilus sp. B7861-1. Next base: position 218,719 of record NZ_CM180082.1, on the reverse strand, counting down.
AAGGTGGCTGATGAAGCTGGTTTTACGCGCTATTGGGTTGCCGAACACCACAACATCGAAGCTGTCGCTTCGACGTCACCGGCGATCATGATTGCGCTGCTGGCATCGGCAACGAAACGTATTCGGGTGGGGTCAGGGGGCGTGATGTTGCCTAACCATGCGCCATTGGTCATTGCAGAACAGTTCGCTTTTTTGGAAGCAGCTTTCCCGGGGCGGATTGATTTGGGGATCGGCCGGGCACCAGGAACCGATCCAGTGACGCAATGGGCTTTGCGTTCTGGAGGTGCTGTTGGTCCTGAAGGTGACCCGGTGGCACGGTTTCCGGAATTTGTGCAGCAGGTGGTGGCATTCATGTGCCCCGATGGCGCGGGTATCCAGATCGGGGGACGGCCTTTCCATGTATCAGCTACACCGAACGCCGTTTCCGAATCTCCTGTGTGGCTTTTGGGCTCTTCGGATTATTCAGCGCGATTGGCGGCGAGGTTTGGACTGCCATATGTGTTCGCGCATCACTTTTCTGGAGTGGGGACGGCTGAAGCACTGGCTCTATACCGGGAGAACTATGCCGGCGAGGAGGAGCCACGTTCGCTGTTGACGGTGAATGCGGTGGTGGGCGATACCAAGGAGGAGGCGTTGCTGTATGCCCGGGCCCAGCAGCACAACATTGCTGCGATTCGTACTGGCGCTCCTCGATTGCCCATCTTCACGTTGGAAGAGAGCATGCTCGCCACGCCACGGGTGCCCGATGATCAGTTTGATGAGCTGATGGGTTCGTGGCATGTGGGTACAGCTGAAGAAGTTGCTGAATCGATTACGGCGTTGGCGCAGCAGTTCGAGGTCGATGAGGTGATGATTCAACCGGTGGGGTCGGCTAAGGAGTCGGACCCTTATGAGCGCGTACCGAATCGTGAGCGCACCGTTCGTGACTTGGGGCGGCTCTTGCTGGGGTGATTCTTCTCGGCGGTCTCAGGTCAGAAGTTTTTCGCGTCCCAGTTCGTGCTTAAGCGCTGCGGTGAGCTGGGGGTAACGGAATTCGTGGCCGATTCTGGCGAGCACTCCGGGCAAGACGTGTTGGCTGGCAAGGGCAAGTTCGCGGGTTCCTTGGCTGCCGAGTAGGAGCATAGGCGCTTGGCTTGGGGTGGGGAGGAAGGCTGGGCGATGAAGTACTTTGCCGATGCTGGATGCCCAGTCTTTTTGTTTGACGGGGTTGGGTGCGACGGCGTTGACGGGGCCGTGGAGGCGGTCGTCGACGAGGGCGCGGTAGTAGATGTCGATCAGGTCGTCGAGAGCGATCCAGGGGAGCCATTGCTGACCTCCTCCAAGAGGTCCGCCAAGTCCGGCCTGATAGAGAGGCCGTTGTAGGCCTAGCACACCGCCATGGCTGGATTGGACGATTCCGGTGCGTATGTTGACGACTCGCCCTGCTGCGGTGTGGGCGTCAGCTTCCCAAGCTTGGACTACGTCGGCAAGGAACCCTTGGCCTCGACAGGAAGTTTCATCGACGGGTTCAGGGCGATCATTTCCGTAGATGCCTACTGCAGAGGCGCAGATGAAGGGTCTTGTGCCGGCGAGGTGGGCTAGGGCTGCTGTGGGGCCGATGCGGGAGGACCAGATGATTTTTTTGTGTTCGCCGGTGAAGCGGCCAGCAATGGATGCACCAGCGAGGTGGACTACTGCATCCACGCCCTCGAGGAGATCTGGGGTGGGGTTGTTTGTGTCCCAGAAACGTTCACTGCGGATGAGGTTGCCGTCGTTGTCAGTAACGCAGGCGGATTGGTCTGCTTTTCTTCTAACGAGGTGGACTACTCGGTGTCCGCCTGTGGTCAGCAGGGCAGAGAGTTGTCGTCCGACTAGGCCTGATGCGCCGGTGATTGCCACTGTCATGGGTTCGGGGTGGAGTTGGCGCATCGTGCGGTGAGCGGTGAGATCTTTTTCTAGGACAGCGTGTCGGAACGCAAACATGGATCGCAGCATCGCGCCGGGGACATTAGAAAGCACTGAATCGGTGATGCGGGTTCCTTCGCCGACTTCAGTGAAGTCGTGTTGGTGTCTCCAGTAGAAGAAGCGTTCTCCTAGGCTGCCCAGAGCTGGGATGGTTCCGACATCGACGAAGCGGTGTGGTGGCCGGTAGTCCTGGGGTTGATGTTGGGCAACCCAGATTGGCCCCCAGGGGCTACCGAAACGCAATAGTGCTGTTCCGTCTGCAAGTGAATGTGCTTCTTGGTGAGGCTGTATCGGGGCGAATGGCGGCGATAGCCGCAGGAACGCCCCAGGCCGCATGTGCCATGAAAAAACTTGTGACAGAGGGAAATCCACGACTTGAGAGGTAACGAGTCCCATGCACCGAACCTACCCGGACACTGCCTGCTACGCATTCGCGCAATAATTCTTGTATGGCCCGGCTCCCACTCTTCCCCCTCAACACCGTCCTCGCGCCGGGAGCCGCTCTGCCCCTACAAATCCACGAGTATCGGCATCTGCAACTGATTCGTGATGTTGTCCGCAGTCCAGAAGGACCTGAATTCGGAGTGGTGGCCTTGCGTCATGGCCGTGATCCGGATGAGCGTGCCCGTATTCGCACTACTGTCACTGGTTGTAGTGCTGTTTTACAGAATGTCGACAACATTGGGTCTGGCCGCCTTCACCTCGACGTTCGTGGGAAGGATCGTTTCCGTGTCGACAAAATTTTGGATGAACCTCTTCCATACGTCGTTGCCGAGGTGACGTGGCTGTCCGAGCCAGATGGAGATGCGGCAGCACTGCCCTCATTGGCTCGTCAGGTGCGCTCCCGCCTGTACAACTATTCGACGATGCTTGGCCAAGATGCTCCGACGAACTTTGAACCGCGTAGTCGCCGTGACGTCGATAGCGCACGCCGGTTGTCTTACGGTGTTATTGATCACACCGTTCTCAGTCTTGACGAGAAGATTTCCCTACTCGAGGCGGAGTCAACTGAGCAACGTCTTATTCGTGCGCGTCGACTTTTGAGCCGTGAGATTGATTTGATTCGGTTGTTTCACGCGATACCTCAGGAGATTGATCCTTCAGCCATCAATCCGAACTGATTTTCTGGTTGATTTCATGTTCTCCGACTTACGGGGTTTTCCTGCTGTTAGTTGCGTTGCAGTAGTTTTTCGATGAGTGATCGGCGTCGGGTTTGTTCGTCACAGTTTTCGTCTTCGCGATCGAACCAGGCATCGACGTCCACGATGACTGTGGCGTGGGAGGCTGCGCTTGAGCCGTCGGCTCTATCAGACCAGGGAGAAACTGCTTCTTCGCCGGTGACGGGGAAGGCTGCGTGTTGGTGTTCACGCGGTACTTCTGGGGTAGCTGCGTAGGTCACTTGTTCGGTCACTGAGGCCGTGTTTTGGGCGCTGCTTTGGTCAGCTTGGCTGGTTACCGGGGGTTCTGCGTGCGCGGGGGTTTCGCCCTGCGGGCTGTTTTTTCCAGTTTCCTCGGTGATGCGGGCTCGGGCTCGGGCGCGCGCGGCGGCAATGGCATCAAGATCTAGTGACGCTGTTGGTGTTGTCTGGTCAACGGCGGGTGGGACAACAGCTGGCTTTGGTTGGGGTGGGGGTGCATCAGCAATCGTCATATCGGCGTGACGAAACACTTGCTCTAGGTGTTCGTGCGGGTCAAATTCGTTTGTGGATGCGATGAAGGTTTCTCGTACGCCAGAAAACTCACCCTCATCGTCATCAGGGTCGCCAGGGGCTGATTCGCTGGTTCCTGCGTGTTCGCGGATGATGAGGCGTCCTCCCCCAGCGTGGACCCAATCGCGGCTGAAGGCCGAGTAGCCAACTTCTAGTTCCCAGTCGGGCATGGACAGGAGGTGTTCGTCGGTGAGTCGGCTGCCAGGGTAGATGTGGGCAGCTAGTCGCAGTTCTCGGCCGCGTTCTTTGGAGATGCGCAAGATGTTTTCGAAGTCAGCTTTTTCGGCGCCTTCAAGGCGGGCGAGGTTGACGCGGCGTTTTTGGAGTTTGCGGATGCTTTTGGCGAGGTGGACGACTTCAGGGGTGCGGGTGGCGTAGAGGTGCAGCATGGCTGCGAGTTCACCAGCGAGGTCCTCGGCTGCGGAGGCTTGCCATAAGACACCAGGTGGAGCATCTGGTGCTGAGTCGAATACTTCACTGGGGGTGAGCTGCAGGTGCAACAGTTGCCAGGCGTAGCTCTGGCCTTCGTGTAGAAGGGCGATCCAGCGGGGGTTGATGCCGTTGTTCACCCGGGGGGTGGATCCGATAAGGATCGAAGCGGTCACTGCGCTCATCGCGTTCACCTCCGAGGGCGGTTGGCGCCGGTGCGTCGACGGACCCCGGTCGTTCTTTCAGGCTAGGAAGGTGTATGCGAAGCGACAATCGCGGTTGCCGACAACAAGGCTCAGCTGATGGCATGGTGTTATCAGGCGGCGGGCTCTTCGGGAATGCCTGGGGTTTCTTTACGGATGAGCAGGTAGGCACCCAACAGGGCGGTAACCAAACCGATGGGGACGAGCCAGTAGGTACCGGCGCGGGGTAGTTCGTTGAGCATGATGAGGCCATATGCCGCGGGCACAAGGGTGCTCATGAGGTAGTTGGTGGACAAGACGGTGACTCCGTCAGCCTGGGCAAGGCCGCGGGTGAGGTGCATTTGGCCAAGAACGAGGCCACCCATGAGCAAGGTTCCAGCGGCCCATGTGGTCCAGGGCCAGGTCCAGGGTTGGATGAGGTTGAGGGAGTGGTCGGCAACGATAAGCCGGGCTGCGATGGCGCTGATGGCAAATCCGGTACCGCCAAAGACACCAGATACGGAGGGCGGCAGGGGAAGAAAGAACGCGATGAGGCAGATGGCGACCACGGCGGCAACGACGGCTAGGTCATCGATGCCGGTGGGAGGAACGGTGCCAGGCACAGTGGTGGCGGCAAGGATGGTGATGCCCAGAACGACGGCGCCGATAGATGCCCATCCCAGTGGTGCGATACGACGGCGGCCGCTGGCATGTTCGATGATTGCGGTAACGGCTAGGCCCCCGACGATGCATGCCTGCACGATGAGCAGGGGCAGGGTTTGGCGGGCGGCGAGGGTGAAGACGAAGCCGAGGCCTTGGCAGCAGGTTCCGATCCACCAGGTTTTAGAGGCGAGAGGGCTGCCCTCATCTTTGGATCCGGTGGATAGTTGAGCGCCGCCGATGCCGTAGGCAAGTACACCCAAGGCGAGTGCGGCTGTGCTGAGGATCATGAAGAGGAGCGAGGGCTGTTGATAGGGCACGGTGTGAACCTACCCGGACACGCGGTGGCCACATAGGTGGGGCGTGTCCGGGTGGTTGGTGGGCTGTGTTGGAGTCAGAGTGCGCGTAGGCCGTAGGTGGCGCGCATGGTGTGGGAGCCTCCTGCGGGAAGTTGCACGGCTTTGGCGAGTGCGTTGGCGGTTTCGAAGCAGACCATGTGTGTCCATTCGTCGTCGCCGAAGTCGGGCAGTGCTGCGGCTTTGGTCTGCCAGGGGTTCCAGATGACGGTGCTGGCTGAGCCGCTTTTGGTGAGGGTGATGGCGCGGTTGTTGCCGGGGTCGATGATTTCGGCGGTGCTGTCGTGGGCGTAGACACGGTCGGTTTCGCGAGTGAGTCTCAAGGGGCCGGACTGGGCGTTGACAGCACGTCCGCCGGGGGCTTTGTCGGCGTAGCGGGTGCCGTCAAGGCCTTCGACGCTGATGGTGGTGACGTCGGATACAGCGATGTAGGCGTGGAGGGCTTCTTCGAGTTCGTAGTCTTCGTCGCTGGTGATGGTGAGTGCGAGGTCGAGGTTTTTTCCGAAGGTGACGGTGTATTCGCCGCGGATGCCGGTCGGGGTGCCTTCGGGGAGGGTGGCGTTGGCTGCGTCGATGGTGAAGGTGAGGGTGGCCGTACCGTTGCTGTCGGTGGTGGCAGCACTGAGTTCCCAGGTATTGGTGCGGAACCATCCGTGGGCGGGTTTTTTGTCGTTGCGTTTGCCTGGGCCGAACCAAGGTGCACAGATGGGGATCCCGCCGCGGATAGCGGTGCCAGGTTCAAAGGTGGAGTGTTGGCTCATCCACAGGACGGGGTCGGCGCCGGAGGGTGTCCATGCGGTGATGTGTGCGCCGTAGAGGTAGATCTCGCCGGTTGCTGTGGGGGTGTCGATGCGCAGAACGGGTAGTTCGTTTTGTCCTTGGGTGAGGGTCACACCGGTTGGCAGTTGTGAAGGGTCGATGTTCGGCATGTTTTGAAAGTACCCGCGGCATACCTGTTTTGGCGGCTTGGGCTGCATCTCACGGTCGACATCGCTGGTGGTGTCGACCGTGAGGTGGGGTGTTAGTGGAAGAGTGCAGCACCTTCGGTGGTGACGATTTCCCAGATGTGGGCGGTGGCGGCGGGGATGAGTCGGCTGGTGTGTTGGCGTCCTGCGTGGTATTCGGTGCCGTCTGCGTATCGGATGACGCCACCGAGTTCGCGGATGAAGAGGCTCCCCGGGGCGTGGTCCCAGGGTTTGTCGGACCAGTAGACGATGGCGTCGGCGGTTCCGTTAGCAAGCCAGGGGTAGTCGACGCCGCAGCACCAGGCGGAGGAGTAGAGAGTGAGGTCGCCGGAGGGGCCTTCTTTGACGGGGTTGGAGGTCAGGATGCGCAGCTCAGCGGGGTTGTTGCTGCGTGGGATGGGGTTTAGTCGGGTGTTGTCGAGGTAGAGGCCGGCGCCTTTTTCGGCGACGTAGGCGTGGCCGAGTTCGGGTTGCCAGATCCAGCCGCGGACGGTTTCTCCGTGGGCGAGTTCGGCGAGCATGACTGCGTGTTCTTTGCGGCCGTTGACGAAGTTTTTGGTGCCATCAACTGGGTCGATGATCCAGGCGCGGGGAGCGTGGGCTAGTTTTTTCAGGAGGGTGGGGTCGGCTGCGGTGGCTTCTTCGCCGACGACGAGTGCTTCAGGATCGTGGCTGTGTAGCCAGTCTGTGACGGCTTTTTCGGCTTCACGGTCAGCGATGGTGACGAGGTCTCCTGGGTTTTTTTCCATGACCTCGTCGTCCCCGAGTTTTCGGAATCGGGGGGTGATGTATTCGGTTGCGACGTGTTTGAGCAGCTCTAGTACGGCGTCGGTTTCGAGGCGGTGAGCATCCACTGTCTAAGCGTGGCACAGGTTGGTGGCCGGTGGCGTTGGGTTTGGTGTGGTGGGGTTTAGGCGCGGTAGTCGTGGGTGGAGCGGGTGAATCCTTCTTGGGCGTAGGCGGCGCGGATTTGGCGGGCGCGGTTTTCGCGGTGAGGGCTGGATGGGCGTAGGGGGCGGGTGCGTTGGTTGGTGGCGCGTCGGCGGGAGGTGTATGTGGTGATGTCTGCGGCGACGTAGGTGTTTCCTGTGGTTAGGGCGGCGTTGGTGGGGCCTGCGTCGAGGATGTTTTGGCGGTCGATGCTTTGGGTGGGGGTGTCGCGGATGATTGAGTGGACGCTTGCTAGTCCGTCGTCAACGATTTCGGCTTCAACGATGCCGGTGTGACGTGGGTAGAGGGTCTGGGTGTGAGGACGGCTGGTGGTGCCGGTGGCGTGGCTTCGGTTGCCGTTGATGTGTCGTATCACTGTGGTGGTCAGGGCCCAGATGGGGGCGGTGATGGTGATGATGTTCAAGGTGGTGGAGTACCAGGTGGGCGCGCCCTCGAGGAGGCAGACGAGGTGGCCGATGACTAGGGCGGCACAGGCGATGGTGATGACAAGGCGTTGGTGGCCGTGGGTGCGTGCTGTGATGGCGGTTGCGGTGCCGGTGAGTGCAGCAGCTGCGGCCATGATGATGTGTGCGGTGTCCATGACGGTTTCCCCTGATTCGATGCCTGGTGTCGGGGGCCGCTCCCCAGCGGCCCCCGACTTTCAAGCAGATCCCCCTGCCTGAACCGCAGCAGCTGTGCCCTGGTCGTGTGGTGTTCACGACCCCCCAAGGGCGGGCGGCCTGAGGAAGGGGGCCGCCGCTGTGTGCTTGGTGCGGTGTAGTCACAACTGTACTGGACGTTTGTCCATACATCATTTCTGGTTTTGGACGGTCGACCGTTAAATTCCCAGTTCAGGTTGTTTTCCAATTGTTTTCGTGCGTTTATCTTGTCGACATGAACTACGTGGAGCGTCTTGGACGGTGGTGTTAGTTGATTTGCCTGAGGGCATGAAAAGGCCCCAACCACGTGGTGGTGGTTGGGGCCTTAGGTTAGGCGCGTACCGGGGTTAGCTGTGTTGGTTGGTGTTGCAGGCTGCGTCCTGGCAGGTGTTGCAGGCTGCGCCGAGCGCGCAGGCGCTGAGGCATGCGGTGGCGATGATGGGGTTAAGTCCCAGTGCGGTGGCGAGGGCGAAGATGATTCCTAGCAGGAGAATAGTTCCCAGAGCCAGGGTTGCCCAGAGCAATGCAAGGCGGACCGCTACTCCTGGTTCGGTGTCCTTTGCCGGGGTGGTGAGTGACTGAGCGTCGGTTGCTGTGCCCTGGTGGGGGGTGGGTGCGGGATCTAGAACTGGTTCGAGCACGGGGTGCAGTTCGGGGCTATCGGCGGTTTCTTCAGAAGTAATTCCGTGGCGGGCGGACCAGACGATATCTAGTCCGTGGCTGTGACGGCATCCGATACCTGCTCCGCGGCCTGGATTGTCGTGGCGGCGGGGTAGTGCATGGCGAGTAGGGCGCAGACCACGGCTGGCACGGCGAGTGACGGGGCGTGCGGCGTGTGGGCGCGCGGGGCGAGCGTGTGCGCGGTGGGGGCAGTTCATTTCGCCCTCCGTTTTGGTGACACGCCGGTGATGGTGACGGTGTTATTAGGCATCCGTGCCCTCTCTTTCCCGGGTCCTTCCGGGGATCGTGTTCATCACGTTCATGGGGGTGTGGGGGCGGTTGCCCCTGCCGTGGTTGAACCTGACCTGCTTTTTATCGGCATGGGTCACGGAGCTTGAAGTTTTTAATGAACTTTGTTTCCGCAGGTCAAACCACACTTTAGGGTGGGTTTGGTGTGTGTTGTTGAAGATGAGAAGGATTCGTCACCGTGAAGAGTTAGCGGGATATATTTAAAAGGGGTTTACATGGTGGGCTGGGGTCTGCTGGTGAAATGCTCTGTGTGAGGTGGGCAGGATTGTCGTGGTGTGGCCTGCCTTGCTGGCAATAGATCGCCTACCGTCTCTTCTATGGCTCGACCTCACGCAGCGGCCCGCATCGAGACACGGGTGAATTCAGCAATCACGCGCACTTTGCGTAGACATGGCTGGAAGGGCCGCGCATTGGCGCATACCGGCTACGGGTCGGTGGATTTTGTGCGCGTGATGGGACGTGTGGTGCTGACGCGCGGCGAAGTAGAGCAAGGGCAGGCTCGACCAGATGTGGGTGATTGGATTCGGTCACCGCTGACAGATCAGATGCGTGGTTGGCGTGCCTTTATCACCGCGCAGCTTGCTCATGCCCCAGTAACTGTGACGTTGAATGGGCAGGATTATTCGACGACAACGGATCAGAATGGTTACGTCGATCTGATCATTACTGATCATGACTTGGAGCCGGGGTGGCACGAGGCAAAGATCCAGCCAGAAAATGGCTTGTATGACGTGGCGCGAGTGAACATCATCTCTCCGGACGTACGGTTCGGCATTGTTAGCGATATTGATGACACTGTTATTTCAACGTCGTTACCGCGTCCGTTGATCGCCGCGTGGAACACCTTTGTTCTCAAGGAGCAGGCGCGCCGGATCGTGCCTGGTATGGCGCCGATGTATCGAGATTTACTGGCGGAGTTCCCGGGATCACCGATTTTTTACTTGTCGACAGGTGCGTGGAACACGGCTGATACGTTGACGCGGTTTTTGGATCGGCATGGCTATCCGGCGGGGCCCCTGTTGCTGACTGATTGGGGCCCGACGAACACGGGGTGGTTCAGGTCTGGGCAGGATCATAAGCGTCGGAATCTGCATCGGTTGGCAACGGAGTTTCCGCACATCCGGTGGGTTCTTGTGGGTGATGACGGACAGCACGATCCTCGTATTTACGGTGATTTTGCTCGTGATCGAGCTGATGTAGTTCGAGCTATCGGTATCCGTGAGCTGACCCCGGCTGAGCAGGTGTTGTCGCACGGTTTACCGCTGTCTGTCGAGGGGTTTTCGCCGCGGGTGCATCGCCCCGTTCCGGTGGTGCGTGCTCCTGATGGGTACGGGTTGGGTCCACAGATGCGTGCAGCGTTAGGGATTGGGGCATCGCGGTCTGCATTGGCTCCGCGGGTAATTCGCACTTCGCAAGACAAGGGTACGCAGGATGGTAGTTCACGGGCCGATTAGTAGTGATTGCCTGAGGTAGGTGCTGCGTTGCTGTGCTAGCGGGTTGTCTGGACACTGGTGGCTATGACATTGAGTGATGTTCCAGAGGTCAAGCCGGGCGATATTCCTGTCGGTGCCCTTGTGATTGATGTGCGTGAGATCGATGAGTGGGTAGCTGGACATGTGGTGGGTGCGCGACATGTGCCGTTGAGTGAGCTGCCTGACCGCTTGAGTGAGCTGCCTCAGCAGGAGCAGCTGTTCATTGTGTGTCGTTCAGGCGGACGGTCAGCTCGGGCGGTTGCGTTTCTGTCCGGTTGTGGTTTCGATGCAGTCAATATTGCAGGTGGAACGTGGGCGTGGCATGAAGCTGGCCTGCCGATGGAGAGCGAGAACGGGCAGAAGCCTTCAGTGATGTGACGGCTGTTCGCTGCCACGATGGCGCCGCATGTTGTGCAGGAGCGCATCGACGCTGAATCGTCCTGCTCCGCTCACGGCGAGAGTGATCGCTACTGCACCGATCATGCCTACTAGTTCCCAGCCGCCATTTTTAATGAAAATCCCGTGCCCGATATGAGCAATGACGAATGCGCCGAACATGTTCGCAGTGACAACAAGAGCTGTGAGGACGGTCGCAGCTCCTAGAACTATGAGAACTCCACCTATCAATTCGATAGTGGCAGCAGCGGTAGCACTGAGGTAGGGCACGGGAGCTCCCATGCGGGTGAAGGCGGCAGCGGTGGCAGAAAGGCCATCGAGGAAGAACTTCTGCCAGCCGTGCGCAATAAGCACTGCGCCAAGGAGGAGGCGGGCAAGAAGAAGTGCGGTGGCGCGAAAAGAGCTAGGCAAGCTCATGAATGTCCTTTCTCGAGGATGCTCCTGGTGAAAGCAGGCTAGATGCCCAACTTTTGGGCTAGGAGCTAGCTAAACCGACTTAATGTGAATATTCAACTAACGAAAATAGTACACATGTCGGCGTCGCTGCATTATGGTTCCCATAACGCAGCGACGCCGACATGTTGCGTTTCACAACCACATTCACCACACACAGGAGCAACACATGAACACACCCCGCCTCGCCCTCATCGAAGTCACCCCTACCGACCCCAGCCCAGAAACTGCCCTGCCCCTCATTGACACCATCGCTGAACGCGCTGCCACCGCCAGCACCCACATCATCGAATCCGAAATCACCCAAAGCGGATCCCGCATATTCATCATTCTTGAAACTCCCAATCTCGACGCACTCACCACTGCGCTAACCCAGCACCCCATCCCGCATGTCAACGAAATCAGCGAACCCACCCCCGTCCGACTCATCGGAGCCAACCTCGAAGACCTCAAAGCCCAACGCCCCTCCGCTGGCTACCTCGTCGAATGGGATCTACCCGAAGAACTCGACATGGACACCTACCTAGCCAACAAAAAACGCAAAACCCCGCTCTACGCCAATGTCCCCGAAACCACCTTCCTTCGAACTTACGTTCGAGAAGACATGGCCAAATGCCTCTGCCTCTACAACGCTCCCGATGAAAACGCCGTCAAACGCGCCCGCGAAGCCGTCAGCACCCCCATCGACCGCCTCTTCGCCCTTGCCCCTGGAGCTACCCCCTCATGACCACCACACCCACTATCAACCACGACCGCTACGCAACGGCGTTAGCCACCGTGGCAACCCAGGCCACCAACGTCGACGCCAACCGCGTTGACCCCCGCACAGCCATGCATGAAATTCTGCGCAGTGGCATCTTCGAACCAACCCTGACTCCCCTAGCCAACGGCACTCCAGCGGTAGACATCCAAGACAGCACACAAGTACTGGCCGACCTCGCCTACGAATGCATGACCACAGCATTCACCACCTGGGCACACCGGATGGTGCTTGAATTCTTCGCCCGCGGCCAACGCTCGCCCCTGGCCGAAGAAATATTCACCGAGCTGCGCTGCGGGCACCGCACCGGCGTCACCGCCATGGCTGCAGGCATGAAAGCACTCGCCGGTCTAGAACCGTTACCTATCCAAGGGCGTCGAAATAGTGACGGCAGCATCACTGCCTCAGGGCGCATCGCGTGGGCTAGTAACCTCATTCCCGAATCGGTCATCGTGCTCCCCGTTGAAATACACGACAAGAACACACCGAATCGTGCACCTGAGCAGGTCGTAGCTTTCCTGCATTACGAAACTTCTGGCCTGACCGTGCGACACATCAGCGGACTCTTGGCCTTGGAGGCCACTGCCTCAGGAATGCTGCTACTGGAAGATGTGCACATTCCCACCACGCAGGTGCTCTGCGCGGACTTCGCTTCATTCGCCAAAGCATTCCGGCCATCGTTCCTTTTGCACCAAAGCGCATTGGCGCTGGGGTTAGCTCATCGCAGCCTCACCGAAGCCAGCGCGAACACCGGTCACAGCCCTACTCATCCGCTCCAGAGAACCGTCGAAAACCTTCATAGCCATCTGGAGACTCTCACTAGTGACTGGAAACACATGGCGGCCACCCCTGAACGCATCACACCGATAGATCTGCTCCAACTGCGCCTTGATGCCGCGCTCACTGCTGCCAATGCCGCTCACGCGGAGAGCGCTACTGCCGGAGGAGCTGGATATATCGCTACCAGCGGGCCAGCTAGGCGCCTGCGCGAGGCCTCATTTTTTCCTGTTCAGTCTCCATCGGAAGGTCAGTTGCGGTGGGAGATCTCCTCGCTCATCTCGTCAATGTCCAGCTGAGTCGAGGCGGAAAACCGGTTCTGCACGATGTTGATCTTCAGGTGCAGCGCGGTGAATCTCTCGCACTACTCGGGCCTAGCGGGGCAGGAAAGTCCACCGTGCTGCGTATTCTCGATGGCACACTGCGCCCTGACAGCGGTACCGTCACGCTGCGAGGTACCACTGGCGGCTCACCTCGCTGTGCAGTAGCCCTGCAGGATGCTGACCTGTTCCCCTGGCTGACGATTGCCCAAAACGTAGCTTCTGGAGCAGAATTCACCCCCCACCATCACCGGATTAGCCCTGCCCGTGTTACTGACCTTCTCACCCGGCTCAACCTGACTCATGTCGCCAACTCCTACCCGGATCACATTTCTGGAGGACAGGCCCAACGTGTCTCTTTGGCTAGAGCACTGGCAGTAGAGCCTGAGCTGCTGCTTCTCGATGAGCCGCTGTCAGCGTTAGATCCCCTCATCCGCAACGATATTCAGGAGTTTCTTAAAGCTGAGTGTCACCGGATCGCAGCAACATGTGTTCTGGTTACACACGATGTTGATGAGGCGCTCGCTCTGGCTGACCGGGTAGTTCTGCTTGGTGGCTCCGGGCAGCGCGGCCGTTTCAGCCATGCATGGGACGTGCCTCGGCAAGCCAGCGAGCGCGCTGAGGTGCGCGAAGAAGTGCTGGCAGCCTACCGACCTACTGAAGTAGCTGCTGCCCATGTCTGAATCTTTTCCTCGCCGAAGGTTCCTCACGCTAGGTGGCAGGGTCGCAGCTGCTGGTCTTATTGGGGCGCTTACTCTCAACGGCGGCCGAGTTGCTCTGAGTAGCTCAGCCAAGCACGCCACGCATGCCAATCATCTCGGGCGCCCGCTACGAATTGGATATTTGCCGATCACCGATGCCGCTGCTCTGCTCATCGGACACGAAAATGGTTATTTTGCTGCCGCAGGTACACCTTCTGACCGCCCTGTCATGTTCCGTACGTGGGAGTCGCTCGCTCACGCGTTACTTCTAGGCAAGGTTGATGTCGCTCACCTACTGATGCCGCTAGCGATTCAGATGAGAATCGCTCGTCACGCTCCCATTCGAGTTGTTGCTTGGGGACATACTCATGGCAGTGCCCTCACCGTCCGTCCTGACATCACTAACGTACGTGACCTAGCAGGGCACACTCTCGCCGTGCCGCAGTGGTGGTCGATTCATAATGTTCTTCTTCAACAACTCCTGACACACGCTGGGCTTTCCGCAGCGCTTCCTGGCACAAATACCGGCAACGTTCACCTGGTCGTGATGCCACCAGCAGAGATGGTCTCCGCGCTGGCGGCGAAGAAAATTTCGGGTTTTGTTGTCGCCGAGCCTTTCCCCACCGTTGCAGCATCAACCGGTATCGGGCACACCCTGCGCTACCTAGGTGACCTATGGCAAAACCATGCTTGCTGCGGCATCGTGGTTCGCGACGAGCTCCTGACTAATCATCCGCAGGCAGTTGCTGCCATCGTCCGCGCCATCATCCATTCTCAAGACAGCATCACTGCTGACCTTCCTACTGCTGCGACCCATCTCATTCACGGGGCGTACTTGCCCCAGGCTGGGCATGCACTCACGCACGCCCTGACCCGGTCAACATCTGATGCGACCATCACCCAGCACGCTGACTGGCATGGTGAGCGCATCGGTTTTGCGGCTTATCCCCGTCCCAGTTACACCGCGCGTCTAAGCGAACTGCTGCGCAGCACTCGCATTGACGGCGACACAACTTTTCTCACCAGCCTCGATCATGTCCACGAAAAACTTGTTGAACCGCGATTTGTTGAAGCCGAACTACGTCGACTCGGCCGTCCGGTCTCTAATTCCACTGAGGAAATCGCCCCATGAGAAGAAACTCATCTCGCTTTAGCCCAGTGTCCCCTGCTCTTCTACCGTTTCTCGGGCTCACCTCAACCGTAGCTATCTGGTGGTTTGTGACTGTTGTGCTCTTGCCTGACGTGCCTTTGATCAGTGACCTGACTCCTGCTGCCACGCTCAATGGCTTCATTGGACTTATTCGAGCAGGGACGTTAATCCCTGATGCCAGTGCCAGCATGTTTCGCCTAGTTGGGGGTTTATTTATCGCAGTCGGGCTAGGGATCGGTTTGGGCATAATCATCGGAGTAAACGCCGCTATCGATGCCGCGACTCGCCCTATCTTGTTGTTTCTTCGGATGGTTTCTCCGCTGTCGTGGGCGCCACTGGCTATCGGCGTTTTCGGTATCGGAAACTCTCCAGTCATCGCGTTGGTAGCTACTACCGCCTTATGGCCGATCGTCTTGGCTACTAGTGAAGGTATCGGCCATATTGACTCCCGACTCCTGGTTGTTGCCCGAGCTTTCGGGGCCACCAGAGTTCAGGTTGGCTACCGCGTTGTTTGGCCTTCGATTCGCCCTCGTGTGCTCGGCGGGATCCGCAGCGCAATCGGTGTTGCTTGGGTTGTGCTGGTTCCAGCTGAGATGTTCGGAGTCACTAGCGGGCTTGGATATCAGATCCTTAATAGCAAAGATCAGCTCGCCTATGACCGGCTCGGCGCTCTTCTTGTCGTTATCGGGACTCTTGGCTATTGCGTTGATGTGCTGGCCCGGTGGCTGCTGCGCACCCCACGTGAACGTCGTGAAGAGTCTCAATCTGCACACGCCTCTTATAGCGACCTGCAAGGAGTGCCTTCATGAGCAAAGTCATTGTTGTTAGTGCTGGTCACAAACCACAGTCGACTACTGAGCGTCTCGCGGTTGAGATCGCTACGTCACTGGATGGCAAACCTACGTGCCCGGCCACGTCGCATGTCGCTCTGAGTATGTGGGGCAGCTCGATCGCCGCTGGCTTAGTGACGTGTGATTTGTCTCCTGAGCTGGTGTCGATTCGTGATGATCTTGGATCAGCGGAGGGGATTGTGGTGGTTACTCCTGTGCATCACGCCTCATATAGCGCTCTCTTCAAAGCGTTTTTCGATCAACTTCCTCGCGGCATTCTTGCCGGCATCCCCACTCTGATGGCTGCTTCAGGCGGTTCTGGCCGTGACGCGCTCATCCTCGATATGGCTTTGCGTCCGTACTTGGCTGCGTTACGCATGCTCGTTACCCCGACCGGGATCATGGTTGCCCCGGAGGATAGAAACGCTCAGGGGGTTCTTCTGCCTAGTGTTAGCGATCGCATTGATCGGGCCACTGCTGAGTTTGTCGCTCTTCTTGGGCATCGCGCCAATCAGGTGAAGGGCGATTGCTCACCCGTAAGAGACGCTATCGGAATGGCATGCTGATCTGTTTCTGCGGGCGAGCAGCTCATTTTCAGACATATTGCGAAAACACAGAGTTTTCGCCGTGTCGAATAGCTTCTGGTCGATGTTTGATGTACCTCTCATTACGAACAAAATTCTGAGTCTGTTCATTTTTCGACGGTCTGTTAGACGCTCTCCTCTGCCAACTTCTTCACCCCTTTTGGAGAGTGCGGACTGCCTCATATTTTCACCGTAAAGCTTTGTGCGACACATGCTTTCACCAGGAGGTATCTCATACCTGCGGTGATATGATAATGACTCTCATTACCGAAAGGGAGTACATGAAACGTTTCACCACTCTTGCAGTCACCTGCATGACCGCACTCGCCCCTGTCGCGCTCCTCGCCACTCCCGCAGAGGCCATCGCAAAGGGAGAGAAGGCAAACCATCCCGCACTGGTTCAAATCCATATCTTCGATAAAGAAGACGGCACTCCACACAAATGCACTGGCTCCGCGCTGACTGATGAGTGGATCCTTACCGCAGCTCACTGTGTAGAAGGCGAAAAACCTAACGATCCAGACGTTCCAGCTGAAAAACTGAAAGTTTTTCACTCGAACGATAAAAAGAACCCTGGGCCTGCTGAAAAAGTTGACCGGTTCGTCACACACAAACGCACAGACATGGCCCTGCTACACCTAGCCACCGCTCATAAATCAGCTCACATGAAAGTCAGCACTGGAGCTTCCCCGCAGCCAGGTCAACGACTGGACCTATACGGTTTCGGCAAAGGATTCCAAGACGCTGAAGTGAACTGGCTCCACAAAGCCACAGTGGAAGTAATAGGCGCCGAAAATCACCTCAACGCAGGCCAGGTATTCAAAGTGAAAGGCATCACCGGCGCCTCCAACCACGGCGACTCTGGTGGCCCAATGGTTGATAACAAAGGTGAGCTAGTCGGCGTAAACGTCATTGGTTCGCACGGAATTTGGGCCGACCCCTACTCCGAATCCAAGGCCGTAGACGTGCACGCATACCGCGACTGGATCAAGTCTGTCGCTGGTGTCTGATAACCCCACGAGGGATAACTGAAGTTAGTCGGCCACCTCAGAAGCCGCGACTTAGAGCAGCCCTGAACGTCTTTATAGCGTCGACGTTCAGGGCTCAGCCATAACTGGGAAATATTTCCAGCGCAATGAGCAGCTAATAACACTTTTTTCACCACTAATTTTGGGAAGTAGCGACCTCAACATTCCATCACAAAAGGAGAGTCCATCATGCGTGCCAGTTTTGTCTCTATCGCAGCCGGAGCCACGGCCTTACTGCTTGCTTCAACAAGCTATTCAGCTTTCGCATTAAGCAATAAAGATACAAGTAATTCACTACAGTCATCAGCGCAGCCCACGCATAAAAAAGATAAGAAAACGGGAGCAAAAGATTTCCCGGCAGGCGATGAGGCATACCACACTGTTGCCGAAGTTGAGCAGTTTATGAACAACACTGTAAAAAAGTACCCAGAACTTGCTGAGAAAAAATCTTTAGGAAAATCTGTTGAAGGGCGGGATCTTTGGACACTAAAAGTAGGGAAGGGCAAAGAATCCGATCCGGAAGTTTTCATCATGTGCAATCAACATGCACGTGAACACTTATCAACAGAACAATGTATCGACACAATCTCGCAACTCACCGATAAATATTCATCAACCCCGCGGGTCAAAAATATTCTCGATCACCGAACTGTATGGATTCTACCCGTAGCGAACCCTGACGGCTCTCAATACGACATTGAATCTGGGCGCTATTTAGGATGGAGGAAAAACCGTACCAAAAATGCTGACGGAACATACGGGATCGACCTCAACAGGAGCTGGGGATATAAATGGAATTGTTGTGGCGGATCATCGAATAAAACTACCTCAAACAGCTATCACGGACCCAGCGCTTTCGCGCCACCAGAAACTCGAGCAATCTCAGACTTCATCAAATCACGACGTAAACAGGGAACACAAAAAATAAAAGGATTTATGGATATCCATACATATGGAGAACTTATCCTTTGGCCCTTTGGGTACACAACCGAAGAAAAAGATGAAGGAAAAACTCCTGAACAAGCCGCAAAACTAGCGGCATTAGGAAAGAAGATCGCTTCTCTTAATGGATTTGAGCCCATGCAGACAAGCAGCAGCTACATCACTGATGGCGAAGCTAGCGACTGGGCTTGGGGAGACCAAGGAATCCCCGCACTCACTATGGAGCTATCCCCCAAGGAAAAAACCAGCGAGGGCAACGGATCATTCTACCCCGCAGGAAAACTCATCCCAGAACTTGTGCAACGAAACCGAGAAGCAATTCTCGCTTTCATTGAGCTTTCTGTATAAGAATTTCCTCACCCTGGAAGAGAGGTCACATTAACTCATTACTTCTCTTCCAGGGTGAATCACATACGTTATGGTAGTTACTTTTCGCACGTAACATAAGAGTCAAACTTCCCATCTTCAGCATTCGAGACAACCTGCTCATCAACAAGCTCCTGCGGCAACACAGCTAGCTGTACTTTTAAAGAATTTTCTACGTTTCCTTTATCGCCGCAGCCAGCGAGAACGATCCATTTCGAAGGGTCATCTTCTCCTTCCGTGTATGTGGCTTTTTTCCCTACGTGCACAGAAATATCAATTACCTGAACTTTCGCCGACCCAGAGACTCTTTCCCGAACAGAAGAAAGAGGGTTTCCAACAACCTGCGAAAATTCTAAGTTAGCAGTTGCCTGCTTACTTTGCTTAGCTGGCGCGCTCTCTCCATTCGCACACGCTGCCAACCCATGGAAAGAGAGAAATAAACATGAAGAGAAACCTACAAACCGAATAGCTTGAGAACGTAAAAAATTATTCATCGAAAATCTGTTAAGACTAACCATATCTTTCCTGTTCTTATAAGAAGATTGATGAGATCGACTGCGCAGCAACAGGTCGAACATGCTCCGCGCATCACTGTGCGCACCACCCAGACTCAGCATTCGATCAGTACAGCATTACGTGAACTCAGCTTCATGCACCAGCACCACCCGACCAGCGCCAGCAAGTCTGCAGAGTAATGCAGCTGCCGCCAATATTGAACCGCAATCTAGATGCATTGGTATCCCCACTGAGCAGCACCACATTGATCACGACAACGGCACGCGATAGCCCCCTCAACGCCTAGAGATCCCAACCCACTCTCAGTATCTCCCCTGCCTAGACGCTAAATAAGTCCTACACAGGTCATCTCTCAAAGCTGCACGTCACCCTCGCGCAGAGGCAAAGTCATGTGAACCGTTCGCAGTTTTTCATTCATTGCATCAACTGGATCTGGAAATGATGTCAGTACCCTCGCGCCACATTTCTTCCAAAACTGCAACACCCCTGGCACTAAGGCATTTGTGTGTAAATACGCTGCTGTGAAACCTGGATCAGCAGAAACATGCCTCAGAGACTCCTCCACCAAACGCCGACCTAGCCCTCGGCGCCGCCATCCCGGAGCTACCACTAGCCGAACTATCTGTGCCACGTGGGTGCGAGGGGGAAGCATACTCACGACTTCGCGCGGCCCAGCCGGAGTCCCTACTCGAATACCGCAGCACCCTACGGGTATTTCTTTAGAACGCGCCAGAAGCATACGATTTCGGGGATTATCTACGTATATCTCAACAGTACGATCTAGGTCCCAATGCCACTCTGGGCGGTAGCCATAACCCTGGTCTCGTTGAAGGCTATCCATCACAAGATCCCGCACCTGATCCAGTTGCTCCAGACGCGTCGCTACCTCGATCACCAGATCATTTCCACCATCCACCCCATCCATAACAGCAGTCCTTTTCTTTCCAGGCTTCCTCTATCAATAGCTATCGCAATACCTTACTCATTTAAGAAAATTGCTCGCTGAAACACGCATAGCTGCGCCTTGCCACTGATTTGATGGCAAAGCGCAGCTACGTCTCATTAATAATTGAGATTTTTTTAATAAAGCCAGCAAGTGAGGAGTAAGGCTCCTACAGAAACCAGGGCTAAAATCTCAAAGAGTTAATTTCCGCTTCCTGCGATCTTCTTATTAATTTCATCGAGACTCGAAGGAGGCTTAGGGGCTTCCTTTCCGCCATCAGGCTTTGGCTTAATAATAAAGAGACCATCCCCTTTATTTCCAAGCTTAGAGGGGAAGAAAATTTTTCCTCCTTCCGCAGGTTTACTCTCATTCTCGCCTGCAGTAGCAACACCCGCTCCAGTCACCATGAGACAACTCAAGGCAACCCCAGCCACAGCTGCAGCAGAAACAAATCGCTTGTAAGTCATTTTTCCTCCCGTCCGCAAGATCGTTAACAGACGATCTCGCAGAACAAAATTAACTATATAAGAGTCGACTCCACGCGAAGCGCCAGACTTCACTCCCCATGTCCTCCGTGGAGACAACTAAAACAATAGCAGAAACAAAGCTCTAGAAAGCGAGAAGAAGGTCACCTATTGAGTATAATTTGAAAGGATTCACAAAATTATTTTTGAAGAAAAAGTAATTCCTTAAAACCAATGAGAGATTGCAACGCAACATAAGAGCATTTGGTTCCGCACCACGCGCAGTGTGAACACTTACTGAGATAGGAAATCGTTTTTTTCACGCACTGCATAATTGATGCGACGTGCACACATGAACTAGATGGCAGGACATATAGACACTGCCACCTAGCAGTCCACCTCACATGTGAGCACAATCACACACCAACCCTTGAGAAACAACCACATGCCTCAAGCCAAGCCTGCCGGCCGAAAGTGATGATCCACCGCCTTACGCCCCAGTAGCCCCCCAGCGATCCCCACAAGAACAGTGACAACCACGAACGTAACGATGAACTCCGAGGTATACAGCGAAGAAAACGAATCCGCCCACGCATCCCCCATCTGAACGCGGTACTGCGCTACGAGCGGCTCACGCATAAACAACAAGGGCAGATATGCCCCGGATCCCCACATACTCATGACGCCGTACGCCACTGCGGTAGTTAAACCTGCGGTATATCTGCCCTGCCAGGCGAAGGTATCTGCGGCAAGCCCACACACGATGGCAGTTATCAGGGTCACAGGGTGATGTCCGGCCACTGTCATAAGAACGCCTAGCAGAACCGTCATGAGCGTAATGAGCCCAAATTTCTGGACGCGACTGAGGTAAAGCATGAAAGTAATGCCATTAAGGAGAACAGCAACGGCAATACCCGCAGGTTGCAGAAGCGGGGAAACTGCTCCAATCATGTTGAGACCAAAGTAAACAACAAGGTAGACAGAAGTGAAGATGCCCAGCTGGACAAGGTCGTTAGCGTTCAATCGCATGCATGTTCCTGTCTATGAGGGATTTCTCTTGGCTGGAGCTCTGTCACGATGACGACGCTGTAAATGCCAGCAGCTGGCCTAGGCGCATTCGCACCCAAGAAACCTGCGCGACCGGCTATCCGCGACAAAAAATCGACACGAATCGCTATACGGCGCCCTGATGGACAGGCGAGAACTCCGCGGTTTTCGCCTGCAGGACATGCAGCAGAGATGGCCGCATCGGGAAGAGCAGTAATGCCGGTAGGGATAGGAACAAAACAGGGGAAGCGATAGAGGGCAACGGGGGAAAGGTGGGGGGTCATGGTTACGTGTCCGCAAAGTGGGGGGGAGTTGTGGCAGTGGGGCGCGGTTATGAGTGAGTGTGCGTCATGTGTTGGCAGGGCCGACGCCAGTGGTGAGTGAGTGGGTATTGATGAGGTGGCATAAGCCCCTTGAAGTAGTCAGCCCTACCCAATAAGCAGGAGAAGTTCTATGGAAGTGACCAAGTATCCCGTAAGGCTTACCTCAGGCTGTCCGATCACCAATAGCCCCCATTTCAGTCTTGGCTCAACAGGTTTCCCTTTTATGAGAATCGTTTTCACGATTTTGGCCTGCATGTTTCCAGACGATGGAATGCGCTGCTAGCGAGAAGCCAATGTGACTGAGGGCACATTTTCACTGCTCATAACCCTGCACCATCAGAGCGACAAGACAAATATGTGGGGCCAGACACCGCCCTCAGCGGCATCTCGCCCCACATATAACAGCGACTTCAGGGCGCGCTGCTCACCCAAACACTACTGCCCTTGGCTCTGGCCCTAGCGAGCTAGCGGAGCCATGATCTGACCCCACAACGGCGCTGCATAGGTACCGCCGTAGAGTTTGTCGTAACTAGCCCCCGAGGTATCGCCAACCCAAACAGAAGCAGCCAATCCCGGCGCAATACCCGTAAACCACGTGGACGTGGAATTGTCGTTAGTTCCAGTCTTACCACCAACAGGCACTCCAGGAAGAGCAGCTTTCTGCGCCGTACCCGCGTGAACAACCTGTTGCAGCGCCGAACGCATGTTTGCCGCTGCCTGACCATCTACAGCGGTATTGCACTTGCTGTTAAACGTGATGTCGACCTCACGGCCTTTAAGCGATTTCAACGGAGTTGGCGCGCAGTGCTGCCCATTAGCCTCAGCCGTGAACGGTGCATACGAGGACGCCATCGTCAACGGAGAAGTGATCGCTGTTCCCAACGTGATCGAGGGAACAAGCTCAAGATCAGAACCATCAGTGTTCTTCACACCCAGTTTGTGCGCGGTGTCTCGCACCTCACACAACCCCACCTGCGCCTCAAGCTGCACAAACGCGGTGTTAACACTCTTAGCGAGCGCCTCAACCAACGTCATTGGACCATCAGGGTCACCTGGAGCGTTCTTAGGCGCCCAGATTTCGTTACCGACAGGCTTGCAAGTTTTGAAGGTGCCGACGTTCATCGGGGTGCCGCTGGCAGGAGCGTTAATAATTGAACCTGGACCATAACCATTGGCCAGAGCTGCCGCCATAGTAAAGACCTTGAACAAAGATCCAGCCTGATAGGCAGCTTTCCCACCATCAACAGCATCGATAGACATGGACTGTGTGGTGCGTCCCTTACCGTTGCCATAAGCAACGTCCTGGCCAATAGCAAGAACCTCACCAGTCTTGGCACGGACTATCGCGGCAGAGGCGTGCAAGGTCCTGCTGGGCAATCCAGGGTTTTTCAGGGTCTGGTCAACGCTCTTTTGTGCCTTCACATCCATCGTGGTCGTCAAGGTCAGGCCGCCGGTTTCCCAGGTTTTCTGCCGGTCTTCACGGGTCTTACCGAACTCCGGTGAAGCCAGCAGACGCGACACCGCGAACTGACACATCCACGGTTGTTTGGAGTTGGCGCAGCCTTGATACGTCGCCGTGGGCTTGAGACCAAGGTCAGATTCTTTGGCCTCTTTGTACTTGTCCTCGGGGATCATGCCGTTGGCGTGCATAGCATCGAGGACTTGGTTGCGACGGTTAGTCGCGGCCTTCGGGTGCTTCATTGGGTCATAGGCCGAGGGTGATTGGACCAGACCTGCGATGAGAGCAGCTTGAGGCAAGGTGAGGTCGGATGCATGGGTGTTGAAGTAGCGCTGAGCTGCAGCTTCCACACCGTAGGCGCCGTTGCCGTAGTAGACGAGGTTGAGGTAGTCGGTAAGAACTTGTTCTTTACCTCGGCCATCAGAAAGGTGAGCGGCCAGGATGACATCGTCGATCTTGCGGGACAGTGTTTTGTCTGTAGAGGCCTTGATGCCTTTGGCGGAGTTGTCGAGCTCGGCTTGGAGCTGGGTGATGTTCTTGGCCAGCTGCTGCTCGATAGTGGAACCACCTTGCCCCGTAGCGTCACCACTAGTGGCGTTCGCGATCGCGGCGCGACCAATGGACTGCAAGTCAGAGCTTCCGTGCTCGTAGAAACGGACATCTTCGATCGCGATCTGAGCTTGCCGCATTACCGGAGCGATCTGGTCTGTTTTGACCACGACGCGGTTCTGCCACCACGATTGTGCGATTTCAGTGCCATCTGCGGCGAGGATACGGCTGCGTTCAGGCAATTTGTCCAGCAGCTTCGAGACATCAGAAGTGGGGGCGAGCCGTAGAGCTGCATCGAGTGCTTTGCCTGCACCTGTCGACACGGCATTGCGTGTCACGGGGATGGCCAACAGCGCCACGAAAACAGCGATAACCGCCAGGAAAAACAGCAAGATCCGCTTCAAGCGTCCAGGCAAGCGCCTGAGACCAAACATCCCCAACATCCTCCTGCCCAAGTGGGGGCGTCCTGCAGGACCCCACGCAGCATCGTGTCGCACGTGTATGAATAGAGAGTCACCATCTCAGCCCTCCATCGCGGAGGAGTTAAGAAAGATGCTCTTGTGTGTTGCGCCGCGCGATGGCTTCAGGGCCTTCGCTGCGGCGCATACATGTTGTGTCCGTAGAGGGGTATCGCGACCATACCGTGCACAGTGATCTGAAGGCGACGGCGGTTGTAGCCGCTCGACGCCCCCGCATGCTGCGGGCAGCGGACATGGGACACGCGTCCTCACGTTTCACAGTTCCTGAACCCCATTACCGCACAACCACATCAAAGGTTGCTGGTGGTCTTGGCGACCACAACGAGAGCAGAAAACAGATCACCAAACGACAAAGTTGCTGGTCAAAACCAATATTTTGGGAGCAAGAATGAGACAACATCGCAGCGGAAAAAGAATCACCACCGCAGAGGCGCTGTCATATTGTCATCGGATTGTCACCGTATGTAGCCGCAACAGGTTCGGGTGCCTGCTCGCTACAGCCTCATCGTTACCTCGCACATAGCGAGGCTGCACCCACGCGGTGGGTGCAGCCTCAACACCGAAACGTCAGATCAACGCGCGGCGTCTGCAGCTTCTTCTTCGCTGTTGGTGCCACGCGTAACCAGCTGACCATCAGTGTCTTCAAGGTGGGCACGAATGAACCAGTGGAACTTCTCCAGCTCAGCAGAGTGACCGATGAGCATGTCCTCCGAAATCGGATCAATCTCACCCACCGTGCTGATCGCTGCACGGTTAGAAGACACAACTCCCTCATACACCTTGTCCAGTGCAGCCAAGTGCGCGAGCGTGGTGTCACGACCGAGGCTGTAGTCCTCCCAGTCACGGTTTTTCACAATGTCGCCCGGGCGTCCGGCAGGGGAACCGCCCATAGTCGCAATACGCTCAGCGACCTCATCAGCCCATCCACGGACAAGCTCGATCTGTGGGTCCAACATCTCGTGAACACCGATGAAGTTACGTCCCACCACGTTCCAGTGCACGTGCTTCAACGTCAGCTGCAAGTCGTTGTAAGCGGCCAGGCGCTTCTGCAGCACCTCAATGACTTTCTCGCTCTCGCCCTCGTTCATACCGGGAACCGTGTAACCAGACTTCACATCTGCCATGCCGTCCTCCTCGTAATCAACACAGACTTGCGCCACGAGCCGCCATCGGCCCGCTCTCACCACGTACAACGACACCTGCATTTGAGCTATTCCAACCGGCACCACAATCGGCCACCAGCGAACTCCCCCCGGCTATTAAATACTCCCTCCCACCAGGTCAAAAGACACCCCCAAGGGTGAACACGAACCTCTCATACGCACCTGCCAAAGGCCGACGTGTAGGCAACGTCCTCGGAACCCTGACCGGGGACTCTGCACGAAAGGCAATCCATGCGTCGTCACTACGCCCTAGGAATCGCATCCACTCTCGCGCTTGCTCTCGCCCCCCTAGCGAGCGCGAGCGCCGCACCCAAAACCCCAACGCCCCCACCATCCCCCGCCCCCACCACCAAAGTCGCCTACCCGCAGACAGCCCCATCAACCACGACATACACCGGTGACATCGTGGTGACCTTCAAAAACCCTTCCCCAGCTGCCAAAGCAGACGCTCTAGACCGCGTCAACAAAAAACACGCAGCCAGCCTGACCGTCAAACGATCTCTAGGTTCTCGCAGCCGTGCAGTGGTCACCGGAACCAGCACCGCCCGCGCAGCACACCTCGCTCAGGCAATGGTTGCCGATCCAAACATCGTTGCTGCTGAACCCGACATCCGAGTCCACGCCTCTGAGATGCCCAACGACCCCCTATACGCCAGCTCGCAATGGGACCTAAAAAATGGTCCTGCCGGAATCAACGCTCCCACTGCGTGGAAAGCGACCTCCGGTCAAGGTGTAACCGTGGCTGTCATCGACACCGGTATCACCAGACACCCCGACCTCGACTCTCAGCTCGTCCCCGGCTACGACTTCATCTCTAGTCCCGATACCGCCCGAGACCGCAACGGCCGTGACAACGACCCCAGCGACATGGGTGACTGGAGCACCTACAGCCAATGCTTCCGCGGAAGCCAACCCCGAGATTCCTCCTGGCACGGAACCCACGTCGCAGGAACTGTTGCAGCCATCGCCAACAACGGCACCGGTGTAGCAGGCGTGGCCTACGGCGCCCGAATTCAACCCGTCCGTGTTCTCGGCGCCTGCGGCGGTTCACTATCCGACATCGCTGATGCCGTCACCTGGGCATCTGGCGGAAAAGTCGAGGGAGCACCCACCAACCCGACACCATCAAAAGTGCTCAACCTGAGCCTGGGCGGACCCGGCTACTGCTACTCCTACATGCAAGCTGCGATCGATGGCGCTGTCTCCCGCGGATCGACCGTAGTCGTCGCCGCCGGCAACAAAAACACCGACGCATCAACATTCTCCCCGGCAAACTGCCGCAACGTCATCACTGTCGGCGCAACCGGTGGATCCGCCACCAAATCCTCATTCAGCAACTACGGCAACACCGTGACCCTATCCGCACCTGGCGGTGAAGCAACCCGCGAACCCAACAACCAAATCATCTCCACCGTTAACAGCGGCACTACCACCCCCGCCAAGGCAACTTACGGGCCGATGGTCGGCACCTCGCAAGCAACCCCGCACGTCGCAGCCGTTGCAGCGATGCTCTCAGCCCTATCGCCCTCGATGACACCAGAACAGATCAAAACCACTCTGGTCAACACCACCCACCCATTCGCGGTTCAACCCAACGTACCCATGGGAAGCGGGATCCTCGACGCCGCCAAAGCCGTCGCAGCCATCACCGGGAACACCCCCATCCCCACCCCCGTACCAGTACCTACCGAACCCAACCCATCCGGCACCGCACCCAAAGCAGTCAACGACACCGTCGCGCTTGCCCCGTACACCACACACGCCAAAGTTAACGTTCTGAAAAACGACACCACCACCAACCCGGTCAGCAAAATCGAACTCCTCAACCCACCCTGCACCCGCAAGTTCTGCCTGACCGTCAATCCTGACAAAACAATCGGTATCCGCGCCTCCCTCTTCTGGCACGGAAACACCGCAGTCCAGTACACCTTCACCCAAGAAGACGGACAAACTGGCACCGCCACCCTGACAGTCAAAGCCTGACCATCCACACCAAAACAACACGTGTGGCCCGAGAGCACTCTGCTCTCGGGCCACACGTGTGCAGCATGCACGCACACTTCAGACAGATTTCACCCCACGCACGAGAAGATCACACAATAACGATCACCAAACCCCTCCCCCGAAACGGAGACCCCACTCGTGAACTGGCTCCACGCCATCATCCTCGGCATCGTTGAAGGCGTCACCGAATTCCTTCCCGTCTCCAGTACCGGCCACCTCACCGTCGCCGAAAAACTTCTCGGCTACGAGATCGACAGCGTCGGCATGACCGCCTTCACGGCTGTCATCCAGCTCGGCGCGATCCTCGCCGCGATTATCTACTTCTGGGGCGACATCGTCCGCATCGCCATGGCCTGGCTCCACGGCCTGACCTACCCCGATGACCGGGACGACCCTGACTACCGCCTCGGCTGGGGCATCATCCTGGGCTCCATCCCAGTAGCCGTGGTCGGTTTGCTGTTTAAAAGCCTGATTGAAACCACCCTGCGCAGCATGTGGGTCGTCGCCGCAGCGCTGCTTGTCTGGTCCATTGTCATGTGGCTAGCTGATCGCCACACCGAAGGCCGCCGCAACATGGAAGACGTCACCATCACCGACGCCCTCGTAATCGGCGGATTCCAGGCTCTATCTCCCCTGTTTGCAGGTATCTCCCGCTCCGGGGCCACCATGTCCGCTGGTCTGTTCCGTGGCTTCGACCGCGTCACAGCCACCCGCTTGTCCTTCTTCATGGGGATCCCCGCGCTCGTGGCAGCAGGCGTACTGGAAGGGATCAGCGCCGCATCTGACATCAGCACCACCGTCGGCTGGGGACCCACCATCATCGCCACCATCGCCTCGTTCGTGGTCGGCTACGCCTCCATCGCCTGGCTACTGAAGTTTGTTGCTTCCAACACCTTCAGCTCCTTCATCGTCTACCGTGTCCTGCTCGGCCTAGCCCTCATCGGCCTCCTCGCCGCAGGCATCATCACCGCCTAACCACACACAAACACCACCCACCTGTGCCGCTACCTCACCAGGTAGCGGCACAGTCATAAACACAGACAACTCACAACCCAACACCCCAAAATCCGCTCAACCCGAACAAAACCCCTCACCCCTTGCTACACAACACCCCCCAAACCCACAGTGAGGTGACAACACCACCAACCCAACACGACAAGGAAACCCCATGCGTCACACAATCAGCCTCCTCGCCACCAGCTGTCTGCTCACCGCCACCAGCATCGCTACCAGCAACATCGCCACAGCCACCACCCACCACAACAACACCCCCACCACAGCCACCGCACCCATGTACAGCTCCCGCGGCACACACATCGGCTGGGCAACCTTCACCGACCGCGACGGCGGAACCCAAGTCACCCTCCAAGCCAAATGGATCAAACCTGGATTCCACGGACTACACATCCACTCCATCGGAAAATGCGAAAAAAACTCCTCCGCCCCCAACAAACCTGAGAAAAAAGGCGCCTTCCTCTCCGCCGGAGGCCACTGGAAACTCGACCCCACAACCCACCACCCCAACAACACCGGCGACTTCCCCACCATCTACGCTGGCAAAAACACCAAAGTCAGCACCAGCTTCTGGACCGACCGCTTCACCGTAGCCAACCTCTTCGACGCCGACGGCTCAGCCATCATCCTCCACCAAAACGCCGACAACCACGCCAACATCCCCCAACGCTACGCACCCCAAGGTCCCGACCACGAAACCCTACATACCGGCGACGCCGGACCCCGCGCAGCCTGCGGAATCATCAAACACTAACCCACCACCCACCACCCTCAACCGTGGCACGCCCACCAACAACCACGGCCCCCTCCACCACCAATTACCACCCTCCCCTACCGCACAGCTACCGTTCGGAGGCGCACCCGCAAGCCTGAGGGGAACACCATGACCAGTGACACCGGCGAACTCCACCACACCTACACCAACATCCTCAACCACCCCGCCCTCACCCTCCTCCGCCGCCGCGACGCCGCACTCATCCTCACCATCCTCACCAAAGCCTTCGGAACCTCCGGCACCCCCGTCCCCCAAGACCGCATGCACGGCCTCACCGAAGCAACCCTCATCGAAACCGAAGGCACCGACCCCACCACCGGACGCCCCACCCGAACCGGACGCGAACTCTGCGACACCTGGCTCAACGGAAACACCCGATGGCTCACCCGCATCCTCGCCCCCAACGGCGAAGACGAGGCCTACCGCATGACCCCCGAAGCCGAACACGCACTCGCCTTCGTCACCGAACTCACCCGCACCCACATCGTCACCACCGCCACCACCGTCGAAACCCTCCTCGAAGCCGCCCACCGCTGCGCCATCAAAGCCTCCACCGCCCCCACCGAACGCAAACGCCTCCTCACCCAACGCCGCAACGAACTCACCCAACAACTCAACGACATCAACACCCAACTCGCCACCATCGACACCACCCCCATCACCCCCGAACCCAACCACACCGTCCTCAACGAATACCTCAGCGTCCACAACGGCCTCGAAACCCTCCTACGCGACCTACGCAACATCAGCACCACCGTCCGCGCACAAGGCGACCAACTCCGCCACGAATTCCAAACCGACACCCGCGAAACCGGCACCATCATCGACGAATACCTCCAACGCCTCAGCGTCCTATTCAGCCGCACCCGCGAAGGCCAAGGATTCGAATCAGCCCAACGCCTCCTCAACGACCCCACCCGCGTCAACAACCTCCGCAACGACATCGACACCATCCTCAACCACCCCTTCGCCACAACCCTCCCACCCGAACACACCGCCACCACCCGCCGCATGGTCAACGCCATCAACCGCGGCATCGCCGAAGTCATCGACGCCCGCAACCACCTCAACACCACCTTCACCCGCTACCTACGCTCCCGACACGCCCCCAACCACAACCTCCTACCCACCCGCATCCGCGAACTCGAAGCAGCCCTCACCACCTGGCAAAAAAACCACAAAACCCACCACCCACTCCCCCTCACCAACCCCCTCACCACCACCGACATCACCACCCTGCGCACCCAACCCCCCACACCCAAAAACACCACCCACCCCCCACACCCAAAAACCACCACCCACACCAACACCCACTTCAACCCCACCCACCTACGCCACAACGCAGGCCCCCGCTACCGCGAAATCACCACCACAATCAACACCCTCCTCACCACCACCAACACCCACCCCACCGCAGCCACCATCCTCAACACCCTCCCACCCGACTGCCAACGCCCCATCGACCTCCTCGGCCTCCTCACCCTCGCCGCCACCCACGGCCACATCACCAACGACGGCACCACCGAAACCATCACCACCACCCGCCCAGACGGCACCCAACGCACCCTCACCACCGACCTCGCCACCATCACCACCAACCCAACCCCACCCCACCCCACCAAAGAAACACCATGACCCAACCCGAAAACCCCCACCGCCTCTTCCCCACCGACACCGGACGACTCCCCCTCCACGGCCGCCGCGCCCTCATCCTCATCCTCAAAAACACACACCTAGACTCACGCCGCCACCCCGAAGAATGGGCCGCCCTCCTCGACAACCAAACCACCATCACCTCCACCCTCGCCGACCTCTTCCTCGAACTCACCATCAACACCGACACCGGCATCGCCTACAAACACCAAGCCCACTACGAAGGCGACTCCAACTCCTACACACTCCTACGCAACAACCCCCTCACCCCCAACGAAATCCGCCTACTCCTCCACCTACGCCTACTCCTGCTCCAGTACGAAGCCGAAGGACGCACCACCTACACCACCACCGGCCCAGACCTCCTCACCCACCTCGCCACCCAACGCCCCCACAACACCCCCGACCACACCCGCGAACGCGAACGCGACAAAACCACCATCCGCAACCTCATTCGCGACGGCATCCTCCAACCCCATCGCGGCCAAACCACCCTCGACATCGAAGACGCCGAATACACCATCTCCCCCATCGTCGAAACACTCCTCACCCCCGAACGCATCACCGAATACACCAACGCCCTCACCAACGACACCACCCCACCCACAGGAGACACAGATGAATAACCTGCAGCCCAACAACCTGCAGGACAGCCTCCTCGGCACCGACGACATCACCCCCGGCACCCAACAATGGCGCCTCAACCGCATCCACCTCATCAACTGGGGCGGATTCCACGGCGGCCCCCACACTATCGACATCAACGGCCACACCACCCTCATCGGTGGCGGCACCGGATCCGGCAAATCCAGCCTCCTCGACGCCTGGACCGCCGTCCTCCAACCACCCCACACCACCGCACTCAACGCAGCCAGCAACGACGTCACCGGCGTACGCGCCCCCGGCGCCCGCAACGCCCTAACCTACCTACGCGGAAAAACCGGCGAAACCGAACACCCCACCAGCCACCACAACCACGACATCGTCCTACGCGAAGGCACCATCTGGGGCGCAATATCACTCGAATTCACCTCCACCGCCGGCGGAATCATCACCATCGGCCGACTCATGTTCGCCACCGAAAACACCACCCGCCCCACCGACCTCACCAACCGCTGGTTCTCCATCCGCAAACGCATCTCCCTCGACCGATTCCACCCCTACGCCACCCCCACCAACACCTTCCACGCCCGCCGCATGCGCACCGACATGCCCGGCCTCGAGATCTACAACACCTACAAACAAGCCGTCGAAGAAGCCTTCATGCCCGCCCTAGGCATCGGCCGCGGAGGCGACGGCAAAAAAGCACTCGACCTCCTCCACGACATCCAACGCGCAGCCCCTGTCACCTCAATCAACGCCCTCTTCCGCGACCGCGTCCTCGAACGCCCCACCACCTACGACCGCTTCGACGCCGGCCTCCACGAATTCGACACCCTCACCCGCAGCCACACCGAATTCACCAGCATCGTCCAACAAATCGAACTACTCCGCCCCATCCCCGAACGCAAAAAAGCACTCGACACCGCACAACACAACGCCCACCAAGTCACCTCATTCGGCAACCTCCACGGCGGCGAATCCACCTTCGAATACTGGAAAGCCACCACCTGGGTCAACATCCTCGACGCCGCCGACGACGACCTCACCAACCGCCGAAACACCCTACGCACCGCCGAAAAAAACGCCGACACCCGCGCCCACGACCTCACCACCCAAGCCGAAAACCTCCGCCACGACTGGGAAACCCACGGCGGCGGCGACCTCGACCGCATCCGCCGCGAAGCACACACCACACGCCGCGAACTCGAACGAATCCACGACCGACGCACCCGCGCAGCCACCACCACCGGACTCGGCGACAACCTCCCCACCACCCGCGACACCTGGGAAAACGCAACCACCCACGCCCGCACCTTCGAACACACCGCGCAAACCCACCTCACCCAACTACGCGAAAACGCCAACACCGCCCTCCTCACCTCCGCAGCCAAAGACAAAGAAGTCACCGACCTCGCAGCACAAATCGCCGGACACGAACTACGCGCAGGCAACATCGAAGACAACCTCGACCGCATCCGCCTCCACCTCGCCGAAACCGCAGGAATGACCCGCGACCAACTCCCCTTCGTCGCCGAACTTCTCGACATGGCCCCCGGCGAAGAAAACTGGCGCCACGCCGCCGACGCCGCCCTCGGCGGATTCGCCACCACCCTTCTCATCCCCCGCAACCAACGCGACCACTTCAACCGCGCCATCGATGGCATCACCCTCCCCCGCCGCATCCAATTCCGCTCCGTCGACCCAGACCTACCCACCACCCGCACCCCCCACCCCAACAGCCTCGCCTCAAAACTCATCACCAAACCCGACCACCCCTACGCCGGTTGGCTCGGCAAACGCATCGACGACACCTACACCCACATCTGTGTCGAAACCGCCGACGAACTCACCGACGACAACACTCCACGCATCACCCGAGCTGGCCAAGAACGCCACGCAGACCGCGGCGCAATCGGCGGAAACCGCATGCCCATCATCGGATTCCTCAACGAAGCCCGACTCACCGTCCTACGCGAACAACTCGCCACCGCAACCAACAACGCCGACATCGCTCGCGCCGCTCACGCCGAAGCCGACCGCGCACTAGAAAACTTCCGCACCCAACACCGCCAGCACAAAGCCCTCCTCGACCTCACCTGGGAAGACCTCGACCCCGCCCCCACCCAACAACGTCTCGACGACCTCACCGAACGCATCACCACCATCGAAAACGGCTCCACCTCCCTCACCGAAATCGACCAGCGCTACCGCGACTGCCTCAACGCCGCCGACGCCGCCAAAAAAGAGGCAGGCAGCCTCGCCGCACAACGACGCACCATCGAAAACGACATCGAAAACATCAGCGAACTCAAAGACCACTGGCTCACCGCCACCGAAAAACAAGAACGCGCAGGCCAAACACTCACTGACGAACAACGCAACTACCTCGACGAACTCCTCGCTGCCGATGGCCCCAACGCACGAGAACGAGACCAATTCGAAAACGCAACCAACCGCATCCGCCGCACCCTCACCGAAGCCCGCACCCGCGCTGAAGAAGAAGCCGAACGCGCCCGCGCCGACCTACTACGCATCTTCAGCGATTACCTCAGCAAATGGCCCAACAACAACCTCGCCCCCGAACTCGAGGCCTACCCAGATTTCCTCGATATCCTCCACCGTCTAGACGCACACGGAGTCGAAGAACGCCGCCGCGCCTGGGCAGCACAGATCATGCAATGGATCGGTGAACACATCTACGCCATGATCCGTGAATTCCAGATCGCATCCGACGCAATCGAAGAACGCCTCACCCCTATCCAAACCGTTCTAGACACACTCCCCTTCAGCATCCGCGCCAACCGGCTACGCATCCGCGCCAACTATGCACCAGCCAGCGAAGTGCCTCGCTTCCAGAAACAACTACGCGCGCTCGCCGAGAACATGACAGCCACCACCGACGCCCTCGACGACGAGGCCCTCGTTACCTTCGCCGAAGCACAATTCGCTCGTGCTACGCATCTTCTCGCTCAAGTGCGAGAGAAAACTCCTGCTGGCGCAGATAACCGGGTGCGCGATCAGCTCCTCGATGTACGCACTCACCACATTTTCAGTGCCGACGAAGTCGACTCTGAAGGCAATGTTGTGATGAATTACAACAACATTGCTGGCAAATCAGGTGGAGAAAGCCAAGAGCTGATCGCGTTCATCACCGGCGCGGCCTTGCGCTACCAACTCGGTGACGACAACCGTGCCCGCCCTGTTTTCGCCCCAGTCATCCTCGACGAGGCATTTATTAAAGCGGACTCGATGACAAGTCACCGTGGCGCAGAAGCATGGCCGCGGTTGGGATTCCAACCCATCGTGGTTGCCCCTGAAGGATCATTCAATGCTCTAGAGCCTCATTTTGATCAGCTCGTCGCTGTCACCAAAGATCCAGAAGGCCACTCGACTATTCACATGCTCACAGACGCAGAACGCACCCATGTCAGGGAAGGTGAATAGCGATATTCATCATCGACAATGTCAATTTCAATCCTGAAAAGAAGACTCTTCGATGATGTTAATGGATTCTAGAAATGACTTTTACCGCCTGCTCTTACGGCTCCATAAAAAGCCCGGGCAGCAGCCCTACCAGCAAAACCTCTCGCAACGGAGTCCATATCTTTGAGGAACTGAGCATCGATTTTTTTACGCGACTTTTTAAAGTTCGAAGCACCGAGATTCAGGGGACCTTTAGGGCCAAAGTTTCGA
Source organism: Dermatophilus sp. B7861-1 (assembly GCF_058996045.1). NCBI lineage: Bacteria > Bacillati > Actinomycetota > Actinomycetes > Micrococcales > Dermatophilaceae > Dermatophilus > Dermatophilus sp. B7861-1. The sequence continues at coordinate 183,452 of NZ_CM180082.1, read as the reverse complement.
TACCCGAAGTCATGCCGAACGCACGGATTGTAGAACTTTTTAGACCAACCTTTTCCCATCCCTAAAGGAACACTGCACCCATCAGTAGTCCAGACAAAAGCTTTATTCTTTGGATTTCTTAGTTCTTTTTCGCGAAAGCTAATGAACTCAGAAAGCGGGGTCTGGAACATCCAGGCATTAGCCTGATCTTCAAGATACTTCCGACCACTCTTTCCCTCTGAGTCCCCTCCTGAGGATCTATCTACGGCGCCTGCAAAACCACTTGGAACCTCTTCTTTAGCAACTTCTTTCTTGAGAGATTTAATTTGCTCGCCAGGAAGATCGGATATTTTCTCCTCAAGCTCCTCTTCACTAAGAGTAAGGATTTCTTCAACTGTCCCTAAGTTCGGTGCTCCCGCAAAAGGGATAACATCCTTCAATGAGTTTTTTTTCGATGCGATATTCCCAGTCTTACTGACGTGAGAGTAAGACTCAGAGGCTAGAGACGGATGACTAAAAACTATTGATGAAGCCAATGCGATGGGAAGTGAGGATACAGCTAACTTGAATGCGCTATTCATTTTATTCCCCCAATATCAACTGAGTTTCACCTGAAGATTAACTGAGCACCTCAGCAGGGGCAAATAGGCGACCAACAGGATGAGCACCCCTGAGAAATTGGTGAGCTAAATATAATTTTAATTACTGGTACGACCATTTATTTTATTTGACCTACTTCATGTAAGTGAAAGAAAAACTGGGTCTGTCACCATTCCGATGACAGACCCAGTTGGCGCCGGCGGGGCGCCTTCACCTGAACGGCGCATCGTGACTCCCCAGCCCACGATGCGCCACGCTCAGATGAGTCAACGTCCGTGACAGATGCTCACAACACTCCCGCGTCACGGACGAGCTTTCCCAGCACTGAAGAGTCCAACTTGTCACCGGCCCACTTCCGGAAAGCAGCAGGCCCAGGGATCTCCATTTTTTCGCCGTCACGCAAAGCGGAAGTAGCAGCAAGGAGAGTACGGACGTCATACGTACTAGCGAAGGTTTCCGGCACCGCACGCTCAACACCCAGAAGGCGATAGACAGCTTCCATGCCGGTTCGGACTGAATATTCAGTGGTGAAGATGGTGTCTCGGCCTGTCTCTGCAAATTGTCCGAGGAAAGCGAAGTTCACTGCACCTTCGGGCACGATGTCGGGACGATCACCAGCTCGGCGAGGCATGAAGAAGCTAGTGACATACGGCATCATTACGGGAACAGTCTTAGCGCCGGTGGCAGCGAGTTCATTGATTTCAGCTAGTGGAACACCGAGGTGATAGAGCCATTCGGCGGTGATTTCCTCACCGGTGCATTCGCTCATCGGTTTCTTGATGTAATCACCGGGGGTGTCGACAAACAAGGAATAAATCCAGGCGACAATTTGATCTTTCGGCTGGTTCTTGAAGTGTGGTTGCCGGTTGACCGTCCAGCTGAGGAGCCATGAAGAATCTTTGACCGTAACGATTCCACCAGTGACAACGCGACCACTGAAGGGATCACGCCGGGTGATCTTGCGAATGTATTCAGGGATGCGCTCATCGAGGGTAGTGGCGGTAGCTGATTGCCACTTGCTCTCATCGATGGAGGAGCAAAACACTTCAGGTCGGCCGAAGGAGGGGTCTTTTCGAGCGATCTTTTTCCAGAGTTCCCACGCTGGAGCAGGGCCGCGGTCAAGCTTTGCAGGGGTGGCATGGTCGCCGTTGTCGGAGTTGTCGACCAGCGATCCAATGGTGGTCAAGACGAGGTCGTTGGGGGTTAGGTCAATACCACCTGGAGTGCCTTCTTTAACCCAATGGATACGGGTGGCGAGTTTGCGCTGCGCGGTGATGTCGAAGTCGATGTCGAGGACATCAGTCTCGTACTGGAAGGTGACTCCTTGATCGATGAGCCATTTGGTCATCGGAAGGATGAAGGATTCATATTGGTTGTACTTGCTGAATTTAAGGGTGGAGAAGTCAGCAAGGCCGTCGATGTGGTGAATGAAGCGGTGGAGGTAGAGCTTCATTTCTAGGGCGGAGTGCCAGGTTTCGAAAGCGAACATGGTGCGCCAGAACATCCAGAAGTTGGATTCGAAGAAGTGCTCGTCAAACACTTCGTCGATGCGTTTGCCTTCCATCGACTCTCGGGTGGCGAGGAAGAGTTTCACGATTTGCTTCTGGGCTTGCTTATCGAGAGTGAACAGGCCAAGGGTGTCGATGGGTTGGCCCTGGTTTTGAGTGGCGCGGCAGAGGGAGTAGTTGGGGTCGTCTTTGTTGAGCCGGTAGAACTCATCGAGAACGGAGATGCCTTCTTCTTCCAAGGAGGGAATGCTGCGGAAGAGGTCCCAGAGGCATTCGAAGTGGTCTTCCATTTCGCGGCCGCCTCGGATAACGAAGCCACGTTCGGGTTCTTTGATGCCATCCATGGCGCCGCCGGGGATTTTGCTGCGTTCAACGATGGTGATGTGGTTTGCAGGAACCCCACCGTCGCGAATCATGAAGACAGCTGCCGATAGTCCTGCGAGCCCGGCGCCGATAATCCAGGCGTGTTTATCGGGGGCTCCTTCGGGGATGCGGGGTTGTGCGAAGGCCTCGTATGTGCCGCTGCTGAATTGCATCGGGGATCCCTTCCTGCGCTGCGTGGTGTCGGGCCGATCAACGTTGGCGGTCGTACGGGAATGCGCGGTGTGTGTTGGTTCAACTTTGAGTCGGCTCAATTATTACGTGTCTATGGTAGGCGCATGACAGGGGACAAAAATGAGAGCTCAGTCACAAAAACTCGGATTTCAAAAAAGTCCGCAGCCACAATGAGCCGACGGGAACGAGCACGAGCTGACAAACGTGCACGTATTTTGTCTGCAGCCGCGGATCGCCTTCGGGCACAAGGGTTCGAGCGAACAACGGTGGCTCAGGTAGCTGAAGATGCGGACGTGGCGGTGGGGACAGTTTTTCAGTACGCCGCGACGAAGGCCGAGCTACTGATGATGGTTGCGCATGAGCAGTGGGCGACGCTGATTTCAGAGAATTTGGCGCGGGTTGAGGCCACCACCGAGGAAAATCCCGAATTGTGGGACGACGTAGAGCGAATGGCTCGGTTAGTGGTGCAACCGCTGGTTGAGTTCGCTTTAGAGCAGCCAGAAAACAGCGCTGCCGTGGCTCGAGAATTGCTGTTCGGTGCTGAAGGACCTCATCGAAGTTCAGTGGTGGTGTTGGCGGCACAGGTGGAGGCTGTCATCGCAGAAGTGTTGCGTCGTGGCGGACGTCCGGAGGGGGCAGAGGCAGCGGCCCGGCTGATTGTCTCGGGTGCAGTGTTGGAGTTGAACCGTACGCGGACGGGGTTGGCTGATGCCGGTTCAGTGGAGACCCGGTTGGCTACGTTGATCGGAGTAGCTGTTGCGGGTGCGGCGCCGCGATGATTGACCAAGGTGAAGCAGGATCAAAGTTTGTGCCGGATTGCTCGGCAGCGGACAGTCAGCGTTCTCGGCGGCGTCGGGCGCAATGTGGCAGGAACGGTGGCGCGGCAGTGGGGTGGCCGTGGCGGGGGTGGAGCGGTATGCGACGAACGAGTGGGTAGAAGGCGTGTCCGACACCGAAAGCGAGTAGGTGCCCGGCGTCAGTGAATGTGCCGGAAAAAATAACGGCGGCGGTCAAGTAAGCGGTGCAGAAGATCATCCACGCATTGCGCGGCCATCCACGTAGGCAGTAGCCGAATAGGGCGCAGACTGCGGCGAATCCGTAGCTAGCGCCGACATCTACGGTGAAGGCGATCCCAGGTGAGAGGGCTCCGCGGCGAACGTTCCATTCGATTCCGCCTGCAGTCACGAGGGTGGCTCCGACGTGTCCTGCCCAGAACACGGCAAGGAGGCGGGCTTTTCCGATCCATCGTTCAAGGGGTGCTGCAACGAGCGTAAAAAGAATTGTCCAGACGAATAACTCGGTGGGGGTGACGTAGAAGGCGCTGCGTAGCAGAACAGGAACAGGGTCGGTGTGGAGTTCGTGGAGGTTGGTTGATTGCGCGGCGAGGAACGCGGCGCGCAGCTTGGGGCGGGTGTGACCTAGTAGCCAGGTGGTGAAGGCAAGGAGACCGAGGTAGGTGTAAGTGACGGGTGCGGTGCGAACCCAGTGGGTGAGGTGAGGTAGGAAACTGCGCCAGGTGCGGGTGATCGCGATGGCCCAGGGGGTCTGGATGTGACGTACGACGAAGAGAGCGAGGAGCGCCAGAGCGACGGAGGCGGTGAACATGCTTGCTCCTTCGAGCGAGGCGGGCCACGTCTCGGGATGTGGTGACGCCCGCGTGTGCGGGCGGGCGTCACAGGTTTACCGAGGTGGTGCGGGGGTCACCGTTGTCAGATCTGGTTGGTGGGGGTGCGGTTTTTTTCGGCGGCGGCTTTTTTGGAGTCTTTGATGGAGGTCCAAACCTGCAAGGCGACGGGTATGAGGGATATAGCGACGATGCCCACAGCGATGAGGTCCACGTTTTTGGCGATGAATGGGATGCCGCCTAGGAGCGCTCCTGCGGTGCACATGGTGGTCACCCAGAGTGTACCGCCGAAGATGTTCCAGCCGACGAATCGCTGGTATCCGTATTGGGTCATGCCAGCAACGAGCGGCACGAAGGTGCGTACGAGGGGCACGAAGCGAGCCAGGACAATGGACCTTCCGCCGTATTTGGCGAAGAAGGCTTCGGCTTCGTCGAGGTATTTGGTTTTGAGGATTTTGGCGTCGGGTTTGAAGAATTGGCGACCGAATTTGTGGCCAAGGAAGTAGCCGACTTGGTCGCCGAGGATGGCGGCGATGGTAGTGAAGAAGATGAGGGTGAAGAGGGAGTAGCCGAGGGGTTCGTGGAGCAGGCCGGCAGTGAACAGGAGTGAGTCTCCGGGGAGGAAGGGGAAGAGCACTCCGGATTCGATGAATGTCATCGTGGCCACGCCGACCAGTGCCCATGGTCCCCACCCTTGGATCAAGGTCATGGGGTCGAGCAGCCCACCGACTGCGGGTGCTGGGCCAGCCAGGAGGCTGGGAAGCATAGTCTGCATGTTTAAAAGGTAGGGCTCCCACATTGAAGTTTGCCTGAAGGTGGTTCTGTTTGGTGGCGGGTGCTTTGTGGGTGCTTGGAGTGTCTCGGGCGAGGTGTTCAGGGGTTCTTCAGGGCTGGGCTCGCACCGTTGTGGTGACTACGAGGAGAGACGCTGATGACATTGCATTTTTCGCCGTTGTCCGGTGTGTATCGGTCGCGGCGTGGTTCGGGTGGGATGGTTCCAGGACGGATTGTGGTGGGGCGTGCCGTGGCGGTGCCTGTTTTGGTAGGCGGCGTGGGGTTGTTGGGTGGTGCGTTGGGGTTGGGGGCGTTTGTGACGCGGGTTGGTGCCGAGCAGACGGGTGAGTTGGCGTTGGAGGTGACGATTGGGCGGCGGCACACGATGTGGTTGTCGGATGTGGCGCATTTGATTGATTTGGCGTTGTCTCCGGTTGCGGCGGTTTTGGTAACTGTGGTTGTTGCGTGGCTGGTGGCGAGGCGAAATGTGGTGGCGGGGGTGGTGGTTGCGGTGGTTACTGGTGGTGGTTGGCTGGTAGCTGGGGCGACGAAGCTGCTTTTTTTGCGGTTGCGGCCGCCGATGGAGACGGTGCGGGCGTTGGTGTCGGAGGTGGGGACGACAAGTTTTCCGAGTGGGCATACGGCGTTTGTGTGTTCGTTGTTGGCTGCGATGGTGTTGTTGGTGAGGATGTGGGGTCGTTCGTCTGCATGGGTGTGGGTGGTGGGGGTGCCTGTGGTGTTGGGGGTGGGGGCAAGTCGGTTGTATTTAGGGGCGCATTATTTGGGCGATGTGGTGGCCTCGCCGTTGTTGGTGGCTGGGGTGACGTTGTCGGGTGTGGGGTTGGTGTCGTTGTTGTGTGGTGGGCGGCGCGTTGTGTGACGGGGGTGTGTCGGTGGGTGCGGTGAGGCGGTTTTTGGTGTTTGTGGGGCGGCGTCCTGGGACGTGGTCGTTACGTCGTCAGGTGGTGGTGTTGTCGGGGATTTTTTTGACGGTGTTGTTGGGGATTGGGTTGGTGTTGTTTGTGATCGCGTTGCGGGCTGTGTTGGTGCAGTCTGCTTCGGATGCGACGTTGAATCAGACGTACCAGTTAGCGCAGGCGGTGCGTTCGGGGGATACGACGCCGGTTCATGCGGTGCAGCGCGCTGCTCCTGGGAGCACGATGTTGCAGGCGTTGTCGCGTGATGGTCGAGTGTTGGCTGCATCGGGGAATGCGTTTGTGACGGTGGCGTTGGTGGATCCGATTCCGGCTGTGGGGAATGCGGTGACGCAGCAACATGAGGGGTTTTTGGATTTGGCGGGTGATTCGGATGCGTATGTGGCTAGTGCGCAGACAGTGGTGACGCCTGGTGGTGAGCAGGTGACGCTGGTGGTTGCTCAACCGTTGGAGGTGGAGTCGCACACGATTGAGATCGCGGTGATGTTGTTGGCGGTTGCGTCGGTGGTGTTGGTGGGGGTGGTGCTGGTGTTGGTGGATCGGGTGTTGCGTAGGGCGTTGGAGCCGGTTCGGCGTATTACGGAGCATGCTGCTCATATCACGCGGGCGCGCACGAGTGAGCGGGTGGTTGTGCCGCCTACGGGGGATGACATTGCGGTGTTGGCGATGACGGTGAATGAGATGTTGGATCGGTTGGCTCGGGCTGAGGAGACGACGCAGCGTTTTGTTTCGGATGCTTCGCATGAGTTGCGTAGTCCGTTGGCGGCGGTGCGTACGCATGTGGAGATTGCTGAGCGGGGTGCGGGGTTGGATTTGCCGTTGGTGCGGTCGGAGGTGATGCGGGTGCAGGCGTTGGTGGAGGATTTGTTAACGCTGGCTAAGAGTGATGATGAGGGGCTTCGTTTGGTGCGGGAGCCGTTGGATTTGGATGAGATTGTTTCGGCGGAGGCGCGGCATTTGCGGGTGGTGACTGATGCGCGGGTGGAGGTGGTTTTGGCTGCGGCTGAGGTCTGGGGTGATGGGGCGCGGTTGGGTCAGGTGTTGCGGAATTTGACGGAGAATGCGCGGCGGCACACTTCGGGGGTTATTCGGTTGGTGATGGAGGTGGATGGGCAGGTTGTGCGGGTGCATGTGGATAATTCGGGGGCGCCGGTTCCGGAGAAGGATCGGTTGATTATTTTTGATCGGTTTGCGCGGTTGGATGCGGCGCGTGAGCGGGATTTGGGTGGGAGTGGTTTGGGGTTGGCTATTGCGCGGACAGTGGCGGAGTTGCATGGGGGGTCGTTGGTGGCTGGTGTTGCTCCGGAGGGGTGGTGTCGTTTTTCGTTGACGTTGCCGTTGGTGTGAAGTGGGTTAGGTGGTGGTGATGGGGCTGAGGCGGTAGCCAGCGCCGCGGAATGTTTCGAGGCTGCGGCGTCCGAAGGGGGTGTCGATTTTTTTACGGAGGTTGCCGATGTAGACCTCGACGATGTTGTCGTTGCCTTCGTAATCGGCGTCCCAGACGTTGTCGAGGATGTCTGCTTTGGAGACGACTTCGTCGGGATGGCGCATGAGGTATTCGAGGACGGTGAATTGTTTTGCGGTGAGGGTTATTGGTTCGCCGCAGCAGGTGACGCGGTGGGCGGAGGGGTCCATGACCAGGTCGCCGACGATGAGGTTGGTGGGGCGTTCGGGGGCGCCGCGGCGGGCAAGGGCGCGTAGTCGGGCGACGAGGACGATGAAGCTGAAGGGTTTGATGAGGTAGTCGTCGGCGCCGAGGTCGAAGGCGTCGGTTTGGTCGTATTCGCCGTCTTTGGCGGTGAGCATGAGGATGGGTGCCCAGTTTCCTGCGGCGCGGAGGTTTTGCAGGACGCGGTAGCCGTTACGTCCGGGAAGCATGATGTCCAGGATGATGACGTCGTAGTGGTTTTCGGTGGCGAGCCATTGGCCGGTGATGCCGTCGGCGGCGAGGTCGACGACCATGCCTTCGGCGTTGAGTCCGCGGCGGATGCCTTCGGCAAGTCCGTTTTCGTCTTCGACCAGGAGTATGCGCACGGGTGTCCTCGGGGGTGGGTGAAGCGTCGCGTCGTGGTAGAGAGTGTGTCAGGTTGTTTGTGCCGGTGGTGTGGGGACGGTGGTGTGGGTGGATGGGCTGTAGTGGGGGCCGTAGACGGAGTCGATGCCTTCGTTGAGGAGAATGGTGGCTTGTTGGGTTCGTTCAATGCCTTGGGCGGCGATGTGGGTGATGCCCAGGCTGCGTAGGAGGCTGACGATGGCGCGGATTGTGCGGGGGGCGTCGGGGTCGTGGTCGAGGTTGTGGGTGAGTTCTTGGGCGAGTTTGACGAAGTGGAAGGGGCGGCGGATGAAGGTGATCAGGGGGGCGTGTCCGGTTCCGAATCCGTCGATTCCGAGGGGGAATCCGTCGTTTCGTAGCTGGTCGAGGGTGGTGAGTGTTTCGGGTTGTGGCTGGGTGAGTGCGGTTTCGTTGATTTCTAGGTGCAAGGCATGGTGGGGGATGTTCGCGGTAGCGCAGGCGTGGCGGGCGTGGCGGGGAAAGTCAGGGTTGCGTAGGTGGTCGGCGGCGATGTTGATGCGGATGTAGAGGTCAGGTGTGTGAGGGTGGGTGGCGCGTAGATCAGCGATGGCGGTGGCTGCTTGGGTGAGCATGTTGGTGCTGAGGGTTTCGCTGAGTCCGAATTCTTCGGCAATGGGAAGGAAGCGTTCGGGTGGGACTACGCCAAGGGTGCTGTGGTGCCAGTGTGGGAGGGCTTGCCAGCCGTGGGTGTGTTGGTGGTTGGGGCCGGCGTGGATGGGGTGGAGTTCGAGGGTGATGGTGTTGTGGTTAATTGCGTGGCCGAGGTGGTGGGCGATGGTGGCGCGTTCGGTGGCGCGGTGGGCTAGGGCAGTGTCGAAGTGGATGTGGCGTCCTCGACCTCGTTGTTTTGCTTCGTACATGGCTAGGTCGGCGTGGCCGAGGAGGGTGTCGGTGGTTGCGGGGTGGCCGGGGGTGGTGTGGGCGATGCCGATGGATAGGGAGATGGAGTGTTGGTGGCCGGGCAGGATGGTGGTGGGATTTGCGCAGGCGGCGGCGACGGTGCGGGCGAGGTGGTCGATGTGGGCGTGGTCAGTGTAGGTGGTGATGATGACGAATTCGTCTCCGCCTTGTCGGCAGAGGAGGTCTTCTGGGTGTAGGTGTGGGGGTATGTGGGTGGCGATGTGGCGTAGGAGTTGGTCACCGACGGCGTGACCCCAGGTGTCGTTGACTTGTTTGAAGTCGTCGCAGTCGATGAACAGGACGGCGATTTCGTTGGTGGGGGTGGTGGGGTCGGCGCGGTGAGCGAGTCTGTTGTCGAGTTCGCTCAGAAGGGCGGCGCGGTTGGCTAGGCCGGTGAGTGAGTCGTGGGTGGCTTGGTGCCTGCTGTGTTCTTCGGCGCGGGTGATGGCGCGCATTGATCGTTCAAGTCGGATGAAGATGAGGGTGAGCAGGATGCTGATGAGGATGGTGCGGGTGAGGGTGTCGACGGTGCCGACGCTGGGGATGAGAGTGGAGAGGATTGTTGGGGAGATGGTGAGGGTGCTGAGTGCGATGCCTCGGTCACGTAGGGGGCGGGTGCGGGTCCAGTTGCTGTGGCTGGGGGTGCGGGTGCGTCCGATGCTGGGGTGGGTGGCTGAGCGGAAGAGGGCGTAGTGGGCGATGAGGTAGCCGATGTCGATGAGAGGGCCGGGGGTGGTGATGCCGTAGACGATGGCTAGGTAGGCGGTGGCGCTGTCGAGGAGGGTCCAGGCCGCGGCGCAGACCATGAACCAGCGCAGTGATGTGCGTAGGACGTTGGCGTCAGTAGCGAGGTGAAGGGCTAGTACGAGGAAGACGAAGTCTAGGGGTGGGTAAATGGCCCAGACGAGGCCGGAGGCGAGGGGAGTTTCGTTTAGGGGCGCGAGGACGCAGATCCACAGGGTGAGGGTGCTGCCGATGACGGAGGCTGCGGCGTCGAGGCGGGCGAGTCCGTCGTAGCTACCGAGTTTGTAGGCGCCGCGCGCGAACCAGGTGCCGAGTATGGCGTAGCTGGCGAGGAAGAAGAGGTCGGCGGGGGTGAATTGTCCGAAGATTGTTTTTTCGGACTCGGCTAGAACGGTGCAGGCTAGCAGAGCGCAGGCGATGCTGGTTTGTATCCAGGATCGCAGTGGGGTGGCGCGTAGAAGGATGGGGCCGGCGGCGGCACCGAGGAAAAAGATGAGATTGGTGATGGTGGCGGCGGTGTGGCCGACTCCTTCGGGGTCAAAGGTAATGAGGGTGCTGGCGAGCAGGAGCAGCAGAGTCGCGAGGGCGGGGATAACGCGGTCGGTCGTTCGTCTGGTTGGGGGTGTGTGGCCTCGGGGCGTGGTGCGTGCCCCAAGTGCCAGGTTCATTCGAGGTTGAGGTCGGGGACGGAGTTGGCCAGGGCTTGGTCTGCTTGGACGGGTTTGCCTAGGTAAAAACCTTGGGCCCATTCGAATCCGAGGTCGCGCATGAGGGCTAGTTGGGCTTGGGTTTCAATGCCTGCCGCGACCATGGGTAGTCCTACTTCGCCGACGGTGTCGGCGATGCGGCGGACTCGGCTTTCTTTGGGGTCGGGGTCGGCCAAGAGTGCTTGCGGGTGGAGTTTGAGGATGTCGACGGGAAAGTCCGCAGCGGCTTCGAGTAGGTCGAGGTCGTCTGCGGTGAATCCGTCGAGGCAGAAGGAGATTTCTTCTTCTTGGAGGCGGTGCAGTCGGGTGGTGACTGCGGGGTCCGCTTCGAGGATGTGTCGGAAGGTAGTGGTGGTGATGTCGACGAGTAGTCGGTCACCAGGGATCCCGAATTTTTCGAGGGCAAGGATGATGTCGCTGGGGGCGGTGCGGTGGGTGACGAATTGTTCGGAAAGGTTGACGGACAGGATGAGGGTGCGTTTTTCGGATGTTTGCCAGCGCGCGAAGTGGTAGAGGGAGTCGTGGAGGACGGTGATGTCGATGTCGCGCATGCGTCCGTTTTTCTCCGCGGTGGCGAAGAAGTCGGCGGGCCAGTCCGTGGTGCCGTCGTTGTTGCGGTGGCGGGCCAGAGCTTCGAGACCTTGTAAGTGGCCGGAGTTGAGGTTGTAGAAGGGCTGGAAGTAGGTGATGAGGGGCAGGGGGTCCCGCTGACCGTTGTGGAGGGCGCCGGTATCTACGGGTTCCCTTGAGGGTTGTGTCACTGCCCCACCTTTCTACGTTTCGTTTTTTGATCGGCCGGTAGGCGACCGTTTTGAGGTATCACACCTATTGTTGCGGCGTGGGGGGTCGCTTGTCGGGTTGTTTGTTGTTCTCGAGGGTGGCGTGTCGCGTTATTGTCACTGATTTTCAAAATACAGCGTTGTGCGCGCAGGTTGTGTTGTTTGTCCGAGGATGTGGTTTGTTGATTATTTGAGCGACCGTTTGCTCTGGCACGTCGCGGTGGGTGGACGTAGGTTGGGCGTAAATATGGTGCGCGTTGTGTGTTCCGGTTTGGTGTCGTGGCGCGTGCTTGGACGGTTTCCCGGAGGTAGCGATGGATCCTTTTGAGCTTGATGATGTAGCGCAGGCTGATCTGTATGGGCCGTGGGTGAGTCGGTCCCCGGGTGATGTGGCGGAGTTGTTTCGGGGGTATTTGGGGTCGTGGTGGATTTCGGGTGGGTGGGCGGTGGAGGCCTTTACGGGCGTGTCACGTAAGCATGTAGATCTGGATGTGTACGTGTTGCGTAGCCAGTTGAAGAGTTTGCGGGTGCAGTTGAGCGGGCGTCAGCATGTGTGGGCGGTGACTCCTGGTGGTGCGTTGTATCCGATTGCTCCGGAGAAAAATCCAGAAGGTTCGGCTGAAGAGGTGTTGCCGGAGGGGACGCGAGATGTGTGGACTCGTCGTAATGGCCGTCAGCCGTGGGAGTTCGATATTGCGTTGTCGGAGTCTTCGCAGGAGGAGTGGGTGTATCAGCATGACGGGTCGGTGCGGCGTCCGATGTCCGAAGCGTTGTGGGAGAAGGATGGTGTTTTTTATGTGCAGCCGGAGATGGCGTTTTTGAGTAAGGCGCGCACGATGACGCCGCGGGATGTATCTGATTTTGAGGTGGTGTTGCCGTTGTTATCGGATGAGCGGCGAGCGTGGCTGCGGGGGGCGATCGAGTCGACGTTGGGTGATCATCCGTGGTTGGCGCCGTTGGCGGAAAGCGCTGGGGATAAGGCTGTGTAGGAGTGAATTTATGTGTGCCGCCTCCCCCCGAGGTGTTTGTTGGGGGGAGGCGGCACTTTTATGGCGTTGCCGTTTTGGTCGTTGTTCAGCGGCGGGTTACTCGCTGGTTGGTGACGGGGCTGTAAGGCTGGTGTGCACCGAGGTAGCGGGTGAAGGAATCTATGTCCAGGCCGCCTTGGTGACGTTTGGTGCCTTTGCTGAAGGTGGTGAATCCGTCTCCGCCGTCGGCGAGGAAGGAGTTCGTGACAACTCGGTAGGTGGCGGCGCGGTTAATGGGGGTGCCGTTGAGTTTGACCGAGTTGGGGATGACTTTGCCTTTGCCGGAGCCTTCGGCGCGGTATTCGTAGGTGAATCCGTTACTGACCTGGAGGATTTTGGCTTCGGATCCGGACCATTGTTGATCGAGGATCTCGTAAATCTGGGCTCCAGTCAGGTCCAGGGAGACGATGTTGTTTCCGAATGGCTGGACGGAGAAGGCCTCTTTATAGGTGACTACGCCTTTTCCTTCACCGGCGGGTGAGGACGCGTGGGTGAGGTCGGCGCGGATACCGCCGGGGTTCATGAATGCAATTTGGGGGGCTTTGCCGTTGGTCGCGGCGCTGGGCTCGCTGCGGAACGCGTCGGCGATCAGGTTGCCTAGGGGGGTGGATCCGGTAGCGTCGCGGTCTGCGGTGACGTCACCGGTGATGGTGCCGACTTTTTTGTTGGCGATGGTTTTGACTTTGCCGGTGTAGGCAGAGATCAGCGCGGTCATGGCGGGGTCTTTGGCTACGTCACGGGTGACGACGTGGTTGGAGGCCCGCATCGTTTCGCGCACAAAGTCTTTGGTCGAGGGGTTGTAGGTGGCATCGACCTGCGCGAAGAGCCGGCCGTAGTGACCTGCCTGGGTGACTAGGCGTGGTTTGCCAGCGGGGTCCAGGACCGAGCAGGTGTAGGACTCGTGGGTGTGGGAGGACATGATGAGGTCGATGTCTGCGGAAAGGTTCCGCGCGATTGGTGTGATGTCGCCGGTGAGTGATTTGCCGTCTTTGCAGTGGTAGTTCCAGGGGCTTTTTGCTGGGACGTTTCCGCCTTGGTGAACCAAAGCCACCATCGCGTTGACGCCTTTTTTCTTCAGGAACGCGGCGGTGCGGTTGCCAGCGGCGACCTCGTCTTCGAAGGTGAGGGAGCGCACCCCGGATTGGGAGACGATGTCGGGGGCTCCTTTGAGGGTCAGGCCGATGAACGCGACCGGTGCCCCGTTGACTTTGCGGATGGCGAAGGGGGCGAGGTTTTTACCTTCTTTGTCTTTGATGTTGGCTGCGACGTAGTCGAATTTGGCGCCCTCGAAGGTGTGCAGCGCACAGGAGGCCTTGTTGGAGTCTTTTTTGTCTTTGAAGCATCCGCCGTTGGCGATGCGGCGCAGTTCGGTCCACCCATGGTCGAGTTCGTGGTTACCGACAGCGGCGACGGACAAGCCGATACGGTTGAGTGCTTCGATGGTGGGTTCATCGTGGAATGCTTGAGACAGGAATGGGGAGCCGCCAATGTTGTCTCCAGCGGAGACGGTGATGCTTCCTGCTCCGGATGCTGCGGCTTTCTGGCGTGCTTTCTGCAGGTGTGTGGAGAGGTATTCCACTCCACCAGCTGGGATCTTTTTGCCTTGCGCGTCGGTAACGACACCGCCGCTACCGGCAGGAGGTTCTAGTGCGCCGTGGAAATCGTTGATTCCCAGGATCTGCACCTTGCGCATCCCGTTTGTGTCTTTTTCAGGTGCGTCGGGGGATGCTGTCAATGCTGGCTGGGTCGATGTGGCAGCGGCGGCATATCCGGCCGGTGATAGGGCTAGAACAGCGACCGTAGCGATTCCACAGGCCAGGGCTGCACGTGATCGTGAATGTGTCATGACATTCCTTATTTCAGGAGGGGCTGTATTCCAAAGGGTGTCGAGAGCGTTGGGGTGTGCCTGTGGCGGGGCCTGCTCGATCACGTGATCGTGTAGTTGGCTGCCATCGAGCACGTTCCTAATGCTGCTCTTCAATGCCACACGGTACGGCGAAAACGCTGCCGGGTAAGTGGTTCTCGTGACCCACGCAGAGTGAGTTGTCCCGCGATAGTGGCCTGTGGTGTCGCACTTCGCCGTGGCTGTTCAGCTCAGTGGATGCGGTACAGCTCTCGGCATTCTCCTTCGGAGTCGATGTCATCTATGCCGTTAGGGCTGCTTGTTGCGGAGACCATCCATCCTTTGCCGTCGTTGACTGCCACCACACCGACAGGTTCTCTGCCCGGGAGTGTGACGGAGTAGGTGGCGCAGCTGTTGAACTGCGCAAATGCGTCGATTTCGGTGTCGGGGCGGAAAAGTCCTTGGGAGTCAGCCCATCGCTGCACGGGAACCCGCACTCGTGCGTCTTGGAAGGTGTCGAATGGTGGGGCGAACAGTCCTCCTAGAAGCAAGCCTGTCGCGGATGCTACTGCTACTAGCGTTCCTGCTGCGATGATCACACCGGTCGCCACACCTGCCCGCTTCATACTGCTTTGCCCTTCGTTACGCATCGTTGCTACGAAGCCCCCTTTTTTCTGCTTCTCCCATCCGTCATCGATTACCGGCCGTGGTGTGGATGAGAGAAGCACCTTATGTCTGTGCCTGCCCCACACTCCCGTATGGGGATTCGGTTCTTGTAATGAACCGAACCCCCATACGGTGAATCAGATCATGCCCCGTGTATGCCGCTACGGGCCAGGGCTATAGCCGCCCTATTTGGCTGGTACTTCGGTGTTTAGAAAGCGTCTTTGGTGTCATCGAACTTGGGTTTTGGCAGTTTCGATTCAGGTACGAGTTCCCATTCTTCGAGGTGAGAACGCAGTTGCTCAGATGCATCGATGTTCAGCGGGCTAGAAACCCACATTGCGTAGGGCAGGTTGACGTAGCGCTTTTCTTTTACTGCAGGGAGGTCTTTGGTTGAGGGGTTAGCTTCGAGCAAAGCAATCTTTTGAGCCATGGATTGTTCGCCGTAGCTGACGAAAACGATGGCGTCTGGTTTGCTGGCTGCAACACGTTCCCAGGACACGGTTGTCCATGTGTCGTTGACGTCTTCCATCACATTGCGGCCGCCTGCGGTGTCGATGACTGCTTGCGGTCCACCGAACTTACCGCTGGTGAATACGGTTTCTGTTCCAGAGTCGAAGACGAGCACGTTGGGCTTTTTCTCGGCTTGCGGTGCGTCTTCGAGGGCTTTACGGCGTTGGCTGATGTCTTCGATGACTTTGGCTGCTTGGTCTGATTTGCCAGTCAGGGTGCCGAGGTTTTTCAGGTCTGTGTCCAGAGCAGTCCATGGGTCGGTGACGCCGCGTGCTTTCTGACCGTCTTTTTGGCGGCAGCTTTCGGTGAGGATGTAGGGGGCAATGTTTTTGCCTTGGAGAACCTTGGGGGTGACTTGGTTTTCCTTGTAACCGTAGTTCCATCCAGCGACGACAACATCCGGGCGCTGCGCGATAAGGGTTTCGAGCGCAGGCATGTTGTTGCTGACTTCCTGTTTACCGCCAAGGGCGTCTTTACCGTAGTGACGGGCGAGGGTTTCGGCGTTCTTTTCGAGGCTGGAGAAGCCGCTGATTTTCTCTCCTGCTCCGATGGCGAGCATCATCGCGATCATTCCAGAGTCGTTAACAAAGAAACGCTCCGCAGAGGCGGGGAATTGGGCCGGTTGACCGCAGTTGGTGATGGTAGTTCCGCCTGCGGCTGAGTTCGTGCCGGGGGCCGAACCACTGCTGCAGGCACTGACTCCTAGTGCAAGGGCTAAGGCTGCGCTGGTGAGGGGAACGAGGTGACGACGTTTCATTGGCTTTCTCCCATGAGGTGACTGTTAGGACGCGGGTGGGCCATGCTTTCGAGAAGCAGATGCTCTTGTCCGCTGTGGGGGTGGGGGGCAGTGGCGATGTGCACACCGAATGCGCGGGCTGTGGCCTCACCGGTGATGACGGTGTGGGATTCGCCTGCATCTTGAATACGACCGTCGTGAATAACGGCGACGTTGTCGAAATATGCCAAAGCAAGATCAAGGTCGTGGATGGCGGCGATGACGGTTTTGTCGAGTTCGCGCACGAGGTCCAGGAGCGCAATCTGTTGGGCGATGTCGAGGTGGTTTGTTGGCTCGTCAAGGAAGAGCAGCGGTGTGTCTTGCACTAGGCCGCGTGCGAGGATGACTCGGCGGCGTTCACCGCCAGACATGTGTCCCATGGGGCGGTCGGCGAAGTCGGCCATGCCTACGGCGTTAAGGGCTGCCAGGACACGTTCGTGCTCACTGTGGCCGGGCCTGGACCATGGGTTGAGGTGGGGGGTGAGGCCGAGGGCTACGTATTCGCCTGCGTACTGGTCGGCGAGGGGGTTTTCGTCTTGGGCGACGACGCTGACCAAGCGGGCTCGGTCGCGGGGGCGCATGGTGTGTAGGTCGGTGTCGTCAACGTGAACGTGGCCTGCTGCGGGGGTGCGGATACCGGCGAGGGCTCGGATGAGGGTGGATTTTCCGGAGCCGTTAGGGCCGACGAGGGCCAGGCTGTGGCCGGCGTGGAGGTGGATGTTGGCGTTGCTGAGGATGGTTCGTCCGTCGATGGCTACGGCTAGGTCGGTGGCGGTGAGGCTGGGGGTGTTCATCGGCTGTCTCCGAATCGGTAGGACTTGCGGCCCAGAAGGAACAGGAACACGGGGGCTCCGATGAGGCCGGTCAGGACGGAGAGGGGTAGTTCGACGGGGCGGACCGCGACGCGGGAGAGCACGTCAACCCATACGAGGAATACAGCTCCAGCCAAGGCTGCGACGGGGATGACGGCTCGATGACGTCCGCCAACAAGGAGCCTGGCGATGTGGGGAACGATAAGTCCCACGAAGCCGATTCCACCGACGACGGCGACGATTAAGCCAACAAGAAGGGCTTGCGATACGAAAAGGCAGATGCGCAGGCCACGGACGGGGACGCCAAGCGCGGCGGCGGTGTCGTCTCCGGCAGCGAGGGCATCGAGCCATCCGGACAGTCCGAGGGCGGCGAGAGCAGCGAGGATGGCGGCGATGACGGGAATCCACACATTGTCCCAAGTTGCGCCAGAGAGGCTGCCGAGCAGCCAGAAGAGTACGGAGTTAGTGGCTTGAGGGTCCGCGGCCCAGAAAACAAGGAAGCTGGCGAGGGAGGAGAAAGCGCTGGAGAGAACGGTTCCGGTCAGGATGAGACGTAGCGGGGTGAGTCCGCCTTGGGCTTGGGCGACACCGAAGACGAGGAGCGCAGCGGCTAATGCGCCAGCTAGGGCACCAACGGTCAGTGCCCAGTTACCGGCCCAGGCAGCGAACCCTAGAGCGATGACGGCAGTGGCGCCGACGGAGGCGCCAGAGGAGATGCCCAGGAGGTAAGGGTCAGCTAGGGGGTTGCGGACGAGAGTTTGGATGGCGGTACCGGCGATGGCCAGTCCGGCACCGGCGGCGATGGCAAGGATGGCGCGGGGAAGACGCAGTTCCCAGACGATGAGAGAGGCCGGGTCTGTGCTGGTTCCGGGGCCGTTGGCGATGGCGTCGACGACAGTGGGCAGTGGGAGTGGCTCGGCACCGAACCCGAGTGAGCAGATCGCACTAATGATGAGGGCGATCAGGAGAGCGAAGCCGGTCCAGAAGGCCGGTAGTCGGCGACTGTGGGAAGGTTTCGCTCGGCAGGTGTGTGTGTCCAACGCGACTCCAGGATGGTTCGCGGTGGGGCCGAGCGGGTACTACCCCGTCGCGAGGAGCGCGACAGGATGCCCAGTGGAGCGGTGTCGTTAATCCTCCGTCGGGGATCGTCCGTCCCCACCGAGTGCGGAAGACAAGGGCGTGGTCTGACTCGCCGCTGGAGGCGGCTCACAGTGGCGGGACCGTGCCGGGGTTTCGCCGGCTTCACGCGCGATGTCGTGTGTTCAGTTAGTGACCATAACCGAGGCGTGGGTACCTATCTGGGCTCAGATATCTGCTTTGAGCTGTCAGCTGCTTCGAATTGCCTTATGGATCTAGCTGTATGGCTTTGGTCACGGCAGTAGTTGGGTGGGCTATTTGGATACGAATGTGGGGATGAAACCGTTCAGCTCAACTTTGGCTCCCAGGCCGGAAGAAAGGATGACCAGAAGGCCGAAGAGAACCACAAGGAGAACCAACCCGAAGATGAAGAAAGCCAGGATTCTGTTGCTCGTGGGGGGTGGTGCTGTGTCGCTGACGCCGCTTGAAAGGGAGCGGATACCAAAGGAGTAGAGAGCGGGCAGCCCTGCTCCGACAACTAGCGCTACGGCAGTTACGGCTCCAACTTCGGAAAGGAAGTAGGCGATCATCGGTCCTCCTCGGGGACGGTGGTGACAACCACCGGGGTGATGCGGACCTCGGCGACGTCAACTGGCGGCGTTTCCCAGTCGGCGTTGACATTGTCATGGTCGACTTTGTCTTTCTGGGAGTGACGCCACATCCACAGTGATGCGGCGACGAGGATACCCGTAACTGCTAGAGGACCAGCGACGTGCCCCAAGGCGGCGGCGAGCCACCAGGTGACGGCTCCGACAATGCCTGAGGCGGGAAGAGTGATAAGCCAGGCGATCACCATGCGGCCTGCCACGCCCCAGCGGACGTCGGCTCCCGGGCGCCCTAGCCCCGTGCCGAGGATGGACCCGGTGGCGACGTGCGTGGTTGATAGCGCAAAACCCATGTGGCTAGAGGTGAGGATGACCGCGGCCGAAGCGGACTCTGCTGCCATGCCCTGGGGAGAGTCGATCTCCACGAGTCCTTTGCCAAGAGTGCGGATGATGCGCCAACCGCCTAGCCAGGTTCCAGCGGCAATAGCTACGGCGCAGGCGATTTTGACCCAAAGGGGAACGCTCTCCAGGTCAGTCCAGTGTCCGCTGGCGATGAGGGCCAAGGTGATGATGCCCATGGTTTTTTGGGCGTCGTTGGTGCCATGCGCGAGAGAAACAAGGGAAGCGGTACCGATCTGACCCCACCGAAACCCGTTCTCCTTATGTCGTTCAGCGACACCGCGAGTGATGCGGTAGATCAGCCAGGTCCCGATTCCAGCTACAAGACATGCAACAAAAGGGGAAACGACCGCCGGTAGGAGAACTTTTCCAAGGACGCCATCCAGTTTGGTTCCGTTGCCTGCCCAGTTAACTCCTGACCATCCGATACCTGCGACGGTGGCGCCGATCAAGCCACCAAACAGGGAGTGCGATGAGCTCGATGGCAGGCCGAATAACCAGGTGATGAGGTTCCAGATGATCGCGCCCACGAGTCCGCACAGCAGGATCAGCAAGAGTGTCAGGCCCCCGTCGCTGACCATCTCAGGTCGAGGAGCGCCGTCGGCGGTCTGGATCTTGATAACCGCGTTCGTCACTGTCAAAGCGACCTCGACGGACAGGAAGGCTCCAACGAGGTTGAGGATCGCAGAGAGCGCCACCGCAAACTTCGGCTTCAAGGCGCCGGTGGCGATCGAGGTCGCCATCGCGTTTCCGGTGTCGTGAAATCCGTTGGTGAAGTCGAACGTCAATGCCGTGACGATCACCAGGGTCAGGAGGAGAAGCGCAGGGTCCACCCATCCAGTCTGCGCCCCACAGCCACAGGCCCACGCTGGAAGCGGTGGGGGCGGTTGTTGTCTTCCGCACAGACAGCAACCGCCCCCACTAATCCTATGACCTGCGTTTTCCTACCTCATCGGTAGTTGGGAAGGTAAATAAATCCCTACTTGCTGGTATCTCAACAGAAAAATTTGCGCAAGCATTTGCCTTGAAAGCGCCGCCAAAACGCCCCCAATAACAACCAACGATCACGGCCGAGACAGGTCAGCCTCCAACGGATCGACTTTCTTAGACTTCGTCACCAGCTTGTGCCCCCACCACACGCTGAAGAACAAAGGAAGACCGATATACGTCGCCACGATGGCCGGCAAATTTCCCAGCGGGTCAGAAAAGAAGTTGTACCCCTGCCCGACCACAACCACAGCACACATCACCAGCGCAACGAGAGGACCGATAGGGAACAACGCTGCTTTGTACGGCAAATCCTTCGGGTCACCTCCTTGAGCCATGTAGGCACGACGGAACTTCCAATGCGACCACGCAATACCCATCCAGGTAATGAACCCAGCCAGCCCTGAAGCGTTCACCAACCACGTATACGCAGTTCCCTCACCAAAGAAATTCGTAAGAAAACACAAGGCACCCACCGCAGTAGTCGCCAGCAAAGCAGGCAACGGAATCCCACCGGCAGTCACCTTCGTGAAGATCTTCGGAGCTTTCCCCGAAACCGCCAATCCGTACAGCATTCGCGTAGACACGTACATGCCCGAGTTACCTGCCGACAGAATCGCCGTGAGAATCACTGCGTTCATGATGGTCGCCGCACCCAGAATGCCCGCGTTCTCAAAGATCAACGTGAACGGGGCAATCGTGATGTCCCCACCCTTCTCCGCACTGAGCAAACGTGAATCCGTGTACGGAAGAAGAAACCCAATCACAGCGATCGCACCGATATAAAACAGCATGATCCGGAAGAACACCGAACGGATCGCCCGTGGAATCGACTTCTCTGGCTCTTGCGCCTCGCCAGCAGTCACACCCACCATCTCGGTTCCCTGGAACGAGAACCCCGCAATCATGAACACCGACAACATGCCAGCAAACCCACTCACGAACGGTGCCTCACCCCGCGTCCAGTTCTCTAAACCTGGAGCATGACCGCCCAAAATCCCCAAAATCATCGCCACACCGACCACAAGGAACACGATCACCGTGACCACCTTGATCGAGGCGAAAATGAACTCACCTTCACCGAAGGTACGTACGTTAATCGCGTTCAACGACACGATGATCGCCAAAAACAGCGCCGACCACACCCAGCCAGGGGTATCTGGAAACCAGAACTGCATCACCAACGCTGCGGCCACCAACTCCACCGCCAATGTGATTGCCCAGTTAGCCCAGTAGTTCCACCCCATCGCAAACCCGAATGAGGGGCTGACAAAACGTGTTCCGTACGCCTCAAACGAACCTGCGATCGGCAAATACGTCGCCATCTCACCCAGAGACTGCATCAACAAGAACACCATGAACCCGATCGCCGCGTAGGCAACCAGCGCTCCACCAGGACCTGCATTGCTGATCGTGCCACCCGAAGCAACGAACAGACCCGTTCCGATCGCACCCCCGATCGCGATCATGTTGATATGACGCGGCTTTAGGCCCCGCTGGAGTTCTGCCTGCTTACTCGTTTCCGTGCTTTCGGAACTACTCATGGGACCGCCTTGCCCGTTCGTCTTACTGCACGATTCCCGTGAATCGCGCAGAAATTATCACCCTATAAAAGAATGCAGCGCCGCTGCGCCCGCGTGTCGGGCACAGCGGCGCTGCAGAGCACGTCGTCTCAGTCGACCGCTACAAGGTCAACTACGAACACCAAAGTCTCGCCCGGCTTGATCACACCACCAGCGCCTCGATCTCCGTAACCCAAATGTGGCGGAATCGTGATGCGACGACGTCCACCGACCTTCATGCCGACGATGCCGTCTTCCCACCCTTTGATGACCATGCCCGCGCCCAACGGGAACTGCAGCGGCTCACCGCGATCGAAACTATTGTCGAATTCCTTACCCGTGGACCACGAAACCCCGACGTAATGCGCCGAGACAACGTTACCGTGCGCGGCCGGTGCACCATCGCCCTCAATGAGGTCTTCAAGCAGCAACTCAGCAGGCGCATCGCCCTCGGGAATGGTTACTTGCGGTTTTTCCATGCCCGACACCCTAACCGCAGCAACCCGACCCGTGGCACCACCTTCACCCGTTGTTGGCACACATCAGACACATGAGTGGGGCCAGACACGCACGCCTAGCCCCACTCACACCACTTCATCACAGGCAACTTGCTCCTGTGATCAACGTCCTGTCTGCACCCCCAAAATCATCGGATTGTGGTCGCTGGCACGGAAAGCATCCGGTGCGTACAACGCAGGTACACCGTTGTACTGGTACGCGTATGACTCCTGGGCATTGATATCCCACACCTTCATGCCCTGCACTTTCGCGGCGAATTCTGGCGTAGCGAATGCGTGATCCAACGAACCGGACTCACCGTTGAACACGTACGTGTCCTGCGCAGCGAATTTGGCACCCACATCAACTAGCCCGGCCTTGCGCAGCACATCTAGCGGCTGCTCTTTCGTGTACGCGTTGTAGTCACCCACACTCAGCACATCCGCATCCTTGGTTTTGGCTTTCACCTCGTTAACGAATGCCACCAGACTCTTCGCCTGAGCTACCCGATCAGCGTTGGAGTTGCCTTGCCCATCACCAGAGTCAATATTGCCTTTCCCCTGACCAGAACCTTTGGACTTGAAGTGGTTCACGATCAGTGAAAACACCTCACCTTTTGCCGAAAAGGCTTGGGCAATAGGCTCTCGCGCGTTGTCCCACACACTGTTTTCCACAGGCTTCATCGCATCCCCCACCGGCTCAACACGATCCCGGCGATAGATGATCGCCGTTGTGATGAGGTCGCTAGCCTCATGTGCCTCCACGAAACCCCACACCTGCGCACCCTCAGCTTTGTTAAGCGCCTCAGTCAACGTTCGCACTGCCTTGTACGGGTCCGAGGGAGTCGTCACTGCCGAGTTCTCCACCTCCTGCAGAGCAATCACGTCAGCATTCAATGCGCGCAGCTCAGCAATAATTTTTGCTTCCTGGCGCTTCTGTTCTTCGGGGCTACCTGCCCCTCGCGACTTGCCCCCAAACGTGACGAAGTAGTTCAAGACATTCGCATCAGCGACCTTCAAGTTTCCTGCCACCGGAGCAGGAGCAGACGTCCGGGGACTCTTGGAAGCAAATGTTGTTCCTTCCCAAGTGCCGTCGGCAGGCTCCAGCCGGTAGGCGTCGAACCCATACGACAACACCGACGGCTGCAACACCGACACCTGATCACCCACACGCACCGGATCTTTCACCGTCAAATACGGAGGCTGCTGCTTATCCTTGGCCAAATTCCCACTACGACCATCATCGAGAATGATCCGCCGCTGACGGTTCTCCTTCATCACCGCCTGAGCTGCCTTCCCCGGCTGCGCCACCTCCGTCGGGTTCTTCAACACACCCCCCTCAGAGAGCACAACCTCACCAAACCTGTTGAGGTTGTAAACATCCGTGACAGTCAACGCATCCGAAGGACGGACATACATGCCCTCCAACGCCTCCAACTGCGCAGGCGTAGCTGGCAGATCAAGCACGGCGGCGGCAGGAAGCTCCTGCTTGCCACACACCGTGTTCGCTTTCACTGAAGAGATCTGCGTTAGCCCCTTGTACTCGTTCACCACCCCCTCAACGACAACCACATCACCAACAGCAACGTTCACGTGCGTTGCGCTACCGGCCGGGTCATAAACAAACACACCATCACTAGTGCTTGCCTTGCCATCACCCTTGGCATCTTGAATGAAAAACCCGTTATAGCCACCCTCCTGCAGGTCCCCCACTACAACACCGCGCACAGTGACGGTCTTGCCCTCCATGGGAGAAACATCGCCCTCCCCCTGCACCTGCGGAATCGTCGTCGTGGGTTCGCTGCCACAGCCAGCAGCCCCCGGCATCGAGGCCAGTCCCAACGGCATCGCCACCGCACCGCCGCACACAGGACCTAGCACAAGCCCAGCCCCGGCAAGCGCAGACAAAAGAGCTAATGTTCGGCGACTTTTCTGGATGATCATGGTCTTCACTTTCTGTGAGGTGGGTGCAACTCGCCTGCAGCCACGCCACAGGCGAAACGGAATCGGAAGCAAAGGGAACTAGCCGGCTCCGTTAAGCGAAGCTTGCTCTTCCTGCCCCAAAACCAGCCACAGACATACCGATCCACAAAAACAACATTCGCCACACTCCCGCCCCGGCCAAAGCAGCCGCCACCACATATCCATCCCCTCCCACACGACGCCTGCGCTGTCATTTGGCGAGAATGGCTTAATGACTGCCCCCACATCGCGCCGATACATCACGACCCTCGTCGTGCTCGCGATGCTCAACATCGCAGTAGGCGGCGGCCTCGCCTGGTCCATCACCAGCCGAGAAGGTGTCCGAATCATCCCCCCCACTGCCACCGAATACGCCGCCGACGCACTCACCCATATGGACCACGGCCTAGGCGCACGCGGCCCCGCCTGGACAGCCACCCGAGCCCAGGCACTGCGCACCACCAGCGGTAAAAACAACTACGAACAAACCTGGTCCGCGCTGGAAGACGCCACCCGGACCGCAGGACGCGGAAAAGGTACCTTCACTCCAGCCGCCACCATCACCCCCCGAACAGACCCCACCAGCCCCATGCCCACCGTCAACAGCGAAAACGGCATCACCACCCTCACCCTGCCCCGAGTCCCATCAAACGCCCCACCACACAACCAGAAATACGCTGACCAACTCGCCTCAAACATCGACGTCACCCGACCCCGCACTACCTGCGGATGGATCGTCGACCTACGCGAACTGAATAACAGCGACGCCCACCCCGTCCTAGCTGGCCTAACCCCCCTGTTCCCCAACGGCCCCCTCATGACCCTGACAGACAACCAGGGCACCACAACCACAGCAGCCATCGAAGGCGGAACCCTCACCATGAACGGCTCATGGCGTTTCGGCACCTACCGCGCCTACCCCAAAACACATGCCCCTGTAGCCGTCCTGCTCAGTCCCCGCACTTCAGGCCCCGGAGAAATCGCCACAGTCGCCCTCACTGGACGCCCCAACACACGCACATTCGGCGCGCCCACCAGTGGAAACGCCACCATGGACAAAACCTGGCAGCTCTACGACGGCTCACGCCTCACCCTGCCCACCCACCAAGCCACCAGCATCCACGGAGCCCCAGCTATCGGCTCAATTACCCCCGACAGCCCCACCCCCACCGACCAGACTGAGGAACGCGCCCGCACCTGGCTCACACACCAATGCCGCTGACGCGCCCCCACCAGCAGCTCTACCGCTCATGCACCTCACGCAGCAGCATCAACAACTCATCCGGATCTGCCAGAACTAGATCAGCATCACAAGCCCCCATCACGGCGACCGTGACACAACCCGCTTCACGCCCAGCCGCCAACCCCGCAGGAGAGTCCTCAACAGCCAAAGCCTCACTAGGCAAAACCGCCAACAACTCTGCCGCATACTCGTACGGGTCCGGCGCTGGCTTAGGCGCCGTAACATCACTGGCCGTCACCAGCACTGGCGGCTGCAACCCCGCCGCCGCTAGCCGTCGACGGGCCAGCTCCGCCGGTGAATTCGTCACCACCGCCCACGGCATGTCTTGCTCATCCAGCCACTGAGTCAGCTCAAGCGCACCCGGCATAGGTGTGACATCCGCGACATCTTCAGCCTCACGAGCAATTTGACGTTCCACCTCTTCAACAATCCGTTCCTCACTCCACTGCGGAGCGAAACGCCGCATAGTCACCGGCGCCGGTTGCCCATGACAAAAACTCAACACTTCCTGCGGGTCAGCCCCCACATCCTGGGCCCATGCCGTCCATGCACGCTCAACAGAGGCATTCGAATTCACCAAAGTGCCATCCATATCCATCAGGAGGGCCCGACAAGGAGCAATCAATTCCGCAGCAGAAGTCATACCTCCATAGAACGCCATCAGAGCACCCGAATGCGTTCAATCACCGTGGAACTCATCTCGTGGGCGTGGCACACGAGACACCACCCAGGATTGAATCTGGCTTAAACAGCGCAAAAAGGGCTGTGCCACCCCACCACGCACCCAACACCAAGGACCTCCCATGCTCTCCGCCCCATCAGCAACCATCGTCAAAGCAACCGCCGCCCTCGTCGCCGAACACAGCACCCTCATCACCACCCAGTTCTACAGCGACATGTTCCACGACCACCCTGAACTCACAAACATCTTCAACATGGCCAATCAAGCCATCGGAGAACAACCCAAAGCACTAGCAGCCAGCGTCGTCGCCTACGCAACCCACCTCATCTCCCCTGAGGCCCCCGACTTCACCCCCGTACTGCGCCGCATCGCGCACAAACACGTCTCCCTAGGAATCACCGCACCCCAATACACCATCGTCGGCCACTACCTCATGCAAGCCATCGGCAAAACCCTCGGCGACACCCTCACCCCCGACATCGCCGCCGCCTGGAACGAGGTCTACTGGCTATTCGCCACCCAACTCATCGCCGAAGAAGCAAAGCTCTACGCCCTCGCCGGCACCAACCCCAACACCCCCTGGCACGACTACACGGTCACTGACCGCATCCACGAAACCGACACCACCTTCTCCCTGCATCTACGCCCCACCACCGGAACACTCCCCGCCTGGCAACCCGGCCAATACATCACCCTCAACATCGAAATCGCCCCCGGCCACACCCAACCCCGCCAATACACCATCTCCGGACAACCCGACGAAAACACCTTCCGCATCACCATCAAAAAAATCGACAGCCACAACGAAAGCCCCGCCGGAGCCGTCTCCACCTGGCTCGCCGCCAACGCCCATCCAGGCACTCATCTCCAGGTCTCCCAACCCTGCGGCGACATCACCCTCGACAACACCAACACTCCCCTGGCTCTCATCTCCGCTGGCGTAGGCATCACCCCCATGGCCGCCATCCTCGAAGACCTCGCCCAACGACAACCCGAACGCGACATCTACCTTCTCCACGCCGACCACTGCCCCGCTCTACACCCACTGCGCACAACGATCGCCACCAGCACCGCCACCATGCCCAACATCACCCGTCACTGCTGGTACGAAACACCTGACAACACCGACACCCACACCGGACACATGGACCTGAGCACCATCGACCTACCCACCAACACCCACGTCTTTATGTGCGGCCCCCTGCCATTCATGCGCAACATCCACACCCAACTCACCGCCAAAGGCATTCCCACCAGCAATATCTCCTACGAAGTGTTCGGCCCCGACATGTGGACCCAAAACCCCAACAACGCCGCCTAAACCACACACCGGCCACTGACAACACCCACACAACCAGTGGCCGGCACGACACCAACACCTCACAGACTCAAACAAACCCGCCAAACTCAGCCCTCACAGTGCCAGGCTTAACCCAACAGGAGCCACCACCACTCCAGCGCAACGGCACACACTGCCGCACGCGCAACTACCGTGAACAAGGCAAGGGAGCCTGACATGAAAATCGCCGTGCCCACCGAGGTCAAAAACAACGAAAACCGCGTCGCCATCACCCCCGCCGGAGTAGCTGCACTCACCCACAACGGACACGAAGTATTCGTCCAAGCAGGCGCAGGCATCGGCTCCCTCATCCAAGACCAGGACTACATCTCAGCCGGCGCAACCATCACCAAAGACGCCGAAACCACCTGGTCCGCCGGAGAAATGGTCCTCAAAGTAAAAGAACCCATCGCCTCCGAATACCCCCTACTACGCGATGACCTCCTCCTTTTCACATACCTGCACCTGGCCGCAGACCGCCCCCAAACCGAAGCCCTCCTCACCGCCGGCACCACCGCCATCGCCTACGAAACAGTCCAACTCCCCGACCGCTCCCTACCCCTGCTACACCCCATGTCCGAAGTAGCCGGATGCCTCGCCCCCCAAATGGGCGCCCTAGCCCTTATGAAATCCCAAGGCGGAATGGGCATCCTCCTTGGCGGAGTTGCCGGAGTCTCCATGGGTAACGTCGTCATCCTCGGCGCCGGAACCGCCGGACAAAACGCCGCCCAAATCGCCGTAGGCATGGGCGCCAACGTCACTATCCTCGACACAGACCTCACCAAACTCCGCACCGTCCACTGGCAATACAACGGCCGCGTCCAAGGACTAGCCTCAAACCCCCTCACCGTCCGTGAACAAGTACTCAACGCCGACCTAGTCATCGGCACCGTCCTCATCCCCGGAGCCAAAGCACCCAAACTCGTTACTAACGAGATGGTTTCCCACATGAAACCCGGATCTGCGCTCGTCGACGTCGCCATCGACCAAGGCGGATGCTTCGAAGACTCACACCCCACCACCCACGCAGACCCCACCTTCACCGTGCACAAATCCGTGTTCTACTGCGTAGCAAACATGCCCGGCGCAGTCCCCAACACCTCCACCTACGCACTAACCAACTCAACCCTGCCCTACGTGCTCAAACTCGCCGACGCCGGCTGGGAAACCGCCTGCCGCACCGACCACGCCCTAGCCCTAGGCCTAAACACCCATGCCGGGAAAATCACCCACCGCGGCGTAGCAGCAGCCTTCGACGACCTCGCCTTCGAAGACTTCATCGCCACCCTTTAAAACACCCCGGGCCGGTCACGGAACCACCGCGACCGGCCCAACACCTTCACCCCACCTACAAGCTCACCTGCTGGCGCGCCACATAACGAAATCGATCACCGCGGAACACCGAACGCGTCCACTCCACCAGCGCACCATCAGCGCCCCACCCCGTGCGATGCACCAATAACAGTGGCGACCCCGTCTCCACAGCCAACAAATCCGCTTCCCGCGGACTTGCAAACGAGGTTTCAACCACATCCTCCACCGTCGTAATCACCCGCCCAAACCTCTCCTCCAACGTCAAATACAACGAACCACCCCCCTCCAATGCCTCACCCAAACCAGGTAACGGCCCCGGTAAAAACGCCGTCTCATGCGCTAATGGCTGACCAGCTGCAGTCCGTACCCGCTCCACCCTCATCACAGATACCCCTGATGCCACCCCAAGCCGCTCACACACCTCCCCGTGAGCAGCAACCTCTCCCACGGCCACAATGACCGCCCCGGGCATCGAACCTTCCGAACGCAAATCCTCCGAAAACGACGTCAACTGCCGTACCCGCATCACTTTCGGCGGAGAAACAAACGTTCCCCGCCCCTGCCTGCGCTGCAACCGCCCTTCAACCACAAGCTCAGCAATCGCCTGCCGCACCGTCGTACGTGATGTTCCGAACAGCTGCGCTAGCTCTCTTTCACCTGGTATCGCATCTCCTGCGACCAGCTCACGCATGTACTCGATGATCTCTGTTTTAACCCAGTAGTACTTGGGCACCTTCACGAGCTAAACCACCCCTCCATTAATCCGGTCAGAGACTCAACGCACAACCACCCTCTCTCGTTCTCTTCCGGCTGAAGCCAAGCCATGCCACCCTCGACCACAGCCCACCTGCACCACACCCATATTCTGGTCTAGACCAATGAAGGTAAGGGCCTACGGGCCGAGGAAGGATCCCATGAGTACCACCACCGACACGGCCCCGTCACGGGCCCCACGCAAGGGGCGCTTCAGCGGTCTACAACGCTTCGCCAAGTCTTTGATGCTACCGATCGCGCTACTGCCCGCCGCGGGCCTACTGTTGCGCTTCGGACAAGAAGACGTCCTCGGCTGGATCGAAACTCCCGTAGTCAGCCCCTTCTTCGACGCGATGACCGCTGCTGGGGATTCAATCTTCAAACAGCTTGCCATTCTCTTCGCCGTCGGTATCGCCATCGGTATGGCCAAGAAAGCTGACGGTTCCACGGCCCTAGCCGCCGTGGCCGGCTACATCGTCATCGAAAGCGTCTTTAAGGCGATGTCCCCGGTGGTCCTCGCCGGAAAAGTCGACATCGCCGGCGCACCTTTGACCATTAACTACGGTGTTCTCGGCGGTATCGTCGTCGGTCTCATCACCGCGAAGCTCTTCGACCGCTTCCACGACATCGAACTTCCCACCTACCTAGGGTTCTTCGGCGGCCGCAGGTTTGTGCCGATCATCGTCTCGTTCACGGTGCTCATTGTCGGCTTCGCGATGTCCTACTGCTACCCCCTGTTCAACGCAGGTCTGACCACGTTGGCAACCAGCATTGCCAGTGCAGGTGCCGTCGGTGCATTCATCTACGGTCTTTTCAACCGTCTACTCATCCCCTTCGGGCTGCACCACATCATCAACATCTACATTTGGTTCCAGTACGGCAGCTTCGCCACCCCAGATGGTGCCCTCCACGGCGAGCTAACCCGCTTCGCCGCCGGTGACCCCACCGCAGGTATCCTCACCTCCGGCTTCTACCCGATTCTCATGTTCGGTCTGCCTGGCGCCGCCCTAGCGATGATGCATTGTGCTCGCCCCAACCAGAAGAAATTCGCCGCCGGTATTTTCGGCGCTGCAGGCTTGACTGCATTCCTCACCGGCATCACCGAACCGCTCGAGTTCGCGTTTATGTTCGCCGCGTTCCCGCTTTACGTGCTGCACGCGATCCTTACCGGTTTGTCCCTGGCCGCGGCATACACCCTGGACATTCACCTCGGATTCTCCTTCTCTGCCGGCCTGATTGACCTGCTTCTCTACGGAAACTCCAAGGCAGCCCAAAACATCCCGTTGCTTCTTGGCCTCGGCGTCGGGTTCTTTATCCTCTACTACGTGGTGTTCCGGTTCGCGATCACCGCATGGAACCTACGCACCCCAGGCCGTGAAGACACCATCAACAGCGGCGACAGCGAAAAAGAAGAGCAAGACTCCGCCACGACCGACCGCAACGAAATGGCCACCCAACTCGTTGAGGCTTTCGGTGGACGCGAAAACCTGCTCTATGTCGACGCGTGCATCACACGCCTACGCATCGAGGTAGAAGACACCAGCCGCATCAACAAAGAACGTCTACGTGAACTCGGTGCCGCCGGTGTCCTCGAAGTCGGTAACAACATCCAGGCTGTGTTTGGTCCGCGCGCCGAATCGCTCAAACATGACATGCGTCAAGTTCTCACCGGCGAAGAACCTACCGCCGAGGAGAAAGAAAAGACCTCACGTCACGACGCAACCACCGACGCAGAAAAATCTGATGCCTCTGCCTCGGATGAAAAAACTGACACCACAGATGAACTGGTCATTTTCGCGCCAATCACCGGACGGGTCGTGCCACTGAGCGAAGTTTCCGACGAAACGTTCTCTGACGGTCTACTCGGTAACGGTCTAGCTATCGAACCGGAAGAAAAAACAAAGATTCCAGTTACTGCACCGGTCTCAGGCGAGCTAGTACAGATGTGGCCGCATGCCTTCGTTATCAAGACGCCATCAGGTCGCAAGATCCTCACGCACCTAGGCATCGAAACGGTCGGCCTCAAAGGCAAAGGTTTCACCAAACACGCGAACGTTGGTGACAGCGTGGAAGCTGGACAGCTTCTCATCGACTACGACGTCGCTGCTGTCGCTAAGTCCGGCCGCAGCGTCGTTGTGCCAGTCATGGCTCTGGAGGTCGGCCCGGAGGCAATCACTAACCCGGCAAGCGGACAGATCGAAGGCGCAGATCCCCTATACACGGTGCGCTAAATACAGCTGTAGGAGAACGGTATGGAAGTTGTCATCCTGGAAAGCGCCGAGCAAATCGGTCAGGTAGCAGCAGATGCTGTACAAGCACTACTAGACCGTTCTCCTACAGCTGTTTTCGGGCTGGCTACCGGGAGTTCCCCGCAGCCCATCTATGACGAGATCGTGACTCGTTTTCAGGCCGGTACGGTCAGTTTCGCTCAAGCGCGCGCGTTCACGCTGGACGAATATGTCGGCCTGCCTGTCGGTCATCAGCAGCGGTATCGCACGGTGATCGAGAACATGTTCACCGGAAGAGTCGATTTCGCCGCCGACGCGGTCGCCGGTCCTGACGGACTCACAAACGACATACCCGCTGCGTGCCTCGCTTACGAGCGGGCGATCGAGCAAGCTGGGGGTATTGATCTGCAGTTCCTCGGGATCGGCACCGACGGTCACATCGGGTTCAACGAGCCCGGATCCTCTCTAGCGTCACGTACACGCATCAAAACGTTGACGGAGCAGACCCGCATCGATAACGCGCGGTTCTTCAACAATGACGTGAACGCCGTGCCGACACACTGTCTCACCCAGGGTTTGGGCACCATCATGCAGGCACGGCACATCATTTTGGTGGCTTCAGGCAGCGGCAAAGCTGAAGCCGTGCATCACATGATTGAAGGCGCAGTGAGCGCTTCATGGCCAGCCACTGTTCTTCAGCATCACCCTCATGTGACAGTGCTTTTGGATGAGGCAGCGGCAAGCCTGCTGGATCGATCGGACTATTACCGGCAAACGTGGACAAATAAGCCTTCGTGGCAGGGGATCTGATGTCGTGTGTGATTTCTGCCGGAGCGGTTGTCTCTGGCACGGATGTGTTGCGTCCGGGGTGGGTTGAAGTAGAGACCGAGCGTGTGGTTGCGGTAGGTGCCGGGGCGCCTCCACGGCCAGCTGATCAGAATTTCCCCTCTGCCGTTATCGTTCCCGGTTTTGTCGATACGCATTGCCACGGCGGGGGCGGTGGGGCTTTCACAGATGCGACTGCTGCAGAAGATGACCCAGCGGTCTTATCTGCTTTGGCGTGTCACCGTGCCCACGGGACGACACGGATGATGGCGTCGCTGGTATCAGCGTCACCGGAAGCGTTGATGACTCAGGTGATGGCGTTGCGGCCGCATGTGGAGGCTGGTCGGCTCTTGGGTATCCATTTGGAGGGGCCGTGGATGTCACCGTGTCGGTTGGGTGCCCATGACCCGACAGCGGTTCGTCATCCCAGTCTTGAGGAGATTGATGCACTGCTTGAGGCGGCGAATGGCACTATCGCGATGGTGACGCTTGCTCCGGAGTTGCCTGGTGGTTTCGATGCAGTGCGTCGTTTCGCGCAGGCTGGAGTGGCGGTGGCGGTGGGGCATACGGATGCGACCTATGACGTGACATGTGCAGCGATTGAGTCCGGTGCCAGGGTGGGAACGCATCTGTTCAATGCGATGCGGGGTGTGCATCACCGAGAACCAGGTCCGGTGATTGCTTTGACTGGAGATGCTCGGGTAACGGTTGAGCTTATTGCGGATGGGGTACACGTACACCCTGCCGTGTACACGGATGTGGTTCGTTCTGTGGGCGCGCACCGGGTCGCGTTGGTCACTGACGCAATGGCCGCAGCAGGCATGCCTGATGGCAGGTACGGGCTGGGAACACTCGATGTTGATGTGGTGGACAAAGTAGCGAAAGTCGCTGGCACCGAAACAATTGCGGGCAGCACCGCCACGATGGATGGTCTGTTCCGATTTGCGATCACTCATGGCGGTTTGCGAGAAGATGACGCGTTAGTTGCTGCGGTGCAGCAGACTGCTGTGACACCGGCGCAGGCGCACGGTGTCGAGGTGGCAGCGCTACGCGTGGGTGACCGTGCTGACCTCGTTGCGCTGGATGAGCAGTGCAACGTTATCGATGTCATGCATGCGGGTGCGTGGCTGTCGAGCTGAGCACCCGCATGCACTAGCAGCATGTGCCCATTGCCGGTCAGGGCAGTGGGTTGCCCGCCTTCGCGGTTGGCGAGAAGTCCAGGAGAGCTTTGGCCACCATCGGGTCAACGTCCTCAGGTTTTTCGGCGTAGTAGAACGCTCCGTTGGTGACTTCGGCGATCTTCTTCAAAGATCCCTGATCGACGTCCTTACCGATTCCGACTGCAGCCACCGAAATACGACGACCGTTGTTGGTCATGCGCTGCAACGTTTTGGACAGACCAGAAAGGTTCATCGAATCTGGTGAGTCGTTTTTTCCGTCAGTGAGTACCAGGACAACATTCATGCGTTTGGGGTCGTAGCCCTCTTGTAGCTTCAGGACGGCATCGAGCAATGTGTCGAAGAGCGGGGTGTTGCCGCCTACTGCTCCAGGGATGCTTTGTGCGGCTGCTTTGAGTTTGCCGCGCTGATCACTTTTTTCATCACCGAGCGGCCCAAAGGGAACAACTTCTCGCCAGTTGCCTGGCTTGGCTGGGTTTTGGGAGAACTCCCACAAACCGACGTCGTTGTTGCTGGGCAGACCAGCTAGACCATTCGCCGCTGACCCGGCAGCGTGGGTGATGCGGTTACCTGGGCCTGCGCCAGGGGCGCCACCGGCTGCGGCAGTGCCGTCAACGGTTCCCATTGACTGGGAGGTATCTACAAGGGTGATCAAGCGCATGCCGTGGGCGACTGACATCCATTGGGTAAGGATGCTGCGGATGTGTTCGGTGGAGGGCTGGTCCATCCGGTCAGTTTTGAGGCGGGTGGGGCCATCGGGTGCAGGGACCTCTGGGGCGTCCTTGCCTTCTTCGTTACGGAACCCAGCATCGGTGGCACGCTTCTGACCTGCCTCGCTGCTCAGCGCTTGGATAAGAGCATCTGTTGCGTGAGCAGTGTTGGGGTCGGTGGTGGGCATGGTGACAGCCCGGTAGCTGAGGAAGACGGAGCCACCTTCGGGCGCCAACGCAACGAGTGGGGAATCGGCGTGTTCTTTGGCGTAGGCAGCGAAAGCTTGCTCTGAGGTGACGAAAAGGCCCTGTCCCCATTCAGGTGCTTTGGTGGGCAGTTCGGCTGGATGCACGTTGCCGGGCTGCGATGCCTGGAAGAGAGCGATCGTGCGCGGACCAGTGGTGGGGTGCTCCAGGGGCTGGATGCCGATAGAAGCGGCTGCGGACAGCAACCCTAGGAGGCCAGCGGCGTGGGATTCAGGGTTGGGCAGCGCGAGTTCTTTGGGGTGTTCGAACAGCGCTTTCCAGGTGATTTCGTTTTTGGTTTGGGCGGCGCGTTCTTTGGGGGTAGCGACGATGATGGGCGAGGTGTAGAGCACGTCCGAGGCATTCATGTTGATGCTGGGGTTTTGGCTACGGGCGCGTTCAACTTGGGTGTCTGCTGCAGAAAGCCACAAGGCAGGTCGTTTACCTGGGTCTTTGATAGAGGCTAGAACGACGTCGTCAGTTTCGGCAGTGAGTTCAAATTTGGCGCAGGTGTTGGGGGTGACCTCATCAATCGCAGCCTGTACCAGGGGTTCGAGGGTGGGA
This sequence comes from Dermatophilus sp. B7861-1, assembly GCF_058996045.1. Lineage (NCBI taxonomy): Bacteria > Bacillati > Actinomycetota > Actinomycetes > Micrococcales > Dermatophilaceae > Dermatophilus > Dermatophilus sp. B7861-1. The sequence continues at coordinate 148,468 of NZ_CM180082.1, read as the reverse complement.
GGAACACTCACCTTGACTGCTGGTGGCCGGGCGCACCCAGGTTTAGAGGAAGCGAAAGCAGCAGTGTTCGATTCGCTTCTGAGAGTGATGAAGGTGGACAGACCAGCGAGCAGACAGAGCGCGACGACGAAAGCGGTCATGGGAAGCCACAAGCGGGCTTTGCTGCTGTTCGTCGCAGTGTTCGAGGTGAGTTCGGTGGCTCCGCGCGTGGGTGAGGTGTCGTTACGACGGGTTCGTCGGCGTCCGCTGCGGCTGGGTGTGTCTCCGCTGGCGCGCCTTCTGGAGGCACGTGTTTGTTTAGCCGTGCCCTCTGGAGCGGTCCCGTCGTTTTCCACAATTAGTCCTTTGTGCGATCTGCTGCCGGGCCAGGTAGCTGCCCTTGGCCTGGTCGTCGTGACATTGTGCCTTGCATGTCAGGTGTGGGTATTTCAACCACGAGAGACACAAATCTGCTGGCCAGGTGTTTTTCTTTGGGGCGTGGGCGGTTCAGGCGTTCTTTAGGAGGTTCAGTGGCTACGCTCGCGGGGAAGGATGGGCCTCGTCGAGCGCGGACGAGCGGCGATGCCCGTAACCAGGTTTTCGTCCGCCACCGGTCTCGGAGGCGTTACGCGTATGTCTACTCAGTTGGTTGATCGTTCTCTTCCTGCAGATCTACCTCGTGGCATTTTTGTGGGTGGTTCGTGGCGTGAGGGAGCGCGGGGTGTGGTGGATGTAGAAAACCCAGCGACGGGTGAGGTGCTGGCGCAGGTAGCCAACTGTGATGTGGCACAGGGTGTTGAAGCGTTGGATGCGGCGGTGGATGCGGCGGCTGCGTGGGCGCGGACCTCGCCTCGGGACCGTGGTGAGTTGTTGCGGCGGGCTTTTGAGGCGGTAACTGCTCGGGCTGATGATTTCGCGCGGTTGATGACATTGGAGATGGGCAAGCCGCTGGCGGAGGCCCGGGGTGAGGTTGCGTATGGGGCGGAATTTTTGCGGTGGTTTTCTGAGGAGGCTCCGCGGGTGAGTGGGTCGTATCGTCCTTCTCCGGGTGGGGCGATGCGTCATTTAGTGACGAAACGTCCTGTGGGTCCGTGCTTGTTGATTACTCCGTGGAATTTCCCGTTGGCGATGGCGACGAGGAAGGTGGCTCCTGCGTTGGCGGCGGGGTGCACGGTGGTGTTGCGTCCGGCGACGTTGACGCCGTTGACGACGTTGTTGTTTGCGAAGGTGTTGGCTGATTGTGGGTTGCCTGCGGGGGTGGTGAATGTGGTGACGAGTGTGGATCACGATGTGACGGATGCGTTGATTGCTGATCCTCGGTTGCGGAAGTTGTCATTTACAGGTTCGACGGGTGTGGGGCGGACGTTGTTGAAGCAGGCGGCGCAGGGGGTGCTGCGGACGTCGATGGAGTTGGGTGGAAATGCGCCGTTCATTGTGTTTGAGGATGCTGATCTTGATGTAGCGGTGGAGGCGGCTACAGCGGCCAAGCTGCGCAATATGGGTGAGGCGTGCACGGCAGCGAACCGGTTCATCGTGCATGAGTCGATAGCGGATGAGTTCGCGTCTCGGTTGGCGGAGGCGTTTAGTCAGTTGCGGGTGGGTGATGGGTTGGCTGATGGCACCGATGTGGGGCCACTGGTTTCTGAGGGGGCGCGTGCGGGGGTGGCGTCATTGGTGGATGCTGCTATTGCTGAAGGCGCGTCGGTGTTGACTGGCGGTAAGCAAGTAGAGGGTGCTGGCTGGTTTTATGCGCCGACGGTGCTGTCGGGGGTGGGTAAGGATGCGGCAATTGTGGGTGAGGAGATTTTTGGCCCGGTGGCTCCGGTGGTGTCGTTCTCGGATGAGGCGGAGGCGTTGGAGATCGCGAACCGTTCTGAGGTGGGGTTGGCCGGGTATGTGTTTACCCGGGACATGGATCGGGTGTTGCGGATGGGTGATGTGTTGGAGGTGGGGATGATTGGCGTTAACCGAGGTGTGCTTTCTGATGCGGCGGCACCGTTCGGTGGGGTGAAGCAGGCTGGTTTAGGCCGAGAGGGTGGCGGTGAGGGGATTGAGGAGTATTTGGAGACTATTTATTTGTCGCTGAATGATCCACACGCAGGCTGAATCGGTTTTTTCTGACGGTGTGCTCAGAGACGTAGTTTTTGGATATTCCATCGTTCTCTGAGCCACCGGTCATGTGAAGCGACGATGAGTGTTCCTTCGAATGTTTCGAAAGGTTTTTCTTTTCTGGCCGATACTTAGGCCTGTGATTTTTGTCGAAGCAGAAGCCGATTAGTAACCCGAAGTGTTCTCGTGGTGTTTTTGTAGCTGTTTCTTCACCTAGGCATCGATGCAGGTTCCCTGGCAGTGGAGCTGGTGAGGTGTACTTCTTAATAGAGGAGCGCAACTTAATAGAGGAGCGCGACGGGGGCCTCAGCGGGAATCGAAATTGTTTTTGGCGAGCTGATTGTTCCACAGACACTTCGAGAAGTAATCTTTCCCCTGATCTATTTTTTCTTTCTTTGAGGAGAGATTCACCTGCGATAGGCAGAATGTTGTTGACTTGATTCTGCCATCCACAGCTATCGCATTAACACTTACGGGACATCCTGGAGTTTTCTTGTTTTTCTCACCTGGTATTCCTGCGAATTTGAGCCGCTGGGATGGTTTCATCCTTTTTCTTTATCGAGACGTTGCAACGCGGTACGCGCATCATTCACCCTGCGTGAAACAACAGTGGCGTTGCGGTATGCGTAGAACTTTTTGGATTTCCTCACTTCAGAGCGAGGGCCGCACCCCTCATGCCCCACACTGTGATCTGAGTGAACTCTGGAACGTCGACGTTTGAGTTCGTTTTGTTCTCGCTGGAATTGCTCCTGCCATCGTTGTCTCTCTAGATCCAGCTGAGCGACATATTCTGAATACATTCCAGAAAATTTACACACTCCAGTAATGCCGTGGTTTTCTGTTCTAGCCGCATGTTTCTCAGGGCGGGTATCGAGGTCGATCAAGTGTGAGATTTCTGTATCAAGGAACCACCTGTCGTGGTTGGCCAGAAGGACCGGGCCAGGCCAGTCACGCAACGTGTGCGCGAGTATCTCCACCGCACCGTCATCAAGATGGTTTGTCGGTTCGTCGAGAAGCGGTGTTTCTGGACGCCGAAGCAGCAGCCACAGCAAACTCAACCTGGCTAATTGGTTTCCAGAAATGCTGTCACAGCATGCCTGATCGGGGATGCTCGCTACTCCTAAACCTTTAAGAACCTCCGCTACATGAACGCCTACCCCTGGCGGAACAACACAGTGGCCACACCTCCTGCCGGGCTGCCCGATAAGGTGAGCGGCAGCCACGTCATGGAGGACACCGATGTCACAGGCACGCAGCCAGAACCAGGTCATCAAAGCCTGGCAAGACATGGAGCTGTTTTCACCCCAAACAGTGAAAAAAGCAGCACCAGCAGACCAAATGTTTCCCTCCATCAACTGGCGCTCTGGAATGCCCCTGCCCTGGCAATCAGGAAGCTACCTCGCACGGCGAAACATCAAACCCGGCCACGTATGGCGCCACACGGTCTACCTATGGATCTACGACCTCACGGCCATGTACGAATGCCTCGACCACATCTACGCCCCCATCCCTGAAGCACACGACGCGCGCCCCCTCGGTCAATCCGCTGCCGCCTGCTTCAGCGTCGACGAACACGGCCGCCTAATTCCAGACTCAATCGTCCTATCCAGTGCCGCCTGGGGATTGGGCCGAGCGCTGCGCTCAACCCACCGCCACGATCACTGGTTCACGGAATTCACGAAAGCACCCAAGACATACATCGAAACAGTCACCGAACTCGTCGAACTCGACACCCACGACCCCGAAGACAGCCGCTTCATCACCCCCGAGCTACTCCTCAACCTAGGCCGCCTCACCCGCACAGCTACCGGACTTCCTCGCTCTTACACCTTCGCTCCCCCGCCAGGAGAAATCCACGAACCAGCCACCCGCGATCCCCTACCCGTGGCCACCATCGCTCGCATCCAAAGCCGCGCCATCAACCCCGATAACGACGACTACACCAGCGACTTTCTCAACAGCTTCATTCTGGAAGACCTCGCACGCGCCGCAACAGCAATCGACAATGCAACCGCCTCCCCCACCCTGACCACCTACCTCGCTGGTGCTGCCGGTCACGAACCACCACACCGAACCGATACCGTCACCACACCCCACAAGACCTACCCGGCAATCAGCCCTGCAGCAATGCCCTACGGGCGCTGGCCGACCAACCCCGCACACTCCCTAGCAACAAGCCAACAATTAGCAGTCAACCTCTCCCTGCGTGACCTGCGCGAGAACACCCGCACACTGCGCTCAGTCAACGGACCGCCAGGCACCGGAAAAACCACCCTCCTGCGCGATGTCTTCGCTGGTCTCGTTGTCGAACGGGCTCGTCGACTCGCAGCCCTGGACCATCCACGAGATGCATTCACCGGCGAAAAGAAACGCTGGAGAGTCGGCGACTACACCCGAATTGTTCACCTCATCCACCCCGAACTCACCGGCTTCGAGATGGTTGTCACCTCCAGTAACAACAAAGCCGTTGAAAACATCTCCGACGAGCTACCCGCCACCGACTCCATCGCAGAGACGTGGAAAGATGCCGACTACTTACGCGACATCGCCACCCATGTCCGCCGCTGCAACAACAACGACACCGATGCCTGGGGAATGATCGCTGCCCGGCTCGGCAACCGCAGCAACCGCAGAGCCTTCGCAGACGCGTTTTGGACCAACAAACGCCAATGGGAAAACGAACCGAACACTTTCCGGTACTTCCTCGAAAATGCCGCCAGCAATCCCACTGCCTCCTGGGACGAAACAGTCCACGCGTTCCGCGACGCCCTCGAACGCGTCGACGAACTTATCCATGAAGCCAGCTGCGCAGATAAGCGCATCAAGCGCACCCTCGATCTACAACAGCAGCTGCACACGCTCGAAAAACATGAAGCAGAGCTCACCCAACACCATCACTACGCTACTGAGCATCACAGCGAAACCACGCGGGCACACGACATCGCAACAGCCCAGCTCGACCACGCCAACGCCCACCTAGCCGAACACCAACGTTCACGTCCCGGATGGTGGAAAACACTGGTTACCTTCGGTGCGGCACGCCGAGCCTGGCACCAAAGCGCAGCGCCGCTACGTATCGCTGCTGAAGCCGCAGCCACAGCACACGCCCGCACCCTGGAGGCCTCAACCAATTCCCGCGAGCGCCTGGTGCGTCTACACAGTGATGTGGTGGGGGCGCAAAAACGCCAGGCGCGTTGCCGTGAAGAAATAGCAGAGCTGGCAGTGGTGACTGATAGGGACCGGCGCCGGTGGGGGGCTGCGTATCCCGATGCTGCCTGGTTTGAGGATGAGCGTTCCCGCGAGCTCACTGCGCCGTGGAGCGAAGCTGCGCTCAATCGTGCTCGTAGTGAGGTTTTTCTTGCTGCTTTGCGGCTGCATCGTGTGTGGTTTGAGCAGTGCGCCACTGGTGAGGCAGGTGAAGCGTCGCTGGTGCAGTCGATGCGGGCGGTGATGGATGTTGTCCGCGGAGATGTTCCTGAAGATGTTGATCCGTGTGCTGTGTTAGCTGCTTGGCAAACGTTCTTTCTGGTGGTGCCGGTGGTGTCGACCACTTTTGCGTCTTTTGGGCGGATGTTTAGCCATGTGGGTAGTGAGTCGTTGGGGTGGGTGTTTATTGACGAGGCTGGCCAGGCGACACCGCAAGCTGCTGTTGGGGCTTTGTGGCGTGCCCAGCGTGCTTTGGTTGTTGGTGATCCGCTTCAGCTCACCCCTATCGTGACGCTTCCTACTAAGGCTGAGGCCAATATTGCTGGTGTTCATCAGGTCCCGGATTGTGCTTTGCCGTCGTTGTCGTCGGCTCAGGGTGTCGCGGATCGGTGTAATTCGTGGGGGACGTGGCTTGGTTCGGGGGATGAGCGTCTGTGGGTAGGGACTCCGTTGCGTGTGCACCGGCGCTGCGATGAACCGATGTTCACGATCTCTAACACTGTGGCTTACGGGGGGCTGATGATTCAGGGAAAGCAGTCCCGCTCCTACCAGCTAGCACATGGTGAGGAAGTGGTCGCTGAACTTCCTGAATCGTGTTGGCTGCATGTGCCTGCCGCTGCTGGAAGTGGGCACGCGCTACGTGATGATCTGGCCATTGCTGAGCAACTCACGCGGGATTTGTTGGATGGAGCTGCTCCTACAGGGGCTGCTGCTATTCCTGCCGACGAAATAATTGTTATCTCGCCGTTCCGTGACATGGCCGAGGCGCTTAGACGGTTTCCTGACCGGTTAGGCAAGCCCGTGCGTGCAGGGACTGTTCACACGGCGCAAGGGCAAGAAGCCCAGGCGGTGCTGTTTGTGCTGGGCGGTGATCCTTCTAAACCGGGAGCGCGTCATTGGGCTGCTGCGACCCCGAATCTGGTGAATGTTGCTGCTAGCCGCGCGGCCACCCGGCTGTATGTGGTCGGTGATCATCGCGCGTGGTCTGGGTTGCCGCACGTGGCCACCATGGCTAGTTACCTGCCCTGCCGGTCTTCCACGCCTCAAGACCCGTGGGGGCTGGAGTAACCCGAAGGACAGTGAGATCAAAGCGGCACACCCCCATTACTGGTTGCGACCGTGTCGATGAGATTCGTAGTTTTTTGCCGCTACACACTCACGGTTTGAATCGACAACAGCAACATCAAGCGCCTAACTCACACTAAAGCCGCTAGAGAAACCTGCGACTGGATCTGGGGAGTAAAATTTTCTATCTCTCTCACCAAAACTGAATAAACAGAAGTCCTCATTTTATACTTCCCACCCACCTTCAAACGCCCCCAACTCCCTTACCATAGATAAATCATGATTACACCAAAGAGATTTCTATCGTCAAAAAACACCCCGACCTGATTTCCGCGCGTGAGAAGTTTTTCTTCGGGAAACACCTCCCCAACATTAAAACCACTGACCCAAAATCCTTCTCAGGAAGCATATACCCTGAGGTTTTTCGCATTTTTAAAGATTGCCTTTATGTAGCATTCCAAAGTTTCTTGCTATGTGTAATAGTAAGCTTATTTTTATATCATATTACTATATGGCTACCGCACGGCTCTTTCAATATTTTACATAACTTCAATGAATGGCTGGAAGCACTAGACTTAAAAATTTTCAAAGATAAGAAAACTAACTCGTCTTTAAAAGTATCTCAAATACCACTTGACTCGATCACATATCCATTCATTCCAGCCACCCTTGCTTGTGGACTGTTCGTCGCACATACTTTAAATGACAGGAAAACCGCTAATTCTAATTCATTAACAAACGAAGACAGGGCAAGAGAAATAGCTTTAGACAAATTCTTGTATCTTGTACTAGTCTCATCGGCATCTTTATGCTGGCCAGCCATACGCATTTCTCGAGATGCAGAGACTAGCGCCTCTGATCCTTACTGCCTGGAGCTGATCATTCCACTCGGAGGTGTTATATTTTGCAGCACCCTAGCATCCTTAGTTCGATACTCCAAGGGAAGCAAGAGACTAAAAGAAGAAGTAGAAGAATGCCGTCGAAAAAATTTATTCAATGCATCGGAGAATTATAGGAAATCCTTGTCTCCACAGCCAGCCTCAAGTTATTCATCGAGGTGGATGAGTTGGATTACTAAGACCCCTATTCTTATTCCCGTTTCCACCTCCACTGTCACTTCAGCACTTGTCACAGTCGGCATCAAGATAGATACTGGTCATTTTATAGCAAACTGGTACTCATTACCCCTCTTAAGCCTATCGTTGCTTCTATTTAAATTCGCCTGGATTAAAGAAATAACCTGTAGGACGATCACTAGAATCCAAGACGGAAAAGAGAGGGTGCCCTCCTTTTTTTTCCTCACCCTTTTTTACTTTTTCTTTTTTATGCATTATTACAGGATTCCTCTTGGAAAACAAGACTCCCGGATTCAGGATCTTTATAACCTCCCTCGGGCTATCCCCTCTGATTTCAATATTCTTTACCGTTCGGGGAAAAGCATTTCACCGCTCAATCGGCATATCTCTAGAGCATGCTTATCAACGAAGCAAAAAAGTAGGGGAAGCGAGAGGTAGTAACTTTTTTAACTATCCCCTCAACGGATACAAAAGATTTTCAACTCATTCTTTTATTACCCCACCTATACAAAAGACACCATCCCCCCGGGAGTCAAATGAATTTATATTAAATTCTGACTATAAATCCAAACCGAGAATCCCAAAATAATATTTAGTTTTTGTGTGGCTAACGCAAACAGTTGTTGCGGATGCGGTTAGGGGCGGGTGAGTTCTGCTGCGAGGTCAGCGAGCTCGGTCCCGCCAGCCATGTGTGTGGTGAGCTCATCAACGGTGATATCGGCGCGGTCAGCTGCCAACGCAACCCTGCCCAGCGTGAGCACCACGAAATGATCACCCACCAAATAAGCATGCTGCGGGTTATGCGTAATAAACACCACCCCAATACCGTCCCTGCGCATCCGGTCGATATACCGCAACACCACACCAGACTGCTTCACCCCCAACGCAGCCGTCGGCTCATCCAACACCACCACCTTCGCGCCGAAAAACACCGCCCGCGCGATAGCGATACATTGCCGCTGCCCACCAGAAAGCGCCCCCACCGGACGATCCACATCAGGCACATCGATCCCGATCCTGCGCAACTCACGCCCCGCCACCTCCTTCATCGCCGCGACATCAAGACGTCCAAACCCCCGCGTCAACTCATGGCCAAGGAAAAAATTCCGCCACACACTCAACAACGGCGCCAACGCCAAATCCTGATACACAGTCGCGATACCAGCAGCATGCGCCTGACGCGGCGAAGAAAACACCGTCGAAACACCCTCCACCTCAAACGTGCCCGACGTATGCGAATGAAGACCCGCAATGATCTTGATCAACGTGGACTTACCGGCACCGTTATCACCCAGAACACACGTCACCTCCCCCGCCCGGACAGTCAGATCCACGCCGCGAAGAGCATCAACATTGCCGTACGACTTACCAACCCCACTCAACCGCAACAGCGGCGCACCAGCAGCGACCTCACTCATCGCCCAGCCACCCTCCGCCGAATGTACAAATTCACCACACACGCCAAAAGCAACATCACCCCAAGAAAACTGGAGAACCAATCAGGGTTCCATCCCGCATAGTTGATGCCCAGCTGGGTCATACCGAAAATCAACGCACCCGTGAACGCCCCCACCACAGACCCATACCCACCAGTCATCAAACAGCCCCCCACCACCGCGGCAATGATGAACACGAACTCCTTACCAACCCCCTCACCGGACTGCACCACCTGGTACTCAAACAACAAATGCATACCGAGAAGCCAGGCACAAAAACCAACAAACATGAACAACCCCACCTGCACAGCCCGCACCGGCACCCCCATCGCCCGCGCCGCATCCGGATCACCCCCCACCGCGAAAACCCAGTTCCCCACCCGTGTGCGCAGCAGCACCCACGACGCCACCGCCGTCAACACCACCCAATACACCACGATCGCGCGAACCGTCACCGGACCCACCTGCACACTGCTAGCAAACACGGCATGCGCGCTATCCCAGCCCTGCATGTCAGAGATCGTCGGAGAAGCAACAGAACCCGTCACCCAGCGAGTAACACCAAGGTTCACGCCCTGCAAAGCGAAAAAAGTCCCCAACGTCACCAAGAAACTCGGCAACCCGGTGCGTGTGAGCAGCCACCCGTTCAGGTAACCGACCCCCACAGAAACAAGCAGCGCGAACACCACCCCCACCCACACGTTCAACCCGAAATACCACGCCCCCAACGACGCCGACAGACCCGAGGTGGTAGCAGCCACCCCCGTCGACAAATCAAACTCGCCACCAATCATGAGGAACGCCACCCCCACCGCAACCACCCCGATCGTGGAAGCCGCATACAGCACCGTGCCCACATTCGCGATGTTCCGGAACGCCGGCGACACCGCGAAAAACAACACAAACACCGCAGCCAGCCCGAAAAACGACCCCACCTCCGGCCGCGCCAACACACCCCGGAACCAGCCACGATCACGGACACGATCCTCACGTGCCCCCTCAACCACAGAAACCACGCCAGCACTCATCGTTTACCTGCCTCGACATAGCGAGAAACTGCGTCAATGTTTTTCGCGTCCACGAACGCTGGGCCCGTAAACACTGGCTGGCCACCACCAGTGACATTCCCGTTCGTTTTGTTCAACCACAACGCATCCACGGCCAAATAGCCCTGCAAATACGGCTGCTGATCAACAGCCCAGCGGATAGAGCCATCCCTGATATGCCGGACTGCTTCTTTAGAAAGATCGAAAGTCACCGTGGCCGCCGAACTACCCGCATCCTGAACCGCTTTCGACGCAGTGATCGCGAACGGAGCCCCCAACGCCACCACATGAGTAACAGATGGGTCTTCCTGCAGCTTGGCAGTGATCTTGGTTTGCACATCAGCCATGTCCGTGCCGTCGACATACAACTTCTCCGTGGCGGGGAAAGCATCTGCCACACCTGCGCAGCGCGCCTCATGGCCAACATTGCCTTGCTCATGGACGACGCATAGAGCTTTCTGCGCGCCCTCCGCTACAAGCCGCTCACCTGCCGCTTTACCCGCAACCCGGTCATCCTGCCCAAAAAACGACAACGCCCCCACCGACTTCCACGCTTCCTGACCGCCGTTGAGCCCCACCACGCTGATCCCTGCCTCGCGGGCTGCTTTCACCTGGGCACTCAACGCATCCGGTTTCGCCAAAGTGACAGCGATACCGTCGACTTTCTTATCGATGGCTTGCCGTATCAGGTTGGCTTGGTTAGCGCCGTTGGGATCTGAGGTGTATTCCAGGACGACGCCGTCTTTAACCGCTGCATCTTCAGCGCCTTTACGCACCACATCCCAGAACGTGTCCCCAGGAGCAGCGTGACTAATGAACGCGACCGTCATGAACTTGGGCGCTGCACCCACTACTTGAGCGTTGCGTTCAGCATTGAGGCGCCCACCTGTGGCGGAACAGCCCGCCACCGCGAAGGTCACCGCGAATAACGCGCTCAGCGAGAGCATGACACGTCGTGAACGCTGCACGCCCATCCCCCTCTTTCGTGACCTGTGTGCGGTCGTTTGTGCAGGCACCGAACGGCACCACCGCGACTGTACCAATCTTCAAGTATTGACATGAAAGTCAACACATCACTGATTCTGCTGCGAATTCACCCGAAAACACGGGATCTACCGCTGCACAAGCAACCCTTTCCGAATGATTATGTCCAGACATAGATACCTAGCTTGGCGAACGGTCCTTATTCATCGCACTCCCCCGCTCAACGCCACCTATCCTGGAAGACGTGACCCGCGAACTGCCCGTTGACATCGACCGGAGCAGCACCGTTCCCCTCTACCAACAGCTCGCTACCCAACTCACCGCCGCCATCCACAACGGCACCCTCAGACCTGGGGACCCCATCGAGAAAGAGGTCGACCTCGCCCACCGCCTCGACCTGTCCCGACCCACCGTCCGTCAAGCTATCTGCGAAATGGTCACTCGCGGCCTGCTCGTACGCCGCCGCGGCATCGGCACCACCGTCGCTCACCAAGTCACGCACCGACGCGGCGAGCTCACCAGCCTCTACGACGATCTCCTCCAAGCCGGACACGAACCCCGCACCGAACTGCTCACCCTCGACACCGACTCCACCTACCCACCAGCTGCCGAAGCGCTCCACCTGCCCTCGCACACCGGGCTAGTGAAAATCGAACGCTTGCGCTACATGAACAACCAGCCCCTAGCGATCCTGTGCAACTGGCTCCCACCGGCTTTCGCTGAGGTGACCGCCACCGAAATCGACCACGGCAGCCTCTATGCGTGGCTGCGCAGCCACGGACAACGCCCTTGCGTAGCCCAACAAACCATCGGCGCACGCTCCGCCACCGCACACGAACGCCGCCACCTACGCCTAGAAGGCCCACACATCCCGGTCTTAACCATGGCTCGCACTGGTTTCGACGCCACCGGCACCCCCCTGGAATACGGGGAGCATCGGTACCGAGCTGACCGATACACATTCGGCCAAACCGTCCACGAAAGCTGACCCAGCCCACCCGGTCACACTCAGGGCGTTTACCCGGCGCGAGCAGCATGAATTGCGCCACACCCAAACAGAACCCCTTGAAGAGCAAACACCTCAAGCTATTCGGTAGTGGTGGATTACCGGGTCTGGTTTACCCCGTGTGACAACACGCACTCGTGAACACTCCACACCAGACATTGGACGTCCTACATCTAGGGTGTGGAGTACCCACCAACCACATCAGAAAGAAACCACCACACCCGGACACATCCACCACACACCCTGCGAGCTCCCCCGTTCCTCCACTACACCGAGATAGGAGCCACATGACTACGGCAACGGCGCCCAGCACTTCGTGGCGCACTGAACTCACCCCCACCCAATGGAAATCATTCTGGGCTGCCTGGGTCGGATACCTGCTAGACGGATTCGACTTCGTCATGATCACCCTGGTCTTGACAGAAATCGGCGCAACATTCCAGGTCAACGCCGCAATGACCGCGACCTTGGTATCAGCAGCCTTCATAGCCCGATGGTTCGGTGGCCTCCTACTCGGAGCAGTCGGAGACCGCTTCGGCCGCAAAGAAGCCATGGTCATCTCGATCCTCCTTTACGCAGGAGGATCAGTCCTATGCGCAATCGCCCCCTGGTTCTGGGTGATATTCGCTGCCCGCGTCTGCATCGGCATGGGCATGGCCGGCGAATACGGCTCCAGCGCCACCTACGTCATCGAATCCTGGCCCACCCACCTACGCAACAAAGCCTCCGGATTCCTCATCTCCGGGTTCTCCATCGGCGCCGGAATCACCGCACAGGTCTACGCCCTCATCGAACACCTATGCAGCGCAACCCCCGCCGAACCATACGCCTGGCGCATCCTGTTCGCGCTGGGGATCATCCCGATCAGTTTAGCACTGTGGCTACGCCGCGCACTACCCGAAGCCGGCGACTACGCCCAGATGCGCGCCGAACAAGAACGCCTAGAAGCCGCCGGCCACACAATTCAACGCACCGACATGGTCTCGATCCTGTTCGCAACCACCACCAGTCGCAGCATCGCCAACGTCGCAGCAGCACTCGTAGCGTTCTCCTCACTCGTAGTGCTCTACCTGTTCAAAGACAGCGTTTCCGGCGGAATCCAAATACTGCTATGGGTACTCGTAGCAGCAGTAATGATCAGCTACATGGTGCAGTTCGAAGGGCGCCGCTGGCCGGTCGGAGTGGGCGTGATGCTCACCGTTTTCGCCGCATTCATGTACTCCTGGCCCCTACAAGCCCTGCTCCCCACCTACTACAAACAAGCCCTGGGAATGAGCACAGAAGTGGCATCAAACCTGGTCACGGCCACATCCTTCGGCGCCGCAGCAGGCTGCATCATGGCCGGATTCCTCGGAGACCGGTTCGGCACCCGCAAGGCCTACTGGTGCTCGCTGCTGTTCTCCGAAGTGTTGATCCTGCCAGTGTTTCTAATCAGCCGAGACATGGTGCATTCCTCGCTCTGGTGGATCGTGCTGCTCGGCGTGTTCATCTTCGTGCAGCAAATGTTCGGGCAAGGAATCGCTGGGCTACTACCCAAGTTCATCGCCAACTATTTCTCTGTTGACAAACGCGCCGCAGGGCTCGGGTTCTCCTACAACGTCGGTGCCCTCGGCGGAGCAATCGCACCTGTTCTCGGCATCGCCCTAGCCGGCGATCCAAAAACCGGCTCCGGAGGGTTACTGCCCGCCGCATGGGGGCTGGGCTGGACGTTATGCATCTTGTCCCTCACGTTCACCGCAATCGTCATCGCCATGATCGCCTTCAACTTCCCCTACCAGTTGCAAAAACTTTTCGCCCCCGAAGCCATACGCCCCACCGACCGAGCAGATTTCGAAACAGCGCAAACAAACATGCTGCTCTCCCGAGAAATCGTCAACGAAAAACCGCCCGCACACGCCTGAACACGTTCATCAACCAACCAAGCTAGAAACGGAAAAACACCCCTATGAGCACTGCTTTCACTGGCGTTATCCCCCCAGTAGTCACCCCCTTAACCGAACAGGGAGAACTCGACATTCCCTCCTTCGAGAAAGTGATCAACCGTCTCCTTACCCACGGCGTCAACGGCCTCTTCATTCTCGGATCAACCTCCGAAGTGGCGTTCTTCGAAGATGACATGCGCGACCACGTCCTACAAGAAGCAGTACGCATCACCGCCGGACGCGCACCCATCCTGGCCGGCGTGATCGACACCGAAACTCGGCGAGTAATCAGCCACATCCGCCGCGCCGAACACATCGGAGTCGACGCTGTCGTCGCCACCGCGCCGTTCTACGCCATCACCGGCCCCACCGAAATCAGTAACCACTTCCGTGCACTCCATCACGCCACCAACCTGCCTATCTTCGCCTACGACCTGCCCGTATGCGTTCACGTAAAACTGCCCGTAGACCTCCTTGTCGAGCTGGGGAGAGAAGGCGCCATAGCCGGAGTGAAAGATTCTTCCGGTGACGACGTCTCCTTCCGCCGTCTGGTCACAGCCAACAAAGCCGCCGGGTCACCTCTATCCGTGCTGACCGGGCACGAGGTAGTCGTTGACGGAGCGTTCATGTCCGGGGCCGACGGTGTTGTTCCCGGCTTAGCCAATGTCGACGCCCGCCCCTACGTCGCCATGTACAAGGCCTACCGTGAAGGCGACTGGGCTGCAGTACGCGCCGAACAAGACACAGCCGCAGCCCTGTTCGAGATCGTGTTCGCCCCGGTCGGCGTCACTGGCCCAGCAGCCGGAGTCGGCGCCTTCAAAACAGCGATGCACCTACTCGGCATCATCACCAGCAACACAATGAGCGTCCCCACCCCCACCCTCACCGGGGAAAACGTCGAACGCGTAGCTGCCGTGCTGCGCCGCGTCGGCATGCTCCAATAAACCCCTGCCCATGCGGAAAGAAAACACGATGATTGAGAAAATGCGCGGCGGACTCGTAGTGTCCTGCCAGGCCTACCCAGGTGAACCCCTACGCCACCCCGAAACCATGGCCCAAATGGCTGCCGCTGTTGAACACGGCGGCGCTGTCGCTGTGCGGGCCCAAGGGATCGCTGATGTAGCAGCAGTCAAAGGACGCACCACAGTCCCTGTTATCGGCATCTGGAAAGCCGGCGAACAGGGAGTTTTCATCACCCCAACCCTGCGTCACGCCCGCGCTGTCGCACTTGCTGGCGCCGACGTGATCGCCCTGGATGGAACCCGACGCCCCCGCCCCGACGGACTCACCCTGGCCGAAACAATCACCCGGTTCAAAGAAGAGTTCGACCTTCCCGTCATGGCCGACTGCGGATCCCTCGCCGATGGCCTAGCCGCAGCCGAAGCCGGGGCAGACCTGATCGGCACCACCTTGTGCGGATACACCGATGAACGCCCCCGCAGCGACGGACCTGACCTAGAAGTCATCGAACAGCTGGTGCACCACCTCGATGGTGCACGCCCAGTAGTGGCTGAAGGACGGATACACACCCCCGCTCAAGCACGACAAGCACTCGACCTAGGTGCACACAGCGTGGTGGTAGGAACAGCGATCACCCACCCCACCAGCATCACCGGATGGTTCGTGAACGCCCTGCAGCAGTGAAGAACACACAGCTCACCGCGCAGCGCGGTGAGCCAACGCCAACCGGGAACGAATGTCATCGAAGTGATGCCACATCGCCTGCCGCGAAGCGTTCGGGTCATCCCCCATGACGCACTGAGCAATCAGCAGGTGCTGCTGGCTCGTGGCACTGACCGCAGGAGTTGACGGGATGCGGTCCTGCGCGCAATGGAACGCATCCCAAAACACATCAATCAGCTCCGTAGCTAAGGCATTCGAGACACCGGAGTACAGCAACTGGTGAAAAGACCGATCGTCTTCAGCGTGAGAGGACGTCCCATCCATCCGGGAGGCCAACTCCATGAGCCGCTGCCCCGTCTGCGGCGACAACGTCCCCGTCACTTCTGCCACCAGTGAGCATTCAAGCAATGCCCGCACTTCAACCAGCTCCCGCATGCCTGCCAAGTCGCGACAGCTATCCCCACCAGTAGGTGACTTCAGTGACCGGAACACCAGACTCGGCCGAATCGCGTCAATCGATGCCGCGCCCACATACGTGCCCAGGCCACGACGAACTTCAACAATCCCCAAAGCTCGCAGCTCCCGAATCGCTTCACGTACCGTGCCGCGCGCCATCGTGAACTGCTCAGCTAGTTCCTGCTCCACCGGCAGCGGATCTCCCTGAACCAGATCGGAGGCAAGGATCCAGTCGAAGATCGCGCGGGCGGCAGGGTTCAAATTCGCACCTACCGCCTGGGGAAGAGCAGCACACATGGAGGCATCCTCCCAGAGGAACGAACACATATTGCTCTTACCTCAACCACAATCGACAAGGAGAAACACTTATGACCGCCGCCACCGTGGCCCTTGACGTAGGACAGTCTGGGACGCGCTGCCGCCTAACCAGCCATGAAGGCTTAATCACCCAGCTTGAACGGCCCGGCATCACCTCTTCAGCGTCAGCACTATCCCAGATCGCCGCGATCATCTCCTCGCTGCCACTAACCAGCCCAACCCGGGTGCTGGTAGGCGCCTCTGGAATCAGCACCAATGACACCGCCGATCAACTACTGACACTGCTACCCGCTGCTGTCACCGAGGTTCGGCTCGCTCATGACTCAATCACCAGCTACCTGGGCTCAGTAGGAAACACCACAGGAGTAGTCACTGCTGCAGGCACAGGAGTAGTCACAATCGCAGCAGGACGCCACGGCCTCGCCCGCGTCGATGGGTGGGGGCATCTGCTCGGCGATGCCGGATCCGGCTATTGGATAGGCCGCGCCGCTCTTGAAGCCGTACTGCGTGACTTTGATGGGCGTGGCCCACACACTGCCCTAACCCCCCTCGTGCAGGAGGCGTTTCCTGATCTGGGCAGCGCATACGTGCAGCTCCAGTCCGACCCCGATCGAGTGCGACGCATCGCCGCGTGGGCGAAAACCACAGCTGAGCTAGCCGCAACAGATGCGGTGTGCCGCACCATCTGTGAAGAAGCAGCCACACAGCTAGCGCACTCAACTATCACTGCACTGCACCGCGTAGGAGAAGACAACCGCACCGACCCTGCCGTGTGCACCACAGGCAACGTATTCACCAGCAACCTCATCCGCGCCAGCGTGCAAGCCCAGGTCCGGGACCGTTTCCCTCAGGCACGCATCACCACCTGCGCCGGGAGCTCCCTGGAAGGAGCCGCCCTGCTCGACGCCCTAGATGCTTCATCGGTGCTGTTCACACACATCTCCACCGCCAACCGGTGACCCCTGCCCTCCAGACCCCACACAGAACACGACCACACCCCAATACCCCCTCACCGCTCCCACCTCCCTACCCTGGAACAGAACCAACATCAGCTCGCCCCGGCCCTGCCCGGGCCACCCCCTCACGTCCCTGCCAGGAGAGGACCCCATGCAGCCGCCCGCCCCCCTTGCCGACACCGAGCTGCGCCGACTCCTCACCTACCTGGCCGCTGCCGCCGTTGCCGGCGGCCAACCCGTCCACGAGGTGGAAGCCGACATCCGCCGCCTCGCAACACGTTTAGGACACCACGGCGTCCAAGTGACGGCCTCACCCACCGGCATCATCCTCTCCCTCGGCGGAGGAACACCTGCCACATTCGAGACCGTCGAAGGCACCCTGCGCCTAGACCAAAGCGCCGACGTCCACGACATCCGAGCCGGACTCATGCGCGGCGACCTCACCCCCACCGACGCCCTCGAACGCCTCTCCCGTCTGCGCGCCATGCCACACAGGTACGGATTCGGCGAATTCAACGGCGGCATGCTCTGCGTCGGCGCCGGCATCGCCCTCATTCTCCAACCCGCCTGGCCAAGCATCCTCTTCGCCATCCTCGCAGGCCAGGTCACCGCCACCCTCATGCGCGCGTCCCGTGGGCGCGCCGCCCTGGGAGCCATGCTCCCGTTCCTCGTCGCGTTCCTCGTCGCCGTCGGTGCCTTCGGAGCCGCGATGGCTGGCCTCATCGACAATCCCATCCGCAGTCTGCTGCCACCGATCGCCGTCCTCCTGCCCGGGGCGCTCATCACCACCGGCATCTCCGAACTCGCCAGCGGCGCCATGACGGCAGGAACCTCCCGACTCGTGTTCGGCGCGGGCCAGCTACTCCTCTTCTCGCTGGGTATCGCGGGGGCAGCATGGATCCTGCGCATCCCACCATCGCTACTCGACACAAGCACCCGCGGTGACCTCGGTTTGTGGGCGCCATTCGTCGGTGTTCTGCTCCTGACAGTCGGCATCAGCGCGATGGAGTCCGTCCCACCGCGCCTCATCGGCTGGATCGCCTTCATGCTGACAATCACCTTGACCGCCCAGATGATCGGCCAGAACCTCTCGGGAGCGCCGTGGTTCGGTGCCTTGCTCGGCGCGATGGTCGCCAGCTTCGGCGCCGCCATCATCGAGCTCTACCGGCCACAGCTTCCCCGCCTCGTCATCTTCCTACCCGCGTTCTGGCTGCTCGTGCCCGGTTCCCTGGGCCTGGTGTCGGTAGCACAACTCGGACTCGCCCCCGCCACTGCCGGCGCGACGCTTCTCATGTCCGCGGAGATCTTCTCCTCCATCGCACTGGGCATCATGCTCGGATCCACTGCTGCCCGCGGAATCACCATCGCCCAACGTCGCCGCCACGCCGCGAAACGGCGCCGATCAGCCCAAACCTCCTGATCACCCAGCGCTGCGCCACATACGAACCTGCGCCTCAGCGCCACTAGCTGCCGCTGAGGTACCGATGTCAACGAACCCTTTGCGGGCGTACAGGCGGACGCTGCCAGGGGTGGTGGCCTCGAGATAGCAGGGGTGTTGACCAGCGCGGTCGATGCCGTGATCCAGGAGCATGCCTCCGATGCCTTTCCCGGGCGTGGTCACTCCCATGAAATGCAGATACCAGTGCGGGGTGCTCGGGTGTGTCTGAGCGTCGCGGACCTCCTGAACGAAGATAGTGGCGATGCGCCACCCCAATGCCGGCATGAGAGGCCCGTAGATCCGGGCCCGTTCCCGCACGGACAGGTCGAGTTCCCCCGGCGCCAGCCACGCCGCCGCACCCACGACCGTCCCGTCCTCGACGGCGACGTCGATAGCCCCTCGCGTTAGGTGATGCTGCGGCAACAGACGCTCCATCCACGCGCTGAACAGCGGCTCCTGATTTTTCGCGCCGCCGAGCATTCCCCTGGTCACAGGATCATCGGCGAACGCCCTCGCCAGCACGGCCGCCACGATAGGCATCTCATCGGCACGGGCGGATCGGATCTCGATGACAGAATCAGCCATGCTCCGATCTTCCGCGACACCACCCACTCCCGGCGCCCCAACCCGACACGTTTCACTCAAAACCACACCCGAGAAACGCCACACGTGGTTAAGCCCATGACCTCCAGGACTTGACGTTCCTGTTACCTCCCATCCCAACGGAAGGTCATGAAAGCGGCCACGAACATAGCGACTGCCCACGCCAGCGACACCAAGACACCGGTGAGAAGCGAGTAGGCAGGGGTGATTCCGCTGAGCCCAGCGCGCAGCATGTCGGCGATGTAAGTGAATGGGAGGGCAAGTCCGACGGCCTCAACCCAGCCAGGCATCATTCGGTAGGGCAAGAAGACGCCACAGAGAAAGAGAAGGCCCGGGCTCACGAAGCCAGCAAGCGCGCCGGTCAATCCAGGGTTATCGGAACGTGCGCCCAGGAACAGTCCCAACGTGAGGCTGCAGGCTGCCACCAAGATCAGACCGAGCGCCACATGCCAGGTGTTACCTGGATGGAAGCTGTCAGTCAGGATGGCGAGCAGCGTGATCATCCCCAACTCGACAACGATGACGCCTATCCGCACAGGCAGCTGGGCAAGGAGAAACACCGTTTTGGAGATCGGGGCCATCCCAAGACTGCGCAGCACGCCGTCCTTGCGGTCCACCGCCATCGGAGCGGCTGTTCCTGACAGTCCAAGGGTCAACGCGCAGAATAAGAAAACAGCCGGTAGCCCGAACTCCAGCGCCGAGACGGTCTGACCGTTGGATAGGCGCAGGTCCGGCATAACAAAGAACATGATGCTGAACGTCATGGGAAAGACCAACGATAGGAACGTTGTTAGCGGATTGCGGAGCAGCTCCTTCAAACTCGCGGAACTCAGCGCACGGAAAGCTTTCATTCTTCATCCTCGTTGATCGGTGACGTCGCCCCCTGCGGTGGATAGGAAAACATCGGTGAGGCTGGGTGGGCGTGTGCGCACGGAATCGGGACGAGTGGTACGTGTGTTGCGCAGCGCGCGCAGACTCGCCTCTCTGTCCTGTGTAATGAGGCGAACAGTGTTCAGGCCGCGATGCTCGACGATGCTGCTCCACACCACACCGGGCAGGGCATTCAGCATCTGCTTGCTCACACTGCTACTCGTCTTGAAGGAGATGCTGCCTTCAAAGGCATAGGAGGCAAGCAGCTCTTCAATAGTTCCCTGTGCCATCAGTTTCCCGCGGTGAATGATGGCGACGCGATCACACAGGGCCTCTGCCTCGTCCATCATCTGCGTCGCGAGCAGAACTGCCCCTCGGCCGGCGCGATTGAGGATGATCTCCCATACCTGCTCCCGAACCAGAGGGTCCAGCCCGACTGTTGGCTCATCGAAGAGAACCACCTCTGTATTGCCGACAAGCGCATGCGCCAGACGCAGCCTCTGGAGTTGCCCTCCCGAGAGCTTGCCGACCAATTTCTTAGCCTCGTCAAGAAGTCCGACGTCGTTGATTGCCACGTCAGGATCCACGGGGTCGGGGTAGAAACTAGCCCACATCTGGACTGACTCTCGCACCGTCAAGTGCTTGTACAGGGCAGACGACTGCGGCTGTAAAGAGAGTTGCCTCGCGACTGCGAGACGATCCCGGCGTGGTGAGTGGCCACATACCCAGATCTCACCCGAATCCAGTTGCCGTCCCCCCACGATGGACTCCATGAGAGTGGTTTTCCCAGCACCGTTGACTCCAAGGATCCCAAAGGTTTCACCGTCATGGACCGTCACATTTAGTCCGTCCAGCACCGGTACGCCGTCATACCGCTTGACCGCGCCTCTAACCTTGACGACCTCTTCCTCACTGGGCTTCGGGCTGCTCATGATGCAACTCCGGTCAACGCCAATCCCGTTATTTCTGCCATGAGCGCCTCTTCTCGTGTGGGGATTCCGAATCGATTTTCGGTGACGTGGATGTGTTGAAAGAGCCGTTAGGGCGGGTTGGTAACCCTCATCTTCCTCGAAGAAGACCTCACCACCCTCACCCATGCTCAACTGTGAGAAGAGCCCGTAAATGACAGAACATCAATGACAGCCCAAATGAGAACGCTCTGCTGCGCGCATATCAACCTCAACACTGCCTTGGCACTTTCAGACACTCCGAGTGTCAAGAAAACTGGTTGGGGTGTCACCACGCGGGACGCCGCTCAGCCAGTGCGACGATGCCGGAGCTGCCGTCGACAGTAACGACGTCGTCGTCCCGCAGCGTCGTAGTGGCGTTACCGACGCCCATGACCGCGGGGATGCCGTACTCACGGGCGACGATCGCCGCGTGAGACAAGCGGCCACCAGTGTCCGCGACGACGGCGGAAGCCAACACGAACAACGGCGTCCACGACGGGTCGGTGTACTGGCAAACCAAAACGTCACCGGGTTGGAGGCGATCAAATGTTTCCGGCCCAGTGATGAGCCGTACCGGTCCGGTCGCAGTGCCGGGGCTGCCGGGTGTGCCTGTGATCGCCCCTTTACTCGCGTCAGTGCCCCAGGCCCACCAGGCTGCGGCCGCTCCCGGCCTGGCAGCCGCTCGCGCAGCAACGACCTGTCGGATCTGCTCGATCGGCAGATCACCCCATAGACCTGCGACGATCTCCTCCAGCGTCAAGTACTTGACGTCATTGATCCGCTCCAGCGCACCCCGGGTGCGAAGACGTTCGGCCATCTCGTCGGTAACGCGGCGTGCAAGGACGTAGGCCTCCTCGATGAGGTATACGGACGCCTCCCGCGCGACGTGGCCGTCTCGCCAGTGCGTCACCGCGCGGTCAAACCCGCGACGCATCAGGCGAGGCAAACGCCGACGGACTTCGGCGACAAGGTCCTCGTGCCGCGGCCCAGATTTCGTCAGGTGTCCGCCGAAGTCGGCCCGCCTCATCGCGGCGACGGTGGCCTCGAGCACAGTCGGCTCTTCTTGCCACGAGCGGTTCGAGAAGGGCAGATACAGCTTGGTCGTGCGGGCACCGTATACGGCGAGGAACGCCTCAACGGCACGGCGGTACGCCGAGTCAGCGGGGTCCAAGAGCGCTAGACGTCGCAGTTCGTGGTCGATGACAGCCGTGGTGAAGTCGAGGTCACCGAGTAGGTCATGGGCGTCAAGGTCGGTGCGGCGAGCGAGACGCAGATACCAGCCCAGGCGCGCTCCGGTCAGTTGGGCAGGTCCGACGTAGTCAAGGAATCGGACGCGGGCGATGTCGTCGACGATGCTCAACACCGCCTGAAGGTGTTCGGCCAGTGCAGTGTCGGCAGCCGTTGCCAGATTGGCGGGCAGCACAGCACACAACCGTCCCCGGAAGGCCTCCTCGGCAGCGGGCCAACCGGCCGGGTCCGGCGCCTGGTAACGCAGGAGTCGGAGTACGCCCCACCCGACGCGCACATCGGGGTGAGCGACCGTGACTGTGCCGTCGTCGGAAACGTTCACGAGCTCGTCGATCGGAGTGGATTCGATGCCGATCGTGGCCATCCCGGCCTGCAGCTGGCGATGCAGTGGGACGATGGCGGCGACATCCAACGGATAGGGGCCTGGATAGTGTTCGATGAGATCTTGGTGGAAGACCCGGGAGAGCCTGCCGATACGGCGCCCGCTCACTGTCCTCGTGGGCGCCATTGCCGTCGCAGCCTCACATGCCTGGCTCTGGACGACAGCGGTCGTGATCGGTCGAGCCTGTAGAACCCACAGTTTGTCAGCGACAAATGCCCATTCGACATCCATCGGCATCCCGAAATGGTCTTCCACCTGGCGCCCGAGTGCGGCAAGACGCAGAACCTGCTCTTCCGTCAGGCACGCACGCTCACGGTCAGCCAAGGGGACGTCAGTCGTGCGTGTGACTGCGCCGTCGCGGTCGATGCGGGTCTGTTTAGCGCCCACGCGGCATTCGAGAATCGTGCCGTCAGCGACGCGGAACTCGTCTGGTGTCACAGCGCCGGATACGACACTCTCGCCCAATCCCCACGAAGCATCGATCAAGGACTCATCGGCGCCGGTGACAGGATTTCGAGTGAACATCACCCCGGCGGTCTGGGCATCGACGAGGCGCTGCACCACCACGGCCAACGCGACGTCGGCATGGTCGAAGCCGTTGCGTTGCCGGTAATCCACAGCCTGCTCAGTCCACATCGAACCCCAGCACCGCTGCACGGCGTTGATGATCGAGTCAACGCCGACGACACCGAGGAAGGTTTCCTGCTGTCCTGCGAAGGAAGCTTCTGGGAGATCTTCAGCCGTCGCGGACGAGCGCACCGCAACCGCGACCTGCTTCCCCCAGGCGTCGAGATGTGCGCTGACCAAGGCACGCAGCCCGTCGGGGACCGACTGCGCTTCAACGGCCTGCCGCACGGCAGGCGCGCCATCGGTGAGCAACCGGGATACGTCGAGGTGCCGCACCACGTCGCGATACGTGTCGGCGTCAATCACGAAGCCTTCTGGC
Organism: Dermatophilus sp. B7861-1; assembly: GCF_058996045.1. NCBI lineage: Bacteria > Bacillati > Actinomycetota > Actinomycetes > Micrococcales > Dermatophilaceae > Dermatophilus > Dermatophilus sp. B7861-1. The sequence goes on along the minus strand of NZ_CM180082.1, from coordinate 124,629 downwards.
ACCGGCAGTCCTGCACGGCACAGCTCACCGAGGTTCGCGGCCTTGCCGCCTGCAGTCGCCAGAGTGGCGTTGTCAAAACCGATAATCATGAGGTTCTCCGGGAGACAAGAAGGCCACACGCCGCGACTAGCAGGAGGGAAGCGAACACACCATCGCTCGCGGCGGGGCCCTGGATGTAGGCGGGCCAGAGCCCGATGAGGGGTACCACGATGGCTGCGCCACCGTGCCGTGCCAGTTGGACGAGAGACAATGTCGAGGCGAGACAGCCCTCATCAGCCATAGCCTGGACCTGCGCCAACACCAGAGGAAGGGCTGCACCGCAGCCGAAGCTGACCCCCACTCCTGCGGCGATGAGCCACGTTTGCCGCCCTCCAAACGCCAACAGCAGCGATGCCCCAACGACGCCCCAACACCAGGTCAGCATGCGTTTACGACCGGCCAGCACCCCACCGGCAACGCTGCCTGCTGCAGCCGCGAGAAGAACTGGCACCAAGCTGCGACCGATCAACTCGACATTGCTGTGGTGCACAGTGGCCAAGGTCCACGGCAAATAGGTCACGATGGCGACCGTCATTCCACCCACGAGAAACGACACACATAGGAGGGAGATCAACGACCTCGTGACCACCGAAGCGCGCATATTTCCCCAGCGGAACTGCCTGCGGGGCACATCATCAGGTGCAGCGGTGGGCATCGAGATCCCGGCAAGCACCCATCCGGTGAGGATGAACGGCATCGTCACCGCCATCATCCAACGCCACCCGGGCCCGCTGGTGAACCAGCCACCCAGAAGAGGTCCCGCAACATTCGCGAGCGCCTGCGCTGCGCCCATCAGCCCGAACGCACGTCCACGGGTCTGGTCCTGCTTGAACAGCCCCATGACTGCGAGTGCTGCGGGGATGAGCATGCCGGCCCCGAAACCTTGTACTGCACGGCATGCGATGAGGGAGCCCATTGATGTGGATGCCATGACCCCGCATGTGCCCATGCCGAAGACTGTCAATCCCCAGGCGTACGTTCGCCGAGCTCCCACGCGATCGGTGAAGATCCCGGCGACCGGCAGGACAAGGGTGGACGTCAGTAGATAGGCGCTGGTTACCCAGGCGTAACAGGCGGGGTGTCCGAGCTCGGTGACGATCGTTGGTGTCGCGGTTGCCAGCAGGGTTTGTTGCAGCGTGGAGGCCACCATCCCCAGCAGGGCCGTCGTCAAGGCGGCCTTCGGATGCAGGGATGGGGTGGTCATTAGACCGCCAGCGCTGACAGCGCTAATTCCAGTTGCGCCGATAACTGGTCTGCCAGGGGGCGGTCGCTCTGGCTCCAAGCCCAGGCAACAACCGGAGCGAAGTAGGCAGAGGCGAGCAGCATCACTGCGGAGTCGAGGTTGACAGGGCGGAGCTCATTGGCGGCCATTCCGTCCCTAATGATCATGGCGAGCAGTTGCAGGAGGGGTTCGCGAGAGGATGTCACGTCTCGGCTGGTCAGCGTGGACAGGCGCGCGATGCACATCTGCCGAGCTGGCTCCTCGTTCGCTGCGAACCAGTCGGCGGCGGCAGCGAAGATGGACCTTAGTCGCTCGGGCGCCGCTGCCTCGGGGCGATCTGCGGCTTTCATTGTGTCGAGGACCTGTTCGCCGAGGAAGGACAGCACGTCCTGCTTCGTTGCGAAGTATGTGAAGAAGGTGCCCTTGCCGATGTCGGCCGCCTCGGAGATCTGCGCCACGGACGTCCGTTCGAATCCTTGGGCTAGGAACAGGGCCATCGCCGCTTCGACGATCCTTTGTCGTGTGGACTCCTTGCGCCGCGCCACTCGCGCGCTCGTAACCATAATATTATGGTTACTCTATTCATGACCGCGGTCAACATTGCATATCTGACTCATTCAACCGACGATGTTGTGCGGGGTTCGGGTTTGCAAGGAAGACATCAACGCCCCCACAACGCCCACCAGCCACCACACCCTCACCCAGCAGCACCCAACCACGGGGTTACTGTTCCAACAGACAGAAACTGCCTAAAAAGGCAGCGAATACATTTGGGCGAGAGGCAGATAACAACGTGGACGCGGACATCATCGTCGTAGGAGCCGGACTAGCCGGCCTCGTAGCCGCAACAGAAGCAGCAGATGCCGGCCGACGCGTCCTGATCATCGACCAAGAAGGCGAACAAAACCTCGGCGGACAAGCCTTCTGGTCCCTCGGCGGACTGTTCTTCATCGACTCACCCGAACAACGCCGCATGGGCATCAACGACTCACACGAACTAGCAACCCAAGACTGGTTCGGCAGCGCACAATTCGACCGCGAAGAAGACTACTGGCCACGCCAATGGGCCAACGCCTACCTCGACTTCGCCGCCGGTGAAAAACGCGCCTGGCTCCGATCCCTCGGACACCGCATCTTCCCCATCGTCGGATGGGCCGAACGCGGCGACGGCCGCGCCGAAGGACACGGAAACTCTGTCCCCCGCTTCCACATCACCCGCGGCACCGGCCCCGCCCTGGTCAAAATCTTCGAACGCCGCATCCGCAAACACGCCAAAAACGACCGCATCCGCTTCGCCTTCCGCCACCGCGTCGACGAACTCATCACCACCAACGGAGCCGTCACCGGCGTCCGCTGCGCCATCCTCGCCCCCGACGACGCCCCCCGCGGCGCCGCCACCAACCGCGACATCACCGGCGAAACCGAATTCCACGCACCCGCCGTACTCGTCTCCTCCGGCGGCATCGGCGGCAACCACGACCTCGTCCGCCGCGCCTGGCCACAACGCCTCGGCACCCCACCAAAACACATGGTCACCGGCGTCCCCGCACACGTCGACGGACGCATGCTCGCCATCACCGAACGCAGCGGCGGACGCATCATCAACCCCGACCGCATGTGGCACTACACCGAAGGCCTCCAAAACTGGGACTCCATCTGGCCCAACCACGGAATCCGTATCCTCCCCGGCCCTTCCAGCCTCTGGCTCGACGCCACCGGAAACCGACTCCCCGCCCCCTACTTCCCTGGCTTCGACACACTCGGAACCCTGCGCCACCTGCGCACCACCGGATACGACCACAGCTGGTTCGTTCTTACCCAAAAAGTCATCGAAAAAGAATTCGCCCTCTCCGGATCCGAACAAAACCCCGACCTCACCAACCAAAAAATCGGGCTTATGCTCTCCCGCATCGCCAGCCGCGGCGCCCCCGGCCCCGTCGAAGCCTTCAAAAAACACGGAGCCGACTTCATCGTCGCCGACACCATCCACGACCTCGTCACCGGCATGAACACCCTCGAACCAGGCCCCAACGGCACCGGTCTCATCGACGAAGAAACCCTCACCCACCTCATCACCTGCCGCGACCGAGAACTCAACAACGAAGTCACCAAAGACACCCAACTCACCTTCATCCGCGAACACCGCCGCGGCTGGGGAGACCGCGTCCTACGCACCGCCGCACCCCACGCCTTCAGCGACCCAGCCAACGGCCCCCTCATCGCCGTGCGCCTACACGTCCTCACCCGCAAAACCCTCGGCGGCCTCGAAACCGACCTCCAAGGACGCTGCCTACGCCACGACGGAACAGCAGTCCCCGGCCTCTACGCAGCCGGAGAAGTCAGCGGATTCGGCGGCGGCGGCATGATGGGATACAACGCCCTCGAAGGCACCTTCCTAGGCGGGTGCCTATTCTCCGGCCGACAAGCAGGAAAAGCGATGGCCCAAGCCCTGGCCTAACACCACCAGCCCTGCCCCACCGGCACGATTGTTAGCATCCTGCACAGGCGGCGCCCCCAAACAACAACCTCACAGGCGCCGCCATCACCCACCAAACACCCAACCCGTAAGGACACGTATGGACTGGGGCCAAGCGCTCTCTCTCGGCGTCGTACAAGGACTCACCGAATTCCTCCCCATCTCCTCCAGCGCACACGTGTCCCTCGCCGGCCGTTTCTTCGGCAAAGACCCCGGCGCAGCATTCACCGCCATCACCCAGCTCGGCACCGAAGCCGCCGTCCTCCTCTACTTCCGTAAAGACATCGGCCGTATCGCCAAACGCTGGTGCAAAGCCGTCACCGGAAAAATCCCCCACTCCGACCCCGACGCCCGCATGGGCTGGCTCGTCATCGTCGGCTCCATCCCGATCGGTGCCCTGGGCATCGTCCTATCTGACCTCATCAAAGGCCCCTTCCGCAGCCTCTGGGTCACCGCAACCATGCTGATCGTCTTCTCCGCTGTCATTTGGTTCGCTGACCGCAACGCACGCCAAACCAAAGACCTCACCAACCTCACCATCAGCGACGGGCTCCGCTACGGACTCTGGCAAGCCTGCGCACTCATCCCCGGCGTTTCCCGCTCCGGCGGCACCATCTCCGGCGGACTCCTCATGGGATACAGCCGCGAAGCAGCCACCCGCTACTCATTCCTCCTAGCCGTCCCCGCCGTCCTAGCCTCAGGCTTCCAACAACTGTTCGATATCAGCTCTGACCCAACCCCACCAGCCTGGGGCCCCATCATGGGCGCCACAACCGTGTCTTTCTTCATCGGATACGCCGTCATCGCATGGCTGCTGCGCTACGTCTCCACCCACAACTTCACCCCCTTCGTTATCTACCGCATCGCCCTAGCCATCGGCCTCATCATCGCCCTCAGCACCGGCACAATCCCCGCCATCGACCCCGGCACCAGCCAATCCTGACCTCTCCCCCGGCGACCTGGCACCTCCTGACCCACCGCACGGGTTAAACACCCATGCCCCAACAAAGGGCACCCAAACTCCAGCGATCCACCGCCACCTGCCCGATGAGGAATGCAGAAACACACCCCGCGGCAGCGAGAAGGAAGGACCACCATGCTCGGCTTCCACGTGACCATCGTCCCTGCCCCTGACCTAGCTGCCTCCCGTTCCTTCTACGCCGCTCTCACCGGAACCGACCCCGTAGTCACCAACGACGAATACGTCGGTTTCCAAATCGAAAACATGCACCTTGGCCTTGACCCTCACGGCACCCCCTCCCCCAAAGGAATCACCCCCTACTGGTCCACCGAGAACATCACCAATCTGCTGCGAATCCTCGCCGACAACGGCGGAACCGTTTTGACTACCCCGTTCGATGTGGGTGGTGGACGTCTCATTGCCAGGGTCTCTGACCCTGCCGGTAACGTCATCGGCATCACCGAAGACCCCGAACCAGCTCCAGCCTGACCTGCAAGCAAAGGAGAAGCGCCCCGATGCCACCTCGCCTGCGCATCAAACGCATCATCGCGGCCATTGTCGCTGCTGCGCTGACCCTCTTCGTGGCTGTCCCCGCTGGCCTTGTCTTCTTTCCTGTTGCTGATGAGCCCACAACATCGGATGCGATCCTCGTCGTAGGACCCCCGTTTCCGGGACGAGTTGCTTTAGCTGACAAGCTCATGCGCGAAGGGAAAGCCCGCACCCTAGTTGTGGCGACTTTTGCTGGTCAAGAACGCCGTCAAGGCGTAACCATCTGCAACCAGAAGCAGCCTTACCCGGTTAAATGCTTTGTTCCTTCGCCTTACACCACGCGCGGTGAGGCGCAGAACTTCTCGCAGATGGCGCAGCAAAATAACTGGAATTCGGTGCAGGTGATCACGTTCTGGCCGCACGCGAATCGGGTACGAACTCTTGTGAATCGGTGTTTTGACGGCAAGGTTGATGTTCTTGTCGCCCAAGACCATGTGGGCGCCCATGAGGTACTGCACCATATGGGCGGCTGGGCCAAGATGCTGACCTACTGGAGCTGCTGAGCAGCTCCAATCTCGTTCTGTTCTTGCATCATCAGATGTTGGATGAGCACAAAGAGTTGCTGGGGCGGCATAGCCTGGTTGCATGACATACCTGGTTCTCACAGCCAATGCTGGTGATGGCACCATCTCGACTTTGCGACTAACTCCACGTGAGGATGGTTCTGCCGCGGCGATGGATGTGCTTGCGACAAGCCCAGGCGGTAAAGGAAACTCGACTATCGCGGTCGATGCGCGGCGTGACTTGGTGTACACGACATATAAGCCCGCTACAGACAAAGACCAGGCTGGTATTGCGGTGCTTGAGCTGGACCGCTCCTGCGGCGCGCTAACTGAACTGCACCGGTTCGATGTCGATGCAAGTCTGGCGTATCTAGACCTGTCTGATGATGGTGAATTTCTTGTGGGGGCCAGCTACCACGGTGGTTTTGGTGCTGTATGGCGGGTGCGCGATGGGGTGATTGGTGAGCAAACCTCCCGGGTGGAGTTCGCGAACGTGCACTGCAGCCGGGTAGTGGGTGACCGGGTGTATTTCGTTGCGCTGGGTGATGATTTGGTGGCGCAGTATCAGTTGTTGCCCAATGGGTCGCTGGTGGCTTTGGGTGGGGAAACCGTGGTGCTGCCTTTCGGTAGCGGGCCTCGCCATCTGGTAGTTGATGGCGAGAACGCGTATGTGGTGACAGAGTTTTCTGGTGAAGTGATGCGCCTTTCGGTGGGAGTAGATGGTGCGCTGTCGCCAGGTGAGGCGACGTTGCAGGTGCGCCCTGATTCAGGGTTGCGGCACAGCCGGTTTGGGGCCGACCCGTTGGCAGAGGGGCTGGTGTGGGGTGCGGATGTGCATATTGCGGGTAGCTGGCTGTTGGCATCGGAGCGGAATGCCTCGACATTGGCGGTGATTAGCCGGGATGAGCAGGGTGTTTTGGGTGAGGTGGTGGACATAGTTACCACGGAAAAGCAGCCTCGTGGCTTCGGTGTGACGCCAGATGGCCAGTTTGTGGTGGCAGTGGGAGAAAAATCGACGACAGCGCGGCTATACCGCGTGAGTGAAGAAGGATCGCTGCTCGATATTGGGTCTGCGCAGGTTGGGGCCGGCGCGAACTGGGTCAGTTTCATCGAGGCCTGATCTGTTGTTGGTCGTTTCAGTCGAGAAGGTTGCGTAGGTCTTCGACGGTGAGTGCGCCGAGTGAAGCTGGATCGTTGAGGATTGTGTCTGCGATGTGGCGTTTGTGCTCTCCCAGGGCGATCACTTTGTCCTCAATGGTGTCTGTGGCGACCAGTCGGTACACCATCACTTGACGGTGTTGGCCGATACGGTGCGTACGGTCGATCGCTTGTTGTTCAGCAGCGGGGTTCCACCAGGGGTCCATTAAGAACACGTAATCGGCTTCGGTGAGGGTGAGTCCGACTCCGCCTGCTTTGAGGCTGATAAGGAACACGGGCGCATCACCCTCACGGAATTCTTCGATGACGGCGGCGCGGTTCCGGGTTGCCCCATCTAGGTATGTTGTTGTGATTTTTTCGTCGCGCAGCCGTGTCTGCACCATGTGTAGGTATCGAGTGAATTGGCTGAACACCAGGGCTCGGTGACCTCCGTCGATGACTTCGCGGAGCAGGTCCACGAGTACGTCGATCTTTGTTGAAGATATTGACGTCATAGCTGGGTCATCGGGGGCGACTAATGCTGGTGCTAGGGCGAGCTGACGCAGCATCGTCAATGACGAGAAGATCGCTACTTTGTTGCGGGCCATGTCTTCGCTGAGTTTGAGGACACGGCGGCGTTCTCGGGCTAGGCGGGTGTCGTAAGCGCGTCGGTGTGCTGGTGCGAGCGCTACACGCACGGTTTGTTCTTGTTTGGGTGGCAGGTCGGCGGCGACGTCTTCTTTGGTGCGGCGTAGCAGCATGGGGCTGATGCGTTTGAGGAGGTGTTCTGCGCGGGTGGGGTCGGTGCCTTCTTCGATGGGGCGGCGGTATGTGTCGGTGAAGGTTGCTGGGTCGGGTAGGAGGCCTGGTGAGGTGATGGACAGTAATGCCCATAGGTCCATGAGGGAGTTTTCGACTGGGGTGCCGGTGATGGCGAATCGGATGGGGGCTTTGATGTGGCGTAGTGCGCTGTAGGTTTTGGATTGGTGGTTTTTCGCGATGTGGGCTTCGTCGAGGATCATGCCGCTCCAGGGGATTTGGGCGAATTCTTTCTCGTCGATGCGGGCGATTGTGTAGGTGGTGATGACCAGGTGGGCGTCGGCGATGCGGTCGGTGATGGTGTGTTTGGATTTGCCGGTGGTGGTGGTCAGGGTGGTGATGCGTAGGTCGGGGGTGAAGGTGGTTGCTTCGTTTACCCAGGTGTTGACGACGCTGGTGGGGGCGATGATTAGGAGGGGGTTGTTGTCGAGTTCGCCGTTGTCGTGTGCGGCTGCGGCGGCGGCGAGGACTTGGAGGGTTTTTCCTAGTCCCATGTCGTCGGCGAGGATGCCGCCGAGTTTGGCGTTCCAGAGGCGGCGCATCCAGGTGTATCCGTGGATTTGGTAGGGGCGTAGGTTGGCGTGGAGGGTGGCTGGTAGTTGGGGTGTGGTGTGGGGGGTGGTGAGGGTGTTGATGCGTTCGCGCCAGGTGGTTGCTTCGTGGGTGATGATGCCTAGTGCGGTGAGGTGTTCGTAGAGGCCTAGGTGGGCTGGGGTGATGTGCAGGGTGGTGCGGTCGGGGTCGATGAGGTGGCGGGATTCGTCGATGAGTGTGCGTAGTTGTGTGAGTTCGGGTAGGTCCAGGGGGAACCAGGCGCCGTTGGGGAGCATGATGTGGGTTTCGCCGGTGGCGAGGGCGCGGAAGAGTTCGGTGAAGGTGATGGTGTGGTTTTCGACGCGGACGGTGATGCCGAGGTTGAACCAGTCGGTGTGTTTGAGGCGTTGGGCGCCGCGAGCGGGGTTGGTGGTGGTGCCGAGGTGGTCGTCGATGCGGAATTCGATGGTGGGGGTGCTGGGGGTGGGGTGGTATTCGGGTGGGTTTCCTTCGGTGGTGATGTGGATGTTGGGCAGGGTGGTGAGGGTGGGTAGGAGTTGGGTGGCGACGGTGATGAGGTCGGTGCCGCTGTAGGACTGGGTGGGGGTGATGGTGGGGTGTCCGGCGGTGTTGGTGATGAATCCTGGGGGTGTTTTGGTGGTGGGGATGGTGTTGATGAGGTGTTGTTCGGCGGTGGTGTCGCGGTGGGGGTAGGTGGTGGCGGGGGTGTTTCCGTAGGTGATGGTGCTGGTCAGGGTGACGCGGTGGTTGGTGGTGAAGCGGGCGTGGATGTGCAGTGTGGGGTGTTCGGTTTGGGGCAGGTTGATGGTGGTGTCGGTGGTGAGGGTGATGTGTTGGCGTAGGGCGGGTAGGAAGTGGGTGGTGAATCGGGGGATGTCGGTGGCGGGGATGCGGATGGGTAGGGGGCCGGTGGCGAGTTGGCCGATGGTGGGGGTGAGTTGTGTGGTGAGGGGGGCTAGGAGGAGTTGGGTGTCGGTCCATAGGGCCATTCCGTGGGGGGATGTGCCGATGAGCCAGGGGTATGTGGTGGGTGGGGTGGGGGTGGTGAGGGCGCCGGGGAGGTTTTCGTTGAGGTTGAGTTCATGGTGGTGCAGGCGCAGGTTGAGGAGGATGTCGGTGGGGGTGGTGGGTTGGGCGGGGGTGGCGTGCATGTGCACGGTGGCGGGGGTGGTGAGGATGTGGGGGGTGGGTAGTTCGTGGCCGATGAGGTCGATGCCTGCGTTGGTGGCGGCGGTGAGTGCGGGCCAGATGTTTTCGCCGAGGATGGCTAGGGGGAGTTCGTCGGGGATGTTTTGGTAGGAGTAGCGGTTGGTTAGGCGCAGGCGGCGGATGGCTATGAGGGCGTTGTAGTGGCTGGGGATGAGGGTGTTGCGGTGGTTGTCGAGGTTTTCCCAGGTGATGCCGGTTTTGACCCAGCGGCCTGAGGGGCCTTTTTTCATGGGTCGGATGGTGATGTCTGGGGTGGTGGTGGGGGTGGTGGCGCCGAAGCGTTTATAGGTGGGGCGGGCTTGGGTGAAGCGTAGGGCTGCGGGGGTGTGGTGGGTGGTGGGGGTGGGGGTGGGGGTGCGTTGGGTGGTGGTGAGGGGGTGGAGGAGTTGTTCCCATTCGGGGGTGGTGGTGGGGGGTGTTTCGGGTGGGGTGGGGGTGGTTGTTCTGCCGAGGTTGATGTTTTCGTTGCCGGGGCGGGTGCGGGTGTTGCGGGCGGTGATGATGGTGGCGAGGGTGTGTTTGCAGTCTTTGCGTAGGGGGCAGGTGCAGGTGCAGGTGAGCCAGGTGGTGGTGTCGTGTGTGTGGTGGCGGATGTGTGTTTCGTAGGGTTCGGGGCGGTTTCCGGTGACGAGGGCGCCGATGGTGGTGTGGCCGTCGGTCCATAGGTCGGTGACTTTGTTGAGGTGGGCGTAGGAGTGTGCGCGTTGGAGGGTGGTGGTTCCGTAGCGGTTGCGTAGGTGGGTGTCGTCCCAGTGGTCTAGCCATTGCAGGTCGGTGCGGTCGAAGGTGTGGGGGTGGTGGTTTCGACGCGTCGCCATGGGGACAAACTAGCGGCGGATGGTGACGGGGTTTGGTTCTGGGGTTCGTAGGGTACGTAGGGATTCGGTGATGCGTTCGGCGCCGTGGCGCATGTGGGTGAGGGTGGGGGCTAGGCGGCCGGTGGAGTAGTGGGACATGGGCATGGCGACGATGAGTGATCCCAGGGCGGTGCGGTCTGCGCCGAGTATGGGCATGGCGATGGAGATGGTGGGTGGGTTTTCGTTGAATCGGTGGAGGGCGTAGCCGCGGCGTCGGGTGGATTCGAGTTCTTCTTTGAGTCTGTGGATGTCGGTGGGGGTGATGTTGAGGTCTGGTAGCCCAGTGTGGGGGTAGAGGTTTTCGAGGTCGGTGTTGTTCATGCCGGCCAGGAGTGCTTTTCCGCCGGCGCTTTCGTGGGCGGTCAGGAGTGGTTTTTCGACGCGGGTGGGTGTTGCTGATTCGGAGATGAGGACGTGGAGGTTTCGTTCGACGAGGATGCCTAGGAAGGCTGATTCTTCGAGGGCGTGTGCGACTTCGCGCACGATGGGTCGGGCTAGGCGTAGCAGGCTTGCTCTGTTTCCGACCATTCCGCCCATGCGGAACATGGCTGGGCCTGCCACGTAGGTGCGGTCGGGGGCTTGGACTGCGAATTGTCGGTACATGAGTGTTGATAAGAGTCGGTGTGCGGTCGACGGTGCCACGCCGAGTTCGTGGGCTACCGCGGTGACCGTCACACTCCGGCCATCGCTGAGCAGTGCCAGTAAGCGAAGCGAATTGTCTACGGACTCCAGATACGCCATAAACGACAACCGAACTCTTTCTGTGTTTTCCCGACAAGGCCGGTGGGTGGTTTTCGAGGCTTGCCCCGGCTACCCGGATGCGTTCACGCCCCGAAGTCGCTATGAATTCACCTGTGAAACAACGGGATCAATGTCGACTGTGACGTGGCTCACGTTTATCAGGTTTCCGGTGAATACCCAACCCGCCCGCACATGCAGACACATCCACGTCCAACCTGATCATGGCGATACAACTATGCGGCTCCCGTTCATCCACACGCACAAACCTTCCGCTCAGCGGAAACCTCACTCACCCCGCCACCCCACGTACCGTGAGCCCATGTCACATAGCGACACGCCCACCAACCCCGACAGCTTCGACCCCCTCAACCTGGACACCCTCAACGATCGCTCAGGAGCCCTGTGCCACCGCATGGGCATCACCTTCACCGAAGCAACCCCCACCCGCTTCACCGCCATCATGCCCGTCGAAGGCAACACCCAGCCTTACGGTCTCCTCCACGGCGGAGCATCAGCCACCCTGGCCGAAACCGTCGGCTCCGCCCTGGCCATGCATCTAGCTGGCCCCAACCGCATCGCTGTGGGAGTCAATATCAACGCAACACACCACCGCGCCGCCACCCACGGCAACATCACCGCAACAGCAACACCAATCGCTTACAGCCGCAACACTGCTACCTGCCACATCAGCATCACAGACGAAGACCAAAACCTCATCTGCACTGCGACTTTGCTCACAAATCTGCGTAACTCAACACCCAAACCACACCAAAACCGATAATCACCTGAGCTACTTTGACGCAATGACCGACACCGCGTTCCAAATCGTCGCCATGGTGATCTACCTGGCAGCAATGCTAGGCATCGGCTGGTACTCCTACCACCGCACCAACAACCTCGGCGACTACATGCTCGGCGGGCGCGACCTCCACCCCGCCGTCGCAGCCCTATCCGCCGGCGCCGCCGACATGTCCGGATGGCTCCTCATGGGCCTACCAGGAGCCATCTACCTCAAAGGCCTCGTCGAAGCCTGGATCGCCGTCGGCCTGACCCTCGGCGCCTGGATCAACTGGAAACTCATCGCCCCACGACTACGCGCCTACACCGAAGTCTCCGGAGACTCCATCACCGTCCCCAGCTTCCTAGAAAACCGCCTCCGCGACCACAGCCACGCTCTACGCATCGCCTCAGGCCTGATCATCCTCATCTTCTTTACCTTCTACGTCTCCTCCGGAATGGTCGCCGGCGGCACCTTCATGGAAAGCTCCTTCGGCACCGACTACCTCACCGGCATGCTCATCATCGCCGCCGTCACCGTCACCTACACCCTCTTCGGCGGCTTCCTCGCAGTCTCCTACACCGACTTCGTCCAAGGTCTCATGATGGTCCTGGCCCTCATCGCCGTCCCCATCGCCGCACTCATCGCCATCGGCACCGGCAACTTCACCACCGAAATCAACGCAGCCAACCCCACCGCCCTGTCCTTCACCCACGGCGCCACCACCATCGGCGTCATCTCCTCACTCGCCTGGGGCCTGGGCTACTTCGGACAACCCCACATCGTCACCCGCTTCATGGCCCTACGCAGCCCCGCCGAAGCCATCGCCGGACGCCGCATCGGCATCGGCTGGATGCTCTTCTCCGTCGGCGGCGCAATCATCACCGGCCTCGTCGGCATCGCCTACTTCAGCCGCAACCCCGACCTAGCCATCACCAACCCCGAAACCGTCTTCATCCGCCTAGGCCAACTCCTCTTCCACCCCCTCATCGCCGGATTCATGCTCGCCGCAGTCCTGGCCGCCATCATGAGCACCATCGCCAGCCAACTCATCGTCACCTCCTCAGCACTCATCGAAGACATCTACAAAGCCCTCGGAAAAACACCCCACCACGACAGCCACTACGTACGCCTCGGACGCCTCGCCGTCCTAGCCGTATCCGTCATCGCCGCGCTCCTAGCCCTAGACCCCAAATCCACCATCCTCGAACTCGTCGCCTTCGCCTGGGCCGGATTCGGCGCCGCCTTCGGCCCCACCATCCTGCTATCCCTCTACTGGCGAAAACTCACCACCGCAGGAGCCCTCGCCGGCATGATCACCGGCGCCACCCTCGTAGCCATCTGGCGACCCCTCAGCGGCGGAATCTTCGACATCTACGAGATCATCCCCGGCTTCCTCGGACACCTCCTCATCGCCTACGCCATCAGCCTGGCCACCCACAAACCCAACCCCACCATCGACACCGAATTCGACGAACACAAACGCCGGGCAAACAACTTCACCCAACCGGCCACCTAACCCCCAACCCGAGGCAACAACACCTCCAACTCACCGGTACCGTCCCGGAGGCGAGCACGCGCCAACGGAGTCTTCTCCACCTGCACCAACGCATCCACCACCGGGCGGTACCGGGCACTAGACAACGACGAAAACTCACCCACCCGCTCCCCAGCAACCCGCACCTCAACACCCGGCTCCCCCACATGCCGACCACAACTCAACGTCGTCGGATGCAACGTCACCCACTCCACCGCCTCACGCGCCACCCGAGCCACCGCCTCAGCACTCATCGACCGCGCCGGAACCGTCACCACACACTCCGGCACCAACGGCTCCACACCCTCAGGAGCACCCAACATCAACCGCAAATGCTCCGGCTCCACCACCCGCAACGACAACACCGGCACAAAACCAGGCCCCTCACCAAAGGTCACCACCCCCTCACAGGAGACCCGCACCCCCTCCTGCTGAGCCCGCAACAACGCCCCCCGCCACAACGGCGCCTGCCCCGCCGGCAACACCCCCACCACCACACCATCAACCTCAACCACCACACCACCACGGCCCTCCAACGCCACCAACCACGCCGTCACACTCACCCGCCCCGCACGCCCCGACACCCGCGGACCAGAAACCAACGACGAGATCACCGACTCCAACGCCACCCCATACACACCCTCACTGACCACACGCATCCCCCGCACCGACGGCAACCGCACCACCGAACCCCGCCGCGCCACAACCTCACTACTGACCAAAACAACCCGCTCCCAACTCACGCCCCCCAACGGAGACACCCAACACAACACAGCCCACCAACGGCAGACCGACATCACGTCGGCACCCCCACCCCAACCCTGAGCCAAACCCCCTCACTACCCTTTCCTCATGACGCCACGCCGCCTGCCCACACCCGACATCGCCCGCGGCGCCATGCTCCTACTCATCGCCCTAGCCAACGCCACCAGCTGGGCCCCCCGCACCCCCACCAACACCACCCCCACCATCGGACCCAACGAACTATGGGTCCTCATCCGCGGACTCCTCATCGACGCACGCGTCTATCCCCTCTTTTCCATCCTCGTCGGATTCGGCATCGCCACCATCGCCAGCCGAGCAACCACAACCCCCACCATCCTCTACCGCCGCGCCGCCGCTCTTACCCTCATAGGCCTGCTCCACAGCTTCCTCTTCTCCGGAGACGTCCTAGCCACCTACGGCCTCACCATCGCCCTACTCACCCCGCTCATCACCACCAAACACCCCAACACCACCGCACTGACCATCACAGCCCTTGGCTTCACCGCCCTCGCACTGGCCACCACCACCTTCATCGGCTTCAACCCCACCGATCAAACCCCCGAATCCAACGGCCCCTACCTACTCGAATGGCTCGGAAAAACCATCTCCTCATTACCCACCACCGCCGTCATCCCCTGCATCATCATCGGCATATTCATCCAGCGCACCACCCTCCTAAGCCACCCCCACCGCCACCGACGCCTCCTAGCTACGACCGCAGCCACCGGCCTGCTCATCGGCGCACTCACCGCCATTCCCCTGACCCTGACCTACATCGGCATCACCATCAGCCCACTAATCCCCTGGACTATCGCCCTCGACACCCTGGGCAGCTATTTCGGCGGCCTAGGCTGGCTCGCCCTCATCACCCTGACCCTCAGCTACACCACCCCCACGCACCACCCCACCACCAGCGGATACAGCCCCCGCGCCATCCTCACCGCCATCGGCAAACGCTCTATGACCTGCTACCTGCTCCAAAGCGCGCTCTTCGCTCTGCTACTACCCGCCAACAGCGGCCCTGTCACCGAAATCCACGCCGCCGCCATCGCCGTCATCATCTGGCTCATCACAGCATTGACCGCCACCATCTTCGACCGAGCCGGAATTCCCGGCCCGGCCGAATGGGTGACACGACGCCTCATCTACGCAGGCGTTCCCCGCGACTGACCCTGCTGACCAACAGAACTCGCCTCACGCAACACCTCACGCTCCAACGGGCCACATGCCTGCGCAGCCTGCTCAACCTCCGCAGCGATCAACTGCGCCAACCCCTGCGCATTCGGATCACGCAACATCGTCATGTGATCACCCCCGGTCTCCACCAACTTCCACGAACCGGACAAAAAGTCCGACCAATGACGACGCATTGCCTGCTCAGGACTATCAGCCACCACCACTAACACCCGCCCCGCATACGGGTCCGTCCGATACCGTGCAGTCAACACTTGACTCTGGGCATGGAAACGCCAGTACTGCCCCAGCCCTGGCGTAGGCACCAAACCAGTCACAGCCAACCCCACCAAGTCACGGGCCCGCCGCTTCAACGACTTCTGCGGAGTTTCCGGCTGCCACTGCGGGTCCGGGGGGAAAGAATCCAGCACCATCAACGTGGCCACTTTCTCCCCCGCGGCTTCCAACTGCTTAGCCACCTCCAACGCCACCAAGCCACCAAAGCTATGTCCGGCAATGAAATACGGGCCGTGCGGCTGGATACTACGGATCGCACGCACATCACGACGCGCTACCGCCTCCACTGACCAGTCCGGCAGCCCACGCACTTCCAACGCATGGGATTGCAACGCATATACCGGGCGTCCTTGCGGCAGATGACGCACCACCGGCACAAACCCCACACCCAAGCCACCGCCACCAGCGATAAAGAAAATCGGCTCTTGGTCACCAGCAGTACGTAATTCGCTGACAATCTGGTGACGCCGCTGCGGACGACGCCGAAGCTGCCGCGCATACTGCGCCAACGTCGGCGCCTCCACCAGGGTTTGTGATGTCACCTGATCGGGGCGAATACGCAGATCCTCAACAACTCGGGTCAGCAGCTCCTCCGCTGCTAGTGAGTCACCACCGAGTTCAAAGAAGTCACTATCGCGCCCAATCTGGTCAGTGCCCAGTACTTCTTCCCAGATACCAGCAACTAACCGTTCCCACTCTGTCTTGGGTGCTTCTCCCACCGCTGGGGCCGGAACCGGTGGCAAAGCAGCACGATCTAGCTTGCCCCGCTCTGTGCGTGGCAACGCATCAACGAACACGACAGCTTCGGGAACAAGGTGGCTCGAAAGGCGTGTACGCAGCTGGGCACGTACTGAGGCGGCTCCTGGGCGCTCTGCAGAGCTCACCACGTACGAGACCAGACGGTACTGGCCGTTGTCTTCAGGTCGAGGCATCCCCACAGTTACCGACTCGATCACCTCGGGCAGCGTGGACAACACCGCATCAACTTCACCGGGCTCGACGAGGTAGCCACGCACTTTCACTGAATGGTCTCGCCGTCCCAACAGCCGCAGATTGCCGGAATCGTCGAAGGTGCCGATATCCCGGCTGAGGAACCATGCGTCCCCGATGGCGTCATGGCCGAACGCAGCCGCCGAGGCTGATTCGTCTCCCCAATACCCACTCGCCACGTATTTGCGGTGAACGGCCACTAATCCTGTGCCTGGTGCCAGTGGAGGTAGATCGTCTTGGCCGCCAGTGATATGTGCAGCTGTTGCTGCGTCCACGAGTTCCACACGGGTGAATCCGACCGGGCGCCCTACTGGCAGTGCACCTTCGAGCGTGGGGTGGTCTGCAGCAATAACGTATTCAGCGATGAGGCCGGTCTCAGATGATCCGTATCGGTTCCGCACCACGCATTCGGGTGACAGCAGCGTCCGGATTCGCTCTACGTCGCAGCCTTGGGCTGCTTCTCCTGCGATTGTTACTGAGCGAAGACGTTCTAGCAGTGCTGGGTCGGGCCCGGTGGCGGCGAATGCGCGGCAGATGGCTGGGCTGGCTTGCATGACGGTGCATTTGTTTTTGTGTAGCCAAGCTGCCAGGGGGGCGATGCCGTGTTCGCGGGTGTCGAAGAGTCGAGTGATGGCTCCGACGGTGATACCGGCGATGGTGGCCATGAGGCCGGCGTGGAATGCCATGGGGAGGTTGTGGGCGATGATGTCGTTGGCGTCGTAGCAGCCGGTAGCTAGGGAGTTGTCCCAGGCATCCATGACCAGCATGCGTTGGTCATTGACCACGATTTTGGGGGTGCCGGTGGAGCCGGAGGTCAGGGCGAGGACGGCGGGCAGGGCTGGGTCGGTGGGGTTGCGCCAGAGGTGGCGTGCGCGGGCGTTGGGCAGGGTGGTGACGTCGATGGTGGTGGTGCCGAGGTCGGCGGCGACTTTGGCGAGTCCGTCGGCGTGTAGGACGCAGCGGGCTCCAGTGCGTTTGATTTGGTCAGCTAGGCGGGGGGCGGGTGCGCGGGAGTCCAGGACGACAACGGGGTGTCCGGAGCCGATGATGCCGAGGATGGTGGCGACGGCGCGGGCGGTGTGTCCTTGGAGGACAGCTACGGGCAGTGGGTGTCCGGTGTCATCGACGGCGTCGGTTAGTGGTCCGAGGTGGGTTTCGATGAGGGCGCGGATGCTGGCTGCTTCGGCGGCCAGGGTGTTGTAGGTGACGTTGCGGGTGGCGTCGGTGATGGCCAGTGCTTCTGGTGCGGCTTTGACGATTGTGGCGATGCGTGCGATGACACCGCGTTCTGCGTCTTCACTGGTGAGTGCCGGGATATTTCGCAGCGTGTTTTTCATTATTGGACCTCTCCCCCGCGGTGGTTGTGTTGTCCCCACCGGTTCCCCTGTTTTTTCAAGGCCGCTCTTAGTTCGGCACGAGCGAGTATGTCCAACGGGGTTAGGGGTGAGTCGGGGTGTGGGCGTGCTTCCACAGATAAGCGAAATGGGTGCGCTGTGAATGTGGTTGTGGTGTTGTCGGGTTGATGCGGCTTGTTGGTTGGTTGGGTGTCGACATCAGGGTGGGGGTGGCTGGGGTGGGGTCGTTCGTAGCCGAATCGTTATCGCTGTCAGATGACATACGCACTAGATGGAGTGATCCAATTATTTTGCCGGCATCGAAGACCGGCTCACGTGACGGTGCTTGTTGGGGGATGGCAGGGCCGCGCACGTAGCGGCCCCCGAGGGGTGAGGGCGTTGGCCGCTTATTGACACACGCTTCTACCCATAAGGGGAACAACATGTCTGTGATCAGTCGTAGTGGTGTATCTGCGTTCGTTGCTGTGGGGGTGGGCCTGTGTTCGCTTGCAGTTGCCGCCATGGCGGCGCCACCTGCTGCTGGATCTGATGTTTTTTCCGCCCGGCAGGTCAGTGCGTTGGCTCAGGTTGGTGGTCGGGGTAGTCAGGTAGATGGTGCAGCTTCAACGGGGGTGAGGCGTTCGCAAGAGGTGGCTGGGTTTACTCCGGTGGTCACGCTTGGGTCCTCTGCTGAGTTGGGGCGGGCGATCTCTGCGGCCAGCCCTGATGAGCAAACTGTGTTTGTTTTGTATGCCGTAGATGGCCAGGCCGTGGTGCAGCGAATCGTGACGAAAGAGGATGGGAAACCGTGTATTTCGACGTGGCGTTTGGGTGACTATCAGCCAGGTCACACGAATACAGGTGTGGTTGATGCGAGTTCTCCTGAAGATGTGTGGGTGACTACGGGATCGCAGCTGCATCATTTTGATGGGCGTCGTTTCACGTTAGTGAAGTTGCCTGAAGGAATGGGGACTACACAGACGGTTAAGGATGTGCCTGGCCCCGGGGCTTTTGTTTCCTTGGGTGGCGATAGGGGTGGCCAGGTGTATCGGGCGGTGGTGCGCGATTGCGGTGTGAGGTGGCAGCGTTTGCCGGTGGCGTCTCGACCTGATCGCCCTGGGGAAACGTATACGTTTCACAAGCTGAACTATGCCGGGGGGACGCTGTTCGGTATGGACAGCACTGAGGTGAATGGGTATTTGCCGTTCACTGTGTTTGAGATGGGCAAGGATGGGTGGGTTTCCCGGTATGAGGCAGCTCACTTTTTTGCTGGTGGTGGGGTGCGGAGTTTTACATGGTTGACGCCTAAGGCAGATCGGCATATCACGTTGGGGTTGGCGTCTTCTCCTCGCGGTGAGTTGAAGCCGTATTGCAATGGGTGGAATGGGGATGCTGCGGCTGCTTCGGGAGTGTCGTGTACGTCGACGGCGGGGTCGGGTAAGGCAGCGTTGTTGGCTGATGGACGCGTGGTGACGGGGTCTTTTACTCAGCGTCCTGCCTCGGGTGAGGACACTGAGGTGCAGTTGTCGGGGGATCTTGGTGGGGGTGTTTACGCGATGGCGGGGTCGTTGGTTGGCAGTGCTGCGTGGGCGGTTACTGGTGATGGAGAGGATCTGGTTTTGCAGCGTTATCGGGGGTGAGGTTATGGCTGGAGTCGGGGCGTCTGTTGTTGGGGCGCACCCGGCTTGGCCGTGTGGTTGGGTGGATTCACCCTCCATGGTGAATTCTTTGGGTCTTCAGCGGTTCTAGGATGAGATCACTGTTTTGACTCGATTCGTGGGGAGTCACCGTGACACATCATCGCTTTGCTGCCGCCGTGTCGCTGACGTGCGCCTTGGCTCTGGCTGGCTGCGGTAAGTCTGCATCCTCGCCGACGCCTGCTAACACGAGTCGGCCTGCATCGTCACATGCTTCTGCTGCTACTTCGGGGGCGGCAACGGCTGATTCGACGGGTGATGCAGAAGATTTGGGATATGTGGCTGCGACGATTCCGTTGAATGACGAGATTGTTGAGGCGGCGCGTTTGGCGTTGGATCCGCGGCATCGGGCGAGCGCGAAGGTGCAGGCCGCGGCGACGCAGATTCGGCGTACTGCTGAGGTGCGTGCGGCGATGTTGACGAGTTGGCGTGATGAGTGGACGCAGAATGCTGAGCAGACTGCGGCGCCGACGAAGGCGACTGATCCTGCGCAGAGTCCGGGTAAGCCATCTGCTGGGCGCCATGGGGCTACCTCAGCGAGTTCCTCGCAGTTGTCTTCGGATGAGGATATGGGTGATGAGGAGAAGGATGGCGCTGATCCGGATGATTTGGAGGGGTTGGCGGCGGCCTCGGGTACGCAGTTTGATGCGTTGTGGCTACAGCACATGATTGACCTGGATACGACGCATATTGATTTAGCGGAGAATGCCGCGGAGACCACGGAGAATCCGGAGTTGCGTGAGTTCGCGTTGCAGGCGGCTAAGCAGCACACTCAGGAGGTGCGGCAGCTGCGGGCGTTGTTGACTGGTGGTCCGGATGATTCTCGTGGAGCTAAGGGCAAGCGTTGAGTGGTGTGGCGGCTTGGCGCTGCTTAGGTGAGGCTGATGCCTAGTGCTGTGCCGATGGCTGCGGCGGTGAGGGTACAGGTGAGGTTGGCGGCGGTGTTGATGCAGGCGGTGGCGTAGCGGTGGTGGCGTAGCTGGTTGGTGGTATCTGCGGCGAAGGTGGAGTAGGTGGTGAGTGCGCCGCAGTAGCCGGTGGTGAGCAGGAGTTGCCATTGGGGTGAGGTCAAGGGGGTGAGGGTGTGTTGGGTAGTGATGGTGGTGATGAGGTTGATCAGGAGTGAGCCGAGGGTGTTGGCGGTGAGGATTCCCCAGGGGAAAGTGTGGTGTGGGGTGTGGGTGGTGATGAGGTGTCGGGTGATGGCGCCTATTGCGCCTCCGATGGCGACGAGGAGGGCGTTCATGTGGTGGTTTTTTTGGTGGTGAGGTGGTGTCCGAGTGCTGCGGCGCTGATGGCCAGGGTGGGGGTGAGGATGAGGTAGAGGGCGGCGGTGGGCCAGGTGGTGGGGGTGGTGAGGAGGTTGGTGTTTTCGTGGGCGTAGGTGGAGAAGGTGGTGTAGCCGCCGAGGAGGCCGGTGCCGAGGAAGGGGCGTAGGTAGGGGGAGGTGGTGCGGTGGGTGAGGGTGCCGGTGAGGGCTCCCATGAGGAGGCATCCGGTGGTGTTGATGAGCAGGGTGGTGGTGGGGAGGGTTCCGGGGGTGGTGGGCCAGGTGGTGGTGAGTGTCCAGCGGATGAGGGCGCCTAGGGCGCCTCCTGCGCCGATGATTGCGGTGATTGTGGTGGGGTGGGGTGGGGTGGTGCTGTTCACGTGTTCACGGTAGTTCGGGGTGGGGTGGTTCTGTGTTTGGGGGGCGTTGGTGTTGTGTTGAGGGGTTGTTGAGGTTGGGTTGTCGGAGACTGGGGCACGTTGGGTTTTTCTGGCGGAGAGGGTGTGCATGGTGAAGCGGGCGTGGGGTGGACCGGCGGGTTTGGTGCGGGCTGCTGATGAGGCTGAGCGGGAGCAGTTGCGTCGTCATCCGGTGCCGTTGCGGCGGGTGTTGGTGTTGTTTGCGCCGTATCGGAAGCGTTTGTTGGCTGTGATGGCTGTGATTGTGGCTAGTTCGCTAGTGGGGGTGGTGCAGCCGTTTTTGGTGCGGGAGGTGGTGGATGTGGCGATTCCGTTGCAGCGGGTTCCGTTGTTGTTGGTGTTGGTGGGTGGGATGGTTGCGGCGACGGTGGTCACGCAGTTGCTGGGTGTTTTGCAGACGTTGTGGGCGACGATGGTTGGCCAGCGGGTGATGCATGACCTGCGGGTTGCGGTGTTTGAGAATTTGCAGCGTCAGTCGTTGGCTTTTTTTACGCGTACGCGTACGGGGGAGGCGCAGTCGCGTCTGGTGAATGATGTGGGTGGGATGCAGTCGGTGGTGACGAATACGGCGACGTCGATTGCGGCTAATGCGACGACGACGATTGCGACGGTGGTGGCGATGGTTGCGTTGAGTTGGCGTTTGTCGTTGTTGAGTCTTTTGGTGGTTCCTCCGGCGGTGTGGATTACGCGCAAGGTGGCGTTGGCGCGGCGGGCTCTTGTGGATCGTCGTCAGGAGACGATGGCTGATTTGCATACGCAGATCGAGGAGGGTTTGTCGTTGTCGGGGATGCGGCTTATCCGTACGTTGGGGGCTTCGCGGGCTCGGTCTGAGCTTTTTGGGGTGACTTCTGGTGCTTTGGTGGATCTTGAGGTGCGGTCGCAGTTGGCTGGGCGGTGGCGGTTGGCGGTGATGCAGATTGTTTTCGCGGTGATTCCGGCGTTGGTGTATTTGGTGGCGGGTTTACCGGCGACTTCTGGGGGAATGACAATTGGGACGTTGATTGCGTTTACGGGGTTGCAGGCGGGGCTTTTTCGTCCGTTGATGAGCATTTTGAATGTGTCGGCGGAGTGGATTAGTTCGATGGCGTTGTTTGGGCGGATTTTTGCGTATGTGGATGTGGAGTCTGATGTTCCGGAGCCGGTGAGTCCGGTGTTTGTGGATCCGGTGTCGGCGCGGGGTGAGGTGTGTTTGGAGGGGGTGTCGTTGCGGTATCCGGGTAGTGATCGTGATGCGGTTTCTGGGGTGGATTTGTTTATTCCTGGGGGTGGGACGGTTGCGTTGGTGGGTGCTACGGGGTCGGGTAAGTCGACGGTGGCGTCGTTGGTGCGCAGGTTGGTGGATCCTTCGCAGGGGCGGGTGATGATTGATGGGGTGGATGTGCGGGATATTGCTGAGGAGAATTTGGCTGCTTTGGTGGGGATTGTTTTGCAGGAGACGTATTTGGTGCATGACTCGATTCGGGCGAATTTGTTGTTGGCTCGTCCGGGTGCGAGTGAGGGTGAGTTGTGGGCGGCGTTGGAGGTGGCGCAGATCGCGGATGTGGTGCGGGGGTTGCCGTTGGGGTTGGACACGGTTGTGGGTGCGAGGGGTTATCGGTTTTCTGGTGGGGAGCAGCAGCGTATTGCGGTGGCGCGGACGGTGTTGCGGGATCCGCGGGTGTTGGTTCTGGATGAGGCGACGAGTGCGTTGGATAACACGACTGAGCGTGAGTTGCAGGTGGCGTTGGATGGGGTGATGGCGGGGCGGACGACGTTGGTGATTGCGCATCGTCTTTCCACGATTCGGGATGCTGATGTGATTGTGGTTCTGGATTCTGGGCGGGTGGTGGAGCGGGGATCTCATGCGGAGTTGGTGGCGTTGGGGGGTGCGTATGCGGCTCTTGTTGCTGGTGATGGTGGAGGTGCTGTGGGGTAGGTGGGGTGTTGGGGGAGGTGGTGTTGGTGGTTTTGGAGGTGAGTTGGGGTGTATGTGCGCTTAGTGTGATGTGGGAAGGCCTACGAGAGGCACGGCTGGAGGGGGTCGGGTTTCTCGTAGGCCTTCTATTGCTATATGAGATTGCTCGTAGTGACGCCCTCAGGAAGAGATTGCCTGTATGAAACTTTTCAAGGCGTAGGCGTTTGTGTGCTGCGGTTGGGTCAGCACCGCGGATGCCCATGTGATGGCCAATAGCTTGCACGTCGTGAAGCACTGGTACGACCAATGGGCGGACGGGCTCGTCTTTTACTGCAGCGGTATTGCTAACTACGTTCCGCGCCTGAAGGTCGCCTATCTCAGCCTATGACCACTGTGCCAGCGGCTTCGACCTCCAAAAGACCTGACGGATGGCGTCTTGCGGCGCTGCTCGGCCCAGTGGCCTTCGGCGATGAAGCCTTCTCCATCAGCCTTCCCCTAGTCCTGTTGACCTTAGGAGCGAGCGCATCGGCGCCCGTTCTCATCCACAGAGCGCTCTACACATCCCTGGTTATCGCGGGGTTCATGCTTGGTGGGGTGGTGGATCGCTACGAGACTTACTGGGTTGTTAGGCGATGCTGGTGCGGGGCGAACAAATCCTGCACTGGTTTCGAGGCTGTATGGCGCGATTGAGGCTCTGCGCACAGCGTCTGCGACAGTGGGTCCTCTCATCGGCGGTTTTGTCGCAAGCGCAGGTCTCAAGGGTGTCTTTGCTGGGTAAGCACTGATTTTTGGAATCGGCTCCTTGGCCTCTCGAGGGGATTTACCTCCAGGATCTGACCATCACGAACCTCCTGAAAAGGGAAATAACACTCAAGGATCGGCAGCAACTGAATTTAGGACGAATCGATCGCTTGTTCGCGGAGTGGCCCTAAGCTCGGCGCTCAATGTCGGTCTAGCAGTTATGGTGCCGCTCAGCATCGCCAGACTGAAGCTGGAAGGCGGACTGTCCGCCGCGCAAATTGGGGTTTGTCTGGCGGCTGTTGGGGTTTGTTCAGTTGTTACCGCCCAGGTCGCGGGCGGGGTGGGGGGAAAGTCTCTGGCTTTTCCGGCTCTGCTTACCGCATCGTTAGTCTCATTGGCCGGGTGGTTTACAAGCGTTTTTATGATCAGTGCCCTTATGTCGTTCGCCAGTGCCACTGCCATATTTTTCAACATCCGATGGCGGACTTACCGGCAACTAGTCACAACGCCTCAGCGACTCGGGGCAGTGTCCTCCTGGTGTCGCAGTATCGCCTACTCCTGGATCGCCCTTGTGAGTTTTATAGGCGCACGTTTCGTATCATCTGGCATCAGCGCATCAACGGTTCAGACTGCAGCAGGGGTGGCTTCTCTGGTGTGCGTAATCATCGTTTTAGCGGGCTTTCGTTCTGACCGGGCGTAGGGCTGGCGAATGAGTGTCTCCGTACATCTAGTGGTGTGGGGTTAGGGGTGGATGACGGTGGTGGGGCTGATTCGGGCTACTCGGGTTGCTGCTGCAGTTCCGCCGAGTCCGCCGAGGATGGTTGTAGCGGCTAGGGCTGCAGGAATCGACCAGGGAGTGATGTAGGCGGGTTGGTCGATGAGTACGGCGGTGATGGCCAGGGTAATCATGCCGATGATGAGGCCTAGTATTCCGCCGGCTAGGCCGATGGTGCTGGAGCGTAGGAGCAATTCGAGGAAGAGGTGTTTGCCGCGGGCGCCGAGTGCTTTTTTGAGTGCGTATTCGTTGAGGTGTTCTGCAACGGCTGCGTATTGGATGATGCCGATAAGGAATGCGCCGAGGAGAGCTGCGGTGATAGTGAGGTAGTGGGTGGGGGTGAGCAGTTCGGGGGTGATAGGGGATTCGGTGGGGTGGTTTGTGACGGCGGTGGCGGTGGGGTGGATGGAGTTTTCGTAGCCGGGGGCGATGGCGTGTGGGAGCAGTTTGGCGTAGGTAGTTGCTCCGGCTGGTGGGGTGAAGCCGGTGAGGTTCATGTGGGTGGGGTTTCCGCCGAGGGTTACTGCTGTTTTGTCTGAGACGAGGATGGATCGTAGGAGTTCGGGGCGTTTTCCTGCGTCTTCGATGATGTCGGTGATGGTGATGGGGTGGTTGTTGATGCTGATGTGGTCGCCGATGCGGAGTTTTTCGGTGGTGGCCAGGGTTTTTCCTACGGCTGCGGCGCCGTCGGTGGAGAGCATGGGGGCAAGGGCATGACGGGCGTGGATGTCGCTGCGTTGGGCGATGTGTTCGGTGGCTGCGGTGATGGGCCAGGTGTGGGTGGTTTGGGTGCCGTTGGGCATGTTTCGGGTGGTTTTGGCGTCGTGTATTCGCCAGGTAATAAGTGGTTCTCGTAGGCCGATGCGGGTGCTGGCTTGGGTGATGTTGGTGGGTTGAGCCAGGGCTGGGGGGAGTTCTTCGGTGTTAATGGAGACGGTGACGTGATTGGTGAGCATTGAGTCCAGGCGGTGCGCGGCGGCGGCGTCGTTGATGCCTTGCATGCCTGTGGAGAGGATGAATGCGGCGCTTGCGATGGCGATGGCTAGGGCGGGTATGAGGGCGCTGAGGGGGTTGTGGCGGATGGGGCGCAGGGCTTCTGTGGTGATGGTGCGCAGGATGTTGGTGCGGTGGCCGCGGTTGTGGCGGCGGCGTTCTCGGCGGCTGGGGGGTGTGGTGTGGGGGGTGTTCACTTATCGCTCACCAGGACTTCGTCACCTACTGAGAGGCGTCCTTCGAGGGGGGTGATGGTGACGAGGTTTCCGTCTGAGATGCCTGTTTGGACGGGGATGTCGCGGTTTTGGGTATTTTTGGCGAGGCGGATGCACGGTTTGCCGTTGCAGGTGGTGATGGCGGCTAGGGGAACGTGGAGGCTGTCGGCTGGGGATGCGTTGAGTTTGATGGCGGCTTTGATGGGTTTGTCGTTGGGGTCGTCGTTGGAGGGCAGGGTGAGTTGTAGCTTGTAGAAGCCGGGTTTGATGTTGCCTGGTTCTAGTCGGGTTGTTTCGGGGGTTTCGTTGCTGCCGGGTGGGTTGGGTAGGCCTTGGATGGGTGGGTTTCCTGCGGCTGAGGCGGTGTGGGTGGGCATGGTGACGGCGGCGACGGAGGCGACGATATTTTTGCCTGATGCCATGGTGACTTTGATGCTTTGGCCCATGTGGAGTTCGTTGGCGAGGGCGGGTTCGAGTCCGCCGATGGCGGTGAGGGGGCCGCCGTCGAGTTTCATCAGAGGGGCGCCTTCGGGCAGGACTTGGCCGAGGGTGGCGCCGAGTTTGGCGATGCGGAGTTTTTTGACTTTGTCGGGTACGGGGACCAGTTGTCGCCAGTGGATGGTCTCGGGGATGGGTTTGTAGGGGCGCATGAGGGCGGCCCATGCGGCTGCTGTGGATTTGCCGAATTTGCCTGGGGGGTCGGTGACACGGTGGCCGCAGGCGGTGAGTCCGCGTTGGAGGGCAGCTACGTCACTGCCGGTGGCGCCGGGGGCGAGGTCGCGGAAGAAGGGGCGTTGTCCGGGGATGAGGAGGACGGGGACGTCGTTGACGGAGATGGGTGAGGTGCAGCGGGGGGTGTGGGCGCCTTCGCGGAGGGTGAGGCGGGTGACGACGCGGCGGGATGCTTCGATAGGTGCTTCGGCGTTGGTGGTCCATTCGCTGACTTGGGTGAGGGGGACGTCGGCGAGTTGGGCGACTGATCCTTTGCCAATTTTGGCGGTAGGGGGTGGGGTGTCTTCGGGGTCGGCTGGGGTGGGGGTGCCGATGGTGAGGTAGCCGGTGGCGAAGGCGGTGCTGAGTCCGGCTACGAGGATGAGGGATAGGCTCGTTAGCGGGGAAGGTAGTTTTTTGATTTTGGTGGTCCTCACGTGGGGTGGTTTCGCCGGCGTTGAGGGTGGGTGCAGCGGGGGTGTTCGGGGGAGGTTAGTTGGGGCGCAACGTTGCTGGCTTTTTAGGCTGGGTTGGTTGCTCTGGTTTGAGCATGCTTGTCGGGCACGTGGTCATCGTGCAACCTGTGGATGCCGGGTTTGTGGCCGGGTGTGTGTATTTATGCATTCACTCACACTCACAATGTGGTGCAGATCACTTTTCTGGGGCAGCTGCGCGGCGCCTGGCAGCTAGTTGCGCTTCGGGTAGAGGACGCACGATGCTGTGGTCATAAGGCAGGGTTAAGCCTGCAGCGGTGATTACTGCATCGAGCAGCATGGCGGTGAATCCCCAGATGAATAATCCCTGAGCTGTGAATCCTGGGCCGCGGTGACCACTTGGTGATATGACCGAGAATCGGTTCGCTGGGTTAACCAGGTCAGCTATTGCTATTCGTTCAACGCGGGCAACTTCGCGGGGGTCACGTGCTTCTAGGCGATGTGGGGTGTGCCACCAGCCTATTACTGGGGTGACGCAGTTGCGTCGTGGCCGCATGAATAGTGCCGGTAGCGTCGAAATGATCTCTACGGATGCTGGTTGTATTCCTACTTCTTCGTGGGCTTCTCGGAGTGCGGCTGCGATTGGCCCATTGTCGGTTGGTTCTTCGTGGCCGCCGGGGAAGGCTACTTGTGCAGCGTGTGAGCGCATTGAGTGCGCACGTTCTGTCAGCACGATTTCGATGCTTGCCGGGTCGTGCGGCTCGTCGGTGATGTGTGGGGCGGGGCCGAAGAGCATCAGCACAGATGCTCTTCGTTGCGGATGTGGCGGTGGCGTGAATTGCGTGAACCAGGCGGGCTTTTCGGTGGTGATTTGGGTGCTGGCGCGCGTGAGCCAGGTGGGGATTTGTGGGGTACTGGCGGTGTGGGGCACAGCGCTTATGTGCCTGTGGTGGGTGAGCAGCCGTGAGGGCCACAGGCGGGTGGGGACTCAGCGCTGGTTGGCTGATCTATCACCATGCGGAAAGGGTTTGTGACCTCGAACTGATCGGGGACATGTGCATTCTGCCCCTGACTGGGGGCTGGGCTGCGGTTTGTTTCCTTGTGTCTTGTGCTGCGCAGTTGCCCAGCTTGGTGTGACTGGTTTTGGGAGGTCATAGGTGTCTCAACCATGTTGGTGGGTTGCCCGTTTCGTGATTGGTAGGCTTCCCAGCTTTGTGTTTAGTAGGTGTGCGGTTCAACGCCGAGGAAGTCCCACAGGCGGGTATTGAACTCTTCGACATTTTCATTCATAGGTTCAGTGCTAGCGCCGGGGACGATGAAGACGTCGGCTTGCGCGATGTTGGCTGCGATGTGTTCGGCAGCGGCGCGTCCTGCTCGGTCTCGTTCACCGGCAACGAGCAGTGTTTTTGCGGTGATTGCATCGAGATGGTCGCCTGCTTCGAAGGTGGCGATCATGTCCAGGGCGGAGGCGACGCGGTTTTTGGAGACACCCATCGCTTCGAAGCGGGAGCGTGGGGTCATTTTGAGGGCCATTTTTTGCGCTTTGAGAGCTGCGGCGGGTGGGCGGATTTGCGCGCCGATGAGGACGAGGTGGGAGATGGTTTCGGGAGCGTCGACGGCCATTTGCATGCCGACCATGCCGCCGAGGGTATGCCCAATGATGGCGGTGCGAGGTGCCCCTTCGAGTTGGAGGTTCATGAGGAGGTCTCCGGCGGCTGCGGAGAAGTCGAAGGTTTCGTTGGCTGCTGGGCGCATTCCGCGCAGCCAGGGGGCCTGGGCGCGGATTCCTACGGGTGGGAGCTTTGCGACTTGGTTTTCCCAGGTCAGGGGTGATCCGCCGAGGCCGTGCAGGAAGGTGAGGTGGCGGGCGCGGCCGTCCCAGAGGCGCGCTTGGGGATCGGGCGCAGACTCGGCAGCGAACATCGCTTCGAGGGCTTCATTGTCGGGCAGGTCGCCTGGGAAGTTGCCGGGAAGATCGCTCACGGTTTCATGATCCCAGGCGCGGCGGCGTGTGGCGACTCTGCTATCGACACACGCCGCCGCGCCTGGATTTAGTGAGCCGTTTTGCCGGGGATGAGGTGCGTGATGAGCACAACGATCACCCCAACGATGAGTCCGGCCAGGGCAGAGAAGGCTGTGTTGGTCACCCATCCGAGTGGTCCACCTAGTGGGCCGGTTGCTGCGGTGACGGCTCCTTCGAGGTGGTGCACTACTGCGTAGGGTGCTGCGAGTCCGAGCTCAGCGGCTCCGGAGAGCAGAATGTGGCCACCAACCCACAGCATGGCGACGGTGCCTACGGCGCCCAGCGCGGCGAGCACTTTAGGCATTCCGGTGACCAGGGCGCGGCCGAGTGTTTGCGCCGCTCCGGACCGTTGGGTGGTCATGGCGATGCCAATATCGTCCATTTTCACGAGTAGGCCGACGAATCCGTATACGCCTGCAGTGATGAGCAACGCTACGACTACGAGGATGATTGCTCTTTCCCAGAATGTTTGGTGAACGACTTCGTTGAGGGAGATCACCATGATCTCCGCAGAGAGGATGAAGTCTGTGCGGATTGCACTTTTCACCATCTTGTCTTCCATTTCTGGCCCCTGCAGAACTGCGGGAGATTCTTCTTTTTCTTCCTCATAACCTGTCACTTTGTCCCAAATTTTTTCTGCGCCTTCGAATGACAGGTACAACCCACCAAGCATGAGCAGTGGGGTGAGCAGAAATGCCGCAAACTGGCTCAGGATAAGGATTGCCGGGAGAATAAAAACTATTTTGTTTACCAGAGATCCTTTGGCAATTCTCCAGATGGCTGGAAGTTCCCGATCTGGGGTGAATCCTGTGACGTAGCGGGGTGTCACTGCGGTGTCATCGACGACGACGCCAGCAGCTTTGATGCTGGCTTTACCTGCGGCAGCAGCCACATCATCAATGGAGGCGGCAGCAAGTTTGGCGAGCATAGCGACGTCATCGAGTAAAGCAACCAGACCAGCGGCCATGAAACCTCCTGAGCATATGGCAGGCACGGAAGCGCTGCCCGATGAAGCGGGGCGTTTACCACCGCTGTCCTACCGTACCTATCGCATTAACGGGATGTTGACGTGACTACAGCTGGCTTGTAGACGCACCTAGCCCTGGTCATCACATGCTCAGATTTTTGACATTCTAGGAAAGCTTCTTGAATTAGCTTTTCCACTACCGGATCAGCCTTTCCCACCTTTAGGATCTCGATAGCAGATTCTTCAATGAAGATCACAGGTTTTTACACAGAACTCATGAGTGAACTAGGGCTTGCGCGATTTTCAGACCTAGCCGCCTTATCTTCCCTTCTGGAAACGCAACACCTGCACCCCTTAGCCACCGGACCCCGAAGCGTCTGCAGTTCACTCTTACCTGGGCGCAGCGGATCGCTTGTAGTCATCCACCGCTAGCGCGCCAGCGCAGCTACCCGGCCCGCTTTTCGGAACCTCTGAGCAACGAATGGAGGTTTGTTTGCGGATTGTCACAGTTTTGTCTCAGTTTGCGAGATCACTGAAACTAAACTTTTTGAGTGAGCTCAATATCACCGAATCTGCCGAAAACATTGACTTAAGCATCGCTTCTCTAACGAGTTCACCCCCGCCTCAAACAGGCCCCCAGAAGACTTCATATATACGTGAATGCCAGCTGAATCTGACACGCCGACAAGCAAGCACACTGTTATCAAACCGTTACTACGCATCTCATTTGCTGTCGCGAACGACTACTGTCCCCACTGGTCGGATCTCTCCGCCTGGCGACTGACACCAACGCATGCACAGGACACCCGCAACACGTCCTGCCCCCCTGCAGGCATTTGGACCGTCAACCCCCTTTTCACCAGGGGGTACGCCCAACCCTTCTCCAGCAGAAAGTACGAGTAGGTTGATGAAGTCTTTCACCACCAGAGCAGCACGGCGTCCCCTGATCGCCGCCGCAATCGCCCTCACCACTCTCGCCACCCCTGCACTGGCCTACACGGCCAGCGCCAACCCTGGCGGCCAGAACCAGCCCTCAGCCACCGCACCGGCTGGCCCGGGCGCGTCCACCCCCACGGGCCACCAGGACCCGAACAAGCCATTCATCACCCACGAGTTCACCCAGCAGAAGAAAGCTGTCACGGACTACTGGACTCCGGAGCGCATGAAGGCTGCGATCGACATGACGCAGGACTTCAACTCCGACCAGAACGGACCGACGGCCGCCCCCACGGCCAAGCCGACCGAGCCAGCGAAGCAGCAGAGCGCTCAGCCGATGTCCTACGCCGGCACCACGGTTCCCCGCGCCGCTGCTGAGGCACCTCGCCCCACCATCGGCAAGGTCTTCTTCAAGATGCGCGGCAAGGACTACGTCTGCTCCGCGAACTCCGTGCAGTCCAAGAACAAGTCCGTTGTCGCCACCGCTGGCCACTGCGCCAACGACAAGGGCCAGTACGCGGACAGCTTCATGTTCGTCCCGGCCTACGAGAACGGCAAGGCTCCCCTCGGCGAGTGGGTCGGCGTGCGCGCCTACACCCCCACCGACTGGGTGCAGCGTGGCGAAATGAACATGGACACCGCGTTCGTGGTCATCGCTCCGGCTGAAGACGGCAGCAAGCTGGCCGACAAGGTTGGCGCCACCGGTGTCGCCTTCAACCAGCCCCGCGGCCAGGAGTACTCGGCCTTCGGGTACCCGGCAGCTAAGCCCTTCGACGGCCAGACCCTGAAGTCCTGCCACGGCAAGGCCCAGGACGACCGCCACAACAGCAAGCGCACCTCGCAGGGCATCCCCTGCGACATGACCGGTGGCTCCTCCGGTGGCCCCTGGTTCGTCGGCAACGGCTACGACCCGGCCAAGTCCGTGCAGAACTCCGTGAACTCCTACGGTTACAAGAACACCGGCACCGACATGTACGGCCCGTACTGGGGTAAAGAAATCCAGCAGGCCTACGAAGACGCTTCGGCGGACAACAACACCAACAAGAAGTGACAACCCAGCGATAAGGAGTAACCATGAGCAGCCCCGAAAAAGACCACCACACCTCCATGGGGGAAATGGCCGAAGCTCAGGGCACTCGTGAATACTTCACCGCTGCCCGTCAAGCTGCAGCCGAGCCGGCCCCGCTACTCCAGGATCTTCCAGATGATGCTGACGAGCACTCATCTGAAAAGACTGAACAGCAGCCGTAACGGCAACACAGCAGAATGACCCCCGCCTCGCCCGCCAATTCCCGGCGGGCGAGGCGGCGGCGTA
The DNA here is from genome assembly GCF_058996045.1 of Dermatophilus sp. B7861-1. Lineage (NCBI taxonomy): Bacteria > Bacillati > Actinomycetota > Actinomycetes > Micrococcales > Dermatophilaceae > Dermatophilus > Dermatophilus sp. B7861-1. The sequence continues at coordinate 92,297 of NZ_CM180082.1, read as the reverse complement.
TTCACACAAACGCGTCGGGACCTGGAGAGAGAATCACTGGGTTAAACGACATTCCCTCCCCAGGTCCAGCACCTCCACGGCCTCTTATCGGCACGTGGTCACCGACGCCACACGCTCATTTTCCGTAGCCTCGACGTGGCGGTCACACCTATCGGGGGAAGGTGATCCGCGCACACGCCGCACTACTCGGTCACATTGGTGCAGGTCACAACCTGCAGAGATGTCCGTCTCCCCCGAACTCATCACGAGAGAAACCCCTCGGGAGACTTGCCATGTACAAAGCACCTACCGGACCGATCCCCGTGCCTCCACGGGGCGAACGGCAGCGCAATCAGGGCGAGCGACCCGAACTTCCTAGCCGCCGCAGCCGCCGCGAACAACGCAACCTTGCAGATAGCCAACAGCAGCACACGTCGGCTACCCAATCTGACCTTCCCACCCGCCGCAGCCGCCGCGAACAACAGAACGCTCAATGGGATCAAACCGCACCTGCTAGGCACGCAGCGCCCTCGAGCGATTGGTCCTCTCCCTCGTCTTCTTCGTCTACTTCTGGTGGGTACGCTTCAGCTGCAGATGCATGGAACGCTGCACTGGCCAACAACAAAGAAGTATCTGGCTCCCAAACATCGACTCCCGGTGCTACCTCTTCTTGGAATAGCGGCACCTCGACTTCTTCACCATGGGGAACAAGTAGCACCTCAAACGGGTGGGAAAACACCTCAAACAGCTGGGAATCACGTACCTCTTCCAGCTCGTACGGAACTTCTGGCAACAGCTGGAGCAGCTCTGCCCCCAACGGGGGCACTTCTTCGACCTCAACTGCATCGTCCCCACCTGAAACTCCTAGTCGCCGCAGCCGCCGCGAACAACGCACCGCCGAACAGTGGGACTCAACCTCCATCAACAACTCGAACGCCACTGACACCTGGGGGAAAACCAGCACTCCCGAAACTCCTAGTCGCCGCAGCCGCCGCGAACAACGCGCCGCCGAACAACGCACCAGCACACCACCAGCCGAAAGCTGGAACTGGGACCAGCCCACCAGTTCCACAAGCACCACTGACACCTGGGGAAAAACCAGCAGTACTAACGCCCCCTCCACCAGCACCAACGGCGGCACCAATAGTTGGTCTGCCACCAGCGCTAGTGGCAGTAATGGCTGGTCTACCACCAGCAGTGATGCATGGGCATCACCCAGCACCAGCAGCACTCCCGAAACTCCTAGTCGCCGCAGCCGCCGCGAACAACGCGCCGCCGAACAACGCACCAGCACACCACCAGCCGAAAGCTGGAACTGGGACCAGCCCACCAGTTCCACAAGCACCACTGACACCTGGGGAAAAACCAGCAGTACTAACGCCCCCTCCACCAGCACCAACGGCGGCACCAATAGTTGGTCTGCCACCAGCGCTAGTGGCAGTAATGGCTGGTCTACCACCAGCAGTGATGCATGGGCATCACCCAGCACCAGCAGCACTCCCGAAACTCCTAGTCGCCGCAGCCGCCGCGAACAACGCGCCGCCGAACAACGCACCAGCACACCACCAGCCGAAAGCTGGAACTGGGACCAGCCCACCAGTTCCACAAGCACCACTGACACCTGGGGAAAAACCAGCAGTACTAACGCCCCCTCCACCAGCACCAACGGCGGCACCAATAGTTGGTCTGCCACCAGCGCTAGTGGCAGTAATGGCTGGTCTACCACCAGCAGTGATGCATGGGCATCACCCAGCACCAGCAGCACTCCCGAAACTCCTAGTCGCCGCAGCCGCCGCGAACAACGCGCCGCCGAACAACGCACCAGCACACCACCAGCCGAAAGCTGGAACTGGGACCAGCCCACCAGTTCCACAAGCACCACTGACACCTGGGGAAAAACCAACACCCCCGAAACCAACAAAAACAACAACTGGTCTACCACCAGCACCAACGGCAGTAGCAGTAGCAGTAGCAGTAGCAGTAGCAGTGAAAGATGGTCCAGCAGTAACAACAGCTGGGACCAACCCGAAACCACCAGCAGCTCTCCTCGCCCCGGCGCTAACTGGGGCTGGCCTTCCCGATCCGATTTTGGTCCGGCAACCCCCTCCCCCAACCAGCGCACCCAAACCCCCCAGCGCCCAGCACCACAACACCAACCACACCCCGAAACCCCCGACTCACAACCCCAAAAACAACACACCCCAACCACCCCACGCCCAGAAAACCGCGCCACCAGCGCTCAAGAAGCCTGGGACCATGCCCGCGGCATCACCAGCACCCCCACCGAAGCAGCAACCACAGAAGAAACCCCCAAAACTTCGCGTCCAGGGGCGAACTGGGGATGGCCATCCAGCTCTGCATTCGGAACCATCAAGAAAAAGCCCGAAGAACACACCACAGCCCCAGCCAAAGAAGAACCCTCCCCTGAGCCACGCCCCCGCCGCACCCAAAAAGAACAGTGGACCGAACCGGCCACCCCACCCATCCCCGCACGCCACAACGCCCACGACACCGACAGCACTCACGACGACTGGGATACCCCCAATATCCGTGACCGCTGGGACCAAGAAAACAATCAACCCACGCGTCAGACCCCATGGGACCAGCGCCGCAACGAATCCCACCCCCGCCAGCGCCAAGAACAATCCCACTCCCGCCGCAACGAACACGAGCACGACCACGACGAATCTGCACGCACCACCCGCATACCCAGCGGCGACGACGACAACTGGGCACAACGGCGCCGCCCACGCCGCCCCGAAGAATGGGGCCCCACCGGCAACCCACGCCACCCCCACTGGGGAGAAAACGACGAACGCGAACGAGCTCGCAGCCACGAACGGGAACTACCTCACAACTACTGGGACGAAGACCCTGACGACGAAGAAGAGCCACCAGACCAAGCACGCACCCAGGCGCTACAAACACAAGTAGCCCCCCGAGATAACCGCAATCGTCAAACCCACCACGACGAGCGCGACCAACCTCACGAACGTAGCCGCGAGCGCGAGCAGCCGTTCAACCCTCACGAAGCCCGCACCGAAGCGATCCGTGCACGCCTGGACCAAGCAAAAACCCAAGCTATCCAGGTCCGGCCAGAACGTCCCGAACCTCATGGGGTCACCAGCAGGCGACTTCGCCAGTACCAAGAACCCCAGACTCGTAATGCCCGCGATGACTACGAGGAGGACTACGACAACGACAACGACAGTTACGAGGAATACACCAGCCGCGGCCCCCGCATACTCGCTGGCCGTGCCTCACACAAACTCACTGCACTGCTGTGCTGGCTGACCATCGCTCTTGAAGGGTTCGACTTGGTTGCTTTTGGCGCAGCCATCCCCACTCTCTTCGAAAACAAATACCTCGGCATGACTCCCGGCGACGCCACCCTCATCGCCACTGTCTCCTTGATCGGTGTAGCAATCGGATCCATCCTGGGGGGACCACTCACCGACAAATTCGGGCGACGAGGAGGGCTCATGGCAGCAATCGCCCTTTTCAGCTTCTCCACTATCGCTGTGCCCTTAACCCCCAGCATCCCCTTCTTCGCCGCTGCACGATTCCTGGCCGGTATTGGCTTAGGCGCCAGCATGCCGATCGCGATCGCAACCGCCACCGAAAGCGGCCGTCACGATCGCAAGGCCTCATCAACCACAATGACCATGACCGGCTATCACGTCGGAGCCGTGCTGATCTCCATCGTCGCTATGACAGTGCTTCCGCACTGGCAACTACTGTTCTACATCGGTGGTGCGGCAGGGCTGCCGCTCATCCCGCTCGTGTGGCTGTTCTTCCACGACTCGCACAGCGCACTCGTGCCTCGCCACAACCGCAGCACTTTCGGTGACCTGCTCAGCAACCACAAAGGCGCCATTCTTGGCTCCTGGGTAGCTTCCTTCCTGAGTCTGCTGCTCGTCTATGGCCTCAACATTTGGCTACCCCAACTGATGCGCAGCGCAGGCTACTCACTGGATGCTTCCCTGTCTTTGCTGTTCATCATGAATGCAGGAGCCATCACTGGTCTGGCCATCGCAGGCATCGTCGCCGACCGCGGCGGAATCAAACGCTCCACCGCCATCTGGTTCGCAGCCTCCGCGGTATTCCTCGCTCTCCTGTCCATCCACTGGGAGAACGAATTCATCCTGCACATCCTCATGTTCATCACTGGACTCTTCGTGTTCAGCGCCCAAGGACTCATCTACGCCCACATCGCCCACCTCATCATCCCCAGCAAACGAGGCACCGCCCTCGGCCTGGCCAGCGGTATCGGCCGTATCGGCGCCATCACCGGACCAGCCATCACCGGTACCCTGCTATCTGCAGGGCTGGGGCACCCATGGGGTTTCTACGTGTTCTCAGGTATCGCGCTGCTAGGCACTCTTGCTGTGCTACTCATGCCAGCCAACCCGCGGAGCCTACGGTGAGCCCCACCCCCACCCACTTCACCCGCGCCGCTGCTGCCCTGGCAGGCATTCTGCTCACCACTGCCTGCGCGGTGCCGCTCACCCCGCAGGAGTACGCCTCCCACCACCCAACAGTCACCACCCAACCCACCCCCATCACCCCCCAGCACCTCCTTGACCAGCCCTACGTAGCCAAAGGTGACCCCCGACAACGACTCGACCTGACCGTCCCCCCAGGCCAAAAAGGACGCATCCCCGTGGTCATGTTCATCCACGGCGGCGCCTGGTCCGGCGGTGACCCTCGCAGCTTCGAATCTTCCAAAAACGCTAACTTCGCTGCCCTACGATCAGCCCTGCTGGCACAAGGATGGGCGACCGCTTCCATCGGCTATCGGCTCACCCCCGAAGCTGTGATGCCCGCCCAACTCCACGATGTCAAGGCTGCCACCCGATGGCTCCACGCCCACGCCGGACGCTACGGACTGGACCCCCAACGCATCGCCGTCATCGGTGAGTCCGCTGGCGGGCACCTCGCCCAACTCCTGGGAACCACCCGCGGAAACCCTTCAGCCGAAGGCACCATCGGCATCACCAAAGCCTCCAGCAGTGTCGCCGCAGTAGTGAGCCTCTACGGCGTCTCTGACCTGACTAACCTCGTCCAGCAACGCGTCGATGCCGGATGCGGCCCTGGCGACCACGGCCCGGACTCTCCCGAAGGAAAACTCATCGGCGGTAAAGACCCTGCCGATGCAGCCAACGCTGACGCCGCAGACGCCGCCAGCCCCATCACCCAAACCTCACGCAACTCTGCCCCCACCCTCTTCCTCCACGGCACCCACGACTGCATCGTCCCCCACACCCAATCCGAACGCGCCGCCACCGCCCTACGCAACAACCAAGTCAACACTGAGGTCCACCTCATCAACGCCGGTCACGCCGACACCACCTTCTACACCACCCCCGAAATACGCGCACACATCATCACCTTCCTCAAACACCACTTCACCACCCCCACAAACCGCTAAAGCACCACCTCATCCAAACTGTCCGCCAACCGCAACGACCCCCCTTCCCCCGGCCACGGCACCGGACCACGCCACCCCACCCACCACACGTCATACCCCTCCAACGTCATCCGCCGCGCCAACTCCAACAACATCCGCCGCGCAACATCATCCAGCTGCGGCACATCAATAAGGTCAAACACCACCGTCCGCTCCGAGGGGCCCTCATCAGAGACCATCCGCACCACCCGCTCCACCGCAGCAAACCGAAGCGCCCCTTGCAAGTCATACACAAACACCACCCCACCAGCGACCTGCACCGGCCCAGCAAACCTCACCACCGACATCGCCGGCGGCGGCACCTCCATCAAATGCATCCCCATATCGCCAGACAACCGCTGAAACACCTCCACCCCACGCACACTGTTCCCATGCGCATCCAACGGCGGAGACAACGTCGCCACCCCTAACTGGCCCGGCAACGCCCCAATAATCCCCCCGCCCACACCTGACTTAGCCGGAATCCCCACCGACGTAATCCACTCCCCCGCCTCGTCATACATGCCACACGCAAACATCACCGACATCACCTGACGCACCACCGGAGCCAACACCACCTGCTCCCCCGTCAACGGCTGCACACCACCATTGGCCAACGTCGCCGCCATCAACGCCAAATCACGCACCGTCACCCGCAACGCACACTGCATCGTGTACCCACGCACTACATCCTCCGGCTCATCCGGAAGAACCTCATACCCCCGCAACATATTCGCCAACGCACGATTGCGATACGCCGTCTGCAACTCAGACTCAAACACATCCTGATCCAACGACAACTCCCGACCAGCAAAAGCACTCATCCCCGAACGAATCCGCTCAAAACGCGCATCCGCCCCATCACCAACCCCACCCACCAACGCGTGCGCAGTCAACGCCCCCGCATTAATCATCGGATTCAACGGCCGTTTAGACCCCACATCCAACGACAACTCATTAAACGCCTCCCCCGAAGGCTCCACCCCGATATACGCAGCCAACTCCGGCAAACCCCGATCCACCAACGCCATCGCATACACAAACGGCTTCGAAATCGACTGAATCGTGAACTCCACCTCCGTATCCCCCACCGCATACACCTGACCATCCACCGTCGACAAAGCCACCCCAAACAACGACGGATCCTGCTTAGCCAACTCCGGAATGTAATGCGCGTTCTCACCCGCCAACCACGCATCCGAACACGTCTCACAAATCTGCCGAACGTAATCCGGAATCATTGACCTCATCCCCCCATCCTGACCCCACCAACCACAAACAACCCCACCTCGACACCCCCAAACCCACCACCCACCAACACCACCCAAGCAACCAAACCGCACCACCACCTACCTCACTAAGATGATCAGAACCGCGTTGCACCCCACAGCAACACCCCCAAGCGAGGAGCCTTCGTGACCCGCATCGCCCTGCTATCCACCTCCGACACTGACCTCCTCGCCGCCCGCGGCAGCGGAGCCAACTACATCTACGCCAACCCCAGTCGCCTCGAACGCGAAGCCTGGCACCACATCGGAGAAGGCAGCGGCAACCACCACGAGGACACCCGCAAAGCCACCACCCACATCACCCAACAACTCCACCAACTCACCAACGACGCCGACCTCGTCATCTACCGATACCTCGGCTCCGCAGCCGGCATGCCCGAACACTTCCCCCACCTCCAAAACCACCTCAACCACACCAACACACCCCTCATTGTCCTCGGCGGAGAACAAGCCCCCGATGCCTCCCTCATGGCCTACTCCACCGTCCCCACCGGTGTCGCCGCCCAAGCACACATCTACCTGGCCCAAGGCGGCCCAGAAAACCTCACTAACCTCCACGCCTTCCTCGCCGACACCGTCCTACTCACCGGCGACGCCTTCGAACCCCCCACACAACAACCTTTCTGGGGAACTCTCCCGCGCACTCAACCCACCACCCCCCGCCCCGACGGATACCCACGCCCCCGCATCGGCATCATCTTCTACCGAGCCCAATACACCGCTGGAAACACCACCTACGTCCACGCTCTGGCTGACGCCATCGACAACGCAGGCGGTGTCGGAACCCCCATCTTCGCCGCCTCCTTACGCGAAGCCCCCGACGACCTCCTCGCACACCTGAGCACCTACGACACCCTCATCACCACCGTCCTAGCCTCCGGCGGAGCAGCAACCAACACCGCCAACGTCACCGCCGGCGGTGACGACGAAGCATGGAATGTCGAAGCCCTCGCCCGCCTAGACCTACCCATCATCCAAGGGCTCTGCCTCACCTGGAGCCGCAACAGCTGGGAAAACAGCGACGACGGCATGAGCCCCCTAGACGTCGCCACCCAAGTCGCCATCCCCGAATTCGATGGCCGCCTCATCAGCACCGCGTTCTCTTTCAAAGAAATAGACAACGACGGCCTCCCCCACTATGTACCCGACCCAGAACGCTGCGCACGCGTCGCCGGAATCGCCGTCCGCCACGGCCTCCTACGCCACATCCCACCCCACGAACGACGCATCGCCATCGTCCTATCCGCCTACCCCACCAAACACTCCCGCATCGGCAACGCTGTTGGCCTCGACACCCCCGTATCCGTCGTACGACTACTACGACGCATGGCCCAAGCCGGATACAACATCGGAAACCCCGGCGACATCCCCGGCATCCAACCCCCCAGCGACACCGAACTCGCAGCCGCACCCGAACACGAAAACCCAGAAACAACCAGCGGAAACGCCCTCATACACGCCCTCATCGACGCAGGCGGGCAAGACCCCGACTGGCTCACCGCCGAACAACTCTCCGGACAGCCCATTCGCATCCCGGCCGCCACGTACCGGCAATGGTTCGCCAACCTGCCCGAACCACTCCAAAACGACATGACCCAGCACTGGGGAGAAGCACCCGGAAAAATCTACGTCGACCACAACAACCCCAACTGCCAAGACCCAGATGGTGAAATCGTCGGCGCTGCGCTGCGCGCCGGCAACGTCGTCCTACTCGTCCAACCACCACGCGGCTTCGGGGAAAACCCCATCGCCATCTACCACGACCCCGACCTCCCCCCCACACACCACTACCTGGCCGTATACCGCTGGATTGACGAAATCTTCGGCGCCCACGCCGTCGTCCACGTCGGCAAACACGGAAACCTCGAATGGCTTTCCGGTAAATCCCTGGCCCTAGATGCCACTGCAGGCCCCGACGCCGCCCTCGGCTCCATGCCACTCATCTACCCCTTCCTCGTCAACGACCCCGGCGAAGGCACCCAAGCCAAACGCCGCGCCCACGCCACCCTCATCGACCACCTCGTCCCCCCGATGGCACGCGCCGAAACCTACGGCGACATCGCCCGACTCGAACAACTCCTCGACGAATACAGCTCTGTGTCGGTCATGGACCCGGCCAAAGCACCCGCCCTCCAAGGCGAAATCTGGACCCTGCTCCAAGCAGCCAAAATGGACCGCGATCTTGGTCTAGAGGCACGCCCCAGCGAGGACGAATTCGACGATATGCTCCTGCACGTCGACGGCTGGCTTTGCGAAATCAAAGACGCCCAAATCCGTGACGGACTCCACACCCTCGGCCAAGCCCCCACCGGTGAAGCACGCGTCAACCTCGTCCTGGCAATCCTGCGCGCCAACCAAATGTTCGGCGGCACTATCGGCGCCATCCCCGGCCTACGAGTCGCCCTCGGCCTCGATGAAGGCGCAGACCGCGGCGGCGCCCGCAGCTGCGTTGACACCATCGAAAAACAAGCACGTGCCCTCGTCCAAGCACTCGAAGACGCCAACTGGGACATCACCGCTATCGACGAAGCAATCACTACCGTTCTCGACACCAGCGCCAATGAATCCCCCATCGACATCGACGCAGTCCGCGCCTCCTTGGTATTTGCCTGCACCGAAGTCATTCCCCGCCTCGCAGGCACTGCAGAGGAGATCGAGGCAGTCATGCACGCTCTCGATGGCGGGTTCATCAAAGCGGGACCATCCGGTTCCCCGCTGCGTGGCCTTATCAACGTCTTGCCAACTGGGCGTAACTTCTACGCAGTCGACCCGCGCGCTATCCCTTCGCGCCTGGCATGGGAAACCGGCCGCCAGCTCGCAGACACTCTTCTCGAGCGTTATCTGGCCGAAACTGGCGAATACCCGCCTAGCGTCGGCCTGTCCATGTGGGGAACCTCAGCCATGCGTACCAGCGGTGACGACATCGCCGAGGTACTCGCGCTGATTGGTGTACGCCCTGTGTGGGACGAAGCTTCCCGCCGCGTCACCGGCGTTGAACCGATTCCTTTGGAAGAACTCGGTCGTCCGCGCATTGACGTCACCGTTCGTATCAGTGGATTTTTCCGTGATGCCTTCCCCTATGTCGTCACCATGCTCGATGACGCCATCTCCTTAGTGGCAGAACTAGAAGAACCTGCTGATCAGAACTATGTTCGTGCACACGTCCACGCCGATGTAGCCGAAGGCACCGAAAAACGCCGCGCCACAAGCCGCATTTTCGGGTCCAAGCCTGGCACTTATGGGGCAGGGCTGTTGCCTCTGCTTGAGTCAGGTAATTGGCGCAGCGATGCCGATCTGGCCGAGGTGTACGCCACGTGGGGTGGATATGCCTATGGCCGTGAACTCGATGGCGTGCCTGCGCGTGGCGATATGGAACGTGCTTATCGACGTATCACGGTAGCTGCGAAAAATGTTGATACCCGTGAACATGACATCGCCGACTCTGATGACTATTTCCAGTACCACGGCGGAATGATCGCCACGGTGCGTGCGCTAACAGGTAACTCACCAAAGAGCTACGTCGGTGACTCAACAACTCCTGATGCGGTACGCACCCGTTCCTTGGCAGAAGAAACTGCCCGTGTTTTCCGAGCACGTGTGGTCAACCCACGATGGATCGGCGCGATGCAGCGGCACGGCTACAAGGGCGCCTTTGAGATGGCCGCCACCGTGGACTACATGTTCGGATTCGATGCTACTGCTGGCGTGGTTGAGGACTGGATGTACGAGAAACTCGCTGAGTCCTACGTGCTAGATGAAAAGAACCAGGAGTTTTTGAAACACGCGAACCCATGGGCGCTGCACGGCATTGTTGAACGGTTGAAAGAGGCTGCAGATAGAGGGCTATGGGAGAACCCGGACTCGGAGCTAATGGATCAGCTGCTCGAGGTGTACATGGATGTTGAGGGAGATCTAGAGGATTCCCAAGGCTAGGCAGACGTGCTAGAAGATAGGGCTCTGCTTGGGAGTGCTTACGTAAGCATTCCCAAGCAGAGCCCTATCTCACGGGGTGTCTCAGCGGCACTGAGGCAAAGTCTCGAACCGGTAGCCAGCTTTGGCTAGCTTCGGCAAAACCTGCCCGAGGGCGGCAACGGATTGGCTGCGCGGGCCGCCACCGTCGTGCATGAGCACGATGCTTCCGTTGCGGGTGTTTTTCATGACGCGGTTAACGATGGTGTTGACTCCTGGGCGGGACCAGTCAGAGGTGTCAACAGTCCACATGACCACGCTCTTACCTTGCTTGGCAACGGCGTTACGGACCGTTTGGTTAACGAATCCACCGGGGGGACGCATGCAGCTGGTGCGGCTACCGATCGCGGCATCGGTGCTGGTGAGTTCGTTGGCGATGCGGTTAGGCGCGATTTTGGTCAGCCACGGGTGTGTGTAGGTGTGGTTGCCGATGGCGTGGCCACCTGACCGGATCCGTTTGATAAGGCTTGGGTTGTTTTTTGCGTTGCCGCCGAGCACGAAGAAGGTGGCTTTGGCGTTGTGCTTCTTGAGCAGGTCCAGAACCTGGGGTGTGTATTTGGGGCTGGGACCGTCGTCAAATGTGAGGTAGACGACTTTGCTGTTTTTTTTCGTTTTGCTGCTGGGCTTGGCTACTGGCTTCGCGGCCGTGGCAGATGTGGTGGCAGTTGGTTTACGTGTTTCTTTTGGAGCTGCTTGGCTTGTCGTGGCCGTCCCGATGCTGGCGACGACCAATCCTGTTATTGCCGCTGCGGTAATCGCTTTGCGGCGTCCCCCTGATGTACGCATGTTTAGAACTATCTATCGTTCACCGGTGTGGGACAAGTGGAGTTCTTTGTCCACGCAGGCCAGAGGGCTTTTATGTGGGACATCGGTGATGAATGCCTCACTGTGGGGTGAGTGGGGTGATGAAAAAGGGCCTCATGTTCAGGGGGTCTCACATTTGACTCACAATCCCCTTCTGATCCGAAGTATGGACAGTGCTTTTTCGTTTTATGGGAGCTTCTGTCTCTTTTTTCGATATGTGTTGTTGGGGAGTTGGGGTGGGTCGATGGGGGTCTGGGCGTGTTGGTTGCCCAATGCCCTGTCGATGTGGAGGTTTTCGCGTGCTTGCGTGTTCGTTGGTTGCCGGTCCTCGGGATCGGGTGGGGTCGTTGCCGCATCACGCGGATGTGCTGGGTCAGTTGTTGACTCCAGGTGGGTGGACGTTTCGGTGTGTTGCTGATGTGCCTCGGGGTGAGGGGCCAGTGGCGCATCCGTCGTGGTCGTTGCGGCCAGCTTTTGGTGCCACGGAGTCGGGGGTGTTGTTGTTGGGGGTGGCTTTGGCGCTGGGGGGTGTGCGGGGGGCTGATGAGGTAGGTAAGTCGTTGGTGAGGCGGGCGCAGTTAGATCCGGGTAAGGATGTGTTGGCCTCTTCAAGGCTGGTGGATGCGTGTCGGCCGTTGCGGGGGTTGCCGTTGGCGGTGGTGTTGGTGGCGTTGCTGCCGGACCGGCAGGCGGCGTTGGGTGAGGTGGGTGCGTCGTTGGCGGGGTTGACGGGGTGGTCTGTGACGGTGGTTGGTGAGGTTTAGGGAGTGAGGAATCCGCGGGCGGCGGCCAGCCCCGCGGGGAAGGTGAATTGTTCGGTTGCTTGGGCGTTGCGGAGCATTTCGTTGTAGACGGCGTGTTGTTGGGGGGTGTCTTCGATGGTCTCGAGGGCGTAGAGGACGATGCCGCGGGCGATGCGTTGATTGGTGGGGTCAGAGGTGGGTGTGACGAGGCAGGCGAGGCGTCTGGTCATTTGTCGTTTGCTGCGGGTGGGGCTCAGGACGATGCCGATGTTTGCGGTGGGGGCGGTGATGCCTTCGTGGATGGTTTCGGTTGTGGTCTTGGTGTCGGGGGGTGTGTGCAGTGTGGTGCGTTGGATGTTGGAGTCGCCTGGGTTGGCGGTATGGATGGCGAGGCTGTGGGGGTGGATGGTGGTGAGGGCTTGGGTGATGCGGGGGGTGGTTTCGGTGCCTTCGGTGAAGATGATGAGGTCGTCTTGGCTGGTGATGATGGGGGTCAGGGCGGTGATGGCGTCGAGTTTTGCTTGGGCTGTGGTCAGGGTGGTGCGAATGTTGGTGAGGGTGTTGAGGTATGTGGTGGCGCTGGTGTGTCCGGGGTGGTCGGGTTGTGTGGTCAGGGTGGTGGCGTAGGCGTGGAGGTTGGTATTGGGGCGGGCGCCGTGGTGGGTGATGAGGTCGGTTGTGGTGGTGTGGAGCTGTTGGATGGCGTGGGTGTATTGGGTGTGTTCTTCGGGGGTGAGGTGGATGCCGATGCGGGCGATGCGGTAGGGGGTGATGAGGTTGTTGTTGATGGCGTCGCGGTAGCCCAGGCGGTGGACGACGTGGCGGAAGTAGGGCCAGAGGTGTTGGGCGTCGCCGGTGTCGCCGCGTTTGTATTCGGCGGTCAGGCCTAGGCGTCGGGTGTATTGGGGGGTGAGGGCGGGGGTGGTGTCGTCGGTGGCGTATCGGTGGACTTCGTCGGCGATGAGGAGGGCGGCTTCGTTGGGGTTGAGGGGGTTGTGTGTGGCGAGGTTGGTGGCGGTGGTGATGGTGACGTGGGCGTTGGGTGTGGTGGTGTCGCCGAGGGTGAGTTGGGGGTAGGCGTGGTGGATGCGTTGGTGCCATTGGTTGGCGAGGGCGTCGCTGGGGGTGATGAGGACGGTGCGTAGGCCTTCGCGTAGGGCGTCGGTGATGGCGGCGAGGGCTAGGGGGGTGCGGTCGGTGTCGACGGTTTCGATGACGCCGATGTGTCCGGCGTTGTTCCAGGCGGTGATGGCGGTGTGTTGCCAGGGTTTGAGGTGGGGGTTGGGGAGGGTGGGGGTGTTGGTTGCGGTGGGTTGGTAGGTGGGTTGGGTTGGTTGGGGGGTGGTTTCGGTGGTGGTGTCGTCGGTGGTGGTGGTTTCGGTGTTGGCTAGTACGCGGGCGAGGAGGTTGGGGATGGGGGGTGTGGTGTTTTTGGTGAGGGTGGCGTTGGTGGCGCGTTGGGCGTCGGTGGCTTGGGCTTGGGCGGCGCGGGTGAGGGTGGGTGGGGTGTTGGAGGGGTGGTTGGCGCGGGCGCGGGCGCGGTTTTCTCGGGTTTCGGTGTGGGGTGGGACTAGGCGTAGGTCTGGGGTTTCGTCGGTGGGGGTGTTGTTGAGGGTGGTTTGGAGTGCGGCGATGCGTTGTTGCAGGTCCGAGACGGCCGCAGCGATGTCGATGACGGCTATTGCGAGGGCTTGTACTTGGGTGGCGGCGTCGGCCCTGTTTTTTCCGTTTTTGCCCGCGATGGGTCTCGCCTCCTTGGTGGGTGCGGTGTGGGGGCCGCGGTGGTGTCTTGGTCGTACGGGTGTTTGTGTTGTGGTGCTTGTGGTGTCTCATCGGCGGGTTGGGGCTTTTTTTCAAGTGGATTCGTGTGTTTGTTGGGGGTTTGGTTGGGTGTCGTGGACGGGTGTTGGGTGGGAGGATGGGGGTGTGTCTGGGGTTGTTGGTGGCGGTGTGAGTGGTGTGTTTCCGTTTTCTGCGTTGGTGGGGCAGGAGCGGATGTGTACGGCGTTGTTGTTGGTGGCGGTGGCCCCGCGGCTGGGTGGGGTGTTGTTGCGGGGTGAGAAGGGGACTGCGAAGTCGACGGCGGTGCGGGCGTTGGCGTCGTTGTTGCCTGGTGTGGATGGTGGGGTTGCTCCGATGCGGACGTTGCCGTTGGGGGTTACGGAGGATCGGGTGGTGGGTGGTTTGGATTCGGAGGTGACGATGCGGACGGGGGTGCCGTCGTTGCAGCCGGGGTTGTTGGCTGAGGTTGATGGTGGGGTTTTGTATGTGGATGAGGTGAATTTGCTTGATGATCATGTGGCGGATTTGGTGTTGGATGCTGCCGCTAGTGGTGTGAATCGGGTTGAGCGTGAGGGGTTGTCGTTGTCTCACCCGAGTCGTTTTGCGTTGGTGGGGACGATGAATCCTGAGGAGGGGGCGTTGCGTCCTCAGGTGTTGGATCGGTTTGGTTTGTGTGTGGAGGTGCAGGCGGAGCGGGATCCGCAGCGTCGGGTGGATTTGATGGTGGCGCGGGCGGCGTTTGATGCCGATCCGGTGGGTTTTTGTGCTGGTTTTGCGCAGGAGGAGGAGTTGTTGGCGGCGCGGGTGGCTGCGGCGCGGGTGGCGTTTGATGGGGTGGTGGTTCCGCGGGATGTGGAGTCGCACATTGTGGGGTTGTCGCAGCAGGCGTGTGTGGCGGGGCATCGGGCTGATGTGGTGATGGCTGATGCGGCGCGGGCGTTGGCGGCGTTGGAGGGACGTTCGGTGGTGTCGGTGGGTGATGTTGATGTGGTGGCGGAGATGGTGTTGGTGCATCGTCGGCGTGAGGTGGGGCCGCCTCCTGGTGTGTCTGCTGAGCAGGAGGGGGGTTCGCAATCGGATTCGCAGTCAGATTCGCAACCGGGGTCGCAGCAGTCTCAGGATGTTCCGCAGTCGCAGGGTCCATTGTCTTCTGTTGATGAGGGTGTGGGGGGTTCTTCTTCGTCGTCTTCGGGTGCGGGTGTTGATGGTGAGGGGGCTGAGAGTGGTGAGGCTGGTGGGCAGGTTGCTCCGGTGGTGGCACCGGTGGGGGCTTCGTTCCGGGTGAAGCCGTTGGCGCCGACGCAGGATAGGTTGGCACGTAAGGGGTCTGGGCGGCGGATGCGGACGCGTAGTGCGGGTCGTCAGGGGCGGTATGTGCGTGCGCGTCCGGCGATGGATCGTGATGTCAGTGGTGTGGGTTTGGATGTGGCGGTGGATGCCACGTTGCGGGCTGCGGCTCCTTATCAGCGTTCGCGTCGTGAGGCTGCTGGGGTGGGGGCTGGGGTGTTTATTCGCCGTAGTGATTGGCAGGTGAAGGTTCGTGAGCGTCAGGTGGGGACGTGTCTTCTTTTTCTTGTTGATGCGTCGGGTTCTATGGGTGCGCGTGGGCGTATGAGTGCCACTAAGGGTGCGGTGTTGTCGCTGTTGATGGATGCGTATCAAAAGCGGGACAAGGTCGCGTTGGTGTCTTTTCGTGGGCAGGGTGCGCAGGTTCTTTTGCCGCCGACTGCTTCGGTGGAGCGTGCTGCGGATCTTTTGGAGGAGATGCCTACAGGGGGTCGTACTCCGTTGGCGTCGGGTCTTGTGGCAGCTGGGGAGGTTTTGCGTCCTTTGCTGATTAAGGAGCCTAATTTGCGGCCTCTTGTGTTGCTTATTTCTGATGGTCGCGGGAATGTGCGTCTTGATGGCAGTAGGGGCAATGGGGCCGGTGAGGCTGAGCGGGTTGCGCGCGATTTGGGGCAGGATTCACGTGTTGAGTGGATAGTTGTTGATACTGAGCCCAGTGAGGCATCGCGGGGGCGTCGCGGTATTCGTCTTGGTTTGGCTTCGCGTTTGGCTGATGCGTTGGGGGCTACGTGTCACAGTGTTGAGGATTTGCGCGCTGAGGAGCTTGTTTCTCTTGTGAGGGATCGTTTGTGATCGTCTTTCTAATTTTTTGTGGGTTTTTGCGTTTTCTTTCTTTACGAAAGGTTTGTCGATGAGCCGCCCTGCTTTTCCTTTTACTGCAATTGTGGGTCAGGAGGATATGAAGCTTGGTCTTATTCTCGCCATCGTTAATCCTGCTCTTTCTGGTGTGTTGATTCGTGGCGAGAAGGGCACTGCTAAGTCAACGGCGGTGCGGGCGTTGGCTTCGATTTTGCCCGAGCAGGAGGTGGTGGCGGGGTGTCCGTTCCGTTTGGCTCCTGGTGAGCAGGGTGGGTTGTGTCATGAGTTGGGTTTGTCGTGTACGGGTGATGAGCAGGTGGTGTTTTCGCCGGTGCCGGTGGTGGAGTTGCCGGTGGGTGCGACGGAGGACCGGGTGGCGGGCACGCTTGATTTGGAGCGGGCGCTTCGGGAGGGTGAGCGGCATTTTGAACCGGGGCTGTTGGCTGCGGCGAACCGGGGGATTTTGTATGTGGATGAGGTGAATTTGCTTGATGACCATGTGGTGGATTTGCTTCTTGACTCAGCCGCGATGGGCGTAAATACGGTTGAGCGTGAAGGGGTTTCGCTGGCTCATCCGGCGCGTTTTTCTCTTGTGGGGACGATGAACCCTGAGGAGGGTGAGTTGCGTCCGCAGTTACTTGATCGTTTCGGGATGGTTGTCACGGTGGAGGGTTCTCATGATCCGCAGGAGCGGATTGAGGTGATGGAGCGGCGTTTTGCTTTCGAGAGTGATCCGGTGGGGTTCGCTGCGGAGTATGCGTCTTCGGATGCGGATTTGGCTGCTCGGGTGACGGCTGCGATGGGGTTGTTGCCGAAGGTGACTACTTCTCGGGAGGTGATGCTGCACATCGCGAATACGAGTTTGTCGGTGGGGGTGGATGGCCATCGGGCGGATTTGATGATGCTTCGGGCGGCCAGTGCTTTGGCTGCATGGGAGGGCAGGTTGGAGTCTTCTGTTGCGGATGTGGACCGTGCTGCAGGTTTTGTGTTGCCGCACCGGATGCGGCGGCGCCCGTTTGAGAGCGTGACTGGGTGAGCTGTCAGGGGTAGGGAAAGTTTCAGTGGTGGCGACACGCCCGAATGCAGGAGTGTTTCTGGCGAGGTATTTCGCGGCTCTAACAGTCCCTTCTCCCTGCCATTTTGTTGATGTGTCTCTTACTTAGGTAATGCTTTTCGTCTTTTTTGGTCACGATGGGGGGCTTTGCGTAGGAGGATGCTGGTCGCGTCCGATCCCTTCGCACCGTCGAGGACCATCATGACGAATTTTTCTTTCCGTCGACCTATTGCCCTGTCATTGGCTGCTGCGCTCGCTTTGTCGGGTTCAGCGATGGCTGCAGTTTCTCTTCCTGCCATGGCGCAGTCTTCTTCTGCTCATACGGCTGTCGTGCCGAGCAGGGATGGCTCTGTGGGTTCTCCTGGTATTGGTGATTCGTATTTTCCTGATCATGGCAATGGGGGGTATGACGTTCAGCATTACGATGTGAACGTTTCGTACGAGCCGAAGACGCGAACCGTCACAGGAACAACGTCTATCACTGCTTTGACTACGCAGAATCTCACGCAGTTTAATCTTGATTTGGCTTTAACTCCTGAAAAGGTGTTAGTGGATGGGAAGCCAGCTTCTTTTTCTCGCCAGTCCACTCATGAGCTGGTAGTTCGCCCGTCGCAGGCTTTGACTAAGGGCGCGAAGACGAACATTGTTGTTACCTATAAAGGCGTTCCTGAAAAGATTGAGATTGATGGCGAGAAGCCGTGGATAACGACTTCTGATGGAGCTGTTGCTGTTGGTCAGCCGCATATCGCTTCGTGGTGGTTCCCGAGCAATGATCACCCCCGGGATAAGGCAACGTTCTCGATTTCTTTAAATGTTCCTAAGGGCCTGAAGGCTTTGAGTAATGGCTCATTGCAGAAGGTAACGAACCAGGGAAGTACAGATACGTGGTCGTGGCAGGAGTCCACACCGATGGCGCCTTATCTGGCTTTCGCTGTGATTGGCCGTTATGACATTTTGCGCGGGAAGACGAGCTCGGGGATCCCGTGGTTGACGGCGACACCGCAGAGCAATGAATCGTGGGTGAAGCGTGCCAAGGAAGATTTGGCGAAGACTCCAGCGGTGATTGATTGGCTGTCGAAGACGTACGGCCCTTACCCGTTTACGACGACTGGTGGTATTGCAGCTAACGCTGATATGGGTTTCGCGTTGGAGAACCAGTCACGTCCGGTGTATTCGAGCAAGTTCTGGGCTAAGGGACATGACTTGTCACTCATTGTCCATGAGCAGTCTCACCAGTGGTTTGGTGACTCCACGTCGGTGCGGGACTGGAAAGATATCTGGATCAATGAGGGTTTCGCGACGTGGACTGAGTGGCTGTACGCCGAGAAGCACGATGGCCCCAATGCTGATGAGGCTTTTGCTCAAGCCTGGAAAGACTATGCGCAGGATTCTTCCTTCTGGAAGATCAAGATTGGTGATCCGGGCCCGAAGCAGATTTTCAACCGGGCTGTCTATGACCGTGGCGCTATGACTGTGCAGGCATTGCGGAATAAGGTTGGCGAAGAAGCTTTCTGGAAGATTGTTCGAGGCTGGGTGGCTTCACACCGGCATGGGCATGGCAGTGTCCAGGAGTTCATGACGTATGCCAATAAGCACACTTCGCAGGATTTGCGTCCGTTCTTTGAGGCGTGGTTGTTCACTCCGGGGAAGCCAAATCCTTCGGCTGATCTTGGCTTTCCGAAGTCTATGATTCGCTGATAGCGGTTATTTCAGCCCGAGAGATGGCTAGTCACTTCCTTCTCTCGGGCTGATTAACTTTGCCTATGTCATCGGATACAACAGAGACTTTTTAGCCAAGTGGCGATAGTCAGGTGAAGCAGACGTGGACGTGTCGGCTTCGGGGTGTCTCGTACGAGCTTGATGTGTATCCGAGCAGGCAAGCACGACTTGTGTTGCGTGTTGATGGAAAGCAGATTTACGACAAGAAAAACAGCACTGATAACCGGACTATTACTGTTGACAGAGATTGTCGAGTTCGGGTTCGCCTTAGCTTTTTAGGCAAGGTAAAAGATGCTACTGCTTATGACGGTAATGCTGAGTTAGATTTTGATGCTCCACCGGGTAGCCGTGCAGAGAAAACGCAGTCATGGGGGCGGAAGCACCCGGTGTTATTTGCGTTGCGGCACGTGGCTTTTAAAGCTGGCGGAATCCTCATTGCTTTTCTTGGAGTAACGGCGTTTGTGAAGTGGCTTTTGGCGCCGGTGATTGAATGGATCGCTGATCATATGCCACGTATTTCGTGGCCAGAGATTCATTTGCCGCGTATCCCGTGGCCTGAAATACATCTTCCGCGTATCCCGTGGCCTGAGATACATATTCCGTGGCCACAGGTCGCGTTGCCGTGGTGGCTGCAGGTAGCGCTCGACTGGTTAACGGAACATGGCGAGATTATCAAGCCGTTATTGATTGGGCTGCTATTGGCGCTTGGGGAGATGCGTCGGCAGCGTAAGCAGCGAAAGCAACGTGAGGCTGGCGTTGCGGATGATCCGAATGCTGCGCTGGAGGAAACGTGGTTGAGTAGGTGGATGGATCGGCTTGATGCGCAGGCTGCGGACACGCCGATGGCGCGCCGGAAGGAGCGGGCCAAAGTGGCGGCGGCGCTGCGTGCCTTAGAAAACAAGCGCCGCGCGCAGGAACAGGCGTCAGTGAACTCTGATGATCCTGTTTGAATGGGTCGGATTATTTTTCGGCGAATACGCCGATGACTGGGGCCCAGGAGGTAATGGTCCAGTCGGTGACGTAACCGTGCACCTGGAACGGGTCGTTTGCGAGGGCTTCTCGGATGTGGCTTTCTCCCTCGGCGCGGAAGATGAGCAGGGCGGAGGCCGGCCTGGTGCTCAGGGGACCGGAAGCGATGAGCAGGCCATTGTCTGCGAGGTGCTGCAGGTGAGCTCGGTGGGCTGGGCGTAGCTCATCTTGTTGTGCTGCGGTAGCGGAGTCGTAGTGATATTCGACGGCGTAGTACGGCATGTTGTTGACACTACGAGGTGCCTGGCAGTGATGGGGCGGTTTTGTTGGTGCTCACCACAGGTAGTTGTGCGCTGGGCTGGGCCGTATCCGCAGGATGGTTCACTCATTTTTCGAAGATGGGCTGAGGCTTCACTTCCCTTGCTAATAACTATTAGCGCGACACGAATTTTTTACTTGACTTTTACTTATCGGGTTATTTCCCACTTCATGCCCCCAATACCGAATGTTTTTGAAAAGTATTTTCACCTCAGCCTTTTTCTCTTCCGTGACTACCAGGGTTCTCCATGCTTCAGTTCAGGTTGAGCACACTCCAGTGCTTATGAGCCGAATAGTTTCAGGAGGATTGTCGTGCGAGTTCATCGACGCACCGCGACGGCTGCCTTGGCCGTTATTGGATTAACTACTGCCACGCTGGGTCCAGCAGGTTTGATGGCTTCGGCGGCTCCTACACCGCCTGAACCTCCTACTGCTACACCGGCACCAAAGAATCCTACGCAGGCATCCCAGAAAATTCGCAAACAGGTCCGGCCAGAAAATATTGAGGCTCACCTACGTGCTTTTCAGGAAATTGCTGATAAAAACAACGGAAATCGCGCTGTCGGCACGAGTGGGTATGAGCATTCTGCTCGCTATGTTGAAGCTGTTCTTCGTAAGGCTGGGTATCGCACTCAGCGGCAGCATTTCGAGTACACCCATGACGAAGTGAAGTCTTCAAAACTCACGGTGGCAGGAAAGGCTGTTGCCCATCAGGTGTTGAGTTATAGCCCAGCAGCTAAAGAGGGCTTTACTGGTCAGCTTGTCCAACCCAAGGTGATGACCGGGTGTGATGCGGCGGCATGGTCTGGCATCAACGCGAAAGATAAAATCGCTGTTGTGCAGCGAGGGGGGTGTTCTTTCTCTGATAAGTCCAGCGCTGCAGGAGCGGCTGGGGCGGCTGCTCTGATTGTCTACAACAATGGTGATGGCGAGCTCAACGGCACTCTTGGCAAGGTTGATCAAACGCATATTCCTACCATTACCGTCACGAAAGCGGTCGGCGCTGACTTAATCAAAGAAGCTGGCCCGCAGGTTGAGGCCACTCTTGTTTTGGACAAGCTCACCGAGAAGCGACGCACTTTTAACATTCTTGCCGAGACTAAAGCTGGACGAGCAGACAATGTCGCTTTGGTCGGCGCACATTTGGATAGCGTCCCGCAAGGTCCGGGCATTAATGACAATGCCTCGGGTTCTGCCAGCATTCTTGAGGTAGCTGTGCAGATGGCTAAACAGAAGGGCATCACTAATAAGGTGCGTTTCGCCTGGTGGGGCGCCGAGGAGATTGGCCTACTGGGGTCGACTCATTATGTGGAGGACATGAAGAAGAAAGATCCTGAGTCGTTGAAGAAGATCGCTGCGTATCTGAACTTCGACATGGTTGGTTCGCCGAATTACTCCATCGGTGTGTATGACGCTGACCAGTCCACTCACGAGGCACCGGTGAATGTCCCTGAGGGGTCTATTCAAACGGAGAGTATTTTCACGGACTATTTCGACTCGGTGGGGCAGCCGTGGATTGATTCAGAGTTCAACGGGCGTTCTGATTATCAAGCCTTCATTGAGAACGGCATCCCAGCTTCTGGTATTGATACCGGTGCTGATGGGAAGAAGTCCAAAGGTGAGGTTTTGATGTTTGGTGGTGTTGAGGGTGCCCCGTATGACGGTAATTACCACACACCTAAGGATTCGATGGCGAACGTGAATATGCACGCGGTGGATGTGATTTCTGACGCGATTGCGCACACTGTTTTCACGATGGCCAACAGCACAAAAGACATTAACGGTCGCTGATATCTGGCGATTTCGAACGGTTCTTGTGATCTGCTGATCACAAGAACCGTTCTTTTATGGGCGGGTGCGCTTTCGGCGGTTGCTCAGTATGTAGGCGATTGCGCCGCTGGTCGCAATGAGGGTCAGCAGTGTTGCAGCTATGGGTGGTTCTGTGCTTGTTTCTGCGGTGGGTTGGTGGTGCGCTGAGGTGGGGGTGTTAGGCACAGCTGTTGTGTGTGGGCTGACGTGGCCGGTGCGCCAGGTGGGGTTGGGTGTGGGTAGATGCCAGGCACTGCTGGGGACGCCTTCTGCATTGCCTTTTCCCCATCGTTGTGTGGGTCCGTCGATAATATTTCGTGGTGGGATGAGGGTTGGGTTTGTGCTGGTGGAGTCATTGGTGGGGCGGTTTGGACGGTCTTGGTGTCCGGGGCTGCCGGGTCTGTTTGGTGGGTTTGTGGGGCCGTCTTCGGGTAGGGGTGGTAGAGGTGCAGTAGGCGAGGTAGGAGGAGCGGGTTGGCTGGGCGCAGGAGTGGGAGTTGGAGGGTCGGTGGGTATTGGGGTGGGGGTGCCGGGGTCAGTGGGGGGTACAGGTGTGGCGATGAGGGCATCAACGAGTGGGATGGTGGCGTGGGCTGGGGGTGAGAACACGTCGAGAGCTGGTTTACCGGTGGTTGGTTCTGGTGGGGTGGTGCCGTGTGCTGCTGCTGTGTTGGGCAGGGTGTGGGTTCCGGGGGTGGTGAATGGGGTGATGTTTTCTGGGTTGATGGTCATTGGGGTATCGGTGGTGCAGCTGGTTGTCTCTGTGGGCGTCAGGGCTGTTTCGGTGCAGGTCACGGAGGTTTTGGCGCTTTGTAGCATGGGGTCGTTGATGCTGAGGTTGTTGATGGTGGTGGTGCCGGTGTTGGTGACGGTGAAGGTGTAGCGGGCGGTGTCGTTGGGGTCGGCGAGGTGGTTGTGGTTGGGGTCGTAGTCGAGTTGGGCTGTTTTGGTCAGGATCAGGGAGGTGCGGGGGGTGGTTGCCAGGTTTGTGGTGTTTGTGTCTTGGCCGGTGATGATGTCGCCTCGGTAGGTAATGGCGGTGGCTGTGGCGGTGTTAGTAATGGTGGCGCCGTTGGTGATGTCGCTGCTGGTGAGGGTGTAGACGGGGGCGAGGCA
Organism: Dermatophilus sp. B7861-1; assembly: GCF_058996045.1. NCBI lineage: Bacteria > Bacillati > Actinomycetota > Actinomycetes > Micrococcales > Dermatophilaceae > Dermatophilus > Dermatophilus sp. B7861-1. The sequence goes on along the minus strand of NZ_CM180082.1, from coordinate 69,152 downwards.
GGTGGTGGATGTGCCGGGGGCGATGTCGAGGTTTCCGCAGGAGTAGGAGTTCATTTGGATGGTGGCGTCGTCAACGGTGAGGAAGCGAAGGGTGGCGTTTCCGGTGTTGGTGACAACGAATCGGTAGTGGAGCAGGTCTCCTGGGGTGGGGGTGGTGGAGTTGTCGGTGTCGTCGAGTTGGTCGAAGTGTTTGGTGACGGTGAGTTTTCCGGTGGGTGTGATGGTGGTGAAGGTGTCGGTGGTGGTGGCTTCGAGGAGGGCGGGAGTGTCGTCGCTTCCGGACAAGGCGTGTCCGGTGGCGGTGTTGGTGGCGCCGAGTAGGTCAAGTTCGCGTTGGGTGACGGTGTGGGCGGGGGTGGTGCAGGTGATGCTGGCTCCGGGGGCCAGGGTGGTTGTGGCCTCTTGGCACCAGGCGTGGTCGAGGCCAAGCATGGGGTCGGTGATGGTGAGGTTGCGTAGGGTTCCGGCGCCTTCGTTGGTCAGGGTGATGGTGTAGGTGATGGTGTCGCCGAGGTTAATGCTGCCGTTGGATGGGCCGGTGTGGGTTTTGGTGATGCTCAGGCGCGGTAGGGGGATGAGGGGGGTTGTGGTGCTGGCGGTGGGTGGGGTGAGGGTTCCTTGTGCGGGGGTGGCGGTGGCGGTGGCGGTGTTGGTGATGTGGCGGGCGTCGATGTCGGGTCGGGTGATGGTGTAGGGGGTTGCGGCAGTGCAGGTGAGGGTTTCGCGGGCTTGGATGGTGGTGGTTGTGGCGCCGGTGGTGTTGGTGCAGGTGATGGAGGGTAGGAGTGGGTCGGTGATGGTGAGGTCGGTCATGGGTAGGGCGGTGGGGTTGGTAACGGTGAAGGAGTAGGTGATGGTGTCGCCTTTGCTAGGGCCAGCTGGGGTATCGGGGGTGATGGTGGCTTCGGTGAGGGCACCGGCGATTTTGGTGAGGGTGAGGGTGGGTGTGTAGGTGAGGGGGGTGGTGACGCTGGGTTGGTTGGAGGTCAGTCCGCCGTCGGCGGTGGCGGTAGCAACGTTGATGATTTTTCCGGCTGTGAGGTCGGCTGTGGTGATGCGGTATGGGTTGCTGAGGCGGCAGGCGGTGGATGCGCCGACGTCGAGGGTGGTTTCGTCGCAGGTGACGGTGCTTCCGGCTTTGGTATCGGTGACGGTGATGCCGGTGATGGTGGCGTTGGTGAGGTTGCGTACGCGGAAGGTGTACCAGAGGGTGTCGCCGGCGGAGTGGTCGCCGGAGCTGTCGGCGTCGATGATGGTGCCTAGTTGGGATTTTTCGAGCCAGAGGCCTGTTTTTCCGGCGATTCTGGTCAGGGTTGCGGTGGCTGAGTCGGTGATAGGGGCGGGGTCGTCGGTGCCGCCGGCGGTGCCTAGTGCGGTGGCGGTGGCGATGTTGGTGAGTCGGCCTCGGTCGATGTCGGCTTTGGTGAGGGTGTAGGTGGCGGTGCAGCTGGTGGTGTCGCCGATGGCGAGGTCTCCGGTGCCGCATGGTTTGTTGGTGATTCCCAGGATGGGGTCGTCGATGGTGGGTTGGCGCAGGGTTTTGTTGCCGGAGTTGGTGATGGTGAAGGTGTAGGTGATGCGGTCGCCGATGGCGGCGTTGGTGGTGAGGGCATTGGTGTCTTGGGCGGTGGCGGTTTTGTTGAGGGTGAGTGCGGCGGTGGAGTTGACGGGTAGGGTGCTGGTGGCGGTGGTGGTGACGCGGTTGGTGGGGTCGAATCCGGCGGGCAGGGCGCTGGCGGTTGCGGTGTTGGTGATTTTTCCGGCGTTGAGGTCGGTGGTGGTGATGGTGTAGTTGCCGCGGCAGGTGGTGGTTGTTCCGGCGGGTAGGCGGTTGTTGTCGCAGGTGATGTTGTTGATAAGGGGGTCGGTGATGGTGAGGTCGGTGAGGAAGATGTTGGGGCTGTTGTTGGTGACGGTGAAGGTGTAGGGGATGGTGGATCCGGCTGTGGCGGTAGCTGGTGGGGTTCCGGTTTTGACTAGTGCGATGGCTGGTTGGGGTGGGTGGGGTGCGTCGAGGCAGGTGGTGTTGTCGTTGGTGGGTGCGTTTTCTTCTCCGGTGGGCAGGTTGGCGGTGTTGCGGATGCCGCTGCCTTGGTTGCAGTTCAGGGGCGGGGTGGTGCTGTTTGTCCACAGGAGTCGTACGCGCACGCGGTAGCGTTCGGTGGCTCCGCCGGGTAGGGGGCGCTGGGTGGTGTTGAGGAGGTAGCTGCCGTTGCCATCGTTGGGGGCGGTGCCGCTGCCGGTGATGGTGTCGCCGTCGAGGCGTACCCATTCGACTGCGGTGACTTTCATGCCAACTGGTGGGGTGGGGGTGTCGGTGAGGGTGCTGTAGCTGCCGGTGGCTTGGCCGGTGTTGCTCACGAGGACGGAGTAGGAGGCGACCATTTCACCTGTGTCGGAGTCGGGTCCGATGACGGTGCCGGGTTGTTTGGTGATGTTGATGTAGGCCGGTTGTGGTTTTAGGGGGGTGGCCAGGGCGGAGGTGGAGGTGACGGTGGTTCCGGAGGTTTGTCCGGTTCCGGTGACGGTGGCGGTGTTGGTGATGGTGGTGCCGTTGTCGGTGTCGGTTGTGGTCCAGGTGAGGGTGTCTGTGCAGGTGTAGGTCCAGGTTTCGTAGGTGTCGAGGATGGTGTCTTTGTTGGTGTCGCCGTTGGTGAGTGTGGGGTTGGTGCAGGTGTAGGGGGCGATGGGGGTGGAGCCGCGGGTGGCGTTGTCGGTGAGGGTGATTCCGGCGAGGGGTTCGGCTCCGATGTTGGCGACTGTGTAGGTATAGGTGATGGGTGCGCTGCCAGTGATGGAGGGGGTGTTGGCGGTTTTGTCGATTGTGATGGCGGGTCGGGCGATGCGTACGGAGGTGGGGTCGGTGGCGCCGGGGGCGGAGGGGTCGTCGGAGAGGAGGCCGTTGGTGTAGGTGGTGCTGGTGAGGGTGGCTTGGTTGGTGATGCTGGTGGTCTGGGGGCTGGTGTTGTTGACGGTTACGGTGAATCTGATGGTGGCGGTGGAGAAGGCAGGGATGATGCCGGCGCGGGTGGTGTTGTTGGCGTGGATTTCGCGGGTGGTGGTGTAGGGCATGGTGCCGTTGGTGTCGGCGATTTTGATGCCGTTGAGGGTGGTGCTGCCGGGTAGGTAGGTGGTTCCGGCGGGGATGTTTTCTTGGAGTCGTACGTCGACTGCTGCCAGGCCGCCGAGGTTGCGGGCTTCGATTTCGTAGGTGATGGTGTCGCCAGGTTTGACTGCCGGGGTTGGGGTGTCGGCGCGTTTGATGAGGTGGAGTCGCGACAGGGGTTGTGCGCAGGAGCCGAGGTCGCCGATGGATCCGTTGCCTGCGCTGGGGGCGGCGGAGATGCGGGTGGCTTGGCCGGTGGCGATGTCGACTTCGTAGAGGGTGTTGGTGGCGGTGGTGGAGGATGCGGCTCCGGCGGAGGCGAGGAGTTTTCCTGTGGAGCTGAAGGCCAGGCCGGTGTAGAAGCCGCCGTCGGTGGGGCGGTTCATGAGGCCGACGATGACGGGGGTGGGGGCGGGTTTGATGCTTTCGTTGGCGTTGATGCTCAGGAGGTAGGTGGTGTTGGTGCCGGTGTTGGCGGCAAGTAACCATAGGTCGCCGTTGCCGCTGGTGACGAGGTCGCCGGCGCTGAGGTTTTTGATTTGGTCGGCGGTGAGGGTTGTTTTTCCGTCGGTGCTGCTGGCGGCGGTGAGGGTGTGGGCTGTCCAGGTGGTGGTTCCTGGGGCTAGGGAGTAGAGGATGCCGTTGGTGGCCCAGGACCATAGGGTGCCGTTTCGGCTGGCGGCGAGGCGGACGCTGGTGGTGGCGGTGGTGTTGGTGGTGATGCGGGTGGCGGTTCCGGTGGTGGTGTCTAGACGCCAGAGTCCGCCGTAGCTGTTTCCGGCTTTGCTGGGGATGAAGTAGATGTGGTTGGGGTTGGCGGGGTTGACGTCCAGGGCTGCGGAGGAGTCGTAGGCGCCGTTGGTGAGTTGGGAGATGGTCCAGCGGGGTTGCATGGCGGAGGTGGGTTGGGTGCCGAGGGTGCCGATGCGTCCGGTGTCGCTGTTGTTGAGTAGGGATGAGTACCAGAGGGTGTCACATTGGCTTGTGGTGAGGGTGATGGCAGTGGTGGCTTGTGCGGTGGATTCATGCCAGGTGTTGGTGGTGTTGTAGGTGGTGAAGGTGGCGGTGATGGTGGCGTCCAGGGCGATGCCGGCAAAGAAGTCGCAGCTGAAGTTGGCGGTTTTTCCTGCTTCTATGTACCAGCGGATGGAGTCGGTTTTCAGGCCGCTGGTTTGCCGGACGGAGGGGCATTTGTCGTCGAGCATGCTGACGAGGTAGGCGCGTTCGGCGGTGTTGTTGGTGACGGTGTAGGCCATGCTGACTTGGGAGCCGCCTGGGGGAATGCTTGCTGGGGTGGCGGTGGTGGTGACGGTGATGGCGTTGTCGCTGGAGGTGCCGGTGTTGGTGGGGGCTGCGTGTGCGGCTGGGATGGGTGCGTGGATGCCGCAGAGAACGGTGAGTGTGATGAGGGCCAGGGTTGTTATGAGGGCGGTGATGTTTGCGAGGGTGCGTGGCAGTGAGGGGTTAGGTAGCAGCTCGGTCATGGAGGGGGTCTGCTTTCTCGCGCACGACGGGGCAAGGCTTGAGCCAGGCGTGGGCCCTTATTCGGTTTCTTGTCGGCAGTTTGGTGCTGGCGTGTAGGGGTTTTGTTGTTGTTTAGTGGGCGGGTTTTGTTGTGTCCGAGCAGGCTCGCTGTTGTGGCGGTGGCGGAGTTTTATGGGTGGGTGCCTCGTGTGGCGCGGCGGTGCGTGGCGCCGTTCAGTGACTGGTAGGGCGTGCTCTGCTGGCGGGTGAAAGGTTGCGGGGTTGGTTATGCGTCGTCGGTTTGGGTCGTTGGTTGTTGCTGGTGCTGTGGTTGCTGCTGCGGGGCTGGGTGGTGTTGCGCCGGTGGCGGCGGCACCGGTTTCGGCTGGGGTGCCTCAGCAGATGAGGGCGCTGTGGGTGGATGCGTGGGAGCCGGGCTTGTTTTCGGGGTCGGAAGTGTCTTCGTTAGTGGCCACGGCTAAGCAGATGGGTGTGAATACTTTGGTGGTGCAGGCGGTGCGCCGTTCGGATTGCTTGTGTAATAAGTCGATTCTTCCGCGGGCGGCGGGTACGGGTGCGACGCAGTTTGATCCGTTAGCGGATGTGGTTGCTAAGGGGCATGCGGCTGGGTTGCAGGTGCATGCGTGGGTGGTTGTGGGGAAGATGTGGAGTAGCGCAAGTGCTCCTTCGGATCCGCGGCATATTTTTAATGTGCATGGCCCGGGCACGAAAGATAGTTGGTCTGATCGCCGTTATGACGGCACGGTGTCGGCTGATGGAACGACGTTTTTGGATCTGGGGAATCCTGCTGCTCGTAAGCACGTGGTGGCCACGGTGGATTCGATTCAGAAGAATTACGCTATTGATGGCGTGAATTTGGATTACATTCGTTACCCCGATCAGACGGCTTCGGGTCGATTGGATAATGACTGGGGGTATACGCCGGTTGCTTTAGCTGCATTTCGGCGAACTTTTAAGACCACGGGTACGCCTGCTCCTGGTGATCCGTTGTGGCATCGGTTCCGCAGGGATCAGGTCACTGCTGTTGTTCGCGGCGTGCATGATCAGATGATGCGTCGGGATAAGAGGGACCGGTTGTCTGTGAATGCGATTGCGTTCGGTCAGGGACCAGGGGATTCAACGAATTGGACGCGTACGGATGGGTTCCGGCAAACGGTTCAGGACATTCCTCGCTGGACTCATCAAAAGATTGTGGACAGCGTTTTTGTCATGAATTACCGATCGGCTTCTGATGCGACTCAGCGCCGGTATTTCACGAGTTGGGTGCAGGGAATGGCTGCTCTGCAAAAGCGTGATGGTCGCACGATGGTTAGCGGTAATGCGATGTGGAATAACACTATCGCGCAGTCTATTGCGCAGTATCAGGAAGCAGCGCGGGCCGGTGTGGGGTGGGCTGGGTATGCCTACAGCACCATGACGATTCCTGATCCTCAGGTTGGGGTCTCGGCGCAGCGTGCGTTGGTGGCTGCGGCGTTCGGTAATGGCCCGTTCCGGGGTAAGGCTGCAGTGCCTTCGATGCCGTGGAAGAAGCTCAAATAGCTGGTTCTCCCGGGCTGGCTACTGGCATTTGTGTTGGTTTTCCTGTTTCTTGGCGCCAGCCCGGGTGAGGGCGTGTTTTTAATGCACCTGGAATCCGCGTTCACGGAACACGTTTCGTACTTTTTCGATGGCTTCAGGTGTGGGCGGTTGGGTGTTTTCCAGGTTGTAGCGCATACCTAATTCGCGCCATTTGTCTACGCCCATGTTGTGGAAGGGCAGCACTTCGATGCGTTCTACAGTGCCTTTCCAGCGTTCAACGATGTCGGCGACGGCGGTGACGTTTTCTGGTGTGTCGGTCAGGCCTGGGACCATGACGAACCTGATCCAGGTGGGTTTACCCAGGGCGTGGAGCCGGTCTCCGAATGCGATGGTTGGGGCCAGGTCGCGGCCGGTGACGGTTTTGTACAGGTCGGGTAGTCCTGATTTGACGTCGAGGAGGACAAGGTCGATGTGGCTGAGGTCTTCGTCGCTGAGGCGTGCTCCGAGGTAGCCGGAGGTGTCGATGCAGGTGTGAATACCTTCGGCATGGATTGCTTGCAGTAGGCGGCGGGTGAATTCGATCTGGAGGAGGGGCTCCCCGCCGGAGATGGTGAGTCCGCCGTGAGAAGCGCGGAAGACTGATTTGTATCGCTTTACTTTGGCGATGATTTCTTCGATCCGCTCGACGGTGCCGGTTTTCATGGCCATCGTGTCGGGGTTATGGCAGTACTGGCAGCGCAGCGGGCAGCCGGTGAGGAATAGCGTCATCCGTGTTCCGGGGCCGTCTACGGCGGTGACCAGTTCCCAAGAGTGAACGAGTGCGACTTCGCCGGTGCGGCGGGCTTCGAGCAGTTCGGGGCGGCCGAGTTCGATGCGGTCGTATCCGATTCCTGCGGCGATTCCGCGGACGCGGTCACCGTCGGTAGGTTCGAGGGTGACTGTGCCGGTGATTCCGTCGGCCATGTGTGGTGGTGTCCTCTGTGTGTTGCTGGATATGTCGAGTCCCGGCTGGGGTGTTCCAGCCGGGGCTCGATGGTTTTATCTATTGGTGTCTCAGGCGCCTTGGTGGAAGGTGCGGGAGATGACGTCGCGCTGCTGCTCAGCGGTGAGTTTGACGAAGTTCACTGCGTAGCCCGAAACGCGGACCGTGAGGTTGGGGTATTTCTCGGGGTGGTCCATCGCGTCGGTGAGGGTGGCTTCGTCGAGGACGTTGATGTTGGCATGGTAGAGGCCTGAGGCCATGTTGTTTTTGCTGCGGTTTTCTTTCATGGAGGAAAGACGTTCTTCGAAGGTTTTCGCGCTCATTGATTGAATCTCCTTATCTGTCGTGTGACTTTTATCGTCGGTTCAGCTCTGGCACTGGTCCATGATGAAACCGGCGTCGAGGATGCCGACGAGGTTGCTGACCTGCTCGTCTTTGGTGCGGCCAAGGCCGGCTGGCGAGATCGTGTTGGTCAGGGAGATGCCGTCGAGGGCGTCGTTGTAGTCGAGTTTTCCGACGGAAAGCATGGAGGCGACCATGCCGTGGCTGTCCATGCCGTTTTCTGGGTTGGCGCCTGGGGCGAAGGGGGTGCCAGCTTTGTGTCCGGATGGGAAGGATCCGGTGGCTTTGCCGTAGACGACGTTGCTGGTGATGGTCAGCACGGATTGAGTGGGGATGGCATCGCGGTAGAGCGGTTGTTCTTTGATCTTGCTCATCACGGTGTGGACGATGGTGGCGGCGATGTCATCGGCGCGGTCGTCGTCGTTGCCGTAGACCGGGAATTCCCCTTCGGTGCGGTAGTCCACGATCAGTCCGGTTTCGTCGCGGACTGGGTAGACCTTGGCGTATTTGATGGCCGAGAGGGAGTCGGCAACGATCGACAGACCTGCGATGCCGCATCCGAGGGTGCGGATGATGTCGGAGTCGTGCAGCGCCATTTCGATGGCTTCGTAGGCGTACCGGTCGTGGCAGTAGTGGATGATGTTGAGCGCTTCGACATAGGTTCCGACTACCCAGTCGAGCATGAGTTCGTACTTGTGCCAGACGTCTTCGAAGTCCAGTGGGCCATCACCTGTGACAGGTTCGAATCCGTATTCGGGGCTGGTGATCTGTTTGCCGGATACTTCGTCGCGGCCGCCGTTGATTGCGTAGAGCAGTGATTTGGCTGCGTTGACGCGGGCTCCGAAGAACTGCATCTGCTTGCCGACTGCCATGGGGGAAACGCAGCATGCGATGGCGGCGTCGTCGCCCCATTTGTCGCGGATTTGTTTGTCGGATTCGTATTGGATGGAGCTGGTCTCTACTGAGATCGCGGCGCAGAATTCTTTGTACCCCTCGGGTAGCTCGGGGTCCCAGAAGATGGTGATGTTGGGTTCTGGGGCTGGTCCGAGGTTGCGTAGTGTCTGCAGCAGGCGGAATGAGGTTTTTGTGACCTGGGGGCGCCCGTCAACAGAGAAGCCGGCGTCGGACCAGGTTGCCCAGTAGGGGTCACCGGAGAAGATTTGGTCGTAGTCGATCGTGCGTAGGAATCGCACGATGCGCAGTTTGAGCACGAGCGAGTCGATGATTTCTTGGGCTTGTTCCTCGGTGAGGGTGCCGTTGGCGAGGTCGCGTTCGAAGTAGATGTCGAAGAAGGGTGATAGTCGGCCGATGCTCATGGCTGCGCCGTCTTGGCTCTTGATGGCACCGAGGTAGCCGAAGTAGGTCCATTGGACGGCTTCGTGGGCGTTGGTTGCGGGGCCGGAGATGTCGACGCCGTAGGAGGCGGCCATCACTTTGAGTTTTTTGAGCGCTTTGATTTGTTCGGCGTGCTCTTCGCGGTATCGGGCCCAGTGTTCGGAGAATTCTGTGCCGGCGACGGCGTCCTTGGCTGCTGTTTTTTCGGCGATGAGGGCATCAACGCCGTAGAGGGCGACCCGGCGGTAGTCACCGATGATGCGGCCACGTCCGTAGGCGTCGGGTAGGCCGGTGATGACGTGTGAGGATCGCGCGGCGCGGATGCGGGGGGTGTAGATGTCGAATACTGCGTCGTTGTGGGTTTTGCGGTATTTCGTGAAGATTTTCTTCACGTCTTCGTCAGGTTCGAGGCCTGCTTCTTTGATGGCGGTTTCGACCATGCGCCAGCCGCCGGAGGGCATCATGGCGCGTTTGAGTGGGGTGTCTGTTTGGAGGCCAACGATGACGTTGTCGTCTTCGCTGATGTATCCGGCGGGGAAGGCGTCAATGTCGGAGGGGATGTGGGTGTCGACGTCGAAGACGCGTTTGCGGCGTTCGACGCAGAGGTATTCCTTTTCGAGGGTTTCCCATACACGCAGGGTTTTGGCGGTGGGTCCTGCGAGGAAGGACGCGTCACCGGTGTAGGGCGTGTAATTACGTTGGACGAAGTCGCGGACGTCGATACCTTCGCTCCACGGGCCTGTTTCGAACCCTTCCCACGCTGTGGTTGTCGGGGTCTCTGCTGTCGCGGTCACGTCGGGTGCCCTCCAAAGTGGTCGGCTTCAAGAGGTCGATTGTCTGTCTTATCGGCCTCGTGTTGGGGGTGCCATATCGGACACGCCCTTTCTTTTGAATCTACGAAATGCCATCGATACTGAAATCGTTTACATCCTTATGTGTGTATGTGACACCCCTCGCATTTCCGTGACGCAGGCCATGTGGGGGCAAACACAGCAACGTGATGCACCTTTCGCCCCCACAAAACCCACTAACACAGTGACGGAAATCACGAAAAAGTTAACGCACCGTAAAAGGCCGAGACATTCCTACATACGGCGAAATTTTTCCACCTTGAGCATTTTTCCAATCACCGGTTTGGACGAGTCGATATGTTCCCGCCGGAGTTCCTTTCGGAATGCGCCACTGCACACTCGCCCGCGAAAAGGCCACCCCTTCCCGCTTCCACGCATACGTCGTATCCCAATCCCGATCCGTCCGCACCGTCTTCCAGGCTCCGCCTTCCTGACGCTGAACCTGCAAAAACGAACCCATCGTTCGGTAGTCATTCTTCGGGTGCCCTGCCCGGAACACCGCCGAGGCCACCTGACCAGAGGTGTAGGACTGCGATGGCTGTTCCAGCACCTGCCCAAACTGCTGACGTGCTGGCTTACTGTCGAATAACACTCCTGGACGGGCAGGAGTCTTGGCCGTGAAACTTCCAGCCGGAGAAGCCGCGTCACTGACTGCAGCGCCTCTCTTCATCGCTGAGGCCAAACCAGCAGCTTCTTGCTCGAAAGCAGCAAATTCGAACGGCCCAAACTCTGTCGAGGCACCTTCGTAATGCTGCGCCGCGTATTCCTCACGAGTGGCCAGATAACCGTTGTAACCATTAGCCACACCGGCAATCACTACCCGGTTCACACCTGTTCCCGCCAACTCAGCAGCAACTCGTTCCTGCAACCTGCGCGAAGCCACCGTGGTCGGCTCAACCGGCAATGCCAAAACCGCCGTGTTCCCCACCCGAACTAGCTGCACCTGCACCACCGAGCTGACCATCTTCCACGCCCCTGTGGGCAGGAGAATAGGTTTCTCCGCATGGCACTTGTCTTGATGCACCGCTGAGATCCCCGCAAACGCCAGCCGCGTCAACCCACCCAGCGCAGAGGTATCAACCTTGTTGACTTTGTCGGAGATAGAGAACGAGTCACGTGTCATCCCCTCATACATTCCTGGGATCTTTGAGGGACCATTCTCACCACCGGATGCAAACGAGAACCCCCGCGCGGCCTTGCATAACTGCACAGCCTTACCACCAGCATATTTGGCATCCACTGTGTAGTTACGCAGATCAATGTGTCGGGAACGGAAATCAACTGGACCGCCCTGTACCGCCCCCTGCGCTTGCCACAGTTGGCGTGCTTTTCCTAACTGCGCTTCTCCAGCAACTTGAGTGTTGTGGTATTCATCAGAGCTGCCCCCGTATCCGGGAGCCGAGTGAGCGTTGCCCTGTGCAGGAACGACATCACCTACCGCACTGTTGGCGAACGCAGCGACAAATGATCCTGCCTTGCTCGGGTCAGCTCCCATCTGCTTCTCGAACATGTAAGAGGCGTAGCCCTTGTTATCGCCGCTGAGTTTGGTGAATTTTCTGCTGAAGCTCGTCGGGTGGATCGCGAACCAGTTCAACACCCCGACCGCTTGTCCGTTAGACCTTCGAAACTCCAGCTGTGTCATGGAGGAATCCACTTCATTGCCTGGATTTTTATTAGCTCGGTGCGCAGGAAGAGAACGGTTACGCGTGGCTCCCTTAAGCTCTCCCTCCGAACGCTGCACCGTGCCCGGAGCCAGGTTTGTATGCGCGCGACTGATGGACTCAACAATGCCGTTCACGACGGTGTCAAAGTTTTTCTTGTCGTAGCCAGCCGAGGTCGAGTCGGCGCCAGCTACCTGATACAGCCGATCGCCGGACATACCTGAATTGCCGACGTGAGTGTGCGTCGCTGCAATGAGCACATTTTGAGAGGTGTACTTGTCCCCAAACTTTTTCTGCAGTTTGGCAACCACGGCAGAGGTGATCGAGGGGAACATAGCCCCCATATCTGTGGTCACCATAGCCACTCGTTTTCCCGATTTCTGATCAGCCACGACGAAAGCACGTGAGTACAAGCGCATATGCAAGCCATCGACTTCTTGTGATGCCGCATACCCGAACATTCCTGTTTCCGCAGCAGCACCGGTGATGTCATACATACCTGAACCAACAAGATAGGAACCTGACCCATCAGTCTTCACCGCAGACGTGTGAACGCCATGTGGTTGTGCAGCAAAAGCTGTTCCTACAGGTAAGGCGAGCGCGACAACCACTGCTGGAGCCATGATTTTTGACAGGGTGATTTTTCGAGTACTTCGCGTCATTGCGGGCCTTTCAATTCCTGTGGGCATGAGGTCGATCTCAGATCGGGAGTACATCGTCCGCTGTGTGGTTCGAACTGTGTGGTGCACCACAGGAATCCAGGTTTTTTGATGTGCCAGGAACCATATGAAGTTCACTTACGCAAGCCTGGTTCAAAGCTGGGGGTATTAGCGTTAGGTATCAGTGATGAATGAGCACACATCCGTGTTAGATGTTTAAAGATTTTGCAGGCTTCAAGAGCGAGTGAGTTTTCTTTTAAATAAAATTTGGGGGTGATGGTTCCATAGAGTCGAACATCTCCCATGAGCAGCTAATGACGGGAGGCGCGCATATGGGACGTCATGTTTTTCGCGGTTATATTGCCGGGGTTGGAACGCAAGAAGGCACTCGGCTCGTTGTTGGCCGTTGGGTGGATTCTCCTTTAGGGACGTTTACTGATGTGATGGTGGAACGCGCCAATGGCTGGCGAATATTACTTGCTCCCTCAGCTGAGGTGGCTGATTTTGTGACAGCCACCTACACATTCGATGAGGTCATCACAGTTCCGGTTTCCTGTGAAGTGACCACCGTTTCACCAGGTGTAGACCATTGGGGCCTGAAGGCTGGGCCATTGGAGCTGTCATTGACGACGGGAGAACGCACTCCGTTGGGGTGGTTGCTGCACCTGATCCCCACCTACATCGCCACAAGTCCAGCATTTTGTCGTTTAACTGACGTGCCTGCTCGTCTCGTCGGGTTACGTACTGCAGGTACGGCCGGTCATGGGCGCCGAGAGTTCTATGGGGCATGTGATGTGCACGCCATCACCGACTCGATTGCTTCGTGGCAGAGACAGGATCTGGGCTCGTTGCAACGGGTGGCTCCCCCGGTGCGTTTTGGTTTTGGGTCCACTCCCCCACGTCCTGCGATGACGTCAGTAACGACAACGATTATTGACGCAAATTAACGATCAATGATAGCATCGCTACAGAGTTCAGCCCCAGAGCGTCCACGCTCTGGGGCTGAAGAAACGGCTGATTCCGGAGGCGTTAGGCTGCTTCGCTCTCGTTGAAGTTATCGATGATGGAGTGCATGCGGCCGATGAGGGTAGCAAGGCCAGCGTCGTCGTGGCGGTCAGGCAGGTGGAAGCAACGCGCCGCAACATCGTAGAAGCGGCCAAGTTCAGCGAAACCGGAGGCTGAGTTTTCCGTGAGCGCAGCCAGTGCCGGAGCAAGTGCAGCAGCAACGTCTCCCTCGGCTTCACCAGCTTCACCGCGCCACTTTGTGGAAAGACGCAAAGTGCGGTCAGCATCACGCACAGCGTCTTGAACTTGGTCAGGAACAGCCGCCAAAGCCCCACGCACCTGGGTAATTGCCGCAGCAAGCTCATCAGCCTCTTCGCCGAGGGCCTGGGTCAGGATCCGCAATGAGGGCAGAGCATCGAACGATTCTTGACTGTCGATGACCTCAACGCAGAAGCTACCGATCATGCGGTTGTGCAGGCGCAGCAGCGCAATCCGGAACCGAAGACGCGCAACGTCGGTGGCCAGGGCGGTCAGTGCTTCATCCAGCCCAGCGAGTTTGTCGATGGCTGATTCGACTTTCTCCGTCAGACGTGTGGTGAAAGTAGCAATCATCTCCGGAACATCTTCAATGTTTGCCCCGTTTTGTGCAGCGTCAGCGATGATGGTGAGCCGGTCAGAAGCAGGGCCTGCATCAGCAGCAGAAGCTTCCAAGACAGAAATGAGTGAGGCGTACTCATCGAGTTGTGCGACAGATCCAGCAGTGATGTCGTCAATTTCATGCATGAGGTGCAGCATTTCGGCTGCATAACCAGTTGCTTCAGGACGCTGAGGAATGCGTCCTACACGCTCGTGCGCTGCAACCTCTGCGGGAAGAATGCGATAGGCGAGATCTTCAGGAGACCTAATACCTGTTTTAGACAGCTCAGCAATCATGAGCTCCAGGCCCATTGTGGCCGCCTCATCAGCGCTAGCCCCGTTTTCACGAGCCTCATGCTCAGCAGCACGAATATCGGCGTATAGCTTTTCGGCGGCTTTTTTGGACTCATGAACGAGCGTGCCCATACGCACCGAAAGGAATTTCTCCCCCACCGGGATCAACGTGGAAATAAGCCAGTACGTGCTGCCGTCAGCAGCCATGTTTTTCATATAGGCGCAAGCAGGTCGGCCTGCTTTGAGCTGGCCCCAAATAGATTTGAAGACACCGGCGGGCATATCAGGGTGTCGAACGATGTTGTGCGGCGACCCTTGCAGCTGATCGTGTTCATACTGCGAAAGACGGACGAACACGGCGTTCGCGAGTTCGATGATGCCCTTGCGATCAGTGGTGGAGAAGAAGTAATCGCTCTCGCCAACGATAGTCTCAACGTTGGTCGGTTGCGGTGCTTCATGATGCGCCATGCCGTGTTCCCCTCTTTCCCGCCGCTACGCGGCGCGGCTCGTCCCGGTGTCCCCAGATGCACCGGTCATGGACGAGTGTCCTACTACGTACTCCACGTTAGGGGTTTTCACCCCAAAGTTGCGCGTCGCTGTGGGTTAACGCAGCGCACTTTCATGGTTTTGGTGCCGTTCCCTAACTCCTCAGTTCTGGCGGCACACGGCGCAGGGAACCATCTTCCTCAATACATGCCAGCGTCGTGAGAGCTTTGACCAGTACTTTTCCGTCCAGGCAGATCTTCTGATGGAAAAGAATCTTGAACGGTGATGGGGTAGAGAGAGAAGAAAGCACCTCTATGGTGTCCCCCAGGCGCGCCGACGCTTTGAAGTCAGCTTCAACCTTGGCGACCACAAAGACAATACCCGCTTCGTTGAGTGCCGAAATCGTTTGGCCTCGCTCGGAGAGATACTCGGTGCGGCCACGTTCGAGAAACCGAAAGTAGTTCGCGTAGTAGACCATACCGAGACAATCCGTGTCCTCGTAGTAGACCTTATAGAAGACAGAGCTGTACTCACTTTCGCGAATTTTGTTTGATTGACTCCCCATTCGTACACCCTAAAGGGGGCAGGGAGTCAAGAATTCACGACCTTGCCGACCGCTCCAACACATATGCCCGCACAGCAATAATCGCCCACGTCACGATCACAAACGGCCAGGTGTACATCGGAAAATGCGCTGCTTCGAATAGCTCTTCCAGCGGCAACGTCACCACTGCTCCTACTGCAGCCAGTACCCATGGAATCCACGCAGGCTTGACGTCAGCGGTGAAAACCGCCAATGCAGCAATCCCCACCAACACACCCGAATATTGACTTAGCCCGTGAGCCACCACATTTGGGTCGATCCCGAAAATCGGCGACACCAATGTCATGACCACCGCTCCCACCACTGCCCCGGCCGCAGCGCGCCAGGAACCTACGAAAAGTCCCAGAAGAATCAGCGCTCCGGCTACATAGGAATCAGCGAAGTGGACTTGCCCGATTCCTTCAAGAGCTTCTTCTACCAGCTCAGCAATACCGCTCACCCCCAGCATCTGCAACGGTGAGGCTGGCGGATGTGGAAAACCTCGCGCAATGATCGCGCTGATACCGCTGACAATGCAGAACGGTGCTGTCAGAACCGGTAGACCATACGCCGACAACTTGCCCGCCCGCAGTAGACGAGCCAATCCAACCTGAACCGGAACCACCACAACTGACCCCAACACGGCCGCAACGATGCCACTGCTCCCGCTACCCCACGTCACGAACGCGGCAGCGCCAACCAGTGCAGAGCAATACCCCCATAAGCCGTTCTCGATCTCATTACGGTCAACGCCCATCACCCATGCGGTGGACATACCAACGAGAATGCCAACCAGCGTGAACAGAGCCAGTTGAACATCGGCTATGCCTACACCGATCAGCATGAGCAGACCTGCTATCGGTTTGTCGATAAAAAACACCTGCCCCTGCCCGCGCAACACGGCCCGTATCCAGCGCACATAGTCGTGACGAGGAGCAGCCTGTGTCGGAAGAGACATGAAGAAAACCTTTCTTACCCGGCCGCTGTCACGCGGCCAAAAATGTCAGTATTTGCGCCGCGGTAGCGGCCCCCACCCAAACCAGTCTGCGCGGAGCTGATCAATCACCGCCCCAATGGCGCCATCAATCACGGCCGTGTTGACTCCCAAGGCACGGATGAGAACCCCGTTGATAGGCATCCTGCTCACCCCTGTACGCAAATGCAGATGCTTACTTTCGTGAGCAGCTAAAACGTCACGAATCGCATCGACAGTCTCGGTATCCACGTGGGGCGAGACGATAAGAAGACTTCCCACGTGAGTAAAGGTTTCTGCCAGCACTGTGTGATCAGGAGAAATCCCGAATCGCTCCGGTGCTAAGAAAAGGTTGTCGCGGGCTAGCAGCTTGCCTCGATGGTGCTCTGACGTAGGCATGCCAACTACGTCGAAGATTGTGTGCAGTTTTCGGTATTGGAAAAGTCGACCATCTGGAGCCCACCCAGGAGTGACGACGTCCTTAGCGAATAATGTCGCTGTTTTGGCCAGTTGGGCACGTGTGCGCTGCACATATCGGGCATCGGCATAGCCAATGAGTTCATCTGGCACATAAGTCAACACAGCGTCGTCTTCCACGACGAGCTCGGTGTCTTGAGTCACTTCGCTGTGCGGTGTGCGGTAGACCCGGGTCGCGGACTGGGTTGTCACAACTGCTTTAGCCCCGGCTTGGAGGGTTATGTGCTGCCGATACACATCTCCGCCGACATAGCCGCCGCCAGGGTTGAGCACGGTCAGTGTTGCTTCTGCGGCAGCAGCACCATCAGAAAGGTAGAAGGGGCGAATTACTTTCAGTGCTCCCCGATGGTGCTGGCGGGACAGGATGGTGCGTTCGTTTCGCACCGCGAATGTCACGTCAAGACTGCCCGTTGTTTTTTCAGGCTCCGCAGAGGCTGGGGCAGATGAAGGTAAGCGGGGCTGTGCTGAGCCAGATGTGAGCGTCATGCGTCGGTGAGGTCGGTCATGAGAATGTCGTGGTCAATCCACTCAATGACTTTTTCTAGCCCTTCATCGGTGCGCAGATTGGTGAAGCAGAAGGGGCGATCACCACGGAATTTTGCTGAGTCTTCCTCCATGACTGACAAGTCCGCGCCTACATGAGGTGCTAGGTCTGTTTTGTTGATGACGAACAGGTCAGATTTGATCATTCCCTGGCCTGCTTTTCGGGGGATTTTTTCCCCTTGGGCCACGTCAATGACGTAGATGGAGAAGTCCACTAGTTCGGGGGAGAACGTGGCGGACAAGTTGTCGCCGCCGGACTCGACAAAAATGATTTCTAGGTCAGGGTGTCGGCGCCGTAGTTCTTCGATCGCGGCGGTGTTGAGTGAGGTGTCTTCCCGGATTGCTGTGTGCGGGCAGCCTCCTGTTTCCACTCCGATGATGCGGTCTTCGGGCAGAACGGAGTTACGGGCGAGGATTTTCGCGTCTTCGATGGTGTAAATGTCGTTGGTGACTGCTGCCATCGATACGCGGTGACTCATCGCGCGGGTGAGACGTTCCACTAGCTGGGTTTTCCCGGCTCCGACGGGGCCGCCGACACCGATGATGATGGGGTCTTGTTCTAGAGGTTCGGTGTGTGTGTCTGTCATAGGTCTTCCTGCGTCAGGTGGTTGTTGTTCTCGGGTGTGGATGCTCACAGTCAGCTGGTGAACATTCGAGCATGCTGTCGTTCGTGCCTCATTTGGTCGATTTCCAGATGTGGGCAGGCAGCTCCCAGCAGATCGGTGGGCAGAGTGAGAGCTTCTTCGCATACTGCGGCGATCACTGGGTGGAGGTAGGCGATGACACGTTGGCCTGCCACCTGCCCGAGCGGGACCGCACGTACTGCGTTCTGCGCAAGTCCGATGCTCAGGGAGGTGGCGTAGGTGTGCAGTGTTTCAGCAAGACCGACCCCCATACCCGCGACTGCTAGGGCGTATGCGATGGCATAGTGCCCGTCCGCGTGTTTTTGTCGAACTAACTCGTCGTATGTGGTTAGCGCGGGGGTAGGGAAGCATTCGACGGCTAGCTCTAGCAGTCGTGCACCCATTGACCAGGATGCTTCTCGTACTTGAGATGCCAAGGACACGGCGGTCATCGTGGCATCCAGGTCGAGAAGCTTTCGCTTATCGACGTTTTCTTCCTTAACCAGAGCGAATGTTTCTCGCACGGCTAGCAGGTCAGTGGTCAGGACTTGCGATTTCAGGAAGGAAGCCAGCCATGCCGCTACCTCTGCCTCGTCTGTGACTGTTCCATCCGCCAGGGCTGTCTCCATACCGAAGGAGTGCGCGAATGTTCCTACCGGTAGGGCGGAGTCAGCGAGTTGGATGAGGGCCAGGTGGGGGTGGGTAGCAGTGGGCGTCAGTCTGGGGGCGTGGCGTCGGGAGCGCCTGGTCGTGGGTGTGGTCACGGGTTTTATGAGTTCCGGTCAGTGTTGGTGTTCTGCGTGGCGGAAGGGGGTGTCGAGTTCGACATCTTCGATGGTGTAGTCGACGTGGAGGCTTTCGAGGTGGTCGGTGACGGTGTGGTCGTAGGGAGTGAGGAAGACGACTTGGCCGAACTGTGCCCCGAATTGCGTGCTGTCGTCGAAGAACTGAACCTGGCGGTGCCGGTTCCCCAGGGCGTGTGCGGCTTCTCCCATCTGACGGATGCAGCTGGGCCGCACAACGATGACTCGTGTGGTGGTGGTTTCGATGGTGATGAAGCTGGTGTCAGTGACGGCAATGACATCTCCGGGGCGTAGAGCTGGCGATCCGGAGGGCAGGCGTAGGGATATTTCTCGGCCTTTGTCAGTACGTAGTCGCTGGACTCGTTTGGCGAGAGCTTCGTTGTGGAGGCGAATGGTTTCGCGCTCTCGGTGACCGTGATGGTCTCCGGGAGTGTGGATGAGGTGTTCAGGTGTGCCGTCAGTGATGTTGAAGATGACGGCGGTTGAGTGAATGGGGGGTAGTGATTCCTGGGTCTGTATTGCTGGGGTGTTGGGTGTGTCAGTCATTAGAAGAGCCAATACCTTTGTGCGCCTGCCAGGGTGGTGGCGGGGGTGGATGTGATGCGTTCGCCGTCTACGCGCACTTCGTATGTTTGTGCATCGACTTCAATGTCGGGAGTGGCGCTGTTGAATTTCATGTCCGCTTTAGTGAGCTGACGGATGTCTTCAACGGGGGCCACATGCCGTTTGAGGCGGAGCCTGCGGGCGACGCCAGCGTTGACTGCTGCCATGGACATGAAGGAAATGGAGGATTCAGCCAGTGCGCCGCCGTAGCTGGCAAATTGCTGTCGGAAGGTTTGTGGCTGGGGGGTGGGAATGGATCCGTTGGGGTCGCCCTGCATAGCGCCGAGGATGAGTCCACCTTTAATGACCAGATCGGGTTTGACGCCGAAGAAGGCAGGTTCCCAGAGCACCAGGTCTGCCCATTTTCCAACTTCGACTGATCCGATGAGGCGGGACATACCTTGGGCGATAGCGGGGTTGATTGTGTATTTGCTGATGTATCGCTTGACGCGGTTGTTGTCGTTGTATTCGCAGTCTCCAGGCAGGTGGCCGCGGGTTTTGAGCATGTGGTCGGCGGCTTGCCAGGTGCGAAGCACGACTTCGCCGACGCGGCCCATGGCTTGGCTGTCGGAGCTCATCATGGAGAACACACCCATGTCGTGCAGGACGTCTTCGGCAGCGATGGTTTCTGGGCGGATGCGAGAGTCGGCGAATGCGACGTCTTCGGGGATTTCTCGGGAGAGGTGGTGGCACACCATGAGCATGTCCATGTGCTCGTCGATGGTGTTGCGGGTGAAGGGCATTGTGGGGTTGGTGGATGCGGGGAGCACGTTTTTCAGCCCGGCCATCGTGATGATGTCGGGGGCGTGGCCACCGCCTGCGCCTTCGGTGTGGAAGGTGTGAATGACGCGTCCATCTATGGCACGAATGGTGTCTTCGACAAAGCCACCTTCGTTGAGAGTGTCGGTGTGGATAGCTACCTGGATGTCATATTCGTCGGCAACTTTGAGGGAGTTGTCGATGGAGGCATGGGTAGCTCCCCAGTCTTCGTGAATTTTTAGACCGCAGGCCCCCATGACGATCTGTTCTGCCAAGGGGGAGGTCATGGAGGCATGCCCTTTGCCGAGGATTCCCACGTTGATGGGTAGTCCTTCAAAGGCTTGCAACATGCGGCCGATATGCCAGGCGCCGGGAGTGATGGTGGTGGCCTTGGTTCCTTCGGCGGGACCAGTGCCTCCGCCGACGAAGGTGGTAACTCCTCCGGCGAGCGCGGTGGGGACTTGTTCTGGGCTGATGAAGTGGATGTGGGTGTCAATGCCGCCAGCGGTGAGGATTTTGTGTTCGCCGGCGATGATTTCTGCTGATGGGCCGATCGTCATGTCGACGTCGTCCATGATGTTGTTGTTTCCGGCTTTGCCGATGGCGCAGATGCGTCCGTCTCGGATGCCAATGTCGGCTTTGTAGATGCCGGTGTAGTCGATGATGAGGGCGCCGGTGATGACGGTGTCTGGGATCATTTCGGCGCGGTTGACGTTGCCGTCTTGGCCCATGCCATCGCGGATGGTTTTTCCGCCGCCGAAGACGGCTTCGTCTCCGTATCCGGTGAGGTCTTTTTCGACTTTGACGAACAGGTCTGTGTCGGCGAGACGGACCGAGTCGCCGGTGGTGGGGCCGTAGAGGTCGTTGTACTGGCGGCGGGGGATCCTGAGGGTCATTTTTCTGCCCCTTTCAGGGTGGTGGGGTGAGCCCAGGCTTGTTCTTCGATGATTTCGGGGGCGTCAAGGGGGCCGTTCACGCGGTTTCGGAAGCCGTAGACGCGGCGCAGTCCTGCCAGGGCGACGAGTTCGACGTTTTTGTGGTCGCCGGGTTCGAATCGCACAGCGGTGCCGGAGGGAATGTTGAGGCGGAAGCCACGGGTGGCGGGCCGGTCAAATTCCAGGGCGCGGTTGACTTCATAGAAGTGGTGGTGGGAGCCGACTTGTACTGGTCGGTCGCCGATGTTTACGACGTCGATGGTTTTTGTTTCTCTGCCGTGGTTGGCGACGATTTCTTCGTCGCTGGCCACGATTTCGCCAGGGATCATGATTGTCCTTGCTGGGGGTGTTACGGCGGGTAGTGTTTAGCGGATGGGGTCGTGCACGGTGACGAGTTTGGTGCCGTCGGGGAAGGTCGCTTCGATTTGTACGTCATGGATCATTTCGGGCACTCCTTCCATAACGTCTTCGCGGGTGAGGATGGTTGTTCCCCAGCTCATGAGCTCATCGACAGTGCGGCCATCGCGGGCCCCTTCGATGAGTTCGTAGCTGATGATGGCAACGGCTTCGGGGTAGTTGAGTTTCAGGCCGCGGGCTTGGCGTCTGCGGGCGAGGTCGGCGGCTACGACGATGAGCAGTTTGTCTTGCTCTCGTGGGGTCAGGCGCATGGTGCTCCTACGGGGCGGGACGGTAGTTCGTTCAGACCGTAAACCCGATGGGAGGCACCTATGGCACACAATAAGCGCAAATTATTTTCGCAATAATTTGCATTTATTCAGCAAGGACTCAGTTGTTCCACATGCAGGAATAGATATTAGAAATATCCATCGATAACCCGGCGAGGGCAGAAAATGAGCCCACTTCAAAAATCACCAAAAAGCTCATTTGGTTGGATTTTTCGCGAATAAGATTCGCGCAACCAAACCTCTGCACATCTTCAGACAAAAGGAGGGAGTGGACTGCTTTTCAGCCCACTCCCTCCTTAAAGAAGCATTAATGAAAGCTATTTACAGCCGCCTCACTGAAAAGCGTGGTATTTGCGTCTATTTCCAGACATCGGTAGGGATATCACGCGGCAAATTCGAGTTACCTTCACCGCAGAAGCGTGGCTCATCAATACCAGCCGCCTTTTGAGCTTCGTAGTCACGGAGCGCTCCAACAACCCACTTCGAGAGTGCAATGAGACCAATGATGTTGATGAGCGTCGTTAAAGCCATCGCGGTGTCCATGAGCGCCCACACTGTTTTTAACGCCAGTACAGCCCCGACTCCGGTGGTCAACACAACCAAGGTGGCAGCTAGGCGGTTACGTGTGTTGTAACCGCGCAGGAAGTCGACGTTGACGGAGGCATACGCGTAAGCACCCAGAATCGAGCTGAATCCGAAGAAAAAAATCATGATCGACATAGGCCACACGGCCCAGCTGCCCAGCTGTGAAGTAACTGCGTTAACGGTCAGGCTGGCGGCAGCATTTTCAGCTTCCGATGCAGCTGGCACTGCACCTGGCACATACACGTTTGATCCGCTGGACAAAATGATGAACGCAGTGGCAGTGCAGATGATCATTGAGTCGACGAGAACACCGAGAGATTGGATGAACCCCTGCTGCACCGGATGAGCAACCGTGGCAGTGGCGGCCGCGTTGGGATTGGTTGCCATACCTGCTTCATTGGTGAAAAGCCCGCGTTGAGCACCGTTAAGCACAGCTGCGGTGACTCCGCCTGCCACCCCGGCCAAGCCAGGTCGAATCCCAAAGGCACCGGAGATAATGTCAGATAGGAACCCCGGAACACTGCCGATGTTCATGATGACAACTGTGACAGCGATACACACGTATCCGATAGCCATCATGGGGCTGAGGATTTCTGTCGTGCGGGCTACGCCGCGCATCCCTGCAAAGACCACAAGCGCTGTTAGAGCCATGAGCAATAGGCCAGTAGCCCACGCCGGAATACCGTGAGCGTTTTCCAGAGCGAGGGCGATGGTGTTGCCTTGAACCATGGGCATGGCGATGACCATGCAAAACACGAGTGCAGACGCGATACCTACTCCCCATGCACGAGATTGCAAGCCGTAAGAGAGGTAGTAGGCGGTGCCGCCACGATAGGTGCCGTCTGTGTTGGAGACTTTAAATACCTGGGCCAGGGTGGCTTCAAAGAATGAGGTTGCCATGCCAACAGCGGCGATCACCCACATCCAGAAGATCGCTCCGGGGCCGCCGAGCACGAGCGCCAAGGCCACACCGGTGATGTTGCCGATGCCGATACGGGTGGCCATGCCCATGGCGAATGCCTGAAATGAGGAGATCCCTCCGTTGGCTCCTTTGCGTGAAGCTAGTGAGTGACTCAGCAGGTGGTGAAAGTGACGTATCTGCACGGCACGGGTGCGCAGGGTGAAATATAGGCCTCCGCCGATAAGGAGGGCGACGAGGAAGTAGGTGTATACGAAGCCGTTGAGGGCGCCAAGGTAGGCGGTGAGGGCGTCAATCATGAGGCGGCGGGTCCCTGTGTTGTTGTGGGCGAATCGGTGTTGCTGTGTTGAGGTTGTTGTGGTGATTACGCGCTTACCCTGTCACCCTTTGAATCTCGAGCTGGATGTAGTCCTTTGAGCGAGATGTTGGTCGGGGTCTGCGTTGCAGAGTGCTAGTCAGTGCGCCAGACGTCCCAGTAGAGACTGTTCACGCAGTTTTTTGCGTGCTTCGACGGCAGGTCGGCGCCGAGAAAGTGGCTGGCATACGGGGCACCAGAAGAGGTTGCGGTTGCCGATGACAGTGCTGCGCACCTGGGTGTGGCAGATGTAGCAGGCCTGTTCGGCGCGGCGGTAGACATAGACTTCGCCGCCGTGGGGGTCTTCTCGAGGTGGCCGGTTCATGGCTTCAGGCGTGTGTTCTGGGCGGACGGTGTCGATTTGTCCATGGTTGACGGCATAGCGCATGAGCTGGACTAAGTCTGTCCAGAGGTCATCGAATTCGCTTTTTTTAAGGGCCAGTCCCGGCAGCATGGGGTCTAGGCCTGCGCGGTAGAGAGCTTCAGCGCGGAAGATGTTGCCTACTCCGGCAAAGATTTTTTGGTCCATGAGGAGCAGGGCGATGGGCTGTTTGGATTTACGAACTAGGTTCCAGGCGCGATCGGGGTCTGCGTCCTCGCGCAGTGGGTCAGGGCCCAGGCGTTTGAGAACTTTGTTGAATCCGTCGGAATCGAGGATTTCGCAGATGGCGGGGCCGGATAGGTCAGCCCAGGCGGTGTCGTTTTCTAGTCGCCACCTGATCGCCCCGAGAACGGGACGGTCCGTTTCGCCAGAGAAGGCAGGGGTGGTTTGAGGGTCGAGAGTGATTTTTTCGCCGAGGCGTTCGGTGGCGTCTGTGGTGTGGTGAACGCTGATGCGTCCGGCCATGCCGAGGTGAACGTGGATGGTGCGTGGGCCGAAGTGGGCGAAAAAGTGTTTACCGACTGCTTCAGCGCAGACGAGTTCGAGGCCGTCGATGCTGGCTGCGCCGTCGCTGAAGCGTCCTTGGGGACTGCTGGAGCGGGTAATGGTGCCGGCGAATGCTCGGTCGTATGCGCTGGCCATGCGGTGAATGACGTGTCCCTCGGGCATGGGTTAACTGTAGTGATTCAGTGGTGCGCTGATGCTGGCCAGGCGTAGTCCTCGATTGGTAGGTGTGTGAGTTGGTGGGTGGCGACGCGTGTGACTGGTGCGTCGCCACCGTTCCCCTGCGGTTCGCCGTCGGTTCCCGTTAGCCGTCGGCGGTGGCCGGTCGCGAATCCCCCGATAACGCGTTCGGCCTGCTGGGACGCTTCATTACCCGCCTTGGTTGTGAAGCGTTGACGGTGCCGTGTGCACCGGTTTCACGGTTGTCGTGCCTCAGCCAAGGTGTGGACGGACCCCCGTTCGTCTTTTCCTCGCTGTTGTGGCTGCCGTGTAGTGGTGTTCTTTCGTGTCACGTGTCTTATCGGTTTCCGGACGGGTGACTTGAACTTTTGGCTGAAATTTTTTTGGCCGGTTGTCCAGGTTGGGTGTTTCTAGATCCGATTAGGTTTTGCGGCAGGTTGATTGGCGAATGATGAGGCGGGATCCGGTGAGGGGGGCGGGCTCGATGTGGCGGGCTTTGTGCTCAATGAGGGCTGCGAGGGTTTCGATACCGGCTTGCGCCATTTCGGTCACGGGCTGGGTGACGCAGGTTAGTGGCGGGTTGGTCAGTTCGAACCAGGGTTCGTCGTCGTAGGCGGTGAGACCGACTTGGGGGCCGACGTCGATGTTGCGGCGTTGGAGCTCGTGTAGGGCTCCTTGGGCAACGAGGTTCGATAGCGCCACGATGACATCTGGTGGCTGTGGGGATTCGAGGAGTTTTGTGGTGGCTTGGGTTCCGTGTTCTGCGGTGAAGTCCCCGTGGTGGATAGGGATGGGAAGGTCGTTGTAGCCAGCACGGGTTAGCGCTTGGAGGGCGATGTGGGCGCGGCCGTGACCGGTGGATACGGAGGTGGGGCCGCTGATGATTGCGGGGCGTTGGTATCCCTGCTCGTACAGGTGGGTGGCGAGGTCTCCCAGCGCGCAGGTGGGGTCGTTGAGGATGCTGGCGTGGGCTTCGATGGTGGTGCGTCGGTCGATGGCGACGATGGGGGTTCCTGATTGAGCAATGCGGTCTAGGCTGCCGGTGCTGTTGTCTGCTAGGACGATGAAAAGTCCGTCAACTTGTTGCCTGAGCAGTATGGAAGTCACGCGGGCTTGCTCGTCAGGGTCTTCACTGCCGGTGGCGATGGTCAGTGTCCATCCTCGGGCACGACATTGGGCTTCAATGCTGGCAGCCAGGCGGGTAATGAAGGGGTTAGCTAGCGAGGCAACAACGAGTCCGACGGTGCCGGTGCGTCCCGTGCGCATTGCTGCTGCAACAGCGTTGGGGTGGTAGTGAAGCTCAGCGGCTGCGGCTTGGACACGTTGACGAGTGGCAGGGGTGACTCGATCACTGCCGGACAGTGCGCGGGAGACGGTTGCTACGGACACTCCGGCTAGTGCCGCCACGTCACGAATAGTGGTCATCGAGTATGAGCCTAAAGGGGCTGAGGGATGCCCTGTCACGCCCCACAAAACAAGGGCACACCTAGGCGATGTGTTGGTGTGCGCTGGTGTGAGCGTGTTGTGTTGTGTGTTTGCGGTTTGATGGGGGTGTGATGTCGCAGGTATTTGCTGGTTTGTGTTGATGGGTGGGCTGTGCGGTGAAAGCTCGTTGGCTGATCGCTGGTGTGGTGGTGGCGATGTGCATAGCTGGGTGTGGTGGGAAAACGTTGGAGCCGAACGGTTCATCGGGGGTGGTGACTGTGTTCGCTGCAGCATCGTTGAAGGAGTCGTTTACGCGTATCGGTGAAGAGTTCTCGCGTACGCATCCGGGGGTGCAGGTGCGGTTCAATTTCGGTCCTAGCTCTGGCTTGGCGCAGCAGATTGAAGCGGGGGCGCCTGCGGATGTTTTTGCTTCGGCTAGTCCAGTTCCGATGGAACAGGTGCGTGGGGCTGGTCTCGTTGATGAGCCGGTGTCGTTTGCGCGCAATTCTTTGCGTATTGCTGTTCCTGCTGGTCGCGCTGGTCGGGTGGAAAAAGTGGAGGATCTTGGGCGCTCAGAGGTCAAGGTTGCCATGTGTGAACAGTCGGTTCCGTGTGGGGTTTTGGCGGCGAAGGTGTTGGAAAAGGCATCTGTAAATGTGCAACCGGTTACGCGTGAGGTCGATGTGAAGGCAGTGGTGACGAAAGTTGTTTTGGGGGAGGTTGATGCCGGGTTGGTGTACGGGACGGATGTAGTTGCCGCTGCTGGAAAGGTCAAAGGGGTGGAGATTCCCGAGCAGATGAATGCGTGGACTTCATATCCGTTGGCAGTGGTACGCCGGACACAGAATGAGCCTGCCGCGCAGGCATTTGTGCAGGCGGTACGGGGAGAAGTGGGTAAAAAAATCTTGACTTCGGCGGGGTTTGGTGCGCCGTGAGTAACGGTCGTTCACCGTTGGGGGGTACGCCGTGGCCAATGCGTGGGGTTGCGCTGGTAGGGGCAGCGTTTTTGTTGCTTCCAGTTGTGGCGTTGGCGGCGCGGGTGCCGTGGGGAGAGTTGTTTTCGTTGGTGTTCGCGCCAGCGGTTTTAGTGGCGCTACGGCTTTCGTTGGTAAGTGCCTCGGTGGCGACAGCGCTGTCGTTGGTTATGGGGGTGCCGTTGGCGTGGGTGTTGGCGCGGTCACGGCGCCGTGGTGTGGGGATTTTGCGTGCGTTGGTGACGTTGCCGTTGGTGTTACCGCCAGTAGTGGGGGGAGTGGCGTTGTTGTTGGCGTATGGGCGTGCAGGGCTGGTAGGGCGGTGGCTGGATGTGTGGTGGGGGATCAGTCTTCCTTTCACGGTGGTGGCGGTGGTGGTGGCCGAAACATTTGTTGCGATGCCGTTTTTGGTGGTGACGGTAGCTGGTGCGTTTGCGGCGGTGGATCGGGGGCTAGAGGAGGCTGCGGTGACGTTGGGGGCCTCGAGGTGGCGGGTTTTTTGGTCGGTGTCTTTGCCGTCAGTGGCGCCGTCATTGGTAGCCGGGACGGTGTTGTGTTGGGCGCGGGCGTTGGGTGAGTTTGGCGCCACAGTCACGTTTGCGGGCAGTTTGCCGGGCATTACGCAGACGATGCCGTTGGCAGTGTATTTGGCGATGCAGTCAGATCCGCAGGCGGCGATTGCGTTGTCGCTGGTGCTACTGGGTGTGTGTGTGACTGTGTTGGTGGGGTTGCGTTCGTATTGGTGGCCGGGGGTGGGGCGGTGAAGGAGTTGCTTTTTGATGGGCGGGTTCGTCGTGGTGGGTTTGTGGTGCAGGCCTCTTTTGAGGTGTATCCGGGGCAGGTGTTGGCGTTACTGGGGCCCAATGGTGCTGGCAAGAGCAGTGTGCTGCGTGCGGTGGCGGGCCTGGAGGTGCTGGATCGTGGACAGCTGCGGCTAGGTGAAGTGACGGTGGATGATCCGGAAGCGGGCGTGTTTGTGTCTGCACAGCAGCGGAATGTGGGGGTGATGTTTCAGGATTATCGGCTGTTTGGGCATATGAGCGTGGTGGGAAACGTTGCTTTTGGGCTGCGGATGCGGGGGGTGTCTAGGCGAGAGGCAACGGCGCGGGCGTTTCAGTGGCTGCAGCGGTTGGGGGTTGGGGATCTTGGACGCAGGCGTCCAGGGGAATTGTCAGGAGGTCAGGCTCAGCGGGTGGCGCTGGCAAGGGCGTTGGCTTGTGAACCGGATGTGTTGGTGTTGGATGAACCGACTGCTGCGTTGGATTCAGCTACGCGCCGGGAGGTACAGGGATGTGTGCGCGAGCATGTGGCGCAGTTTCGTGGGCCGGTTTTGCTGGTCACTCATGATCCGGTGGAGGCGATGGTGATGGCCGATGCGGTGATGGTTGTGGAAGAGGGCGAGGTAGTTCAGTACGGCCCCACGGTGCAGGTAGCTGAGCATCCGGCAACAGAGTTTGTGGCGGATCTGGTGGGGGTGAATCTCTTTGAGGGGGTTTGGGGGCACGGCGGTGCGATACGCCTTGCCGGGGGTGGGGTGTTGCATGCGGCGGCCGGGGTGAGTTTTCCGGATGGGGCACGTGTGTTTGCTGCGGTTCGGCCAGAGTCGGTGTCGGTGTTTGGGGAGCGTCCGGGGGTGGGCTCACCGCGGAATGTGTGGTGTGGCCGAGTGCTCACGGTCGACATGGTGGGTGCGCGGGTGCGGCTTCATGTTGCTGGGCCGCCTGATATTCGGGTTGAGGTGACTACTGCTGCGTTGGTTGAACTGGGATTAGCTCCTGGCATGCAGGTGTGGCTTTCGGTGAAAGCTACAGAAGTGTCCGTGTATTTTCCAGACGCCTAAAAGGTCCTTTTCTGCGACGCACCGACCCAGCAAGTTATGCCGTACGTCTTTAACGGAATTTCTGTGACAGTAACCAGGTGTGCAGATAATGACTTTATAGGGCAATGAATTAGCCTGCTTTTCTTATCAAGCTCGGTGCGCTCATCTTTTCTGCTTCGCCACAACGCAGACTCGCATATCACGTGGCCGGACAACTGTTCAGATTCACATTCTTTCTGCTCCAACGAAATACCCACCCAAAGAGCATGGACGTATACGCAGCCCACGCCGTGGGTCACTGCTGCGCTTCTAGTCTGAACCGTGAACAGGCCCACCGACTGGGTGCACTGCCCTACCGGGCCAATCCGTGTGTCAGGAACACCTCACACGACACAACACGCAGATCACGAGGTACTACCTACATGCCCACCAACACACGCCCCACCCTTGGCAAGTTCGTCGCAGCCGAATGCCTCCAGCAGATGCGTCTGCACGTCGAAGACCTCGCTGGCCCGGGTCCCGTCCTCGGCGCTGGCCGTATGCGCGGCGCTGGACTGGTCGAGCTTTTGGGAAAAACTGGCGCTTCCCCCTCTATTGATGACGCCACCGAAATCCTACAGAAAGCTCTGGGCCTGGATGGCACCCGTTTAGCCATTGTCGATGACATCACCGAAGACAACGGCACCTACACCGTGCGCATCCACGAAGGTGCCTGCTCTTTTGACCGTAAGTCCGACGAGCCAATGTGCGCTTACACCCTCGGTGTTTTCGTAGGCGCTATCGGCGGCCTTTACGGCGCAACCATGACCGGCAAAGAACTCGAATGCGAGGCCATGGGCGACTCACAGTGCGTCTACCGCATCAAGCGCCACATCGCCCTGGACTGAAAACCTTCCATCCCCTCCCTCTCCTTTTCTTTACTCTCCAACACAACAACTGCTGGACCGAGTCAGCACGGAACGCCCTCCTGTGCTCACTCGGTTCACGCAAGCCCGCGCCAACACATCAGAACCTCACCCCCAACCGCACTACTTCAACTCCTTACTAGACTGATTACTAGACTGAGTCACCATGGCGGCAGAGAGCTTCAGCGTCCAACCCCTCGAGGCAACCACTCCCCTCATCCTGGCCATCGATATCGGATCCACCGGCAGCCGTGGCTGTATCTACGACGCAACCGGACGCCCCGTCGATAAACACCGCATTAAAGTCCGCCACGCCTTCACCACCGCCCCCGACGGCCACTGCACCCTGGACCCCAGACACACTCTTCACGAAGTCATCGACATCATCGACACCCTCACGAGCAGTGACATCGCACCTCACATCGCTGGTGTCGCTATGGACACTTTTGCCCCCACTCTCATCGGCATCGACACCGATAACTACGCCATCACCCCTTGTCTGACGTACGCCGACTCACGTGCCAGCAGCCAAGCTGCTGCCCTGCGCCGTCATCTTGACCCTCACGAAATCACTCAACGCACCGGAGCCCACCTACACACCGCTCACTGGGCAGCGACTATTCGTTGGTGGCATGACAATGACCCGCAAGCCGCTCACCGCGTCCACCGCTGGGTCACCCTCGGCGAATACATCTGGCTCCACCTGCTTGGAGTCACCAACATCGCGACCTCCACGGCTGCGTGGACTGGTCTGCTCAACCGTTACACCTGCCAGTGGGACGCTCCTCTTCTCGAGGCCGCAGGAATCGTCGAGGAACACCTGTCTCCCATTGCAGACCCTGACCAACCCAGCTTCCCTAGCACCTCTTATGTGCCTAACCGGTGGCCAGCGCTGGCGCAGGTTCCCTGGTACCCAGTTATCCCTGATGGTTTTGCCGCCAATCTTGGGGCTGATGCCACAAGCACTGCCACTCCCCTAGCTTCATTCGCTACTTCCGGAGCAATACGTGTCATCACCGGCAACACTCCTACAGTTCTTCCTCCTGGACTGTGGTGTTACCGCGTTGATCAACAACGCAGCATCCTTGGTGGTGCACTCAATGATGTAGGCCGCATGAACACGTGGCTAGAAAATGTTCTGCGGTTACCCGATCCAAGAACCTGTCACGACATCCTCATGGCCGAGCCCGCGTCCATGACTCCCCTGGTATTGCCTTTCCTGACGGGTGAACGCTCTACTGGGTGGGCAGGCCATGCTCGGGGCGCGCTGCGCGATGTGAGTTACAGCGACACTCCTGCCGCTCTTTACCGTGGCTGTTTTGAAGGGGTTGCTCTTACGTATGCGCGTTTGGCGCGGCAGCTTTTTGAGGTGGTTGGTGCACCTGATCGGCTCCGCGCTGCAGGGCGCGTCTCTACTAGTGTTCCGGCTCTGCTACAGCTCGTTGCTGATGCAACTGGGGTGCCGGTTGAGCCTGTGGCCATTAAACGCTCCACTATGCACGGGACTGCTTTGTATGGCTTGGCGTCGTTAGCGCCTGAGGTTCCTCGTTGTGAGGTTTTTGTTGACGCTGAGGCTAGGCCGTTTGCGCACCGCGAGCAGTACTACGCAGACCGGATGCGGCGTTTTGAAGATCTTTACGATGCCGCCATCGTGCGGAACATTGGAGGAGCGAATTTGTGATCCTTGTTGACTGGCCTCAGTGGCCTGCACACGGATTTTTGTGGGCGCATCTCATTTCCGATACGTCTGTCGATGAGCTTCATGCTTTTGCTCGCGCCAATGCGCTCTCTCCGCGTGCTTTTGATCTGGATCACTACGATGTCGCTGCTGAGAGCATCGAGGGGTTGATCGCTGCGGGAGCCAGGCGGGTTTCTTCTAAAGAGCTGCTGCGCGCTCTGGTTGACTCTGGTTTGCGGGTGCCAGCGCATCGTCGGGATGTTGAGAGGTTCCGATATCGGCAGCGGGATCTGTGTCAGCGGTGGGCTGTGCTTGGTGATGTGGTTCCTGTGCTTTCACGCTCGTTGGATTGGCGTGCTCGCTGGTCTTCTCTTGGTGAGCAGGTCTTGCAGTGGTGGTCAGAACCTCACCGGCATTATCACGACCTTGATCATTTGCATGATGTGCTGCAGTGTTTGCAACTGCTTGGTGATCTGGGTGTTGTGATCTCGGACGCGTGTGTGGCTGCGGCGTGGTTTCACGATGTGGTGTATGAGGCGTCTCCGGGTGAGGATGAGCGTGCTTCGGCGGCGGTGGCGGATGATTCTTTGCGGCGCTTGTCTGTGAAGTCGTCTTTTGTGGATGAGGTACGGCGGTTGATCTTGTTGACGGCTGAGAGCACTGCTGTAGCTGTTGATGATCCTGGGGCTGCGTTGCTGGACGCGGATTTGGCTGTTTTGGCTGGTTCGCCAGTGAGGTATCAGAAGTATGTGCAGGGGGTGCGTCGTGAGTACGGCGTGATTCCTGATGAGGTGTTTTGTTCGGGCAGGGCTGCGTTGTTGGAACGGTTCCTGGAGCAGGAGTGGATTTATCGCACGGACGCAGGGCGGCAGCGGTGGGAGCGCTGGGCGCGGGTGAACGTGGCTCGTGAGGTCGCGGAACTGTCTGTGCAGTGAGGTGTCAGCGGCGTCGCGTGGGTGGGGTGTCGGGGTTAGGGGCGGTGCCTGCGCAGATGGCCAGGAAACGTTGGGCGACGCGATCGAGTGAGTATTCCTGCATGCGGTGGCGGGCTGCTTGGGTGAGGTCGGGGGCTTCACCGGCGAGGATTGCGCGGGCTTTGTGTTCGAATTCTTCGAGGTTGCGTGCCTTGTGGACGATTTCGTTTTCGGGTAGCCAGGAGTCATAGACGGGGATGTCGCGAACGAGGGTGGGGGTTCCGGAGGCGAGTGCTTCGAGAACGACGATGCCTTCGGTCTCTTCGTGGCTGGCGAAGCAGAAGAGGTTGGCTGCTGCGTAGGCGTCGCGGACTTCGGCTGCGGGTACGTAGCCAGGTAGGTGCACGTTGGGGGGTGCGGTGTCGATGGCTCGTTTGACGGCTTTGGACATGGTGGCGCGGGGGGTGTGGCCGAACCAGTAGAACTGGGCTTGTGGGATGCGTCGGGCAAGGTTGATCCAGTCAGTGAATCCTTTGCGGACCATGAGGTGTCCGACGGCTACGACGAGAGGTGTGTGGGGGGCGATGTTGTGACGTTCTCGGAATTGTTTTCCTGCTGTTGGTTTTCCGTGGAAGAAGTCGATGTCGACGCCGTTGGTGAGGGGGTAGATGGGAGCGTCGAGTTGATAGCGGGTGAGGAGTTTTTTGGCGTAGGGGGTGGGGGTGATGATGGCGTCTCCGCCAGCGTAGACATGTCCGAGCCAGCGCCCGAAGAGCGGTGCAATGTGGTTTGCTCCAGCCCAGGAGTTTTCAAAGTCTTGTTGGGTGGAGTGGGCGAATTGGATGACGCGGATGCCTTGTTTACGTGCCCAGCGACCGACGATGACTGAGTCAGGGAAGACGGTGTTGAGGACGAGTACGTCGGGGTGTTCGTTGAGGCGGACGAGACGGATGCCAGGGTGGTGGAGCATGTGGCGTTGGTGGCGCATTGCTGCGCCGAGTCCGCTTTGGGTGACGAGGCGTCCGGTGCCGTTGTAGTGGTGGACGCGTAGTTGGTGGCGGGGGTGTGTGTCGGTCATCGGTGCTTCCTACGGGGCGGGTGGGCTAGGCGCCGATGCCGGGGAAGATGAGGTTGATGAGTGCGAGCACTCCGAAACTGTAGGCGAGGATGGACCACGGTTTGAGCAGGATGATGATGAGGGAGAAGGTACGTAGTCTCATCGTGGTCAGGCCTGAGAGATAGCAGAGGAAATCGTCAGGGGCCACGGGCATGGCGATAGCTATGGCGAAGTAGCGGGTGTAGTGGGGGTGGGTGAGCCAGCCGAGGTATTTGTCGAGTGTTTTGGGGCTGAAGCGTGCGCGTAAGACATCCATGCCCAGTTGTCGTCCGATGAGGAAGGCGCCGATGGAGCCGATGACGGTTCCGAGGTAGGCATAGATGCTTCCTTTGACGGCTCCGAAAAGTACAGGGGCGGCTATGACGGTGATCCCCCCGGGAAGGATGGGGAAGATGGCTTGGGCGATACACAGGCCGATATAGCCCAGGGGAGCCAGGATGCCGAGGCGGTCGAGGAAGTCTCGTAGGGCTGGGACGGAGTGGAAGATTCCGGTGAGGAATCCGTAAATGACAAATGCGGCGCAGGCCAGCAGGCTGATTGCGGTGATCCAGCGGGATATGCGCAGGAATGTGGCTGCCTGGGGGCTAGTGGCCTGGCGGCGTTGGAAGTGTGCGAGGCGTTTTTCGCGGTGTGTTTGGTGGTGGTGTTCGGGTGAGGGGGGTGTGCTGTTGTTCATGCGACGCGACCGATTCGGGGTGAGATGCGGCGGCGGTCGATGACCTCTTCGTAGGCTTTGATGATTTTGTGGACGAAGGCGGTTTCGGAGTGGTTGAGAGCGGTAGCGCGGGCTTCTTGACCGAGTTGGGTGCGCAGCTTTGGGTTGGTGAGTAGTTCGGTCATGCGGTCGGTGAATTCTTCGGGGCTGTGGTATTGGTAACCGTTTACTCCTTGGGTGACGAGGTCATCCAGGACGGGGTCAGCTGCGCAGAGGATGGGTAGTTCGCTGGCAAGGGCTTCGAGGTAGGTGAGTCCTTGTGTTTCGCTGCGGGAGGAGGAGACGAATATGTCGCCGATGCGGTAGAAGGCACAGACGTATTCGGGGTCGACGGCGCCGGTGAAAATGACTTTGTCGTTGAGTCCCATGCGGTGGGCTTGCTGGTGGAGGTTGCTTGCGTAGGGCCCGTCACCGACGACGACGAATCTCCATGGGATTTCCTCGGGGAGAGTTTTGAGGAGGTTGAAGGTTTCGACGAGGCCTTTTTCTTGGGCGAGCCGTCCGACGTAGAGGATGACGGTTTCGTTTTCGTTGATGCCTAGGCGTTTGTGTAGTTCGGGGCGGGTGGTATGGGCGTCGGTGGGGGTGGGGGTGTTTATGGGGACGGTTCGGTGCAGGTGGTTGGGCACTGATGGTCCGGCGTCGGTGGGGGTGGTGCGGGGATGATCTGTGGTACCTAGTTCGGTGTGGCCCAGGCTAGAGGTGAATCTAGTGAGATTAATGCCGGTAGGTATGACGGCTACTGGGGTGGTGACGCCGTAGCCATCGAGGAGACCTTTGACTTTGCGGGTGGGGGAGATGACAAGGTCGGTAGCTCCCATCATGTGGCGGGAGCCGATGGCGACTGCCCCTTTGCCTACTTTTTCGCTGGGGCTGAAGTAGTGGGTGTAGTCCTCGTAGACGGTGTGATAGGTGTGCACGTGGGGTGCATTGGTGTGTCTGGTGAGGCGTCGTGCCCAGAGGTAGGCGGTGAATTCGGTGTGTGAGTGGAGGATATCTGGGCCCCATTCGCAGATGCTGGTGAGCACTTTGCGGTCGGTGGGGCGGGCGAGCCGGGCGCCGGGGTAGATGGCCCCGATGCCGATGGAGGCGAGTCGGTAGACGTCTCCATCGAAGGAGGAGGTGCGTGCGTCACCGGGGGTGATGACGCGGACGTCGTGTCCTTGGGCGATGAGGCCGCTTTGGAGGGTGCGCACGGAGGTGACAACTCCGTTGACCATGGGCGAGTAGCTGTCGCTGAGTAGCAGGATTTTCACAGCTGTGCTCCCTGTTCTCCTGTGCGGTTGGTGTGGCGGGGTGTACTGGTGGTCTTGTTGTGGGGGTCACATGGGGTCGACCTGCCTGTGGGGCGGGTCGTTCGAGTGTTTCGCGGACTGCTGGAGGTCCGGCTGTCTCGGGTTGCGGCCATCAGGGTCAGAATGTCATGTCGAGGTGGCGAGATGCTGAAATTGGTGGGGTGTGCCGGGCTCTGGGTCGTTGTTGGTAGCTGGTATTGCGCTGTGGGCTGGGGTGGTGGTCATGTTCTTTCGTTGTTATTGATGTCGTTGTGAAGTTGGCCTCAGGAGAGGATGACGGGTTTGGTGACTTTTTTGGGGGTTGTGGGGGAGATTTCGTTTTTTGGGTGGCTGTTTTTGTGGTGATTACGCGCTTGGCGAAGGATGACCACGGCTGCGTGTTGTGAATGAGGTTGGGTGGATTTGGTCGAGTTGGTTTGACGCATGTGGCTTTTACTATGGGGTGTTTTGAGGCTGGCGCGCCAGGCAAGCGTTTCGAGCTGCTCAATGCGAGAACGCGTTTTATGGTGTGAGTATGTCGAAGATCGGTATACGGCGTTCTCCGAGTTTGGTGATGGGTCACGCAGTGAAGGTTGCTGCGGTGACGAGCTTGGCAATTCAGGCGGGGACGGTCGCGGGCCTCATTGCTTTTGATGCATATAAGAAGCGAGGGCGGCGTAAACGCGTCCAGTTCACTCGGCCGGGAACTTTCGAAAACCGTGTGGGTGAAAATGGTGTTCAGATCTTCACATATGGCGCTGATCTATATGAAGAGATGATTTCCGATATTGAGAAAGCAAAACATTCTATTTTGCTTGAAACTTACCTATGGAAGAGCGATGAGGTAGGTACTCGCTTCCGTGATGCATTAAATGACGCGGCTCGGCGAGGAGTTGAGGTCAAAGTAATTTTTGACGGAATGGGAAACCTAGTAGTTAACCCATTTTTTTACAAGTTTGATCCCTCTGTGCAGGTATTTCGCCTTCCGATTTTTCGACCTCAGTTTATTTTTAACCCAATTGATTTCTCAGGATTAACGCATCGGAAAATGCTTATTGTTGATCATGAGTGCGCCTACGTGGGGGGCTACAACTTAGGATCCCTGTATGCAACCCAGTGGCGAGACACCCACGTGAAGCTAACGGGACCGGAAACATGGGAGCTACAGCATTCTTTCCGCGTAGTGTGGAATAGGCTGGCAGCACGAGGGCGGGGCCGCGATGTGATGCCCCGAATCGACTCAAATGAGGCTTGGGATTCAAAAATTCGTTCGGTTGATAATATTCCTGCTCGACGAACCTACCCAATTCGGTCAATGTATTTGTCAGCTATAGATAAGGCCGATGATCACATTTTCTTGACCACTGCTTATTTTATCCCAGACCAGCAAGTTCTGGATGCACTTATTCAGGCCAGTCAACGTGGAGTCGACGTACGTATTTTGATTCCTAAGGATTCGAATCACATTTTGGCTGACTTTGTGTCGCGGGGATATTGGCGAAGGCTACTTGATGCAGGGGTGACAGTACTGCTGTACGAGGACGCCATGATTCACGCGAAGACGATGACGGTGGATGGAAAGTGGTCCACGATCGGCACTGCAAATATTGACCGGCTGTCTTTGTCCTTCAACTATGAAGTCAATACAGAGATCACTGATGCTGGGGTAGCCGCATCTATGGAGAAAATTTTCCACGCAGATGCAGGCAACGCTCACGCACTGACCCGGGAAGAGTGGCAGCAGCGTCACCGGTTAGCAAGGTTCGCGGAGATCGTGGTAGCTCCATTTGCCCCACTTATGTGACTCCTCCCTCCCTGGGGGATCTAGTGGTTGGCAAGAATGTCGTCATAGCGTCCGCTGTTGCATTGAATGTGCTTACGCATGAATGAGCATTCCGGTACTACCCGGTAGGTTTGGCCAGTTTTGACATCTTCCAGGGCCCCTTCAACAAGGGCGGTCCCTATGCCTTTTCCTTCGAATTCAGGCAAGACGATCACATGGGTGAAAGTGATGATGTTGTTGTCGGTTATGTAGGTGGCGATTCCAGCCAAAGTGCCGTCGTGGCGAGCTTCGTAGCGTGTTTCGTTGGGGTTATTGGTGACGCTGATCTCAGACATGAGGTAAGGACTCCCTGCAGAAGCTATCGGATTAGAAACCGTGAGCGGTAAGCCACTCTTTGGCCACATCGCTAGCGTTGCGTTTATCGATGACTACTTTGGCGACTTCTTTGGTGAGATCTTCAGTGCTCAAGGCAGCGCTGACTTTATTGAGCCCTTGGGTTGCTTTCTCGTTTTTTGCGATGTCGGCGCTTACGAGTGGGGTGATTTGTTGTGATCCGAAGAGGTTTTTGGGGTCTTTGAGCACGACGAAGTTGTTAGCGGTGATCTGGGGGTCGGTGGTGAACAGGTTAGCTGCGTCTACTTGACCGTTTTTGAGAGCGGTGACGGTCAGCGCTCCGGCGGAGTCCAGGGGTTTGAATTCTTTGAAATTGAGGCCATATTGCTTGGTTAGGCCTTGTAGGCCATCGGGTCGTTGAGCCCATTCCGGGGGGCCGCCGAGGATCATGTCACCGGCTAGGGGGGCGAGGTCTTCGATGGATGTGAGGTGATGGATATTGGCGGTTTCTTTAGTAACGACGACGGCGTCTTTATTTTCAGCTTGTGAAGGTTCCAGGGCTGCCAAACCCTCTGGTAGGGCTTTTTTAAGGGAGTCGATAGCTTCTTTGGGTGTAGATATTTCGGCGTCTTTGTTGAGGTATTTAGCAAGGTTGCCGGTGTACTCGGGAATTACGCTGACGGAGCCGTCTTTGAGTGCGCCCATGTAGACCTCGCGGCCACCGATGTTGAGTCGGGTAGTGACGTTAAGGCCGGCTTTGCTGAGGGCTCCTGCATAAATCTCTGCGAGGAGTTGGTTTTCGGGGAAGTTGGCTGATCCGACAACGATCTGGCCAGTTCCAGAGGTGTTGTTGTCAGTGGAGGCGAGGGGGTCGTTGCTAGCTCCGCAGGCGCTGAGGGCAAAGGCTGC
Organism: Dermatophilus sp. B7861-1; assembly: GCF_058996045.1. Classification (NCBI taxonomy): domain Bacteria; kingdom Bacillati; phylum Actinomycetota; class Actinomycetes; order Micrococcales; family Dermatophilaceae; genus Dermatophilus; species Dermatophilus sp. B7861-1. Next base: position 31,036 of record NZ_CM180082.1, on the reverse strand, counting down.
AACAACAGATAGGGCACATATTCGGGTGCTGCGGTGCATGGTTACTCCTGAAGTGGTCGGGGCGAGGTGGGGATGAAATTTAGGTTTTTTGACGGTTTTGGGTGCGGATGCCTGGGGAGACGACAAGCCGTTCTACGGCGATGAGAGAGAGGTCGATTGCAAGGGCTAAACCGGCTACGAGGATGGCCCCGCTGCTCATCATGGCGAAGTCGCGGAAGGCTTGTCCGTCGATGAGGAATCGCCCGAGTCCGCCTACGCTGACGGTTGCTGCGATTGTGGCTGTGGCGATGACTTGCAGCGCGGCTGATCGTAGTCCGCTGAACAGGAGGGGAAGGGCGTTGGGCAGTTCGACGCGCCAAAGAATATGCATGGGGGTCATCCCCATGCCGCGTGCTGCGTCGCGGGTGGCGGGGTCCAGTGAGCTGATGCCGGTGTAGGTTCCAGTGAGGATGGGTGGGATGGCTAAAAGGACGAGTACAGCGATGCTGGGGCCGAGGAAGGCCAGGTTGCTGTTCAGGTGTGGGCTGATGAGCAGGACGGTAACGAAGAGCAGCCCGAGGGTGGGGACTGATCTCATGCCGTTGGCGAGTTGTACGCCCCAGATGCGGCCCTTTCCGGTGTGGCCGATGTAGAGGCCGAAAGGTATAGCGATGAGAGAGGCGATCAACAGACTGATTGCGCAGTATTGAAGGTGTTCTATCAGGCGGTTGGGGATGCCGGTGGTGCCTGTCCAGTTCATGGGGTCTGTGAGCCATGTCCAGATTTTGGTGATCATGTTGGGTCTTTTCTGGTCCAGGGGGTGGCCAGGGAGCTGAGGATAACGATGGTCAGGTCGAACAAAAGTGCCAGGAGTATGCAGGCGATGGTGCCGGCGATGATGGGGGCTGGGTAGGTGCGAGCGAATCCATCGGTGAAGAGGGTGCCGAGTTGGTTGACCCCGATGATGGCGGCAACGGAGACGATGGAGACGTTGCTGACGGCAGCCACGCGTAAGCCAGCGCTGATGATGGGGGTGGCCAGGGGCAGCTCGATGGTGAAGAAGCGGCGCAGGGGCCCAATTCCCATGGCGGTGGCTGCTTGGGTGATGGTGTCGTCGATGGCGTTGAGGGCGTCGGCGATGGTGCGTACGAGGAGAGCCAGGGTGTAGAGGGTCATGGCCACGATGACGTTGATGGGGTCGAGAATTTTTGTGCCCAGGATGAGTGGCATGAGGATAAACATGGCCAGGGAGGGGATGGTGTAGAGCAGCGAGCTAGTGAGGATGATGGGCTGGTAGGCGTGGCGGTATTGGTGGGCGATTCGCCCTAGGGGGATGGCTAGGAGCAGGCCTATGAGTAGCGGGGCTGCTGCTAGGAAGGCATGGTGGGTAGTGAGATTGAGAACGTGGGTCCAGTTGTCGTAGAGCCAGTTCATGGGCGTTCCTGGCTGGTGGAGTGGCTTCTCGTGTTTTCGATGGCATCCAGTAGTTGGTTGGCGTGAATAGTGCCAGCGAATGTGCCATCGGGGTGGGTGAGTACGCCGCGTCCGCTGGGTGAGGATAGGGCAGCGTCGAGGGTTCGGCGTAGGGAGGAGTTGGTGGTGGCTAGGGTGCCGCCGCGGTGGAGGTGGTGGCTGGCCAGTGGCTGGTTGAGGGTGGTTGTCTCAACCCAGCCGAGTGGTTTGTTGTTGTTATCGAGGGCGAGGATCCAGTGTTGGCCGGCTGCGGCGGTGGTGATGTGGGTGGGGGTGTCCCCGAGGCGGACGGTTGTTTCGTGGGTGAGGGGCAGGTTTGGGGTTGCGGTGAAGGCTAGGCAGCGGTATCCGCGGTCACTTCCGATGAAGTCGGCAACGAAGTCGTCGGCGGGGTTGGTGAGTAGTTCGGTAGGTGTGCCGATTTGAGCGAGGGTTCCCCCGACGCGCAGGACTGCGATGTGGTCGCCAAGGCGGATTGCTTCGTCGATGTCGTGGGTGACGAGGACGATGGTGGTGCCGAGTTCGTGTTGGAGTCGGCGTAGGTCGTCTTGGAGTTGGGTGCGTACGACGGGGTCCACGGCACTGAAGGGTTCATCCATGAGGATGAGTGGTGGGTCTGCGGCTAAGGCGCGGGCGACGCCGACGCGTTGTTGTTGTCCGCCGGAGAGTTGGCGTGGGTAGCGGTGGGCGTGTTCGGGGTTGAGGCCGACGAGGTTGAGGAGCTCGCGGGCGCGGTCGCGGGCTTTTTTCTTGGGGGTTCCTAGCAGGAGGGGGACGGTGGCGATGTTGTCTAGGACGGTGCGGTGGGGGAACAGTCCCCCGGCTTGGATGACGTAGCCGATACCGCGGCGCAGCTGGTCGGGATTCATCTCTGCGGTGTCGCGGCCGTTGATGGTGATGGTTCCGCTGGTGGGTTCGACCATGCGGTTGATCATTCGCAGGGTGGTGGTTTTGCCGCATCCAGAGGGGCCGACCAGGACGGTGACTTTTCCGGTGGGCGCTTCTAGTGAGAGCCCGTTGACGGCTGTTGTTCCGCGGGGATAGGTCTTGACGACGTTATCCAGGTGAATCATGCGGGTCTTCCCATGCTTTCGGAAGAGAGCCGGTGTGCTCTCTGCTGTGCTGGGACCTTATCGGAGTAGTGGCTGAGGACTCCGTTGGGCAGGCGCAGGTGGGCGTCGTGTCGTGGTGAGTTTTTGATGTGTATTGGGGTAGTGACGGGCAGTGTTTGGTTGGTGTTTTCGCAGGATGGGTTACTTGCAGGGTGTTACTCGTCGCGTAAGTGAGGGTTTGTGCGTCCAAAAAGGAAGGGATTTTTCATCTCTGCCGAGAAAGCGTTCAGCTTATTTTTGGTCTGCTGGGAGAGAACATTTCTATCGGATTCTTAGGGCCAGCACAGTAAATTTCAGGCGCGTTTTTGTCTATGTCCCGATAGTTACCTGTTCTTTGAAAACACCGATCTTCTGAATGGCTGTCGTACCTTCGCTGTGACTTTTTTCAAACACAAAACCCCCGATTAGACTTGGTCTGATCGGGGGTTTTGAAGATGATCTGTGGTGCGCGAGGGGGGAGTTGAACCCCCACGCCCTTTCGGGCACACGGACCTGAACCGTGCGCGTCTGCCTATTCCGCCACTCGCGCGCTGCGGTTTATCCTGGCACGTCACAACAGATTCGACAAATTCAGAGTTCGCCTCATCCGAACAGCCCATCACAGTCCCCACAAGACACCCACAAAACTGCAGGTCAACAACATCAAGTCCTCATACACCAGATACAACAGGCATACTCACACCGATAACAACGCAATTAAAGACATCACGTTCCCAAGTAGTCCACGCCATTCCGGATAATCTGGAAGGAACCGCCACCCCGGATCAACCACGTGATCCGGCACCAGCGAGAGGAGGCACGGTGGGACTCTTCGACCGCATAGAGGCCAAACTGGCCTCAACAATCAACGGAGCATTCGCACGCGCTTTTAAAGCTGAAGTGCAACCCGTCGAGATCGGCGCAGCCATGCGTAAGGCCATGGACGACAAAGCCGCCATCGTTTCCTCCGACCGGGCCATCGTCCCCAATAACTTCGTCGTAGAGCTATCCATCAGCGACTACGACCGCCTCACTGCCTACGAAGACCTGCTCACCGAGGAACTCATCGCCAGCGCTGAAGAACACATCCACACCCAGCGTTACCACCCTGCAGGGCCCATCCGTGTATCTTTCATCGACCTTGATGACCTCGAAACTGGCGTCTTCCGTGTCCGCTCCACCAGCGGATATGACAGCCCTCCCCCGGCGGAACGTCGCCGCGGCCGCGGACCCGGTGAAGTCATCGAAACTCATTACCCCCACGATGACCCCCGCAGCCGTGTCTCCCCCAACCCAGTCTTTCCTCCCGATGCCGTCGCTGACCCAGACAGTCCATACGACATCGCAACTAACGCAGCACACGCGGCCAACAGCGCTGCCAAAGGCACCGCCGAAGTCAACCGCATGTACCAAAGACGCAACGACTCATACCTCGCCCCCCACGAACGTGAGGCACAACGCCAAGATGACCTCTCTTACTGGGGGCCAGACGAGGACGACGCACGCACCGCCCGTAACCCCATTATCGAGGAAGGCCCAGCACCATTTCCTCCCGACATCCTTCCCGATCCATCCAGCCGCCCTTGGATCGACGTCGATGGCGATGCTTACCCGCTTCTAGGCCCCATCACCATCATCGGCCGTGACACCAACGCCCAGATCTCGCTCGAAGACAGCAGCATCAGCCGCCGCCACTGCGAGATCCGCGTCACTCACGACGGCCCCCACCTCATCATCGGGCTACGTGACCTGGGGTCCACTAATGGCACCTTCCTCAACGGAGAACGCGTCCCCAGTGCAAGACTGTCTGATGGCGACCGCATCACCATTGGCCGCATCAGTTTCGTCCTACACACGCGGAGGAGGTGAGTCCACTGGGTGAATTCACACTGACCGTCGTCCGCCTCGGCCTACTCATCGGCCTATGGCTCTTTATCTTCGCCATCGTTGGTGTACTACGCACCGACCTTTACGGCACTCGCATCGTCCACCGCACACGTAACGGCGACTCCATCATCCGCCCAGCCGCAAGCACCCCTAGCCGCGGCCGAGGCAGACGCCGAGCATTCACGCACCTAGCCGTCATCGATGGACCACTACGCGGCGTCACCGTGCCTCTCAAAGAATCAGGAGTGCTCCTGGGTCGTAACCCCGAAGCCACCCTGGTCCTCGACGACGACTACGCCTCAGGCCGCCACGCTCGCATCTACTACGATGGATCCGACTGGTATGTGGAAGATCTCAACTCCACCAACGGCACCTTGGTCGACGGCGCCGCCATCGACCAACCCCAGAAAATTGGAGAACACAACCAGCTCCGCATCGGCACCACCGTTCTCGAACTGAGGCGCTGACGCATGGGTATCGCGTGGAATTACGCGGCACGCACCGACGTCGGCCTCGTCCGCAGCCGCAACGAAGACTCCGGCTACGCAGGCCCCCACCTCATCGCCATCGCCGACGGCATGGGCGGTCATGCCGGCGGCAACGTCGCCAGCTCGCTAGTCATCTCCAGAATCGCCCGTCTCGACGGAGACAGCCACGGTTGCGATGACGCCCTCGAACTCCTGGCCCGTACCGTCGCAGAAGCCAACAACGACATCAACACCGCTGTTGAGGAACACCACGAACTCAACGGCATGGGAACCACCTTCACCGGTCTTATGCGCTGCGGCGCAGACAACCTTGTTCTCGTCCACATCGGTGACAGCCGCGCCTTCATGGTCCGCGACGAGCAATTCACCCAAATCACCATCGACCACTCCTTCGTACAATCACTCGTCGATGCAGGACGCATCAGCCCCGAAGATGCAGAGAATCACCCCCAACGTTCCCTTGTCACCCGTGTACTTACCGGCGCGCCTGAAGATGAACCCGACCTATCAGTACGCCGCGCCCGCCCTGGTGACCGGTACGTCATCTGCTCAGACGGCCTGTCCGACTACGTCAGCCGCAGCACTATCGAAGAAGTCATCACCGCCGGTATGCCGCCGGTTGACACCCTCAAAAAACTTATTGACCTCGCGCTCAAAGCAGGTGCTCCTGACAACGTCACCGTCGTCATCGCCGATGTCACCGACGAAAAACCAGACTCACCCCATCACCCCATCGTCGTAGGCGCTGCCGCCGAAAACGGCGAACGCCCCGACCCCACAGCTGCCCTCTCCCCCGCCCAAAAAGCAGCTGCATTCCAGGCCCAAACTACGGGCAAACGTACCGAATCTGACACTGGCGAAGAGATCGATGACGGCTCCTCCGCTACTGACCGGCGGACCCGCCGCAGCGGTATCCTCATCACCCTGCTCACCCTCGCCACCGTCACCCTCGGACTCGTCGGTGCCTACGCCTGGACCCAACAGCAGCGATACCTCGGCATCGCTGGCGACATCGTCGGGGTGTACCGCGGAATCCCCCAAAGTATCGGCGCGATTCCCCTATCCCACGTCGAACGCGACGTCAGCGACATCAAAATCGAGAACTTGCCCGACTACTACCGCAGCAGGCTCGCCGCAGCTATCCCCGCAGCTGACGACGCCGACATCGAGAACCAAATCCAAGTTCTCCGCGTGCAACAAGCACAGTGTCTGACCCGCATGGCTGCAGGAGCCCCCTGTGGAGTCGATGCAACCCCCGCACCTCCAACTTCACAGCCAAGCCCCACCAGCACTACCTCATCACCTTCAGGGTCCGCTGCACCAACCGTGATTCCCGCATCACCGCCCACAGCCGAACCTCCGCTGCGTACTCCACGCACCGCACAGCCAGTCCCCCACACCAGCCGACACAATAAACCGCCCGCAAAGGAGGTACGACCATGAGCACCATCTCTTCATTCCGGCCACGAACACGCCGTAACCTCGAACTTCTGCTCATTCTCGCCTCCGTAGGGCTGGTCCTTCTGGCCTACCTCAACGTCGGCCTGTCCACTGTCGGCAAAGTCCCCGTGGACCTCTTCACCCAAGGCGGTTGGCTCCTAGCTTTCAGCTTAGGCTTCCACGGTGTTCTTCGCTGGCGTGCCTCCTACGCCGACCCCCTCATCCTTCCCATCGTCACGCTCCTGAACGGGCTGGGAATCGTCATGATTCACCGCCTCGACGTTGCTCACCACCGTGACGCCGCCACCGCTGGCGCACCCCGCCAAATCATGTGGACCGGTGTCGCAATGGCTATCGCCATCGCGATCGTCCTCATCCTCAAAGATCACCGCGTTCTGCGCCGATACACCTTCAGCATGATGGCTTTGGGCATCATCTTCCTGCTCCTGCCGCTGACGCCCTTCCTCGGGCAAAACATCAACGGTGCCCGCATCTGGATTCACATCGGACCTGCATCTTTCCAACCCGGCGAAATCGCCAAAATCGTTCTCACAATTTTCTTCGCCGCCTACCTAGTCCAAACCCGCGACGCGCTTTCCCTCACCGGACGAAAATTCCTCGGCATCACTTTTCCCCACGCTCGTGTTTTCGGCCCCATCCTTATGGCATGGATGGCCAGCCTCTTAGTGCTGGTCGGCCAACGCGACTTGGGCTCATCACTGCTGTTCTTCGGGCTGTTCGTGGCAATGCTCTACATCGCCACTGAACGAACCAGCTGGATTGTCATCGGGTTGACGATGTTCAGCGCTGGAGCAATCGTTGCTTACACTCTCTTCACGCACGTACAACAACGCGTTTTGTTCTGGCTTGACCCCTGGTCCAAGGAAGCCCTCAGCCAATCTGACCAGCTCGTACGCGGTCTCATGGGGATGGGTGCAGGTGGCCTGCTTGGCACTGGATTCGGTCGCGGACGCCCGGATCTGACCTACTTCGCCGAATCCGACTTCATCATTCCCAGCTTCGCCGAAGAACTCGGCCTCATCGGTATCTTCGGCATCCTCACCCTCTACATCCTTCTCGTGGAACGAGGGCTACGCACCGCTCTAGGAACTCGAGACGGATTCGGAAAACTTCTCTCTGCAGGACTCGCCTTCTCCATGACCATGCAGATCTTCGTCGTCGTTGGAGGCGTCACCCGTGTCATCCCCCTTACCGGTCTAACCTCACCCTTCTTATCGCAAGGAGGATCGTCCCTCTTGGCGAACTGGGCCATCGTTGCCCTGCTGCTGCGTATCAGCGACCACGCACGCCGTCCCATCCCTGAACCTCGCCCCACACCCGAAACAAGCACCCCCACGACCACTACGGAGGTGCAAGCATGAACAACCCCATCCGTCGCGTCGCGATCCTCGCCGCAACAATGTTCGCGGCCTTACTGATCTCCACCACGATCATTCAGTTTTTCCAAGCACAAGAACTGCGAGACAAACCGAATAACACCCGCACTCTTCTGGCCTCTTACGCCACCGCGCGCGGATCAATCCTCGTTGGCGGCAACGAAATCGCCTCGTCCCGACCCGTGGATGACCAATACCGATACCAACGCGTCTACCCCAAAGGTGACCTATACGCACACGTCACTGGCTACTACTCGCTCGTCTACGGAGCAGGAGCTGGCCTGGAGAAAGCAGCTCACGATCTCCTCAGCGGCCAAGCAAGCTCACTCATCTACCGACGCCTCGGCGATCTCATCACTGGCCAAAACCCCAGCGGAGCAACCCTGGAACTGACCATCAACCCAGCTGCACAGAAGGCAGCCGAAGCAGCACTCGGTGAACGTCGCGGAGCCGCAGTCGCACTCGACCCCAAAACTGGCGCCGTCTTAGCCATGGTCAGCCACCCCACATTCGACCCCAACTCCTTGGCAGGCCACGATCGCAGCAAAGTGACCAGTGCCTGGGAACGGTTCTCCAAAGCTAAGAGCAACCCCACCATCAACCGAGCTATCGGCGGTAACCTCTATCCACCCGGATCCACTTTCAAACTCATCACAGCCGCCGCAGCTCTCGAATCACAAAAATACGGAACCCAAACCCAACTACCCGGACCTGAACGACTCCCCCTGCCAGGCAGCAGCACAAGCCTTCCCAACGCGGGAGGTGGCGCATGCGACAACGGCACAGTCACTCTCGCACGCGCTGTACAAATGTCCTGCAACACAGCTTTCGGCTACCTCGGACAGCAACTCGGCGGTGACGCCATCCGCAGCCAGGCAGCAAAATTCGGGTTCGGTGAACAACTCAAAATTCCCATGTCAGTTACCCCAAGCACCATCCCTAAGAACAGCGACACAGCACAGAACATCCAAATTGCTATCGGCCAGTTCGATGTCCGCGCGACTCCCATGCAAATAGCTATGGTCGCTGCAGGCATCGCTAACGGCGGCGAACTGATGAAGCCATACCTCATCAGCAAAACAATGGGCGCAGACCTTGATGTCATCGAGGAAACACGTCCACAAAAACTCAGCACAGCAGTCAGCAAAGAAACAGCTAAAAAACTCACCCAAATGATGGAAGGCGTCGTGGAAGGCGGAACTGGCACCAAGGCACAGATTTCCGGCGTCAAAGTCGCTGGAAAATCTGGTACCGCCGAACACGGAGAAGGGCGCCCACCACACGCATGGTTCACGGCGTTCGCGCCGGCAAACGACCCACAGGTCGCCGTCGCCGTCGTGGTCGAAGACGGCGGAGTAGCAGGAAGCGAAGGGGGCGGCGGCAAGGTTTCGGCACCGATCGCCAAAAAAATCATGGAGGCAGTGATCAACCGATGAGGTACGAGACCGGTCTAGAATTCGGCAACCGCTACACACTCGGCGATCGCATCGCAGTAGGCGGCATGGGTGAAGTGTGGCGTGCCCGTGACAAAGTGCTCGAACGTGACGTCGCCATCAAACTTCTCAGCCCCACCCTTGCTGGCCAACCCGGGTTCGCTCAACGGTTCCGCGAAGAGGCTCGCAACTCCGCAGCTCTTGGCCACCCCAATATTGCCAATGTCTACGACTATGGCGAAGACTCTGGTGCTCACTGGCTTGTGATGGAGCTGGTGGAGGGAAATAATCTCGCGCATATCCTCAAAGATGAAGTACGCATCGACCCAGATCGCACCTCTTCAATCCTTGCTCAGGCTGCGCTTGGTCTTCAGGCAGCCCACGATGCAGGCGTGATTCACCGCGATGTCAAGACCGCGAACATCATCATCCGCAACGATGGCGTCGCCAAGATCACCGACTTCGGTATTTCTCGTGCTATCGATGCGGTTCCGATTACTCGCACCGGCGAAGTTATGGGAACCGCTCAGTACATCTCCCCTGAGCAGGCCACCGGTAAACCAGTAGGCCCTGCCAGCGATATCTACTCGCTGGGTGTGGTTGCCTACGAGATGGTTGCTGGGCACCGTCCTTTCGAAGAAACCAGTCCAGTTGCTACAGCAATGGCGCATGTCCAGGATCCTGTCCCACCACTACCTGGATGGGTTCCTGAGGACCTCTCGACGGTGATCATGTCGTGTCTGAACAAGGCACCTGAGGATCGTCCTGCTTCGGCCGGCGATCTGGCCCGTATGTTGACTGGCGGCCCCTCTGCAGCTGGATTGCTCGCAACACAACGCATTACGCAACCTGGCTCTGGACAGCGCATCACCACTCGCCCCCAGACACACCCCGTCCCTACCTATTACGAAGACGACATCGAGGAATCACCTCGTAACAAAACATGGCTATGGTTCCTCATCGCCATCGCAGTCATTGGGTTGCTTATCTTCGGAGGTATGGCTTCTGGCCTGCTCGGAGGTGGCTCGAAAACACCTGATTCACCCGAAACGATCTCTCCCACGTCCACAGCTCCAACCACATCAAGCCCGAGCTCCACAACGGCAGACAGTAGCGGCGAATCCAGCACCATTGATGCACGTGACTACATCGGTCTAACTGCTGATGAGGCGAGCGCGAAACTGCGTGAACGTGGGTTCGTTCCGAAGATCAACCACATTGATGCACCACAGTCTGCTGAAACTGTTGTATCCATTGATCCCACCGGATCTGTTTCTAAGGGCTCTGAAGTCAAACTCAACGTTTCGCGAGGTAAGGGCAGCGGCAGCAGTAAGCCTGGCAGCACAGCTACCGTCACGGTGACGCAAGCTCCAAGCCACACTCGTACGCAGAACCCGGCTCCTAGTGACAAGCAACCCCCGTCAGACCAGGAGCCGGACTCTTCAGACAAAAGCCCTGACAACAGTGGGAAGCAGAACCCTGCTCCTCCCGGTGGTGGAGCCAACGGCTTCCCGCACATGCACTCGGCACAGCAGGATCAATCGGCACAGCAGGATGCAACGCCTTTGGATGAAGGAATGGCCCAAGACAAGTGACCGACGAGACCCGCAAACTCGCCAATCGCTATGAGGTCCGTGGCCTCGTAGGCCGAGGCGGCATGGCCGATGTCCACGCCGGATTCGACACACGGCTTGGGCGCGAGGTCGCAATCAAAATTCTTCGCTCCGAACTTGCTCGCGACCCCGCGTTTCTTCACCGTTTCCGCCGTGAAGCGCAAGCGGCTGCGAGTTTGAACCACCCGTCGATCGTGGCTGTGTTCGATTCAGGCGAAGATGAGCACACTGATACGCACGGTCAAACTCTTGTTCAGCCGTTCATTGTCATGGAGTACGTTCACGGAATCACTTTGCGTGAACGTCTGGCTGAGGCAGGCTGCCTTTCGCTCAAGGAAGCCTGTGACACACTGACTCAGGTACTCGCTGCGCTCGGGTATAGCCATAGTCACGGCATCGTTCACCGCGATATCAAGCCTGGCAACGTGATGGTTACTCCCACTGGCGTCGCCAAGGTCATGGACTTTGGTATTGCTAGGGCTATTGCGGACTCTGCAGCAACAATGACGAACACTTCCGTAGTCATTGGCACTGCTCAGTACCTCTCGCCCGAGCAAGCCCAAGGCCGTGAAATCGATGCGCGTTCAGACATCTACTCGGCGGGTTGTTTGCTCTATGAACTCGTAACTGGGCGCACCCCGTTTATTGGTGAGTCGCCGGTGTCTATCGCCTATCAGCACGTAGGTGAGCCACCTCAGTCTCCTTCTGTTTTCAATGAAGAGATCCCCGCAGCGCTGGATCATGTGATTCTTCACGCGTTGGAGAAGAGCCCCGCAGATCGCTATCAGAGCGCTGAAGAGTTTGATGATGACATCAAGGCTTTTCTCAAGGGCGATTCGCCTCGGGCACATGGATCAGATTCAGCGACTGCGGTATTCGGCGCGGCCAAAAATGGCGAAGCAACTGATGTTCATCAGGTGGTAACGGCTAAGCCACAAGAACCTGCTCGCCGCAAGCGACGCTGGTTAATCCCTCTGGTAGCTACTTTCGTAGTTGTTTCTGCTTTCTTAGGGGTCCTTGCTTCTCAAGGTTTGTTGACGTTTGCGGAGAAAACTGTCGCTGTGCCCAATCTGGTGCAAAAGACAGATGCCCAGGCACAACAGGCTCTTTCTGAACTTGGGCTAGCTGCGGGGAAAGAGACGACAAGTAATCCTGCCAAGGCCGGGACTGTACTTTCTCAAAATCCGGCGGCAGGCAATCATGTTCAGGTTGGGAGCACCGTGTCGTATGTGGTCTCTTCAGGACCAGCGACTTTACAGGTGCCAGACTTACGTAATTTTGAGCAGGCTGCTGCACGTCAGACGCTGGAAGATCGTGGTCTTGCAATTCAGGCTGTCGAACCTATCGATAGCAAGGATGTTTCGGCGGGTAACGTTGTCTCTACTGACCCGCCAGCAGGAACATCGGTGAAAGAGGGCACCAAGGTCACACTGAATGTCTCCACTGGCCGGGTAACTGTGCCGAATCTAGTTGGTTTGAGCAGAGAAGACGCGATCCGCAAGTTGAAGGAAGCTGGGCTTGGCCGAGTGTTCACTCCCGTGCGGGGTAATGGCAAGCCAGGAACGGTGTTGTCGCAGAGTTACCAAAAGGGCGAGAAGGTCCCGGTTGGTACTGTGATCGAACTCAACATTGTTTCGGAGCCGCCTCCTGCGCCTACTGCTACTGCAACTGTCACGGTTCCGCCTTCTCCTTCTCCTTCTCCCCCGGCGAGTGGCCCGATTGGAGAGGGAGATGACCCTGGTGAAGAGCCGGATCCTAACCACTCGATAAATTCGGGTAAGCCTTGATAACAGAGGCTTTAGTTGCTTCCAGGGTTTGACAGTCGTGGAGCGGCGTTGTGGTCGTACACCTCTAGCTTCATCTGGGGTGAGCGGTCAGAACGCCGCTTCTTTGATGAGGGGGCTCATTGTTGCGCTAGCTTCAATAACGCCGGAGAGACCGGTGGTTGCGAGCCAGTTGGCTAGTAGCCGGTGGCCTTGAGCAGTCATGACGCTTTCGGGGTGGAACTGCACGCTAGATAGAGGAAGGGTTGCGTGCCTGAGTCCCATGATAATGCCGTTATCGGTGCGGGCATCGACGATGAGTTCAGGTGGCAGGGTCTTTTCGTCAACGGCAAGTGAGTGGTATCTGGTGGCGCGGAAGGGATTACTGATACCTGCGAATACCCCTGTATTGTCGTGAAATACGTCGCTTACTTTGCCATGGATGAGTTCTGGTGCACGTGTCACTGATGCTCCGTAAGCTACAGCGAGTGCTTGCAGGCCGAGGCAGACCCCAAACATGGGTACGTGTTTTTGGGCACATGCGTGGATAACGTCGATGGATTTGCCTGAGTTTTCTGGGGTTCCTGGGCCTGGTGAGATAAGCACGCCGTCGTATTGGCCTACTGTCTGTGGGATAACGATGTCGTTGCGGATGACGTGACACTCGGTTCCTAGTTGTTCCAGATACCCCACAATTGTGTAGACAAAGCTGTCGAAGTTATCGACTACTAGTACTTTGCTTCCGGCATCTGTTGTCACGTGTGTTGCCTTTCTTTTCCGATCTGTTTTCGGGTCGTTGGTGACCGCGTGTAGATCGTCCACAACCGTAATCCAGGTGTGGCGTCTAGAGGATGGCCACGTTGGTCGGGCTGCTTTGTGTGTAGGCCGTAATGTTGGTCTCTGGAGCCATCAAAAGTGTTCTTTGAGAGCACTTACACTTCGATCAGCGCAGGAGATTTCGCAGTGTCTGACCTATCCCGCAATGAGCCCGCGGACGTGGCAGGCTCGCCGTCCGGCTACGCATCAGCTATGGACGACTACGACAACCTTTCTCCGAAGGAGCAGAAAGCCCTGCGCAAAGCCCAGAAGAAAGAGGAGCGAGCACAGCAGAAGATCGCTCGTAAATCGATGGGTGGCAATCGTCCTTGGTTTGTCCCGACGATGCTTGGCTTGATGCTTATTGGTCTTGTGTGGGTTGTTGTTTTCTACTTGAGTAGTTACAAGTATCCAATTGAGTCGTTGCAGAACTGGAATTTAGGTATTGGCTTCGCGTTCATCATGGCTGGTTTTTTGATGACGACTCAGTGGAAGTAAGACCGGTTCTCACTTCGACTTCATTGGATGGTGGGTGCTACTGCGGTGGCCCCACCATCGTCGTATGTGAACGCTGGGCCATCTCGGGATGGCTGTAAACCGTTTTTGTGGAGTTTCGCATCGTTCTCCACAGGCTTGTGCACAGCTGGGGATGAATTACATGGATGTAAGAGAACCTAGCCTCGTCGAGCGTGAAGCATGGTTGACCTGCACTTTCAGCATTAATTGGTCTTACTCAACGTTCTCGTAGTGTTTCTTTCCACCGATGTGGATATCCCTCCGGATGTGCTGCTGTGGAAATCAGCTGCTGCACTCACACGGTCACCAACTAAGGTGAGTGATGCTTCCGACTACCTCGTACTTGTGCCAGGCAAGGGCTATGAGTACTGCTGCGATGGCAGCAAGTCCCAGCCAGCGCAATGTGCGGATGCAGATTTTGCGTTGGAGAGCGCAGAGGGCACCGATCATGAAGCCGGTGAACAAACCACCGAGTTGGCTTTGCCAGACGATTCCTTCAATGAAGAGGGGCAAAGTTGCGTTGATGAAAAGAGCTGCAAGTATGCCTCGTATGTCGGCGCCAACTGTTGGTGCGAGGACAAAGAGCATCGCGAAGAGACCGAAAATGGCTCCGGAAGCACCGACTGTTGCCTGCATCCAGGTTCCGTTGGGGTCGGTAATAGAGGTGGAAAACCAGATAGATCCGACTGATCCACCGATAGCGCACACGCAGTAGGAAGCCAGGAAAAACTTTGTGTTTATTGCTGGTTCAAGTGTGCGTCCCAGTACCCAAAGACAGAGCATATTGAACAGCAAGTGCCAGATTTGGGGTGCGTGGAGGAAAGATGCGGTCAGGAAACGCCATGGTTCTAGTGCCCCGAGGGAAGGCATAAAGGCACCATTTTGGAACAGAAGATGGTCGAGGCTGGGGATGAGTTGGGCGAACCAGACTAGGACGCAGAGCGCGATGAGGGTGTATGTGACCGGTGTGGTGAGGTATTGGCGCGCGGTGAGGGCTGCGTAGTGGCTACGGTTGGTGGGGGGTGAGGGGGCCTTCTGGTCCACCGTTGTCTCTGCTTTCGGCGTATCGCTTTGTGGGTGGGGCGCGTTGTGGTGGATAAGCGTGCGGGGCACCTGCAGCGTGTGCTGCGGATGCCCCGCACGTTATCGAGCCTAGGTGGCCATGGATTGTGCTTTCACGTGGTGTGTCAGCGTGTCGTTGTCACTCGGTGATGGTGACGGACTGAATAGTGATGTCTTCGGTGGGGCGGTCCTGCGCACCGGTCTGAGTGGCGGCGATGGCATCGACAACGTCGCGGCTTTCCTGGTCGGCAACTTCGCCGAAGATGGTGTGCTTGCCCTGCAGCCAGGTGGTGGGGGCAACGGTGATGAAGAACTGAGAGCCGTTGGTGCCGCGCCCCATGCGTTTGCCTGCGTTAGCCATGGCAAGGATGTAAGGCTTGGAGAAGTCCAGGTCAGGGTGGATCTCGTCATCAAACATGTAGCCGGGGCCACCTGTGCCGATACCCAAGGGGCATCCGCCTTGGATCATGAAGCCGGGGATGACGCGGTGGAAAATCACACCGTCGTAGAACGGTTCCGGGGACGTTTTGCCGCCGTCTGCCTGGTATTCCTTGGTGCCGTTGGCAAGGCCGACGAAGTTTTCTACGGTCTTGGGCGCGTGGTCGGGGAACAGGGTCAGGTTGATGTCGCCCTTGTTCGTGTGAAGTGTGACGTTCATGGGGTCCATCCTTCCATGCCCTCGGGAGCGGGTCGACAAGAGTTGGTGGGATACATTTCGCCCATGGCTGCACCCTTAAGGGTGTAAATAGTGCGTTTTTGTGCAGCTGGCGGTCAGTTGCAACTTTTAGGGTTGAGCGAAATGCAGTTATTAGGACTGTCTTTTGAGTGCTTTACGTGCAGGATGGTAAATACACAAATCCGCAACTGACGCACAGGAGGCCAGTGGTGGCGAAGAAAAAGAAGACGTACAAGATTCCGTCGCTCAAGGTGACCGTGCCCACGTTGGCTGGTCTGTGGGAAGCGGCCGAGCCGAAGCTGAGCGACGCGGCCGATACGGCTAGGGAGACCGCGACCTCCGTGGCGCAGCGCGCTGAGGAGAGTTTCGAGAAGGCTCGCGTGGCTGCGCGTGACACTGCGGATTCTGTTGCAAGTCAAGCCGAGGGGCGAGCTGGTGACTTGCGTTCAAAATGGAGCGAGATCGTAACGCAGCTTGAAGAGGCCAGTGATGTTGACCCTCAGGTGTGGCGCGAACGTGCCGTTGGTGCTCGTGCGGTGATGCGTGGCGATGCGGTAGCAACTCCAGTGAAAAAGAAGTGTGCTGGTTTTGGTGGAGTGCTGGGTGTTGTTGTTGTGCTTGCGGCTGCGGGGGCGGCGTACTACGTGTTGAAGCAGCGTCAGGCTGAGTATGAAGACCCATGGGCACGTCCGTTGACTGACCCTTATGCTGCGCCCACTAGTGGTCGAGCTTCGAGCGTTTCGGATGGTGCTGCATCGGGGCCGAAGCCTGGACAGATCTCCACGTTGGGTGAAGCACCGACGGGTGATGGCGTGGCTCCAACGAATCCTGAGCAGGTGCATGACGCTTCGGCTGAGGCGCCGGAGAACCCGAAAAACAGTTAATTTTGCTGATATGCGTGAGGCGGGGCTTGAGTTTCTAGGCTCCCGCCTCACGTGTGTTCAGACTCGCCGCGCGGCGAGGTATTCGCTGATACGGCAGATGGCGTCGGTAAGGGTTTCTTCGTCGGGTAGGAAGGTAAGGCGGAAGTGGTCGGGGCGGGGCCAGTTGAAGCCTGTTCCGTGCGTGACGAGGATTTTTTTGGAACGGAGCAGGTCGATGACGAAGGTTTCGTCGTTGTCTATGGGGTAGATGTCTGGGTCAAGGCGGGGGAAGCAGTAGAGGGCTCCTCGGGGTTCAACGCAGCTCACTCCGGGGATCTCGTTGAGTAGGCGTGAGGCGAGTTTTCCTTGTTCGTAGAAACGCCCGCCGGGTTTGATGAGTTCGGTGATGGATTGGTATCCGCCTAGGGCTGATTGGATGGCGTGTTGGGCGGGCACGTTGGCGCACATGCGCATGTTGGCGAGGAGGGTGAGGCCTTCGATGAAGTTGGTGGCGTGTTCTTTGGGGCCGGAAATCATGACCCACCCGGCACGGTAGCCGCAGACGCGGTAGGCCTTGGAAAGTCCTGAGAAGGTGAGGCAGAGCACGTCATCGCCGGCATAGTGGGCTGTGTGGTGGTGAGTGGCGTCGTCGAAAAGGATTTTTTCGTAGATCTCGTCAGAAAAGATGGCCAGTTCGTGGCGTCGGGCGATATCTACGATGTTTTTGACGGTTTCTGCGCTGTAGACGGCGCCGGTGGGGTTGTTTGGGTTGATGAGGACGATGGCTTGGGTGTTAGGGGTGATTTTGGATTCGATGTCGGCCAGGTCGGGGTTCCAGTTGTTGTTTTCGTCGGCGAGATAGTGGACGGGGGTTCCGCCGGCGAGAGAGACTGCGCCTGTCCATAGCGGGTAGTCAGGTGCGGGTACGAGGATTTCGTTGCCGTCGTCGATGAAAGCGGATAGGACCATGCTGATGAGTTCGGAGACTCCGTTGCCGATGAAGATGTCGTCGACGTCGACGTGGTGGAGGCCTTCGGCTTGGTAGAACTGGGCGATTGCGGTGCGGGCGGAGTAGATACCGCGGCTGTCTGAGTAGCCTTGGGCCTCGCCCAGGTGGCGGATCATGGCGTTGGTGAGGGCGGGTGGGGCTTCAAATCCGAAGGGGGCGGTATTGCCGATGTTGAGCTTGAGGATTTTGTGTCCTTCGGCTTCGAGTCGTTCGGCTTCGACGAGGATGGGGCCGCGGACGTCGTAGCGGACTGATTGGAGTTTTTTGCTCTGGACGAATCGGCGCATGTGGGTCAGCTTCTCACTGGTGGATGGTTGTGGGAGGTGTTTAGGGGGTGTTCTTAAGGGTTGGTTTCTTCTTGGCAGGTGTGGTGGCTGTTCAGGGGAGGGTGGGTGCGATGGTGGGGCGGTTGGGTAGGAGGCGTTCGAGTTGGGCAGCGAGGGTTAGCAGGCGTTGTTCGTCGCCGCCAGGGGCGTAGAGCTGAATGCCGATGGGTAGTCCGTCGGGGGTGTAGCCGGCTGGGAAGGATAGGGAGGCGTGGCCGGTGGTGTTGGCGAGGGTGGTGAAGGCGACCATGGGTAGTGAGCGGATGAGTGCGTGAAAGCTGCCTGTGGTGTCAAGTTGTCCGAGTTTGGGGGGTGCTGTGGCGATGGTGGGTGTAATGACGATGTCGTATTCAGCGAAGCGTGTTTCGATGTCGGTGGCGAGTTTGGTGGCAGTGGTGTGGGCGTGTTTGAGCAGGGCCGGGGGGATGAGCCGCCCGGCATTAGCGGTGTGGCGGGTACGGGTTTCGAGGCGGTTGGGGTGTTCGACGCGTTTGCGTTCTTGGGCGAGGGCGTGGGCGAATTCGATGAGGTAGTTGGGTTGGTCATTGGGCCATCGCTGAGTGAGGTGGGTGATGGTGTGGCCTGCTTTGGCGAGTGTGCGGGCTACGTCGTGAACGGTTTTTGCGATGTGGCGCTCGACGTGGATGAGTGGATTGGCTGGGGTGGTGAGCCAGGCGATGCGTAGGCGCTGGGGGGCTTGGTTGGCGGCGTCGGTGAAGGTGTTGTAAGGGCGGGGTAGCGGGAAGGCGTCGTGGTCGCTGGGGCCGGCAATGATGTCGTAGACGAGTGCTGTGTCGGCAGTGGTGCGGGTTAGTGGTCCGATGGTTCCTAGTCGTCCCCATAGGTCTGGCCACGGGGAGGTGCTGACTCGCCCTCGTACGGGTTTGAGGCCGATGAGTCCGCAGCAGGAGGCCGGAATGCGGATGGATCCGCCGCCGTCGCTGCCGATGGCGAAGGGAACGCATCCGGCTGCGACTGCGGCTGCGGATCCTCCGCTGGAGCCGCCGGTGCTGTGGTGGGGATTCCAGGGGTTGCGAGTGTGGCCGAATGAAGCTCCTTCGGTCCATGGGAATTGGCCGAATTCGGGCATGTGTGTGGTGCCGAGGATGATGGCGCCTGCTGCTCTGAGTCGTGATACGACGGCGGAGTCATGTTGTGCAGGTGTGCTGTTGCCGTATCCGCCGAGAGTGGTGGGGATGCCTTTGATGTCGTGTTCGGCTTTGATGAGGGTGGGCACTCCTGCTAGGGGGAGGCTTGGGTCGATGGTCTCAGCATCAGCTAGCGCTTGCTCTCGTAGGAGGGTGTGGACGGCGTTGATGTGAGGGTTAGCGCGTTCGATGCGGGCTATGGCTGTTTCGGTGACGAGGCGGGCGGTGGCGCGGCCCTCGCGGATGGCTGCAATGGTTTCTGTGATGCTCCAGCGAGCCATTTCTTCGATGTGCGTGGGTTTTTCGGAGGCCATGTGCACATGGTGTCATCGTGGACGTGAAGAGGCTTTGTGCATGGAGAATTGTGGTGGCGTTCCCAGGCGCTCAAGATATTTGGTGACTTTGGCCGTCTTCACAAGGTCGGAGAAAAAGCAGCACCCACCAGCTGCTGATCTGTCAGCTACTGGTGGGCGGCGGTGGAGCCTAGGGGACTCGAACCCCTAACCCCCTGCTTGCAAAGCAGGTGCGCTACCAATTGCGCCAAGGCCCCGAAGCGAATTTCGCTTGGTCGAGCTTTTCAGCTCCGTACTAATCTTACGAGTGTTTTTTTACTGTGTGGGCAACTTGTTCCCACATAGCGTTTTCTGCGCTTCGAGTGCGCGCATGCTTCCACGTTACTAGACCGCCGACAGCTGCTGCGACTAGTGCGAGGTATCGATGCATGTGCACCTCTTGCTTATCCTGGACTACTTTGAGGTAGTCGGATTGAGTCACTCGGATACACAAGCAGGGCAACTCCATTATGTGGGAATTGCCCCGCTGTGTATCGTGGGCCTAACAGGACTTGAACCTGTGGCCTCTTCCTTATCAGGGAAGCGCTCTAACCGTCTGAGCTATAGGCCCTCAACAAGGTTTTACATTACCCGAATGTTGTCTCGGTTCCCAAATCGGCTGCGAACCACACAGGTACGCCCCTCCCATCGACTCTAAAGAACCAGTTCAGAGCCGCATCAGTCATCGACGAGAGTCACCTGCGCGCCACCAACCAGAGCAGCGCACATGTTGTAGATGAAAGCCACCACGGTCGCGATTGCTGTCAGCAAAATCACGTCAACCACGCCAAACACGATCGTCAAGGAGAGCACACGACCGAGGCTGAGAAATTCAACGAGGTTAAACCGCGCGTCTGCTTCTCCCCCTTGCTGCAAGTGCAGGCTCTCTACCGCAGCATTAATCTCTGCAAACACACCCATGCTGTTGAGCATTAACCACAGCGCAATCACAACGATGACCATGGCAATCCCAAATGCCACTGATAGCAAGAATGAGATCCGCATAACAGAGATCGGATCCACGCGCGCCAGCGTGAGCTTAACGCGCCGTGGATCTGCATCCCCAGGCGCAGCCGTAGGACCTATACGCCCTGCCGGGCGCGCACCAACTCGAACACCGCCTACTGTCATTGTGCGCGGTGCAGCGGCTGGCCCATTGGCTTGCCCCTTGGGATTGCTCATGCCTGACCTCCGTCATCGTCCTGCATCGTGGCAGCAGCCTCCTGGGCATGAGCGGATTCGGAGTCCTCTCCTCCTTCGGTACCGATGTCGGTCCTCGGCTGGGCCGGGTCGTGCATCGCCGCTAATGCTTCGGCGCTGTCCGTGGTATCGCCGTCCTCGATGGCTTCGACATCGGCTTCGGCAGCGGGCTCGGGGTTACGCGCCACCGCAACGATGGCGTCGTTTCTATCCGGCTTCGCGAACTGCACACCCATGGTGTTACGTCCAGTGCGTCGAACCTCGTCGACACGCGAGCGAACGACCTTGCCCTTTTCCATAACGACCATGACTTCTTCATTTTCACCAACGGTCAACGCACCAACGAGGTCGCCAGCCCGTTCACTCATCGAAGCAACTTTGACGCCTAAGCCCGCGCGACCTTTCACCGGATAGTCGGAGGCAGGCGTGCGCTTGGCAATACCGTTCTCAAACACAACAAATACGTCCGGATCCATGGCATCAGGAACTAAGCACATAGCTAGGAGTTCGTCTCCGGCACGGAATTTCATACCCGTAACACCGCTGGTGGCACGCCCCATCGGACGAAGAGTGCTGTTGTCCCCCTTAACCCGTAAAGACTGGCCTTTGCGAGAAACGAGTAGCAGGTCATCTTCATCATGCAAAGCGGTTACTCCGATGAGCTCATCACCATCGCGTAGGTTCACGGCGATCAGGCCACCCGAACGGGGCGAGTCGTACTCGCGCAAGTAGGTTTTCTTAATCAACCCCTTACGTGTAGCCACAACCAAATACGGAGCTACCTCATAGTTCGGGATCGCCAGCACAGCAGCAATACGTTCATCGGGCTGGAACTCGAGCAGATTCGCAACGTGCTGACCCTTCGAATCCCGCGCACCCTCAGGCAATTCATACGCCTTGATCCGGTATACCCGACCGAGGTTAGTGAAGAACAAGATCCAATGATGCGTTGTCGTCACAAAGAAGTGCTCAACGATGTCATCGCCTCGCAAGGTTGCTCCGCGAACCCCTTTACCACCACGTTTTTGTGATCGGTACTCATCGACTCGTGTGCGCTTGGCATACCCGCCGCGGGTGATGTTGACAACGACGTTTTCTTCAGGAATGAGGTCTTCCATCGAGACTTCACCGTCGTAGGGCATGATCTGCGAACGACGTTCATCGCCCCATTTCTCGACTGTCTCGGTCAGCTCCTCGGAGACGATCTGCCGCTGCCGCTCAGGCTTGGCGATGATGTCTTGGTAATCCTTGATAAGGGCGGCGAGTTCATCGTGCTCTTCAAGGATTTTCTGCCGTTCCAGGGCGGCCAAACGACGCAGCTGCATGTCAAGAATCGCGTTTGCTTGCAATTCATCAATGCTCAGTAGCCCCATCAATCCAGTTCGGGCTTCATCAGGCGTGGGCGAACGTCGGATAAGAGCGATCACCTCATCGAGCATGTCCAACGCTTTGAGCAGCGCACGCAGAATGTGCATACGTTCCTCGGCCTTGCGCAGACGGTACTTAGTACGGCGCAAGATGACGTCTACCTGATGGTCGACCCAGTGCCGAACGAATGCTGAAATCGGCAGCGTACGCGGAACACCGTCGACAAGTGCAAGCATGTTTGCGCCGAAGTTCGTCTGTAGTTGCGTGTGCTTGTACAAGTTGTTCAGTACAACTTTGGCAACTGCATCTCGCTTCAGCACAATCACCAGACGTTGCCCGGTACGCCCAGAAGACTCATCGCGAATATCGGCAATCCCCGACACACGCCCTTCTTTAGCTAGCTCCGCGATTTTTGTAGCCAACGTGTCCGGGTTAACCATGTATGGCAACTCGGTCACCACCAAGCATGTACGCCCTTGGATCTCTTCAACCAGCACACGCGCCCGCATGATGATTGACCCTCGGCCTGTGCAGTAAGCGTCTTCAATTCCTTGACGCCCCATGATCAAACCAGCCGTGGGGAAATCTGGTCCCTTAATAATGGAAATACATGCTTCTAAACGTTCTTCTTTTGTTGCGTCAGGATGCGCCAGCACCCATTGGGCTGCCTCGGCGACCTCACGCAAGTTATGTGGAGGGATTAAGGTAGCCATCCCCACAGCAATTCCATTAGACCCATTGACCAGTAGGTTCGGAATTCGTGCTGGCAGGATGTCTGGCTCTTGATTCTTGCCGTCATAGTTCGGCGAGAAGTCGACTGTATCTTCATGGATGTCACGAACTAGCTCCATTGCTAAGGGAGCCATCCGGCATTCGGTGTATCGCGCGGCAGCAGGGCCGTCGTTGCCTGCGTTACCGAAGTTTCCTTGACCGTCAATGAGCGGATATCGCATCACCCATGACTGGGCCAAACGTGCCAATGCATCGTAGATAGCCGAATCACCGTGTGGGTGATATTGCCCCATCACTTCACCGACAACGCGCTGACACTTGTTGTAACCGCGGTCAGGCCGG
Source organism: Dermatophilus sp. B7861-1 (assembly GCF_058996045.1). Classification (NCBI taxonomy): domain Bacteria; kingdom Bacillati; phylum Actinomycetota; class Actinomycetes; order Micrococcales; family Dermatophilaceae; genus Dermatophilus; species Dermatophilus sp. B7861-1. The sequence continues at coordinate 8,082 of NZ_CM180082.1, read as the reverse complement.
TACCCACCATCAAACATCGCGTAAATAATCCGCCGATGTACCGGCTTGAAGCCATCTCGTACATCTGGCAATGCGCGGCTGACGATCACGCTCATCGCGTACTCGATGTAGCTACGCTGCATCTCGGTGTTCAGGTCTACTGGCGCGACCCGGTCGTAGCCGGATCCAGCTGCCTCAACATCGACACCAGGAGGCTGTTCGTCGCTCACAACAAATCCTTCACAATCATGTTCGGGCGGAGATCGACACGATCACCAACGGGAAAGACCAACTGACATTTGTGGGTGGAAGCGGAAAACCAACGTTGAGAGCCGATCTCTGCCTCTGCCCCTGCGGTAATCGCTACGCGTCAAGGAACCGAACGTCCCGCGCGTTCCTCTGGATGAAGTCACGTCTTGACTCAACGTCTTCTCCCATAAGCACGGAGAAGATTTCGTCAGCTGCAGCCGCATCGTCGAGATTGACCTGGAGAAGCTCACGGTGCTCTGGGTCCATCGTGGTGTCCCACAACTCACTGGAGTTCATTTCTCCCAGACCCTTGTACCGCTGGATGCCATCTTTGGGCAGCCTCCAGCCGGCGCTCTTACCGGCTTGGAGCTGGCGGTCTCGTTCCTCATCGGAGAACACGTACTCGTGTGGATGGTTGATCCATTTGAGTCGATACAACGGAGGCTGGGCTAGGTATACGTATCCGGCCTCAATGAGCGGTCGCATAAACCGGAACAACAGTGTCAATAGCAACGTACGGATGTGCATACCATCCACGTCGGCATCGGCCATGAGCACAATTTTGTGATAACGCGCTTTCTTCAGATCAAAGTCTTCACCAATACCAGTACCAAACGCGGAGATCAATGCTTGCACCTCCATGTTGCTCATAATTCGGTCGATGCGAGCTTTTTCGACATTGAGGATTTTTCCACGAATAGGAAGAATCGCTTGATTAAAAGGATCGCGGCCATCTTTGGCAGATCCACCGGCGGAATCTCCCTCGACAATGTAGATCTCACTGACGGATGGGTCTTTTGATTGACAGTCACGCAGTTTTCCTGGCAGTCCCCCGGACTCCATCAGGCCTTTGCGCCGTGTTGCTTCACGCGCTTTACGCGCAGCTAGCCGAGCATGTGCAGCATTAATTGCTTTCTTGACAATCTCTCGACCTTCGTTTGGATGACGTTCAAACCAGTCGCCTAGGCCTTCTGTCATGGTCCCTTGCACGAAACCACGTACTTCAGAGTTACCCAATTTGGTTTTTGTTTGTCCTTCAAACTGGGGTTCGCCGAGTTTCACAGAGACGACTGCGGTAAGGCCTTCACGTACATCCTCACCGGTGAGGTTGTCGTCTTTGTCTTTCAGGAGGTTCTGAGCCCGCGCGAACCTGTTGACCAGATTGGTCAGCGCAGATCGGAATCCTTCCTCGTGTGTTCCGCCTTCATGGGTGTTGATCGCATTTGCGTAAGTGTGCACCGACTCGGAGTAAGCCGTTGTCCACTGCAAAGCGATTTCCACAGACATGGATCGCTCTGAATCTTCACGGTTGAAATCGATGATTTGTTCATGCACTGTCTCGCTGCGCTTACTGGAGTTCAAGTGCTGGACGTAGTCAACGAGTCCACCGTCGTAGCGATAGGTGATGACGACTGGTTTCCACACGCTTTCTGTGAGTTCGTCACTGCCCTCAGCGTCCTTGGGAACGGAGAGATCAGCTTCGTCTACAGCATCGTCGACTACTGATTCGTCGTGCTCTGGACGGCGTTCATCCGTAACAGAGATCGTCAGCCCTTTGTTAAGGAATGCCATCTGCTGAAACCGAGCACGGACGGTTTCGAGATCGTAGGTTGTGGTTTCGAAGATCGCCGGGTCAGCCCAGAAAGTGATCGTCGTTCCGGTTTCTTCTGCCGGTATCTCTTCCATTTCCTGCAGCGGCCCGGTGGGGACTCCATGTTCGAAGGCCATGCGGTACACATGGCCTTTCTGTCGAACTTCGGCTTCTAGTCGAGTGGACAGGGCGTTGACGACAGAGGACCCCACACCGTGAAGACCGCCAGAGACTTTGTAACCTCCTCCACCGAATTTTCCGCCTGCGTGCAGCTGGGTAAGCACAAGTTCGACAGCAGAGACTTTCTCCACAGGGTGGATATCAGTGGGGATGCCTCGCCCATCATCTTGGACTCGTACGCCTCCGTCGTTCAACAGTGTCACATCTACGCGAGTGGCATACCCAGCGAGAGCTTCGTCTACACAGTTATCGACGATCTCCCAGATGAGGTGATGTAATCCTCGCTCGCCTGTAGATCCGATGTACATGCCGGGGCGTTTACGAACCGCTTCCAGGCCTTCCAGGACGGTGATGGCGCTGGCATCGTAGGCAATGGATGTGTTTTCAGATGCAGGCAACGCCTCTGCACCGGTCACGGGTTCAGAGCTCGAGTCGGTCACAGGACTCCTCGGTACGCAGGCCGCTGGGGCGCGGGATCAGAACAGCTGACCACAGAGAAGCACGCATGAATGCTGCCCTCTCATACACGGTCGAGCATTCAGTCTACCTTCACTCCACAGCGAATATCGCAATGGGGCTCCCCTCAAGCCCTTGAGTCGCATTGAAACCCGAGACATGTGGGTGGGTATGCAGAAGATCTTTGCGGACCAGAGATCGGCTCAGGTCGCTTTAGTGAGTTCTTTGTGGGAACTTTATGGGGTGACGTGCCTTTTCGACTAGCCGTAAGTATCTCGAGGCCCTGGCCCCCGACTACGCCTTGGTCCTCGTTTCCAGGACGGCGCACTGGGCCCTGTTACCCGAATATTGGTGACTACTCCGTTACCTATCGCGTCATCAATGCGGGCCTGCAGTTGCGGAATCATGTAGGTCAGCTGCGTAGCCCACGCTGTTGATTCAGCGCGTACTACCAAAATTCCTTCTTCAAAACTCACCGGTACTGAATGTCGAGCAATATCGAGTCCAGCTACTGCTGGCCAGCTCCCCATAACCGACGCTGCGGAGACATCTTTGCGCCATCCGCGTGTTTCTATTAATCGGCCGAGTTCATCACCGAGAAGCTGTGGGTCTCGTCGATCGGGGCCAGCGGAGCTGGTTAATGGCTCGCTGTTTCTTCTTCGACGTTTCCGTGGAAGCATGCCAGGCCGAAGTCCTGCTTCACGGGCTGTATTTCGTGCGCGTGCCAGAGCTGCACGCGCGGCATCATCGCGCAGCGCGGAGTCTTCACATAAATCGGGTATGGGAGGTGTAGGCGCATGTTGATATACGCCTACACCTCGGAAAGATGAAACTTGACGAAAATATTTTTTCTCATTCATCTCGCACATTTCCGGCGAAGATATTAAGCGTTTTTCCCTGCAGTAGAGGAGGAAGATCCTCCTCTACTGCAGCGGTAATTAAAACTTGTTCAGCATCTTCGATCAGCTCCGCTAAACGTGCACGACGACGAGCGTCAAGCTCAGCAAAAACATCATCAAGAATCAGAACAGGATCTTCTCCGAGGTCATGGCGAAGAAGATGATAGGAAGCAAGCTTCAACGCGAGGGCAAAAGACCAAGTTTCTCCGTGCGAGGCATATCCCTTTGCAGGCATCTCCCCAAGAGAAAGCTCTACTTCATCTCGATGCGGCCCAAACAGGGTTACTCCCCGTGCGAACTCAGCTTGATGAGATCCTTGCAAGGATTCAAAGAGGGCCTGTTGTAAATCTTCCACATCAGGAGTCTCGTTAGAATTAATGAGGGAAGAAACTTTAAGAGAGTGTTCTGAGGTAAGACTTGTTCTATACGTAGCACGCGCGAAAAAGTTTTCTGTTTCGTCTTCAGAAATTGAAGAATAAGCGTCCTTCAAACGGGGAGAGAGATCGTGAAGAAGCCTGAGACGCGCATACATAAGTCGCCCACCTAACCCCGCAAGCTGGTCATCCCATATAGATAAAGTCGACTCAAAATAAGGATCTTTTGGATAGCTAGTTTTTCTTCCACCTCCACCAAGGGACACAGCTTTCTTCAATAAAGCATTACGCTGCTTCAAAGCTCGAGCGTAGTCTCCTTGAACTGACGCCCATTTGGGCTGCCGCGCAACAAGAAGCGTATCTAGAAAATCACGTCTTCCAGATGGATCACCTTTAATAATCGATAGATCCTCTGGGGCAAACAAAACGGTCCTTACGTTCCCCAGAATGTCTCTAGGACGCGACACTTGAGTTCTATTAATCCCAGCTTTATTTGCGCGACCAGGAATAATGTCAACCTCAACAGTGGTACTGCGCCCTCTTTTACTAACAGCTGCCCTGATGACGCTATGATCTGCGCCGAATCGAACAAGTGGACCGTCACTGGCGACTCTATGTGATCGAAGAGTTGCGAGGTATCCGATAGCTTCGACTAGATTTGTCTTACCTTGACCATTGGGGCCAACGAGAAACGTGACTCCTGGCTTGAGGGAAACATCTGTGGAGATGTAGTTACGAAAGTCTGCAACCCATAGATGTGTGACGTGCATAATCCACTTTCTTATGAGTTTTACTATCGGAATATTGTTACAAAATAAATTAAATGGTGGAGAGGATCCCCCTCCCCACCATTTAATAAAGATCAGTTAGTAAAACGCACTGGCATGAGTACATATCGGTACGAAGAGTCACAGTCACCATCTGCTTCTCTTTGACCGCTGAGAACTGCTGGCTTACCAGGCTGAGTGAAAGCAAGTCTGGTAAAGGGAGATGAAACAGCGTTAAGCCCATCGATCAGGTAAGTCGGGTTGAAGGCAATTTCGATGTCAGGCCCAACTAACTGACACTCAACCGCTTCGCTAGCCTGTGCATCCTCTCCTGTCCCCGCATCGATGCTCACTTGTCCATCAACGAATCGAAGACGAACGGGTGTGTTTCGTTCTGCAACAATGGAGACTCGCTTGACAGCTTCGATAAGCACTTGAGTATCCACAATTGCTTCGGTATCGACGCTATTAGGGAAAATCGCTGAAACTTTGGGATAGTCGCCATCGAGAAGGCGACTAGTTGTGCGACGTTGCCCTGCATCAAAGCCAATAAGGCCGTCACCTCCAGCTGCTTCCCCAAGGGCAACCGAAACCGAGCCAGATGCCCCTAGAGATTTTGCTGTGTCGGAGAGCGTCCGAGCAGGAACAAGAACAACGGCGTTAATGTCCTCATCATCAGGACGCCAAGTCAGCTCACGCATGGCCAAGCGATAACGATCTGTAGCCAACAATGTCATGCGCTCACCGTCGACCTCCATGCGAACACCCGTAAGAATGGGAAGCGTATCTGAACGATCAGCAGCAACACTGACCTGGGCTACTGCATGAGTGAAGACATCACCAGGAATGTGACCGCTCGGCTCAGGAGATACCGGGAGTGTGGGATATTCTTCCACGGGCATTTTTAGCAAGGAAAAACGACTAGATCCACAAGCGACAGAAACTTTATTTCCGTCAGTAGTCACATCGACGGGTTTTCCTGGAAGTGTTTTTGAAATATCTGAAAGCATTCGCCCTAAAACTAATGCTCGGCCTGGTTCATGCACATCTGCCTCAACAGTTATACGTGCAGATACTTCGTAATCGAACGCAGATAAAGTCAATGACCCGTCAGCATCAGCTTCGAGAAGAATTCCGGCTAGAACCGGCGTAGGTGGACGGTTAGGCAGGCCACGAGCTACCCAAGTGACTGCTTCAGTCAGCACGTCGCGCTCTACACGGAATCTCACAGTCACCGCTCCTCAAACTCAACACAGCGCGTGGGGCCACATCAATGAATCCACTTCGGTGGCCATGGTCGTTTCGGTTTCAGGCTTTCGACTCGAAACGGTTTGACACATCGATGCTAACCACTTTGGAGCCTGCTCTTCTCCCAAAGTGGCCCAAATTTTGGAACTTGACCTAGTCGGGCCACCTGCCTCGAGGTGCTTCCGTACGCAGTCGCGCATAACTAGAGGTATAGGTTCATCGTCTTAATAGGCCCTGTGGATTTTGTGGATTTCCTCGATATAACCAGGTCAAGAGCCCTTAAGGGGTGGGGATCTTGTCTGTGGATTTTTAGTGGATGACCTATACGACCCTGTGGAAACTCTCACTGCATCCACACTGCATCCACAGTCTTGTATCTATCTTTCCTCATGCAATACGCACTTCTCCCCAGGGTTACCCACTGATTTATCCACAGGGAAGAGTAGAAAATCTTCACAAGATATCCCCAATCTTGTCCCCAGTTGTGGATCCAACAAGGCAGGTCAAGGGCTAATTAGATCCGCAGTGGATTACGAAAACGATTACTCTCCTGACTTATGAACAAGTATGTGGATAAGTCAGGAGAGTCCCCTTGCAGTGGAGAGTAGCAACTCTTCAACCCCTAAAATCCGACCCAAAAAGGATGAAAAATATTTGAAGAGTCAGTGTGGTGGTGTCTGTTTTTCGCGCGTGTCGCTGCCTACGTGCCAGTGAGGCACTGCGAGGGGGTTGGGAGATGACGTCATCTCCCAACCCCCTCGCAGGTGAAACTAGGTCGTCTAAGTGGACTGTTGAGATCGGATACGCGTGGTTAGCTCTGTTACCTGGTTATAAACAGAGCGCCGCTCTGCCATGAGCTGCCGGATCTTCTTGTCTGCATGCATGACAGTTGTGTGGTCACGCCCACCGAACTGCTGGCCAATTTTGGGTAGAGAGAGCTCAGTCAGTTCACGGCAAAGGTACATAGCAATTTGACGAGCATTGACGAGAGTGCGTGACCTAGAGGCACTGCACAGATCATCAATAGTGAGGTCAAAGTACCCAGCTGTTTGCGCCATGATTGTCGCAGCTGTGATCTGACTGATTTGTTGATCAGGCATGAGATCACGCAAAACAATTTCTGCTAGCCCGAGATCCACTTCTTGTCTATTTAAGCTGGCGAAAGCAGTTACGCGTATGAGCGCTCCTTCTAGCTCACGAATGTTGCTAGATATCCGACTCGCAATGAATTCAAGAACTTCGTCAGGAACTTTTAATTGTTCCTGACGTGCTTTTTTTGAAAGAATCGCGATTCGCGTTTCTAAATCTGGCGGTTGGACATCAGTAAGTAAGCCCATTTCGAACCGAGACCGCATGCGCTCTTCGAATCCAGAGAGCTGCTTTGGTGGAACATCGGAAGTGATGACTACTTGCTTATTGGCATTGTGTAAAGTGTTAAAAGTGTGGAAAAACTCTTCCTGAGTTTGCATTTTTCCTGACAGGAACTGAATATCGTCAATAAGTAGAATATCAGTTTCGCGATAACGGCGCTGAAAGCTGCTAGCGCGATCATCGCGGATTGAGTTGATAAAATCATTTGTGAATTCTTCAGAGTTCACATATTTAACTCGAACTTTTGGGTAGAGATTCTGTGCGTAGTGGCCTATCGCATGCAGCAGGTGTGTCTTGCCTAGGCCTGAATCGCCATAGATAAAAAGCGGGTTATAAGCTCGAGCTGGGGCCTCAGCGACAGCCACTGCGGCCGCATGAGCAAAACGGTTACTAGAGCCAATCACGAATGTGTCGAAGGTGTATTTAGGATTGAGATGGTCGCCACCTGAATCATTTGTTGTTTGATTCTTGGTGTTACTTCCTGCTGGTTTACGTGGCCTGTCTGGTCCAGAATCGTGATGAGCAGTTTCCGTGGAAACAGTATCTGCCACCCCCCCAAAGCGTTCTTGAGCGGCAGCAGAAGTTGCGGGAAGCGAATTGTCTCTGCTGGTCTTGCTTGAGGAATGGATATCTTCAATTTTCCAACTGTCGTTTTCGCTGTACATATCAAGAGTTGGCTGACTCGATTCCTCGATAGCTCCACGAATAGAGGAATCTACTGTTACTGCGAGGCGAATATCACGGCCAGTTTCCCGCGCTAGGGATTCCGTAAGAGACTCGCGAACGCGTGTCTCCACAATGTCTTTAGTGAATTCATCAGGTACAGCAATGATTGCGGTTGAGTCGAGAATTCCAACCAACGCACATTGTGCGACGAAAGCTCGTTGCGGAGCAGGGATGCCTGCTTCCTGCAGAGAGTGCAGCGTCGCCGTCCAGATCCGGCTGGTGTCGCTTTGTTTTTCCGACAC